>OZ245877.1:0-665000 GCA_965229455.1 uncultured Methylophaga sp.
CGTGATTCGGCGATTGCCCGCATGCAGACCGCGCTTAAAGAGATAGGCATTGAAGGCATCAAGACCAATGTCGAATTGCAACGTGACATCATGGACGACACCCACTTCCAGACTGGTGGCACCAACATCCACTACCTTGAAAAGAAACTGGGACTCTGATGGCCTGGGTTCAGTTTATCTGCCATACCGCTCCCGACAGCGCTGAAGCCCTATCTGAAGCATTGAGTGAGTGTGGCGCGGCAGCGGTGACCTTTGAGGATGATGCCGACCAGCCCATCTATGAACCGGATCCGGGTGAAACGCCCCTGTGGGCCGATACCCGGTTGACCGCACTGTTTGACGCTGAAACCTCAGAACAATCTGTGCTCGATATGCTGACCACGCTGTTGCCGGAAGTGCCCAGGTTTCGTGTCGAGGCGGTCGAAGACAAGGACTGGGAACGGGAATGGATGGCCAATTTCCAGCCCATTCAGTTTGGCGACAGGCTCTGGATTGTTCCCAGCTGGCACAAAGCGCCGGATGAACAGGCTGTCAATATTCTGCTGGATCCGGGGCTGGCTTTCGGCACCGGTACGCATGCGACCACCGCCTTATGTCTGAACTGGCTGGATCAGGCCGATTTAAAAGGCAAATTTGTGATTGATTACGGCTGTGGCAGTGGCATCCTGGCAATCGCAGCAGCCTTACTGGGCGCTGAACGTGTGATTGGCGTCGACACCGACCCGCAGGCGCTGGAAGCCACGCGAGAGAATGCCCGTCGTAACGGCGTCGAAATCGAGGCTTACCTGCCGGGCAACTGCCCGGATGAACCCTGTGATCTGCTGCTGGCCAATATCCTTGCCGGCCCCCTGCAGAACCTGGCACCGCGCTTTGCCAACCTCTGCAAACCCGATACCCAGCTGGTGCTTTCGGGCATTCTGCAAAGCCAGGCAGATGAGGTTGCTGAAAGCTACGCACCCTGGTTCACGATGCAGCCAGCGGTAAGCCGTGAAGACTGGGTCAGACTGACCGGAGTCAGACATGCCATCTGAACTGATGATCGGCCCCTACAGCCTGCCCAACCGGCTTTTTCTGGCCCCCATGGCAGGCGTGACAGATCGCCCCTTCCGTCAGCTCTGCAGACGTTTGGGCGCAGGCATGGCCGTTTCCGAGATGATCACGGCCAACAAAGCCCTGTGGGCAAGTAAGAAATCTTTATTGCGGGCCAATCATGAAGGTGAACCGGAACCGCGTAGCGTCCAGATAGCCGGCGCCGATCCGCAAATGCTGGCGGAAGCGGCCCGGCACAATGTCGGCGAAGGCGCACACATCATCGACATCAACATGGGCTGCCCGGCGAAAAAGGTCTGCAATGTGATGGCCGGCTCTGCGCTGCTGCAGAATGAAAAGCTGGTCGCAGAGATTGTGACATCCGTGGTCAGTGCGGTGGATGTCCCGGTCACATTGAAAATACGCACCGGCTGGGATCGTGATAACCGCAATGGCGTCAGGATTGCCCGTATCGCCGAAGAGGCAGGTATTCAGGCACTGGCGGTGCACGGCCGTACCCGGGCTGATGCTTACAAAGGCGACGCTGAGTACGACACCATTGCAGAGATTAAATCCCGCGTTTCGATACCGGTGATTGCCAATGGCGATATTGATTCGCCGCAGAAAGCGGCAGCAGTATTGCAACAAACCGGGGCTGACGGCCTGATGATCGGTCGTGGTGCACAGGGTAATCCGTGGATATTTCGCCAGATCCTGCATTTTCTGGACCATGGCACGCTGCTACCCGATCCCGAAGTCACTGAAATTAAACAGGTCTTGATTGAGCACCTGCAAAACCTGTACGATTTTTACGGTGATTACACCGGTGTTCGCATGGCACGCAAACACATCGCCTGGTATAGCAAAGGCCTTCGCAATGGTAATGCTTTCCGCCAGGCAATGAATCAGTTTGAGCAGCCGCCACAACAGCTGCGATTCACCCGCGAATTTTTTGAGCAACTAGAACAACAACAGGACTCTCAAGCCGCATGACTAAACCATTAGCCAAAGATCCATCGACTTGCGCTGAATTGGGTGTTGCGGCCGAGCATACGACAGCACCACTCAGTGACTGCGTCTCCCAGGCCCTGGCTGACTACTTCGAGCAACTCGAAGGTCACCCTGCGGCCAACCTGTATGACATGCTGATGACCGAAGTCGAAGTGCCGTTATTGAAAGCGACACTGGCACACACTCATGGTAATCAAAGCCGGGCGGCCGAAATTCTCGGTATCAACCGCGGCACCCTGCGTAAAAAACTCAAGCTCTACGGCTTGTAAACACACATTCTCTTTAGCCTGGAATTTCTTTTTGATGAATAAGATCAAACGTGCTCTATTGAGCGTCTCCGACAAGACTGGTGTGCTTGAGCTGGCACAGGAACTGAACCGACTTGGTGTCGAACTGCTGTCCACCGGCGGCACCGCCAAGTTGCTGAGTGAGGCCGGCCTGCCAGTCAAGGAAGTCTCTGAACATACCGGTTTCCCGGAAATGATGGCGGGACGTATCAAAACGCTGCATCCCAAAATCCATGGTGGTCTGCTGGGCCGTCGCGGTACCGATGATGCTGTCATGCAACAACATGACATTGCGCCCATCGATCTGGTGGTCGTCAACCTGTATCCATTTGAAGCGACCATCGCCCGCGATAATTGCACGCTGCCCATGGCAATCGAAAATATTGATATCGGCGGCCCTACCATGCTGCGGGCTGCGGCAAAGAACCATGCCGATGTGACGGTACTGATCGACCCTGCCGATTACAGCCGCGTCCTTGAACAAATTGAAGCCAATGGCGGGGTCGATGATGCGACCCGTTTTGATCTGGCAGTGAAGACCTTCGAGCACACCGCGCATTACGACGGTGCGATTGCTAATTATCTGGGTAAACGGTCCGATAACGGGGATATGAATACTTTTCCGCGCACCTTCAACAGCCAGTTTAGCAAGAAGCAAACTATGCGCTACGGCGAAAACCCGCACCAGAAAGCGGCCTTTTATGTTGAAGGCGAACTGGAAAGTGGCACCATCAGCGCAGCAGTTCAGTTGCAGGGCAAAGAACTCTCCTACAACAATATCGCCGATACCGATGCCGCGCTGGAGTGTGTCAAAGCATTCCCGGAGTCGCCGGCCTGCGTGATCGTCAAGCATGCCAACCCCTGTGGCGTTGCTACCGCTGACAGCCTGCTGGCCGCTTACGACCTGGCCTTCCAGACTGACCCCACCTCGGCGTTTGGCGGCATTATCGCCTTCAACCGGCCACTGGATGCCGATACCGCCAAAGCCATTATAGAGCGTCAGTTCGTCGAGGTGATCATTGCCCCTTCAGTGGCAGAGGATGCCAGGACAGTGGTGGCACAAAAAGCGAATGTGCGCCTGCTTGCCTGTGGTGAATTTGCTGAAAACCCGGCTGATAGTCTTGATTTCAAACGGGTTAATGGCGGCCTGCTGGTTCAGGATCGCGATGATGCGCTGGTGCACACCGATGAACTGAAAGTGGTAACAGAGACCGCACCGACCGATGAGCAAATGCAGGATCTGCTGTTTGCCTGGCGTGTGGCCAAGTTCGTCAAATCCAATGCTATTGTCTATGCCAAAAACCAACAGACCGTCGGTATCGGTGCCGGTCAGATGAGCCGTGTAGTGAGTAGTCGTATCGCTGGAATCAAAGCAGAAGACGCCGGTCTGGTGGTACCCGGTGCCGTGATGGCATCTGATGCCTTCTTCCCATTCCGTGACGGTCTTGATGCCGCTGCTGAAGCCGGCATTACAGCCGTGATTCAACCCGGTGGTTCAATGCGTGATGATGAAGTCATTGCCGCTGCCGATGAACACGGCATCGCTATGGTCTTCACAGGCATGCGCCACTTCAGACATTAACAGGCCAGCGGACAGTGGATCGGGTTCAGGCGCAGCGTTTTTTCCAGACGCATAACCACGAACGCATCCAACGTCTGCTTCAACTGGCACCGGCAAGACACCGCCGGGTTCTGGAACTGCTGCCGTTTCTGTTTCATCTCAATGCCAAACTACTGCCGGGGTATATTGACGAAGATACCCCGGCCGGTCTGATTGACTACCGGCCCGGCAAAATCACGCTGGATAGCGTCCGGCAACTTGAAAAAAATTTCCGTTACCGACAAAAGGCACTGCGACGCTATCCACTTCGTGGCCTCTATCTTATTCAACCGCACAGCCTGTTGCGTTACCCCAAGCATCCCCGATTCGGTCTGTGGCTGTTACACACTGATCTGCTCAAAGAAAATCAGCGTGCGCAGCTACAGCAAAAAGTCGACGCCGTTGCTCTCTGGGCGCGTGAAAACGGTATAGAACTCGATACCAAGCTATTGTCGGAAGCAGATGTCGCCCGTGGTGCTCTGACAGCCTGGGAACGCGATCAACTCTACAGCGCCGGTCTGGTGCTGGCCGGCAGTCAGCCATACTGGTGGCTGACCAGTCCCGAAGAAGACCGGAACTATAGTGCCTCTGTCGAAAATATACGATCCCAGCGTCTGCTCAGCCCGGTCAGCCTGATTGATTTTGGCGCTGTCGGCAGGTTTGATGCTCATAGCCTGTTTTATCAAGCCCGCAGTGTGATTAATGACAGCCTGCATGACGGTAACCAAGCGCTGTCACTGGCTTACCTGCGTCGCTGCCTGACAGCCCCTGATGATGCCGCACTGTCATCACGGTTAAAACAACAGATGTATCAGCAACAGACTGACACCGGCCGCATGGACCCGGGCTATCTCAAGTTGCTTTGCCTGCAACAGCAAACCGACTGGACTGAATGGCAACGTCTTTTTTATCTCGGCCAACCTGAGAGGCTGAGCAAACCGATCAGACAAGCCACACATCCCTGGCGGCGTCAGTTTATGGAAAATCGGGTCAGTGAATGGAGCTGGGATGCAGACAAGCTGAAACAGCTCGATGACAGTATTGATGACATTCTCCGTATAGATCACGATTACCAGGCTCTGGGTCGTTTGAGTGCCGAAGTAATCAACCTGCTCGCGGCGTTTTGCCATGAACAGCAGTTGGACGCAACTGAGGCTCTGCAGCAATTGAAGACCGGCCATCGTCTGCGCTATATGCCTGCCGTGAATCAGGTCGCGCTACTGCCTGCGCCGCTGAGACCGGACTCGGGGAACGAAAGTCTTTTCCTCACCCGTTTTCGTGATCACAATCAATGGTGTTTAAGTCGTCAGGCGATGCTGGCGCCGGGCGATGCCAAGCTATTTGAACATGAACATCTGCTGCAGGTATTGGCTTATGGGGTAGGGAACCGACTGATGAGCCGCAGCAACTGGCTCAGTGTTAATGATCAGCACGGAAAAGTCTCCACCAAGCTTGTCGTTGAGCTGTGTCAGCAACTCTGCCGCAGTCAACTGCCCGGGCTGGAACTCAATTTTGACGCTATCAATGCGGCTGAACAAGACCGGCTTGACAGCATCAATCTGTTTATCAATCTTGAGGCAGAAGCCGGAGACAAGCTCTCACAGCAAGGCCTGCAGTTATCAAGCAGACTCAACGACCCACTGAATTACAGCAGTTACCACCAGAGCCTGGTGACCTCACTGGAAGGCTTGCTAATTAGCCGTCTCGGTGCCTGCTACAGCTTTCAATTCCGAGGGCCACTGGCCGTCATGGCATTTCTGGAACACATGCTGGCCTGGCAACCGGATACCGACACGAGTTGGCACAGTTGGTGTCCGACACCGGTTTTCGGTCAAACTATCAGCCTGCGCCTGGATGATCTGATGAATCAAGTTATCAGCCATTACCACCGTTACCCAGACAGCGGCCGGTTTGTTCTGTCCATGGCTGACCGCCTCTACAGCCTGCAATGGCAACAACAACAGATTAATCTGCTCAAACAGCCGCTGTCACAGGACCTCTTGCAAACCCTGGCCAGTCGGCGTGACGGATTTGAAGCAGTCAGACTGGATCGCTATCTGGACAGGGACAGCCTGTTCAATAGCCTGCTGCAGTTCCAGTCACCGCAACGGATAAATGTGTTTATCTATCTCGAAAATAACACCATTACCTGTTATCTGCTGGATGAGTTCGCCAACCTGATTAAACTACCTTATCAGCATCTGACAGAGGCCACGCTGGTCGCCCACCTGCAACTGTTTCTGTCAGAAATTCGCCAGCGCAATCAAGTCCCGCAACTGCGGTTTTATCATCTTAACCGGCAACACGCTCAATGGCGTGCCAGTCCAGTGGCCGTCACCAAGCAGGTCAGTACTTATCTGCCGGTCAAAGTCACCATGAGCAGCACTGCCAACGATGCCCACTGCAGCATTATCTGTGGGCCCCAGCAGTTTGAAGGCACTGCCGATGATCCGGCATTGTTTGATCGGGTACGCCAACTGGTGCTGAACCTGCGAAGCCGTCATTCGCAATATCCGGTGTATCTCAATAGTCTTCAGTTTGCTGATGGTCGTTACTATCCAGCCGCTGTCTACATGCAGCAAAAACAACGCCTGGAGCAGCTTTTTAACACTGTGTGAATCAGACGCAGCCGGTTTTTTGCTGTCTGCAGGCCAGCATAATTTGGGTATACTGTTGGTTTCTAGAGCAACGACAGAGCAAAGCATGATCAAAGTCGGAATTGTTGGCGGCACCGGTTACACCGGCGTGGAATTGCTGAGACTATTAGCCAACCATCCAGAAGTATCGCTGGAAGTCATCACTTCGCGCAGTGAGGCTGGCATGGCGGTCAGTGAATTATTCCCCAACCTGCGTGGCCATATCGATCTGACTTTCAGTGAGCCCGACCCGGCCGTGCTGGCCCAATGCGACGTGGTGTTTTTCGCCACACCCCATACTGTGGCTATGGCGCTGGTGCCGGAGTTGATCAAACGCGATACCCGGGTGATTGATCTGTCAGCCGACTTTCGCCTCAAAGACCAGGCCGTCTGGGAACAATGGTACAACACGCCGCATACCTGTCCGGAACTGTTCGACAAAGCTGTTTACGGGCTGCCGGAACTCAACCGTGATCAGATTCGCACAGCCCAGCTTGTGGCCGTGCCCGGCTGTTATCCTACCGCGACGGAACTGGGTTTCCTGCCCCTGCTGGAAGCCGGCCTGATTAATCCCAAACAGCTTATCGCCGATGCCAAAACCGGTGTCAGCGGTGCCGGCCGCAAAGCCGTTATTCCGATGCTGATGGCGGAAACCAGTGGCAGCTTCAAGGCGTACGGCGTTTCCGGTCATCGACATCTGCCGGAGATCAGAGAAGTACTGTCCGCCCATTGCGGTGAAGACGTGGATCTGACTTTTATCCCCCATCTGGTCCCGATGGTACGGGGTATTCATGCCACGCTGTACGGCAGACTTAATCAGGACGCGGATCTGCAGACTTTATTTGAAGATCGCTACCGCGATGAGCCGTTTGTCGATGTGATGCCGGCAGGCAGTATGCCGGAAACCCGCAGTGTGAACGGCTCCAATGTCTGTCGTCTTGCGGTACATCAGCCACAGGGCAGCGATACCGTGGTGGTGCTGTCAGTTATCGACAATCTGGTCAAAGGTGCCTCGGGTCAGGCGATACATAACATGAATATCATGTTCGGTCTGAACGAAACTACCGGCATTAACGTTATCGCGACCATGCCCTGATGCTGGATCGTCCCTACGTTATTCATCACCGGCGCCCCTATCGCTGCCTTGTGCTGGCGGTGTTGGGTATTGTGCTGACTGCTGCAGCGATTCTGTTCTGGGCTCAGCAATGGCAGCAGAAACAACTTCAAAACCTGTCAGGGTTGAAGTCTCAGCATCAACAGATGCTGGCGGAGAATCAGCAGTTAACAGAAGAGAACCGCCAGTTGCAGGAGCAACTGATCGACATCAATCAAATGCAGGCGCTGCAGCAGGCTACTGATTCGCAATTGCAGACGGAATTGCAGTTATTGCAGGACAGGGTGATCGAACTCAATAAGGAACTGCTGTTCTATCAAAATATCACTCAAGGCGATGCCAGCAGTGAATTACAGGTGCGTGAACTGCATCTTCGGGCTGTCACTGACGACGCCACAGCCTATCTGTACCGGATTGTTCTGACTCAGGGTAAGCGAATCACCAAGTCCATTAAAGGTGATGTACTGATTACACTGAATCTGAAAGGAGACGGTGAAGCCCAGTCGCGACTGGTGGAGACCCAGGCGCTCAATATACGGCATGTGCAAGTGCTTGAAGGCACATTGAAATTAGCAGAGAATGAAACACCGGACAGTATTCGGGTCATGCTGAGACAGTCCGATAAAACCCTGACCGAGCGGACATTCAAGTGGGAAGTCACCACCTCCCCGGCATCATGAGGTAAATCATGTTCAACAAAAATAAAGCCAAGAAAAAGAAATCGACCAGTCGCATTGATACTTTGATCGGTCGGCACACACATATCAGAGGCGACATCAGTTTCAGTGGTGGCCTGCGCGTTGACGGATCCATTGAAGGCAATATCAATGCTACCGGTGATGACACCTCGGTGCTGACGCTTAGTGATCACGGCAGTATTGATGGCGAAATCCGGGTGCCCAATATCATCATTAACGGCCAGGTCAATGGCAATGTGTTTGTGTCCAACCATGTGGAACTGGCACCCAAAGCCCGCATTAACGGTAATCTCTACTACCGTTTGCTGGAGATGGCGATGGGAAGTGAAGTGAACGGTCACTTAATCCGTGCCCAGGAAGAAGACACCGATATCCTGCAACTGGAGCATGAAGTGTTTGAAGAAGGTGCCGAATTTCATCTGGAACAGAAAGCAGAATCCTGATTGATTTTGCCTAAATCTTGACTAATTTAGTCAGAATTTGGATAATATTTGACCAGTAACTAAGCTAATTTTGGAGTGACTATATGACCAGCGAAATGCCCAGCCCTATTATCTTTACCGAGGCAGCGGCAGCTAAGGTCAGCGAATTGATCGCTGAAGAAGGCAACGATCAACTGAAACTGCGCGTATTCATCACTGGCGGTGGCTGCTCCGGCTTCCAGTATGGCTTTACTTTTGAAGAAGACGTCAGCGAAGAAGACACCCAGGTTGAAAAAGGCGGTGTCACCCTGCTGATTGACCCTGCCAGCTACCAGTATCTGGTTGGCGCGGAGATTGACTTTACTGATGGCATTGAGGGTTCGCAGTTTGTCATCCGTAACCCGAATGCCACCACGACCTGCGGCTGTGGTTCCTCATTCTCACCCTGATACCCGGTCTGACAACAGACAATAAACCGGTGCGGCCTGACCTCACCGGTTTTTTTGTGCCTGCTGCCAGCAAATTGTGTGTCAGGCCATGGTTGGTTATGCTTGATTCAGGTCGCAGACGGAGAGACTGATGTTTTCCAAATGGCAATGGCTGTTAACCCAGCTGGGTAGAAAGTTATGGCTGCGTTCAGCGCTGTTCGCCTTACTGGCGGTATTCACCGCATTGATTGCCATCCCGGTCGAGCTCTTTATCAAAGACCCCTTCCCCTTCAGTATCGGTGCCGAATCTGTCGGCCAGATCCTCAATATCCTGGCTTCCAGCATGCTGGCCGTGACCACCTTCTCGCTGAGCGTGATGGTCTCTGCTTATACGGCTGCCAGTTCCAGCGCAACACCCCGCGCCACCAAACTGGTACGTCAGGACTCGACCACGCAGAATGTGCTGGCGACCTTTATCGGCTCCTTCCTGTTCAGTCTGGTCGGCATTATTGCCCTCAGTACCGATCTCTATGGTGATAACGGCCGCTTGATCCTGTTTGCCGTCACTATCGGCGTGGTAGTGATTATTGTGGTGACCATGTTGCGCTGGATTGAACATCTATCGATGCTGGGCCGGCTGGGTGAGACCACCAACCGGGTTGAGGAAGCCGCCAGTCGAGCAATACAACAACGCATCGATTACCCCTGTCTGGGGGCACGCCGACTCGACTGGGACAAGCTGCCCAACTACTTTGACAGGCAGATCTATCCGGCGCAGACCGGTTATATACAGCATATTGATATCAGCAGACTCAATCACTACGGTGAGCAGTATGATTCTGAAATTTCAGTGCTGACCGAGCCCGGTCAATTTATTCATCCGGCAGAAGCCATCGCCAGTTTTGAAGGTGAACTCACTGAAGAGATTGAAAATGCAGTCCGTTCCGCCTTTACCGTGGGCAATGAACGCTCCTTTGATCAGGATCCCCGTTTCGGTCTTTCCGTGCTGGCAGAGATCGCTTCCCGTGCGTTGTCGCCTGCCGTCAATGATCCGGGTACAGCCATTGATGTGATCAGCCGCACGGTACGGCTGTTATCACCCTGGCGAGAGCATGTACGCATAGAAGATGATGACGAAAAAATCGTCTATCCCCATGTTCGCGTTTCAGAAATTCAACTGGAAGGACTGTTTGAAGATGTGTTTTTGCCGATTGCCCGTGATGGTGCCGGCATGATCGAGATTCAGCTTCGTCTGCAGCGGACCCTGCTGGCGCTCAAGCGCCTCTGTCCCGACTGTTTTGCAGAGCAGGTTGAGCTCCATTCCAGACTGGCTTATGAGCGCGCTGAAATAGCACTCCAGCTGGATGCTGAAAAAACACGGCTCAAGCAAGTCGTCGACAAAATTCAGCAAAACTAATCAACGTCCATCACCGCTGTTTACATTAAAGTGCTGGCCCCCTAAAATGAATGAACGTTCATTCATTTTGAGTCTACTATGACGCAGCCCTCCCCCAAGGACAAACAGGAATTAATACTGCAGGCGACGCTGGAAATGCTATCGAGCAATGGCTTTCATGGTTTTTCGATGAAGCAGCTGGCCAACCGGGCCGGTGTTGCGACCGGGACGATCTACCTCTATTTCAAGGACCGTGAAGCGCTCATTGCCGAACTGCACAGTCGCATTATCGAAGCCTTTGCCGAAGCCGCTTTTGCCGATCACGATGGTGCCTTATCCCTAAAACAACGCTATCAGCGAATTTGCGCCAATATTTGGCATTTCTGCATCAATAACCGCGCAATTACCCTCAGCAAGGCACAGTTTGATCACCTGCCCACCGAGATCTTACGCAGCCAACGTCAGGCTGCCTGGCAGCAGTTCCAGCCCCTGCGCGACCTGTTTGCAGAAGGTCGGAGGCAGAAGCTGATCAAGGACTTACCTGATGATGTGCTCGGCAGCCTGAGTTTTGAACCCTATATGTACATGGCCAGTCAGCAATTGTTGGGCGTAATACAGGTGGATCAGACACAGTTGAATCAGATTATGGATGCATCCTGGGATGCAATTGCTACCGGTGCCGAGCAGGTCCGGAATTAGGAGAATGCAATGACTTTTAGTTTGAGAATGCCCCTGCTGATGACGTTGCTGGGGGCTTTACTACTCTCCGGCTGCGAACAGCAGGCTGAAACGCAGTCCAGCACACAAAAGCGGCCGCCAGCGGCGGTGAATGTGATGACACTGGCGCCACAGGCGGTCACCCTGACCAGTTCATTGCCGGCCCGCACCGTGGCCTACCGTAAAGCTGATGTCAGACCACAGGTGAGCGGCATCATCGAAAAGCGCCTGTTTGAGGAAGGCTCACAAATTGAAGCCGGCCAGCAACTGTATCAGATTGATCCTGCCTTGTTTGAGGCGGAACTGGCTAATGCCCGCGCCGAGCTTGCCCGCGCCGAAGCCGCTCTGAAAACCGCCGAAGCACGGAAAAGTCGTTATCAGAATCTGCTCGATGATAATGCTATCAGCCGCCAGGAGTATGATGACGCACTGGCGACTTTCCAGCAGGCCGAAGCCGAAATACAAGTTCGCCGGGCGATGCTCAAAACTGCCCAGACCAACCTCGATTACACCCGTGTCAATGCGCCGATCTCAGGCCGCATCGGCAAGTCCAATGTCACCGAAGGGGCACTGGTCACGGCACAGCAGTCAGAGGTGTTGGCGACCCTACATCAACTGGATCCGATTTATATCGATATCTCCCAGCCTTCCCGTGCCCTGCTGGATCTGCGAAAAAAAGTCATTGATCGCGAGATTAACCAACAGTCAGCACCCACCGTGACACTGACTCTGGAAGACGGCAGCGTCTACCCGCATGAGGGCAAGCTGCAATTTGCCGAGGTCGATGTCGATCCCTCTACCGGTGATGTGGTGTTACGGGCGATCATGCCCAACCCGGATCAACTGTTACTGCCGGGCATGTTTGTCCGTGCGGAAATTACCGAAGGCCAGATCGATGCAGCCATTCTGGCGCCGCAAAAAGCAGTCAGCTTTAATCGTGAAGGCAAAGCGACCGCGTTTGTCGTGACTCAGAATAATGAGGTCGCGTCACGCGAACTGAATGTGGGTCGCGCGATTGATGGTCACTGGCTGGTCAAGTCCGGACTCAGTGCCGGTGATCAAGTGATTGTGGCCGGGCTGCAGAAAATCGCGCCAGGCGCCAGGGTCAACATTGATCAACAGCTTGAGCAAACGCGAGTAGGCGGAGACTGATTATGGCGCGGTTTTTTATTGATCGTCCGGTTTTTGCCTGGGTTATCGCGATCCTGATTATGCTGTCCGGCTTACTGGCCATCTTTCAGTTGCCGGTCTCACAATACCCGGAAGTAGCACCGCCCTCGGTGGAAATACGTACCACCTATCCGGGTGCTTCGGCGGCGACAGTGGAAGATTCGGTGATACAGGTTCTGGAGCAGAATCTGACCGGTATCGACAATGTGTTGTACATGTCAGCCACCAGCGATTCCACTGGCATCGGTCAGCTTACCATCACCTTTGAGGCTGGCACCGACCCGGATATTGCCCAGGTCCAGGTTCAGAACAAATTGCAGTCTGCGATGCCGTTGCTGCCGCAGGAAGTTCAGGAGCAGGGTATTCGCGTGACTAAATCCAGCACCGGCTTTCTCATGGTGCTGGGCTTTGTATCTGCTGACGGTAGTATGGATCGCTACGATATCGCCGATTATGTTGGCGCCAACATTCAGGATCCACTGAGCCGGGTCAACGGCGTCGGCCGGATTCAAATCTTCGGTTCACAGTATGCGATGCGGATCTGGCTCAATCCCCAGCAACTCAATCATTACAAGCTGACTACCGGTGATGTCGTGCTGGCGATCCGCGCTCAGAATGCCCAGATTGCCGCCGGTGAATTAGGCGGTTCGCCCGCGGTGGCTGATCAGCAGTTCAATGCCAATATCGTGGTTCAGACCCGGCTGGAAACTCCGGAAGAGTTCAGCAATATTATCCTCAGGGTGAATCAGGATGGTTCCCGTGTCCGTCTGGGCGATGTCGCCCGGGTAGAACTGGGCGGTGAGAATTACCAGTACGAAACCGAATATAACAAGCAACCCGCTGCCGGTATTGGTATCAGCCTTGCCTCCGGCGCCAATGCGCTGGACACGGCAGCCAATGTCCGTGAGCGAATCAGCCAGTTAGACGACTTCTTCCCGCAAGGGCTGGAAGTCGTCTATCCCTATGACACTACCCCCTTTGTCAAACTGTCGATTGAGAGTGTGGTGCACACCCTGCTGGAAGCTATCGTACTGGTATTCCTGGTCATGTATCTGTTCCTGCAGAATTTCCGCGCTACGCTGATTCCCACTATCACTGTGCCGATCGTGCTTTTAGGCACATTCGCTGTGCTCTATGCCTTCGGTTATTCCATCAATACGCTGACCATGTTCGCGATGGTGCTGGCGATCGGTTTGCTGGTCGATGATGCCATTGTGGTAGTGGAAAACGTAGAGCGGGTCATGCACGAAGACCGCCTGTCGCCCAGAGAGGCAACACGTAAGTCGATGGATCAGATCACAGGCGCTTTAGTCGGTATTGCCCTGGTGGTATCGGCCGTGTTTATTCCGATGGCTTTTTTCGGCGGTTCCACCGGTGTCATATACCGACAGTTTTCGATTGCTGTGGTCTCCGCCATGGCTCTGTCGGTCCTGGTGGCGCTGACGCTAACCCCCGCGCTGTGTGCAGCGTTTCTCAAACCTAGCAATGAAGAGCCAGAGGATCGCAAAGGCTTTTTCGGCTGGTTCAATCGCAATTTCAACCGCGCTTCGCATAGCTATCAGCGCAGTGTTGAGCACATGATTGGTCGAAGTGGCCGTTATATGCTGATTTATGTCGTGATTGTTGCGGTACTGGCGGTTCTGTTTACCCGGTTGCCCGGCTCTTTCCTGCCGGAAGAGGATCAGGGACTGATGTTCAACCAGATGGTCTTACCCCCCAACGCATCGATGGAGCGCTCTATTGAGGTAATGAACAAAGTCGAAGACTTTTATCTGGAACAGGAAAAAGACAATGTCGAGTCAGTATTCTCAGTGATTGGCTTCAGCTTCGGGGGGCGTGGTCAGAACAACGGTCTTGCCTTTATCAATATGAAAGACTGGAATGAGCGCACAGAACCCGAGCAGCACGTGCAGCAGGTGGCAGCCAGAGCAAATGCTTATTTTGCCGGCCTCAAAAATGCGATGGCTTTTGCTATTGCCCCCCCGCCAATCCGTGAACTGGGCAACGCCAGTGGTTTTGAAATGCAACTGCAGGATCTGGGTGGACTGGGTCATAAGGCCCTGATGGATGCGCGCAGTCAGTTACTGCAACTGGCAGCGCAGGAGCCGATGCTGACCGGCGTTCGCCATAATGGTCAGGACGATACACCGCAATTCAAACTGGATGTCGATCACACCAAAGCAGCCGCCTTTGGCGTCGATCTAAGCGATATCAACAATACCTTCAGCACCGCCTGGGCCTCGAGCTACGTCAATGACTTCATTGATCAAGGACGTATCAAACGTGTCTACGTACAGGGCGATGCGCCCTACCGGATGATGCCGGATGATGTGGGTGAATGGTATGTGCGTAATGATAACAATGAAATGGTATCACTGGCTTCGTTGACTGAAAGTCGCTGGATTTACGGCTCACCCCGGTTGGAGCGCTACAATGGCGTGTCTTCTGTCAACATTCAGGGTGAAGGTGCGCCCGGTGTCAGCTCAGGCGTTGCTATGCAGATTATGGAGAGACTGGTGTCGCAGTTACCTGAAGGCATTGGTTTCGAGTGGACCGGGCTGTCTTTACAGGAGCGTCAGTCCGGTGATCAAGCACCGCTACTCTACGCCGTGTCGATTCTGGTCGTCTTCCTCTGCCTGGCCGCCCTTTATGAAAGCTGGTCGGTCCCTTTTTCGGTCATGCTGGTGGTGCCACTCGGGGTGTTGGGGGCCGTTCTCTTCGCCCTGCTGCGCGACCTGTCCAATGATGTGTTTTTCCAGGTTGGGCTGCTGACGACGATTGGCCTGTCATCCAGAAACGCGATACTTATCGTCGAGTTCGCCAAATCTCTTTATGAGAAAGGCATGTCTCTCAACGAGGCGACGCTGGAAGCAGTGCGGATGCGGCTACGGCCGATACTGATGACCTCACTGACCTTTATGCTGGGGGTCACACCACTGATGATTGCCGCCGGGGCCGGCTCTGCCAGTCAAAATGCGATTGGCGCCGGCGTCTTCGGTGGTATTTTTACTGCGACAGTGCTGGCGGTATTCTTCATTCCGGTCTTCTTTGTGGTGGTCTTCAGCCTGGCCGAGCGACTCAGCCGCAAGCAAAACGACAGTGAAAGCGCAGAGGAGATAAAGGCATGAACAACCTCACCAGACTCAGCGCAGCAGCCTGCCTGATGCTGCTTGTATCGGCCTGCTCAATGATCCCGGATTATCAGCGGCCGGCACCGGTCATTGACCTGACGCAACAGACACACAACGATACTGACAGCATGGTTGTGGCCGAACTCAGCTGGCAGGACTTTTACCGCGATAGTGCACTGCAACAATTGATTGAGATGGCATTGACGCAGAATCAAGCGCTAAAGGTAGACGCGCTGAGCGTGCAGCAACTGCAGCAGCAGTATCGGATACAGCGAGCGGCTCGCTTGCCTGCTGTCGATGCTCAGGGTGAAGCCAGCCGTAGCCGGACACCCGAATCTCTGAGTTTTGCAGGCAGAAGCGGTATCACTGAACAGTACAGCGTTGGCCTGGGTATAACCAGCTGGGAAATCGACTTTTTCGGACGAATTGAAAGTCTTTCTGAATCCGCCCTGCAGCAATATTTTGCCAGTCGCACTGCACGAGATAGTGCCCAGCTCAGTCTGATTGCCGAAGTGGCTGACAGTTGGTTCAGCTGGCAGGCCGCGGAAGCGCAGACAGCACTGGCAACTGAAACCCGGCAGGCACGTGAAGAGAGTTATCAGCTAATAAACAAACGCTTTGCTAATGGCCTCGCCTCCGAGCTGGATCTGAGACAGGCGGAAACCGCCGTGCATGAAGCTCGGATCCTTGAGGCGCAGTACCGCCAGCAGGCCAATCAGTTCTTTACCAGCCTCCAACTGTTAACAGGACAGAACCTGGATAAATCCCAGTGGCAGTCTGAATGGGGAAAAATCGGTCAGTTGCAGGATTTACCTGTCGACCTGGCTTCTGATGTGCTGTTGACACGTCCCGATGTATTGCAGGCGGAATATCAGATTAAGTCGGCCAATGCCGATATCGGTGCGGCACGCGCCGCCTTTTTCCCACGGATCAGTCTGACTGCCAGTCTGGGTCTCGCTGGCAGTACTCCGGCCCAGCTCAGTGACAGCGGCAGCCGCCAGTGGCAGATTGCACCACAGTTCACGCTACCTTTACTGGACTGGGGTGTAAACCAGGCCAATCTGGATGTCGCAGAATTACAGAAAGACATTACTATCGCCCAGTATCAGCAAGTGATACAGCAGGCCTTCAAAGAAGTCCGCGATGAAATGGAGGCCCGGATCACACTGGATGACCAGCTAAAGGCACAGCAGGATCTGACTAAGGCCACACAGCACAGTCTGGCACTCGCCCGGTCCCGGTTCAATGCCGGCGTTGACAGCTATCTTGATGTGCTGGATGCACAGCGCAGCGCGATTAACAGTCAATTGAACCTGATTGATATTGATCTACAGCGACTGCGAAACCAGTTAACGCTGTTTAAAGCATTGGGTGGGGGCCTTTATGCGGATTCGGCAGAACTGTGAATTCAAAGGTTTGTTTTGATGAGAAATTTCAATTAATCTGGCACTGCACGACAAAACAACAAGGAGAGAATAATGGGAGTAGAAGTAGGTGGGTTATTAGGTCTTATCTGGCTGATTATTGTTATCTGGGCCATTATCAAGGTAGCAAACAGTCCGGCCGGCGGCGGCGCTAAAGCATTGTGGATTTTGATTTTGCTGCTGTTCCCATTAGTTGGCCTGATTATCTGGTTCTTCCTTGGACCCAAGGGCTGAACCGGGAAACGAAAAAAGGGGCTTTACGCCCCTTTTTATTGTCTGGCTGTCAGGCCAGATGCTCCTTTAACAGCCCGGGCTGACGCGCGGGGGTAAAGATTTCGATCCAGTAGCCATCCGGATCCTGTATGAAAGCAATACCCTTCATTTTTCCATCATTGGGCTTTTTCACAAACGGCACACCCATTTTTTCAAAACGATCGCAAGCGGCATCAATATCGGGCACCGCAAAACCAATATGGCCGAAACCGCGCGGATCACTGTTGCCATTGTGATAACTGACTTCGTCCTTGTCTTCATCGCCCCAGTTATGGGTCAGTTCCAGCATCGCCGGCATGGCAAAGGTCTGCTTGATTCTCTCTTCATTGTCCTCAGAAATAGCTTTGGCCTGCTCCGGTGACAAAGCCGCCATAAAATAGAGCGTGAATTCCATCGCCGGAAAATCAAAGCGTTTGACCAGGGTCATGCCCATGACTTCACTGTAAAATTTCAGCGTGCGCTCGGGATCTTTAATCCGAAACATGGTTTGGTTGAACACAAAGTCATGGGTGGCTGGATCGTGGGTTTCACTCAGCCCCTTGGCCTCGTCAAAATGTCTGCTCATATTTCTCTCCTTTTTGGTTTATCGCTTCAGCATCATCGCAACGGTGATTACAGCCAGCCTTTTCGCTTGAAATAGAAATAAGGCGCCATACCCGCAGCCACCATCAGACCGATAGCCAGCGGATAGCCGTATTGCCAGTCAAGCTCAGGCATTACCTCGAAATTCATGCCGTAGATACTGGCGATCAGGGTCGGCGGCAGAAAGACCACGGCGGCAATGGAAAAGGTTTTGATGATCTGCGCCTGACGGATGTTGATAAAACCCTGGGTTGAATCCATCAGAAAGTTGATTTTGTCGAACAGGAAACTGGTGTGGGTCATCAGTGTTTCCAGATCGCGACCGATTTCATAGAGCGTATCGCGCTGCTGCGATGGCTCCCGTAAATGCCGCAGCATAAACGAGATATCACGCTGGGTATCCATCAAACACAGGCGGATTTTGCCGTTACTGTCTTCCAGACGTGCCAGCTGACTGATAGCCGCTTCAAGATCGGCGGCTTCATCTTCCAGCACGGCGTGGCTGACCCGCTCCAGCTGATGATGAATATCCTCGATATTATCGGCGTGGTTTTCCACTTTCTGCTCAAACAGGGTCACCAGCAGTTCCGTCGGTGTTTCACAGCTGACCTGACCGCGACGGGCACGCATTCTCAGCAGGCGGAAATCACTGAGCTCGCCATCGCGAATCGCGATCAGTCGCTCGGGCTGCAGTACAAAGGCGACTGAAACCGTATGATGACGACCTTCGGCCATGCCCAGAAACAGGGTATGCAGGTGGAGACCATCCTGATCGGTAAAACAGCGCGCCGAGGCTTCTATTTCCTCGACATCATCAACGTCCGGCAGCTCATCACTGAACAGTTTCGCCAGTAACGCACGCTCCTGCTCGTCCGGTTCAAGCGCATCAATCCAGTCCGCTGCCAGCAACTGGCTCTCCAGCCGCGACTCATCCAGCGGGATTTCCTGAATCAATCCATGCTCAATCTGATACAGACGTAACATTACAACTCCTGTCGGCGGTCAAAAGCTCAGCTTAGCGAGCTTATGTGATGTTTTGACGATCCTCAGCAGCTGTTATCGCAAAATAACGTCGGCTTTCCTGTCTGACGACGCCGGATAACAACAGAATACCTATCAGGTTGGGAATTGCCATGAGGCCGTTCATCAAATCAGAAAAATTCCAGACAAAGCTGAGCTCACGGGTGGCCCCGACCATCACCACCAATACAAACACCATCCGAAACACGATAATCGCGCGTTCATTGAACAGATACTCAATCGCTTTCTCGCCATAATAGCTCCAGCCTATCAGGGTGGAAAAAGCAAACAAAGCCGTTGCCACAGCAACGATTATCGTCCCAGTCTCACCCAGTGTTTGCGCAAAACTCAGACTGGTCAGAATGCCTGCACTAACCCCTTCGCGCCAGACATCGGCGGTGAGAATCACCAGTGCCGTGGCAGTGCAGACAACCAGGGTATCAATAAAAGTCTGGGTCATGGATACCAGCGCCTGTTTGACCGGGTCGCCGGTTCTGGCCGCCGCCGCGGCGATGGGCGCTGACCCCAGCCCGGATTCGTTGGAAAACACGCCGCGAGCCACCCCGTAACGAATCGCAGCTGCCACTGCCGCGCCGGCAAAACCACCACCGGCTGCGATGGGATTAAAGGCATGCCAGAAGATAAGACCGAATGCCTCTGGCACCTCACTGGCATTCATGGCAATAACCACCAGTGCCGCACCCAGATAAGTCACAATCATGAAGGGGACCAGCATCGAAGTGAAACGGCCAATCGAACGAATCCCGCCGATGAGTACCAGGCCGGTCAGTGCCATCAGGATGCCACCGGTGAGCCAGTCAGCCATACCGAAGACTTCTTTCAATACCGCTGCCGCTGAGTTGGCCTGAGTCATATTGCCGATACCGAAAGCGGCACAGGCGGTGAACACGGCAAACAGCCACCCCAGCCAGGGCAAACCTGCGCCCTTGGAAATGTAATACATCGGCCCGCCGCGCATGCCATTCTCGCCCTGTTCCCGGTATTTTACAGCCAGCAGCGCCTCGGCATATTTGGTCGCCATGCCCACCAGGCCGGTCACCCACATCCAGAATACAGCGCCGGGACCACCCAGCGTAATGGCGGTGGCTACACCGACGATATTGCCGATACCGACCGTGGCGGCAAGTGCGGTGGTCAACGCGGCAAAATGACTGATATCGCCATGACCTTTGAGATCCCTGTCAAACACCAGTTTGAAAGCATGCCCCAGGGCCCGGAACTGCAAGCCTCTGAGTATGAAAGTGAGATAGACGCCGGTGCCGACCAGCAGGATCAACATAGGTGGTCCCCAGACCCAGCCAGACAGGGTGGAGACCCATTGCGACAGCGTTTCCATAGCGTTTTCCTAAAGCGAGTACTGACTGAACTTATGTCAGTTGGCAGGCAGTGTCAAACCAGGGCGGCTGACTAGAATAAGAAACTTACTTGCCGATGCAGAAGCTGGAAAAGATATGGTTCAGCAAGTCTTCGGTGGTAAAAGTGCCGGTGATTTCGCCCAGTGCATTCTGAGCCTGACGCAGCTCTTCCGCCAGCAGCTCACCGGCGCCCATGCCGGCCAGACAGTCGTAGCCATTTACAATCGCCTGACGCGCCCGTGACAGGGCATCAAGATGACGTCGACGGGCGATAAACACACCCTCTTCTTCCGGGTGAAAACCGACGGCTTTGAACAGATGTTGTCTGAGCAACTCCATACCTTCACCGGTTTTGGCCGACAGGAAAATAGTCGGCATGCCATCTTCCACCGTTTCACTGGCCTGATGACCGCTACGGTCAATCTTGTTACGGATGACCGTCAATGGTTTATCGGCGGGCATCTCTTCCAGAATCTTTCGATCCTGCCTTGTCATACCATGGTTGTCGTCGATAATCAGCAGAATGTGATCAGCCTGCGCCAGTTCATTCTGGGTGCGGCGTATGCCTTCCAGCTCGACCACATCGGTGGTGGCCTCATGCAATCCTGCCGTATCAGAAATACGCAGCGGCATACCCTGCAGATGAATCTGCTCGCGCAGTACATCACGGGTAGTACCGGCCACATCGGTGACGATGGCAGCATCGTGTCCGGCCAGCTGATTGTGCAGACTGGATTTACCGGCATTGGGCTGGCCCGCCAGTACCACGCTGATGCCTTCACGCAGCAGACGACCCTGACGGGCACTGCCGGTAATGCCATCGAGGGTTTTCAGCAGGTCCTGCAATTGCTGATCGACCTGCGCTTCAGCCAGAAAATCGATTTCCTCATCGGCAAAATCGATCGAGGCTTCGACATACATCCGCAGATGTGTCAGCTCTTCCAGAAAAGCATTGATACGGTTGGAGAAATCGCCCTGGAGTGAGCGGACCGCGCTGCGCGCCGCCTGTTCGGTAGAGCTTTCAATCAGATCGGCCACGGCCTCAGCCTGCGCCAGATCCATTTTGTTATTGAGGAACGCGCGTTCAGAGAACTCGCCGGGCCGGGCCATGCGGGCACCAAGTTCGATGGCGCGCTGGCAGAGCTGATCCATGACCAATGGACTGCCGTGTCCCTGGAGCTCCACCACATCTTCACCGGTAAAAGAGGCCGGGCCGGGGAAATACAGCGCGATGCCACTATCAATCAGTTGGTCTGACTTATCCCGGAAATGAGTGAACTGCGCATAGCGTGGATGAGGAAGTTTGCCGCAGATGGACCGGACGATTTCTGCGGCCTGTTTGCCTGAAATCCGCACCACGCCCACGCCACCGCGACCGGGCGCGGTGGCGACTGCGACAATCGTTTCCATGACGGCTTAGAGTGCCCCCATTTTGCGGGTGATATACCACTGCTGAGCAATCGACAGCAGGTTATTGACCAGCCAGTACAGCACCAGACCCGCCGGGAAGAAGGCAAAGAACACGGTGAAGACCAGTGGGAAGATCTTCATCATCATTGCCTGGGCCGGATCCTGCGGTGCCGGATTCAGCTTTTGCTGGAACCACATTGACAGGCCGAACAGGACTGGCAAGACGAAGTAAGGATCCATGGCCGTCAGGTCATTAATCCAGAGCATAAAGTCAGCCTGACGCAGCTCGATGCTTTCCACCAATACCCAGTAGAAAGCCAGGAATACCGGCATCTGCACCAGGATAGGCAGGCAGCCTCCCAGCGGGTTGATCTTCTCGGTGCGATACAGATCCATCATCGCCTGGTTAAATTTCTGCTTGTCATCACCGTAGCGTTCTTTCAGCTGTGCCAGTTTCGGTGTCAGCTTACGCATACCGGCCATGGAACGGTAACTGGCCGCGGACAACTTGAAGAAAGCCAGTTTGATCAACACGGTCAGCAAAACAATCGACCAGCCCCAGTTGCCGGTCAGCTTGTGCAGCCATTCCATCACCCAGAACAGCGGTTCAGAAATAATGGTCAGGATGCCGTAATCGACGGTCAAAGGCAGGTTTTCAGCGACCTTTTCCAGGCGCTCATGCTTTTTCGGACCGAGGTACAGCGCGTAATCAGCCTGCGCCTGTTGGCCCGCCTCAGCACTGATCACCGGCATGCGCACACCGGCAGTATAGTTACTACCGTTGATTGAGCGACCGTAGAAACCCAGTTCCGCTTCCTGTGGCGGTACGATGGCACCCACAAAGTAATGCTGAATCATCGCTGCCCAGCCGTTGTTGACGCTGCGGTTATATGGCGCCTCTTCCAGTTCGTCAAAATCAACTTTCTGATATTCATTGCCTTCACTGGAGAAAACGGCACCGGTGTAGGTATAGATGAACATGGAGCCATCGTCACTGCGGTTACGATTCAGCTGGGCATAGGGATAAGCCGAGAAGCCGTCCGCTGACTGATTGTTGACCTGGTAATCGACTTCAACCAGGTAGCTGTCGCGTTTGAATGTGTAGGTTTTGATGACCTGCAGACCGGCCTCATTTTCCCAGTACAGCGGCACCTTGATTTCATCCTGGCCTTCCTGCAGAACGTATTCATCATTCTCTGCGCGGTATTCCGCATAGTGGGTCGGTGCATCACCCTCAGCACGCAGGCCTGACTGGGTCACAAAGAAATGACTGGCGGTATCATTCAGAAACTGTACCGGCGTGTCAGGTTGATCGGAGCTGACCGCATATTCAAGCAGCGCCAGTTCACGAATATCACCACCCTGGGTGCTGATTTTCAGATCGATCACATCGGTTTTGACATGAACCTTCTCTGTGACGGCCTTAGCTTCAGGCGTGGTGGGTACATCAGGCATTGAGTCTGCAGTTTGTGCAGGCAGATCCGGCAGATCCGCTTCGGTGTCAGTTGATGGACCGTTTGCGGTTTCAGCCACTTGTTCGACTGTTTGCTGCTGAGGACGGACATAGTCATTCTGCCAGGCTTCCCACAACAACAGGGAGACGATGAGCAGGCCGAAAATAAATAGCGTTCTGAGATTATCCATTGTGATTCTTTGTTTTTAAGTCGGGAACGGGATCCACACCACCCGCATGCCAGGGGTGACAACGAGACAAGCGACGCAAACCGAGCCAGACGCCGCGGAGGGCGCCATGTCGCTCAATGGCATCAATCATATACTGTGAACAGGTAGGCTGGAAGCGACAGTGCATGCCGACAAACGGGCTCAACAAGAGCTTATAGCCTCGAACGAAGCTGATCAGGATTTTTGCCATTGCGCCACCACTGTTAACCAATGTCGCTCCAATGCTGCCCAGATTTGTGCGCTGTCCCGCTGGTCCACGCCAGGCCGTGACAACACCACAATGTCGATGTTGGAGAATGCGGATTGGTGCTGTCGGAATGACTCGCGAATAATCCGCTTCAAGCGGTTGCGGTGGCTGGCGAGCTTGACGTGTTTCTTAGCTATGGCCAGCCCCAGTCGGGGATGTCCGACTGAATTTTCAACCGTTAGTACCGTCAGTCCGCCCCCTCCGATGCGTTTTCCCTGACGGAATACCCGAGAAAAGTCTCCCGGGCGATTCATTCTCATGGCTCGGCTGAATGAGGCCAAGTCATGCCCTCCTGGAGAGGTCAGAGGGATTAAACTGACAGTTTTGCGCGGCCTTTGGCGCGACGAGCGTTGATAACGCGACGACCACCAACAGTTTTCATGCGGGCACGGAAACCGTGAGTGCGCTTGCGCTTCAGATTGCTAGGTTGAAAAGTACGTTTCATTTCACCAACTCCAGAACTAGTGTTTATTTCGCTGCCCGCGGCTTTAATAAGCGCTAAAACCGGCCAGGCAAAAAGACACGGGATTATAAAGTTTCGAAGGTGATCAAGTCAAACCAGAATCACTGATTAATATAACTGTGATTTAACTTGCCAAACCAAACGCAGAAAGATAACTTTAGTGGTCCTGCGCCGGACGCTATACTATAGCAGACATAGGTCGTCTGCGCCTCTGTATTTTTTACTAAGCGATTGATAATCAAGGAGTTCATGTGTCCTCACCCCTTTGGGAAAAATGCCTGTCCCATCTCGAAGGTGATCTTTCGGCACAACAGCTGAACACATGGCTCCGGCCTCTGCAGGCCATCGAAACCGAAGATAGTTTGCGCTTACTCGCGCCTAATCCCTATGTTAAAGCCTGGGTGCAGGAACAACTTGAGCAGCAAATCAATAGCCTGATCCACAATCTGAGTCAGGGCCTGATTGCGCGGGTAGCAATTGAAGTCGGCACCGTGCCGGCTGAAGAAATCAAACCGCGCCGCAACACCGCGCCGGTCAGCGAAATCGTCACACCGCAAGCCGAAAACAAAGAGCCGGCTAAAACCGAGCCCGCTATCGGCAGCCCGATGAATCCGCTGTTCACCTTTGATAATTATGTCGAAGGTAAGTCCAATCAGATTGCCCGCGCTGCCTCATTGCATGTTGCCGAAGCCCCCGGCACCAGTGGCTATAACCCGTTATTTCTGTATGGCGGTACCGGTCTCGGTAAAACCCACTTGATGCTGGCCGTCGGTAACAAAATCAAACAGAACAATCCCAAGGCACGCGTCATTTACCTGTCTTCCGAGCGTTTTGTGCAGGACATGATCACGGCACTGCGCAACAACGCCATTGATCAGTTCAAGGCCCACTACCGCAGTGCCGATGCCCTGCTTATCGACGATATCCAGTTTTTTGCCAAAAAAGAGCGCTCGCAGGAAGAGTTTTTCTACACCTTTAATAGTCTGCTGGAAGGCCAGCGTCAGATCATCCTGACCTGTGACCGCTTCCCCAAAGAAGTGGAAAACCTGGACGAACGTCTGCAATCGCGGCTGGGTTGGGGGCTTACGGTCGCTATCGAGCCGCCGGAGCTGGAAACCCGGGTTGCCATTCTGATTAAAAAAGCGCACCAGAACCTCATCACCCTGCCGGAAGACGTGGCTTTCTTTATCGCCAAACGCATCAAGTCCAACGTGCGTGATCTGGAAGGTGCCTTGCAGCGTGTCCTCGCTTTCTCGCGCTTTACCAACCAGCCGCTATCCATCGATATGGCGCAAGAGGCGCTCAAGGATCTGCTGGCCCTGCATCAGAAACTGGTGACATTGGAGAGCATTCAGAAAACGGTCGCTGAATATTTCAAAGTGCGCGTTTCTGATCTGCTGTCAAAAAAACGCACCCGCTCCATTGCCCGTCCACGCCAGGTTGCCATGGCACTGGCTAAGGAACTGACCAGCCACAGTCTGCCGGAAATCGGCGACGCCTTCGGCGGTCGTGATCACACCACGGTATTGCACGCGACGCGCAAGGTAGCGGAATTGCGCGAATCAGATAACCGCGTCGAGGAAGATTACCGTAATCTTTTACGAACCCTGTCGAGTTAATCAATCACGGACCCTGAGAGAATCATCATGGAATTCACTGTCAGCCAAGAAACCCTCGTCCGGCCACTGCAGCTGGTGTGCAGTATTGTTGAACGGCGTGCGACCCTGCCTATTTTGTCCAACGTGCTGCTACGGACGCATGGCAACCAGCTGTCGATGACCAGTACCGATATGGAACTGGAAATGATTGCCACCCTGCCGGTCTCGGTGGAAGCCGAAGGCAAAACCACGGTATCCGCGCGCAAGCTGCTCGACATTGTCCGCGCCCTGCCCGGCAATGCCACCATCAGCTTTAATGCCTCTGACAACAAGGCCCTGGTCAAAGCCGGTAAAAGCCGTTTCTCGCTGGCGACCCTGTCCAGCGATGACTTCCCGGACAGCGAAGGCGCCAACTACGTCGATGAAATCGCCCTGCCGCAGACTGCACTGAAAGCCCTGATTGATGAAACCAGTTTTGCGATGGCCAGCCAGGACGTGCGCTATTACCTCAATGGCCTGTTGCTGGAACGCGATAGCACCACGCTGCGCGCGGTGGCGACCGACGGTCACCGTTTGGCACTCGGTAGCCTGACCACTGCCAATCCGGTAGAAGAAAAAAACAGTGTGATCGTGCCGCGTAAAGCCATAATCGAACTGGGCCGTCTGCTCAATGACACCGATGATGAAGTGAAACTCGCTTTCAGTAATCAGCAAATCAAAGTCGAGCTGCCCGATATTCACTTCACCTCGAAGCTGATTGACGGCCAGTTCCCCAACTACGAACGGGTGCTGCCACTGGGCGGCGACAAGGAAGTGCTGGCCGATCGTGATGAACTGAAACAGGCGCTGTCACGTGCCGCCATTCTGTCCAATGACAAACACCGCAGCGTGCGGATCAATCTTGATACCGATCTACTCAAGGCGACCGTGACCAACCAGGAGCAGGAATCAGCGGAAGAGGAAATCAGCGTCGACTACAAAGGCACGCCGCTGGAAATCGCCTTTAATAACGCCTACCTGCTGGATCTGCTTAATGCGATGCCCGATGACAAGGTCAAAATCACGTTTACCGATGAAACCAGCAGTGCATTGGTCACGCCTGCCGATCCACAGTTTGAGCGGCAGTATGTTGTCATGCCGATGAGGTTATAAGGAAAAACGCCTCGACGCCCCAGAAGTCGAGGAATTTTTTCGGACTTCAGAACAGTTGCAAAGCAGCTTGTAGTGACTTTGCACCTGATTTTATGTATGGTTTTTTCAAGGACTAAACCTAGATTTTGCTTTTCAGGGATCGAGAAAATTGCTGTTACTCTCCATCGCTTATAGCCTCATAAACTTTATTCTGAGTTTATGGTCACGCCTCTCACCTGTTGAACAGCCCTCACCACAACTTTTCATACTTTTCTCAATTCAAGACCAGCCATCAAGCGTGCTGTTGACTAGCAAATTCTCGTCGCGGGAAATACTGAATATATTTAAACAGCCTGATACCTTTTTTCAGCATAGCCGACCATCACTTTTTCGTCTTTTCCCCACACTGAAAATCCACCAGCGGCCACTCAATTGGCTCACTCACACACCAATGACGCGCTGCCGGGATGTGGCGTTGATTTACATGATGCAAACCATTCACTTCTTGAGCAAGGGCCTCAGTAACACACGGCGTTTTATCATGCTGCACGCTGCTAATCAGGCCACGGAAAATCGTTACTGCCAACCAGGACATGGATTTTAAATAACAGGAGATAAATGTGAATTTTTTCAAACGTAGAGGCATTTTGGCCACTTTATTAGTTGTGGCAATGACCATATCAGGCTGCGCACAGACTGTAACTAGGGATCTATTCACACAGATAAGATCAACTGATACTAGAAACAATCCTTCTGAGAAAATGGAGGCAGTGATGAGTAAATACCTGGGTGAAAATTGGCGGAAGGAGGTCGATCAAAAGTCCATCTTTTACGGAACAAATGACGATACAAGATTTCGTGCCTACAAATTCTCCTGGCATCATGACGTCGAGCAGCTTCCTTCAGATAGAAATATGTATATTTTCCGTCAGTTCAAGGGGGAGAAACCTCGCCTTTATCGTTACATGTTATTTGCCATTGCAAACACTGAAGGCAGAGGTGACCTGGACACTATCGATATCATTAAGAAGCATAAAGGCAAATATATTATGGATGGTGACCGCAGGTTTCACGCCAAAGTACCTGAGTCATTAACAGATGGCGTTGTGTTGACCGACTGGCACTTCTGCCTTGTTTGCTATGGCTCCAGGGCAACGACGCCTGAAACGCTCACAGTAAGAGATATTGAATATATCGAAGATGTAAATGAGCGCAGGCTGGATTTAATTTTCATTGTGGACGAAAAGCACCTGCAGGGGCTTGGCAACTTGAATATGTATGAGAAATATGGAGAGATACCTATCGTATCAGGAGATGCTGCCATTAAGGCACAAAAACAATATGCTCAAGTCAAACAGTCCTTGCAGTCAGACATATACGCCAACAATCGGGCTTGGGAAAGATACAAAGACTTTCATCGTAATGAGCACTCTCCCCTGACCTTTGAAGCCTGGGAGAAAAAGCAAGGCTGTGAACCACCTCGCTGGGATCGACGCTTGATAGATGAATCTATTGCAAAAGTCACTGCCTATCTCGATTGTAAAGGCGAAGCCTTAAATACTTATGATCTCAAAACCTATATTGCTGCATACCCTGAGCTCGACAGCAAAGAGAAAGCACTTCGCAGTAACCTGGTTGGCGATTCCAGGGACTTCAGAAAAGTCGCATCGCCTGAAGAGATGATGGAGGATGCCCAGGAAGACATGCAAGCGGAGATTGACTTGCTGGATCGCTTGTACGACCAGAAACGCCTCAATGCCAAAGTGGCGCGAGCACAAGCACAAAATGAAGCCTGGGCAAATCAACAGCTTCAAAACACCGCCAATATGATAGACCAGATGCATGAAGACACGCTCAATCAGGCCTTAGTCGATAACCAGCGGATGGTCGATATCGCCAGTGCGCAAAGACAGCGCGAAATGGATGAGGTCAACCGTCAAGTACAACAATTGCAAGACCAACAACGTGCTGCCAAGCGAAAAATGGCTGACGCTGAGCGCCACACGCAACAGCAACAAGCCCCTGAGGCGCCCGATACGGGTGAAGTACAGGCTGAGAGTTATACGCCTAACATGACCACGACAGAACCTCAGTCGGATAACAAAGATAGCCAAGCTGAGGAGAAGCCCAACCAAATGGTAGGCAGTGGCCGTGACTACGAGATGTACGGCAGTACCGAAGTCTACCACCCTTACGATACGGCTGTGGACCTGGCTAAAACCAACCTCAGGAACAAGGCTGCCAAGTTCTGCAACAGCAGCTATAAAGCTGACATTACATGGGGTGAAACCAACTGCAAGAAAAGCGAGCAGGCTGACACCTATCAATGCTCCGTCGGCGGGCTGATTAATTGCTGGGAACAGCGATGTGACAGTGAATTCTGTGGGACTAGAAATTAGCTGTAGCCATTAAAAAAAGCCCCTTTTCAGGGGCTTTTTAATAAACTTACTGTCACTAATGACTATGTCATCAGTGTTTCAACTCACCCAATACTACTTTGTTCTCGGTGACTTTCTGCACCACGTTGGAATAGTAATCATCACGGAACTCATTAATGACGTGGGAGGCTTTTTCCTGTTCAACGCCACTGCCGAGCAAGACTTCTTCAGTCAACCGCAGACTGGTTTCAAGTGTTTCCGATACCGTGGTGCTGGCGCCCAAAGTGATCAAATCAGCGCAATGGCGACGATCCCGGGCACGGGCATGAATCGGCATATCAGGATAGAACTGACGCACCTGTGATACCAATCTATCAACCTGCCCCGGATCATCCAGCGTCACTACAATCATCTTGGCATGGTCGGCACCTGCTGCCTGAAGCACTTTGACTTTACTGGCATCACCGAAGAACACCGGGAATCCCTGGGAACGAGCCTCTTTGACCCGATGCTGTTTCATATCAAGCGCGATATAAGGTACGCCAGCCGCACCCAGCAAGGTGCCCACGCGCGCGCCGACTCGGCCGAAACCGGCCAGAATCACATGTTCCTCACTGGCCTCGACGAACTCAGCATAGTCTTCCTCTTCAGTCGGTGCCGGTGTGTAAAAGCGAATTAGCAGGCTGTTTGTCAGCTTGACGACAAAGGGTGTTAACACCATTGTCAATGCAATCACCAGCGTGAGAATATCGCCAATTGCCTTTTCCAGCACGCCTGAAGCGGCGGCAAAGCCGAACAGCACAAAACCGAATTCACCACTTTGCGACAACAAAGTCCCGGTCTGCAGAGAAATATCGTGACGGGCACCGGAAATGCGGGCCAGCATGTAGACCACCGCCGCTTTCAGTACCATCAGCCCGATGGTCATCGCAATAATGTTAGCCAGTTGGTCCCATAACAGACTGAAATCGATACCCATACCGACCGTCATAAAGAACAGCCCCAGCAAAATGCCACGGAAAGGCAGAATATCGGCCTCAATCTGGTGCCGATAGTGGGATTCCGCCAGCATCACCCCCGCCAGGAAGGCACCCAGCGCCATGGAAAAGCCGACCGCTTCCATAATCCAGGCGACACCAAGCACCAGCAGCACGGCGACTGCAATAAACACTTCCGGATCCTGACTGGCAACAATCCGCTCCAGAATCGGATTGAGCAGATAACGTCCGGCAAACAGCAACGCGATAATTACCAGTACCGCATACAGCGGTTTCAGGCTGGGTTCCATCACCTCGGCATTACCGCCGGCAGCAAAATACGACACCAGCGCCAATAATGGCACCACAGCGATATCCTGCAGCAGTAGCACTGAAAACGACATCCGTCCCATAACGGTAGAAATACCGCCACGCTCAGACAGCAGCTTAAGACAGAACGCCGTGGAAGAGAGCGCCAGACCGAAACCGACGATGATCGCGCTCTGATTGGAAACACCCAGCCAGATGGCGATTCCGTATATCAATCCGGCTGTGATCAAAACCTGACCCAGGCCAAGCCCGATCACCATTTTGCGCATCTGCCACAGCTTATCGGGCTTGAGTTCAATACCCAGCAGGAAAAGCAGAAAGATAACACCAAATTCAGCTAAATGGCGGATATCCTCTACTTCAGTGATCACGCCAAAACCCCAAGGTCCCAGTACAACACCGGCAGTCAAATAGCCCAGAATGGCACCAAGCCGAATCTTGTGGAATATGGGGATAATAACGACTGTCGCCAGCAACAGCGCCAGAATATCAATCAGGTAATGTCCGCCCGCCTCTTGCACTGGTTTTATCTCCTACTTGATGCGGGTGGCAGTTTGATCCAGCATCAGATCAAGTCCGGTTTTGTATGTCTCTGCGGCAGCCTGCGGTTTACCCTGCTCCGTCAGCACTTCAGCGAGTACTTGATAGGTTTCACCACGAGGACCATGAGTCAGACTCTGACGCAGGTATTCTTCCGCTTTGGTCCATAGAGAGTTAGCTTTAGCCAGACGGCCAAGCGTTAACAACAACCAGGGATTATCACGGTGGTGCTTGAGCCATTTTTCCGCGAGCGCCAGACGTTTAAGCAAATCACCCTGCTGAAGCCGACCATACTGATAGACCAGCGCATCACTCCACGCTTTACGCAAATATTGCTCAATCAGATTGATAGCTTGCTCGACTTCTCCTTGCCTGATCAGGCCCTCGACGTAGGGTTCGAGTAGCGCTTCGGACTGACGCTGGCGCACCGGCGATTTCTCCCAGACCGATTCCATCTTGCGCCATTCCTCACGTTCCAGCGCCGCTTCCATCTGACCCACAGCCGCATCGAGGCTAAGCGCCTGCATTTCATTGTTTTCCAGCACGTGACGCTTGCGAAGGTCAGGCAATACAGACTGAACGTCCTGCCACTGATCCATATCCTGATACAGCGACTGTAGCAGCTGAAGCACATAGGGATGCTTGGGTGCCATTTCCCGCAGATGCTGCAGGGTGGCCAGTGCCTGCTCTTTCTGACCGGCTGAAATCTGCAGCTCGGCCTGCACCACACCCACGGCGATATCCGCGCCTTCTGTGGTTTCATGCGCCAGTCGCAGGTAGGTATCTCGACGATCCGCGGCATTCTGTTTCTGCGCGGCCCGGGCACCGGCCAGATAGTGCAATAGCGGTGTCTCGCTATTGCTGGCATGGCGTATCAATATACGTTCCGCTTCGCTCCAGCGGCCTTCTTCCAGCGTAATCAGACCCCGGGTCAAAGCGCGGTTAGCCCGTTTATGGCGCTGGGTTTCCTTCCAATTAGCGAGTTTACCGGGGGATTGTTTAACCAACACCAGGCTACGCAGCAACAAATAACCCGCCACCAGCAACAGGATAAAAACGGCAGAAAACACCACCAGCGAGGTTTCCAGACTCCAACTGCCATATTGCAGCAGCACAAACCCCGGCTCGAAATCCGCCGCCCAGATCACGGCGGCACCAAAGGCAAGCGCGAGGGCAACGACGAGCAGGATTTTCATTGCTGATACTCCTCAAGCCAATTCAGGGAACCGGAAATAGCCGGAATACTGATATTAATCTGTGCATCCTGCAGCTTCTTGAGAGTATTGAGCAGGGCATCGCGCTGTTCACCGGTAAAGTATTGCTGCAACCAGTCAATGGCCGTCTGCAGACTATGCTGATAATTGTCGTTATCGGCATTCAGCAGGGCCAGTCGGGCGCTCTCCAGCTGCAAGCGCAGATTCTGATACAGAAAATAACGTTGCTCCGGCACCAGCACCGCTGTCTCGCCGGTTTGATCATGACGAATCACAACCAGTGAACGCATTTGCTGCCAGATATCATCGAGCGCCTGTTTCCAGCCCGCGTCCGACTCTGTAGCAGATGGCATGCTCTGAGACTCATCAAATTCCACTTCCGGGCCTTTTTTCACGCGCAGGGTCTGCACATGATTGGCTGCTGTCTGTAACTTGATGGCAATGCCAGCAGCATCAATATCGGCAAGCGCTTCGAGATCCATCACCTCTTCAGCGATCAGTGCCCGCAAAGGGTGTAAGCGATAATCTGACATCGCCTGAATCTGTTTATCCGCCATCTCCAGCGCACGAATTGCACCGTCAACATCATGTGCCAGCAGCGCCCGCTGATTGGCGACATTAAGCAGGTATTCAATTTCCTGCAGAGCCCAGGTTCTTTTGAGCTCTTCGCTGGTCAGTGTCTCGCGGGAAATAAATTCATCCAGCTTGTCGGACTGAGCCTGAAGCTGTTCGTTCAGTGCGATGAGCTCACGCTGCTGTTCACTAGTGGCCGACTGCACGGTGGTCAGCGCATCATTGAAACTGCTGAAGCGCTCGGCCTGCTGTTGCTGATCGCGGTTTATCTGCTGATATAGCCAGCCGCCCCCGGCGAGCATCAGTAGAAAGAGAATGATCAGTGCAATCCAGACAGGCTTATGGCTTTGGGTCACCGCTTTTTCATCTGCGGCGAGCGTCGCATCCTGAACGTTATCGTCGATTTGCTGCTTATTTTCATTGTTTGCCATGCTGTTTATCCATTTCAATCAATGTATTTAACACCGCCGTATCACTGGCATCGGCACTGACTTCGACCCATCTGAAACCGAGTGAACGGGCATGGTCCCTGATTCGTTCGCTGACCACCAGCAGCGGCTTACAGAACAACTCGGCGCGAAACTCAGCCAGAATCCGACACAGGTTATCCAGTCCGGCCACGCTGGTGCTTATCAATTTATCTGCGTACATCGCAGCAATGCAGGCTTGCCGACCATGTTCCGTCATTGTTCTACAATAAACTTCTACATAAGTAATACTAGCACCTCTGTCAGTCAGAGTATCAGCAAGCCGTTCCCGACCGCCAACGCCTCTGACAATCAACACCTGTTTGCCTTGTATATTCTGCATTGCAGACATCTGTAGCAGACCTTCACTACCGTTGGATATCGCGGGCTGACAATCGACCGTCAAACCGGCTTCACGCATCGCACTGGCAGTGCCATCCCCGACCGCAGCGAGCCGCAGTTGGGGCGGTAAATCCTGCTGCCAGCCTTGAATAAAGCTTTTCACCGCATTTCGACTGACGAAAATTAACCAGTCGGTCTGCTCCAGGTGCAATGGGCCCCAACGCGCTCGAGGCACCGGGAGAATGCTGATAACGGGAAAACGAATCGCCTCGCCACCGGCTTGTTGAATCAGGTCAATCAGGTTATCAGCTTGTGCCTGGGGCCGGGTCACCAGAATTCTCTGGCCGGCCAGCGGTTTGTCAGTCACCATAAACGTCGCTGAGGATTTTGTCTGCGCCCTGCGCCAGCAGCATTTCTGCGACGGCCACACCAATCGCATCGGCATCGGCGGCAGGACCGCGTTTTTCAGCATAAAGCGTATGAGTACCGTCGGGTCTGCCAACCAGGCCACGCAGCCAGACTTCGTCACCCTCCAGCATTGCATACCCTGCAATCGGCACCTGACACCCGCCCGCAAGCCGGCGATTGAGCGCGCGTTCGGCCGTCACTGTAATTGCGGTCAGCCTGTCATGCAGCGGCGCAATGAGGGCATTCATTTCTTCATCCTCAATACGCGTCTCAATACCCAGCGCGCCTTGTCCGATCGCGGGCAAACTCTGTTCCGGGGTCATCGCGTTACGAATGCGGTCATGGAAACCCAGTCGTTGCAAACCAGCCATCGCCAGAATAATTGCATCAAACTGACCTTCATCCAGCTTTCGCAGGCGGGTGTTGACGTTACCCCGCAACGGTAAGACTTCCAAATCGGGACGACGGGTCCGAGCCTGACATTCGCGGCGCAGGCTGGATGTCCCCAGTCGGGCCCCCTGAGGCAGATCATCAATACTGTCGTAGTGGTTGGACACAAACGCATCATGCGGTTCTTCACGCTGGCATATGACCGGTAGATGCAGGCCGTCAGGAAACTCGACCGGAACATCTTTCATGGAGTGCACAGCAATATCGGCACGCCCTTCCAGCATGCCCTGCTCCAGTTCTTTGACGAACAGGCCTTTACCACCGACCTTGGCCAGGGGGGTATCAAGCAGTACGTCACCTCGGGTTTTCATCGCCACCAATTCGACCTCAATATGGTCATGCAACTCCAGCAGGCGACTTTTGACATGCTCTGCCTGCCACATGGCGAGCGGACTGTTCCGAGTGGCAATTCTTACGGTTTTTTTCGTCATTAATCTCGTCTTTTACACTTTGATAGACACAAAATCACCGTTGATTCTAGCACTTTGACACCATCCCGCCCCAATAAGCACGTTATAATGTCTCCTTGTTTCCCAAACACGATCAAGATTTATCATGAGCACTGCCAACAAGAAACTCTCTTCCGCACGCCTGACCCAGCCCACCGATAAATTCGTTGAGGAATTTACTGCCTCGGTCAGTTTTGACCAGCGCCTGTTCCGTCAGGATATTCGTGGCTCCATCGCTCATGCCACCATGCTCAGTGAGGTCGGCGTTCTGACCGCAGAAGAACGGGACCAGATCACCCAAGGCCTGCAGCAGATCGAACAGGAAATCGAAAACGGCGAGTTCGAATGGTCGGTAGCACAGGAAGATGTGCACATGAACATCGAAGCGCGACTGATTGCGCTGATTGGCGAAGTCGGCAAGAAACTGCACACCGGCCGCTCACGCAATGATCAGGTCGCGACCGACGTGCGGCTTTATCTTCGCGATATGATCGAACCGATTCGCGCTGAACTTAACCGGTTACAGGACGCGCTGCTCGATGTCGCCGAGCGCGAGGCTGAGACCATCATGCCCGGCTTTACGCACCTGCAGACTGCGCAGCCGGTGACTTTCGGTCACCATATGCTGGCCTGGTATGAAATGCTGGTGCGTGACGCCGAGCGTCTGGATGATTGCGAAAAACGGGTTAATACCATGCCACTGGGCGCGGCCGCCCTGGCCGGAACCACTTTCCCGATTGATCGCTTAATGACTGCGAACCTGCTTGGCTTTGATCGTATCTGCCAGAACTCGCTGGATGCCGTCAGTGATCGTGATTTCGCCATTGAGTTCAACAGCTTTGCCTCAATCCTGATGATGCATTTGTCGCGCTTTTCAGAAGAACTGATTATCTGGTCCTCGGCCCAGTTTGATTATGTCGATCTGGGCGATGCCTTCTGCACCGGTTCCTCCATCATGCCGCAGAAGAAAAATCCTGATGTCCCTGAACTGATTCGCGGTAAGACCAGCCGCGTTTACGGCAATATGTTTAACCTGCTGACGCTGATGAAAAACCAGCCACTGGCCTACAACAAAGATAATCAGGAAGACAAAGAACCGCTGTTTGATACCATCGACACGCTGCTGGGCTCCCTGAGAGTCTATGCCGATATGATGACCGCGATCAGTGTTAAGGCCGACAATATGCGCGAATCCGCACTGCGCGGTTATGCCACCGCCACCGATCTCGCTGATTACCTGGTAAGAAAAGGCACGCCCTTCCGTGATGCTCATGAAGTGGTTGGCCTGTCTGTGGCTTATGGCCTCAAACATAAAAAAGATCTGTCGGCGATGAGCCTGGAAGAACTACAACAGTTCTCCAGTCAGATTGAAGCTGACGTTTTTGATGTGCTGACGCTGGAAGGATCAGTTGCGGCCAGGAACCATCTCGGTGGTACTGCACCGGAACAAGTTCGGGCAGCGATACAAAAAGCGCGATCGAAACGTGGCGTTGATCCAAGTTAAGGCGAACGGCTCATATTAATAAACTCTGATGGCGTGATACTAAACCGCTTCTTGAAGGCTGCGATGAAATTTGACGGATGATTGTAACCGGCAAGATAAGCCGCTTCTCCGATGCTTTTCCCTTCCATAATCAATGCTTTTTTAGCCATATCCAAGCGTTTTTGACGACAGTAACTGTTCACTGTTACCCCATAAGCTGATTTAAATTTACGTTGCAGGGTGCTGATGCTCAGGCCCATAGAGCCGGCCATCTCATTCAGAGATAGCGGTTGAAGTAACATGTCATCAATCTTCTGCTTCAACTTTTTATGGCTTGCGGACTCAGCTATGCGTGACTTTGTCGTGGGCGTTGAAAATGCCGGTTTCGCTTCCAACTCCTGCATGCAGCAAGCCAACAGGTCGATGCTGATCGATTCAGCTCTCAGCCGTTCACGGAGGGATGCTTCTTCGTTAATGGCCATCAAGCGGCGAGCCAAGTCAATAATCTGCTCTGAAGGCTGCCAATAATGGAATGCTGCATGCTGTGCAAACAGCCTGGCAAGGCGCTGTTTTTCAGAAGGGATATTGGCCCGCTTTTCCAGCCAGTGGCGTTCAGCAAACAAGTTTACTTTGCAAACACGCATACCTTTTCGAAAATGACGAATCAGCACTTCAGGCTGATTGATAATAATCACCGAGCATTCCACCGGCACATCAGGGTTGTTACCCAGTTGATGATTCCGCTGGCCGATTGAAAAGTCCACTTGCCCTTCAAATACAATATTAAAGCTAAGCGCCGCGGGCAGTTCTACAAAGGAAGTGAAGTCCTGCATTTCCACTAGTTTGCCACCATGTACGGCCAGGCCATCACAATTGAGGTTGTGATGAAAAACACCTTCCAATACCACATCATCGTGGGTCTGATTTGAGACCGCTGAATAACGGCTGAACCAATGCCTCAGATCCGAAGATTTAATGGGTTTTTCTGTTCTGTTGATCTCCACCTCACTCACCCTCTTTGATTGCCATAAGGAATCGAACACCGACTCCCCTCAGCATGGTTTTGCAGGATCGCCCGAAGGCAAAAGTTCCCCTTTTCATACATCACGCCGGTATTGAATAACAAATTGACGATTCTCAATAACAGTTTGTAACGAATGTATCTGGCTCACGACATATAATGATAACGATTTGCATTTGCAAGTAAAGACCTGCGCAATGATTTGTCATCGGACAGTGGCTGGAACCTCTGTCATTGCCAGTATCAGAGATGAAACGAGGATAGATTTATATGAAAAAAATATTTTTGGCAGCCGCCATTTCTGCCTGCCTGAGCTCCATGGCTACGGCAGATGAAACCACTCTGGCCTCAGACACTAACCAACCGCAACCTATCATTCTGAATGACATTGTTGTCAGTGGTGAAAAACAGGACAGAACCCTCAAAAACACCACCTCTTCGGTCACCGTCATTGAGAACGAAGCGCTGAAATCAACGCAGTATCAGAATCTTCGGGACGTGATCTCTGTCGTGCCTAACGTGGTGGTACAAACCGGGGTGGTTCCCAACGTCCGTGGTATCACCGGTAATGGTGGCGCTGGAGGTTTTAACTCTATCAGTGGTGGCGCCAATGCCCGTTTCATCACCCTGGTTGATGGGGTGGCTCAACCTTTTGTTGCAGACTTTACCGGTGACTCAGGACTGTGGGACATTGAACAGATAGAAGTTTACCGTGGTCCGCAGTCCACCAATAATGGTCGGAACAGTATTGCCGGCGCCATGTACATCCAGACGGCTGACCCAACCTTTGACTGGGAAGGCAAACTCCGACTCGGTTATCGTAACAAGGACCAATATATCGACAAGGCCGTTGCATTATCAGGCCCGATTATTGACAACACGCTCGCTTTTCGTTTCTCCGGTCAAGTCATCGACGGCCAGACCATTACCAGTAATGAAGCCTATGACACCAACCCGACCGATATCGATCTCAATGAGCTTGATACCGAACAGGGCCGCCTCAAGTTCCTTTGGTTACCCACCGATGATCTGGAACTGATGTTTACTCATGCCAAATACAACGAAGAAGGTGACGCCGGACGACGTTATTTTGAAGACACCAGCACCGATGGTTACTACAAAACCTTCTTTCGTGACATGGACACTGAAACCGACACCACCAGCATTGATATGCATTATCAGTTAAACGATTCAACTTCATTTGATGTGCTGTTAGCGGTGATGGATTACGAGTTTGGATTTAAAAGCTATCAGGCGAATCCGGCTCAAACTCAGTTCCTGTTATTTGAAGATCGTAATAAAACTTTTGATGTAAAAATCAACTTTGGTGAGGGCAATCATGCACTGAACGGTTTTGTCGGTTTTGATTATTTTGAGCGTGAACAGGACATTGCCAGTACAGGTGCCTACGTCTATGGTGGCGAAGATGAGTCCGACTCCAAAGCGCTCTATGGAGAGATCAACTTTGGTCTGACAGACAGGCTGGTTCTCACTGGTGGTTTGCGTTACCAGAATGAGTCGCAGGAACGTGATTTTGTTTATACGGGAACACCTTACAGGCTGACAGAGGACAACACCATCTTATTGCCTAAGCTGGCACTGCAGTATGACCTCACCGACAATACCCTGATCGGCGTCAGCGCCCGTAAAGGCTATAACTCCGCTGGTGGTGCCCTGGATACCACAGATGACTATTACTACTATGATGAAGAGGAGGTCAACACATACGAACTCTTCAGCCGCAGTGAATTTGATGATGGTCGTTATTTGCTTCGCGCCAATCTCTTCTTTAATGACTTTGACGGCTATCAGGGGCAGAACTCTCTACGTCGTATCGTCAATGTCGACAAAGTAGAAACTTACGGTGCAGAAATCGAGGGCACCGCCTGGGTAACAGATGATCTGGAGTTGCGGCTTGGCCTCGGTCTACTGCATACCGAGGTCAAGGAAGGTGGTATCAACTATACTGGTGTGGACGGCAACGAGCTGAATTCGGCGCCCGAAACCACAGCTAATCTGGCAGCGACTTACTACGTCAATGACAACTTCAATCTGGGCGGCAATATCCAATACACCGGTGGCTACTATGGCGATGTGGAAAACACCGAAGAACGTGAAGTCGGTGGCTTCTCACTGATCAACCTGCGTGCCAGCTACCGGGTCGGTGATCTGGAGCTCGCCGCTTTTGTGAATAACGTTACGGACAAGCGCGCCCGCCGTCTACGAGAACCGGCCAATCCACCACGTACTCCGCTGCCTTATGCCGATTTTGTAGAACCTCGCCATGTTGGTATCTCGGCAACCTACACCTTCCTGTAAGACTGGTGATGTATCTGAAGTGAGCAGTCGGCTTAGGTCGACTGCTTTATATCTATGGAAATAAATCATGTCTGTTTATTTTTACCTTGCACTGTTGTTGTCAATGGGCGGCAGTGTGTTGATTTATCTGGGATCTCGACATCAGCTCTGGTTGTCACATCAGCTGCCTGCCAGGCCGTTACAGTGGATGGGGCTTAGCCTGGTTGGGCTCAGCCTGATTGTCTTGCTTGACGAAATGCAGGCGGTTGCGGCTGTTTTTCTCGTGCTGATCTGGGTGATGCTTCTACTGGTGCTGTTTCCATACCTTGGCGCTGCTAAATCACTTAGGAACCGCAACAATGGCTAAACAACAAACGTTGCACAATGACTGGTTATCCAAGACAGTTGCCGGGCTGATTCTCGGATTCACTGCTGCACTGGGACTCAGCGGCGTATTCCTGCTGATAGTATCTGAGATGAACAGAAGTGCCAGCGCACAGTTGGTCATGTGGTTATTATCACCGATGTGGCTCACTCTGCTCAGCACCGTTTATCTTTTCCGCAACGGTCTCTGGGCCTGGAGCTGGCTAGCCTTACTGAATGTGATGGTCTATGCCCTCTTTTTCCTGATTAAATCTCTTTCATAGGCCATGCAATGAAAGTTAACGCAAACATCATTAAGACTTACAAGTCCCTACATACCTGGACCGGTATTATCAGTGGCATGGCACTCTTCATCGCCTTTTATGCCGGTGCGCTGACCATATTCAAGGAACCAATCAGTCAATGGGCCACACCTCCCACTGTCAGTGCCACTCAGCTTGAGATGGATGAAGTACCAGCATTTATTGCCACCATCGTCAAGCTGGCACCGGAGGCGGGTAAAAGCATACGGCTCAATCTGGATCCAGCAGAACATGGGACACATCAATTCACCTGGATAAAAGAAGATGAAAAAGCCGGTGAGCATGATACTTCTGGTCAGCGCCATTTCACTGCCCGAATCAATAACGATGAAGAGGTCGTTACACAAGAAATTTTCCCAGCTCCCGTGGCGCAATTTATCGACACCCTTCACCGCGTTGTCGGTCTGCCCGTCGACAGTGATGCCAATCGTTGGATTATGGGAGTCTTTGCTGGTTTATATACACTCGCACTGGTATCAGGTCTGGTGATCCTGTTACCCATCCTGGTGAAAGAGCTTTTTGCATTTCGGCTCGGCCGCAAGCCTAAACGCGTCTGGCTTGATGCACATAATGTGGTCGGTGTCAGCAGTTTGCCTTTTCATATCATCATGGCGCTGACCGCCTTTGTGTTTGCTTATCACGATCTACTGTATGGCGCACAGAATGCAGTGATTCATGATGGTAAGTTACGTGATGCGTTATTTTCGAGCGCTCCCAGACCTCAACCCGATCAATCCACTGATCCGGCACAAATGCTCTCACCTCATGTTCTGCTCAACACGACAACAACGATCTCGCCAGACTTCAAACCCTACCAGCTTGAGTACGCAGGTATTACAACGCCCAGGGCTAGTGTTCGGATCTGGGGACACAATGACAATGCAATTGCTCCACGTGCGCCGGGTGGTTTTATCGCCATCAACCCCTATACAGGTGAAGTGCAGTCTACAGACTACCTGCCGGGTAAGCAGGGCGCTGGGATGACGACAGTAAGTAGCTTCTTTGCCCTGCATTTTGCAACCTATGGTGGTGAGCCGGTGCGTTGGATGTATTTTTTCCTTGGCCTCGCGGGTGCGTGGCTGTTTTATAGCGGTAACCTGCTTTGGGTAGAAAACCGACGCAAAAGGCAACGACCTGACGGTAAAATTTTCAGCCAGCGCAAGGATGTCAGTGCTATGGCAGCACTAACGGTAGGGGTTTGTCTGGGCAGCGTTTGTGGTATTTCTCTGATGCTGGCGGCCAGCAAGTGGTTGAGTATGCAAATCGACAACCTTCTAATGATAGAGCAGTGGATCTACTACAGCATATTCTTCGCCTCTATTGGCTGGGCGTTTCTACGTGGCGCTGCGAGGGCATTGGTTGACCTGTTACACCTCAGTGCCATCCTGACATTCTTGATTCCACTGACAAGTCTTCTGGGGCTGACATTCCCAGCAACAGGTCTATGGATGCACCAGGCTCCAACCATGCTTGCTGTAGACATCACCGCATTCGCCCTTGGCTGCGGCTTTCTGATGTTAGCCCGCGCAACTTCAAACCGGGTTTACGGCACTGTTTCTACAGACAGTGTGTGGTCCTATACCCCCCCCCGATACAAAGTTAACTCATCAGAAAACTCAATCAACTATTGAATTCCTATATGATAATAATTATTATTTGCGTTATTGATCTATAAATTGGGGATTGACGATGATTGCAATAATTTACGGCTCCACAACCGGCAACACCTCCGATGCCGCGGTTAAAATCCAGGATATTCTCGGTGAAGAAGAAGTCGAGTTGTTTGATGTGAAAGATGTCGGACTCGATGCACTGGAATATTTCGATAATATTATCTTCGCTATCCCTACCTGGGACTATGGTGAAGTGCAGACTGACTGGCAGGATGTCTGGGATGATATTGACGAGGTCGACTTCAGCGACAAGACCGTAGCTTTCTTGGGTATGGGTGATCAGTTTGCCTATGCTGAATGGTTCCAGGATGCGATGGGTATGCTGCATGACAAAGTGAAAGCTCGCGGGGCCACAATCATCGGCCACTGGCCGGTAACAGGTTATGAATTTGATGAGTCCAAGGCACTGACCGAGGATAAACAGCACTTTGTGGGTCTGGCGCTGGATGAAGACTGCCAGCCGGGCATGACTGAACAGCGTCTGAATGACTGGTGTGAGATTGTCAAAGCCGGTTTCATGGCGCCAGCCTGATCATCTCAGTGACAAAAAGGCTGATGGGCGTCTCATCAGCCTTTTTTATTAGTAAAAAAATCAGACTTTCGCTGCAAACAGTGGCGGGCAGATCGTTTTAAGCAGCACAGGGCGACGACTTAGAATCATTGCCACAGTGAACGCGGTTACCGCCAGCAGCATAACCCAGACCAGAACAGCCATCGTCGGGTGATCAGCGCGTAAACAACACAGCGCCGACAGCAACAGGAAAAACCAGCCTGTTGTTTTCAGGCGCTTGCTGTTGGGCAGTGTTTTGCTGGCAGGAAACACCTGCTGCCAATGGGTTTCATAAGCCAATGCCAGCCAGCCCATACTCAACAGCGCAGTTACCGCGGCAGTGATTAACCATATTGCCTCAGTCATAGGCGTTCACCTGCTTGTTACGGTTCAACGATTTTTCCATCTTCTGTTTTTGTAGCGAGATTGGCGCACGCAGCTTGGCAGCGGCATAAAGCGCAATCAGCGCTGTTGCCAGCAGACTCAAATCAACGCCCGCGACGGCCCAATAAGTATCGGTAAACACGGTTTTAATCAGATGGTCCCCGGTGGTAATCCAGTTCAAACCAACGGCACTGAGACTTAACAGTGCTATCACCATGGACTGTTCCCGCCAGGCCGGGTTATGCCTTGCCTTGGCCACCGGCGAACTGCGCCAGGCAGCATGCAGGAAGGCCAGCCCCCATGCCCACCAGAAGACAGTCTGTTCCCACTGACCTTTACCCGTCAGCTCGGCAGGCAAAATACGGTTGGCCACCAGCATACTGACTGCGGCAATGACCATACCGGTCACCGTGGTCACAGCCATAGCATCAACGATACGGCAGCCCTGGCTGCCCGTTTTGGCATGCTTGCCTTTGCGTTTTTCGACAAAGAGCACAAACCCGGTAGCAATACAAATCGCACCGAGCAGACCACCAAACACATAGAGCCAACGCAGCAACCAGTGCTCAAAATGTTGCAGATGCAGACCGGTCAGAAACTCATCAATCGAGGCCACGACGCTGCGCGGCGGCTCTTCACGAATGACCTCGCCGGTGCTGGCTTTGAAATGGATGCCTTCACCCACCAGCGCGACACGGTCACTGCCGGCACGGTAGATGCTGACATAGCTGTTCTCATCACCGATATGGTCCATAAACAGATAGCCGACCTCACCCGGCATATCGCGTTCCGCCCACCGGCGCTTGGCCTCCGCCACCATCGCATCAACCGATGCCAGCGGTGCGGCCACACCGGATTCTTCATGCGGCAAGCCGGTGCGTTCGGCTTCCAGTTTTTCGTGCTGTTCATGCAAAGGTTTTAGGGTGGTGTGCGACAAAGGCAGATAAATATTGGCCGCAAAAATTACCAAAGCCGTGAAAGCAAAGAAGAAATGGAAGGGTAAGGCCACTACCCCGGTAACATTATGCAAATCGAGGCTACTGCGAAATAGGTGTTTCCAGGGGCGGAAAGTGAAGAATTCACGGAACAGTTTACGGTGAATAATCACCCCGGTCACCAGCGCTGCCAGCATCACCAGTGCTGCCACACCGACGATCCAGTAACCGAGCATGTTCCACCTCAGATGCAGGTTGTAATGCATCGGGTAAAACCATTCGCTGCCGATTTTGAGCGCGTTATCGCTCAGGGTTTCCCCCGTGGTGGGATTGACCGTGGCCCAGCCATGGACATGTAAATGATCATCTGCGGGATCTTTGGGCTCATTGGGAATGCCGAATTCGCCGCCAATACGCAACACCGGATCACGGTGTGTGGTATAGGCGTAGAGTGATTTCAGCGGCATGGTATCAGGATCGGGCAAGTCGCCAATCACCCGTTGCTGTGTCGCGGCCATATCGGTCGGATGCGGCTTCATCTCATCAAAGACCGGTTTCAGCACCTCATCAAAAGAGGGCATCGGCTGTGGTTCAAAACGGGTATCGGGAATGGCCCAGCGATCGATTTCCCGATCAAACACGGACAGCGCACCGAAGAAAAAGCAGATCATCAGCACAAAACCGAGTACCAGGCCCAGCCAGGTGTGGACCCAACCCATGGACATACGTAAAGAATTAAACATCGTCGCGCTCCTAACTGACCAGGCTGTTTTGCAGCATTATGGCAATCGACATCATCACCGCAGCACCACCAGCCAGCACCAGCCACACCCGAAGCATGCTGGCAGCGGCAAATGCCCACAGGAAAAGCGCCAGAAAAATCAGGAAGGCAACCAGCGTCATGCCGGTTTCTGCCTCGTGGTAATCAATGCCCAGGGTCACCATCGTCGTGATAGCGAGCGCCGACAGGCCCCAGGTGAAAGCGTAGCCGCCAAGAAAGGCGGCGATAATGCGGTTTGTGTTCTGCAAAGCAGTCTGCGAAATCATGGTAAAGCCTTATTCCGAACAACAGGGCCTGAGTGACCAAATGTGAATAAGACGCATTATACCCATCTGTTTTATTAACGCCCAGTCAATTGGCGGAATCCATCAAAATAGATTATTAAATTATGCTCTGATGTAAAAAAACAGCGGCCCAGGGCCGCTGTATTATCAAGGTTTGAGACTAAGCTTAACGTCCTAAAAATCGAGTGCGTAGCCGAGTGTTATAACCCGACCGCGTCCCTTGAAATTACGGGTGTCTGAGCCGTAATTGGTCTGCGAGGAATAGCTGAAATAATCTTTATTCAGCAGGTTACTGACGGCAAGATTGACTGTACCTTTACCCAGTTCATAGCCCAGCGATGCATCGATCAAGGCATAACCATTGAAGTCCTCATCATCGGCATCATTAAAGCTGCGGTCAAAGTTATAACTGGCCTGAATAAAAGAGCTCAGCTTGGGTGTCCAGTCCGCGCTCCAGCTCGCCAGCAGGCGGTTGGGCGGAATATTGGAGCCATTCAAATCGGCATCGACCCGGCCATCATTATCACTGTCAAAGCGACCGCGGATGTAGGAATACGCCAGGTTCAAATAATGATCCTTATTGGCCTGCAAACCCAGGCTGGCCTCAACGCCCTCAATCTCGGTTTTTTGTCTGCGGATAAAGTATTCGGTGTTATCGGCATTCGCTTCCAGGCGGGAGCCAAGATCCGAATCCGACTCGTAATAGCTGATTTCAAAATCAACCGGCGCCCAGTCAATACGCACACCGATTTCCTTGTTGGTCGTCAGGATCGGCTTCAAATCCAGCAGGGATTCCACACTCAGTCCGGGGGTTCCGATACCGCGCAAAACACGGCCAACATCGGGCATGCCAAAACCTTCCGAATAGTTGGCAAAGACACTGAGCCATGAGGTCGGGGAAACGACCGCGCCGCCATTAAACAGGGTTTCATTAAAGTCCGGCTTGCCCCCCTGCACTGTCACCCCGCCTTTACCGAACACGGTCTGGAAGGTGTCGATGTCCAGCTCAGCATGTTCATAGCGGGCACCGGCATGTAACACCAGATAATCCACCGGCTTGAACTGAGCCTGCAGGAACGGGGCATAGTTTTTATACACGACTTCCGGCACATAGACCCGGTCAGTCATGGCCAGACGCTGCAATGAGCTGTCTTCCAGCAAATCGAGGCCAGTGGTCAGTTTCAGCTTGTCATCAAACAGGTCGTCCTTGACCAGGGTGAATTTCGCGCCGTTTTTATCGGACTCGATTTGGGTTTGATCAATGCTGTCCGGTGCCAGAACCGGGTCGGTAAAGCTGCCGGAAGCCAGCGCTCCATACAGCGCTTCAAACTCCTGACGGTAAGCCTGGGCGGTAAATTCCATGCCCGCCAGATCGTAATGCTGATATTTAACACTGGTCGTCAGCACCCGGTTACGTGGCGCTTCGCCAATCGGTGTGCCCCTGCGTGAAGTGGTGGGAATGCCCGCCGCCTTGTTGCCATCCACACTGACATAATCATTACCGCCTTTGATCTGGTAACGGTTCAGGGTGAACTCCAGGTTCTGATTATCATCGAACCAATAACCCAGCTTGGCAAACACGTCATAGCTCTGCGAATTCATAATATCGCCCTGGACATTATCGACACCGATTTCAGTGCCATCGGCATCCAGAAACACACCCTGGCGCTCATAGCTTAGACCCAGTGTATATTCGAAATCGTTTTTACTGCCACGCAGGCTGTAATCCGCCCGGTAACCCATCGTTTCATCACCGAACTCGCCGGTAGGTGAACTCATCTGGATGTTGGCATGCTGTTTCAGACTATCGCTGCTGGGGCGTCGGGTAATAAAGTTGATAATGCCGCCGGTGGCACCAAGACCGTGAATGGCATTGGCGCCGTGAATCACTTCAATGCGCTCGACCATTGCCATGTCTATGGTGTGGCCATCACGTTGACCATCACGCAGCGGATTACTCTGCGGCACGCCATCAATCAGGAATAAAGGTGAACGACCGCGGAAGGTTTCACCACTGCTGGTCAGTTTCTGGCGACTGGGCGAAAACGCCGGCAGCAGTCGGCTAAGGATCTGAGAAGTGTCACTGCTCATTTCCATCTGCTTTTCAATCTGCTCACGGTCAATCACCGTCAATACCTGGGCAGAATCTTCCAGCCGGGTCTCAGCGCGGGTTGAAGTGATGACCATCTCATCCAGCTCTACCGTGTTCATATCACGCGCCCCGCGACTAACATTAGCAGCCGACTGTTTAACAATGGTGTAGCTGCCATTTGCCAGTTGCTTTGAGCTCAAGTCCTTGTCACTGAGCAAACTATCGAGCAAAGCATCAGGGGCATAGTTGCCTTTGTACTGGGGGGTGGTCAGTCCCTGCACGATCTCCGGCGCAAACGACACAGTAATGCCACTTTGCACTGAAAACTGTACCAGGGCCGACTCCAGCGAACCGGCATTGATATTAAAGCTCTTCTGAGTGACCGCAGTGTCGGCATGAGCCGCCGTGCTGAGCACTGCGCCGCTCAGCAGGCTGGTGCTGACAATCCCGGCCACCAGCAGACGGCGACTCAGGAGTTTCAAGGGATATTTCTGGACACGTTGTTTCATTGCATTGCCTGTTAATTGAAAAATTTTGACGTCGACTTGCAACGCCTCTATCTAACAGGCCGAACGAGATTGAAAATCAACAACCCCTGTTTGCACTTTTTTTCAGCAGCTAAAGCTCAGCCGGCTTCCACCCGGGCCCAGAATCGCGTCAGATAACGCACTTTTACCGGCAGGGTGCTACTGAGGTTTTCCAGTACAGTGCGGGTATCGTTCAAATGAAAAGCGCCGGAAATCCGGTAATCGGCCACCTTTTCATCACAACTCAGCGCGCCTTTGTGATAGCGCTTGAGTTCATCGACAAAATCAGCCAGTCGCCAGTCGCTGACAATCAGCAAACCCTGTACCCAGGCATCGGCATTGGCTGGAATCGCAGTGGCAGCACTGTATTGTTGTTCAGTGAAATCAGCCTGTCTGCCGGCTTGCAGCGACAGACTGTCACTCGCATCAGCAGCTGATAATGACACTGCATGTTCAAACACTTTGACCCGGGTGCGGCGCTGGTCACTACTGACACTGAAACGGGTACCCAGTGCCTGCACCTCACCATGCGGGCTTGTCACGATAAAAGGCCGCTGATGTTGATCATTAGCCGTACTGACCATCACTTCACCGCGATACAAAAACACTTCGCGTTTTTCAGGGCTGAAACGCACATCCAGTGCCGAGTCGGTATTGAGGTGAAGCTGGCTGCCATCGGCCAGGGTAATATCACGGCGCTGCCCCACAGCAGTACGGTAACCGGCAGCCAGGCTGATCAGCCGACTTTTTTGTTGCCAGGCCGCACCCGCTCCACCGACTGTCACAACCACCATCAAGGCTTTGATCATCTCCCGGCGTGAACGGCGAGCTTTCTCCAGTGTTTCGGGGCCGATGTCCCGGGGCAGCCCCCGAAAGCGTTTTTGGAGTTTCTGAATCCGGTGCCAGGCCAACACATGCCTGGAGTCGGCCTCCAGCCATTGTTTATGGGCGTCGTGCAGCGGGTCGTCTGCGGCAGCAGATTTAAGATCGACATACCAGGTAACGGCGGCTTCCAGGATATCGGCATCCAGCTTCATGTCGTTATTCATCCAGTAACAGCAGGCACTGAGTCATGGCACGGATAAAATGTTTCCGTACCGTGTTGACGGAAATACCGAGGCGACGACTGATTTCGACATAGGACAAACCATTGAGCTGCGCCATCAGAAAGATCTGCCGCCCCCGTTCACTCATGCTGTCCAGCATCTGGTCGATTTCCATCAGCGTTTCGAGGATGCTGTGCTGTAGCTCGGTTGAAATAGCATGTTGTTCCGGCTGTAGCTGCAAAGCGTCGAGATAGGCCTTTTCCACGCTGCGGCGGCGAAACAAGTCCACCAGCAAGCCACGGGCAATGCTGCTTAAGTAAGCTTTGGGAGCATACAAGTCTCCGGCACGCCCTTGAACCAGTAACTTGATAAAGGTTTCCTGGGTCAGATCCAGAGCCTGCTCATCACAGTCCAGGCGACTTTTGATCCAGTGCCAGAGCCAGCTGTGATGCTCTTGGTATAAGATTTCGAACTGCTGCTGTGCCATCAAATAAAACAATTACATACAATCGATAATGAGATACATTATCGTTTCCATGGCACTTTGACAATAGAAAACCGCCAACCGGACAGATCCATCCTCCCGGCTAGCGATTTGTCTTATTTACCAGCCGTAGGTGGCTGTCAGGTAGGCAGAACGTCGAACGCCATAGAAACAGGCATAGCTGCAGGTGGCGTATTCTTCATCAAATAAATTGCTGATATTCAAAGCCAAGTCCCACTTCGGACTGAGCTGATAATTCACCACCGCATCAACCACGGTATAAGCTGGCACGTCGTAACTATTGGCCAGGTTTGTACTTGTCCCGGCATAGCGAACCCCAGCCCCAAGCCCCAGCCCTTTCAGTGCTCCCTCGGTGAGCTTGTAATCGGCCCACAAACTCGCCGCATGGCGTGGCACGTTACCGTAGCGGTTACCCTCTGTACCAGAATTGCTTTTGGTCACGGCATTATCGATATAGCTGTAGGAGGCAATCAGATTGAGATTCTTGGTCAAGCCTGCCTTAGCTTCCAGCTCAAAGCCTTTGCTTTCCACTTCCCCTTCCTGCACGGAAAAGCCCGGATTATCCAGATCCGCCGTGGTGACATTCGTTTGCGTCAGCTTGTAGACCGAAGCTGAAATCAACACATCCTGCCCTTCCGGCTGATAGCGCAAGCCCAGTTCATATTGCTCGCCTTCGGTAGGATCAAAAGCATTACCATTAACGCCCTGACCGGTGGTGGGCTGGAACGACTCCGCATAACTGACATACGGGGCAAAGCCATTATCAAACAGGTAAACCAGCCCGGCACGGCCGGTCAATGCATCATCGTCATAGGTCGTTTCACTGGTGCCAGTCAATTTGTCGTCATCATAAACTTTTACCTTGTCGTAACGACCGCCCAGCATGACAACCCAATTATTATTGAATTTAATATGCTCCTGAGCGTATATTCCAAGCTGTTTAGTCTCCTCCTTCCAGTGTCTATCCGGCGTGCTGGCCAGCGCTACAACCGAGCCATACACGGGATCGTATAGATCCAGCGCTGCCACCGTGCCATTGACTTGGGCGCGTTCGAACACTTCTTCACTGTAGTCGACACCAACTAGTGATGTGTGCTCGCTGGCGCCAAGCTCCCATTTGATTTCCAACTGGTTATCCAGACTCCATGAAGCACTTTCATCATCCCTAACATAAGCCCCGCGCGAAATCTGTCGTTGACCTGTCCCCAGGCTGCCAATCCATATATCGGCAGAGTCCGTCTCTCCATCAAACAACAACAGGTTCTGACGAAAAGTCACCTGATCACTGAAATCATGACTGAATAGATAACCCAGGCTGTGATTGCTGACTTCGAATTGATTAAAGCCGGGTTCTCCTACAAAACGATCGCGATCAATTTGGCCATTGATATTATCCTGCACTGTACCCTCGGCCGGCAGACCATAGACATACCCCGTGTCATTACTCTGGTAGTTGGCAAGCAAAGTCAGACTGGTCACATCGGTGGGCTGCCAGCGAATTGAGCCTTGAAGAAAATCACGGTCATCAGGAGTGTAATCAGTCATGGTGTCACTGCGCCTGAGCAGGCCGGTCAGTCGGTAAGACAGTCTGCCATCCTCGGTCATCGAGCCGGTAATATCCCCTGCCACCTGCCTGCGGTCAAAGCTGCCTCCTTGTATCTTCAGCTCTCCCTGGCTTTCGGTCAGGGGCAGTTTACTGACCATATTAATTATGCCGCCGGGTGCGGCATTACCATACAAGACCGAGGCCGGCCCTTTCAGAATCTCAATTCGCTCCATCGCATAAGGTTCGGAGACGCCACTGAAAGTGTTACGTGCCAGCTTGCTACCATTGAGGAACATCGGCGATGCGCCGGTCACATTAAAACCGCGGATAATCATACCGTCACTGGTAGTGCTATCGGTGCCCATGGCAGAAATACTCGAGTTATATTTCAAGGCCTGCTGCAAAGACTCAGCATTCTGCATCCTTATCTGGTCAGCAGTGACTATCGACACGCTCTGTGGGGTCTCCAACAGGGCGATATCGGCCTTACCTGCCGTAATGCTGCGTGTCGGGATATAACCCTGAACCGGCCCCATACCACTCTCCAGACCGGCGGCCAAGACATTCATGTGTGGTAGTACGATGTCGTCATCACTGACTGCGCCTGATGCAGGCACCGCCACCTTTTTCAATATATAGCCTTCTCCTGATGGTATGGCTTTGAGGCCGGTACCCGCTAGCAACTCCGCCAGTGCTTCAGCAGTGGTAAAATCCCCTGACAGAGCTGTCGCCTGATGCGAAGTCACCAACTCCGGCGTATACGACAGGGTGACATCTGCCTTCAAGGCAAATTGTTGCAGTGACTGCGCCAGGGGGCCGGCAGGGATTTGATAGCTTTGTGTTTGCGTTACATTGCTGTTATCCGCAAGCGCTGGTGGAATAACGGCTGTAGCACTCAGTGTTAACAGGGTACTGGCCAGAGTTGTCCTGGCAAAACGCTGAAAAAAGGTAGGTGTTTGTTTCACATTGACTCCTTGATTAAATGATTCACCTAAGGAGCCGAACAAGCGAACAAAAAGGGCCAAAATTTATTTAGCGGGCAATACCATCACCCAATCCCGGCTACGATAAAATACCCGAACAGGCAGCGTTTTCGCCACAGTGGCGAGCACTTCGTCGGTATCATCGAGCTGGAAAACACCCGAGATTGTAAGGCCTGCCACCGCGGGTGCACAGCGCAACATACCGGGACGGTAACGCGCCAGTTCTCTTATAAAGTCAGCCAGCGGCATATCATCGGCAATCAAGCGGCTTCGTGTCCAGGCTATATCAGCCGCTTGGTTAGCGCCGGTGTTGAGTATATTGCTATCGCTAAAGACCAGTTGCTGACCGGCCTCAACACGCCGACCATGAGCAGCCAGTGAGGGCTGAACCATAACAGCATGTGTCAGCACACTAACCCAGGTTTTCTGGCTATCCAGGCTACGTACAGCAAATTGTGTCCCCAGCGCCCGGATCTCTCCCTGGGGCGTTTCCACAGAAAAGTCCCGTTGCAGGGGATCTTTTGCCGTGGTGATCAATATTTCACCCAGATCCAGCCTGACCCGGCGTGATGTGGCTGTGTAACTAATCTCTACGCTGGAGCCGGTATTGAGTGTGATGCGGCTGCCGTCTTCCAGTGTGAATGTTTGTCTTTCTCCCGTGGCGGTCTTGTAATTATTGACTTGAGGCCCTGATGCCACGTTTGAGTATAGCCACCAGCCACCGGCGGGCATGACAACAAGTGCCATCAAAGACTTAAGCAAAGTACGGCGTCCTGAGGCTTTCCTGCTTAATACATGCTGGCTCAGGCCTGATGGCAGGGACTGCATCGAATCTGAGAGTTTCTCTGCCAACTGCCAGGCAAAACGATTCTCTTCAGATTGCTCCAGCCAGCGCTCAAAGGCCTGTTGCTGCTCAGAACCGATCTCACCATCCTGATATGCGATCATCCAGTTTGCGGCTTCATTGAGTGCCTGATGCGAGGGTGACGATGATTGGCTCATATCATCTGCTGCATACACAAAACCAACGCCTGCTGCATATCCCGCTTTATTGTACGTTCGGAGACAGCAAGTTCAGTCGCGATCTGCCTGTATGGTACGCCTTCAAGTTGTGACATCAGGAAGATGGTTTTCATCCTTTGCGGCAGTGTGCTTAAAACGGCATCAATGCGGTCCAGTGCTTCCAGCAACTGATAACGTTGTTCCTCCGAAATCTCCAGATGTTCAGGATGATTTGCCAGTGCCTCCTGATAAGCCTGCTCCAGCGAGCGTCTGCGAAAATAATCTGTCATCAGACCATGGGCGATGGTTCGAAGATAAGCACGGGGCTCTTGAATGCTGAGGTCCTGCTGTTGGGATTGTAATAGGCGGACAAATGTATCCTGCGCCAGATCCGCCGCTTGCTGGGAACAACCTACCCGCCCTACGAGCCAAGCTCTCAGCCAGTGAAAGTTGGCTCTGTATAGCCCATCAACCCGTTGTGGTGACATGTATCCAAACCCAAACATCAAATGAGAATGAGATACATTAATATTTATGACCTGTAAGATCAAGTTCAAAACGACTGGTAATGACACGATGTATCTGATTCGTAAATATCAGATATCTCGGGCAAATATCCTGTAGCCAGCAACTAGATGACATGTTAGGTTTTGCAGCAGTGCCACCAAAGGACAGCATGATGAGCAGACTATACGGCCATAAACACCGCGAATTTCAGGATCTTTTCGACAGTCGGCAGATGGCAGACCGGGTTGAAGCGTTGGCAGTGGTAACCGAAATTTCCGAGGATGCCGCTGCCTTTATTGAGCAGCGTGATATGTTCTTTTTATCCACTGTCGATCATCAAGGTCGACCGACCGTCTCATACAAAGGCGGTGAAGCCGGTGCCTTTGTTCGCGTGGTCGATGCGCATACCCTGGCTTTCCCGAGCTTTGACGGCAATGGCATGTATTTCTCGATGGGCAATATCGACGGCCATGCCGAAGTGGGGATGTTGTTTATTGACTTTGAAAAACCGCATCGCATCCGGGTGCAGGGCAAGGCCAGCGTGTCTGCCGATGATCCTCTGCTCTCTAGCTGGAAAGAAGCGGAACTGGTGGTGCGGGTTACAGTGAGTGAACTATGGCAGAACTGCCCGCGCTATATCCATCGCTACCAGAAAGTGAAGGACTCGCATTACGTGCCCAAAACTGACTGCGAAACGCCGGTTGCTGCCTGGAAACGGGTGGATGAAGTCAACGATGTATTGAGTGACAAAGACCGTGAAAAGGTTGAAAAATCAGGCGGTACAATGCCTATCGAGGAGTGGATGAGTTACGTACAGTCAGGCGATGAAAAAGCCTGATTCATTCACCTACAACCCGCAGCTTGGTGGCGATAAAGTCTTTATGCGAGACATGAAGCAGACTGGCGAGCTTACGAATGACATGCTGCTCAATCGCATCGATATGCTCATCAGCATTAGCGAGTTGCCATAATGATTCGATCAATTCGATCTTCTCTTCATGGTCGAACTCACTATTGATCGCTGAGGTAAAACGGTAAAAGTCAGTGGATTGCAGCAAAGCCGCTTCAGCCTGTTCGATCAGTGCTTCCGCCTTGTCAGCAGATAGATTAAAACGCTCGCTGACAAGCTGTCTGAGCATCGTGATTTCAGCATCATGCCGCTCATCATCCACGGCAATAATTTCGATCATCAGCGCCACCGCCGCCAACAGCTTGGTGTGCCCCTGATCAGACATCAGTGCCTCACTGTCATCACCAAAGGTATTGCCCAGCATCTGTTTTAATTTTTCAATCATAATCACTCCTCAGCCTGACCGACCCGACTGAAAATCAAAAGTTCATTTCAACAAAGTGTCAGACACAATAACGGCCGCCTGATAGCGCGGTTTACCGTAGCCCAGCATGCGGTTGAATTCCTTATGTGTAACCGGGATATAGCCGCTGTCAGTGAGGCTTTTGTTATCGTCCAAATCTACATCCGGGTCGTGAAAATAAACAAAAGTATCTGATACCGAGACCACCAGCACCCAATGCGGGGATTTACTCTCGTTAAGCCGGTAGGAACTGATCAAAACCAGCGCCAGCGCCCCCTGATCCAGATAATGTTTGAGCAGTGCAGTATCGACGGTACTTTGTTGCTGCTGGATTTCAGAACTGCTGATTTGCTCGATGAAGTCCTGATGCACGCATTCAATCACCGCCTTTTTGTCTTCACTTCGCACGCCACCCACAAAGGGAATCAAGTCAGAATTCGTGACCAGGGTGGTATTGAGCCCGCGACGGTAGGCTGCTAATGCCAGGCCCTGCGGACTGCAGCCACCATGACCGGAAGTCATAAAGATGGTGGTGGCTTCTCGCCAGAGCTGGAATTCCAGACGCCGGTCCAGCACAAGAGGCGCATCATAGGTTTTCATCGCCATCATCAGGCAGGCCGGACCACAGGTGAAGTCGGTGGTCTGGGAGTAATGCGCGACCTCAGGGTGGGTAATTTCAGGCTGGTGGTGCAGCACCTTCATCATTCTGAGGGCGTCGGCATGGTCCTCATAGAAATCGGTGACGATATCGAAAGGCTGATAATCCAGCTTTTCATACAGACGGATAGCCCCATGGTTGTCAGGACGGACTTCCAGCCTGAGGAAGCTACGGCCATCATCCAATGCCCGGGTTTCGGCTTCCTGCATCAGCCTGGCGGCGATACCGGCCTTGCGATAACGGGCATCCACCGCCAGCGAATAGACCCGGCCCAGGGAGGTGCCCTTTGAATAAAGCAGCAATACATAGCCGACCAGTTGCTGGTCAACAAGCGCCACCAGCAACAGACTGTGGCCTTTTTCGATCATCCAGCGAAAGCTGCGGCGGGAAATCCTGTCTGTGTCGAAACAGGCATTTTCCAGCTTATTCAGCGCATCGACATCATCCAGTGTCGCTTCGCGAATATCGATCTCAGCGTCCGTTGTTGTGGTTTGCATTCTCAGTTAATCCGTCCAGTGCCATCTCTATCACCTGACGGCCGCGGAACAGCACCAGTTCCTGCCATTGTGCTTCATCAGGACAGAAAAAGTCCTGCATCGCATGTTTAACATCCAGGGTTTTGTCATCCGACCAGTCCATTTTGCCTGACTGCTGCAGTTTCTGATCATCGGACAGTACCTTGAGCATCTGCTGATTACCGAAACTACCGAATTCCAGTGTCAGATAGCAGACATGTTCACCCTGACTGTGCCAGAAATAGTCATGCAGCCCGAGCTTGGTACCGGAACTGGAGTTGCCCAGCGACGGCTCCGTGACCGTGGCACCGAACAGTTCCACCGCATAATCATGGGCTTTGCTGTCCACTGGATGATCACAAATCAGCTCACCGTAACCATAGGGACCCAGGCCACTGTGAATATCAATCACCATGACTTGTTTACGGTTAGCCGGCTTGATTTGCGCTACCAGCTGCTCCACAACCTGACGTGACCAACTGGGCTCTTTTCCGCCGTAATAGGGCATGTCCGGTTTTTCGTACTGCCCCTCTGACAGCAGGTCGAATTGCTGGCGGTTTTGCGCAATCGTCGCTATGTCAGTTTTGCCCTGCTGTAATTCAGCCCAGATTTCGGTGGCTTTAGAAACTGGCAGCTTGCTATTGAAGTCAACAAAGTTGCGATTGACATCAATGCCCTGCTCGTCATTTCGACTCGCCCAGGCAAACCCCCAGGGATTCAGCGCATGTACCAGCACCACACAGACATCGGAAGGCAGACGACGGTGACGGGACACGAAGTCGGACTGAATCGCCGAGCCCACGCCACCCTCAACACCGTGGATGCCCGATACCAGCACCAAGACTTTGTCGGCTTTGAGATTCCCGGCCCAGGCGATGTCACAGAACAGTTTTTCGTTTTTGGGCCCTTTCAGCGGGTGCGGCAGATTGGTCAGCTTTTCCACGATCGAACTGGTTTCGACATGGCTGATAAACTTGTCGCGAGCCCCCGCATAACGTTGGGAAAAAACACTCAAAACGGCATCTGCATACATGGCAACGGGCCTCCTGTGCAAAAATTTTTCGCGAAGAATATGTGAGTTTGCTCATTTTGACCAGCAAATAAAATCCTTCGCAAAAATTTTTAACACATGCAGATTAAATTGACTTTATCATTCGTTTTTAAACACCACGCTGGCGCAGGAGGAAGCAACAGCACACTATGACTAAGCATCTGATAATAGTCGAAAATATTGATGACTGGAGTCCCTATTTCCCCAGTGAGCAGGTCATTGCGGTCGATGATTACCTGCAATCTCCCCCGCCGCGCAGCGACAGTCGTGCGCAGATTCTCAACCTTTGCCGCAGCCTCGACTACCTGAGTCGCGGCTATTATTGCTCTATGGTGGCCGAAGCCCGCGGCCATCGGGTCCTGCCCGGACTGCGCACCATCAACGATTTATCGCGCAAAAGTCTTTACGCTTATGACCTGTCCGATCTGTCGGCACAACTGGACAAACAACTGGCCACCACTGACCAGACTGAACGCTTTGTCCTGAAAATTTACTTCGGCCAGACGCCGGTGACTTCACTGCAGAAACTGGCGCGGCAGATTTTCGAACAATTCCCCTGCCCGATTCTGGATGTTGAGTTCAGCTTTAACGGCCACTGGACCATTACCCGCATCAAGGCCAGTGCCATCAACAAACTGAGCGAGCAGGAACAGGATTTCTTTGCCGAAGCGCTGGATAACTTCAGTCATCGCCTGTGGCGCAAGCCATCCAAACGTCGCCAGTACCGATACGATATGGCGATTTTGCATAATCCCAAGGAAGAAATGCCGCCCAGCAATATGGCGGCGCTGAAGAAGTTCATCAGCAGTGGTCGACGCATCGGCATTGATGTCGAGCTGATTACGCCGCGCGAATACATTCGCCTGGCTGAATATGACGCGCTGTTTATCCGTGAAACCACGGCGACGCATAACCACACCTACAAGTTTGCTCGCCGCGCTGAGAGTGAAGGTCTGGTCGTTATTGATGACCCCACCTCAATCATCCGTTGCACCAACAAGATCTATTTGAAGGAACTGCTGGCCGCGAATGATCTGCCGATGCCGGAATCGCACCTTTTGTATCGCAATGATCATGCGGGTCTGGATGCATTGTGTGAAACCGCCACCTTCCCGCTGGTGATGAAAATCCCAGACGGGGCCTTTTCCCGCGGTGTGATTAAGGTCAACAATGCCGACGATCTGCGCCGTGAAGCCCCGGCCTTCTTCCAGCAGTCAGCGATTATTCTGCTGCAGGAATATATGTACACCGATTATGACTGGCGGATTGGTGTCTTCAACAACAAACCGATTTATGCCTGCCAGTATTTTATGAGCAAAGGCCACTGGCAGATCTACAACCACAACACCAAAAAAGGCACTGACAGTGGTAAGTCTGCGGCGATACCGGTCAGCGAAGTACCGGAAAAAGTGATTCGAATCGCCACCAAGGCTGCCAAGCTGATTGGCAATGGGCTCTATGGCATTGATATCAAGCAGAGCGGCAACCGCATTGTGGTGATCGAAATCAATGACAATCCCAGCATCGACAGCGGTGTCGAAGATGAATACCTGGGTATGGCGCTGTATGACGATATCATGCGTGAGTTTTTGCGACGGCTGGAAGAACGAAAGTCTGGCAGCCGTTAGCTTCAGCGTCTTTTACTGACGCTACAAACTGGAGTGGATTGCGGCGTCGCTACGCTCCTCGCAATGACCCGCAGGGAATGTTACATCCACACTTCAGAAGTCAGGACTTGTCTTTGCACTCCAACGCCTGAGCGTCTTCACCAGCAATTCCGTCATCACGAGGCAAAAAGCCGAAGCGATCCAGTCCTCAGTTTCAATCGCCGGACTGGATTGCCGCGTCGCTGCGCTCCTCGCAATGACCTGAATGGGATGTAAATCCACACTTCAGAAGTCGGGGCTTGTCTTATCACCCCAGAGCCCGAGCGTCTTCACCAGCAACTCCGTCATCGCGAGGCAGAAAGCCGAAGCGATCCAGTCCCAGGTTTCAATGACCGGACTGGATTGCCACGTCGCTGCGCTCCTCGCAATGACGGGCTACCGGAGTAGCACAATCAGAAACGGTAACTGGCTCCGACATGCAGGTAACGCTTTTCACCGACGAAGTAACGATAGTCACCACCGCCGCCACCGCCAAAGTCAGCCCGCTCTGCGTACTCGGTGTTGAATACGTTCTTGAGTCGACCGTAAAGGGTGAAGTCTGCGGTGACATCATGCGAGACAAACAGATTGAACACGTCATGTCCTTCATACTTAAAAGTATTGGCATCGTTCAGGTAATACTCGCTCATATGCTCCCATTCCAGTTCTGCACGGGTTTGCGGGGTCGCGTTCCATCCCAGACGGACATTAGCGATACGCTTGGGTGCTGTAACCAAGTAACCACCGCTCTCAATATCAGAACTCGGCTTATCGAAGTCATACTCATGCTTGGCAAAAGCGACATTGGCTGCGATATCAAACTCATCATTAAAGAACGGATAAAACACACCCAATTCCAGACCGGTATGCTGGGTTTTACCATTAGGTACATTTTGATTTTCGGTATCGGTGAAGAAATAATCGCGCTTTTTCATATGGTAAGCGGTAACTTCATACTGCAGACCGTCACCCACTTTGCGCACACCCACTTCGATACTATCGATAGTTTCAGAATCGGCACTTCCGGTTTGTGATGGTTCGATTTGCGCCCGATACAAATCCGTAGTCTGAGGAGCACGAGTACCACGGGAATAATTGATAAAAGCCGCAGTATCGTCAGTCAGTTGCTGAACAACGCCCAGTTTCGGACTGAAATTACTGAAGGTGTCGACATCACTGTCAGGACGTAAATAGCGGTTACTACCTGCCAGAGTCCTAGTAGCGGTATTGTTGCTATAATCGTAACGCGTGTATTCATAACGCAGCCCGGCAGTTACCCGAGTATCCTCCAATACTTGCCACTCCGTATGAATATAGGGTGCAATGACGGTAGCATCTACATCATAGTCATAGTGTACTCCGGGAATGAAAACACCAAATGGTGGGGCCGGGTTGTATTGGATTTCAGTCAGTTCACCTTCTGTATATTCAAAATCTGTCCCAAAAATCAGTTTATGACCGCCGTTTAGTTCTTTGGTGTAAGAAGACAATAAACCAACGCTACTATGCTTGTTTTTCTCAGTCGCCTGCCCCGGCAGAAAGTGCATCAGAAATTCCATTTCTGTATGACGTAGATATGGTGTCAGTGTAAACCGGGATGAGTCACTGAGTTCGCGAATCCACTCAGTAGACAAGCGGTAGGACTTGGCATCACGATAGGCTGCTGGATCCGGATTAGTGCGCGACAGGCTCTCATCTTCATAGGCCTGATAGCCTTCAATGTAAGGCGTGGTTTCCTGATTCAGATTGGTATAGCTGAACAGGGTTTTAAAGCTATCAACGTCGCCGAAGTAGTCATGACGTAAGGTCACTTTTTGCTGGTCATAGCCAGAATCACTGGCATAACCGCCGTCGGTCGTACCCAGTACATTGACCCGGTAACCATGATTACCCACCGTGTCGCTGACTGTTGCTTTGGCCGTGTAGAGATCATTAGGACCGATGGATAAATCAATTTCCCGTTCCAATTCCAGTGAAGGCGCTCGAGACAGGACATTGACCAGACCATGCACCGCGTTGGAGCCATAAAAGGCACTGCCCGGACCACGGACAATTTCGATCCCGCCTGCCTGCTCGTAATTCACCTCAAACAGCCCGTTCACATTGGCGAAGCCAGCGGCACGAAGGGGAATGCCGTCTTCTAGGTAAAGAAAAGAACCGGCCCCGGCACCACCGGTCAAAACCGGCGAACGAATTGAAGTCAGGTGCTCCTGACCGTTGCCCTCCTGGATATTGACGCCGCTGACCCGGTTAGCGATTTCACTGATGTGATCAGGGCGAACCAGTTCAATCTCCTGTTCGGAAACCCTGCCGGTATTACCTGCTTGCTCCAGTATAGGTGTCTCAGAACGCGTACCGGTAACGACCATTTCGTCCAGGCTGACATTATCATCCGCAACAGCAACGCCTGCAGTTGAGGTCAGAGCGGCAGCCAGCATAAGGGATATTTTTTTTCTGGTAGACATATTTCTCTCATGAATATCGTGGTTATTGTGTGGATGCATTTTCTCATGCCTGAATCCCTCGAAACCTCAGGAAAATCCTTAAATACATTGAAAAGATATTCCTAAAACCCCACTTAGTGATTTGAATCAATTTCAGGTGTATAAGTCCGTTTATGGAATACAAAGACTATTACAAGATACTGGGTGTCAATCGCGATGCGTCGCAGGATGACATCAAAAAGGCCTATCGCCGTCTCGCCAGGAAATATCATCCCGATGTGAGCAAAGAGGCCGATGCTGAAGACAAGTTCAAGGAAGTCGGCGAAGCTTATGAAGTGCTGCGTGATGCACAGAAGCGTGCGCAATACGATCAATTCGGCAGTAACTACCGTCATGGCCAATCCTTCACGCCCCCACCGGGTTGGGAAGAAAATATGGGCGGTTTCGCCGGTGGTGGTAACTTCAGCAGCTTCTTCGAGAACCTGTTCGGGGGCATGGGCGGCATGGGCGGTGCCGGCATGGGCGATAATTTCTTTGCCAAAGGTGAAGATGTTAACGCCAAGATCACGATTTCACTGGAAGATGCGTTTAATGGTGCCACCAAAACTATCCGACGTCCCGCCGGTGCCAGTCAGGGTGGCACCATCAACGTAAAAATCCCGGCCGGCATTGCCTCGGGTAAAAAAATCCGCCTTGGTGGTCAGGGCAAAGCCGGGATGGGCAGCAAGCCGGGTGATCTCTATCTGGAAGTGCAGATTGCGCCACACAAACACTACCGGTTGGAAGGTAAGGATGTGTATCTGGATCTGCCTCTGGCACCCTGGGAAGCTGCGCTGGGGGCCAAAGTGACTGTGCCGACCCTGGCCGGCAAGATCAGTCTCACCATTCCCGCTGGTGCCCGCAGTGGTCAGAAAATGCGGCTTAAAGGGCGTGGTTTGCCTGGCAAAGAACCCGGTGACGAGTTCGTTGTATTGCAGATCATGACGCCCCCCGCAGACAGCGACAAAGCCAAGAAACTCTACATGCAGATGGCGGAGGAAATGGCCTTCAACCCGCGAGATGCACTGGAACAAGTCTGATAAGGAGGTTTAGATGACCAAGAATCTCAAATCCCTCTTAGTCTGGCTGGCTGGCCTGACTTTAATTGCTCAAGTTGCCAGTGCCGCACTGCCGCTGGACTGGTTTGCCAGCGAGGGCAAAATGCCAACACTGGCCCCAATGCTGGATCGCTCCAAACCTGCCGTGGTGAATATAGCGACCCGCAGTCAGGTGCGGGTGCAGGATAACCCACTGTTAAACGATCCTTTCTTCCGTCATTTCTTTAATTTGCCGGATCAACCCCGTGTCAGACCTCGGCAGAGCCTGGGGTCGGGCGTCATCATTGATGCCCGAGAGGGGCTGGTGATTACCAACAACCACGTGATTCGCGGTGCGGATGAAATTACAGTTTCGCTGAATGATGGTCGAAACTTCCAGGCTGAACTCGTCGGCACCGATCCGGCCACCGATGTAGCGCTTATCAAAATTCCATCGGAAAACTTGTCGGCCTTGCCTCTGGCGGACTCAGAATCCCTGCGGGTCGGTGACTTTGTGGTCGCCATCGGCAACCCGTTTGGCCTGGGTCAGACCGTGACATCCGGTATTGTCAGTGCCCTCGGTCGTAGCGGTCTGGGCATTGAAGGCTACGAAAACTTTATCCAGACTGATGCCTCAATAAACCCCGGTAACTCCGGCGGTGCGCTGGTCAATCTGCGTGGTGAACTGGTGGGGATTAACACCGCCATCTTCTCCCCGGGGCAGAATCCGGGCAATGTCGGTATCGGCTTTGCCATTCCCAGCAACCTGGTGAAACAGATCAGCGATCAACTGCTGGAGTTTGGTGAGGTACACCGCGCTTATCTGGGTGTGCAGATGCAGGACATCACACCGGAACTGGCCTATGCGTTCAATATCGATCAACAGGAAGGTGCCGTGGTAACGCATGTCGTTCCCAACTCGGCCGCTGATGAGGCGGGTCTGCGGGTCGGCGACATAATCACCGCGGTGGATGGTGCCCGTCTGGCGAATGCAGACAGTTTACGTAACACCATTGGCCTGATGGTCGTCGGTCAGGAAGTTGAATTATCGATCATTCGTGATGGCGACAAGAAAAAGCTGACTGCCGAGGTCAAGCAAACCCGGCAAACTGAAGCTAATGGCACAGTGCACCCAAAATTGTCCGGCGCCACCTTCGGAGATATTGAAGAGGGCTCGCCATACTATGGCCGGGTTGAGGGGGTTGTCATTTATTCGGTCAAGCGTGGCAGTCCGGCCTGGAATGCCGGTCTGCGAGCTGAAGACCTGATTACTTCAGTCAATCGTCAGCCAGTGAAGAGCCTGGCTGCTTTCAAACCGATGGTGCAGAATGCCGACCAGTTACTGCTGAATATTGTCCGTGGTCGTCAGGCCATGTTCTTGTTGCTGAAGTAAATGTTATCGAGAGCCGGCTGAAGTCAGCCGGCTTTCTCGACCGTTTGCTGATTTGATGCAACCAGTTTCTTTAATTCAACAAAGGCCGTTGAAAGCGCTGAAATTATAAACAGCGTGAACAGATAAAAACTCACACTATAGACGACACTGGCTAAGGTACTGGCACTCGTCAGCAATATCTTAGTAATAAATAGATACAGAAAAAATGACGTCAGTAGCGGATAAATCACAACAATCATGATGAGTTGAAAGACATTGCCATTCGACAGTGTCCACACCGACTTGATATCGGGTCGTTCCCCAACCGCTGTTCCCGGAAATACCAGGCTTAAACGTGCCAGAAGGTAAAATCCGGGCAAGATAACCAATGTGAAAACTAGGAATATACCTGAGATCAGTCCGACGTTTCTTACTACTGACGACAGCGCCTGCCACAGCACTCCTCCCGCCAAGTGCGCTGATGCAGCCAGAAAATAAATTGCGAGGGTCCAGCCCAGGAAACGGGTTTCCCTAGCTGTCCATACAAATTCGACAGCTTGATCTGGCTGATCTTTCATGATCACCAACCGATGACAACAGCTGGCATAGGGCACAAAAATCAGCAAACTCAAGAGGAAAAAACCAAAAGCCAGTAGATTATTATCTTCAAAGAAGATGGCAGGAAAAGAATCCAAAGCCGCCAGTAATAAAATTGGTAAGCCTAGTGTTTTTAAAAGTTTTTTGTGTCTCTGCAAAACAATGTTTGCAGACTGTCTGATAATACCGACCACCGCCAGTTGAGCGGAATCTTTCTTTCGTTCTCGATCCATGAGTCTGATCCAATTTGTAGAAAAAGTCCTTATCTTGTGGAATTTATCCTCTTTTAACTCACAAGTCACGTTCCAAATTCAGTCGCTGGCTGGCTACAAACACGCCGTTTGAGAACAAATGCCAGTCAACGGTAATTTGATCATCGTTTTCAATCTCTATTTCAGAAAAGACCTCGACGTAGCGGGTACCTGTCTGTTTCCCCTGCAAGCTTCGCCTTTCCCGTTCACTGGCACTGATGAAACCGTCACTGATTCTCAGTGAGTACAAACTGCCCTTATTCATCAGGTAGACAGACTCACTCTCTATAAAGCTATTCCGGTAGGTTTTGCTCATTGAGATCAGAAACAGGGCGGTGTTGGATTGCTTAACGTCAGCTTCGACTTCCGCTTCCCGGTACAAGGGTTCAGGTGCCTCTTTATCACCCTCACAGAGAATCTCGGAAAGGGTCCCTTCCCATTCGCCCTGTAGGTTTCTGACAATATCAAGTGCCGGCTCATCACCCTGGACCGCTATCCGCTTTGCCGTGTCAGTGAAATAAGGCTCGCCCATCTGCAGATAAGTCGGCGAAGACTCAAAGCACTGATATGCCTGTACAGCCGGGGATAAAAACAGGATTGCCAGCAAGCCGGCACAGCGAATCGGGAACATGAGGCTCTCCTGTGAACCAATATTCCTGTGACAACTAAAAAACCGATTTATCCGCAGGGCTGTTGCGGGTGACCGGTGGAGCTTATAAGCTGGGGTGGAAGCTGACATCTGCAGTCTACAAGTCCTGGCAACGTTGCCCAGACATCATCTGACAAAGGAGCGCACATGTCGAATACGCAAAAGGCCATTTCCGCTACATTTCAACAGGTGGTGGATCGCAATCCGGGCGAACCGGAGTTTCACCAGGCGCTGATGGAGGTGCTTGAGACGCTATCACCGGTCATGGAGAAACATCCGGAATATGCCAAAAACAAGATCATTGAGCGGCTGTGCGAACCAGAGCGGCAGATTATTTTCCGTGTGCCCTGGGAGGATGATAACGGTGAAGTACAGATCAACCGCGGCTTTCGGGTCGGCTTTAACAGTGCGCTTGGCCCCTACAAGGGTGGCCTGCGTTTTCATCCCAGTGTCACGCTGGGCACGATCAAGTTTCTGGCCTTTGAACAAACCTTTAAAAATGCCCTGACTGGCTTGCCGATCGGCAGTGGCAAGGGCGGTTCGGACTTTGATCCCAAAGATAAATCCGAGAATGAGATCATGCGCTTCTGTCAGAGCTTTATGACTGGTCTCTATCGACACCTCGGGGAAACTACCGACGTGCCGGCTGGGGATATTGGTGTCGGCACACGCGAGATCGGTTACCTGTTTGGTCAATACAAACGCATCACCCAGCGCTACGAATCCGGGGTCATCACCGGCAAAAGCCCGCAGTGGGGGGGCACCTGGATTCGACAGAAATCGACCGGTTACGGCGCGGTGTTCTTTTGTGAAAACATGATCAATGCCGTCCATAACGAAGACATCAAAGACAAGGTGGCCGTGGTATCGGGCTCTGGGAATGTTGCCACTTACGCGATAGAAAAGCTGCGTGTGCTGGGGGCAAAAGTGATCGCCTGCTCTGATTCCAGCGGGGTCATCATTGATCGCAACGGGATTGATGTAGACACCGTGATTCATATCAAGGAAGTCGAACGCGCCCGCCTCAAAACCTATCTCGACTTTCATCATGATGCCGAATACCTGGATGCCGGTAATATCTGGGACATTCCCTGCGATATCGCGATGCCCTGTGCAACGCAGAATGAATTGCAGGAAAAGGATGCCCAGACACTGGCTGATAACGGCTGCATTGCCGTCTGCGAAGGTGCCAATATGCCCTGCACCCCGGAAGCGATTGAAGTACTCAAGCAGAACGGCATTGCCTTTGGACCGGGTAAAGCAGCCAATGCTGGCGGCGTCGCTTCATCCGCCCTGGAAATGCAGCATAACGCCACCCACGGCTCCGGTTTTGAATATAGTGAAGAGCGTCTGCATGAAATCATGAATCAGATCCACCGGGTCTGTTGTGAGACTGCCGATGAGTTTGGCAGACCGCATGACTATGTGCTGGGTTCCAATATCGCCGGCTTCCGGCGGGTAGCCAATGCGATGCTGGCTTTTGGCATTATCTGAGTTTGCCTGGGCTGGCCTATGAGTCAAAGCGACTCCCACCTATTTCGGAACCAGCTTGACTGAAAAGAAAAGGCCCCGGAAACGGGGCCTTTGAAAGTTTAGAAGTGGTAATAGGCATTGGCAGTGACATTACGTCTCTCACCGTAGCCACAGTCTAAGCCATCGCCCCGACACCAGGATACATATTCCTCATCGGTCAGGTTTTTGGCATCAACAGTAAAATCCCAGTTTTTGTAACTGTAACCAATCATCGCGTCGTATAAGGTTTCTGAAGGGAGAGTCAGTGCGCTATCACCACTCACATTGTCACCAACGTACCTGACGCCAGCACCGATACGCCAGTTACTGTTCAGGTAGTACTTATTCCACCAGGAGGCGACTTTCTCGGAAACATAACTTAAACGCTCACCGGTTTCGCCGTTATCGGCATTCAGATCGGTATAGCTGAACTGCGTTTCAAACTGGTTCCAGCGTTTATTGACCTGCAATTCCCAGCCATCAATGGTGGCGCCGGTCTGCTCAACACCATCAGGATCACCACCAGAGCTAGGAACAACACGCTCATTTTCTATGATATCGAAATAAGCTGCAGTGATTGCCAAAGTCTTATCATTGGATAAGTATTTCAAACCATACTCACGTTGAGTCCCAGTCGTTGGTTTCAATGTACTTCCCTGGGTTGTACCAAGGTTCATTGTAAAAGCTTCTGAGTAACTGGCATAGGGAGATACACCATTATCAAAGCGGTACATCACCCCAATACGGCCGGTTGTCTCATTCTCATCACTGGTGACATTGTCGCCCACCTCAGCCAATAGAGTATTTTTAGCCCAGTCACGACGCAGCGCCGCAGAGATCACCACTGGACCGATTTCCATGTGATCTGCAATATAAAAACCAACCTGTCTAATCTGATTATCGTCAGGATCAGTCGGATTGAGAGCACTCGGATCAAAGTTGCCGTAGACCGGATTATAAAGGTTGATTGGGGTTCCCAGTGCTGAAGCTTGGTTCTCCGTTTCCCAGACTGCATCCTGACGATCCAGACCAATCGCTATCCTGTGGTTGGTCACACCCAACTCAAATTCACCCTGCAGACGCGCATCCAGATTGAAAATTCGTGTATGCCGATCAGCCGTGGTGATATAGCGGCCAATGTTACCATTAGCATCTGGCACACCACCGGCTGGCGCAGTCGTGTAATGCTCTCTGGTGAAGGTACTGGATTCCGTGTAGCGGGCCGTGGTCGAGAAAGACCAGTTATCAGTGAAGCTGTGATCAAACATCAACGTGACTTCGGTTTTCTCACGGTCGTATTTATCCCAGCCCGGCTCACCGACAAAGGTTTCTGATCCGACATAGCCCAGCGGGCCACGGTCGAGCGTACCGGACTGCGGCAGGAACTGTGCAGACACCTGGCCTTTATTCATCTGACGGTTAAACAACACGGTAAAGCTGGTATCGTCAGTCGGTTTCCAGGTCAAAGACGGTGCGATAAAAAAGCCGTCATCATCGACATAATCGACCTGGGTCTGGCTGTCTCGCTCAAGACCGACAACACGGTAGAGCAATTTACCATCTTCCGTCGCTGGGCCGGTCACATCAAACGCCAGTTGCTTGCGATGGAAAGAACCATACTGTGCCCAGATTTCTCCCTGCTGCTGTTCCTTAGGCAACTTGGACACCGAGTTCACAATACCGCCCAGTTCACCCTGACCATACAGCACTGAGGAGGGCCCTTTCAGTACTTCAATGCTTTCCAGTGCATAAACGTTGGGACGGACGGTGTTGTAAAAGCCATACAGTTGACGCAGACCATCGACGTACTGGGAAGGATCAATACCGCGGATTTTGGCAGAGTCGCCCCGGGTATCGAGTCCGAATGCACCAGCATAAACCCCAGAACTGTAAAGCAATGCATCCTGAATCGTCTTGGCCCCGGTATCTTTAATAAAGTTCTGATCAATAATTTCAATGGAGTACGGGGTGTCTTGAACTGGGACATTCAACTTGCCGACTTGCGGTTGTGCTTCCAGTTCAATGTAGCCGTTTTTATCGATTTCACCCGTGGTGACTTCCACTCTGGGTAGTTGAACCGATTTCTCTTCCGAGTCTGTATCGGCCTGTACATTGAGACTGGCAAACATTACCAGTGGCAATACAGCCAGTCGAAAAGCCGGTGCCAATTGACCAGCTGGCTGGGAGGATGGTGTCATTGCTATACCCTTACTATTTAACTAAATGAGAATAATTTGTGTTCGCGATATTAGGTAAGAGTGTAACAATTGTCAATTTTGTCTTGATTATTTCATGGACTGATTACGTCAATTATGGCCTCTGTTAGGCTTGAAACCAGGCATAGCTTCTATCTGCATAGCCATGACATCAGGTCATTTCCTGATATGATTTTTGCCCTGACCACGCATGACACAATCATTCCTTATATCTCATAAGCAAGGCACTGTAGATTGGTTTATTTTGTAGCAGCTCTATTAACCCCTTGATATGTGATGTTTTTTGACGTAATTTTGAATCAGGGGTTTTTCAATGGCTGATGAAAGCTGGTGATTAATAACGCAGTTATATGCGTCACCAACTCTCTCCCAAAGCCGGGAGGATAATATAATGATTAACCCGGAAGCACGATCACTCATTTACCTGGGTAACAGCGAACTCCCGGAGGCTATTTTCGATGCCTTGAAATCAAATGGGTGGCAGGTCTGCGCGGTCAGTGATTTTGATCAGGCAAGAAAGGTCATCAGCAACAGCAACCTGCACGTTGGACTAGTCGAACTCTCCTGCAAACAGTCCGAGGCTTATCTCCGACAGATAGAAACTTTACTCCGACAATATGTGAAAATTGAATGGATTGCGTTGGTTCATACCGAATATGAATCGCTTCCCAGCAGGCTCCGGCAGATCATTGTTGATTGTTTTCTTGATTTCCACACTATGCCATTGGCTACTCAATATCTCCTGGCTAATATTGGGCATGCCTATGGTATGTCCAGAATGAAATGGGACAACCTTTCTTGTCCAGATGATATTGAAGAAACTGAAAAAGAAATGGTCGGCAGCAGCCCGGAAATACTGAATCTCTTCAGTAAAATCCGTAAAGTGGCTAATGTTTCAGCCCCTGTTTTGATCACCGGTGAAAGCGGCACCGGCAAGGAACTGACCGCGCATGCCATTCACGAGCGCTCCAAGTTCAAGGATGGCCCTTTCATTACCGTCAATTGCGGTGCTATTCCGCTATCACTGATCCAGTCAGAGCTATTCGGCTACGAAAAAGGCGCTTTTACCGGCGCTCACCAGCGCAAGATCGGGCACTTTGAGGCAGCAGATGGCGGTACTATCTTTCTTGATGAGGTCGGCGACCTGCCGCTGGATCAACAAATTAACCTACTGCGCTTCCTTCAGGAAGGGACTATTCAGCGTGTCGGCAGCAACCAGCCAGTCCCCATCAATACCCGTGTCATCGCAGCTACGCATGTCGATCTGAATCATGCGGTTAAATCCGGCAAGCTGCGCGAAGATTTATTTTACCGGCTGAATGTGCTGCAACTGAGAACCCCGCCACTTCGCGAGAGACAGGGCGATATCGAGCTACTGGCCAATTATTTCTTCAAAAAGTTCTCTCATGAAAAAAGCAGTAATGTCAGAGGCTTCTCTCAATCCTGCCTGGCTGTGATGCGTGACTACGCCTGGGAAGGTAACGTGCGTGAACTGGTTAATCGTATCCGGCACGCCATGGTGATGTGCGAGAACCGCCTGATTTCTGCTGAAGACCTGGGCATAGACCAGAAATCTCATTACTTCCACTTCCTGAGCCTGAAAGAGGTCAGGGACAGAGCTGAAAAAGAAGCCATCAACAATGCGCTGCACCGTCTGCAGAAAAATGTCACGCTGGTAGCAAGAACACTTGGCGTCTCCCGGGTAACGCTTTACCGCTTGATTGAAAAACACGGTATCAACCTGGCTGACTAGGGCACACCAGTCCATAAAACGCTTCTCTTCACAACTTTTATGCTACCCAGGCAGGTTGCGCTTTCATGATTAAATTTTTTCAAAATCATGACTCCATGATGACTGTAAAGAGATCTTTACACGTTAAAAAAATCCGAAATCCTATTACTTAACAGTCAGTTAATTAATCACCCCCCGCATTATAGCTGTTTCATAAAGTTTACAATCCCCGCTTCTGTCCTCCGCCCAAAAATTTAAATTATTCATATTTTTCAATCACTTAAAAACCAGGCACGATCTATGTAACAGCCTTTGCACATGGTGTGAATTTCACTGGCATGGCTTATATGAAACAAACAGGCTTACCACTCAGTTTTGCCCTCCTGCTGATCATCAGCAGCAGTGGCCTGCAGGCTGAAGAAGGTCGCTACGCCAGTGCTAACGGTCACCCATTCGAAGATTTTGTCGTCGATACCGCCGGAGGTCTGACTGACTCAGAGATGGCAAATATGCGGGCACAGGGCTTCCAGATGCCCCCCGTCGAAATCGGCGTCATTCTCTGGGATGAGGTAGACAGTATCACCAGACCGAAAGCACAACTGACAAATACAGATGGCACGATTACCGTCACGGTTGAATGACATGAAGAAAATAAACAACGTTTATGCAGTCATTGATGCCGCGGTCATTATTGCCCTCCTGGCAATAGCCTCATCAGTACAGGCTGAGCCCGGCGATATCATCATCATTCGCGATGTCCCTGCCCAGCGCTGGGATGTCAATCGTCATACCGGCCAGCCAACTGTGATCAACCCCTCCCCGGTCAGAGAAACCGGCAGCCTGAACAGCACCCTCAACAACATGGGCTTGCAGGAACTGACTGATCAGCAATTTTCCGGTATCACATCGAATGTCAATGATTCGATATCCCCGATTAACACCCAGTTCACCAGCACCCTGACCAAAGAATTAGGGGGTCACGGCAGCGGCGGCAGCAGTGTCGGCGGACATATGGGCGCGATTAACGGCATGACTTCCGGCATCGGAGGCAGTATTTCCGGCAGTGTCGGCGGTGCCACCCGCAGCCTCGGCAATGATATTCGTGGTGCCTTATCGGACACCTTACCAGGTAGATAACCATGAAGCTTTTACCTATCAGTCTCCTGTTTGCTTCATTGCTGCCAAGCTTACCGGTCGCCATCGCTGATGATGCATCGATGGGCCTGCCTTATGCCATCAACAACAGCATGATCGACGGTAACGCGCTCAGTGGAGCCCGGGGCCGCAATGTTGTGAATATGGCTGCCGGTGAGGCCAACGCCCAGCAAAACGCTGCGGCGATTGCACTCAATCCCAATGGCGTTGCCAATGTTGGCCTCTTTTCACAGCAGAACCTACATCAGAATTCCAGCACGGTCCCCGGTTTATCGGTCTCCGGTATTGGCGGTAATGCCTTTACCAATACGGTCGGTGCCTTATCGATTAACCAGACCAGTGGTTCGGGCAATGCCCAGGTCAATGGGATGGCTATCGGTATCGGGCTGGATGTCAACGTCATGTCGGAAAGCATGCTTTCCAACATGTCGACCGGGGCTGGACTGGCAGCCCACGAACCAGACGGGGGGACCCGAAGCGCCACTATCGCAGATAGTGCCTTCACCGGTTCTCGCGGGCTGGTGCAAGTTAACCAGTCAGCCGGGTCGGGCAATAGCACGGCCAACCACTTTGTTCTCGAATTCGATTTGGGAACGAAATAAATAGTGATTAAAAGGAGAAAGTCATGAAATTTGCAACTAAATACACCCCCATTGCCGTCGCGTTGGCGGCGCTGGCTGCGGGGCCCGCAATGGCCGATGGTACAGCCGATCTCACTCTGCTGGTTGATGCCAAGGTCAACGCCCGGGCTGATCTGGGACTGAGCGTGTCGGAATACAAAAACGATACCGAAGTCACCGTCGAAAAAACCTCTGACACTGATCGTTATATTGATGTCAAAGGCGATATCGACGTTGAAGGTACGATTCCCGTTGGCAGCAGCTCTGCTTCGCTGACCAGTCAGAATCAGAACAACTATGAAAACACCAACATTGATGACGGTCATGGTGATTTCCTGGTGGATAACAAAGCTGAGTCTGTTGAAAATGGTCTGCAAGGTGCGAGTGGTAATATCGGTCTGAACATCTCTGCCGGTACCAACAATGCACAGGACAACAGCGCAGCGTTATCCAAAGTGGATGCTGAGTTTGTGTTTGCTGCTGCTGACTCTATTTCCAACCAGAATGCAGAACGTAACACCTATGCCTACAAAGGCAATCAGTTTGATGCCACCCTGGGTGGAAACACACTGCGTGATGCCAGCGGTAATATTGCCGTCAACATCGCCGCCGGTAACAGTAATCTGCAAGCCAACTCACTCGCTGCCTCTGTTAACACCAGCGGCACCATGGCAGAAGCCACTGTTTCCAGTCAGCAAACCCTGGATCACAACGTCACCCATCAACAAGGTTACCTGGACAAAAAATATGACACTGTCAATGTGACCATGGTCGGTGGACTCATTGGTGGTTACAAAGGCACTTCAGACCAGATTGGTGATGTCTATCCAGACATCTGGACTGGTGACACCCACCCAGACGGTATTCAAGTAGGCCATTTTGATCTTGATACCAATACGCAAGGTGGCTCTGACCTCAATGATGATGGGGGTGCGCTGGCATTCAACGAAGAAGGCAAAATCCTACTCGGTGGTGTGTTCACCGGTCAGGTTGTGACTGCCAACTGGATTGTTCGTCCGCATGAAAACAATGCCACCCTGAGTGGTAATGCGCTACGCGGCGCCAGCGGTAACATCGGGGTCAATATCACCGCAGGTACCAACAACCTGCAAGGCAACCATTTGTCTATCGCTGCAGCGACTGGCGGACCGGGTGCTGGTGGCGGCGGTGGTGGCGAACAATAAGGAAATCGAACCCCTATTGGGTTTGATGCCACCCATGAATCTCCGGCTCCGTTTGGAGCCGGAGTTTTCCTGGAGACCGTCGCAATGCAAGTGATTAAAAGCACCTTATTGCTGTTGGGCGCATCCGGCCTGTGGCTGACGATGTCCTTCAGTAGTGCCGCGAATATTCAGTTCAGCGGTGTCGTCCCCGGCACCATGATCAATAAAAACATTATCAGTATGCGTGAGCAGCATTTCGTCAATATGGTGCCGCAGCAGACTGACTTCAGTTGTGGTGCCGCCGCACTGGCAACCATCCTGAACTATGCCTATAACTTCGAATTAACCGAAGCCGATGTCATTGAAGGCATGCTCAAGGTCAGCGACCCGCAACTGGTGCAAAGTAAGGGGTTTTCTTTACTGGATATTAAGAATTACGTAGAGACCCTGGGGCTGCGCGGACGCGGATACTCGGTCAATCCAGACATCCTGGATCGCATCAAAATCCCCACTATCGCTTTGCTGGATATAAGAGGTTACAAGCACTTTGTGGTGCTTAAAACCGCGACTCAAGACAAGGTATATATCGCTGATCCGGCCCTGGGCAACAGGGTCATGGACAGGCAGGACTTTATTGATGGTTGGAACAAAGTCACTTTCGCCGTCATTGGCGATGGTTTTGACCGTGACACCATTCTGTTACGTCCCAGGGAACCACTGACCGCAAGAAGTACGGTTGATACATGGCGACCGCTGACTGATGCGGAGTTGCTCGAGTTCGGGTTTTATCGATCCGAGTTGTTCTGATGCCTGCCTGAACATGCATTGTCGCTGACGGAAAGGCTCGGCAATCAGTATGGAGAAAGGACAAATGAGAATCATGATAAGTACGGACGGCAAGGAGAGCTCTCCGCCAACCAGCCAGGAAGGCCTTCCCGCGACCCGGCGCTTTAAACCGAAAGCCGTCGCGTTATCCGCCGCCCTGATTTTCTGCATTACAGCGCCCCATCATGCCTATGCCGAACTCCCTGAAATGGGGGTTTTTGCTAACGCCCACGAGCTTTCAGATGATGTGCTGGGAGAAACGCGCGGTAAATTCGTATCAGGCGGCCAGATCATGACTTTTGGGGTGCAGATGATGACTGAATGGATTACCTCATCGGGTGAGGTGATCAATGCCAGCGGCAGGCTCGCAATCAGTATGGGACAGGGTCAGCCCAGAGTCAGTTTTGAACCCGTGATTAACGTTCACCAGGTACAGGTAAACCAGGTTGCAGTCTCTCAAGGCACCAATGTTGTCAGCGGCAGCAAAGGGCTCGATAGTGTGACGGGGGTGGTTCAGAGTATTCAGGTCGCGGGCAATGCGAATGGTATCGGTAATTCCATCGGTGTTTCTGTCAGGCGATACAACGGTGGTCATGGCGTTAACACATCGAATTCACCTGGAAACCTGAACGTAATTACACCTTCAGGTAATGCAGCCAGCGTCTCATTGGCTAACAATGGATTATCTGTTGCCGTCGACGTCGTTGACCAGGGTCAGGCACAGCAGGCGATTCGGAGCATCTCCCAGGGCAATGGACAGGTCATGCAGTCAGTCCGTCTGGGCGGCAGCCTGAATCAAATTCGCAACATGATTAACCTGGATATTCAGACCCGGATTGATCGAACAGGCCCGAATCTGAATCAGCAGCAGGTGCTATCGTCCCTGCGCCAGTTATCTCCCACACTGAATTTCTAGCATGGCTTAACTGATCATGAATAAGCACTCAAACCCGTCGATCAATAAACCCATACAAGCTGTTTGACAGCTATCGCAATGGGATAACCAGCCAGGAGCCTGTCATGACTGAGACATCATTTCCTCACCGCGCCCTTAGCCTCTGTATCGGTCTGGCCCTGGCCTCACCGATACAGGCGGCTACCGATGAAGAAGTTGCGGCGTTGCAGCAGCAAGTTAAGGAAATACAGCATCGTTATGAACAACAAAATGCGGTGCTCAGAGCCATGGCGGTTAAGATACAACTGTTGGAGCAAGAGTCTAAGCCACGTTCGGTGAAGGTCGGCGGCAATACGCCACCTCAGCCTGGCACTTCCGCCGAACAGGGTGAGCCGCAAGCGACCACTCAGCAGGCGCAGACTGAAGGAGAGGTGGTCAAAGAAGCCCCGGCCTCACGCAGTGCCGAAGCGGTCTACCGCGAACAGCACACCCTGTTTGACCGCAAATTCACCATCGAACCCGGTTTGAGCTATTCACACTCAGACAGAAGAGACTTGTTCCTTAACGGTTTTCTCGCTCTGGATGCCATATTCCTCGGCGATTTGAGCCTGGACAGAATTAAGGCCGATACCTGGACCTTCGATCTTACCGGCCGTTACAGCTACAGTGATCGTCTGCAATTTGATGTCAATGTCCCCTACCTCTATCGTGATTCATCATTCTCAACCGTAGGGGCCGGCTTCGCTACCAACTCGGTTGCCGAAGACGATGTCTCAAACGGCGATCTCGGCGATATCAGCTTCGGTGCTTTCTATCGTCTGTTCCAGGAGCAGGGCTCACGACCTGATACTGTCGTCAGCTTACGGGTTAAAGCACCGACAGGTAAGGATCCCTACGGTATTAAATTCATCACCGTCTCCGACAGTGGTGATAATCTGACCATACCGACGGAGTTGCCGACCGGTAATGGTGTCTGGTCTATCACGCCGGGCATCAGCTTTATCAAAACGACTGATCCGGCAATTTTGTTCGCCAATCTGTCCTATACCTATCACTTTGAGCGTTCATTCAGTGATATCAGTACAGACCCGGAGACGCGTACCAGCGCAGATGTTGATCTGGGTGACAGTTTTGCAATCGGCGCCGGTTTTGCTTTTGCACTCAATGAAAACCTCAGCGCAAGCATGTCTTATTCGCACCGTATTACCCGCGAAACCAGTATTAAACAACGGGGCCAGTCTGAAGTGAGCGTCAACGGCAGCGATGCCAGCGCCGGCCTGCTGAACTTCGGTCTCAGTTATGGCCTGGCCGATAACCTGACGATGTCGGCCAGTGTCGGTATTGGCATCACTCCGGATGCACCGGATGTCACTGTAAGCGTGCGCTTCCCTTATAACTTCTGATGATCGTCTCAGACAAAGCCGCACTCTCTGATCAACGCGGCTTTGTCTTATTATCAGTGAACATAGGCCTCCACCCTTCTGTCTTATAGTTACAGGCTCCCGCATGTTACGGTGAAGTAACTGTTGAGCTCAAAAAAACGAACAGGAGGCGCACTATGGAGACTTACCTGCATCGTTCACATCATGCCCATCTTGATTCACGCCGGGTGGGATTTTTCCGCCCTTTCCTCTGGCTGGCCAAAGGGGCCGGGGATCTGGGCAAATACCCAAAAATCAGCTTTGCTCATGGCTTGATAGTGGCGGCAGTGTTTTGGCTTGCCCTACTGGTCACCAGCATGCACATTTATGCACTGGCCGCAGTGGTGTCCGGATTTATGCTGATCGGCCCTATCATGGCGGCAGGACTCTGTGAGATTTCCCGTCGCCTGGAGAACAAACAACCAGTCAGTTTTGATCAGTCTCTGAGCGGTCTCAGCCGCAACCAACCGGCATTGTTCCGCTTTGCCGGCTTTCTGCTGGGTTTCAGTCTGCTCTGGTTTGTCATCTCGGCGCTGGTATTAATGGCAACGCTCGGTGAAGTGGCACCACCGCTGGACAGAACGATGTGGGGCGATTTCTTTGCCTTTGCATCGCCAATGCAATCAGCACTCTATCTGATTGTTGGCGGTCTGCTGGCAGCCATCGTTTTTACCCTGTCGGTTGTTGCCATTCCGGCCATTATCGACAGCAATATTAAAGCACTGGATGCCGCTTTTATCAGTGTTCGAGTTGTGTCTGACAACCTGCTGACCATGATGCTTTGGGCCGGTCTGCTGGCACTGTTTACCGGTGTCGGGATAGCCACTTTTATGATCGGCATGATTGTGATTTTCCCGTTGCTGGGTCATGCCAGCTGGCATGCCTACCGGGATCTGGTGAATAACACAGAATAATGGTGACAAAGCCCCGCTGCCCTGTTTCAGCGCATCGGGGCTTTAATCTCATCAGCTAAGATCCACAAAAGGGTTAAAGGCCACCTCCCAGTAATAGCCTTCCGGATCCTGAAAATAGCCGGAATAACCGCCCCAGAATACCTGCTGACCGGGTTTTATTAACCTGGCACCGGCGTTGACTGCCTGATCCAGCACGGCATCGACTGCCTCCGGGCTGCTGACATTGTGTGCCAGTGTGAAACTACCCTGACCTGTCATGGCTTCAGCGGGAATGCCAATATCTTCAGCCAGCGCTGTTTTGGGATATAAGCTCAGCCAGGTGCCTGCGAGTTCAAAAAAGCTCACGTCGGCACTGTCGAAATCAAATTGCGGTAGCTCAAGACCATCACGATAAAAAGCGGTTGCCGCCGTTAAATCTTCCACCCCAAGCGTAATTATGCTGATTTTCGCTTTCATATGAATAGTTACCCCTGCCGTGCATTGTAGAGTCTGCCACCCTGATTCATATAAGTCCGAAGCACAGCCGAAGCCTTATCCCGGTGCACGCCACTCAACACTTTTATCCCTCTGTCTTCCAGTGCCTGCCTCCAGTCATCCGGTTTTGGACCTTCATCAAAACCGATGGCACGGACGTCGGCATCAGTCGCACCCGATATCACCTGCCTCACCCCGGACCAGGGTATGGCACCGAAACACATGGCGCAGGGCTCACAGCTGGTTACCAGGCACAAATCCGGCTTTCCGGCCCCCAGGTCATAGCTGCCACGGCTTTGCTGAGCCATGGATAACGCGACCATTTCCGCATGGAGGATAGACAGATTCTTGGATGGCACCAGGTTGACACCGAGGGCCACCAGCTTGCCGCTATCAATCTCAAACACCCCAGCAGCAAATGGACCGCCGCTGTCATATTGGATATTCAGACGGGACAGATCGATAACAAAATCCATCTGAGTCTCAATATCCGTGGTGGTCTGATACGTCTGCTGATATCGCAGCACCCAATTGGGCAGTTCAAACTGGATCGACGTTTCCATCTTATCTCCACACAGGTTCAACATAGATGCGCTCACTCTAGCATGTTCGGCGCCATCAGGAAGGCCCCTGCTCCCGTGCATTAAGCGACACTTTTTTCATGTTTTACAAACTTTTACATTGCTTAACACAAACTTTCCCGGCACAGGATTAGTGTATTAATCGTGACCATTTGTGTAGAGCGAGGTAAACGCGATGCGACATCTCAACAAATCAAAAATCCTGGCCATCAGCCTGATGTCAGGTTTAATGCTGGCCCTTGCCGCCAATCCCGCCAAAGCCGGTGATCTCAGCATCGGTATTGGTCTCAATTTAGGCTACCCGGGTTATTACAACAGCTACTATCCCGACCGCTATGTAATTCATTACCGTGATTATGACCGGCATCACCATCATCACTATTATCATGACAGGAAAAATCACAAGCACTGGAAGCAGCATAAGAAACACTGGAAACATCACGACAAGCATTATCGCGGTCATACCAAACATCACTACCGTCATCATGACCGTCACTCATACCGGCATCATGACCGCTATAACAGAGACTACCGACATCATCGTTATTACCGGTAGACAGACAGGGTGACACGGATGTCATCCTAAGTTTGCTGCTCCAGCAACCATTTCGCTATTGAAAGCTGTTCCAGCCAGTCGTCTCTGATTTCCCTGTAACCGGACTGTCCGGAAAAGGCACTGGAACAAACCACGTCGGGAGACACTGTCTCCAGTAAACCCAGACTCTGTATCAACTGCGCCCGGTCACTGAAAGGCAGTAAACCCGGCCTCAGTCCGGTATCACTCCAGTACAAAGTATCACCGGTGAAAAGCACTGTGCGGCCTTCATCTGCCTTGGCAAGAAAACAGCAACTGCCCGGCGTGTGGCCCGGGGTCGGGATCACCTCCAAATCGTCCAACAGCCATTGCCGCTGTGTAAAAACGATATCCGGCTGACAAACCTCGGCAAATTCATCGTATTCTGCCTCATGACCACCAAGCTGGGCAGCGTACAACGCCCGGATTTGACCTATTGATGGCCCAACCTCATCGCGGTGACTGAGCAGTTGATAGCGCACACCGCCCTGACTTGCCATCTGCTCAATATCACTTTGCTGGCCGGTGTTATAAAACAACACATTGCCCGCTTCCCGCGTCCATAGATAGGCATGCGTGGTCAGGCCGGGAAACGGGTGCTCAACAGCGGTTTCCCAGAGATCGGACAGAATCTGTTTCATCATGCCCCTCCTTTGTCTGGAGCATGTGCTCAGTTTAGCGGATTTTAATCACTGCTAAGCAACTTCCGGCAGACGACGCTGCCAGCCGTCTGGAAGCGCCTGTACCAGCACACGACGGGCCCTGTGCCAAAAGCCGGACAGCAATAGCAGAGACATACCAATGACCACCCCGACATAAGCAAAGCTGTCACCGGCCAGGCCATAGGTATCAAGTAACTGGGTCAATGCCGCCAGCACATATATCAGGGAAGAAACCATAAAAGCGCGCCGGTCGATAACCAGCGAAATCACGGTCAATACCAGGTAAAGCAGTAACACGATGCCCAGATCCAGGGGACTCTGATTACCTTCAAATATGCCGAGGTTGCTGAAAATCGGGTGCACTATCAGTGGGGCTGCCGTGAGGTGCAGCCAGAAAGCGACATCGGAACGACCACTGATACGTTTCGGATCTTTCGCATCCCACACCATGGCCAGCAGAAAGATAGCAATGCCGCCAACAAACATCAGACTATTCAGATGATCCCGCAGGGCAGGTAACATATAAATCAGGCCTGCCAGCACAAAAGCCACCGCCGCCGCGGCACCGGCAGCCACTGTGATGGGCACATGGAAACGGGTCCAGTGCAACCACGCAGCGATAGTCGCGCCCAGACCAGCCAGCATAAAGGCCTTTTCATCGGGAAAACCAAACGACAGCACAATCGCAGTAAACACATTGGCAACAAACGTGACCAGCAAGACAATGGCCGGCAGAGCCATTTTACGTTTGCGTACAAAAAACTCGGCCAGCCCCCAGGATAAAGCCGCGACCACAGCGGCTGACAGAGCCGCACTGGTCCCCTGAATCACCCACCCCGCAGAGAGCAATAGCAACAGGCAGGCAATCACCACGAATATATCGTTAAAGCTGGTGATCAGCCGGAAGTCTTCCTCATCTGCAGCATGCGTATTATCACGCTCAGCAATAAAGTCACGGAACTGCACCACGGAAGGGCGACTGAAAATCCCTTTCTCGATCGCCTGCTCCAAATCATCATCGGTATACATACCCAGCCTCGCTTTTGATTCGCTTCATCATCGGGTTTTGCTGCCGTTAGGTCGGCCCGATGGATTGAGACAGCATACAGCTATGGATTCGCTTATCCCAGCCACCTTTTCTGTAGAACGGCTTTACTCATACAACTGACTCCGGCTCTACTCCTGGTATTTTTATTTGTTAAGCTGATACTGCACAGTAGTTGCAGCAGCCTAATATTGACCTTATCCCACTGGGTGACACTATATGTGCGGTGTTCCCGACCGCACACTTCACGTCAGACTATGCTTCTTTATTCGCCAGTTTTCTAATGTTATCGAAATCAGTGAATTTGATGGCAAGGTCGCGACTTTCCCCGGCCCGATTTATACCCCCACCAATAAAAGCTAGTGAACCGAGCGCGCGGTTTTGAGGCTGGCTGCCAGTCTCAGTCCGAACGCCACCAGCAGCAGTAACACCAGGGGCAGATAATGTCCGTTTTGCAGTGTGCCCTTACCATAGGTTTCCAGAAAGATAAGCCAGACCAGGTACATGCCGGTGGTATGCAGACGATGCCAGTTTTTCGGACCGAGCCCGCGCCGTGGCGGATCAAAAGACGTGATCGTCATCGCCAGGATAAACACATAGGTCAGGCTGGCCAGTACAATCTCAAGCTGATTCAACTTCGCCAGTGAGTCCTGCGGGTAATGTATCATCAGCAGGATCAGAAACAGCAGATGCACAAAATGCGACAGGGCAAACGACAGCCCGATATAACGGCGGTTATCCAACAGGTATCTTGCCCAGCCGGATTTAAACAACCGGTACAGACTGGATGCGGTGAAGGCCAGCACGAAAAGGCAAACCGAAGTCCGTGCCGTTCCCCGCACCATGGCGCGAATGCCTTCTTCACTGAAGCCCAGCCAGACAAAGCTGCTGACTGACATCACGCTGAGAACTATCAGCACGAGGCCGGTGATGCGCCATTGGGAGAGTGAAATCATGCTCGCTTCCTGCAGTAAGAGAGTTATGCCTGTTCTCTAGACTAGGCAGCGCGTGAAGGACTGTAAATACCCAACAAGTAGGAAGGACTCTGAAACTTTAAATACTGCTGTTGAGGTGATTAATAAAATTCTGCTGGGACCGGTTAGGCTGATTACTCTCTCGCATTACTATCATCAAGGATTTGCTGAGAGCACCTTGAGCTACCGGCACAGCACAGAGTGAGCCTTGAGTGACCTCATCAATCACTGAAGATGCCGGGACTAGTGAAACGCCCATACCTGCTTTTACTGCCTGCTTAACGGCTTCGGTACTGCCAAGCTGCATTGATGTTCTGGGGACTTTCAAATGGCCGGTAAACTTTTCACTGAGGATTCGCCCTGTTCCAGTTCCTATCTCGCCGCCTATCAAACTGAAATGCTGGAGCTGCTCTAGGCTTATTTCCTTAAGTTTTCCCAGAGAGTTTTGAGGAGAGGTGATAAATACCAATGGCTCAACCTTCCATAACTTTGTAATAAACCCCGCCTCAGGTTGCCACCACTCCACAACAGCAATATCGAGCTCAAAGTTGACCATTTTCCTGACGATGTTTGGGTTATTATCAATCATCAACTCAATATGAGACGCTCCCTGCTTATCTAGGTAAGAGCTTATTGGCGGCTGCAGCATATATATGCCAATATTCGAGCTCGCCCCTACCCGGATAGAGTCTTTTGCGATAGCCTCAATCGCCTGTTGATTCAAGTTCAGAATGGAGTCAATAAAAGGCATTAAACGCTTTGCGGCCTCAGTGGGATGACAAGCGGTTTTATTTCTGGTTATAAGCGCTACCCCCAGTTGCTGCTCCAACTTGGAAATATGAAGCGAGACGGTAGGCTGTGAAATTGAGAGTGTTTCTGCCGCCGCTTGAAAGCCCTTTTCAGCGATGACGGCTCTCAGCGTCCTTAACCATTGTGGATTCAACATAGTTCGGTCTGTGGTTCGACAACATTAATCGCATCTTGAGGGTGTTCACCACTCAATGCCTGGAGAATGTTCTCCGCCGCTCGCAGTTCTATTTGCAGTCGCACACGCTTCACTGCAGAACCAATATGCGCAGTGAATAGCGTATTGGGTTGAGCCAATAGCGCGGGAGCAATATGTTTAGGACGATCACCAATCGCCCAGTCTTCCATTTCAAATACATCAGCTGCATACCCACCGAGCTGACCTGACTCCAGCATTTCCAGTACGGCCTGCTCGGAGAGCACTGAGCCTCTACAGGGGTTTATGATATAAGCCCCCTGCTTCATGGTTCGCAACTTTACGCTGTCTATCAGGTGGTAAGTCTCTTCATTCAGTGCCAATGCCAGAATGATCACGTCTGATTGTTTCAACAAATCATCGAATTCAACAAATGAGATCGCGAGCGATTTTTCTTGATCTTCGGGCAGTCTGGATCGGTCAGTGTAAATGAGCTCAGCTCCCCAACCAGAGAGTCTGGTTGCAATGGCTTTACCAATCGCCCCCATACCAATCACACCGATGGTGGCCCCCGCCACCCCCATGCCGTAGAAAATAGGTTGCCATCCTGAGAACTGGCCACTTCGAACATGGATATCGGCCGCCCGAACATTACGCATAAGCCCTGTCATCAATGCGATAGTGAGTTCCGCAGTCGGCACTGTTAACAAGTCCGGCACCACCGTGAACCAGACGCCATGCTCCTGGCAGGCCTGCACATCAAAATTGTCGTAACCTTTCAAAGCAGCACCTATCACCTTGAGATTGGGGCAAGCTTGAAGAAACGTCTCATCCACACTATCCGGCATAAACGCCATCATCGCATCAGCCTCCGAAACACGTTTCATCAACTCGGTATTGCTCAGAGAAACTTCTGACTGGTTACTGATCACATCACAATGATCAGACAGATAATCCAGCGTTTCCTGATGCACTTTATGCGTTATCACAAGCTTTGGTTTCATTATCTATCCTTTTACTTAAAAGACTTGCGTAGATATCCGCTGAGGGCATCAACCAGAGTGACCATTACCAGAATAACGATCATGATGGCCATGACTTCCTGATATTGCATGATTCTAAGCGAGCCCATTAGCTCAAAGCCGATCCCGCCGGCTCCGACCATGCCCATCACTGTAGAAGCCCTGAAGTTGTATTCCCATCGATAGATGGAAATATCCACCATCTGTGACAGCACCTGTGGTAACACGGCGTGATAAAGCACTTGCATACGACTTGCCCCACTCGCGACTGCAGCCTCTATGGGGGCTTCATCCACATGCTCTATGGCCTCAGCAAAAAACTTACCGACCATACCCACCGAGTGTAGCCCCAGCGCAAGTACGCCCGGCAAAGTGCCAAAACCAACCGCTGCCACAAAAATAATGCCCATAATCAACTCGGGGACTGAGCGCAGTGTATTCAGCGTAACTCGTGCCAATTGGTAAATCACTGCATGGGGTGTTGTGTTCCTGGCAGCAAGAAACGCGATGAATAATGAGAGAACCACGGCAATTGCAGTACCTGCAACACTCATCGCCAGCGTATCCAGCAAGGGCTTTAACCAACTGGAAAAGTTTGTGAAATCGGGGGGGAATGACTCCCCCGCCAAAGTCACAATCGCCGGAACGCCATTGGCGAGCGTGTCCACATCAAGCAGGTTAACGTACCAGCAGGCAAGCAGAATCAACGCAAACAGGATTAGGCCATGCTTTACTTTTTGCAGCCAGGACTGCTGATATTGAGTCAGCATATGCGAGTAGCTTTGCTGGCCGTTCAATGCAGAGTGATCACTCATTGTTTATCACATCTTCGCCAAGTCGAGTTTTAACAGGCTGCCCATTTCACGAATGACGTCATAATCTGCATCCGTTACGGCGGCAAACCCCTCTGCTTTAAAGTTCTTGAGCACTTCAGGGTCATCCAGATTAATAAATGCTGCTTTTATCTTTTGTTTAAGCTCATCATTCAGATCTGAACGCATAGCCCATGGGTACTGCGGATAATCCTTGCTGTAACCAACCACTTTGATATCAGCTTTATCAATCAGGCCTCTGCCCAACAGCGAGTTGAATATGACCTCAGACAGACCGCCGGCATCAGCATTGCCATTTGCCACATTAACCGCGACGGCATCATGTGAACCCAGAAAATGCTCTTCATAGCTGGTTTCAGCGGTGAGCCCCTTTTGCTGCAGAATAGACTTTGGAATCAGATGACTTGATGTCGAAGCTCTATCGCCATAAGCCATTTTTTTGCCCTTAATATCCTCATAACTTTCAATACCCGCATCAGCATTGGCGATGACGACAGAGCGATATGTCGGCTTGCCATCTTTAACTAATGCCGCAAAAGGCTCGATTTCACTTTTGGTTTTTGCCAGTACATAAGACAGAGGGCCAAAATAGGCCATATCAATACGACCAAAACGCATCGCCTCGATCATTGATGAATAATCGGTCGTCACAATCAGTTCGATATCTTTTCCCAACTTGTTCTCTAGGTATGACTTCAAAGGTTGATTGCGTTTGATAATTTCTGAGGCATTCTCATCCGGCAGTAAGGCCACTTTAAGCATGTCAGGATCGGCATCAGCAGCGATAGACGTCGTTGCTGTCAGTAACATGCTCGCGGCAAGGGCAAGTTGTTTAATCAATTTCATAATGGAACTCCATCAAGTTGAGGTTAGATTAACGAGCGGACGCGTCTCAAAGGCATCCTCTTGGTTATTGGAAAGTTCAGACTTTTTGCTGGCGTAAATTCGGGATAAATACGATTCATCGAGATGTGTGGGGTCGGCATCAAAAACAACCTCCGCATTTGCCAAGCCGATAATCCGATCGGCAAATTGACGGGCAAATTCCAATTGGTGCAACGAGACAACGGCAGCAATGCCGTCTTCTTCACAAATACGCTTCAGTAAATCGAGGATTTTTTGAGCTGTGGCTGGATCCAGACTGGCGATCGGCTCATCGGCCAGAATAATATCTGGCTGCTGGGCCAGTGCTCGGGCAATACCGACTCGCTGCTGCTGTCCACCGGAAAGCTGGTCTACACGAGTCATCGCTTTATCTGCTAAGCCCACGCGTTCCAGGCATTGCAGTGCTATGTCCAGATCCGCCTTTGGTAAAGGCAGTAAACTACGGAAAAAACCATGGTTCGCCAGTCGTCCTGTCAGCACATTCTGTAAAGCGGTCTGCCTGAGTATCAGTTGGTGCTGCTGGAAAACCATCGCTGTTTTCCGGCGATGCTGACGTAAGCGTTTTTCAGAACTTAAATCCCCCTGGCTGGAGGAGATAACCCTGCCTGAAGTGGGTTTCACAAGATGGTTGAGAGCGCGTAACAACGAAGATTTACCGGCACCTGAAAGCCCCAGCAAAACCACAAACTCACCGTTGAAAAACGACAAGGTGGTGTCTTTCAGAGCCACGATACTATTGCTGTATCGGACCCCCAGGTTTTCAATCTTGAGAATGGGTGCTTTGTCTTCTTGTGCATGCATCAACATTACCTTTCTCTATTTATCGTGGTGATGTATTACGAATGTTGATTGCATGCTAAGCAGATCAAATGACGACTGAATGACAAGCAAATGACAGTTTTAAGTCAATTAGCGCAGATTGCTTGAAGTGGCTTTTACAAGTTTTGAGCTCTCAGTAGACGGCATGACATAATGCGAACAAAAGCGGCCTTAATCAGAGCTTCCGCGCCATGCAAAAAATAAGAGGTTATTCCCATGAAAGGTAGTCAGAAAGTTATCGATTTGCTCAACAAACTGCTCGCAGGAGAACTGACTGCAATGGACCAGTACTTCATTCACTCCAGAATGTATGAAGACTGGGGCCTGACCCGCCTCTACAACCGCATTGCCCACGAAATGCAGGACGAGACCGACCACGCCGACCAGATGATCAAACGCATCCTGTTTCTGGAGGGTATGCCCAACCTGGCACATCGCGAGCCACTCAATGTCGGTCATACCGTGGTGGAGATGCTGCAGAACGATCTTGATCTGGAGTATGCCGTCGTCGACAACCTACGTAACGGCATCGCCCTGTGTGAAGAAGAAGGCGACTATGACACCCGCCAGTTGCTGCTAAAACAACTGGAGGACACCGAGCTGGATCATACCCACTGGCTGGAACAGCAGCTGGGTCTGATTAAGAAAATGGGACTGGAAAATTACCTGCAGGCGATGACACTGGCTGAAGCTTAATTAAGCTATCACCTAACTCTCAGACCTTAACCTTGTAGTTGAGGTCTTTAGCTTCATCCCCTGTCATGCCTCGAAATCCCCATTGATGAGGTTGCTGCTCCTTGATGGTGATTTCGACATCAACGGGTGCCAGAGAAAGCTGGCTTTCCAATTCTGAAAACAATGCCTTAATCAAAGCCTTCTGAGTCTCGGCTTTACGGCCCGCCATCATATTAATCTCAATCACGGTGTAAGCATCTGTTCTGCCACCAGGATAATAAAAGTCTTGCCTGTCGAGCGGTATGAAGCGATGCGCCCGTTTATCTTCCGGCATACCCAGCACGTTTTGCATGCAACCATGAATCACATCCGAAAGCTGCGCTTTGATGGGGTTCAATTTTTCTTTTATGCCATAAATAACAATCATCGGCTTTCTCTTCATTTATCCTTGATTAAGAACGCGTCCCTGATTAGCTTCCAAAAATCTGTTGTTGCTGTGCTCTGGCAAACAAAGACAGAGGTCAGTGTTACTGACATGTCATGCCGACATCTCATCCCGTAACTTATTGTAAAACTGTCTATTTTTCTGGTACTGCTCAAGTGACATCATATGATTGTTGTACTGATATTCGATGCTGTCGATGATCTGTTCAACCTTACCCACGTAATCAAAGTCAGCGCTGGCATATGGATTTACCCAGTTGGGATCACCCGGTTCGCGACCCAGGTTTGCAAGGCCAACGGCAAACACCATGTGGGTAGGCACATCGAGTATAGATTTTCCTTCGGTGGCTTTCTCCCAGGCCTTTTTGAAAGAAGCCGGCGCATTCTCTGGTGGAAATGCAAAGGAATGCGCTGCACCGGTTGTCAGTAAGCCATCATTATTGAAGTCCCGCTGTGATCCTGGAGCCAGTAGCAGATTAGCGGCCCCCTCATTGGTTAACGTTCCAACTTGTATCGGTTGAGCCAGAGAATGTACTTTTCGGAGCACTTCCCGCTCAGAGGGAGATAAGTCTCTCAATGCTTGTTTAGCGTCAGCATGATTCGCTGTTTTTGCCAGGATCTGCTCAAACGTATCAATCTCGTCTGCTGAAACTTGTCTTCGCTGCATCAGATCCAACGCTTTAGCAGAGAAATCGGCAACGTTTGCCGTGTTGACGGCAGAACTTGTCATTGGTTCTGCATAGTTAGTCCCGGTAATCGCCATTGTTGCTCCTTGCTGCTTCTGCTTTGTCTTACATGAGCAATCTCCATACCAGCTGGAGAAATGGCTATTTGAACAGTGCAGCCGCCCCAGCGGCTGAGCTACAGACAGGATAAAATGACATGATGTCGCAGTTTGGGCTGGAATAAAGCCGGTTCAAGCTCATTCCTATTGAAACAGGCTGATCAGGCTTTCTTTACAAACTCTGATTTCAGCTTCATAGCCCCGATACCATCAATCTTGCAATCGATATCATGATCGCCGCCCACCAGGCGGATATTTTTGACCTTGGTGCCGACTTTCACCACCGCAGACGAACCTTTCACTTTCAGGTCTTTAATCACCGTCACGGTGTCACCGTCTTCCAACACATTACCGTTGGAATCCAGCACTTTATCTTCTGACTCTTGAGTTGGACTTTCACCTGCCTGCCATTCATGGGCACACTCGGGGCAGATCAGCATTGCCTGATCCTGATAGGTATATTCAGAACCGCAGGCGGGACAGTTGGGGAGATCGCTCATTGATGTTCGCTGTTTTAGTTTGGAAGGTGGGTATTTTAGCTCAGGCTTGATTAACTCGCTCAGTCCTGTTGCTGTTTTGCGGTTTGATTTCGCCTTAAGGGCGAGTCAGGGATTTGCGCGGCCAAATCCCTAACAACCCTAGGCCGCCCCACTGTGCTGGCCTACGGCTTCACTCGTCATAACATTGATTCAGGCGGTCGGCTAAAACTCGCTACGCTCAGACACTAGCCGCCCTCAGACCTGAATCAATGTCACTCCTCGCCAGCACAAACGGGGGAATAGGGGCTAAGTCTAAAAACCGGGGTGGTGTTACCCCCCTCTCCCTCGCAGGGAGAGGACTGGGGTGAGGGTGAAACCGCCCTTTGCGCAGCCGACAAATTTGGACGTCGGAGACGCCCGAAGGGTGAGTCACATGGATGTGACGAATCCAATTAAATGAACGCCCCCGCGGCAGCGTGGGACATAAAAAAAGAAACCTCTTTGAATCAAGTTTGCTGACCCCATGATTCCTTTTGAGAACGAGACTTTCACCCATGTAGAGTAAATATTTTTTGCAGAGTTAACTTAGCAAGAACAAGTATAGAAACGGTAACAACGGATATGCTTATAGAGCCAATTAAGAGAGCACCAAGTTGAGGTGAGTTTAGGTTCATAGGGTTTATGTAAAACAACACTGCTGAGATACAACAGATTATGCAAATAATGATCGAGGAATAGACACGAGCTTCAACCGCCCAGTATAACGGCCACTCATAAAAAACCTTATTTTCTTCGTTTTTTCCCGGCCTCAATATTTTCATACCAACTTGGTAACTGGCAATCACTAGAAGGAATGGTATCGCGCCAATATAACTTGGTAGGTCTGACCGCTCATTGATTGAAGAGGCAATTGACTCAAAGAATTCAGGAAAATTTTTGAACAAAAGGAAAACTGACAGTCCAACCAGTATCTCCGGCGAAATAATGACAAATCGTTTTACATCAAGAATCTTTTGAAACACTTTTTAGTGCTCCATGTGGCGTTCTTCTCTTATTTTTATCAGTATTTCCACAGTTTTTTGATATAAATCATGAGGCTCAGGATCTCTAGAGAATGAAAAGTTTCTAACTGTTTCGGATGTTCTTATTACCGTGAAGTCTTCACCTTGTTTGCCTCTTACGAACCCTTTACCGTATCCATCTGCTGCCATCAGTATTGCCGCATCTCCAATTGGTAGAGCATTAGGCCTGTATGGCTTTTCTTCTGTCTGATCTAAAATCCCTTCCACATGTTCAGCTAGATTGGTTGTAATAGGGTTTAGTTGATCACTATCTTCATCAATTTTCATGCGATCCGTTTTTCGCTGAACTAAATAGTCTTTTAAATCTGCCCATAAAGGACCAAACATAGGGTTCGGCGGTGAAACAGTAGCTGATACTCGATATATTCCATCCAGTGCTTTTAGTTTGTTCACGAATGAGCGTAAATCAGCAATAGGGTCTACATCGCAGTGTGACAGTATTTCATGGTGTGAGGCATTAATTATTTCAGCCCACCTACTCATGAAAGCCATGTACTCTATTTGGTTAGAAATATGTAAGAACGAAAGGCCCTGGAAAGCGGGGATATAGACAAAGGGAGAAGATGCCCGAGTCATATTAGGCTCACTCTGCATCACTTGTCGTCTTTTCTCAGGATCTACTATTGGAACTTGAGCAGCAGGATCATACTTGACCAACCTGCCAAAGAAAAAAACATCATTGTGGTGGCTGAACTCTTCAACATCTACGAAAGTCCATGCGCTATTGTACCTTGAGATACTGTTAGGTGATTTAAGCGCCGATATAATGTGCTTTGTTTCCAAAGCTCCCGTTTTTACAACTCGGCCTAAGTAGTAAGTTCCCTTCCTTGGCATAGACCCCCCAGCTAATTTTTACACATGACTTAAAATAGCATCATCAATTAACAATTTCGAATACCATATTAAATTAGTCACTTAAGTGGAGCTTAACTTACTAATCAGCATCCTTCTTCAAAATTCAAACAAGGTATTCAGTTTGACTCAATTTCTAAGATTTCACCTCTGGTACTTTGTTCGGAAACTCATATATAAACTTCATCAGCATTTCCGAAAATGCTATGAGGTCATCACAGTCCCCCTTGCTCATTAAGGCAATCTCATGGGTAGCTTCGTTACCTTTTTTACGAATGTGGTCGACCCACCCTCGCCCATTGGGTGGAATGAAACCTTGTTCAGCAAGATAATCTACATAATAAATAAACGGCTTGCCCTCATCTGCGCCCTGTTTTACACCAATATTCATAAGTAACTTGCGGCAGAGCAATACAGAGCCTGTGTACGCAGACGCAGCAACGCAATTTCTAGCTTCCGTGTATAAGGCACTAAGCTCATCTGGTAAGTGACCAACATCATTTCCAGGAGCAACGTCTGGAAACTGTCTATTAGCCGCATCAAAGTGTGTTGGGCCATCGCAGTGAGGACAAATATATATTCTTTGACCATTATCGGAGAAAAAACCCCGGCCTGTAGCTATAATATTTCCACAATGCCCGCATGTATATTGGGTTGAACCTATGTTATTTACACCATTCCATCCCATAGCTCGAAGCCTCCGTATGTAATAACATACCTAACATTAAGCTTTTTATTTCTTCTTAACCGGCCTCTTCCACCCCTCAACCGTCTTCTGCTTAGAGACAGTCAAAGTCAAAGCCTCACCCGGTGCATCCTTCCGAATCGTAGACCCAGCCCCAATCGTCGCCCCATCCTCTACCGTCACAGGCGCAACCAATTGTGTATCCGAGCCCACAAACACCCGATCACCAATCACAGTACGATGCTTATTGGCCCCATCATAGTTACAGGTAATCGTCCCGGCACCGATATTCACATCCGCCCCCATATCGGTATCACCAATGTAACTCAGATGATTCACCTTGGAACCCAGCCCGATATTGGCATTTTTCACTTCAACAAAGTTACCGATCTTGGCCTTGGCAGCCAGCACAGAACCGGGACGAAGACGGGCATAGGGACCGACGGCGCAGCCTGAACCGACTTCTGCATTTTCAATGATGCTGTTGGCCAGGATTTCAGCGCCTTCATGGATGACGCTATTAATGATGATGCAGTTGGCGCCGATCTCGACATTATCTGCAATGGTGTTAGTGCCTTCGAAGATGACGTTGATATCGACGGTAATATCCTGACCGGCATTAAGTTCACCCCGGATATCGACACGGGCCGGATCGCGGAAGGTGACACCGGCCATCATTAGATCTGTCGCCCGTTTCTGCTGATAGTAGCTTTCCAGTTCGGCCAGTTGTACACGGTTATTGACGCCGGCGACTTCCATTTCATCTTCACAGATCACGGAATCGATCTCGATGCCCTGCTCCACCGCCTGGGCAATCAGATCGGTCAGATAAAATTCGCCCTGGGCGTTGTTGTTATCGAGCTTAGCCAGCGCTTCATTCAGCCATTTAGCTGGAATGCACATAATGCCGGTGTTGACTTCATTGATGAGTTTGGTTTCTTCGTCGGCATCTTTCTCTTCAGTGATACGCAGCATTTTGTCATCAAAATCACGCACGATACGGCCATAACCGGTTGGGTTATCCAGCAGTGCGGTCAGGACTTTGAGGCTGTTTTTATCACCTTCATGGATCAGGGCTTCCAGCGTCTCGACTTCAATCATTGGCACATCACCGTAAAGCACCAGCACCTGATCCGATTTCTGGAAAAAGGCTTTGGCCTGCTCTACCGCGTGACCAGTGCCTTTTTGCTCATGCTGCATCACGGTATTTATGCCCTGCTGTTCCAGGTAAGGCACGACTTCATCAGCACCATTGCCACAGACGACAGCCAGTTCGGTCGGGTTGAGCAGTTTGGCGGTATCGACCACGTGTTGCAGCAAAGCTTTGCCACCCAGGGTGTGCATAACCTTGGGCTTACTGGATTTCATGCGGGTGCCTTTACCGGCGGCGAGAATGATGATGGATAGTGACATAGATAATCGGCGGTCTTAATTCAAAAAAGCATTCTAGCAGATTGCCTTTGTTGATCAGTAATTGAACCATTGAGGACATCGAGAAAGGATATAACTGTCATTGTGAGGAGCTTGCGACGAAGCAATCTATTTGTATTTGGGGCTGGATTGCTTCGTCGTGCCTCCTCGCAATGACGTGCATCGCGTAGAGTTCGGTGAAATCAATTATCGTCCTGCGCTTTGTCATCGCGAGGCTTTGCCGCGGCGATCCAGTCCCGCATTGTGGCAATGCGAAGATTGCTTCGTCGTGCCTCCTCGCAATGACGTGTATCGCGTAGAGTTCGGTGAACTCCACTATCGTCCAGCGCTTCGTCATCGCGAGGCCTCGCCGTGGCGATCCAGGCACTGATTTACGCACTGGAAAGATTGCTTCGTCGTGCCTCCTCGCAATGACGTGTATCGCGTAGAGTTCGGTGAAATCAATTATCGCCCTACTCTTTGTCATCGCGAGGCTTTGCCGTGGCGATCCAGTCCCGGATTGTGGCAAAGGGAAGATTGCTTCGTCGTGCCTCCTCGCAATGACGTGCATGGCGTAGAGTTCGATGAAATCAATTCTTGTCCGGCGCTTTGTCATCGCGAGGCTTCGCCGTGGCGATCCAGTCCCGCATTGTGGCAATGCGAAGATTGCTTCGTCGTGCCTCCTCGCAATGACGTGTATCGCGTAGAGTTCGGTAAACTCCACTATCGTCCAGCGCTTCGTCATCGCGAGGCCTCGCCGTGGCGATCCAGGCACTGATTTACGCACTGGAAAGATTGCTTCGTCGTGCCTCCTCGCAATGACGTGTATCGCGTAGAGTTCGGTGAAATCAATTATCGCCCTACTCTTTGTCATCGCGAGGCTTTGCCCTGGCGATCCAGTCCCGTGTTGTGGCAATGGGAACATTGCTTCGTCGCAAGCTCCTCGCAATGACGTTAACTACCGACCAGCATTTTATTCTTCTCTGTGCCCTCTGTGCCTCTGTGGTTAATTCCTACGGGCAAAAAAAAGGTTCATCGCGGATTAGCGTGAAAAATTAGGAGACGACGGTAAAACCGGTTAGTTTTGAGTTCGCTAAAACAACAAACTTAACCAATCTACCGCCGTCTCTATGAATGCTAATCCTCTTTGTTTGTTCTGGGAAGGATTCAGGCTTGAATCTTATGCCCAGATAGATGACCAATCCCTGCTTATCCGGCTTCAGCCCGCTGATGATTGCCTGCCACGTTGCAGTGGCTGTAATGAGAAAACGTCGGCCATCCATGACACCCACATCCGTCGGCTTCGAGAGCGCGACCTGTTTCAATATCGTGTCTGGCTGGAAGTGCCTGTTCGTCGCGTTCGATGTCCGACCTGCGGCCCGAAGCTTGAAGACATTAGCTGGTTATCAGGCCGTCAGCGCCTGACTGTCAGCATGATTAACTGGGTTGAGTCCCTGGTGCGGTTGATGCCGGTTCAGCACGTAGCCACACAGCTTAGCCTGCACTGGCATACGGTCAAAGCCATCGACCATCAGCGTCTTAAGAAAGAAGTGCAAGAACCAGACAAGTCCCAGCTCCGTCGCCTCATTATGGATGAGTTTGCTCTGTTCAAGGGCCACCGATACGCCACCGTGGTGGTTGATGCCGACACGCAACAAGTGCTTTGGGTGGGAGAAGGTCGTAGCCGGGCCGCGGTACGACCGTTCTTTGAGTGGCTGGGACCTGAAGCGTGTAGCCGGATTGAAGCTGTCGCCATGGACATGAATACGGCCATGGATTTGGAAGTACAGCACCACTGCCCACAGGCTCGAGTGGTCTATGACCTGTTTCATGTTGTGGCCAAGTTCGGTCGAGAAGTGGTTGACCGGGTCCGGGTCGACCAGGCCAACCAACTGCGACATGACAAACCGGCCAGGCAAGTGGTGAAGCAGAGTCGTTGGTTGTTGCTCAGAAACAAGGGCAAGCTCAAAAAGGAACAAGCCATGAAGCTGGACGAGCTGTTACAGGCTAACCAGCCCCTGATGACCGTTTATGTATTGAAAGAGCAGCTAAAAGCACTTTGGTTTGCCCCTTCAGAGACCGAGGCAAAACAACGATGGAAGGACTGGTTAAATCTGGCAATGAGCAGTGGACTGGTCCCCCTGCAGCAGTTTGCCAAACGTCTTAAGGGCTATGTCGACGGCATTATCGCCAGTTCTGTATACCGGATGAACACCAGTGTGCTCGAGGGGATGAACAACAAGATCAAAGTGCTTAAGCGTATGGCCTATGGTTACCGGGACAAAGACTACTTTTTCCTCAAGATAAAAGCAGCGTTTCCCGCCAAAGTGCGATGAACCAAAAAAAAGGCCGTCCGAAGACAGCCTTTTTTGTTTGGTGCGGCCTGGGCTTAACGTCCCTTGCCTTTTCTGGCACGCTCAATAGCACGCAACTGCGCCATGGCTTCAACCAGCTCGCGTTGAGCTTCGGCAAAGTCACGTTTGTCAGTTTTGTCATGCAGCGCTTTTTCTGCTTCCTGTTTTGCCTGCAGGGCGGCCGCTTCATCGACATCCGCTGCACGCAACGCAGTATCAGCCAGTACCGTCACAACGTGAGGCTGAACTTCCAGCATGCCGCTTGAGACATAAAACTGCTCTTCTTCACCGTTGTCTTTCAACACACGGACTTCGCCCGGCTTGAGCTTGGTCAACATTGGCGTGTGACGTGGGTAAATACCCACTTCACCTTCCACTGCTGAGGCAAATACTGCTTCCGCCAGACCTGAGAAGATCTCCTGTTCAGCGCTTACGATGTCGACATGAATAGTCATGGCCATGCTTTACCTCCCAGGGGATTAGAGCTTCTTGGCTTTCTCGACGGCTTCTTCGATGCTGCCTACCATGTAGAACGCTTGTTCCGGCAGAGAGTCATAGTCACCATTCAGGATGCCTTGGAAGCCAGCAATCGTGTCTTTCAGAGAGACGTATTTACCAGGCGCACCGGTAAAGACTTCTGCAACGAAGAACGGTTGTGACAGGAAGCGCTGAATTTTACGCGCACGGGATACGGTCAGTTTATCTTCTTCAGACAGTTCGTCCATACCCAGGATCGCGATGATGTCTTTCAGCTCTTTGTAACGTTGCAGGGTACCCTGAACGCCACGCGCCACATCATAGTGCTCGTTACCCACAACCAATGGGTCTAGCTGACGTGAAGTCGAATCCAGCGGGTCAATCGCAGGATAGATACCCAGCTCGGCGATAGAACGTGACAGTACGACGGTCGCGTCCAAGTGAGCGAAGGTGGTCGCTGGAGACGGGTCAGTCAAGTCATCCGCAGGTACGTATACCGCTTGGATAGAGGTGATAGAACCGACTTTGGTTGAGGTGATACGTTCCTGCAATACACCCATTTCTTCCGCCAGGGTCGGCTGGTAACCTACCGCTGATGGCATACGACCCAGCAGCGCTGATACTTCGGTACCGGCCAAGGTGTAACGATAGATGTTATCAACGAAGAACAGAACGTCACGACCTTCGTCACGGAAGAACTCGGCCATGGTCAGACCGGTCAGCGCGACACGCAGACGGTTACCAGGTGGCTCATTCATCTGACCGTAAACCAGCGATACCTTGTCGATAACGTTGGAGTCAGTCATTTCATGGTAGAAGTCGTTACCTTCACGAGTACGTTCACCCACACCGGCGAATACAGAGTAACCACTGTGCTCGATCGCGATGTTACGGATCAGTTCCATCATGTTAACGGTTTTACCAACACCGGCACCACCGAACAGACCGACTTTACCACCCTTGGCGAACGGACAGACCAGGTCGATAACCTTGATACCGGTTTCCAGCAGTTCGTTACTGGCAGCCAGTTCATCAAAGCTCGGTGCTTTGCGGTGGATACCCCAGCGCTCTTCTTCACCGATATCGCCTTTTTCGTCGATAGGGTTACCCAGGACGTCCATGATACGACCCAAAGTTTTTTGACCAACCGGTACGCTGATCGCTTTACCGGTGTTGGATACAGCCAGGTCACGTTTCAGACCATCGGAGGTACCCATGGCGATAGCACGAACCACGCCGTCACCCAGTTGCTGCTGAACTTCCAGCGTCAGACCAGTCTCTTCGACGGTCAGGGCGTCGTATACTTTTGGCAGGCTGTCGCGTGGAAACTCCACGTCAACGACCGCGCCGATAATTTGTACAATCTTTCCAGAGCTCATCTCGCTTCCTCTTAATATCTATTCAGTTATACCGCAGCGGCACCTGCAACAATCTCGGAGATCTCTTGCGTAATCGCAGCTTGTCGAGCTTTGTTGTAAACCAGTTGCAAGTCATCGATAAGGTCACCGGCGTTGTCGGTTGCGTTTTTCATCGCAATCATACGAGAAGCCTGTTCACAGGCAATATTCTCAACTACGCCCTGGTAAACCAGTGACTCGATGTAACGGACCAGCAGGTTGTCCAGTACTTCTTTAGCATCCGGTTCGTAAATGTAGTCCCAGTGATGAGACAGCTCTTCGCTCGGCTTTTCAGGCTTGGCAGGCAGCAAACGCAGGATTTTGTCTTCCTGAGTCATGGTATTCACGAATTCGTTGTATACCAGGTACAGACTGTCGATGCGTCCTTCGTTGTACGCATCCAGCATGACCTTGACCGTGCCGACCAGATCGTGAGCGCGGGGCGCATCACCAAGCTGGGCGGTTTGGCTGACCAGGTTGACCGGCAGTCTTTTGAAGAAGCTGGAAGCTTTCTGACCAATGGTGCAGACATCCACTTCCATACCCTTGTCCGATTTCGCTCTGATATCTTTCAGAACGGATTTGAACAGGTTGTTGTTCAGACCGCCACACAGTCCGCGATCAGATGAGATGATAATGTAACCCACGCGTTTGGTTTCTTCGCGATCCTGCAGGTACGGATGTTTGTACTCAGGATGCGCGAAGGCCAGATGCTGGATCACGTTATAAATCTTGTCTGAATAAGGACGTGTCGCTGCCATGCGATCTTGAGCCTTACGCATTTTACTCGCGGCAACCATCTCCATCGCAGAGGTGATCTTCTGCGTGTTTTTGATGCTGCCGATTTGAGTCCGTATCTCTTTACCGCTAGCCATGACTTATGCTCCGATTACCAGCTACCGGTTTTTTTAAAGCTCTCGATTGCTGTGCGCATCTGGCCAGCAATGTCGTCATTAAAGTCACCGGTGTCGTTAATTTTCGCCATCAGGTCAGCGTGGTTTGATTTCATGTTGGACAACAGGGCCGCTTCGAATGAACCGACTTTGTCGACTTCAACATCATCAATGAAACCTTCATTCGCTGCGAACAGAGAAATCGCCATTTCAGCTACTGACAGAGGTTGATATTGCTTCTGCTTCATCAGCTCGGTAACACGTTGACCACGGTTGATCTGGGCACGTGTGGCTTCATCCAGGTCAGAAGCAAACTGAGCAAAGGCTGCCAGTTCACGGTACTGAGCCAGGTCAAGACGAATACCGCCACCGAGTTTCTTGATGATCTTGGTCTGCGCTGAACCACCGACACGAGATACCGACAGACCCGCGTTAATCGCAGGACGGATACCTGAGTTGAACAGGTCAGTTTCGAGGAAGATCTGACCGTCAGTAATCGAGATTACGTTGGTCGGTACGAATGCAGATACGTCACCCGCCTGAGTTTCGATGATAGGCAGTGCAGTCAGAGAACCGGTTTTGCCTTTCACTTCACCGTTGGTGATTTTCTCAACGTAGTCGGCGTTAACACGGGCCGCACGTTCCAGCAGACGAGAGTGGAGGTAGAAAACGTCACCAGGATAAGCTTCACGACCTGGTGGACGACGCAGCAGCAGAGATACCTGACGGTAAGCCCAGGCTTGTTTGGTCAGGTCATCATAGATGATCAGTGCGTCTTCACCTTTATCACGGAAGTATTCACCCATCGCGCAACCCGCGTATGGAGCGATGTACTGCAGTGCAGCAGAGTCAGAGGCAGAAGCCGCAACGATGATGGTGTGATCCAGGGCACCGTGTTCTTCCAGCTTACGAACCACGTTCGCAATAGAAGAAGCTTTCTGACCAATCGCGACGTAGATACATTTAACGCCGGTATTCTTCTGGTTGATGATGGCATCGATCGCAATCGCGGTTTTACCGGTTTGCCGGTCACCGATGATCAGCTCACGCTGGCCACGACCTACTGGAATCATCGCATCGATAGATTTCAGACCGGTCTGGATTGGCTGGTCGACTGATTGACGGGCGATAACGCCAGGAGCGACTTTCTCAATAGGAGAATTGCTTTCGGCTTTGATGTCGCCTTTACCGTCGATTGGGGCACCCAGTGAGTTAACAACACGACCCAGCATGGCTTCGCCAGTCGGGACTTCCAGGATACGACCGGTACATTTAACCTTGTCGCCTTCTGTAATGTGTTGGTAGTCACCCAGAATAACCGCACCGACAGAGTCGCGTTCCAGGTTAAGGGCCATACCGAATGTATTACCAGGGAATTCCAGCATTTCCCCTGACATGACATCGGCTAAGCCGTGAATACGGACGATACCGTCGGTTACACCGACTACGGTACCTTCTGTGCGCGCTTCAGTGGCCCCTTCAAAGCTTTCGATACGCTTTTTGATCAGGTCACTGATTTCTGCTGAATTCAGTTGCATCTCTGTTTCCTCTATAACGGGCCGCTTATGTAATAGCGTTGGCCAGTCTGTTCAGTTTACCCAAGGCAGAACCATCGATTACCAGGTCTCCTGCACGAATGATTGCACCGCCAAGCAGGCTTTCATCGATGCTGGTGTTGAGCGTGACATCACGACCCAGACGCTGTTTCAGCGCGGCAGAAATTTTGTCTGCCTGTTCCTGAGTCAGCTCACGCGCCGAAATCACATCGGCTGTCATCGATTTTTCTGCTTCTGCACGGAGTGCTTCGAAGAGAACGGTAATGTCTGTCAAAAGCAACAGACGGTTGTTTTCTGCCAGCAACAACAGGAAGTTTTTGGCATCGGCTGTCATCAGGTCACCGGCGATATCTGCCAGCACCTGAACAGCCTGCTCGTCACTTACTGCCGGGCTAGTGATTATGGATTGCATTTCTGGTTCGGCAACGCATTGCGCCAGAACCGCAAGCAGGTCAGACCACGCCTTCAACTCGCCTTTTTCCTGCGCGATCGCAAAGACCGCGTTGGCATAGGGACGAGCGATGGTTATTGCTTCTGCCATCCTAAATTCCTCTAGATTCGGCTAACCAATTCGTCGAGCAAATCGGTGTGGGCCTTTTCATCAATTTCACGGCCAAGAATTTTGCTGGCACCAGCCAGTGCAATACCGCCGACCTGAGCTTTCAGCTCGTCGCGGGCACGGTTTGCTTCCTGATCAATCTCTGCCTTGGCAGAGTTCAGGATTCGCTCACCTTCAACACGGGCATTGCTCTTGGACTCGTCCACAATTTCGTTACCACGCTTTTGCGCCTGAGAAACGATTTCGCTCGCTTGCTCTTTGGCTTCATGGATCACTTGTTGTGCACGCTTTTCCGCCAGTTCCTGCTCGTGACGACCACGTTCTGCAGCAGCCAGACCATCGGCAATTTTCTTTTTGCGCTCTTCCAGCGCTTGCATGATAGGTGGCCATACATATTTCATGCAGAAGGCGACGAAAACCGCGAAAGCGATAATCTGGCCTATGATGGTTGCATTGATATTCATGCCTGTACCTCTATGTTTACCGCAATGGGGGACGGAATAATATTAACCAGCCACCGCGAACAGTACGTACATAGCCAAACCAACTGCGATCATAGGTACCGCGTCAACCAGACCCGCAACCAGGAAGAATTGAGTACGCAGCATTGGAACCAGTTCAGGTTGACGAGCTGCAGCTTCCAGGAAACGACCGCCCAGCAGACCAACACCGATAGCCGCACCCAGTGCGCCCAGGCCGATCATCAGAGCACCAGCAATGTAAACTAAACCCATATCCATTTTTTTCTCCTACAAAAAGTAAAGACTAAAAATAAAAAGTTAAAACCCAACAAACATCAGTGATGTTCTTGATGTGCCATATCCAGATAAACCGTTGTCAGCACCATGAAGATGAATGCTTGCAGCGTGATAATCAGAATATGGAAAATCGCCCAGCCAATCTGCAACAGACCGGCAAAAGAACCCATAACCAGACCGGCACCATACATGGTCGCGATCAGGATAAAGACCATCTCACCGGCGTACATGTTACCGAACAGACGAAGGCCCAGTGAGAAAGGTTTTGAAAGCAGCGTGACGGTTTCCAGCACGGTATTGATAGGCAGCGCCCATTTACCGAATGGTTGCAGCGTCAGTTCGCCGATAAAGCCGCCCGTGCCTTTGATCTTGAAACTGTAGTACAGCATCAGCATGAACACGAAAATCGCCATACCGAGTGTCGCATTCGGATCGGTAGTCGGGACGATTTTGAAATAGACATGATGCGGATCAACACCGAAAATCGCGCCCGCAGACTGCATCACGATTTGTGGAATGACGTCGACCGGAATCAGGTCCATCAGGTTCATCAGGAAGACCCAGACAAAGATGGTCAGGGCTAAGGGAGCTACAAGGTTGTTTTTACCACCGGAGAAGGAACCTCTCACGGTGTCATCGATGAAGTCGATGATCATTTCTGCAAAATTTTGTGTGGCGGTGGGGATGCCGGCGGAGACTTTCTTGGCGACGCTGCGGAAGAACCACATCATCAGTGTACCCAGGAGAATAGACATAAACATGGTGTCGACGTTAATCGACCAGAATCCCATGTTAGCGGCTTCTCCCGAGGACATTGCAAAGCCCCATTCGCCGGTAGGTGCCCAGACACCGGGCTCAATTTCTGTTTGTTTCTGACCAAAAGTCAGATTCTGAAGGTGATGCTTGATGTATTCTGATGTAGTAATTTCACTAGCCATGTTCGGTTTCAAGCCCGGTTCGTATTTCCCAAAAACAACATCAGTTGTGTCAGCGTGAACGCCAGCAGCAGTGGCAGGGCCTCAAGCCCCAGTGCTCCCAGTGCGCCGGCAAACATCATTATCGTTACCAGCCATCGTTCAGCCACACATCTGTATGCGCTACTCAAATTTTTCTCGGCATCCGCGCGGGCCGTTATCACGGCGCGTTTGATATGCCATAACATCAGCAAGGTATTGAAAATCGCGATCAGCGCTCCATATATCGAAGCAAGGACCGGTTCAGTACCCCACCAGGCGGTAAAAACGGCGATAGCAATCAGCATTACAATTTGCCACATTAAGACACGCTTTAGCGGCGCAGTTCTGGCCAACTGTTCCATTTTTACCTGTGGAAGTGGAATTTGCCTTAAGCAAATCAGGGCATTATAAAGACACCGCGCGGAAGCGGTCAATGAAATTCTCGTCTTTACTTGATGCGTTTGATGAGTTTTTTCAATTCATCGACGTTGCGATAGTTAATGACCAGTCTGCCTTTGCCGCTGGCGTTGTGTTTGATACTGAAAGCGGAGTCCAGTTTCTGCTTGATACTGTCTTCCAACTGCTGAATCTCTTCCAGGTCGTCTTGTGACTGTTTTTGCGCCGGTTTTTTCGGATTCTGCACCCGACGGATTAGTTGTTCAGCCTCTCTGACCGACAGCCCTTTTTCAACAATCTGTCCAGCCACTTCACTCTGCAGTTCAGCTTCCAGCGCCAGCAAGGCACGGGCATGACCCATTTCCAGATCGCAATTCTCTACCAGTTTTTTGACATCTTCATTAAGGTTTCGCAGCCGCAAAAGATTGGTGACTGCGGTGCGGGATTTGCCGACTGCTTCCGCAGCCTGCTGATGCGTCATCTCGAATTCTTCACGCAGACGGAACAAGGCATTGGCTTCTTCCATCGGGTTCAGATTTTCACGCTGGATGTTTTCAATCAGCGCCATCGCGATCGCACTGCGATCGGAGACGTCGCGCACCAGCACCGGCACTTCCACCAGCCCTGCCATGCGGGAGGCACGCCAACGACGCTCACCAGCGACAATCTCATATTTATCATCGCCAATGGGGCGGACCACAATCGGCTGTACCAGTCCCTGGGCACGGATAGAGTCGGCCAGCTCTTCCAGTGACTCCTGAGACATATCGACACGAGGCTGATATTTACCGGGCTGAATCATATCCAGAGGAAAATGCTGCAGACTATCATCCAGGCTCGCTTTTTCTTCCTGGTTCACATCTGCCAGCAGCGCGTCCAGCCCTCTGCCCAGTCCTCGTTTCTTTGTCGCCATGCCTATACCCTGTTAATTCGATTTTTGCTTTTTCTCTCGCCGCATAAACTCGCTGGCCAGTGCCATATAAGCTATCGAGCCACGGGAGCCACGATCATAAGCCAGCACCGGCATACCATGGCTGGGTGCTTCCGCCAGGCGCACATTCCGTGGAATGATCGAATGAAAAACCTTATCCCGGAAATGATTAATCAACTGCCTCGAGACCTGGTTGGCCAGGTTATTGCGGGCATCAAACATGGTGCGCAACAGGCCGGTGATGTCGAGCTGGGGGTTGGCACGTTGCTTGACCCGCTCAATGGTTCGCAGCAGTGATGACAGGCCTTCCAGCGCATAGTATTCGCATTGGATCGGGATCAGCACTCCCTGCGAGGCGACCAGCGCATTAACGGTTAGCATACTCAATGAAGGCGGGCAGTCAATCAGTATATAGTCGTATTTCTCGCGGGTTGACTCCAGCGCGATACGTAATCGATGTTCACGCAGTTTGATTTCCAGCAGTTCTACTTCGGCCGCCACCAAATCGGAATTGGTAGGCATCACATCAAAACCCAGGCCTTCCGGGCTGAGGATGGTATCCGCCGCCCGGGCTTCCGCCATAATGACATCGTAACTGCTGTTATTAATGTCGTTCTTATCCAGGCCGCAACCCGTGGTGGCGTTACCCTGGGGGTCGAGATCGATCATCAGGACTTTTTTGCCATACTCGGCCAGTGACGCTGCCAAATTCACCGTGGTGGTGGTTTTGCCAACCCCGCCCTTCTGGTTGGTCACTGCGAATATGTTTCCCATTCTCAACCTTCGTTTTTGATTAGTCTCACCAGATGTCGCTCGCCTTCACACTCCGGCACATCAAGCGACACCACATCCTGTAGCCGGAACGCATCGGAATCAAACTGCAATTCCTCGTTCGGGTAGACGCCTTTCATCAGCACCAGCCGGCCGTTTTGCTCACAGTGCTGGCCTGCCAGCTTGATAATATCGTCAACCGTGGCAAAGGCGCGAGCAGTGATAATAGCAAATTTGGGTAAAGATACCTGTTCCACTCGGCCATGCACAACCGTGACATTGTGCAGGCCCAGTTCGGCCTTGACCTGCTGCAGAAAACGGGTCTTTTTGGAATTGCTGTCCAACAGCGTGACCGCGCAATCAGGCCGGACGATGGCCGCCGGGATACCGGGCAGGCCGCCGCCGGTGCCGACATCAAGCAGACTCGGCGCATCCAGATAAGGTAAGACAGAGAGACTATCAAGAATATGGCGGGACAGCATCTGTGCCGGGTCCCGCACCGAGGTCAGGTTATATACCTTGTTCCATTTCACCAGTAGCGCGACATAATCGAGCAGCTGCTGTTTTTGGGCTTCACTCAGGTCGATCGATAGCGCTGCACAGCCCTGGTCGAGCTGTGCTTTTAAATCCGACGTCATTAACTGGCTTCGCTCAGGCCGCTGCGCTTCAGATGCACCAGCAGCAGGGAAACGGCTGCCGGGGTGACGCCGGAGATACGGGCGGCCTGACCCAGGTTGGCAGGACGCACGTTTTCCAGTTTCTCACGCACCTCGTTGGAGAGGCCGCGGACGTTTTTATAGTCCATACCTAACGGCAGAGCGGTGTTTTCATTGCGCTGGACGCGTTCAATCTCATTCTGCTGGCGATTGATATAGCCGGAATACTTGGCCTGAATCACGACCTGTTCTGCGACTTCCTCAGACACATCCTGCTCACGCTGCATCAGTTCCAGTAGCGTCGCGTAATCGACTTTGGGCCGACGCAGTAGATCTTTGGCCGTGGTCACCTTGGTCAGCTTTTCGCCAAGGATAGCTTCGGCTTTGGCCTGATCCATTTTTTCCGGCACAAACTTGAAACTGTCGAGGTGGGCGTTTTCTTTTTCCACCGCTTCCAGCTTGGCGTTGAAGACAGACCAGCGCGCATCATCGACAATGCCCAGTTGACGGCCAATCGGCGTTAGGCGCATATCGGCATTATCTTCACGCAGCATCAGGCGGTATTCGGCACGGCTGGTAAACATGCGGTAGGGCTCACGGGTACCGGCGGTAATCAAATCATCGATCAGTACACCGATATAGGCTTCATCACGGCGTGGATACCAGCCTTCCAGACCCCGCGCCTGCAGGCCGGCATTAAGACCGGCAATCAAGCCCTGGGCACCGGCTTCTTCATAACCGGTGGTGCCGTTGATCTGGCCGGCGAAGAACAAACCGTCCATATGCTTGGTTTCCAGCGTCGGCTTCAGGTCACGGGGATCAAAAAAGTCATATTCAATCGCATAGCCCGGACGGGTGATATGGGCGTTTTCCAGGCCTTTCATAGAGCGTACGATCTGGTACTGCACATCAAACGGCAGACTGGTGGAAATGCCATTGGGATAAACCTCGCCACACTCCAAGCCTTCCGGTTCCAGGAATATCTGATGTGAAGCACGATCGGCGAAACGCACCACCTTGTCTTCAATCGATGGACAGTAGCGCGGGCCGATACCTTCGATTTCACCGCTGTACATCGGTGAGCGATCCAGGTTGTTACGGATCACATCATGGGTCTGCTCATTGGTGTGGGTGATGTAGCAGGAAATCTGGGCCGGATGATGCTCACGTTGACCCAGGAAAGAGAATACCGGGGTCGGATCATCACCGGGCTGCTCAGTCAGCTGGGAAAAATCGATACTGCTGGTCGCAATCCGCGGCGGTGTACCGGTTTTCAGCCGATCCACCCGGAACGGCAGCGCACGCAGACGCTGTGACAAAGCAATCGAAGCCGGATCACCGGCGCGACCACCCTGGTGATTCTGCATGCCGATATGAATCAAACCACCCAGGAAGGTGCCGACGGTCAGCACAACCGCTTTGGCAGAGAAACGCAGACCAACCTGCGTGACCACACCGACTACGCGATCGTTTTCCACTACCAGATCATCAACCGCTTGCTGGAAGATATACAGGTTAGGCTGGTTTTCCAGATAGGCGCGGACTGCCGCTTTATAACGAACGCGGTCGGCCTGGGCACGGGTAGCCCTGACCGCCGGGCCTTTGCTGGAGTTCAGAGTACGGAACTGAATACCGCCACGATCAGCCGCCTGCGCCATGATACCGCCGAGGGCGTCAATTTCCTTGACCAGGTGGCCTTTGCCAATACCACCGATGGCCGGGTTGCAGCTCATCTGTCCCAGAGTCTCGATATTCTGGGTCAGCAGCAGGGTTTTTACGCCCTGACGGGCGGAAGCCAGCGCGGCCTCAGTCCCGGCGTGACCGCCACCGACAACAATGACATCATAATGATCCTGGTAACTCATAGCGCACCAAACAAGCTTGAAAATAAAGATGTAAATTTTAACATGCTGTTAATAATGTTTGCCTAATATTCAAACATTTAAAACATTCATTCAGGGTCAACATGGAAAAAAACCGCGGTTTGAAACGTCTGTTTTTTGCACTGATTTATTCCTGGCAGGGTCTGCGTTCTGCTCTCAAACATGAAGAAGCCTTCAGACAGGAATTTCTCGCTTTTGTCGCGCTCACCGCGTTGAGTTTTTACCTGGACGTCACAGCGATGGAGCGACTTCTCATGATCTGCACTCTGGTGCTGGTGATGATAGTGGAAATACTGAACTCAGCGATTGAGACTACCGTGGACCGTGTCAGCTATGACAAACATAAACTCTCAGGCCGCGCCAAGGATTACGGCTCTTTCGCTGTACTGATGACGATTCTGATCGCGACCGCGACCTGGCTGACGATACTGTTGACTTAAGCCTGTCGCCGGTAGGCCCAGACCATCATCATCAGACCACCGATAATCATCGGCAGGCATAAAATCTGCCCCATCGTCAGCCAGCCAAAGGCAATGTAGCCATACTGCGGATCCGGGATTCGGACAAACTCCACAATAAAGCGGAATACACCATAGCCCAGCAGGAACAGACCGGAAACCGCGGCCCGCGGCCTTGGCTTGGCGGAATAAAGCCAGAGAATAATAAACAGTAAAAGACCTTCCAGTGCCGCCTGATACAACTGGGACGGATGTCTGGGCAAAGGTCCGGCGCCCGGAAACACCATGGCCCATGGCACATCACTAACCCGGCCCCAGAGCTCACCATTAATGAAATTGCCAATCCGGCCCAACATCAGGCCAATCGGCACCATCGGCGCGATAAAGTCACTGATTTCAAAAAAACCTTTGCCGGTTTTACGGCCGAAATACCAGAATGCCACTAACACACCGATCAGACCGCCATGAAATGACATGCCGCCCTGCCAGATTTTCAACAGGTTAAGCGGATTGTCGAGATTGGCGGCCAGATCATAAAACAAGGCATAACCAAGACGCCCGCCAAGGATGACACCCAAAGCACCATAAAACAGCAGGTCCTCCAATTGACCATGCTGCCAATCGTGACGTGCAGCCCGGTAACGCCCCAACAACCAGACAAAAGTAAAGCCCAGCAGGTACATCAGGCCGTACCAGTGGATAGCCAAAGGCCCAAGGTTAAGCGCCACCGGGTCGATTTGTGGGTAGGTCATACCAATCCCTTTGAATGAAAGTGCGGCTATCTTAGCAACTAAATGATGGCAAATCTAAGTCCGTTAGCCCTGTTTCCGCACCAGTTTGGACCGAGGCCTTTATAGCCTGCACCAAAATGATCCTGTAAGCTGAACTAAAACAAAGCAAATGTGGAATAGATCACTGTTTTTTCAATGGTTTATAAACTTGGCATGCTATCTGCTCAACCTGTTGCAGTCTGAATACACAGTGTTGCAAATAATCAACGCCGGAATTCAAACGACTAAACAATAAAATGTTAAACCGAGGAGTTAAACCATGAAACTGAGTAAGATTTCAGCACTTTGCTTTGCAGCTACCACCCTGTTTGCTGCTTCATCAGCAATGGCTTGGGAAAGTGAAGACGGCCAGCACTCAACCAGTGCCAGCGTTGCCCTTTCTTCCGAATACATCTGGCGTGGTATTTCACAAACTGATGGTGACCCAGCGGTCTCAGGTAGTCTTGACTATGCTCACAGCAGCGGTTTTTATGCCGGTGTCTGGGGTTCAAACGTCGACTACGGTGATGACGCCAGCGCTGAATTTGATGCCTATTTAGGTTACGCTGGTGAATTCGGCGACAGTGGTGTCGGCTACGATGTCGGTTTCCTGCGCTATATGTTCCCAGGCGAAGATTACAACTTTAACGAAGTCTATGGCTCTTTGAGCTACAGCATCTTCTCTGCAGGTATCGCTTACTCAAACGATACCCTGGGTTCTGGTGAAGATGGTTATTACTACTATGTTGACGCAGGATATGATCTGCCAATGGGCCTCAACCTGTATGGTGGTTTCGGCGTATATGATGCTGACGAAGAAACATTCACTGACGGTGTAGATGATTATTCTCACTACTGGATTGGGGTTTCAAAAGACCTCGCCGGCTTCACACTTGACCTGTCATACCAAGATGCAGACAGTGATGCAGAAGACTGGGCTGGTGATTTGGCTGAAGAAACCTTCCTTTTCTCAGTTTCTAAATCATTCTAAGTCTTCTCTCAGCTACCCCCTCGATGTTGAGGGGGTAGATTTTCTACAGAAGGAAACTAGCTTATGAAACAAGTTGTAGCGATTATCAAGCCCTTCAAGCTTGATGATGTCCGGGAGTCTCTCTCCGAAATCGGCGTGCAAGGCTTGACCGTTTCAGAGGTGAAAGGTTTTGGACGTCAGAAAGGCCACACTGAGCTGTATCGTGGTGCCGAGTATGTCGTTGATTTCCTGCCCAAACTGAAACTGGAAATTGCCGTCGACGACGACATCGTCGAACAAGTGATCGAAGCCATCATCAAAGGTGCCAACACCGGTAAAATTGGTGACGGCAAGATCTTCGTTTACCCATTAGAGCAAGTGGTTCGGATTCGCACAGGCGAAACCGGTCCTGATGCCCTGTAAGCTTGAGGAGTAGATAATATGGAAAACGAAATCTTCCAACTCCAATATGCATTGGACACCTTCTACTTCCTGATTAGTGGTGCCTTTGTTATGTGGATGGCCGCCGGCTTCGCGATGCTGGAAGCAGGTCTGGTCCGTTCTAAAAACACAACTGAAATCTTAACCAAGAACGTGATGCTGTTTGCGATTGCGTGTACTGCTTATCTCGTTGTTGGTTATGACATCATGTATGGTGGCGGTATCTTCCTCGACGGTATTGTGGGTGACGGTGTCACCGGTGCTGAAGAGCCAGCGACTTATGCGCCATCAGCCGACTTCTTCTTCCAGGTGGTCTTCGTGGCAACAGCCATGTCTATCGTCTCCGGTGCGGTCGCTGAACGTATGAAACTGTGGGCTTTTGCCGCCTTTGCTGTGGTAATGACCGCGTTCATCTACCCACTGGAAGGTTCTTGGACCTGGGGTGGCGCTGATGTCTTCGGCATGTACAACCTGGGCGACCTGGGCTTCTCTGACTTTGCCGGTTCCGGTATTGTTCACATGGCAGGTGCTGCTGCAGCACTGGCTGGCGTGATTCTGCTGGGTGCCCGTAAAGGCAAATACGGTCCTAACGGTGAAATTCACCCGATTCCTGGTGCAAACCTGCCTATGGCTACGCTGGGTACCTTTATCCTGTGGCTGGGTTGGTTCGGCTTCAACGGTGGTTCGGTGCTGGCGACAGCCTCTGTCGAAAGTGCCAATGCCGTTGCCGTGGTCTTCATGAACACCAATGCTGCTGCGGCAGGTGGTGTGATTGCTGCCCTGATCGTGGCCAAACTGATGTTCGGTAAAGCGGACCTCACCATGATTCTGAACGGTGCCCTGGCTGGTCTGGTAGCTATCACTGCCGGTCCTGACACCCCAACCCCGCTGATGGCGACCATCATCGGTGCAATCGGTGGTGTTATCGTGGTCTTCTCTATCGTCCTGCTGGATAAAATCAAAATTGATGATCCGGTCGGTGCGATCTCAGTCCACGGTACTGTCGGTCTGTGGGGTCTGTTAGCAGTACCTCTGACTAACGATGGCGTCAGCTTCTCCGGTCAGCTGATCGGTGCAGCCACCATCTTTGTCTGGGTATTTGTTGCCAGCTTCATCGTCTGGTCTATCCTCAAAGTGGTCATGGGTCTCCGTGTCACTGAGGAAGAAGAGTACGAAGGTGTTGACTATGTTGAATGTGGTATGGAAGCGTACCCTGAATTCACCAACACCGGTAAGTAACTGAGTTACATACTCCGAAGAAGGGGGACAGGTTTCGACCTGTCCCTCTTTTTTTATGTCAGATGATTTTATTCAGCGTGATAGGGGGCACTGAGACGGTGAACGGATTCCACCAGTCGCGCCATATTGTCAGGGTTCACAGTGGGGTGAATGCCATGGCCAAGATTAAATACATGCCCGGTATTACCCTTGCCATAGGACGCCAGGATAGTGGCCACTTCCTGCTCAACCCGATCAGGCGATGCATACAACACGCAGGGGTCCATATTACCCTGTAGGGTGACCTTGTCACCGACGCGGCGACGCGCCTCGCCAATATCGGTAGTCCAGTCCAGTCCCACGCCATTGACACCGGTTTCAGCCATCCACTCCAGCCACTGACCACCACCTTTGGTAAACATCGTGATCGGGACTTCACGCCCTTCCGACTGGCGTTGTAAACCCAAGACAATCTTGTGCATATAGTTGAGGGAGAATTCTCGATACACGGCTGGACTCAGCGTCCCGCCCCAGGTATCAAACAGCATAATAGCCTGGGCACCGGCATTGATCTGCGCGTTCAGATAGGCAGTGACCGAATCAGCGAGCACATCGAGTAAAGCATGCATCTGCACCGGCGCATCAAACAGCATACCTTTGACCTTGGCAAAATCCTTACTGCCACCGCCTTCGACCATATAACAGGCCAAAGTCCAGGGGCTGCCGCTGAAACCAATCAGTGGCACTTTGCCATCAATTTCGCGGCGGGTCAGACGGATCGCGTCCATCACATACCCCAGACTGTCTTCCATATCGGGCACCGCCAGGTTTTTGATGTCGGCAGCGGACCGAATCGTGCTGGAAAATTTGGGGCCTTCGCCAGCAACGAAGTGCAGGCCCAAACCCATCGCATCGGGTATGGTCAGAATATCGGAGAAGATAATGGCGGCATCCAGATCGTAACGACGGAGTGGTTGCAGGGTCACCTCGCAGGCCATTTCCGGCGTGCTGCAGAGCGTCATGAAGTCACCGGCCTTTTTCCTGACTTCACGATACTCCGGCAGATAGCGGCCCGCCTGGCGCATGACCCAGACCGGGGTCCGGTCCACAGGTTGTTTCAGCAAGGCTCGCAGATAACGATCGTTTTTCAGTTCCGCCACGTTTTATTCCCGGTGTTAAGGCTACAGATACAAAAAAGGCTTGATCATACAGGATTCATCATCCCGGTATGAACAAGCCTTTAGTAGCCTGCCTAAAGCTTAAGTTCAGACGTCGAGGTAATCGAGAATACCTTCAGCTGCCTGACGGCCTTCCCAGACTGCAGTTACGACCAGATCCGAACCACGAACCATATCACCGCCGGCGAAGATTTTCGGGTTGCTCGTCTGGTATGCATGGCCACCATCTGCCGGCGCAACTACGCGCCCCCCGTCATCAATGCTGACATTGAATTTCTCGAACCACGGTGCCGGGCTCGGACGGAAACCGAAAGCAATGACGACGGCATCCGCTGGAATGACTTCTTCACTGCCAGCAACAGGTTCAGGACGGCGACGACCACGCTCATCCGGTTCACCCAGAGCTGTTGTTACGACTTTAACGCCGGTGACTTTGCCGTTTTCACCGATGATTTCCACCGGCTGACGGTTCCACAGGAACTGAACACCTTCTTCACGGGCATTGTTCACTTCGCGGCGTGAACCGGGCATGTTTTCCTCGTCACGGCGATAAGCACAGGTGACGCTGGTCGCGCCCTGACGAATTGCAGTACGGTTACAGTCCATCGCGGTATCACCACCACCCAGTACCACGACATTTTTGCCTTTCAGGCTGACGTAGTTATCCGATGGCAGATCCAGCAGGAATTTGTTGTTGGCAACGAGATAAGGCAGTGCTTCATAAACGCCGTCCATATCTTCGCCCGGGAAACCACCTTTCATGTAGGTGTAAGTACCCATGCCCAGGAAGACCGCATCGTACTCATCAATCAGTGTCTGGAAATCAACGTCTTTACCCACTTCCGTATTCAGACGGAACTCAACGCCCATACCTTCCAGCACTTCACGACGGCGTTTAACGACGGCTTTTTCCAGCTTGAATTCAGGAATACCGAAGGTCAGCAGACCGCCAATTTCCGGGTAACGATCATAAACCACTGGTGTCACACCGTTACGCACCAGTACGTCAGCTGCACCGAGACCGGCAGGACCGGCACCGATAACCGCTACCTTTTTGCCGGTAGATACAACGTTGGACAGATCCGGACGCCAGCCTTTTTCCAGCGCGGTGTCAGTGATGTATTTTTCCACCGAACCGATAGTCACTGCACCAAAGCCATCATTCAGGGTACAGGCGCCTTCACACAGACGATCCTGCGGGCAGACACGGCCGCAGATTTCCGGCAGCGTATTGGTCGCGTGCGACAATTCCGCCGCTTCCTCCAGATTGCCCTCACTGACCAGTTTCAGCCAGTTGGGAATGTAGTTGTGAACCGGACATTTCCATTCACAGTACGGGTTACCACACTCCAGACAGCGATCGGCCTGTTCGGCCGAAGACTGATCATCAAAATCGCCGTAAATCTCACCGAACTCCTGAACGCGCACATTGGCATCGAGTTTTTTCGGGTCGACACGACCTACATCTAAAAATTGAAACGTATTTTTTGCCATGATTTCTTATCTACGCTGAGTCCTTAAGCTGCTTTGGTTGCCAGTTTGAGCAGACCATCCATTGCAGCGGCTTTGGGTTTGACCATCCAGAACTCTTTCAGGCGTTGTTCAAACGCATCCAGAATCTGATGACCCCAGGCACTGCCGGTTTCACGGACATGATCTTCAATCATGCCTTTGAGGAACAGTGCCAGCTCGGAGGTCTCAGCTGTATCAATTCTGACCAGTTCAACCAGTTCATCGTTATAACGTTCAGCAAAGCTGTTATCGCTGTCGAGAACAAAGGCCAAACCACCTGTCATACCGGCACCGAAGTTGAGGCCGGTTTCACCGAGCACCGTGATCACACCACCGGTCATATATTCACAACCATGGTCACCAATACCTTCAACCACCGCTGAGGCACCGGAGTTACGTACCGCGAAACGCTCACCGGCACGGCCGGCGGCATACAAGGCACCACCTGTCGCGCCATAAAGGCAGGTGTTACCCATGATGCTGGCTTCATGACTCTGGTACTCACTTTCCGGTGACGGATAAATGACCAGTTTACCGTCCGCCATGCTCTTACCGACATAATCGTTGGCATCGCCTTCCAGGTACATCTCTAGGCCACCGGCATTGAACACACCGAAGCTCTGGCCGGCTGAACCGTTCAGGCGCAGGCGAATCGGCTTGTCGGTCATACCGTAGTTACCGTGCACTCTGGCGATTTCACCAGACAGGCGGGCACCGATGGAGCGGTTGACGTTACGAACCACGTAGCTGAATTCACCACCGGTTTTGTTAACGATGGTGTCTTTGATCTCGGCAACCATCTGCTCGGCCAGTTCACCTTTGTCATAAGGCTCGTTTTTCGGCTCCAGGCAGAACTTGGGCTTGTCAGCCGGTACGCCGGCATCCGACAGCAACGGTGACAGATTCAGTTTCTGTTGCTTGCTGGTTTCACCCGGCAGCAGTTCCAGCAGATCGGTACGACCGATCAGGTCCTGCAGACTGGAGACACCCAGTGCCGCCAACCATTCCTGCGTTTCACGGGCCACGAACTGGAAGTAGTTCATCACCATTTGCGGCAGACCGATAAAGTGCTTGGTACGCAGTTTCTCATTCTGAGTAGCAACACCAGTCGCACAGTTATTCAGGTGACAGATCCGCAGATATTTACAACCCAGCGCCACCATTGGACCCGTGCCGAAGCCGAAGCTTTCCGCACCGAGAATCGCGGCTTTAACCACGTCCAGACCGGTTTTCAGACCGCCATCTGTCTGCAGGCGTACTTTGTCACGCAGATCATTGGCTCGCAGGGTTTGATGCGCTTCTGACAGGCCCAGTTCCCACGGACCACCGGCATATTTGACTGAGGTCAGCGGGCTGGCACCGGTACCACCATCGTAACCAGAGATGGTAATCAGATCAGCATAGGCCTTGGCGACACCGGCTGCTACCGTACCGACACCAGCCTGTGAGACCAGCTTGACGGAGACCAGTGCCTGCGGATTGACCTGTTTCAGGTCGAAAATCAGCTGTGCCAGATCTTCAATCGAGTAGATATCATGATGCGGCGGCGGTGAAATCAGGGTCACGCCCGGGACCGAGTGACGCAGGCTGGCAATCATCTGATTCACTTTCTTGCCTGGCAACTGACCACCCTCGCCCGGTTTGGCGCCCTGGGCAATCTTGATCTGCAGGACCTCGGCATTCACCAGATAATGCGGGGTCACACCGAAACGGCCGGAAGCGATCTGCTTGATTTTAGAGACGCGCTCGTTACCGAAACGATCCGGATCTTCACCCCCCTCACCGGAGTTGGAACGACCACCCAGTCGGTTCATTGCAATCGCCAGCGCTTCGTGCGCTTCAGGCGAGAGCGCGCCCAGTGACATACCGGCGCTGTCAAAGCGTTGCAGAATGGCGCTGACATCTTCCACTTGATCCATTGCCAGTGGCTGATCGGCCAGTTTGACCTTCATCAGGTCACGCAGCACCATCGGATCGCGTTCATTGACCAGTGAGGCATAGGCTTTGTAATCGTCGTAACTACCGCCCTGTACCGCTTTTTGCAGTGTCGCAATGACATCCGGGTTATAGGCGTGATACTCACCACCGTGGATGAATTTCAGTAGACCGCCCTGACCACGTTTCTTACGCTGATTCCAGGCCAGTTTCGCCAGCTTCTCATCGTCCGCCTGCAGTTCGGCAAAGCCGGTACCGCTGATACGGCTGGTGGTGGAGGTAAAGCATTTATCGACCACATCGTCATGCAAACCGACAATTTCGAACAGCTGGGCACCACGGTAACTGGCAATGGTTGAAATACCCATTTTCGAGGTGATCTTGAACAGACCTTTGTTGATGCCTTTACGGTAACGACGGCATAACTCGGCGCGCTCAAGCTCTTTGATTTCGCCGCTGTGAATCATGTCGTTCAGGCAGGCGTAGGCAAGGTATGGGTAAATACCGGTCGCACCGTAGCCCAGCAGGACACCGAAGTGGTGCGAGTCACGCGCAGTAGCCGTCTCGACGATCAGGTTGGCATCACAACGCAGCCCCGCTTTGATCAGACGGTGATGCACCGCGCCGGTCGCCAGCAAGGCATGAATCGGCAAAGTCTCTTTTGTGATATCACGGTCGGACAGCACGATAACCACCGTACCATCAGCGACGGCCTTCTGAGCCTTGTCACACAGGGCATCAACGGCAGCTTCAAGCCCGATAGCCGGGTCGTAGTTCAGTGACAAGGTGACAGATTTGTATTCGTCGTTATGATCACCCAGTGCCAGTAATTGACGGAACTGACTTTCAGACAGGACCGGCGAATCAACGACCACACGCTGAGCATGATCTTCGCCTTCCTCGAACATATTACGTTCTTCACCGAAACAGGTTTCCAGTGACATCACGATGTTTTCGCGCAGCGGGTCAATCGGCGGATTAGTGACCTGTGCAAACTGCTGACGGAAATAGTCATACAGTGAACGGATCTGCGTCGACATGACCGGGAACGGGGTGTCATCACCCATGGAGCCGACGGCTTCCTGACCGGCCTCACCCAGCACACGAATCACCTGATCACGCTCTTCAAAGGTAATGTTGAACAGTTTTTCGTAGGTCTCGTATTCGTTACCTTCGATAGTCGGGCCGGTTTCATCATCGTCAGCATCTTTCAAACGCTGCAGATTATTATCCAGCCACTCGCGATATGGCTGCGCCGACTTCAGTTTGTTGTCGATATCTTCCGGCATCAACAGTTCGCCGGTGTGGGTATCCACAGCCAGCATCTGACCGGGTTTCAGACGGCCTTTGGCCACCACGTCCTGTGGCTGGTAGTTCCAGACACCGACTTCTGATGCCAGGGTGATATGACGATCTTTGGTAATGATGTAGCGCGCCGGACGCAGACCATTGCGATCCAGAGTACAGGCGGCATAGCGACCATCGGTCATGACCACGCCAGCGGGACCATCCCAGGGCTCCATGTGCATGGAGTTGTAGTCATAGAAAGCACGCAGGTCTTCATCAATGGTTGGATCGTTCTGCCAGGCTGGCGGAATCACCAGACGCATGGCACGGAACAGGCTGACACCGCCGGCAAGCAGCGCTTCCAGCATATTGTCCATGCTGGAGGAGTCAGAACCGGTGGTACCCACCAGCGGACGGATTTCTTCCATGTCCTCAATCAGCGGGGTCGCAAATTTGGCACCACGCGCCAGCGCCCAGTTGCGGTTACCCTGCACGGTGTTGATTTCACCATTGTGCGCCAGCATGCGGAACGGCTGCGCCAGGCGCCACTGCGGCGTGGTGTTGGTAGAAAAACGCTGGTGGAAAATCACGATCGAGGTTTCCATGCGCTTATCGTTCAGGTCTTTGTAGAAGACCGGCAGATAAGAAGGCATGACCAGACCTTTGTACGACACCACATGCGAAGACAGACTGGAGATATAGAAGTCTTCATCATTGGTGACTGCTTTTTCTGCCAGACGACGGGCGATGTACAACTGACGCTCAAAGTCAGCTTCGCTCATCCCTTCAGGCGCATTAACAAAAACCTGACGCATCACCGGCAGCGATTCCAGCGCCTGTTGACCACAGGCAGATTCGGGGTCGACCGGTACATCACGCCAACCGAGGACTTCCAGACCTTTAAAGGCCAGTTTCTCGTCGATGATCCGCTGGGTAGACTGGGCTTTGGATTCATCGTGGGACAGGAAGATCATGCCCACAGCATACAAAGAGGCCAGTTGATAGCCCTGCTCATGGGCAATTGCCTGGAAGAAGCTGTCTGGTTTTTTCAGCAACAGACCACAACCATCACCGGTTTTGCCGTCAGCACCAATGGCGCCACGGTGGGTCAGATTACCCAGGGCTTCAATCGCTGTTTCCAAAAGCCAGTGGCTGGCCTTGTCATCCATTTGGGCGATTAAGCCGAAACCACAGTTGTCCTTTTCAAATTGCGGTCTGTAGAGACCTTGATTCATTTCTGTTGGCTGACTCACGTCACGTACCTTCTCTTAGTTTAGCGCCGTCACTGCTCCCCCGGCGGAAGTCCGTCGGTGTTGGATTCGACGACGAGGGGCGTTGACCAATTACGGCAGAAAGGATCGACTATTATAGCGATCCATGCCGCCTCGTTCAATTGTTCCATTACTCGATGAGACAGTTTTTAAGGCGCTAAATTTTCCTATTTTCAATAAAATAGCTAAAATGCACTGTTTTTCTATTCGAGACTGACAACGATCATGGAAAAACCACTAGTGGGCGTGGTGATGGGCAGTAACAGTGACTGGCCCGTCATGGAAAAAGCCGTCGAACAACTGGAAGCCTTTGGTGTGCCCTATGAGGCCAAAGTCATCTCTGCACACCGAACCCCGGATCTGCTGACCGACTATGCTGCCAGTGCGCATAATCGCGGCCTGGCCTGCATCATTGCCGGCGCTGGCGGTGCTGCCCATCTGCCAGGCATGCTGGCGGCCGGTACCACCGTGCCCGTACTCGGCGTGCCAGTGCCCTCAAAATATTTAAAAGGTCAGGATTCCCTGCTCTCCATTGTTCAGATGCCTAAAGGCATTCCGGTCGCCACTTTTGCCATCGGCGAAGCAGGCGCGGCCAACGCGGCGTTATTTGCGATTGCCCAGCTTGCCGTCAATGACAAGGTACTAAGCGACAAACTCCTTAAATTCCGCGAAGCCCAGCATCAGCAAGTGCTGGACATGACGCTGCCTCCACAATAACGTGGAACTATCCTCGGCACTGTCAGGCGCTAAGTGGCCAGGTGCTGATTCAGACATCAGTCCGGTAATCACCGGTCCGTTTGCAAGAGGTTGATTATGAATTCTCAGATTTTACCCGGTGCGACATTAGGCATGCTTGGCGGCGGCCAGTTGGGTCGTATGTTCACCACAGCGGCTCAGACCATGGGTTATAAAGTGGTTGTGCTGGATCCGGATAAACAGAGCCCGGCTGGCCTCATTGCTGACAAACATATCTGCGCGGCATACGATGATGAGGCTGCACTGAAAGAGATGGCGGATCTGTGTGCGGCTGTCACCACCGAGTTTGAAAATATTCCTGCGCAGACACTGGCTTTTCTGGAACAACACACCAGCGTTCGCCCTTCATCGAAAGCGCTGTCCCAGACCCAGAATCGCAACGTTGAGAAACAGTTCATTGCCTCACTGGGCATCACCACTGCGCCGTTTTTACCCATCCTTCGTCGTGAAGATATTGCAGCCGCCAGGGACAAAATACAGTTCCCTGCCATTCTGAAAATTGCCACCTTCGGTTATGACGGTAAGGGGCAGTTTCCCTGTGACAGCCTGGATGATGTCTATGAAGCTTATGACTCGCTGGGTGAAAAAGAATGTGTGCTGGAGCAACGGATTCCGCTGGATCGGGAAATCTCGGTCGTGCTGGCACGAAGCGAGACCGGCAGCATTACTACGTTCCCGGTGGCGGAGAATATCCACGTCAATGGCATTCTGCATTCCACTATGGTGCCTGCCAGCGTGTCCGCCGAACAGGTACAATCAGCCATTCAGAAAGCCAATGAAATCGCTCGAGGCCTTGGCTACATCGGCACCCTAGCCGTTGAGTTTTTCGTCTCAACCGATGGCGAGATTATTGCCAATGAGATTGCACCGCGACCGCATAATTCCGGCCACTACACGCTGGACGCCTGTCACACTTCCCAATTTGAACAACAGGTCAGAATGCTCTGTGGCCTGCCTGCCGGTGACTGCGATTTGGTTAGCCCGGTCGTCATGATCAACATCCTGGGCGATGTCTGGGGAAGCAGTGAACCCCATTGGGAAAGCCTACTGGCCGAGTCTAACGTTAAGCTGCATCTCTACGGCAAGCAGCAAGCGCGTAAAGGCCGCAAGATGGGCCATTTCAATGTGCTGGCAGCTGATACCGAAACCGCGTTGGAACAAGCCAACCGGCTATTCGACGCCCTTCAGGGCGAGTGAGCAGGGAGATGACTAATAAAGTCAGCATTGTTTATTGCACCCAGTGTCGCTGGTTGCTGCGTGCCGGCTGGATGGCGCAGGAGCTGTTGTCGACCTTTGATGAAGAGTTGGATGAGCTCAGTCTGAAACCGGGCACCGGCGGCATTTTTGAAGTCTATGCCAATGACCAGCTGGTATGGTCACGCAAGCAGGAAGGCCGCTTCCCTGAAATCACCGAACTCAAACAACGGGTGCGGGATCAGATTGCACCGGAGCGTGATTTGGGCCATATCGACCGAAAGAAACCCTAATCTAACGGTTGAAAAAGCCGGGCAGGTCAAAGCGCCCGGCTTTTTGTTTACTCTACTTTTTCGCTGAAATCGCAGTCCTTCTGCGGACAGACTTTTTCCGTGCCCCGACTCTTGGTCGTTTTCACTGTCAGAATCGGCCAGTTACATTTCGGACAGGGTTCTTTCAGCGGTTCATTCCACAACGCATAATCACAGGTCGGATATTCCGAGCAGGAGTAAAACACCTTGCCGCGACGTGATTTGCGGGTCAGAATCTCGCCTTTCTCGCACTGCGGACATTGAACACCGGTATTTTTGGGCTGCTCCAACGATTCGATGTGCTTGCACTTGGGATAGCTGGAACAGCCGATGAATTTGCCATATTTACCGGTGCGGATCCACAAGTCGGAATCACATTTCGGACATTTGCGGCCTTCCACCACTTCCGGCTCATTACTGGTTTCTTCACCATCGATATTACGGGTGTAATCGCACTCCGGATAACCGGTACAACCGATAAAACGACCGCTGCGCCCCAGGCGACTGGACAATTTTTTACCACATTTGGGGCAGTCTTCATCCAGTATTTCCTGGGTGACATCACTGCGCTGAACTTCCTTATCCTTGGTTTCGACCTGATCTTTGAACGGCGCCCAGAACTTGGTGAGTAGCGGGATCCATTCTTCCTCGCCACGGGCCACGGCATCAAGCTCATCTTCCAGTTCGGCCGTGAAGTTGTAGTCGACATATTTGGTGAAATGCTGGACCAGAAACTTACCCACAACGCGGCCGACATCAGTCGGGTGAAAGCGTTTGTTGACCAGTTCCACATACTCGCGCTGTAACAGCGTCGAGATGATGCTGGCATAGGTCGAAGGACGACCAATGTCGTGTTCTTCCAGCGCCCTCACCAGACTGGCTTCACTAAACCGGGGAGGTGGCTCGGTGAAGTGCTGTTCTGGACGGATGGCTTTCAATGCGACCACCTGACCGACTTCCATCGGCGGCAGCAGATTTTCATCTTTATCGGTTTTAGCGGTGTCGTCCTTACCTTCCAGGTAAACACTCATGAACCCGGGATTGACGACCGTCGACCCGGTGGCGCGGAAGGTATTGCCCTTGCCACAGCCCAGGTCCACAGCAACAGTATTTAATGTGGCATGCACCATCTGACAGGCCATGGTGCGCTGCCAGATCAAGGTATAAAGCTTGAGCTGATCAGCCGACAGATAGGCCTTCATGTCCTCGGGGGTACGAAGCACGGAAGTCGGACGAATCGCCTCGTGCGCCTCCTGCGCGTTTTTGGACTTGGTTTTGTATTCCTGGGGTTTGCCCGGCACCATTTTCTTGCCGTACTTTTCAGCAATAAAGTCCCGGATTTCATTGATCGCTTCGGCAGCGAGCGAGACCGAGTCAGTACGCATATAGGTAATCAGACCCACCGCGCCTTCGCCCGTGTCAACACCCTCATAGAGCTGCTGGGCGATACTCATGGTGCGCTGGGCACCGAAACCCAGTTTCCTGGAAGCTTCCTGTTGCAGGGTCGAGGTGGTAAACGGCGCAGCCGGATTACGACGGCGTTGTTTCTTCTCGACGTTGGTTACCAGCAGTTTGCCTTCCGCCGCTTTGTTCAGCTTGCTGACCACATCGGAAGATTGTTTTTCGTTGTCGATGCTGAACTGGCTTAGCTTTTCATTGGCAAAATGAGTCAGCTTGGCCTGAAAAGCCTTGTCCTCGGCGGCGGCATCGGCTTCAATGGTCCAGTATTCTCTGGGCTTGAAGGCTTCGATTTCCAGCTCACGCTCAACAATCATGCGCAGCGCGGGGCTTTGCACCCGACCCGCTGACAGGCCGCGACGCACTTTTTTCCAAAGTAGTGGCGACAGGGTGAAGCCCACCAGATAGTCCAGCGCCCGTCGAGCCTGCTGGGCATTGACCAGATCCATCGACAGCTCACGGGGATGGGCGACCGCATCATTCACGGCCTGCTTGGTGATTTCATGGAAAACGACGCGATGCGTTTCTTTATCTTTGAGCGCCCCGCGCTTCTTCAGCAGTTCGTACAGGTGCCATGAAATCGCTTCCCCCTCGCGATCCGGATCCGTTGCGAGATAGAGGGCATCGGCTTTTTTCATGGCCTTGGCTATCGCATCAACATGCTTACTGTTACGGTCGATGACCTGGTATTTCATCGCAAAGTTATTCGCCGGATCGACCGCGCCTTCCTTGGGAAGTAAGTCGCGGACGTGACCATAAGAAGCCAGCACCTCGACATCTTTTCCCAGGTATTTTTTAATGGTCTTCGCCTTGGCCGGCGATTCGACGATAACTAATTTCTTTCCCATATTCACCCGTACTCGTGCAAGCTTGTGTTGCTGTTTACATGCTACTTATTGTGGTCACAGCACATAAAACAAAGCCCGCTGATTTGCGGGCAGAAATGTTCTTTAATGTTTGGCGTGTATTTAATGGATGACCGCCTCCATGTCCTCAAACACCAGATCTTCCATCCAGGCAAAAGCCACTTCCCTGCCCGGCTGGTAAAACAGTACCATCAGTACCACCCATTTGAGCTGATCGAGGTCTATTTCGTCGGTTTCCAGCGCCAGCACCCGTTCAATAACAACTTCGCGAGTTTCGACATCAAGAACGCCAACCTGTTCCAGAAACAGCAGATAACCACGGCATTCGACGTCAAGGCGTTCGACTTCCTTATCACTGAAAACACGCATGCTGGCATCGCGATTCAGTGGCCGTTCGGCGACAACGGTCATGTTTTCGAGCCATTCCAGGGCTTTGTGGATTTCCAGTTCCTGAAAACCGACACGTTCTAGTTCCAGTTCCAGGGTGTCTTTGTCGGGTTTTTGGCTCTCTTCGGTGTCGATGTAGTTCTCAAACAGATACAGCAACACATCAAGGATATTTTCTTTCATTCGATTCTCTATTGAAGGAGGGACTGGTTTTTCACAAACCCGTTCGTACGTATCGTCCGCCCGGCAATGACGTTACCTCGCCTTCTAATTCCAGTAATAACAGCATGGATGAAACCGCATCGGCCGTCAATCCGCTGTTTTCAATCAGCTTGTCTATAGGAATGGGGTCAAATCCCAGATGTTCAAATAAAATCCGGTAATCACCGTCTTTTTCATGTGAAGACGATGCTTCAGCTTCAATTTCAGTTTCCGGCGCACTCACCCCGGCTAATGCGCCCAGTTCTTCCAGAATATCGTCAGCGGTTTCCACCAGCTTGGCACCTTCACGGATTAACTGATGACAGCCTCGTGACAAAGGGTTATGGATCGAGCCTGGAATCGCAAACACTTCACGCGCCTGCTCCATGGCCATTCTGGCAGTAATGAGTGAACCGCTCTTGAGCGCCGCCTCCACAATCAGCGTACCCAGTGACAGACCACTGATAATGCGGTTACGCCGCGGGAACAACTCGGGTCTCGGCGAGGTGCCTAAAGGATATTCCGATACCATCGCACCCTGCTCCACAATCTGGTGTGCCAGCTCCCGGTGCTGTGCCGGATAAACCCGATCCAGACCAGTCGCTACCACGGCAATGGTTTTACCCCCCGCTGCCAACGCCCCCTGATGCGCCACACCATCAATACCTGTAGCCAGCCCGGAAGTGACCGTGAGACCACCTGACGCCAGATAACGAGAGAAATCATAAGCGGTATTCCGGCCTGAGGGTGTCGGGCTCCGACTGCCAACCACCGCCAGTTGCCATTGACTCAGAAGCGATACATCACCCTGTACATAAAGCATCATCGGCGGATCGGTGATTTCCCTGAGTAAAGGCGGGTAACGCTTATCCTCTATGGTGATGAGATACCGGTCGTCATGATCGAGCCAGGCCATGTCTGCTTCAACCTGCTGCCAGTCGGGGTGGCGAATGCCATCCAGTACTTTTTCACTGAGACCGCTTAGATGTCTGGACTGACTCAGTACAGATTCGGGGCTGCCGTGTTGCTGTAACAACCTGGTCAAGGTGACCGGCCCCAGTCCCGGTACACGTTGCAGCGCTATCCAACAAGCTATTTTATCCTGCTTGCCGGCTTTCATTGAATGAACACCTCAGGACGCGCTTTTAACCTTATCAAACAGATTGATGGCTTGTGTTGCTTTCATCACGATAGCGTAGCTGACCTTCTCATAAGTCTTGAACACCATTGCCTCACCAGCATGTTCATCGGGGAGAGTCACGACATCATCCGGCTCTTGACTGACCTGGTCACGAATTGATTCACCCGCTTTATACAACGAGAGAACATGCCCGGTTTCCAGTCCATTACGGGCACCCAGATTGATGACAACAATCTGATATTGACCCACCTGCGATACACCGTCAAAAACCGAAATAATGCGACCGTTAAGCACCGCATCAGGAGAACGCGGAATAAAGTTAAGATCGTAATCGTCCCCCTCCACTTCCAGCAGCCGATCCCCGATCTGTACTTCACGATTGGTATAGGTGAGATCTACCTTGGCCGGGTCCCCGGGCGTGACCACCACGGCATCACCGGTATAAATGGCTTCATAGCCAAGCACTTCAGCGGTGTCCGGGTCGGTGTAGACCTTGCCGCCACGAAAAATGCTGTAATCGTTAACATCATCATTCTGAACGCCACGGACATAAACATGGTCACCGGAACCGGAGATCAGACGCTCGTCAGCACTGGCCACCACATAAGGTGCATTGTCGAGCACTTCTGCCCCCACCACTTTGGGTTTGCTCAAAAAAGGACCAATGGCAGAGAGAGGAATCGTGGGGATAGGCTTATCTATTATGGTTTCGCGTACTTCCGGTGACAGTTTAACCGTGCGCTGACCACGGTTTATCTCCAGCATCGGCCGGCCATCACGCCACACCAGTGACAGTTCGTCACCAGGGTAAATCAGATGCGGGTTTTCGATTTGAGGGTTAACGTACCAGATGTCTGGCCAATGCCAGGGATATTTGAGGAACATACCGGAAATGTCCCACAGGGTGTCACCTTTTTTAACAACATAGCGTTGTGGATGATCAGGGTTAAGTTCGACATCGTTTGCTATCAGCGGCAGGCTTACCATCACAAAAAACAGGCTTAAGACAATGCGTCGTATCATCGAGCTATCCTCATGGCTTCAACGTTACCCTGATCCGTTAGTTGAGTAACAACAGCCATAGTGTGTTATAAGCGTAGTCAGTAATCAAGCTGTTGGGCAACTTTAGGCTTTTTCCGCAGTCTTTCAAGAAACTCGTTGACTGCGCCCTGGCACGGTTTTTCACCTAGGAGTCGAAAATGAAAACGTTATCCTTAACTTTGCTGGGTTTGACCACCCTGTTTTCAACCGCAGCAGCGATGGCTGCCGGAGATCCCCAGATTGGTAAAGCCAAGTCGGCGGTTTGCGCCAGTTGCCATGGTGCGGACGGCATCGCACTGATGCCGACCTACCCCAACCTGGCAGGTCAGAACGAGGCATATCTGGTTTCAGCGCTCAAGGCTTATCGCAGTAAAGAACGTCAAGGTGGCAATGCGGCGCTCATGCATGCGATGGCAGCGAATCTGTCGGATGAGGATATTGCCAATCTGGCCGCTTATTATGCCAGTCTCAAATAATTAAACATCCAGCTATGACATAGCATCGGCGGCCCAGGCCGCCTTTTTATTGGGCCTTTATTTTCCAAGTCGTCACCACCAGATTAAAATAGACTGATTCACACAGCACTCTGTTAAACAGAACAGAAACAGGTACAACATGGCTATTTTGAATATTTTGCACTACCCCGACCCGCGACTCCGCAACAAGGCGGCACCGGTTGAAGCGGTCACCGACGAGATTCGTCAGCTTGCCGATGACATGCTGGAAACCATGTACGAAGCCCCGGGTATCGGCCTGGCAGCAATCCAGGTCAATGTTCAGAAGCGTTTGATCGTCATTGATATCTCCGAAGATAAGAGCGAACCGCTGATTCTGATTAATCCTGAAGTGGTTGCCGCTGAAGGCGAACGGGAATTCGAAGAGGGTTGCCTGTCAGTGCCGGAAGCCTATGAAGCCGTAACCCGGGCCGATCGGATAACGGTTACAGCACTGAGTCGTGATGGTGACAAAATGGAATTTGATGCAGAAGGCCTGCTGGCTACCTGCATACAACATGAAATCGATCACCTGGACGGCAAACTGTTTGTCGACTATCTGAGCAATCTGAAGCGCCAGCGGATCCGGAAAAAGCTGGAAAAGCACCAGAAACAAAAACTATAAGGACAAGCCACCACGCATGCGGATACTTTTTGCCGGTACGCCGGATTTTGCTGCTGAGTGCTTAAAAGCACTGCTTAACAGTGAACATGAAATCTGTGCCGTTTATACCCAGCCTGATCGCCCTGCCGGCCGCGGCCGTAAAATGACGCCCAGTCTGGTCAAACGACTGGCGCTGGAACATAAGCTGCCGGTTGAGCAACCACTTAACTTCAAATCCGAAGACAGCCTGCAAACACTCGCCGGCTATGAAGCCGACTTGATGATCGTTGTTGCCTACGGCCTTCTGTTACCGCAAAAAGTGCTGGATACCCCCAAACTCGGCTGCATTAATGTGCATGCTTCACTGTTACCTCGCTGGCGCGGTGCGGCGCCCATCCAGCGTGCGATACTGGCCGGTGACACCGAAAGCGGTGTCGGCATTATGAAAATGGAAGCCGGACTGGACACTGGTCCGGTGTTACTGGAAGCGCGCTGTCCCATTAATGAATCAGATACCGCCCAGGATTTACATGATCGTCTGGCCGCACTGGGCGCTGAGACTTTGCTACAAAGCCTGGATGATATTGAATCTCGGTTGAAACAAGCTCAGCCCCAGGATGAAAGCTTATCTACTTACGCCAGAAAACTAGATAAACAGGAAGCCCTGATCGACTGGCAGCGTCCTGCAGCAGAGCTTCTGCGTCAAATTAACGCGTTTAATCCCTGGCCGGTGGCACAGACACAATGGCAGGGTGACACGATGCGGATCTGGCGCGCACAGCTGGGAGATCGTCTCCGTAGCGGCCAACCCGGTGAAATCATCGCTGTCAGCAAGCAGGGTCTGGATGTGCAGACCGGCGATGGTATTCTTCGAATCACTGAAATACAGATGCCGGGCAAACGCGCGATGCAAGTGCAGGATTTTCTCAATGCCAACAGCATAAGCGTGGGTGACATCCTTGGCTAAAACCTCCGCTCGCAGTGTTGCCGCCCGGATACTGGTCGGGGTGATGTCAGAACAGCGCTCGCTCACTGCGGTGCTGGCTGAACAGATAAAACAGGTCGAAGAACGTGATCGCGGTTTTTGTCAGCAACTCTGCTGTGGCGTGATTCGCTGGCAGCCTCGCTTAACGCTGATTGCCAACAAACTTTTGAAAAAACCACTGAAGAGCAAAGACGCTGATATCCTTGCCCTGTTGTTGATTGGTCTTTATCAGCTACGAGAATTAAAAACGCCGCCCCACGCCGCGATATCTGAAACTGTCAATGCCGCCAAACAACTGGGTAAACAATGGGCTGGCGGGCTGCTTAATGCCTGCCTGCGTAACTACCAGCGTCAGCAAAACGATATCGATGCTGCTGTTGAGACAAACGCGCAAGCGCGCTTTGCTCACCCAAGATGGTTATTAGAACGTTACCAGCTGGACTGGCCCGAGCAGTGGCAACAGATTTGTGAGGCCAATAATCAGCAACCACCCATGATGCTGCGTGTAAACAGGCAGCAATGTGATCGCGATCATTATCTGCGGTTACTCGCTGAGGAGGGCATTGAAGCCCAGTCACTGGATGCCGGAAATACCGCCATCTTGCTGGCTAACCCTTGTGACGTGCATAAACTGCCAGGATTCTTTGACGGCATGGCGTCGGTACAGGATGGCGCCGCCCAGCGGGTGGCAGAACTGCTCGCTATTCAGCCGGGCCAGCGAGTTCTGGATGCCTGCGCCGCACCCGGAGGCAAAACCGGTCACATACTGGAGCAGGCGCCTGAGAACGAGGTCATTGCACTGGATATCTCTGACAAACGCCTGCAAGCTATCGCCGACAACCTGTCACGGCTCAATCTGTCTGCTTCGCTGGTTGCGACTGATGCGGCTGATACCGGCCTCTGGTGGGATGGTGAAGCTTTTGATCGCATTCTGGTTGATGCGCCCTGCACCGGCAGTGGTGTGATTCGGCGTCATCCCGATATCAAACTGCTGCGAAGGCCTGAGGACATAGACCAGCTGGCCGAGACACAGCAGCAATTGCTGGATAATCTGTGGCCGTTGCTGAAACCGGGCGGCCTGATGGTTTACACTACCTGCTCTGCCTTCAAACAAGAGAACGAGCAGCAAATTGAAGCGTTTCTGCAACGACATCCGGATGCCGCCGAAGTCAGGCCAGACAGGCCCCCGGCGCAGCCACGCCCGTTTGGCTTCCAACGACTGCCCGGCGACGATGTCATGGACGGCTTTTATTATGCCTGCCTGCAACGCCACTAAACGCTGGTTATGTTTTACAGCCATCCTGTTACTGGGCTTCAGTAGCCTGGCACACGCCACTATTTTCAGCGTCAACAATCCCAGAGTCGATCAAATAGGCAACGGCTATGTGCTCAATGCCCAAATTGACTACCCGCTGACGCCTCGGGTAATTGAAGCCCTGCATAATGGTGTGCCCATAACGTTTTTTCAAGAATTGAAACTGGTTGAGAGTATTCCCATTCTGGGCCGTTTCTGGCAATGGGAAACCAACTTGTGGCAGAGTCGCCTGCACTATGAGCTGCGCTACCATGCCTTGTCCGAACAATACGTACTGAAAGCGTTGGAAACTGATGACCAGCAGAACTTCCCTCATCTTGAGGGGGCACTACAGGCTCTGGGACAGATTCATGATCTGAGCCTGCCGCCTGAATATACTCATAACGTCGATGATCTGTTACTGCTGATTCGCAGTGGTCTCGATCTGAGCGCATTACCCACTCCAATGCGGCCCGGCGCGATGATTTCCAGCAAATGGCAGTTAACCAGTCCCTGGGTCAGAGCAGTATGGCCTTAGCCTTTATCAAGCGCCTCAGCTCAGGAACGGCTCCTTATTTCTCTCTGGCTTTGCTGTTGCTGGCGATGGCTGGACTGCTCAGCGTCGCCACCCAGGACAGCTCCAGACTCAACGATTTGTTTCTGGTCATTTTTGGTATTGGGTTGCTGTGCCTGTTGTTGCTGGCCGCGATTCTGGCTCGCAGCATGTACCGTCTCTACCGCGATTTCAAGCGTCACGAGGCCGGCTCCCGGCTCACCGTCAGACTGGTCAGCCTGTTTGTTTTGCTTATCCTGGTCGCCACCACCATTGTTTACGGTTTCTCGATGCATTTCCTGCACCGGGGTATCAACAGCTGGTTTGATGTCAAAATTGAGCAGGCCCTGAATGACTCACTGGAACTGAGTCGCACTTCTTTTGGCATCCGGATGCGTACCCTGCTGCGTCAGACCCGGATGATGGCCGGCGTGCTCAGTGAGTTACCGGATTCCGAGCTGTCACACAGCCTGCGTGATCTGAATAACCTGAGCGGCGCATTGGAAGTCAGTATCTGGGGTCTGGATGGCACACCGGTCGCCTCGAGTATTGAAACACCCACTATCATGGTGCCTGACCGCCCCAATGACAGCATCATCAGCCAGCTGCTGCAGGGTGAAGATTATATCGGCCTCGATCCAACCGAAAATGACGATCTGCGGTTACGCGCAACGGTACGGATCCCACGTCAGTCAGTGCTGGCCGAAGAGCGCATGCTCAATGTGCTTTTCCCTATCAATGATCGCCTCAGTGATCTGGGTGAAACCGTGCAGGCCGCCTACACTGATTACAAGGAACTCAGCTATCTGCGTAAACCCCTGATCACGGTCTTCACCCTGAGTCTCAGCCTGATTGTATTTCTTACCATTCTGGTGTCGATCTGGTTCGCAGTCTGGATTTCACGACGGATAGTCGAACCGCTGCAGGGACTTGCCGAAGGTACCCAGGCGGTCGCCTCCGGTAACTACAACATGCAGCTCACTGCTTCCGGCCATGATGAAATCGGTTTTCTGGTGCGGTCTTTCAACCAGATGACACAGCGTCTGACCCAGGCCCGAAATGCCTCGCAGCGCAGTCATCGTCTGCTGGAACAACAAACCAGTTATCTGACTACAGTTCTGGGCAGTCTCTCCAGCGGCGTCGTCACCGTCGACAAACGTCTGTATCTGCACACGGCCAACAATGCCAGCAGTAAAATTCTGGGCATCAACCTGCAGCAGCGGCTTGAGAGTCCACTGTCAAAGCTGGCCGGACTCAACCACAATATGCAGACCTTCTGCCAGATGATTGAAAGCTGTGCCGGCAAAGGAATGAATTGGGAACAACAGATTGAGTTGCAGAAACCCAAGGGTAATCAGACACTGATTTGTCACGGCACCCGATTGCCTAACGAGGCCGGCTGGGTGATCGTATTTGAAGATATCACCGCCCTGTTACAAGCCCAGCGGCATGCTGCCTGGGGCGAGGTGGCACGACGACTGGCCCATGAGATCAAAAATCCGCTGACCCCGATTCAACTGTCGGCGGAGCGGCTGCAACGCAAATATACTTCGCTGGTTCCGGCTGAACAGAGTGAAGGACTGAATAAACTGACCGACACCATCGTTCAGCAGGTGGAAGCGATGAAGGAGATGGTCAACGAGTTCTCTGAATACGCCCGTACGCCCGCACTGCAGATGCAGTGGCACGCCATCGGTGTGTTGATTCGGGAAGTACTGACCATGTATCAGAGCAACCCCAACCACCAGTTTGCCTTACTCAACAGCCGGGAAGAGATTCGCATCCGGGTCGATGCCAATCGTTTCCGTCAGGTCATGCACAACCTGTTGAAAAACGCCATTGAAGCCTGCGAAGATGCGGGCTTGCCGGTCGATATCGTCATCAGCTATCACCCGGTTGAGAGCCTGCAGCGGGAGTGGCTGGAAATCCATCTGCGCGATCATGGTCCCGGCATTCCTGAAGACATCATTGATAAACTGTTCGAACCTTATGCGACCACCAAGCATAAGGGCACCGGGCTGGGTCTGGCGATTGTTAAAAAGATTATTGAAGAACATGGCGGCGATGTCTGGGCAGAGAATCACGGTTCAGAAGGAACCAGTATAATTATCAGATTACCACTGGAGGATCATCACTTGTGAGTGCTGATAAACCCTTGATTCTGGTTGTCGACGATGAGCCCGATATTCGGGAGCTGATTAAAGACATTCTGGAAGACGAAAACTATCAGGTCCAAATCGCCGCCAACGGCGAGGAGGCGAAAACGGCATTCAACCGGCAACTGCCGGACCTGGTGCTATTAGATATCTGGATGCCTGATATCGATGGCATCACTCTACTGAAAGAGTTTAAGGAACAGAACAAAACCGTCACCATTGTCATGATGTCGGGTCACGGCACCATCGAAACCGCGGTTGAGGCGACCCGCCTGGGTGCGGCCGATTTTATTGAGAAACCGTTGTCGATGGCCAAGTTGCTGCGTGGCGTGGAAATGGCTTTGGAAAATCGGGCCAAACAAGTAGCGATTCAGCGTGAAATGTCGCAGGTGCCGGTGGGTAAAAGCAACCAGATGAGTTTGCTGCGCGAGCAGGTAGAGCGCATCGCCGAACATGATATGCCCATCATGCTGGTCGGCGAACCGGGTGCCGGCAAGCACTGTTTCGCACATTATCTGCACAGTCTCGGCAACTACGCGGATGGCAAATTTATTGAACTCAGCCCGGAAAGTTTTCCGCTCGACAGCCTCAAAATCAAATCGCTGGCACGCGGTAATTGCCTCTACATCAATGACCTGGCCCTGCTCAGTGATGAAGCTCAGGCTTTACTGCTGCACTTGTTGGAAAGCAAACAGCTGGGCGAATGTCAGTTGGTGTGTGCGACCCAGTACTCGTTGCAGAAAGCGGTTGAAAATGATGACTTCCTCGACAGCCTGCTTTACCAGCTCAACAGTATCACGCTGGTAGTGCCACCACTGAACGAGCATATTGAGGACATTCCCGAGCTGGTGCATCACTTTGTCGACTTGCAGACGACCCAGGCTGGCATGCCCTACCGCCGCTTTAGCGTCGCCGCCCAGAACCGGCTACGCAATCATGACTGGCCCGGCAACGTGCTTGAATTGAAAAATGTCATTCAGCGGCTTCTGGTATTGGGTGACGGTGATGATATTGATGTGGCGGATATCGAGCAGGCGCTGGAAACTGAAGCAGAGGCCGCCGCCGAAGGCGATGAAACTATCAATTTCGATCTGCCGCTGCGTGAGGCCCGTGAACAGTTCGAACGCATTTATCTGCTGCGCAAATTGCAGGAAACTGACGGTAACGTCGGTAAAGCGGCGAAACTCGCCGGCATGGAAAGAACGCATCTCTACCGCAAATTACGCTCTCTGGGTATCGATACCAAGCAAATCTAGGAAGGCACGATGAAAATTCTTATTCTGGGTGCGGGACAAGTCGGTGCATCGGTCGCGGCCACGCTGGCACGCGAGGACGATGATGTTACGTTGGTGGATACCAACAACAGCAACCTGCTGAAACTGCAGGACCACTACGATATCCAGACCATTCAGGGCGAAGCCTCGCATCCGGACGTGCTGGCACGTGCCGGTGCTGAGGATGCCGACTTGATTCTCGCCGTAACCAACAGCGATGAAACCAATATGGTCGCCTGTCAGATCTGTCATACGCTGTATAACACGCCCACCAAGATTGCCCGTATCCGCAATACCGGTTATCTGTCGACACCGCAGATTTTCGATAAGGAAAACCCGCAGGCGATACCCATCGATATGCTGATCAGCCCTGAGCAGATCGTGACTGAATACATTCAGCGTTTGATCAGCCACCCCAATGCGCTGCAGGTGCTGGATTTCTCTGAAGGCCGGGTGCAGCTGGTTGCCGTCAGAGCCGTTAATGGCGGGCCGCTGGTGGGTCATCCACTGCGCGACCTGAAACGCCATATTCCCAAAACTGAAACCCGGGTCGCGGCGATTTTCCGTGAAGGCAGACCGATTACCCCGACCGGCGATACCGTGATTCAGGTTGATGACGAAGTTTTCTTTATAGCCGCCAGTAAAGATATCCGCGCCGTGATGGGCGAACTGGGCCGGCTGGAAAAACCCTATCGCCGCATTATGCTGGCCGGCGGTGGCAATATCGGTGCCCGCCTCGCCAAAGCACTGGAAAAGCAATATCAAATCAAGCTGATTGAAGCCAATCCTGAGCGCGCCGAATACCTGTCGGAAGAACTGGCGGATACCATCGTACTGCTTGGCGACGTCGCCAATGAAGAGCTGCTGCTGGAAGAGGAAATCGACAAGGTCGACCTGTTCTGCGCCCTCACCAATGACGATGAGGCCAACATCCTGTCATCCATGCTCGCCAAGCGGCTGGGGGCGACCAAGGTGTTGTCCCTGATCAACCGCGCCGCCTATGTTGATCTGGTGGAAAGCGGCAGTATCGATATCGCGCTGTCGCCGCAGCAGGCCACCATCGGCAGTCTGCTGGCACATATCCGCCGCGGTGATATTGTGGCGGTGCACTCACTGCGTCGTGGCGCTGCAGAAGCACTGGAAGCCATTGCTCACGGAGACAGCAGCTCCTCGATGGTAGTGGGTCGCCGTATCGATGAGATTGACCTGCCACCGGGCACCACCATTGGCGCTATTGTGCGCGGGGAGGAAGTCATCGTCGCCCACCATGATACGATTATCGAATCCGAAGACCATGTGATCCTGTTCCTGGTCAATAAGCGCTATATTAAAGAAGTGGAACGCCTGTTCCAGGTTGGCTTTACCTTCTTCTAGAGGCGAGATGGAATCGAATCTGCAAAATTGTTTTCTGGTGGCGATGCCGGCGCTGAACGATACCTTTTTTTATCGCTCAGTCGTCTATCTCTGCGAACATGACCAGAACGGGGCCATGGGGCTGATTATCAACCGTCCCACCAAGGTCATGCTGGAAGAGTTGTTATCGCATCTCAAGATTGAAAACGACAGCGACTACATCAAAAATACCCCCGTCCTGTTCGGCGGTCCGGTGCAGAAAGGCCAGGGTATGGTCATTCACGACCAGGCTGAGGCCGGCTGGAAGTCTAGTCTAAAGCTCACTGACAATATTTTCCTGACCACCTCCACCGACATTCTGGAAGCGATAGGTACCGAGCAGGGACCGGAACATGCCCTGGTTACCCTGGGCTATGCCGGCTGGGGCGCCGGTCAGCTGGAGCAGGAACTGGCGGATAACAGCTGGCTGACGGTACCGGCCAACCGGGATCTCCTGTTTGATACACCGGCCGATGAGCGCTGGCAGGCCGCCGCCCGCTTGCTGGGTATTGATATCAACCTGATGTCCAACAGCAGCGGCCACGCATGACTACAGCCAGAACCATTCTAGGTTTTGACTTCGGCATGAAAAATATCGGTATTGCCGTCGGCCAGGAACTGACCCGAACCGCCAATCCGCTGACAGCGATCAAAGCCCGTGACGGTATTCCTGACTGGGATCAGATAGCTAAGCTGCTCAGTGAATGGCAACCGGCCTTATTAATTGTGGGACTGCCGCTCAATATGGACGGCACCGAGCAGGAAATGACCGCAGCAGCGCGCCGCTTCGGTAATCGCCTGCACGGACGCTTTCAGCTGCCGGTAGAATGGCAGGATGAACGACTCAGCACCTATGAGGCACTGGATCATCTCGGGATCCGCAGTAAAATGGACTCTCGACAGCGTAGCGACGTCGATCAGTTATCGGCACAACTCATCCTTCAATCATGGCTGAATCAACAATGACCACCGCACTCACTCAAACACAGGTTCAGGATCTGCTGAAAAACATGGCCGCAGATATCGATAAGCGACTCGGCGACCGCCATCCGCTCCTAATCGGTATTCATACCGGCGGGGTCTGGGTTGCCAGGGCACTGCAGGACATTCTGGGACCGGAATTCTTTGAGGCCTCCCTCGGCACCCTGAACATTGCCTATTATCGCGATGATTTCACCCGTATCGGCATGCATCCGCAGGTGACCCCCTCTGATCTGCCTTTCAGCGTCGACGGTCGCCATCTGCTACTGGTTGATGATGTGCTACACAGCGGCCGTACCACCCGTGCCGCCCTCAATGAGATCTTCGACTACGGCCGCCCGGCCAGCGTCACCCTGGCGGTGTTGATTGAACGCAATGGCCGTGAACTGCCGATTCAACCGGATATCATCGGTAAATCGCTGGAGCTGGATAAAGATCAGCAAATCAAACTGGTCAACAAGGATGGGCTGCAACTGGAATACCGCACCAAGGGAGTGGTGAATGAAGAATAACCAACTGACCGACAGCGGCCAGCTGCGCCACTTCCTGACCATCGAAGGACTGAAAAAGCCGCTGCTGACCGAAATCATGGATCGTGCCGAACAGTTCTCCGGCATTACGCACCGTCAGGTCAAAAAAGTGCCGATCCTGCGCGGTAAAACCATTGTTAACCTGTTTTTTGAGAACTCGACCCGCACCCGTTCAACCTTTGAGCTGGCTGCCAAACGCCTGTCAGCCGATGTGATGAACTTCAATATCAGCACCTCGGCCACCTCCAAGGGCGAAAGCCTGCTGGATACCCTGCATAACCTGGAATCGATGCACACCGACATGTTCGTGGTGCGGCACAACCAGAGCGGCGCGGCTGAATTCATCGCGCAGCATGTCGCCCCCCATGTCAGCGTCATCAACGCCGGTGATGGCTGTCATGCCCACCCTACCCAGGCGATGCTGGATATGTTTACCATCCGCCGCCATAAGCAGGAATTTCACAATCTGCGGGTGGCGATTGTCGGCGACATTCTGCATTCGCGGGTGGCCCGCTCCCAGATTCAGGCTCTGGCCACCTTGGGGGTCGGTGAAATCCGGGTAATAGGCCCCAAAACCCTGCTGCCCGCCGACTGCCAGACTCTGGGTGTTCATGTCTATCATGATATGGAAGCCGGGCTGGAAGGCGTGGATGTCATCATCATGCTGAGGCTGCAGCTCGAGCGAATGCAGGGCGCTTTACTGCCCAGCGCACGCGAATATTTCCACTGCTTCGGCCTCACCGAAGATAAGCTGAAACTCGCTAAACCCGATGCCATCGTCATGCATCCCGGACCGATTAACCGCGGCGTTGAAATTGCTTCCAGCGTGGCTGACGGCCCGCAGTCGGTGATTCTGGAACAGGTCACCCATGGTATTGCGATTCGTATGGCCGTGATGTCAATGGCGCTGGGCGCGCAGTCAGAACAAAACGAGATACCTGCATGAAGATCCGTATAAAAAACGGCCGCGTCATCGATCCGGCCAGTCAGCTTGATGCCCGCCAAGATGTGTTTATCAGTGATGGCAAAATTGTCGCTATCGGCGACTATCTTGATGGCTTCAGCGCCGATCGTGTCATAGATGCCACCGGACTGATGGTCATCCCTGGTCTGATTGATTTGAGCGTCAGGCTGCGCGAGCCCGGTCAGGAACATACCGCGACCATTCAGTCCGAGACTGCAGCGGCAGCTGCCGGTGGTGTCACTACGGTCTGTGTGCCACCGGATACCGCTCCGGTCATTGATAATCCAGCCGTCGTCGAACTGATTGAAGATCGTGCCAAAAAAGCCGGCCGCACCATGGTGCTGAGCATGGGGGCGATGACCCAGAATCTGGAGGGCGAACTGCTGGCAGAAATGGCGCGTCTTAAAGACGCCGGCTGTATCGGCATCAGCAACGGCCTGTCGGCGATTAAAAACAGCGTGATTCAACAGCGGGCGATGGCCTATGCTGCAACCCTGGATATGACCCTGTTTCTTAATGCTGCGGATCCCTGGCTGCAACAACAGGGCTGCGTGCACGAAGGCGCGGTCAGCTCGCGACTGGGTTTGGGCGGTATCCCGGAAAGCGCGGAAATTATCGGTGTCAGCCGAGATTTAATCCTGATCGAGCAAACCGGAGTACGTGCTCACTTTCATAATTTATCCAGTGCTAAAGCGGTCAAACTGATTCGCGACGCACAGAACCGGGGGCTGCCGGTCACCGCCGATGTCAGTGCCCACCACCTGCATTTATCCGAGCATGACCTGGGTAATTACGACGCCCTGAGTCATGTGTTGCCGCCGCTACGCAGTATTCGTGACCGCGAGCAGTTGCAACAGGGCGTGCGAGACGGTGTCATTGCCGCCATCTCCTCGCATCATCAGCCACTGGATCGCGATGACAAGCTGGGTCCCTTCGCCGAAACCCAACCTGGCATCTCAGGACTTGAGACCCTGCTGTCTCTGACTCTCAAGCTGGTGGAAGATGATGAAATCGAACTGCAGCGCGCGATCGCCGCGTTGACCTGTAATCCGGCCGATATTCTAGGCATCGATGCCGGTCAGCTGAAAACCGGGGCGGTCGCCGATATCTGTCTGGTGGACCCCGATTCTGAGTTTGAGTGCCAGCCGCTGAATTTTGTCAGTGCCGGTAAAAACAGCCCCTTTGCCGGTTGGCTGTTCAATCACCAGGTCAGCCATACGCTGTTCCACGGCCGACTGGTTTATGAACGAGATTAAAAGGACATTGATATGCTGAAAACCCGCCTCCTGAGCCTGATAGCGATGGGTCTGCTGAGTTTGCTACTGATTGCGTGCAGCCCGGAAGTTGGCAGCGACAAGTGGTGTCAGAACATGGAGTCCAAGCCTAAAGGGGACTGGACCGCCAACGAAGCGACCGATTACGCCAAGCACTGCCTGTTCAAAACTGATGAGTCATAAAATCTATGCCTTTGATTTTGATGGCGTGATCTGTGACAGCGCCATCGAGACCGGCACTGCCGGCTGGCTGGTGGCACGCAAGCTGTGGTCAGATATGCCGGAGACCATGCCGGCAGGGTTGATGCCACTGTTTCGCGCTGTCAGACCGGTAATGGAAACCGGCTACGAAGCCACCCTGATCATGCGCCTGCTGTACGAGGGCATGTCGACAGAGATGTTGATGGACGCCTTTCATCACCAGATTGAGGCCCTGTTGCTGCGCGATCAGCTGAATGTCGATGAACTCAAGGAAATCTTCGGCACCACCCGCGATGAATGGATTGCTGATGACTTTGCCAGCTGGATTGAGATGAATCCACTGTTCGACGGCATTGCCGACAAATTGAATCAAATCGACACTGATAACAGCTTTATCATTACCACCAAGCAGGAACGTTTTGTCGATCATATTCTCAGCGCCAATCAGATTTCATTCCCACTTGAGCAAATCTACGGTCTGGATCGTAATCTGAGCAAACAGCAAATCCTGACTGATCTGAGCCTGGAGCGGCCTGAAGACGAGATTCTGTTTATCGAAGACCGCTTGCCCACCCTGATTAATGTCATCACCGATGACCGCCTCGACAAGGTCAGGCTGTTCCTTGCTGACTGGGGCTACAACACGGCTGAGGATCGCGACAGCGCTGCCAGTATCAAACGGATTAAAACCATCAGCCTCGCTGATATTCAATCTTTATAGGCTTTACCGAAACCACCGCCACCCGGGGTACAGATTTCGATCTGATCACCGGCCTCGAGTTCGACCTGATCGCAGGCGGCCAGCGTCTTCTCGGCCCCATTGGCACGGATAAGCCGGTTAAGGCCGCAGCGACCGTCTTCACCGCCCTGCAGGCCAAAGGCCGGGAACCGGCGGCCATTGGAGAGAATGCTGACCGTTACCGGCTCCAGGAAAATGAGCCGCCTTATCGCCCCATCGCCGCCATGCCAGCGACCCTGACCACCGGAACCTTTCCAGATTTCGTGTTTGATGATTCGAACCGGGTAACGGCTTTCCAACACCTCGGGATCAGTGAGCCTGGAATTGGTCATCAGGCTCTGCACCACCGGGCTACCGTCAAAACCATCGATTAACTCACCCTGTTCATCAAAGATGCCACCGGCACCGCTGCCGCCCGCCAGGGTTTCGTAGTACTGGTGACGTGCATTACCGAAAGTCAGGTTATTCATGGTCGGCTGCGCAGACGCCATCACACCCAGCGCGCCGTATAGGGCATTGGTGATACAGGTCGAGGTTTCGACATTACCAGCGACGACCGAGGCCGGATACACCGGGTTGAGCATACAACCTTCAGGAATCATCAGGCTAAGCGGCTTCAGACAACCGGCATTGAGCGGAATCTCATCATCCACCAGGGTCCGGAACACATACAATACAGCGGCAATAGCGACCGCTTTGGGCGCATTAAAGTTATTCTTCTGCTGAGCACTGGTACCGCTGAAATCGATCTCGGCCTGGCGATGTTGTTTATCCACCCGAATGGCGACCTGAATGTTGCTGCCATTATCAAGCTGAACCCTGAACTCACCATCATGCAGCCGATCGATGACCTTTCTGACAGCCTGCTCGGCATTATCCTGCACATGCTGCATATAGGCCTGTACCACTTCCAGTCCATACTCAGTGCAGAGTTTCTGCAGTTCCTGTACGCCTTTTTCATTGGCGGCGATTTGTGCCCGACAATCGGCCAGATTCTGAGCAATATTCCGCGCCGGATACTTGCCCTGCTGCAGCAAATCGACCAGCGCCTGTTTGCGCAGTTCACCCCCTGATACCAGCTTGAAGTTACTGATACAGATGCCCTCTTCCTCAATATGCACTGAGAAAGGCGGGATCGAACCCGGGGTCAGACCACCGATATCGGCATGGTGACCACGGCTGCCAACGTAAAACAGCGGTCTGCTGTGTCCCTCGACGAACACCGGGGTAATGACGGTCATATCCGGCAGATGAGTACCGCCATGATAGGGATCATTCAATAAAAAGACGTCACCGGCTTCTATCGTGTCGCGATTGGCCTCGATCACCGATTTAATACTTTCGCCCATTGACCCCAGATGTACCGGCACATGCGGGGCATTAGCGATCAGGTGACCTTCGGCATCAAACAAAGCACAGGAAAAATCCAGCCGCTCCTTGATATTGACCGACATGGCGGTATTCTGCAGTTGCAGCCCCATCTGCTCGGCAATATTCATAAACAGATTATTGAATACTTCCAGCATCACCGGATCCACCTCAGTGGCTATCTTTTCATGCGTCTGTGACTGCTGAATCTGCCTCAGCAGAAGATGCTGACGGGCGCTGACCTCGGCCTGCCAGCCGGGCTCAATCACCGTCGTGGCATTAGACTCGGTCAGAATGGCCGGGCCCAGAATCTTATCGCCCGCCCGCAAAAGCGCCCGTTCAATCAGTGGCGCTTCATGCCACTCGCCCTGGCTGAAAAACCGAACGCTATCGGTCGCGGGAATATCCCTTGCCTGATGCAGCGTTGAAACCGTTTCCTCAGGCGCCGTCGATTTCAACAGCGCTTCAACCGAAATCGCTTCGACTATCAGGGTTTTATCCGGCTGCAGGAAGGAAAAACGCTGCTGATAAGCCTGCTTAAAAGCCTTTGTCATGGATTCCAATGATCCGGCTGGGACTATCATCGCGGTATCACTACCCTGATAACGGACATGCAGGCGCTGATTGACATGCAACTCGCCGGCATCGGCATACTGCTGGCTCAAATCCCGCTGTGCTTGCTTACTCAAGCCGGCTAATTCCGACTCAATCTCCACCAGATTCGACTCGTTCAGTGCCAGATCGAGACTTTTCTCCCGGATCAGACTCTGGTCGGCAAGCCCCATACCATAGGCACTGAGCACACCGGCAAAAGGATGAATCAGGATCTGTGTCATGCCCAGGGCTTCAGCCACCAGGCAGGCATGCTGGGCGCCGGCGCCACCGAAACACTGCATCAGATAACGGGTCACATCATAGCCGCGCGCCACTGAGATTTTCTTGATCGCATTGGCCATCTGCTGCACCGCAATTCGGATAAAGCCCTCGGCGACCTGTTCCGCTTCCAGTCCGGTCTGCTCCGCCAACTCGGCAAAGCCCTGCGCCACGACCTTTTTATCCAGCGGCTGATTGGCATCGGGACCAAATACATGGGGGAAGAAACCGGGCTGGATTTTGCCCAGCATCAGGTTGGCGTCGGTGACCGTCAGCGGACCGCCACGGCGATAACAGGCCGGTCCCGGATTGGCGCCGGCACTTTCAGGACCGACCCGGAAGCGAGCCCCATCATATTGCAGAATGGAGCCTCCACCTGCCGCCACAGTGTGAATACGCATCATCGGTGCCCGCATCCGTACCCCGGCGACCTGGGTTTCGAACTCACGTTCAAACTCGCCGGCATAATGCGATACGTCGGTTGAAGTGCCGCCCATATCAAAGCCAATAACCTGCTTGAAACCCGCCAGTTCAGCCGTTCGCGCCATGCCCACGATACCGCCGGCCGGGCCCGATAATATCGCGTCCTTGCCCTGGAACTGACGGGCATCGGTGAGCCCCCCGGATGACTGCATAAAATACAGTGGCACACCGGGCATCTGACTCGATACCTGATCCACATAACGACGCAATATCGGAGAGAGGTAGGCGTCGACCACGGTGGTATCACCGCGGCTGACAAACTTAATCATCGGGCTGACTTCATGCGAGCAGCTTATCTGGCTGAAACCGATGGCCTCGGCCAGCTCACGCGCCTGCTGTTCATGCTGATGGAAACGATAGCCATGCAGGAATACGATAGCAATGCTGCGAAAGCCCTGTTGATAACAGTCTTCAAGAGAGGCTTTGAGAGTGGCTTTATCAAGCGGTACCAGTACCTCTCCATCCTGGCCGACTCGCTCGTCTGCCTCAATCACTGTCTGATAGAGCAGTTCGGGCTGTTTTATCTGCCGGTCAAACAGCTGTGGACGGTTCTGATAAGCAATCTGTAGTGCGTCTCTAAAGCCTCGGGTGGTTAACAGTGCAGTCGCTTCGCCTTTGCGCTCCAGCAGGGCATTGGTGGCTACCGTGGTGCCCATTTTGACGGCGCTGACGCGATCAGCCGGGATAAGGTCAGTGTCGCTCAGGCCAAGAAAATAACGAATACCGGCCACCGCGGCGTCGGCATATTGCTCTGGATTGTCTGACAGGAGTTTATGGGCGCTCAGTGAGCCATCCGGTTTACGGGCAACAATGTCGGTAAAGGTGCCGCCGCGATCAATCCAGAACTGCCATTGGTGTTTTGATGCTGTTGTCATGCCACAAGGATAAAACAAAAATGCGGATTATCGTTGTCCCGGAGCGGGAAATGAGGCGCTGTTGACGTGGGGGATATTCAAAAGAAAAGTGGCGGAGCGGACGGGACTATTCGCTACATCCCTGTAGCTCACCTTGCTTTGCAAGGCCAGCCTTCGGCTGTTCAATAATGTTCCAGACATTATTGTCGAACCACTGATTGATGTCGCGGATTCTCGTCGACCCTGAAACGGGAAATGCTGTTGCATAGAACTTGGGAATGCAAAAGAAAAGTGGCGGAGCGGACGGGACTCGAACCCGCGACCCCCGGCGTGACAGGCCGGTATTCTAACCAACTGAACTACCGCTCCACTTTTTTCTTTTCACCGGCTGAAACAAGCCGGTTGCGAGAAGAAGCGTGCAAATATACAGCAAAAATTTCAAAGGTGTTAGTGTTTCCTGAAAAAAATTTCAGATTTTTTAATCCACCTTTTGCCAGTAACGCTGTTTGGCCCGCTGTAGCTTCTCGTAACCTGCCAGTAAAGCTTGATGACGATCAAAGCCTTGCAGACTTAAGCCTGGTGTATGCAGTCCATGAAACACGGTTCTGCCTTCGACGATTTCAATGCCCTCATTCACGGTCTGCTCACCGTACATCTGTGCCAGGCCGCGGCGATAGTCATCATAATCGCGCTCGCTATGCCATTTGATATCCAGCAAAGCACGCAGACAACGATAGAAACGCTGCTGGGCTTCATCGCCCTGCCCTAAAGACAGACACCAGTCGACCCACTCCAGCGCCTGCTCATCTTCCAGCGCCAGACACAGCATCAGTTTGATTTCGCCCAGACGCACACTGGCCCAAAGCGTACCAGGATCCGGTGCCAGACCAATAAACTGGGCCACCGGCGCATGATCGTTAAAACCGCCCTCTTCCAGCGCGAGCAGCAGTTCCTGCCAGCTGTCCCGATCGCCCTGTTTCAGTGACAGCAGTGCTTCACGGAATAAAGCACCTTCATTGTTATTTTCCCAGACCAGCTCATCGACCGGGTAAATATCCGACATGCCCGGTATCAGAATGCGGCAGGCATAGACATCCAGATGCCGGTAGTCGGCGATATAAATATCAAAGCCCAGATCATGAATGATGCCGGTCAGCCAGCTGAACTCATCACCGGTGCTGGCATCATGATCCCAGTCGACAAACTCATAATCCGGGACTTCCCGGAAAAAGTCGTAGGAAATGTAGCCACTGGAATCAATAAAGTGCATCTCCAGGTTAGCCGGCGAAGCGACTTCTTCCATATCAAAGGTCGGCGGGTGGAATACGTCCAGTTGATCCAGGCCGCGTCCCTGCAGCAACTCGGTAACGGTGCGTTCCAGCGCCACTTCAAAACTGGGGTGGGCACCGAAAGAGGCAAACACCGACCCGTCGCGCGGGTTTATCAGGGTCACATTCATCACCGGGAACTGGCCGCCCAGGGAAGCATCCGCCACTTTCAGCTGATAGCCATGACCGGCCAGTTCTTCAAGCGCCGCTTTGATCTTGGGAAAACGATCGATTACAGATTGTGGAACCTCCGGCAGACAGAGACCTTCAGCAATAATCCGGTTTTTTACATAGCGCTCGAAGACTTCTGACAGGCCCTGCACCCGCGCTTCATTTTGCGTGTTACCGGCAGACATGCCATTACTGACGTAGATATTGCCGATGATATTGACCGGGAAATAACGGACCGCATCATCTCTGACACGGGTATAGGGCACAGCACAGATACCGCGCTCGGTATTACCGGAATTGGTATCCACCAGCTGCTCTGGCGTGAGCTCCTGATTGGGATCGAAATGTGCCCACAGGTCTTCGTCCAGCAGGCCTTGTGGCATCTCACCGTTTTCCGACCTGAACCAGCGCTCATCCGGATAATGCACAAACTCGGCCTGACTGTGCGCTTCACCCAGGTAAAAGTCGGCGAAGAAATAATTACAGCTCAGGCGTTCGAAATATTCACCCAGCGCACTGGCCAGACAGGCCTTGGCACTGCTGCCTTTACCATTGGTAAACATCAGCGGACAGGTTTTATCACGGATATGCACCGAATACACATGACTGACCGGATTCAGCCAGGACGCTTCTTCAACATCAAAGCCGAAATCTTTCAGCGTCTGTTGCATGGTGGCAATACTGGTTTCCAGATCCCGGTCTTTGCCCTTGATAAAAGTTTTTTCTGTCATCGTCATTCCAAAAAAGAACCCCCTGCCCGATAAACGGACAGAGGGCTTTTCAGTCGTATTAAATAAGATTACATTTCTTCAGCAGCAGCGATGGCTTTTCTGGCCAGACGGCCTTCAGCGCCTTTGGCATCCGCAGCCTTGATTGCTTCCAGGTTCACTGGGTTACCGACTATGATGGCACCGCCCATACCGGCACCGATATGCGGGGTGCATTTGTAGACATAGATGCCTTCCTGGCTGAAAGTGCGTTCATAGTTCTTGCCCAGTTCAGAGTGCCAGGCTTCCGCACCTTCCGGGATAAGTCCTTCAATCGATTGCGTATCATGGGTGGGCATATTTTCCCAGGCTACGGTATCACCAGGCTGAATCTTGACCACCAGCGGGCTGTATTTCAGGCCTTGAGCGGTCACAATATGCATTTCACCACCTGCAGCGGCCTGTTTAGCTTCTTCTACCGCCTGCTCGGCTTCATTAGCCAAATCCGCAGCCGCAGTTTCTGCCTCCTGAGCCATTTCGGCAGCGGCGCTTTCTGCTTCTGCCATCATATCACCGGCTTCAGACTGCAATTCTTCCGTCGGCGTGGCTTCGGCTTCAACTTCATCTTGAATTACCGTTTCCGGCACGGCTTCCTGAGCATCTTCCATGTGTTCGGTGACGGTTTCGTTCACACCACCCGCTTCATTCTGTGCCAGCGGCTGCGTGGTTTCATCTTTGACCGAGGCCGGTGCAACAGCACTTTGTTCAGCAATATCGGCTTCGCTTTGTGGTGTCGGTACCTGGCCATATCGTTCTTCGCTATCATCGACAAAAACCGTTGTCACCAGCACCACAACAAAAATCGCGACGATAGCGATTATCGCCGCAACCATAATGGCATTTTTCTTATACATAATCCCTCCTGAATTAAAGAATACAAATCCATCATAACATCACTACATGACAGGCTTGTGCAGATAAAATCGAACACCATCGACTTTATCTGTCATACTACGACAGAGACGACAAAAATCCATTGTCAGTTCCTGTCCGGCGCTCCGCCACAGTTATCAACCTTACAATCCCCTCTGTGTCAGCAGGCCTTTTTAAGGCACTGAATCACAACAGGCTCGCGCCAGCTTTTAGCTGTGCAGCGCGGGGATTGCGTTAATTTTTGAGTATTTTTATGACATTTTCATCTCTCGGTCTCAGTGATCCCATTCTGCGGGCCATTGCCGAACAGGGTTACGATCAGCCAACCCCCATTCAGGCCCAGGCGATCCCGGCCATCATGAGCGGCCAGGACATCATGGCCGCGGCCCAGACCGGTACCGGCAAGACTGCCGGTTTCACGCTGCCCATTCTGCACCGGCTGGCACCCGGCAAACCGGCCGCCGGCAACCAGGCTCGCGCGCTCATCCTGACCCCCACCCGTGAACTGGCTGCCCAGGTAGCAGACAGTATCGACACTTATGGTAAACACTTGCGACTACGTTCAACCGTGGTGTTTGGTGGCGTCAAAATCAACCCTCAGATGATGAAACTGCGGCGCGGCGCCGATTTGCTGGTAGCGACCCCCGGCCGTTTACTGGACTTGTACCAACAGAACGCGATTCGCTTTGATCAGCTAGAGGTACTAGTATTGGACGAGGCTGACCGAATGCTGGATATGGGGTTTATTCACGATATTCGCAAAATCATCGCTCTGTTACCTAAAAAGCGTCAGAACCTGCTGTTTTCTGCAACTTTTTCCCACGATATCCGCCAGCTCGCCAAAACGCTGGTTAACAATCCGGTGGAAGTCTCCGTGTCACCGGCCAACAGTACCGCTGCAACCGTCAAACAGTGGATAGTACCGGTGGATAAAAAGCAAAAGCCGGCCGTATTAAGTCATCTCATTCGCGACAATAACTGGTTTCAGGTTCTGGTTTTTTCCCGAACCAAACACGGTGCCAATAAGCTGACCAAACATCTCGATAGTGCCGGCCTCAAAGCCGCTGCGATTCACGGCAATAAAAGTCAGGCAGCCCGAACCCGCGCGCTGGCTGAATTCAAGGCAGGTGAGATTCAGGTGCTGGTTGCCACCGATATTGCCGCCCGCGGCCTGGATATAGACCAACTACCGCATGTCATTAATGTCGACTTACCCAATGTCGCTGAAGACTATGTTCACCGTATCGGCCGCACCGGTCGGGCCGGCGCCAGTGGTGAAGCTATATCCCTGGTCAGTGCTGACGAAGCCGATCAGTTGTTCGCGATAGAACGGCTGATTGGCAAAACCCTGTCACGGGAATATATCGATGACTTCGAGCCGGTGCATGAGGTGCCGGCATCAAGACCCGTCACAGCCGCCAAACAGCGTCCTCGTCGCCCTAAAAAGCCCAGACCTGAACACCGGGATGGTCAACGCAGTGAAACCGCACACACACAAAAACGGCGGCGGCCGTCACAGCCCAGGGCCGGTCAACGCGCTCGGCGCAATCCGCCTAAAGCCTCTTAAGTCATGCCTGACTGAGAAGATGGGTTTACCATGATGCGTCCGGCCGGATAGCGCTGGCCGGCCGCATCAATGATCGGTGCAATCACAGGAGCACCGCTGGCAGACTTTAATCTTTATTGACTTCCCGTTTATCGATATACATCAATACAATCTGGCGATCGGTATAAATATCATTGCTGCTGTCTTTTCTGACGGTCTCGTAAAATTCACGAAACTGGGGATCACGTTGTTTCATTCCTTCCAGATCCTGCAACAGTACTTGTGCCTGAAAAGCGGTCGGCGCGGTATCAAAGTGACGCGAAGCGCAGTAAATAGCCGGAGTCTGACCAGCCTGTTCAGCCTTTGTCTTGTTTTCCGCGTCGAACAGACAGTTATGGTAATTTTCCTGCGCTTCAGCAAAAGCTGCGCCTGCTGTGAGGCACAGTATCAGGATACCGAAAGACAAACCGTTGTTATGCATTTTTAGTCTCCGCTGATTTTCGAGCTCAGACTCCGCACAAAACGCTTCAGTTCCGTTAAACGCCAGGGCTTGTCAGCCAAACGATAGACCTGCTTACCCACTAACTCAGCCATGGGTATGGCCCCCCAGTAACGGCTATCACGACTGTTATCGCGATTATCAGCGAGTACAAAAACCTGATTTTCTGGCACGGTGGTATGCACGACTCCTTCGGGGATCCACTGCTGATTTTGTAGATCGTCAAGGTAATGTTCTGACTGCCATTCACCGTTAACAAATAAACCTCCACCGTGCACAGTGACTTGTTCTCCGGGTAAGGCCACCACCCGCTGAAGCACTTCACGGTGAGTCTCAGGGTCAATCAACAACACGATATCACCATGCTGAAGTGTATTGGACTGACCAATATCAGCCGCAATCACCACCCAGTCGTACTTCTTGAATGTACCCGACATGGCGTTATCCGTTACCTGGTGCAGGCTGAGTTGAAGTTTAACCACCAATGCCAGCGACAACCACAGCAAACAGAGTCCACAGAAAATAAGCCAGAATCCTGTATAGCGATACCATCGCTGTGATTCATGCTGAACCATTGGACTCTGCCTGCGGGCACGATGCCAGCCGAAAATCAGCGTTAAAAGCCAGAGCGTGACTGATAGCAAGGGTAGAACGACGAGCGGTAACGGTGCACTTAGATGCCAGGGAAACAGTAATAATGCAAACCAGGGCAGGACGACCAGAATCATTAACAGCCAGGCGTCACGTGGCTGTCCCAGGTAATACAGACCCAGCCCGGGTGCCAGTATGTTCATCCCCGCCGCCATTGACGGAGAGCGGTGTTTTACAAACAGTGCCTGCATTCGCGATTCTCCCTCTGCCGCGAAAGAAACCGGTGACTTGAGCGTCACCAATACCCCAACCATGTGGCCAGGACGCCAGCCACTCCGGCCAGCACTAAGGGTAGTGCCGTTCTAATCGCAAGCTGACGACCACCAATCAGCCCGGTCATGACCCCTTTCACCATACTGTTGGCAGCGGCGGTAATCACCAGCCCCATCACAAACAATCTGGTCGATAAATCATTATCCGTCATGCCAATCAGCGACAGCATCATGGCATCAATATCCGCCATGCCCGACACTGCCGCCAGAATCAGCAGACCGGCATCACCATAGGCCTCACGCAACAGCACGCTGAGCAGCATGACTGCGGTCAGAATAGCACCGAAAGTCAATGCCGTTTTTAATTCCAGCGGATTCTGCAGCGTCGATGACGTACCCAGTGAACTGGATGATTTAGCAAAGCGATAAAGTATCAGCGGCAGATAGGTCACTAAAGCCATCAGCACCACCGGTGGCCACAAATCCCTTAATAGCGAAGGTGCCAACATGGCAACTACAATCAGTATTCTGACGTAAGCGGTACCGCAAGCAATCAGAATACCGCTGGAGGCCACCGGCGCCACTTCCTGATTCTGTTTACCCAGGCGGGATAAATGCAGCGTCACTGCCGTGGAAGAAGCCAGGCCACCGAACAGGCCGGTGAACAGAATCCCGCGGTGGGCGCCACCAATTTTTATCGCAAAATAACCGATAAAGGAGATGGCCGCGATTAGCACAACCATCATCCAGATACGATAGGGATTGAGCGCCTCCCAGGGGCCATAACCCTGATCAGGCAGCACTGGCAACATCACCACCGATATCAGTAATAACTTAATACCGGCACGCAGCTCCTCCAACTGCAGTTTGCTGATCAAACCGTGCAGTTGCGGTTTGTAACTGAGCAGCAATACCATCACCACCGCAGAGGCCGAGGCCTGGGTAACCTTGCCAGAGGTGGCCAGTGCACCCAGTACAAAAACCAGTAAAGCGGCAACCAGGCTGGTAATGCCCCATTCCCCTTCCTGGCGCTGTTTAATCAGGAAAATACTACCAATCACCAGTGTCAGAGCCAGAAATCCCAGCCCCAGCACCAGCGGCTCAAATGTCTGCGCCAGCATGCCCAACACACCACCGAGCAAACCGATTAAACCGTAAGTCCGCACCCCGGCAATACGCTGACCTTCCTGACTATCACGCTCCTGCCAGCCGCGCTCGATACCGATCATCAGTCCGATCGCCAGAGCGACCAGCAACATGTAAAGGCTTTCGATTTCTGCGCTCATTGGCCTTGTCTCCTATCCCGCCATTGCCAGAATGCCGCCAGCAACGACCCACTGATATTGTGCCAGATACTGAAAAGCGCGCCGGGCAGTGCCGCCAGCGACGCAAAGTTTTTCATTGCCAGCGCAACGGCAAGTCCCGAATTCTGCATACCGACCTCAATCGCCAGCGTCCGGCAGATAGCCGCCTCATAGCCGAAACAGCGGCCGGCCAGATAACCCAGCGTCAGTCCCAACGCATTATGTATAACGACAGCGGCCAGCAATGTGAAAGACAAGACCGCCATGCTGTTCCTGTTCAAGGCAAACACAATGGCGATGATAAATACAATTGCCAGCGTTGCCAGCAATGGACAAATACGCTGAAGGGGAGCGACAAGCCTCGGCAGGCAGTGATTCAGCAGCATACCACCCAGTACCGGCGCAATCACCAGCGCCAGGATAGTCTGCAACATCGAGCCGACAGGTACCGCAATATCGGCATCGATATAGAACCAGCTCAGCCAGGGAGTGAGCACCACCGCCAGTAGCGTCGATAAGGCTGTCAGTGAGATGGACAAGGCCACATTCCCGCCGGCAAGGTAGGTCATCACGTTGGATGCTGTGCCGCCGGGGCTGGCCCCTACCAGAATCAGACCGGTTGCCAACAAAGTCTTCAGCGCCATGCCATGACTGATAAGCCAGGCCAGCAGCGGCATCATCACAAACTGAAGACTGACGCCAAGCAGAATCACCGCTGGCATGGTGAGCACCCGACGAAAGTCACTCAGCCGCAGTGTCAGCCCCATAGCAAACATGATCACCGCCAGCAGAGGCAGAATCGCCGACTTAAGGCTGACAAACCAGGCAGTCTGCCACCAGGCCAGCAGACACAGTAAAATCGCCCAGACCGGTAGTAAGCGGGTTAAGCTATGCATATGTAAAAAATTGTAAACATCGGCACTCAAGACTTGCCATACGGGTCTTTGACATCATTAAATTAGCTTTTTTCACAACGCTGGTCACTTAACCGGGAACTAATCACGGCTTTCCAGCCCCTATATTCGGTCAGACATTGACCATACGGACATTTTGCAACGGGATTTTTCATGCGACATCTAAGCTGGCTGCTTTTCAGCCTTTTTTGCCTGACTGTTAACGCTGATGATGCCACTCCGGTGTCGACCGCTTCCCCCACCCAATCTACCATAGCTGAAACTCTGACCCTCTCCGGTTCGCTGACTGCGGAAAGACAAGCCATGCTGTCACCCCGGGTCGATGGCCTGGTCAAGGAAGTCCTGGTTGATGCCGGTTATGAAGTCAATCAGGGCGACCTTCTGCTTAAACTGGATCCGGCCATTGCCAGCCAGCAGTATGCCCAGACCCAGGCCGCCACCGTAGAAGCCGAAGCAGCCCGCAACGAAGCCCAGCGGTTGGTCAATGAAGCCCAGAGCCTGCGCAAAAAGAACTACATTTCCGAGAGTGAACTCGCCAATCGCCAATCCAATCTGGCGCTGGCGGAAGCGTCTCTGGTCGCTGCCAAAGCCACTGAGCGTGCCGCGCTGGAACAACTACGTCGCCACGATCTACCCGCGCCATTCGATGGGGTTATCAGTGCCAAGATGACCGAGGCCGGGGAGTGGATTAACCGCGGTACGGCGGTGCTGGAACTGGTGGCAACGGATAAAGTGCGTCTTGATGTCAATGTCCCCCAGGAACAGTTTTCCTCAGTCAACCAGAACAGCCCGGTGGAGGTCATTCCCGATGTTTATCCCAACCGTCGGTTGCCGGGTAAGATCAGCGCAATTGTACCGGTCAGTGATCCTCAGGCCCGCGCTTTTCTGGTCCGCGTTGTCGTCGATGCATCTGATATCGACCTGCTGCCCGGTACCTCGGCTACCGCTGTGATCGGTCTCAGTGGTGACGGTGGACAGAAGTTGCTGATTCCGCGCGATGCCCTGTTGCTGCATCCGGATGGTGGTTACAGCGTGTTTGTGGTCAACGACGGTATCGCCGAGCGGCGCCAGGTCACTATTGGCCAGCAGAGTCAGAGTGGGGTCAGCATTGTGGACGGTCTGGAAGCCGATGCCCGCGTCGTCGTACGCGGTAATGAAGTCCTGCGTGATGGTCAGGCTGTCACCGTCGTCAACCAATAAGGCTGCTTGAACCATGCTGGAAGCCCCCATAAGAAACGGCAAACTGCTCACCGTCATTGTCCTGATTATCGTGGTGCTGGGTATTGCTGCCGCGACCCGTATACCGATACAGATGATCCCGGATCTGGATGTGCGCACTATCAGCGTGGTCACCGGCTGGCCTGGCGCTACCCCGCAGGATGTCGAGAAAGAGATCCTGATTGAACAGGAACGCTACCTGCGCAGCGTACCCAATATGACCCGAATGGAGTCTCTGGCCGATACCGGCCAGGCGCAGATAGAAATGGAATTCCCTTTCGGCGTAGATATCAATGAAACTTTGATCGAAGTCTCCAACGCCCTGAGTCAGGTACCCAGTTACCCGGAAAACGTGGATCAGCCTACGATCCGTAGCAGTTCCTTTTCCGAAAATGCTTTCATGTACTTTGCGGTCAAGCCTTTGTCTGGCAATCCGCTGAATCTTGATATGGATATGGTCACCGATTTTGTCGATGATGATATCCGGCCACGCATGGAACGCGTCACCGGCGTTTCGGAAGTACAGCTGCGAGGGGGGGCAGAGCGTCAGATTCAAATAACCATCGACCCGGCCAAGCTGGCACAGCGTGGTTTAACCCTGACCGAAGTCCGCGATGCCATTCGTGAACGCAACAGGGATACTTCAGCCGGTGACCTGGACGACGGTAAACGTCGATACTTTATCCGTACCACCGGCCGCTTCCAGGATTTACAGAGCCTGGAAGAACTGACCCTGGCGCATCGCAATAACACCGACATCAAGCTCAAGGATGTCGCCGAGGTGCGGCTGGATCACTACGAAGTTCGCAATATTGCGATTGTTAATAATGAAGAAGCCCTGACCATGGCGGTCAAACGTGAATCAGGCTCCAACGTGATTAACATCAAGGAAGAAATGCTCAAGGTAGTCGAGGAGATCCGTCAGGATCAATTGCATCCCAACGGGATGACCATTGAGCTGATTGGTGATGATGTGCGCTATGTCCAGGCCTCGGTAGATAAAGTCAGTTCCAATCTGGCTTTGGGTGCCGTGCTGGCGACCCTGGTACTGTTCCTTTTCCTGCGGTCCGGCCGGGCTACGCTGATCGGCTTGATGGGAATGCCGGTCTGTACCATTGCCGCTTTCCTGGGCCTGTTGGCTTTTGATCGCACGCTGAACGTGATTTCTCTGGCCGGGATCGCCTTTGCCATTGGTATGACGGTAGATAACACCATTGTCGTGCTGGAGAGTATCGAACAGTGCCGCCGCCGAGGCCTGGATCGAATTCAGGCAGCGATTACCGGTGTGCGTGAGGTGTGGACGGCGGTTCTGGCCTCGAGTATGACGACCGTCCTGGTTTTTGCACCAGTATTGTTCGTCCAGGAAGAGGCCGGCCAGCTCTACTCCGATATCGCGATTGCCATATCCACAGCCATTCTGGCCTCAATGCTGTTTGCCGTGGGCGTAGTGCCGGCAGCCTGCGCCCGGGCCGGTTTCGGTAATGATCGTGATCATGGCGACGATCTGTCTCACCCCGGCCCTATCCTCAAATCTGTCAGCTGGCTGAATGCTGGTCCAATACGTCGACTGGCCTGTATCGTGCTGATTTTCGCCGGCACAATGGGCGCTGGTGTCTATCTGATGCCGCCCGCTGAATACCTGCCGGAAGGGGAAGAGCCCAAGGCCTTCAGCGTGATGACCGCCCCACCCGGTTACAACCTGTCAGAAATGCAAAAAGTCGGTGAAGAAATCCGTAGCCATCTGGTGACTGCCCTGGATGCCGATCCGGCCAGGTTCGACAATGGCGAGCATGAACTGCCTTCATTGAAATACTATTTTCAACGCATTGCACCCGGGGTGGTCTGGGTGCTGAGCGAGCCGACCCGGGCTGAAGATATTGAGCCGATGATGGACGCGCTCACCGAGATGTTTGAAAGTTACCCCGGCATGCGCGGTTTTTCCCACCGGGGTTCGATTATTGCCAGCAATCAGGGCGGTACCCGGGCCGTGAACCTGGATATTTCCGGTGCCGATCAGGAAAGCCTCTATTCCACGGCTGAAAATGCACTGCGCAATGCCGAAACGCTGTTTGGAGACCCGCAGATTGAATCCGAACCCGCCGCCTTGTCACTGGACCAGCCGCTGGTGGAGGTACGACCGCACTGGGACAGGCTGGCAGAGGTCGATATGACCGCCGATGATTTTGGTTACACCGTGGCGGCCCTGAGTGACGGCGCCTATGTCGGTGAGTTTTTCATGGATGATGACAAGATTGATATGTTCATCTTCAGTGCCGCCGGCCAGAATCAGAAACTGTCGGATCTGTCGACAATGCCGGTTATGACACCTGAAGGTACCGTGTTGCCGCTGAATGCGCTGGCAGATATCACCGAAACCGTCGACAGTGATCAGTTGCGTCGTGTGGATGGGCGTCGGACCGTCACGTTATCAATCATTCCACCCCGTGAAATTGCACTGGAAACAGCCGTTAACATGGTGCGTACCCAGATGCTGCCGGAGATGCAGGCAGCGGGTGAGGTCGCAAAAGGCGTGTCCATCAGTATTTCCGGCGCCGCCGATCAGCTTGATGCTACCCGCGAATCACTGTCGGGTAATCTGGTGATTGCCCTGTTGCTGATTTACCTGCTGCTGGTCGCCATTTTCAGTCACTGGGGCTATCCTTTGCTGATTCTGACCACCGTGCCGCTGGGCATTGCCGGGGGTATTGTCGGGCTGGTAGCCATCAACCATGCCGGTCCCCTGCTCAACCTGGTCGGGCTACCTGCTATTATTCAGCCTTTCGATATGATCACCATGCTGGGCTTTGTTATTTTGCTGGGGACGGTGGTGAACAACCCGATTTTGATCGTGGAACAGACCCGGACCAATCTGCGGGATAAGCGCATATCCGTGCGTACTGCGGTCAACCAGGCTGTCGCCACGCGGCTGCGCCCGATTCTGATGTCAACCACCACCACCGTATTCGGATTGGCACCGCTGGTGTTTATTCCCGGTGCGGGTACAGAGCTCTACCGCGGTGTGGGTATCGTGGTGCTGGTCGGTATTCTTTGCTCAATGATCGTCACATTGACCTTCCTGCCCAGTCTACTGATCAATGTGATGACCTGGGTTGAGAAGCGGCGTCAGCGTTTGGAGGCCCGGGCTGAACCGCAACAGGGTTAAATCAATCCGCTTGTTCGCGTTTAAGGAAGCGGCCAAACTGAAAGATCAGGTAGCCGATAAAAGACAGCACCAGTGCCACTTCATATCGGCTGTAGGCCACTGAAATACCGATAGCACCGGTGAGCCAGATCCCGGCCGCATTGGCTGTTCCCATAGTACGGCCGGACTCCTTGATGATCGCACCGCCGCCGATAAAGCCCATGCCGGTAATGACGCCATACATTACCCGCGCCTCGGCATCACTGCCTTCATAGACATCCATCGCCACCAGCATAAACGCACAACAGGCAATCGACACCAGTGGATAGGTTCTGAGCCCGGCCCCTTTAGCCAGGTATTCACGATTCAAAGCAATCGGTAGTGACAGTAAAAAAGCGATACCGATCTGATATAGATTGAACCAGACCAGTGTGAAATCAATTTCAGGCATTGTGACCTCCCTGCAAGTCAGTAATCAGTATTCTGCGTTTGAGTGCTGCTCGACGAAGATCAGCGAATCCACATCAAAGCCTTTTTCCTCGGCCACAGTAACAAAATGTGTTTTGAGCTCCTCTGACACGTTGGGCTCCCTGGCCAGTAACCATAAATATTCACGGCTGGGCCCACTGATAAAAGCATACTGGTAGTCGTCATCCAACTCGAACACGATGTAGCTGCCATAGAAAGGCCCGAAAAAAGACACTTTAAGGTGGGCGATATTGGGATCGGCGACAAAATAGGCTTTGCCTTCAGCCTGTTCCCAGGCATTTTCCTCCGCTGAATAACCCCGGTTAATCACCCGTATCCCCCCTGCTTCCCGCATCTCATAGTCAGCGGTCACCCGGCTCAATCCGCGTTCGAAACGATGATCCAGGCGGGCAATTTCATACCATTTGCCCAGATAGCGATCGACCTTGAATGATTGTACTGGCTCAATACCCTCTGGCACCGAAGTACAGGCACTGGCCAATAACAGAACAAGAACCATCCCATATAAACGCATTTTTCACTCTCCTGCCGTTATTGTCCGCCTATGTCAAAAATGAAAGCAAAGCTGTCGGAAGCTGATCACGCTCGACTGATTGAAATGGCCTGGGAAGACCGCACGCCATTTGAAGCCATTCGTACTGTATACGGTCTCAGTGAGGATGATGTTATCCGTTTGATGCGACGCTCACTCAAACCCGGCAGCTTTCGTCTCTGGCGTCAGCGGGTCAGCGGCCGGCATACCAAACACCAACGTTTACGGCACCCTGACGTTAGTCGCGCCTATTGTCCAAGCCAGTATAAACCTCGCTGAGTCAGCGTTTAGCCAGTAATTGCTGCACTACCAGAGGCATCCTGCCGCGCAGACGCTCGCTGAGTCGATTTTCATGGCGTTGCCACAACACACCAAGATAAATAATCAACAAACCCAGAGCACTTAACACCACTGGAAACAGCAAACTGTCTTCAAACACCTGGTGTGACAGATAGCCCAGATAACCCGCCACGCCCAGGGCACCGAACACGACAAACACACGCCGCAGCAAGGTTACACCAACCCCAATCATCAGCAGGTTGATCATAAAGTAGCCGAATTTGGCCAGTTCGCTGTCACTGTGCTGCATCGATAAGCCACACCAGAATGTCAGCACGCCGAACAGATACAGCCAGAATGCATAATCCCTCTGGCTGTGACGGCTGCGGATATCCACCCAGAAAGCCATCAGGGTCATCAGTAACCCGAAATACATTGACACCAGCGCCCGGATTTCAAAGTCCAGTCGATCAAAAGCCAGCCAGGCGGCCAGATCCATCGACAAGTACCACAAAGTAACGGCAATGGGCATTAACAGGAATGGGTATTTATAGCGCCAGGCCAGGGTGGTGCCCACAGCCAGTGTCGCCAGCTCCAGATAGAGCCAGTGCCACTGAATGTAACGGTGGAAATCACGGTAGACGCTACTGTCGGGCCACAACCCGAGGCCCTGCTGCAAACCGTAAACTGCAAGCGGCGTCAAAGCCACCACAAAGGTGGCACAGATCCCGGCTGGGATCGCATAACCTCTGCGCTGAAATAAATCACAGAGTTTCAGCCCGACACCGGCATAGAGCAGCGCGATGAAAAACAGCCCCCAGCCACCGAAGGCTTCCCAGCCCAGGGTCATGAACAGGGTCATCGCGCCAATCGCTATCAGCCCCCCCAGATAGTAAAGGACGTGGGTGAAATCAAATACCGGCCCGGTTCCCGGCTGTGCACGCAGGAATTCCATTAAGGCCTCAGCCTGCTGTTCGCTGAGGATCTGCCGGCTCACCGCTGCGTCCAGCTGCTGTCTGCTGATTTTCATTTAGCCACCAAAATTAACATCGGCCACCGCTTTGAGGCCGATATAAAAACTGCAGAGCCAGCCGATCATAAACACCAGCGAACGATAAGGCGCCATATCCAGCATATAAAACACAGGATGCGCAATCCGGCTCAACAGAAACAGGGTAGCCGCATAACTGAACTGATTGAGATCGGTGCCAGAAATGAAAGCAAGCACACACATCACAGCGTAAAAGATCAATGCTTCCCAGGCATTCTTCTGTGCTGCCAGAACGCGGCCACCGAGACCGGTCATCTGTGCCTGTTGCCGTCGCGGCTGTTTGTTATCAAAGTAACCGAACTGACGATAGCGCAGATAACCACCGAGCACGGCCAGTGTTATCGGCAACAAGGAAACGATAAACAGGGTTTGAAACAGAAATGGCATCATCAATCCTTTAAGGTCGGGAAGCAAGTTGAGAAAGCGCCTTCAACAGTGCCTGATGGAACTGCTCGGGTGCCTGGATATGCGGGGAGTGACCCAGCGCCGGAAACAGCTGCAGGCGGGCGTCGGGTATGCTGCTGACGCTGATTAAAGCCAGCTTCCGGTAATTACCCAGCGTTTGCCGTGAGGCCTCATCAGCATAACCTTTGCCCACGGCGGTATTATCCTGCGTCCCGATAAACAGCCAGGTCGGCACCGCCAGGTCGTTAAACTGATGCACCACGGGCTGAGTCAGTATCATGTCGTAGATTTTGGCGGACAGCCAGGCGGATTTTTCACGGTCAGCCTTGAACTGGCCCGCCAGCATCTCTACCCAGATGTCGTAGGCAGGACGCCATTTGCCGGCATAATAAGTGTTCTGCTGATAGCGTTTTATGCCCTCAGCATCAAGTTTCAACTGCTGCTGATACCAGGTGTCGATGTCAATATATGGCACCCCTTTTTGCAGCCAGTCTTCCAGTCCGATAGGGTTCACCATCAACAGCCCGTCCACCTGATCGGGATAGAGCAACGCATAACGCGTCGCGAGCATGCCGCCCATGGAATGGGCCAGCAGATAAAAGTGATCGATCTCCAGATGATCAAGTAAGGCACCGGTATTGGCCGCTAGTTGATGAAAACTGTATTGATACTCCAGTGGCTTGGAAGACTTACAAAAACCAACCTGATCGACGGCGATCACGCGATAACCGGCGTCACTCAGTGCAGCCAGTGTGTCACGCCAGGTGGCGGCACAGAAGTTCTTGCCATGAAACAGCACTACCGTCTCACCATTGGCCTGGCCACTGGGCGCCAGATCCATATAGGCCATCTCCAGCTCCTGCTGCTGGGATGTCAGCGAAAACTGCGCTACCGGATAGGGATAATCAAAATGTTCCAGTCGAAAGCCGGTATCAGCCTGGCTGGTCAGACTGAACATTAACAGACTCAACATTAAGATGCGCTTCAGGTGAAACATATTGCCTCCTAATTATGTCTGGCCGCCGGCCACCAGAGCTGCCCCTCATATTCCGGCTGACGAAACTGGCTGACTTTTGCCTGGACCCCGGCGGACAATAAATAATCCTGCAGTAATTGGGCGCCGGCCGCATTCACGCCCTCCACTTTTTCAGGATTGACCCGGCTGATGGCCATCATGCGCTGCAGCAAGGGATCGGCTGAGACCAGGATCTCAAGATCGGGCCGGTGTTGCTGACTGAAGCGGATAAACGGTCCTGCGCCCCAGAGGGTGTAGGCGCCCCGTTTATCGGCCTGTTGCATCGCCCGGCCCCTGGCAACCCCGGCATCGATCAGCCAGCCGGATTTATCTGGTCTGCCCGCCTGCCGCCAGAGCAGTTCAAACAAGTCATTGACGCCGCTGATCTGATTCAGCAAAAAAGGTTGTTGTTTGTCGGCGATCTGTTTCAATGCCGCTGAAGCACTGCGCATACCCGCGATACCAGCCGGATCCGATGACGGACCAATCAGCACCTGCTGATTGGAAAACACCATTTTTGGCCAACGGCCAAAGCCCTGCAGCACGAATTCCTCGAAGGGCGATTTGCCATAGTGGGCGATCAGCAGATCGGCCTGCCCCTCTCGCGCGCGTTCAAAAACAGCCTCCCCACCATATATCTCAACTTTATAACCACTGCTTTGTTCGAACGCCTGCAACAGATAATCTATCAGGCCACTCTGATACGGCGTATTAACCACGGCCAGCCGGATTATACTGTCATCGGCGCGGAGCTGAACACTGAACAGCAGGCAGGTAAGTAGCGGGAAAAAGCGCCAGTTCATCTGAGCTTGGCTTCAAGAAAACTGAGCAGACGCTGCCAGGATTTTTTATCCGCCTGGGGGTGATATTTCGGATTATCAAACTTGGTAAAGGAATGCTGCGCACCGCCGTAACTTATCATTTCATTTGGCGCCTCATCCTGTTCCATTGCCAGACTCAGTGCTGCGAATTCGGCCATCGAAATATTCGCATCTGCGGCACCATGCTGGACCAGGATCTCGGCCTTAACGTCATTGTAATCCTGTCCGGGCGGTGTCCCCAGTCCACCATGAATGGCAACAAAGCCTTTCATCGGTGAGCCGGCCCTGGCCATTTCCAGCACGGCTGTGCCACCCAGACAATACCCCATCATCACCGCATTGCCGGTATCGGCACCCAGTGCTTCTGCCTTCGCCAGCGCCGCATTGATAAGCCCCCTCATCCGCTGCCTGTCACGATAAAGCTCACCGGTATGGTGACGTTTGTCGGCGACCGCCACCGGTCGCACGCCGGCACCATAAATATCCGCGACAAAGACACTATATCCGAGCTCGTGTAGCATTTTGGCGCGACGGAATTCATAGCTTGTCGGTCCATCCCAGTCATGTATCAATATCACAAGCGGCGCTGAGACTGAGGCTTCCAGATAATAGCCCTCCAGGATTTCGTCCTGATACCGATACTCCAGCGTTTCAGCGGACAAATGACTGCAGATGAGTAGCAATAAGGAACCGAAAAAATAACGCATTTTTCTTCCTTTCAGTAATTGAATCGAGACGGACAGTCTACTTAATGACCGGCAGAGGTGAACAGTTCAAACGACCGAGCCCAGATGATGAGGCTGTTGCTATTAGCAGGATCAATCGATAAGACTTTTGCTCACCAACCTGCCTTCTGAGAGCACCACGGAAACGACCCTGCCATGAATTCTAGCGAGATTCAGGGGTCCCCAAAACCGACTGTCGTTACTGTTGAGACGATTATCTCCTAACACAAAAACTTCATTCTGGTCCAAAACGTAATCAGAAAAGCTTGGCCCGACACCATGAAATATGGTGTCCTTGAGTTCTTCACCATTCACTATCAACTTATCTTCAGCTATCGTGATATGGTCATTTTTTTGGGCAATAACACGTTTTATCCATATCGTATTGCTCTTATAAAACTGATTCTCTGGTGGGTAGAATGTCACTATATCATCAGGTTTGACTGGAGCATGCCGGTAAAATCCGGTATCGACAAGTAACAAATCTCCTTGTTTTATTATCGGTGACATTGACACGGAACTCTGTCGGTAAATATTAAATCCAGCAATGTCTTCTCTAATAAAATGCTTCGTGCCGGAATTCATAAAAACCAAGAAGGTTATGAGATATATGATTATCCGCAACCAGGGAATTTTCTCCGGTGCCCTCAACTTTCTAAACGCAGCCAAAGCTGATAGTGTCGCCAACGAAAGGTATATAACAATGTTTAAAAAGAGATAAGTGATAGCTCCGAAGGGTTTAAAAATCCACTGTGTCCATCCCAGTATGAGCGTAGGCAGAATCAATAGTAGTAAGCCCAGGTAAGCCCACCTGTCATGCCGTGCGTATATAAAACCCAAACCAGGTAGAAGTAATGAGCTTATTCCTGCAATCCATGCTTTTGCCATGAAAGACTATCCATAATCGCTATTTGTGTAACGCTTCTATCGCTTTTTGATTTTTCTCAATCTGTTGCTGCAGTGATTGCATGTTTTGCTGATGTTGCGCATCAAGCTTGTCCATTTTTTCAAACAAGCCGTATTCACGGGTTGCTACCCGCCCGTCACCGTAGTCATAAGTTCTGGCCTGCAATTTTTGCATCTCGCTCTGATGCTGCTGTTGCAGTTGGCGCATCTGCTGTTGCAGTTCATCATTGCGTTGATTGAGCTGGCGGATTTCATTGACCCGAGATTCTTCCTCGAAAGTTGCAGTCACCGACTGCTGGGCCTTGACCGCCTCTGTTCCGGGCTCGCGAACATCGATATGAATCGTCTGAGCCTGTTCTGAACAGGGCTGATCACTGAATGTTACAGCGCCATTGACCTTGCATTTATAGACCTCTGTAGCCGCGACTGGAAGACTCAGCCACAGCAGACACAGGGCGATAAGCGAGCGCCGGTCAGGCCTGCTGATGATATTTGATAATGCGGTCAACTTCATTTTTTGATCCCAGGATCACCGGCACCCGCTGGTGAATATCTTGCGGCTGAATTTCCATAATACGCTGATAACCGGTCCAGCTCTGCCCGCCCGCCTGTTCGACTATAAAACTCATTGGATTGGCCTCATACATCAAACGTAAATGCCCACCCTGTTTCACCAGACGGCTGTCCATCGGGTACATGAAAATGCCACCACGGGTGAGAATACGGTAGATCTCCGCCACCATGGACGCATTCCAGCGCATATTGAAATTCTTTTCCCTGTCACCATCAATACCTTGAATACACTCATCAACATAACGGCGCACCGGCGCTTCCCACAGGCGGTGATTGGAAACATTAATGGCAAATTCGGCCGTATCCCTGGGGATATTCATTTTGGGATGGGTGAGGATAAACTCGCCGATATCGCGGTCCAGCGTAAAGCCGTTCACTCCATGTCCGGTGGTCATGATCAACATCGTTGACGGGCCATAGACACAGAAACCGGCGCAGACCTGCTCGGTACCCGGCTGCATAAAATCCTTCAGTGAAGGATTTCTGCTCTGTTCCGGACAGCGCAGAATAGAGAAGATAGTGCCTACGGAAAAGTTAATATCGATATTGCTGGACCCGTCCAGTGGATCAAAACAGACAAGATATTTTCCCTTGGGATAACGGGCCGGAATTTGAATAATTTCCTCATTTTCCTCTGAAGCCATCGCCGCCAGGTGACCGGTCCATTTCAAATGATCGATCATGACCTCATTACTGATCACATCGAGCTTTTTCTGCGTCTCACCCTGCACATTTTCTGAATCGGCATAACCACCCAACCCAGACAGACCGATGCGACCGACCAGGTGAGAGATTTTCTTACAGGCACTGGTGATATCACTGAGCAGACCGGATAGATCACCGGTTGCGTCAGGATGCGCTCGCTGCTCCTCCACAATAAACTGAATAACGGTTTTGCCGTTGTCAGACATGGGCCATCCCTCTCATTTCAGTGCCAGATAAAGGCTGTACTCAGACAGCTTATAACCCAGAGATTAAACCAATTTTTCAGCTTTGCCAAAGACCTTAGCGGGGACAAAAAAGCCTGCTTTAAAGCAGGCTTTTTCTGGGCTTTCGAATTCGGTAAAGCCTATATTTTTACCAGGATTTCACCCATACCAATGCCGGATAAATCACCGGCATAGCGCTGCACACGTGAAAAGGGTTCTACCCTGGCAAACTCGGAATCGAGTTTTCTGAATGAGGCGAACATCAGTGGCAAAAACGCCAGTGTGTGCGAGCCGCAATCGTTAAAGTTGGCAGAAATACCCTTTTGCGGGGCTTGTTGCAGCAGCAGGGTACCACGCTTCATCGCATATCCCAGATGCGCGCCCACCTGTCCCAGCACAGCTATAGTCCCGGAAACCATCCGTGAACCACAGTAATCACCGGCATTACCTTCAATCAGGATCATGCCACGGCGCATATGATCGCCAGTGCGGGCACCGGTATTGCCAGTAATCACAACAACACCGCCGGTCATACCATTTTTATAGCCAATCCGGGCGGCACCGACAAAGTCACCGGCATTACCATTGACCTTGATAAAGCCTTTTTTCATTTCACAGGCGGTATAAATACCGGTGTTGCCGTTTACGATGATTTCTCCTCCCATCATAAACTGACCCAGATACGCGCCGGCATTGCCATTGACGGTAATCGTGCCGGTGCTCATACCATGACCGATATGATCCAGCTTGTCGGTGGCCTTTTCAAAACGCATGACGGCAGGATCGTCACCTTCGATATCAAACAGCTCATCCACCCGTTGCTTCTGATTACCAACGACCAGGGGGAGTGCTGCGATATCGCTGACGCTTTTACCTTCCAGCTTATCCACCGTCAGCGGTGAGCAGTCGACACGCTGCGCCGGCGCAGATTTGAGAGTCAGAATCAATTCGCTCATGCCATGATCTCCTGCAGGTGAAAGTGGAACGGCCCCAGTTTGCCGCCGTAGTTACCGGCACTGATGCGACGGATACCATTTTCGGCGCCCAGTTCACAAGCGGCCTGAATGCCGGCCCGCATCGCCTTGTTAATGTCACCTTCAGTGAGTCCATCAATGACGATTTCCATCACCGATTCCACTTCCGGCGACAGTTCGGTTTTGGTCTGACCTTTCAAGGTCGGGCAGAAAGCATCGTTGGTGGACGCATTCAGTGCCTTGTACTTGGAGCCGACCTTGGAGCCACTGCGAACCACACCGCCCGGGAACGGCATAATCACATTAGGCAGCTTGCGCATTTCCCGAATCGCCGCCTCACAGGCTGCCAGCGCCTGGGGCTGGGATTCAGCCAGGATCAGGAAGTTACCACCACCAACCGAGGCACGGATCCCGGTAGTTTCTTCTGCCAGAAATTCACCATCCATGACCGGAATACGCCAGTAACGCTTGCCATCAATCATCTTGGATATCTGGTAGCCATCACCAAAGAAACGCAGGTTCTTACCCAGTGGGATCTCTTTTTCTTCCTGGTCCATGGGTAAACCAGAGAAAAGCGCTGATGTAGGAGAAGTAAGTACACACTGACCAGCACGGGTTTCAACCTGTTTGGCCAGCCCTTTTCCCCCCATCGCAAAAATCAGACAGGCGACACCGGGACGTCCATCCGGTGTTTCGTGAGGCTCCAGCGTGCGTTCAATCCCCGCTTCACAACCACAGGCAATCACCGAAGTCGCAAAACCGGTAAAGGCCTGGGCTGAATTCATCGCCCACTCCAGGTTCTGTGCAGTGATGATGACGCGGGTGCCGCGCATCGGAAAAGCTTCGGCGAAAGTCTCGTCAATCGTGACGCCGTTGATAATCATAGTTTTCCTCCTTGTTTCAACGGCTGAATGGTCAGACTGCCGCGTCCGTCATCGACGATTTCATCATCACTGATTTTGAAGTTGCCCATTTTGATGGTGTGATATTTATCGAAATAAGACTGCAGCGGTTTTTCAATTGAAGCGTCATAGTGCGGCTTGACCACATGGGTGGTGCCCCAGGTGATTTTGATCAACTGACCATTCTTGACCACCATCTGACCGTCCTTGAACACATAATCCGGACTGCTGAACATTTTTTCGCGATCCGGGTGATCGCTGTAAACGGTAATATCGGCCGCCGCACCCACGCCCAGGTGGCCCCGGTCGGAGAGACCCAGCAGTCTGGCGGCACCGGCGCGGGTCATGGTGGCGATCTCGTAAAGTGAATATTCCCGATCAAGCGATGCCAGATGGGTCGCCTGTTGTGCTTCCGGATGCAAGGTCGACAACATGTCGTTACGGAAAGATTTATCCATCAGCAGCTTGATCAGATGAGGATAACTGGTGAATGGCGCCCCATTGGGATGGTCGGTGGTCAGGAAGATCCGCCAGGGATCATCAACCATCAGGAAAGTCTCGAGACCAATCATCCACTGCAAAGCGTTGACGAAGCTCTGGTCTTTGTATTTGAACGGCACAACACCACAGCCCGCTTCGCACTCGATATCCATGCACACCCATTTGTTGGGATGGGCATGCGGTGCACCGGCAAACTGACGCATATTATCACCGGAAGCGGTCACAGTCTGACCGAACAGGATCTGACCAACGTCGACAGTAATATTCTTGTTACGATTAATAGCTTCGGCGATTTCCGCCGCACCGGAAGAGAATTTCTGATCACCTTCGGTGCCATAACTGTGGAACTGGATGTGGGTCAGGTGCATCGGCAGCCCCTCAATCCCCTGGATACTATCCAACGTCGTATCCTTGTTCCCCGGAACCCCCAGATTACAACCGTGCACGTGCAGTGGGTGCGGTACGCCCAGCTCGGTCACGGCTCGGGACAGACGCTGCAGAATCTCACGCGGAGAGACATTGTAGAAGCTGTTTTTCTCGTCCAGATCCAGCTTGCGCTGATTAAATTTGAACGCGTTAATCCCACCCGGGTTGACCACTTTCAGGCCCAGTGCCTGGGTGTGGGTCAGGGTCCAGGCGACATAGTTATTGATGGCTTCCTGATCCTCATTGGCCGCCATCATTCTGAGCAGAAAATCATCACTGCCCAGCATCGCATAGCCGCCTTTATCAATAATGGGGGTGTCATGCATTTCCATATGGGCCTGACGGGCATTGATAGGCAGCACAGCGGGCTCAAAACCGGCGGTATACCCCATTTCGGCATAGCGATAACCGGTGGTCAGCGTACTCGGTGCCGCATGACCACAACCACTTCGCATCAGCTCGGTACGCTCGATCAGGGATTCGGCATGATCCTCGGGCAACATCGTGCGGGCAATATTGACCTTGCCACCACCGATATGGGTATGCATATCAATGGCGCCTGACATAATGATTTTGCCGCGCACATCAATTTCTTCATCGATCTTGCCATCACTCGGGGCATCGACAATACGACCATCACGGATATAGATATCGCGAACCACATCATTAATACCGTGTTCAGGATCAATGACACGACCGCCTGTAAGTTTAGTTAGCATCTTGGTCTCCGTTTACAGGGCTTGTTCAACAGCAGTCAGCACCTCATAGGTGCTGGGCAAGCCGCTGTCACGCAATTTCTTCAAAGGCACTGAGACGACACTGTCGCAGCGAAAAGTGCGGCCGATATGATCAATCCCGGGTACCCCGACCGGGATAAAGACTTCCGGCTCCTGCTCAAACATCATCCCTGACCGGCCGAGCACAACCGTGGTGGCATCGGTTTTAGGCGGCTTGCCGTCGATATTGAAACTGGACACCCATAACAGTACATCGACCTCGCCCTCGTCGAGCATACGCTGGCCGCGATTCATGTAGGGATCATAGTCAGGCATATTACGGCTGAAACTGGTACGCATCGGATAACCTGACTGCCAGGAAGAGACCGCATTCACTAGCGTATCACCTTCTTTACCACCGAGCGGCAGCCCATTGGAACGGGTGTCATGATTGATTTCCTTGATCATCTCGCAGATGTTCTGGATAGTCACTTCAGCATGATCGTGATTGAGCTGGGAGCCGGACCAGGTAATGACACTGTATTTGGCGGCCTTCAGCTTTTCGGCAATACCGGCGAGATCGGCCGCAGCGATGCCACCGACACTTTCCGCCTGCACTTTCTTCCCATTGACCAAAGCGCGCAATACGGAGATGACCTCGGGCAGATGGGCATCATCACATTCCAGTACTTCGGCCGGACGTCCGCCCGGTGAGGTTGAGGCATCACCCGAAGGCTTTTTACCCAGATAAATAATTTCGCGGCTTTCGATTTCCTGGCCGAACATGCTCTCTTCGGGCCAGATGAAGCGATCAAAAAAGCGCGGAAAAGTGGCTTCAATATCGGTACCGACGACCAGCAGCAAATCAACCCGGTTTCTCACCTCGGTCAGGGTGGTGGTCATATACCCACTGTCCTGCAGTACCAGAATATTGCGGAAGGCGGCTTCAGAAAACTGGCTGTCTATAGTGGCACGACTGAGATCAGCCAGTGCCATCGCTGCCCGGGCACCGTTGAGGTCAGTTCCCATACCGCCAATCAGGGGCTGTTTACTGTTTTTCAGCAAACCGGCAATGTGGCTGACCGCTTCCTCAAGTGAGACTTCCTGACCCTTGATTCGCGGAGAAAGATCGCTCAGCGGCGTTTCAAAGCCGTGCCGGGTGACAGGGTCACCGTTTTCTTTCACTGTGACTGTATTGCCGTTTACCTCGACCACCAGGTCATCGGAAGCAATACCGCAGAAGGGACTGGCGACATCATGATAAATGCCATCGCTTTGCTTGTCCGTCATGTCGGTGTCCTCAATCAAATTATCAAATTCTAAACTGGGGTCAGCAGGCCGAGTTTTAAACCGGCATCACTGGTCTCTCCGGCGCGACACCGGGGTATCTTCAGCCGCTCTGTTGGGTGCGTAGCAGCAAAGAATCAATCTGATTCTCGCGTAACTGGCGTTGCAGTGCGTCTGCCTGATCGCGACCGGCAATCGGTCCGATCTGGACACGATGCCATGTATCTTTGTTGTCTATAGTAACTGTCTGAACTTTAGACTCAATACCCAATAATGCTAATTTAGCTCGGAAACCATCGGCGTCAGCCAGCTTCTTAAACGATCCTACTTGAATCATATATCGCTCAGCCGGTTCAGCCTCAGTCTGTGTCTGGGGCTCCGGTTCTGCTGCCGGGGGTTCCGGCGGTGCGGTCACCACCGGTTGTTCGCCTTTGTTTTTATTCTCGACCACGGTTTCCATCTCCGGTAACAGGGTATAGAAATCGAAGGTCGGCTCGACGCTCTGCACTTGCTCCTGCTCAGCGGCTTTTTTCACCGTTGTGCCCGTTTTGTCTTCAGGTACATTGTCTTTCAGATGTAACAGGAACATGACAAAAGCGCCGACAGCGAAACTGAGCAGCATCGGTCCCCAGGGAAGACTACGGCCCTGTTCCTTGTTTCGGGTATTTCTTCTGGCAGCCACAACAAATCCCCTTACATCGATTCCGGCGCAGACACGCCCATCACACCCAGCGCATTGGCAATCACCTGGCGCACGGCAGCAATCAGGGTCAACCTCGCCTGACACAGCGCCTCGTCCTCAACAATGAACTGATGGGCGTTGTAGTAGGTGTGAAAGTCCCGTGCAAGATCGGTCAGGTAATGCGCCAGCAGATGCGGCGTGTGGTTAATGGCGGCATTTTCCAGTACTTCCGGATAGGTCGAAAGCCTTGTCATCAGCGCTTCTTCATGATCAGCAGTCAGGGCAGACAGACTGGCCTCCCCCTGCGCCTGCTCCCATTGCATACCACGTTCTTGTAACTGGCGGAACACACTGCAGACCCGGGCATGGGCATATTGCACGTAATACACCGGGTTATCATTGCTTTGTGACTTGGCCAGTTCCAGATCAAAATCCATATGCTGATCGGCACCACGCATTACGTAGAAGAAACGTGCCGCATCCTTACCCACTTCATCGCGCAGTTCACGCAGTGTCACAAATTCACCGCTGCGGGTCGACATCCCCACTTTTTCAGCACCGCGGTAGAGCACTGCAAACTGGACCAGCAACACTTTCAGTTGGTCTACATTCTGCTTCATAGCGGTGACGGCCGCTTTTACCCGGGGAATATAGCCGTGGTGATCGGCACCCCAGATATCAACAATCTGCTCAAATCCGCGCTGATATTTATTCAGGTGATAAGCAATGTCGGATGCGAAATAGGTGGCTTGGCCGTTATCACGCACGACGACGCGGTCTTTTTCATCACCGTACTCGGTGGAGCGGAACCACCAGGCGCCTTTGTCCTGATAGAGCTGACCAGTGGTTTTCAGCTGCTCAATGGCTTTATCGACTTCGCCTGACTCGACCAGCGAACGCTCGGAAAACCATTCATCGTATTCAGTGCCAAACTCAGCCAGATCGTCACGGATATCGCCCAGAATCGCGTTCAGCCCTTTGTCAAAAACAAGGCGGTAATCCTCCTCACCCAGCAATTGCTTGGCACGTTGGGTTAAGGCATCGATATGCATTTCCTTATCGCCGCCTTGCGGTTCATCGGCCGGAATGTCCTTGAACACAGCCTCAGACGAATGACGGAACTGTTCGTCATATTGTTGCTTGAGTTCGTCTGCGATATCCCGGACGTAATCGCCCTGGTAACCATTGCTGGGAAAAGTGAACTGTTCACCACAGGCCTGCAGGTAACGCAACCAGACACTGGTGCCCAGAATATCCATCTGTCTGCCGGCATCATTGACGTAATACTCACGGTGCACGTCAAAGCCAGCAGCCATCAGCAAGCTGCTGACTACCGAACCATAAGCGGCACCACGGCCATGACCAACATGCAGCGGACCGGTTGGGTTGGCCGAGACAAACTCGACCTGCACTTTCTTACCTTGACCGATATGGCTACGGCCATAGGCGTTTGCCTGGCTCAGAATATCTTTGACGACCTGCTGGCTGGCTTCCGCTGTCAGGAAAAAGTTGATAAAGCCGGGACCGGCAATCTCAACCTTGCTGACTACAGATGATGCAGGCAAAGCCTGGTTAATTTCGGTCGCGATCTGGCGCGGATTCATTTTCGCCGGTTTGGCCAGCATCATGGCGATATTGCAGGCAAAATCGCCATGGCTTTTGTCTTTGGTGCGTTCGATCTGAATCTCGGGGAGATCGACCTCAAGTTGATGTTTTTGGATAAAATTAGATAAAGCCTGGTTGACCAGGTTTTTCAGTTGATCTTTCAACGTATTAACGCCCTGAAATGCAAATTGAAGTGTGTCGCGCATTTTAACCGATCAACCACGCTCATGACATCCTTGTTTTAACGCGGTTCCGTCACAGCCACCTAAATCAGGTCCATGGGATCGATATCAATCGACCATCGGCATTTTCGTGCCAGTTTGTGTCGGCTGATAGCATCTGTGTGCCAGTCCAGTAACTGATGCAGCGGTTTACGCGATGTTGCCGTGAGCAACAACTGAGCACGATAGCGGCCGCCTTTTTTTTCCATGATGGTGGGTACCGGCCCCAGAATAAGTACTTCCTGCTGTACTGTCTGATGTAAAAGCTGAGACACCGTCTGTAGAAATTCCATGGCAAGGCTGCGGTCCTTGGCTTCCGCCCGAATTACGGCCCAGTTACTGACCGGCGGCATCCTCATCTCAATACGTTCATTAAGTAGTTTTTGTGCAGCGACGGCATAGCCGTCATTAATCAAACTGCGCCAGAACGGATGCTGGGTCTGTTCCGTCTGAATCAACACTTCACCCTTTTTTTCACCCCGCCCGGCACGACCGGTGACTTGTGTAATCATCTGAGCCAGGTTTTCAGTTGCTCTGAAATCAGCACTGTAAAGTCCCTGGTCGGTATCGAGCACGCCGACCAGGGTTACATCATGAAAGTCATGACCTTTAGCCAGCATCTGGGTACCGACTAAAATTCGTGCCTGTCCCTGCCTGACTTCACTGACAATGTCATTAAAGGCATTGACCCGTTGCGTGGTATCACGATCCACGCGGAGTACCGGCACATCCGGGAAGAGTTTCTGTAGCTGTTCATCAATCTTTTCCGTACCGGCACCGTAGCTTTTGAGCTGCGTGTTACCACAGTCCGGGCAACTGTCCGGCAACCGCTGAATCAGACCACAGTGATGGCAGAACAGGATCTGTCTTTGCCGGTGTACCACCATGCGGGCATCGCAGTGGCGGCAGCTTGCCTGCCAGCCGCAGTCATGACACATCAGTACCGGGGCATAACCTCGACGATTGATAAATAAAATAACCTGGTTGCCGGCTTGCAAATGGATCTGCATTCGATTGAGCAGGACGTCACTCAGACCGTGATCAGGATGTGCTCCCTGACTGTCTATCAAGTGAACTGCGGGTAGTTTGGCTCCCCCCGCACGCTGGCTGAGCATCAATAATTGAAATCGGTTCTGCTGAACCTGGTAAAGACTTTCCAGAGAGGGCGTAGCGCTTCCCATTACGATCGGAATACCGAATTTCTGTGCTCTCACCAGTGCCACATGACGGGCGTGATAACGAAGTCCATCCTGTTGCTTGTAGGAACTGTCATGTTCCTCGTCAATGATAATCAGACCGGGATTCGGCAAAGGCGAAAAAACCGCGGAACGGGTACCGATAATCACATCTGCCAGCCGGGCTCTGGCCAGTAACCACCCCTGCTTGCGATCGCCATCCGAGATAGCCGAGTTTAAAACCACAATGCTGGCATCAAGTCGTTTCTGGAAGCGTTCTACAAATTGACCGGTCAGACCAATCTCCGGAATCAGTATTAGTACCTGCTGACCGGCAGCCAGTATTCGTTGCGTCAGCTCAATATAAACTTCGGTTTTGCCACTCCCGGTAATGCCTTGCAGCAGAAAGGGGTTGAAGCTCGACTTCTGTTCCCAGACAGCATCAACAACCTCTTGCTGCTCCTGATTTAACTGCATGGGAAAGGTCAATTCATTGCGGCTCATCGGCAATTTGGCCGACTGTTTTTGCGTGATCAGTCCCTGCTGTTCCAGCCCTTTCAATGATGCGGTGATATTGCCCAGCTCACGTCGCAGCGTAGATTGACTGACGCCATCCGGATAGTCTTCCAATAAAGCCAGACAGGCTTGCTGCTTAGTCCCCAGTTTTTTCTCACTGAGTTTCTCGGTTTTAGACCACCAGGGTTCCTGCTCCAGCACGCTTTCGCTGCCATTTCGGATTTGTTTGGGCAGCGCCGTCTGGAAGGTATCTCCGAGTGGATGATGGTAGTAACGGCTGGCCCAGACTACTGTCTGTATCACTTCCTCAGGAATAAGCGGCGATTCATCGATGATCGCCTCAATATACTTCAGCTTTCTCTGTGTCTGCTCATTACTGTCGCTGGCATTCATGACGATGCCGATGCAATCTCTACCAGCAAAGTTGACTCTGACTCGCATACCGGCCTGCCAGAAGTCGACCTCTTTGTCTGAAAGATAATCGAATAACTGCCGAAGCGGACTGGGTACGGCAATGTGAACAATGCTGGTCATACGTTAATTAACAGAAAGAAAGAGAAAGATATTTTTTTGATGATGTTAATGTCTGATGCCTGTGGGTAGTTGGATAGTTATTGTAATCGACTCAAATACAACATCTTATCCTGATCCAGGCTTGTTGATAACTTTCATCGACTGACGCGGATTTGTTGTGGACAAAATGCTGACTTATCCACAGCAAAAGTTATCCACAAGTTGTGATCGATCTTATTTGGCACTTATACAGCTTTTATTGAGGGAGCTGATTCACGTTATATTAGTGACGGTTCAAGAAAGAAGGTTTTCGATGAAATTAGCCATTATTGTGGCCACTGATGAACAGGGGCTGATAGGAAGAGATAATGATTTGCCGTGGCGTCTGTCGGCGGATCTACAGCATTTCAAACGCGTTACCATGAATAAACCGATTGTGATGGGGCGACGTACCCATGAGTCTATCGGTCGTCCACTACCGGGCAGGCAGAATATCGTCATTACGGGGAGTCGCGACTTTCAGGCATCGGGCTGTGATGTGGTTCACTCGCTGGAGGAAGCGCTGGCATTATGTCAGGGGCAGGAAGAAGTGATGATCATGGGGGGCGCATCTTTGTATCAACAGACACTGCCCCTGGCGGATAAACTCTATCTGACCCTGGTTCACGCCCGACTGGATGGAGATACCTGGTTTCCAGACTGGTCGAGCGATGAATGGGATTGTGTCAGCCGTGAGGATCATCCGGCCGACGAGAAAAATGATTATGACTACAGCTTCTTGAGCTATCAGCGCATCAGGAGGTGACGATTCTCAGAGCGTGCTGCAAATGTTCTGCGGCCTCATAACCAAGATCAGTCAGGTAACCGCCATCATGCTGGGTGATCAGGCCTTTATCATGTAACTGTTGTGCCGCTTCTATCAGTCCTTCCTTGGCATCATGATGAATTTTAATGCCGGCCTGGGTGCTGTCGAGCGGAAATTGTAACAGGACTTCCAGTTCGTCAATCAGCGCTTGCTTGATGGTCATATAGTCGGTGCCTCTTTGCAGGTTGTCTCAATCACAACATAGCACAACTGCATGGTTTGCAATGTGCAATTTGTCTGCATTTACAAGCCCTGCTACGGGCGGTAATCTTGGATTTATTACAAAGACAGGAGAACGTCATGACGGCACCGGCAATTCCCGATAATCCGCTTTACCAACTGTTACGCGATGGCAAAGTAGAAGAATTCAACCGACGGGTGGCTGCCGGCGAGCAGGTTAATCTGACCAGTTGTGATTTCAGACATCTGAACCTGCAGGGGCTTGTTGCTGAAGGATTGGATTTTTCCAACAGCTATTTTCGCCAGGCAGATTTACGGGGTATCGATTTCAGTGGCTGTCTGAGCCTGGAAGGGGCCAGTATTCATGGCGCCAAAATTTCCGGTGTTTATTTCCCCAGTCAGATCCGCGCTGAAGAGATTGAACTGTCATTGCAGCACGGGACCCGGATGCGTTACAACGTTTAAGCTTCTTCCTCTTCCCGACTGCGTCTTTTCGGTAGCCAGCGGGCACTGAACAGTCCCAGCTCAAATAATAGCCACACAGGCAGCGCCAGGAGCGTCTGGGAAATGACGTCCGGGGGGGTGAGCAGCATACCCACCACAAAAGCGCCGACAATCACATAGGGACGTTTCTCGGTCAGACTTTCCACCGTGGACGCGCCGGTCCAGATCAACAATAAAGTGGCAATCGGCACCTCAAAGGCCAGACCGAAGGCAAAAAACAGTTTGAGGACAAAATCCAGATAACTGCTGATATCGGTCATCACCGCCACACCCTCGGGCGCGGCCTGGGTCAGGAAAGCAAAAATCAGCGGAAACACCACATAAAAGGCAAAGGCGATACCTAAGAAAAACAGCACCGTACTGGCAAAAATCAGCGGGAAGACCAGCTTGCGTTCATGGTCGTAGAGTCCCGGTGCGACGAATGACCATAGCTGATACAACAGATAAGGGACGGCAATCATAATCGCCGTGCTCAGCGTCAGCTTGAACGGGGTTAGGAACGGAGAAGCGACCTCGGTCGCTATCATCGAACTGGTTTCCGGCAGATGCCGCATCAGCGGCTCGGACAGAAACAGGTATAAATCATTGGCAAACGGAAACAGGCAGAGAGCGACCAGTAATACCGCCAATACGGCCCGTAACAGACGATCACGCAGTTCAACCAGATGCGAGATCAGCGGTTGCTGCTGTTCATCCATCCTGTTTCTTGTCCTTTGATGAATCCGGTGTGCTGTCATCGAGCCGGATCTCTTCATTTAAATCCGGCATATTGTCCGGCTTCTTGAGCGCATCCTGTAGCTCCTGGGCGCGCAGTTCTCTGGAGATTTCGGAACGAATACTTTGCAGGGAGGCCTGGGCGCGGCCAATCCACAGACCGGTGACGCGGATCAGTCTGGGCAGGCGTTCCGGTCCCACTACGAGGAGTGCGACCACGGCGATCAGCAGAATTTCCCAGAAACCGATATCAAACATAAAGCCCCTGACAGACGCTTAAGATTAACGTGAGGATTTATCCTTATCCTCTTGTCGTTGCTGGTTGTGGACGTTTTTATCATCGTGCTCAATGATGTTGTCGTCATCCTTTTTTTCTGACTCGTCACGGCCTTCCTGCATCGAGTCCTTGAAGTTCTTGATGGCGCTGCCCAGGTCACCGCCCAGCGAACGGAGTTTTTTGGTGCCAAACAGCAGTACCACGATGACCAGAATGATAAGTAACTGCCAGATACTGATTCCACCGATACCCATAATGTGCTCCTATTTAAAGCCGGGCAAGGATTTGCCCCCGAGGATGTGAATATGCAGGTGATCAACTTCCTGACCGCCACCCGGACCTGTGTTGATGATACTGCGAAAACCCGTGTCGAGACCCTGCTCTAGGGCGAGCTTGGGCAAGGACAACATCATGTGGGCCAGAAGCTCGGCATGTTCGGCTTTCGCTTCATCAAGACGGGCAATATGAATTCTAGGGATCACCAGTAAATGCACATCGGCTTTCGGGTTGATGTCTTTAAAAACATAGATGAGATCGTCTTCAAATACCCTCGTCGACGGAATCACGCCATCGATAATTTTACAGAACAGACAATCGCTCATGATTTGCTCCTGCTGGCTTTTTCTTCATGGCCGGACAGACCGAAACGTCGATCCAGTTCGTCCAGAATCAGTTGCGGATCAATCCCATTATGCGCCAGTAACACCAGGCTGTGAAACCACAGATCGGCGGTTTCATAAATGATTTCTTCACGATTGCCGCCTTTGCCTGCAATGACCGTCTCAGTGGCTTCCTCTCCCAGTTTTTTCAGGATTTTGTCAGTGCCCGCCGCATACAGACTGGCAACATAAGAGCTGTCCGGGTCAGCTTGTTTGCGCTCGTTCAGCACTTGAGTGAGTTTGTGCAGAATATCGCTCATGAATAGATCTCGTCAGGATTTTTCAGGACCGGTTCCACCGGCTGCCACTCGCCGTCTTGCAAGCGGAAATAAAAACAGTGATGGCGACCGGTATGACAGGCAATACCGCCTTTCTGGATCACCTCCAGCAATACGGCATCAAAGTCACAGTCAATGCGGATGGATTGAATCAGTTGCTGATGACCGGATTGTTCTCCTTTGTGCCAGAGTTGCTGTCTGGAGCGGGACCAGTAAACCGCATGCCCGGTTTCGACTGTCAGCTGTAAGGCTTCACGATTCATCCAGGCTAAAGTGAGTACTTGCTTTGTTTCTGCTTCCTGAGTAATAACCGGAACGAGCCCATCCTCATTCCACTTAACTTGCTCCAGAAAGTCCATTACAATCTCACCTCAATACCCTGGCTGGCCATTTGCTGTTTGGCCTCCTGTACTGTGTGTTCACCAAAGTGGAATATGCTGGCAGCGAGCACGGCATCGGCCAGGCCCTGGGTAATACCGTCACTCAAATCCTGCAACTCACCCACACCGCCGGAGGCGATGACCGGTACATCGACCGCTTCACTGACTGCACGGGTCAACTCAAGATCAAAACCGGATTTGGTGCCGTCGCGATCCATGCTGGTCAGCAGGATTTCACCGGCACCGTTAGCAACCATTTTTTTGCCCATTCAACCGCATCAATGCCGGTGGGTTTTCGGCCGCCGTGAGTAAAAATTTCCCAGCGGGCGGGTTCGCCCTCTTCGGAGACGCGTTTGGCATCAATGGCCACAACAATACATTGGGAACCGAATCGATCAGCCGCCTCGCGGACAAAGTCCGGGTTCTTAACCGCAGCAGAGTTGATACCCACTTTATCGGCGCCGGCATTCAGCATTCGGCGGATGTCTTCCACAGTGCGAATACCGCCGCCCACAGTCAATGGAATAAACACCTGGCTGGCGACGGCTTCTACTACATGCACCATGGTGTCACGTTCGTGATGAGTCGCAGTAATGTCGAGAAAGGTAATTTCGTCTGCGCCCTGCTCATCATAACGCTTGGCAACTTCGATGGGATCGCCGGCATCACGGATATCAACAAACTGGACGCCTTTGACGACACGACCGTTATCAACGTCGAGACAGGGAATGATGCGTTTGGCGAGGCCCATCAGTGATTAAAACTCCAGTGGTGGATTCAGTTTATCGGCCAGTTCCTGGCCTTTTTTCAAATCAATACTGCCTTCGTAAATTGAGCGGCCCAGAATCGCACCCATTACGCCCTCGGCTTCGGCTTCGCATAAGGCTTCGATATCTTCGTAGCTGCTAACGCCGCCGGAAGCGATGACCGGTATCTGAATGGCGCTGGCCAGTTTACGGGTGGAGTCTAGGTTGACGCCCTGCATCATGCCGTCGCGGCTGATATCGGTATAGATGATTGCTTCAACACCGTCCTGTTCGAATTGCTGCGCGATATCAATCACATCATGGTTGGACAGTTTGGACCAGCCGTCGATGGCGACTTTGCCGTCTTTCGCATCCAGACCAATGATGATGTGGCCTGGAAATTCAGCGCAGACATCGCCGACAAAGTGCGGCGCATTGATGGCCTTGGTACCGAGAATGACATAACGGACACCGGCATGCAGATAGGTTTCGATGGTTTCTTCATCACGAATACCGCCACCGACCTGAACATCGAGGTCGGGAAACGTCTCACAGACTTTATGAATCACATCGGCATTGACCGGGTTGCCGGCAAAAGCGCCATCCAGATCGACCATATGCAGCCGCTTGGCACCCGCTTCCACCCATTTTCTGGCAACCGCAACCGGATCATCTGAAAACACGGTATTGTCTTCCATACGCCCCTGACGCAAACGCACGCAGTGACCTTGTTTGAGATCAATGGCAGGGATCAACAACATAAATCATTCTCCGTTTTTTGGGCGGTCATCAGCTTTGTCCGTCCCAGTTTACAAAATTTTCCAGCAACTGCAGGCCGGCACGTTGGCTTTTCTCCGGGTGAAACTGAGTGGCAAACACATTATCGCGGTAAATAGCGGAAGCAAAGCTATTACCGTAATGCGTTGTGGCTGCCACCACGGCCGGGTCGGTCGGGCTGACATAATAACCATGCACAAAATAGAAGCGACTGTCCTGCGCAATATTCTGCCAGAGTGGATGAGTACAGGTCTGATGCACCTGATTCCAGCCCATATGCGGCACTTTCAGCTTGTCGCCTTGCGCTGAGCGCGGCTTGTCAAACGCTTTGACTTCACCCGGAATGATGTCGAGGGCAGTAATGCCATTATTTTCTTCGCTGCGGCTCAACATTGCCTGCATCCCCAGGCAGATGCCGATAAAGGGTTTGCTGCGGGCGGCTTCTCTGACCACGTCATCCAGTCTCAGACGCTGGAGTTCATCCATGCAGTCACGGATTGCGCCGACACCGGGAAAAACAATATGGCTGGCCGAGAGGATCTCTTCCGGCTGGGAGCTGATAAACACATGAGCGGATTGCCCGGAGACGGTTTCCAGTGCTTTCGACACGGAGCGAAGATTGCCCATGCCATAGTCGATCACTGCTACGCGACGCATTTTATACCTGTTTACAAATCATCTTTGGAAAATGGCTGAGGAAGCCTGAGTTGCGAGCTTACAATGCCCCTTTGGTTGACGGTAATTGTTCCAGTGCCCGCTGATCCAGCGATACCGCCATGCGCAACGCACGACCGAAAGCTTTGAATATGGTTTCAGCGATATGGTGGGCATTACGGCCTTTCAGGTTATCGATGTGCAGTGTGATACCGGCATGATTGACCAGTCCCTGGAAAAACTCGTAAAACAGGTCAACATCGAACTCACCGATTTTGTCACGGGTAAAGGTGACGCCGAACTCCAGGCCAGGACGACCGGATAAATCGAGCACCACGCGCGACAGCGCTTCATCCAACGGGACATACGCATGACCGTAGCGAACCACCCCTTTCTTATCACCCAGGGCCTTTTTTAACGCCTGACCAATGGTGATACCGACATCTTCCACGGTGTGGTGCGCATCGATGTGCAAATCACCGTTAGCCTTGACGCTGAGGTCAAACAGACCGTGACGGGCGATTTGATCCATCATGTGATCGAGGAAAGGCACACCGGTTTCGGCCTGGAATTTGCCACTGCCATCGAGATTAATGGCAACTTCGATTTGGGTCTCCAGCGTGTTTCGCGCAATAGTCGCGCTACGAGCGGTCATTGTGAATCCTGATTTTATTGATAAAACGAGATAATAACTGTTTCGGACAAGGGTTTGAAGGGTTATTATAGGCAATGTTATGCACAAGGATCAGTAATGGCTCAATTGAACAACGTTACCCCGTTATTCAAAGACCTCGCCAAAGTCGAGCACGAACACAACATCGCCTGTCGGGAATGTTCCCTTTACCGCTTGTGTTTACCGTTAGGGTTACACAGTAACGATCTGGCTCAGCTGGACAAAATCATCAAGCGCAGCCAGAACTATTCCCGCGGCCAGGCCTTGTTTGCGACGGATACACCGTTCAAATCGATTTTTGTCGTGCGCTCCGGTTCCTTCAAGACCACGGTTCAGGCCAGCGATGGCCGTGAACAAGTGACGGGCTTCTATTTCCCCGGCGAGTTTATCGGCATGGACGCAATTTACGAACAGGCATACAAATCTACTGCCAAAGCCCTGGAAAGCAGCAGTGTCTGTGAATTACCGTTTGAAAAGCTGCAGGATTTGGGTGCCACCATGCCACAGCTTCAGATACAAATGATGTCGCGGCTGAGTAAAGAGCTTTCGGGTGATAAAACGCTGATGTTTTTGCTGGGCAAAAAAACGGCTGAGGAAAAACTGGCTACCTTCCTCCTGTCTCTATCGCGACGGTTTCAAGATCGCGGCTTCTCCGCCCGCGAATTTCAACTGACGATGTCACGCGGTGATATCGCTAATCATCTGGGGCTTGCCGTTGAGACCGTCAGTCGTCTGTTTACCCGGTTTCAGGACGAAGGTTTGATCGGCATTCAGGGCAAAGCAATCAACCTGACTGATCAGGACAAACTGAAACAGCTATGCGGTTGAAATTCTTACCACACCAATAATTGATCCAGGTCAATGCGTGTTCAGGCCTCCTCCCTGAAAATAAAACCATGTTTGACGCACAGGGTTTGTCCCGGAGGAAAAAGAATGAAAAAAACCGTTTTTGCAGCTGCCATGATCACTGGTTTGGGTTTGAGTGCCGCCGCATTACCTGCAATGGCCTATGAGGCAGGTGATTGGCTGGTTCGCGGTCGTATTATCAATGTGAATCCCAATGACGATAGTGGTCGTCTCTACACTGATGCTCTGTCTCCTGGTAGTTATGCCAGTATCGGTGAAGGTGTGAAAGTAGATGACGATACTGTGCCAGAACTTGATATCACTTATATGATCACCCGCAACTGGGGTGTAGAACTGATCCTGGGGTTCTCCGAGCATAATGTGTATGCGCACAAAGGTGCCGAAGCCACTGCCAGAGGTCTTGGACTGACCGGTTCAAGTCAGGTTATTGAATCAAAAGTGCTGCCACCGACCCTGTTGCTGCAGTACCACTTCCGGCCAGATGGTGATGTACGTCCATACGTGGGTGCCGGTATTAACTACACTTACTTTTTCGACGAGAAAGTCCCGAGTGATTCTCTGGTGGCTGCCGCAGGTGATGACATCAAACTCGACAGTTCCTGGGGCTTGGCGGTTCAGGCCGGTGTAGACGTTGCCTTGAACCAGGACTGGTTTGTGAACTTTGATGTGAAATATATCGACATTGATACCGAAGCCCATTTCGATAGCACCTCCGCAGGTCGACTCAGAATCAATGCGGATATTGATCCCTTTGTCTGGGGTATTGGTATCGGTCGTCGTTTCTAACCCCTCGATACGCGGATGTTCAACAGCACATCCGCGTATTTTGGTTGTGTCCTCGTAGTGCCTTGGCCCTCCTTTCCGGAGGGCTTTTTTTAATTCAGTCGCGGCCGCATTAAGGCTTTGATATGGATCCCAAGCAGGCTGAGTATTGCAAAATAAGCTAGGGCAGCACCCACAATCAGCAGCATCAGCTGGCCGAAACGCTGCCAGGCTGTCCAGTCCTGCCATTCAGCTATTGCCGGCGTCAACCACAGTAACAGCCCCAGCATCAGGCCATTGGCGACAAAAAGTTTAGTGATAAACAGCAACCAGCCTGGATTAGGTGAGTAAACCTGGCGACGGCGTAACCCAAAGTACAGCAGGCCGGCATTGAGCATTGCCGATAATGACGTTGCTAATGCCAGTCCGACATGGGCTAAATACATCATCAGAATGATATTCAGTACCATATTACTGATCATCGCAATCACGCCAATCTTGACCGGGGTCTTGGTGTCCTGGCGTGCATAATAACCGGGTGCCAGCACTTTAATCAGGATAAACGGTAATAAACCCAGACCATAAGCCATCAGACTCAGAGAGGCCTTGTAAGCATCGCCGGCTTCGAATTCACCGTATTGAAACAGCGTTGTTAACAGCGGTTGCGACAGTGCGATCAATCCAATGGCAGCAGGTGTGCCGATGACAAACACCCAACGTAATGCCCAGTCAATGGTGTCTGAAAATCCTTCGCTGGACTGAGTGGCATGTTTCTTGGACAGGCTGGGCAGGATGACGGTTGATAATGCGATGCCAAATACCCCCAGCGGGAATTCCACCAGGCGATCGGAATAGTAAAGCCAGGAAATGCTGCCGGTGACCAGGAACGATGCCAGTAATGTATCCAGCAGCAGGTTGATCTGCGCTACAGACACGCCGAACATGGCGGGAATCATCAGTTTAGTTATTTTTTTGACTCCTTCACTACGCCAGCCCCAGCGCGGTCTGGGTAGCGCCTGAATCTGAAGCAGGAACGGCAGTTGAAACAGTAATTGCACCACCCCGCCGATAAATACGCCCCAGGCGAGGGCCTTCACCGGTTCATCAAGCTGCGGCGACAGCCAGATAGCGCTACCAATCAAGGATAAATTCAGAAACACCGGTGTGAATGCGGGTACGGCGAATTTACCGAAGCTGTTGAGAATTGAGCCTGCCAGTGCCGTCAACGAAATAAATAATAAATAGGGAAAGGTGATGGTCAGCAGTTCACCGGCGAGTGTGAGTTTATAAGGGTCGCTGATAAAGCCGGGTGCAAAAATCATAATGATGAGTGGCGCAGCCAGCATGCCCACTGCACTGATTAGCATAAGAATGACGGCCAGTGTGCCGCTGGTCTGGGCAATCAGTTCCTTGAGTGGTTTATCGCCGCGCTCACGAAACTCAGCAAGTACAGGGATGAAAGCTTGTGAAAACGCGCCTTCAGCAAATAGCCGCCGTAGAAAATTGGGGATCTTGAAGGCGACAAAAAAGACGTCCGCCCCCAGTCCTGCGCCAAACATCCTGGCAATGACAATATCCCGTAAAAAACCCAATATGCGGGAAATAAACGTCATGATGCTGACAACTGCGGTAGACTGAAACAGCTTTTCGCTCATTTGATGCTCATTGGATTAGCTCAACAACGGAATTAACCGGATGAAGTTATTCAAAAGCTTTAATTCTAAGGGTTTTTTGCTGTTATATCTCGTTGTCTTTGCGAGTCTCCTGCTCGTATGGCTATTTCAGGTCGAACAGAAACAGACAGACAACCGCGAAATTCCACCCTCATTAGCCCCTGTGTTACGGTCACCGCCGGCAGCGTTGGATCAGTTTTTACTCTATTCCGATACCCGTGAGGTGCTGACCGAACAGTCCCTGCGTGGTAAATGGACCTATGTTTACTTCACCCACCCCGCCTGTCTGCCCCAGTGTGAGCCGGTATTATCGGTGATGCAGAATCTGCAACAGTTGGCAGCAACCAGCGAGATTCAGTTTGTATCGATTAATTTCGATCCTGATCAGGAAACACAGCGACCGGAATGGTGGCTGGAGAATACACCCTCATTACCGCTATACGGCGGCAACAAAGCGGTTATCGTGGCATTAGCAGATAAATTTGAATTTCTGCATCTCAGAACAACACTGGACAAAGGCTATAGTTTGGAACAACAGCACAGTGTGTTTTTAGTCGATCCTAAAGCACGTGTTTATGCACGTTTTGACCCGCCTTTTTCATCACCACTGATCCAAGAGCAGTTCTTGGCAATACGGCAATTCTACGCCCGCAGCGAATAGTCAGTATCTTCCAGTGCATCTGAAAAGGTTTGCGCCAATTGTTCCAGTGTTGCTGTACGGCGAAAGCTCGGACGCCATACCAGACCGATCTCACGCATCGCTTGATTATGCTTGTTTTCCAGCGGTACCAGGCTGATATCTGAATGGCTCACCATATCAGAGGTGATGGCCATGTCAGGAATAAGGGTGATACCCAGGCCGCTGGCAACCATCTCGATCAGGGTATAAAGGCTGGTTGCCTGCACACTTTTTCGCTGTGCAGAAGCCGGTAATTGGCAGGCACTGAGTGCATGTTCCCGCATACAATGTCCTTCAGCCAGTAATAACAATTCATTGGTTGGCAGCTCATCGGCCCGAAGTGCTTTTTTCTGTGCCAGACGATGCTGCTTTGGAAGCGCAACCCAAAATGGTTCCTGAGCAAATATCCGGTGAGTCAGGCCACGGATATTGAACGGAAATGCCAGCACAGCGACATCAATACTTCCGGCCTCCAGCTGATCCAATAAGCGTTCCGACTGGTCTTCAATTAACAGGATTTCGAGGTCAGGTAACTGCTGTCGTACAGTAGGTAACACCTTGGGTAAAAGAAAAGGACTAATGGTAGGGATCACACCGACTTGAATTCTTCCTGAAAGCGGATTCCTCTCAGACTGCGCCAAATCCACCAGATCCTCGCTTAATGACAAAATCTGTTGCGCCCTGCCGGCTATTTCTTCACCGATAGGCGTCGGTAATACCTTACGATTAGTCCTTTCCAGTAATGAAACCTCCAGCAGTTCTTCCAGATCCTGTATGCCCGCGCTGAGTGTGGACTGAGTGACAAAACACTTCTCAGCAGCGTGACCGAAATGTTTCTCTTCCACAACGGCGGTGAGGTATTGCAACTGACGTAAGGTGGGTAGTCTCATAATCGAATTTTCCGCTTAAAAATCAATATTTAATCAATATATCTAAACTATCATGAATATCGTCGTTTGTATCCCGTTATGCTGACAACTTTTAGTTTTAATTCGCAGTCCATCCCTATGACTTTTTAAACCTGCATTAGTTTTATTGAGTCGGTGTCAAATCAGCGTGAGTATCCCTGATATTTGTTAGAATCAATAAACTCGGATTTTCAGAACTGCACAGGAGAGATTAATGAAAAAATGGCAATGCATTGTATGCGGCTTCATTTATGATGAAGCACGAGGTTTACCAGAAGAGGGTATTCCTCCGGGCACCAAATGGGATGAGATTCCTGAAGATTGGGAATGCCCGGAATGTGGTGTGGGCAAAGAAGATTTTGAAATGGTGGAAATCTAAAATCCGCACCCTCTTCTCTCAAAGTGAGGTCAGCCAGTTATTTTCTCTAATATCCGAAACGAAACCATGCTGGCTGATTTTTATCCTACGCGAAACTAAACGATTTATATTTCCCTGATTTTAATAGACCGTGCTGGCACAGATACAAATTCACCATTTCCGTAACATTGTTACTGCGGAGCTGTTTCCGTCGCACGGCATTAATTTTATCTTAGGCGAAAATGGCTCTGGCAAAACAAGTTTGCTGGAAGCCATATTTGTCTTGGCCATGGGACGTTCCTTTCGCTCCCGTTTCCTAAAAAACCTGGTCAACCATCAACATTCCCGTCTCACCCTGTTTGCTCGCTCAATTGATAAAACACCTATCGGGTTACAATACGATTTACAGAGCGGGCTTCAAATCAGACTCAATAATGCGTCGTTGAAACGCCTGTCAGATCTGGCATTCCACCTGCCGGTTCAACTTATTCCCGCTAACTGTCATCAGTTCTTCGAACAAGGCCCGAAATACCGAAGGCGTATGGTTGATTGGGGTGTGTTCCACGTGGAACATCATTTCAACTATCACTGGCAATCTTATAAAAAAGTACTGCAACAACGAAATGCAGCAATAAAATCACACAAACCAATCAGTGAAATCAAACTGTGGGATAAAGCCCTGACGGAACATGGGCTGGTTATCACAGAAATGCGTGAGCGCTATTTGAAACAACTGATTGTGCGGTTCCGACCGTTCTTCAGCAAACTATGTCCAGAGCTCGCAGAGTATAAATTTTCATTACGTTATCTACGTGGCTGGAATAAAGAATTCAGTTTGGCAGACTACCTCGAACAGAATATTGAACGTGATCAGGCTCTCGGTTACACACGATCCGGACCACATGCCGCTGACTGGTCCTTCAAAGTGAATGATTCTGATCCTTATGAAATGCTCTCCAGAGGCCAACAGAAACTATTTTTTCTGTCTTTGAGCATGGCGCAAATTATGATTTTGGCCGACACAACACAGCGTGAAAACACACTGCTTCTGATTGATGATTTAAGCTCAGAATTGGACTGGCATCATCAACAAACGGTGGTTACAACACTCAGAGAACTCCCTGTACAGAGCTTCATCAGTAGCACTAACAGAGACCTCGAAACCTTGATTTCCGATGAAAATGATAAGAAGTTCCACGTGGAACATGGCATGATTTACGAGAAAGTCAGTGATGCTATCAACACAGGTTCAGACGTAGTAGAATGATAGGTTATTCAACATCCTAGACACAGGAACAGTTTGATTATGGCAACGGATAATAACAGCACCTACGATTCTTCAAATATCAAAGTATTGAAAGGACTAGATGCCGTCAGAAAAAGACCGGGTATGTATATCGGTGACACTGACGATGGAACGGGTCTGCATCATATGGTTTTCGAGGTGCTGGATAATGCGATCGACGAGGCCCTCGCCGGTCACTGTTCACAAATTGAAGTACGTATCCATCCCGACGACTCCGTATCGGTGATTGATAATGGACGTGGTATCCCGGTCGATATTCACGAAGAGGAAGGTGTCTCTGCTGCAGAAGTCATCATGACCGTCCTGCATGCTGGCGGTAAATTCGATGACAATTCCTACAAAGTCTCTGGCGGCCTGCATGGTGTAGGTGTCTCAGTGGTGAATGCGCTTTCCAAAAAATTGACGATGGAGATCCATCGCAACGGCCGTCTTCACAAACAGTCCTACACCCACGGCGTACCAGACTCGCCGCTTAAAGATGTCGAAGACACTTCAATCACAGGAACCCGAATTCAATTCTGGCCAAGTGAGGAAACTTTCACGAATGTTACCTTTGATTACAACATACTGGCCAAGCGTATCCGTGAACTTGCCTTCCTCAACTCCGGGGTAAGAATCAAACTAACGGATGAGCGGGATGAACGTACAGAGACCTTTTTCTACGAGGGCGGCATCACTGCTTTTGTAGAACATCTGAATAAAAACAAAACGCTGATCCACGACAACATTATCAAGATTGATGGCGTACGCGAAGATGTCACTGTTGAGCTGTCAATGCAGTGGAACGATTCCTATCAGGAAAATATTTATTGCTTTACCAATAACATCCCACAGCGCGATGGCGGGACTCATCTCGCTGGGTTCCGTGCTGCCCTCACCCGTACCCTGAATCAGTATATTGAAAGTGAAGGACTGGCTAAGAAGTCCAAAGTGACCACCAGTGGTGACGATGCCCGAGAAGGCTTAACCGCAGTCTTGTCGGTCAAAGTGCCGGACCCTAAATTTAGCTCTCAGACTAAAGACAAACTGGTTTCCTCTGAAGTGCGGACCATTGTCGAGTCACTGGTCAATGAGTTCTTCCACGACTTTCTGATCGAAAACCCGACCGATGCCAAGTTGATCGCCAACAAAATGATCGATGCGGCCCGGGCTCGTGATGCGGCCAGGAAAGCACGTGAGCTGACTCGCCGTAAAGGCGTTCTGGATATTGCAGGACTACCAGGCAAACTGGCGGATTGTCAGGAACGCGACCCGGCATTGTCAGAACTGTTTCTGGTGGAGGGTGATTCTGCGGGCGGCAGTGCCAAGCAGGGTCGTGACCGCCGTACCCAGGCGATTCTGCCACTGAAAGGGAAAATCCTTAATGTTGAGCGTGCCCGTTTCGACAAAATGATCAGTTCCGCTGAAGTTGGCACACTGATCACGGCCTTGGGTTGTGGTATCGGTCGCGACGAATATGACCCGGAGAAACTGCGTTATCATCACATCATTATCATGACTGACGCTGACGTCGATGGCTCGCATATCCGTACTCTACTGCTGACTTTCTTTTATCGGCAAATGCCTGAACTGATTGAACGTGGCCATGTGTATATTGCACAGCCTCCACTGTACAAGATCAAAAAAGGCAAACAGGAACGCTATGTTAAAGATGACGCAGAAATGGAGCGTTATCTAACCGAGGTCGCGTTGCAGAACGCAGCACTCTATCCGACTGCCGATGCCACTGCGATTGAGGGTAATGCACTGGCTGCATTGGTGGCTGAGTACCAGACCATTAATGCGATCATCGGTCGTCTTTCCAACCACTATTATCCAGCCTTCCTGGATCAACTGGTGTATCAGCCGCAGATCCCTGCATTTGGTGATCCTGCCATGGATGATTGGCTTTTGACGATTGAAACAGCGATGAACCGTGGTCTGCCAACCGGCACCCATTACAAACTGAGCATTCAGAATCAGGAAGACGAACCGGTGCCGATGGTGAACATTAGTTTCAGTCGCCACGGTATCAGTACTGACTTTCATGTGCCGGGTGAATTCTTTGATAGCACCGAGTATCAGAAAATTCTCGCTTTCTCTAATAAAATCAATGGCTTGTTTGGTGATGGTGCCCGTGTGGAACGGGGCGAACGCTCAGAGAATATTCATTACTTCTCGCAAGCCGTTAACTGGTTATTGGCTGAAGCGCGTCGTGGTCAGCATGTCCAGCGCTACAAAGGTCTGGGCGAAATGAATCCGGATCAGCTCTGGGAAACCACCATGGATAAGAGCAAACGACGCCTACTGCAAGTGAAAATTGATGATGCAATCGCTGCCGATGAAACGTTCAATACCCTGATGGGAGATCATGTTGAGCCGCGGCGTGAATTCATTGAAACGCATGCTTTGCAGGTATCCAACCTCGATATCTAAATTTCGCGAACTCATAATGAATAAAGCCCTGGCTGTTAATCAGTCAGGGCTTTTTTTGTTTGTTTATCTGTGCAACGGCAGACATGCTGGCATATAAAGAGATGACAGCCCAGGCTGATGTCTCTTCAGGGCACCCAGCAAGCCCATAGGCGGCATTTTACAATCACGCAGCCAGTTAGCCTATCAGGTACAAAAAAGGCCCTGAAAAGGGCCTTGTTCTCGCGATAGCGTAGATTAATCAGTGCAGCTTGATTTTTGGATGCACACTGCGTCTGAAAAGATGTGACAGAGACAGCATCGCGACACGGAATGGACCGAAAAGCGCCATCTGGTGCATTTTGTAGAGAGACAGGTACATCACCCGAGCCATAAAACCCTCAATCATCATGCTGCCACGGCTTAGATTACCCATCAGATTCCCAACCGTGCTGTAGCGGCCCAGAGACACTAGAGAACCATAGTCGTGATATTCGTATTCCGGCAGTGGTTTGTCCTTGAGACGGTTAAGTATCGATTTGTAGACGTGAGAGGCCATCTGATGCGCAGCCTGAGCGCGGGGTGGGACATTTTCATCATGCCCCTGCCACTTACAGGCACAGCAGTCACCAATCGCATAAATATCATCATCAAGCGTGGTCTGGAGCGTTTGTCTGACAACCAGTTGATTCATCCAGTTGGTCTCAAGGCCATCAATGTCCTTGAGGAACTCAGGCGCCTTGATACCCGCCGCCCAGACTTTGATCGCTGCAGGAATCACATTACCGCTTTCAGTAATGATTTCCTTGTCATTGACCTCCACCACGCGTTCGCCGGCCATGACGTTGACGCCCAGTTTATTTAACTCAGACAAGGTTGCATCAGAGATATTTTTGGGTAACCCGGAAAGAATACGGTCTGCCGCTTCAATGATAGTGATTTTCACATCCTGTGGATTGACTTCATCAAGGCCATAGGCAGTCAGTAAATGAGACACCTCATGTAGCTGTGCACTCAGTTCGACACCCGTGGCGCCGGCGCCGACGATAGCAATATTCAACTGACCGTCATCCAGGGGCTTACCCTGCGTGTGTGCACGCAGATAGGTCTGGAGTAATTTATTCTGAAAGACTTCAGCCTGTTTAGTGGTGTCCAGGAACAGACAGTGTTCACGCACGCCTTTGATGCCGAAGTCGTGGCTAATGCTGCCGACAGAGACAATCAGATAGTCATAATCGAAATTACGACGGGGAATGATCTCGACACCATCACTGTTGAGCGTCGGGGCGACGGAGATTTGTTTGTTTTTGCGATCCAGACCATCCATACGACCGAGACGGAAGCGAAAACCACTGTAATTAGCCTGACCCAGGTATTCAATCTCATCCTCGTGAGAATCCAATGTGCCGGCTGCCACTTCGTGCAGAAGCGGTTTCCAGATATGAGTATGAGTGCTGTCTACCAGCGTGACCTCAGCTTTTCCTTTTTTACCCAGTTTTTTGCCGAGTTTGGTGACCAGCTCCAGGCCACCTGCTCCGCCGCCGACAACGACAATTTTGGGGATGTGGTTTGACATTCGCTATGGCTCCAATCCGACGCAGATGTATGAGGACAGCAGTTCTCTCTGGCAATCGGCTGAGGTGGAATGCGCTATATAGTCAGCGAACACAGGATCGAGCCGGGAAAGATCAACAGTCCATCAAGTTAAAATGTGATTTTAACGTAAAAAACCCCATAAAAACTATCTTATTTTTACTACAGAGGCCGACTCTGGCAAAATTAATGATCTTGATCAATTTTAGAGACCACAAATGCAAGCAAGGCCCGAAAAACCACGCCTGGCCTGGGCTGTAACCGGTTCCGGACATTATCTTGAAGAATGCCTTGAGATTGTTCGTCAACTGGATGATGTTGATCTGTTTTACAGCCGCGCCGGGGAGGAAGTGATCCGGATGTATGGTCATGAACCTAAAGAAATCGTGCCTGAGGGTCGAATCTACAGGGATCGTGCTGCCAGTGCACCGCCGGTGGGCCTGTTCTACAGGGGGGACTACCATACGCTGGTGGTAGCACCGGCAACCTCCAATAGTGTGGCAAAAATGGTTTTGGGCCTGTCGGACACATTGGTCACCAATATTTATGCACAAGCAGGAAAATGCCGGATACCCAGTATCGTTCTGGCTTGTGATGCTATCCCTGAGGTTGATACACCAGCACCGGATCGCATGGTCAGATTGTGGCCACGCAAGATTGATCTGGAGCATACTGAGAAACTGAAAACGTTTGAAGCCACTACCGTAGTGGAAACGGCGGAGCAATTGTCTGCGGCGATCAAAAAGCGCTTGGCTGAGGTGGGCTGAGCCCGGTAATGGCTGACCGGATCCTGTTTCTGACCGGAAAACTGGCAGCGCCCAGTGTGCATAAGGTGCTGCAGGAAATGGCCCCTCTGCCTTTTGATTATGAAGTGCATCAACTCGGCTTGTCTGTGGCCGCCTTGATGACGGATAAAATGATTGCCAGACGTCTCAAACCGGAAGATTATCAGGGGTATGACGAAATTATTGTTCCCGGTCGTTGCCGCGGTGATCTGGAGGTGTTAAGTCAGGAATTGGGTATCAAAGTAACCCGTGGGCCCGAAGAGATCAAGGATCTGCCGCTGCATTTCGGTAAAGCCCGCAAACAACCCGACCTCAGTCGTTACTCAGTGAATATTTTTGCTGAGATTGTCGATGCACCGGAGCGGAGCATCGAGAGTCTGCTGGCGCGAGCGCATTATTATCGCAGTAACGGCGCGGATGTGATTGATATCGGTTGTTTGCCACAAGAGCGCTTTCCTCATCTGGAAGAAGCGATTCAAGCCCTTCATGAACAGGGTTTTAAGGTAAGTGTAGACTCACTTTCATTGCCTGATTTGCAGCGGGCAGCCATGGCTGGCGCCGACTTTCTACTGAGCCTTACCGAAGAAACTATCGACCTGGCCAAGGAAACCGATGCCGTGCCGATCCTGGTGCCGGCGGAACCCGGATCGCTGGCGTCGTTGGAACGGGCAATGGAAGCGATGGATAAGATCGGTAAACCGTGGATTGCAGATCCCATTCTGGACCCGATTCATTTTGGTCTGACCGCTTCTATTGTTCGCTATCATCAGTTGCGGCAGAAATATCCGGATGCCCCCATCATGATGGGGGTGGGCAACCTGACTGAACTGACCGATGCAGATACCAGCGGCATCAATGCGATGCTATTCGGGATTATTTCTGAGTTGAATGTCAATTGTGTGCTGGCGACCGAGGTCAGTTCGCATGCGAGGCGAGCGATAAGAGAAGCCGATGTTGCCAGACGAATGATGTTTGCAGCCAAAGATGACAATAGCCTGCCACGGGATTTCACGTCGGATTTATTGGTTGCGCATGAACGCCGACCTTTCACAGATACTGCCGAGGAAATTCACGAACTGGCACAGAGCATAAAGGATCCCAACTACCGCATCAAAGTAGCGCGGGAAGGCATTTTTATGTTCAACCGAGATGGTTTGCTGCAGGATACCGACCCGTTTGAGTTTTATCCGCATTTGCAGGTGGAAAACGATCCGGGCCATGCTTTCTATCTGGGGGTCGAACTGGCAAGAGCAGAGGTGGCATGGCAGCTGGGGAAACGCTATACCCAGGATGAAGATTTGCAGTGGGGCTGTGCCGTCGAACAGGCGGAAGAGGACCTGACCCGGCAGAAAGAAGAAGGCACGACCATGAAGAAGCGCAATAAAGATCGCGCCTGCGGGACAGCGGACAAGCCGGACCAGAAAAAACAACGGGCCTGTGGCACGGCAGAGAAACCCAAGAAAAAGAAGGAGCGCGCCTGTGGCACGGCTGACAAGTCGGATTCATGAGGTCATTGTGACAACCCTGGATGCGTCAGGCACACCGCATTCGGCACCGATGGGAATAAGTGAAGTAAATGGTTACTTTCTTGTTAAACCTTTTAAGCCCTCATCAACCTACGATAATTTGAAGCGTCATCGGCAATGCACGATTAATTTTATCGACGATGTCAGAGTCTTTGCCGGTGCCTTGACCGGCCGACGTGACTGGCCCACCCTGCCCTGTAGCCGGATTGAGGGCGCCTATCTTGAGCAGGCATTGGCGCATAGCGAACTGGAAATGACGGGGTTTGATGATGGTGATCCCAGGGCCTGTTTCTATGGTGAGGTGCGGGCAGAAGAGAACCATGCCCCCTTTCGTGGCTTTAACCGGGCGCAGAGTGCGGTGGTTGAAGCAGCGATCCTGGTCAGTCGTTTAGGGATGCTGCCGGAGAATAAAATCCGTGAAGAGATCGGCTATTTACAGATTGCGATGAAGAAAACCGCCGGTGACCGGGAATGGGAAGCCTGGGGCTGGCTGATGGACAAAATTGAACAAACAGGCATTGAGATACAACATGACTAAATGGCTGGCGAGCGTGCAATCGCTCGATGAAGCAAAAGCGCTGGAGCAGACTTTGCCCGATATCCTGGATCTGAAAGATCCGGCCCAGGGTGCGCTGGGTGCCCTGCCCGTGGCTGTCGTGCAATCAGTCAATGACTGGGTGGCTGGACGTTGTCAGACCAGCGCTACGGTGGGCGATCTTGTCATGAAACCAGCGGTAATAGCTGAAGCGGTAGTGGCGATGGCCGCTTCCGGCGTCGATTACGTTAAGGTCGGGCTGTTTGCTGCTCCGGCGCTGGTGTCCTGCCTACAGGCTTTAAACAGAACCTTCTCTGCGTTGGATACACCTGTTATTGCAGTGATGTTTGCTGATCAGACCTGCGACTTATCGTTGGTCAGTCTCATCAAGCAGGCCGGATTCAGTGGCGTCATGGTCGATACCGCCACTAAGAACGGCCAGCGATTGCTGGATCACTGGAATGAAACTGAGCTGAGCCAGTTTATCGAGCTGGCGCATCAGCATGATCTGCTTTGTGGTCTGGCAGGCGCATTGGCAATCGAGGATATCGATATCCTGGAACCGTTGGATGCCGATTATCTGGGTTTTCGAAGTGCGCTTTGTGATCGTCGTCAACGCACATCCCGGTTGCAGGCAGCGCACGCTCAGGCAATTCAACAGCGACTGCAGCAATACGGCCTTGCCTGTTAAACACTAGATCTCTGCGACAGTACGTGCGACCAGTTTCATCACCAGGGGCCGAACCATCATCACACAGAGAAACGCCGACGGCATCGCAATCTGGTAGGCATGGATAGCATTTAACAGGTAGTGGTCATCAAATCCCTGATTTACCGCAGTGATAATCAGCGACATCAATGCAGCCATAATCGCCGACATGTAGAAGGCAAACACCACTGGCGTCAATCTGACCGGTAGTTTTTTTCTGACCGCGACTCCGCGCTTTTGCATTGGTCTCTCTCCCGTTAATTCATATTGGTCAGTCTAAGGGGCTGTCTGGCCGCAGACTAGTGGGCTGAAACTATTTAGACTGTTAAGTTAAACTTAATTAATAATGATTTTTTTATTGGGTTTGGCTTATGGAAAATTTGCGGGGGATTGAAAGTTTTGTCCGGGCTGTTGAACTGGGGAGTATTGCTGCCGCTGCCCGGGTGCTTGGCGTGAGTGCGGCTGCCACGAGCCAGAATATCGCGCGTCTGGAGAAGCAACTGGCCACGCGTTTGCTGACAAGAACCACACGCAAACTGGCGTTGACTGATGCCGGTGAAATTTATTATCAGCGGGTAAAAGGCGTGATGCAGGAGCTGGAACTGGCTGAACAGGCGATAACGGCACATAAGGACGAAGTTGGCGGCAAGTTGAAGATAGCCTGCTCCGCCGCATTTGCCCGTCATGTGCTGGCACCGATGCTGGCCGATTTTCAGCGCATTTATCCACAAATAAGCCTGGAATTGATTGCTACGGATCGCAGAACCGACCATATCAGTGAGGGCGTAGATGTCAGTATCCGCATTCGTCAGCAGTTGGATGAGGGCATGGTGGCCAGAAAGCTGGCAACAGTTCCGTTACTGTTCTGTGCGTCGCCGGAGTACCTTGCCAGAGCCGGTTATCCGATCACGCCACAGGCGCTATTGCATCATGATTGCCTGATGTTCAGGGTGCCTGTCGACGGTCGACTGTTCCGCTGGGTTTTTATCCGTGACCAACAACGTTACGAACCCGAGGTTAAGGTCGCCATGATCAGCGATGATATTGATACGCTGGCCAGGATGGCTGTCAGAGGCGGCGGCATCGCAAGACTGGCTGCTTTTGTTGCAGCCCCTTATCTGGAGAAAGGCGACTTAATCGCCCTGTTCGAACAGGGGCCCAAAGTTGAGGTAGAGGCCGAACCGCTGGAGTTTTATTTCTGTATCACCGACCGCTACGCTCGTACTCCCAAAGTCAATGCATTTTATGACTATCTGTTGGCCAAGTTACCGGCAAAGTGGTCTCATTAGCAGCAGTGGCCGGGCCTCCCTGCCCGGCTTGCTGAGAGGAAATCTTCAGGCGGCAGCCTCCTGGCGGAGCTCACCAGCTGCCTGCACCATTGCGGCCAATGCTGGCTTCACCTCACTCCACTGACGGGTTTTCAGCCCACAGTCAGGATTGATCCAGAGACGCTCTGGTGGAATGCGTTCTGCGGCCTTTTCCATTAAATGGCGAATCTGTGCCACGGCGGGAATATTGGGGCTGTGAATATCATAAACGCCGGGACCGATTTCATTGGGGTAATCGAAGGCATTAAAAACATCCAGCAGTTTCATATCGGAACGCGAGGTCTCGATGGTAATCACATCAGCATCCATGGTCGCAATGGATTCGATAATGTCATTGAACTCGGAATAACACATATGGGTATGGATCTGCGTTTCATCCCTGACCCCGTTGGCGGTGATGCGGAAACAATTCACTGCCCAGTCCAGATAATGCTGCCAATCGGATCGTCTCAACGGCAGGCCTTCACGCAGTGCGGCCTCATCGATCTGAATGATACTGACGCCTTGCTGTTCCAGATCCAGCACTTCATCACGTATAGCCAGTGCTAGTTGTAAGCAGGTGTCAGCTCTCGGCTGATCATCGCGGACAAAAGACCAGTTGAGCATGGTAACCGGTCCGGTCAGCATGCCCTTGACCGGTTTATCCGTCAGCGACTGGGCATAGGCGATCCAGTCAACAGTCATGGCTTTAGGGCGCTCAATATCACCAAAAATAATGGGGGGTTTAACACAGCGTGAGCCGTAGGACTGCACCCAACCGAAACGGGTGAAGGCATAGCCATCAAGCTGCTCACCGAAATATTCGACCATGTCATTACGCTCAGCTTCGCCATGCACCAGCACATCAAGACCGATCTTTTCCTGCTCAGTGATGGCATATTTAATCTGCTGCTGCATATCGCGTTGATAACTCAGTTCGTCAAGTGCTCCGCGACGATATTGCAGACGACTCTGACGAATAGCAGGCGTTTGCGGAAATGAGCCAATCGTCGTGGTCGGGAACAGCGGCAAAGGGTGTTTGCGGCGTTGTACCTGGCTGCGTTCCGCGTAGCTACTGCTTCGCTTACCCCATGTCCCGGATACAGATTGCAGGCGGTGCTGAACGGCTGTTTTATGAACTTTGCTTGATTCCCTGCGGGTTTCAATGGCACGGGCATTATCCGCCAGTTCTGACTCGACACTTTCACGGCCATGATTGAGTGCCAGTGCCAACAGGTTCAGTTCATCCAGCTTTTGTACGGCAAAAGCGAGCCAGTTTTTGATGTCACTATCAAGTTCAGTTTCCTGTTCCAGATCGACCGGTACATGCAACAAAGAGCAGGACGGTGCCAGCCACAGACGATCACCGAGACGCTGATACAGCGGTTCCAGCCAGTCCAGCAGACTGTTCAGGTCGCTTTTCCAGATATTGCGGCCATTAATAATACCCAGCGATAAAGTCTTGTGGGCCGGCAGCCAGTCAATCACTTTGAGCACTTCATCCCGGGCGTTGACGGCATCGATATGCAAGCCGGCAGTGGGTAACTCACAGGCCAGATTAAGATTCTCACGCAGTGGTGCAAAATAGGTTGTCAGCAGTAGTCGTGCCGGTGTTTTATTGAGAGCAAAATAAGCCTGGGTCAGGGCGTGTTGCCAGTCCTGATCCAGTTCCGTTGCCAGTACCGGCTCGTCAATCTGTACCCAGTCCGCCCCAGCTTCAACCAGCTTGATCAAACACTGCTCGTACACCGGCAATAACTCGTTCAGCAGATCGAGCTTGTTGCTGTCATCCTTGGTTTTGCCCAGCCACAAATAGCTGACCGGACCCAGTAAGACCGGTTTAGCCTGATAAGCCTGCTGGCGGGCTTCTGCAAGCTGAGCCAGCAGCCGATCAGCATTAAGCTCAAACTGGGTATCCGCGTTGAACTCGGGGACCAGATAGTGATAGTTGGTATCAAACCATTTGGTCATTTCAGCAGCGGCAATTGGCGTCTGTTTCAACGCTTTCGATGATTGTCCGCGTGCGGCTTGAAAGTATTGATCGCTTTCAGCCAGGCTGCTGTCGGTCCGCTGGGGCAGATTTCCGACCAGCAGACTGGTATCGAGTACATGATCGTAGAGTGAAAAATCGCCAACCGGCAGCCAGTCGAGTTTCTGCTGATACTGCCAGTGCTTCTCCCGCAGCTCCGCGGCGGTCTGTTCCAGTTCCTGGAGTGTGGATTCACCGTGCCAGTATTGTTCCAGCGCAAATTTCAGTTCACGGCGTTTGCCGATTCTCGGGAAGCCGAGGTTATGCGTAGTAATCATTGATTGTCCTTTTTTTTTACAGGTGGCGGTCATTGTAAGGACAGAGTGAAATGAGGAATAATGATATTTTTTACCTTAACCATGAGGTTAACTAATAGATGATTGAGCGTAGCCATCTCAGGATTATTCAGGCTTTAGCCGAACATGGCAGTCTGACCGCTGCTGCCAATGCCTTATTTGTGACTCAGCCCGCCCTCTCCCACCAGATGCGCTATCTGGAGCAGAAGCTGGAAGTGAGCCTGTGGGAGCGGCAGGGGCGAAAGTTGCGTCTGACCCAGGCTGGCGAGCTCTTACTGCGCGTAGCCGGTCAGGTATTGCCGGTGCTGGAGCAGACTGAAAATACCCTGCAGGCTTTTGCCGATGGCAAGCAGGGAATTTTAAGGCTGGGTGTTGAATGTCACCCGTGTTATGAATGGCTCAAAGGGGTGCTGGCAGATTACCTAGTGATGATGCCGAAAATGGATGTCGATATTGTTCACAAGTTTCAGTTTTCCGGCCTGCAGGGCTTGCTCAATTACCATATTGATTTGCTGGTCACACCCGACCAGGTCAATCAGCAGGGCGTGGTCTATGCGCCGTTATTTGATTACGAGTTGGTCTTGCTGGTGGCCAAAGATCATTCACTGGCAAACAATGAGTCTGTTGAAGCTCATGATTTATCCAGTGAGTTATTACTTACTTTTCCAGTTCCTCATGAACGCCTGGATGTTTATACGCAGTTCCTGATGCCCGCAGGCATCAGCCCACGACACAAAGCGATGGCTTCGCTGGATATTATGATTCAGATGGCGGCGCTGAACCGGGGGGTGACGATTCTGCCAGATTGGCTGGCAAAGCATTATCTCGACAGTCTGTCAGTTACGACACTCCGGCTGGGTAAAAAAGGTGTGATGAAAACCCTGTTTGCGGCGATGCGGGAAGGCGAAGAAACGGTGCCTTACATGCAGGAATTCGTCGCGCTGGGCCAGCAAAAAGCGTTGCCGGCGGGCTGATCAGGCATCCAATACACGAAACAGCATTTCGCGTATGGTTTGGGGTTCAAAGGGTTTGTCCAGGATAGCTGACACGCCGGCCTGCTGAACGTTGCCCAGGCGGGCCTGATTGTTTTCAGTGGTTGCCATTAATATCGGCAGCACCACATCACCCATTTCATCGCGGATATAGCGTGTCAGTTCATGGCCGTCCATTTCCGGCATGTTGAGATCGGTCACCACCAGATCATAGCGGTGGCTGCTGAGCAGATTAACCGCCTCACGGCCGTTTTCTGCCAGATCGATGTGTTCAATACCCATACTGCCCAAAACGCGGGAGAGATGATTGCGGGAAGTAAAACTATCATCAACCAGCAGAATACTCAGCTCGCTGACATCATAGCTTTCCAGTTCAATTTCACTGGGGTCAATCACATCCAGCGTGGCGCGAATCGCACGACGCAAATCTCTGGAATCAAAGGGCTTGGGCAAAATGGCCATGACGCCGGCCTGTCGTATCGGTTCCAGTGCCTGATGGCCCGTCTCGCTGGAAATCAGCATGAAAGCGATATTAGTATCTATCGCCTGTACGCTGTTGATCAGTTCATCAGCAGTCATATCCGGAAGATACATTGCGGAAATAACCAAATCCGGCGGGTACTGGCCGATATGAGCAAGCGCTTCCTCGCCATTGCTGACGCCATCAATTTTGTTGATGCCTTCCTGCTGTAGATGACGCATGATGAGCTTGAGCTGCATCGAAGACGGCTCAACCAGGAGGATAGACAAATCAGAGGCAGTCAGTGACATACGCTGTCCTCAAGGACGGACCAGGCTGGTTTCGACCTGGTCACGAGTGGTTCTGGAAGAGAGCAGTTCGATGATGGTGAGCGCGAAGTCCATAGCAGTGCCCGGCCCTCTAGAAGTCAGGATCTTACCGTCAATAACAACCGGATCGTCACCAATCTCAATGGTCGGCCATTGAGATTGGTCCAGTGCGCCCGGGTAACTGGTGGCGCGTTTACCCTCCAGCACACCGGCACTGGCCAGCACCATAGGGGCCGCACAGATTGCGGCGAGGTATCGATTGTCCTGCTGCAGGCGCTTGATAAGCGCATGGACACGATGATCGTTGTTGAGATGATCCGTGCCCGGCTGACCGCCGGGTAACAGTATCATATCGAAGTCATCATCAAGTACCGTATCCAGCAGCGTATCAGCAACCAGGCCGACCTGATGGCTCGCGGTCAGCTGTGTCTGATGGCCCAGGCTGGCCGTGGTCACAGTGATGCCGGCGCGCCTGAGGAGGTCGATCATTGTGACCGCTTCCAGCTCCTCACAACCTTCTGCCAGGGGAATTAATACACTGGCCATATCACTTATACCTATTTGCTAAGGATGGTCATGCCTTTCAGCAAGTTCAGCGCTTGTGACAGCACATAATCACTGACTTCCAGAGGCTGTTCTTTTGTTTCCTTGTCCTCGACAGCGGAGTCAATAGTCTCAGGTGTCACAGACTCTTCATCGGTGGCTTCCTGGTTTTGACTGTCAGCGGCTTCTTTCTCTTCGCCATTTTCCAAATGATGTGCGAGGTCACGTTCACGTAGCGGTGTGAACTCATTTTCATCAACGGAAGCGACCCGGATACCACTGATTTCGATATCCGGTACGATGCCTTCAGCCTGAATAGACCGGCCTGAAGGTGTGTAATAGCGGGCTGTGGTCATTTTCACCGCGGTGTCATTGGTTAACGGCATCACAGTCTGGACTGAGCCTTTACCAAAGGTTTTGCCACCCAGCACGATAGCGCGTTTGTGATCCTGCAGGGCACCGGCCACAATCTCGGAGGCCGAGGCTGAACCGCCATTGACCAGTACGATAACCGGAGCGCCTTTGAGCAGGTCGTCGGGTGTGGCGTGGAATTTCTGATCCGAGTCAGCGATGCGACCATCGGTGTAAACGATCAGCCCTTTATCGAGGAAAGCATCGGAGACGTCGACAGCGGCCTCCAGCACACCGCCCGGATTGTTCCGAAGGTCCAGCACCAGGCCGTTGAGTTTGCCATCACTCTCTTTCTTCAGTTCGCTCACGGCCTCGCGCAGGCTGGCACCGGTGCGTGACTGGAAGGTGGTGACACGAATGTAACCGTAACCCGGTTCCAGCATTTTCTTCTTAACGCTCTCGACCTTGATAATGGCACGGGTTAGTTCTACTTTCAGTGGTTTGTCTGCGCCTTCCCGGATGATAGTGAGTGTTAACTTCGATCCTGGCTCGCCGCGCATAATATCGACAGCCTCATTGAGGTTCATCCCTTTCACTGGGGTTTCATCCAGGCGAATGATCAGGTCCCCCGCCTGAATACCGGCTTCAGCTGCCGGCGTGTCATCAATCGGTGCAACCACTTTGACAAAGCCGTCTTCCATGCTGACTTCGATACCCAGGCCACCGAACTCGCCGGAGGTACCTTCGCGTAACTCCTGGAATTCATCCAGATTCAGATAAGTGGAATGAGGATCAAGCCCGGAAAGCATGCCACGGATGGCATTTTCCAGTAATTGTTTATCTTCTACCGGCTCGACATAGCTGCTTTTAATGCGACCAAAGATTTCAGAAAAGGTCCGCAGGTCTTCCAGTGGCAGATCCGGCTGCACTGACTCACGCTCGGCAAAGACCATCTGGCCGAATACCAGGGTTGCCCCCAGAATAATGCCAGTCGTAATCAATCCGAAATCGCGTTTAAAAAAGCTCATATCGTTTCCTTCGTTGTTAGCCCACTTCAGCCCTGCCTTGCCAACCATTTTATCGGGTTGGTGGGCGCGCCGCGGTGGCGAATTTCAAAATAAAGTCCTGTCAGACCGCGAATTCCCTGTTCGCCTGACTGGGCAATCACTTCACCTGCCTGAACTGTATCACCGGCTTGTTTCAGTAAAGTCTCATTGTTGCCGTAGAGCGTCATGTATTGTTCACCGTGATCGACGATGATCAGCAAGCCGAATCCCCGTAACCAGTCGGCAAAGACCACGCGACCTGCGGCTGTGGCTCTGACATCATTGCCGGTGGGGGAATCGATCACGATACCTTGCCACTTGAGTTTACCAAGATTTCTGGGGCTACCATAGCGTGCCAGCAGTTTTCCGCTGACCGGCCAGTGCAATTTACCAGTCAGACGTGAAAACGGTGTGTTTGGTTTCGGTGGTGGCGCAATCGCTGCGGATTTGGTTTCTGCCGGCGCTGTCTCTGGCTGCTGATGTTGGGCTTTTTCCCGGGCGGCTTTTTCCTGCGCCGCTTGCTCGCGGGCGATTCGCTGTTCACGCTCCCGCGCCAATCGATCCAGCAGCGCCTGCAGGTTCTGTTCTTCTTGTTTCAGCGCGGCTAGTTTGGCGTCCTGTCCGGAGATTGACTTGTCCAGCGCAGCCAGCGTTGCTTTGCGTTTCTGAGTTTCCTGTAATAGCGCCTGCTGCTTCTGTATTTGCTCTTCTCTGCTAACTTCAAGCGATTGCTGGGCCAGTAAAATGTCTTTTTGCTCCTGATTAAGCTCTGTCAGCAGTTGATTGATTGATTCCAGCTGTGCTTTGCGCGCTTCATGAAAATATCGAAAGTAGGTGTTGCCCCGGCTGAGGGTCGCAATATCCTGCTGGTTAAGCAACATTTCCAGATAACTGGGTTCGGCATTGATATAGGCGGCTCGCATCTGCTCATAAAGCGCATCCAGTTGCTGATTCTGTTCCGCTTCCTTGATACCGGCAACCTCCCGCAGTTGGGACAAAGTCTGTTTCTTTTCGTTGATCTGCTGCTCCAGCGAGCGCAGTTCACGATTGAGTTCAGAGACTTTTTTGCTCTGCGCCTCGAGCTGCTCATACATCTCCTCGCGACTGGCTTTTTTCTGGCTCAGGTCGGCGCTGAGATCTTCTATTTCATCACGGACCGTATCCAGTCGCTGTGCTGACTCTCCATCAGCTTGCAGGCCGCTAGAGAGTAACAGCAGAAAACAGAGGGGCGCGAATCGTTTCAACACCACAGGCTTCAGGATTTTTCCTCGATCAACAGATGCTTACTCATCTCTTCCGGTATTGGCAGGTCCATCAATGACAGCATGGTCGGAGCGATATCCGATAAGGTGCCATTTTCATGACAAATCGCTTTGCGCCCGGCAAACAGTAGCGGTACCACGTTGTTGGTGTGTGCCGTGTGCGCTTGTCCGGTTTCGTGGTTGACCATGCGTTCAGCGTTGCCATGATCGGCGGTCACGATCATCTCACCCCCCACCGATTTCAATGCGCGCCAGACGGTACCCAGACATTGGTCCAGGGCTTCCACCGCCTTGACAGCGGCATCGAAATTCCCCGTGTGGCCGACCATGTCAGCATTGGCGAAATTGCAGATGATCACGTCGTATTTTTCCGAGTGGATCGCTTCAGCCAATTTGTTAGCGACTTCTGGCGCACTCATTTCCGGCTGCTGGTCATAGGTATCGACCTTGGGTGACGGAACCAGAATCCGATCTTCCCCTTCGAAGGGATTTTCCAGGCCGCCGTTGAAGAAAAAAGTCACGTGGGCGTACTTTTCAGTCTCGGCGATACGCAGTTGCTTGAGTCCCAGCGAAGACAGGTAGGCCCCCAGGATGTTTTTCATCTTCTCGTTGGGGAAGGCAATCGGTGAGCTGTAGTCTTTTTTGTATTCGGTCAGCGTGACGTATTCAGCCAGCTTGATCTCGCGCGGACGGATAAAACCGTCAAAGTCGGGTTTGATAAAACACTCGGTGATTTCGCGGGCACGGTCAGCGCGGAAATTCATGAAAACGATACTGTCGCCATCTTCAATCCGGACCGGTTCACCAATGGTGGTGGCTTTGACAAACTCATCGGTTTCCTCGCGGGCGTAGGCCATTTCCAGGGCCTGCGTGGCGTTGTCCGCCTGAAACTCAGCCTCACCCTCGGCGATCAGGCGGTAAGCGGCTTCTACCCGGTTCCAGCGCTTGTCACGATCCATCGCATAATAGCGGCCAATCATGCTGGCGAGACGCCCCCGGCCCTGCTCGGCAAACACAGCTTCGAGTTTATCGATGGACGCCTGCGCACTTTTGGGTGCCGTATCCCGACCATCCAGGAAGGCATGGACATAGACGTGGCGGGCACCACGGTCAACGGCCAGTTTGACCATCGCGTGGATGTGTTCTTCATGACTGTGAACACCACCGTCGGAGAGCAGCCCGAAGATATGCACGGCTTTGTCATGCTCAATGGCTTTATCCACGCCGGCGGTCAACACCGGATTCTGGAAAAAAGCCCCATCCTCGATGGCTTTGCTGATGCGGGTAAACTCCTGATAAACCACCCGGCCAGCACCCAGGTTGAGATGGCCGACTTCGGAGTTACCCATCTGATCACCAGGTAGTCCAACCCCCTGACCGGATGCATTAATCAAAGTGTGGGGATAATCCTGCCACAACTGATCCCAGACCGGTGTATTGGCGGCCAGAATCGCATTGTTGTCAGGGTCTTCGCTGTAGCCCCAGCCATCCATAATGATAAGCGCTAATGGTCGGTGTTTGCGTGTCATTGAAAAAATCCTTGAAACGATGTGTGGTCGGGCTCTCTCACGGCTGACCTGTGTCTTTATATATTATTCGACGTAGCAGCCGTGTATTATATGGGCTTTTGTGATGAAATACAGTCACAGGTAACAGCGGAAAAAATCGTGGCACAAGCCGGAAACCTCGACCTCATCGCGCTCGACAACGATATCGAACGGGCAGCATTTGCGCTCAAAGCCATGTCGCACCCCCTGCGATTGAAGATTTTGTGCGCGGTAGGTGAGAAAGAGCTGTCGGTGCAGGATATTGTCGACTGTGTGGGCACCACACAGAGTAATGTATCGCAGCATCTGGCCAAGCTGCGGGACAAGGAAATACTGGCTTCACGCCGTGATGCCAACCGCATTTATTACCGGGTCAATGATGAACGCACGCTGCGTCTGATTGAGATGATGCGTGATGTGTTCTGCTCGGCAAAGCAACATTAATTCAGCGTACTAAGTAGGGGTAAAATGGAAAACTTGGGTGAGTTTATTGTTAATCACTGGATTCTGGTGACCGCCTTTGTGGTGCTGGCCTGGCTGGTATTTTCCGATTCGATAAACCGCAAGTTGAGTGGCCTGCAGATGCTGGGGCCGAATCAGGCCGTGCGTCTGGTCAATCAGCACAAAGGCGCTTTTGTTGATGTCCGCGATAAGGCGGAGTTTGAGAAAGAACACATTGCTGACTCCATCAACCTGCCCCTGGCTGAGCTGGCCGATAAGGCCGGTGAGCTGAAAAATAAAGCGCAACCGGTGGTGATTGTCTGTGCCAGCGGTCAGCGTTCACGCAGTGCGGTCAAGCAACTGCGTCGTCAGGGCTTTGAACAAGTCTATGTTTTATCCGGCGGCCTGCATGCCTGGAAAGAGGCCAAGCTACCGCTGTTCAGTTAATCCGAACATAAGCAGGGTGTTATTGTGGCTAATGTAATCGTTTACTCTTCCGCTCATTGTCCTTATTGCGTTATGGCCAAGCAGTTGCTTGATCGCAAAGGCGTTGATTATGAAGAAATCCGCGTTGATCTGGATCCGTCCCGTCGCGAGGAAATGATGAAAAAAAGCCGGCAGCGCACCGTGCCCCAGATTTTTATTAATAATAAAGCTATAGGCGGCTACACCGACCTGTTGGCGATTGATCGTGCCAACAAGCTGGATAGTCTCCTGGCACAATCGTAGAGAAGGAAGAAAGATGGCTGAAGAAAATGCAACAGCAACGGGTGAAGAGCAGCAAAAACCACGCTTTGTCATCCAGAAGATTTACACCAAAGATGTCTCGTTCGAGTCGCCTAACTCACCGGATATCTTCCGTGATGAGTGGCGTCCCAAGCTCGATTTACAACTGGGTAATGACTATAAACGGATCGATGATGATAACCATGAAGTCATCCTGACCGTGATGGTCACCGCTAAGGTGGATGACAAGGTGGCTTTCCTGGTGGAAGTGAAACAGGCGGGTATCTTCACCCTGACCGGTTACAGCAACGAAGAAATGGGCCCGCTGCTGGGCAGCTACTGCCCGAACACGTTGTTCCCGTTCGTGCGTGAAGTGGTCTCTGATCTGGTCACCAAAGGTGGCTTCCCGCAACTGGTACTGGCGCCGGTTAACTTCGATGCCATGTATCTGCACAATAAAGAAAGAGCCCAGCAAGCGGCTAAACAGGCGCAGTCTGAAGCGACCCACTGATAACAGGACGGCACGTGGCTGAAAAGCTTTTACCGACTTTAGTTATCGGTGCCGGTGCCTGGGGAACGGCACTGGCCATTGCCATTGCCCGCAAAGGCCATGAGGTTCGCCTCTGGGCCCGTGATCAGGAGCAGCTTCGGGCAATGCAGGCCAGTCGTAGCAATGCGCGTTACCTGCCGGATATCCGCTTTCCTGAACCGCTGAGCCTGACTGCGGATCTGGAAAGCGCAGTGCGAGAAGCCCGACATGTGTTGATTTCGGTGCCCAGCAAGTCGTTTGTCGACACACTGCGGACAATCAAGCCGTTATTACAACCGGGCGTTCCTGTGAGCTGGGCCACCAAAGGCCTGACCGTGGATGACGGGCAGTTTTTGCATGATGCAGCACATGAAGTGCTGGGTGATTCTCACCCGCTGGCGGTGATCTCCGGCCCGTCTTTTGCCGCGGAAGTCGCTGCCAACCTGCCCACGGCGGTGACAGTGGCTTCACCGAACCAGGCTTTTGCCGATGCATTGGTGGCGTTGCTGCATTCGCAGACATTACGTATTTACACCACGCACGATATCATCGGTGTGCAAATCGGTGGCACCGTCAAGAATGTGCTGGCTATCGCCGCTGGTATCTCCGATGGTCTGGGATTCGGTGCGAATGCCAGGGCTGCGCTGATTACCCGCGGTATGGCGGAGATTTGGCGGTTCGCTGCGGCAATGGGTGCCGAATCCGAAACCCTGTTTGGCCTGGCCGGTATTGGTGATGTGATTCTGACCTGTACCGATAACCAGAGCCGCAATCGCCAGCTTGGCTTGGCGCTGGGAAGCGGTTTGAAAGTCGATGAAGCAGTGAAACAGGTTGGCAAAACCGTTGAAGGCATGCATGCTGCCCGTGAAGTATTACTGCGGGCGAAGCAGGTTGGTGTGGAAATGCCCATCGTCGAACAGGTATGCAAAATTCTGTTTGAGGGTTACGATCCGCGCGAATCAGTGCAAGCTTTGTTGTGCAGGGAACAGAAAGCGGAAGTCAGGCGCCCTGCCTGACAACCAGATTAATTAAAAGAGGAACAATCTTATGCGAGGCATTCTTAAGTACAGTGCGACGATTGCGACGGTCGTCATGCTCAGCCTGGGGTTGAGCGGCTGTGGTAACCCGCTCAAAAAAGATGAGCCCGAGATTACGGCAGAAGGCAAAACCGTATTTGAAGCCGGTTTGCAGTATGTGAAAGTCGTCGAGCGTGATGTTGCGGGTGTCGCCAATGATCATCCGTTTTCTATTTCCTCGGCCAATATGCGCACTGTGCTGGAATCACTCTATGTGACCGAAACCGTGCTGTTTAACGAGCGCCAGGCGCCGCTGTTCTCGCCGTTCGAATTACAGATTCTGAGCTCCGGTTTGTCATCCGGTCTGGCTCGTGCCGAAACCAATGAAGACGTCACCTTCGTGACTATCGGGGCGCATCAGGGTGCGCTGGCCAAGGAAAAACAAACCAACACCGGTCGTGTCTTCTACAGCGGTGGCCGTCTGAACATCATCTTCGGCAAAGTGCGTGAAGAATATCTGGATAAGGACCCCTACACCGGTCAGGAAATCGACCGTCGTGTGAATCCGCTGCGTCCCGGTACCCGCCGTACGGACTCCGAACCTGACGTCCGTGTGGCACTGGATAATGGCCAGTCCTACTATACTGATCCGGAAACCGGTGAAGAGCGTACCGACTGGATCGTGATTGATATCCCGACTGTACTGGCTACCATGGCAGAACGTGAAGCCAGCACCCAGGACGGTACGTTGAGTCCCGAGCTACGTGAAGATATCGCCCGCAACAAGCAGGAAACCAGCAACCTGCGTGAAGATATGGCGAATATCAAGGAAGTCCTGTTCGAGATGAGCGACCAGCTCGACAAGCTGCAAAAAGAGCTGGATGCAATGAAGTCGGAGTAATCCGTACTCAAAGCAGAAAAAGGCGCCTCAGGGCGCCTTTTTTGTTTCAGAGCTGATAACGCCGGTCCTGTCTCTGGAGGCGCGGCAGTAAATCGAGGTCACGGCATAGTGACAGCACTTTGAATTGATGGCCCATGGCGCCGGGCATCAGGAGTTGCTTGAGTGCAGCGCTGTGCTTAAGCCAGTCGACAGGATTGGACTCCTGTTCCAGCTGTGCGGCCAGTAGCGTGATATCACCAGCGAGCAGAAAGTCACTCTGCTCATGAAAACCTGCAACATCAAGACCAGATGAAAGCGCCTGTTCAGCCAGGGCAGTAAAATCAACATGGGCGGTAATATCCTGCAGGCCGGGGAGCACGAAAGGATCGTCATGCGCCTTCTGGCGGTAATAACAGCGCAGCGTGCCCTGAGTACGGTCCGGGCGGTAATACTCGGCAAACGGGTAGCCATAGTCGATAATGAATATCGCACCCTGAGACAGGCGGTCAGCGACGCTCAGCAGCCAGTCTCTGGCGAACAGGTTCACCTCGGTCCGATAAACCTGGTCACCTATCTGCTGGCGGATTTCTGTTGCGCTTTCTAGCAGTCGCGGATCGTCAACCGCTCTGCTTTGCCAGGTGAACTCTTCCTGGCTGAGGGCGATGCCCTGCTCTTCAACATTATCTTCAGTGAATGTCAGCAGGTGAACGGGCATGGCATCACAGACTTCATTGGCGATCACCACGCCCTGAAAGTCGCTGGGTAAGTCTTTCAGCCAGACGACACGATCTGCCAGGGCGGGTATCTGTGCTTTGATCACGGCTTTTTGTCGCTGTTGAAGATCAGCGCTGGTTTCCAGGATGAAATAATGATCCGGCAGACAATTCAACGTATCCAGCTGTAGCAGCACATCAATGATGAGCTTGCCGCTACCGGCACCAAACTCGAGCACATCGAACCGCCTGAGCTGGCGCCCGACATCAGCAATATGAAAAGCGAGAGCCCGGCCGAATAGAGGGGTGAGTTCCGGTGCCGTGGTAAAGTCTCCCCCTGCGCCCAGCTTGTGACTGCCGGCACTGTAATAACCCAGCCCCGGGCGATAGAGGCAGTCATGCATATAATCAGCGAAACTGAGCCAACCACCCTGCTGCTTAATCCTTGCAGCAATCTGCTGTCTGAGCTGGTCACTATAGTCTTGCGCCTGCGGGTCATCCGCAGCTATCGTTATTGAATCAGTCATTGAGAGGATAAGTCGTTGCAAAAAAAGGTTCTGGTTACCGGCACCAGCCGCCGGATTGGTCTTCATATCGCCAGGCGGCTGCATGAGGACGGCTATGCCGTCCTGGCACATTACCGCAGTGAGACCGAAGGTGTCCAAGCATTACGTGCGCTGGGCATTGAAACCATTCAGGCTGATTTCGACAGCCGCGACAACATTCTCGAATTTGTGACCCGACTGCGGCAGCAATACCGTGGACTTCGGGCAATGATTCACAATGCTTCCAGTTTTACCCCGACCGACGAAGAGCTGGCTCGCGCTGCTGAGCAGTATGAACAGTTTTTCTATGTGCATATGATGGCCCCATTCCTGATTAATCAGGGGCTGCATGACCGTCTGCAGGGTGATGATGGCAAGCCCGCCGATATCATTCATATCACTGATATCAATGTGGAAAACCCAACGCCACGTTTTGATATTTATGGCACGACCAAAGCGGGTCTCCATAATATGACATTGGCGCTGGCCAAGAAATTTGCCCCTGAGATCAAGGTCAATGCAGTGGCGCCGGGACCGGTATTATTTACCGAATCTCACAGTGAAGCGGTCAGACAGGCGATGATGGCGGAAACGCCACTGGCCTGTGAAGGCGGTGCAGAGCCGGTGTATCTGGCGCTGAAAAGCATTTTGGAGAATCCTTTCCTGACCGGGGTTTCAATCCCGGTGGATGGTGGTCGCCGTCTCTCCAAACGTTAAACCGTCGGTGCTGACCAGCGTGCCCATTTGCATCACCGGTGCGGTGGTCGCGCCGGTCAGAAAAGCACGGAGTTCATTGATCAGCGGATACAGAAAATATTCATCAGTAATGTTGCTGGCGCTGCTTTGCCATTCAGCCGGGCTGGAGAAATAAGCCAGAATGTCGATATCGGCCGGCCGATCCTTATATTTGCTGTCCGGATCATCACGATCCCGACCCAGGGCGATTTCAATCTTATTGCAGATGGTCTTGAGCTCGGCCTCTGGTATATCGGTTTCAAGAAAAGCCACGGCATTGAGAAAGTCCCGGTGACTGTTCATGCCCACCGGCGGAATATGCAGTACCCGGCTCAGGTGCAAAGCATCGAAGTGGTCAAGTAACTGCCGGACAATGGCCGCGAAATTCTGCTGCGGGTTAATATTACTGCCCAGACCGAGCAGATAGCCGCCAACCACTGACACCATCAGCGGCTTCGCTCAATGACAATGCGGGCGGTGTTCTGTCCATGCAGAGCAACCGGTTTGCTTAGCGTCAGTTTGAGTCGGGGAATGGCAAATTCCTCCAACAACATGGCGCAGAGATCTTCAGCCAAAGTCTCGATAAGCAGATATTCGCTGGCTTTGACAAAAGCCACGATGCGCTGGGCGACTGCGCCGTAGTCGAGTGTTTTGCTGATATCATCGGACTCGGCAGCAGGTTTGATATCCCAGTCCATCTCCAGGTCAAAACTCAGTGTCTGCTGCGTCTGACGCTCCCAGTCGTAGATACCGATAATCGTGTCAATTTTAAGGTCGTTTAGAAATATTTTGTCCATGAATCATGCTGCTTGCTGGTGGCAATCCGGTTCGCGACCTATAATGTCGCATCAGTGTTAACAGGTCGCATCATATCATGCTGGAAACATATACCTTACCGCTTAGTCTTCTGCTGATTGCTTATTTATTCGGTTCGCTGAACAGCGCCATCGTCATGTGCAAGCTGGCCTCCCTGCCCGATCCGCGTACTCAGGGGTCAGGTAACCCCGGTGCCACCAACGTGCTGCGTTTCGGCGGTAAAAAACTGGCTGCAACTGTCTTGTTCTTCGACGTGCTTAAAGGCGTGATCCCGGTGGTGATTGCCCACCTGCTGGGTCTGGATATGGTCTGGGTGGCGGCGACAGCGTTTGCCGCTTTTGTCGGCCATTTATTCCCGGTCTTTTTCCAGTTTCAGGGGGGTAAAGGTGTAGCGACGGCGCTGGGCGGCTTTCTTGCCCTGTCTCCTGCTCTGGCCGGTGCCGGTCTACTGACCTGGCTTGTTGTGTTCGCGATTAGCCGGATTTCGTCACTGTCAGCACTGACGGCAGCGGCGCTGACGCCGGTTTACAGCCTCTGGATCATCGATAGTGTGCCGGCGCGCTGGGTGATTTTGCTGACGGCGCTCATGCTGATTGCCCGTCATCACGGCAATATCCGCCGCCTGTTGAGCGGACAGGAAGGCAAGTCTTAGGACTTGCTGCGCTCTCATCCACAACAGAGGCGGCACTGGAAGAGCAACAAGCCCTAGGGTGGTGTTAATTCATCCAGCGGCCAGCGGGGTCTGACATTGAACGTCGGCTTGTCCTGCAATTGCATCGCCTGTTTTCGAATCGCACCGGCAAAGGCGATCATCGCGCCGTTATCACTACAGAACTGCTGGCGAGGATAAAAAACCTCAACGCCGGGCATGGCATCCAGTTTATCCCGCAGTGCTTTGTTGGCGCTGACACCACCGGCCACGACCAGGCGCTTATGGCCGGTTTGTTTGAGCGCCCTCTTACACTTGATTGCCAGTGTGTCGACGACTGCAGTCTGAAAAGCCAGACAAATATCGGCTTTGTCCTGTTCAGTCTGCTCACTGTTGAGCCAGGTATTCATGGCGAAGGTTTTAAGGCCGCTGAAGCTGAAATCAAGCCCGGGCCGATTGGTCATCGGCCGTGGGAATTCATACCGATCTGCCACGCCCTGCTCCGCTTTTGCTGCTAAATAAGGCCCGCCCGGATATGGCATGCCCAGGAGCTTGGCGGTTTTATCGAAGGCTTCACCGACAGCGTCATCGATCGACTCGCCTAACAGTTCGTATTCACCGACAGCTTTGACATCGACCAGGAGTGTGTGGCCACCAGAAACGAGCAAGGACACAAACGGAAATTCCGGGGCCCGGTCTTCCAGCAGCGGAGACAGCAAATGCCCTTCCATATGATTAATCGCCAGTGCCGGTTTATCCAGTGCCCAGGCGATAGAACGGCCGATGGCGGCACCGACCAGCAGGGCACCGGCCAGACCCGGACCGGAAGTATAGGCAACCGCATCAATCTCATCGCGCTTGAGCCCGGCCTGCTCCAGCACTTCTTCAATCAAAGGCAGAGTTTTTCGGATGTGATCCCGTGACGCCAGTTCCGGCACCACACCACCGTATTCGGCGTGCATGTCGATCTGGCTGAATAAAGCATGGGCCAGCAGGCCTTTGTCGGTGTCGTAGAGCGCGACGCCAGTTTCATCACAGGAAGATTCGATGCCTAAAACACGCATTGCTAATCCACTTTTAATTTAAGAACAGAGACTATTATGCCTTTTTTGAAATTAAAGTGATTTAACTGTTTGCTTTCTGGTCGATATTTCGTACAATTGGAGGTTTTCCAAACATGAATTGAGTAGGGAACCATTAATGCCTTCAGTACGAGTTAAAGAAAACGAGCCATTTGACGTTGCACTGCGTCGTTTCAAGCGCTCATGTGAAAAAGCCGGTACCGTTGCAGAAGCACGTGCCCGCGAAGCATACGAAAAACCAACTACTGCCCGCAAACGCGCTGCAGCAGCGGCAGTAAAACGCCACCAGAAAAAACTGGCCCGCGAAAACGCCAGCCGCGTTCGTCTTTACTAATCCTCTCGGGTCACCTCGACGATGCCTGCAGAAGCCAGCCCACTGAAAGCCACCATTATGGACAGCGTCAAAGACGCGATGCGCGCTAAAGAAAAAGAGCGCCTCAGTGTGCTTCGCCAGATCACGGCAGCGATTAAGCAGGTAGAGGTTGATAATCGTACCGACCTGTCTGATGACGATATCGTGGTCATTCTGACTAAGATGACCAAGCAGCGCCGCGAAGCGCTGGATCAATACGAACAGGCCGGCCGCGATGACTTGGCGGCAATTGAAAAGGCAGAACTGGTCATTATTGAAGAGTTCATGCCGGCTCAACTCAGTGATGAAGAAGTCGCCGAAGCGATTGACGCTGCCATCAAAGAGACCGGCGCCAGCAGTGTGAAAGATATGGGCGCGGTGATGAATGTGTTGCGTCCCAAACTTCAGGGTCGTGCCGACATGGGCGCGGTCAGCGGTAAGGTCAAGGCAGCGTTGAACCAGTAATTCCCTTGCTGAGCGTTGTCCGCCAACACGGGTCTAATGTTTCCTCTGAATTTCAGCCATAATAGCGTTTATGGCTGGTCAGATCCCCACACAATTCATTGACGAACTGCTCGCGCGCATCGATATCGTTGACGTTATCGATGCGCGGGTGCCGCTCAAAAAAGCGGGCAAGAATCTCCACGCCTGCTGTCCTTTCCATAACGAGAAAACCCCTTCCTTCACAGTCAGTCCTGACAAGCAGTTTTATCATTGCTTTGGTTGCGGTGCCCACGGCACGGCCATTGGCTTTTTGATGGAGTACGACCAGCTCAGCTTCCCGGAAGCCATCCAGGAGCTGGCCGATCAGGTGGGCATGACTGTGCCGACTACCCAATCCGTTAATTTATCGCCGGCGAAACAGAACCTCTATGATTTGATGGACAAAGTGGGGCGATATTATGTCCATCAGCTCCACAATCATCCACAGCGGCAGCCTTTTGTCGATTATCTGAAACAGCGCGGACTCAGCGCTACGACCATCGAAACCTTTGGTCTGGGCATGGCACCGGATGGCTGGGACAATGTACTGAAAACCTTCGGCAGTAATCCCCAGGTGAGTAAGCAACTGCTCGATGGTGGCCTGCTAATTAAAAACGACAAAGGCCGTATCTACGACCGTTTCCGTAACCGCATTATGTTCCCCATCCGTGACCGTCGTGGTCGCGTGATTGGTTTCGGTGGCCGGGTGATGGATGATTCCACACCGAAATATCTGAACTCGCCTGAAACACCCATCTTCCACAAAGGTACCGAGCTCTATGGTCTGTACCAGGCACGCAAAGCCAACCGCCGTTTAGAGCGTATCCTGATTGTCGAAGGCTATATGGACGTCATTGCGCTGGCAGAATTCGGTATTAACAATGCGGTCGCCACATTGGGCACCTCGACCACAGCCGATCATCTCCGGGTTCTGCTAAGAACGGCACCGGAAGTGGTGTTCTGTTTTGATGGCGACCGGGCAGGCCGTGATGCCGCCTGGCGGGCAGCGGAAAATGCCTTGCCGATGCTGGGTGGCAATCAGCAACTGAAGTTTATGTTTCTGCCCGAAGGTGAAGACCCGGACAGTCTGGTCAGAAACCAGGGGCCGGAAGCCTTCAGTCGCCGGGTGGAAATGGCGCTGAATTATTCCGATTTCTTTTTCGAAACCCTCAGTGGCCAGGTTGACGTGAATTCGATGGACGGGCGTGCCCGCCTGGTGGAAATGACCAAGCCCTATCTAAAGCATGTGCCGGCCGGTGTTTACCGCGATATGCTTGAGCAGCGTCTGGCAGAAATCAGTAAAACCAATATGGCCACGCTGAACCGCCATCTGGAAAAGCCTGCTCAGCAAAATAAAAAGCCAGCCAGAAAATCGAGCTCAGCCACGATGACACCGGTTCGCATGGCCATTACCATTGTGCTGCAATATCCGATTCTGGCGCGCGAAATCGATAACCTGGCTGCGGTTGCTCAGGTGAAGCAGCCCGGTATAAATATTTTTATCGAACTGGTTGAAACCCTGCATCAACACCCCCACTTAACCACTGCGGCTTTGCTGGAACGCTGGCGCGACAAGGAAAACGGGCCGCATCTTCAGAAACTGGCTTTGCAACCGCTAACCTTGTCAGCGGATGCACTCAAACATGAACTCTCGGGCATCGTCTCTCGTCTTATTAAAGAAGCCAGACAACAGCGAATTCATGAGCTGACCAGCAAGCCGTTCAGTGAACTCACCGAAGCAGAAAAGGCTGAAGTGAAGTCATATAAGTGAATGTTTTTAAGTTTAATTTGATGCAATACACTGGTCGCTTCGGTATAATGAAGTGTTCACGTCAAGAAGCGTCGAGGGTTAAAGGGGCCGCATGAAAGATCAACAATCACGCGTTAAGGAACTGATCGCCTTAGGTAAAGAACGTGGTTACCTCACTTACGGTGAGATTAACGATCACCTGCCAGAAGACCTGGTTGATGCTGATCAGGTTGAAGACATTGTCAGCATGTTCAGCGACCTCGGTATCATGGTCCACGAAGATGGCATGGATACCGACGAGATGGAGCGCCTCGCAGAAGCCATCTCTTCCAATGATGAAGTCTCCGACGAAGAAGCGGCAGCAGTATTGGCCAGCTCCGACGGTGAATTTGGTCGCACTACCGACCCGGTCCGCATGTATATGCGTGAAATGGGCTCTGTGGAACTGCTGACCCGTGAAGGCGAGATCGTTATCGCTAAACGCATCGAAGCCGGTTTGCGTGAAAGCCTGCAAATGCTCTCGACCTATCCTGCCTGTATTTCTTCATTCCTGGCCATGTACGACATGGTGGAAGCGGGCGAAATGCGCCTGAATGAGGTGATTAAAGGTTTTGCCACCACTGAAGAAGCGGTTGAAGAACAGGCTGACGAGGTCAGTGATTCAGTGGATGATGACGCCGATGTCGATTCTGACGACGATGACGATGATGACGATAACGTCAACAATGTCAGCGATGATGATGACTCCGGTGAAATCGATCCGGAAGAAGCCCGCGCCCGCTTTGAGGCATTGCGTGAAGCGCATAAAAACTACATCCAGAGTGAAGGCGATGCGGCTGAAGCCGCCCGTGAACAGGCCAGCAACCTGTTTATGGAATTCAAACTGACGCCGAAAACCCTGATCATTCTGAATGACCTGATGACGGAAACCGTCGACGAGATCCGTAAGCAGGAAAAAATCATTCTGGATATCGTGGTCGAACAGGCACGCATGAATCGTCGTGACTTTATCGATTCGTTCCAGGGCAATGAGAGCAACGTCGACTGGGCGGAAAAACATATTCGTGCCAAAAAACATTACTCGTCTACCATCAAGAAACATCACGACGAAATTAAAGCAGCACAAAGCAAACTCGCTGAGATTGCTGATCAGCGTGGTATCTCGATTGCCGAAATCAAAGAAATCTCACGCCAGATGTCGATTGCTGAAGCCAAGGCACGCCGTGCCAAGAAAGAAATGGTGGAAGCCAACCTGCGTCTGGTTATCTCGATTGCCAAGAAATACACCAACCGCGGTCTGCAATTCCTGGATCTGATTCAGGAAGGTAACATCGGTCTGATGAAGGCGGTCGACAAGTTCGAATACCAGCGTGGTTACAAGTTCTCGACCTACGCGACCTGGTGGATTCGTCAGGCGATCACCCGTTCGATTGCCGACCAGGCACGCACCATCCGTATTCCGGTTCACATGATTGAGACCATCAACAAATTGAACCGTGTGGCCCGTCAGATGCTGCAGGAAATGGGTCGTGAACCAACCCCGGACGAACTGGCAGAACGTGTCGAAATGCCGGAAGACAAAGTCCGTAAAGTACTGAAAATCTCCAAAGAGCCTATCTCGATGGAAACCCCGATCGGTGATGATGAAGATTCACATCTGGGTGATTTCGTGGAAGACGTTAACGTCATTTCCCCGTCCGACTCTGCCATCATCGAAGGCCTGCGTGAAGCCACTCAGGGCGTTCTTAACGGCCTGACCGAAAGAGAAGCCAAGGTCCTGCGTATGCGTTTCGGTATTGATATGAATACTGACCATACCCTGGAAGAAGTCGGCAAACAGTTCGATGTCACCCGTGAGCGGATCCGTCAGATAGAAGCCAAGGCGCTGCGTAAACTGCGTCATCCTTCACGCTCCGATCAACTGAGAAGCTTCCTCGACTCAGAGAGCTAATCCTAGTTCAGGGCCTATAGCTCAGTTGGTTAGAGCAGGGGACTCATAATCCCTTGGTCCCAGGTTCGAGTCCTGGTGGGCCCACCATATAAATCAAAGCCTTAGCGCTGATTTCAGTGTTGAGGCTTTTTTGTATATATTCTATGTAGACATTATGTAGACACATAAAGATATTGATTTAAGTGCACACATAGTAAATATCTAGTTAGTTTAATAGTTCTGGAATCAGGCGGGCTTTGGTAATGAACATAAACGGAGCGACGCCAGGCAAAATGGATTTGGAATGGCTAAACCCAGAAAAAGCTACAATGATGCTCAAATAGCAAGCCTCCTAAGCCAGGTAAGAAGAGTCTGCCCGCTATGTGCTGAACCGCTTTTTTATGAGAAACGAGGCAGGACATACAAAAAGTATGAGCTTGCTCATATCTATCCGCTTAATCCTAAGCCAAGTGAAATAACCCTACTTAAAGATCAAGAGCGACTATCCGCAGACGTCAATCATGAGGACAATCTAATTCCACTTTGCGAGATATGTCATGGCATTTTTGACAAACCGCGAACAGTAGATGAGTACCAAAAACTCCTTGCTATAAAGAAGGAATTAATTGAAGAAAGCCAGCAAGAATTGATATGGAAGCAGTATGCGATAGAAAAAGAGATAGAGCATATCATCAATGCAATCTATGAAAGTCCTGACTTAGATATAGATGCAGAGATTGAATACGATCCAAAAGAATTGGATCTAAAACTGAATGAGACGATTTCTAGGCCAACACTCAGAAAAATAAAGAATAACGTAAGAGACTATTTTTCTCTGGTTAAGCATAAGTTTGCTGAGCTTGATGTAGGGAAAGGAGATTTATCAGAATTAATATCTCTTCAGGTAAAAACCTATTACGGTAAACAAAAGCTCTTAGGATTAAGTCAGCAGAAAATATATGAAAATATCGTTATGTGGCTGACTGTTAGGACAAAACCGAAGACAACTGATGCGGCAGAGATCATAGCAGCTTTCTTTATCCAGAATTGTGAGGTGTTTTGATGGCATTCCCCAGTAAATTCACCGCCTTTGATAAGTCAATTTTGGCGAAATTGCATCACTTGATGCTTAATCCTGATGAAGAAATATCACTTCAAGAATTGGTAAAACATAAACAGAAAAGATTCAGTGATCTGAGTGAACTGCTTCAGGCGCTCGATGTACTTTTTATTCTGGGTGTTATTGAGTTTAATGAAAGTAATGGATTGCTGAAATATGTTAAGAGAAATTAAATGCGAACATTTCAATCAGAAAAGAGTGACCTTCCATGAAGGATTGAATGTCGTTGTTGGTGATGAGAACGCAACAAATTCAATCGGTAAATCAACTTTGTTGATGCTTATAGATTATGTAATGGGTGGCGATACATTTCTGAAGCACAATCGTGATGTTGTTGATGAGTTTGGCGATCATGACTATTTCTTTTGTTTTAGCTTTGATAATGACTTTATTTATTTTAGGAGAGGGACCCAGACGCCTGAGCTTGTCTACATATGTAATGAGCAATATGAAGAATTAAATGAGTCAGAGCCTCTTACTATCGAAGATTACAGGACTTTGCTTAAGTCAAAATATAATCTTAGTAATATCGGCCTATCCTTCAGACAAATAATATCCACATTTTCTCGAGTGTGGGGGAAAGAGAATTTAGATGTTAAGCATGCGCTCCACGGCTATAAGTCGCAGACCCCATCACAGTGTGTAAATGCTCTAATTAAGTTATTTGATAAGTATGAGCCTCTAGAGCATCTGTCTAATGAGGTGAAGAGGATAACTGATGAAAGGTCTGCTCTTGATAAAGCTTTTAAACAAGGATTTATAAACAAGAATAATGCCTTAGAGTATAAAAATAATTTACAAGAATTAACAAGAATTGATAAAGAAATTGAGGACATAAAAGACAATTTAGCAAAATATACTATGAATATTAGCGAAATCGCTAATAAAGAAATAATGGAACTGAAGGTTGAGAAAGATAGATTATTAGATACAAAACTAGGGCTTTCTTCTAGGCTTGAACGAGTAAGGAATGACCTTGACGGATCTAAGGTGATCAAAAGTAAACAGCTTTCACCGTTGCTGAAGTTTTTCCCTGATGTTGATGTCATGAAACTTAATGAGATTGAGGCATTTCACTCAAAAATGACGAAAATTCTCAAGAAAGAGTTAAGGATAAGTGAAAGCGAAATTACTAACTCTCTTGAGAATATAGAGGCGCAACTTGAGATCATAGATAAAAAGATAGAAAAAGTTACGAAGAAAGTGGATAACCCTCAGCTCATTATAGACAGGGTATATGATTTATCTCAGTCACATTCCAAAGCGAGCACAGAAATTCAGTTTTATGAGGCAAAAAGAAATTGGGATGATGAACTCAAAGAGCTTAAACGCAGGCTATCAGAGAAAAAGAAAGATTTAGTTGGATACCTTAGTAAGGTTATCAATGACAAGATAAGCCATTATGTAAGAAAGGTTTACTCAGAAAAGAGAAAAAGCCCCAAACTGAAGCTTAATGAAAACTCATATAGCTTTGAAATAGTTGAAGATACTGGAACGGGAAAAGCTTATTCTAATCTAGTCTTGCTGGATCTGGCTATACTGGAATTGACAGATCTACCAGTCATTATTCACGATAGTCTTTTGTTTAAAAATATCGAAACACCAGCAGTAGCAAAACTAATAGCTCTCTATCTTGCTAAGAATAAGCAAACCTTTATCTCAATTGATGAGATACATAAATATGGTAAGCATGCTGTTGAACTTCTTGTGCTCAACCAAGTAATAAAACTGAGTGATGATCAACTGCTTTATACGAAAGATTGGAGAAAGTAGACTGCCCATCAAAAATTAAATCCGCCTTACGGTTAGTACAGTTATTGACAGAACTCCAAGTAGCCAATCCATCAGCCGCACTGGTCATCGGTATTTCATACTACATCGGTAAACTGGTAGCACAGCTGGTGACTGCCATGATCGAGTTTGCGGTGCAGGTGATTCTGGCGGCATTGATCCTGGCTGTCGGTAATTGGGTAGCGAAAAAAGTCAAAAGCCTTATTACTGAAGCCGGTTTGCCCAATGCCGCAGCATCACTGGCCAGCGTCGCCATTCTGTTCCTGACAATTGCCATGGCTTTACGCCAATTGGGGCTGGCTCAGGATATTATCAATATTGCCTTTGGTCTGATGTTAGGAGCGGTAGCCGTAGGTACGGCTCTGGCGATTGGCCTCGGTAGTAAAGATATTGCCGGCCGAGAGGTCGAGGCCATGCTGGAAAAACTGAGGAAGTAACTACTCACATACCCTGCCCGCGATAGTGGGCAGGGTTTACCAACACAATCAATAATGACGCCTGTTCATTCTGCGTCATTTCAACATGGAAACGCAGAAAGCGTTTCATTCAAGCTCGCAATGAGCCGGGTTTTCACGACCCGAAGTCGATGCCCAATCTGCATTGCCATGCATTGAAACAAGCGCTGATGCATGCCTGTCATTTTCAAAATCAGAGGAAGCATGATGTCCGAAACCAAAAACAGAACAAAAAACCCTGACAAAGGCTATGTCGCCTTTCTGGGCTGGAGTCTCAATGCGGTCGAAGCAGCGGAAAAATTCGACAGACGCTACGTGGTCGTAGCGCCCGACTGGGCAGAAGAATATTGCGAGACGCATAACATCCCCTATATCAAGTGGAATTTCGAGCGTCTCAATGATCGCTCAATGGAAATCGCTCAAACGCTGAAGGAGAAGGGCGTGGATGTTGCCATTCCATTGTTCGAGGAAACTGTGGAATGGGCCGGGGCAATCAACTCGGTGTTGCTGGATAACCCCAAACTGTTTGGCCAGTCTTTGTTGCTGCGCGATAAGGCCTTGATGAAACGCCGTGCGCAGCTGGGCGGCATCCGGGTGGGTATTTTTGAAGAAGCCCACGATAAAGAGGATGTGATTCGCTTTCTGAAACGCGTCAACCAGACCCTGCTTAAACTGGATGGTGACCCTAATGACCCCATTCATCTCAAAGCTTTTGATAAAGCCGGTTGTCTTGGTCACCGGGTCATCCGCACACCGGATGAAGTCGATATGATTCCCGATGAGGAATTCCCGGTACTGATGGAATCCCATCTGGATGGCTGGGAGTTTGCTGTTGAAGCCTGGGTTCATGACGGCAAGATTCAGTTTCTGAATATTTCCGAGTACGTGACTTTGGGCTATTCCGTGTTTGTGCCGGCCTCACCGGAACTGGAAAAATACCGACCTCAAATCAAGGCGCAGATTGAAAAGCTAATCAAAACCTTTGATATCGATTTCGGCTTTATTCATCCCGAGTACTTTGTCACCAGTGATGGCGAGATGTACTTTGGTGAAGTGGCTTATCGTCCCCCTGGCTTCAAAGTGTTTGAATTACTGGAGCAGGCCTATGGTTTCAATGCCTATCAGGGGCTGATCCTGTCTTTCGATCCGAAAACCAGCCAGGAGGAAATTGACGCCTTCTTCCCGGAAGAAGTGGTCGACGCCAAAGGCCATGCCGGTTGCTTCGGGGTTTACCCAAGACGCCGGGTGGTCAGCAAGCTGGAAATTCCGGACGAAACCGAGGGGCATGCCTATTTTAATTACCATGAGCTGACCGCGCCGCTGGAAGAGACAGTGACCAAGCGCACCGCCTTCGGTACCCATTGGGGTTTGGTATACTTTTTCGGCAGCGACGCAGAAACCATGCGTGATCTATTGAAACATCAGGAATCGCTGGACTTTTATGTGTAAAGCACCAGCGGTGCGATAAGGAACCGGTTTGGTTGAAACAGCTAGTCAAGCCAATACCATTGAGATGACACAACCGCATCTGGTGGAGAGGCTGGAAGACGCCATCACGGCACTGGATGAGGCGCCTGACTTTTCCAAGGCGACCAAAGTGCGCCGCCTTTATGATACGGCCAAACGGATCATTCAGTCGGAAGGCGGCTGTGAGCTGCTTGAGCGCTATATTGAGCGGATCGAGCGGGCTGGTCTGTTCAAGAACACTGACTATGCCCAGCCACAGATTCTGGTCCCCTCGCTCAGTGTTCATGCGCTGAAAAGCCCGGATGCCGACACGGTGCTGATTGAGGCCTTAAGTGATTTGCGTCTGCTTGCCGTGGCCAGTGGCGCATATCGACATGAGGCGATTTCTGCCGAGCAGGCGCATCATCATCTGACGCATATTCTTGCCGTCAATCTGCAGATGCTGTTTTCGGTGCCCAGCGAAGCGGAACGCGAAACACAGGGCAAACTGGCACAAATCAGCCGTAATCTGCTGCAGTACCTGGCTCAGCGTATTGGTTACGAATATATTATCGAACAGCTGATTGATGAGATCTGGCGTATTCTGCAACAGCGGCCGATTCAGGTTGATCAGATTAAACAGATGGTCACCCAGATCGCGATTTGCCAGCAAAATCCGGACATTGATCTGGGGCAGAGTGGGCATGGTGCGGATCGCCTGATCAGCAGTCTCTATGGCGCAACACAGGCGTCCAGGGAAGATCCCGGCGTGGCGGTCTACCTGTCGCGGCTGGAGACCATGGATGCGCCGACGTTGCAGTATGAGGCGACCGGTTTTGCCCGCGCCATGCATGACACCGGCCTGGTGTCGCCCTACCATGCGGTATTGCTACGGTTTGTTTCTGATAACAGTGATCACTTACTTTCAGAAGCCTTGGGCTTGTCATCGACCGGGCGTGATTGCCTGTTGAGTTTCATTGATCTGGTGCGGGCACTGATTGATAAGGCGGTTCACCCTGAATCTGCACAGGCGATTTACGGCCTGTCATTGCTGCTCGAACGTTGTATTTTGTACCAGCCAGCCGTCGCTCCCTCATTGTGGCGGCAACTGTCGCTCAAATTATCAGCCGAGGCCAGTCAGCGTTTGAGTCTTCTGTTCGGGGATCAGCCGGCACCAGAAGCACGACTTCTGGGCGGTGTTCTCTGTGTGCTGGGACTGCCGCTGGGCGTAGGCCAGGGTAATAATCCGACCTGCCAGTCGGCCAGGGCGATATCGATGTGGGCTTACAGCGATCCTGATTATCTTCTGCAACTGGTGGTCAGCGCGGCGCGGGATAATGAAGTCATCATGCATTTTGAAGGGCAGTCGATATCATCCCGGGATAGTGTGGCCGGTATTGCCAAGGAATTGCCGATGGATCTCGATCCGGTGTCACTGATTCTGGTCCCGCATCTGGATCGCATCTATGCTGAGATGGGCAGGCGCTGTGCAGATCGGGAGGGCGATCCGCACCGCTGGGTCAACCCCGAATTTCATGGCTGGTGGTGCGGCCGGGGCTTTGCCATCAATGTCGATGTGGCCACCGGCAAATTGCATCAGCTGGAAGATTTTCTGAGAAAGTTTTATGCCAGTTACCATCCTTTCTATAACGGCAATCAGCCGCTGATTCATCCGCAACCGGCGGGGGTGGCGATTACCGATAGTGCGATGCGGTTTATCGGCTGGCATGCGATCACGATATTGCGGCTGGCGCTGGACCAGGAAAATGTCATGCGGGTGTATTTCTATAATCCGAACAATGACAGTGGTCAGAACTGGGGAGACGACATTCTGGTCAGCACGGCCGGGAATTCCGAGCGTTCCGGCGAAGCTTCATTGCCTTTCGAACAGTTTGCCTCACGTTTATATATCTTCCACTTTGACCCGCTCGAACCCGGCATGATGGGGTCTGTCCCCCCCGAGGAGCTGGAAGCCGTTTCCAAGCGCATTATCAAAAGCTGGGGAGCCAACCGGGTGTGAGGCTCTGCGCCTTCAAACATTAACGCAGATTTCACTTATTCCATGTTGCCCTGTGCTGGTTTGACAGCTCAGTCCGGGTCCAACAGAATGAACCGGACTTACCCGAGCGCCCAAGCGTCTGCTGTTGCCAGTCGTACCAACTGAAATAACCAAATAAGAAGGAAGCGAATGATGGCCACTGCCGAATCGCCAAAAGCGGCGAAATCGACTGTACTGATTCCTGTATTTCTCCCTGCTGTTGTTGTCACTCTATTGCTGGTGGTTGGCACGATCAGCAATCCCGAGCTTGCCGGACGCGCTTTTGATCAAACCCTCGCTTACCTGACCCAGAATTTCGGCTGGTTCTATATGCTGGCGGTGGCGTTTTTCCTGGTCTTTATTGTGGCGCTGGCGGTCTCGCCCTGGGGTCGTATCAAACTGGGGCCTGATCATGCGGCGCCGCAGTATAGTTTCCCGGCCTGGTTTGCGATGCTGTTCTCGGCGGGTTACGGCATTGCCTTATTGTTCTTCGGTGTCGCCGAACCGGTGTTGCATTATTCAACGCCGCCTCAGGGCGCACCCGAAACCATTGATGCCGCCAAGCAGGCGATGCAGATTGCCTTTTTCCACTGGGGCTTCCATATCTGGGGGATATACGGCCTGACCGGCCTGTTACTGGCTTATTTCGCTTTCCGACATGGTTTGCCGCTATCGATGCGGTCTGCTTTGTACCCGATCATCGGTGAGCGTATTCACGGCCCTATCGGCCATACCGTGGATGTGGTGGCGATTCTGGGTACTTTATTTGGTATTGCGACCACGCTGGGGCTGTCGGTGGCCCAGATCAACGCCGGGATGAATTATCTGTGGTCATCAATTCCGGTCAGCACCACGGTACAGGTGATCACCATTGCCTTTATTACCGGTCTCGCCATTTTCTCGGTCGTCGCCGGCATGGACAAAGGCGTGAAGCGGCTATCGATTCTGAATATGGTGCTGGCAGTCGCGCTGATGAGCTTTGTGTTTATCGCCGGCCCCACAGTCAATATTCTGGAAGCCTTCCTGCAGAACACCGGTAGTTACCTCAATAATATTGTGGAGCGCACCTTCAATCTGCAGGCTTATTCCAGAAGTGACTGGATCGGAAACTGGACCCTGTTTATCTTTGGCTGGACCATTGCCTGGGCACCGTTTGTGGGCCTGTTCATCGCTAAAATCAGCCGTGGCCGGACTATCCGTCAGTTTGTGTTCGGTGTGCTGCTGGTGCCGACGATATTCACCTTCCTGTGGTTCTCGATTTTCGGTGATACCGCGCTGCATATGATTATGAATGAAGGCTACAAGGCGCTGATTACCGAAGTGCAGCAGGATACGGCGATTGCGCTGTTCAAGCTCTATGAACAGCTGCCATTGACCTCGATCGTGTCCTTTATCACCGTGATCCTGATCATGACCTTCTTTGTGACCTCATCGGATTCGGGATCGCTGGTGATCGACTCGCTTGCTTCCGGTGGCGCCAGCCAGACACCGGTGTGGCAGCGGGTGTTCTGGGCGTCGCTGGAAGGGTTGTTGGCTGCTGCCCTGTTGATTGCCGGTGGTCTGGGCGCCCTGCAGACGATGAGTATTACCAGTGCGTTGCCGTTTGCCATCATCCTGGTGCTAGCAGCTATAGGCATGTGGCGGGCGCTGATTATCGAAGGGCATCGTGAAGTGAGTTTGCAGGCACATATGCAGTCGGCGGGACCAGCCAGTAAACGTGGCTGGCGGCAGCGTCTGTCCGGCCTGATTGATTATCCCGGTTATGATGAGGTCGCTGACTTCATCACCAACAACGTGCATCCGGCCATGCGTTATGTGGAGGAAGTCATCAAGGAAAAAGGCTGGCCGGTGGTCGTGGCTCACGATGAAACCCATCACCGGGCTTATATCGAAGTAGTGCTCAAGGACCAGCTCGACTTTATCTACGATATCCGTATGCGGGCCTATGCAAGACCGAGTTTTGCCTATCCTGAGCGACCCAGAGACCCGGACGGGGATGAGCGCTATTACCGTGCCGAAGTCTTCCTGCGCCGCGGTGGTCAGCAATACAACATCTATGGCTACGAGGAAGAGGAAATCATTGAGGATATCCTGCACCAGTTTGAGAAATATCTGCACTTCCTGCACATCTCCCCCGGCATATTGCCGTGGAAGATGCAGGAACATGACGATATGCTCAACGGCGAGTCTTTAGACCACGAGCAGGATAAGCACTAGAAACCAAAGTGGTAGCGAAAGCCAGCGGCGAAGACTTTACCGCCGCTGATACCGCTGTTAAAGCCGGCTAGACCTTCCTGTTTGCCGGTTAAGGCGGCGGTTTCCTGTTCCTGGTAATACTCGGCAAACAGGATCAGGTTTTCCTTGAATTGATGATCGATGCCCAGATGCAGCACGGTCTCGCCGTAGGATTCGACATCCGCGATCATCGCCTTGTAGGTAAACTTGTCGTGACGGTATTCGGTGTAGAGGTTGAAGGCCTCGGCACCGTCACCGTAGAAACTATTTGGGTTGTCGGTATCGGTGGTTTCATATTTGAATACCACGCTCCAGTTATCAAAGCGCTTGGCCGCTGAAAAACCGTAAAGCCGATCTTTGTATCCATCGGCATTGCCGCGATCATCCATGCCTATGGCCAGCACCGTGCCGTTATAGCTGTAGCGGGCAAAAGCCTGAATCCGGCGATCATCAATCCGTGATGGAGAACGTTCATTGCCGGCTGCCGAGGAATAAGACCCGCCAAAGCTGAAGCCTTTCATGGTCGGGCTGACGTAACTCAGCGTTTCCTTGACGCGAAACGTGGTGTAGGTGGCAAAGCCGCTGTAGAAGGTGCTGAACTGGTCTACCGGGTAGGTGATGGTGTTGTAATAGGGCATCCACTGCTGACCGGCCACCCAGGTGCCGAGGGGGGATTCCAGACCGAGGCGGGCGACCCGTAAATCTTCCCGGTCATCGCGGCCGGCGTCACCCTGATCATAAGGGTCGCCGAAACGAAAATTGGCGGTATCAAACGGTACTTCCAGCTGACCAAACAGGCGGTAATCTTCAGAAAAACGGTAAGCCGCGTTGACCCCGACCCGGGAAAACGCATCGCGCAGACCACGATAATCATTCATGGCCACATCATTGTCAGGATGCACTGACTCTGCCTGCATGCGCAGGGATAGATAAAAGTCGTAACGGAAAGGATCAGACGCTTCAGCCTCCTGAGCCGATAGCGATGGAGTGAAAAGACTTAGAGCCAGACAGGGTAATGTCATCGAGCTGTAGGTCTTGGTAAAACGCATAAAGTCTCCTGTTTCTTAAACGGGGTCTCCCTTTAGTGAAAAAATAAAACGCTGCCAGCGCATTGAATCGGGTGAAGATGGAATAGGACTCATTGCCAGCCCTGTAGCCAACGCTCACTGTCTTTCAACTGACGCCAGTCAATGTGGTAGATTTTTTTGCTGATTACTGCCTCGAGCTCACAGTCTGTAATCCTGCCCTGTTCATCGCGGCTGACTTTGCTGACCAGAAAATGTTTTTCCCGGTTCAGCGGCTGCCTGGCGGTCCATTTAGATAAGGGCAGTTTGTTGGGATGAATCGGGTTCATAATGAATACTCAACGAAAATGAATCACAGATTATTCACAACAGCAGTGATAACTAAGTGAAAATGGTCACAGTCATTATCACTGACTTCAACTCAGCGGACTGAAGCAAGCACAGGCGAGAAAGCAATGGACAGATCCTTACAGGATTTACGTAAGACATACGAAAAAGGGCAGCTGGATGAAAATGAAACGGCCAGTGAGCCTTATAACCAGTTTCAGAAATGGTTCGATGAAGCACTGAAGTACGGTTTTTTTGAGCCTAATGCCATGACGCTGGCGACGGTTGATGAACGCGGCCGTCCCGCCTGCAGGCCCGTACTCATCAAGGACCACGATATCCATGGCATCATTTGGTTTTCGAACTATCAAAGCCGCAAAGGTCAGCACCTGGAACACAACGATTTTGCTGCCCTGCAATTTTACTGGGCCGAACTGGAACGTGTGATCCGGGTTGAGGGTCGGGTGGAAAAGATTGATGCCAAAGCCTCGGATGACTACTTTAATTCACGTCCGCTGAGCCATCGCATTGGTGCCTGGGCATCACCCCAAAGTCATGTCATTCCCGGGCGGAAGACGATTGTCGCTAATGCGGCCCGCTACGGTGCCGAGTATGGCTTGCATCCCCCACGGCCGCCACACTGGGGCGGTTATCGTTTACTCCCGGACTACTGGGAGTTCTGGCAGGGTCGCCCCTCGCGTTTACACGACCGCATTGCCTACACGTTGACGGAGGAAGGTCAATGGCTGAAACAGCGACTGGCACCATGATGGAAATAGATTCAATCGTACCGACCAGATTTAATCACTGATTAAGTTTCAGCGTCTCACTGATTCTTTTTCCTTTGCAGATTCAACTGGGTTATCACCCGGCCCATAAAAAAAGCCCATCCGAAGATGGGCTTTTGTCGGCCAGGTGATTAATAGTTGGTATTTTCTTCAGCCGTTTCGTCAATGGCACTACCGGCCGCTTCCACGTCTTCACCCGCACCTTCAATGGTGTTGCAGGCTGACAAGGCAAAGGCAAAAGTCAGTCCGAAAATGATTGATGTCATTAGTTTCATAAACACGTCCTTTCTAATTGGTGGCTGGAATGAGGAGGCTTCTTGCTATACCTCCTTGTTATTGCGAGGTGTTGTTAGACCGTTTATTCAGCAGCGTCTTCGACTGCCTGGCCACCTGCTTCGATGTCTTCGCCAGCACCTTCAATGGTGTTGCAGGCTGATACGGCAAAGGCAATGGTCAATCCCAGAACGGTTGATGTCATGAATTTCATAAGCATCTCCTCCATTTTTAGTGAAGACCTCTCAGGTCAAGAAACATCAAATAATCGATGTTTTGATTTAATTTTCCGCAATTAATGGTTTTCACTACTTGTGATGGTGTCAGGCGTTGAAAGTTCACGACCGGTTTCACACTTTGCCGACATTTACGCTTTTCGTTCGATAAATTCATTCAATCAGTGAGTATGTTATGGTGGAAATGAATCAATAAAAATTGCAGTGCGAAAGCAATTTTAACTGTCATGATTGCGACGCAGTTCGCACATAGACTGTCGTTATCTGAACCAATCACTGACATGCTTGTCACGAAAGTGAGAGGAAAACGGTTCCTCAGAACTACCGTTAAGACTTGTTTTCAAGGAGGTACCAAATGCAATCAATGTTCGAATCCAAAACTTACTCAATGCTGGCTCGCATGCTGATGCTCATGTTCGCTTTATCCAGTTTCGGTCTTCTGGCAGCCTGCGATAATCAGAGCCCAACCGAAGAAGCAGCTGAAGAAATGGGCGAAGCTATGGAAGATACCGGTGATGCCATTGAAGACGCAGCTGATGAAGCAGAGGATCAAATGCAGCAATAAGCCAAGCAGCATGTGAATCTTAAATTTTTTATTCAAGGAGGTTAACTCATGGCGACTCAATCGAACGAGCAAGACCTACAAGAGCAAATGAAAGCGCTTCGCAATGATTTCAGCGAACTGACCAAAACGATGAAAAAGCTGTCTGAAGATTATGCCAGTGAAGGTCAGAACAGACTTCGCCAGACTGCTGAGCAGGCCCGTCAGCAAGCACGGGATACAGCGGATCAGGCCAGAGGCTATGCACGCGACGCGGCGCATCAGGCCCAGGAGGGCGTGGAAAACCATCCTTTCAGCAGTCTGGCCGTGGCTTTCGGTGTGGGCATGCTGATCGGCAAAATTCTGGACCGATAGGATCTGACAGCATGACGGCAAATACGCGCATGAATTGGCGGTCAAGACTGCAGTACAGCACAATAGCTGTCATTCTGACGCTCATGATTGGCTTTCTGGCCCTGGTGTTCGTCGGTGTCGCAGTCTATATGGCGCTTGCAGCGCATTTTCCCAGTCATCTGGCAGCGTTGATCACTGCCGGAAGCTATCTGGGATTGGGGTTGCTGGTGACGGGGGTGGCGATTTTAATCAACAAACCACCTCGTCCTGCAACCAGCACCGCAGAAGACAGACCGTCTGATGAAGTGGAAGCCTTAACCCGCTGTCTGGAGAATCCGGCACTGGCTGATTATATTAAAAAGCATCCCGGCAAATCGCTGGCTACGACCCTGATTGCGGGTGTTGTGGTGGGTTATAGTGATGAAGCCCGGGCATTATTGAAGTCTTTCAGTCAGGGGCAGTCTAAATAACCGCCCATGCCGTCCTGAATGGATTCAGAAATATCCTGACCGGTATAAGGAGAGTCACCGTGTCAGAGAAAACAGTCAGGTTTTAACATGAGGTCCTCAGCGAAGATTAAAGTTTTCCTTAATCTTGTGGAGTTGTAACCTGCCGGTTTATTGCTTTGTCCGGCTTCAGCTCACCGCCATTATGGATGATACTTAGCGTTGAGTGATTACCTGTATTGACGAAAACCCGGCCATCTGGCCGGGTTTTTTATGTTCGGTATTTAACTGCTTAAAGTATTGAACTGATTAGCCTGCCCCAACAAATCTGTTGCCAGCAACTGCGTCTGTCGGCTTTGATTGACCGAGTCTTCTATGGTTGTGATGATCGCGCTGTTAGTATCGAACAGTTCATGCATCGTCTGACTGATTTGTGCTGAAACGACGCTTTGTTCCTCCATCATCTCTGCAATCTGCCGGTTGAGTTTATTGATAAGCTCGGACTGTTCTGCCGCTTCACGCATACTGACACTGCTGTGGTTGACGCCGGTTATCACCTGTTTACCGCTGTCATGACAGGCGCCAATCTCGCTGATAACTAGCTTGACCGAGCTGTCAATCTGCTCGGCGGTGTCTAAGATGGACTGGGTTGCCTGTTTACTTTTTTCAGCCAGTAGCCTGACTTCCTCTGCCACCACCGAAAAACCACGACCGTGTTCTCCGGCTCTGGCCGCTTCAATGGAAGCATTCAGTGACAACAGGCTGGTTTGGTTGGATATCTCAGTAATCAATTCGATTGCAGCATTGATTGAAGCAATATCGTGGCTCAGTTGATCGAAAGTGGATTCGACGCTATCCAGCTTTTCGATAAGTTCACCAACTTCACTCACGCTCTGTGAGGCATGCTGACCAGCTCGCTGCAGAATGTCACGGCTGTCTGATGAGATCGATGCTGCCTCACTGGTATAACCAGCGACCTCACCAATGCTCTGGTTCATCTCTTCTGTCGCCGTTGCGACGGATTCGATGCGTTGATTCTGTTCTGTCAGCGCGGAAAAGTTCGATTCGGCGCTTTTTACCCCTTTGCTGGCATAGTTATCCAGGCTGTTTCCAGCCTGTTTAAACTGATTAATGGTGTCGCTGATAAGATCGTAAAAATGCTTTAAAGCGCCGATAAAAGCACGATCGCTGTTCGATGACGATGATATCTCACCGAACTCAATGGTCAGATCGCGTTGAACGGCGGCATGCTGCATGGCCGCCATGACCTGATTGGAGAGCGTGAACTGGCGGTGCATGCGTTGGCAAAAATACATCAGTACGCCGGCTTCGAATACCACAAAGGCAGCATGAATAGAAAAGGTCTCCCAGTCACAACTCTGACCGTATACGATAAATGGAACACCACCCAGCTCTGCACCGGCAGTCTGAATCGGTACCGCCATGGCATGATGCACGGCTATCAGCAGGGCGGCCAGGAGGACCATCCGATAATCACGCCAGATAATGACAAAGGCCAGCGCTGCAAAAATGTGGAAATGCATTTCCAGACGACCGAACTGCTGCATGATGAAAATCATTGACATCAGCATCAGGCTCACCGTCATCACCGAGCGCGATAGTACGGTTCCGGGCAAAGTTTTATAAGCAAACCCGCTTGCTAACACGGCCAGTGAGGCTGGAATAGCGCCCTGTAAATGTGTGCCATATCCGGCTGGTACCAGCCAGTAAATCAGGGGGAGATGAGCCAGTAGGATCAGTAGCACCAGGCGATCACCGCCTTTGAGGTCCTCATTCTGCCTCTGCTGTATGTCGGCCTGAAATAGCGGGGTTGAGGCATTAGCCATGGTGGGCTCCTGTCTTGAGTCGATGAATGTCGCTGATGATGGTCTCAGTATCAGGAACGGGATAGGTCAGCAGTGTTTGCGAGGGATGGTAGTATAGATAAAGGTGCCCAGCATGCTGCGGTTCCTGTTCGCGGGGCTGACGAATCTGTTCGTGACGGGCCAGAAAATCCCAGCTGCTGGAGGCTTGCTGATCCAACAGTGCGGCCTGTTGCCCGGTCACTTCAGCGTAACGGGTGAGTAATGCTGAGTGATCCTTTGCGGGTTGTACTGAGAGAATGAGCAGGCTGAGATTCTCGTCAGTTTGATCGAGGATGGCTTTGCTCAGCATCAAGTTGGCGGGACAACTGTCGACGCAACTGTTAAACGCAGGCAGAATCAGGCTGATATCAGAAGATGAGTCTGTGACGGCAGGCAGGGAGAGTTCAACCTGTTGAGCGTAACCGTGGAAGCCAGTCAAATATCGATTGAGTGAGCCCGAGTAGGCTATCGACACAAAAGCAGCGAAAAGGAGCATTATCGTTAGTAAGGTGCCTAGAGCATACGTCACGCTTGAACTGCTTCGCGATAGAATTTCATTTTGCATGGCTGACTCAATCGTGTCTAAAACGACGAAATCCGAATTTGGTTTTCGCATTTGTAAAAAATCTATGGCGCACCATACTTGTGCAAAAGTGAAATTGTTGTGAGCAATCAAAAAAGCTTAAGTGTCTGAGGCAAAATAAGAATAAACATAAGAAGGGGAGTAAACAGGTCAGAAAAGCCAAAATAATCAGCCCATTGCTTGAAGTGTGTGCTGGCAGGCTTGTTATACTCGTCTTAACGTCAAACGATAGGTTTGTTTATGTCAGAATTTTCATCATTGCCCAGTGGCTGTAGCCAGTGCCTGGATACCGACGGAACGGAAATTGAGTTCTCAATGGCGTTCCAGCCGATTGTCGATGTGCATGAAAAGCAGGTTTTCGGTTATGAAGCATTGGTGAGAGGGCCGAATCAGGAACCTGCCGGGTTTGTTCTTGACAAGCTGGACGATAAAAATCGTTATTATTTTGATCAGGCCATCCGGGTAAAAGCCATCAAAACGGCTGTTGCATTAGGCGTCGACACGGTGTTGTCGATTAACTTTTTCCCCAATGCCGTTTATCGTCCTGAGACCTGCATCAGAACTACCCTCAATGCGTGTGAGGAGTATGGATTTCCAATCGATAGAATCATGTTTGAAGTGACGGAGTCTGAACAAATCCAGGATCGGCAGCACCTGAAAAATATCTTTGAATATTATAATAAGAAGGGCTTTATCACGGCGATTGACGATTTTGGCGCCGGCTTTTCAGGCTTGAATCTGATTTCCGACTGGCAACCCAATATTGTCAAACTGGATATGAACCTGATTCGCAACATAGACAGAGATCAAACCCGCCAGCATCTGGTTAGCTCAGTAGTCGATTTCGCCCACAAGGTCGGCATCAAAATTATCTGTGAGGGCGTGGAAACCGTTGAGGAACTGAGCGTGCTGGAGAAAATGGATGTGTCGCTGTTTCAGGGGTACCTGTTCGCCAAACCGGCTTTTGAAGCCCTGCCGCCTGTTGATTTCAGCCATGTGGGGCTGAATTAACTCAGGTGCATATTGCCGGCACGAAGTCGGCTGACATCAAGAAATGTTTCAAAAAATACACGCGCCTGACGACAAATGAGATCAATGGTGTCAGTCTCCATCATGTCTTCAAACAAATCATACACAGTTCGGTAGTCCCGGAGCCGGTTTTCCGGGATGTAACGCAGCGCCATACTCCAATCGCGGAAAGCGCGTCGGTCTACTTCGTCACTGCATAGCAGGTGTATGTCACGATGACGATCGTCATTAACAATGCAGCCATAAATAAAATCAACAGACGCTTTGCTGCCTTCCAGGTACTGAATAATGTTGCCGTCGTGGTAAATCAGGCAACCGGTCACCCCGAAATGGGCGTTTTTGTCGCGGGCTTTGAGCATCAGCCTGTCCAACTCTTCTGCACTGAATAAATCCACGGTTGAACTCGAGTACATGATTTTATGAATGGGCTGACTCATTGGGCATCACCGTTGATGTTGAAAGAAAAACATTTACCAGTTAAGTCGGCTTATTATTAACAAAGTTCAGTGACAAGTTAATAGAAATGTCTCTATGCCTGCATTTTCGTCACATATTTTTGATTCACGGCAGCTATTATTGACAATAGAAAACAACCGACTGACAGGAGCACATCATGCGCGCTTTTATCCTTTTAATGCTGAGTCTTTTTTCATCTCCACTCTGGGCCAACGAATGCCCTGATTTCCTCAACTACGATTTGCCCAGGCTCCATGCCAATGACACCGTCAACCTGTGTGAAGCAGCCAGTGGAAAACCGCTATTAATTGTTAACACGGCCAGCCATTGTGGATTTACCCGTCAATTTGAGGGGCTGGAAGCGTTACACCAGCGTTACAAAGACAAGAACCTGATGGTGGTAGGTTTTGCCAGCAATGATTTCAACCAGGAAGCAAAAACCGAAGAAGAAGCGGCCCGTGTCTGTCGTGAGAATTTCGGTGTGACCTTTACCATGATTGCACCAAGCTACGTGAAGGGAGAGCGTGCTAATCCTGTGTTTCGGGAGATCAACCGTCAGAGCGAAGCGCCGGGCTGGAATTTCAACAAGTACCTGGTGAGTCCTGAAGGCAAGGTTGTCAAGCACTTCGGCAGCCGGATCGAACCTGATGATGAAGCGCTGACCCAGGCAATTGAAGCGCTCCTCTAACGGCCAATGCCACTTAATACGACCGCAAAGTGTGAAGCTGTTCACATTTTGCGGCTGTTGGTGTTAAATAGACGCTCCTGCGGCAGTCATTAAAACTTTATTCAGGCCATGCTTGATAAGCGGTTTAATATACTGTCGCTAAACGGCTGTAAACTAAAGTTATATTGAGTTGACTTGCGCTTGATAACCAATGATACTTCAGTTACAGAGTTATTCACGCAAGTGAGTCGGCATTTCAGGGAGAAATGAAAATGACGGGAGTGGCATACCGAGCGGCCAATCGGTCAACTTTTTTCCCCAACAGTGATATCTCAGTTCGACAGACTGTAGATCCTGTGTCCGGCCTTGTTTCATGGTTTGTTTTTAACACCGTTAATACGGAGAGGCATCAGGATGATTAATTTATGCCGTATGTATCTGCCGCTGCTTGCCATTCTGGTCGCAGCAGGATGCAGCCCCATCCACAATACTGTGGGGCCGGACAGAGAAAGGTCAGATCTCAGGGAATCTGTTGAAGCACCCTACCAGCTCAGCGCCGGAGAATCCCCTTTCTGCAATGTTCCACCAATGCAAATCCCGGAAACACCGGAACTGGTGGTTGCACCGGAGCCCTTCTCAGCCAAGCTCTATTTCCTGTTGGATAAAACGGAGTTTACACAAGAGTCGAAAGTCGAAGCCAGAGACATTTATCAGGAAATTCTCGATCGCGACTTCAGCGAGATAGTCATCAGTGGTCACACTGACACATCGGCATCCAACGCATACAATGAGGCCCTGTCTTTGCGCCGTTCTCAAAAGGTTCGCCAGGATTTGATTGCCTATGGTGTCCCTGCCGAGAATATTCGAATCTCTGCAGAAGGTGAGTATCGCCTGCTGGTATCGACCCCGGATGATACGGTCGAAGTAAGAAATCGTCGCGTCGAAATCAACGCACGCTGATAGACGGAGTTAAGCAATGGTACACAAATTCAAGCTGCTGACATTAACGGCATCACTTCTGGGCGCCACCCTGTTGATGGCCCAGTCCGCCTCAGCAGAGACACTGACAGAAGCGGTTGATAAAACCATCAAGAGTAATCCCAACATCCTGGCAGAGGCTAACTTCCGCCGTAGTGTCGATAAAACAGTCGATCAGGCCCGGGCGGGATACTATCCACAAGTTGATTTGAACCTGGGTATTGGTCGTGAACGCTCAGAGAACAATTCAACGGCACCCGGCCACCGTACCCTTACTCGAGGAGAGGCCGGGCTGAGTGCCTCTCAGATGCTCTATGATGGTTTCGCCACCAAAAGCTCGGTAGAGCAGACAAGCTCACAGGCTGAATCGGCCGGATATGGCGTATTTGATACTGCAGAAACCACATCTCTGCGCGCGGTACAGGTTTATCTGGATGTCTTGCGTCGACAGGACCTGATGAAGCTCACCGAAGCCAATCTTGAGAGTCATGAACGGATTTTCTCGCAAATCGAGCAACGTTTTGAGAGCGGGGTCGGCAACAGTGCCAATGTGGAACAGACCAAAGGTCGTCTGGCCCTGTCACAAGCAAACCTGACATCCAATGTCGGTAACCTCGATGATGCGCTCAGCAGCTACAATCGGGTTGTAGGCAATATGCCTCAATCTCTTTCTGACCCCGGTTTGGATTGCTGCGATAAGGCACCGGCAACGGTAGAAGAGGCCCTGGCAATTGCCTATCATGAGCACCCTGCACTGCGTTCTGCAATGGCCCAACACGAAGCCGCTTTAGCACAGGAACAGGGGGCCGAAGCGCCATTCCATCCACGTGTCGATCTCGAATTGAGCACGCGGGCAGACAATGACCTTGATGGCACGAAAGGCCATGAGAAAGAAATCCTCGCCATGGTTCGCCTGCGTTATAACCTCCTGAATGGCGGTGCAGACAAGGCCCGTCTGGAAGAAACCGGCTTTTTAAGTCAGCAGGCACGTGAAGAAGCCAATATTGCGATTCGTGATATTGAGCGTGATGTGCGCCTGGCCTGGAACTCACTCGACAACTTATCGCATCAACTGCCTGTGCTGAAACAGCGTATGGAGTCTGCGTTAAAGACTCGTGATGCCTATCAGGAACAGTTCAATCTTGGGCAGCGCACGCTGCTGGATTTACTGGACACCGAGAACGAAGTCCTGACCGCCAGCAGTGAATACACCAACGCCTATTATGACCACCTGTACGCTTGTTACTGGTTGGCGGAAACCATGGGCAAACTGCTTGAACACCTGGAACTGGAAGCGCCGGAAGAAGCGATTACCGTTGCCAGTCCCGAACCGGTTGAATAACAGCCGAATAGCTTAAGCTCAAGAGCCCCGTTATTTGACGATAACGGGGCTTTTTTCTGCCATCAAGCTGCAATATTCAGCTGTTAGTGTGAAGGATTTAAATCGAGATCTCATGCTAAGCAGGCAGGCAACTTCAGTTTCCTTTCCCCTGGCCGGGTTGCTTTTACTGTTACCCGCGCTGTTGTTATTTTCCCGCGCGCTGGCCGATATCACACTGGTCATAATCGGTGCTGTTTTTCTCTATCGAAGTTACCGACAAAAGGACTGGCGCTGGCTGAATGAACCCTGGTTCAGGTTGGCCCTGGTATTCAGCGGCTATTTATTGGTCCTCAATACACCATTCAGCCTGGCACCGCTGGAAAGCCTGGTCTATTCGCTGTTTTTTTTACGCTGGCCCCTGTTTGCAGCCGCATTAGCCTGGTGGCTACTGGCCACTCAGTGCAGGCAAAAGCTTTTTCTGCAGGGACTGGTCGTCACCTGCTTACTGATCGGAGCAGACACCGGCTGGCAGTATGTTTTCGGTACTGACTGGTTTGGTATTGAGGCCTTTTCCGATGATCGTCTGACCGGGCCATTTCGTAACCCGGTGGCTGGTACCTTGATGCTCAGAGTCTGGTATATCGCGACTTTTATTGTACTTTTCTGGCAGCTGAGCACGCGTTTGTCACTGCTGACCACGCTCTCAGTCTGGTTTACAGGACTGGTTTTGATCTTTATTACCGGTGAAAGAATGGCCTTGATGTTATATGCAGCCGGTGGCCTGGTGTTGTTGCCAGCAATATGGGGCTCATACCCGGGGCGTCGCGGGTGGCTGGTGGTAGGGTTGATAATCATGGCACTGCTCATAGTGACCTTGATACAGTCACAGCCGCAAACGGCGGCCCGAAGCATTTTCAGTATCGGAGAAAAACTCTCGGTGTTTTCCGAGTCTGATTACGGCAGAGTGTTTGCCGGTGCCTGGCAGGTTTGGCAGCAGGATTTCTGGCTGGGTACGGGGATTCATACCTATCAGGCTGCCTGTGAGCAACGGGGTGTGTTTTCGGATCAGAATCTTGGCTGCACCCATCCGCATAATCTGTACCTTGAGCTCGGCGCGGAAACAGGACTCATCGGCCTGCTGTTATTCGTCTTAATGCTGATCGCAATATATCGGCAATCATTGAGACAAGCTATCAGACAGGGGGTGTGGCTTCATGCCGCCCTCAGTTTTTCGGTGCTGACCGTCAGCTTCTGGCCACTAACGGGTGGTGTCAGTGTGCTTAGTAACTGGATAGCGGCACTGGTCTGGCTGGGTGTAGGTTGGGTGCTGGCAGTCTCGGCAAGACCGATGCCATTACCGTCTCGACAGAGAGTTGTGCAAGATCATTGACTTTAAGGGCACGGAATTCACCCCGACGAATTTCAGCCCGGGCCACAGAGGTTTCTCCGCCGAACAGGGCAAGACCGGGCCGGTCGAGGCAGGAGGCCAAATGACTGGGACCGGTGTCATTACCGATAATAAGGCTGGCCTTTTTCAGCAGGCCGGCGAGCTCGAACCAGTTGAGCAGACCGTGCTCCAGTGCCGGAGTAAATCCGGGCAGATCATCAGCCAGTTCAATTTCATCCGGGCCGATAATATTGACGACTTCAAAGCCATGGGCAATCAGTGCATAGGCCAATTGAGGATAATATGGCCAGCGCTTTTCCGGGTGAGCCGCAGAGCAACCCGGAATCAGGGCAACAAAAGGAGATTGTTGCAGGCTGTCGGGCAAAAGGTGAGAAATATTAACACTCATCCAGCTGACATCCGGATAAAAGGCCTGTTTAACCGGGATCGAGGCCTGTTTCAGCAACTCAACCTGGCCTTTAAGTCCGGATTCTGGCTCAGGCCCCTTGCCGCGACTAATCCAGTTCAGATCTTTCAATCCCCAGCATTGATAAAGACGGGTTCGATCAGAGTTTTGTAAGTCGATAACCTGTCTGTAGCCTTGCTGACGAAGTTTTGCCAGCATCTGTCGCTGCTTATGCCACTGCCACCAGGCTAAGCGCGGATCGCTCAATACGCGGTCAATATGGGGACAACGCCGCATCAATCCAGCGTACATCGGTGAGGTCAAAAGCGTGATCTCAGTCTGACTGTAATGCTGTCGAATATCGCGCAGCACGCCATCAGATTGAATCAGATCGCCGAGCGCACCGTGTTTGATGATCAGTATTTTTTCCGTTTTTTTCAGCATGGCTGACCCGCCAAAATTGACTGATAGGTTGCCAACGTCTGATCACGCATGGCTTGCATACTCATTAAGCTGCCTGCCTGCTGACGAGGTGCGGCCATCAATGATGACCACTCATCGGGCGATGCCAGTAGATGAGTCAGCTTCTGACGAAAGGCCAGACCATCGTTTACGGGCGTCAGCAACTCGGCTGGCAGGACTTCGTTGGCCACCGGCACATTGGTCGATAATACAGGACAGCCCAGCATCAGTGCTTCACTGAAAACATAAGAAAAACCTTCCCGCCGGGAGCTGATAAGCACACCATCCGCCGCGGCCATCAGTGCGCCGACATCAGTGCGATGGCCCAAAAGTCTGACCTGAGTGGTCATGGCTAGTTGTCGAATACGCCGCGATAAATGGTCACGCTCCGGGCCGTCGCCGACCAGTAACAGACTGAGTGGCAGACCATCAACAGCATCAAGCAACATATCAAAGCCTTTGGCACTGACCAGACGCCCCGCGGCAAGCAGGACCGGCCTGTCAGGTGGCAATTCGAACTGTTGATGAAGATCGAGCGGGGGCCATTCTGCTGCATTTATACCGTTGTAAATCACACTGTGATTGAGTGCAGCAAAAGGTACTGCCAACTGACGACTGACAGTAATGACATGGTTCAATCGTTGAAATGCCTGAGTACTGCGTTTGATGTTATGTAAAGTCCCCACTGTGGCTGCCGGCAAAAAGCGTTGAAGCCGACTCAAAACGACGGCAGCCTTATTGGCCTGAGCGTGTACAATCTGAGCTTGAAACTGACGCAGGGCGCGGAGCACCGACAGACTTAGAATTGGATTTAGCCGACTTAGCGTTGCTGTAACCGGGTAGCGTAAGATGCCGGCAGGTAGTGAGGCCAGAAACTGCTTATCACTGATCACCGCCACCTCATGGCCGGCATGGAATAACTCGACTGAAAGCTCCCTGACATGTTTTTCCAAACCGCCGTTGCCATGACTGAGTAATAACTGAGCGATTTTCATACAGCCAGCGGCTCGGACAATACGTCTTGATATACAGCAAGGGTAGTCTCCAGCATGTTTTGCAGCTGAAACGGGTGTGTTTTTGGCAATGTCGGACGGCTATCCAGCCAGGCAAGACTGCGGGTGACCAATTGACGCTGATTAGCGGTCTCGATCAGACCCGCCGGAAGAATGACTTTCATCTGCTCAGCCACGCCGCCGTGGTTATAGGCAATCACAGGCACACCCAGGCTCAGCGCCTCCAATGTAGTCCTGCCGAAAGCTTCCGGTTGTTGCGACAGTGACATAACCAAAGTGGAAATGGCCATCACTTCACGGATGTCGCTACGATGACCGGTCAGGGTGATGTGCTGTTCCAGGCCCAGTTGTGTAATCCGCCGTTCGAGCTCACGCTGGAGATGCGCTTTGCCAGCCTTGGTTTCACCAACAATTAGCCCATGCACATTGGGCCGGTGTTGTCTGATTTCAGCCATAGCCTCAATGAAGTCCAGCTGACCTTTCCAGCGACTGATTCGTCCCGGCAGGGTCAGCAGTTGTTTACCCCTGGTTTGTGGATAATGCCGATACCAGTCCTGCAGCCAGTTTTGAGGAGGTTGATAACCATGATAAAAACCTGCCGGATCAACGCCGCGATAATTCAGCCACAGCCGTTTGGGATCAACAGGATAATGTTGCAGAACGTAATTTCGGATCATCTCCGAAACGACGATCACCCGCTCGCCGCGGGCCATAATGCGGCTGTAGGGACTGACTGAGTATTGACCGTGCACGGTGGTAATGAGTCGCGGACGCTGGCTGACGGGCATTTTTTTCCAGGCCAGATAGCAGATCCACGCTGGGAAGCGGGATCGCACGTGAAGAATGTCGATTTGATTGTCCTGAATATACTTAACGAGTCTGGGTATGTATTTCAGGGTCAGTAAAGACTTGCTTCCTACCGGCCATGACAGATGTTCACTGCCTTCTGCCAGCAATTGTTTAACCAGTCGACCACCGGCAGAAATGACGATGGAGCGATGACCCTGTGCGACCAGATAGCGTGCTACTTCCAGCGTGCCGCGTTCCACTCCCCCGGATTCCAGTGCGGGCAGAACCTGAGCAATATTGAGTCGACGGGTCATGGCAAGCCTACAAGTTGAGGCTGTAAAGCCGGTGCTGTCTGCAGCCAGCGTTTTATCATCCAGTCAGCACAGCGGTCGGCTTCCGTAAAACCGGCCACAGGATGAAGCGATTTTTTGTAGTCACCCAGGCTGTCAAAGCGTGTCACCAGCTGATCAGCGAGCAGCTGATTGATACCACGTGAAACCCGGTTCTCACGTTTCACCGGCATACTGAGCAGACCAACCGCATTCCGGGCAGTCAGGGCTTCATACACCATGGAGGTAGACTCTTCAGTGATCCAGGCGCTGTAGGATTGAGCCAGTTGCTCAGCCACCCAGCCGGGGCCGGTCTCGGCAAATGGCGTCATGCTCAGGTTTTTTAAACCCAACTGTCTGAGAGCAGGAATAAAATCTGCCGGTGTGCGTCTGGATGTAGTCAGGCAGTAATTGACAGTTGGATTATGTCTACATAGCTGTACGATCTGAGACAGCAGGCTGTTGCCATCCCAGCTGCAGTGCTTTGACGGGCCACCAATCATGATCAAAGACTGGTCCTTGCGATGTGTGCCTTCGGGTCGCAGTGGATTGAGCACGCCGCGGGTTTCCAGGAAACGGCCGTTGCCACGGTAGTGATCGTGCGCCGGAATCAGGCACAGATCAAACAGTTTCAACGGCAGGCTGGGCTGCATCATGACCACAGTCTGACCACCGTAGACTTTTTGTGCTGCCAGCATATGCAGGTGGGTGCGGTGACCCGCACCGATAATAAGATCAGGGAGCGGCAAGTCCCTTCCTGCCGGCCAGGTGGCACTCAGCCAGCTCAGCATCGGTTGCAGGCGGCCTGAAACCGGAATATCAAAACTCTGGCAATGCAGCCGTCGTTTGAGCGCGTTAACCAGTCCCTGGCTCTGACTTTGATGTCCTGGCTTCGCGTCCGTGAGTCGCCAGATGGTGAGTGGGGGCACTGCTGCATTCATGGGGTTGGCACCTGTAACGTGGTTCAGCGTCAGGTGCACTATAGGCGGCGACTATTAAGGTTTTATGAAATAGGCAGGCTGATAAGTTCAGGAAATTTATCCCTGTATGCAGGGTGTGCTGTGGGTCATAGTAATAACATCACAAATCATAGGGAAAAGCATGATCGAACGCGATGAAAACACTTATTCCGCGCTCAGAGAGATGGCTGAAGATATTCATCTTTTGTCACGTAACGATAATGATGAATTGATCGGGGTTGATTATTACAACAAGCTATCCATTCTGAGCGATCAGGAACTGGATGAGTTATTGCGCCTCTGGCAGCGGAAAGTGACGACCTGCCATAAGGAAAAACTGGCCTCTCAATGGATGGTCGTTCAGATATTAATGTTCATCAGCTTTGCCATTTACCTTGCCTGGCAGTTTGGTGGTTTGACAGGCGTGCTATCCAGCATCACAGGCGTTATTGCCATGATTGCCATGATTGAAGATAAGCGTGTGAGAATTGCCAAACGGAATCTGGCAGATGCCAGGCGGGTCTATCAGCAACTCAGTGAACGGCGACACAATGGTGGCGGTTGACGGAGACGCTGCTGTTGACAGGCTGCCAGTGTAATGTAAGTCTCGTCTCGCTGTTTCTTACAAGAGGAGATTTTTATGACTACAGTGACACTGAAAGGCAATCCATTTAACACGGTCGGTGAACTGCCTGCCGTCGGCAGCCAGGCGCCGGCATTTACCCTGACTAAAACCGATCTGTCGGATCTGAACTATTCGGATCTGTCTGGTCGTGTAGTGCTGAACGTTTTCCCATCTGTTGATACCCCAACCTGTGCCAACTCTGTTCGCCAATTTAACAGCAAGGCATCGTCACTGGATAACACGACCGTGGTCTGTGTTTCCAAGGATCTACCATTTGCGCTGGATCGTTTCTGCGGTGCGGAGGGACTGGATAATGTGATCGCGGCTTCCGCGTTCCGTTCCAGCTTTGCTGAAGACTATGGATTGAAAATGCAGGAAGGTCCGTTGGCGGAATTATGTTCACGTGCGGTCATCATTCTGGATGAGTCAGGTAAAGTCATCTATACCGAGCAGGTCGCAGAAATTGCCGACGAGCCCGATTATGACAAAGCGCTGGCCGCACTGAGCTGAGCATTGAGTCGAATTTTCATAAAAAGCCCCGCAAGTCGGGGCTTTTTTATGTCTGTCCGTTTCAGTTGGTTCAGGAATTAGCGGGGCATGTTGTCTGTCATTGCATTAAAGACAATAGATAAGCTAAAAAGTAATTATGACTGAACATGCCAGCGTGTTTTCTTCTGTTGCAGTCCTTGCCGAGTTTCATCCGCAGGCCAAGGCATTGCGTTTCTGGCGGGATGAACAACAGCATCTGCATGCCAAGGTCGAGTTGTATGAAGCCCCCTTACCGGCACTGGAAGAACTGGAAGCCGATATCGCGCTGGTTTCCAGCACACTCACCGAAGCTGCTTTGCCCGATTTCCACGCCTTTTGTCAGGATATTGAGACGATTTTTCATGGCAGTCAGCCATCCGGGCCGGTAGCAAGTCAAAAAGGGGTAGACTGGGTCCGTTTCCGTCGTATATCCGCTTATGCCCAGTACTGGCAGGATCGCAATCCGCGTGAGGTCAGCAAGTTGCTGACATTTATGATGGGGATCCCCCTTTACAGTCAATTGCTTGGCCGGTTTATCACCCGTCGGCAAGGGCAAGCCAAGCAGGAAATTATTGAACAAACGGCGGTGCCCGGTGCGGTGTATATCATCGGCGTCAATCGTTTCAATCAATTGTTTCGAGAGGATATCGACACCGCGTTCAATGAGGCGAAACTGCTGGTGTCCACTTTTCGTGGTACGCGGGATGATAATGCCGCCAACATTATCAATGGCATGGTCAAGTCCATGTTGTTTCACTGAGCTTAATGCTGTTTATTGCCGTGCCGCAAAGCAGGCACGGGATTTGCTCACTCTCTATTGTGCTTGACTCAGAGCTGCTAGGCCGATGGAGGGGATGATGAAAGAAATGTGGCGTGATTACGATCCCGGGGGCTTTTTCGATGAGTTGATGTACGACAAACATCAGCCCCGAAGTTTCAGTTATCGTTTGCTTGATTATTTCACCAGCCTAGAGAAGCAAGCCTTCCAGCAGCGTATTAATGAGTCCGAACTGGAAATGTTGGAGCGGGGAATTACCTTCACGGTATACAGTGATGCTGGCAATATTGATCGAGCCTGGCCTTTTGACATTATTCCTCGTGCACTACCCAAAACAGAATGGCTTCGCACCGAAAAGGGGCTCAAGCAACGCATTCGTGCATTAAATCAGTTCATTAATGATATCTACAACGAGGCCACCATCATCAAAGCGGGGCTGATCCCTGCAGATGTCGTCTACCACTCAAAAGGCTATCGTCCCGATTGTCAGGGTATGACCCCGGCACATGGTGTCTGGGCGAATATTTGTGGATCGGATCTGGTGCGTGATGATAGTGGTCACATCTATGTGCTTGAGGATAACCTTCGGGTGCCGTCAGGCGTCTCTTACATGCTTGAAAACCGCAAGACAACCAAACGCGTATTTCCAGAGCTGTTCCGCCTGTTAAACATCAGTCCAGTGGATGCCTACCCTGAAGAATTGTCCAGGATGCTGCGCTCGCTTCGACCTGATTTATCCAACCCGACGATGGTATTGCTGACGCCGGGCATCTTCAACTCGGCCTATTATGAACATGCCTTCCTGGCGCAACAGGCCGGGTTAATTCTGGTCGAGGGCGCCGATCTCGTTGTGGGTAAGGATGAATTCGTCTACATGAAGACCATTCATGGTCTGGAGCGGGTGGATGTGATTTATCGTCGCATTGATGATGACTTCATTGATCCTGAAGTCTTTCGATCCGATTCAATGCTTGGGGTGCCGGGTATTATGCGTTCCTGGCGCTCGGGCAAGGTAGCGATTGCCAATGCGCCGGGATGTGGCGTCGCTGATGATAAAGTCATATACGCCTATGTGCCGGCGATGATCCGCTACTACCTGAACGAAGAGCCTATTCTCGATAATGTGCCAACCTGGCTTTGCAGAGAGCCTGATCAACGGGCTTATGTGCTGGATCATTTGCCGGAGCTGGTGGTGAAACCTGCCAACGAATCAGGTGGTTACGGTATGCTGGTGGGGCCCCATGCCAGTGAGGAGAAAGTGGCTGAGTTTCGGCGACTGCTTGAAGAAAATCCCAGTAACTATATTGCACAGCCTACGCTCAAATTGTCTGTATCACCCACATGCTGTGAAGGTGGTATCGCGCCACGCCATGTTGATCTGAGGCCTTTTATTCTCGCGGGCGACGACTGTTATGTCACCCCCGGAGGCCTGACACGGGTCGCACTCGTTGAAGGCTCACTGGTCGTGAACTCTTCTCAGGGAGGAGGCAGCAAAGATACCTGGATTGTTGATGACTTACCCTTTATGGAGGGCGAATGATGCTATCGCGGGTAGGAGAGAGGGTTTTCTGGCTGGCACGTTATCTCGAGCGTATAGAAAACACGGCGAGACTGATTAATGTTCATACCTCATTGTTGATGGATTTACCCGAACATCGGGAGATCAACTGGTATACCCTGGTCACTATTTTCGATGCTAAAAACGATTACTTTGATCGTCATGATCGGGTCAACGAGTACGATATTATGCATTTCCTGCTGGCGGATTGCAGTTACAGTGGCGCCCTTGTGAATGCCCTGCTGGCCCTCAGAGAAAATGCACGAACCTCCCTCGATATTCTGCCGGAAACATTATGGGAGCAGGTCAATGAGCTACATTTGCTGGTAAAAGAGGAAATGTCATCAATAGGCAATCGTCGACGCCGACAGAATCTGCTGCTGTCCATTGTTGAGCGTTGTCTCGGGATATGGGGCATCATTGCGAATCATATGAGCCGTAACTATGCCTATGATTTTTTGCTCGCCGGCAAATACCTTGAGCGTGCAGACATGACCAGTCGAATCCTTGAGATGACATCAATACTGGTGGCTGACAAGGAAAGTGAGATTACCAAGCAATATGAAAGTATTCTCTGGGGGACCTTGTTGCGGGCACTGAGCGCTCAGCAGATGTTTACTCAGCACCACGCTACGGGTTTGAAAGCGGATAAGGTGCTGACATTTTTGATTACGGATAGTCGTTTTCCCCGCTCCCTCAGTTTTGCTATCAGCGCGCTGGGTAAGTATCTCACTTATCTGCCTAATCCGGATAATGTGCTTGCACTTCAGGCTGCTTTGCTGGAGAGATTGCAGGCTTATGAAGCCGACTCATCCATGCTGGCAATGACCCATCAACAGATGGATAAGTTGCAGCATAGTTTGAATGCGGTTAACCATGCCATTGCAAATCAGTGGTTCTATCCAGATTTCGCCACAACATGAAGCGTTTCAGCTGTGACTGTGGGCAGGAAATTTATTTCGATAACCTGTTTTGTGGTGCCTGCGATAGCCCGCTGGGGTTCGATCCTGTCAGCCAGACACTCATCAGTCTGGGACATGAAACAACCACGCCCAACGTGCAGAAGTTCAGATTTTGTGAGCACCGTGATCACGCGCTGCAATGTAACTGGTTAATCCCTATTGAGAGTCCGGATAAGCAGTGCTTATCCTGTGCGACTACCCGGCAAATCCCCATTCTTGATAACCCGGATAACTGGCGCCGCTGGCACACGCTGGAGGCAGCCAAAAGGCGCTTGTTTTACGGTCTACTGGTACAGAAGCTGCCTATTGGCTCAGCGCATCAGCTACCGCTGGTCTTCGACTTTCTCGAAGACCAGCGTTCCAATCCGGCAGTGAGCCTGGAACATGTGTTGAGTGGTCATAGCCAGGGTGTCATCACGCTGAATGCCGCAGAGGCTGATGGCAGTTACCGCGAAGCAGCCAGAGAGGCCATGAATGAGCCTTATCGAACGTTGCTGGGCCATTTTCGTCATGAAAGTGGTCACTACTACTGGGAGCTTTTGATCAGAGACAGTCAGCATTATCCGGCATTTCAGCAGCACTTTGGTGATGAGAGCCGGGATTACAACCATTGCCTTCAAACTTATTATCTTGCAGGCGCGCCTGACAACTGGCAGCAGGACTTCATTTCTGCTTATGCCAGTGCCCACCCACTGGAAGACTGGGCAGAAACCTGGGCCCATTATCTGCTGATGATTGAGACCCTGGAAACGGCATTGAGTTATGGCGTTATAGACCGTATTGACGGCGATCGGGATTTTGACAAGTGGTTTGAGGAGTGGCTACAACTGGTCAGGGTGCTTAATGCCCTCAACCGCAGTACAGGTCAGCCCGATGCGTATCCGTTCGTTGTCTCGGAAAGCGTGCAGCAGAAATTAAAATTTATTCATGCTGTGGTAAATCAATATCAGTCATAGCCGGGGATTCGGGGCATCTCTCTGAAAGCCTGATTGAGTTTATTGCCCCACTCGCGACGTAATGCCATGAGAAAAGGATCTTCGGCATCAAAGCGATGATGTCTACCCATCTCGAAACTGTCTCTGTGATACATCAAGACCTCAATGGGCGGGCCGACACTGACATTACTCTTCATCGTCGAATCCATCGAAATCATGGCACAGGTGGCCGCATCAAGTAGCGATGTCTGCATAGTCAGAAAACGATCCAGCACCGGTTTTCCGTATTTGCTCTCTCCGATTTGCAGGTAGGGAGTTTCTGCGGAGGTGGTGATGTGATTACCCTGAGGATAAATTAAAAAGGCCTGATGAGGCTGCCCCTGAATTTGTCCTGCCAGCAGCAAGGTCGCATCCGGAGAAAAGCCGGATTGTTCATCTTCACTGTATCGGCGAATTCGGCTACTCAGAACATCACCCACATAGTCTGCGGTATCTGACATATAGCTGGTGGTGTTGAGGCTAAGCGGGTTGGCTTCACGAATATCGCGGTTAAGCTGTTCAATGACGCATTGGGTCGTGGCAAGGTTACCCGCGCTCATTACCACCATACTGCGGTCAGTTGTCGTTTCAAAGCGGAACATCTTGCTGTAGGTGCTGACCTGATCGATCCCGGCATTTGTACGTGAGTCAGAGGTCAGCACCAGGCCCTGATCCAGTGAGATGGCAATACAATAAGTCATAATTTCCCCGCTACAGCATTCGCTTAAGATAGTTAAATTTCCATCAGACAGCAATCCGTTCGTGCTCAACCCGGAATTGTGACTGTGATTTCGATTAATCAGGAGCTGAATTTGACTCGATAAGGGACTTTGAGCGGTTAATACTTTTAGCGTTGCTTGACTGTTTAGGGGCCGCGACATTTTTCAAATGTTGAGCTAATCTGAACAGGTACCACGATAAAAGCAAAGCAAACACCAACATCTTATAGCTGCATCTTATTCGTGACGTATGTTGGTCAGCTATTAATAATAAATCGTTTTCAACGAAGTAATCGCTTACTGATAAAAGGCTGTGGAGCACCAGGGACAGAACGGTTTAAGTCATATTTAACCATCAGCTGCTGAGCCAAGCGATGACACAGCACCCGATGAATCAATGACAGGGAACCCGTTGATATCTGTTGTGTCATTTTTATAGCAAGGTTGCTAGCCATCCTATTCAATCGGCACTGTCGCTGATTTTGATTTTCTCTGATCTGACTGAGCCTTAGCGGGCTGTTTGGCCGCTTGTGGGGCCGGATACAAATAAAGGAATCTGTCATGGATGTGTTCAAGCAGTTTATTGAGACAATCAGCTGGGCTGAAGTCATCATGACTTGCCTCAGAGTCCTCTTAATCCTGTTTTTTGCATGGCTTATCAGTCAATTACTCAAAACCGGGCTGCAACGATTTGAAGCAAGGCTGGTCGCTCGCAGTCTCGCCAGGGGAGAATCCTCTGCAGAGTCGCAGAAACGCATAGAAACCCTGATCCGCCTGCTGAAACAAGCAGGACTGTTGGCGCTCTGGATCACCATCTTCCTGGTTATTCTGCGTGAAGTCGGGGTTGAAATTGCTCCGGTGCTGGCGAGTGCCGGTATCGCCGGTCTGGCCATCGGTTTCGGGGCCCAGAATCTGGTGCGGGATGTTATTTCCGGTTTCTTTATGATTCTGGAAAATCAAATCCGGGTCGGTGATGTCGCTATTATTAACGGGACCGGTGGGCTGGTAGAGGCAATCAATTTCCGCACCACCGTGTTACGTGATTTATCCGGTACCGTCCACTTCTTCCCCAATGGGACCGTGACCACACTCAGCAACATGACCACCGAATGGTCGGCCTATGTGTTCGATATCGGTGTCGCCTACAAAGAAAATACCGATGCAGTGAGTGAAGTTATTCAGTGGGTGCTCGACGAGATGCTGGCAGATGAGGAATATGGATCCTTGATTATTGAAGCCCCGGAGATTTTTGGGGTCGACAAACTGGATGATTCCTCTGTGGTCATCAAGGGGCGCATTAAAACCAAACCCATTATGCAGTGGAAAGTAGGACGGGAGTTTCTGCGCCGTATCAAGATCGCCTTTGATGAGCGTGATATCGAAATACCATTTCCACATAGTACGGTTTACTTCGGTGAGGCCAGTAAACCGTTTGATATCAAAATGCTGGAAACGGCCTCGACTCAGTCGCGGGAGATATAACCCCAGCGACCCTGGGATTGCACCCGGGCAAGGCCGTCATGGAAAGCTTGGGCATGATCAAAGCGGGGTTTTATGACCATCGTGCCATTCTTGTCGATATAACCATATTTCCAGTAATCAATGGTGACAGCGGCAAGGCCTTGGCTAAAGGAATGCCCCCACTTGAATTGAGGGGGGATGACCATTCTGCCGCTTTGATTGACATAACCGACTCTGGCATCCATCTCGATGCGGCCCAGGCCCTCATTGAATGACCAGGCGTTATCCATTGAGGGCGCGATGATTTCCTCGCCTTCCGTGTTGATGTAGCCATACTGTTGGTCTTTGACCACCACAGCCAGGCCTTCACGAAATGGCAGCACTTTGTCGTAGGTTTTATTGTTGAGCTTGCTACCGTCTTTTTTGATGAACCACCACGCCTGATTCTGGTTGACGATAGCCAGCCCAGTGACAAAATCGAACGCACGGTCATAAGGACCACTGATGACCAACTGGTTGTTTTGATTGATATAACCCCAGCCTTGTGGTGTTTCGACCGCCGCCAGGCCATCACTGAAACTCAGTGCGTCCAGGTACTGTGGTTCAATGATCCAGTTCCCCTCTCGGTCGATAAAGCCCCAGAGTCCGTCCATGCTGACAGCGGCAAGCCCCTCACGATAGCCGGTCGCCTGGGTGAAAGCCGGCTCAATCTCCCAGGTGCCGCTCTGATTGATAAATCCCCATCGACCATCCTGCATAGCAGCGGCCAGGCCGTCATAAAAGTGCTGCACCTTGCTGAATTGAGGCGCGATGGTGATTTCGCCATCGGGGCTGATAAAGCCCCAGCGGATAGACTTGAATATCGGCGCCAGCCCCTCATGAAAGTCATGAATTTCGGTCTGGGGTTCAAGGCCATAGATGATGTCTCCCTGACGGTTAATGAGCCCGGTCTGTGGCCGGCCATTTTCAACTTTGACCACAGTGGCGACCCCATGGGTAAAACGGCTGGCAGCATCGAACTCATAGTTAATCACCAGGTCCCCGGGGTCGGCGTTTACGGGAAAACACAAGGACAAACTCAACAGCAAGAAAACCAAAATTCGACAGACGGTTTGATTGAACATGGCGACCTCCGTGAAGTGGACTCGAGTGTGGTTGGATTTACGTGAATTTCACGTCAACCGGAAAAAACTACGCTTATTAAACTCACGCTTAGCCAACTGACCGCAAAGAGGTTTTCAGCAGTGCTGCTCCCACTGGTAAGGGCCCGCTGGCCACTAAGAACTGTATTTTCAGCCACGATGGTCTGGCTCAGCAGTGCCTGCTCACCCGTGACTGTGCTTAATGCGATGGTGCCGGACAGCGGCTATCAACGAATCGCAGACATTCCCTACGGTAGTGATGAGCGACAAAAGCTGGATATATACCTGAGTCGCTCCCGGCAGCAGCTCGCCTCACCCAGTACGATCATTTTTTTCTACGGCGGTAGTTGGGAGTCCGGTGATAAAAAAGACTACAAGTTTGTAGCAGAGGCGCTCACCGCGCAGGGATTTGATGTTGTGATTCCGGATTACCGGGTCTATCCGCAGGTGCGCTTTCCCGCCTTTGTTGAGGATGGTGCCAGTGTGGTTGCCTGGGTCAAACAACATCTGGGTGATTACAGTGCCAGCGAGGATCGTTTGTTTGTCGCCGGCCACTCTGCCGGCGCGCACATTGCGGCGCTGTTGACGCTGGATGAGCATTATCTCAAGGCAGAAGGACTGAGTCCGTCGGTCTTCAGGGGCATGATTGGTCTTGCCGGACCCTATGATTTTCTACCGCTGAAAAGTGAGACATTAAAAACGATATTCGGGCCCGAGGAGCAGCGCTGGCGTAGCCAGCCAATTCATTTTGCTGATGCCGGCAAGCCGTCAATGCTACTGCTGGTAGGAGAGGATGATCTCACGGTATTGCCCAAAAACAGTCACAACCTGGCAGCGAAAATACGAGATAAGGGGGGACAGGTAACGCTCACCTCATTTGAGGAATATGGTCATGTGGCGATGGTGGCCAAGCTCGCCAAACCGTTACGGGGTGAAGGTCATTTGCTTTTGCAGATAAGGGACTTTATCAGCCGGCATTAGCAGAAAACAGGCTGCCTGTTCTCTCCGGTCAGCCTGTCTGGGTCTGTTTCACTGTATGCCTTTCGAGGTCAGTACAATCATTTTCTCCACCTGCATGTCGTGCATGGTGTAGGGCACGCCCCCAGTGCCGAGACCGGAGTGCTTAAGGCCGGCAAATGGCATCCAGTCAACGCGGAAAGCCGTGTGTTCATTGATCATCACGGCAGAGGCATCAAGTCGGTCTGCGGCCAGCATCGCGGTATCAATATCGCTACTGTAGACCGAAGCCTGAAACGCAAATGGCAGGTCGTTGGCCTTGTTGATGGCTTCTTCAATATCATCAACCGGGTAAACACAAACCACCGGGCCGAAGACTTCTTCATTGGAGACTTTGGCATTCGACGGAGGATCAAACAGCACGGTGGGGGAATAGCTGTTGTAAGGCAATGTCTGGCCGCCACAGATCAATTCGCCGCCCTGTTCGACCGCTTCCTGAACCCAGGAAGCGATGCGCTTCAATTCACTCTGGGTAATAATCGGACCGACATCGGTTTTGTCAGATAAAGGGTCGCCCACGGTCATTTTACTGGCAGCTTCAGCCAGTTTTTCCGCCAGTTCACGGGCAACACTGCGCTCAGCATAAATTCGCTGAACGGATACGCAGACCTGCCCCGCGTGATAAAAGCTGCCCTTGGCAAGCCCAGGCACTGCCGCCTCAAGTTTGGCATCTTTTGCCACAATGACGGGGGCGACGCCGCCATGTTCGAGCGCACAACGAGCCCCCGGAGCCAGTTTAGAGCGCAGATGCCAGCCGACTCTGGCGCTGCCGATAAAGCTCAGAAAGGCCACGCGGGAATCAGTGGCGAGGTATTCAGCCTGATGATGATCTTCGGTCAATAATGCCTGGCACCATTCCGGTGGCAGCCCTGCTTTGTGGAAGATTTCTACCAGCCGATAACAGGATAAGGGGGTTTTTTCAGCGGGTTTGACGATGACCGGACAGCCGGTGGCAATGGCCGGGCCCACTTGATGCGCAATCAGGTTGAGCGGATGATTAAAGGCACTGATGGCAACCACCACCCCGATAGGTTCCTTGCGCATCATTGTCAGCCGGTGTTGTGAGGCCGGGTTAATGCCCATGGGGATAGTGGCCGGCGCGTCATTTCTCAACACATCGACACAGGCCCGCAGGCTGTCGATACAGCGGGCCATCTCCACGTTGGAATCCGCCAGTGGTTTACCGCCTTCCTCAGCGGCGCCCGCAGCCAATAAATCTGCCTGATCTTTCATCATGGCGATAGCTTTTTCCAGGATGTCGATCCGCTCAACGGTCGACAACCATTTGCTGCGGTCCCGGAACAGGCCATGAGCAGTCTCCAGCGCCTGATCGATATCAGCCTGATTGGCTTGGTCCAAAGTGCCGATCAGCTGGTCATTGTAGGGGGAATAGACTTCCGCTTTTTCAGCGTCAGATTTGGAAAGTCCAGCGATCATCAACGGGAAGTGCGGTGTGTTGCTCATATGGGCTCTCCTTATAAAATGCAGATTTTCTGTTTCAATCCCTCGCTCAGAATTGAGTAATTGAGTGAATAGTCGACCGCCAGATCAATCAGATGAACGCCTCTGGAGTTCAATGCGGAATCCAGGACTTTGGCGAATTCGGCATGACTGGCCGGGCGATGACCGGTGGCGCCATAGCTCTCAGCATATTTGACGAAATCGGGGTTGTTAAAGCTCAGACCATAGTTTTTAAACCCCATGCCTTCCTGCTTCCAGCGCACCATGCCATAGCAATTGTCATTGAAAATCAACACGACCAGATCCAGCCCCAGCCTGACGGCCGTTTCCAGTTCCTGTGAGTTCATCATAAACCCGCCATCACCACAGACGGCCATTACTTTCTGTTCCGGATGGAGTAATTTGGCGGTCATCGCCGTCGGCAGGCCGGCCCCCATAGTGGCGAGGGCATTATCGAGCAGAATCGAATTGTAGTAGTAGCTGGGGTAATTACGGGCGAACCAGATTTTATAGACCCCGTTATCCAGTGCGAGGATGTCTTCCTCGCCCATGGCTTCGCGGATAATCTGCACCGCGGCCTGGGGCAGAATCGGGAAGCGTTCGTCATCACTGTATTTGGACAAACGTTCACGAACTTCCTGTTTAACCCGGTAATAATAGGAAAAGTCCCAGTGCGGTTGTGGCGTCAGTCCGGCACGCAGACGGTTGATCGAGGTGGCGATATCCCCGACCACATCCAGCTGCGGGAAATAAACGGGATCGATTTCAGCGGCGTGGAAATTGATATGAATCACCTCAGCACCCCCATCTTTCATAAAAAACGGGGGTTTTTCCACTTCATCATGGCCGACATTAATAATCAGATCGGCACGGTCGATAGCGCAGTGGAGAAAATCGGATTCGGACAGGGCGGCCGTGCCCAGATAGCTGTCATGACGCTCATCAATCACGCCCTTACCCAACTGCGTGTTGAAAAACGGAATGCCGGTGTGCTCGACGAACTTGGTTAGCGCTACGCTGGCGCGTTTACGATTGGCGCCGGCACCGATCAGCAGCAGCGGCATTGACGCTTCTTCGATCATTTTCAGCGCGTGCTGAATGGTACGGTTATCGGCATCAGGCCGACGGATAGTCTCCACAGTGTAGATGCGTTCATGCGCCTCTTCAGCGGCAATATCTTCCGGTAGTTCAATATGCACGGCGCCCGGCCGTTCTTCCACTGCGACCCGGAAGGCTTCACGCACCACGGCGGCGACGGTGTTGCCATGCACGACCTGTTTGGTGAACTTGGTGATAGGACGCATCATATTGACCACATCGACAATCTGGAACAGGGCCTGTTTACTGGCTTTGATCGGCTTCTGGCCGGTAATGATCAGCATCGGCATGCCGCCCAGTTGGGCGTAGGCAGCGGGGGTCACCATGTTGGTGGCGCCGGGCCCCAGTGTTGAGAGACAAACCCCGGGTTTACCGGTCAGCCTGCCGTAGTTGGCGGCCATAAAACCGGCGCCCTGTTCGTGCCGGGTAATAATCAGTTCTATCGATGAATGCTGTAGCGAATCGACAAAGTCCAGGTTCTCCTCACCCGGTATTCCGAAAATATACTCGACCCCTTCGTTTTCCAGCGCTTTGACGAGCAGGTCTGATGTTTTCATGATGTGTCCTTATCGTTGCGTTGCAAGGTTCTCATCGAGGCCGACAAATCGATTATATCGCCATGATTTGGCCGACCGCTATGTGTTTATGATGCCGATTTCCACCCGCCGGTTCATGGCCCTGCCGGCGGCGCTCTCGTTGGATTCCAGCGGCTGGGTATCGGCATAGGCTTCAATTCGGAACTGGTCTTCCACCAGGCGGCGATCAGCGAGCAGAGCGTGCACGACGGAAGTCGCTCTGGCGCCGGATAATTCCCAGTTGGAACGGTACAGGCCAGAGCGCAATGGCACATTATCAGTGTGACCGGCGACCACAAATTCCGCATCCATCTCGGCCAGTGCCTCGGCAATCTGTTGCAACACCGGGGCAAAACCCGGTTTCAGTGCAGCGCTGCCGGACGGAAAAGAAGCCTGCTCATTAATGCGAATAAGGACGCGATCCTGCATCGTCTCCAGCGTCACAAGCTTTTGATCCAGCGCCGTTTTGAGCGCGCTTTGCAGGCTATCCCGAATCGTATTGGCTTTCGCTGTGCGATAGACCTCGGCGTCTTCTGTTTTAAGCACTTCGCTGTCGGTAACTGAGGCCTGACGTATGGATTCCAGCGGGGTGGGCCTATCCGGATTCGGTGAAAAACGTTGCTGAATGACGCTGGTCGCTTTCACAATATCTTCCGGTTTGGGGCGGTCAATGCCAAAGGCATCTTCCATTGAGTTCACCACCATTTTGTATTTCAGCGCATCAATTTCCGCCATCGCGACAAGGAGCACAAAAAAGCAAAGCAGCAACGTCATCAGATCGGCAAAAGTGCCCATATAACGAGGGATGAGTTTGTCTTTGGCCGTAGTGTTAGGGCCGGGACGCTCAGAATCCGGTTCGGCTACGCTCATAGTGCTCAGTATCGAGTATTTTCATCAGGCTAGCGTGTTTTGAGTTTTTGTCAAAATACAATCAGTTCAGTTCCGGCTTTTATAGCAGAATCTCACGGGCATGCTTCGATCTATCTTCATTGAGCCTATGCTATCCTCACCTTGTGGAGGCGGGCATGACCGAATTCCTTGATGCGAAAACCATTTTTGTGCTCACAGGGATGTTTACCGGGCTGATCACTGTGGTGTTCTTTTCTATCCACAGAGGTGTCTATGCGGTCGTGAACGGGGTTTTGTCCTTTGCCTGGGCCTATGGTTTTTTTACGCTATTTGCGCTGTTACTGTTGATGCGGGGCTTGCTGCACCCCTTAATCACGGTAGTACTGGCCGACACCGCATTGTGTCTGGCGATGCTGATGATTGCGGATGGTATCAGCAGGCTGAAAAACCTACCCATTCAACAGGGCATCTATCGCTGGTATCTCAGCTTTTGCCTGGTTGCCTTCTTTTACTTTACCTTCCTCTCTCCCAGTTTTTCAGCGCGGGTGATGGTTACCATCATCTGCACCGTTGCGATCTTCAGTTGGGCGCTGGTGATGCTGTGGCGGCAACCGATTAAATCATGGCAACTGGGTGAGTGGGTGTTGTCAGTAGCTTTGCTGGTGTCAGTGGTCGCTGCCCTATTGCGTGCGCTGACCACCCTGATGGAAACAGACGCTGTGGCAGCGCTTTCGATTCTGAGTTATCAGGGTCTTCAGGCACATTTTCTGTCCATTAATCTGTTGGCCGTGATTTTTATTGCTTTTGGACTCATCGTGATGAGCCAGGACAGTTTGCGTCGAGATTTGGAGAGGCTGGCGTCTTATGACGCGCTCACCGGCGTATTGACCCGTCGCGTGATTCTCGACTTGCTAGACAAATCAATGGCCAAAGTGTCCCGAACGGGTCGACCTGTGGCGGTGATGATGATTGATCTGGATCATTTCAAGCGCGTCAACGACAGCTATGGGCATCGAGTTGGTGATAGTGTTCTCACCCAAGTCATTGCCGCGGTTGAGCGTGTCTTGCGTAAGGATACTTATATCGGTCGGTATGGTGGTGAAGAGTTTCTGATTGTGATGCCAGATACGACACATGAACAATTGTTGGAAGTCAGTGAACGTATTCGCCAGGCTGCGGCGAGCACAATAATCCGACATGAACAAAGTAACATTCACTGCACTATCAGCATTGGCGCCCTCATCATCGATACTTCCAATGTCGACAGTTTGACGGATCCTGTAACCTTAGCGGATAGAGCGCTATATCAGGCCAAGCAGCAGGGAAGAAATAAGGTGGTCATTGTCGGCGATACAGCTCAGCAGCCCCTGCTGAAAACAGAGTCAAGATAAATTCTGCGCCCAGGCATATAATGGCAATCAGCTCAGGTTGGAGCTTCACATGGCGATAAAGATGCCCCTTAAGACTACCCGTCCGAACGTCAGTTGATGCAGACTAAAATTTCTACCAGACTTGCTTTCTACAACATCCTGACCGTACTGGCGGTGTTGCTTTTCATCGCTGCAAGCTACGTTCATCACAGCCTGGTTGAACAATATCGCAATGGATTGCTTAATGATACCCGCAGTGAGCTTAGTCATTATCACAACCGCTTATACACCAATCTGCAGAATCATATTCAGATAGTCAGGGGCCTGCCTGGCCTGTTTGCTATCAATCCTGAGTTGACGCAGGCGCAGTATGCCCGTGCCGTGGGTCATCTGGTCAACAGTGAATCTGAGATTCGCAATATTGCCGCTGCACCGGATATGGTGATTCGCTATATGTATCCAGTAGAGGGTAATGAAGCCGCTATTGGCCTCAATTATCGTGAGGTCGCTGACCAGTTTGAAGCGGCAGAACGTGCCAGACTTACAGGCAACCTGGTGCTGGCAGGACCGGTCAAGCTCAAGCAGGGCGGAGAGGGGTTAATCACCCGCATTCCGGTTTTCCTGGAACATGAAGAAACAGGCGAGAAATATTTCTGGGGGCTGATCTCTGCAGTGATAGACATTCAGCGCTTTTTTGAGAAAAGTGGGCTGCTCAATGAAGCTATGTCTATCAATCTGGCTATCAGAGGTGCTGACAGTCTGGGACGTCAGGGAGAGGTCTTTTTCGGTGACCCCGGGCTGTTTAATGACAACAGCCTGAAACAGACATTGAAACTGCCCGAGGGAGAGTGGCTGCTCGCTGCTGAACCAGCCAACGGCTGGGGCCAATTACCACCTGATATCTGGCAGAAAAGAATTTTGATCTATGGTGTGGCGACCGGATTATTCCTGTTACTGGCGCTGTTCATACGTTTTATCGTCACAGCCTCAATGGCTAATATCAAATTCCGTAATTTGATTGAGAGCTCGCCGGTGCCTTACATGCTGCTCAATGAAAACAAGCAGATTAGTTTTATCAACCAGGCTTTTACCGATACTTACGGTTACGACCTGCAGGAAGTTCAATCCATGGACAGTTGGTGGGACATGACGACACAACCGAAGTATTACAGTCATGAGTTCAAGCGCTATCTGGTCAACCTGGGACAACACAGCAAGGCTTCAGACAGCGCTATGCAGCCGATGGAGCTGGAATTGCTGACTAAAAACGATCAGCGCAAGGTCGCCTTACTGAGTATTTCAATGCTGCAGGATACCCTGGAGCAGGAAATGTTGCTGGTGGTCTATGACATCACGGTACGAAAAGACGCAGAAGAACAGTTGCGCTTCTCATCACGGGTATTCAACCAGGCCCATGAAGGCATCATCATTACTGACACTGATGGCAATATCACGGATGTAAATCCGGCTTTCTGTGAGATTACCGGTTACACCCGGGAAGAAGTGATAGGGAAAGGTCCACACATTCTTAATTCCGGCAGACACTCGCCCGACTTTTTCAATCACATGTGGTCTGCCATCACCGAACACGGTTACTGGCAGGGTGAAGTTTGGAACCGGCGTAAAAATGGCCAGCTCTATGCGGAATTACTCACCATTTCCGCACTGACTGATGATGATGGTCAGAGCCGCCATTATGTCGGGCTATTTTCTGATATTACTCAGACCAAGCAACAACAGGAAACGCTGGAACTGATGGCGCATTATGATGTGCTGACCAAGCTACCTAACCGGGTGTTGTTTGCTGATCGTTTTGCCCAGGCAGTGGCACACAGCAAACGCACCGAAACACTGCTGGCGATTTGCTTCCTGGATCTGGATAACTTCAAACCGGTTAATGACACCCATGGCCATGAAGTGGGTGATCAGTTACTGATTGAAGTGGCGATGCGCCTGCGAGCCAATGTCAGAGATGAAGATACTATCTCCCGTTTTGGTGGCGATGAGTTTGCGATTCTTTTCCGTGACATCGAGTCGTCCGATGAGTGCGAGTTTCTGCTACGACGGATTCATGAATCCCTGTCTCAGCCCTACAGCGTGAATGATTTACGTCTGGAAATCAGTGCTTCCAGTGGCGTGACTTTTTATCCTAATGATGATGCCGATCTGGATACGCTGCTGCGACATGCGGATCAGACCATGTATCAGGCCAAAATGTCGGGGCGTAATACCTACAAACTGTTTAACCCGGCACATAACCGGCAGACCATGGAAAAACAGCAGTGGCAGCAACAGATACGCCAGGCACTGATAGATGAGGAATTCTGCCTGTTTTATCAACCGAAGCTGAATATGCGTAGCGGTGATGTTTTCGGCATGGAAGCCTTAATCCGCTGGCAGCATCCAGAGCGAGGCTTGTTATCACCGGCCCATTTCCTGCCTCTGATCACTGATACTGAAATCGAGATCGAAATGGGACAGTGGGTTTTGAAGTCAGCATTGTCACAACTGGAATCATGGCATCAGCAGGGCTATAAAATCGAAGTGAGCGTTAACATCGCCACTTCCCACTTGCAGTCGACACATTTTATTGATGACGTGGAGATTGCCTTGGCTCAGCACCCGGCCTTGGATTCACGTTACCTGCAGCTGGAGGTCGTCGAGACCAGTGCCATCGGTGATATAACCGCCATTTCCAAAGTGATAAAAATGTGCCGTGATGTGTTGGGGGTTTCGGTTGCACTGGATGATTTTGGTACCGGATATTCCTCGCTGACCCACTTGCGTCACCTGACGGCGAGTACCATCAAAATTGACCAGAGTTTTGTCCGCGATATGCTTGACGACCCTCAGGATTACACGCTTGTCGACGGTGTCAGTGGTCTGGCGGATGCCTTTAATCGTCAGGTTATTGCTGAAGGTGTTGAGACTGTCGAGCATGGTTTGATGCTACTGATGATTGGCTGTGATCATGCTCAGGGCTATGGTATCGCCAGGCCGATGGCAGCTGACAAGGTGCTGGAGTGGCTGGATCATTACGAAGCCGAGCCGGAATGGATCAAATGCGCCGCCAGACCGCTTACGCCAAGGCAGCAGGACCTGTACCTGTTTGAACTGACGTCCCAGCGCTGGTACCAGCAGTTTGTCGCGGCAATGAATCAACCTGGAGACGAGGCCCAGAGCTGGCCCATCATTGACCAGCGGAAATGTCACTGCGGTAGCTGGATACAACGCGCTAAAACGCAGGGACTGTTTGATGCGTTGTGGTTGGATAGCCTTGAGCAGGCACATGCCGCCTGGCATCAAACCGCCATCAAAATCCGTGAAATGTGTATGACCGGACAAGCGACACAGAGTCGTCAGTATCTGGATGATATGGTGAGCCGGTTTGAAGCCATGCAGGCCATCGTTATTGCCGTTCAGCCGCCCCTGAAATCTGTTGTCAGCAATGCAGGGCGAGGAGATAATAAACAAGTTAAGAACAGGGCTAAAGATTAAAAAATATGCAATTGACTGAAACCAAAGCCAAAGAGATCATCAATAGTTTTAGTATTCCCCCCAAACCAGCGTTACTGGTTTCACTGCAGCTGGAACTGGCAAAAGAAGAGCAGGACCCACGAGCATACGCTGAACTGATTAGTCAGGATGTGGCCTTGTCTGCCGTGGTGTTAAAAACAGTGAACTCGCCGGGCTTTGGCCTCAAACGACAGCTTTCGGATATCCGTCAGGCCGTGGTCATGCTGGGCGCGGATCGACTCACTCATTTGGTGACGTATTTCGCCTTACGACAGTCGATCAGAGGCAAATCATCCATTTCGCTGGAGAAATTCTGGGATAACACCATGGAAGTGGCGACGATGTCGCGGTTCGTTCTGGAATACCTGGCCAACAAAGTCGAGGTGGATGAGGATGCCTTGTATGCGCTCAGCCTGTTTCGTGACTGCGGGATACCCTTGATGGCCATGAAATACAGTGATTACCGTAATGTGTTGTATGAAGCCAATCATTCACCGCACCACTGTTTTACAGAAGTCGAGGAAGGCCATTATCAGACTAACCACGCCATTATCGGCTATTTTGTTGCTTCATCCTGGCACCTGCCCAAATCTTTGTGTGAACTGATTCTGCGTCATCACGACCCTAATTTCCTCACTGACACTCTCACGACGGTTGAACAGAAAGATTTGTATGCTCTGATGAAAATTGCTTCAGCTGTGGCGACTCGCTACAAGTACAACATCACGGATACGGAGTGGCCGATGACTTCGGAAGCGGTGCTGACCCATATGGGAATGAGCGATATTGATTTTGATGAAATGATGATGGACTTGCTTGAGGGCTACTCATCTCAGTTCGGCGAATTTTGAGCGCGATAGCCGCAGAAACTCCCCAGCCGCTAGAGAGTCAATACAACGAAGTGATTATTTTTGCGCAGCTGAGCTGGAGGTAAAATGAAAGCGCTAATTCTTGTTTTAATGTTATTTCTGGCGGGTTGCAGTAATGTGCCGGTCGCTATCAAACAAGCGCCCCAACCAGACTGGCAACTGGCACAGATAAGCGGCAAGGCTGAAAGCCATCAGGGTGAGCCGGTTCGTTGGGGTGGTCAGGTAGTGAAGGTGGAGAATGATGAAAATGGCGCCACATTGCATATTGTGCAGTTCCCACTAAACAGTTATGCCCGGCCCAACAGCGACAGCCGCAGTCAGGGCCGGTTTCTGGCTACCTCTTCGGCGTTTATCGATCCCTACATTTATAAATCAGGCACGCTGGTGACAGTGGCTGGTGATATCGCAGGACAGGAAACCATTAACATCGACAAAAAATCGATGACCGTGCCGGTTATCCGTATCCGCGAAGTTTACCGCTGGCAACCGAAGCGTGATTATCGTGATCCCTACTGGTATGACCCGTACTATAACCGCTTCGGCTATGGTTTCAGTTATCCACACTGGCGTTCACGCTGGTACTATGACCACGGTTACTACTGGTAAATAAAGCAAAGCCGCCATCATTGATGGCGGCTTTTTCATTGGTTTGAGTGTCGTTATCAGGCAATCTCAATCAGAGTCTCGCCAGGTGTCACACGGTCGCCTTTCTTAACATGGACGGCTTTGACCGTACCCGCAATATTGGCCATCAGCTCAGTTTCCATTTTCATCGCCTCCATCACCAGCAGGGCCTGACCCGCCTCTACATTGTCGCCTTCATTGACCAGAACTTCGACCACATTACCGGGCAGGGGCGCACTGGCATCACCGGGATTCGAGGCCTTTTTACGGCCGCCACTGCCTTCACTGACATACTCGTTGAGCGCTTCAAAGGTAACTTCTTCCGGCATGCCGTCAATCGAGATATAGAACTTGCGCTTGCCGCCGCCGACATCGCCGACACCAGTGATGGCGATGTCATAGCTCTCGCCATGCACATCAACCTTGAATTCGGTGGCTATCGGATCTTTGCTGGTGTTGCCGGCATCGCTGACGGGCAGCAGTGGCTCAGGTTTCAGGGTGCCGTCAGCCCGCTGTTGGAGAAATTCACGGCCCAGGTCTGGGAACATGGCGTAAGTCAGCACATCCTCCTCACTCTGGGCCAGTTCACCGATATCTGCCCGCAGCTTGTCGAGTTCCGGTTTCAGTGCATCAGCAGGGCGGAATTCAATAATTTCCTCATTACCGACCGCTTTCTTTTGCAGATCACTGTTCACGGCAGCCGGTGGCTGACCATAACCACCCTGCAGGTAACGTTTCACTTCGTTGGTGATAGTTTTATAACGCTCACCGGCCAGCACGTTATAAACGGCTTGAGTACCAACAATCTGTGATGTCGGTGTGACCAGTGGTGGGTAACCCAGATCCTCGCGCACCCGCGGAATTTCGGCAAACACATCGCGAATGCGGTCCAACGCATTCTGTTCCTTGAGCTGATTCGCCAGATTGGACATCATGCCGCCCGGTACCTGGTTGATTTGGACTGAGACATCCTCACGGGTGAATTCGCTCTCAAACTGATGGTATTTTTTGCGAACGTCGTTGAAATAGTCAGCAATTTCAGACAACAGGACCAGATCCAGTCCGGTGTCATAGTCGGTGTTCTTTAATGCAGCAACCTGAGATTCGGTGGCCGGGTGACTGGTGCCCCAGGCAAAGGAGGAGATCGCGGTGTCGATGCGGTCAGCACCGGCTTCAATCGCCTTGAGCTGGCATTGTGCGGCCAGGCCTGAGGTGGCGTGGCTGTGAATCACCAGCGGCAGATCCACTTCGGACTTGATGGCTTTCACCAGATCATAAGTCGGGTAGGGCGCGAGCAGGCCGGCCATGTCTTTAATCGCAATCGAGTCGGCGCCCATATTCTGCAAATCTTTGGCCTGTTTCACGAACAGCTCCGGTGTATGTACCGGGCTGGTGGTGTAGGCAATGGTGCCCTGGGCATGTTTACCGCTGTTCTTTACTGCTTTCATTGCGGTTTCGAGGTTACGCAGATCATTGAGTGCGTCAAAAATCCGGAACACATCGATGCCGTTTTTCGCCGCACGTTCGACAAAAGCGGTCACCACATCATCGGCATAATGACGGTAGCCGAGCAGATTCTGACCACGCAGTAACATTTGCAGTCGAGTGTTGGGCAGAGCCTGTTTCAGCTGACGCAGACGTTCCCATGGATCTTCTTTGAGATAGCGAACGCAGGCATCGAAAGTCGCGCCGCCCCATACTTCCAACGACCAGAAACCGACCTGATCCAGCTTGTCGCAAATCGGCAGCATATCGTCGGTGCGCATGCGGGTGGCAATCAGCGACTGGTGGGCATCGCGCAGAATGACATCGGTAACTTCTATTTTTTTCATACGAAAATTCTCCAGCTTGAAGGCGGCTTACCAGCCGGCATGGGCAGCAATAGCGGTGGCCAGGGCCAGCGCTACAGCGCTGGGGCGTCGTTTATCGGAATACTCGAGCAGTTCCGGATGGGCCGGCACGAAACTGGTGTCGAACTGGCCCGAGCGGAAATCAGCATGATTCAGAATCTGCTTGTAATAGTTGGCGGTGGTCTTAATCCCGTGCAGTCGCATATCATCAAGCGCCCGCTGACCACGGTTAATCGCATCTTCCCAGTCCAGTGCCCAGACCACGAGCTTCAGACACATGGAATCGAAATAGGGTGGGATCTCGTAACCGGTATAAATGGCGGTATCAACGCGGACACCGGGCCCGCCCGGCGCGTAGTAATGAGTAATACGTCCGAAACTGGGCAGGAAATCGTTTTTGGGATCTTCGGCATTGATGCGGAATTGCAGGGCGAAACCGCGGTAGTGAATATCCTGCTGACGGTAGCTCAGTGGCTTGCCGGCAGCGATTCGGAGCTGTTCCCTGACAATATCGACACCGGTTATTTGTTCGGTGATGGTGTGTTCGACCTGCACCCGGGTATTCATTTCCATGAAATAGACTTCATTGCCGGTCAGCAGGAACTCAACAGTCCCGGCATTTTCATAGCCGACGGCCTGGGCGGCGCGTACCGCCAGATCACCGACATAATCGCGCTGTTCCGGTGTCAGTTGCGGGCTGGGCGCAATTTCTATCAGCTTCTGGTTGCGGCGCTGAATCGAACAGTCACGCTCATAAAGGTGAATCACATTACCCTGGCTGTCAGCGAGGATCTGCACCTCGATATGACGCGGATTCACAATGCATTTTTCCAGGAACACTTCCGCTGAGCCAAAGGCCTTGGTGGCTTCTGAGATGACGCGAGGGTATTGCTGCTTGAGTTCTGCTGCGCTGTCACAGCGGCGAATACCGCGGCCACCACCGCCGGAAGTGGCTTTGATCATGACCGGGTAGCCGACTTCTTCGGCCAGGGTCAGCGCATCTTCCAGGCTTTCGAGGTTGCCATCAGAGCCGGGCGTGATGGGGACCCCCGCTTCTCGCATACTGTCACGGGCGGCGGTTTTATCCCCCATTTTTTCAATCACGCTGGATTTGGGGCCGATAAAGGTCACATTGTGTTTTTCACAGAGGCGGGCAAACTCTGCGTTTTCTGACAGAAAACCATAACCCGGATGGATGGCATCACAGCCGGTTTCCACCGCCAGGTTGACGATACGGAGCGGGTCCAGATACCCGGCCAGCGGGTCCTCACCCAGCGAGTAGGATTCATCAGCGCGTTTCACATGCAGCGCATAGCGATCCGGTTCGGTATAGATGGCGACCGAGCGAATACCCATCTCGGCACAGGCCCGCACAATGCGTACGGCAATCTCACCGCGATTGGCTATCAGAACTTTTTTCAGCATGGTGCAGACTCCTGAATCAGATGCCGCCTAGCTTAGATAAAGCCACTCATAATTAAAAATTGATATAATTTTTGTCAGCAATAAGTTATTAGTTATGGATTAGGCTGGAAGTCTTTTATGTCCTTGAGTCTGCAGCAATTATTAAACCGCCTTTCCTTCCGTCAGATGCAGGTTTTTCAGGCGGTATATCAATATCAGGGCTATGGTCGCGCGGCAGAAGCGCTGGGCCTGACGCAGCCGGCGGTCAGCTCACAGATCCGTAAGCTGGAGCAGGCACTGGGACAACCTCTATTCGAGTATGTAGGCAGACAACTCTATTGTACCCGCGCCGGAGAAAAGGTCGCCGAACGCATCAACGCCGTATTTGATCAGGTAGAGTTATTACAGACCGATCTGCACAGTCTGCAGGGTCAGTTATCCGGTGCCTTGAGTATTTGCGCTGTCAGCACGGCGCAGTACGCGGTCCCGCATCTGCTCAAGGGCTTCATCAGCCTATATCCGGCAGTCAATGTGAACCTGAAAGTGATGAACCGGGCAGGGGCCATAGAACAGCTCAACAACAATACGGATGATTTGGTCGTGATGGGCCTGGTGCCCAGTGACCGTTCACTGGCCTCGCTGCCATTCCTGGATAATGAACTGATTCCGGTGCTGGCAGCCACTCACCCGCTGGCAGACAAAAAACAAATCACGCCCCAGCAGTTTCTTAATGGTCGGCTATTACTGCGGGAACCGGGTTCCGGCAACCGTCTGGCGCTGGAACAACACTGCCAGCAGCAGCGTTTGAGTCTGCGGTCCTATATGGAAATGGGGTCCAATGATGCCATCAAGCATGGTGTGCTGGCAGGACTGGGCGTTGCGGTACTACCCAAACTCAGTGTTTTGGCCGAGTTGAAACAGGGCAGCCTGATCGCGCCGGCTTTGAAAGGATTTCCCTTACGCCGGAGCTGGTGCCTGGTTTATCCCAAAGGTAAGCATCCCACGCCGGTCATGCAGGCTTTCCTGGATTACATCCAGTCACACCTCAAAGAGATAAATCAGTATTTCGCTGAGTTGCAGGCACTGTGATCAGGGTTTGAGAAAACGGGTTTCAACATGCAACGAGGTGTCGGGACGTTCGCGTTTGAGTTGCCAGCCTTGCTCCAGAATATAGTCCAGAGCTGCTTGATAGCTTTCAAAACTCGTTTCGACCTGTTCGGTTTGACCGTCGGTTTCTTTGCTGACAACAAAACCGGATTGGCTTTGTTCAATGCTTGCCTGTGGTTTCATGGCATTGCTCCAAATGAGTGAGTACCCTGATCGTTACTGAATTAGCGACATTGGTAAAGCGATAAAAACGGATTCAGTAAAATCCTGACTGCAAACAAGCAAATCACGCTATTGGCAAACTCTGGCGCTCATTAATATAGGAACTGCAATTCGCAATGAGTTCAATCAAGAGGTGATTATCATGTGGACTAAACCAGAATACTCAGACATGCGTTTCGGCTTTGAAGTGACCATGTATATCTGCAACAGATAATATCCTTCTACCGAACCAGAAAAGCCCCGCTACGCGGGGCTTTTTTTTGCCTGATAACAGTCAAAATTGACTTTTGAGCGCTTTGCAAGCCCAGGGAATTCATTTTTTGTCAGACGTGATAAAGCAAAAAACCTTGATTTTATTGCGGAATTTTATAATTATCGGGATAGCGTCGAGTTCAATTCTTTTAAAGCATCCGAAGCCTTAAAAAAGATTGAACCCTGCAGGAAGCACTTACGACTCACTGGTTACACAACAGTGTAAATCAGTGATTTCTCGTGAGGAGACAAAAAATGAAACAAGGAAAACGACAACTCATCCGTGCCTGTGCTGCCTTTGGGCTCTCAGGTTTATTGGCTTCAGCTGCGGTATCTGCAGCCCTGCCACCTCATTATGTTCAATCAGTTACGCTCTCGCCGGCACAAGGCATCAACACCAATATGGTGGTGCTCAAGAATGTCTCGGCCAACAAACACATTGATGCCATTCAGGTACAACCAGCCCAATCCAATCTGGCAATTGATCTTATTGGTCATGTCAGTTGCGAACCGCACAAAAATATTGTTTTTGAGAAAGCCACTGCTTATTTCGGGCCCGGTGAGGCTAACCTTTACTCGGCTGGCTATTCTCCGAGTGTGACTGATGGCAAAGGGAATAAGAGAGTCACCGAAGCAGGAAATTTTGACGAATTTAGTGTCCCGCTGGCGAACCTTAAACAAGGTCATCCGGCTGTGCGTTTTGATCCGATGCAGGAGTTAAACAAAGCTTTGCAGACGCATCTCAATGGCGGGGGCACTAAGCTGTCTTTTTATCAGCAGGATCACTTCATCACCGTTAAGCGACCGGTTTCAATGAGGGGCTGGTGCAAAGTCGAAGGCACCAATGACTCTCAATCAGTCGATGCCAATGCCACCGTTGATATTACAGTGAAGTATGAAGGGGATCCGGATCTGAAATTAACCGGCACCCTGAATGCACAACTGGCTAATGTACCTAATCAAATCAGCAACAATCTGCCTATCAAATTGGATAAAGCTGATTTTCAGCCTAATCTGCCGCATTACTATGGCCAATGTCTGCCTGAGAGTGACCCCAAAATTCAGGTGAATCTACAATTCTCCGGTGCCACTAAAGGGTTGCTGGACCTGAAAGTCGTCGGTGTCAGCAACCAGTATGCTGACTACGGTACTTACTACCAACTCAATAATATTCCGGTTAATGCGCAGCATAGTAAAAAAGTGGATATCTATTTTCCCCTCAAAACCATGCTCAGCCAGGATAAATACGCCTTCATGATGATTCTCAATAATGAAGTCTATAACCACAACATGAAAATTGTGGCGCGGGTGAAACCTGAAGGCAAAGACTGGAGCCAGTGGCAGGATTACGACACTGCGGTATTCAAACATCGCTGTTTACCACAGGTACAGGTGAATTCCCCGGCCGCGAAAGGGGGGTACCAGCAACATGGCGGGGACGAGTCAAATCAGGCTCCCTCAAGGATCAGTCCAGTCCAGATCAAACCTGCCCCAACCCCTGCTCCTGACAGACTTCAAGCTCCAAAGGAAGAGAGGGAACCAAGATTACAACTGAAAGCGGTTCCGCAAAAATAATGGCAGGGAGCCAGCAGTGATATTCCCATATTTGAAACAATGCAGCGCGCTCCTGACCGGGCGCGCTGATTTTTTATGTGAGTGAGGATCATGAAGACCAAGCTATTTTTATACTCTCCGTTACTGTTCGTGATCCTCTGCTCCCCGGTTGTCAATGCAAACTGGCAGGCTGAACTCATCAAAGACGGTAGCCGGGGACATTTCCTGGTGATTGATTTACCTGAGGAGTTGGATATCAACACATTGGCACGGCTGGCGGTGGAACTCGATGGCATCGATATTACGGCAGCCATGGGCTTTGAAAACGGTGACCTGACTTATACCCCTCTTGAGCCGCTGGCAACAGGCTCACATCTGCTCAAGCTGGTGATGCTCTCAGGTGACGGCCAGCAGCCCATCCAGCAATGGCAGTTCGAAACCGAAGCGGGTCAGACTGCTGCACCAGAAACCAATCAGACAATCAGTTCATCACAACTGGATGCGGCTGAAAACTGGCTTCGTTCCGGCCATTTTAACTCTGACAACAGTCTGGAAATCAGCCAACGCTTCTCGGATCATAATACTCCCGGCGAGACTCGGCGTTTCGTGATGTCCGGTGCCGGTGTCTCCAATGGATCGATCCAGGGAGACAACTGGGAGGTTAAAGCCAGGGCAAATTATTTCCTGCAATCCGAACAGGACTTGAGCCTGACGGGTAACTCGCTGGATATCGGTGAGTACCAGATCTCTGCACTCCGACAGGGGGACTGGGGGCAAACCCGCCTCAGATTGGGGGATCAGAGTCTGGGACTCAATTCGACTTTATTGTCGCCATATCAGCGTCGGGGGGCTTCACTGCAGATCAGTGATAGTCATGAACGTGTTTCAGCACAGGTGTTTGCTCTGCGCCCTGATGCGCTGGTCGGTGCGGATCATTTCACGGGATTATCTCAGCCGGAGAGTCGCATTGAGGGGGTCACCGCCAGCATCAAACCATTTTCCGACGATGCAGATGCATTGACCGTCACGGCGGTCTATTACGATGGTGAAGGTTCAGCGACCGGCGTGGGTATTAGTGGGAATGAGCCCATTGCTGATGGCCGCGGCTGGTCTCTGGCAATGGATAAAAACCTGTTTGAAGGTAAGCTGACTTTATTCGGTGAATACGCCCACGCCAGTTTTGACAGTGATGGTGATGATGGGCCTGCGGAACGGGAAGACAGCCAGGCTTATACCCTGCTGATGGAATCTTATCCTTTTGAAAGCCTGAACTGGCAGGCGCAACCGGTGGACTGGCTGTTTGGATTGCGTTATGAGCGGATCGACACCTTTTTCGCCAGTCTCGCCAACCCCGGGCTGGCAGCCGACCGGGATGTCACCTCCGCCTACAGTCACCTTTACTGGAATCGTTTTTCCGCGAATCTGCACCTGAGCCATGAGACCAACAATGTGGATGATCTGAGCGGCTTGCCGACCGACCGCCTCAGGAATGCCAGTTGGAGCGGGACTTATGCTTTTGAGCAACAGCAGGATAATCTAGCCTGGTTGGGCGCTCCATATCTGCAGTTCAGTGGTTTTATCGCGCGACTGGATCGTAAAGAGACACCGGATAACTATGAGGGTATTGAGACGGATAATGCGTCAAATTCGGCCACCATTGGCATCGGTAGTAACTATGAAACCACTTATATCAATGCCGGTTATACCTGGTCGGAATTTGAGGATCATGCTGAAGTCAGCTCCGATACGGTCAGTCATTTCATCAGTCTCGGTGGTGGCTGGCGGCCCAGTGACAGACTCTCTTTCAATGCCGACGCGCAGTACGGCACCTTTGAAACGCGTCTGACCCGACAGATCGCCTACACCACCAACCTGAATGTCGGGGTGAGAAGTCTGTTGATACCGAACAAACTCGACTTTTCCATAAATTATAATTTGAACCTGGCCGGTGGTGACAACGACTCACCTGATAGACACCTGATGAATGCTGAACTCGGGTGGACTTATCTGACAGCATCTAAAAATAATCCGGGAGTGGCTTTCGCCCTTCGCGGCGCATTGGAGCAATATCATGGACATGAACAAACATCGCTTTATCAGGATAACTATCAGGTTTTTGCGATCGTACGTATTACGGCACCATTTGCAGACCGTCGTTAGAGGTCTTCTGCTGGCAAGCTTATTACAAGCCACTGTGGTCAATGCCGATATCAATAGTGTGACGGCAAGCCCGGCGTCAGTCACTGTTCCGCTGGGACAAGCCAGTCCGGTCACTCTCTCCTGGCGGGTTAATCGCACCGAAACGGATACTTCTGGCCCGGGGCCGTTCACCCGCTTAGTGAGTTCGCCCAGTGCCGCACTGGTTATTAATGGAGTGACGGTAGCCAATGTCGGAGGCAGCCTGTCGACCACCTCGGTTTTATTATCGGGGGCAACCAGCACCGTCACCTTAACGGAATCTTTCACGCTTAACCCCAGTCAGTTGAGACTACTTGCCGATAGTGCGGCAGGCAGTGCTCGTATCGAACGCAGTTTCACTGACACTCAGACTACTGCAAGCGGTGTCGTCAGCGTCTATGCCGGAAGTGGCAGCACTGGTGAACTGACGGTCAGACGTATCGATCTGGCGTTTCAGAATGCGTCTCGCTCGGAAGTAATCAAGCAAAATGAAAGCCTGTTTGCTGTCGCTGATATCGCGTTTTCAAGCAGCGGTGTATTGAGAGGGGAATGGCGTATCGTGGATCCCAGCACTAGCTTAGGCAGTCAGTCAGGCAGGGTGTTACAGGTCGTTCGTCAAAGTCTGCTCAGTGCCGGACAGGGTAGAACCCGTATCACCAGTCCCAAGCTACCTACCGAACGCAGTGGCCTCCACCTGCTGGCATTTGCTGTCGAGCAAGACGGTACGCAATTAGAAATTCCGGTACTGCGTTATTTCGTTATTGAAGACAGCGGCAAGACCATCATTGACCCTATTCCAATCACCACCTTATCACCGGTAACGGGCGCCTTGCTCAATGAACAAACGGTGTTTGCCTGGCAGCCGGTCGCCATGGCCACGGCCTATCAAGTAGAAATTTTTGCCATGGGTGAGTCACAAGCACTGACCGGTAAGCTGGTTCCCGCGACGGAACAACAACTCAGTTTGTCTGCAATGTCTCTGGACTGGCTACAAAGCAATACGCAATATCAATGGCAAGTCAGAGCTCTGGATGATCAAGGGCAGTTGCTGGCAATTTCAGCGAAGATCCCGGTTAAAACCCCATAGAATAGACGATATGACCGATGATATCGCCATTCTGACCGAGATCGCTGCTGGCAATCAGCAGGCGTTGGCCGAGTTTTATCGACGCTATGAGTCGCGTCTGCATCGGTTTATATGCAGCAAAATGCCGGACCCACATGAGGCTGCCGACCTGGTCAATGAAGTGTTTCTCGAAGTCTGGCATAAAGCCGCTGATTTTCAGCAACGGTCCAAAGTCTCAACCTGGTTGTTCAGTATTGCTTATTTCAAGACGGTGGACCGATTACGTAAAACCCGGCCAGAAACCCTGACCGAAGAGACATTGGATAACCTGGAAGATGATTCGCCTGCTTCGCTGGCCTGTCTGATTCAGGTCGAACAGGCTGAACAAGTCAGGCATTGTGTGCGCACACTCAAACCTGATCATCGGGCAGTGATGGAGCTGACGTTTTTTGAAGAGATGTCCTATCGGGAGATCGCCACGGTGGTTAACTGTCCCGAAAATACGGTTAAAACCCGGATGTATCACGCTAAACAGGCCATGAAAAAATGCCTGCGACGACTCACTGGGGGAGGATTGCATCATGAATGATTCACTGAGCCGCGAAGAAGTTGAGCTGCTGTTGCCCTTCTACCTCAATGGCACGCTGGATGAGTCAGAAAAACAGCAGGTAGAACAAGCCTTCGAAAACCACCCTGCACTGGAGGAGGAGCTAAATTTTCTGCGCGAACTCAAGACAGAAGTACAGGCCATGCCAATGGCAAATAACAGCCCGGGCGAAATGGGGTTGAAACGCCTGCAGCGACAGCTGGCCGACAAGCCGATGACTGACGCTCAGGTATCCTCCCGCTGGAGATGGGCGACTGTGGCAGCCTCATTCCTGCTGGTGGTGCAGACCAGTGTAATGATATTGACCCCGGGACCCGCTGGTTATCAGCAAGCGGGAGAGCAACAGACAAGCCCGTTGATTCAAGTCAGCTTCAAGCCCGAGACGACTGAAGCCGAGATCCGTCAGCTACTGTTACAGTATCAACTGTCAATTGTTGAAGGCCCTTCTGCACTGGGGTTCTACAAACTCTCAGTTATGGATGATGCGAGAGTCACCGCTGAGCAATTACAGCGGCAGCCTATCATTGACTTTGTTCAGCTTAATCCATGATGTATTGGCCAGCCTTTGCCGTCGGCATCTTGCTATCAATGGCTGTTCAGGCAACTGGCGTGGATGCCAATGGCCGTCCGCTCCCAGAAAGCGCCTCTCCGCCTGTTGTAACGGGGCAACCTTCAGCCAATCCTGGACTACGTCAGCAAGAGACCGTGCCGAAGCAGTCCTCGACAGGTCAGAATCCTAATAGACGTGTAAATACAGTGCGACGGCTCAATGAGGACTGTATTGACGACAGAGAGATCATGTTGAGCCATGATACGAGACTGTTTCCACAGGAATGGTTTATCAAAACCCCGGAAGCGATGATCCGACTGTCAGCCTCGGTGACCATGCCGGGACAGGTGACGCTGACAATACCTGAAACGCTGGAAAAGCATTCCTATCAAGCCTATCCCCTTTATCTCAAAGTCCTCAATGAGCCCGGTTTGAGTCATACCGGCCAGGCGATTTATTTCTGTCATCGGCAGACAGACATCAGGCCCAGACGTCATGGAGAAATACTGATTTTGCTATCGCAGTCCAGGCTGGACTCGGTAGTGTCAAAGCTCAAAAAGCGGGGATTTATCGTCGCTGACAAAACCGCGTTGATGGCTGATCAGCGTTTATTGACTATCAGAGGTCCGAATGATGCCTGGGCTCAAACACAGCTGGAAATATTGAGAAAAGCGTTTCCTGACTTGATTATTGATTTCAATGATTACTATCCGCCAGCCGAGTCAGTCAGACTTTATGCTCGGGAATTAATGTCATGGCCTGATATTGGTTGTATTCCCAATGCCAGAAATAGGGTCAAAATCGGGATTATTGACGGCCTGCTTGATAGTTCACATCCCTTACTGCGAGCGCATTCCATCAACACTGAGCGCTTTGTCAGCTCAGCTGCGGCAGAGACTGATCACGCCACTAATATTGCTGTTCTCCTTGCTGGAGACGACAAAACAAAAAGACTGACAGGCTTAATCTCAACGGCTGAATTATATTCAGCAGCAGTAGTGGAAACATCAGAGTATGGTGACATGGCCAGTGTTTCAGCCATTATTCGCGCGCTTCACTGGCTCAATCAACGGCAGGTGAGATTAGTCAACTTGTCCTTAGCTGGTAAAGCGTCAAACCTGGTGTTGGCGATGGCGCTGCATTATGCAAAACGGGAGGGTATGCTGGTATTCGTTGCCGCTGGTAACCATGGTTTGGATCAGCCAGCCTATCCAGCCGCTTACGATAGCGTACTGGCGGTAACGGCAGTCGATTCTGCTGGGCGTTTGTATGCTATGGCTAACCGTGGAGAACATATAGACTTTGCCGCACCTGGTGTTGATATATGGACGGCATCAGGTGACTACCGCTCAGGCACCTCATATGCTGTTCCTCATGCGGTGGCCATCACGGCATTACTGCTACAACTCAATCCCACCCTATCGGTGGATCTGGTTTATGAGAGTTTACGCCGGTTAAGCAAAGACCTGGGTGCAACAGGCTTTGATAAGGGGTTCGGCTGGGGATTACTTCAGTACCCTCATCAGCTGTGTCAGTAAGCGGTAATCAGACTTTGATGTTGACGTTGTTACCGAGATTCGCAGAAGGTTGTGCCGGCGTGGCGGCACCCACAGCAGCCTGAATAAGCTGTACGCTGGCTTGGCCCTGTGCTTTGATGGCGTCATTGCTCAGTTTGATAGCAGCGATATTCTGCTGTGCAGCAATCCGCTCTGCTGACAGAATCGGTGACACATTTTGCGTTCTTTCGATATCCATAACTCAGCCTTTAGTAACTATTTGAAATCACTATAAATCATATTTTTGACGCTGTGAAGAATTTGTTAAAAATTCGTCATCAGAATCTGACACAATCAGACTGGCAGACGGAAACTTCATGCCATTGCGTGCGTCACAAATGTAAAGTCACGAACCAAGGAGAACGGCCATTACTACCAAAACGTTAAATGAACGACATGATGAAGCGGCCCATATAGACAAGGCAGCTCCGCCATGTAAAACAGAATCCGATTTACGGCAGGCGGCTGAGGACGGCGACGCGAATGATATCCTGGCGCTGGCTACAGCGCTGGTGAACAATACGATCGAACATCAGGATCCGGATGAGTCACTGGCCTGGCTCAAGAAAGCGAGGCTGGCGGTCGGTCCCACCGCCGAACCTTTCCTGGAGCAGGTGCTGGAAGTTGAAAGAATTGCCAAGAAAAAGCAGGAACAGCTGGAGATTGCGCGCGAGATGGAATATACCCGCAGCGTCGATGCCTGAGATAAACCGGGTGCGTATAAACCGGCATAAAAAAGCCCCGAAGATTCGGGGCTTTTTTGTTGAGGCTGAACTGTATTATCTGTTGCAGATATACATGGTGACTTCAAAACCAAAACGCATGTCTTGATAAGCTGGTGCAGTCCACATGGCATCGTCTCCTTTTGTTTGAGCTGACTAATATCCTATCCAGTCAGACCGGGAAGCAACACAGATTAATACTGGATTGCGATCAGGATTTTGCTTAGCGGATGGCGACTTATTGTGACTGACTTTGCTGTTCAGCAAGACATTCCTGGTAGACCTTTTCGCTGAATTCATTAATGATTTGATACTGTTCCTGAAAATCTGTAACCCGTGGCTCGGCATAAGCTTGCAGTAAAAGACCGCGGGAAATATTACCGGCCGTGTCTTTAACTGCATCAGCAATCGGCACACCCTGCTGACGCCAGTTCATAAACAGGTTCGCTTTTTCCTTCCAGCCTTCACAGGCTTCAATTTCTGCAGCCTGTAACGGTGATGCCAGCAGTAGGAAAGTCATTAAGTACAGCCCTTTCATATTTAATTCCTGTTGTTTCGGGGAGAATTCGAACTTAGAGCACCATCAGGCCGCTAGGTTCATGCAGTCTGGATATTAATCTATATATCATCGGCCGAAGCTCAGTGACATACTGATTTGGCAGACACAAAAAAGCCCGGACCAGCGAGCTGGCCCGGGCTTTCAGTCATCACTGATTAAGAGCTTTGCTTAATCATTTTCTGGACCTGACTGCGAAGCTCAGGATCCTGTTGCAGTGAGAGTGAAATATTGGCGTACTCTTCACGGTACAGGCCGGCTTCTTCAATGGCATCGGCAATCTCACGGTGTGCCTCAACCATCAGGTCACGCTCTGCTGACTTGGTATCGGCCTGAGCGATTTTCTCTGAATAGTCTGAACGAATCATTTTGATATCGTCCTGAACCGATGCATATTGCATTAATTTTTGTTGACTAAAGTCGGCATCGACTTTTTCAGCCTGCACCGGTTCGCGGGTCGTTTTTGGCGTGTAAGCGACACCTTTTATCATATCGACACCCACATCAACACCGGTCAGGTTATTTACGCGGGCACGCATGATTGGGTCGGTTTTAACCGCCACGTCGATGGTTTCATACAAATCATAGTCGAAACCACTATCCGTAATCACGCTGTAACGACTGATGGTGGCCTGACGAATCAGAGATTGTTTCATCACATCGTTAGGCGCTTGGTTGATTTTCTTGGCGAAGTTCTGGTTGATCGTTGAAACTTCCTTTTGTAACTCCGCATAACGCTCCAGTTGCTCATTGGTCACTGTTGTTTTTTCGACGACTTCAACCCAGGGGCCCTCTTTGTATGATTCCAGGACTTTATCGTCTTTGGCATAAGCCATTGTGGTAGTGGCTGATGCCAGACTGACTGCAGCAAAGATGGAAAACGTTTTCAGTGCGGTAGTCATAAAACCTCCGTTGATTAATTAACACGTTATTCTATGCTACAAAAGGGCAAAGTCGGATTAATGGTTAATCTGGTGAGATTGGGGTCAGAAATTTTCTGAGTTAATGCTAAGCATCAAACCCAGGCTAGTCTTTGAACTCAAGTGATGAGCAGACTTCCCGTGCGATCTGCAGTTCTTCATCAGTCGCAATGACAAGAACTCGTATTGCACTATCAGCGCTGGAAATATCCGCCGAAAGGTCCCTGTTATCGACATTTTTCTGCTTATCCAGCGCCAGTCCGAACGGCTCGAGTCCATCACAGCAAAGCGCACGAATCAGGCTGGCGTTTTCACCGATACCGCCGGTGAACACCAGCGCATTGACTCGTCCCAGGGCGACAAGATAAGCGCCGATATATTTGCGAACATGGTAAACAAACATTTCCAGCGCCAGTCTGGCCCTCGCATCATTCATTTCAGCCCGTTCAATAATCTCACGCATATCATGGCTGCCGCAGATCGCCTGCAGACCTGAGTCAAAGTTGAGTTGCCGGGCGATCTCATCGGCGCTCATACCATGCCTTTGCTGCAGATACAGCGGAATCGAGGCATCCAGATCGCCGCTACGGCTGCCCATCATCAAGCCTTCCAGCGGGGTGAAGCCCATCGAAGTATCCATGCTTTTCCCCTGACGAATGGCACAGGCGCTGTCACCGTTACCCAGGTGTAAAGTGATGAGGTTGAGCTGATCCAGCGGTTTGTCCAGCATTTCGGCGGCTTTGCCGGCGATATACTGATGTGAACTGCCATGGAAGCCATAACGGCGAATACCAAATTCGCTGAACCATTGTTCCGGTACCGGATAGCGATAGGCATAGTCGGGCATGTTGTGATGAAATGCCGTGTCGAACACCGCGACCTGCGGCAGCTCGTCAAACAGCGCCATACATAAGCGGATTCCCTGCAGGTTGGCGGGGAGATGCTGGGGGGCCAGATATTCAAGTTCGGCTATTTGCTCGACGAGTGCTGGTGTCAATTGAACCGGCTCGATAAATGCCGTGCCCCCATGCACGACGCGGTGGCCGATAGCATCCAGTGTCAGGTCTGCCTGTTGCAGTGCTGCAGTCAGAGCGCGCTGAACGGTCTCAAAAGCTGCCGCATGATCTTTAAATTCAGCCGTTTCCTCGCTGTTTTCCAGTTTGTCACCGCTATAGCGCGTCAGCTGGTGTTTGCCGTTTTTCTGAGCAATGCCGGTGACCGCGCCGGCCAGCAGCGTAGTGGCTGCCGGCAAGGCGACGATTTTGAATTTAATCGAAGAACTGCCACAGTTCAGTACCAGAATATGTTTCATCGAAAGCCTTACTGGCCTGGCCAGACCCAGTCCGCATATTCGGGTTTATCGACGCCATATTCATAAGCATAGAGGCGACACTCAATCTGCGCATCTTTCAGTTGCTGTTTGGCATGGGCGCCAATGGTCTGAAGCCGGTCGACACGATCAATCACATCCATGGCCAGACTGAAACGGTCGATTTCATTCTGAATGGCCAGCTCCAGTGGCGTGTTGATATTGCCTTTCTCTTTATAGCCACGCACATGAATATTTTTGTGATTCGTGCGGCGATAAGCCAGCCGGTGCACCAGCCAGGGGTAACCGTGGAAATTGAAAATGACCGGCTTGTCGCGGGTAAACAGGCTATCGAAATCTTTATCGGTCAGTCCATGCGGATGCTCGGTCTCCGGCAGTAATTTGAACAGATCCACCACATTGATAAAGCGCACTTTCAGATCCGGGAAATGCTCATGCAGCAGTGCCACCGCGGCCAGGGCTTCCTGGGTTGGAATATCGCCGCAACCGACCATGACCACATCCGGTTCCTGACCCTGATCGGAACTGGCCCAGTCCCAGATCCCCAGACCTTTTGTACAGTGTTTCACTGCCTCATCGATGCTCAGAAACTGCAGATGTTTCTGTTTATCAGCGACGATCACATTGACGTAGTTATCAGCACGCAGGCAGTGATCGGCGACCGATAGAAGACAGTTGGCATCCGGTGGCAGGTAAATCCGGCAGACGCTGGGGCTTTTGTTGACCACCAGATCCAGGAAGCCCGGATCCTGATGGGTAAAGCCATTATGATCCTGACGCCAGACAGTGCTGGTAATCAGCAGGTTGAGTGATGACAGCGGTGCCCGCCAGTCAATCTGGTTGCAGATATCCAGCCACTTGGCATGCTGGTTGAACATGGAATCAATCACATGCACAAAGGCTTCATAGCTGGACAGGAAGCCATGGCGTCCTGTCAGCAGATAGCCCTCAAGCCAACCTTCCAGCGTATGTTCTGACAGCATCTCCAGCACCCGGCCATCGCGTGATAACTGACCGCCGTCTTCGTCTTCCGGGAGCAAATCAGCCATCCACAGCTTTTTGCTGGCGTCATAGACATCATCGAGTTTGTTCGAGGTGTTTTCATCAGGCCCGAAAACCCGGAAGTTGCTCATGTTTTTCTTCATGATGTCGCGCAGGAAACGACCCAGTGGACGGGTATTTTCAACAGAATCCACGCCCGGCGAGTTAAGCGCCACTGCATAATCATAGAAGTCCGGCATCTTCAGGTCTTTGCGCACCAGTCCGCCGTTGGCATGCGGGTTGGCGCTCATGCGCCTGTGACCTTTTGGCGCGAGTGCTTTCAGCTCGGGGATCAGGCGCCCGTTATCATCAAACAGCTCATGCGGACGATAGCTGAGCAGCCAGTCTTCCAGTTGTTTCAGATGCTGGGCATTATCCTTAACACCGGCCAGTGGCACCTGATGGGCGCGCCAGAATCCTTCGACTTTATGGCCGTCAACCTTATCCGGTCCGGTCCAGCCTTTAGGGCTACGCAGCACGATCATCGGCCAGCGTGGGCGCTCAACTTCATCAGATGCGCGCGCTTTGTCCTGTATTGATTGGATATCGTGAACACATTGTTCCAGGGTCGCAGCCATTTTGGCGTGCATCTCCATCGGATCGCTGCCTTCCACAAAATACGGGGTCCAGCCATAGCCTTTGAACAGATCTTCCAGCTCCTGGTGCGAAATGCGTGATAGCAGGGTCGGGTTATTAATCTTGTAACCATTGAGATGCAGCACCGGCAACACCGCGCCGTCGCGTTTCGGGTTCAAATACTTATTGGAATGCCAGGACGTCGCCAGTGGGCCGGTTTCAGCTTCACCGTCACCGACCATGACGGTGACCAGCAGATCCGGGTTATCAAAGGCGGCGCCAAAGGCATGCGACAGACTGTAACCCAGCTCACCGCCTTCATGGATCGAGCCCGGTGTTTCCGGCGTGCAGTGACTGCCGATGCCGCCGGGAAAGGAAAAGGATTTGAAGAACTGACGCAGTCCGTCAATATCTTCACCTTTATTGGGGTAGATTTCTGAGTAGGTCCCCTCCAGGTAGACCGGTGCCAGTACGCCCGGAGCGCCATGGCCCGGGCCGGCAAGGAAAATGGCGTTGAGATCAAACTTGTTGATCAGCCGGTTCATGTGAATATAGGTAAAACTCAAGCCCGGGCTCGCACCCCAGTGTCCCAGCAGACGGTTTTTGATGTGGGTGGGTTTAAGTTTGCTGCGAAGCAACGGATTATCCTGCAGGTAAATCATGCCTGCGGCGAGGTAGTTACAGGCACGCCAGTAGGCATGCATCTGTTCCAGCGTGGTCTTATCGAGCTGAATATCCTGTAAAGCACCCATAATGCAGTCCTCAAGTCATAGTATGAAAACTGTAACGGCTTAAGATGTCATCGTGATTAAAGCGTCACAAGGTAGGTTGTGATCAGACTTGATCATGTTGCAGCAGATTACAAGAGGGCGGGGATTAAAAGGGAAAATTTACCTGGGCAGGGCGATAAAGGTGCCGTCATTCAATCGGGTCATCTCTCGCATCAGCACACTGAAGCGATCAGTAGTGCCGGCTGAAATAAAGCCCACCGCGTGAATTCTGGCCAGCCGCCGGCCCGAGCTTAATACCTTGTTCTGTTCGGTCACTGTTTTAATCACCGCATCATAGCTGCCGCCCGAATATTCATCACCAAACACATAAATCGAGGTGGTGATATTGGGTTTGGCGTATTTTCTCAGTGCTACCGTCAGCCCCTCCACCGGACTGGAATTGGACACCGCATTCCATTTTGAGAACAGTGAAATGACATTTTTACGGCGGGACGGCGTGTCCGGGATCCAGCGGCCGTCATAACCGGAAATCAGCGATTGTCCCATATCATTCAGTACCTGAAAGCCCTTTACCTCAGGGTGAATATTGAGCACGTTAATCAATTCAGTCGAAACCGATCCCCAGATGCTTTTCATACTGCCCGACGTGTCAACGATAAACACGACGTAGTCGCTGTCGACCGGGATGCCACCGACCTCATCATCACGTTCGCTGACTGGTGGCCTCGGGGTGCTCAATGAAGCCTGTTTCAGACGTTGCTCAACCAGACTCAGCCCCTCCACGGATTCGTTCATGGTCTCAGCTTGTTTCTCAAGCGTGTTGAGCTCCTGCTGTAAGGCAGATGAAGCCTGCCTGATGGAAGATTTCTGTTCCGATAGCGATTCCAAGGCGCTCAAGTCATCACGCAATGTCTGCTCAATTTCCGTGACCGAATTCTGCAGCGATAATAAGGAAGCCAGTAAGGCACTGACCTCATCGGCGCCAGCCTGGCTGCTGTCGATATCGGTTTTGGAGATCAGGATCAGCATCACCACCGCGCCGAAGCCGCAGGAAATCACATCCAGGAAGGACAGGCTGAAAATATCAAGACTTCTACTGCGTCGTTTCATGGCCAGTTACTCGCCGGGCTGATCATGATGCCGCGCTGGCTGGCAGCCCACAGCCAGTATTGGTAGGCGGCTTCCGGATCGCCTTCAATCGGTAGCAGAATCACATCCACCTGGGCACCAAAGCTGCCGCTTTCTTTAGTGGTCTGCTGGAACAGCCGCTTACGACATTCACCGCTGATGGTTTTCGACGTGCCGGTCAGCGAACTGCAGTTTGAGAATGGGTTCAGGCTTTTAAAACGGGACTCACCCTGGGTCGGCAGGCCATCAGTAATCAGGTAGACATTGCTGGGTGAAAAGCTTTTGATGGCGTTCAGACCTTTCTGCAAATTGGTTGCACCGGTCGGCACCAGGCTGCTGGCTTCGCGGATGATACGGGTGGCTGACTCACTGCTGGCATTCATCCAGCCCTTGCCACCCAGTTGTTTTGCTTCTTCATTGTAGGCCATCACCAGCACCTCACTGTTTTGTGGCAGTCTGGCCAGCATCCAGCTCAGCACCCGTTGGGTTCGCTGCCACTTGGGGGCGTTGCGTTTATTCTGATCGCTGCCGCTTTTGGTTTTGATGATATCAATCAGCTTTTCATTGGTCATGGAGGCGCTGGCATCCAGCAGGATGGCAACCCTGTTGCCCTCGATCTTCAAACCCAGCAAATACTGCTCTTCATTGACCTGTTGGGTTTCGACCAGATCTTCTTTTTCCGGCACCTTGATACGGGTGATACTTTGTTTCAGTTCATCCAGGGTTGCGCTGGCGGAGTCCAAAGCTTCATTTTTGGCCTGCAGATCAGCCTGTTGTGATGTCAGGCTCTGCCGCAGCCTGGTGATATCAATATTCTCCTGTTGCAGTTCCTGGCGGATCTGATCCAGCCTTTGTTGCGATTCATCCCGGGCCTGCTCCAACTGGCTGATATCGTTTTTGAGATTTTCAATTTCGGCCGGGGCTTCATCCACGCTCTGCTTGACCAGCATAAATACCAGAATCACCGCGCCCAGCCCGCAGGACATGATGTCCAGAAAGGCGAGATTGGATCCTTCAGCGCGGCGGGGTTTGTGTGCCAAAGCGTGTTACCGGATGCGGCGCAGCAGAAACTTGTCGCAGTATTCCTGCGTATCGACAATCTGGCTGTCCTGCAGGCGTTGCAACTGGTGGAACAGAAACATCAGAAAGATACTGATTAACAGGGCAACCAGGGTCGAGTTAAAGGCAATACCGAGGCTGTCGGTCATACCGGCGATATCACCTGCCAACGCCTCATCAGCCTGTGACAGCGCCTGACCGATACCTCGCACGGTGCCGATAAAGCCTATCGAGGGAATCGCCCAGATAAGATAGCGGATCATGGTATTTTCGGAATCCTGCTTGACCGCTATCGCTTCCAGATGACTTTCAATGGCATCGGACAGATTCTGGACATTATCGGTAGAGCTGTAGCGCCACAGCGCCGAACGCAGCGTCTGTACCAGCGGTGAATGGCGACAATCTTCCGGAATATCATTGTCGAGACGCTGAATAATGCCGTTGACATCGAGATCATGGCGGGCGTCCGAGTCGTCATTGTTCTCGATACGGACATCTTCAATCAGATCCACATTGTAGAGATACTTGGTTTTGAGGATCTCACGGTAAGCGCTGCCAATCAGAAAGCAGCCCCACAGTAGCAGGATGAAGCAGATCTGCTGTTCATAATCCTTGATCAGTACCACGATATCGCGTGGTGCAGATTGTCCCTGTGCCGCGGCCTCTGCCATTAACTGTGCCGCTTCCGGCCTGACGTAGGCGATAAACAGCATATGCACCACAATCACCGATACCACCAGCGCAGCAAAATTTTTCAGTGTTTCATTCATGTTCAGATATCCACCGGAAAGGACACGGGCGAGTTAAGACTGATCACCGGTTTACCGGCATAGACCTTGTGCGCGGTAAAGCCAACCACTAACAGCAGCAGGACAGCACCCAGCAGCGCTCCTAATTTTTTAACGCGTGACATTGTCATCCCCTCCGTATACAAATCGACCCAGCCTGAAACCGAGAGTCTCAGCTCCCTCACTCTTTCCATCGCGATAGGAAGCGCGAAGCTCGGTTAAAGAACCTGAGCGCCAGTTGGCGCCTTTAATCACACGGCTGGTGGTGAGGCTGGTATCAAGCTCATGCGCTTGAGCCGTGCTCGTGGTCGGTGGTATCAGTGTATAGGCATCGTGAGTCCACTCGCTGACATTGCCGCCCATATCAAACAGCCCCGACAGCTCGCGCTGCATCGACATGACCGGTGCCACCCCGGCATGAGCATCATCATAGCGCGGCACATAAACCGGCACACTGCCTTTGGCCGAGACATCGGCGATATTGGCGGCATTTTTAGGAATCGTCTGACTGTCGCCCCACACAAAGCGGCTTTGCTCCCCTCTGCCAGCTTTTCTGCCAAGCCATTCCCATTCGGCCTCGGTCAATAAGCGATAGCCATCGGCGTGGGGATTAACGCCTGTAAGACTGTTGCCGCTGAATTGATACACCGGCTGCAGGCCTTCTTCCCGGCTCAGCCAGTTGGCATATCGGACAGCTTCAACCCAGCTCACACCCGTGGCTGGCAGCTGTGCTTGGCCGCCGCTATGGGCCTTATCGAACTGCGCATAGGCGGCATTCGTGACCTCGTGGCGTCCGGCATAAAACGGTCGGGTCATGGCGACAGTTCTGATAAATTCATTGGCACGCTGGCCCGGTTCCCTCCGTGGCGCACCCATTTTGATTGATCCGCTAGGTTTAAATAGCACCATTTCGCCGCCCGCTTTAGTTTTATAGACGGGCGGGGCAGCGGCAAGCCGAGCTTCAGATTCCGGCACCATGACGGCGTGGACCGTCGCGGTATTACTGGCTTTCGGCGTCACAGTCTGCTTGACTGTCCGGTAGCCAGGCGCGCGGATCTCGATCTGATGAGGAATCGCCATCAGGCGAGTCTCAAAAGGCGTGTCACCGGCTTTTTTGCCATTGATAAAGACTTCGGCCGCTTTGCTGGCAGTGACTTCAAGTGCCCCCACTTCCTGTTCCAGGTTGAAATCAAGGTGACGACTTTCCTCAGCTTCCAGCGTTAGCGTCCGTGTTTGGCTGAAGTAGCCGGGCTTTTGGTAGCGGAGTGTGTTTTCCTGCCTGGCCTTGAGGCGAATTTTACCCTGCGGATTCACATTAATGCCGTTCAGCGTCAGCGTGCCGCCTGCCGGATCCAGTGACACTGTGACTCCGGCGCTTTTGGCTGCCAGCCGGTATTCGCGGCTGGGGTTGGGCTCGCTTTGACTGATCTCAAGCTGTTCGCTGCTGGGGTCAAAACCAGCTTTCGCGACCTCGACCTGATACTCACCACCGACCAGTGACACTATGAGCGGGGTCTGCCCCCGTGTTTCGCCATTAATACTTACCGAGGCGTCCGCAGGGATGCTGTTGATAGCAAGCTCACCCTGAAGTGGCGATAGACTGGGAGTCTGTTCTATCACTTCGCCGGGTTTGAGCGTCAGAGTGAGGGTTTGCGGCTGGTAATAGGGATGGCTGATTTCAACCTGATAGTCTCCCGGCTCCAACTGCTGTTCGAGTGTGTCAGCCACCGCAATTATCGAACCGTTGATAGACCAGCGGGTTTGATTGTCTTTAACAGGCGAGCTTAACAGCAGTCGGGCCGGCAACGGTTCCAGTACCAGTTGAATAACCTTGCCGAAATCCTGGTTGGCAATCGTGCGTGTCCGGGGTTTATATCCCGTTGCAATGGCCTCAATCTCTGCCTTTGAGGTCAGGCTGTAAAGATGATTGTCGATCACAAAAGCCAGCCCGGAAATGGCCGAGACTTCGGCCTGCTCACCAATTTCCTGAGGCAATACTTCGATACGACTGGCCTTGGCGATGATCAGCAGACTGAAAACAAACAGGATTGCCAGCATGCTGCCGACGCTCCATAGCAAACGCCGGCGCCGGCTTTTTTGTTTGGCTTCAAGAATGGCCTGTTTAAATTCGCTCATCGGCGACAATGCTCACTTGATAAGACGCTGTATCGGGGGGAATGGTGACTTCAACGATTTTGGATTTATAGCCCTGGCGTTTGCCCTCGAACTGATACGTGCCGGGTTTCAACTCGATGGTCTTGGCGCGGGTGGTACCGACGACACCCACACCGCGCACTGAGATGGCAGTTTCACCATCGGAAATGACTTCCACGGTGACGGGTTTGTTCGCCGCATTCATGCTGTCACGCACTTTATTGGCGGCGGCATTGAGTGAAGGACTGGCCCCGCGCAGCGGTTCTCCCTGAATCAATGCAATCTCCGCTTTGGATTTCACCAGTTCGTTGGACAAGCGTTGAGGATTGGCCAGCAAGGCCTGCATTTGCTGTTGCAGCGAGACAATGCGCTCGGCGCGGGCCAAATTATCGCTGATTGTTTTATCAGCAGGGCGTTGCTGCAGTGCCTGCTGCCATTGTTTGACTGCGCTTTGCCAGTTATCAGCCTGTTGCGCCGCTTGCGCTGCGGCGACACTCGAGTCATAGACAAGTTGGGACTCAAGTTCAGTAATCGCTGAGGCCAGTTGCTGGTTTTCCGTGCGGTCGGGATAAAGCTGTCTGGCCTGATTAAGCGCTGTTTTTGCCGCTGAAAGATCGCCTGCATCAACAGCACGGTAGCCCCGAGCGATATGCTGATCATAACGATTGGCGGCGAGCTGACTTCGCAGTGAGGCGGCGCGCTGTTTCATGGCCTCCCGCTCGCTATCGATTTGCAGCAGATCATTGATAAGCGCCAGTTCTTTGGCCGGATTGTTTTCTGCTCTGGCCACGTTGATCGCTTTCTCCAGTGAGGCCAGCTGCGGGATCTGTTCTATTTTGGCCGACAGCTGCTGTGCGGCCTCATCCTCGGCCTTATGCATCAGCGCCTTGTCGGCTTCCAGGCGCGCACGGTTGTAATCCAGCGCATCGTAAGCCTGTTCAGCATTTGTCATCGCTTCAGTGAATGCCTGGCGACTGTTTTCAAGCGTGGTTTCGGCCAGCGTATTGAGCGCTTTCATTGTGCTGTTGGCTTTGCCATAGTCACCGGCTGAAAAGGCCTCAATGGCATCAGCTTCTCCCTGTTGAAGGCGCTCGGACAGCGCTTTATCCCAACTTTTAATATCTATCTCATCGAGTTGCGGTCTCAAGATATTCTGATAATGCGCGTAGGCTTCAAGATAGCTTTCTCTTACCTCGCTGTCGCCTGCCGGCGTCGCTGTCGAGTCTGACGGCTGAGGTGGAGCCGCTGTTTCCGATTGCTCGGTCGCGACCGGTTGTTCAGGGTCAGAGGGGGAATAGCTGCTGAAAAAGAACACCAGCGCCAGCAACAACAGCGCGGCGCAGCCGAAGGCAATAAGACGCAAAAAATTCTGTCGTTTTGCCTGTCTGGCGCGGGCGATTTTATCAGTAAGCATGGGCGGACCTACAGCTGGGTTTCAGGGGTGGCCTCGAGCTCATACATTTGTGACATAAAGGCGCGCCACTGCTGGAACTGTTCCTCGACATCACCGGTGAGTTCAACCGTTTTTTCCTCAAAGCTGATGACCTGCGGCGACATCTCCAGGTTGACCGATTCCCCCAGTTCATTAATCGCATCCTGATGCATCTTGGCTTCTTCGCGCGAGGTGAAGCCACTGTTAATCAGTACTGCGCCACCGACACCGGCGGCGACCGCAGCGATATCAGCACCGATATTGTTATCGTAAGGTTCACCGGAGGCGGCAGCCGCAATGGCGGCAGCGACCAGCAGTACACCGCCGGCAATCTTCAGCCAGCTCTTGGTGTTGGCTTCTTTTCTCAGCTGCATTTCAGTGAAGCTGGCTTTTTGCCAGACCAGATAACTGTCTTCCATCTGCTGACTGAAGCCACTGTAATCCTGCTGCAGGTTATCAATGAACAACTGCTCACGAACCCGCACCGATTTCACACGCTGGAACAGCGGATCGGCATCGCTGGGCATGGCGTTGACCGTCATCGGCTGCGCATCGGTGTTGAGGTAGGGCAGGAAAGCCTGTTCATTAAAGCTGGCGCCGAAACGCAGATCGGCAATCTGTTTCAGTTCAGCGAGACGGCGCTGCTGTTGTTCCAGCAGGGCGGCCACAATCCGGTTGGCGGCGTCTTCAAAGGCCGGGTCATAGGCGTCGATGCCCTCGTTTCTGGGATTTTTGTAAAAGCCTTCCGTGACTTCATGTTCGATATTTTCATCTAGCCACTGCTTGCCGCTGACATCGACCACTTCCATATCAAATGCCAGATCCATGCCGTTGGACTCGATAATCTCACCCAGCACATACAAATCACCGGAAGCGGTATTATCCGGCGTGACCCGCACGGCGCCGAATTTGCCGGTGTCTTCCAGTGCCTGTTTCAGCTTGTAGGCAAAGCGATTGGCTTCGGCGCGGCGCAGTTCGGGCCAGATACCCTCTTCTTCATAATTGGCTTCATCTTCCGACAGACCGGGGGAAAAGGCTGGAATAATGACATCCAGCCTGGGGCCGGTGTAAGTGACTTCGCTGGTTTCTTCTTCAAAGCTTGAAGCCAGTTGCGGGCCGGTAGCGGTAGGCTTGCTCTGACTACCCACACAGGCGGTCAGCGCATGCATCATGATCAGCAGGTAAACCAGCAGTCTGGAGGGTTGTCTGAAACGATCAATGTTCAACATTCATTCCTTTGTATTTACGGTATTCATTCCACAGTTTCTTGCGGATTTCAGGGTCGGTTTCGGCTTCAGCAGCAATCCGGATTTGGGCGGCAATGGCATCATCGTTTTCTGCCGGGGGGATATCTTCAGGGATACTGCCATTGTCTGCCGGACCACTGAGCACCTGCTCGGTGCTCTCATCGCTGCTTATTTCGGCACTGGCATCGCTGGCGGCCACAGCATCCTGCTCAGTTTCCGCTTCGGTGCCCTGCATGGCCTCACTGGCAGCGGATGCACCGCCCGAAGCCACTCCGGCTGCTGAGCCATTGCCGTTTGATGATGCATTGCTGTTAACGGACAGATTACAGTCCTCAAACCTTTTAAGCGATTCGTAAAAAGCTTGCTCCATCAGCGCCAGTTTTTCAGCGCGGGTCAGTTCTGGATTATCCTGGTAATTAATACCGACGACTTCGCAGTTATCCGAGGTTTGATCGGTTTGCTGATCGTCAGCACGGGCAGCACTGGTTAGCAGCAGGCTGAGAAGTACAGCATAGCTGTGCCGGGAGACAACAGTTCGCATCACTGAGTATCCTCTTTCATCTATAAACATCATCCTTGATATCGCCGATTTCATCCTTAATCGCGTCATATGCCATTGTACCAGTCAAGTCGAAGCTCAGTTCGTCGGCAAATTAACACAGATTAGACATTCAGAGCGCCATGGGATGCCAGCCTGATGCCGGTTCAACGACAATGATTCGGTTTTAGTTCGAAAAAAAGAGGATAAGAATAGTTCCACTGGAGCCAGTGAGTTGAGTGAGGCTCATAAGCGCGAGTTATGAGGCGCTGGCGACTGTCTCATCGGTGTGACCTTTTGACGGCTGCCAGTGGGTACAGCAATTACGGCCGCTTTTTTTTGCCTCATACAGTGCCTTATCGGCGAAGCGAATCAGTTCATCGCCCTGCATGCCACTCATCCAGCTGCATATCCCCAGGCTGATGGTCAGATCCTGGTTAGGCCAGTCGTTTTTTTCGGCTGTCAGACGTAAGCGCTCAGCGACCTCCAGCGCGGTCTTCTGGTCAGTATCCGGTAGTAAGATGGCGAATTCTTCTCCGCCGAAGCGGGTGACAATGTCGTAGTTGCGACATTCTCGGGACAGAATATCAGCCAGCATTTTCAGTGCCCGATCGCCTTCAGGATGACCATAGCTATCGTTGTAGTGTTTGAAGAGATCGACATCGAGAATGATGACTGAAAGTTTACCGTCTTCTGCCCGCCTGGTTCGGTGCAGTTCCCTGTCCAGCGCTGTGTTGAGCACGCGACGGTTGCCGAGGCCCGTCAAAGGATCGGTCACGCTCTGTTCCAGCAGGCTGGCATTAGCTGCTTCCAGTTTGACCTGGGTGTCTCTGAGCAACTGGTTCTGCTGTTCGGCCTGTTTGAGCAGATCGCTGATTTGGTTCTGAGCCAGTCTCAGGTCAGAAATATCGATGATCTGCGAAATAAAGTTATCCACTGAACCATCTTCTTTCCGAACCACGGCGACTGACAGCAGGGCATAAACGATATGACCGTCTTTATGGTGATAGCGTTTTTCAATCTGGTAATTGTCCCGCTGGCCGGCAATGACTGCGGCAAACAGCGACAGATCTTTTTCCAGATCCTCTTCCAGCGTGATGTCCTGAAAGGTTAAAGCGAGCAGTTCTTTTTCGGTATAACCCAGGATGTTGCAAAGCTCTCGATTGACCTGCATCCAGTGCCCATTGGTGCCGACAATGGCCATGCCAATACCTGCGTGATGAAAGTTCTTACTGAACGCCTGTTCACTTTTGAGCAGCTTTTCCTCACGGTTTTTCAATTCGCTGATGTCGAGGTGAGTGCCGAACATCATCAGCGGCTTACCGTCCTCACTGCGGCTGAACAGTTTGCCACGATCCAGTATCCAGACCCAGTGACCGTCTTTGTGGCGCATTCGGCATTCAACATCATAAAACTCGGCTTCACCCGAGAAACAAGCTCTGATGGCCTGCTTGGATTTTTCCAGGTCGACCGGATGAGCGAGACTGAGCCAGGTTTCGATGGTCGTGGGTTCCAGTTCTTCTAGACGATAACCGAGAATCTGAGCCCAACGCTGGTTAAAACGAGTTTCACCGGTCTGGACATTCCATTCCCAGGTACCCACGTTAGCGCCTTCTATAAAGGCCTGATATTTTTGCTTGGTTTCCAGCAACTCGATGTAGGCAATGTCAGAGCACTGCTCACGAGCGTTTGCAGAAAGCGCTTGTTTCGAATCATTCATTGGTTACAGAGTCGGATCCGGTGTGATGTTTTCGATAATAGATTTTAACAATAGTTAGCCAGACTGAGAATTGCTTTACGGTCAAAAAAGCTGTCGAATCAGTGTTCTATCCCGGGTGACCAGCAGCAGTGATAAAGGTAATAGGCTATGACCCCAAGCAGCGCCCCCGCAAAATTAAAGACCATATCCAACGCCAGATTAAAGTAACCGCCAACCCCGTTATCCGGGACAGTCAACACGGCAATAAATTCAATAAGTTCGTTCAGGGCACTCACGCCCATTGCGGCACACAAGGCGATAAAAGCCACCAGAATCTGACTGTGATGATTACAGAAATAGTGGCGCAGCAAATGCAGAAACAGCATCGCGACAATGGCATAGAGATAACCATGCACAAACTGATCGAATTTAAGGATATAAAACTCGCCGCCGCCATCATAGAAAGGGTATATCCGCCAGGCATAGAGGACGCCGTCTTCAGTCTGGACGCTGCCGCCCATCATGTGCATCAGGCCCCACAATGACAGCCCCGCCAGAATATACGTGGGCATGCGGGTTTTATCCAGCGTGCCATAGAGCAGGCCGAAGATAATCACAATGACCCCCACATAGCCAATAAATTCGGTGTTCAGTGCGCGTATATAAAACGCAGCATAAGCGAGGGTATAAAAAGCAGTGAACAGCAATATGGCAAGCTGTGGCCTGGTCATTTTCATCATCAGAATCCTTGCTAATAATGGAAGCAGATTGCCGATTTTCCCGACGTTAACAGAATATCTACGGCGTTAAAGGCAATTTTGCTAAGATAACACGGCCTGATGAAATGACTCAGCCCGATTTATATTTGTATTTACGAAGGAATTTTGAATGGATAAAACCACCATCACGATTATTGCGGTTGCGGCGCTGATCGTTATCGGCTTTGTGTTTAAAAAGCTGATCAAGCATGAAGAGAAGAAAAACGATCCCAACCTGGCCGATCCAAGGGACTCAAACACCCTGCCAGGTAACCAGGGGGTAAAAAACAGAAGTGACCGCGAGTAAGTTCGCTGGCTTATAAACAATAAAAGCCCCAGCCTCCATGCTGGGGCTTTTTTGTGTTTAAACCATGCGTTTCAGCGTGTCATCGCGACGAATAAAGTGGTGATATAGCGCACCTGACAAGTGAGCCAGTACCAATAAAACCAGCACCAGCGCCAGTATGCCATGCAGTTCCCCCAGCGTGATCATCCAGGCAGTTTCTCCCGCCGGTTTGTCCAGCAGGGTCATGCCGAATAATTTGACCGGATACCCTTTACCGTAAATGTAAAGTACGCCCAGTGGCGGCATCACCAGCAGGCAGAAATACATGATGCGATGATTGCTGCGGGCAATTTTTCCCAATAAGCCCTCAGTCACAGCACGATCTGATTGCTGTTTTTTGCTCCACAACAGGCGCGCCACAGTCAGTAGCATGATTAATGCACCGATCGAGGTGTGGTAGGGGCCGAAGGTATCACCCAGCCAGTGTTCACCGTCGTTAATATAGTCAGCAAATTTAAAAAACTGCTGAATTACCAGGATGGCCACTAACCAATGGAAAAAACGGGTTATCAGACCGTAGCGCTGATGTGTATCGTTCAGCATGGCTATCTCCTTCAAGCTCAATTCACTTTTCTGTTTCGCCCGCAGCCAGGTTGGCAGGCAAGTCTCGTGCGCATACTTTAACTTGCTGTTAAGAGTGGGAGAACATGGCATTATGAATGAAGAGCTTTAACTGAGAGTGAGAAATCCATGCTGGATCGTTTTACCGGAATGCGGGTCTTTTCTGAGGCAGCGGCCCTGGGCAGCTTGTCCGCAGCAGGGCGTGCGCTGCATATGTCACCCGCCATGGCGACCAAACATGTGGATGCCCTGGAGGCAAGACTGGGGATCAAACTTCTGCAACGCACGACAAGACAACTCACACTGACCGATGCGGGGCACCGTTATCTCGAATCCTGTCAGCGGATTTTGCAGGAGGTTGACGAAGCCGAGTCGGAAATCCTGGCCCAACGCAGCGAAGTTGTCGGTCGCCTGAGGATGAATGTGCCCTTGTCCTATGGGGTGCGGTTTATTGCGCCTTTGTTGCCGGAGTTCAACCGTCTTTATCCCCAGGTCGAGGTGGAGCTGGGACTGAGCGACGCAAGACAGGATCTGCTTAAAGAGGGCTGGGATCTGCTGATACGGATAGGCCATCTTGCTGACAGTCCACTGAAAGCCAGACGACTCGGTGACTGTGAGTTAATGGTCTGCGCATCACCCGCTTACCTGGAACGGTATGGCACGCCGCGTCGAATTTCCGAGCTCTCTGATCATCACTGTTTGAGTTATACCCTGTCACCCATGCAGGGGCGGGGCTACTGGTGTTTTGGTCGTGAAGGCGATATTCGCGTACCTATTAATAGTAGCCTCAAAGCCAACAATGGCGATGCACTATTGGCTGCTGCAATTGGCGGCCAGGGGGTGATTTACCAACCCGACTTTATTGTAGGCGAGGCGTTGGAAAGCGGTCAGCTGGTGGCGATTGCCCTGGATCAGCCTGCTGTTGATGTCGGCGGTCTGCATGTCCTGTCGCCGCCGGATCGGCGACCGCCTGCCAAGGTCCGGGCGATGATGGCCTTTCTGCAGCAAGCCCTCGGGCAGCAGCAATCGACCACAGGCTTCTGAGTACAGTTCACAACTCGCGCAGTAAATGCATGGGCGGCACTTTGAGCACTGTTCTGCTGGCCGACAGACCAATCGCGCAGATAATACTGACACCAATAATCGGGCCCAGCCCCCACAACAAGGGATGCCAGCTGGCCTGAGCATTAAAGACAAACACCTGCAGGGCATACAGGCAGGCTTCGGCCCCTGCCGCCGCAATGACACCGGAAAACAGACCCAGCGCGCCAAACTCCACAAACAAAGACTGCTGCACCAGTGCTTTTCTGGCCCCTAGTACCCGTAATAAAGCCCCTTCCTCCAGCCTCTCTTCCAGGGTTGCCCGTACACTGGCCAATAGCACCAGGCTCCCTGCCGTCAGTATGCAAATCAATACCAGCTGTATCGCCTGAGACAACTGACTGATAATGGTCTGAATCTGCTTTAACAGCTCACCCACGTTCAGCATTGATACCGTGGGGAACTGCGCCATGGCTTTATAGAAAGCCTGCGCATTGCTGTCGCTGATAAACACGCTGCTGACAAAGTTGGCAGTGTAATCCTGCAACGTTGCTTTAGGCAGGATCAGATAGAAGTTGGGTTGCATCGATCCCCAGTCGACCTCGCGAATTGAGGTGATAGGCAAAGTCACAACATTGCCGCCGATATTAATTTCAAACATATCACCCAAACCGACTCCGGCTTCCAGTGCGGCGCTTTGCTCCACAGACAGGCCATCGGCATTAAAATCGCCTTCAACCAGCCGGTTGCCTTTGCCGATAGTGTCTGCCCAGGTCAGATTGAGTTCGCGTTCGTAAAGCTCGGGTTCACCCCGGCCTTCAGGGTAGAGCGACTGAATAGCGGTGCCGTTAACCGAGATCACCCGGCCTCTGACCATCGGATACCATGCCGAGTGCGGTACCTGTAGTTCTTCAGTAATCTGATCAATGGCGTCAATTTGATCAGCCTGCACGTTGAATAAGTAGTGATTGGGGGCATCGGCCGGTAACTGGCGCTGCCAGTCGGAGATAAGGCTGGTTTTAATGCCGACCAGAATCAGACCCAGCATAATAATCAAGGTAAATACCAGTAGCTGAAACAGATTGGGCACCAGCCGCCGGTACAGCGAGGCGAGTCCGAGTTGCCAGCCGCTGGTGGCGCCCGAAGTGAGTGAACGCCCCAGGCGGAACACGGCAAAACCCAATACCGACACCAGTAAGGCGATGCCAGCAATAGCCAGGGTCATAATGCTGGGCAGTAATAAGCCCTGGGTATAGAGACACATCAGCCCGAACATGCCGATAAAGCCGATGCTGTAGATGATCAGCGTGTTCTGCTCCAGTCTGATAGCCGGTTGCAACACGGTCATCGGTGAGATTTTGATCAATCGTTGCATCAGCGGCAGGCAGAAAGCCAGCATGGAAACAAAGCCGGTGGCGATGCCTAACCACAGACGACTGGGAGAGGGTTCAGGCAGGGCGGTGGACATCAAATCAGCGAGTACCGAAGAAATCAGTCCCTGAAGGAACCAGCCAATAGTGAGGCCCACTGTCACACCTGCGACGAACAGAACGCTGAATTGAATCAGAAAGGTTTTTATCAGGGTGGCAGGAGTTGCTCCGAGGGTTTTCAGCACGGCTACCTGCATTAAATGCCGCTTCACAAAACGCGATGACGCCAGGGCAATCGCGATACCTGACAGAATCACCGCCAGCGTACCGGCCAGAAGTAGAAATGACTGGGCCTTGCCAATGGTGTCACCGATACGTTCGCCTTTCTGTATCGGCGTTCGCCAGCGCTGGCCTTCATCAAGTTGGGGCTGAACCCAGTTTTGGTATTCCTGCAAAGCTTGCTGTTCACCGGCGAGCAGCAGACTGTAGCGCACCCGGCTCCCGGGAATGATGACCCCGGTCGCATCCAGATCAGTCATATTCATCACGGCGCGGGGGGAAACGGCAAAGGCGGAACTGCTGGAGCCGGGATCTCTGACCAGATAGCCGGAAATGGTCAGCGTGGTCTCACCGACTTCGACCTCATCTCCCATTTGCACATTCAGCAGGCTGGCGAGCCGTGAAGATAGCCAGATTTCGCCGGCTTTGGGTGGCTGGCGGGTGCTCTGACCACCCCCGAAAGGCGTGTCATCGACCAGAAACTGACCACGAAGCGGGTATGAATCAGTGACAGCATTTAACAGGCTGAGTTGTAATGCCTCTCCGGCGAAAATCATTGTTCTGAATGAGGTGTTTTCAGCCTGTTCCAGTGACAGATCGCTGGCTTTATCGCGCCACGCCTGAGGAATCGGGTCGTCACTTCTAATCAGCCTGTCAGCGGCCAGCAGGCTGGCCGATTCTTTTTCAAAAGACAGTTGCAGCCGGTCAATAAATAAACTGATGGCCGTCACGGTACTGACCGAGATAATCAGCGCGGTAATCAGAGTCAGAATGTCACCGCTACGCAGATCTCTGAGTAATAAACGTAAGGCAAAGACCATGATTATTTTTCCACCAGTTGACCGGCTGACATCACCAATTGCCGGTCACATTTTTTGGCCAGCTCATTGTCGTGCGTGACCATCACCAGCGTAGTGCCCTGTGACTGATTCAGCTCAAACAGCTGGTCAATTATAATTTTGCCATTGCCTTCATCGAGGTTGCCGGTGGGCTCATCGGCAAACAGGATCTTGGGGCTGGAAGCAAAAGCCCGGGCAATGGCTACCCGCTGCTGTTCACCGCCGGATAGCTGACTGGGATAATGCGTCAGCCGCTCGGACAAGCCGACTTTGGCCAACAGGGCTTCGGCTTTTTGACGGGCATCTTTATCGCCTTTCAGTTCAGCGGGCAGCATGACATTTTCAATGGCCTGCAGACTGGGTAGCAGGTGAAACGACTGAAAAATGAAACCGACATATTGTCCGCGCAGTAAAGCGCGGGCTTCTTCATCCATCTCGGAAAATGCGTGGTCATAGAGATAAATCTCACCCGCGGTATTGATATCCAGGCCCGCCAACAGGCCGAGCAGTGTGGACTTGCCGGAACCGGAGGCACCGACAATGGCGACCGATTCGCCTTCCTTGATTTCCATATCAATACTTTTCAATATGGTCAGGTCGCCGGTATTGGCAGTTACAGTGTGGGTTAAATTTTTTACTTTTATTGCTGTCTTAACTGCCATGTGGCTTCACTTCGATAAGGTTGATATGTTGTTTAAAAAACGAATCTGGTTTGTTCTGATCGTTGGTCTGTTCTTGAACAGCGTGGCCTCAGCCTCGACACTGCTCGTAATGGGGGACAGTCTCAGCGCCGCCCACAACATGCGACCAGAGGCAGGCTGGGTAAGTTTACTGGAGAATCAACTTTCTGAAACGCATCCCGGTGTGAGCGTGGTCAATGCCAGTGTTAGTGGCGAGACTACGCAGGGCGGTCTCGCTCGTTTCGAGAAACTGTTAGCTGAGCATCAACCACGCTGGGTCATTCTGGAGCTGGGTGCCAATGATGCGCTGCGAGGTTACCCGTTACAGCAAACCACAGAGAACCTGAAAACCATGATTGAAAAAGCCCATCAGTCCGAAGCCAAAGTGCTGCTGGTTGGCAACCAGATTCCTCAGAATTATGGCAAACGCTACACAGAGATGTTCTTCAAACTTTACAAGAACATCGCCGACGAATATCAGCTTGCCTATGTGCCTTTTATGCTTGAAGGTGTCGCTTTGAATAAAAACCTGATGCAGGCAGACGGACTGCACCCCAACCAGGACGGCCAGCCGATTGTGTTACAGAACATCTATCCGCATTTGAAGTCGTTACTTGCCGGGGACAGAGATTAACTTTTCAGTGTTGGTGTGCTCTGAGCTTTGCTGGAACTGCTATGCAATTACAACAGCAAGTCGATTAAATAAGCGTGATATTGGTGTTAGGTGAATAGCGGCTGGCGTTGTATGAGGCTTCGAGGGGGAATCAGCTTTGCTATTCAGCCAAGTCTAGATGAAATACTTTTGACTCCGTCACTTCCAGATGTACGAATCTTGCTTTCAATCCCAAGGTGTTTTTTACCTCACTCAGCACTGACTCAATATCAGAGATCGCTTTATTGAGTTGTTGCGGCAAGACGGTCAGCTGGATTTGCAGGGTATGGTTGGATAACTCATCGGCAGGATAGCGATCAATGTATTCGTTACCCTTTGAGGACCAGAAGCCCACCGTTTCAGAGATGGATAAGCCACCATAAAGTGTAGTTAGACTCTCACCTATCATTTCTGTCACGTTCTTTTGCAGTTGCTTGGGCACAGAAATGTAAGCACTGATATTGAATCGGGGTTCATTGTTGGTAATAAGCATTGTTGTCAGTGATTTCGGTAAACAAGGAAGCCAATGATCAAGGCTAAGGTAATGGCAGCAAAAATAATTCCGTCTGCGGAGATCAGTGAGAAAAGATCCAGCACGCCGTAAATATTATCACTCTCCTGGTTGCTCATTGCTTTTATCGATAACGCGACATCAAGCAAGGAAAGTCCACCGATCACCCCAAGGACACCCTGAATCATTCTATTTTGGAATCTCCGCTCCGCTTCCAGGTGACGCTCAATTCTGGCTCTCAACACGGCCGCCCAATCCTGAATCATTTGGAACTGTTGTTCGGTTTTCCATGAAGCGGCAATATGCGCTATCAGTTGTCTTCGGTTTCCCTGTGTGCCGAAACAGGAATGCGAGTACTCCAAAGCGAAAAAGTCGAGATGATCGAGGCGTTGTTGAACCAGCTTGAGTATATTCCTGGATTTGGCTTCGTATTCCTCACTGACTAGCACCAGGTCACCAGCAAATTGTTCTCTGTATAGCCAAAGCACAGAACAATAAAACTGCATGAAGCAGAGTGAGCGAAGAATATCATCGTAGACAAGCTCCTCTGATTTAAGGAGGCAGTATGCATTGCCAGAACCGACATGAAAGACTTGAGTCGAGTTTTCTATAGCAGCGGAGGGGTCGGCACCGCACCACATGTTCAGGCTGTGAATCAATTCTCTGTCATTTTGGTGAGTGCCGGAAGCAATATAGACGCGGCTGACCCAGAGCAACTGGCCCTGTTTATTGTTGTAGTCACTGAAAATGGTGAACTTGGAAGGGTCTCGCCAGCGTGCTTGAGCATGACCGGAAAGTAACGCCAATATGGGTTGACAGATATTTTCGTTGACTACTTCCGCGACAAGCTGGGTGAGTTCTGTGAAGCGTGCATCCTGTTCATGGTGATCAGCCTCAGGATCCTGCAATACATCAGAAAGCGACTTTTGACAGTCCCAGTCTACAATCATGATGGATACGGTATCGTCGTATACCCGTAATTCCAGATCGGAGATGGTGATATCAGTGCTGGTATTGTTGACCGAAAATGCCTGATGACATTGATGAATTAACTTTTCATTGCAGACGATACGGATGATGGGTCTGAAAAGTGGGCTTAATGCATCATGCTCCAGAGAACCATAACCAAATTGCCATTCGATATTCTCTACTCTGGCCATATCAGAAACGCTGCTTGAAGCGGCGATTAATTGCATCAGAGCGTCAACGTCAGGCGTTGACTCACTGAATAGGTTAATGGGGCTCCGCACCGGCGCTATTGTTAGAAATTTTTCTTCCAAGACTTTTCGCTTCTATCTGAATGGAGAGTTTTACACTGTGTTGACTGGATTGTATCAGCAGACAGCGAAAGCATCGATTGCGGTCGATTCATCTGCAGCGACAGAAAACGGCGAATTAGGCGGTGCTGCGCACTGGGCATTGTTATACTACAAAATATCCAGGCTTGATGAGAGAATGCGTTTATAGCGATTCTGGGAAACTCACTGAGTTATCACAGAAATTTTGATGTTTCAGGGAATAAAACAATCAGCAAGCCAGCCTGAGCCCTAATCGAGACACCAGTAAACTCACGTTATGATAAATATAAGAGGCTGAAAAGACTGTTGGATAGCTGAAGCCATGCAATTTATCTGAAGCCCTGTTGTCTTGATAACCATCCTGTAACGCAACCGAAGTCGATAAACACAAAACACCGATGAACAACACACCAAAACAAAATTCCAACTCAATGCTGGATCTGCTGCTCAGTATCATCCTGCCTTCCATCATTCTGATGAAATTCAGCACCGAAGACTATCTGGGCGCCACCGGCGGTTTGATTGTCGCGCTTGCTTTCCCCCTGGGCTGGGGCCTGTTTGATCTGATCAAACATCGCAAATTCAACTTTATTGCCTTGCTGGGTTTGATCAGCATTTTATTGACCGGGGGAATTGGCTTGTTGGCGCTGGATGTAAAATGGCTGGCCATTAAAGAGGCGGCTGTTCCCGCCATTATTGGTATTGCCGTGCTGCTGTCAGTATTTACGCCTTACCCCCTGGTGAGAACGCTGCTTTTCAACCCCACAGTGATGAATATCAAGCTAGTGGAAGAAAAACTGGCACAAACTAATAACCGTCCAGTCTTCGAAGAGCGCCTGATGAAAGCCACTTACTTTGTGGCTGGCTCCTTTGCCTTTTCAGCGGTGATGAACTACGTATTGGCAAAAGCTATCGTCACCAGTCCAGCCGGAACCCAAGCATTCAATGAAGAGCTCGGGCAACTGACTTTATACAGCTACCCGGTTATTGCTGTCCCTTCGATGTTGATGACAATGGGCATTCTCTATTACTTGTGGCGGAGCATCCGTGACTTGACCGGGCTGAGGCTGGAAGAGGTGATTGCGTCCAAATAATTCAGCGTCCTAAGATTACATCTCAACCTAAATGCCCAACCTGATACTAAGCAACAAATCAAGAGCTGCCTACAGGGGCTTGTTATTCACTGACTCTTGATCGTAGTTAATGGCTCTGATGGGGTAAGGAATCGTAATACCTTCTTCTGCATAACGCTTGTGTAATGCCTTGATGAAAGCAGATTTGATAAAGAAACGATTGAAGTATTCTTGTGCTCGTAACATCACTGTGAAGTTGATGCTGGAGTTATCAAACGTGTGATAAACAACAAAAGTGTTGTAATCAGGCACGCCCCACTTGTGGGTCTTGAGAATCTCTCGAGCGACTTCAAGCGTGACTTTTTCGACATGTTCCAAATCAGAGTTGTAGTGCACACCAACATCGACTGGAACAGACAACTCCTTCTCTGGATAGTAATAATTAATCAATTTCGATTTCGAAAGCAGACCGTTAGGCAGGATAACCACATTATTGGGCAACATTCGCACCCAGGTCGTACGCCAGCCTATCTTCTCAACAAAGCCTTGTTCGCCAGAGTCTAATTCAATGAAATCCCCAACTCGGATGGGTTTATCGATAACAAGCTGCACTCCGGAGAAGAAGTTTTCCAACGTCGGCTGAAGGGCTAGAGCTACAGCCAGAGAGGTTATGCCTAAGGAAGCAATAATCGGCGTAATCGAGATTCCCCAGGTACTGAGAATGACAAGCAACCCTAGGCCGAGAATTACTATATGTGTGATTATTTGTAAGATACCGCGGCTGGTTTTGAAGCTTTTATTGCGCTCAGCATAATTACCGACAACGCCACTGAGGGTCTTGTCGACAAAGATCACCAGGGCTGTCACCAGTAGTAGCTTGGCAAGGTTGTTAAAGATGTCACTGCCGATCGGAGTATCGAAGTATAGTGTTAATTCTTCAAAAAGCTTGAGGCAAAATGCCAAAACAGCAAGTGTCATTGGCAGGTTGATAGACTTGAAAATAATGCTGGTGAGATGGAAGTTGTTTATCTGAGCAAAGTTGACGAAGCGATTAACGAGGAATCGTTTAATAATTTCCAGCGTGATAAATAGTCCTGACACTATAAGGATTATCATGGACCATTCAGGTAATTCTCCCAACAAGTCTTGCATGCTCATGCTTTCACCTCTGTTTGGGTCTGAGGAAATGATCAAGCAGAAAATATGCCGAGAGAAATTCATTGCTAAACACAAGCTAATTGGCTAGTTGGGCAGAAATGCATTGCGATGATAGGCATGAGACCCTGTTCGAGATGCACGGTAATCCGTATCGAAGAACCAAAATAGTGCAACCACACTCAGCAAAGCTTCTTGATAATAAGAGCCAAAACGTCTATGGAAGCATTTTTAAGAAAAGATTTAGATTGCCTCATCACCTGGGAGGATGAAGTCAATAACAAAAAGCCCCAACACGTTTTCGCATTGACGCTTTTAAATTCTTGATGGTGGCCAGGAGTGGACTCGACGTGTCTACATTATCGTAGCCCGGGTGGATATAAGCTTATCCAGCCTGGCCTTTAACTAAGCAAATGGCTAGTCCGGACAGTTCTCGAACGAACAAAAACCTGTGTTTGGAATTCCATCGGGGATTAATTATCTGAGAGGTAGTCCTGATCCGAAACAGCTTCCATCCACTGAACATTGCTACCATCGAGTTTTTCCTGAATAGCGATATGGCTCATGCTGGTGGTCGATGTGGCACCATGCCAATGTCTATGGTCAGGTGGGCACCAGACTGTATCCCCTTCGTTGATGGTGATTTTCTTACCATTTTCTAATTGGGTCCAGCCTTTGCCAGAGGTCACGACAAGTAATTGACCTCTGGGATGAGTGTGCCAGTGGGTGCGTGCGCCCGGTTCAAATGTCACTTTAGCGGAAGTAAGCACAGAGGGAGCCTGAGCCTCAAGGTGAAAAGGGTCTATCCAGGCTTGACCAGTGAAATATTCTGCCGGTCCTTCAATCAGTTGGCGCGATTCTTGTGTTTTGAGGATCAGGTTGGCCTGCTGTTGAGCGAGTTCTTCAGCACTGACGCCAACCGCGAAAATCGGCATCAGGGCTGTGGAGAACGCTATGAGTTTATTCATAAATATCTCACTCCAGTTTTAGTCATGAGCAACAGTGATATCGACAATAACACTCCCGGGGATGTTGAATGCAGTCTCATCAGCATCTAAACGGCCAATCGGTATCAGCCCTTCAGCGTATTTGTCATCCTTGTAAAAAAGGGCGAGATTATTCCAGGGTGAATAAATGGCTAACTCACCGGCGGAAGGTTTATGACCATCAACGGCATTTGTAGTATCAAGTTTTTTGGGCAGTGCGTCGCTGGCTTTTTCTGTGCCAGCAAAATCACGTAGTTCCAGTGTCAACGGCAACAGAGAATAAAAGTCTTTTGCCGTTTGATTGCTGTGAAGCTGAGCCTGGACGGTTTTCTCACCGTTAATCTCAATGGTGATATTCATCGCTTTTTCCTCCGCCAGAAGTAAATGGCTACACAGGGTCAGGTACATAACAAAGAAGAGTCGCAATATTTTTTGCATCATCAGCCTGATTCCCCGTCTGGTTTGTTGTTATTCCCTGTCTATCATGAGAGGAACACCCAACATTCAGGTATCCGAAAAACTGGCCATATCAATAACAAAGCGATACGAAATATCCCCTTTGGCTAAGTGCGTATAGGCCTTATTAATTTCATCCATGCGAATCATTTCGCAGTCCGGGTAGATATCGTGTTCAGCACAAAAATCCAAAACCTCCTGTGTTTCCTCAATGCCGCCAATCAGAGAGCCAGCAATCCGGCGGCGACCAAAAACAAGGGGCAAAGTCATCGGTTCTTCAAGTGGACCAATCTGACCGACAATGACCAGCGTGCCGTCTACATCCAGCAATGGAAGATAGGGAGTAACATCATGTTTCACCGGGGCGGTATCAATGATGAGATCGAAGAAGTTGGCTGATTGCTGCATGGCTTTTTCATCAGTAGATGCCAAGATACCCTGTGCTCCAATTTTTTTGGCTTCATCTTCTTTCGCCGTGGAGCGACTGATAACCGTGACCTCGGCGCCCATTGCCACAGCGAGTTTCACCGCCATATGTCCGAGACCTCCCAGTCCAATGACGCCAACCCGGCTGCCTTTTCCGACATTCCAGGTGCGTAGTGGTGAGTACGTCGTGATACCCGCACAGAGGATGGGGGCAGCTTTGGCCAGGTCGAGTTGCTCGGGCACGTTCAAAACAAACTCCTCCCGAACTACGATATGTTTCGAGTAGCCGCCTTGAGTGGTTTCACCGGAAATCCGGTCGGGCATACCGTAAGTTGCTGTCATCCCATGTCGACAATATTGCTCTTCGCCATCATGACACTGATCACAGTCCTGACAGCTATCAACCATGCATCCCACAGCAACGTGTTGACCGATGCCGAATTTTTTCACTTCAGGGCCAACATCAATGACACGACCCACAATTTCATGACCCGGAATCAGTGGGTAAGGCTGAGGTCCCCAGTCACCATTGACCGTGTGCAGGTCAGAATGACAGACACCGCAATAGAGAATTTCGATAGCAACGTCATTTTGACGTAATTCTCTCCGCTCAAAGTGAAAAGGTTTAAGGTCAGCGTTTTCTGAATGTGCCGCATAGCCAATGGTATTCATGTCATATCCTTACAAAGCCAGGAAAAGTAATATTTGTTTTCAACAGCTTAGGTCAGACATTAGTGTAGTCAAAAAAGCTTCTGCCAGCTTGCCTGATACTACTCCAATGATGCTCGTTTCTATAGGGCGGGGATGGCGTTGTGACACTGTCAGTTTGTATCGATAAGTTTGCTCAGGTCAGTATTCAAACAAAAAAGCCCCAACACGTTTCCGCATTGAGGCTTTTCAATTCTTGATGGTGCCCAGGGCCGGAATCGAACCGGCACGGCCGCAAGGCCGAGGGATTTTAAGTAACATATGTAAATTTATTAGATAATAAAATCAGTTGCTTAGATTTGGGTAAAAGCCTAAAACCTGCCTCAAAAAGCCGTAATGGTGACATGCCCGGCACAATCATGGCACAAATTTCACACACTCAAAAAAAAACAGTTTTATAGAATCTTTGATAAGCAAATCAAATCGACTCTTATTTTTCTGAGAATCTTTTTATCATATTGTTTAGCTCATCAGACTGTTGGGCGAGTGATTGCTTAACTTGGCAAAACACGCTCTTGAAAGCAAAGAGCATGCTCAGATTTGGCTGCGAACACTTAAAAAAGCATTAAATGGAGAAACGCCATATCAGTTTTGTGACACATCACCAGGTTATCAGGAAGTAATAAATTTACTGGGAAGAGTTGAATATGGTGTGTTTTCCTAACTCCACTTAATTATTAAAAATGACGATCGGTAGAGGTGTAAATGAACAACAAACTATACCCCCAAATTTAACATCAAACCTCAGTTAAGGAAGCTTACTAGATATTGATGAGTAAATGAAAAATGAATAGAAACAATGTCAGACAGACCTCTAGACGTTCACCTCAAGATACAACTAGATATGTTCAACGGTTTCGTGCACGGGTCGTTAACGCCTTGAGTGAGGCCAATTCAAGTTACGCTACTTGGGTTACACCAGCAGATGTGCGAGAAAAAATAAAACAGAGGGCCCAAAAGAGATAAGGGTTAGATTTATGTACAAGGTAGCTCTCTAGTAAAGCTGACAACATTACCTCTTATTCGTCAGTTCGAGCAGATCCCGGGTGGACTCTCCTGCTACCAGAGAAAACTCACGTTCATTATTTGGACTCTGTCGTAAGGGAACGCCGAGAAGCAGGTTCTTAGGGATAATGGTAAGACCTGATTTTTTACTTTGAAGAAATAGTCGTACTTTTAGTTCCTATTGAGTTATCAACATCGTAAAATCAAAAAGTTAAGAATGATAGAAAGGCTTACTTTTAGTAGGAAGTACAGCAGTATGCTAAAAATACACCACTATAGTTAACGCTCAATGATAAAAAGCCGCTCTATTACGAAAAAATCGTGAATCGAGCCTGATCTGACAAATCTCTGTCTGTCAGCTGGGCACTGAATTACGATAACTAGTAGGAATGTATCTTTGGATCGCTAATTTCAGCAAGTACCCCACACGTCTCAATTTCCCGCTCATTGCTGCAACTCGCTCTTAGTGAAACAAGTTGTTTCTCAAGCGCTTGCATAGCGGTTATCTGAGACCGCACATGAGATATGTGATCATCGAGCAAGCTATTAATCGCGGCACAAGGTTGATGCGGATGTTGCTGGTAGCTCAGGAGTTCGTGAATTTCTACCAGTGACAGATCCAGTTTTCGGCAGCGCCGTATAAAGATGAGCTGCTCTCCATGCATCTTCGTATAGCTGCGGTAACCGTTCTCTTGTCGATCAGGCGGTGACAACAATCCCTGCTGTTCATAGAAGCGGATTGTCTGTGTTTCGACCCCTGCCAACTGAGCCAATTGTCCAATACGCATCCTCCCGCCCCCAACATTTATTTTGCTCTATTGACCTTATAGCGACTATATGGTTTTTAATATTTTTCATCAAGCTTCATTTACTGAAGTCATATTGGAACGAAGTCCAAAATAGATTTCATGTGCTACAGAGTCCAACATTACTGGGGTAAACACTCATGAATAAGCGCAATCGTATGTTACTTGGCGGTACGGTAACCGTAATGGTTACTTCACTAACTGCATTACCTGTCATGTCAGCTGATAAGACCCCCTTTGAAGCACGTGAGATTCAACGCCCTGCCGATAATGGTCAAAAAATCGCCCAAGCTATGTGTGGTAACTGTGGTGGAAATTGGGAAGGACGCTACGGAGGCATGAGGGGCGGCATGATGCCTAATGCCTCCGATACGGTGGAATTACCTGAACTGAACTCGGCCGGGGCAATGCTGATTAAGCAGTACTGCATGCAGTGCCACGCATCACCAAACCCTAAACAGCATACTGCTTCCGCTTGGCCGACCATCGTGGCTCGCATGAATACGCGCATGCAATGGATGAGCAGCAATAATAAAGCAATGAATATCAAGGCGCCTACAGAAAACGAACTGCGCACAATCACAGCCTACCTGCAAAAGCATGCTGCACAGCCATCGAATGCAAATACGCAAGGACCACAAGAGCCCCTTGTCCCAGGAAAATCAGCTATCGAAATTCTTCAGGATCGTTATGCACGAGGAGAAATCGACCGCAAGGAATACTTACGCATGCTCGAAGATTTGAATAAACGTTAGATGAGGGCCGGTATTTTCGTGAGCAATATTGGCTATTCTGCTGAGTGTGAAATAAGGCCTTCAGAGTTCATCCTACGATTCATACTGAATTGCTACTCATTGGGTATAGCCTCTAAAGCCATTTAAAATCGTAATCAAAGAAGTGTAAATGAGCAAAAGTAATCCCAAGAGTTTAAAACTATTATCTATACATCGGTAAATAATGCGCCATATGACTGAATATAGTTTTGTCAGTGAATACAGAGTTCCGAAAATGGACTGCCCTTCTGAAGAGGGGATGATCCGCATGGCATTAGACGGGATTGAACCCAGCGTTGTACTTGAATTTGACACGCCTAATCGCAAAGTCCGCATCTTCCACGGAGACAATGCAACAACGATTGAGTCGCGGATGCAATCATTGAGGTTGGGCGCCACACTTGAAAAAACTGTGCCCGTGGCAGATAAGGCTCTTGCTAGTGCATTGGATGCAGACGCTAAAGCATCACTGCAAGAAGCTGGAATTCTGAAATGGTTACTGGCGATCAATGCCACCTTATTTGTGACTGAATTATTTGTAGGTTGGTGGGCAGAATCGACCGGGTTGATTGCCGATTCTCTTGATATGTTTGCAGACGCCGCAGTTTATGGCGTCTCCCTCTATGCCGTTGGGTATAGCGCTAATAAGAAACTACGTGCTGCGCACTTTTCCGGTTGGTTGCAGTTGATACTTGCCGTTGGTGTCCTGGCTGAAGTCTTGCGAAGATTCCTCTATGGCAGTGAACCATTATCCAGCATCATGATCATGATGGGATTAATCGCTCTCGCTGCTAATGTGATCTGCTTAATGTTGATTGCAAAGAAACGCCATGCTGGCGCTCATATGAAAGCCAGTTGGATTTTCTCCGCCAATGACGTCATAGCCAATTCTGGCGTTATCCTGGCAGGTTTGTTGGTTTCATGGACAGGCTCACACTACCCCGACTTAATCATCGGTTTGGTGATAGGACTTATTGTGATGAATGGGGCCCGACGCATATTACAACTGCGTCACTAGTCCCTCAACGTTAATTAGTGAGCGGATTCATCACGGCAGTATTCTTGTTTCAACTCGATCTCGATGGTGGTATGAGCCAGACTGAATGGTTTTAAGTCTCGGCCACGGAATCTTTGATGCTATTGTATCGTCCGTTTTCAAGGCCGCCCTCAATCACGAGATGAGCCGTCAGGACATGCTGTTCACCATCGAGTGACCAAAGGTGTTGATGATGAATGTCACTGATACCATCGATGTTTAAGAGTTTGTGTCGGATCTCATTATGCAGGGTCTTATCGGGCACTGCCTGCAGAAAAATCTTGCCGGTCTCCCAGAGGTTGCGAATCACATTGACTAAGATAAACAAGGTAAATCCGACTGATAGCAATGGATCAAGTATTGGCCAGTCCACGAATTGCAGGATCACCGACACAACCAGCACAGCAACCCATCCCAACACGTCTTCCAGCAAATGCCAGTTCAGCACTTTTTCGTTCATCGTGCTGCCTTTGCTAATACGATAAGCCGCAAACCCATTAATGGTCACACCCAATATGGCTAATGCGAGCATACCTTCAGTGACGGGCATCACAGGATCAGAAATACGGGGTATGGCCTGAGTGATCACCCAAATGGAACCGGCAATAAGCACAATACTGTTTAAAAAGGGCACCAAATAAGGTTAAGCGGCGGTAACCGTAGGTGAACTCATTATTAGCCGTTTTCTGCCCCTAGCGTGATAACAACCAGGCACTGCCAAGAGAGAGACTATCACCCAGATCATGTACCGCATCGGCCATAATCGCGGTACTGTTGGTCAGCAGGCCGCCAATAAACTCAATGACCGTGAAGCCCAGATTCAGCAAAAACACCAGGCCAATACGTCGTGAACTCGTCTCGTCCTGACTGTTGTGATTATGCATAAAACACTCCAATGTACTCAACAACACAGCGATTTCTTGAGATGAGATACGCCGTTGCTGGTCATATCATGACCAGCAACGGACTCAGCATCGCCGGCTAGCTTTTTTTATCTCTACTATGAATCAACTTATAAAGTGCCGGTAACACAACCAGCGTCAATAACGTTGAGGAAATAATGCCCCCAATCACGACTGTCGCCAGCGGTCTTTGTACTTCAGCGCCGGTACCGGTATTGAGCGCCATAGGAACAAACCCCAGACTTGCCACTAAAGCGGTCATCAATACGGGGCGCAACCGCGTCATCGCGCCCTCGACAATCGCTTTATGCAAGTCTCCGTGGCTATGCCAATAGTCGCGGATAAATGCCAGCATCACCAAGCCATTGAGCACTGCAATCCCTGACAAGGCGATAAATCCGACACCGGCTGAAATAGACAGCGGCATATCTCTGATTAGAAGTGCCATTACGCCCCCGGTTAGCGCCAGTGGCACACCGGTAAAAATAATGGCTGCATCGCGGAACGATCCCAACACGGTCACCAGTAAGCCCATGATAATCAGTAGCGTTACAGGAACGACGATGGACAGTCTTTGACTGGCTGACTGCAGCTGTTCATAGGTGCCGCCATATTCAACCCAGTAACCAGCTGGAAGCACAACTTGTCCTGCAATGCGTTGCTGTGCTTCCTGGACGAATGACCCGAGATCGCGTCCTCTGACATTACTGGTCACAACCACCCGTCGTTTGGCGTTTTCCCTGGAAATCTGACTGGGAGCCTGGGTCAATTCGACTTTAGCAACTTCAGAGAGAGGGACATAATCGCCATTCGGCAGGCTGACTGGAAGTACTGACAGCGCTTCAATATCTTCTCTGATTTTTTCCGGTAGACGTACCATAAGCTTGAAACGCCGATCACCATCATAAATGAGACCAGCCATACCGCCGCCCACCGCCGTGGAAACCATATCCTGTAGATCATCAACATCTAGACCATATCGTGACATTGCCATCCGCTTGGGTTCGACTGTGAGCATAGGCATATCATCAACCTGTTCAAGACGTGCATCTGCACTACCAGGGATCTCCTGAATCACGGCCAGAACTGCTTCTGCATTTTGCTTAATCAGATCCAAATCGTCACCGTAGACCTTAATGCCCACATCGGCACGAACCCCTGAAATAAGCTCGTTGAAGCGCATTTCGATCGGTTGGGTAAACTCATAATTATTACCCGGTAGTTTTTTGACCGCAGATTCAATTTGAGCGATGAGTTCGCGTTTGGGTAAGTCCGGTTCTGGCCATTCACTTCTAGGTTTAAGGATCAGGAAAGTATCGGCCACATTCGGCGGCATAGGATCCGTGGCGACTTCCGGCGTGCCCAACTTACCAAAGACTTTATCGATCTGCGGAAATTCCTTTAACCGTTTTTCGAGTAGTTCCTGCATTTTGATGGATTGATCAAGACTGGTGCCGATACTACGTAGCGCATGCAGAGCTATATCCCCTTCGTTAAGTTGCGGGATAAACTCAGAGCCCATTTTGCTCGCCATATTGATTGACACCGCAACCAAAATAGTGGCAACAAGGAGGATGACCCAGCGCAATTTCAGGCTAAGCAGCAAGACGGGACGATAAAGCCATTTTGCCCCACTGATAATGAGGCTTTCCTTTTCCCTTACTCTGCCTCCCATGAACGTCGCCACAGCGGCCGGCACGATGGTGAGGGTAAAAATCATTGCAGAAACCAGGGCTAAAATGACTGTTCCAGCCATCGGTTCGAACATCTTCCCTTCAACCCCGGTAAGTGAAAACAAGGGGATGTATACGACGGTAATGATTGTCACGCCGAACAGACTGGGCCGAATTACTTCGTTAGTGGCTTCATAAACGATCTGTAATCGCTCTTTTAAAGGTAATATTCCCCCAGCCTGTCTTTGTGAAATAGAAAGCCTGCGAACCGCATTTTCGACAATAATCACAGCGCCATCGACAATCAAACCAAAGTCGAGCGCCCCAAGGCTCATCAGGTTGGCAGAAATTCCCGCTTGGACCATACCGGTAAATGTTGCCATCATGGCAAGCGGTATGACTGCCGCAGTAATTAACGCAGCACGGAAGTTCCCCAGTAGCAAAAACAACACAACGATAACCAGCAGAGCGCCTTCAAGCAGATTTTTTTGCACCGTCTTGATGGCCTTGTCGACCAGAGTTGTGCGGTTATAGACCGTTTCAGCGATGACGCCTTCCGGTAATGAGGATTGGATCGATTTAAGTTCCTTAGCGACTCTTGCAGAAACCTCACGTGAGTTCTCACCGACCAGCATCATCACCGTGCCTACGACGGTCTCCTTGCCATCACGTGTACCTGCGCCGCTACGTAGCGGCTTTCCGATGACGACCTCGGCAACATCTTTGACTAATACTGGCCGATCATTGATATTTTTCACCACCACATGGCGAATATCATCGATAGTCTTGAGCTGTGCCGGTGAACGAACCAGAATTTGTTCGCCAGAGCGCTCAATATAACCGGCTCCCCGATTATCATTATTGCGCATCAAGGCCTGTTTCAATTCACTCAGACTGACACCAAAATTTAATAACTTGGTTGGGTCGGGTTGAACATGATACTGCTTGTCATAGCCGCCATTAGTATTCACCTCAGTGATACCTTTGACACGCTCAAGACGTGGCTTGATTACCCAGTCCTGAATTACGCGTAAATCAGTGGCATCATAAGGTGTGCCATCATCCTCTCTGGACCCTGGCTCGGCTGTCACCGTATACATCAGAATCTCGCCCAGTCCTGTCGCAATAGGGCCCATTTCAGGTTCAAGCCCTTCAGGCAATGAGCCTTTGATGACCGCAAGACGGTTATTGATAAGATTACGCGCGAAATAGAGATCCGTTCCCTCCTCGAATATCACAGTGACTTGGGATAGCCCATAGCGGGAAATGGAGCGGGTGTAATCAAGATTTGGCAGACCGGCAATGGCTCTTTCGACCGGGTAAGTAATGCGCTGTTCTGCCTCCAGTGGCGAATAGCCGGGTGCTTTGGTATTGATTTGGACTTGTACATTGGTGATGTCAGGAACCGCATCAATCGGTAGTTTCTGGTAGCTCCATACCCCCAGACCGATGATGAGGAATATCAGGGACAACATCAGGCCCCGTTTCTCAATTGAGAAAGATAAAATTTTATTTATCATGTAGAACTCCGTATTAATGGGCGTGTGCTGCGCCTTCTTTTTCCAGATCAGCTTTGATGAGATAACTGTTCTCTACGACGATTTCATCGCCTTGCCGGAGTCCGGATAACACTTCGCTGTATCTGCCATCGGAAATACCCAAGCTCAGTGGTTTAACCTGATATTTTCCATCCGTTTTGAGAAAGGCAACTTGTGAGCCTTGATAGCGTTGAATGGCACTGTTGGGGATTCTGATGTCCACGGTTTCTTGCTGGATGATGACTTGTGCTTCCACTAATAAGCCTGGAAACAGGGTTGCTTCTGCGTTTTCAATGGGAACACGGGCGATTCTGTATGGCTGGGACTGATCGCTTGGCAGCAGTTGCTTGATGCTGGACTCAAACTCTTGATCGTCGTTCAACAGATGAACTTTCTGCCCGGCTTTTATTGCAGCGGCCTGCTCAGGGAACACTTTAAGCTCAGCCCAAAGTGAATTTGTGTCGGTAATGATAAAAAGGACTTGATCAGTGGCGACTTCGCCTGAACTGGCCTCTTTTGCTGTGATAGTGCCAGAGATGGGGGCACGCAAATTGTAATTCTGTAAACTATTATTGGATTCCACACTCGCCAATAACTGCCCTTTTTTGACTTCATCGCCAAAGTTCACATTAACGCGGGTAATTCGGCCAGGAAAACGGGCTCTGACCTGACTCACCTGATCAGGTGAAAGTACAATCCTGCCATAGAGCTTGGTCGTCAGTGATACCTCTCCGGCCAGGGCTTTCGCGGTAGCGAGGCCTTGTTGACGGGCCATCTCATCATCGATTTCAACATGATTTTCCTCTTCACTTTCATGTCCATTCCCGTGCTCATTAGCGGTCGCGGGTGCAGCATGCTCACTGTGAGATTCCGTTGAATTATGCGTATATTCCTCATGCTGATGCTGATCGACACTGTCCGACTTGTCTTCTTTGTGGGTAGAAGTCTCAGACGCTGAGTCAGGCTTATGTTCAGCTTCTGATTCGTGTTGTTCAGTTTGCTTATCAGCATGTTCAAGCTCATTTTGAGCGATAACAGGTGATGCGGCGGTTATCAGTAACAGTGCTGACAGGATTGATAGAACGCCGTTTAAGGAAAAGTTAATCCATCGCTTTTCAAACATTTTTTTCTGATACATTTTTTTACTCCGTTTCAGCCAGTGGCTCTGCTGTCAGTTGCTCAATTTCAGCCTCGTATTTGAGTGCTGCTGTGGCAGCCTCGATAACAGCACGTCTGGCGTTGAGCAGATCCTGTCTGACAGTGAGTAAATCAAGATAACTATAGAGTCCACGCTGATAACCCACGCGTGTCTGCTCCAGGCTGGTGTTAAGTTTGGGGATGATTTGTTGTTGCAGCTTTTGGATGCTGGTGATGGCCTGACTACGGCCTGAATAGGCGCGATATAATTGCGTATGAAGTTGCAGCAACACGTCCTGACGGCGATAGGTCACTTCATTTTTGGCGGCCAGTGCTGCTTCTATTCTGCCCTGAGCCCGCTCCTCGCTGAACAGCGGCATAGAAATGCCCGCAACCAGAGCTGAATCGTCCATACCTTCATCTCGACGTATCCCGACTGACCAGGTCAGATCAGCAACTTGCTGGGTTCGAGCAAGACGGACTTCGGCATCACGAACCCGCGCCTCGGCAGCAAACATTTCGATCTGTGGATTTTGTTGTGCTTTAGCGAATAAAGCATCGAATGGCATCGCTTCATTAAAGGAATAGAGTGATCCCGATACTTCATCGAAAGCAGGCTGGTAGCTGCCCCACAAGTTAGCCAATGCCATCCGGTGCGCCTCAAGCTGTCGCTGCTCTGCAAGCAGGGTCAATTCTGCTTGTTGAACCGCAGCTTCAGCACGGCCCAGGTCAGCCTTAGGTGCCACGGCAGCACTGACTCGCCGATTGACTTCTTTTAATGTCGTCTGAGCGAGCTCCAGCCCTACTTCTGCTAGTTCTACTCGCTCTTGGCTGTTGAGAACGTTAATGAATCGTCTTGTCACCTGCCCCAGTAAATCCAGTGCTTTGACTTTACGCTCAACACGAACAATATTGCTTTGTTGTTCAACCAAATCGACACGTGACTGGCGTTTACCACCCAACTCAAACACGGAAGATAATGTGACCCGTGTTTCAAGAGCCTTGATACCGCTTAGCTCGCCTGTTCCGGCGACATTTTCAACTTCGGCACCGACCACATAGGCCGGTTTAAGGTTGGCAGTTTTTTTCTGCGCTTCCAGTCCCTGCTGGCGTAGTGGAAAAACCTGTAAGGAAGGATGCTGTTGTAGCGTTTGTTGCATCGCTTCCCTCAGACCCAATGCCTTTTCTTGTTGCCCGGCATCAGCATAGGTAAGCGGCGCCATCGCTGCTGGGAGCAAGTAACAAACCAAAGCAAGCACAACGGGCTTACGTGAACTCTGCACGCAATCATATTGCTTTTTCATGAAAGAAATCCTGTATATCTGTGAACAACGGACTCAGATCGAGTCCGCGTGAAATGTCAGCAGATCAGGATTTAGGAGGGCGGTACATACTGACTGAAAAGTCAGTGACAGAGGCTAGCTGGTAGGGATAATAAAAGTTATCCGGAATCGGATGAACTTCGATGTTTGAACTGGTGTTTATAGCTATAAAGTGTGAGCAGTGGCAGTGCATACACAAAACACAACACTCAGCAGGATCAGAAGTGGGTGAATTGTGTTCTCCAGCGAGTTGAACCTTGTCTTGGTGGCTGTCATTGATATCATTATTGTCAAGGTGTTGCTCTGGAACATGCTCTGGCACAACGCTGCGAACGTCAGCCGCAACAATGCCTGATTGTATGACAATCATCAGAATAAGCACTTTGACGAAAGAATGGACTGACATTGGTTTAGAATTTATGTTGACAACAAGCCGTAGGACATACTGATTATGAATCAGTTCCAAGCATGAGTCCAATTCAGCACTCTAATCGGCTTGTTTAAGGTTTTCACGGGTACACTTGTTTTCAATTGATTAATAGCATTGATGGCACACTTTGCATTTCATTTATACGTCAATAAAAATGGCCGCTGACTCATTGTTATGAGTCAGGTTGGTGCTGATTGAACTCCTACTGACCTGCCCCCTCTCTTTAATCCAACCTCAGCTTAGTAATGCCCGTGGTTTGTGAATCATTTTTCTCGAGTCGATTGGCCGCAGCAAACTCCAATGGCGTTTGATAGCCAAGGGAAGAATGCGGTCGGTTTTCATTGTAGTCAATCCTCCACTGGTTAATCAGCTCTCTGGCATGGGCCAGATCAATAAACCAGTGCTCGTTCAGACATTCATCCCGAAACTTACCATTGAAACTTTCAATATAGCCATTTTGCATTGGCTTACCCGGCTGTATCAGCTTGAGTTCAACACCATTTTGATAAGCCCACTGGTCCAGCGCTTTGCCAGTAAACTCTGGTCCCTGGTCAGTCCTGACTGCCATAGGGTAGCCCCTGAAGGCAGCGATGCCAGCAACCTGCTCGCCAGAGATACCGTTAGCCACTGGTATATCCAGACACTCCTTGCTAAAGTCATCGACGATGGTCAGACACTTGATGCGCCGACCATTGGCCAGAGAGTCCATGACAAAATCCATCGACCAAGTATGGTTTGGCATTTCCGGCAGCAATAACGGCTGACGTTCTACCATAATGCCTTTTCGACGCTTGCGTTTGCGTACTGCCAGTCCCGCCTCCCGGTAGAGGCGATACACCTTCTTGTGATTCACCTTGATACCCTCACGGCGTAATAACTGATGTACTCGCCGGTAACCAAACCGACGGCGTTCATAGGCTATCGCCTTGATCCGCTCTGTCAGTTCAGTCTCCTCAGGCGACTGGGACCGGTATCGCATGGTGGCGCGGTTCAGACCGACCAGTGAACAGGCTCTACGCTCAGAAACCGCTGTCTGTGACAGCATGAAACGCACAGCCTCCCGCTTATCCCTGACGGTCAGTACTTTCGGTTCAGTGCGGCCTTGAGGGCTTCATTATCCAGCATGGATCCTGCCAGTAGCTTCTTGAGCTTGGCATTTTCCTGCTCCAACCCTTTAAGTCGGCGGGCCTCGGACACTTCCAAACCACCATATTTTTTGCGCCAGGTGTAGAACGTGACATCAGAGATATTATGTTTTCGACACAGTTCTTTGATTGGTAGACCGGCTTCAGCCTCTTTCAAAATCCGGATGATTTGTTCTTCTGTGAATCGTTTTTTCATGCTCATCTTCCTTTTCAGTGATGAACATTACTAAGTTCTTTGTGGATTAGAAAGTGGGGAGCAGGTCAGAGCGAGTTAGACTCTTAGAACTCGAAGTCCATGATTTAAAATTTGTTGTGAATAGAATGACCAGAATGCTAATAGATTTGGAACAAAACTTTGATGATTTCTCCCAATTCATAAACCTTTACCAACATAAAAGCCATCATAAAAATAAAGATTCTCTCAGGTTGCCATGGGAAAATGCACAGGCAGCCGAAGATTTGTCATTTCTAGCTAAACAGGAAAGCTCTCTTTAACCTAGACTAGGCTGAAATAGCTTCTTAGAGCTTCATAATTGACACAAATTTCTCTCCCTTATTCCGGTAAGATAGCATCCATAGAATGCTTTCACTTAACTGTAGCTTTGACGGCAGTCGCAACACTGCAAATTAGTTAGTAATATCAGTATCGCCCCTCCATAATACTAATTAGATTCATCAATAGTTATCCAAAAATGAAGCCAATGGAGCAAGAGAGTTTTATTCATGCCAATAACACCTGAAGAGTTAAAAAAATTGCGCAAAAGCCTCGGCCTTACTCAGCAGGAAGCAGCAAAAAGTATATATGTCACCTTACGTTCATGGCAGAACTGGGAAACAGAAAAAGAAATGCAAAATCATAGGGTTATACAAGAAGGTCTTCTTGAGTTATTTTTTATAAAGCATAATATTTCATACAAAGTACTTGCAGATGGGCCACACATAGTGTATAAATAGAGGCAAATGGCGGAATCACCCGCCATTATTTTTACCTAGGAGGGCACACTATGTGTGCACTTAATAACGTAAACTTTGACATCCTGACAACAAACGCTGACTTGAAGCCTCAAATTGAAAAGTTAATGGATTATTCGTATGTCGGAGGCTTTACTGATGCTGATGGTTGTATTGGGGTGGTAAAACAACGTTACAAAGGTCATGAAAAAATCTGTCATCGTCTCAAGCTGACTATTGTTCAAAACAACCTAGAGGTGCTTGAGCATATCCAAAAAATCATTGGAGAAAAAAGTTTTATTTCAAAACTTAAACGTGACAGTTCCAGTAACCGGCAATGTTATTCATTGAATTACGACAGCGCACATGCACTTCGCGCCATCCAGAAGGTAGAGCCCTTCCTGCGCCGGAAGCAATATGAAGCTGAAATCGCCCAGAAAATGTGGAAAGAAGGCAAGATGGGACAGCGTCCAGGGCCCAAAGGCTGGCCATCAAAGGTCTATGAAATTCGGGAAAAGTGGGCACAAAAACTCTCCAGGCTGAAGTAGCCGTATCCACTCCCTCCATCCGGGCGGATGGAGGGAGATCAACCTCAGCTTCGGAGTAACTATGTCTAAAAAATCACTTAGAGAACTTGTTGATGACAACCTTGGAAAACCCACCGATACCAGCCTATCTGATGAGCTTCACATTCGTGAGTTAGAGGAAGCGCCGCCTGCAGTCGGTACCGGCCTCTATATTTACAAACAAGATCATGTCATTAGTGCGCATAAACGTGAATTGAATCAGACACGCAAGGAAATCCTCAAAGACTTGAGCAAGGAAAAGAATTGGAAGCCCTTTGCCTTGATCAGAAAAACGCTGGTTGATGAGTTAGATAATTTGGCTGAACAGTTTGCTAATTTCAGTGAAGTCATAGAACTCTGTATGCGTAACCTGCAGTTATTCAGTCTGGAGTCACCTGAGGTCATCAGCTTTCCCCCGTTATTGTTATCGGGACCACCGGGTGTCGGCAAAACCCGTTTCATGTCCGAGCTTGCCAAAGTGTTTGGGACTGATTTTTTCTCTCTCGATTTTTCGACGCTCTCGTCAGGGTTTATTGTCACTGGCAACAGCAGTTCATGGAGCGAGAGTAAACCCGGGTTTATCAGTGAAAGTATCAGAAAGAGCCGTTATGCCAATCCCATTTTCATGCTCGATGAAATCGATAAAGTCTCTGCTGACTTACGCTTTGATCCACTCGGTGCTTTTTATAGTCTGTTTGAATCTCACACGGCGTGCCAGTTCAAAGATGAATATCTCGATATTCCGATGAACCTCAGTGGCGTGCTGTGGGTGGCGACAGCAAATCATCCTGAGCAAATCCCTGCGCCGATTCGGTCACGAATGATTGAGATAGAAATCCAGCCGCCCAGTGCTGCGCAATCCAGGGAGATTGTAAAAGCCATTTACCGAGAATTGCTGGAAGCCAATGCCTGGGGCAAGCATTTTGACAAAGGATTGGATGAGAGTGTTATTGATGCTTTTGCTGGCATGCCACCCAGGCTGATGAAGCTGGAGTTGGAAAAGGCGTTGGCTCATGCGGCTTCGAGAACGCCGTCAGATTCCAGACCCATCTATCTTCTGCCTGATGATGTGAACATGCAGGACAAACAGCATAAACCGGCAGGCATCGGCTTTCTGGCCAGTCTGGGATAAGGGGCACATATGAAAATTGCTTATATCAGTGATTTGCACAATGAGTTTCTGCGTGAAACCGGGTTACCCGTACCTGATATAAAACTTAACGAACCAGTTGATGTGCTGGTTCTGGCTGGCGATATTGATGTCCAGGAGTATGGCGCTCACTATGCTGTTCGGCAAAGTGAGCTTCTTGGGCTGCCTGTTATCTATGTGCTCGGTAATCATGAGTTTTACCAGTCAGACAGCCTATCCGTTAAGGATAAAGTAGAGAGCCTGACCAGAAACACGGATGTTCACTTTCTGGATGGTGACTCAGTCATTATTGATGATGTGATGTTTATTGGCGCGACACTCTGGACTGACTTTATGTTGTTTGGGGAAGCGAAGCACCATCTGACAATCAGTCATGCCAGTTTCAACATGACTGACTATGCCGAAATTCGGCTGCCAGATAAACCGTTTTCGCCCAGACTAACAGTCAGAGACACCCTGCTCTGGCACAAACTTGAAAGACAATTTATTGAGGAAGGACTGATGATGCCTGCAGCTAAAAGTAAAGTGGTTGTGACACATCATGCCCCTTCCCTAGGATGCATTCCGTTGCATGAACAATCTGATTTGATTTCTGCGGCCTATGCCAGCCGACTTGATAGCTTGATTGAAAATCATCAACCAGATGCCTGGATTTACGGCCATGTGCATGGTGAAAACTCATTTAATATTGGGACAACCAGAATATGTCGAAATGCCCGAGGCTATCCTCACCTGCAAACAGTGACAGACACAGCTTACCAACCGGTAGTCATTCATATCGATGAAAAGCTGTCTAACCAGACCGATTGATACTCACTTAAGGCAGGTATCTATGACTGAAGATGATAAGCAAAATAAGACTTCAAAACAGACTGACCCAAGACCTGAATTTGAAGCACTCTATACAAAGCTCACTTCTGACAAAGTGAAGAAAGCATCTGATGAGCTATTTTCTGCTGATGAAAAAAAACTGGCTGAGGCCTTCAAAGGTAATTCAAAGTAAATGCACTTTGTGACACGCCCTCAGGCAAAACGGAAGAACAATTAAAGCCAACAGGTATCTTTTAATTCCCTACCCCGTCAGATGCCAGACATCAATCCAGCTGACTTTAAACTACATACTTCCCCGCTGAAAATTTGTGTCATTAACGGGGAAGTATGTAGGGCGTCAGGAGGTATCCTGCGTCAGTAGCGTTGCTGGCAACGTTACTGGCGAGCCCTATCAGTCAGCTTAATATCGAGGGCATCTTCTCATAGATTTTCAGGAGACTGCCTGCCTACTCAGGCATATCTTCAATTTTAAGATACCTGGATGATCAATCTGTGACCTGAACGACAAAGTGGTCTCTCCATCAAAGCTATTCTGGATACCAAGTCAACCAAGTTTCAGGTATCCGCTATGAAAGAAAAAACCCGGCAACAATACATCTCGCAAGCCAAGCACTTTATCCAAAGTCGACTAGGAACAGATAACCCGCATGTTCAAGAACTGAGACAAGCTCTGATCGATCATGCCTTTGATGATGACCCTCCGGGGCAGAACTCGTGGAATAAAAAAAGAAGAGCGCTTGAAGAGTACTACATTGATCGCTGCATTACGGATGAGGCTATATTTATCAAGTCGACAAAGTTTCCTGAAGGGGCCATCAAGAAAAAACCCGGAACCGTCATGAAAAAAGTTTCAAATGAAGACCTTCAGAAGTTACTCGCTGGCTGCATGGCTAAAAGAAAACCGGACGTGAATTTGGTGGGCGCCTTAACGGTGTTATGGCTAACGGGTTGTCGCCCATCTGAAATGATGAATATTGAACTGCTTCCTGGTAATGGCATTTTCATCGAAGGCTCCAAGCAGACAGAAGATGGCATCAGGGGAATGGATAGGCAACTGTATTTTGATGATAAAAGCTTCGAGATTTTTTCTACAGCCTTCCATAATATGAAAAGGGAACTGGAAAAACTTGATCAAGGCCAAACTGAAATGGATGCCGTCAGCTGCCTTCAAAAAAGGTTGGCTCGCTTAAATAAAAAGCTTTTTCCACGTCGGAAAAAGCACATTACTTTCAAATCATTTCGACACCAGATGGGCAGTGACCTCAAAGGAAGCGGGCTGCCCAGAGTCACCTCTGCAGCGATTCTTGGGCATCAAAGTGTCAATTCCATAAATGCTTACGGTGATAGCCGCAGTGGTCATACCAGAGTGCTGCCCCAGACTGATAAAGCAACAATCAACAATGTGCGTGTCAGGGAGGTGAAAAATGCTGACTTTAAAGAGACGTTAGTGAAAAAACACGGCAGGAAGCCTGACAAAAACTCTCCATCGAAATCGGCGTACCAAAAAGTCAAAATTGGTGGCAGCAGCGCTTATATTCTATAAACCGGCAGGGCTGAAAAACAGTCGCTTCGCTTTGTGTTTTTCCAGGGCGAAGTGACGCCCTGCCGGAGAAAAAAACATCACACATTTTGCGCAAAATCACCTAGCGGGCGTCCAAAGGCTAAATATTTATTTTATTGATTTTAATAAAAATTAAAATTTCGTATAAAAAAGTTTGCCAAGTTTTTATATCAATTTTATAACGCTCAAAATATGTGATTAATCTCACAAAATCACTTTAAAACGTGTGTAATTTTATTCTTGTGGACGAGAATAAAAGGAGAACACATGTATTCACTAATACTCACTGTCAAGACCATCGAAGCTCTTCAATCTAATGCTCAACCCTTAATAAAAAAATACGCCGCAGAAGTAAAAAAAGCAGCTGGCAATAAGCAAGGGTTTGTTATTCCTTCACTTTTACGCCCACCACCAGATCTAACATTGTCGATTAATTTGGATACGGTTCTCGATTCATCAGGAGAAGGTCATGCCTGAAACGATGAATCTCAAGGACGCAGCCAATTATCTCCACCTTCATGAAGAAACATTGAGACGTCTTGCTGCAAGTGGCCATATTCCAGCAGCAAAACCTGGAAAAAGTTGGGTATTCATAAAGCCTGACATCACTAATTGGCTCAGGACTTTTTATAGACAATCAACAAAAACCAAAGAAGCGAATATAGGTAATTATTCATGTCACTCAAAAAGCGCGGTAAAACATGGTGGGTCGACTTCACTACCCCCAATGGAGAGCGAATTAGACGCTCTACTAAGACAACAATAAAACGCCAGGCACAAGAGTACTATGACAAATTGCGAAACCAATTATGGGAGCGTGAACGGTTAGGTATTCAATCAGGAAAAACTTGGGATGATGCTGCTCTAAAATGGGTCAAATCAACAAAGGGTACGGCAAGTTATAAACGGAATCTGAGCAAGCTCAAATGGTTACAAACCTACCTCAGAGGAAAAAGCCTCGATGACATTAACCAATCTCTAATTGAAGAAATTGGTGAGATTAAAATGGAAGAGAGTAGTGGAGCTACTGCCAATCGTTATCTGGCGGTGATCAGCGTTGTACTCCACAGTGCGCTTCGATGGGAGTGGATTCAAAGAGTGCCCTATATAGCAAGATATAAGGAGTCAGAGGGTAGTCCCAGATGGCTCCGGCATCAAGAATACAAAAAGTTATATGAAGCCCTTCCGGATTATTTAAAGCCGATGGTTCAGTTTTCAATTGCTACTGGTCTGCGACAAAGTAATGTTAAATACCTTCAATGGGGACAAGTTGATATTGAGAAGAAAAAGGCCTGGATTCACAATTACCAAACAAAAAATGGAAAGTCCTTAAGTGTACCCCTGAATAATGAGGCCATTACTGCGCTAGAGTCTGTTAAAGGAAAAAGCGATACCTATGTGTTTTTATCAAAAACAGGGCAAGTTTTGCATGATCCGAACAACAAAGACTGGCGTGAAGCACTTGTTAAAGCTGGTATAAAAGATTTCCGCTGGCATGATTTGAGACATACATGGGCCAGTTGGCATGTCCAGAATGGAACGCCATTGATGGTATTGAAAAATTTGGGTGGTTGGAAAACGTTATCAATGGTTGAAAGATATGCTCATTTAGCGCCTGAGCATCTTGCAGAGTTTGCTGATAACGCGATTCCAAAAGTGGCTTAACGTCACAAATTCGGCACAGTGCTCTGAATTCTTAGGTAGCACTAATAACGTAAGTAACTGAAAAATATGGTGCCCAGGGCCGGAATCGAACCGGCACGGCCGCAAGGCCGAGGGATTTTAAGTCCCTTGTGTCTACCAATTTCACCACCTGGGCAACAAGCCGCGCATTATAACCCATTAACCACGATTGGACTATTGGTGTTTGGCGGTCACGGCATAAGGGAGTTGATAGTGTGATTCGATGGTTTCACGGGTCAGAATGCCGTAGGTTCGCTCTATCATCGGGGCGGTCATCCGGGTGACATACAGCGCTTCCGCATCATTCTTATTAAGCACTTCCACCGCTTCACGCAGGCTGGTATGCAGCGAGATCTTATGCACATTGCGGCGGTTGGCCGGGATCTGCATCAAATCCATTTCTTCATTTTCTTCAGTACTGACAGCGCGCGCCAGATCACCCGCCGGCATCAGTGCAATCGGTTCCTTGTCATTCTTGATCAAGACCCAGTCTGGACTGGATTCCAGTGCATGTACCGCTGCCTGGGTGCTGACCTGCTGCGACATGATAATAAAGTTACGTTGCATGGCATTGGCGACGCTGATCCTGCGCAGGGTCTGGGTAATCGGATCATTACGATAATCGACACCACGGGTACGCAACAGCTTCATAAACAACGCGTCCTGCTTGAAGTATTCATGGTTGATAAGGCTGGCAAAGACGATGGCGAGCATGCCGGGCAAAATGATATTGGGGTTACCGGTCAGCTCCAGCATGGCCATCAGCGCGGCCAGCGGGGCTTTTAACGTGGCGCCCATCATCGCGCACATACCGATTACGGCATAGAAGGTCATGGTGGATGCCAGATCCGGGAACACCGCATTACCGGCAATGCCCAAAATAGCACCGGCGCAAGCGCCCACCACCAGGGTCGGGCCGATAAGGCCAGCCGGAATACCAAAACCGACGCAGGCAGTGGAGAGCACCAGCTTGAGTATCATCAATACAATCAGTGCCGATATGGCGGCTTCATTGGTAGAGATGCCAGTGATAACGCTGTAACTCATACCCATCACCTCCGGCACCAGCAAGCCGGTCAGTCCCACCAGAATGCCGGCATAGGTAGTGCGAAGCCAGAACGGGTGTTTCTGAAACAGACCGGAGAAAAAACTGAGACTGCGCAGGAAGAGGGTGGCGAGCCCGCCGATAACAATTCCCATCAGCACAATATAGGGAATTTCCCACAGCGACTGCATATCAGCCGACAGGTTGGCGAAAATGGCACTTTCACCGAAGGTGAGACGACTCAGTACCGCGCCGGTGACTGAAGACAGAATGATCGGAATAAAACTGGCGATGTGATATTCCATCATGATGACTTCCATCGCGAAGATGACGCCGGCGACAGGGGTATTGAATGAGGCCGCAATGGCAGCCGCTGCGCCGCAGGCGACCAGAATGCGCACACTGTTATTGGGCAGTTCCAGAATCGTCGCCAGCTGACTGCCGCTGGCAGCGCCGAGATGTACGCTGGGGCCTTCACGGCCGACCGAGTGCCCGGTAATTAAGGCTATGCCAGCTCCAAAAAACTGACGCAGGGCATTTTGCCAGGGCAAACGCCCCTGATGTGAGGACAGGCGTTCGATTACATGCACCACACCGGTGTTGCGCTCTTCGGGCTTGAGTCCATACAGCAACAAGCCAATCAGCAGGCCGCCGGCTATCGGCAGGCCCAGCACCCACTGCCAGGGCAGGTTGGCAAAGTCTTCAATTTTGGCCGTCGGGAAGAGCAGAATCTGACCGCCATCAATAAACAAGCGCAGGGCGATGATAATCAGGCTGGCCAGGATGCCGGTGAGGATCGCGAGTCCGTAGAGTTTGACCGCTGAATCACCGAATATGAAATATTGTCTGATCTTTTCCAGCATGTCGCCCTTAATAGACCGGTTGCTTGCCGTTGAGGTCGCGCCTCACCCAAGCCCTCTACCTGATGGGAGAGGGAACTGCGATTGCTATGCTTAAGTGTAGCTGAAGCGTTGCTGGGTCGTTAAGCCTAATGGCCGAAATCAGATGACTTTGGAAAAACGCTGCTGTGCTGCCTGGCTGTATTTATCGAAAGCCATACAGATATGGCGGATCAGCAGGCGTCCGGCGGGCAACACCTCTATCTGCTCCCAGTTATACTGCAACAGCCCGTCACGGGCAAACTGCTCCAGTTGCGGGAAGACGGCGTGGAAATACTCGGCGAAGTCGATGGGATAACGTCGCTCAATTTCAGCAATATCGAGCGCAAAATGGCAAATCAGCTGAGAGATGATATCGCGGCGGATCTTATCGTCCTGATCCAGCTCGACACCACGAAATACCGGCAAGTCACCCGCCTGGATGGCACTGTCATATTCCACCAGGGTTCTGACATTCTGACTGTACGAATCGCCCACCATACCAATGGAGGTCGCACCAAAACCAATGAGATCACACTCTGCGTGAGTTGAGTAGCCCTGAAAGTTACGGTAGAGCTGCTTTTGCTGCTGGGCGATGGTGAGTTCATCATCCGGTTTGGCAAAGTGATCCATGCCGATGTAGACATAGCCGGCGCTGGTCAGTTTGTCGATAGTGCTCTGCAGGATAGCGAGTTTATCGTGGGCTGTGGGCAGGTCTTCAGTACGGATCTGGCGCTGGGTACGGAAACGTTCCGGCAGATGCGCGTAATTGAACACCGACAGCCTGTCCGGTGAGGCCGCAATCACTTTATCCAGGGTTTCATTAAAGCTGTCGACAGTCTGATGCGGCAGGCCGTAAATCAAATCCAGGCTAATACTGCGAAAGCCTTCCTTCCGCGCCGCTTCCAGCACAGCAAATGTCTCAGCTTCAGTCTGAATCCGATTAACGGCTTTTTGCACTTCAGGATTAAAGTCCTGCAGCCCGAGACTGAGACGATTAAAGCCGATCTCTCGTAACAGGGCGATAGTGTCGGCATTAGCCTCACGCGGGTCGACTTCAATCGAGAATTCGCCTCGATCATCCGCAGCCAGATTGAAGAACTGACGGGTGACATTCATCAGCTCACGCATCTGCTGGTGGCTAATAAAGGTGGGCGTACCGCCGCCCCAGTGCAATTGCTCAACCACGCGATCGCTGTCGAACAGCTCGGCCTGCATCGCGATCTCTTTATAAAGGTTTTGCAGGTATGGTTCAGCATGAGCACGATTCTTGGTGACGACCTTATTGCAGGCGCAGTAAAAGCACACCGTGTCGCAGAAAGGCAGGTGAAAATACAGCGATAAAGGGCCGCCGCGCCGGTTGGAAAGCGCAATATGCTTCTTGTAACTGTCGGCGTTAAAACCCTCGTGAAACTCTACCGCGGTGGGGTAGGAGGTGTAACGCGGACCCGCATTGTCGTAACGCTGAATGAGATCAATGTCGAATTCTAGTGTGTTGCTCATTATCAAACCTGCTCAAATTTTGAGCAGAGTATAACGTCGATAAGTTTAGCCAATCGGGCTGATTGGGCTTGTCTTGACCTGGATCAAATCGTCGAGCGCTGCTCCTCTTCCGAGCGTTCTGACAGGCTGTCGACATGAGCTTTGATAATGGGCAGGATCTCATCCGGCTTGTCGACAAGCCGGAATAGGAACATATCGTCTGCATCGATGCAGCCCAGCCCCACCATTTGTTCCCTCAGCCATTCCAACAGGCCCTGCCAGTATGATGAGCCGTATAAAATGACCGGGAAATGGCGGATTTTCTGGGTTTGCATGAGGGTCAGGGCTTCGAAGAATTCGTCCAGTGTGCCGAAGCCGCCGGGAAAGACCACATAACCAATCGAGTATTTGACGAACATCAGTTTGCGCACGAAAAAGTAACGGAAACTAAGCCGGGTATCCTGGCTTGGGTTGGCAATCTGCTCATGCGGTAGCTCGATATTTAGACCGACAGAACGTGCTCCCTGATTCAGCGCGCCTTCGTTGGCGGCGCCCATAATGCCCGGGCCGCCACCGGTAATAACCGAAATCCCTGCCTGTGACAGATCGCGTGCCACGCTTCGCGCCTGGTCGTAATAAGGCGAATCTTCGGTCAGTCGTGCACTGCCGAAAATGGACACGGCCGGGCCCAGTTCATTGAGCGTTTCGATACCGTCTATCAATTCCGCCTGAATACGAAATACCCGCCAGGCTTCCGAAGTTCTCAGATCTTCCACGCTTTCGGTCCTTTTAGTCGCCGATGTTTCGGCTTCAAGATAATTAAAAGCGATGGCCTTTGCAATTGCGACTGGCAGCAGCAAATGCCGATCAGCTTTTGTTTAGAAATCAGCCTATCTACGGTATTATTATCGCCTTTTCAGCATACTTTTTCGGCGAATCTATGAAAGTTCTTGTTATCGGCAGTGGCGGGCGCGAACACGCGCTGGCCTGGAAACTCAGTCACTCTCCAAAACAACCGCAGGTCTTTGTTGCACCGGGTAACCCCGGCACCGCCAATGAGCCCGGTATCAGCAATGTCGATATCAAGGTCGAGGATATTGAAGGCCTGGTGGCCTATGCCAGAGACAATGCCATCGATCTGACCGTGGTCGGCCCTGAAGTGCCATTGGTTATGGGTGTGGTTGATGCGTTCGAAGCTGCGGGTTTGAAATGCTTTGGTCCCAGCCAGGCCGCTGCTGAACTGGAAGCTTCCAAAAGCTTTACCAAGGACTTTCTGGCACGTCATCAAATCCCGACAGCGGCCTACCAGGTTTTCACCGATGTCGAGCAGGCCAAAGACTACATCCATGAGCAGGGTGCGCCGATTGTGGTCAAGGCCGATGGCCTGGCAGCCGGTAAAGGTGTGATTGTCGCCCAGACGGAAGCTGAAGCCATTGCAGCGGTGGAAGATATGCTGTCGGGCAACAAATTCGGCGATGCCGGCCACCGCGTCGTGATTGAAGAATTCATGATCGGTGAAGAAGCCAGCTTTATTGTGATGGTGGATGGTGAACATATACTGCCGCTGGCCACATCTCAGGATCATAAAGCCCGTGATAATGGTGATAAAGGCCCGAATACCGGTGGGATGGGAGCTTATTCTCCAGCCCCGGTGGTAACGGATGCCGTTTATCAGCGGATTATGGATGAAGTTATTGAGCCCACGGTCAAAGGCATGGCAGCAGATGGCCGTCCCTATGTCGGTTTTCTCTATGCCGGTTTGATGATTGATGAAAGTGGTGCCCCCAGAGTCGTCGAATACAACTGCCGTTTCGGTGATCCGGAAACCCAGCCGATCCTGATGCGTCTGCGCTCGGATCTGGTTGAACTGTGTGAAGCGGCGCTTAATGGTCGCTTGAATGAAGTCGAAGCCCACTGGGATCCGCGCGCCTCTATTGGTGTCGTTATGGCAGCGGGTGGCTACCCGGATACTTACCGTAAAGGCGATGTGATTTCGGGTATCGACAAAGCAGAAAGCAAGGGCAGTAAAGTCTTCCATGCCGGTACCGCGAGTCACGGTGATGAAGTGGTGACAGCCGGTGGTCGTGTGCTGTGTGTCACCGCGCTGGGGGATACTGTCGCTGCAGCTCAAACCGCAGCTTATGACGCGCTGAAGGAAATCAGCTGGAACGATGCCTACTACAGAACTGATATCGCTTATCGGGCAGTAGCTCGGGAGCAGTCTGCGTAGCCTGGAATTTTGCCGCTGAGGCAGGGCTTGTCCGTGCGATCTGGAACTGGATTACTTCGCTCCGCTCGCAAAGACACTGGAGAATAATGTCATTCCGAGGCGAGTCGAGGAATCTGATTCAACGTGAGGATGTATTTAAACCGGACACCACCCCCGCTTTTCACAATGTTTCCATGCAATGTGCGATTTATTTCAGGCCCGGACTGGATGGCTTGGTGATGGTGCGAAGTGTCATTCTGAGTGACGAAGCGATGTTTTAGCGACGTATCAAGTTGCAGCGTTGATCAGCATTCGTATTACGCGTTTTTCGAGTGCTTAACTATTGAAATGACTTATCTTCAGCCTGAACTAACCAGCAATGTTATTTACAATAGCCCAGTGACACTATTTCATGGATAAGCAAATGACAACAATCAACTGGCGGCTGAGACGTGCCGTGGAAACATTGGAAGCCGGCGGCGTCATCGCCTATCCCACCGAAGCCGTCTACGGTGTTGGCTGTGATCCCTGGGATGAAGACGCTTTGCTGGATCTGCTGGAGTTGAAACAGCGCCCCTGGGAAAAGGGACTGATCCTGATCGCTGCTGACTTCAATCAATTGCAGGACTTCATCCAGCCTGTACCGGCAGACACATTGAAGCAACTGCAGCAAACCTGGCCCGGCCCGGTCACCTGGCTGCTACCGGTGCGGCAGGAGGTGTCGGAACTGTTGACCGGCGAGCACGACACCATTGCCGTTCGTGTCACGGCGCATCAGCAGACCCGGGACTTATGCAAGGCCTTCGGTGGCGCTATCGTCTCGACCAGTGCCAATGTGGCTGGTATCCGACCCGCGATGAATGCGCACCAGGTCCGCTGGCAGTTGCCGGGAATTGATTATGTGATGCCGGGGTCTCTGGGCGGTGCCACTCAACCCAGCCAGATCCGAGACGCCAGAACGGGAGCTATTCTGCGATGAGTCAGCCTGACATCGATGCAGTACGTGAATATTTACTTTCACTGCAGGATAGTATTTGCAACACACTCGAAGAAGTTGATGGGCAGGCTGTGTTTGAGCTGGATGAGTGGCAACGTGAAGCCGGTGGCGGTGGTCGCACCCGGGTTCTCACTGGCGGCAAAGTGTTTGAGCAGGGCGGCGTGAACTTCTCTGAAGTCAGTGGTGATAATCTGCCACCATCAGCCACAGCCAGTCGCCCCGAACTCGCTGGCCGCAGTTTTAAAGCCATGGGCGTGTCGCTGGTGATTCACCCCCATAACCCGTATGTGCCCACCTCTCACGCCAATGTGCGTTTTTTTATTGCTGAAAAAGCCGGCGAAGATCCCATCTGGTGGTTCGGTGGCGGTTACGATTTAACGCCGTATTACGGTAATAAAGAGGACGTGATTCACTGGCACCAGACGGCTAAAACCGCCTGTGAGCCTTTTGGCGATGACGTTTATCCCCGCTTCAAGCACTGGTGTGACGAGTATTTTTACCTCAAACATCGCGATGAATGCCGCGGTGTCGGTGGTTTGTTCTTTGACGATCTCAATGAGTGGGGTTTTGCGACCTGCTTTGCCTTTCTGCAGTCTGTCGGTAACAGCTATATTGAAGCTTATGCCCCCATTGTCAGAAAGCGTATGAATGAGTCTTACGGCGAACGCGAGCGTGATTTTCAGCTTTATCGCCGCGGTCGTTATGTCGAGTTCAACCTGGTTTATGACCGCGGTACCCTGTTTGGTCTGCAGTCCGGTGGCCGCACTGAATCAATACTGATGTCTTTGCCGCCACTGGTGAAATGGCGCTATAACTGGCAGCCCGAGGCGGGTTCGGCAGAAGCCAGGCTTTATACCGACTTTCTACCGCCCCGCGGCTGGGTGTGATGGAATGGTACTGTTTATCGCAGATTGCACAGATAGACACAGATTATTCGTATTGAAATAAAAAGCGGACAGTTTCAAACTGTCTTGTTATGGCGCTCGCGGTTTCGACAGATATATCAAATGTCACCAGTCAATCAGCGTTCATCTGTGTAATCTGCGGATGAGTTATTGATCACCTGCTAGTAACGCCAGCTGATCGGCCTGGTATTCATTGATCAGTGGCTCTATCACCTGGTCCAGGTCGCCTTCCACAATCTCATTCAATTTATAGAGGGTGAGATTGATGCGATGGTCGGTGATACGACCCTGTGGATAGTTATAGGTACGGATCCGCTCGCTGCGGTCACCGCTTCCCACCAGAGACTTTCGGGTCTGTGCCTGTTCAGCTTCCTGTTTCTGAATCTGCTCTGCCATGATTCGCGATTGCAACACCGACATCGCTTTGGCGCGGTTTTTATGCTGCGAACGCTCTTCCTGGCATTCAACGACAATGCCAGTGGGGATGTGGGTGATACGAATCGCTGAATCGGTTTTGTTAACATGCTGACCACCGGCACCGGAGGCGCGGAAGGTATCGACACGAATATCGGCCGGATTGATGTCAACTTCGTCGATCTCGTCGACTTCTGGCAGGATCGCGACGGTACAGGCTGAAGTATGAATACGGCCCTGGGATTCCGTTTCGGGTACCCGTTGCACCCGATGAGCACCGGATTCGAATTTCAGCCTCGAATAAGCGCCATCACCGACGATACGACAGATAATTTCCTTATAACCGCCGTGCTCACCCTCCTGAGCGTTAATGACTTCGACCTGCCAGCGGCGTAATTCGGCATAGCGGTTGTACATTCGGAACAAATCACCGGAGAAAATCGCGGCTTCGTCACCCCCGGTGCCTGCGCGGATTTCCAGATAAATATTGCGTTTGTCGTTAGGATCTTTGGGCAGCAGGAGTTTCTGTAGCGTCAGCTCCAGCTCATCGAGCTTGTCCTCAGCCTGGGCCAGTTCATCTTTGGCCATCTCGCGCATTTCAGCGTCATCTTCTTCCAGCATCAGCCGGGCATCATCAATATCGGTCAATGTGTCGCGATATGCATTGAAATTGCTGACAACAGGCTCTAATTGTGCATATTCCTGGGATAAACTGCGAAACTTGTTCTGATCCGCCATGGTCTCGGGTTCGGCCAGCAGGCCGGCGATTTCTTCATGACGATCGACGAGGGATTCCAGTTTCTGCTTGATCGACTCTTTCACTTTTTATCCTTGATATTAAACAGACGCCGCGCTGATTCCAGCAGCTGGCCGTCTTCATCAAAACCGGACAGTCGAAGCTGTCGACTGGGTTCGTGTAATAAACGATTGGTCAGGCTCCGCGCCAGCTCTGCCATCACCTGATCCGCTGGCAGACCCTGCTCCAGTTGTTTCAGTGCTTTTTCAAGTGAATGCTTACTTAGCTCTTCAGCACTGTCACGAATGGCTCGAATCACTGGGACCGCATCTTGTGTACGTAGCCAGGCCTGGAAATGGTCAACCTGGCTATCAATGATTTCTTCTGCCTGCAAAGCGGCATCGCGGCGCGATTGCAGGTTTTCTTCAATAATGTCTTTCAAATCATCGACGCAATAGAGATAAATATCCTCCAACTGACCCACTTCAGCTTCGATATCTCTCGGCACAGCAATATCCACCATAAAAATCGGTTTACGCTTGCGCTGTTTGAGTGCTCGTTCAACCATGCCTTTACCCAGAATGGGTAACTGACTGGCAGTAGAACTAATCACAATATCGGCCTCCGCCAGGTGAGCCGGCAATTCACTGAGGCTGATGGCATAACCATCGACCTGAACAGCAAGATTATGGGCTTTCTCCACGGTGCGGTTGGCAATTATCAGACGTTCTATGCCATTGTCATGCAGATGGCGGGCAGCCAGTTCAATGGTGTCACCGGCGCCGATTAAGAGTGCGGTCGATTCTGCCAGGTCACTGAAGATCTGTTTTGCCAGACTCACTGCGGCGAAGGCAACGGAAACCGGGCTGTTGCCAATCGCGGTATCGGTACGAACCTGTTTGGCGACAGCAAAAGCATGTTGGAACAGTCTGCCCAGCGATTTGCCCAGGGTACTGGCATTGAGTGACTGGCTGTAAGCATCTTTGAGCTGCCCCAGGATCTGGGGTTCGCCCAGCACCATCGAGTCCAGTCCACAGGCAACCCGCAACAGATGACGAATGGCGTCGCTGCTCTGATAATGATAGAGGTAAGGGGTGATTGTCTCACTATCCAGCTGATGGAAGTCATGCAACCAAGCTAGAATCGTATTGTCAGTATTATCGTCCAGACAACAGTAAATCTCTGTCCGGTTACAGGTCGACAAAATCACGACTTCCAGCACAGACTCCTGTTGGTACAAGGCAGACAATGCGCTGGGTAATACACTCGCATCAAAAGCAAACAGCTCGCGGACATGCACGGGCGCTGTGTTGTGGTTGATGCCGTAGGTAACAAGATGCATATTGAGAAAAAGTCGTAATTAAATGCTGGTAAACTCTACAGCCGTTGTTGCAATCGTTTTTGTCGGACAAATCAATACGCCATTCTATCAAAATCAAACGTGCAGGTCGTTCTAATATGGATTTGATGCAATCTTTCTTTCGGGGAGCGGGACAGCGCCTCAAACATGCCGGTCTGATTGGCATGCCTCTGTTTCTTCTCGCCTGTGCCTCGACACCAGCAAAACAGGCCGGAGCACCGGATCCTGCACCCATTGAGAATGAGGCCGAAAAAACGGCTGTTGAATCAGAATCGAAGCAGCCGGAACAATACCTGCCCTTATCACCGGAGTTGATGTACTACATTCTCACTGCGGAAGTCGCCGGCCAGCGGGGTCAGGTGGGTATTGCGGTTGATTTGTATCAGCGTGCGGCCGAGATGGTTGAATCACCTGCCCTGGCCAGCCGCAGTGCGCAGGTAGCGACCCTGTCGCGTGATCAACAGCGCATTAATGAGGCGCTGGAGCGCTGGATCGAGGTTGATCCCAATGATGCTGATGTCTACATCATGCAGGCGCCGTTTTTGATGATGAAAGACAATTATCAGGGGGCGGTCAACGCGGTGAACAAAGCCCTGGAGCTGGCACCCGATAATAAACGAACCTACCTTATCCGCGTCTCTGAAAACCTGGCCGAAGTAGCCGAGCCGGATGAAGCATTGACGATGCTCAAACAGCTGGATAGTTACCAGCAGAATGACCCGGCGGCCCGTTTCGCCTATGCCCGGATGGCATTTTTCTATAAACGCTACGAAGAAACGCTGAACAAACTGGCGCCACTGATGGAAGCCGATCCGAATAATGAAGATTATCTGGTGCTTAAAGCCGATACGCTTCAGCGCATGGGCCGTTCGGAAGAGGGCCTGAAGCTGATTGCCAGAGCGGCGAAGCGAGATACTGCCAGCCAGGATCTGCGATTCACTTACGGCAAGCTGCTGGGCGAGAATGGTGAAACCGAAGAAGCCCGCGAGATCTTCGAAACCATTCTGGCAGATGACCCTGACAACCGTGACGCCCTGTTTGCGTTGGGCTTACTGGCGCTGGAAGACAAGGATGGGCAGCTTGCCAAGTCCTATTTCAGTGAATTGCTCAAGCTGGGTGATCCCACCTACCAGGCCGCGTACTTCATGGGGCTTGCTGAAGAGATGAATGGCAATATTGATGCGGCACTCGTCTGGTTCGCCTCGGTGCCTGCACAGAGTAATCGTTTTGACATTGCGCAAAGCAATTACATCAACCTGCTGGTCGAACGCGGTGATGTGGCAAAAGCACGTGTTCATCTGGCACAACTCCGCGATGAATTGCCACAGCAGGCGCTGCAGTATTATCTGTTTGAAGCCAGCATCCTGCGTGAGCAAGGACAGGAACAGGCCGCTTTTGACTTATTATCCGATGCCATCACACGTTATCCTCAGAGTGAGGACCTTCACTACAGCAGGGCGATGATTGCCGAATCTCTGGACAAATTGGATGTGCTGGAAGCCGATCTTCGCTGGATTCTGGAAAAACACCCGGATAATGCGCAGGCACTGAATGCACTGGGTTACACACTCACTGACCGTACTGATCGCCACCAGGAAGCGCTGGAAATGATTACCCGTGCCCTGGAGATCAAGCCAGGTGACCCTTTCTATCTGGATAGCCTGGGTTGGGTGTATTACCGGATGGGGGATCTGGAAAAAGCTGAGAAATATCTGCGCGAAGCAATGAATCTGCAGCCGGATGTTGAATTTATTGCTCATCTTGGGGAAGTGTTATGGGAGCGCGGCAAGAAGCAGGAAGCCAAAAAAATCTGGCAGAAAGGCCTGCAAAAGGACGCTGATAATAAACTGTTGCAGGAAACCATGCGCAGGTATGGCCTATGAGGTACTGGCTTAATCTGTTTCTGATTGTCATGCTTTCAGGGTGTGCCCCGCTGTGGGAAACGAAACCTGCACAGGATCCCGAGCAACTATGGCAGGAACGTCAGAAGCAACAGGCCAGTCTGGATACCTGGGCTTTCAAGGGTCGCACTGCGATTATTCAGGGGCGAGAAGGTTGGAACGCCGGTATTCGGTGGCTGAAGCAGGGCCAGCAGTTTTATATCAAACTATCCGGACCATTCTCACAGGGTGGTGTGACACTGGATGGGAATCACGAATCAGTCACTTTGACACTAGATGATGGTGAGCAGCTGTCTGCAGCGACACCGGAGCAACTCCTGGCTGAAGCCATGGGTTGGCTGCTACCTGTCAGTGCCTTGAGTGACTGGGTGCGCGGTGTGCCCTATGCACAACTGCCTGTTGATAGCAGAGAGCTTGATGCCCAGGGTCGCCTGACAACACTGGCGCAGGCAGGTTGGAATATTGAATTTTTAGGCTATATGCCTTTTCAGGGCAGTTCAATGCCGAAAAAAGTCTTTATGAAAAATTCGCAAATGAGTGTTCGACTCATCGTCACTGACTGGAGTATTCCGGAGTGATCAGTTGGCCGGCCCCGGCCAAGCTGAATCTGTTTCTCCACATCACCGGCCGGCGCCCTGATGGCTACCACGAGTTACAGACGGCTTTTCAGTTTCTGGACTTTGGTGATGAACTGCAATTTGAAATCATCGACTCCCCTGAGATTAGACTGAAACAGTCCGTTGACGGTGTTGCCGATGAGGATAATCTGATCGTGCGCGCTGCAAAGCGCTTACAACAATACAGCGGCTGCAGTAAAGGCGCTGTCATTCACATTGAAAAACGACTGCCGATGGGCGGTGGCCTGGGCGGCGGTAGTTCCAACGCGGCGACGACGCTGGTTGCGCTGAACTATCTTTGGGAAACTGCTGTCAGTGAATCTGAATTGGCACAACTTGGACTCGAACTGGGCGCAGATGTGCCGGTTTTCATCGCAGGTTTTGCAGCGTGGGCCGAAGGCGTAGGGGAGAAGCTAACGCCGATTCATCTGGCAGAACCTTGGTATGTCGTAGTGAAACCGGACTGTCATGTGTCCACTGCGGAAATATTTTCAGCAATGGAATTGACACGGGACTGCGAACCTATCAAAATATCGCGCTTCCTTTCAGGGGAAGGCAGAAATGTCTGCGAAGAGGTAGTTAAAGAACGCTACCCGGCAGTTGCAAACGCGCTGAATTGGTTGGCACAATACGCGCCGCCAAGGATGACTGGAACAGGCGCTTGTATATTCGCTGCTTTTGAAAATCAGCAGCAAGCGCAACAAGTAGTGGAAAACCTGCCCTCCAACTGGCAGGGTTTTGTGGCCAAAGGCAGTAACCGGTCGCCACTCACTGCACTAGCGTCGACATTAAATAAGTCGAATGCGACTGCAAGATGATAGAATGAGTTTTTACAGTTGGGGTATCGCCAAGCGGTAAGGCACTGGGTTTTGATCCCAGCATTCCCAGGTTCGAATCCTGGTACCCCAGCCACTTTCTTTTGTTTTTTAACAGAAACTCGGCGCCACTACCGTGACACAAAACCGACTTCTCCAGCTTCAGCAACGCACTGCCGACACTCGCATGATGGTGTTTACCGGCAATGCGAACCGCCGACTGGCACAGAACATCGCTAATTTCCTCAGCATCTCCATTGGCAAAGCCACCGTTGAAAAATTCAGCGACGGCGAAATCATGGTTGAGATTCTCGACAACGTCCGCGGTAAGGACGTCTTTATCGTGCAACCGACCTGCATGCCCACCAACGATAACCTGATGGAATTGATGGTCATGACCGACGCGATTCGTCGCGCTTCGGCCAAACGCATCACGCTCGTGGTTCCATACTTTGGATACTCACGTCAGGATCGCAGACCGCGCTCCGCCCGTGTGGCGATTACCGCCAAGGTCGTGGCGAATATGCTGACCGGTGTCGGTGCTGATCGCGTGCTGACTGTCGATTTGCATGCTGACCAGATTCAGGGCTTTTTCGATTGCCCGGTCGATAATGTCTATGCCTCACCGGTATTGCTGGGTGATATCTGGAAGCACAAATACCAGGATTTGGTGGTGGTCTCACCTGACGTCGGTGGTGTGGTTCGTGCCCGTGCCCTGGCAAAACATCTGGATGTAGAACTGGCGATTATCGATAAGCGTCGTCCGCGCGCGAATGAAGCCAAGGTGATGAACATCATCGGTGATGTGAATAACCGCGTCTGCGTGCTGATTGACGATATGGTCGATACCGCAGGAACGCTCTGCGCCGCCGCTGCCGCATTGAAAGAACACGGTGCCAAGAAAGTCGTGGCCTATTCGACCCATCCGGTCCTATCCGGCCCGGCGATTGATAATATTTCCAGCTCGGTACTGGATGAAGTGGTGGTCACTGACACCATTCCTTTGCAGCCCCATGCCGAAGCCTGTGACAAAATCCGCGTGCTCAGCATCGCTGAAATGCTGGCCGAAGCGATGTACAGAATTAGTAACGAGGAGTCAGTCAGCTCCTTGTATATGGATTAGCCGGTATAATAACCGGCTTATTTCGTGCCGAACCTGGTCGCGGGGGAGGCGAATTGCCGCCGTGAGGCGGTTTTTTGATGAACTGATGTTCATACATTTTGGAGAAGAAAATGGAAAACTTGTTTGAAGTACATGCCGAAGCACGTACTGACGAGGGGAAAGGTGCGAGCCGCCGCCTTCGTCATGCGGGCAAATTCCCGGCAATGGTTTATGGTGCGGAAAAAGATCCGGTTTCAATCACGCTGGATCACAACCAGTTCCTGCGTCACCTGGATGAAGAAGCGTTCTATGCGCATATCCTGACCCTGATTGTTGATGGTAAGAAAGACCAGGTTGTATTGAAAGATCTGCAACGTCACCCTGCCAACGACAACAAAATCCTGCACGCTGACTTCCTGCGTGTTGATGCTAAACATGAAATGACCATGACCGTGCCGATTCATTTCATCGGTGAAGACGTTGCACCAGGCGTGAAAGAAGGTGGTCAGGTTTCACACATGATGACCGAAGTTGATGTCGCCTGTCTGCCGAAAGATCTGCCTGAGTACATCGAAGCAGATATTTCCAAGCTGGGTATGGATGAGAGTATTCATCTGTCTGAACTGACTGTGCCTAAAGGTGTGAGCCTGACTGCACTGACGCATCACCAGGAAGAAGAGCTGGAAGAAGGTGAACGTTCTGCCTACGACCAGGCTGTCGCGAGCATCCATATGCCACGCGTACAGGAAGTTGAAGAAGACGAAGATGAAGCCACTGAAGCGTCTGCCGGTGAAGAAAGCAACGGCGACGACGAAGCGACTGAAGAGTAATCTTAATCGTCTTGGGGAGCTGAATGGCTAGCTGGATTATCGCCGGACTGGGCAACCCCGGCTCCCAATATGATGGAACCCGACATAACGTCGGGTTCTGGCTATTGGACCAGCTCGCCCGTGATCTCGGCATCAATTTTACGGTGCAGAAAAAGTATCACGGCGAGCTGGCTCAATGCGATCTGGAGGGGCATAAACTCTATCTGCTCAAACCCCTGACCTTTATGAATCGCAGTGGACAGTCTGTCGCACCGCTGGCCAATTTTTTCAAAATCCCCCTGCAGAATATTCTGGTGATCCACGATGAATTGGATCTGGCGCCGGGCACGGTGCGCCTCAAGCGTGACGGTGGCCATGGTGGCCACAATGGCCTCAGAGATATTATTGCGCAAAGCGGGGGCAAAGATTTTCTGCGTTGTCGTCTCGGTATCGGTCATCCCGGCCACAGCAAGCTGGTCTCGGATTACGTGCTGAGTAAACCCTCGCCGACCGATCGCGAGGCTATCGAGATGGCCATCCACAATATGTTAAAAATTCTGCCGGAAGTCCTGTCGGGCAATCTCGACAAGGCCATGAACTGGCTACACTCTCAATAGGATTAGTTATGGGATTCAAATGCGGTATCGTCGGTTTGCCTAATGTCGGTAAATCCACTCTTTTCAACGCTTTGACCGAAGCCGGTATTGATGCCCAGAACTATCCTTTCTGTACCATCGAACCCAATGTCGGTATTGTGCCAGTGCCGGATCCACGTATGGATAAACTGGCTGCGATTGTCAGCCCGGAGCGGGTGCTGCCCACCACAATGGAATTTGTGGATATTGCCGGGCTGGTTGAAGGCGCCTCCAAAGGTGAAGGCCTGGGCAATAAATTCCTCGCTAATATCCGTGAAACCGATGCCATTGCCCACGTGGTGCGTTGTTTTGAAGATGAGAATGTCGTGCATGTTGCCGGTAAAGTGTCGCCGCTGGATGATATTGAAGTCATCAATACGGAACTGGCCCTGGCGGATTTGGAAAGTGTAGAAAAAGCGATTACCAAAGCCACCCGCGATGCCAAAAGTGGTGACAAAGTCGCCAAGGCCCGTCTGGAACTGCTGAACACGATGCGCGATCATCTTGACAGTGGTCAGCCGGTCAGGGCGATGGGCCTGGACAAGGATCAGAAGTTGATGGTGCGTGATCTGCAGCTTTTGACCAGCAAGCCGACCATGTATATCGCCAATGTGTCTGAAGACGGCTTCGACAACAATCCGGCGCTGGAAGCGGTACAGAAACTGGCAGAACAGGAAAATGCCATCGTGGTACCGATTTGCGCGGCCATCGAAGCGGAAATCGCCGATCTGGAAGACGATGAGAAAGCGGACTTTCTGGAAGAGCTGGGTCAGGAAGAGCCCGGGCTGAATCGCGTGATTCGTAGTGGCTATCAACTGCTGGGTCTGCACACATACTTTACTGCCGGTGTTAAAGAAGTCCGCGCCTGGACTGTGAAACTGGGCGCGACTGCGCCGGAAGGCGCCGGTGTGATCCACACTGATTTTCAGAAAGGCTTTATCCGCGCTGAAGTGGTCAGCTATGATGATTTTGTTGCTTATAACGGTGAGCAGGGTGCCAAGGACGCCGGTAAGTGGCGCCTGGAAGGTAAGGAATACATCATCCAGGATGGCGATGTGATGCACTTCCGCTTCAATGTCTGATTAATTTGTTATAACAATTTAGTTCATTTTCTACCCTTTCAGGCAGGTACGCCGATGAAAAGTGTGACTTCAGCATTGCTTGTGGCAGTGCTCAGCTGGACCTCAATGCTGCAGGCCGATGAGCAGATCAATCAGTGTCTGATGACACAGATGTCGACTGCCGATGACACGGTCACAGTGGGCGAACTCCGCCAGTTCTGCGAAGGCGAACAGACCCAGGCGGATATTAAAGCCGCCAGTCCGACACCCACCGAAGCGGTCGATATCGAAGTCACCGAAAACGGTCTGGAAACAGAAGACGACTCCGCCATCACCCGGCGTTTATTCCTGGAAAAGAAAGAAGCCCGCAATCCGTTCGTATTGCTGCCGCATAAACCCAACTACATTATGCTCAGTAATAATATGAGCTCACCCAACGAGGCGCCCTTCCGTGCGGCAGATCCGGATGACGATATCAATTTCCAGCCCTGGGAGACCAAGTTTCAGATTAGTCTGAAAGCGCCGGTTGCTTATGGTCTGTTCAATAACCGTGCGGATCTGTACGTTGCTTACACCAACCGTTCTTTCTGGCAGCAGTTCAACAAGGAAGGCTCGGCACCGTTCCGTGACTCTAATCATGAGCCGGAGGCCTGGCTGTCATTTCGTAATGACTATGAGCTATTCGGTGTAAAAAACTCGGTGATCCGTACCGGGATCTCGCATCAGTCCAATGGCCAGTCCGGTGAGCTGTCGCGCAGCTGGAACCGGGTCTATGCTGACTTTATCTTCGAATACGATGATCTCTATCTCTCATTCAAGCCGTGGTTGCGCATCGATGAAGACAGTGATGACGATGATAACCCGGATATCGATGATTACATGGGCAACTTTGAACTGGGCGCCCTCTATAAAATGGACCGGCACAATTTCGAAATCATGCTCAGAAACAACCTTGATTTCGGTGAGAACTACGGCGCTATTCAACTGGGCTGGAGCTTTCCGCTCAGTGACCGGGTAAGAGGCTATGTGCAGTGGTTTAACGGTTACGGTGAGAGCCTGATCGATTACGATGCTCACAGCAATAGTATTGGTTTCGGTATTCAGCTCAGCGACTGGCTATAAAATTCGTTTCCAGCCTTGATATTTAACAGTCGTTATCGTATTATGGCGCGCTTCTCATACGGCTATGTAGCTCAGTTGGTTAGAGCACATCACTCATAATGATGGGGTCGGTGGTTCGAATCCACCCATAGCCACCACCTATTATCTCCCATCTGAATAAATCTGAGCAATTTATGGCAGTAGCGCTTGTCACGCTCGTCTCGGCCAGCTATCTTCGGTTGCCTGTTCCATCAAACTGCAGGAAACCGCAATGAAATCATTTTTATCTATTGTCGTCATAGCGTTCAGTCTCACGGCGGTAGCCGAAGCAAAGCTTGCCAATGAGTCGGTTATTACGGTCAAACAGTTTTATACCGGGACAGAGCAGCAGCCCCTGGATCGTGAAAAAGCCGAGCTTCAGGCGATGGACATGTGCCATGCGCGCGGTTTTAGTGTGGCTGAAAAGCTGGGTGAAGAAAAACAATTCTGTGATCGTTACACAGGCTGGTACGAGTGCTTTTACCACCGCGTTGAGCAGCAATACCAGTGTCACGATGAGTGACACTGATTCTATTGGATAAGGTCGCGTTACCCTGTTGCAATGCTGCCCCCGTCTTCTCTACTCTCTCATGTACTCACATGCAGGCTCTGTCAACATAAGCTCCCGCTTGAGCCCAGGCCAATACTGCAGTTCAACAAGCAAGCCCGCATTCTGATTGCTGGGCAAGCGCCAGGCCGAAAAGCGCATGAACAGGGTATTCCGTTTGCAGATGCCAGCGGCGACAGGCTAAGGGACTGGATGGGGCTCAATAAGACCCAGTTTTATGATGCAAACAACATTGCCATCCTGCCGATGGGATTGTGTTTTCCAGGAACAGGGAAAAATGGTGATCTGCCGCCAAGGCCTGAATGTGCTCAAACCTGGCACAAGCGCCTTTTGAACGAGTTAGGACACATCGAGTTGAGGCTTGTGATTGGCCGTTATGCTATGGCTTATTATCTGCCAGACTTTGATGGCTCAGTGAGCGATACGGTCAAAAACGGGTTGCGCTATTGGCCTGACTGTTTACCCTTACCTCACCCCAGCCCACGTAACCAGGGCTGGTTAAGACAAAATCCGTGGTTCGAGCGCGAGGTTTTGCCATTGCTCAGAGCGCGTGTTGCTGAAGCACTCAAATAATTATGGCTTGCTGCGCCATATTGGCGCGCTAACCAAACCCAGTGCACTGATTCGGTTCGCTTTTTCGCTAGAACTGAGGGCTCTATATTCTCCAAGCTGCTGATAATAATAGAGAAAAAAGAGGTGGCATAACTATTTCATTGATTCTCCGGGGTAAATTAATTTTCCTATTTAGCAACAGGAGCCAATAATGAAAATAGTGACAGCCATTATTCGCCCCCACGCCCTGGAAGTCGTGCGATCGGCATTGCAAGAAGCCGGCGTCAACGGGATGACCGTGGGGGAAGTAAGGGGATTTGGCCGCCAGAAAGGCCATCCCGCGCTCTATCGTGGTGCGGAATACAACATTGCTTTCCAGCCCAAGATTCAACTCGAACTTGCCGTTGATGACAGTCAGGTGGATGAGGTGACTGAGATCATTGCGACTCAGGCCCGTACCGGACAGGTCGGTGATGGCAAGATTTTTGTGGCCAGTCTGGATTCGGTCATTCGAATCAGGACCGGTGAAACCGGTGTTGAAGCGATTTAAGGGAGAACGTAATGGATACCATGGTAATTGAAGTAAGTTACGCGCTGGATACATTTTATTTCCTGATGTGTACCGCACTAGTCATGTGGATGGCCGCCGGCTTTGCAATGCTGGAATCCGGTCTGGTCCGTAGTAAAAATACGGTTGAGATTCTTAATAAAAATGCCCTGCTCTACGGTGTGGCCTGTATTGTCTATCTATTGGTAGGCTACAACGTCATGTATCCGGGTGATCCGGTCAGTTCAGTGATCCCCGGCATTGATTTCCTGTTGGGGAGTGATAATACCGTTGAAGCCGTGACGGCTGGTGGTGAGGGTGCACCATACTATTCCAGTATGGCCGACTTTATCTTCCAGGCCGTGTTTGCTGCTGCAACCATGTCGATTGTCTCCGGTGCAGTTGCAGAAAGAATGCGCTTGTGGCCATTCCTGATCTTTGCCGTCTTTATGGTTGGCTTCATTTATCCAGTAGAAGGGTACTGGAAATGGGGTGGTGGCTTCCTGGATCAACTTGGCTTCCAGGATTTTGCCGGCTCTGTTGTTGTACATATGGCGGGTGCCGCTGCTGCACTGGCCGCTGTGTTGATTATTGGTCCGCGCAAAGGGAAATATGGCAAAAACGGCGAAGTTAACGCTATTCCGGGTGCCAATCTACCGATGGCGACATTGGGTATGTTTATCCTGTGGATGGGCTGGTTCGGTTTCAACGGTGGCTCTGAGCTGAAAATCGCCAATGTTGATGAAGCCAATGCTGTAGCGAAGATCTTCGTCAACACCAATGCTGCTGCGGCAGCCGGTATGGTGGCTGCAGCGTTGCTGTCACGGTTTATGTTCGGTAAAACGGACCTGACCATGACAATCAATGGTGCGCTGGCGGGTCTGGTTGCAATCACAGCAGAGCCGCTGATGCCAAGTGCCGGTGTGGCTTCATTGATTGGTCTGGTCGGTGGCCTGGTTGTGGTCCTGTCCGTTGTCGGTCTGGACAAACTCAAAATCGACGATCCGGTCGGTGCGATTTCGGTGCATGGTACAGCCGGTATTTGGGGTATTTTTGCCGTAATGTTCACCAATCCGGCAGCCACGTTCAGCGGTCAGCTGATAGGAACGCTGGCTACCTTTGCCTGGATGTTCGGGGTTTCCTTTATCGTGCTGACGGTGATTAATAAAATCATTAAACTGCGCGTCAGTGAGGAAGAAGAAATGGAAGGTATGGATATCAATGAATGTGGTATGAATGCCTATCCTGAATTCACGCCTGAAAAATAAATTCAGACTTAAACTACAGAAAACGCCGGCGTAAGCCGGCGTTTTTCTTTGCGCCAGATCGAGACCTATAGATTCGAATCGACGTCGCCAGCATGGATAGTGTCCTTGATATCTATATGAGAATATCCCGTTAATAGCTGTGTAGAACCGGGTGTGTTCCTATATTTATAAAAATAAAGGGGAAATTTTTATGTCCTGATTTTTTATGCACAGCAATTTCACGTCCAGAGGCAAATTCTGATCTCAGGAGGTGAAACTATGTTCGCGAATCTATTTAAATATGTTGTTGCTGCTTCGCTGGTTTTTGCTGTCAGTGCCTGTGGCGATGAAGAGTTCACACAAGAGAGTTTCAGTGAACGGCAGGACTACACGGCGGTAGCTCCTGTTCCTGAAAAACTGCAGGCGGGCATGCCGACAGAAAAGCCCAAAGAGATGCTGTCTGTTGCAGATCCGACACCGCCCGAAGTTTGGTTACTGTCACTTTATCAAAAGAAGCCAGGACATGACCCAGCCAGGGACCTCGTTTACTACCAGCAAAAACTGGATAAATTGCTCTTGCATGTTCATGAAGATAAAAGAGTGGTTACCAACAGGCTGGTGCAGGTGACCAGACAACTGGCTGATAAGGGGATAGAGGCCGACCAGGACCGGCTACTTGTCGATTTTGTTAATTATCTTCCCACGGTTGAGGGCACTTATGTTTTCGGCGAGCTTACGGCCAATTACAGCAATCTGAGACAGCAGCAAATAGCTCATGATGAAGCCATGCAGCGGCTGTTTGAGCTGATTTAGGGAGATAAGCTAGATGGATGCATTAATTCAGAGTCTGTTTGTCTGGGCTGTCACACTGACTGGTTACCATGACCCCGGCACGCTGCCTAACCTCTCTGCGGTGGCGCATGACAGCCTCACAGAAACGGTTTGCGATAGCGATTACTGTACCGCCGTTGCATATTATGACCTTGATACCGAAACTATTTATTATGATAAACGCATGGCGCTGGATTCAGACCATGGTGCCAGAGGCTTCGTTTTGCATGAGATGGTTCACTTTCTGCAGCATAAGAACGGAATTATGGCGCAATCAGATAATTCCTGTGAGAGCAGAATTGAGCTGGAGCGCGAAGCTTATCGGGTGCAACAGTTTTTTCTCAAAGAACACAAACAAGATACATTCCAGATCGATCTGGCCGTCGCGGTGCTACCCAGCCTTTGTGCCGAACAGATTGAGTAGCTATTTGACTGCGCTCGGGTACTGGGGCCACTTAGGTCGGAAAGGATGGTAGCAGAAAACCATCAGTAGTAATGCCAATAAAGCAGCAATCACATTCAAGCGTGTTGGCTGAACCTGACGATCGGCAAAGGCTTCATGCTTGAGAACCTGAGACAGACCCGCATCATCCTGCAGATGGTGGTATTGCATTTTTGCCTGTTCCCCCAGTTTTTTCAGGTAGTCCTCATGGACGTTGGATAGATGTTCTGTGCCAACCACTTTCGCGGTACCCCAGGGACCATTACGGGGAATATAACCTTCAATCTTACTGGGATCTTCAGGCAAGCCAAAACGACTCGCATGCGGTACATCTTCAGCAGTATAAAAGCCGATCTGTTTACCATCTTCATCATATTTAGGGATTTTACTTTTACTGTGCTGCCCAACACCGATGATGATACCGCTTCGCCAGCCTTCAGGCTTGTCCTGTAACATCTCGATGTAGCTGTAGTCAGGTGCATAGCGAGGGTTGACCGGAGGCGCCTCATGGCCATCGGTGAAAAACACCAGTTTACTTCCTTCCAGCACTCTGCCTTGCATCAGTTCCAGCGTGTTGTAAAGCGCCTGGCTGATGTTACTGTCAGCGACCCAGGCCATGCGCCAGTCAAGTTCGTTAATACTCGCTTGTAATACCGGATAGTCAATGCAGACATCAATGGGAGAATAGAGCAAGGCAGGACTGCGCTCAGTAAAAACCCCAAGGCCAATACGCGAGCCGCAGGGCAGACTACGTGCCGCTGCCAGCATGGCGTCTTTACTCCGTTCGAGTCGGCTCATGGCGCCACCATCAACATCACTGTAATCCTGGACGTTCATGCTGCGGGTAATATCCAGCATAAAAACGTAATCATAGGTCTTAACCGGAAATGGCAAAGGCGGCAAGAACAAGGCCAACAGGGTGAAGAGGGCGGCGGCAATCAGGCTGACTAGACGAGCCATACAAAACTCCTAGGGCAGACCCAGTGGAAAGCCGGGCATCGCTGACCATAGTTCTTCTGAGCTTTCCTCGGCCGCTTCTGATTCCTGTAGATCGCCCAGAGGCAGGTCACGAGAAAGACGCTGTGCGGCTTCCAGATTATACTTTGCGACCCAGAAGTCCGGATCTTGCTTTAACGCTGTTCGGAATAGATCTTTAGCAACATCAGCGAGTGCTGTGGCACGGTCGATTCCCATCTGTTCGGCGACTTCTATGGCCTGCTCTAGATAGAGGTTGCCCATATTGTAATGCACTACCTTGACAAAATCCGGAGCCACGGCACGTTCCGCTCGTCCGTATGCATCGACAGCCTCTTCAAACAAACCTTGCTGATGCAGATGCCAGGCATAGGCGAACTGGTTCTCAGGCTGGCTTAAGTCCACTTCATCAGCCTTTATAAAACGCCCCGTTTTGAGTTGCTGTAGCGTCTGATTAACCCCGCTTAGACGTTGCTGCTCAACCAGTGTTATGGAAAGAAGCGCCACCAATGTGATTAAAATGAATATCAGCAGAGAGCGTATATAGACACGCCGCAGAATCATGATTTTTTCTCCAGCAGTTTGACCGTGATTAGAAGAAGCATGCCAAACAGTGACAGACTGTATAACCAGATTGAAAGGCTTTGCCGTGGGATTTTCTCTTCATAGATCAGTGGCAGGCTTTCCAGTTCATCCAACTCGGCGATAGACGCCTGCAGCGATTCCACGGTATCAACCTCATAGGCATGATAGGGCACGGATAAAGTGTTAAAAAACTTGTGCAGGTGGCGTTCGGGCATCACCCTCGGGTTATCATCCTGTGGTGTACCTGGTTCACTGTAGATGCCGAGACCGTTCTCGGTCCGTAAGAAAAACCAGTAGAGACTGACACGGTAACGTTCGAACCACTCGCGCAGGGTCTTCTGGGCACGGTGGTCAAGTGAAGCGGCTCCATCGGACACCAGCACGATAACGCGTGAGCCGGTGTGGGGTTGATCCTTGAAGTAACTCAAGCCCATACCCAGCCCTTTTGCTACATTGGTGAAGGCCAGGCCGGGAGTTTCCATGCTGTTTATCGCTGCCTGAATCGCCGATTTATGTTCGGTCAAAGGGCTGATATAAAACGGTTGCGTGCTGAAACCGGCAACACCGAACAGGTCGTGCGGACGATTGCTGACAAACTCTGACAACAGCCGACGTGCAGCCTGTGCTTTGGATTGTTCGTTCTCATCCGGTGTTTTACCACCAAAGGTTTCATTCATGCTCGCACTGCGGTCCAGCACGAAGACAATATGGGCACCATTACCAGTGCGGGTGACTGTCTGTTCCAGAATGTGTAATCCGGCGATACCAACAATCAGGCTGGCGATACTGATGACGGCAGTGGCATGTATTATCCGGTTTAGCCATACTGTGATCGGGTTAAGCGCGACAAGCTGGGCACTGGCACAGGCACGACGCTCAAACAGGCTTGAAGCGAAGGGCAACAAGCTGAGAGGCAGTAATAGTAAAAGCCAGGGATGTGAGAAAGCCAGATTCATTTAACGGCACTAACCTTGTCCGCTGCCGCCATCTGCCGGCATAGATTAAGACAATCCTGAATCAGCGACTCACCGGGCTGCATATCCAGAAAGAAGGCCGCTCTTGATTGTTGAAAAAAATGGCTGAGTTCCTGACGCAGGCCACCAAACTGGGGGAATTGAATCAGAAAATCATCCAGTTGGCTGGCAAAGACGGTTGTCCGGGCACGCCGGTTAATCGCCTGGTGCACGGCCTGTAGACAGGCAAGGTAATCATCGTTAGATTTCAGTCCACCACGTTTGCGACGCCGAATTTGTTTCGCTGCATAAGTAAAAGGTGACTGACCCAGTTTGGGAAGAAGCCCATTGATCCATAATAGAAGAATAACGGTCACCGCGGCAGCCAGAGTCAACACGATTGCGCGCTGTTTGAGTTCGCCCAGGGCGTGATTTCTGGGGGCAATCGCTGCTTTCATAAAAGCAGCGACATCATTCTCATTACCGACACCACTGGGCGTGATTTCCTTAATCGGCGACATTGTAAAATCCCAGTCCGGTAGTCGCAGTTGTGCACGCTGTTCCCCGGCAGAAAAGTCCAGTGTGATGGCAGGAATATTCAAACTCCTGACATCCAGCGGTGCATAGAATGTCTGATACTTGAGATCGATAAGATACAAGGTTGTGTCATCAGATTCTTTGGATGAAACGGAAACATCCCGTAGCTCAAGCCAGTAAGTCAGCTCCCCAGCTTGTGGCAGTGAAGACTGAATGACGCTGAATGGGGCTTTAACTTCAACCAGAAAACGATGATGGATCATATCGCCGACCATTATCCCGTAGCTACGGCCTTGATCTTGTTGCAGTAATGTTGCCGGCGCTATCTGCTCCTGAGCCCAGACAGAATGTGGGCCGGCGAACCACAGTAAAAGCATGATAATGAGATAACGGAGTTTCATGATTTCTGCCTCAGGACTGAGCTGCGAAAAAACGACTCATCTGGGTCGCCTCATATTGATCCACCAGCCAGAAAGGTCGCTGGTTAAAGGCCCTGCACTGGCTATTCAGATAGGCTTGTCGCTGCTGATAGCGCGCCCTGATCAACTGTCGTTGATTTGGTGTGACAAACACCAGCGTGCTTTTCCCGGTCTCAAGATCGGTCATTTCTACAAAGCGCCAGAGTGGATAATCACTATATTCGCGACTTTGCCAGCTAATGACGGGAACGACTGTATGCGATGACAGGGCCGTTAATATGGCATGTAATTGCCACTCGGGCCAGTGAAAATCCGAGATCAAAAAAATCAATGATTGTCGGCTTGGCAGAACACGTTGAATTTCAGTGTAGGCATCGGCCCGATTATCTTCCGGGCCCACACCATCGAAAGCGGTCTGCAAACTATTGACGTCTGTTAAAGCGTGTATTTCGTCAGTCAATAAATAAGCTGTCATCTCATCACCCGCAGCGGCTACAGATTGACAGATGCTGTCGAAGACTTTGGTGACCAGACTGATTTTATCGCCATAAATCATTGATGAAGAGCCATCAATGAGCACTAATACATCCAGTTTGCTTCGTTGCCGATAACTGCGGACATGAAGGTTTTCGAAAGGATCGGTCAAACTCGCATTCAGATCTATCCGCGCTGGTTCCGGTTCATCAAGAAAATGGGTTTTTCGATAGAAGTCCGAGCCAGGACCCCGCTGACGACTTTTGTGCCCACCTGGCATCAAGCTACTGACCATCGTGGCGGTTTTGTAATCGAACACCTGGCTCATGGTGAGGCGACAGTATTCAGCGCAGCCTCAATCAGGGCGTCAATAATCTGATCCCGGTTATAGTCATAGACCGGGTTCAGGAAAATCCGGTGTTTTGCGATCTGTTTTATGATCACATGAAAATCTTCAGGAATAATCGCTTCACGCTCATTCAACCAGGCGTTAACCCTTGCACCACGTGCCAGATAGCTGATGCCACGCGGTCCCATACCACCTTTGATCAATTTGTTGACTTCAACATCAGTGATTTGAATACCGTATTCGGCCGGCTCGCGCAGAGCACGACAGAGATGGAAACCATAATCCTGCAGTGCAGTGCTGGCTTTCACATGATCCTGAATCTGAGCCGCAACCGTATTCAACTGTTGGTAGGGAAGAATCGCTTTCTCAGTAGTGTCGACCAATTTATCAGCATCATGAAAACGCGGGTTAAACATCAAATCCTTGATCTGCGCTTCGGCCTTGGGTTGTTCGACATGCAACTCCATCATAAAGCGATCGCGCGCCGCGGCCGGTAACTCAAATGTTTCATCTTTTTCAATACGATTTCGGTCTGCAAAGACCTGTAAATGCGGGAAATGATGCGTCTGGTTGAAGGCATGTACACTGCGCTCAGCCATAATCCGCAACAACAGTGAATGCACCTGAGGCCTTGCACGGTTGATCTCATTGAAAAAGAAAATCGAGAGCGCATCGCCATGTTTAAGCACCGGACCAGAACTGACACCGGGTTTGCCATTTTCAGCGATATAGGTGTAATAGACCAGATCGTGGGGCATCAGGTCGATGGTGCCTTCGATGCGCTCAAAGCTACCCCCAAGGGTTTCTGCTACGGTCTTTAGCAGAGTAGTTTTGCCAACACCGACATCGCCTTCAAGCAGGATATGGCCACGTGACAGTGTGGCAATCATCATCTGCCTGACCACCGTCTCCTGCCCCAGAATGGTCTGGTTGATGCTGTTTTCAGTTTTCTGGATCAGATCGTGCCATTCTGACATAGAGGGCACATTTGTATTATCGGCTTGGTTCATAGCGCTTTACCGGGCTTTATAAAAAGAAAGACCGGCCTACAAGAGGCCGGTCATCCGGGCGAGAGAATAGATTAATATTCCCACTTACCAGTTTCTTTGAAGTTGGCAACACGTTCAGCATTGCGTTTCTCCATGGCATTCAGCGCATCTTGCTGTTTGTTCATTTCTTTTTCGCTGTGCTTAGGATCGTATTTAGAACCCTTGATTTTGTCAGGGAAGCCAGGTTTTGCTTCCCAGCAATTGCCAGGGGCTTTACAGTTAGTACCATCATAAGCCATTACAGCGGTTCCGCCTGACAGCATCATCAGAGCAGAACATGTGACTGCGATTGTTTTAAGTTTCATTTTTCTCTCCTTTTATTGCGACGACATAATGAATTGATGTGTTGTCGGGGTGACAACACATCACCCATTAATTTTTTAAATCATTTTTTGAAGTTTTTGAGTGCTTCTTCATAATCAGCGGGGACTGGGGCTGGGGTGAAGTTTTCTTTTTCTTCTTCCGTTAACCAGTCCGCTTTTTCCGCAGAGCCCCAATAGACACTGCGAATCCAGGCCATGATCTGCAACATCTCATCAATGGTCAGGTTGTTATACTGCGGCCCCATCATGCTCCGGGCGCCACCGTAAATTGTTTCGAACAGGCCCTTATCGGTGGCATTTTTGGGGTAGGTATAATAGTCATCACCCAATGCCGGACCGAGTTTGCCTTCCGCATAGTGGCCGTGGCAGCCTGAACATGCAGTCATGAAAAGACTTTCACCAGTGTGAATCGCTTCTTCATCTTTGTTGTAGAGGTTTTCACCGGTATTTTTGAAATGCTTAACGGCCTCAGTTTCTTCACCTTTTTTACCGAATGAAAAATCCAGCACGTCACCTGTGATGGTGTGGCGGAACATCAGTTGCGACTGTGCCACTGGAATCAGAGAAACAGTCACTACAGAAGCCAGCAATATCGCAATAGTGCTACGGGTTTTTTTCGGTAAGCGTGTTGTATCAGTCATGTCTTAAATCTTTCCTGTTGTATGCCCAGCCTTACAGAAGGGGAACGCCTTCTTCTTTGAGGACAGCTTTAATTTTTGAGTCAGCCTCTTTCAGGGCTGTGTTGATCTCAGTCAATAAGTCTTTATCTTCAGTGCGAACAGCGACTGACTGTTCATAGTGTTGAAGCACACCTTCACCGTCACCGGTTTCAGCAATTTCTTCAGAAACAACCATGGTTAATGGCACTGAAGCTGATTTGACGTAGCGTGCCGCTTCCGGTGCCCAGATATGAGCAATATCAGCTTTTCCGGAGGTCACCTCGGAAATCAGTAAGTCAGGTTCATAACGCACATACTGGTTGCGTCTGGACTTGAAACCAATGAGCGACATCATGTAGTTGAAGTTGCCTTCATATTTGTCAATTTCACGGAGCATGACTTCAGAAGGGCTACCTGGAACGACAGCAAATTTGCTCATAGCTTGCAGGTCTTTGCTTTTCCAGGATGAGATATCCAAATCTTTATTTGCGGGATAGATGAATGCGTATCCGGATTTGTAGTAAGGATTACTGGTTGCAACGCGTGGGTCGTCCTTATCCACACCCATAACAACATCACATTCATTTTTGAGCAGCTTTTCGGTCACCAGGAAAATAGCTGCTTTATCAGACCAGACCATTTCCAGATCCCGATCCATTTCATCAGCCAGAATTTCCGCAATTTTGACTTCGAAACCTTCACCATTTTTATTGGAGTAAGGCATTTCATCTGCGGCAGCGCAGACGCGAAGCGTTTCGGTGCTGGCACTGGCACTAGTGCTGATCATGAAGCTGGTGCCAATCAGCAAACCGAAGATGGCTTTGAATGTGTTGCTGCTTTGAACGTTCATTTTCATGGTGCTTTTACCCTTTGATGGAAGGCCGGCAGCCAGATGACTGCCGGCCTGTTTTTTTACAACGATTAAGCTTTAGTGAGTGTTGTAAGCGGTAGGCTTACATTTCATATTCACCCAGGCTCAGATCGTCATATGGGCTCTTACCATCAAGTGCAAAGACCATGACACCACCACCCATTTGGGTATTTTTTGCCAGTTCTTTAAAGGCGCCTACAGCACCCAGACCGGCTGATGGATCATTCAGGTCAAACACCAGGCCAACTGCAGGCCAACCACCGACACCATAGTTGATCGCAACGTATTGCGTACCGTTATGTGTGTAGGTCATAGGGTGACCGATAGCGCCTGAAGGCAGTTTGAATTTCCACAGCAGTTCACCGTTGTCAGCATCACGTGCTTTGATGAAGCCATCGAGGGTGCCGTAGAATACCAGGCCGCCTTTGGTTGCCATGGTGCCGCCCCAAACAGAGAATTTCTCCATTTTTTCCCAGGCGAAATCACCAGTGATGGCATTGTAGGCTTTGACTTGGCCAGAGCCGATACCATTTTGGCGGTCACCTTTAGGACCAGGGTAAGACCATACGTTCGCACCAACGAAGAACTGACCGGCACGGTATGGCAGCATGAATGGCTCCCAATCCATACACAGGTGGTTCAGGCCGAGGTAGAACAGTTCACGTTCTGGATCATATGAGTCGAAACCTTGGTTGTGGAAACCCATGGCTGACGGGCAGATGTCACGTGAACGGTGGCCCATGCGGGTGCTGTACTCAGGGTCACGAATTGGCAGACCCGTTTCCAGGTCGACTTTTTTCACCCAGTTAGCGGTGTCGTCCATTTTGTTCGCAGAAACCAGATCACCGGTTTCACGATCCAGGGTATAAACGATACCGTTACGGTCAGGGTGAGTCAGCAGTTTACGCATTTTGCCATTTTTATCTTTCTGTTCAGAAAGCATCATGACGTTAACACCAGCGTAGTCCCACTCGTCGTGAGGCGTTTTCTGATAACCGAATTTCGCCAGACCGGTGTCCAGATCACGACCCCAGATGGTCATAGTCCATTTGTTGTCACCAGGACGCATGGTTTCATTCCACGGTGCTGGGTTACCTGAACCATAGTAGAACATGTTCAGATCAGGGTCATAGGCATACCACCCCCAGTTTGTACCACCACCGATTTTCCAGGCGTTGTCTTCCCAGGTTGCAGTACCCAGGCCTTTTTGACCGTAGTGTGGATTTTCGCTGTTGAAGCTTTTATCCAGACCAATGTCGCTGTCAGGACCAGTGGCATACCAGCGCCATGCCATTTCACCAGTGTGAATGTCATAGGCTGTGACATAACCACGAACACCCAGCTCGGCACCTGAAGAACCCTGGATAACCAGGTCTTTGGCAACGAATGGTGCTGCAGTTTCAGTTTGACCAACGCTGATGTCAGCATTTTCCACTTTCCAGTGAACTTCACCGGTTTCAGCATTCAGCGCGACAACGTGACCATCCAGTTGGCTTTTAACAATCATGGCTGGTGTTTTGTCGTCACCAGGCCAATAAGCCAGACCACGGTTAACTACGTCACAACATGCCACTGCACGGGCAGCAGGATCCTGTTTTGGTTTGTGTTCCCACTTGATAACACCTGGCTCATCCAGGTCAACGGCAAAAGTGTTGTTCGGGAACGGTGTGTGAATGTACATGGTACCGTTTACAACCAGCGGCGACCCCTCATGACCATTCAGAACGCCGGTTGAGAACGACCATGATGGACGCAGGCGGTTGACGTTCTTTTTGTTGATTTGGGTTTGCGTGCTGTAGTGAGTACCAGAGAAGTCCTTACCCTGCATGACCCAGTTTTCGTTTTGCTGCTGCAGTTCAACCAATTTCTGGTTTGCCATCGCAGCACCGGACACGAGGCCCAGAGCTGATGAAACAGCAAGCGCAGTACCGAGCTTGGACCATCGGTTCAGATGCGTTTCTCTCATATATCCTCCTATTTGTTTTGAGTGTCAGCTGATGCTGACTTTTTGGTGCTATGCCGAATACAGGAGACGGCGCGTAAGCACGTCGACCATAGTGCTTTTTTTTGAATTGAGGGGGATAGAGAGAGGAGCCTGAAAGACTAAGGGAAGAAGTCCCAAAAACAGAGATGAATATGCTGCTGTCAGTCAAAGGGATGACTGGGCCGATGATGATGACCCAGTGACGACTGATGTAATAAGGCTTGCCTAAGCGGGTGGTGTATGCAGAACACCGGTTTTTTGAGCGAGAAAAATTATCTCGGCGAGATTGCTGGTTCCCAGTTTCCGCATCATATTTGTTTTATAGTTGGAGACGGTTTTTGGCGCCAGTGCCAGGCTTTCTGCCATGTCGTTGATACTTTTGCCCTCCGCCACCATCCGGAACACAGCAAATTCCTGATGTGACAAGGCATCCAGCTTGTGGTTGGCATGAACCAGTTTGTCCATCGCAATGGCACGGGCTATTTCAGTACTGAGGTAATGGCCTTTATTAACGATGGTTCTTACCGCTTCAATCAGCACCGATGAAGAGCAGGACTTGGTGATGTAGCCTCTTGCACCCATATCCATTGCCCGGATTGCCAGCGTGGAATCATCATGCATGGTGCAGACAAGGATTTTGGCTTTGGGGTTACGTGCCGTGATACGACGAATGCATTCCAGCCCGCCGGCCCCGGGCATGCTGATATCAATGATGCAGATATCCGGTTCAAGGTTGAGAAACTGCCGGTAGCCCTCTTCTGAGTTACTGGCCTGGGCGACAACTTTAAAGCCGGCAGACTCGAGCAACTGCTGGTAGCCCTCCCTGAGTATGGTGTGATCATCAATCAGTAATATCGTGGTAGTTTGCATGAAGTGTCTATCTATATAATGGGTTGATAGGGTAATTTCAGTTGTAGCCGGGTACCGATGGGTTCGCGGAGTGACAAATTGAAGACGCCGCCCAGAGACTCTGCACGCTCACGCACAGCGACAAGCCCCAGTCCTTTCTCAGCGTAATCATCCGGAAAACCCCGACCATTATCATCGAGCAATAATTGCAGCTGATGCTGAGCATTTTCCCGAAACTGTGTGATCTCGACGCGGACTTCGGTGGCGTCTGCATGCCGTTTGATATTGGTCAGCCCTTCCTGTAATGCTCGGTAAAGTGTCATACCGACCTCATTTTCTATTTCGCTGTCTTTGAGATTGATGTGGCTGTCAACCGCGATGTCGTTAGCTTCTTTTCTCCAGTCATACAAAAGCTCGTGCACAGCACCCGATAAACCAAGGCTGTCCAGGTTGGGCGGCTTAAGCTGTCTCAATTTATGACGAGTAATAGACCGGAGGTGGTTAGTGCTGTCGATCACAGAAGTGAGGATGGGTCTCACTTTTTCTTCCTGCGACAGATTCAACGCCACTGTCAGGTTCGCATCCATGGCAGCAAGATGCTGACCAAAAACATCATGCAGCTCCCTGGCAAGATGCTGTCGTTCTGATTCGCGTACTTCGATCATATGCTTGATTAAAGCCTGATTGTCTCTGAGCAAGCGACGAATGTTGTCATTACTGTTTTGTAGTTTTGCCTGCATCTCCAGGTTGTAATTGAGACTCAGCCTTAATTCACGGATACGCCGAATACTGAACCATATCAAGGCTGCACAGCCGGCCAGCAAAACAAAAATGATCTCATCAAGCTGATAGAGCTCACCTAACGCGGTCCAGTCGATATAGCGTTCTGCCAGGTCGAAATAGCCCGCTACTAAATAAGTCGATAGCGTTACCACCACCACCCACAGTAAATCACCGGCAATCTGTCGCCGGTTGTTTTGACTGTGGTGAGACTCAATGAGTCGATGTGTGGTGGAATCGGCACTCATGGCATTTCCATCTGGCTAAAAGCGAGAGTATTCATCACATGCCACGGCTCTGACAGAGGGGAAATGCACATCGGGAGTAATTCATGGTTCTAAAAATGAGGCTGTCACAATGATATCCGCGCTGTTCTCTCTAACCCCTCAATTACAGGCCTGAGTAGGATGTTCCGACACATCCAATAAAGTTAGGAATTGTTATGAAAATATTTTCAGTATTACTGTTCTGTTTGTCGCTCTCTGCTGCTGCCATTGCAGCTGAGCCTGGTGCCTATGAGGAGTTGAAGTTCCTTGAAACGTTTGCCGGGAAAAGTGCCGAATTTGTCAAAACCGAGCTGGGTGAGCCCGCTTCAGTAGTAAAACGTGAAAATGAGGGCGGCACAGTCGAGTTCTGGATTTACCAGGATAAAGTGCGTCAGGGCACATCAGAAAAGGTTTACCGGTTTACCCAAATCGGTTTTGCCAATGGCTTTGTGGAAACACTGGGCCACACCAACCGCGAAATTAACAATCAATAATTAATGAGGACGTTTATGAAAAAATGGGCAAGCCTGCTGCTGGCAGGACAATTCCTGCTACCTAATCTGGCTGTGGCACACGGTCCGACACCACAGAAAATCGATGAAAAAGTCGTGATTGCCGCACCGATCGATGATGTCTGGCAACAGGTCAGTGAATTCGGCGCCATTGCAGAGTGGCACCCGTCGGTTGAGAAAGTTGAGGTGCCAGAAGAAGGAACACGGGTGCTAACCCTCAAAGATAAAGGGAATATCACGGAAAGCCTGGATGATATGAACGTCGATGAGCACACCATGAGCTATCGTTTGTATGAAGAGGACATTACGGTATTCCCTGTCAGCTTCTACAGCGTATCCATTGAGCTTGAACAGGTAGAGGCGGGTACAGAAATGAGTTGGAAAGGACGTTTTTACCGCGCTGATACCGGCAACTTCCCACCGGAACACTATAACGATGATGCAGCTGTAGCGGCAATGACCGAATTTGCCAGCACCGGTATGTCGGCGTTAAAACAACAGCTTGAAGGTCATAAGTAAGTGGGGAATAAGTCAACTTACCTTTTATTGCTGTCGCTGTTGCTGCCTCAGGCAGTAACAGCGGAACGCGCTTTCCTGACGCATCAGGCCGTAAATAGTGTTTCTGTTGTCGACCTCGAGACCTCGCAACGAATCGCTGAAATAGACGTCGCTGCTGCGCCTGTGGGGGTGGCCATTGATAATCTCCGTAACCGCATTTACGTCACGCATCCTGAGAAAGGTTTGATCAGCGTGATTGATAGTGAAAGCTACGAAAAAATTGGTGAAATTCGAACCGGCGGGCAGCCTTTCGGTATTACCGTTGATCATTCAGGTAAGCGCCAGGTTTTCGTGGCTGACTGGGAGCGCAACGCGATGCTTGTGATCAACCCTGAATCAATGCTGGTGGTGGACCTGCTCGCCATCGGCGACAATCCAGCCGGTCTCGCTCTGGATGCTGAGCGTCGTCGAATTTATATCGCTAACCGTGAGAGTGACAGTCTGACAGTGCTGGATGCGGATACCCCCGATCAGTACGCCGAGGTCGAGACTGGCAAGGCACCTTATGCTGTTGCAGTCAGCGAGGATGGTAAACAGGTCTTCGTGACCGCAATTCAAGATAACAGCCTGACAGTCATTGAAACTGAAAATTACACGGTCAAAGATCATATTAAAACAGGTGATAAGCCTTACGGTGTCACCAGTACACCAGACAACCGTTATTTGCTGGTGGTTAACCAGGGCAGTAATGATTTGTGGGTTTATGACCAGAAAACCCTGGAAAAAAGGGCAGAGATCCCGGTTGGGGAGATGCCCGAGAGTGTCTCAGTGTCGGCTGATGGCCGTCATGCCTATGTCACAAACTGGTTCAGCAATGAGCTCTCAGTGATCGATATCCATGAACTGAAAGAAATCAAGCGCATACCGGTTGCTGAGTCACCTCGCAGTCTGGGACATTTTGTCAGCAACTAAATGCCGTTGTAGGGGGCCAGCAGTGTTTCAATACTCTGGAAACGCTGCTGCAATCCCTTGATACCGGCAACTGCTGCATCTGGCTGGCCTTCCTGAAACTGATAGCGCAGACTGTTGGCTTCATGATACAACTCGGTGAAAGCCACGCGAACTTCTTCCAGCCATTGGGGATTAAACAGGTCCTGTTTTTTCGCCTGCTCAATCCAATGCATGAAATGACTTTTTTTGTGATTCATCAGAGGCCAGTGACGAATCTGATCTGGACTGGTTTGCAGGTTATGTAACACCACATCCAGCCAGTGACGTGCTTGCAGCTGCATCATATAAGCAATCGTTTGTTCTGCATCCAGGCTTTTATCGGCATGAGCCAGCCAGACGGGATTGGGCTGGTAACTGGCCAGCCATTGCTGACAGGCATCTGCTGACATGGGTTTAGCGATGATATAACCCTGTGCCATATCACAGCCCATACTCATCAGCATCAATCCATGCTCAATCGTCTCAACGCCCTCAGCAATAACCTGATGATGGAAAGCCTCTGTCAAGCCGATAACACCATCGATAATCGTAAAGTCGTTGGGGTCATCAATCAGATCCTGGACAAAGCTTTGGTCAATTTTCACCACATCAACCGGCAGGTGGCGCAGGTGCGTCAGTGACGAGTAGCCTGTACCGAAGTCATCCAGTGCAATCCGGATCCCCAGCGAACTGCGGCAGGTGTTGATGATACTGGAGATATGGTTAATATCACTTAATACACTACTCTCCAGAATCTCCAACTGCAGTAGTTTGGATGGCACTTTGGGGTGTCGGCCCATGATTCTGTCCAAGTGATCAAAGAATCCTTCCCATTGCAGGTGATGCGAAGAGATATTGACGCTGATTTCCTGTCTTATTCCCAGGCTGAGCCATTTTTCAATTTGTCTTACCGTGTGCTCCAGCACCCAGTTTCCAACATGTATTTCCAGCTCTGCTCCCTGTATCACAGGAAGAAAGCGTGCGGGTGAAACCAGGCCGTGCTCAGGGTGTTGCCATCGGATCAGGGCCTCAAGCCCGATCACCTGACCGGTTCGCATATTGACCTTGGGCTGGAAATACAGCGCCAGCTGATCAGCACGTAAAGCTTCCTGGATCGCGCGGTATTGATTCTGTTGCTGGCTGATTTGCTGATCATGCATAGCATCAAAAAAGTGATGACGGCCACGCCCGGCAAGTTTGGCCTGATACATGGCCTGATCGGCATGTCGAAGCAGTGTGTCAGCGTCAGCCTGATCCAGTGGATAAAGGGTGATACCAAGACTCGCGCTGAGTGAAATCGTATCGCCATCCAATAGATACGGGAGTTCAATGGCATGGCGGATACGCTTAATCAAGCGTTCACAGTGCTCAACAGAACTGATGTCGTTGAGCAGCAGCACAAACTCATCTCCCCCCAGTCTTGAAGCCGTATCATCCTGACGAATACTGGCTTTGATGCGTTGTGCCACTTCTATCAGGAGTTGATCACCGGTGTCATGGCCGTAACGGTCATTGACCGGTTTAAATCCGTCGAGGTCAAGGAAGACGACGGCGAGCAGACTATGATGCCGGTTACTGTGTGCAATAGCCTGTTTGAAGCGATCCGCAAACAGACTTCGGTTAGGTAACTGGGTCAGCATGTCGTAGTGCGCCATCATTTCCAGCGCTTGTTGCTGTTCCTTGCTCTGGGTGATGTCGGAGAACAGTCCAAGATAGTTGACGGTATCGCCATGTTCATCAATCAATGCCGAGATCGTCAGTAATTCCGCATACAGCTCACCGTTTTTCTTCCGGTTCCAGACCTCCCCCTGCCAGAGACCATGATCATGCAGGCTGTTCCACATCTCCTGGTAAAACAGCCGGCTGTGTCTATCGGAACGTAAAATAGACGGGTTCTCACCCAGCACTTCCTCCCGGGTATAACCGGTGATTTCAGAAAAAGCCGGATTCACATCCACGATTTGACCATCAGCGTCAGTGATGAGAATCCCCTCGTGCGCCTGATTGAATACGCGTCCAGACATTTTGAGGCGTTCTTCGACTCTTTTACGATCAGAGATGTCATAGAGAATGACGATGAGTGATCTGCTGTTTCCATGACTGACAATCGTGGCACTGCCCAGTACATGCCGGAATCGTCCGTCCTGACAATAAATTTCCGCTTCCAGGGCTTCGAGATTAGTCATACCAGCGTGTTTTCTATCCAGATAGAGTGTCCACCGTTGCATCATCTGTTTTCGGTAGACCGGATCAGGATAGGCTTTAGGCCACCATGCGGCCATTGTCGGGATATCGTTGAGTCTATAGCCATAAGTATCAATGAATGCCTGGTTTAGGTAGGTAACTCTGTCCTCAGCGTCGACGATGGCATGTGGGATAGGCGAGGCATCAATAATGGTGCGTAAATGACTTTCACTTTTTTCCAGGGCTGCTTTCGATTGGCGCAGTCTGAATACCCAGTAGACAACAGGCAAGAGAACTAACAAAAGCACAAGTAACAGCTGACGGATCGTTTCTTCACTGATGCCGCTGGTCAGGTTCAAGCCCATCCACCTGTCTTCAATTTCCTGGCGCTGGGCTTTGCTGAGGTTGTTGAGCGCTTTATTGATGATACTGAACAGTTCGGTTCTGTTTTCAACGACACCAATCCGGTAGGCAGTATCGTGATCAGTCTGACCGGCAAACTGTAGATTAAGCAGATCATGCTCTTTGATGGCAAAATTGGCATAGGCGGCATCGCCAATGTAGGCATCCGCCTCCCCTGTGGAGACCATTTTCAGCGCGTCGTGCGTGCTGCCTGCTGTCAGTATCGTAATCTCAGGATAGTCTTTCTTTAGAAGTTCATGGGTGAAGTAGCCTCGCTCGACCGCAATGGTTTTACCCTTGAGATTATCCAGTGAGCCGATGTAGCCATAGCGGTTGGCATTGACGATGACGATCGGATTACTGACGTATGGCAGGGTGAAGTTCAGATATTCGTCCCGCTCCTGATTCATATTGAGGCAGGACAACATATCCAGTTCACCGTTTTTAGCCATCGCAATCATCTCATGCCATGGTTTATCAGCGATGATTTCAAACCTGACGCCGAGTTCGGACTCCAGCAGTTTTAGGTACTCTGCTGCGAGGCCTACATAATTGCCATCTCCATCAATCCACTCATACGGGGCAAAGTCACGATCAATCCCGACTCGTATGGTTGGATGCTGTTCCAGCCAGGCTTGTTCAGCAGGACTCAGGATGGCTGTTAATGAAGGCCTGTAAATAAACTGCTGCAGTTTATTCTCGGTCAACTCGGATCCCATACCCAATTGTTCATAGATTTGGGCAATCCGACGCAGACGGTCGACTTCCAGTGTGCCCAATGGCACAGCATCGGGAGCGATGAGTTTACGGGTCTCTCTGGCCTCGTATCGAAGTTGTGCCAGACTCAGTTCAGGGTTGTACTTGTCATGGATGATTTGAATGATTTCATCCGGGTGTTGTAATGCATACTCCCAACCCTTTAGCGAGGCACGCAACATTCGTTTGACCCGGCTGGGATGCTGATTGAGTTCAGCACGGTTGGTAAAAATCAGATCACCGTAAAAATCAAAGCCGTAGTTCTGCGGATGGATGATATTGATGGCCGTTTTCTGCTGTTGAAACTGATAAGGCTGATCAGTGATATAACCGGACAGGACATCGACACGGCCGTCAATCAGGCTCTGGATATCCATATCCTGTTTGATAGCAGTGATTTGATTATAAGCAATGCCTGCATCATCCAGCAGCGCCCGCAAAACGGCGTCATTGCCAGTCGTATCATCAAACATGATCTTTTTACCGCTGAACTCGTATGAACTGACGATATCCGAGTCAGCCAGACTCATGAAAACCAGTGCGTCATGTTGGAATACGGCTGCCAGCGCCTTTATCGGAGCGCCATCTGCATACTGTGCAAGTATCCCCATACCCCCGATGCCATACTCGGCCTCGCCATTGCTCACCTGCTCAATAACATTGATGCCGGGATGGCGTGGTTTGAGGGTGACGTCCAAGCCTTCTGCCTGGTAAAAGCCTTTTTCTTTAGCCGCAATATAACCGGCGAACTGGAATTGATATTCCCATTTCAGCTGCAATGTGACAGATTCAGTCTCCCGCGCAGAGGCAGTGCCGATCATGCCCAGAACTTGGAGCACAGCTATCAAGAGGTAGGGAAAAACAAGGCGAAGGAGAGACGTAGGCATAAGGGGAGTAAAATTTTCAAATAATAACAGGCCATAATAAAAAACCATAGAAAAAATATGGTTTAACCTTGTTTATCCTGTCACCACATTGGCTTCATCTTGGACTTGTAGCGTTGTCAGCTACAGGTCAAAGCTATCAGACTGGGTTAAACAGGCCTGTCATACATAGCCAGTTGGACCGGACAAGCGCTTCATCAGGAACCCCATGTTCGTGTGCTTGAACGCGGCAGGAAGCGTTTGAGAAAAAGTCGACTCACTGTTGAAAAGCGGCTGAAATACCACGAGCAGAAGCAGGTATGACATTAGTTTAAGTCGTTCATCCAGCATAAGCCAGTAGCAACGTCCAAACAATGAACCAATAGCGCTTATCAACACATGGAATGGTGATTTAGAGTGGGTTAAGTGCTTTGGCGCCGGGGAATCCTAACTGTTGCCAGGCCTGATAGAGAATGATGCCGGTGGCATTGGACAGGTTGAGACTGCGGCTGTCAGGCAGCATCGGGATGCGGATTTTGTATTCTTCGTCCAGGCTGTTGAGTATCGGGGCTGGCAGGCCTCGTGATTCCGGGCCGAATAGCAAGATGTCCTCATCGTGGTAGCTCACCTCATGGTGATGGCGGTGCGCTTTGGTGGTGCAGGCAAATATACGACGTTGCCCTGACCATTGTTGAAATGTTTGATAGTCCGGGTGAATCAGCAGGTCGGCAAACTCATGGTAATCAAGGCCGGCCCGCCGCAGCCGTTTGTCATCCAGGGTAAAGCCAAAAGGTTCGATCAGGTGTAATCTGGCACCGGTATTGGCACAAAGACGGATGATATTGCCGGTATTAGGTGGAATCTCCGGTTCGAACAGGACAATGTGCAGCACGTGCGATCAGGTTTCGTCGAGATACAGTCTCAGATTTTGACCTGGCTGTAACAGGGTACGGTCACTCAGACCGTTCCATTCGCGTACGTCTGCGACACTCACGTTGAACTTGCGTGAGATCGCCCATAGCGAATCACCATTTTTAATCGTGTAATTAACCGATTTTCGCTTGGCAGCTTGTGACCATATCACGAGTTGCTGCCCCGGCTGAAGAATATCCTGCGCGGTTTTATTGTTCCATGCAGCAAGACGAGCGACATCCAGTTCGTGTTTTCGCGCGATGTCCCACCAGGTATCACCGCTTCTGACTGTGTAGAGCTGCTTTTGCTGTTTCGGGCTGTCGGCATCTGCCTGACCCGCGTGAGCCAGTGCGGTATGAGTCAATTGACCGGCGGCAACGGGGATCAGCAGGTGACCACCGGCACGAATTTGATTATTGCTGAGTTTATTAGCCTGTTTAATGACTGAGACGGTCGTACTGTAACGGCGTGCAATAACGCTGAGAGACTCACCCCGCTGGATCTGGTGACGCGCCCATTTGACCCTTTTGTTGGCCGGCATTTTCGACAGCGCCAGCTTGAAACCATCGATTTTGTCCAGCGGTAGCACCAGTTGATGGGGACCATTCGGTGCCGTTGCCCAACGGTTAAAAGCCGGGTTTAGATGGTTAAGCTCATCTTCGCTGATACCAGCCATTTCAGCTGCAACCGCCAGATCAATTTGTGAACCAACGTCGACAATGCCGATAAACGGCTTGTTATCAATAGGGCTGAGGCTGATGTCATAACGTGCCGGAAACTTAACCATGTGGCTGACCGCCATCAGTTTGGGGACGTAGGCTGAAGTCTCACTAGGTAGATCCAACGACCAGAAATCAGTCGGTTTACCCAACTCCTGATTTCGTTTTATTGCGCGACCCACGGTCCCTTCACCGCAATTGTAGGCGGCAAAAGCGAGCTGCCAGTCACCGAAATCATTATGCAGCTTTTGCAGGTAGTCCAATGCGGCTCGGGTTGACTGGATCACATCACGGCGGCCATCGTACCACCAGTTTTGTTCCAATCCATAAACCTTACCCGTGCCGGGGATAAACTGCCACAGACCGGCTGCATGACTGCGAGAATAGGCATAGGGTTTAAAGCCACTTTCAACCACCGGTAACAGTGCCGCTTCCATAGGCATGTTACGCTTTTTGACTTCTTCTACGATGTGGTAAAGGTAGGGGCGAGCCCGTTCAACCACGCGGCCTACGTACTGAGGATGGTCAATAAACCATCTCAGGTGACGTTCCGTTTCCGGATGCAGCGTGCGGTAGTCGGAAATCTGAAGACCGGATCGAATACGTTGCCAGACGTCGGTGACAGGGAGAGTGGGATCGATATCTTGTGAGTCAGAGGAGGAGAGGGTGTTGCCAAAATCAGTATCGGGTGCTTCGTCATAGGCTTCCTGCCAGGGCGTATGACGGTGCTTTTTGACCTTGGCGGAGTGAACCGACGGTGACGCTGTCGTCTCAGCAACCTTGTCAGGGGTGCTGCTACATGAGGCCACCAGCAACAGGGATGCGGCTGCCAGGGCGAATTTGAAAAAGACTTGTCTTTGCATCATTCGGGCTATTATAAGGAAGGAATTCGTATCTGTCTTTTACTTGATTAACAAATTTTTAGTCCTCTATGTCTGAACTTTCTACACAATGGTGGGGCAGCTTTGCTGTTGCCGAGGGTGAACAGCGCGTATTGCGTTGCGCCGATTTATATCTGCAGTTGCAGGCGCTGCCGAATCAGTGGTGGCTGGGTTATGACTGGCAACGGGATATCAATCAGTTTCAGCCGATACTGGAAACGGTGGTTGAAGAGCTGGCAGAGACAGCGGAACATGAACAGCGTTTTGTTTTTGCCGAATTGCCAAGCAGGCTGAGACTTCAGCCTGCATTGGCTGACCGTCCGGTGGTGTGTCGGCCGGTCGTGTCTGTCAGCCTGTTGCCGTTCCAGGAGGTGACGCTGTTTGTCTGCCTGCCGTTGTGGGTGAAATTAAAAACCGGTGAGGGCGATGTGACCTTGCTGGATATTCCAACGGTACGGGTCTGCGACTCCTGGTTCGGTCCCAATACCCGCGAAGGTGTGATCAGTTATGCCTCTCAGGTCAGTGAGCAACTGGACGTCAAACCTATTTCCAACAACAAAGCCCGGGCTGCCATTGAAGTCAGAATCCAGAATCAGTCTGATCAGATGCTGACATTGGATAAAATCAGTGTGCCAGCACCGAATCTCAGCCTCTATGTTGATGACTATGGCCAGTTCTGGACGCCCAGAATCACATTGGTGCGGCGTGACAATGAGGATGCCATCCTCAGTGTGGATGAGGTGGTCAGTGGCGGTCTGCCCGAATCCGAGTTAACACTGGTCTGCGATGCCCGGGAAGATATCGGTCGCAGCAAAATCACCAAGGCAATATCGGCCCTGTTCGGTTAAAACAAGAGTGAAACAGCATGAATGAATGGCTATCGAAAATCGATGCGGCCTTGATCGGCTCCATCACTGAAGCGGTGATTTATTTCATCGTCGGTCTGATCCTGGCGCGCATGGCGAATCGCGGTGTGAAGCAATGGAGCAAACATCGTTTTGATCTGCATCAGCAGCTGTTAATGGGCCGTATCGTCACCTATCTGGTGTTGCTGGTGTTTGTGGTCATGGGACTCAATGCGGTCGGTTTTAATCTTGGTGTCCTGATTGGTGCCGCGGGTATTCTGACCGTTGCCATTGGTTTCGCCTCACAGACCTCGGCCTCGAATATTATCAGCGGTCTGTTCCTGGTCGCCGAAAGGCCATTTTCCGTGGGCGATTTAATTCGTGTCGGGACCACAACCGGCGAGGTGCTGTCTATTGACCTGCTCTCCGTCAAATTGCGTACTTTCGATAATCTCTTTGTCCGCATCCCTAATGAAACACTGATCAAATCAGAAGTGACGACCCTGACCCGCTTCCCGATTCGCCGCATCGATCTGGCTATCGGTGTGGCTTACAAGGAAGACATAAAAAAAGTCCGCAAAGTGCTGGAGCGTGTTGCCGATGCCAACCCATTATGCCTGGACGAACCCAAACCGATTTTTGTTTTCCTGGGATTTGGCGAGTCGTCACTGGATATGCAGTTCTCGGTCTGGGTAAAACGGGAGAAATTCCTCGACCTCAAAAATAGTATTCACGAGGAAATCAAAGAAGCCTTTGATGATGAGGGAATTGAGATCCCATTCCCGCATCGCTCGCTCTATGCAGGTTCGGTCACCGAGCCTTTTCCGATTCGTGTTGTTGCCGATTCTGAACAACGGGACATGCCCTGATTGACTGTCGACAGTCGGCTATCTGCGCTAAGATAAGCCCCTTATCAATAAGCCGAGGTAAACCGTGAGACAACTCAGCGGACAGCTGACCAAGATGGCCGTCACCCTGCCGGCCGACAATCGGGCCTGCTATTCGATGCGGCTGGGGGATGAACAAGTGCCCATGAACGACCTGGTCGGTCAGACGGTGACCCTCCGCTACCAGGGAGAAATTCACTGCCTTCACTGCCAGCGGCTGACTAAAAAAAGCTTCAGCGGCGGTTTCTGCTTCCCCTGCTCACAACGTCTGGCACAATGCGATATGTGTTTTATCAAGCCCGAACTGTGTCATTTCGATCAGGGCACTTGTCGTGAACCTGACTGGGGTCAGGCAGTTTGCATGCAGGATCACATTGTTTATCTGGCCAACAGTTCCGGCCTGAAAGTTGGCATTACCCGTATCAACCAGGTACCGACCCGCTGGGTCGACCAGGGTGCGACCCAGGCACTGCCGATTTTCCGGGTCAGAAGCCGCTACCAGTCGGGACTGGTGGAAGTGATGTTCAAAAACCATGTGTCGGATCGTACGGATTGGCGCAAGATGCTGAAGGGCGAGGCAGAACCGCTGGATCTTGCCGCCGAACGTGATCGTCTTTACGCCGCATGCGAACAGGAGATTGCCGCGCTGCAACAGCAGTTTGACGACAACAGCATTGCCCTGTTGCCGGCCGAGCAGGAGCAGCAGATTATTTACCCGGTCGCAGAGTATCCGGCCAAGGTGTCGTCGTTTAACTTTGATAAAACCCCGGAAGTCAGTGGCGTCCTGAATGGTATCAAGGGCCAGTATCTGATTTTTGATAAAGGCGTGATTAACATCCGCAAATTCAGCGGTTATGAAGTGGAGATGGTGGTCTAAATGCTGTACCGACTGATGCGAAATCTGATGTTCTGTATTGATGCGGAGAAATCTCATCATCTGGGCATGGCCGCGATTAACCTGATGGAAATGACCGGTTTATCCTGGTTGCTGACTCGTAAAATGGCGTCGCGAAAAGTCAAAGTAATGGGGCTGGAGTTTCCCAATGCCGTTGGACTGGCTGCTGGCCTGGATAAAAACGGTGACTATATTGAAGCCATGTCAGCCCTGGGTTTTGGTTTTGTCGAGATTGGCACCGTCACACCAAGGCCACAGCCGGGCAATCCCAAGCCGAGGTTGTTCCGTATTCCTGAAGCCGAGGGCATTATTAACCGAATGGGCTTTAATAATCTCGGTGTAGATCACCTGCTGGAGCAGGTGAAAGCAGCCAAGACCAGGAGTCTGGTGGGCATCAATATTGGCAAAAATTTCGACACGCCGGTTGAAAATGCGGTTGATGATTACCTTATCGGCCTCAAAAAGGTTTATCCCTATGCGGATTACGTGACGATTAATATTTCTTCTCCCAACACACCGGGATTACGTAGCCTGCAATTTGGTGAGTCACTGGCTGCTTTACTGTCAGCCCTCAAACAGGCACAGCAGGCACTGGCTGAAGAGTATGGCCGATATGTGCCGATGGCGGTCAAAGTCGCCCCTGATCTGACCGAAGAAGAAGTCCGGCAACTGGCCGAGGCGTTCTCTTCACACGGGGTCGATGCGGTGATCGCCACCAATACCACGATGTCGCGAGATGACGTGTCGGGCTTAGCCAATGCGGAGGAGGCTGGCGGTCTCAGTGGCGCACCGGTATTTGAAAAATCCACGGACATTGTCCGGCAATTCCGGGCGGCGCTGCCTGAGGACTTGCCGATCATAGCTGCAGGTGGAATCATGTCAGGTGAAGATGCCCTGGCCAAATTACAGGCCGGTGCTGATCTGGTACAAATTTATAGTGGCTTGATTTACCGCGGACCGTCTCTAGTCCGCGAAGTGGTCGAAACAATCGCAAAGAGGAACTGAAATGGAAACTGCTGCAGGTAGTGTTGTTGGATTCTGGTTGATGAATATTCTTTACGCGGCACTGATCGTCTTCGTCGGACGCATTGTGGTCAAATGGCTGGTGAAGCTGTCACGCAAGCTGATGGTGCGCAGTAATATGGATGCAATGCTGATCAATTTTCTCAGCGTGATCGCCAATGCGGTGCTGATGCTGTTTGTTTTGATCGCCGCCCTGGATCAGCTGGGCGTTGATACCACATCAATGATTGCCGTGTTAGGTGCGGCCGGTCTGGCGGTCGGTCTGGCGCTGAAAGATTCGTTACAGAATTTTGCTGCCGGCGTCATGCTGGTGATGTTCCGTCCGTTTAAAGTGGGTGACTTTGTAGAAGCCGCTGGCACCAGTGGCATTATCGAACAGATCACGATTTTCAATACGATTATGAGAACCGGTGATAACCGTGAAGTGATTGTGCCAAACGGTCAGATTTACGCCGATACCATTACCAACTACTCAGCCCGTGATACCCGCCGCATTGATATGAGCTTCGGCATTGGTTACGGTGATGATCTGCTGAAAGCCAAGACGCTGCTCAATGACATCGTTAAAGGCCACCCCAAGGTGCATGCGGATCCGGAACCGGTGATCCGTGTGGCAGAACTCGCTGACAGCAGTGTCAATTTTGATGTGCGTCCCTGGGTCAATGCGGATGATTACTGGCCGGTGCGCTCGGAACTCATCGAACAAATCAAGCTGGCTTTTGATGAAAACGGTATTTCGATTCCGTTTCCACAAATGGATGTTCACTTAGACAAAATCGACAGTTAATCCGACCAGTCTGGCCGAGGTTTTCAGCGACGCGATGATCTCCCAGGCAAAACTGGAGGAGGTGGAGGGATAATGAGGGTTAGAAATTATCCTTCCACTGCCTGAGTGCGGCAAACACGGACTGATCATCATCCAGTGGACGGCCACTGAAGGTCTCTGCCGCAGTTCTGATGTTGGGAATGTGGCTGCGAAGAAAAGGGTTGGTGGCCAGTTCGTCGGCCATCAGAGACGGCACGGTCGCCTGCCCGGCTTCACGCATTTCTCTGGCTTTCTGGCGTCTTTGCTGTAATGTCTGATTGTCGTTGTCGACGGCACTGGCAAAACGCAGATTGGCTTCGGTGTATTCATGCGCACAATAGACTTCAGTGTCACCGGGTAGTTGTTTCAATTGCTGTAATGAGCGGAATAACTGCTCGGCTGTACCACCCAACAACCTACCGCAGCCGCCGGCAAACAGGGTGTCACCGCAAAACAGCTTGTTTTCAACCAGATAACAGATATGACCTTGTGTATGACCCGGCGTGTCCATGACCCTGAACAGCGGGAAGTCGGGATCGATGGTTAAGGTGTCGCTTGCCTTTAGTGGATGGGTCACCGCCGGAATCGGTTCGTCGGCGGGACCAAATACCGGCACTGGATAGTGTTGCAGTATCGTCTCAACACCACCGATATGATCGGCGTGGTGATGCGTAATCAGAATCGCTGCCGGGTCGAGATCATACTGTTTCAGGGCCTCAAACACCGGATCGGCATCACCGGGGTCGACAATCAGCACCTTGTGACTGTTTTCTGCCTGGATCAGCCAGATATAATTGTCTTTGAATGCGTTGACGGCATGAACTGTAAGCATAGAACCTCCCGAATGGGACAATAACATGAATCACTCTGACAGCAAGGATATCGAACGCTGGTGGCAAAGCCCGCTGGGACAACAGCTGCTGAAGGTGGAACGAGAGATAGTCAGTCAGCTGGATGAGCCACTGCCGGGCTACTTTTTTCTGCAACTGGGCGGTGGCGAGTCCTGTCTGCCGCTCAGTAACCGCGCCAGCAGTCATTGTCTGGTAGCACCTGAAGGGGATGTTCAGGCTGAGGCAGAATCCCTGCCGTTCAAATCACACAGTATAGACAACCTGTTGTTACTGCATGTTCTGGAGCGCTCGCGAGATCCGCATCAGTTGTTGAGAGAAGCAGAGCGCGTGCTGGCAGCGGATGGTAAATTGATACTTTGTTGTTTTAACCCATTCAGCCTGTGGGGCCTGCGGCGACTGTTCTCCTGGCAGGACAGCCCGCCCTGGGACGGACATTTTTTCAGTCAGACCCGTATTCGTGACTGGCTGGCGCTACTCAATTTTGAAGTGACTGAGCAGCATAAAGCGATTTACCGACCGCCATTCAGGCATTCGCGCTGGATGCAGGGCAGCCTGTTCATGGAACGCTGGGGGCGACGATTATGGCCCTGGCTGGGTGGGGTTTCTGTTATGGTAGCGGCCAAACGAACCATCCCGCTGACACCGGTCAGGGAAAGCTGGCGCAAACGACGGCTGTTCCCGACACCGGGCCTGGTCAATAAACCGCTTACTCGAGAACGCAATAATGGATCACGTTGAAATTTTCACTGACGGCGCCTGCAGTGGCAATCCCGGCCCTGGCGGCTGGGGCGCAATATTACGTGCCAGAGGTACAGAAAAAGAGCTTTCAGGCAGTGAAAAACAGACGACCAATAACCGTATGGAAATGATGGCGGTCATCGCCGCGCTCGAGGCTTTGAAGCGCCCTTGCCGTGTTACCATAACCACTGATTCACAGTACGTGATGAAGGGCATGACTGAATGGCTGCCGGGCTGGAAAGCCAAGAACTGGAAAACAGCCGCCAGAAAGCCGGTCAAAAATGCCGAACTCTGGCAACGACTGGATAAAGCGATTGCGCCTCATGAGGTGAAATGGGAATGGGTGCGCGGGCACAACGGTCACCCGGAAAATGAGCGCGCCGATCAACTGGCGGTGGCAGCCAGAGAAAAGCTGGCCGTTTAAACGAGGTTAACGTGGCAGAAACAGTTCAGAAAAGACAGGTCATTCTCGATACCGAAACCACGGGTATCAGTACCGCCGACGACCATCGCATTATCGAAATCGGTTGTGTTGAAATGGTGGGGCGTCGTCTCACCGGCCAGACTTTTCACCAGTACATCAATCCACAGCGCGACATTGATGACGGTGCCATCGAAGTGCATGGCATCACTAATGAGTTTCTGGCCGATAAACCATTGTTTGCCGATATTGCGGAAGATTTTCTGCGCTTTATCGAAGGCGCCGAACTGGTTATTCATAATGCGCCTTTCGATGTCGGCTTTATCGATCACGAGCTGGCAAAGCTCAAAGATGAAACCCGTCGTGTTAATACTATTGCTACTGTGCTTGATACCCTCAGAATGGCGCGCGACAAGCATCCCGGTCAAAAGAACAGCCTGGACGCCCTCTGTAAACGCTATGATGTAGACAACGCCAATCGAGAACTGCACGGCGCTCTACTTGACGCCGAAATCCTCGCTGATGTTTACCTGGCGATGACCGGTGGCCAGGTGAGTCTGACATTAACAGCAGAAGAGAGAGTTGATACGACCAGCGATGACAAAATCGATGTGGAACCCGGACAAATTCAGACCCGCCAGCCACTCGTTGTGATCAGGGCCAGTGATGAAGAACTGGCTACACATCAGGCCATGCTGGAAAAGGTCAACGAATCCAGTGGTGGTCAGTGCGTGTGGCTGAGGCATGATTAATCATCCGCAGATTTCGCCGACTGCCACAGATTACAACTCATACTTCTTTGTAGATGGAAGCTTAAAAGCTTCCACTGGTGCACGACCCGCTAGCCTGTTGCTCACCAGATATAATCTGCGCTAATCCGCGACATCTGCGGATAAACATTTTCCCCTTCTCAATTTTTCACTGACATCGGCTTGAAATTGAATTTTTCGTCCCCAAGTTGGGGGTCTGTTACAAGCAAACCGGAATGATGACTCATGAGCAACGAAGAAATCGAAAAGCCTGAAGACAATCAGGCACAGGAAACTGCCAACGATTCGGAACAGCAGGCCCAGCCGGAAGCGGAACAGGATACGGCCAAGCTGCTTGAAGATGCACGCAACAAAGCCGATGAGCATTGGAACGAGCTGTTAATGGCCCGCGCTGATCTGGAAAACATGCGTCGTCGCCATAGCCGTGACCTGGAAAACGCCCACAAGCATGCGCTGGATAAATTTGTCGCTGAGCTCCTGCCTATCTGCGACAGCCTGGAGTTGGGACTGAGCGCAGCGCATAAAGACGAAGCCACGCTGGAAACTGTCCGTGAAGGCATGGACATGACGCTGAAAATGCTGCTGGGCAACATCGGCAAGCTGGGACTGGAGCAGATCAACCCTGAAGGTGAAGCCTTCAACCCGGATCTGCATCAGGCTGTCTCGATGCAGCCGGCCGATGGTGTGGAGCCGAACCAGGTTATCAGCGTGATGCAAAAAGGCTATGCCTTTAATGGTCGCGTGATTCGTCCGGCGATGGTGGTGGTTTCACAATAATTCGGCCGGGGACTTGAAATCGCAGAAATGTCCCCCAAATACACGAACATAGGCTGACAAAGCCAGCAACAGATTAAGAATGATGGAGTTTAACTATGGGTAAAATTATTGGTATCGACCTGGGAACGACTAATTCCTGTGTCGCAGTAATGGAAGACGGCAAAGCACGTGTGATTGAGAACAGCGAAGGCGATCGCACCACACCGTCTATCGTTGCCTTCACCAAGGACAACGAAGTACTGGTTGGTCAATCTGCCAAACGTCAGGCCGTGACCAATCCCAAGAACACCTTGTATGGTATCAAACGTCTGATCGGCCGTAAGTTCAAAGAGAAAGTCGTTCAGCGTGATATCGACATGGTCCCTTACAAGATCATCGAAGCCGATAACGGCGACGCCTGGGTGTCTGTCAATGACAAGAAAATGGCCCCACCTGAAATTTCTGCCCGCGTTCTGATGAAAATGAAGAAAACCGCGGAAGAATTCCTGGGTGAAGAAGTAACCGAAGCCGTTGTAACTGTACCGGCCTACTTCAACGACTCTCAGCGTCAGGCGACCAAAGACGCCGGTAAGATTGCCGGTTTGGAAGTCAAACGTATCATCAACGAGCCCACCGCAGCCGCACTGGCTTACGGCATGGACAAAAAACGCGGTGATTCCACCGTGGTGGTTTATGACCTGGGTGGTGGTACTTTCGACGTTTCCATTATCGAAATCGCTGATATCGAAGGCGAGCACCAGTTTGAAGTACTGGCCACCAATGGTGATACCTTCCTGGGTGGTGAAGACTTTGACCAACGCATCATCGATTATCTCGTTGATGAGTTCAAGAAAGATCAGGGCGTTGATCTGGGTAAAGACCCACTGGCGCTGCAACGTCTCAAAGATGCGGCGGAAAAAGCCAAGATCGAGCTGTCTTCCAGCCAGCAGACCGATATCAACCTGCCCTACATCACGGCCGATCAAAGCGGTCCCAAACATATGGAACTGCGCCTGACCCGTGCCAAACTGGAGTCACTGGTTGAAGACCTGATTAGCCGCAGTATGGAACCCTGCAAAATGGCATTGAAAGACGCCGGTCTGTCGACCTCGCAAATCGACGATGTCATTCTGGTCGGTGGTCAGACCCGGATGCCGAAAGTACAGGAAGCGGTTAAGGAGATGTTTGGCAAAGAGCCGCGTAAAGACGTCAATCCAGACGAAGCGGTCGCGCTGGGTGCTTCTATCCAGGCTGCGGTTCTGGCTGGTGATGTCAAAGACGTACTGCTGCTGGACGTCACCCCGCTGAGCCTGGGTATCGAAACTATGGGTGGTGTGATGACCAAACTGGTTGAGAAAAACACCACCATTCCTACCAAGGCGAATCAGGTGTTCTCAACGGCTGAAGACAATCAGCCTGCCGTGACCATTCATGTGCTGCAGGGTGAGCGTGAAATGGCCTCAGCCAACAAATCCCTGGGCCGTTTTGACCTCGCCGATATTCCGCCGGCACCGCGTGGAGTACCGCAGATTGAAGTGACCTTCAATATCGACGCCAACGGCATCCTGCATGTGTCTGCCAAAGATAAGGCGACCGGTAAGGAACAGTCGATTGTGATCAAGGCTTCCAGCGGTCTGAGTGATGATGAAGTTGAGCAAATGGTGAAAGATGCTGAAGCCCACGCTGAGGAAGATAAGAAATTCCATGAGCTGGTGACAGCGCGTAACCAGGCTGATGCCTTGATTCACGCCACGACCAAGTCACTCAAAGATCTGGGCGATAAAGTCGAAGCCGACGAAAAGGCGAACATCGAAGCTGCGGTTGAAGCGCTGCAGGAAGCGATCAAGGGCGAAGACAAAGACGATATTGAAGCCAAGACCAATGCGCTGAGTGAAGCCTCTGCCAAACTGGCTGAACGTGCTTATGCTGAGAATGCAGAAGCCGGTGCCGGTGAAGGCGCAGCGGATGATGCGCAGTCCGGTGACGATGTAGTCGATGCCGAGTTCGAAGAAGTCGACGACGACAAGAAGAAGTAATCCTGCAAGTCCGTCGGGGTGAAGGGGAGAATAGCGTGTCTACCCGCGTAAACATCACTGCTGACGGACAGGACTAACAAAGCAAACAGGCGTCAGGTCAGACTGGCGCCTGTTTTGTTGTTTTGGGGAAAACAAGAAGCATGGCCAGAAGAGACTATTACGAGATTTTAGGTATCTCGCGAACGGCGACCGAGGCCGAAATCAAAAAAGCCTATCGTCGTATGGCGATGAAGTATCACCCGGACCGTAATCCGGATGATGCTGAAGCCGAAACCAAGTTCAAAGAAGCGAAGGAAGCTTATGAAATATTAGCCGACAGCCAGAAGCGTGCGGCTTATGATCAGTTCGGGCACGAAGGCGTTGACCAGTCCATGGGCGGTGGTTTCGGCCGTGGCGGTGCGGGTGGCTTCAGCGATATCTTCGGTGATGTCTTTAACGATATTTTTGGTGCTGGTGGTGGCCGCCAACAGGCTTTCCGTGGCGCCGATCTGCGCTATCGGCTGGAATTGTCGCTGGAGGAAGCTGTGGCGGGTACCACGGCCAAGATCCGGATTCCGGTCAATGTTGAATGTGAAACCTGTGATGGCAGCGGTGCCAGGAAAGGCACCGAACCGGTCACCTGTACCACCTGTGGCGGTCATGGTCAGGTTCGTATTCAGCAGGGCTTTTTCACCATGCAGCAGGCCTGCCCGCATTGTCGCGGCACCGGCAAGATGATCAAAGATCCCTGTCCGGATTGCCACGGAGAAGGGCTGGTGCAGGAACACAAAACCCTGTCTGTTAAAGTGCCGGCCGGTGTCGATACCGGTGACCGCATCCGCCTGCAGGGCGAAGGGGAAGCGGGACTTCACGGTGCGCCTGCCGGTGACCTGTTTGTTGAGGTCGCGGTGCAGCGTCATGATGTGTTCACACGTGATGGCACCAATCTGTTCTGTGATGTGCCGTTGAGTTTTGTCACTGCGGCCCTGGGCGGTGAGGTGGAAGTCCCGACACTGGAAGGCAAGGCCAGCCTCAAAATTCCGGAAGGCACTCAGACCGGTCAGCAGTTCCGAATGCGTGGCAAGGGCGTGACCTCGGTGCGTGGTGGGCCAACAGGTGATCTGTTGTGTCGCGTGATTATTGAAACGCCGGTGAAGCTGTCTAAGAAGCAAAAAGAACTGCTGGAACAGTTTGAGAAGGATATCCAGGGCGGCGGTGAAAAACACAGCCCTAAACATTCATCCTGGCTGGATGCCGTGAAGCGCTTTTTTGAATGAATACCAATCCGCTTGCGGTAATGGTTCAAGCTGGAGATACTCTCTGCATTGAATCGCACCGTCAGCCGGGGTAGCTGTTCAAGTCTATCCCCGGGTAATGTGCGTAAACAAAGAAAGGAAGTTAAATGACAATCAAGATTGCGATCAATGGTGCCGCCGGCCGTATGGGCCGTTGTCTGATTCAGGCCGTTGAGCAAACCGATGGTCTGGAACTGAGTGCAGCGATCGATCGGGCTGATTCTTCACTGATCGGTGCTGATGCCGGTGAAGTGGCCGGGGTCGGCAAACTCAATGTCGCTTTGAGCAGTGATGTTGATGCGGCCACCAAAGTCTCCGATATCGTCATTGATTTCACGCTTCCGGAAGTCACCATGGCCCTGTTGCCGCATTGCGTTGCCAATCACTGTCGGCCGGTCATCGGCACCACGGGGTTTGATGACGCGCAGAAACAGGCCATCAGTGAGGCGGCTGAGAAGGTATCGGTCATTTTGGCACCGAATATGAGTGTCGGCGTTAATCTGTCATTGAAATTGCTGGATCTGGCGGCGCGCGTGCTGGGTGATGAGGTTGATATTGAAATTGTTGAGGCGCATCATCGTCATAAAGTGGATGCCCCTTCCGGAACCGCTCTGCGAATGGGTGAGGTCGTGGCTGATGCCCTGGGACGTGATCTGAAGCAATGTGCAGTTTATGGCCGCGAAGGTCGCACCGGTGAGCGTGACCGCAATACCATTGGGTTTGCCACGGTGCGTGCCGGTGACATTGTCGGTGATCACACGGTGATGTTTGCCGGTGAGGGTGAGCGTGTCGAAATCACCCACAAAGCCTCCAGTCGTATGACCTTTGCCTTCGGCGCCATGCGTGCTTCCAAATGGTTGATGCAACACAACAATGGTCTGTTTGATATGCAGGATGTGCTGGGGCTTAAAGACTGAGCCTCTGACGGAGACGCCCGAATTCGCCGTTTTCGGGCTCCCCGAGCGCTAAGCTGTTATTCCGGTTGTACAGAATGGATTTTGTACTTATATAATCGGAAGTCAAATGTGCTAGGGAATGGACATGACAACGGCAGCAAACATTCTGATTGTCGATGATGTTACCGACAATATTCAGGTAGCAATGAATTTGCTGCGTGAGGATAATTACGACTTCTCATTTGCCACCGATGGTCCCAAGGCCTTATCCATGCTGCAAGCCGACGGGGCCGAATTTGATCTGATTCTGCTCGATATCATGATGCCTGGCATGGATGGTTTTGAAGTCAGCCGTCAGATCAAAGCGATGCCAGCCTGGCGCGATGTGCCCATTATTTTCCTGACTGCGCGTACCGATGTCGATTCCATAGCCAGTGCTTTTGAGGTGGGCGGTGTTGATTATGTCACCAAGCCTTTTCATGGCGCCGAGTTACTGGCCAGGGTCAGGGCTCATATTCAGTTGTTTCAGACGCGGAAATGGCTGGAACAGCAGAATATTGATCTTGAGACCAAATCACGCTTCGCCCAGGCTCGCTTATTGTCAGAGCTGGAAGACAGCCAGAAGGAGCTGATCTGGTTACTGACCGAACTGATGGAATCCACCTCCGACGAGACCGGTAAACATATCCGCCGGGTGTCTGAAATTTCCTCTCTTCTCGCTATGTTGCATCCCAGTCTGACCGAGGCTGACGCCGATACGCTTTATCATGCTTCACCCATGCATGATATCGGTAAGATGACTGTGCCCCATGAAATCCTGCACAAGCCGGGACGGTTGTCACCGGAAGAATTTGAGATGATGAAGCAACATACCAGCAATGCCTATCGGCTGATGTCGGGCTCAAAACGTCGTCTGATTCAGGCGGCGGCGATCATTGCCCATCAGCATCATGAACGCTGGGATGGCAAAGGCTATCCGCGAGCGCTTAAAGGGTCAGATATTCATATCTACGGCCGCATCGTCGCCCTGGCCGATGTGTTTGACGCGCTGACTCACAAGCGCTGCTACAAAGAGGCATGGGAACCGCATGAAGCGGTGGATTTCATTGTCGCTAACCGTGGTAGTCATTTCGACCCGGAACTGGTGGACCTGTTCACTGACAATGTGGATAAGTTTCTCGACATCGCTCAGTTAACGTGACTCTCATCCCGACCATCCCATACCGATGCTGGAGCTTCATATCCGGGCTTTTGCGATGCATGGTGTGGTTGCTGGCAGGATTACTGAGTACACCGTTGTGGGCTGATGTTCCCAGCTATCAATCCCGCATGAGCGTATCACTCAGCGCCGATGAACAACGCTGGCTGCAAACCAATCAGGCGGTGTTGGTGGGGGCGGGACTCGACTGGGCGCCTTTCGACTTCATCAACCAACAGGGCCAGTACCAGGGCGTCAGCCGTGACTACCTGGATTTAATCGCGGAAAAAACCGGGCTCAAATTCAGCTATCAGACCGGCTACTGGTGGCAGAACCTGGAACGATTTCGGCGCGGGCAAATCGATCTGCTGCCGGCCGTTTATAAGACGCCGGCACGACTCAAGTTCATGCAATTCAGCCGGTCCTATCACGAGACGCTGGATTATTTTTTCATCCGCACTGATCTCGATCCCGATTCGTTGCAATCGCTTGAGGGCCTGCGCGTTGCGGTGCCCAGGGATGATGCGCATATCCAGGTGATCGAAACCCATTTCCCTGAGCTCGAGCTCGTTGAGGTCGACACACTGGGCAGTGCGGTAGATGCCGTGCTCGAGGGGCGTGCCGAATTATTGTTCGAAACCTATGCAGTGATGGTCCACGCCCTGGATAAACAGGCTATTACAACGATTCAGCCGTGGCGTTCGACACGGGAACTGGGGAGCCGATATATCCATATGGCAACCCGTAAAACGGATCCGATCCTGGCCTCAATTATTCAGAAAGGGCTGGATGCCATTACTATCAGTGAAAAACGCGCTATTCATGAAAGATGGTTCAAACAGCGTTCGATAATCAGTAGTCCCGGACTCACGCTGTCTCAGACCGACAGGGACTGGTTGGCCGCGAATCCAAGTATTCGTTTCGGTGGTGATCCCAACTGGTTGCCTTATGAAGCCTTCGACAGCGACGGTAACTACATCGGCATCGTAGCCGAGCACCTCAAGCTGATCGCCCAAAAACTCGGGCTGGAGATTGTCTATGTCCCGACCGAGAGTTGGTCAGAAACCGTGGCGATGGCCCGTAACGGGACGATTGATGTCCTGTCGGAAACCAGTGATTCGACGCTTACAGAGGCGTTAGCATTCACTCAGTCCTACTTGTCCAGCCCGGTGGTCATTGTCATGTCCAACCGCGAAAATTATGTAGACAGCATTGATTCGATTCGCGACCAGGATATTGCAGTGATCCGGGATTACGGTTATGTGCCTGCCATTCGTAAAGCTTACCCCGACATCGTATTGACCGAAGTGACGTCAATTCAGGATGGTTTGACCGCGGTGTCGACCGGCAGAGTGGACGCACTACTGGCGACACTGGCACAAGCCAGCTACCACATTTCAGAAATGGGCATCAATAACATCCGGATCGTGGGAGAAACCGGCTTCAGTACCAAGCTGGCCTTCGGCATCCAGCCTGATAAAGCCCCACTGGTGTCCTTATTTAATCGTGCACTGGCAGATATCAGTCAGGCAGAGAAACAGATGATCCTCGATGCGTGGGGGAGACATAAATTTGTTTCGCGGATTGATTATGGCTTGATTGGACGGATCCTGCTGGTGTTCCTGTTACTGGCCGCAGTGATCCTGTACTGGAACCGCAAACTGGCAAAAGAGGTGCGTTTGCGTAAAGAGGCTGAGGCACAGACCCAGACGCTGCTCGATTATATCCCCTTGCAGGTGGCGGTTACCGGTTATGACGGCAAGATATTTACAGTCAATCCGCAGGCGTTAAGGGATTACAAACTGACACCTGAAGAACTGAATAACTACAATATGCTGGATTTTTATCAGGATAAATCACAGCGTGATGCCTTGATGGCGGAAATTCGGGAGAAGGGGTACGTCGAACAGAAAATTGTGGCTTTCAAGGGCCTGGACGGCCAGGTACATTCGATGATGGTGTCGATGATTCCGATTCAGTACCACAAACAAAATGCCTTATTGTCGATTGCTGTCGATATCACGGAGCGTCTGGAGATGGAGCAGGCTTTGCGCGAAGCCAGGGACAGGGCCGAGGTAGCAAATAAGGCGAAATCAGCCTTTCTGGCCAATATGAGCCATGAGATACGCACACCGATGAATGCGATTATGGGCTTTACCGAGTTGTTAAGTGCCCGCCTGACTGAGCCGGGTCTGAAAAAGTATGCCGATACAATTCAATCGGCAGGTAAAGATCTGCTGTTGCTGATTAACGATATTCTCGATTTATCGAAAATAGAGGCGGGTAAACTGGACATTGATAAATCGCCGGCTAATCCGCATGATTTGTTCCGGGAAGTAGCCAATATCTTTGCCCTGAGTCTGAGGCAGAAAGACGTGAACATGCTGTTGGAGGTGGCGCCGAGTATTCCTGAAAGTCTGATGCTGGACACGGTCAGGTTGAGGCAGGTACTGCTTAACTTAATGGGGAATGCCGTCAAGTTCACCGAGTCAGGCTATGTCAAGTTGCGGGCTTATACCGAGGAAGAGGACAGTGTTCTCAGTCGCCTGAATCTCAAAATCGATGTTGAAGACACGGGCATCGGCATAGCGCGAGCGGACCTGGATACGATATTTGATGAATTCAACCAGACCAGCAGTCATGATCTGAGCCGCTTTGGCGGTACCGGCCTGGGCCTGGCAATCAGCAGCAGGCTGGTCAAGCTGATGGGCGGCGAGCTGACGGTCAGTAGTCAGCCTGAGGTCGGCTCAACCTTTACGGTCACGCTCAATCAGGTTGATGTCGCCAGCATCGCCGCCAGTGAGCGTGATGAACAAATACAAGCCGGTGACCTGAGCCTGGAGTTCCTGCCGGCGACGATCATGGTGGTGGATGATGTTGCCAATAATCGGCAACTGCTGCGTGAGAATTTCAGGGATAGCTCACTCCGGATTATTGAAGCCAGCAACGGTCTCAATGCCATTGAGCTACTCGAGACAGAGCCGGTCGATCTGATTCTGATGGACCTGAGAATGCCGGTGATGAGTGGTTATGAAGCCGCTGCCAGAATCAAGGCAGAACGTGATATTCCCATCATCGCTCTGACTGCGTCGGTGATGAAAGAAGATTTTGAACGGATACAAAAATCCGATTTCGATGACTATGTTCGTAAGCCGGTTAAGCACAGTGCCCTGTTGGCGTCGCTCGCCCGCTTTTTGCCTCACCAAATGACCGAGTCCCTTGCTGTTGCAGAGGCTGAAATCTCTCTGTCCGATGCGGAACGTGCTGATCTGGGTCAGATGATCGAACAACTGGAAGGTTTTGCTGCAAGCTGGGAACAGATTAAGTCAGGTAACAACATAGGTGCTATTCAGCGCTTTGGCCAGCGTTTGCTTGAGGCGGGCGAAGCGTTACAGTTCCGCCCGGTCATCGAGTATGCAGAAGCCTTGCTGCAGAAAGTCGAGATATTCGATATCACTGGCATCAGCAATCAGTTGGCTGCTTATCCCACCTTGCAGCAGCAACTACGTTCAGAGCTAGTCAATCAGACGGATTAATATTGACCTGCTTTTAACTCTGCCTGACGCGAGCCTTCCGGATCACCGGCACGTAGGCGGATCTTGGCAAGTAACTGCCACAACCGGCGCAGCTGAGAAGTATTGCCCTGCGCCAGCGAGACGCCCTTCAGGGCTACCTGCTCGGCCAGAGCAAAATCTTCCAGCTCCATATGGGTCACAGCCAGCGAGTAGTAAACTTCCGGATCTCTGGGTGCAATACGCTGTGCGCGCTGCAGGCTGCCTTGTGCGGCGCGGTAATCACCGGCATCACGAGATTGTTCAGCATTGCTGAGCAGCGCCAACACGGCGGGACTTTGTTGATTTTGCGGTTGTGGCGCCGGTGCCGGTGAAGGGCTCGGTGTCGCAGCCGGACCGGAATCAGGTAAGGGTGTCGCGACAGCCGCTTCTGAGGGAGGCGCCTGCGGCGCCGGTCTGGGCGATGGCCTCGCTTCGGCCTCAGTGCCCCGGTCTTCCACCGGCGCTCTGGGTGCTTGTGATGGCGCTATGCTACAACCTGCCATCATCGCAACAAAAACACCTGTCATTAGCAGGCGGGGTGTGGATAAGCGCATAATCATTCCTTAGCGAAACCAGTCCTTTATCCAGTCAATTGAGCGGCTGACGGGATCGTCCTGCTCATCTGCCTTGAGATAACATTCCGCTGTCTGTTGTGGTGCCGTGCCACGAATAAACGGCAACTGCCGGGTATCTTCACATTGTGCAGCGGATAAGTAACCATTGTCCTCATTCACCCACAGCCATTCAATGTTTTCCGGTGTCGGTGCGTGGAAACTCTCCAGTGGCTGACTGGCCATAAACTGCGTCCAGGCGCGCAGCGCGCCCCCAGAGCCGGTAAATGGCAGCGGCGAATTATCATCCTGGCCCAGCCAGACTACGGCGAGGCGGTTATTACTGAAACCGGCAAACCAGCTGTCACGCTGGTCATCCGATGTGCCGGTCTTGCCGGCGACACGGATACTGCCCGGTAAGCTGCGGTAGATGCTGGCCGCGGTGCCGCTACGGGCCACTTCCTGCATTGCGGTCTGTAGCAGATAGATATCTTCTGCCGCGACGGTCTGCTTAAGCTGGAAGGGATAACTCGACAAGGCATTGCCGTTACTGTCGGTGACCGTGCGAATCGCCCTGGCCGGCATCTGGAAACCGTTGGCAGCGATAGTCTGATACATTGTGGCAACTTCCAGCGGTGACAGACCCTGTGCGCCAAGTAACAAAGAGGGATATGGATCCAAATCGCGCCTGACACCCAGTCTGATCATCGTATCGATGACTTTATCAAGGCCCAGTTCCATACCCAGTCTGGCGGTGGAAATATTATACGACTGGGTCAATCCTTCAATCAGCGTGACGTTATTGTGAGACTGCTTATCAAAATTCTGCGGCTTCCAGGTCTGGCCGTTGGGCTGCGGCAGCGAATAAGGAGAGTCATCCAAATGTGAACTCAGGGTGTATCCCTGCTCCAGCGCAGTCAGATAGACAGCCGGCTTGACCAGTGAGCCGATAGGCCGCCTGGCGTCGAGTGCGCGGTTAAAGCCTTTATAGCGGGTATTGCGGTCACCGATGACCGACAAGACTTCACCTGTTTGTGGATCAGTCACCACCATGCTGCCCTGCAGTTTGTTGACGCCCTGGTAACCCTGCTCCAGCTGAGCGATGGTTTGAGTCAGTGCCAGCTCGGCTTCTTTCTGCACGATAGGATCCAGGCTGGTGAAGACACGTAGGCCCTCAGAGCTGAGATCCTCGTCGCGGTAATGCCGTCTGAGCTGGCGTTTCACCAGATCCAGAAAGGCCGGGTAGGCCTCTTTAAGCAGGGTGCCTTTTTTGACCACATCCAGATCAGCCGTGGTCGCCTGCTGATATTGTTCCTGGGTAATTTCGCCCTGATCCCTGAGTACCCGCAGCACCAGATCCCGCCGCTGTTTAGCTCGCTGAGGGTGACGGCGGGGGTCATAATATGAGGGCCCTTTGACCATACCGGCCAGTAAGGCCACTTGATGCAGCTTGAGCTCCTGGATTGGTTGGGCAAAAAAGTAGTGAGCACCCAGCCCGAAACCATGAATGGCACGCGCGCCATCCTGACCCAGGTAGACCTCATTCAGATAGGCTTCCAGGATTTCATCCTTGCTGTAATGCAGCTCCAGCAGCATGGCCATGGGCATTTCCAGCAGCTTACGGATCAGCGTCCGGTCAGAAGTCAGATAGAAATTTTTAATCAGCTGCTGAGTGAGTGTGCTGCCGCCCTGCACAAACCCGCCGGCCTTGATATTGGCGACCATGGCACGGGCGATGCCCTTGGGGGAAATGCCGTGATGATCGTAAAAGTCACGGTCCTCAATGGCGATGAGGGCATCAATCAAAGCAGACGGGGCATCTTCAAGCTGAATCAGATCCCGGTCTTCGTTATTAAGGGGATAAATACCACCGATGAGGACCGGTTCGAGCCGAACCAGGGCGAGTTCATTGCCCTGATAATCGCTGATAGTTGAGAGCCCCTGGCTATTAAAGTCGAGAACCAGACGACGGGCCGGCTCATTGCCATCTGTAAAATTAAAACCACGGGTCGCGATGATGGCACGGGATGATGAAAACGCTGCTTGTCCGGGCTGTGATGCTTTGCTGACAAATTGATAACCGAGGCCACGCAGTTCAATTTTCAAATCCTTGAGTGACAGCGGTGAGCCTGCATAAAGCTCAAGCGGCCTTGCGAACACCTTAGCCGGAACGGCCCAGCGCTTGCCTTCAAACTGGTGTCGGATCTGTACATCGAGAAACAGCAATAACAAGCCCATCAGGACCAGCAGAGTAAACAGGATCTTAAACAGTGAGGATTTACTGATAAAACCCCGATGGTTTTTACGGGACGTGCTTCGGCTGCGGCGTTTCATCGGTTTTCGCTTGGCAGTTTGAGAGGTTTTTTTTCGGGCCATAAATAATTCAGCTGTCCGGGTGGTAATCAGCGCTCAGTTGAGTCTGGCGCAGACGGGCGAGAATTTCTGGTAATCCGTTTCCAGCCTGTCACCTTGTCACTGTCAGGGCAGTTAATTCGCATAAGGACCTATTATGCTTGAGCTGATTATTTTTTGCTGACCCAAAGCATCGCCTTCAGGACCGAATCTGCCCTTCGCGCCGGGGTGGATTGAGTCGGGGTTTTTTGACCGGATACAAGTACCTGCGCTTGTTGTGCTCATGTTAATGCCTGATTTCGCATTCTCGAAATTGTCTGGTAATATGCAGAACTCCGAATGGGTTTCATGCGTAAAATTATTCACCTGAAACTGCGAGAAAATGCAACTGAAGTGAGCGTTTATGGCTTTAGAAACACCAGTTTGTGACTTCGGTCAGCCAGCCATTGATTTTTCGCTGCCGGGTACCGATGGCGAAATCTGGACGCTGGATGACTGTCGCGGTGAAAATGGTCTGCTGATTATGTTCATCTGCAATCACTGTCCTTACGTACAGGCCGTGATTGACAGACTGGTCCGCGATACCAATGAGCTCAAGCAATACGGCATCAACGCAGTTGCCATCATGGCCAATGATGTAGAAGAATACCCGGAAGACTCGTTCGATAACATGAAAAAGCTTGCGAAGCAGCAAGGGTTTTCCTTTCCTTATTTATATGATGAATCGCAGCAGGTCGCCCAGGCTTACGGGGCAGTCTGCACGCCTGATTTCTTTGGCTATAACAAAGACCTGGAATTGCAATACCGTGGTCGTCTGGATGCCAGCCGTAAACAGGCTGCCGATCCTGATGTACGACGGGACCTGTTTGAAGCAATGAAGCAGGTCGCTGAAACAGGCCATGGCCCGGAAAATCAGATACCGAGTATGGGCTGCTCGATCAAATGGCGGGCGGCTTAATTTTTTTTAATAGGAGAATGTAGAAAATGGCTACACGTAGACATTTAGCTAATGCAATCCGTGCTCTGAGTATGGATGCAGTACAAAAGGCGAATTCTGGTCACCCGGGTGCGCCTATGGGTATGGCGGATATCGCCGAAGTCCTGTGGAACGACCACCTGAAGCACAATCCTAACAACCCGAAATGGGCTGACCGTGATCGCTTTATCCTGTCTAACGGCCACGGCTCTATGTTGATTTATTCATTGCTGCACCTGACCGGTTACGACCTGCCAATGGATTCAATCAAAACATTCCGTCAGCTGCACTCTCAATGTGCCGGTCACCCTGAATACGGTTATGCGCCGGGCGTTGAAACCACCACTGGTCCGCTGGGTCAGGGCATCACCAACGGTGTCGGTTTTGCCATGGCTGAAAAACTGATGGCGGATCAATTCAACAAACCAGGTCACGACATCGTCAACCACCACACCTATGTGTTCATGGGCGACGGCTGCCTGATGGAAGGCGTTTCTCACGAAGCCTGTGCGCTGGCCGGTACCTGGGGTCTGGGTAACCTGATCGCATTCTGGGATGACAACAACATCTCTATCGACGGTCATATCGATGGCTGGTACACCGATGACACTGCCAAGCGTTTTGAAGCTTACGGCTGGCATGTACAAGCTGTTGACGGTCACGATGCTGACGCTATCAACAAAGCCATCGAAGAAGCGAAGAAAGTCACTGACAAGCCGTCACTGATCTGCTGTAAAACCATCATTGGTTATGGTTCACCAAACAAATGCGCCAGCCATGACTGTCACGGTGCGGCCCTGGGTGAAGAAGAAGTGGCACTGACCCGTAAAGAACTGGGTTGGGACTACGAGCCATTTGTGATTCCTGAAGACGTTTACGAAGGTTGGGATGCCAAAGCCAAAGGTGCTGAAGCAGAAGCCGCCTGGAACGAAAAATTCGCTGCCTACGAGAAGGAATACCCTGAACTGGCTGCTGAGTTCAAACGTCGTATGGCCGGTGAACTGCCAGCAAACTGGAAAGAAGTCACTGACAAGATGATTGCTGAAACCAACGAGAAAGCTGAAAAAGTAGCGACTCGTAAAGCGTCACAAAATGTCATTACTGCACTGGCACCAACGCTGCCGGAATTCCTGGGCGGTTCTGCCGACCTGACTGGTTCAAACCTGACAAGCTGCCCAAGCTTCAAGCATGTTTCCGGTAAAGAGCCTGGTAACTACATCTCTTACGGTGTTCGTGAATTCGGTATGTTTGCCATCATGAACGGTATGGCACTGCATGGTGGTCTGCTGCCTTACGGTGGTACTTTCCACATGTTCTCTGACTACGCCAAAAACGCCCTGCGTATGGCGGCACTGATGAAGCAGCGTACCGTTGCTGTCCTGACTCATGACTCTATCGGTCAGGGTGAAGACGGCCCGACTCACCAACCTATCGAGCAATCTGCCGGCCTGCGTTACATCCCGAACATGGATGTATGGCGTCCGGGTGACTCAACCGAAGTAGCGGTTGCCTGGGTTGCAGCTGTTGAGCGTATGGATGGTCCTACCAGCCTGGTTCTGAGCCGTCAGGGTGTCCCTGGCCGTACTCACGATACAGCTGACTTCGAAGCGATTCGTAAAGGTGGCTATGTCATCTCTGAAGCAGACGGCGGCAACGCTGATGTGATTCTGATTGCGACCGGTTCTGAACTGGATCTGGCTCTGCAGTCTCAAGAAGCACTGAAAGGCGAAGGTATCAAAGCTCGCGTTGTTTCCATGCCTTCAACCAACGTCTTTGATCGTCAGGACCAAGCTTACAAAGACAGCGTCCTGACACCAGGCGTCAAACGCGTTTCTGTTGAAGCTGGTGTCACTGACTTCTGGCGTAAATATGTCGGTCTGGAAGGCGGTACTGTCGGTATCGACACCTTCGGTGAATCTGCACCGGGTGGCGATCTGTTCAAGTACTTCGGCTTCACTGTCGACAACGTGGTTAAAACGGTTAAAGAAACCCTGTAAGGGCTTATTTAATCGCACAAAAAATGACCAGCGGGCTTTGGCCCGCTGGTTTTTTTTCGCCTGACACTTTAAAGTCTAAAAAGTAGATCCTTGTCCACAAGTTTTTAGTTTTTAGACAAATTGAATCCAGAGAGGAAACAGCATGACGATTAAAGTCGGTATTAACGGTTTTGGCCGTATCGGCCGGATGGCGTTCCGGGCTGCAGTCAAAGACTTCAAAGATATCGAAGTGGTCGCAATTAATGACTTATTGGATCCGGAATATCTTGCTTACATGCTCAAATATGACTCAGTCCATGGTCGCTTTGATGGTCAGGTTGAAGTCAAAGATGGTCACCTGGTCGTCAACGGTAAAACCATCCGAGTGACTGCCGAGCGCAATCCGGCTGATCTGAAGTGGGATGAAGTCGGTGCAGAACTGGTGATTGAATGCACCGGTTTTTTCCTGACTGAAGAAAGCTGTCAGGCGCATATAGATGCCGGTGCCAAAAAAGTCGTGCAATCGGCCCCGTCGAAAGATCACACGCCGATGTTTGTCTTCGGCGTGAACCACAAAAGCTATCAGGGCGAAGCCATTGTTTCAGCGGCTTCATGCACGACCAATGCACTGGCACCGGTCTCCAAAGTGCTGCATGACAGCTTTGGTATCAAACGGGGTCTGATGACCACCGTGCATGCTGCCACAGCGACACAGAAAACGGTGGATGGCCCCTCCATGAAAGACTGGCGAGGTGGCCGCGGCATTCTGGAAAATATCATTCCTTCTTCTACCGGTGCCGCCAAAGCTGTCGGCAAGGTATTGCCGGATCTGAACGGCAAACTTACAGGTATGGCATTCCGTGTGCCAACCTCGGATGTATCTGTGGTGGACCTAACCGTGGAACTGGAAAAAGACGCGGATTATGAAGCCATCTGCCAGGCCATGCGTGGTGCGTCCAGCGGCGAATTGAAGGGTGTTCTGGCTTACACCGATGAAAGCGTGGTCTCTACCGATTTCAGAGGCTGTACCGCACCATCGATTTTTGATGCCGGCGCCGGTATTGCGCTGGACGGCACTTTTATCAAAGTCGTCGCCTGGTATGACAATGAATACGGTTATACCTGCAACATGATGCGCCTTGTGCAACATGTGGCCGGCTAAGTCGACACAGATAGGTTGACCCATCAAGGCTTCCTGCTCAGCGGGAGGCCTTTTTTATGCCCAAAACAGTGGCGAAGACCACTATACTGGGGAAAAACGAAAAATTTCGAGAGGGAAATTTCATGTCCGTAATCAAAATGGCTGATTTGGACCTGGCCGGTAAACGCGTCTTGATTCGCCAGGATCTGAATGTGCCGCTGAAAAAAGGCGTGGTCGCTGACGGTACCCGTATTCATGCTTCGTTGCCCACCATCAAACTGGCGCTGGAAAAAGGCGCCCGCGTCATGATTATGTCGCATCTGGGACGGCCGACTGAAGGTGAATATGTGCATCAGTATTCGATGGCACCGGTGGCGAATTATCTATCAGCCCTGCTGGAACAGCCGGTCAGGCTTGAGCAGAACTGGCTGGAGCCTGACTTTATCCCGGTCGAGCCGGGCGAAGTTGTACTGTGCGAAAACGTGCGCTTTAACATGGGTGAAAAGAAAAACGACGAAGCTTTATCAAAACGCATGGCGCAGATGTGTGATGTGTTTGTGATGGATGCTTTCGGTACGGCTCACCGCGCTCAGGCCTCGACCCACGGCGTGGCGAAATATGCGCCCATCGCCTGCGCCGGCCCATTGCTGGCGGCAGAGCTGGAAGCCCTGGGTAAAGCATTGGATAATCCGGCCCGGCCTATGGTGGCGATTGTCGGTGGCTCCAAGGTATCGACCAAGCTCAGTGTGCTGGAGAGTCTGTCTACCAAGGTGGACCAGTTGATTGTCGGTGGTGGTATTGCCAATACCTTTATCGCTGCGGAAGGCTTCAATGTAGGTAACTCACTCTATGAAGATGAGTTTCTGGATACCTGTCGTAAACTGCGCGCTGACGCCCAGGCCCGTGGCGGAGATATTCCGGTCCCGACCGATGTAGTCTGCGGGAAAAAGTTCGCTGAAAATGCTGAAGCGGAAACCAAGAAAGTCGAAGAAGTGCAGGATGATGATATGATCTTCGATATCGGTCCCAAAACAGCAGCGACGCTGGCCGATATCCTCAAAAATGCGGGTACCATCGTCTGGAACGGGCCGGTTGGCGTTTTTGAATTCAACCAGTTCGGTGAAGGCACCAAAGAAATCGCAATGGCGATTGCCGAATCTGACGCCTTTTCTATCGCCGGCGGCGGCGACACACTGGCAGCGGTAGCCAAATACAAAATCTGTGATGATATTTCTTACATTTCTACGGGTGGGGGTGCTTTCCTCGAGTTCCTGGAGGGTAAAACCCTGCCTGCCGTTGAAATTCTGGAGCAGCGTGCCGCCGAATCCAGCTAACTGACAAGGAGTTGATGTGACGGCCATTAGACGAACAAAAATTGTTGCGACTCTGGGGCCGGCCACACAACGGCCCGAAACCCTGGATGCCATGTTCGAAGCCGGCATGAATGTGGTCAGGCTCAATTTCTCGCATGGTGACCCGGCTGATCATATTCAACTGGCCGAGCGGGTGCGTGAGCGCGCCCGCATTTGTCACAAGCCGGTTGGCATTCTCGCTGATCTGCAAGGACCCAAAATTCGTATCGCCCGCTTTAAAGACGGGCCAATCGTGCTAAAAGAGGGGTCCAGCTTCGTCCTCGATGCGGATCTTGGCAGCCAGGATGGTGATGATTATCAGGTCGGGATTGATTACAAAGCCCTGCCGGACGATGTCAGTGACGGCGATATCCTGTTGCTGGATGACGGTCGTATTGTGTTACGGGTCGAGGGCGTCAATGACCGTCGCATCATGACCCGTGTCATCACCGGCGGGCCTTTATCTAACAACAAGGGCATTAACCGCCAGGGCGGCGGTTTATCAGCAGCAGCCCTGACTGGCAAAGATCGCCAGGATATCGTTACTGCGGCGCGGATGGAGGCGGATTATCTTGCGGTGTCTTTCCCCCGTTCTGCAGAGGATATTCACGAAGCCCGGCGCCTATTGCATGAAGCGGGTGGCCATGCGGCTATTGTCGCCAAAATAGAACGGGCCGAAGCGCTTGATGCGATCGAGGAGATCATTGAAGCTGCTGATGCGATTATGGTGGCCAGGGGGGATCTCGGGGTGGAAATGGGGGATGCTGCCCTGCCACCGATTCAGAAACGCATAATCAGCTTGGCCCGCCGTATGAACCGGGTCACGATCACCGCGACCCAGATGATGGAATCGATGATCCTGAATCCCATCCCCACCCGTGCCGAGGTCTTCGATGTCGCCAATGCCGTGCTGGATGGCACTGATGCGGTGATGCTCTCCGGGGAAACCGCAGTGGGCAAAAATCCGATTAAAACCATAGCCGCAATGCACCGGATTTGCCTGCAGGCAGAACAGGAGCGGGAAATTCGCGTTTCCCGCCACCGGATAGATTCCAGCTTCGAGCAGATGGATGAGGCGATTGCAATGGGCGCCATGTATCTGGCCAATCATCTCAATGTGAAAACTATCGCAGCACTGACAGAGTCAGGTTCTACGGTGTTATGGATGTCACGCATCAGTTCCGGTATTCCGATTTTTGCTCTGACCCCGCATGAAAAAACAGCCCGGCGGGTCACCCTTTACCGCGGTGTTTATCCCATCAAATTCGCACGAGAGCACAATGATCATGCCACGCTTAACCGTGAGGTCATTACTGAGCTTGAGCGTCGCGGCGTAGTTGTGGAAGGTGATATAGTTATCATTACAAAAGGTGATTTGGAGGTTCAGGGCAGCACTAATGCGCTCAAGCTGGTGCGTGTTGGTGATATGGTCGAGCCTCGGGTCAATGGTCAAAGCTGCGAATAACGCAGTGTCAGGGCTTGTGTATCTCTCATCGCGGTTTATGTCGTGAACTGTATAAGTGAGCGTCAAACAAGACGTAAACGGTGAGGTGTAAAGTCCCTGCCCAAGGATTAGTTCTGGAGGAGAGAAATTATGGCTCTCATATCATTGCGTCAATTACTCGACTATGCGGCTGAGCATGAATTCGGCGTGCCATCCTTCAATGTGAATAACATGGAACAGGTGCATTCGATTATGGAGGCGGCGGTGGCGGCCGACAGTCCTGTCATCATGCAGGCCAGTGCCGGTGCCAGGAGTTATGCTGGTGAACCGTTTCTACGGCACTTGATTCTGGCTGCGCTGGAAGCCTACCCGGCTATTCCAATTGTGTTGCATCAGGATCATGGTGCATCCCCCGGCGTCTGTGCCCGATCAATTCAGTCCGGCTTCAGTTCGGTGATGATGGATGGTTCATTGCGGGAAGATATGAAAACGCCGGCAGAATATGAATACAACGTGCGGGTCACTCGTGAAGTGGTCGATATGGCCCATGCATGTGGCGTCTCGGTGGAAGGTGAACTGGGCTGCCTGGGCTCGCTGGAGTCGGGCATGATGGGCGAAGAGGATGGCCACGGTGCCGAAGGCAAACTGGATCGGGAAAAACTGCTGACCGATCCGGATGAAGCCGTGGACTTTGTCAAACGCACCGAAGTGGATGCCCTGGCGGTCGCTATCGGCACCAGTCATGGCGCCTATAAGTTTACCCGGCCACCAACCGGCGAGATTCTGGCCATCGACCGTATCAGGGAGCTGAGAAAGAAACTCCCCAACACGCATTTTGTGATGCACGGTTCCAGCTCAGTGCCACAGGAATGGCTGAAGATTATTAATACGCATGGCGGTGATATCGGTCAGACCTACGGTGTGCCGGTGGAAGAAATCGTCGAGGGTATTAAGTCGGGCGTACGCAAGGTCAATATTGATACCGATCTGCGGATGGCCTCAACCGGCGCCATTCGTCAGTTTATGACCGATGAAAAGAACAAGCCGGTGTTTGACCCGCGTAAATTTCTTCAGGCATCGACAGCCGCGATGCAGGCCATCTGTCAGGCTCGCTATGAAGCATTCGGCAGTGCCGGTCATGCGAGCAAGATCAAAGCGATCCCGCTTAGCACAATGGTGGAACGCTACCAGCGTGGCGAGTTAAAACCGGTTTTATCCTGACAGTCATCAGCGCCTCAGAACAAACCGTGGTAAGGCGTCTTTTCTGCCTCAAACCAATCAGTTGCGAGCATAATGCCTGAATGCGGTAAACTAACGCTTTTAGCGATGGGAATGGACAGGTGCAGCAACTGATAGCAATAGCAGTCGGCGGTGCGGTGGGAGCCGTGCTGCGTTTTGTGGTGTCTACCAGTGTTCATCGCCTGATGGGCAGAGACTTTCCCTATGGCACATTAACTGTTAACGTGCTCGGTTCGCTGCTGATGGGCTTTTTATTCATCATGCTGGTTGAGCGTCAAATCAGCTCAATAGAGTTGAGATCGGGCATTTTATTTGGCGTGTTAGGTGCTTTTACCACCTTTTCTTCATTCTCACTGGAAACACTGGCTTTGATGGAGAGTGGTGACTGGGCCAAGGCGGTGCTGAATGTGTTTTTGAGCGTGAGCTGTTGCCTGCTGGCAACCTGGGTCGGTTTGGGAATAGGAAGGCAAATATGAGTCAGGCTGTGACGATGGCACGTATCTATCTGGTTGAAGGCCGGGATGACGTCAATAAAATCATCTCCCGACTGGTGGATATCCGTGTCCGGGGCTTCACCGTATTTAAGGGGGTGGCAGGACTGGGCAGCGATCACCGTCTTCACAAGGCCTCGCTATTAGCACTTTCCTCCGAATTGCCCATCATCATTGAGTTTTTTGATGAGCCCGATCACGTCAGGGAAACGATTGAAAAACTGGGAGATTTGGTGAAGCCGGAATTGGTTATCAGCTGGCCCGCACAATCTGGAATTTAAAATAAGATGTTAGATCCGAAGTTACTGAGAAACGATGTTGAACAGCTTGCAGTACAATTAAAACGCCGTGGTTTTGAACTTGACCTGGCGTTACTGGCGCAACTGGAAGAGGAACGTAAACAGGCGCAGCGGGACGCGCAGGAACTGCAGACAGAGCGCAATACCCGATCCAAAAACATTGGTAAAGCCAAGGCGGCCGGTGAAGATATCGTCCCCCTGCTGAAAGAAATTGATGATCTGGGCGATCGCCATAAAGCGGCTGAAGCCCGTCTCGCTGAAGTGCTGGACAAGCTCAATGATGTGGCGTTGGGTATTCCCAATCTGCCCCAGGCTGATGTGCCTGCCGGTCAGGATGAGACTGAAAATGAAGAAGTCTCGCGCTGGGGTGAGCCTCGTCAGTTTGATTTCGAACCCAAAGATCATGTGGATCTGGGTGCCGCACTCAACGGCATGGATTTCGAAACGGCGGCAAAAATCAGCGCTGCCCGCTTTGTCACGCTGCAGGGGCCTCTGGCCAGACTGCAACGGGCACTGACCCAGTTCATGCTGGATACCCACAGCGAGCAGCATGGCTACACCGAAACTTATGTGCCCTACCTGGTCAATGCCGAGTCGCTCAAAGGCACCGGTCAGTTACCTAAGTTCGAAGCGGATTTGTTCAAAATTGATGATGGCGAGTTTTATCTCATCCCGACCGCCGAGGTACCGGTCACCAATATCGTTCGCGATACCATCAGTGATGATGCGGCGTTGCCGTTGAAATTTGTGGCACACACACCCTGTTTCCGCAGTGAAGCTGGTTCGCATGGTCGTGACGTGCGTGGTCTGATTCGTCAGCATCAGTTCGAAAAAGTAGAGCTGGTACAAATCGTCAAACCACAGGACAGCCAGGCGGCCCATGAAGAGCTGACCGCCCATGCCGAAAAAATCCTGCAACTACTGGAACTGCCTTACCGCAAGGTGAATCTGTGTACCGGGGATCTGGGTTTCTCCTCAACCAAGACCTACGATCTGGAAGTCTGGCTGCCCAGCCAGCAGACCTATCGGGAGATCTCATCCTGCAGTAATTTTGGCGACTTTCAGGCGCGTCGCCTGCAAGCCCGCTGGCGTAACCCGGAAACCGGCAAGCCGGAACTGGTGCATACACTCAATGGTTCGGGCCTCGCGGTCGGCCGTACCCTGCTGGCATTAATGGAAAACCATCAACAGGCTGATGGCTCAATTACTATCCCGGCTGCGTTGCGGCCTTATCTGGCTGGGCAGGAAAGCATCAGTGCTTGAGTTCAGCCTGGTCCAGAAGATTATTATCTGGGCAATTCCAGTTCTGTTTGCCATCACTGTGCATGAAGTCGCGCACGGCTGGGTGGCCCTCAAGCTCGGCGATCGCACCGCGCAGATGATGGGACGGTTGACACTGAATCCGATCAAACATGTGGATCCGATCGGCACACTGCTGGTGCCGGGCGTGCTGTTACTGCTGGGCGGTATTGTATTCGGCTGGGCCAAACCGGTGCCGGTGACCTTTCAGAATCTGCGTAAACCCAAGGCCCATATGGCCTGGGTCGCGCTGGCCGGCCCTACCGCCAACCTGATCATGGCCGTGTTTTGGGCGCTGATAGCCAAACTGGGGCTGGCGCTGGCCCAAAGCGGAAATGTGATTGGAGAACCCATGATGTTTATGGGCGTCGCCGGCATTTTGATCAATGCCATGCTGATGATGCTGAACCTGCTGCCCCTGCCACCTTTGGATGGAGGCCGTGTGCTGGTCAGTGTGTTGCCGGGGCCTTTGAGCTGGCAGGTCAGTCGGCTGGAGCCTTATGGTTTTTTCATCCTGCTGGGCTTGCTGTTTTTCGGTTTGCTGGGCCTGATTTTATGGCCGCTGGTGGGCGGAATGCTCAATACCCTGGCCTGGTTGTTTGAGTTGCCCCCACAAATTTTCAGCACCATTTTATAGATATTCGATGACCAATATCGGGAGATCACTTTGGATACGGTAGCTTTACAGTCACGACGAATTGTTTCAGGCATGCGCCCGACCGGGCAGCTGCACCTGGGACATTATCATGGTGTACTGAAAAACTGGGTCAAACTGCAGCATGAATTCGATTGCTTCTTTTTTGTCGCAGACTGGCATGCCTTGACTACCCACTATGAAGACAGCGGTGTTATCGAAGACAGTGTCTGGGAAATGGTGATTGACTGGCTGGCTGCGGGCATTGAACCTTCTGCGGCTTCCATGTTCCTGCAGTCCAAAGTGCCCGAACATGCCGAGTTGCACCTGCTGTTGTCAATGATGACACCTTTGTCCTGGCTGGAGCGGGTGCCGACATATAAAGATCAGCAGGAAAAACTCAAGGAAAAAGATCTGTCGACCTATGGTTTCCTCGGTTATCCGTTACTGCAGAGTGCGGATATTCTGATTTACCGTGCCGGCCAGGTGCCGGTGGGTGAAGACCAGGTTGCTCATGTCGAACTGACCCGTGAGGTCGCGCGTCGCTTTAATCACCTCTATGGTCGTGAAAAAGACTTCGAGGAAAAAGCCGAAGCCGCGATCAAAAAAATGGGTAAGAAAAATGCCAAGCTCTATAACAACCTGCGCAAGTCCTATCAGGAAAAGGGTGATGCCGAAGCTTTGGCCACTGCCCGTGAGCTGCTGAAAAATCAGCAGAATCTGGCTCTGGGCGATATGGAGCGTCTCTTCGGCTTTCTGGAGGGCGCCGGTAAAGTGATTCTGCCAGAGCCAAAGGCGCTGTTGACACCGGCTTCCAAAATGCCTGGGCTTGATGGCCAGAAGATGTCCAAGTCTTATGGCAACACCATTTCCCTGCGTGAACCAGAAGATTCGCTGGCAGAGAAAATCAAACGGATGCCGACCGATACCAATCGGGTGCGCCGAAGTGATCCGGGTGATCCTGATCGTTGCCCGGTATGGCAACTGCACGAGGTTTATGCCAACGAGGATCAGAAACAGTGGGTACAGGAAGGGTGTCGAAGCGCGGGTATTGGCTGTCTCGACTGTAAAGGCCCGCTGATCGATGCTGTCAGCGCCGAGCTACGGCCGATTCGTGAGCGCGCCAATGATTTCAGCCAGCATCCTGAAGACGTGCGCCGGATCATTGACGATGGCACAGCGGCCGCGCGAGAAGTAGCACAGGAGACGCTGGCCGAGGTCAGAGTCGCGATGGGACTTAATTACAAGTAGATTGATATGGCAGAACGTATACAAAAAGTCCTGGCTCGGGCCGGTTATGGCTCACGTCGACAGATAGAAACCTGGATTAAAGAAGGCCGGCTCAGCCGTAATGGTGAAACCGCCAGCCTGGGTGATCAGATTAGTGAAGGCGACCGGCTGCGTCTGGATAATAAACCCTTATCACCTAAACGCCTGTGGCAACAGCCGCAGCAGGTAATTTTATATAACAAGCCGATTGGCGAGGTCTGTACCCGACGCGACCCGGAAGGGCGTCGTACCATTTTTCAATCACTGCCCAAGCCGGAACAGGGCCGTTGGGTGAGTGTTGGTAGACTGGATTTGAATACCAGTGGTCTTATCATTCTGACCACCGATGGTGAACTGGCGAACCGACTGATGCATCCTGCCAATGAGATGGACCGTGAATACGCGGTCCGCATTCTGGGCGAGGTGACACCGGAGATGATGCAGACCCTTCGTGATGGGGTCATACTTGATGATGGTGAGGCCAAGTTTAATGATATTCAGGAATCGGGTGGTGAAGGTGCCAATAAATGGTTTCATGTAGTCATTCAGGAAGGGCGTAACCGTGAAGTACGCCGACTCTGGGAGAGTCAGGGGGTTCAGGTCAGTCGATTGATGCGGGTGCGTTACGGACCGATTATTATGCCTAACAACCTGCGTATCGGTCACTGGACCAAGCTGGAAGGTGGTGATCTGGATTATCTTTATGAACAGGCTGGTATGAAACCGGTTTCTGTCAAAAAAACGGCGGGAAGTACGAAAAGACCGCAGAAAGCAGATAAACGTGGTGCTAAACCTGCCAAGCCAGAGACCTCTCCCTATAAAGGCAAAGCGAGAGCACCCAGTGAAGATAAACCCAAACGTCGACCTCGTATTCGAGGCCGTTGAGCTCAGTCCTGCTGGGTGGGAGGAGCGCAGACCGCTGTATTGCGACCCCTATGTTTTGCCTGGTACAAGGCCATGTCGGCACGCTCAAATAAGTGGTAACCGTGCTCTTCGCCATCGAGTTGGGCGACACCCAAACTGACAGTGAATCCAAACCCACGCTTACCGTCATGACACAGTGTTTCTGACACTGCGAGCCGAAGGCGTTCTGCCACAATGGCTGCTGCTTCCAGATCAGTGTTACTGAGCAGCAAAACAAATTCTTCGCCGCCGAAACGGAAGGCCATATCACTCCGACGCATTGTTTGGTTGATGGTTTCAGCAAGCGTTTTCAATGCCCGATCACCACTACTATGACCGTACGCGTCGTTGATGGCTTTGAAGTTATCGATATCCAAAATAATCAAAGACAGGTCAGCTTGCTGACGCTGTGCCAGATCAATCTCACGTTGCAGACTCTTGTCATAGGCTGCGCGGTTACCCAGTCCGGTCAGATCATCAAGCAGTGCTGAGTTCTGTGCTTGTTTATAAAGCAGGCAGTTGCGTAAAGGATAAACCAACTGACACAGCAGATCCTCAAGCAGTGCAATTTGTGTTTCTGTAAATTTGTGCCGACGGGTCAATGTCAGATCACCCAGATACTGACCATTCATATCCAGTTTGTAATGACAGCGGTGATGGCGCTGGCTGTCACTGTCGATCTGACAGTTGAGTGGCAAGTGCTGGTAATGGAAACTGTCGAAATGCATGACCTGGCGAAGCTGCTGTTCGAACAGCGGCAATAATTCTTCCAGGACAAGCGTGGTTTGCAAAACTCCCGGCAAACGACTGACGAGATCTTCAGCCGACAGGGTCGGGCTGGTGGTGACAGGTTTAGGCGCGGTCTGACCGCCATCGACCAGGCTGAGCTTACTGCTGTTGTTGGGTAATTGCTGTTCCATAACACTTATCCTTACTCGTGGTAAGTGTTAAGTGCGATATTTGTGCCAACAACAAAAAATACAATTAAATCAAGGTCTTGATGGGCGGTGTCAGCGATTTGACAGATCGCTTTGATCAAGTGTTATCAGTTTTGTCCGTGATCTGCTTCACATAACAAAGCCAGATAACGTGGCGCGATAGCGTCAGGTTTAGGTAATACAGCGGGATCCGTTGCCGGAAATGCTCTTGCAAACAGTTCCGTTTGCACGCTGCCGGGATCAAGGGTGTGCACTTGCAGCTTGCCCTGAGCTTCAGATTCCTCGGCAATCTGTGCCGCCAGCGCTTCGATTGCCGACTTACTGATACCATAGGCACCCCAGTAAGCATCATGCTTGTGTGCATCGGTGGTGAAAATCAATTTGCTGCCTTCCTGCTTTTTCAGCATCGGCAGGCAGGCGCGGGTGAGGAGATATGTGGCGGTGAGGTTAATATGCAGCGTTTCCAGCCAGGTTTTAGTGTCCTGGTGTTCTACCGGGGCTAGTTGGCCCAGCGCGGCAGCACAGTGAATCAGTCCATCCAGCCGGCCGAACTGAGTGGACAGGGTTTCAGCCAGTTGCTGGTAATCAGGCACGGAGGCCCCTTTCAGATCCAGCGGATAGATAGCTGGTGTCGGACCACCACTTTCAGTGATGGCATCGTAAATCGACTCGAGCCCGGGAACGTGTTTATCAAGCAAAACGACCGTTGCGCCCTGGGCTGCGCAGGCCTGAGCTACTGAGGCACCGATGCCGCGAGCGGCACCGGTAATCAGAATAACGCGATCTCTGAGCTTGTCGGCCTCAGCATAACCCGACATGCAGCTTATTCAGCCGGTACAAACTGACTGAATTTAGCGACACCGTTCTGGAACTGAACAGCGGTAGTGCCGTCTTCGCCATGCCATTCATGGTGCGTGATGGTCAGTGCATCAATGGTACGGGTTTGGGTGACATCGGGTTCACCCCATTTCGCAATGGCTTCTTCTTCCGTCATGCCCTCGATGGAAGAACTGTCTTCCGCGGGCATAGCTTCTTGAGTTTCAGCGTCAGTTTCTGTGGCTGCTTCTTCTGAGGTCATTTCAGCAGGCGCTGCAGCCTCTTCAGCGGTATCCTGCTGAGCGCTGTCATCACCACAGGCGATCAGAAACAGACCCATAAACAGAGCGATAAACATCAAACGAATATGATTCAACATGGCATTCCCTATTTGTTATTTTGTAAAAATCGAAGTATAGCAACGGATCACGTTGTTCGCGACTGGCATTTGAGTTGCTCCATTAACTGTATCGCAGTTTGCTCACCGTTAAGGACTGCACCTTCCAAGGTAGCCGGGTAGGGATTGGCAACGAAGTCGCCCGCCAGCCACAGACCCGTGATCTCAGTGCGATTGTTGGGCCTTTGACGCTGAATGTCAACGTTACAAATAAAGGTGGCCCGTTTTTCACGGATAACCAGACTTTTGTCAGGCATGGGTGGCAATTCAGGCCACTGTTGATGAATTTCACTGGCTATCTGTTTCAGCAAAGCTGCTTTATTGAGTTTTTCATGTTCGCCGGGGCCGCTAATCACGGCAGCAACCAGTCCGGGACGGAGTTCATGGCGATCAAAAAGCCACTGACACAAGGTCCCGCTCAACCCCTGAATCGGTGCGGGTAGACGGCAATCAGCCGGGTATTGCAGGTAGGCCGTCGCTATGGGATAACTATCAGAGATAGGCAAAGTGAGCTGCTCGTCGAGTAAAGGCCGGGCAGCGGCGAGCGGTGTCGCGACAATAATATGTTCGGCGGGGAAATACTGACCGCCCTGCGTAACAAGCCCGGTGACCTTGCCATCGTCGACAACAATCTTTTCTACCCGGCTTTGCAAGTGGATCTGACTCCCTTGTTTCTGGATGTATTGCTCAGCGAGCCTGGGCAGGGTTGCACCCAGAGGCAGTTTGGGAATCAGCAGATCCGTATCAGAACGTGCCCGAAAAGTGGTGCTCAGTACCCTGGCAAACACGGCAGCTGAAGCCATCTCAATGGGGGTGTTCAGAGTCGCGAGGCAGAGCGGCTCCCAGAGCTGACGAATCAGGCGCCGTGATTGACCGGCTTGATCCAGCCAGCTTGCCACGCTGATATCCGGCGTGGGTTTAAACCGTCTGGCAAGCCAGTTCAGACGGCTGATTTGGGCGAGACAATCCGTGCCATTATCACGCCATAATCGCCAGGCCAGCGACAGTGGCCAGGGCAATCCCGGACCGGCCGCGATTCTGAGAGGCGGATAGTCGGGATCCTGAATCTGGATATCCAGCGGTAAACGTTGAAACAAGGCTGTGTTGTCAGCGCCGATATCTTCCAGCAGGGATAGCGTGTGACGGTAAGCACCAATCATCAGGTGCTGGCCATTGTCGATTTCAAGACCCTGCCAGTCGACACTGCGGGCGCGACCACCCAACTGCCGGGCCGACTCGAATAGCTGGACCCGATGACCCTGTTGGGATAAGCGGACTGAGGCAGCGAGACCACTCCAGCCGCCACCGATAATCAATGTGGTCATCGGGCGTGTTTTCTTTCCCGGCGCGCGGTTTTCCAGGCCAGCCAGAGCTTACGCAGTGGGGTCAGAGACAAGCGATGCTGCATGACTTGGAAACCCTCGCGCTCCAGTTCATCCAGAGTCGCTTCATAAATGGCCGACATAATCAGGCCAGTACGCTGATTGAAGCGATCCTCTTGCGGTAGCAGATTTTTGGCTTCCTGATACAAATCGCGCGCACGCTGCGCCTCGAATTGGAGTAGGGCAGACAGCGCCGGTGTCTGTCGCAAACTGAGAATATCATCACGACTAACGTTGAAACGCTGCAAATCCTCTTGCGGCAGGTAAATTCGACCCCGTTCGGCATCTTCGCGGACATCACGAATAATATTGGTCAGTTGGAAAGCCAGTCCCAGCTTTTCGGCATATTTAAGCGTTTGACGGTTCTGGTAACCGAAAATTTCTGCCGCCAGCAGGCCGACGACACTGGCAACGCGATGACAATACAAAGCCAGGTGTTTGAAGGCGGGATAGGATTGTTGTTGTAGATCCATTTCCATGCCATCGATAATTTCATGAAAGTATTCCGGATGCAGTTCAAAATGCGCCAGTGCCGTCTGCAGCGCTTTGCCTACCGGGTGGCTGGGCGTGCCGTTGAATGTCTGATCGATTTCCTGACGCCACCAGGCCAGAGTCTGAGCAGCGACATCCGGATCTGCAATTTCGTCCACAGCATCATCCACTTCACGGCAGAAAGCGTACAGAGCGATGATCGCCTGACGTTTTTGCGGCGGCAGGAACATAAAGCTGTAATAAAAGCTGGAGCCACTCTTCGCTGCTTTATTACGGCAGTATTCATCCGGTGTCATCGCAGCAGTCGCTCCACCACTTTGCCCTGTAGCAGATGCGAGTCAATGATTTCATCGATATCCTCGCGGGTTTCATAGTGGTACCAGGTGGCTTCCGGGTAGATGACCAGCATGGGTCCCAGCTTGCATCGATTGAGACAACCGGCATTATTGACCCGCACTTTCTTGATCTTCAGCGCTTTAACCCGTTGCTTGGCATAATCACGCAATGATTGCGCGCCGTGCTCGCCACAATTGGCTGAGCCGTCATCACGCTGATGAGTACAGAAAAACAGGTGGTAGTCATATATTTTCGCCATAGGCGTCAAGGATAGCTGACCTGAGTCTCGGGACAAAGCCTTTTAGGCGGACTGTGCCTGATCACTGACCTTATCAAGGTGGGCTGCACGGTAAGTCAGAATGTCATCAAGAATCGACTCAAACAACTCAACCAGCGCCGGATCAAAATGTTTGCCTTTCTGTTGATGCAGAAACGCCATGGCCTCCTCAACCGGCCAGGCCCGCTTATAGGGCCGCTCAGATGTCAGCGCATCAAAAACATCGGATATTGCGCAGATGCGGCCCTCAATAGGAATGGCTTTGCCTTTGAGCCCCTGTGGATAGCCGCTACCGTCCCATTTTTCATGATGACTGAGGGCGATATTGCGTGCCATCACCAGCAGCGGAATATCGGTACCATCAAGTAAGTCAGCGCCGATGCTGACGTGGGTTTTCATGATTTCCCACTCATCCGGACTTAACTTGCCAGGTTTGAGCAAAATATTATCGGGAATACCGATCTTGCCGATATCGTGCATGGGTGCGGCCAGAAGAATGTTATCTGCCTGTTCCTGGCTGAGACCGGCGGCTTTGGCCAGCATATGGGCAAAATGACTCATACGCAGGATATGGTTGCCAGTTTCGTTATCTTTATATTCAGCAGCGCGGCCCAGTCGTTTAATAATTTCCAGCCGGCTTTGTTCCAGCTGTTGGGTGCGTTGCCTGACCTGCTGTTCCAGCGTTTCATTCTGCAGGCGAATCTGTTTATGCAACAGCCGCACTTCCAGCATGTTGTGAATGCGCTGCAGCACTTCGGACTGGTTGAAAGGCTTGGTAATAAAGTCTTTGGCACCACTGCTCAGGGCCCGTTCACGCGTCTGGCTGGTCAGCTCGGCCGTGACGACCAGCACCGGCAGGTAGTCGTTTTCAATTTCGGCCTGCAATTGTGACATCACCTCGAACCCGTCCATGTCCGGCATACGGATATCGAGCAGGATCAAATCAATCTGATTATCGAAATAGAGTGTCTTGACTTCCTGAGGCTGAGTGGTGGAAAAAATCGAAGCAAATCCCGCCTGCCGCAGCATTTTTTCCAGCAGTTTGATGTTCACCAACTGATCATCAACCAGCAGGATATTGGCGTTGAGAATGTCTGGCTTGGCTATCATGAGAGAGAAATAATTGATTTGATCACAGGCTCACCCCGGCAACAACTCAGTGACTATCTTATCCAGTTAATCGGCGGAAAGACCAGCAGCTTGAATCAGTAGTCACGATTGACCGAGAAATCAGCCAGTGCCAGCAAGGCCTGTCTGTAATCACTGTCAGGCAGTACATTGAGAGCCGCTTTTGCATGTGCCACTTCATTTGACGCAGCACGGGCTGTGTAGTCAATAGCGCCGGTTTCATTGATGATACGGACAATCTCATCAATGCGATCCCGTTCACCGTTTTCGATTGCTTGACGAATAATATTCGCCTGCTCATCGTTACCCTGACGCATGGCATAGATTAGTGGCAGGGTCGGTTTACCCTCGGCCAGATCATCACCGATATTCTTACCAATGGTCTCACTGGACTGACTGTAGTCAAGCAGGTCATCAACCAACTGAAATGCGCTGCCCAGGTGCATCGCGTAGAGCGACATCGCCCTCTCTATCTCAACAGGGGCATCACAGATCACCGCACCTAATTGCCCGGCGGCTTCAAACAGTTTGGCAGTTTTGTGGTGAATCACTTCCAGGTAGCGGGCTTCAGTCGTGTCTGCGTCGTGGCAGTTGAGCAGTTGCAGCACTTCACCTTCAGCAATGATATTGGTGGTGCGGGACAGGATCTGCATCAGCCGCATCGAATCCATTTCCACCATCATTTCGAAGGAACGTGTGTAGAGAAAGTCACCTACCAGGACGCTGGCTTCGTTACCCCAAAGGTTGTTGGCTGTTTCCTGACCACGGCGCATTTCTGAGTTATCAACTACATCATCATGCAACAGGGTCGCAGTGTGGATGAATTCAATGATAGTAGCCAGGTTGATATGCTTGTCACCCTGGTAGCCGCAAGCGCGGGCACTCAGAATCGCAATGGCCGGACGAAGACGTTTGCCACCGCTGTTGATAATATAAAAACCGAGCTGATTGATCAGCGCCACATCAGACTGCAGGCGGGATTGAATCAGTGTATCGACCGACGCCAGATCGTCCTGTATCAAAGAATAGATGGATTGAATATCCACAGTGCAAAAATCTGCCTATAATATGTCTGAAAACGCGTACTTTCTCATGCACGAGGCATGCGCGCAAATATTAAGACGATGCGGATTTCACCGCAAATCATGAAGATCAGCATACCCTGATATTGAGATTTGATCTCCTATTAGAAAGGCGCTACAATTGCCGGTCTTTTGTTGGGCAACCTGCATTAACAACATTATTTTTGGAGACAGCGATGTACGCTATTGTCGCGACAGGCGGTAAACAATACCGGGTAAAAGAGGGCGAAAAGCTCCGCGTTGAAAAACTGAATGCTGAAGCCGGTGATACGGTTGAGCTGGATAAGGTACTGCTGGTAGGCGAAGGCGAAGACGTCAAAGTCGGTGCGCCTTACCTGGACGGCGCCAAAGTGACGGCTAAAGTTGCTGCCAATGGTCGTGGCGACAAAGTCAAAATCATCAAATTCAAACGCCGTAAGCACCATCAGAAACAGATGGGGCATCGTCAGGCATACACTGAAATCGAAATCACAGGCATTTCAGCCTAAGATTGTTTAGAGAGGTTTAATCATGGCTCATAAGAAAGCTGGTGGTAGTACACGTAACGGCCGCGATTCCGAAAGTAAACGCCTTGGAGTAAAACGCTACGGTGGTGAAATGGTTGTCGGCGGCAACATCATCGTTCGTCAACGTGGTACCCGTTATCACGCTGGTCGTAACGTTAGTATCGGTAAAGACCACACTCTGTTCGCAACTGCTGAAGGTAAAGTGTTGTTTGAGACCAAAGGTCCACAAAAACGCACTTTCGTTAGTGTCGTTGCTGACTAAAAATATTTGTTAGCCCGTTTGGGGCAAACAGCCGAAAGCCCCGCTGATGCGGGGTTTTTTGTTTCTGGCGTTTGTCAGATAGAGAATTAAGCGGGTTGGATCCATGAAGTTTGTAGACGAGGCGAAAATTAAAGTGATGGCCGGTGCCGGTGGCAACGGTTGTCTGAGTTTTCGCCGCGAAAAATTTATTCCTTTCGGTGGGCCGGATGGTGGCGACGGCGGTGATGGCGGTGACGTTTACCTGCTGGCCGACACGCAGGTTAATACCCTGATTGATTTCCGTTATCAGCGTCATTTCAAAGCCGAGCGCGGCGAACACGGCCGCGGCCGCCTTTGCAGTGGTGCGCGTGGTGAAGATCTGATCATCAAAGTGCCGGTCGGTACTGAAGCCTGGGATGATGATACCAACGAGTTAATTGGTGATCTGACTGAAGCTGGCAAGAAGCTGTTGGTGGCTAAAGGTGGTTGGCATGGCCTTGGTAACGCCCGCTATAAATCCAGTATCAACCGTGCTCCGCGTCAGACCTCTGACGGGACGCCCGGTGAAGAACGTAACCTGCGTCTGGAAATGAAACTGCTGGCCGATGTCGGTCTTCTGGGTTTGCCCAACGCCGGTAAATCCACCTTTATCAGTCAGGTCTCAGCCGCACAACCCAAAGTCGCTGATTATCCTTTCACGACGCTGTATCCCAATCTGGGGGTGGTTACCCTTAAAGATGTTCGCAGCTTTGTGATTGCCGATGTACCCGGTTTGGTGGAAGGCGCGGCTGAAGGTGCCGGCCTCGGCATACAGTTCCTGCGTCATCTGACCCGCACCCGCCTGTTACTGCATCTGGTTGATATGGCGCCCGTCGATGTCGAGCAGGATCCAGTGGAAAGTGTCAAAACCATCAACCGTGAACTGGAACGCTACAGTGAAGCACTGGGCAGCCAGGACCAATGGCTGGTGCTGAATAAAATGGATCTGGTACCTGAAGATATCCGCGAGGAGCTGTGCAGCGAAGTCATTGACAGACTCGGCTGGCAGGGTAAGGTTTATCGCATTAGCGGTCAGAGTGGTGAAGGCTGTGATCAACTCTGTGAAGATGTGATGGCCTATCTGGAACAAAGCCGCGAACAGGAACAGTCTGAATCAGACGATAACAAGGAATAACACCCCGTGACCGAACCTCACCAGCAGCTTATTCACACCAAACGCTGGGTCATCAAAATCGGCAGTGCATTGCTGACCCGACTTGGTGAGGGGCTGGATATTGAACGCATTCGCTGGCTTAGCGGTGAAATTGCCGAGCTGCGTCGTCAGGGCAAGGAAGTGGTGCTGGTGACTTCCGGCTCGGTAGCGGCTGGTATGCAGCGTCTGGGATGGCAGCGCCGTCCTCATGAAATTCATAAACTTCAGGCGGCTGCCAGTGTCGGCCAGATGGGGCTTGTGAATGCTTATGCCACCGAATGCGGCAAACATGGCATACAGACAGCGCAGATTCTGCTCACTCATTCTGATCTCTCTGAACGGGGGCGTCACCTGAATGCCCGGAGTGCGCTGCATACCCTGCTGGAACTGGGCATTCTGCCGGTGGTGAATGAAAACGATACCATTGCGACAGAAGAGATCCGCTTTGGGGATAATGACACCCTGGCTGCAATGACCGCCAACCTGGTTGAGGCTGATGTGCTGGTCATTCTGACTGATCAGGACGGCCTGTTTGATTCCGATCCAAGAAGTAATCCCAACGCCCGGATGATAGCTGCTTCCGCTGCCAGTAATCCGGCACTGGATCAGATGGCCGGTGACAGTAAAGGCGAACTGGGCCGTGGTGGCATGACCACCAAATTACTCGCCGCCCGCCGCGCTGCACGTTCTGGGGCCTACACCGTGATACTGTCGGGTAAATACCCGGATAACCTCCGGCATCTAGCGGCGGGTCATGGTGTTGGTACTTTATTGTGGCCAGACAACAAGCCCATCAAGGCGCGTCAGCAATGGCTGGTCGGGCATTTGATTCCCAAAGGTCAGATCGTGCTGGATGATGGTGCGGTGGCAGTGATACGGGAAAAAGGCCGCAGCATTTTACCGGTTGGTGTGAAACATGTGGAAGGTGAATTTACACGGGGAGAACTGGTGATTTGCCGGGATCTGAATGGCCGCGAAATTGCCCGCGGTCTCAGTAATTACAGTTCTGAAGAAGCCCGTATCATTAAAGGTCATGCCAGTGCTGAGATTGAGTCTTTGCTGGGCTATGTCGATGAACCTGAGCTGATCCACCGCGATAATCTGGTCGTGACGTGACCCGCTGAAGTTACAGACATAAAAAAACCGGCTTCGGCCGGTTTTTTTAAAAGCTTTGCAGCTTTAATTACATTGCGCGAACAGCGTTGTTCAGGCGGCTCTTACCGCGAGCAGCAGTATTCTTGTGAATAATGCCTTTACGGGCCATACGGTCCAGTTGAGGTACAGCAGCTTGGAAAGCAGCAACCGCTTTTTCTTTATCACCAGCTGCAATTGCTTTTCTCAGTGCTTTGATGCTGGTACGCATCGCTGAACGTTGGCTGGCGTTGCGCTGACGGTGTACTTCCGCTTGACGCGCGCGTTTTCTTGCTTGTGCCGAGTTTGCCAAAGTGCTTCTCCTAAAAATTCAGCTATCAATATCAGATGAACACGCCATTATCCTGATTTTCATATGCTTTGTAAATGGTATGATGAGAAAATTTTATCACGAGGTATTTATGCGCATTATAACCGTTAACGTGAATGGCATCAGGGCCGCGGCACGTAAAGGATTCTTTGACTGGCTGTTGAAACAGAACGCGGATGTAGTTTGCATTCAGGAAACCAAGGCGCAGGTGCATCAACTCGAGGATGAGGTATTCACCCCGCAGGGCTATCACTGCTATTACCATGATGCTGAGCGTAAAGGCTACAGCGGTGTCGCACTCTATAGCCGGCATGAACCTGATGCAGTGATCGTGGGCATGGATAATCCTGAATTTGATGCCGAAGGGCGCTACATTGAGGGCCGTTTTGGCAATCTAAGCGTGATTTCGCTCTATCTGCCATCCGGCTCGTCCAAGGAAGAACGTCAACAGGCAAAATACCGCTGCATGGAATTTTTTGAAAAGAAAATGCAGGAAATGAAAGACTCCGGACGTGACTATGTGATTACCGGTGACTGGAATATTGCGCATAAAAATGAAGATATCCGTAACTGGAAAGCCAATCAGAAAAATTCCGGCTTCCTGCCCGAGGAGCGTGCCTGGCTGGATAAGCTGTTTGATGAAATGGGCTTTATTGACGCCTTCCGCGAATTACCGCAGAAAGAACATGAATACACCTGGTGGTCGAACCGGGGCCGTGCCTGGGATAACAACGTCGGATGGCGGATTGATTACCACGTATTGTCGCCATCCATGAAAGGTACCGTCAAAGCGACTGAAATTTATCGCGATCAGCGCTTTTCCGATCATGCGCCGCTAACGATTGATTATGATTATGAATTCCCCACAAAGTAGTGCAGACAAGTACAGAGAAGTGTGTCCCCGAATGTCAGGATAAGTATGTGAGCAGGTGTTGGGTTTATTGAGTTAGAAGCAAGGAACGGGCAATGGTAGCGAAAGACGCCAAAGTTGAAGAATGGAAGGAGAAGTTTTTTAAAGTCTCCGAAGCGCTTGAAAAGCAACAACATTACGAGCAACTGTTAGAGCGAAGTTTGAATCGTCTTGCATTCGCCGCCAAAGGCTTTGACCCGGTTCTGGATAAAACCTTATCAACGCTGCTTGAGCTGCTCCGCGATAAAAACCGCAATACCAATCAGATTGAAGCTGTGCTGGTTGAGTTGGAGCGGAGTATTGCTCAAATGGATCAGAACGCAGCCAGGCAGTCGGGTATTGCTGACAGTTTGGGCAGGCTTCTGGCGCAGATTAAGTGGCCGAAACAAAACCAGAAAGACGCAACCCAGCTTGCTCGAAAAGTACGTAAATCCTCAGAAAACGAGCTGCCGGCGCTTATCGAACAGACCGCACACCTGATCCAGGACAGCTTTATCGATGTCGAGACTCGAGAGCCTGGGGGATTACTGAGTAGATTGTTTCGTGGCGGCCGAGACAAGGACGTGGCGCAGCAGAACGGTTCAAGACCGGAACGTGTGACCGACAAATCGGAAAATACGCTCTCTGTTTCCCCGGTTGAGATCCTAATCACCTTACTTGAACAGTTATCCCTGCCAAAAGAATTTAACGAACAGGCCATAAAAATCAGGGATTCCATCCAGCAGGGTATCACTGTCAGCGAACTCCCCAGAGTGATTGATGATATCGCTAAACTGGTCAGTCAACTTGGTGCGTCAGCCGTCTATGAAAAAAGAGAGTACGAAGCCTTTCTCCTCAATCTGACAGATAAGCTGAGCAGTCTCGACCAACAGCTCAACCGATTCGAGCAGGATGAACTGAGTGTTTATACCCAGCGGCAAGCGCTTGGGCATAATGTTAAAGAGGAAATGAAGGGGCTGAGGCTTGATGTTCAGGATGCCACAGAGTTGAGTCAGTTAAGAGAGTCAGTCAGTACCCGGCTTGATATTCTTAACCGGCACATCAGTCATGCTCATCAGGTCGATAGAGACCGGTTTGCTGAAGCTCAGGAACAGATCAAACAACTGAATCAACGCCTGCACACAATGGAATCGGAAGCTGAAATCTTACGGCAGGCGACCATTAAAGCCCAGGAAGAAGCGCTAAAAGACGCGCTGACCGGGATTTGGAACAGACAGGCGCTGAATGATACTGTCGAATCAGAGTATGCGCGATGGCAGCGACACCAGAAACCATTGACGATGGTAATCTGGGATGTAGACCACTTTAAAAGTATTAATGATCAGTATGGTCACAGCGCGGGTGATGTGGTCCTGAAAGCGATTGCCCAGATATTCAAAAAAACAGTCAGAAAAGCCGATTTCATGGCGCGGTTCGGTGGCGAGGAGTTTGTAGGATTGTTTCCTGACACCGATCTCGATAGTGCTTTGAAACTGAGTAATAAAATACGTCAGATTTTAGAAAAGACCCATTTCTATTACCAGGATATAACGGTACCGGTGACCACGTCGGCAGGGCTGGCGATGTTTGAACAGGGCGATAGCATTGAGGATGTTTTTAACCGGGCCGACAAGGCTCTCTATCAAGCCAAAAATAACGGGCGAAATAACTGCGTGTCATTACTTAAACAGCAAGACTGAGTTCTGACAGGGATATCAACATTCCGCTAAGAAGCGGACAATAATCGTCTCAAGTCAGCGATGCCAACACGCAACGGATAATGCCATAGTCATAGGCCTCGTCCAGCGCCTGATGAATGACCTTGAGACTGCTGGCCTCCTCACCTAGTGATTCAATGGTCAGGGTAATTTCGCCCAACTGCCGGTCTTCCAGTTGAAGCACTTTTTTCACATCCAGCAGACCAGCGCTGATACCGTCGGCCAGATGACTGAACACAGTGCTTATTTTCAGATCCCGCTGGCGGGCAATGGCTTCCGGTTCCAGCCCCTGCTCATGAAGTATCAGTGTCTGATTCACCGTATCGCTTAAACCATTGTTCAGCAGTTCTGACAACGGATGCTGACGGATAATAGCCAGAAACTGCTGGCCGTACTGTGACAACTTTTGCTCACCCACGCCGCTGATGCGCCGCATCGCCTGCATGTCCTCTGGTCGTTGCTTGCACATATCCAGCAGCGTCGCGTCATGGAAAATAACGTAGGGCGGCAGACCTTGAGAGTGGGCAATATCAGCTCGGCAGGCTCGCAAGGCTTCCCATAAAGCCTCATCCTGGGGCCGGACAGTCGACTGCTTTCTGGCTGTTTTTGCCGCCTTCTGCCGTTCCTGTTGTTTCCGAAGCCGCAGCGTCTCTTCACCGCGCAACACCGGACGGCATTTTTCGGTCAGTTTGAGTGCACCATAGGCATTGATATCAATATCCAGATAGCCGGTGGCAATCAGTTGCCTGAAAACGCCGCGCCATTGCGTCGCGTTCAGTTCTGTACCGATACCGAAGGTGCTGAGTTTGTGGTGCTGGTTTTGTTTGATACGCTCATCATCACTGCCCAGCAAAATATCGATAAGGTAATTGACGCCAAAGCGCTGGCCACTTCGAAACACGCAGGAAAGGGCTTTCTGGGCCACTTCGGTCGCATCAAAATGTTCAGGCGGGTTCTGACAGTTATCGCAGTGTCCACATTGGGCAGGTGCGGTCTCATCAAAGTAGGCGAGCAGGGCATGGCGGCGACAGGTAATCAGTTCACACAGGCCCAGCATAGCCTCCAGTTTGTGATGTTCAACCCGTTTAACCAGATCTGGCGCTTCAGAGTCCTGCATAAACTGACGCAGAGTGATCACATCCTGCAGGCCGTAGGCCATCCAGGCATTGGCCGGCAGGCCATCACGACCAGCACGCCCGGTTTCCTGGTAATAGGCTTCGATATTTTTGGGCAGGTTCAGGTGGGCAACAAAGCGCACATCAGGCTTATCGATACCCATGCCAAAGGCAATGGTGGCAACGATGATCACACCCTCTTCGCGCAGGAAACGTTGTTGTGTGTGTGCTCGCAACTGGGCTGGTAGCCCGGCATGGTAGGGCAGGGCCACTCTGCCCTGATCCTGCAGCCATTCAGCAATCGCCTCGACTTTTTTCCGTGACAGGCAATAGACAATACCGGCATCGTCGGCGTGATGCGTACTGATAAATTGCCACAGCTGCTGTTTGGCGTTACGTGCTTCGGTGATTGAATAAAAGATGTTCTGTCGGTCAAAGCTGTTGAGATAGACCTCGGCATGATGGAGGTTAAGCTGTTCGATGATCTCATGGCGGGTTCGTTTATCAGCCGTCGCCGTCAGGGCAATGCGGGGCACCTGCGGGAATCGCTCGTGCAGAAGGCGCAGTTGCTGGTACTCGGGCCGGAAATCATGCCCCCATTGGGAAACGCAGTGTGCTTCATCGATAGCAAACAGGGCAATACTGGAGCGTTCCAGCAGGCTCAACATGCGTTCATTCAACAGACGCTCGGGGGCGACATAGAGTAAATCAAGTTCCCCCGTCTCCAGCGCATTCTCGACAGCGCGGGCTTCCTCTGCAGACAGACTGGAGTTTAAATAGGCGGCTTTTACCCCCAGGGCTTTGAGCGCGACGACCTGATCCTGCATTAACGCAATCAAGGGTGAGACGACAATTGCTGTGCCCTGTCGTACCAGTGCCGGAATCTGGTAACACAGCGATTTACCCCCACCCGTTGGCATCAAGACCAGCGCATCGCCGCCGGCAATCACCTGCTCAACGATGTCTCCCTGATTGTGACGAAATGCCTGATAGCCAAATACGTTTTGCAGCACATCCTGTGCAGTTTGCTCGGCAAGTTCCATAGCTATTGAATCATCTGGCAAAACACCATTATGGCAAATCAGGCTCGGTTTGACTTGTAACTGTCTTCACGTTTTGGCCCGCAAATGCCTGGTGTTGAATACGAGAGCCAGCGCCCAGACTAATCGACAACTAAAATGCCTGATTCAATGCCAAGTCAAGCTGCGGTTGTGGCGCTTGTTCAACTGCGGGTAGCTCCAGGCCGCTCAGGCTCAAACCAACCAATCTGACCGGTTTGTGACCGGCTTCGGTGCGCTTTAATAACAGCGGGATGAGTTGTCTTAAATTTTCAATGTCGATGTTGTGTTCAATCGTTTGCGCGCGGGTGATTTGCTGAAAGTCAGCGTATTTTACTTTGACAGTCACGGTCCGGGCCTGAAGCTGATGCTTGTTCAGGCTTTCCAGCACGATATCTGCAAGGTCAAGCAGCTTGGCCGTCAGCTCTGCTACGGAGAGAATATCCCTGGAGAAAGTGGTTTCCTTACCGAGCGATTTACGAATTCGCTGGCTGCGTACCGGCCGTTCATCAATCGCGCGGGCGATATTGAAATAGTACTGGCCGGATTTGCCAAAGCGTTCGGTCAGTTCTGCCAACGTTTTCTGTCTCAGATCGAGGCCGGTTTCGATGCCCAGTTTTTTCATCCTGGTTTCGGTGGCGGGGCCGATACCATGGAATTTGCCCACCGGCAGGGTCTCAACAAATTTTTTACCCTGGTCGGGACGGATGACGTAAAGCCCGTCCGGTTTGTCCATATCGGACGCGATTTTGGCGAGAAACTTGTTGTAGGACACCCCGGCGGAAGCGGTGAGCCCGGTCTCTTCTTGTATTGCCCGTTTAATGGCCTGTGCTATCAGGGTGGCGGAGCCATTGAACTCGGCGGTATAGCTGACATCCAGGTAGGCTTCATCCAGAGATAAGGGTTCAACTTCACTGGCATAGCGCCAGAAAATCTCGCGTATTTGTCCGGATACTTCACGGTAGGCTTCGAAACGGGGGCGGACAAATATTGCCTGCGGACATAAACGGTAGGCGCGGGCGCAGGGCATGGCCGAGTGGATACCAAACTGTCTTGCCTCATAGCTACAGGCAGCAACCACGCCACGGCTGTCAGGCTGCCCGCCGACGATAAGCGGTTTTCCCCGGTATTCAGGATGATCTCGCTGTTCCACCGAGGCGAAAAAGGCATCCATATCGACGTGAATGATTTTGCGTTGTCGGGCCATAATGATTGCGCTGCAAAGACTTCTTACCATTTTCTCATGAATGTCATCGACAACACAGTCTGAGAGAGCGTTTGCTGGCTGGTATGCGGCCACGGTCGGTGGTACTTTAGCTGACTGAACCTTATCAGTGAGCACAGCTTGATAGCACAACTTCATTCATGGCAGGAGAGTCTTAAAGCATTCACCCATCCGCGGGTGGTCACGATGCTGTTTTACGGTGTGGTCGCCGGGCTGCCCTTACTGCTGATTTTCTCCTCTTTGAGCCTCTGGCTGCGAGAGGCCGGCGTTGAACGCGCTGCGGTAACCTATTTCAGTTGGGCGGCACTGGGCTATTCCTTCAAGTTCGTCTGGGCACCATTGATCGATGTCATTCCATTGCCGCTTCTTACCCGCAAGCTCGGCCGCCGACGTGCCTGGTTGTTGTTATCTCAACTGATGGTGATGCTGTCGATTGCCCTGATGGCGCTGGTGGATCCAGCCAGTCAGGGACTGACTTTAATGGCACTGGCAGCAGTCTTGCTCGGATTCTCGGCAGCGACCCAGGATATCGTGATTGATGCCTACCGGATTGAATCTGCCGACAAAACGCTTCAGGCGCTGATGTCTGCCAGTTACATCGCCGGTTACCGTATCGGCATGTTGATTGCCGGGGCCGGGGCATTGTTTCTGGCCAGTTATTTTGGCTCCAGCCTGGGACAGTATGATTTCAGTGCCTGGCAGATCACTTATCTGGTCATGAGTGGCTTCATGCTGATCGGCATTATCACCACGCTGGTGATTGATGAGCCGGCAGTGAATCAGGGCATTCGAACCCAGGCTGCCAGTGACTATGCCGGTCTGTTTTTTACTTTTGTGGTGGCAGTGAGCGGTTTTATTGCTTTTTTTGCCTCCAGTTCAGAACTGGCTTTGCAGGCCAAGTTAGTGGTTGCTGGCTGGGTGTTGAATGCTAATCTGGCCGGAGTGCTGGTGGAAATGTTACGGCTGGCGCTGGCGCTGGGAGTCGCGGTGATTCTGGCTTTATTCTGCCTGCGCTTTGAGTGGGTCAATAAGGCTTTGCTGAAACGCAGTTATATTGAGCCGATCCAGGATTTCTTTCAGCGTTATGGCTGGTCTCTCGCCTGGTTGTTGCTGGCACTGGTGGGCCTGTATCGGATTTCCGATATCGTACTCGGGGTAATTGCCAATGTGTTTTATCAGGATATAGGCTTTAGCAAACCGCAGATCGCGACCGTGGTAAAAACCTTCGGGCTGTTTATGACCCTGCTGGGTGGGTTCCTGGGCGGCCTGCTGGCTGTCCGCTATGGGGTTATGCGGATACTGATGCTGGGCGCGGTACTCTCTGCAGCGACCAATCTGCTGTTTATGTTGCTGGCCGGCATGGGTAATGAAGTGTGGATGCTCTATGTGGTCATCTCCGCTGATAATCTGTCCGGTGGTCTCGCCAGTGCTGCCTTCGTAGCCTTTCTCTCCAGTCTGACCAATATTTCCTTTACAGCGGTGCAGTACGCGATTTTTTCTTCTCTGATGACCTTGTTGCCGAAAATGCTGGGCGGTTACTCGGGGACGATGGTCGATGCGATAGGTTATCAGGGTTTCTTTTTATCGACGGCATTGATGGGGCTACCGGTTCTGTTGCTGATCATGCTGGCGGCCAAACGGTTTAATCTGGCGCAGTCATGAGTTTGAAAAATCTGCTTTTTCTGTTGTTGATTGGCTTGCTTGTCTGGCAATGCCGCGCGGCAGAGACGGTCTCACTGGGCCCGGGCATAAAAGCACAAACAGCGCCGGAGCAGGTATTAATCAACCATGCTGAGCCCTTTGTATTCAATGATTATCTGATTACGCCGCTGGCCGACTTTTCACTGGAAGCGAAGGTACTGTCGCGTGAGGATTATTGGCTCGACCGCGAAAGTGAACTGGCACCAACTGACCTGGCGCTGGGCTGGCAGCAGATGTCCGACGAGTCAGTGTTGGCGCAGATTGAGATTCGTCAGTCCGGTCGCTGGTATCACTGGCGGGTCGAGGACTTCCCGATACCACGGCGGGCCATTGAGACTCAAAGCGCCAATATGCATATTGTGCCTGCCGATGAGCAGGTTGCGGTGATGCTGGACATGGTCAAACCCGGTCAGCTCATCCGCCTGCAGGGTCAGTTAATCAAAGCAGAAAGCTATGATGGCTGGCGCTGGGAAAGCTCGCTGTCACGCGACGATACGGGCGCCAGTGCCTGTGAACTGGTTTATGTGACCGCGCTGGATATCCTGACAGACTAGCTCGCCTTTTTCGCCAGTTGATAGCAGGGACGGTAGGCTTTTTTATCCTGTCCCAGTTTCATTCGTTTTTCATCGACGAAAATAGTCAGGATCTCATCAATCGCCTGCATGATGGCCGGATCACCATCGATGATATACGGGCCATGCTTGGCCACTTCACGAATACCGAAAGCTTTGACATTACCGGCGACGATGCCGGAGAAAGCGGAGCGAATCTGACTGGCCAATTCATGTTTGGGCAGGGACGGATCCAGTTTCAGCGCCGCCATATTTTCATGGGTGGGGATAAAAGGATACTGGAGAATCGGGTCAATATTCAGCTGCCAGTTAAAATAGTAGGCATCCTGACTGGCATAGCGGTCACGGTGCACCTGCTCCACCGCTTCGCGGATTTCGGTGCCGACCTGTGCGGGATCACCGATGATAATCTTGTAGAGGCTGGCAACATCGTCACCGAGACACTGACGCAGAAAGCGGTCCAGCGTGTTGAAATACTCGCGGCAGCAATCGGGCCCGGCGAAAACCAGCGGAATGCCCTGACGGTTGTCGGGATGCAGCAGAATGCTGAGCAGGTACATGATTTCTTCGACCGTGCCAACGCCGCCCGGGAACACAACGATGGCATGGCCAAGCCGCACAAAGGCTTCCAGCCGTTTTTCGATATCGGGCATGATCACCAGTTCATTGACAATGGCATTGGGTGACTCTGAAGCAATGATGCCGGGTTCACTGATGCCGATATAGCGGCCTTTTTTGATCTGCTGTTTGGCGTGACCGACAGCGGCACCTTTCATCGGCCCTTTCATCGCGCCAATGCCGCAACCGGTGATGATATCCAGGCCTCTGAGTCCCAGTTCATAACCGACATGCTTGGCAAAATCGTATTCTTGCCGTGGTATCGAGTGTCCCCCCCAGCAGACCACCAGATTGGGAGAGACGCCCGGTCGCACCACACCGGCATTACGCAGAATCCGGAACACCTTATCCGTTATTTTGGCCGGATCATCGGCTTCCTCGGCCAGAATTTTAAAGTCGGTGTAGACGATATCGCGCAGTACCGATGACAGATGCTCCTGGATGCCGCGGATAATTTTGCCATCGACAAACGATTGTGCCGGTGCGTTGAGAATCTCCAGCATCACGCCGCGCGGCTGCGGTTTTAGCTGGATATTGAAATCGGAGAAGGTTTTGAAGATTTCCTCGGCATCATCCTGTTCGCTATCCGTGTTAAGAATCGCGAGCGCACAGTCACGAAACAGGCGGTGCAGATCGGCCCGCGGATTACTCAGTTTGTAGATTTCGTCCTGCGACAGCAGGTTGAGACTGCGAACCGGGCGAATGGTAGTCCGGGCGACTTTGTTCATGCGTTGGCCTTTATTGTTGTGATGCTTTGATGCTCCCACTGTTGTGGCAGCGAATCAATCCCCGTGAAGCAAAATAAGTTCATTGTAATGCTGGTTCAGTGCAGCAGATTTTTGCTGGCGAGTTTGACGCCCGGATCATCGGGATCATTGCGCAGCTTAAAGCCGAGTTCTTCAGCCAGACGCTGCATATTGATATTGGTCGACAGGATTTCGCCATTCATGCGGCTGAACCCCTGCTGGCGGGCACTGGCAATCAGCGCTTTCATCAGTCTCGAACCAATGCCGCGATGCTGCCACTCATCGGCAACCACCAGGGCAAATTCACAGCTCTGACCATCCGGGTTCATGGTGTAGCGGGCAACACCGACTTCGGTTTCCTCGTCATCGATATCAGTGACGGCAATCAGTGCCAGTTCACGGCTGTAGTCGAGCTGGGTGAAGCGAATCAGCATATCCTGGGTCAGTTCATTGAGCCGTTGCATAAAGCGGAAATAACGCGATTCTGCGGAGAGCTTGCGGAAGAAATCCTGTTCAATCATCGCATCCTCGGGCCGGATCGGGCGGATGGTGATATTACTGCCATCCGGTAACTGATCCAGCGTAATCAAATGGTTGGGATAAGGGTGAATCGCCAGATGATCGTAACGGTTAATCCCGGCTGGCTGGTGGCTGATTTCGATGCGGGCATCCAGTGCCATCACCCCTTTTTCATCCGCAATCAGCGGATTGATATCCAGTGAGATCAGTTCGGGCAGCTCACAAACCATCTCTGACACCCGTAACAGGACCTGTATCAGCGATTCCCGGTTAATTGGCGGCAGCCCGCGGAACTCACCCAGCAGGCCCGAGATTTTGGTTTCGGCAATCAGGCGTTCAGCGAGAAAGTGATTGAGCGGCGGCAGGGCAATAGCGCGGTCCTGCAAAACTTCGACCTTGATACCGCCGGCACCAAATACGATCGCCGTGCCGAACACCGGATCGCGGCTGGCACCCACCAGTAATTCGCGACCCGAGGGTGTTTCGTACATTGGCTCGACCGTGACATGCGTGGCGTAAGGGTTGCCCTGGTTGACATGCACCTGTTCCAGCAATTCGTTGTAGGTGCTGCGAACAGCTTGTGCGTTAGTGATATTAAGGCGAACGCCCCCGACCTCGGTTTTGTGCACAATGGACGGCGAGCTGATTTTCATCACCACCGGAAAGCCCAGCGTTTCGGCGGCGACCAGCGCGGCATTGGCGCTGTCACAGTCAATACTGAAACTGACCGGAATTTTGAAGGCTTTCAGTAAGGCCCGTGATTCGGTGGTGCTAAGTGTCTGCCGGCCCTCGGCGAGCACACTTTCAATGATCAGTTTTGCCCCCTCGACATCGGGAGCACTGAGTGAGGCCAATGGCCCGGGTACCTGCATCAGCAACTGCTGATTATCATGAAAGCGTGACAGGCAGACAAAAGCCTCTACTGAGGATTCCGGATTACTGAAACAGGGTAAATGATGACGCGCATAGAGTTTGTCGGCTCCGGCCACCAGATCCTGGCCCATCCAGCAGGCCAGCACGGGTTTTGACTGGCCCCTTTGTGCCTCAATCACGGCTTGCGCACAGGCATCCGGATCAGTCATCGCCTGAGGGGAAAGCATGACCAGCACGCCATCCACGTTGTCATCGGCAAGACAGACTTTTACCGCGTGCTGATATCGTTCGGGAGAAGCATCGCCCAGAATGTCGACAGGATTTCGCTGCGACCAGTGGGGCGGCAATGAACGGTTCAAAGCCTCAATACTGTCATTCGAAAGTTCAGCCAGTTCGATATTCAGATCGACAGCACGGTCAGTGGCCATAACCCCAAGACCACCGCCATTGGTGACAATCGCCAGCCGCCGGCCATTGACCCGGCTCTGAGTGGAGAGAATCTCGGCGGCGGCAAACAGCTGTTGAATGCTGTCGGCCCGGACCACACCGGCGCGTTTCAGGGCAGCATTAAACACATCATCGCCGCCAATCATGGCCCCGGTATGAGTAATGGCTGCCTGCGACGCTGCCTGATGACGACCCGCTTTGATGACTACTACCGGTTTCATTCGGGAGGCAATGCGCAGGCCGCTCATAAAGCGACGGGCATCACGGATGCCTTCGACATACAACAGGATGCTCTGGGTTTTGGGATCCTGGGCGAGGTAATCCAACAGGTCACCGAAATCAATATCGGCTGCATTACCCAGTGAGACAATGGTGGAAAAGCCCACATCATTGGCACAGGCCCAGTCCAGAATGGCAGTACAGAGGGCGCCGGACTGGGATATCAAGGCGAGTTGCCCTGGCAGGGCCGTGTTCTTGCTGAAGGTGGCATTCATCCCTATGGCAGGCCGGATCAGGCCCAGACAGTTGGGGCCGAGCAGTTGCATCTGGTAGCGCTTGGCCATCTGAACCACGCTTTTTTCCAGCGCGCTGCCCTGACCCTGACCTTCGCTGAAGCCGGCGGAAATAATGATGGCGGCACTGATACCATGCTCACCACATTGGCGAATAAGGTCCGGTACGGTCTCTGCCGGGGTGGCGATAACCGCTAAATCGATGGCCTGGGGCGCATCACTGATTTGAGCGAAGCAGGGCTGACTCAGTACTTTCTTATGCTTGGGGTTGATGGCATAGACTGGACCACGGAAGTCGCCGCTGAGCAGGTTATCGAACACGCGTCGTCCCACTGAATTAGGCTCTTCGCTGGCACCGAAGACGGCGATGCCGCGGGGGGAGAACAGGCGATCCAGATAATGCGTATTCATCACTCCTTCCTGATAAGCTATGGGATTATGACCTTTTAGGCATGACTGGTAACAATGACCCTAGCATTCATTTCTCATCCCGACTGCATGCTGCATCAGACCGTATCCTACCACCCGGAGACGGCCGAGCGTTTGTCTGCGATTCATGACCAGCTGCTCGCCAGCGGTCTGGAGATGATACTACAGCATGTTGAAGCACCGCTGGTGACAAAAGAGCAACTTGAGCGGGTGCATGATGCCGACTATCTTGAGGCGCTTTTTCACAAGCTCGACACGCAGGAACAGGTCTGGCTGGATGGTGATACCCAGATGATGACGGGAACCCTGACTGCTGCCAGACGTGCCGCCGGTGCCGTGGTGGAAGCCGTGGACCTGGTCATGCAGGAACGTCATCAGCTGGCTTTCTGTGCCGTGCGGCCACCCGGTCACCATGCTGAACGGGATAAAGCGATGGGCTTTTGTCTGTTTAATAACATCGCTGTGGGCGCAGCGCATGCCCTGCAAAACTATGATCTCAGCCGTATCGCGATCATCGATTTTGATGCGCATTTCGGCAATGGCACCGAGCAAATATTTGCTGATAATGAGCAGGTTATGATCTGCTCTTGTTTTCAGCATCCGTTCTATCCGGACGTGGGCGAACCTAAATATGAGGGACGCATCATCAACCTGCCACTTGCCGCCGGCGCGGAAGGGAATGAACTACGCCCCGGTGTCGAACAACATTGGCTACCAGCCCTGAATGCTTTCAAGCCGGAGTTGATTCTGATTTCGGCCGGTTTTGATGGCCATCGTGAGGATGATATGTCGGAGCTGTGCCTGGTTGAGGATGATTACGCCTGGCTCAGTGAGCAGATAAAGCATGTGGCTGATCACCATGCCGGTGGCCGGATAGTGTCCGTGCTGGAAGGCGGGTATGCCTTGTCAGCGCTGGGGCGCAGTGTGGTTGCACATCTGAAAGCGCTATTGGGTTAAGCCATAAAAAAAAGCCCCTGAGCGGGGCTTTTCTTGATGTCTGAGGTGTTTCTCAGAACGGGATATCGTCGTCGTAGTAATCAGCATCACCGCCATAGTCGGGGCCAGCGGAACTGGAGGCCGGTTGCGGCGCATTATAGCCGCCTGATTGCTGCTGAGGACGCTGGTCGAACGAGGTGTCACCACCACCACCGCCGCCACCGCTGCCTTTGCTGTCGAGCATAGTCATTTCGTTACCGACGATTTCTGTGGTGTAGCGATCCTGACCGCTTTGATCCTGCCATTTTCGAGTTTGAATCCGGCCTTCGATATAAACCTGAGATCCCTTGTGCAGGTACTGCTGAGCAATTTCACCCAGTTTGTTACGCAGCACAACCCGATGCCATTCTGTGCGTTCCTGGCGCTCACCGGTCTGGCGATCTTTCCAGGTTTCCGAGGTGGCAATACGCAGGTTGCAGATCGAGCCACCGTTAGGGAATGCGCGGCTTTCGGGCTCGGTGCCCAGGCGGCCGACGAGAATGACCTTATTTACTGACATGGCAAAATCCTTGGTTGAAATGTAATGTTTTATTCTACGATGCTAACGCTGAAAAGCGAAAGACTCCAGTTCAGACAGATTGATTTCGTCGGGTGAGAACTTGACGTAAGCCACCTGTTCTTCAGGCACCACAATCGTCTCCTTGACCCCTTTAATGGCATTGAGCTTATTGATGAACACATCAATGTCGGCCAGCGCGCTTTCATTCATGTGAATAATACGGTTGCTGTAATGACGCGGTGCCTGCATCGGCAATACCAGAAGCAGCCAGATGAAAATCAAAGCGCTGCTGGCAAAGAAAATCCCATCCAGCCCGAAGTTGGCGTAAAGCATGCCGCCCATGGCGCCGCCAATAAAGGCACCGAGAAACTGGGCACTGGAATAAATCCCCATTGCTGTTCCCTTGTTCTCCAACGGACTGAGCTTGGACATCATCGACGGCAGACTGGCTTCCAGGATATTGAAGCCGGTAAAAAACAACCACAGAAACAGCAGGATTGAAACCAGTGAGCCCGGCATCAGGGCCCAGCCCAGTTGCGCGAGACCCAGCACGGCAATGGCGCCGAGAAACACCGCTTTCATTTTGCGTTTTTTCTCGGCAATGATGATAAACGGCACCATGGTGACAAAAGCCAGAAGCAGAATCGGCAGATAGGCGAGGGCGTGCTGGCTCTTGGCGAGACCGGCGACGTTCTGCAATGCCAGCGGCAGGGCAAAGAAGCTGGTAGTTAATAATAGATGCAGCACCATGATGCTGAATACCAGGCGCATGATTTGAGGATTGGCCAGCACGTTTTTGAACTGTTTTGGAACCGGCTCGATATCACGATGACTAACACGACGATGGGGCGAAGGCACCCAAAAATGCAGCACTGCCAGACCCAGCAGGGCCATCAGCGCGGTCGCCCAGAAAATGCCCGACAGGCCAATCCAGTGCTCCAGGGCCGCGCCGGTCGCCAGTGCCACCGAGAAAGATAAACCAATACTGATGCCGATGCTGGCCATCGCCTTGGTGCGCTGTTCATCGCGGGTCAAGTCGGCAGTCAGGGCCATCACGGCCGCGGCAATGGCGCCACTGCCCTGCAGTAGCCGGCCCACAATCACCATTTCAATGCTGCTCGCCATGGCGGCGACAACGCTACCGATGGCAAATAAAATCAGCCCGAGGCTGATGATTTTTTTACGACCGAAACGGTCTGACAGCATACCGAAAGGGATCTGCAACAGTGCCTGAGTCAGGCCATAGGCGCCAATAGCCAGACCGATCAGCATCGGTGTACTGCCACTGTATTGCTGAGCAGAAATTGAAAACACCGGCAGGATCATGAACAGGCCCAGCATTCTGAGGGCAAAAATGAGGGATAGGCCTGAAATGCTGCGTTTTTCCAACGCAGTCATTGCGGTCGAGTCAGTTTGTCTTTGCGTCATGATAGTTGGACAGAGTATATTGATCCGTTTGATTTTACTACGGAAACCTGATGAAAAATATAAGCGTTCCCGGGATGAAGCAAATCAGCATCCGTGGGGCCCGAACCCACAACCTGAAGAACATTGATCTGGATTTACCCAGAGATGCGCTGATTGTGATCACCGGCCTTTCCGGGTCGGGAAAATCCTCGCTGGCGTTCGACACATTATACGCAGAAGGACAGCGTCGTTATGTCGAATCCCTGTCCGCTTATGCGCGTCAGTTTCTGTCGATGATGGAAAAGCCCGATGTCGACCATATTGAAGGTTTGTCACCGGCGATATCCATCGAGCAGAAATCTACGTCTCACAATCCGCGTTCCACCGTGGGCACCATCACCGAGATCTACGATTACCTGCGGCTGCTGTTTGCCCGTGCCGGCGAGCCGCGCTGTCCGACACATCATCAACCGCTGGCCGCCCAGACCGTCAGTCAGATGGTCGATATGGTGCTTGCTATGCCCGAAGGCAAAAAGCTGATGCTGCTGGCACCGGTGATTCAGGACCGCAAAGGCGAGCACCGTGATGTGCTGGAAGAATTACGGATTCAGGGCTTTGTCCGTGCCCGGGTCAATGGTCAGGTGATTGAGCTGGATAACCCGCCCGAGTTGGAACTGCGCAAGAAACACACTATTGAAGCCGTCGTCGACCGTTTTAAAGTACGTGATGACTTGCAGCAGCGCCTCGCTGAATCCTTTGAAACGGCTTTAAACATGGCTGACGGCGTGGCCAAAGTCGTCGATATGGATGACGACAGTGATGAAACCCTGTTTTCAGCCCGTTTTGCCTGTCCTCAATGTGGTTATTCGATTTCTGAACTTGAACCGCGCATGTTCTCTTTCAATAACCCGGCCGGCGCCTGTGGTACCTGTGACGGTCTGGGCGTCAAGCAGTTTGTTGATCCGGCCCGTGTGGTGTCGCATCCGGAAATGAGCCTGACTGCCGGTGCCATTCGTGGCTGGGATCGCCGCAATGCCTACTATTATCAAATGCTGCAGTCACTGGCCAAGCATTATCAGTTTGATCTGGAAACGTCGTTTGAAGACTTATCTGAAGAGGTTCGCCAGGTATTGCTCTACGGCAGCGGCACTACCGCAATTGAATTCAAATACATGGGCGATCGCGGCAAACAGGTGGCGCGCAAGCATCCGTTTGAAGGCATTATTCCCAATATGCAGCGGCGCTATCACGAAACCGAGTCCAACAGCGTGCGGGAAGAACTCGCCCGTTTTCACTCGGTGCGCGCCTGTCCGGATTGTAATGGCACCCGTCTGACCCAGGCCTCCAGGCATGTGTTTATCAATGAAACCACGTTGCCGGAAGTCACCCAAATGCCCATCGGCGAGGCCAGTAAGTTCTTCGAGACCTTGAGTCTGCCGGGCAATCGGGGCGAAATTGCTGCCAAGATCATTACTGAAATTTCTGCCCGTTTGAGTTTTCTGGTCAATGTGGGACTGGATTATCTCAACCTGGCACGCAGTGCCGAGACCCTGTCCGGTGGTGAAGCGCAGCGGATTCGACTGGCCAGTCAGATTGGCGCTGGCCTCGTCGGCGTGATGTATATCCTGGATGAACCTTCCATTGGTCTGCATCAGCGCGATAATGACAGGCTTCTGGCGACGTTGACCCGACTGCGTGATTTGGGGAATACCGTGATCGTGGTCGAGCATGACGAAGATGCGATTCGCACGGCCGATTATGTGCTGGATATCGGTCCGGGAGCCGGGGTCCATGGCGGCGATATTGTCTGCCAGGGTTCGCCTCAGGATATCATGGACTGTGAGCAGTCACTAACCGGTCAGTTCCTGTCTGGTAAGCGCAAAATTGAAGTGCCTGTCCAGCGCGAGACATTTCATGCCGGTAAAGTCATCGGTCTGCGCGGGGCCTGTGGCAATAACCTGCAGAATGTCGACATCGATATTCCGGTGGGATTGATGACCTGCGTGACCGGCGTATCCGGTTCGGGTAAATCGACGCTGATCAACGAGACCTTGTTGAAGCTCACGGCCAGAACCCTGAACGGGTCTTCCGATGAACCGGCGCCGCACCAGGATATTCTGGGGCTGGATCAACTGGACAAGGTGGTCGCCATCAACCAGAGTCCGATTGGCAGAACGCCGCGATCCAACCCGGCGACCTATACCGGCCTGTTTACTCCGATTCGTGAACTGTTTGCCGGCACACCGGAAGCCCGTTCCCGTGGTTACGGACCCGGCCGCTTCAGTTTTAATGTGAAGGGCGGTCGCTGTGAAGCCTGCCAGGGTGATGGTCTTATTAAGGTCGAGATGCACTTCCTGCCTGATATTTATGTCCCCTGCGATGTCTGCAAAGGTGCCCGTTATAACCGCGAAACGCTGGATATCCGTTACAAGGGCAAAACCATCACTGAAGTGCTGGATATGACCATCGAGGAAGCGAGTGTCTTTTTCGAAAACATCCCGGTGGTCGCCAAGAAACTGCAGACACTGATTGATGTGGGTCTCACTTATATCAAACTGGGACAGAATGCGACGACGCTGTCTGGGGGGGAAGCACAGCGGGTCAAACTGGCCAAGGAGCTGTCCAAACGCGATACCGGCAAGACCTTGTACGTGCTTGATGAGCCCACCACCGGCCTCCATTTCTACGATATCGAGCAACTGCTGAAAGTCCTGCACAGCCTGCGGGATCGTGGTAACACCATCGTCGTTATCGAGCATAACCTGGATGTGATCAAGACTGCCGACTGGATTATCGATATGGGACCGGAAGGGGGCTCCCGTGGCGGTATGGTGGTGGCGACCGGGACACCGGAATCGGTCGCTGAGCATGAATCTTCTTACACCGGCCATTATCTTAAACCCTTGCTGAAATCATGAGTCTGGAACAGGAAATTAAACTTCAGGTCAGCCAGGACGAATCGCTGGATCTGGAAAAATTGGACTGGCTGATGGCGCTGTCGGAACAACCCAGCCAGCGGATTCATTTGCTCAGCACCTATTTCGATACCCCTGACCTTGAGCTGAAAAGGTTCGGTGCCGGACTGCGGCTGCGTCAGATTGGTGAGCAGTGGCTACAGACCGTCAAATGCACTGGCCAGGCCGAAAACGGTTTGCATCAGCGCCAGGAATGGGAGCATCCGTTGACGGGCCCTGAGTTTGATAAGGCCCTGTTAATGCAGACCGAACTGGCACCGCTGGTGGAGAATCCGCAGATATGGACTGCCCTGGCACCGTTATTCACTACTGAGTTTGAGCGGCTGGTGCTACCACTGCAACTGGAGGATGGGACCTGTATTGAAATGGCTTATGACCGAGGTGAAGTGCGTGCCGGAGAGCGACGGTCAGCGATCCATGAAATCGAGCTGGAACTGAAGCAGGGTGAAATAAAAAAAGTGCAGCAACTGGCTGGCCGGCTGAAGGCCGCGTTGCCACTGCAATACAGTGATATCAGTAAAGCAGCGCAAGGTTATAGTATTGCGCAAGCTAATGAAAAATAAGCATTTTATTTTGTTAAGTCAGGCACAGACAAACCCCTGAATAGTTTGCTATAGTCGAATTTAACCTTCTATTGATTAACAACACACAGGACAGTTCACCGCTTGTTGTTCTTGTGTTGCTTGTCTCACCCAAGCGAGAAGGAGTATCGACTATGAAGAAAAAATGGGTCGTCGTTGCCGAGAGCAGCCGCGCCAGAATCTTTTCGGTGGAAAGCCGGACCAGCCCGCTTAAAGAAGTGGATGATCTTATCAACAGTGCCAGCCGTCTCAAAGGCGAGGAACTGATGTCTGATGATGCTGGCCGTTCTTTTGATAGTCATGGTCAGGGAGGGCGTCACGCGATGGAGCCTCGCACCGAACCCAAGGAAACCGAGGTTCAGCACTTTGCCCACGATGTTGGAGAGCGACTGGAAAACGCGCGTCGCGTCGGCGATTATAACGATCTGGTGATTATCTCTTCACCCGGCTTTCTGGGTAAGCTCAAGCAAAGCCTGGGTAGTGTGACACAGAAGCATATCAGTCAGACAATCAATAAAAACCTGATCCATAAGAGTGAAGCAGAAATCCGTGATTATCTGTTTCAGTAGCGCGATCCAAGGCCGGTGACGCCAGTTACCGGCCTTTACCTATAGTTGGCCTCATCGGGTCGACAAGCCCTGCCCCGTTTCAAATTTCCAGGTACGGATGATGGTCAGCATATCATTATCCTTGAGTACATTATCCGGTATTGCCGCATAGGGAGCACCCAGACGGACAATTCGCACGGCCGCTTCATCCAGCACCTCATGGCCGGATGAACGCGATATCACAATGCCACCCGGCGGGACGCTGCCGTCGGGATTGATATCCACCGACAGCATCAGGCTACCATTCAAACCCTGCCGACGTGCTTCCTGCGGGTAATTCATATTGCCGATATTTTCGACTTTCATTTCCCAGGCCCTCATATAGGCCGCTGCCGCAAATTCCTTGGTGGAGGCAGAAATTCGCCGCTTTTTGGGGCGATCGCTAAGGGCGCGAGTGGTTTCGTCAAGCTTGTTCTGCAGGTCATGAATTTCATTCCTTGCCTGCAACATCATTTCCCGGGCGGATGGTCGGGGCGCTGGCTCTGGAGCGACCTCAACCTCCGGTTCCGGCTTTGTCTCCGCTTTATCCACGGTCTCGATTTTGCGCTCGGCAGTCTCCTGCGTCAGCTTTTTCACCGATTTTTCTGGCTGCGGCTCAGCAGGTACGGGGGGCGTGGGTTTGGGCTCTGGTTCAGGCGGCACCGGTTCGGGTTCCGGGGTGGGTGGTTCGGGGGCTGGCTCCGGTTCAGTCACCGGCATCGGTTCAGGCTCAACTTCTGTTTGGGCGATGGGCGGCACCAGTTCAGAACTGGGTGCTTCTTCGACGATGGGTACGGGTAAAGCCGGTGTGGGTTCCGGTGTCGCGATGTCGGTCTCGCCGCCGCCTTCATTATCAGCCTGAGCGAGGAAATCGGCTTCTTCGGGTTTGATCCGATCCTGCTGTTTGACCAGCGTGATTTCCAGGTTATTAACCGGCGCGTTAGTCGGTTCAGAGAACACGTCAAAACTGATGCCGAGCACAATGATCAAGTGAATGATAATCGAGATCAGCAGGGTAAACAGCAGTCTGTCAGAGGCAGTGATTCTTGCCATGGGTCATTAGGGTACCTGACGAATCAATGGAGTCTGATTCGGATCACTCAACCTGACTTGTTCGGCCATGGCCGCTGTCATTTCGATCTGTCCGTCAGCCCGCATCAGCATAACATGATCAATGCCCAGCGAAGCAGCAATCCGGGGCCACTCATCACCGGCAACAACTAAGGCTGTGGCCGCCGCATCCGCGCGGGCAGCCTGCTCGTGAATCACCGTGACCGAGATATTATCGCGGGCCGGTTGACCTGTTCTGGGGTCCAGAATATGGGGGTAGCGAGTGCCCTCATAAGTGAAGAAGCGTTCATAATCGCCAGAGGTGAAAACACTCTCATCGCCATGAATGGCGACAGAGGCCAGCATGCCGCCCTCTTTACGCGGGTGACGGATACCGATGCGCCAGGGCCGATCACCATGACTACCGATGGCACGAAGATCACCGCCGATATTGATGATTGCATTTTCAATACCTTGTTGTTTCAGTGCGGTAATCGCGGCATCAACGGCGGTGCCCTTGGCAAAACCACCGAACCCCAGTTTGACCATTGGGTTGTCACTGCTCAGCACATTATTGTCGATATGGATATTGTCCATGGTGGGGGCGGCTGCCAGCCACTCATCGATATTGTCCTGCGCCGGTGGCGGCCGTGATTCAAACCAGTTGTCCTGGTGATAGCCCCACAGTTCAAAGAGTCTGCCTGCGGCGGGATTAAACAAATGTTGACTGTCGCGGGCATAGAGAGCAGCTTCCTCGATCACCGCAGCGACTTCGGGCTTGATCTCGACTGTTTTGCCGGCAGCAATCGCCTCGTTGATTCGGGTCAGCGTACTGGGCTGCCAGGCATGCCAGGTATCATTGACATTATTGAATGCCTGCTCCAATGCATCCACCGTTTTATCGGCGGTTTCAGCATCGACGCCGTAGAGACTGACATCAATCTCGGTACCGAAGGCATAGAACTTGGCCTGGCGGGCGCGTTCGCCATCGCCACAGGCAGAAGCAAGCAGGCTGATAACCAGTAAAAGCGGTAAAAGGAATCGTTTCATAGCAGTCTTTGTTCAATCGCAGTCATTAAATCGGCGCCGATATTGAGCCCGAATTCACGGTCGAGTTCGCGGATGCAAGTGGGGCTGGTGACGTTAATTTCAGTGAGATAATCGCCAATCACATCCAAACCGACGAAAATCAGTCCTTTTTCACGTAATTTCGCCCCTACTTGCTGGCAAATCCAGCGATCCCGCTCAGTGAGGGGACGACCTTCGGCACGACCACCGGCCGCCAGATTACCGCGGGTTTCTCCCTGTGCCGGAATCCTAGCCAGGGCATAAGGCACCGGTTCACCGTCTATCAGCAGAATGCGTTTATCACCGTCTTTGATTTCAGGTAAATATTTCTGCGCCATCACTGATTTTTGGCCATGCTGACTCAGGGTTTCCACGATAACGGAGAAATTGGGATCGTCACGGTTAATCCGAAATATGGAGGCACCGCCCATGCCATCCAGTGGTTTCAGAATGATGTCGCCATGTTGCTGCTGAAATTCACGGATCAGGTGCTTCTGACGGGTCACCAACGTCGGCGGGCAGCATTGCGGGAACCAGGCAGTGAACAGTTTTTCATTGGCATCGCGCAGGCTTTGCGGATCATTGACGATCAGTACCCCGGCTGCCTGAGCCTGCTCAAGCAGATAGGTGCTGTAAACGTATTCCATGTCGAAAGGCGGATCCTTTCGCATCAGAATGGCTTCCACATCGGTAATCGGCCGGGTGTCACTATCACCCAGTTCATACCACTTATCCGGGTTTTCAAATACTTTCAGCGGTCGCATTTCGGCATAGACTTTGCCATCCCGTAAAAACAGATCCTGCTGTTCCATGTACAGGATTTGCCAGCCCCGCTCCTGGGCGGCCAGTAACATCGCAAAACTACTATCTTTCTTGATATTGATCCGGGAGACCGGATCCATAACGATACCGACGGTACGTTGCATATCCCACTCTGTGTGCGCTGTGAAAAGACAGCCCATTGTACCTGAAAGCCTGATTTGACCGCAGATTTTGCACAGCCCTGAAACACGGGTTACCGGGTGATTGCATGATGCGCCTCTACAAGCGGGCATGGGATTCGCTATAATCGCAGGGGTTTTGACTTTGAATAATGATATCGAGCTAATGACGAATAAAGCGGTGATGAAGGCGGAAACGCCGAGAACCTTTCAGGAGCTCATCCTGAGACTGCAACAGTACTGGGCTGAACAGGGTTGTGTGTTGTTGCAACCTTACGATATGGAAGTCGGTGCCGGTACTTTCCACCCGGCGACCTTCCTGCGCGCCATCGGCCCGGAACCCTGGAGCGCGGCCTATGTTCAACCCTCACGCCGCCCGACAGATGGCCGCTACGGCGAAAATCCCAACCGTCTGCAGCATTACTACCAGTTTCAGGTCGTGCTGAAACCGTCACCGTTGAATATTCAGGAGCTGTACCTCGGTTCGCTGGAAATGTTGGGTATCGATACCTCTGTGCATGACATCCGCTTTGTCGAGGATAACTGGGAGTCGCCGACCCTCGGCGCCTGGGGACTAGGCTGGGAGGTCTGGCTCAACGGCATGGAAGTCACGCAGTTCACCTATTTCCAGCAGGTCGGTGGCCTCGAATGCCGTCCGGTCACCGGTGAGATTACTTATGGTCTGGAGCGGATCGCCATGTATCTACAGGGCGTCAGCAGTGTCTATGACCTGATTTGGGCTGACGGTCCAATGGGCACCGTCAGCTATGGCGACGTTTTCCATCAGAACGAAGTCGAAATGTCCGCCTACAACTTCGAACAGGCCGATGTAGAAAGCCTGTTCCATAGCTTTGATACCTGCGAACGCGAGAGTCAACGAATGATTGAAGCCGGCCTGCCGTTGCCAGCTTATGAACTGGTGCTGAAAGCCTCTCACACCTTCAACATGCTGGATGCGCGTAAAGCGATCTCGGTCACCGAAAGACAGCGCTTCATTCTGCGCGTCAGAACGCTTGCCCGGGCTGTGGCCCAAGCCTATTACGATCGCCGTGAAGCATTGGGCTTCCCGATGGTGCAGGCAGCCGAAGCGGAGGCACAGTCATGAAGGATTTTGACGATCTGCTGATTGAACTCGGTACCGAAGAACTGCCGCCAAAAGCCCTCGCCAAACTCAGCAAGGCTTTTCATCAGGGCGTGGAGCAGGGCCTCAAAAAAGCGGAACTGACATTTGACGACATCCGTCCCTATGCGACACCACGGCGACTGGCGCTGGTCATTAGTAAACTGCAGACCAAACAGCCCGATCGTGTTGTTGAACGTCGCGGTCCGGCAGTGACTGCCGCCTTCGACGAGGAGGGTAACCCCACCAAAGCCTTGCTCGGCTTTGCCGGATCCTGCGGCGTCGAGGTCGATGATCTCGATACCATGAAAACCGACAAAGGTGCCTGGCTGGTATTCAAACAGGAACAGGTCGGTGCCACCGCTGCAGAATTACTGCCGGAGATTATCCAGCAAGCGTTGAATGATCTACCCATACCCAAGCGGATGCGTTGGGGAGATCTACCGGGTGAATTTGTGCGCCCTGTCCACTGGCTGATTGTGCTGCTGGGCGATGAGATCGTACCCATGGATTTGCTGGGCGTCACTGCTGACCGTTTCACCCGCGGTCACCGATTCCATTATCCACAGCCTATCCGGGTCAGTTCGCCGATGACTTATGCGCCGCAACTGGAAACCGAAGGTCACGTCATGGTGGATTTCGAGGCCCGTAAAGAGGCGATTGAAGGTCAGGTTAAAGAACTGGCAGACAAGCTTAAAGGCACGGCCATCATCAACCCGGAACTGCTCGAGGAAGTGACCGGGCTGGTGGAGTGGCCGGTGGCGCTGGCCGGCAATTTTGATCAGCGTTTTCTGGAACTGCCGCCGGAAGCGTTAATTTCGTCGATGGAAGGGCACCAGAAATACTTTGCGGTCGAAGCCAAAGACGGCAAGCTGTTGCCACATTTTATTACCGTCAGCAATATTGCCAGCCAGGATCCGGCACAGGTGATCGCCGGTAATGAACGGGTGATCCTGCCGCGACTCAGCGATGCCGCTTTCTTCTGGGATACTGACCGTAAGCGAGCGCTGGCCGACCATCAGGAACAGCTGAAAACCATCGTGTTCCAGAACAAGCTGGGTACGGTTTACGATAAATCGCAACGTGTCGCCTCGCTGGCAGCAGAAATTGCGGCGCAGATTGATGGTCAACCGCAACTGGCAGAACGTGCTGCCAAGCTGGCCAAGTGTGATCTGGTGACGGAAATGGTGGGCGAATTCCCGGAACTACAGGGCATTATGGGTCGCTATTATGCGCGCCTTGATGGTGAAGATAATGAAGTTGCGGAAGCGCTGGATGAACAGTATCAACCGCGCTTTGCCGGTGATGACCTGCCGGCCACCCGCACCGGCCAGGCCGTCAGTCTGGCAGAAAAGCTGGATACCCTGACCGGTCTGTTCGGTATTGGTCAGCCGCCATCCGGTGTTAAGGATCCGTTTGCGCTGCGTCGTGCTGCGCTGGGCGTGCTGCGGATTTTGATTGAAAAATCGCTGGATCTGGACCTGACCCGACTACTGGACAAAGCGGCCGCCAGTTTCGATGGCACATTGTCGGAAAATGATGTCAGCGAGCAGGTTATGCAGTATTTCTTTGACCGCTTGCGCGGCTATGCACTTGAGCAGGGCTTTAAATCCGACGAATTTGAAGCGGTGCTTACCGTGAGACCCACACGGCCACTCGACTTTATGCAGCGTCTGAAAGCGGTGGCTGCTTTCCGTAAGCTGGAGCAGGCCGAGTCATTGGCGGCGGCCAACAAACGTATCGGCAATATTCTGCGTAAAAACGACAGTGAAACTGCTGAACCAGAGGTGAAAGACAGCCTGTTACAGGAAGCTGCTGAAAAAGCCCTGGCTGAGAAAGTCAGTGAGGCCAAGCGCGAACTCGCGCCGCTATCAGCAAAAGCCGACTATACCGGTGTGCTGAACTATCTGGCCGGCATGCGCGAAACTGTCGACAGCTTCTTTGACGATGTCATGGTTATGGCGGATGATGAAATGGTTAGACAAAACCGTCTGGCCTTACTGAATCAGACCCGGGCCTTGTTCCTGGGCGTGGCCGATATTTCCTGCCTGCAGGAGTAGAACTATGTCGCTGATTATTCTGGACCGGGATGGGGTGATAAATCATGATTCGGATGATTTCATCAAAACACCGGCCGAGTGGGAACCCATCGAAGGCAGTCTGGAAGCGATTGCGCGGCTCAACTACGCGGGGTATCGGATTGTGGTGATTACCAATCAATCCGGTATTGCCCGTGGTTTGCTGGATGTGGAAACCCTCAATCGGATACACAGCAAAATGCGACGGATGTTGGCTCAGGTTGGCGGCAAGATTGAAGCGATATTATATTGCCCGCATGGGCCTGAAGATGGTTGCAGTTGTCGCAAGCCTCACAATGGTTCATTCACGGATCTGGCGCATCGTTTGCGGGTGAACCTGGATAATGTGCCCGCTGTCGGTGACTCGCTGCGGGATATTCAAGCCGCGATAGCTTCAAATGCGCGACCGATTCTGGTCAAAACCGGCAAAGGTGAACGGACTCTGGCCGAAGGCCTGCCTGATGGCGTTGAAGTCTATGAGGATCTGGCATCGGTGGCCAGTGCCCTGCTGGAGCCGTCATTGCCATGATCCTACTGCGTTCGCTGGTCTTTTTTGTCGTTTATTCAATCACCGCCGTACTGTTTTCCTGCCTGGGCGTTCTGCTCTGGCCGCTTCCGTTTAAGTGGCGTTACGCCGTGGTCAGCCAGTGGGCCAAGCTCAATATCTGGCTACTGGCAAAAATCTGTGATTTGCATCTTGAGGTTGAGGGCAAAGAACACATTGGTGAAGAACCCGCGGTTATTATCTGTAAGCATCAGTCAGCGTGGGAAACCCTGGCCCTGCAGGCTGTTTTTCCGCCCCAGGTCTGGGTGCTCAAGCGGGAATTGTTGTGGATTCCATTCTTCGGCTGGGGCCTGGCGTCATTGAACCCGATAGCCATTGACCGTAAAGCGGGACGAAAAGCACTGAGTCAGGTGATTGAGCAGGGCCTTGACCGGCTATCTTCCGGTGCCTGGGTCGTCGTGTTTCCGGAAGGCACGCGGGTCGCGCCTGGCCGTATGGGCAGATTTGGTATTGGCGGGGCGAGATTGGCTGTGGACACCGGTTACCCAGTGATACCGGTTGCCCATGATGCCGGCCATTACTGGCCTAAACGCGGCTTTTTGAAAAAGCCGGGTACCATCAGGATGGTGATTGGTAAAAAAATAGATACTTCGAATGCGGATGCCGGCATACTCAATCAGCAATTGTTTGAATGGATGCAGCAACAAATGACCAAGCTGGAGGGTAAAAAACCACTCCAGCAAGACAAAAATCAATAGAGAGTCGACATGGTGGCTAGAGCAGAAGGCATTTTACGCTTACTGATCGTGGATAACTCCCTGACTGATGCAGAAGTGATGATCAATACACTGCGCAGTGCAGGCCACGCTGTCCGTGCCGCCCGGGAAGACCGACCCGCTGAACTGGAACAGCTACTGGCGAATCAAACCTGGGACCTGATGTTATGTCGGGATGGTGTACCCAGTTTGACGGCCACCGATGTGGTCTCGCTTATCCATCGTCTGGGTAAGGACTTACCTTGTATCATCATTGTTAATGATAAGAATAGCGAAGAACAGTTCTATGATTGTGGTGCCCAGGATGTGGTCGTTTTTGGTGATAATCGCCGGTTACAATTTGCAGCCAATCGAGAGTTAAAAAGCCTCTATATTCGTCGCCTGGGTCGTCGTAACGAGCGGGCATTAAGAGAGAGCGAAAAGCGCTCAAGAGCACTGCTGGAAAGCTCACGTGATGCGGTGGCGTATATGCATGAGGGTATGCATATCTATGTTAATCAGGCTTATCTGAATCTGTTCGGGTATGAAGAGCCTGAAGATGTTGATGGCTTACCGATCCTGGATCTGATTAGTGCCGATGAACACCACAAGTTCAAAGCGGTGTTTCGAGACTTCGCTCAGCAGGCCGACTCTCCCCCCGCTACGATTTCGGCAAATTGTGTCCGGGCTGATGGCACTGGCTTCAATGCGGAAATAGAATTCAGTCATGCTCGGGTCGAGGGAGAAGACTGCACCCAGGTTGTGATTCGTGATGGAACAAAGAGCGCAACTACAGTCGATGATTCGCAACTGAAACTGTTACGTGATCATGACCTTTTAACGGGCTTATACAACCGCAAACGTTTTCTGGATGAGATGGAAAATGCCATCTCCCAGGTCACCGAAGGCAATGGTGACGCCGAGTTACTCTATTTGGTACTGGATGACTTTCAAGCCATCAAGGAGCAGGTAGGACTCGGTACCAGTGATGTGATCATTAAAAGCGTTGCAGATTTACTCAGGAAGACACTGCAGGAAGGCGAAACGCTGAGCCGCTATGGTGATCAGGTGTTTACTATTATTGTTCCGAGTCATGATGACAGTATGGTGGATCAGCGGGCGGCAGATTACCTCAAAACCATCAATGACTACGTGTCGCATGTGAATGGAAAATCTATCGATCTGCATTGCAGTATCGGTATCGCCAGGATCACAGAGAGTGAGGCATCTATTGCGACTGTGCTTGAAAATGCCGATAAAGCCTGCACCAAGGCGCAAAAAGGGGGTGGTAACCAGGTTCAGCGGCATCAGGCAGAACTACAGACCGAGCAGGCTGGTAGCCAGTCTGTGGAGCAGTGGCAGAAGCGACTTCGCAAAGGACTGGATGAAAACAGATTCCAGTTACACTTCCAGCCGATCGTTAGTCTGCATGGTGATAAGCAGGAGTTCTACGAGGTTCTGCTGAGACTCGAGCTGATGGAAACGCGATTGATACGCGCGGAGGAATTTATCCAGCAGGCTCATCAGCTGGCCATGATGACTGAAATAGATAAGTGGATCATCCGTCAGGCGCTGGAGACCCTCAGCGAACACCGACGGCAGTATCCCCGTACCCGTTTCTTTATCAAATTGTCTGAACAAAGTTTGCGAGACCGGGACTTTTTCGATTGGTTAGTCGCGACGTTTGAAGCCCACAAAGTGGATTGCGATGCAGTGGTATTTGAAGTCAGTGAAACCATCGCTCTGGATAACCTGCAACAGTCTCAGGCGGTCATTGCCAAACTTAAACAGATTGGCTGCGAATTTGGGCTGGAACACTTCGGTTCCGGCGTAGACTTCTCGAACAGTCTGAGCAGTCTTGATGTTGACTATGTCAAAATCAATGGCACCTTTGTTGAGAATATGGCGCACGATAGCGAGAATCAGGCTGCGGTGAAAGCCATCATTGAAATGACCAAACAGGCGGGTAAACATTGCATTGCCGAGTTTGTTTCCGATGCCAACAGTCTTGCCCTGTTGTGGCGATTGGGTGTCGACTATGCTCAGGGATATTACATCCACGAGCCTTCAGAAAAACTCGATTACGACTTTGAAGATGATGATTTGTAATTGAGCAATAGCAATAAAAAAGCCGGGATAATCCCGGCTTCTTCAAGTTTAGCGTACACCGCGCAGGGCATTAATGCGCTCTTCCAATGGTGGGTGGGTCATAAATAAAGCTGACAGACCGCCGCGTCCCCCTGAAATACCGAAAGCATGTAACTGATCCGGTAATGGTTCATCGGCCGTGCCGGCCAGGCGCTGCAGCGCCGCAATCATCTTCGGGGCACCGACCAGGCTGGCAGCACCGGCATCAGCACGGTACTCACGCTGGCGACTGAACCACATCACAATAATACTGGCCAGGAAAGCCAGCACCAGCTCGGCGATGATCGAGGTGATCCAGAAAGCCGGACCATGACCGCTTTCCGTTTTGAATATGGTTCTGTCGACGACGTGACCAATGACCCGCGACAGCACAATCACAAAGGTATTCACCACACCCTGGATAAGCGCCATGGTAATCATATCGCCGTTAGCGATGTGACTGACTTCATGCGCCAGCACCGCTTCGACCTCATCCTGGGTCATTGACTGCATCAGCCCGGTACTGACCGCGACCAATGCTTTATTTCTGTTGGCGCCGGTAGCAAAGGCATTGGGTTGTGGCGACTGGTATACAGCGACTTCCGGCATGCCGATATTAGCCTGCTTGGCCAGTCTGCTGACCGTGCTTAGCAGCCAGCGCTCGGTGTCATTTTTGGGCTGTTCAATAACCTGGGCACCGGTCAGACGTTTGGCTGTCCATTTGGAAATCAGTAATGAAATAAAGGAACCGCTGAAGCCGAGCACGGCGGCATAGATCAGCAGTGAATTCATATCCAGGCCAACGCCCTGATCATCCAGCAGGCTCTCAATGCCCAGTAGCCGCATGGTCATACTCAGTACCAGCAACACCGCAAGGTTGGTACCAACAAAAAGCATAATTCGTTTCATTGCTGAATCCTAAGTGATTTAACAGAGCTAAATATGGGTAAAGACGATGACAATTTCAAGCTACTCTAAGACAATTTTTTAACAGCTTTTGCTGCCAGCCCATCAGTTGATCATTGCAGGCCTGCGCTGAGTCTGAAGCGAGTAAAAGGCTACAGATTGGTTCGCCTTTCTTGATGTAACTACCCGGATTTGGGAGATCATGACAGCAAGCCGGCCAGATGGGCTCATCAACCACAACCAGATTGCTATCGGCGTAGCAGTAATGCATCAGGCGAACCGGCAAATTGTCCGACATGAGGGTGATATCCGGTAAGGATTGATGCCGACAGCTATCCATATGCCATTTAAGCCAGTCTGCAGTTGGCAGTAATGTCACAGAAGCACTGATTCTTGGATTAATTTCAAGAACATAAATATTGCCATCGGTGGAAATAAGGTAGTCCAGACTGTTGATGCCTACCAGACGACTGGCTGTCACCAGTTTGATCAACATTGCCGATAACTGAGGGGCATGAACAGGTGGCTCGTCCCGCTGCCAGATTTGCTGAATAACAAACTTTTCAGATTGGTTGAACTGTTGATTCCAGCCCAGTATGGTGACGTCCTGCCCATTAGCAATAAAACACACTGAATGCGTCTCGCCCTTAATTTGCTGCTGGTAGAACTCCCCTGGGCTCAATGGCCTTTTATCTGCAAAAACCGCGCTTCCACCGGCACTATCCAGGCGTTTTCGCAGAGGATTTTCTACAGTAGGCTTGCTGAGACTGGTGGGCGGATAGGGGATTTGTAACTGTTCCAGCAGGGCAAAGAAGCGATGCGCCTGCCGCAGTAGTGAGATGGTTTGCCGGGTATTGCCAATGACAGTGATATGAGACGGAAGGTTTGCAAGAATGGGATAGAAGCGTTCAATCCCGGTTCCGTAGAGCAGTAAACAGGGCTCGTTTTGGCTTAATGAAATTAATGCTTGCCGTAATTGTGACTGTGACAGTTGATCGAGGGCAGGTAACTGGGTGATTTTTTCAGCGACTGCCTGAGTATCGCTGTCACAAAAACAATCAGCGACCCGAACCGGATAGCCGGCAAGGGCCGCTGCTTCTGCGATAAAACGACCACTCTGGGCAAAGACCAAAACAGGTGGTCTTTGCTTCATCAGCGCTGCCAATCAGACCAGTTTACGGGCGCCTTCAAAGGCATTACGGAAGTCGAGATAAACCGGTTTTTCGCTCTCAAGAGTTTCGCGCAGCAAAGCCTGTTGCAGTTTGTATTTGATATCACCCACAGCCAGCGCACCGATACCGACCGCATTCGGTGAATTTTTAGCCAGTTCCAATGGCGCGCCAAAGTCCATCATTTTAATACCTTCGATACCCAGCGGTGAGACTGCATTAACATCACCGGCGACTTTCAATTTCTTGGCATCTTCCAGTACCGAAGCATTCAGGACCTGTATACCGGCTTTTGCAGTACAGAAGACCACATCGGCATTGGCCAGAAGACGTGCTTTGTCGGCATCAGAGGCGGCAGTCGTACCTCGCAGATCAACACCGTAACGGCGTTTGGCTTCTTCAGCGAATTCCAGCGCAGTATCCAGAGAGAAGTGATCCACGATGGTGGTTTTAGCACCTTGCAGTGCGGCAATCACCGCAGTGGCAATACCGACCGGACCGGTGCCGCCAAAGACGACCGCCTGGGTGTTTTCATAGGTCTGGTCGAATTTGCTTTTCAGTTCCCGTTCGACACAGGCAACCAAAGCCGCTGCGGTAGTAAAAGCACCGCTTGGGTCAGCCATCACCGAAATCTCGAAAGGTGGCACCATGGCCTTTTTAGCGGCATCCAGCATATCCATCGCTATACCGATATCGCGCCCACCGATGAACATGCCCGTTTTTTTCACACCAGATGGACCACGCGAGAAAATTGCATCCTGGGTAAGATCAGCGACTTCATCCAGTTCGACATGGGTGTAGGGCATGATCACATCATAGCCAGCGTCCAGCGCCATATTGATATCAAAAGGGCTGTTATGTTTCATGGGATTGATCATGTGAATGATAGAGCGTTTGGACATGTGATTTCCTTAAAGACTAATGACTGAAAGCGTTATTCTCAACTAATCATAGCTAGTCTTGTACGACGGTTTCAATAATGGCGCCATGATTATCTGCAGCCGCGGAGATAAAGACCGGCAGGCTGGTCGATTCGGCGGCAATAAATTTATTAAGTTGCTGAATCAGCAAGTCGGCTTCTGACTGATCGCTGACAAAGATACAACCGGTGGGTCCCCAAGAACTCTGGGCAATACCGGTGTGGCCCAGTTTCTGAGCCTGCTGAAGGCAGGCAGCCACAAGCGGACTGGTATATCGGCCGCCCTGAGCACTGGCGAAGTGATCGCCAATGAGTGTCTGGATTTCAGTAATGGCAGCGCCGAAATTGTTGATATCCCGTTCTGATAGGCAGGGTAGCAGTTGCATTAGTGTCAGATGGCAAATGGCTCGTGAGTTTTCCAGCGGAAAAGTCGGTAGACTGCCAAAGGCCTGTTTTTCATGCTGACCATGAATGCCCTGATGGTGTGGGTCCATTACCATTACCACCCGCCATGATTCGGGATAGGTCTGATGCATCAACATCGGTGGTACCGTTTGATCCGGTTTGAGACCACCATCAACCACAAAGCCACCCTGATCGAAGGTAGCGATACCGATACCGGAGCGTCTGCCGCGGCCCAGGTTTTTGGCCAGCTCAACGGTGTCGATATTCAATTGATGTAGACGGGCCAATGCTGTACCCAGTGTTAGGGCCAGCTGAGTGCCGCTGCCCAGCCCGGCGTGTTCTGGAATCAGTTCATCTACCCGGATACAGACTGGTCTTTTGTGTTCCGGAATAGATTGCCCCAGTGTCTGGTAAAAACGCTGATAAATATTTTCGAGTCGGCTGCGGGTCTCATTAAGCAGCCCTTCACCTTCAATCAGAAGCGCCTCAGCAGGAATGACGCTGAGACGAGTGTGATGGCTGTCAACAGCCAGCCCGATGCTGCCGAAACGGCGACCGATGCTGGCATTGAGATCGAGAAATCCGAGGTGCAGTCTGGCTGGCGCCCTGACAGTTATAGATTGCATCACTGCCGGGCGCTCAGCTTGGTTTAGCTTCACTATGCGTTGTCGATTTTGCAGGCGATATCGTAGATGGTGGTTTCGTCCAGGAATAGATCATTGGTTTCGAACAGAGAAGCAATGGCACCACGGTGAACTTTCATTTTGAAGTTGCCAATGGCAATCGCGCCGTAATAGCGGCTACCGTTTTTTTCAGTACCGTTATCCATCACTTCCATGCCGGCAACCCCGAGTGGTGGCACTGCATTAACGTCAGCAATCACCTCTAAAGTGGTATTACCTTCCAGGGCACTTTCCGAGATGACGCAGACACCGGCAGGACCGGCCGCAATCGCCACATGGGCGTCGGCCAGCAATTTTTTCACCGCTTCATCACTGCGGCTTTCGCCCGGCACAACATCGACACCGTAATCCTGTTTCATCTGGTCAGTTGTGGCTTTACTGCGTGCCAGACTGCGTGAGGTCATGGTGACTTTGGCTGCGCCCTCTTTCAAAAGATACAAAGCACTGCGCTGACCGACCGGGCCGGAGCCAAGAATGACAACATTTTTGTTTTTGACATCAAAGTCAGTCAGGACTTTACGAACGATGGCGGCAGCGGTGGTGTTGGAACCGTTGGGATCGAGCATCACGGACACTCTGACCGGACCGAAGAATGCTTTTTTTACCGCTTCACCGACCAGGTCACTGGCAGGCACATTGGAACCACCGATGAAAATGGCACTGTTTTTGAGATTTTTTCCACCACGGGTGAAGATCATGCCATGGACGTGAGGGGTGACATTATCACGGGTTGCGCCGCCATGAGCGATGATATTATCGACACCGGAGTCATAAGCCACGGCCTGGTCAAAAGTGCTTGCTACCGGATCCGTATCCAGGTGCAGTAAAATTTTTTTCATCTGGGTCTCTCTCCTGCCCGCTTGCGGCGGTCCAATCTGAATCTAAAGGTCGGATTCTACCTGATGTTTGTAGCCTAAGAAACTAAACGCTTGTTTTTGCATGATATCCAATAAGGCAAGAACAGGAGAATTTCATGTAGTATTAGGACTTTGTCTGTCTGACAATAAAGACAACAGGAACTAAGCAATAAAATGGCGGGTCACAGCTGAGTCGCCGAATAATCACACTTCAGGAGAGATAAATGAAGAAAGCTGGTCTGACTTTAATCGCTGCTGGCATGGCTATACTGCCTGCTATGGCATCAGCAAATGATTTTTCCACCGTGACACGAGTTCACTATGTCATGGACTGTATGGCAGCTAACCCCGACATGAATGTCTATGAAGGAACGCACAAATGTTCCTGTGTGATTGACGAAATCGCCAAAGTATTCACGGAAAAAGAATTTGAAGATATCAGCACGGGTTACATGTACAAAAATTTACCGGCTGATCGTGGTGCGACATTCCGTGATGATAAAGGCATCAAAAGTGGCCTGTCATTGTTTGAAGAGACCAATGCCAAAGCATACAAAGAATGCCGTATTGTGAAATAACAACAGTTCAAAGCGACATAAAAAAGGCCGCATCTGCGGCCTTTTTTGATCGTAAGGATAAAATCAGATTTCTTTTTCCATACTGAATTCCTGTTCCTGGCTGTCGTGAATGACAGCTTTGAGTTTGCCAGGGGCATCAGGGGTAAAGGTAAAACGTACACTCGGATCTTCGCTCAGCGAAATACCCGCTTCCACTCGAATCAGCGTTTTATTGTTGTAGCTGATATCGATGTCATCAACGTAATGAGCAGGAATGTATTTACGGTTCTTCTGATCGTACTGCAAACCACTGTAATTGGGATGGCTGACGATGACTTGCGCCTGAACTGGTTGACCGACAGTGGGCTGGCGCATACGAATCTGCATCTTGCCCATTCGTGCCAGTGCAGCGGCAGCGTCTTTACCGGCGGGAGCACTGCAGCCTCCGGAGGCTTTGACGAAACGGGAAACCATGTGCAGGCTGCCGTCGTTCATTTCAGCGACAGCTCGAACATTTGTGTACTGATCAACACGCATTCTGGTTGAAATATCCACGGTCCCCAGTTCCGGTGACAAAACAAAATTGGCAGAATAAGGCATCGGGTTTTCATCGATGAAAACGTGGATGTTTTGGATATATTTATCAGCCGACTGCGGTGTCAGCGACTTGATGCTGATTGGGACGATTGCAGCGTCCTCGGCACGTTTTGGCGCCTCCAGAACCAGAAGGTCATCGGCGTTATCGCGTATTTCCCTATCACCGAAGTAGGCGTTTTTCAGGGCAGGCCATTTAGGCTCTTTGTCAGTGGCGGCTTGGCTGGGGGCTATCACTGCAAACAATGATAGAGCCACCACTAAACAGTGTAAAAATCGATTTGACATGTCTCTCTCCTACAATAGTCATTATTATTGTTTTGCTAGTGTACAAAATTTGAGCGGAGAGGTGATGAAAAGTTCCTATGGCTGTCAGGAGCTTATAACTGTTTTTGCTGATGGAAAAAATGCGCTTTGCTGTCTGTCACTTCAGCTTTTAATGTGCCGGGCTCAGCAGGCGTGAACACAAATCTTAAGCTGGGGTCTTCACTAATCGAGATGCCAGCTGTCATTTTTATAAGTGGCTCGTCGTTATAGCTGATGTTCATCGTCTCAACAAAGTGGGCGGGTATGTATCCGCGAGTTTGTTGATCCATTTGAAGGCCACTATTGTTGGGATGGCTGACAATTACTTGCACCTGTGTGGGCGTACCAATTGTTGGCTGCCGCATCCGGATCTGCATTTTCCCCATTCTGGCTAGCGCGGTTGACTGATCTTTGCCTGCAGGGGCACTACAACCGCCAGAGGCTTTGACAAAAGTCTGCACCATATGCAGGCTGCCGTCTCTCATTTCAGCTACCACCCGGACAGGCGTGTAGCTATCGACCCTGACCCGAGTGGATAGATTGACAGTCTCAAGCGATGGCGATAATTCGAAGCTGGCTGCATGAGGCATGGGGTTGTTATCAATAAAAAGATGGAGCTTGGCAATCTCTGGTGAAACTGACGATGAGTCATGAGCTGTGATGGTGATTGGGACGATGGCAGCATCCTCTGCACGCATGGGAGCCTCAATTGACAAGTAGTCTGACGCCCCCTCATGAATGACGCGGTCACCGAAAAAGTTCTCTTTAATGACCGGCCAGAGTGATGCTTCTTCTGCTTCAGCCCAGGCAGGTAGTTGAAACACGAACAGTACCGGTAACGCCCAGACAAGCCGAAGAAAAAGCATTGATGTCTCCCTATTCCCACTCCAGTTCTACAAACGCTGCGGTCACATTTCTACGGTGGTAGTCTTCGAATAGCAGCCATTGATCTTTTTCACTCAAGCCTACCGAAGAGGTCGCCTCCTCTATAGTGCCAAAATCACTGATAATCGCCCTGATTTGTTCCCGAATCAGTGTCAGATAATTCAGTTGTGCCTGCCATACATCAGCGATATTGTTTTTTACAGCAGGACCATGTCCCGGTACCAGGTTTTCAATCTTCGCCTGCTGAAGATCTTCAGATATGGCTATCCAGCCGTTGATGCTGCCGTCCAGAGCCGGAATGCGATCAATGAACAATAAGTCACCTGTCCAAAGGGTTTGAGTTTTTGTGTCAAAAACAGTCAAATCATGATCGGTGTGCGCCGTGGTATAAGCTGTTAACACTAGTTCACGACTACCCAGGTCCAGCGTAATTGGTTTGCCCACAGCCACAGTCTGTGATGGAGGAATAAACTCGGCACCTTTGAAGGCAGCGCCCAAGGTATCGGAAAAGGCGCGTTCAAAAAAACCTTTTCGAGCCGCCATGGCCGCCGGCAGTTTTTCATGGCCAACATAAACGGGATTTTCTGATTTAAAAGCGGCATTACCCAGCATATGATCCGGATGAACATGGGTGTTTATGACATAGCAAACGGGTTTATCAGTCTGCTCCTTAAGCGCCTTGTAGAGCAGTTCCCCCTCTTTGTAACTGCCGCCGCTGTCAATGACCGCAACACAGTCCTCACCCATGATAAAGCCAACGTTGGCAATTGCACCGATATTCTCAGCGGTGGCATCTTCATGCAATCCCTGATGATAGAAGCTGCCATCTGTCACCTTGTATAAGGGATAAGGGTCGCTATCTGCAGCGGCACTGGGTATGAGTACAGACAGTAGACAAGCAAGGCTGAACTGGAGATTGAATCTAATCATATCGCTCACTCTGATATTTACAACATGAGGCTGGTACAATAACCCACCTTTTCTAAGACTATCCAGTTGAGAGTTTGTTACATGACCATTCGTACGCGTTTTGCTCCCAGCCCAACCGGTTACCTGCATGTCGGTGGTGCCCGCACTGCTTTGTTTTCCTGGCTTTATGCTCGTAAGCATGGAGGGCAGTTTATTCTTCGAATCGAGGATACTGACCTGGAGCGTTCCAGTGCTGATTCAGTCAATGCGATTCTGGAGGGAATGACCTGGTTAGGGCTGACCTATGATGAAGGGCCGTTTTATCAGACTAAACGCTTCGATCGTTACAAAGAAGTCATTGAACAATTGATGAAGCAGGGTGATGCCTACTATTGCTACTGCTCCAAAGAAGAACTGGATGCCATGCGCGAAGAGCAGCGCGCAAACAAGCAGAAACCCCGTTATGACGGCCGCTGTCGCCATCGCACTGAACCCAGACCTGATGTGCAACCCGTGATTCGCTTTAAGAACCCGACCGAAGGCAGTGTTATTGTCAAAGATGTGATTCGTGGCAATGTGGAATTCAGCAACCGTGAACTGGATGATCTCATCATCGCACGCCCGGATGGCACACCGACCTATAACTTAACAGTGGTCGTCGATGATATGGATATGAAATTGACTCATGTTATTCGCGGCGATGATCACCTGAATAATTCACCTCGTCAGATCAATCTCTATCATGCGCTGGGTGCTGAGCCACCTGTTTTTGCCCATGTACCGATGATTCTGGGTGACGACGGTGCCAGATTGTCAAAACGCCATGGTGCGGTCAGTGTCATGAGCTATCGCGATCAGGGCTATTTGCCGGAAGCTTTACTCAACTACCTGGTGCGTTTGGGCTGGTCCCATGGTGATCAGGAAGTTTTTTCCCTGGATGAAATGACCCAGCTGTTTGACATTGAAGATGTGAACAAAGCGGCTTCCAGCTTTAATCCCGAAAAACTGCTGTGGCTCAATCAGCAATATATAAAGAACAGCAGCCCTGAACATGTCGCCAGTCACCTCAGTTGGCATCTCGGGCAACTCGGTATCGATCCGGCTCAGGGACCCGAGCTGACTGAAGTGGTTAAAACTCAGCAGGAGCGTGCCAAGACCTTGGTAGAAATGGCCAACAACAGCGCTTTTTTCTACACCGAAGTCACTGAGTACGATGAAAAAGCGGCCAATAAAAATCTCAATGAGGCGAGTCTGCCTTTACTGGAGGATATGCTCACTCGGCTGGAAAATGTAAGCGAATGGCTGGCAGAGCCTGTACATGCCGAGGTGAAGGCCTGTTCCGAAGCGAATGCGGTAGGCATGGGGAAAGTGGCACAACCCATCCGGGTAGCGATTACCGGTAATACCGTGTCGCCTCCGCTGGATATCACGCTGGCTTTATTGGGGCGTGAGCGCACTTTGCGCGCAATCAGCAAAGCGATTAAGTGGATCAAGGATCGTGCCTGAAAACAGCATTTATATATTTTCTTGATTTATTTCAATGGGTTACGTTGTCGGGAAAAACTTCCCGAAAAAAATATGGAAAATATCACAAAAAAGATCAGGAAGATGCTTGACTAACGTTTTCAGCAAGACTATGGTTTGCTCTACGCATGAAGTTGGGCTCAACGAAAACTTCTTGGCGTACCACTAATAAAAAGCAATGTAGAGGAAAACTTTATGAAGCTGAAAACATTATCACTGGCGATGATGTCACTGGCTGTCGCAGGCGCGGCACAAGCTGACGAATTGCTGGAAATGCAAAAGAATGAAAACAACTGGGTGATGCCAGCGGGTAACTACTCCAATACCCGTTATTCAGAACTGACACAAATCAATAAAAACAACGTCGAAAACCTGAAAATGGCCTGGTCTTTCTCCACCGGTGTACTGCGTGGTCACGAAGGTAACGCGCTGGTCATCGACGGCACCATGTATGTTCACACGCCATTCCCGAACATCGTCTATGCGCTGGATCTGAACAACGACGGCGCCATCAAATGGAAGTACGAGCCTAAGCAAAACTACGACGAAACAGTACCAGTCATGTGCTGTGACACTGTTAACCGTGGTCTGTCTTATGCCGACGGCAAAATCTTCCTGAACCAGGCTGATACCACCCTGGTCGCGCTGAATGCGGCTGACGGTAGCGTTGTCTGGTCTGACAAACGTGACGATCCAAAAGTCGGTGCCACCAGCACTGCTGCTGCTCACGTCTTTGATGACACCATCATCGTCGGTATTTCAGGTGGTGAGTTCGGTGTCCGTGGTTACGTTCAAGCCTACGATCTCGATGGTAACGTGAAGTACAAAGCGTACAGCACCGGTCCTGACGATGAAATGCTGGTTGACCCAGAAAAAACCACTTCCATGCTGAAACCGGTTGGCAAAGATTCTTCTTTGAAATCCTGGCAGGGTGATCAGTGGAAAATCGGTGGTGGTACGACCTGGGGTTGGTATTCTTACGATCCTGACCTGAACCTGTTCTACTACGGTAACGGTAACCCCTCAACCTGGAACCCGGTTCAACGTCCTGGCGACAACAAGTGGACCATGTCTCTGTGGGGTCGTGATCTGGACACCGGTATGGCGAAATGGGTTTACCAAATGACGCCATATGATGAGTGGGACTACGACGGTGTGAACGAAGTGATCCTGGCGGAACAAAAAGTCAAAGGCAAAATGCACAAGACTGCTGTTCACTTCGACCGTAACGGTTTCGCTTACACCATGGATCGTGAAACCGGTGAACTGCTGGTTGCTGAAAAATATGACCCAGCGGTTAACTGGTCAAATGGCGTGAACCTGAAAACCGGTCTGCACGATCGCGTTGCCAAGTACTCGACTGCCCGTAACGGTGAAGACGTGAACACCACCGGTATCTGCCCTGCGGCGCTGGGTTCAAAAGACCAACAGCCAGCGGCTTACTCACCACGTACCGGCCTGTACTATGTACCGACCAACCACGTGTGCATGGACTACGAGCCATTTGAAGTTGAGTATGTTGCAGGTCAACCCTACGTTGGTGCGACTTTGAGCATGTACCCGGCACCAGGTGGTACCCATCTGGGTAACTTCATTGCCTGGGATGCGCGTGAAGGTAAAATCGTCTGGTCTAACCCGGAACGCTTCTCAGTCTGGTCAGGTGCCCTGGCCACTGCCTCTGACGTTGTGTTCTACGGTACGCTGGAAGGTTACCTGAAAGCGGTTGATGCCCAAACCGGTCGCGAGCTGTTCCGCTTCAAGACCCCATCCGGCATCATCGGTAACGTCAACACTTACAAGCATGATGGTAAGCAGTACATCTCCATCCTGTCTGGTGTAGGTGGTTGGGCTGGTATTGGTATGGCTATCCCAAGCCTGGAAAACGACACAGATGGTCTGGGCGCAGTCGGTGCATACAAGTCACTGTCTAGCTGGACTAACCTGGGTGGTGTTCTGAGCGTATTCAGCCTGTAAGACCAAGACCCAATTCGATTAAGTCATTAATCGAACAAGTCTGACAAAAGGCCCGGCATCGAAAGATGTCGGGTCTTTTTTTATGCGGATCATCCAGAAAACCAACTCAGTGCTGCCAGACGTGGCAAAAATAATAATTGGGATTAGGAATTCGGAGTTGAGTCGGGAGTTTTTCCCATCAGTATTTGTGAAACAAATATGATAGGTTAACAGTCTGACGTTTTTTAGAACCTAATAAAGGAAGAGAGAATGACGCATTTCCAGCGCTGGACAATTCTATTATCCGGTTTATTACTGGGCTCGGTAACAGCCCACGCAGAAGACTTAAAACCACTACCAGGTCAGGAAGCTGTCAGGGTTTGTGCTGACGGATTTAACCTGCCCTATTCCAATAAAGAAAGGCAGGGCTTTGATAACAAGATCGCGGAGCTGTTAGGTGAGGAGTTGGGCATTCCGGTGGAGTACTACTGGTTCCCTCAGCGTATCGGCTTCTCCCGTAATACGATTAAGAAAACAGATCCAGAGACCGGTCGTTTCCTGTGTGACCTGGCAATGAGTATTCCAGAGCATACTGACTTTCTCAAACCGACCAAACCATACTGGAGTTCGATTGAGGCCATGGTTTATCGCTCAGGTGAAGGTTATGAGCTGAAAACAATGGAAGACGTCGCTAAAGTCAGTAAAGAAGGCGAGCCACTGCGCATTGGCTTGTTCGACCGTGGTGTTGCCACCAAGAAGCTGATTGATCTGGGCCTGGGAAATCAAATTGAGTATTTCCAGATGATGCCAGGTGATGTACGCGTCAATGCCGGCCGTATCGTTGAGGATGCCCTGGCCAACGGTGACATTGATGTCGCATTCCTGTGGGGGCCGATTGCCGGCTATTATGCCAGCGTGTCTGATGTGCCAATGACGGTGCAACCACTGAATGAACTGGGTGAAGCGATGATTTTCAGCTTTAGTATGGGCACGCGTTACCAGGATAAGAAGTGGAATGAGTTGCTGAACAAGTTCATCGATAAGCGTCGTGACGATATCAATGCAATCATTGCAGAATATCATTTTCCTTCACTGGAAAATGTAAATCCCTATCCTAAGAAAAAACCACGTAAAGAGGACGATGACGATTAAGTCATTTTCCACAATCGGGGCTACTCCACCGTAGCCCCGATTATGCTTTTCAGGTTGGCATTAATCTTCTCTGCGAATGCCTTCTGGGCAGGATCAGGCACAGCCTCCTGCATCAACCTGGTACCTACAATCACGCTACCCTCGCCTGTTTCTCTAACGGCAATATTGCAGGGCATATCATTAATCAGCAGTGGGTTGATTTCCATCATTTCCTTGGCATAGGTAATATTGCAGAAGCTGGTTATTGTTGACAGCGGGAAGTCTTCATCGCCGCGATCACGGACTGCCTGACCGATGTGACTCCGATGTATAATACGGTAGTTATACTCGGAAATAGCGATATCCAGGTTCAGGATTGTGTCCTGGAAGCTGTAGGGACTTTCTCGCTCATAAGTCCGGTTTTCTGATTGTGACTGACAACCAATCGATAACAAAATGGTCACAATCAGGGCTAGGGAAGAAAAACGATTCTTGTATCGGTATAACATAAGGCTTTGTGTAAACTGGGAAGTGACCCAAGCATAACATCATCATAGACGAGAGAAAGAGGTAACAGATTGTGAAAAAAATCGTCATTACCCTGTTTAGTGGCTGGATGCTGGCTGCGATAGCGGCCGTTTCAGCGGCACCGGGTTTTTCTGAAGTGAATAATGTCCTGTTCGATTCCGCCCACCTCGACAATATTCAGAAGCCGGGCGTTTTGACCTATGAGTATACAAAAGACAGCGTGGTCGATGATTCCCGAGAGGATACGATTAAAGTGGCTGTCTCCAATATCCGTAACACCGGACGGCGCGACCTGGCATTTGAGTTTTTCACCGGTAAGTACAATCGTCCTTATGAGGCAATGGAGAACCAGCGCGGCAACGGTGTATTTGTTTTATTCCTGGAATATGACATCCATGAAATGAAACGTTTGACCGGTGGCGAGTGGCGTTATTTCCAGCGTAAGATTCGCTGGGCTTTTGCCGAAGGTGCGCAAAAAAAAGAAGTCGATATCAATTACAACGGCGAAACAGTAAAAGGGACGCAATACATAGTACAACCCTATGTTGACGACCCTAAGAACCAGCGCTACAAGCTTTATGCGGGCAAATATTACATCTTTACTATGTCTGAAGCGATTCCGGGCGAAATTTACCAGATCCGCACTGTTGTCCCTGATGGGGAGAGTTGGTCTGAAGGTGAGCCGACATTGCTGGACGAGTCGATCACTTTTGCCGGTTTCAACGAAGGCGCTTGATGTATCGAGCTTTCGGTAATAGACATGAACGGGCCATAGTGCCCGTTTTTTTTGTATGAAGCGTTTACCCAGACTGCACAGTATTCAGGGCTCATTGCTTTTGCATGAGCTCAGTTTTGTTTTTCTCATTCTGATTACGGCTACGGTCGCAGTAGTCTGGGGATTTGCCTGGCAAAAAAGTGCAGAGGAATCATTACGCTTAACGGCAATGAATAGCCACGTCCAGTCGATTCGTGGTGAACTCTATCGCCAACTGAAAGAAGTCTTTGACGCCGCGTTTCTCGATGATCAGCATGCACTTGATGAATATAATTTCTATTCTCGACGCATCCACAATGGCCTTGCCGACCTACGCATCCTGGCTGAACAAGGCAATGAAACAGCGGTGATTAGCGAGATTGAAACTGCTTACAGTGATTATCAGCAGCAGACCCGGGAACTGTTGCGCTCAGGCAGTCTTAGTGAGGAACAGAAGAATCTACTCGACTACCAGCTTGAGCAACACACTTTTGCCCGGATTGAATCTGCATCCAGCCGTTTTGACCGACTATTAAAGGATAAACAGAGCGCATTGGCAGAGAATCGTCAGCGCTGGATGTCACAATTGATGCTGCTGCTACCCTTGCCCGTGCTGCTGGCAGCCACATTATTGCTGGTATCAAGACGCTTTGTCAGAAATAATCTGGTCAGACCACTGGATGCGGTTATGCACGGTGCCCGTCTTATCAGTAAAGGTAATCTCAACCATCAGATTGCCAGTCGTGGCGTTGATGATCTGATCAAACTGGCAGAGGCTATCAACACTATGGCTGATGAACTCGCCAGCAATCGTGACAAACTGGTTGACGCCCGCAAGCAAGCTGCGATGGGTGAGCTTGTGCCCCTGGTCGCACACAATATTCGTAACCCATTATCAGGAATCAGAGCTGCAGCTCAGGTCACCCTGGACGAGCATTCTGAGCCGGAGATTCAGGATGTCCTGCGCGATATTATCATTGCTGTAGACCGGCTTGAACGTTGGGTCACCTCACTGTTGACTTATTTACACCCAAATAAACCCCATTTCACCAACGAAACATTACAGCAGGTAGTAGATAATGTGATTCTGCTAATCCAGCTGCAGTTGGCGGATAAAAATATGCAGATTGAAAAATCAGGCTGGGACATCAGGGCGAGTCTGCTTGCCATTGATACCAATCTCATGGAGCAAACCGTTTTCAATCTGGCACAAAATGCGATTGAGGCTTCTCCTGCCGGAGCCAAAATTCAATTTATTTATCGAGAAAGTAAGACTCAGGCTGAGTTGTGTATCTATGACCAGGGCAGCGGGATGCGTTTTGACCCGGTTGCAGAACAAGTCACCGATGGCGAAGCCAAGCGAATGGGATGTGGACTGGGTATACCATTTGCACTCAAAGTGATTAAGCAGCATGATGGCGAGTTGATTTACGATAGCGAGCCGGGCAAACCTACCCGGGTATATATCCGTCTGCCGAAACAGCACGACGAGCTACAGGAATAAACCATGCTGAATGTTTTGCTTATCGAGGATGAAACGCTGTTTGCCAAATCAGTGTTGAGACGGCTGGAACGGGAAGGACACCGTGTCACCCGACAGGAATCACTCGCTGCAGGTCGTGAAGCACTTTTAACAGAGCCTGTTGATATCTTACTGCTTGATGTCAGGTTACCTGATGGCAATGGACTTGATTTACTCCGCGATATCCGCAGCGATAACAGTAGTAAAGATTTACCTGTCGTCGTGGTGACTGCTTATGGTGATCTGGAAGACGCCGTGGCTGCGATGAAGCTCGGTGCCACTGACTACCTTAAAAAGCCACTTGATCTGGACGAACTGGTATTGACCTTGTCCAAGGTCCTGCAAACCCAGAAGCTTAGCCGCCAGCTTGATTATTCACAGGTGCGTGAGACGCATGGCAATGAACCCGTCAAAATGATTGGCCGCAGTCAGCTCATGCTGAATTTGCGACAACAACTTGAGCATATTACAGCGTTGGTAGACAAAAGCCGTGATGAACACCCAGTGATTCTAATTAACGGTGAGACCGGTACGGGTAAAGACGTGTTGGCGCGACTCTATCATGAGTTGGGTAACTGGCGAAATCGGCCTTATGTCCATGTGGATTGTGCTGCGCTACCTTCAGAGCTTATAGAGGCCGAGTTATTTGGCTATGAGCGTGGCGCTTTCACCAATGCGCATCAGGCCAAACCAGGCCTGATAGAGGTAGCAGAGGACGGTACACTGTTCCTTGACGAAGTGGGTGAGTTGCCGCTGGAATTGCAGGCCAAATTGCTTAATGTGCTTGAAAGGCGTCTGGTGCGGCGGCTTGGTTCCACTCGTGAACATGCCGTTAAAGCCCATGTCGTCGCAGCGACCAATCGTGATTTGAAGAAGATGGTGGCTGAAGGTCGTTTTCGCTCCGATCTCTACTTTCGACTCAATGTGCTGGGGATAGACTTGCCGCCTCTGAGAGAGAGGGGGGAGGATATTGAGCCGCTGGCAGAATATTTCGTCGAGGCGGTGTCAAGGCGATATGGTTTGCTGTCACCCTCATTTTCACAGTCAGCTATAACTGCGCTGCGTGAGTATCACTGGCCGGGCAACGTTCGCGAGCTTCAGCATGTGGTGGAGCGTGCGGTAATGCTCTCCCAACAAGGGCAAATTACGCCTGAACAGTTGATGCTGCAAAGCCAGAAACAATACCCGGCGGCGGGACAGAGTCATGAATTATCCCAGCTTAGCAGTATGACGCTGGAGCAGGTTGAAAAGTTACTGCTTGAGAAGGCGCTGGAGCGCACCAAAGGTAATGTATCACGTGCTGCCCGGGAACTGGGTTTGACACGGATGGCGATGCGCTATCGAATGGAAAAATATCAGCTTTAGCTTTTATTTAACCACTTTGAGACTGGGACGACCGCCTTTAGTGCCGGGGCCCTGATCCTGAGGCGGCGGACTGGTGGGCGGAGGTGTTTCTTCTTCAGGGAAGAACATGCCTTCATTGTTTTCCTTGCCGTATATAGCCTGGACAGCTGTAATTGGGATGAATACATCCATGGCTTTACCGGCAAACCTGGCAGAGAAGCTGATCCATTCGTTATCGATCAGCAACTCACGAATCGCATCCGGTGCAATATTCAGCACTATGCGGCCATCTTTAACAAAGTCCTGAGGCACCTGGACACCTTCATGCCGGGTATTGACCAACACATAGGGCGTGGATTGATTGTCCAGTAGCCATTCATGAATGGCTCGAATGAGATAGGGTTTTTGTGAGGTCATGTGAATTAACGCATTGCTCTTTCTATATCACTCAGACTTGCCTGAAAGCTGTCACGTTCGAATATCCGGTTGGCGTAATTTTCCACTGCTTTCGCACTGTCGGGCAGTTTGATACTAAGCGCCGGCAATCGCCATAACAGGGGCGCGAGTGTGCAATCCAGCAATGAAAACTCGTTACTCATGAAAAAGCTTGAGCTTTCAAATAGCGGTGATAGTACGGTCAGATCTTCCTGAATGATTTTCCGCGCCCTGGCACCCTTACCGCGCTCACGTCCGGAAAGGGCATCCCACAGTGAATACCAGTCCTTGTCAATGCGATGGAGCATCAACCGTGCTTTGGCTCGGGCAACAGGGTCAACTGGCATCAGCGGCGGGTGTGGAAAACGCTCATCAAAATAATCAACAATCACCCGGCTGTCGAATAACACCAGATCCCGATCAAATAAGGTAGGTCCGATACCATACGGGTTGGCTGCTGCTACCTCTTCCGGCCACTCGCCGGGTGTCAGATCTGTAATCTCAGCTTCAATTTCTTTTTCCTGAATGACGATTCGCATCTGATGGCTGAATGGGCAAGCCGGGTCAGAGTAGACAGTCATCATCGAGCGGCGATTATTCATCGGCAGACTCCCGGGAATAATTCGCCGCTGTGTCGTCCTGACGCATCAATGGACATCTTTCCAGAACGCTTTTTTCAGCGGATACGCCACCAGGAAGAAGATAATCAGATAGAGCAGTACCCATTTCGCCAGTGCCATTCTCTCCAGTTTGGAGGGTTCGCTGATATAGGCCAGGAAATTGACCAGATCGTGGATCATTTCGTTATATTGGTGCTGGCTGAGATCACCTTTAACTTCCTGAACCAGTTCCCCGTTTTCATTCTTGGCAAGGTAGCCCTGCTGTTCCCACAGCACATGCGGCATACCAACATCTTTAAACGCGACGTTGTTAGTACCCATCGGGCGGGAGTCGTCCAGATAAAATGTTCGCAGGTAAGTATAGAGCCAGTCCGTTCCGCGGGCACGGGCAATCACTGACAGGTCCGGTGGCGTCACACCAAACCATTTCTCAGCATCTTCAGCACGCATGGCGATTGTCATGGTGTCGCCAATTTTATCTGAGGCAAACATCAGATTGTCTTTAACCTGATCATCAGTCAGGCCCAGATCCTTGGCCATACGGTTGTAGCGCATGAACGATGCTGAGTGGCAGCTCAGACAGTAATTGACAAAAGTCTGAGCGCCTCGCTGCAACGAAGCCTGATCAGTGATATCGATCTCAACATGGTCAAGTTGGACATCGCCGGAGGCGGCCATTACCTGAACCGAGAACAACATAAAAAAACATGCAGTTACTAATGATCTCATTGGAATGTCACCCTTTCTGGCACCGGTTTATCCTTGTCGAGCTTGGTGTAGATCGGCATGAAGATAAAGAACGCAAAATAAATTACAGAGAAAACACGCGCCGCCATGGTGTAAATGGTCGTGGCAGGCTGCGTACCCAGATAACCGAGTGCCAGGAAGCTGATGATAAACAGCACCAACGCAATCTTGAAGTAAGGGCCACGATAGCGGATGGACCTGACCGGGCTGCGGTCCAGCCAGGGCAACAGGAACAGAAAGACAATAGCGCCACCCATGGCTAACACACCCATGAGTTTGTCAGGCACTGCCCGCAATATGGCGTAGAAAGGTGTGAAGTACCAAAGCGGCACAATATGCTCGGGTGTTTTCAGTGGGTCAGCCGGGACAAAGTTGTCTTTTTCCAGGAACCAGCCACCCCCTTCCGGTGCGTAGAACAGTACCAGGGCGAAGATGAACAGGAAAACCACCACACCGACAATGTCTTTAACAGTGTAATAGGGGTGAAAGGGAATGCCGTCAACAGGCTTGCCATTGGCATCCTTATTTTTCTTGATATCAACACCGTCGGGGTTATTTGAGCCGACTTCGTGCAACGCGATGATATGGGCCACAACCAGACCCAGCAATACCAGCGGCAAAGCAATCACATGGAAAGCAAAGAAACGGTTGAGCGTCGCATCAGCCACGACAAAGTCACCACGAATCCACAGGGCCAATTGTTCGCCAACGACGGGAATGGCACCGAACAGGGAAATGATGACCTGGGCACCCCAGTAAGACATCTGACCCCATGGCAGCAGGTAACCCATAAAGGCTTCCGCCATCAAAGTCAGATAAATCAGCATGCCGAAGATCCAGACCAGTTCACGGGGCTGTTTGTAGGAACCGTAGATCAGGCCACGGAACATGTGCAGGTAGACGACGACAAAGAAAGCCGAGGCACCGGTGGAGTGCATGTAGCGAATCAGCCAGCCCCATTGTACATCACGCATGATGTACTCGACCGAGGCGAATGCCAGCTCCGCATCCGGCTTGTAGTTCATGGTCAGGAAAATACCGGTGACAATTTGCAGCACCAGGACCAGGAGGGCGAGTGAACCAAAGAAATACCAGAAGTTGAAGTTCTTCGGAGCGTAATATTCAGAAAGATGTTCTTTCCACATTTTGGATGCCGGGAAGCGGGCATCCAGCCAATTCATAAAGCTAGACATCAGGCAGCTCCTTGTGCATCTTCACCGACGACGACCAGGTTGTCACCCTGGAAGTGGTAGGGGGGGACTTGCAGGTTGATGGGGGCCGGAACACCCTGATAAACCCGGCCAGCCAGGTCAAAACGCGAACCATGACATGGGCAGAAAAAGCCACCTTTCCAGTCGGCACCGAGGTCAGCGGGAGCCAAATCGGGCCGGTAAGTCGGTGAACAACCCAAGTGAGTACAGATACCGACCAGTACCATTAGTTCATCGCGAATCGAGCGAGTGTCATTCTGGCAGTATTCTGGCTGCTGCGAAACGACCTGACTGTTGGGGTCACGGAGCGCATCATCGAGTGTTTCCAGGTTGGCCAGGGCTTCAGGGCTACGGCGGAAAATCCATACCGGTTTGCCCCGCCACTCAACAGTGAGAAGCTGACCTGATTCCAGCTTGCTGATATCAACTTCAACAGGTGCGCCAGCAGCTTCAGCTTTGGCACTGGGTAACATGGATGATACGAAAGGAACGGCGACGGCAGCTGCACCGGCACCACCGACAACACTGGCAGCAGCCGTGAGGAAGCGCCGTTTGCCGGTATCGATTGACTGACTCATTGAAGGATTTCCCCCAGCATTCTTAAATTTGATGACCCTGTGATTTTAATTAAATTAAATAAAGTTTCACAAGGTGAATAATTGATAACCGAGTTTATAAACCCTTTAATTTTAGCATAACGCGGGGGGAATAGGATCAAAAAAGCCCGCCTGAAATCAGGCGGGCTTTCGATTAAACCGATTGTAGCGACAGTATTATTTCAGTGCTTTATCAGTTTTTCTGACCAGACGGCCCAGAGCGCCTTTCGGGTCGGTCGCTTTAATAGCTTCCAGGTTGGTAGGTTCACCGACAACGATGGCACCACCCATGCCTGCACCCCAGTGCGGGTCACATTTGTAGAGGTAAACACCCTCAACAGTCAGTGGCTCGGTGGTGAAGTTTTCACCCATCGCAGAAGTCCAGCCAGAAGCACCCTCAGGAATAAACTCAACTTCACCGTCAGCAGTCACGAACTTAGTGTTGGCGATGTGACCGTTCATGTTGGTCCAGGAGACAGTATCACCCGGTTGAGCGATAACAACCATGGGTTTGAATGCTGTGACAGAAGCAGTAACAACATGATCTTCAGCCGTAACTGCAGTTGACATCAGAGTCGCTGCGCTCAGCGCGGCAGCAATAAGTGATTTGCCATATTTCATTATTAATCCTCTCGTTTTATAGGTTATTTGCCTCAGTGCGGTGCCAGTTTGTCATAGCCAAACTGAACCGAAACTGAACAAAACTAAATCTGTATATCGTTGTTGTGTATGACTTAGTTCAGTCCGAGACCGCGCGACATACTAACCTGAGCCTGACAAAAAAGTCCAAAAAGAATCCCTGTGAGGGTGTGGCATATGACTGATTAAGCCGTCATGCCAAAGCGGGTTTCCTGTTGCTGTAGTGCTCACATCGAAGCGTAAAGTCCGCCTTGTTGAAGAAGTTGAGATCAACTGCCACATTCACAAATTGGCCCCTGCTCCATGACCGGGATGCTATCGGTATCAATAATATAGCGGACAAAGGGTGAGCAATAACCAGCGTTGGCAGGATATTGAAGATCACGAAATTGTGCAGAAAGCTGATGTCTCGACTGCCACGTTCAATGTCCCGGGAAATTCCCCCGGTTTGCCTCTGTAAGTGAAATCGAAGCGAGAGGCGGTGAAGATGGCTGAAAATCGAGGTACGCTATGCGGCGTATCGACCGGAAAATTACTTCGGCAAATAGTGCATCCCGCAGGTCACTGAAAAGACTGTTCGCCAATCGCAACACCCCGTATGCAACCAGCATCATCACCGGCAGGCAGATGACATCCTGCTGCTGCGGATCAAGGGCATCAACCGCCTGTTTCAATGCCAGGGGGACGCCGACGTTGGCCAGTTTGGCCAGCAGCAACAGGCCAAGCGCAAACAATACATGGCCTTTGAATTGCCAGATGTAGGGGAGCAGGCTACGAATCGCATGCCAGTCTTGCTGTGTTTTCAGAATCCGCAGTGTAGCGGAATCACCAGGTCGCTGGTAAAGGCTTTCGGCGGCACCGGAAATTTTTGGTTATAATTAACCGGTTGAGTACTTGAAAAGCAGCGCCAAGGCCATATTTTGGCAGTGACTTGATAGCTAGTATGAGGAAAATAGCATGCCGCTTTACGAATATCGTTGTGACGCCTGTAACCATGAGTTTGAGGCGCTGCAGAAAATCAGCGATGAGCCTTTGGTTCACTGTCCTGCGTGCGAAGCACCGGAGTTACGCAAGCTGGTCTCAGCCGCTGGTTTCAGGTTGAAAGGGCAGGGTTGGTATGAAACCGACTTTAAAACCGGTAGCAAACGAAATCTGGCAGAAAGTGGCAGCTCGGCAGACAGCGCAAAAAAGCCTGAAGCCGCTGCCTGTGGAACGGGTTGCGGCTGCCACTAGCGAACAAATAGCGCTATTCAATGCGTAAATATCTGATCGCCGGATTACTGGTATGGATGCCGCTGGGCATCACATTTCTGGTCATTCGTGCTATCGTCGGCTTCCTGGATAATACCCTGTTGTTATTGCCGGAAGCCTATCAACCGGACAATCTGCTGGGCTTTCACATACCTGGTCTAGGCGTTGTGCTGGCAGTGATTCTGGTGCTGGCAACCGGTATGATCGTTGCCAACCTGCTTGGCCGACGCCTGGTGAGTGCCTGGGAGTCATTGCTGTCCCGGATTCCGCTGGTAAGAACCTTATATGCCGGCGTAAAACAGATCATGGAAGCGGTACTGGCGACGGATGCCAAATCGTTCCGACGGGTATTGCTGGTGGAGTATCCCCGCCGTGGTATCTGGAGTCTGGGGTTTATGACCACGGACCAACTGGGTGAAGTACAGCAAAAAACTGAATCAGATGTGATCGGGGTCTTTGTTCCCACGACACCTAACCCGACCTCCGGCTTTGTGCTGATGATACCCGAGCATGAGGTGATCTATCTGGATATGCCGGTTGAACAGGGTCTGAAAATGATTATCTCGATGGGTACAGTAGTACCTGACTGGCAGAAAGAGGCAATGCTTAAAGAGCAGGCCGCCAGACAACAATAAGGGTTCCGCGTTAGCTGCGGAACAGGTTCACAAACAAGATATAAGATTGGGAATGTTTATGCGTAGCCATTATTGCGGCGAAGTTAACGAAACACTGGAGGGGCAATCAGTCACCATCGTTGGATGGATGCATCGCCGTCGTGACCACGGGGGCGTTATCTTTATCGATCTGAGAGATCGTGAAGGTCTGGTCCAGGTTGTCTGTAATCCTGAAGATGCGGACAGCTTTGCGGTCGCTGAGCGTGTTCGCAGTGAATACGTATTGAAAATCGAAGGCCGGGTCAATCTGCGGCCTGCTGGCAGTGACAATCCCGATCTGAGAAGTGGCAAGATTGAAATCATTGCAAAGCATGTGGAGATTCTGAATACCGCTGAAACACCGCCGTTCCCACTCAATGAACTGCTTGACGTCAATGAAGACATTCGCCTGCGTCACCGTTACATCGACCTGCGTCGCCCGGAAATGCAACAGCGTTTGCGGATGCGGGCCCAGATCACACGGCACCTGCGTAACTTCCTGGATGATCATGGCTTCCTGGATATCGAAACCCCAATCCTGACAAAGGCAACCCCGGAAGGCGCCCGTGACTACCTGGTCCCGAGCCGCACCCATCCAGGCGAGTTTTTCGCGCTGCCGCAGTCCCCGCAACTGTTCAAACAACTGCTGATGATGTCGGGCATGGATCGCTACTATCAGGTCGTACGCTGTTTCCGTGATGAAGACCTGCGTGCTGATCGTCAGCCGGAATTTACCCAGTTGGATATTGAGACTTCATTTGTCGACGAAGAAGCATTCATGTCGCTGATGGAAGAATTGATTCGCAGCCTGTTTGCTAATGTCCTTGAAGAAGCTTTACCCAACCCGTTCCCACGCATGACCTATGCAGAAGCGATGGCGCGTTTTGGTAGCGACAAACCGGATCTGCGTATTCCATTGGAACTGGTGGAAGTCAGCGATCTGATGAAGTCGGTCGACTTCAAGGTCTTTTCCGGTCCCGCCAATGATGAGCGAGGTCGTGTCGCCGCATTGAAAGTGCCGGGTGGCAATGAACTGACCCGTAAAGAAATCGATGACTACACCAAGTTTGTTGGTATTTACGGTGCGAAAGGTCTCGCTTATATCAAGGTTAACGATCTGGAAGCCGGCCGTGAGGGGCTGCAGTCACCGATCCTGAAATTCCTGCCGGATGAAGTGGTCGATGCCATCATGCAGCGGGTAGGGGCACAAACCGGTGATCTGGTGTTCTTTGGGGCGGACAAAGCGACCATCGTCAACGAAGCGCTGGGCGCATTGCGCGTCAAACTGGGCCATGACCTAGACATGGTCGAAAAAGGCTGGCGCCCACTGTGGGTCGTCGCGTTCCCAATGTTTGAATGGGATGACAAAACCAACCGCTGGTATGCGCTGCATCACCCGTTCACTGCGCCGAGAGAATCGGACATCGAACTGCTGGATAAAGACCCGGAGCACTGCCTGTCGCGTGCCTATGATATGGTCCTGAATGGTACCGAACTGGGTGGTGGCTCGATTCGTATCCATCAGACAGAGGTGCAGAAAAAAGTCTTTGAACTGCTGGGGATTGGTGAGGAAGAAGCCAAAGATAAATTCGGCTTCCTGCTGGAAGCGCTGAAATACGGCTGTCCGCCTCACGGCGGTCTGGCCTTCGGTCTGGATCGACTGGTGATGCTGATGACCGGTTCTGCGTCGATTCGTGATGTGATGGCCTTCCCCAAAACCCAGTCTGCGAGCTGCCTGCTGACAGATGCACCCAGTGAAATTGCTGACGAGCAGCTTCGCGAGCTGAACATTCGCCTGCGAAAATTGCCTAACGCAGACACCCAGTAACAGGGAGACAAAGATGATTGTGGCCGAAAGAGAAATCCCGTTTGATGAGTATTTTTCGCTGGATGACGAAACCTGCGAAGCCCGGATCATCGAGGCCAAAAAGAAACTGGGTGATGACCTGATTATCCTGGGTCATCACTACCAACGAAATGAAGTGTTCAAACATGCGGACTTTTCCGGCGATTCGCTGAAATTGTCCCGTAATGCAGCAGATTCCGATGCCAAATACATCGTCTTCTGTGGTGTGCATTTTATGGCCGAAGTGGCGGATATTCTGTCACGGCCGGATCAGGTGGCGATCCTGCCGGATATGGCGGCTGGCTGCTCAATGGCCGATATGGCCAACCGGGTCAATGTTGACCGTGCCTGGGAAGAGATGAAACAAGTCTTCGACCCCGATGAGCTGGTGACCCCGATTACCTATATCAACTCTGCCGCCGATCTAAAATCTTTTTGCGGTAAGCATGGCGGCATCGTCTGTACTTCTACAAACGCCCCCCATGTGCTTGACTGGGCCTTTAACCAGCGCGAGAAAATTCTGTTTTTCCCTGATCAGCATCTGGGCCGTAATACCGGTTACAAGATGGGGATTCCGCTGGAGGAAATGGTAGTCTGGGATTTCGATAAGCCCATGGGTGGCCTGACTCCGGAAGCATTACGCAATGCTAAGATGATTCTGTGGAAAGGCTTCTGCTCGGTACATCAGATGTTCCAGCCGGTACAGATTGATAACTTCCTGGAAAAATATCCGGAAACTCAGGTGATCTCGCACCCCGAGTGCAGCTTTGAAGTCTGCCAGAAATCGGATTACGTCGGCTCAACCGAATATATCGTCAATACCATCGCTAACAGTGAACCGGGTACCCGTTGGCTGGTGGGTACTGAACTGAATCTGGTCAATCGATTGAACGAGCGTTTCCAGCCGGAAGGTAAATCGGTACACTTTATGTCGCCCACGGTCTGCATGTGTTCGACCATGTTCCGTACCGACCCGCAGCACTTGCTTTGGGTGTTGGAAAACCTGGTGGAGGGGCATGTGGTTAACCAGGTCTCGGTTGACAGCCAGATTGCCAGAGAAGCTAAACTGGCACTGGACAGAATGTTGGCATTACCTATCTAACCGGCTGGAGGCGGCATGGCTGAACAACGACCCGCGTGTACTGAGCAGCGCTATGAAGTCACCCACAAGGATTTGCCGCTCTCCTGCCCTATGCCTGATATGCCGGCCTGGAATGCACATCCCCGGGTCTATTTACCGATTGAAGACAGCGGAGAAGTCCGCTGCCCCTATTGCGGTGCGATCTTTATATTGAAAGAGCCTGCCGCATGAAGCAAATTGAAGTCGCTGTGGCAGTGATGCTCAGTGAAGAACAAAAAGTCTTGACCAGCTGGCGTCAGCCTCACCAGCATCAGGGCGGTCTTTGGGAATTCCCCGGCGGCAAGCGTGAGCCGGAAGAAACCATGCTGGAAGCCTTGAAACGTGAAGTTCAGGAAGAACTCGGCGTTATGGTGGAACAGGCAACGCCTTTTGTCCGGATTGACCACGATTATGGGGACAAGCAGGTCAGTCTCGATGTATGGCTGGTGTCACGATTCAGTGGTGAACCTAGCGGCAGAGAAGGACAGGCCTTGCGCTGGCAAGCCATTGAAGAGCTACAGGCGGAAGACTTTCCGGCGGCCAATCTGGCGATTATCGAAGCCCTGAAACAAGCCGAAAACTAGTGATAGGCATCCGGGTCCTGATCCGGGTCGATAACCGGATCACCGGCAATACGATGGCCTTCAGAGGCCCATTCGCCAAGGTCAATCAGCTTGCAGCGTTCACTGCAAAAAGGTTTCCATTTCTGATCGTCCTGCCAGGGGACGCTTTTTCCGCATTGCGGGCAATTGACTGTTGTGACCATGATTACATTGCACAGCAACTGAGCCTGAAAGCGACGGGCTCATGCGCCTGCTGTGGACGCTGGTTGATATCAAATTCCATAAAGCGGACAGTAAAACGATGCTTGCCGCCGCTGACTTCCGGAAAATAGCTGACACTGTTGGGGATTTGCACCCGAATCAACTGAAAAGGTTGGTTGCTATCAAGACTACGTTGAAAAAAGCCGTCCTCAGCGGTCTCGTCACGGAAGCCGACACTGCCACGAATGAGTCGCAGGCTCATGTTCACGGCATTTCGCACCGAGTTGAACTCATTCAGCCAGGACTGACATTGTTCGCTACGCTCGACCGGGTCGGTATGTTGCAGCCAGAAATGATAGGCAGGTAAATCAAACTCGCAGGTCCCGCCGGGAATACTGGAACGTTGCCGTATGCCGTAAAGAAATTCATTTTCACGCAGGGTCTGACCGATTCCGCTTTTCTGTATATGCAGTGCATCCAGATTTTGATCCAGATCAGCCAGTAACGCGTCGAGCGCCTCTCGATCAACGCCGGGTGTGTTTTCCAGCGCGGAGAGGTTAGCGGTAAGCCGTTCAATCTCTTTCATCAATTCCTGTTTGAGATCACTGCGCTCGAACACGCTCAACATATTGAGCATGGCATCCAGGGCATCACGATGATGCATTTCGGATTGGCCGGTCAGGGCATTGTCGACACGTTTGAACAGAAATTCCAGCCGCAGGAAAGTGCGGATGCGCTCGTTCAGTGGCTGCTCGAAAATAATAGTGTCTGACACGGTTTCCAAATATTAAGACAGGGAATAATGGCCTTATTGTCCATGACTGGGCCCGGCCAAGCAACTCAGTTAATGTTTTGCGCCAATTCCAGATAGCGCTGATGTAACTGTTCGACCTGGGGCATCAGCGAACTGACTGACTGGCTGTTATCAATGATGTCATCCGCGACACTCAGTCGATCGGCACGCTGGCACTGATTCTCCAACATAGTATGGGCTTCGTTAATATTGATACCATCACGTGTCAGCAGGCGGGAGAGCTGAGTCTTTTCGTCAACATCAACGACCAGAATTCGATCCACGAGGTCCAGCATCTGCGCTTCGATCAGCAGCGGGACAGAGAGAAGACAGTAAGGCGTTTTGCAGTTATCGGCCGCCGCCAGCAACTGTCGTCTGACCTCCGGGTGGATGATGTTTTCCAAAGCCTGTTTGGCCTGGCTGTCGCTGAAGATTCGGGAGCGCAGCCAGGCACGATTAATTTCTCCATTGTGCTGCAGTACCTCAGCACCAAAGTGTGCAATGACCTGTTGGTAACAGCTTGTACCGGTGTCAAGCAGGCTTCTGGCAATAAGATCCGCATCAATGACGGTGACGCCAAGGCGTTGAAACAAGTCAGAGACCGTCGACTTGCCACTGGCAACCCCACCGGTCAGTCCTACTTTAAAGCTCATCAGCCCAGTCCGACACTACCCAGGTAGAAACGATTCAGGCTGTCCCCCCAGATAAGGGCAATCCAGCCGGCTGCTGCCAGGTAGGGGCCAAACGGGATGGGGATATCACGTTGATGATGCTTGAACAGCACCAGGCTGATACCAATCACCGCGCCGACCAGGGAGGATAACAGCACAATCATCGGCAAGTACTGCCAGCCCATCCAGGCGCCCAGGGCCGCCAGCAATTTAAAGTCACCATAGCCCATCCCCTCTTTACCGGTAATCAGCCGAAACAGGTGATAAATACTCCACAACACCAGGTAGCCGGCAATGGCACCAATCACGCTGCTGGTGATATCGGTAAATGTGGCAAACAGATTGAAAACAAGGCCCAGCCAGAGCAGGGGGAGCGTGATTTTATCGGGTAGCAGCTGCTGATCGATATCAATAAACGTCAATGTAATCAGTGACCAGGTCAGTAGCAGGGCACCAAAACAGCTCCAGTTGAAACCAAAATGCCAGGCCACGACCGCTGACATCAAACCCGTCAGGGCTTCAATGATGGGGTAACGTATCGAAATACCGGCGCCACAGCCCCGGCAACGCCCCCTAAGAAACAGATAGCTGAAGACCGGGATATTCTCAAGGGCGGTAATAGCATGCTGGCAGTGTGGGCAGCGGGAGCGGGGCGTCGACAGGTTAAAAACCGGTTGCTCGTCCGCAGTCTGTCCGGAAAACGCGGCACACTCGTTTTCCCACTCGCGTTGCATCATGACCGGCAAGCGGTAAATCACCACATTCAGAAAACTGCCAACCAGCAGACCCAGCACCAGGCAAACCATCATCCACGCCAATGGTGATGCGTTAAGAAACGGAATGACCTGCATCAAATGGCTGCGCCGAGCTTGAAGATAGGCAGGTACATAGCAATGACCAGCGTACCGACAATCCCCCCGAGGAACACCATGATGATGGGCTCCATCAGCGCCGTCATATTATCGACTGCATCATCCACTTCGCGTTCAAAGAAGTCAGCCACTTTGGCAAGCATGGAGTCAAGAGAACCTGACTCTTCACCAATCGCGGTCATTTGAATCACCATATTGGGAAACAGCTCGGTGTCGGTCATGGCTTTGTTCAACTGAGTGCCGGTGGCAACATCATCCCGCATAACCAGTGTTGCTTCACCATAGACGATATTACCGGTCGCTCCGGCGACCGAGGTCATGGCTTCCACCATGGGCACACCGGCCTTGAACATAGTAGAGAAAGTCCGGGAAAAACGGGCAATAGCAGCTTTGGTCATGACTGCGCCTATAACCGGCAGTTTCAACAACAGCCTGTCGAGGAAGTGCTGTACTTTACGAGAGCGCTTTCTGGCTGTCATAAAGCCCATGACAATCCCGATGATGACACCGAAGATTAACCACCATTTTTCCTGAAAGACTTCTGAAATGCGGATAACCAGTTTGGTGAGTCCCGGCAGATCAGCACCGAACCCCTGGAACAGCGATTGGAACTGTGGAATCACGAAGATCATCAGAATCGCGGTGACAATAAAGGCCACCACAATGATGGCGGTTGGATATACCAGCGCTTTTTTTATTTTGGCTTTCAGTGCCTCGGTTTTTTCCTGATAAGTGGCAATTTCATGTAGCAGGGATTCGAGGGTACCGGATTGCTCACCGGCATTGACCAGATTCACGTAGAGGTCATCAAAATGCAGTGGAAATTTGGCCAGTGAGTCAGACAGACTGGTACCGGACTCAACATCCGCTTTTATTTTGAGTACCATCTCCTGCATGCTGGCGTTTTCGTGGCCTTCTCCAATGATTTGCAGAGACTGCATCAGGGGTACACCGGAAGACATCATGGTCGCCAGTTGACGACTGAAAATAGCGATATCACCGGGTTTGATTTTCGGTTTGCGCGGGGCAAACAGGTCTTTGGGTTTTTTCTTGACTTTGAGTGGCGCGATACCTTGTCGACGCAGTTCGGCCCTGACCTGGTTGACGTTTTCACCCGTGACCTGGCCCTTCACTCTCCGACCCTGTTTGTTGGTACCCTGCCAGATGTAGATATCAGGGACTTTGACCTTCTTCGCCTTGCTTGCTTGCGCTTGTGCCACCCGCTACTCCTTGATCACACGGTTGATTTCTTCCAGGCTGGTCAGCCCCGCGGCGACTTTCTTCAGACCTGATTTTCGCAGATCATCAATGCCTTCTTCTTCTGCCTGATCGGCCAGTTGCATTGAGTTTCCGCCTTCCATGATGATGCGTCCCATTGCATCGGATACGGGCATTACCTGATAGATACCAACACGTCCTTTGTAACCTTCAGTACAGCTATCACAACCAACAGCTTTATAGACGGTAACGCCCGCATCAATCTGTTGTTGGGTAAAGCCTTCCTCCAGTAACACATCGTTAGGTAGATCTTCAGCCGCCTTGCACTTGCTGCATAATCTTCTGGCCAGACGCTGAGCGATGATCAGTGACACTGCCGAGGCGATATTAAATGCCGGTACCCCCATATTGGCAAGCCGTGTCAGCGTCTGTGGTGCGTCATTGGTGTGCAGCGTGGAAAAGACCATGTGACCGGTTTGAGCCGCTTTGATCGCAATCTCAGCAGTCTCAAGATCACGAATCTCACCCACCATGATGATATCCGGATCCTGACGCAGGAAAGCACGAAGACACTCGGTAAAGCCAAGTCCGATAGCCGGATGCACGTTAACCTGATTCACACCGGGCAGGCTGATTTCAGCGGGATCTTCGGCTGTTGATATATTTCTGTCGCCGGTATTGAGAATGTTGAGCGCGGTATAAAGCGATACAGTCTTACCGCTGCCTGTCGGCCCCGTAACCAGAATCATGCCATAGGGCTTATGCATGGTCTCAAGGAAGATTTGTTTCTGGTCTTCTTCGTAACCCAGTGCGTCAATACCTAACTGCGCACTGGTCGGGTCCAGAATCCGCAATACGATTTTCTCACCGAACAGCGTCGGGCAGGTGTTGACACGGAAATCGATGGCTTTGGTTTTGGACAGTTTCAGGCGCATACGGCCGTCCTGGGGAACACGGCGTTCAGCGATATTTAACCGGGACAGTACCTTGAGACGCGCGGCAATGCGGCCACCCAGCGCCACCGGCGCACCTTTCATTTCATGAAGAATACCGTCAATCCGCATGCGCACCCGGTATTTCTTTTCGTAGGGCTCGAAGTGGATATCGGATGCCCCTGATTTAATGGCCGTGGTCAGAATACCGTTGATGAAGCGCACTACCGGCGTATCGTCAATATTAGCCTCAGTCAGGTCCTCAGTGCGATCTTCATCCGGCCCCAAATCGATATCATCGAGATCAGCATCCTCAAACTGGTCCAGCTTCTGATCGGCCTTATCCAGCGCCTTTTCCATGATCGCGGATAACTTCTGTTCATCCACCAGCACCGGATAGGTGTTCAGCGCCGTGTTAAATTGAAATTCGTCCAGGGCTTGAAGGTTGGTGGGATCGGATACGGCTACATAGAGTCTTTTGCCTCGTTTAAACAGTGGCAAAGCATTATGTTGCCGAATCAGCTTTTCCTGTATTAATTCGGTTGCTGACATATCGAGATTCATCGATTCGATATCAAACAGCGGCACACCGAATTCCTGCGAGGCGATCGCGGCAATATCAGCGCTGCCCAGAATTTTGTGATTAACAAGGTAGGTAACAAAAGGCTGTTTGGCTTCTTTGGCGGCGGACTGTGCAGAAAGCGCCTGTTCTTCATTCAACAGACCTTCGTTGACCAGACGTCTTGCCAGACCGCTCAGTCGCATCGGGGTTGCCATATTTGCCATGACTATTTGCGATTCCTTAACATAAGCACTGCTATTAAAGGCTAATAGTATGTAAGTTAAACAAGAAATTCTAGTTTCTGTATCAAGACGTGCCGGTCTTTCCTGTATATACTGCCGTAAATTTTTGGGGAATGAATTATGCGAACTTTTCAACGCCATAGCCTGCTGGCGTTAATGCTCTGTTTGATGCTGGCTGTCAGTGCCTGCGGACAGAAAGGCGACTTGTACCTGCCGGAAGGTAATTTGCAATCGGTCATGGCAGGTTAAAACCAACGATGGATTATTTTCAGTATCAAGCTGGCAGCCTGTTTGCCGAGCAGGTCGCAGTCATTGACATTGCGCAGCAACACGGCACGCCGACTTACATTTACTCGCGCAAAACACTGGAGCAGCATTGGCAGGCTTTTGATGATGCATTCGCTGAACTGCCACACCTGGTCTGTTATGCCGTCAAGGCGAACTCAAACCTGGCCGTGTTAAATGTACTGGCGAAACAGGGCTCTGGCTTTGATATCGTCTCGGCCGGTGAACTGGCGAGAGTCATTGCCGCTGGTGGCGAAGCTGCAAAAACCGTGTTTTCCGGTGTCGGTAAAACCGAAGCTGAAATCGAATATGCGCTGACACAGAATATCCGCTGTTTCAATGTGGAGTCGATTCCTGAGCTCAGCCGAATCAATGAGGTAGCAGCGCGCCTGAACAGACAGGCGCCGGTTTCGATCCGGGTTAATCCCGATGTGGATGCGCAAACGCATCCTTATATCTCAACCGGTCTCAAAGAAAACAAATTTGGTATTGATATCGAACAGGCCAGGGCCGTCTACCAGTCGGCTAAAGACATGGCCAACCTGTCTGTGGTCGGTGTCGATTGCCATATCGGTTCCCAGCTGACCTCGGTGTCGCCTTTTGTGGATGCGTTGAAACGCGTGCTGGCACTGATTGATGAGTTGGCTGAAGACGGGATTCAAATAAAACATCTGGATATCGGGGGCGGCCTGGGTATTCATTATCGCGATGAAACCCCGCCAAGCCCGGCTGAATATGCGGCAGCGCTGAAACCACTGCTGGCAGAACGTGAGTTGGAAATTCTACTGGAACCTGGCCGTGCCATTGCCGGTAATGCCGGCATCCTGTTGACTAAAGTCGAGTTTATTAAACCCACTGAAGCCAAGCAGTTTGCGATTGTCGATGCCGCAATGAATGATTTATTGCGTCCCGCTTTATATCAGTCATGGCAGCAAATTGTGCCGGTTCAACTGGAAACCCAGGCCAAACCCGCGGTCTATGATATTGTGGGACCTATCTGTGAAACCGGCGACTTCCTGGGTAAAGATCGGGAACTGGCCATCGAGCAGGGCGACCTGTTGGCGATCCGTTCTGCCGGTGCCTATGGTTTCACTATGAGTTCCAATTACAACTCACGTCCTCGCGCCGCCGAGATTATGGTGGATGGTAAAAATATCCATGTGGTACGGGAACGTGAGATGGTTCAGAATTTGTTCGCCGGAGAGCACGTATTACCGTCATGAGCAGCCTCGAATTCAGCAAGATGCATGGCCTGGGCAATGATTTCATTGTCATCAATGCCATCGATCAGCAAGTGACTCTGAGCGATAGCCAGATCCGTTTTCTGGCTGATCGGCATTTTGGTGTGGGCTGCGATCAGGTTTTGCTGGTGGAAGCTTCAGACTCTGATGATGCGGACTTCAGATACCGCATTTTTAACGCGGATGGGGGTGAAGTCTCTCAATGCGGCAATGGTGCACGCTGTTTTGCCCGTTTTGTTCGCGAAAAAGGGCTTAGCGACAAAGACACGATTGCTGTTGTCACCGCTTCCGGCCTGATTTATCCCACCATTCAAGTGGATGGCTCTGTGACCGTGGATATGGGTAAACCCCAGTTTGAACCACGGCGTATTCCGTTTTTTGCTGAAGAACAGGCGACAACTTATATGGTGTCTGTGCCCGAACACGGCAAAAAAGAAGTGGGCGTGGTGTCGATGGGCAATCCGCATGCGGTGATGCTGGTGGATAATGTCGACACGGCACCGGTGCAGGAAATCGGGCCGCTGATGGAGTCGCACGAACAGTTTCCGGAGCGGGTCAATGTCGGCTTTATGCAGTTGCAGGATGCTAATCACATTCGCTTGCGGGTGTATGAGCGTGGTTCGGGGGAAACCTCGGCCTGTGGTACCGGTGCCTGCGCGGCGGTGGTCAGTGGTATCCGTCGAGGTTTGCTGTCCAATCAAGTGACCGTGTCGTTGCCTGGTGGCGAACTGCAAATAAGCTGGCCCGACGAAAACAGCGCTGTGTGGATGACCGGGCCGGCAGAACATGTATTTGATGGAGAAATAGCGTGGGCAACGCTGGAAAACAAATAACCCTGGCTGAACTGGAAGCCTATCTGCAATCACATCCAGATACCTTTCTGGAACACCCGGAGTTGCTTGAAATACTGGAACTGCATCAATCGCCGGAAGGCACGGTTTCTCTTGCACAGAAGCAACAGCAAAGGCTCAAAGAAAAAAACAAACAGCTCAACGAGCAGTTGCGGGCGCTGATTGAGAATGCACACAGTAATGCTGAACTCCAGCAGCGGGTACATGCGCTGTGCCTGAGCCTCCTGGATGCTGTCGATCTCAGTAGTCTGATGAATACGCTGATGGAAGAGCTGCAGCAGGAGTTTTCTGCTGATGATGTCGCGGTCAGATTGTTTTATGGCGATAAACCATTCCCATTGCCCGAGACCAACACTAATGTTGGCCAACTGCACGCTGACGATACCAAACTGCGTAGCTTCGATAATCTATTTAACAAGCAAAAGCCCATCTGTGGCCGTTTGACCAAAGCACAGAAAGCGCTGCTGTTCAATAACAAAGCTGACCGTGTTCAGTCCGTCGCTTGTCTGCCGTTAGGTCATGAACCCTGCGCTGGCTTGCTTGCGATTGGCAGTGAAGATCCCAACCGATTCCATGCCGATATGGCGACCGATTATCTGAGCTTTTTGGGCGAAGTGTTTATGCGTGTGCTTCGTTATCACACCCATAACGATGGCTGACAAGCTGACCAGCACGGTAGACGACTTCCTCGACTATCTGGCGCTGCAACGTCGTCTCTCTGCCCATACGGTCAAAAATTACCGCTGTGATCTGCAACAACTCACTGAATACTGTCAGCGTGATGAGCTTGAGAGCTGGTCTGCACTCAAAACAAGAGATCTACGTCAGTTCTCGGCTTTTCTGCATCGCAAAGGGCTTTCCAGCCGTAGCATTCAGCGCATGCTCTCAGCCATTCGTTCTTTTTATCAGTATCTGATCAGGCAGGGGCTGGCAGACAATAATCCGGCCCAGGCCGTGCAGGCGCCCAAAGCCGAGAAACGTCTGCCTTCGACTCTCGATGTCGATCAGATGAATGCTTTGCTCGATCACACTCAGCCCAATACCTTTGTTGCCACGCGTGACCGCGCCATCATGGAATTGTTTTATTCTTCCGGCCTACGCCTGGCGGAACTGGCTGAACTCAACCTGCGTGATATCGATTTTGGCGATCAGCTGGTGCATGTCACCGGTAAAGGGCAGAAAGACCGGGTTTGCCCGGTCGGTTCACAGGCGATTAAAGCGCTGCAGGACTGGCTGGAAAAACGTGATCAGACCGGCTTTTTTGACCAGCCTGCCGTCTTTATCACCCAGCAGGGTCGGCGTCTTGGTGTGCGTTCGATTCAGAAACGTCTGAGTTTCTGGGGTAAGAAACACGGTATTTCGGATCATGTGCATCCGCACCGACTAAGGCATGCCTTTGCTTCGCATATGCTGGAATCGAGTGGTGATTTGCGTGCTGTTCAGGAGTTGTTGGGCCACGCGGATATCAGTACTACGCAGATTTATACCCATGTGGATTTTCAGCATTTAGCTAAGGTTTATGATTCGGCGCATCCACGCGCCAAGAAGCGGTCTGATTCCTGATGCGCTGTGTAAATCACAGAGGCACAGAGGGCACAAAAAACTCTTGAATTTAAGTCGTCATTGCGAACGCAGTGAAGCAATCCAGGCCCAGATTTACGCGCTGAAGCCCGAGTTCATTTATTTTACTTGCCTAAAATAAACGAACCAAACAAAGGGCAGCCCAATGTTCGCCCTGCGGGTTCCCTGCGCTTCTCAAGCAGTTTGGAACACGACGAAAACTCGCTACGCTCAGACACTCGTCGTGTTTCATCCAAACTGCTTTGCGATGCTCGGCTTCGCATAAGGGCGGGACACCCTCACCCCAGCCCTCTCCCGTCAAGGGAGAGGGTGCAGCTCATCCATAACGTTGTTTCCAGAGCCCGCTTTTCATTCCCCTTTTGTGCTGACGAGTAGCGCAGGTTAATCTGGATAAGAATTGGCTAGTGTCTGATTCGTGACATCCATGTCACTCAGCCTTCGGGCGCCTCCGGCGTCCAAATTTTTTCCAGACAAATTTTTGAGCCTAGCGAGTTTTAGCCAATTCCCGGGTTAGTCGAGCAACGCAGTAGAGCCGTAGGCCAACACGGTGGAGTAGTCTAAGGTTGTTAGGGATTTGGCCGCGCAAATCCCTGACTCGCCATTAAGGCGAAACCTAATCGGGCTTGTCTCAAGACGCAAGGTTGGGTTTGGTTTTTCAAACCAACCCACAAGAATTAATGCGCCTGCTCCCAATTATCCCCAGTCCCAAGTCCAACCTCTAACGGCACCTTCAAATCCGCCGCATTCATCATAAACTGCTCGATAGTGGTCTTCGCCATATCCAACTGATCCTTGGGCACTTCAAACACCAGTTCGTCATGCACCTGCATGATCATGCGAATACCGGTATCGGCGCCTGATAACCAACTGTGAATATCTATCATGGCGCGTTTGATGATATCGGCAGCGCTGCCCTGCATCGGCGCATTGATGGCGGTTCGTTCGGCATATTGGCGGCGCATGCCGTTTTTGGAGTTGATTTCCGGTAAGTACAGGCGACGGCCGAAAATGGTTTCCACATAGCCCTGTTTCTTAGCCTGCTCGCGGGTGTTGTCCATGTAATCACGGACGCCGGGATAGCGCTCGAAATAAGTGTTCATATAGTCCGCCGCCTGGTGGCGCTCAATACCCAGTTGTCTGGAAAGACCATGAGCGGACATGCCGTAAATCAGGCCGAAGTTAATCGCTTTGGCGCTGCGGCGCTGATCGCTGCTGACTTCGTCCAGCGCCATGCCGAAGATTTCCGAAGCAGTGTGGCGATGAATATCTTCGCCCTTGGCAAAGGCCTGCAGCAGGCTCTCATCGCCGGACAGGTGCGCCATGATGCGCAGTTCGATTTGTGAATAGTCGGCGGCCAGCAGCACATAACCCTCACTGGCGACGAAGGCTTCACGGATGCGACGGCCATTTTCACTGCGGATGGGAATATTCTGCAGATTGGGATCCGAGGAGGAGAGTCGACCGGTCGCGGTGACAGCCTGATGGTAGGACGTGTGTACTCGCCCCGTGGTTTTGTTGACCATCTGCGGCAGCTTATCGGTATAGGTCGATTTCAGCTTGCTCAGGCCGCGGTAGTTGATGATGATTTGCGGCAGTTCATAGCCTTCATCGGCGAGTTCCTGCAGGACTTCTTCGGCGGTAGAAGGGGCGCCTTTCGGGGTTTTCTTTTTAACCGGCAGATTCTGCTTCTCGTACAGAATTTCCTGTAATTGCTTGGTGGAACCGAGATTGAAGGTCTGGCCTGCCGCTTCATGGGCCTGTTTTTCCAGTTCTGCAATCTGGTGCGCCATATCATCGCTCTGTTGCTGCAGCATCCAGATATCGATATTGACGCCGTTGCGCTCCAGCGTATTGAGTACCGGCAGCAGCGGCATTTCCAGCTCGGAGTAAACCTTCACTAACGATGGAATTGCCTGCATTTGCGGCCACAGCACATGATGTAGTTGCAGGGTGATATCCGCATCCTCAGCCGCATAGGTGGCGGCTTCATCGATACCGATCTGATTGAATGTCAGTTGGTTTTTACCTTTACCGGCGATATCTTCGAAATGAATGGTGTCTCGATCGAGATATTTTTTCGCCAGAGAATCCATATCATGACGGGTGGCTGTGCTGTCGAGCACGTAGGATTCCAGCATGGTGTCGTGGGCGATGCCTTTCAGATCAATGCCATGGTTCAGTAGCACGTGGCGATCATATTTCAGGTTCTGGCCCACCTTGAGTTTGGTGGGATCTTCCAGTAGAGGCTTTAGGTCCTTCATCACCTCCTCGTAATCCAGCTGTTGCGGTGCGCCGGCATAGTCGTGATTCAGAGGCAGATAAGCGGCTTCGCCGGGTTTGACGGCAAAGGAAACACCGACAATGCGGGCATCAAGGTAGACCAGGCTGGTGGTTTCAGTGTCAAAGGCAAACAGATCGGCATCCTGCAGTTTTTTCAGCCATGTCTGCCAATCTTTTTTATCCAGAATGCACTGATAGTCCTGTTTGGCGGTGGTGTCATTGTTGATCACCGCCGAGCCCGAAGTGACAGTTTGATCGGCACTGCCCGACTCCAACTCAGCTATCCAGCTACGGAATTCGAACTGTTTAAACAGGGTCAGCAGTGCTTCACGGTCTTGAGGTTGATGTTTAAGTTGTTCGACTTCGATATCGAGTTCAACATCGCATTTTATCGTGGCCAGCTCATAGCTGAGCTCTGCCATGTTTTTATTCTCTGCCAGTTTTTCCGGCATCTTTTTGGCGCCGCGAAAATCCAGTTCCCGGACGGCCTCCAGATTGGCATAGATATCTTTGAGGCTACCCAGGTTCTGCAATAGAGACAGGGCAGTTTTTTCGCCGACACCGGGCACTCCGGGAATGTTATCAACCTTGTCACCCATCAGTGCCAGGAAGTCGATGATATGTTCAGGCGGCAGGCCGAATTTTTCCTTGACGCCTTCAATATCCATTTTGGTCTCGGTCATGGTGTTAACCAGAGTCACATGCTGATTGACCAGTTGCGCCATATCTTTGTCGCCGGTGCTGACCACGACATCCATGCCTTTTTCAGTCGCCTGTCTGGCCAGGGTGCCGATAACGTCATCGGCTTCGACGCCATCTACGCAGAGTAATGGCAGCCCCATGGCCTTGATGATGTCGTAAATGGGTTCCACCTGTGGCCTTAAATCATCCGGCATCGGCGGCCGGTTGGCTTTGTACTGCTCATAAATGTCATCGCGAAAGGTTTTGCCCTTGGCATCGAATACGACTGCGATATGACTGTCGGGATAGTCAGCCAGTAAACGCCGCAACATCGCCGTGACACCCCGGATGGCCCCAGTAGGTTCGCCAGCCGAATTTCTGAGATCCGCTTTGTACATCGCATGGTAGGCACGGTACAGGTAAGACGAACCATCGACGAGAACGAGAGGAACATATTGAGTCATAAGCGTTGTGGCACCGTTTTTCTGAGAACTGACTGCTTTTCTCCGGGCAGCGGAAATGCTATCTTAACCCCGAAATGACACGGAGCATTCTCATGTTGAACAAAATCGCTATTGTATGCGCACTTGCCCTCTTAATGACAGTGACTGTCCGGGCAGAGGACACCGAATCGGTGATGGAGAAGCCGCCGGTGCTTCCTGAGCCATTGCAAAGCGGTGACAGTATTGAGCCCGAAGTTAATATCATTCAAAAAGAAGATCGCACCATTGAAGAATATCGAATGAATGGCAAGCTTTATATGATTAAAGTGACGCCTTCGGTCGGGAAACCTTATTACCTGACTGATACCGATGGTGACGGTTCACTTGAGTCAAGACAATTCGAACTGGATTCCGGTCTGTTGGTCCCCAACTGGATCCTGTTGGAGTGGTAAGCACCCCACTAATCTGAGCAGTTTTCATGTCAGTTTATACTGAAGTCGGACGCGACGACCTGATCGCGTTTCTGGGAGAGTATGCCGTCGGCGATCTGGTGTCTTATCAGGGCATCAGTGCCGGTATCGAAAACACCAACTACTTTGTCACCACGACCGAAGGGGAGTTTGTGCTGACGCTGTTCGAGCATCACGACTTCGGTGAACTCGCCTATTTCCTGGATGTGATGACTTTCTACTATCAGCATGGTATTCCCTCAGCGCACCCCGCGGCTGACCGTGAGGGTCATTACCTGAAAAAACTCTGCGGTAAACCGGCTGCACTGGTGTTACGTCTGGAGGGCCGCGGCGTGGAGTCGCTGGCGACATCAGCGCAATGTGCTGCAATCGGTGACATTCTGGCAGAAATGCATCTGGCCGGGCTGGAGTTTAAATCCCGTCGTGCCAGTGAGCGTGGTCATGAATGGCGTCGGCAGACAGCGATGACGTTATTGCCGAAATTAAATGACGAGCAGGCCACCATTCTCAAAAATGAACTGGCGTTTCAGGCCGGTTATGAAGAACTGGATTTGCCCTGGGGTGTCACGCATTCTGATTTATTCCGTGATAACGCGCTGTTTGACGGCGATGAGCTCAAAGGCATTATCGATTTCTATTATGCCAGCGACGAATATCTGCTGTATGACCTGGCTGTCGCGGTCAATGACTGGTGTGTCGATGAATCGGGTCTGCCGGAACAAAGCCGTTATCAGGCGCTGATGCAGCATTATCTGGCAAAACGTGCACTGACTGAATCCGAAATCGCGAATTGGAATCTGGTACTCAGAGCCGCTGCATTACGTTTCTGGCTGTCACGTCTGCAGGATCAGTTATTCCCACGTGAAGGCGAGCTGACACAGATTAAAAACCCGGATGCCTTTTTCAACATTCTGATGCATCACCGCGATCATCCTCTCAGTCTAGATCTTGACTGAAGCGTTATGCGCGTTCTCATTATTAAACTGACATCCATGGGTGACCTGATGCATGCCCTGCCAGCGCTCACTGATGCAGCTAAGGTTTATCCCGATATTGAATTTGACTGGGTGGTCGATAAAGCCTTTGCGGCTGTGCCCAAATGGCATCCACGAGTCAGAAATGTGATTACGACATCTCATCGTCGTTGGCGCAAGAGTTGGGTAGGTAGTCTGAAACAAGGTGAACTGACCGGCTTTTACAAAGCGCTGAATGCGGATGACTACGATGTCGTCGTCGATATGCAGAATAATCTGAAAAGCGCCCTGGTCAGCCTGCTCAGAAAAGGCCCGGTTTATGGCCTTGATAAATACAGTTGCCGGGAAAAGCCGGCACATCTGGCGTATCGTCATCCAATCAATGTCAATCCCAATCAGCACGCGGTAGAAAGAATGCGTCAGATCCTGGCGACAGCATTGGGTTACACCGTGCCTGACACGGCGGCAGATTATGGTGTTGACCTCGCGCACTGTCAGCCACCCCAACTCGACTTTGATCTCGTCAGGCCCTACCTGATGTTGGTACATAACGCCAGCTGGCTGACCAAATTGTGGCCAGTCAAACACTGGCAGTCGCTGGTGTTGAAAGCCGCCGAAGCCGGTTATCAATGTCTGCTACCCTGCGGCAACGACGAAGAATATCAGCGTGCCCGGCAGATTGCCTCGGTCAGCAATGAAGCGCAGGCGTTACCCAGGTTGCCCCTGAATGATGTTGCCGCCCTGATGCTGAGAGCTGAAGCGGTACTGGCCAGTGATACTGGTCTGGCGCATATGGCAGCCGTGCTGGGTAAACCGGCGATTACCCTGTATGGTTCCACCGATACCCACCTTATCGGAACTTACGGACAGCAGCAGCATCACCTGATTACCGGCATGACCTGCTCCCCATGTTACAAACGCCGCTGTCCGTTGCCGGACTCGAAAGACGGTGAACCCGTGTGCATGGCAGGCATGGAAGTCGACCAGGTCTGGCATAGACTCGAAAGCCTTTTACAAGCACAATAACGCCATTATTCACTGGCAGTTGGCCTCATAAAATCTGATATGAAACATTCTTTTCCTGAATTTCATCTTGCCCGTGTTGCCGTCGTTGGTGACCTGATGCTGGACCGTTTTTATTTCGGCAAAGCCAGCCGGATCTCACCGGAAGCGCCGGTGCCTGTGGTGAATGTAGACCGGCTGGAAGATTTACCCGGTGGTGCCGGCAATGTGGCAATGAATATTGCCTCACTGGGGGCCAATTGCACTATCAGTGGCCTGACCGGGGAAGATGAAGCTGCGGCCGTGCTGAAGCAGCGCCTCAATGCAGTTGGTGTGAACTGTCTGTTTCACCAGACGACTGAGGCCGGCACCATTATCAAGTCCCGGGTGATCAGCAGTCACCAGCAGCTTATCCGGCTGGACTTCGAAAAACGTTTTGAAGCAGCTTTGACCCGGCAACTGCAGGCTCTGGTGGACCAGATCACAGAGCAGGCGCAGGTGCTGGTGCTGTCGGATTACAGCAAGGGTACTTTATCTGATCCGCAGTTCTGGATTACGCAGGCCCGGCAGAGAAATATCCCCGTGCTGGTGGACCCCAAAGGCAGCGATTTCAATAAGTATCGCGGCGCCGATCTGATGACGCCCAATATGAGCGAATTCGAAGCGGTGGTGGGCCCGGTGGTCTCGGAGCAGGATCTCATCAGTAAAGCCCAGACCCTGATTAAACAGCTCGATATCAAGGCGATTCTGATTACCCGCAGTGAACAGGGGATGACCCTGATTCGGGCCGATCAGCCCGAGTTTCATCTGCCGGCGATTGCCAAGGAAGTCGCTGATGTTACCGGTGCCGGTGATACCGTGATATCGACCCTGGCCTCGGCACTGGCGGCGGGTGCGGACCTGGAATATGCAGTCACACTGGCTAATGTGGCGGCCAGTATTGTTGTGAGTAAACTGGGCACGTCCACTGTGAGCGGTCCCGAGCTCAAAGCCGAGTATGAGCGCCATCAGGGTGCCAATGCCACTGATCACAGCTTTGCCGGTGCCGTCACCGTGGAACAGCTGAAAATCGCCGTGGATCAAGCCAAACAGCGCGGCGAAAAAATCGTCTTTACCAATGGCTGTTTCGATATTCTGCATGCCGGTCATGTCACCTATCTGCAGCAGGCCAGAAAGCTGGGTGACAGACTGGTAGTGGCCATCAACACTGATGAATCAGTGACCAAACTGAAAGGGCAAGGCCGGCCGATTAATACAGCCGAGCGCCGTCTTACTGTGCTGGCAGGACTCGCTGATGTCGACTGGGTGACCTGCTTCCCCGGAGATACCCCGGAAGAATTGTTACGCCTGATTCAGCCCGATGTGCTGGTTAAGGGCGGTGACTACGACAAAAAAGGCGTGGTCGGCTGGGAAATCGTCGAAGGCTACGGCGGTGAAGTGAAAGTGATGGGGCTGGTGGAAAACTGCTCCACCACAGCGATTGTGAATAAAATCAACACTTCAAAAGCCTAGTGGATAAATAATAAAAAAGCCTATTTATCCGCTGATTACACCGATTTACGCTGATTCTATTATTTACCAAAAATAACGTTGTATTAGTCAACGCACTGAACCGAACCTGTTATATGGGCTTGTATGAGATCGACTAAAAGGTCGTGAGTTTCATCTGCGTTTATCTGCGAAATCTATGGATTAAGCTTTTTTAGAGCATTCATTGCTTTAGATACATTATCTTCAAGGTGTGTCGGGTTAATGGTACCGATGATTACGCTGCTGACGGCGGGCTCACGGAAGATAAAATCAAAATTCGCCTGCACAATATCGGTGTTGTCGGAGCCATGCGCCAAATGACCGCTGCCCAGCGCTTTTTTGATAAAAATGCCCTTGTTGTTTTCAGCGGCTTTATCCAACACCGCCTGCTCCTGCTTATATTCCAGGTTATGCATTACCATCGCCAGGTCTGACTGTTCCAGGGCCAGCAGGCCGCCTTCGACCGTCTTGGTCGACATGCCTGTGGCACGAATCAGCCCACGCTGTTTTAAGGTATTGAGGGTGTCCAGCGCACCATGCTGTTCAATGACTTCTATATCATTAGCGTCAGAGTGAATCAAAACGATATCCAGTACATCTCGATTAAGCTGTTTGAGACTGTTCTCAACGCTTTGGGTAATGGATTCAGGACTGAAGTCATAACGTGATTCGCCCGTTTGCGGGTCGAAATATTCGCCTGCCTTGGTCGCGATGACCCAGTCATGCGGAATTTTGGGCAATAGCTGTCCCAGTCGAGTTTCACTATTACCGTAGGCCGGTGCGGTATCAATCAGGTTGATGCCCAAATCCCAGGCCAGGGCCAGCAGATTGAGCGCCTCTGTATCACCGGGTATTTTAAAGCCGGTCGGGTATTTGACCGCTTTGTCCCGTCCCAGCTTCACAGTACCCAGCCCTAAAGGTGAGACGGCCACCCCGGTATCAGCAATCTCTCTGCGCTCAGTCAGTGTGTTCATGCAAATGCCCGATCCCACAGTGGTGCTGCAATGCCGGGATGTGGAAAGTCCGGATTATGGTGCTCGCCGGCTTTCAGCTTGGCTGATTCAAGTGCTGCCAGCATCTGATCAGCCAGATCCGGTGTCAGCGCCAGTTTGGTCGGCCAGCAGACATGCAGGTTATCGCGACTGCTGATAAAAGCTGTGTCCGGACGGCTGAGACTGGATTGCTTGGGTTCAGCGCGATTGACTGGGTGGGTCGCCCATTCCAGTTCCGGCAGACTGACCCAGGGCAGAATATCGGCCAGTAATTCTCTGGCTTCAGTAACCAACTCTTCATGGCTTTTATTGACGCCTTCCTCGGCAATATTGCCGCCGATATACCAGACTACATTGTCGTGCTGGTCTTTATGACTGGAGATGGTTGCGATAGGTTTTGAACCACTACCCAGGCTGTGCGCGTAGATCACCGGTAAGGGATTTTGTAAGTCCTTACTTTTGCACAGGACCATCTGCAGCGGTCGTCGCTGCATTTGCGGTTGGACCTGAGACAAGCCTTGCAACAGTTTTTCATTACCCTCGCCGGCGGTCAGCACAAACTGCTGCGCCCGGATTTCGTACTGATCGCCAATGGCTAGAGTTGAGACAGGGCCGGAACTGGGTTGCCATTGATAGTCTGCATTCGGGGGCACCGCGAGCATGCGTTGCTGCCAGGGTTTGACCAGTTCATCGATCAGACTGACGACGTCCAGCACCGGTTCATCCAACTGATACAAAGCGCCTTTAAATGCTTTGTCAGTGAAGATAGCCGGGCGGTTTTCTTTTTTCACCGGCTGCATGCGGCTGCGCAATGCTTTGCTGGCGAAAAAGGACACCATTTTTGAGGACAGGCGGTCCTTGGACCACAGCAGTTGATGCTCGGTGAGCTTTTTGACGCCGGATAAGTCGATCTCACCCTGCCCTTCCAGACAGGCTTTCCAGCGTGCCGGCATGCTGCTGATAACCTGAGCCGCCCTGGAGAGAATGCCATTGAGTGCGTACTTACTGCCGCCGTGAATAATGCCCTGTGAACTCAGCGTCTGACCCCGGCCGATTTCACCGTTTTCCAGCAACAGGGCATGAAAGCCGAGATCATTCAGTCTTCGATGCAGCCAAAGACCGGCAATGCCGGCCCCGATAATCACGACATCGGTAGTGAGCTGCTGTCGACTCATGAATCAGCGAGGGCCTCGTCCAGGGCTTCGCACAGCCAGTGACCGATCAGGATATGGCCTTCCTGAACGCGGGCAGTTTCCTTGCTCGGCACGCAGATGCAGTCATCGGCAATGGTTTTAAGTTTGCCGCCCTCTGCGCCGGTGAAGGCGCAGGTCCAGATAGCATTCTGTTGTGCGGTTTTAATGCCATTAATCACATTGGCGCTGTTGCCGGAAGTCGACAAACCAATCGCGATATCACCGGGCTTGCCCAGGCCCTCGATTTGCCGGTCGAAGACGGTTTCAAAACTGTAGTCATTGCTATGCGCAGTGAGGATCGAGGTGTCAGTGGTCAGGGCGATAGCACCGTAGGCTTTGCGATCACGGTGATAACGGACAATAAATTCTGCCGCCAGATGCTGAGCATCTGAGGCGCTGCCGCCATTACCGAAAAACAGGACTTTATTACCCGCCAGCAGGCAATCCTTTACCCGCTGCATCAGTTGATTGACCTGAGGCTCCAGTTCGAACAGGCCTGAAATCATCTCCTGATGACGTTGAATGGTGGCTTTGAATGACACGGCTTACCTCTGTATCTGTCAGGTGGTACTATTGCGTCTGTCTGTGGACCGCAACCCGGCTTGTTGTAGCACAGACTCATTTTAGAGTAATGCGGTTCAAGTTGTTAGTGTCAGCGCTGCTTTTTTCAACCGGAGATTATCCAGACCATGCACCTAGCTTTTGCCATCACGGAATTTCTTCCCAAGGGTGGCGCGCAACGGGATTTTATTGCTGTTGTGACTGAGATGGCCAAAAGAGGACATCAGATATCGATGATCACGCTGAAAACGCAGGGTGATATCAATAAAGACTGGACGCTATATGAGTTGGGTAACAACCAGACGACCCACCAAGGTCGCATCAAGGCCTTGTCCGACTATGTTGTCTCTTTGAAAAAGCGGGGCCTGTTTGACGCCATTATCGGGTTCACCAAGCTGGCTGGACTGGATGCGTATTTCGCGGCTGATCCCTGCTTTACGGCTAACCGTTTTAAAGGTCTGAACAAGCTATTGCCGCGTTATCGCACTTATGCGGCGATTGAGAAAGCGTTATTCAGCAATCCCGCGCTCAAGGTTTTTTTTCTGACCGAGCATCAACGCCAGCAGTACCTGGAGAACTTTGAACTTAAGCAGGACAATCAGGCGGTTTTACCGGTCAGTGTTGAAGAAAAATTTCATTTCACCCAGGCACGATTGGAATCAGGCCGTGTCTTTCGCCAGCAAACGCAACAGGCCGAAAACCGGATTTTATTGCTGTTTGTCGCGGCAGACTTCAACATCAAGGGACTGGATCGCATTATCGAGGCGCTATCAGCATTGCGCTTTGTTGCCCGTAGTCAATTCGAATTATGGATTGTCGGCAATGGTAAACAAGCCAACTATGAACCCCGCTTACAGCAATTGACGGGTCTCAACTACCGCTTCTGGGGCGGACAGACCGAACTGGCACCATTTTATTTCGCCGCAGACTTACTAGTGCATCCAGCGCGAAAAGAAGCCGCCGGGATGGTGCTGGCTGAGGCTGCTGCTGCCCGGTTACCGATGCTGATCAGTGATATCTGTGGTTATGCGCCTCTGGCTAAGCAGTCACCTTTCTCGCAGATAATCGACGAAAAAAACTGCATTAAAGCTCTGGTCGAGGCGCTTAATACCTACAGTAAGCAGCCCGAAGCACTACCCAGAACAGAATCCAACCCACTGGTTTCAGCGGCCTCACGGGCATTATTCTGCGCGGACAAAATAGAGGCTTGGTGCCAGCCATGAAAAAAGCTTTTTACCTTCGTAAAGAACTGGCTGAGGCGTGGCAGGATAAAGACGTGTTCAGTTTGCTGAAGACATTGCCGGGTGATGTCTTCCGCGACAAAGAGGGGCGGCGTACACTTCGCTTTGAGCAACAGGGACGAAGTTATTTCCTGAAATATCATGCCGGAGTTGGCTGGGGAGAAATTATTAAGAACCTGCTCCAGTTCAGAATACCGATAATCAGTGCCCGCAACGAATGGCAGGCGGTACAGCGGCTACATGAGCTGGGCATTGGTACAATGACACTGGCAGGATATGGAGAGCGTGGACTGAATCCGGCTCGTCGCGAATCCTTTGTTATTACCGACGAACTCACCGGCACCATGAGTCTTGAGCATGTCGGGCGACAGTGGCAACAGCGTAGGCCCAGTTTCCGCAGCAAACAGATACTGATTCGCAAACTGGCAGAGATGAGTCGCAAGATGCATCAGGCCGGCATTAATCACCGTGACTATTATCTTTGTCACGTGCTGTTAACCGAGGATTTCGCTGAACATAATCAAATCAGCGAATATACCGAGCTGTTTCTGATTGATTTGCATCGTACCCAGATTCGCCGTCGTGTTCCGACTCGCTGGCTGGTCAAAGATCTGGGCTCTCTGTATTTCTCCGCGCATGAAGTCAAACTCAGCCAGCGGGATAAGTTTCGTTTTATTCAATATTATTCCGGCCTCGACTTACGGCAGGCCTTGAATCAACAAGGTGATTTCTGGCGCAAAGTGGAGGCACGGGCGCAAAGGCTGTTGGAAAAATGGCACAGGCATAATGCGTCATGAATGACCCTGTGAAGCAGTTTCTGGCTGGTGAACAAGTTCCTGAGGGATTTGTACTGGAAGTGGACGGCGAGCAATACCATTGCGAACGCGTTCTCCGCTGGTTGCCGGGCCAGAGACTGGTGGTCAGAGCATTGCACCAGGGTGCTCCTTTATTACTGAAACTGTTTGCGCCGAATAAAAAAGGCTGGCGTGAGCTGTCACGCGAACAGCATGGTTATAAAGCCTGTAAAGCTGCCGGTATCCGGGTCCCGGCTGAAAAGCTGATCAGCGATGACTTTGCCGGCTGTCTGGCCGTGGCTTATGAATTTATCGCTGATGCCAGTCCTTTCAAGCTGGTTAGCGCCAACCAGGCACAGATGGTTCCGGCTCTGTTGCAGCTGATGGTAAGCTGTCACCAGGCAGGTATATACCAGCATGATATTCATACTGACAACATGCTCATGACCCCTCGCGGACTGGTTCTGATTGACTTGGCTTCAGTCAGGGGGCAACCTGGAGTGTCTCTGAACACCAAAAAAAGTCTTAATAATCTTGCAAGACTGCTGGCCCAGTTTGTCCCGGAACAACAGCAACTGATTCTGACTAAACTGAATCTGTATTACCAAGCCAGAGGCTGGGTATACGGTCAGGCAGAGCGGGAACAATTCAAGTCTCTGCTCAATAAGGCCTGGCAAAAACGCAAAGATAATTACCTGAGCAAATGTTTCCGCCCCTGTACGATGACAGCCTACGCCAAAGACAATCATCTGGAATATGCTGTCAAACGCGCATTCTTTGACCAAATCGGTGATCAGGCCATTCGTAATATCAACACTTTCGTGGAACAGGGTGAGAAGCTGAAACAGGGTAACAGTGCCACAGTCGTTTTGACAGAAATGGCGGAACGGCAGGTGGTGATCAAACGCTACAACATTAAATCACACTGGCATTTCCTTAAACGTTTCTGGCGCCCCAGTCGCGCTGCCAATGCCTGGCGACAGGGCAACCTGCTGGCACTACTGGGTATCCCCACACCGGCGGTGCTCGGTTTTGTAGAGAAACGTTTCGGACCATTCAGAAAACAAGCCTATCTGATCACGGAATATCGACAGGGTGCCAGAGAGATTTCTGAGGTTTACCGGGCAACTTCTCCCTCAATAGCAGAACTGAATCAGCTTCACCGGATTTTCAGCTTGATGCGAGATTATCAGCTCAGTCACGGCGATTTGAAAGCAAGTAATCTGTTACTGTCTGAGGCAGGAGAAATCGAACTTATCGACCTGGATGCGATGACTCAGCATCGCTGTGCGTGGTTATTCAGACGGGCGTTCGCCCGGGACCAGAAACGCTTTTTGCGTAACTGGCAGGGTAAAGCTTTATATTCACGCTTCAAACTAATGATTGAGAATCTGGCGCAGTAATGAAATTAGCGGTCTGTCTTTATAAGTACTTTCCTTTTGGTGGTTTAGCCCGTGATTTCATGCGAATTATGCAGCACACTCTGACACCAGGTGATCATGTCGATGTTTTCGTGATGGAGTGGCAGGGGGAATATCCCGAGCATATGCATGTCCATGTCGTGCCGGTTAGCGGTATCACCAATCATGCACGTCTTCAGCACTTTATTGATACAGTCAGACCGACATTGCAGCAGGGGGGCTATGATCTGGTTATTGGCTTCAATAAAATGCCCGGGCTGGATCTCTATTATGCTGCTGATCCTTGCTATATTGCTCGCGCTGCATCTCAGCCGCTGTATGGTTTGCTCAAATATACTGGACGGGTTGCGTTTTATGCTGATTGTGAGGAATCTGTTTTCGGGAGCAGCAGCAACACGGTATCGCTGATGATTTCTGACGTTCAAAAAGCGCTTTTTAAACAGCATTACAATACCCCTGAACAGCGGTTGATTTCTATGCCACCCGGGATTGATCCCAACCGTAAACGGCCGGATGATGCTGAACAGATACGAATGCAAAAGCGGCGTGAACTCGGTGTCCAAGCTGATGAATGGGTGCTTTTGATGGTGGGCACAGGCTATAAGACCAAGGGGGTCGACCGTAGCATTGCTGCACTTGCAGCCCTACCGGATAGTCATCGAGGTAAGGCGAAACTCCATGTCATCGGTGACGGTGATACCAAGGCACTGAAGAAACAGGCAGAGAAGTTAGGTGTCTCTGAACAGGTCATGTTTCTGGGCGGCCGTACTGATGTGCCGGCGTTTTTATTAGCGGCGGATTTGTTGTTGCATCCGGCCCGTAAAGAAAATACGGGCACAGTGATTCTTGAAGCTATTGTTGCGGGTTTGCCGGTGTTGGTTTCCGATGTTTGTGGTTATACCAAACATGTGGTCAAAGCCCAGGCGGGAGAAGTTATCAAGCAGCCTGATAACGCAGCACTGACAGCAGAACAGCTAGCTAACATGCTGGAGCCAGCAGCCCTGGCGCAGTGGTCGATGCAGGCACTTGAGTATGCGAAAACAGAAGACCTATACAGCATGCCGGAGAAAGCAGCGCAGATTATTCGACGTATGGCTGGTGAAAACATGAGGAAAAACAGTGATTAACACAGTGTTAGTAACCGGTGGTACTGGTTACATCGGTTCTCATATTGCTGTTAGCTTACTGAGAGCGGGTTTGCAGGTGGTGATTGTCGATAATCTGAGCAATAGTTCTGAGTTCGTGATTCAGCGTATTGCCCGGATAACAGGCACAGAGCCCAGTTTTTTCAAGGCTGATTGCCGTGATAAAAAAGCGCTTCAGGCTATTTTTAACACACACCGGCCAGATGCGGTCATCCATCTCGCCGGTCATAAGGCGGTGGGTGAGTCTTGTCAAAAACCACTGATGTACTATCAGAATAATATCGAATCCAGCCTGGTTCTTATCGAGGTCATGCAGGCGTTTTCCGTAGATAAACTGGTATTCAGCTCGTCGGCCACTGTATATGGTGATACCGAAACTATGCCTGTCAACGAACAGGCCCAGACCGCTGTCACCAATCCTTACGGCCAAACTAAGTTGATGATTGAGCAAATGCTTCAGGACATTAGCAAAGCCAGTCCTGAAAAATTTAAAGTTGCCCTGCTGAGGTACTTTAATCCTGCGGGAGCTGATGAAAGTGGGTTAATCGGCGAGGACCCGCGTTCAATACCCAATAACTTGATGCCCTATGTCAGCCAGGTTGCTATTGGCAAAAGGGAGCGACTTTCCGTGTTTGGTGGCGATTATCCTACTGCAGACGGTACGGGGGTTAGAGATTATATCCATGTTTCAGACCTGGCCCAGGGCCATCTCGAGGCATTGAGATGGCTTGACTCTCAGGTTGAGCTTCCCTGTTGTCGGGCTATCAACCTGGGCACGGGAGTGGGTTACAGCGTACTCGAGGTGGTCAGCGCCTTTGAACAGATATCTGGAAGGCCAGTGCCGTATGATATCGTCGATAGAAGGCCGGGTGATGTCGCCGTGAGTTATGCCGATGTCAGTCTCGCTGCCAATTTGCTGGATTGGCGTGCCGAAAAAGATCTTGAGGATATGGTCAGCGATGCCTGGCGATGGCAGGAAATGAACCCCAATGGCATAAGATAGAGAACTAGGCCTGAAGCTAAAGGCTCGTTTCCAGGCTTTTGAACATATACATAAGATCGGGTCTGTTAAGATGCTTTTTCTCCAGCATGGTCAGGAATTTCTTCCATTTCCGGCGGATTTTTTGTTGGCCAAAAAAGTGACTATACGTGCAGAGCGGTATCCAGTCTGAGTTCCCCAGGTTGTCAATGATATGCATCACACCATCACCGTTAGCCAAGACCTGAAACAGCAGGTTCTTGGGTTTGAGTGACATGGTCAGCACATTATGCTTCAACTGATAGTCAATCAAGTTGAACATCGCCGTCATCAATACAGGAGCGTATTGATTAAACTCACGCTCCCGCTCTATGTAATCAGCTAAAGTCTTCGATATTTTTCCATCATAGTCACGAACCAGATCAAAAACGGCACCTTGTCCGAGCGTAGTGTCAACATTGCCATGGAAGCGAGGCACTGAGCGCCAATCTTGCAACCGTTTTTCCAGCAGGCGATAGTAAGCTTGTTCGCGCTTGGTTTCAGTGTCATCACCATTAACCACTATTTTGATGCAGCGATCTTCATGATCAGGATGCTGGTAACACTGTCTGTGCCAACCCCGCGCAATGAGATAGCTGTCGTTGAGTGTTAATAGCTTCATTGCTTGGTGACCAAAATATCTTCCATCACCAGATATTGCAGATCTGAGCCGAAGAACATATTGAGGGCATCAGTCGGGCTGCAAACCATCGGTTCACCACGACGGTTCAGCGAGGTATTCAATACCACCCCGTTACCAGTCAGTTTTTCCATCTCCTGAAGCAGGGCGTAATAACGTGGATTGGTTTTCTCGGTGACAATTTGTGCCCGCGCTGTGCCATCCTCATGTACCACCTCGGGAATGCGATCTTTCCAGCTCTCCGCGACATCAAAGGTAAAGGTCATATAAGGACTGGGGTGATCAGTCTGCAGAATTTCCGGCGCCACCGTGTCGAGCATGCTCGGGCAGAAGGGACGCCAGCGTTCACGATATTTGATCTGGGCATTGATGCGATCAGCCACACCACTATGGCTGGGGCTACCCAGAATACTGCGGTTACCCAGCGCACGCGGCCCAAATTCCATCCGCCCCTGAAACCAGGAAACCGGGTTACCATCAGCAAGAATTTTAGCCGTTTCCGCTGGCACATCGCTCATGCGTTGCCATTTCACTGGCTGGCTGTAGTTATCGCAGGCATCCATGCACTCTTCAGTCGTGTATTGCGGGCCAAGGTAGACGTGTTCCATCTTTTCGACGGGCACGCCAGCTGCCTGGGAGGCATAACTGGCGGCACCAATAGCGGTACCGGCATCGCTGGCAGCTGGTTGAACAAACAACTCCTTGACGCCAGGCATGGCGATAATGCGCTGATTCAATTTGACGTTGAGTGCGACACCGCCGGCATAAGCCACTTTACCGGTCTCACGAATGATATCGCCAAGATAATACTCGATAAGCTGAAGCGCGGTTTTCTCCAGCAAGTCCTGAATACTGGCTGCGTAGTCGATGTAGGGCTCGTCTTTTTCATCGCCTTCACGCATCGGTCCCAACCAGTCAATTAGTTTGGGGCTGAAGAAGTAGCCTTTACCGTTTTTCTTGTAACGACGCCAGCCAACCGTATTGACCAGCTTGTTATTGACCTTGAAATCGCCCTCTTTGCAGTCGATGAGTCGAGAGAAATCAAAGCGTTTGGGATCACCGTAGGGCGCCATGCCCATCACTTTGAACTCGCCGTCTAGCATCTCAAAACCCAGGTACTCGGTCAGCGCGCCGTATACTCCGCCCAGGGAGTCAGGGTCGTAAAACTCTTTGATTTTATGAATCTTGCCATTCTCACCATAACCAAAAAAGGTGGTGGCGTATTCACCTTTGCCATCAATGCCGATGATAGCTGTTTTTTCTTTGAAGCCGCTCAGGTGATAGGCACTGCTGGCGTGAGCCAGGTGATGTTCGACCGGCATAAATTTGACCCGTTTCGCACCGATTCCCAGATCATCCAACAGCTTCATCACGTTGCGGTGATTGCGCCAGTAACGGCGGTTACCGCTGAATAAGGCTGTCAGCGCGCGATCAGGCGCATACCAGTGACGCTTGGCATAATGCCAGCGGGCGGGAGACTTGAGACCGATCTCGGCATAGGGAAAAGCGACGATATCGACCTGTTCCGGTTTGATGCCTGCATAGTCCAGACAGAACTTGGTGGCTTCATAAGGCATTTTGCCTTTGGCATGTTTGTCCCTAAGAAAGCGTTCCTCTTCAGCAGCGGCAACCAGTTTGCCATCAATATACAAAGCAGCGGAAGCGTCGTGATTCACGGCGCCGGACAGGCCTAAAACAATCATTTATTCGTATTACCTTTTCAATTCAATACTTGCACAGGTTAGGTCGCGTAAGGTGGGGTAATTCTAACATCAAGCGCGGTGATCAAGTTATAATGCCGCGTCAACTATTTTATCTCATAGCCACCAGACTTCTTTTATGCCATTAGCCCCAGTCATCCAGAAGGCCACCTTGCTGCCGTTGTTAGTGTTTGTGAGTAGTTTCTACTTGCTGACTGAGAGTAAAGAGCAGGTCTTCTATGTCATGTTCGGGATGTTGTTCCTCTATTTTCTGGTGACGGAGAGGCGGCAATTTTTTCACAACGATCCGTTTTTATGGGGGCTGCTTTTAGTACTTGCTTATTACTCAAGCAGTACTCTCTGGTCCACAGACCCCGGTGATTATTTTGAGAAAAGCGTAAAACACAGTGTCTACATACTGATATTTTATATTTGTATGTCGCATATCCTCAGACGCCATGATTTTACTCAGGTTACTCGCTGGGTGTTGATAACTGTGATTGTGTCCGGGGTCGTTATCAGTCTGTTAAGTCTGTTTATGCAGTGGCCGGGGTATGATTTTTCCAATAGGTTTACGCACTCTTCTTTCCTCGGTCTGACAGACAATCCCATAGAAACGGGCTTTTTTCTCGGCATCGCAAGTCTCTCAGCGATTTTCTTTTACAGGCAGAGTTCCGATCCCCGACAGGCGGCTTTTCTGCTCGTTGCAACAGGGATGATGATTTGTTTATTGGTTATCACAAGGAGTCGTGGTGCTAATTTATTCTTTATCGTGTCTGTCTTCCTGCTGATGTTCGCCGTGACACCAAGCTATAAATCCCGCGATAGCGTCTTTGTTGCTCTTGCTCTATGCGCTGGATTGTTGGCGGCATTATTCATTGGTGAGAAAGTGGTCGATAGAGTGACGTCGCCAAATTATCGACTTGATCTGATTATCGCTTCCTGGGATGTCGCTAAGGAGCACCTGATCTTTGGTAGTGGCTGGAACCCGGAAGATCGTTTGTCTATTCCCAGCCACGAAAAACTTTTCTCAAAGCCTCACAATACCTTTATGCAGTCATTACAGGTCGGAGGCCTCGTGGGCCTGTTACTTTTCTTATCGTTGACGCTGTATGTTATCTATAGAGGTGTTAGTGATAAGTCAGACAAACTATATAGTCGTTTATTGACTATATGGTTTATCTACGGCTGTCTGATGATTTCTATAGATGGTGGTATGTTTGTAACAAGGCCTTCCACTTTTTGGTTCTACTACTGGTTGCCGGCATTCCTTATCGTTTGCAGAAAAAATCTTGAAAACAGATGAGCTCACGGAAAACAAGCTTCAGCACTTTCCAGGGATACTTGAAGTGGCAGCGGCAACAATCAACAGCGAGTTTCATCACCCGCTGGTGCCGCTATGGGTTGATGAGTTTACAGGCGAGGCTCAAAGACAGTTCGGTGGAAATAACGCCTGAACCGATTGATATACTCTTCCTGAGGCGTTCAGTAAAAACATTAACCTTTGATGACATAACGGCGCATTTCCCCGCCACGATCACGCATAAAAGTATCTTACAAGCCAAACCCACGGAGGCGATCTCAAAGCGCTTCCTGCGCCGAACTTCGCTCAGTCATACATCAATTAATTTTTATGTGCTTGCTTCGTATGTTCAATACCTGCTTGACTTTTATCAACCCAAAATTGTTGTCACCGAATCCAACGGTGCAGAAACTTCTCCAGTTCTGAGGACAATGGCCAACGATCGGGGAATTAAGGTTGTACACATTGCGCATAGTATCCCTACCAGAAATTACCGTAAGTTCAGTCTGGTAGATTACGACTATTATTTCCTTTACGGTAAAAGCTCGATCGACAATCTGAAGCAACGAGCTTTTTTGTATGGTAGAGACACCTACTGCGTGCAGACAGGGGCAAGAGCGGTTTTCTCCAGACTGAATACAAGCCAAATCCCCACAGCAGTGGAACGTAATGCCAATACGGTGCTTTTATTGGGTAGTGGCCCTGGGCATGAAGAGAAGGATGAGATCAGACAGGTCTACCAGTCCGCGATAAGCTTTGTTAATGCGAATCCTCGAATGACATTGCTTTTCAAGCCCCACCCCAGAAGCAATAAACAGCTATGGCACTTGCTTACTCAGCAGCTTGAGCCAGCACGGTTCCGACTGATTGAGGATCTTGGGGCGTCTCACCAGGCTGCAGTGGCAATATGTGGCTATACCAATGCCATATTGGATGTCTCGATACTTGGCATTGTCCCATTGCTGGTGAGTACGGCTGACAATGAAGATTATTTTTGCTACGAACAATATTTAGGCAGAATTTTAAACCAGCCTTCAGAGCTCGAACTCAGGTTTAAGGCGATCGCGACTGAATTGGACCACTTCCAACAGAAAACAAGACAATTTGCCCAATATCATGTCGGTGATATTAACGCGCCTTCTGCATTAATCGCTGTCAACTTGCAGAAGATTCTCAACAAGGAAGCATTAACAGCGGAACTGATTTAATCAAATGCGAGTTGCAAGTTGCCTGACCATTTTTTTGGAAGACGGTGACAGGTGCTTCTCAGAATAATAGCTTCTGATGAACTGTGTTATCAAACGTACATTCCAGACACCGTATCTCTTTCGGAATAAAGCGTCGAAATCACGCTTTCGGGCGAGACCTTTTGACAGCGTCGTTCGCATTTTTTCCAGGTCGATTAACTTGACGCACCAGGCTTGCTCTTTTTTTACAAAAATATGTTTTGGATAAAGGCAATTGTGAACCAGTCGATGCCGGTGCAATTGAGATAATGTCTCTGCAATCACGCTCATTAAGGCGTACTGTTCGAGGTTCGGCAGGGCTTTAATGATTTGCGATGACAGCGGCGCGAAGCCTTCAAGTGACTTGGTGACCAAGACGGCCTTTTTACCCTCTTTACCGAAAAACAGGGGATCAAGAGTGGGAATATGCTTTTTTTGTAACAGCCGGATGTTACAGAACTCTCTCTCGTAAGTTGGCTGATTGAATAACAGAAACCTGAGGGAGTGCGTCGTGTAGTTTTCCTGACGCTTGATGAAGGCGGGAATCTGCTGGCCATTGATACTGACATCCGTCTTTATGACACCGCTCCACCCACCGCGTTCTCTGTTGGGGGGTTCAAACCATTCGGTGGTCATATCCCAGTACTTTTGAAATGTCGTTTGATTATCAGGTGCTTCCATTGCGTGTTCTAAACTGAGAGTGGAGTTACTAGCTGGTTATGACTTGTTTGACAGAGTCAACAGTCAGGTCCCGCATACAACGATGATGCCCGAGTGGACATTCCCGCTCAAAACAGGGACTGCACTCAATATCAATCTGCACGATATGGGCATTGTCCGCAAGTGGCGGAGTGAAAGCGGTTGAGGTGGGACCATAGATAGCGACCAGCGGACGTTGCAGTGCTGCGGCGATGTGCATTAGGCCGGAGTCGTTGGAAATGACCCAGTCAGCGGTACCTAACAGGTCAATCGCTTGTTCAAGTTGCGTCTGCCCAGTCAGGTTCACAAATTCAGACTGATGCGCCTGGGCGATAGCGCTCTCGATCTGGGCCGCGGTTTTTTGATCGGCTTTGGAGCCCAGCACTATTACCTGCCAGCCCTGGTCAAGCAAGTTGTTGGCAACTTCTGCGTAATATTCGGGCGGCCATTGTTTAGCCGGGCCGAACTCAGCGCCGGGACAGAGAATCAGGCGCTTTTGATCGGGTTTAAGATACGGATTGATATCATCGCTGACCGGAAAGGGTTCCATCATTGGTGCCTGGTAACTGGGGGCGGCGTGAGATTCTGTGGCGGGATAGGCCAGGGAGACAAAGCGCTGGACCATCATGGGTAACGCTTGTTTATCCAGTTTGCGGATATCGTTGAGCAGCCCATAACGCATCTCACCCCGCCAGCCGGTGCGGATCGGAATACCGGCAAACCAGGGAATCAATGCCGATTTCCAGGAGTTGGGTAGAACGATGGCCTGATCATAGTTGTGCCTGGCCAATTCTTTACCCAGTTTTCTGCGCATCGACCAGCCGAACACACCATGGCTCAGCGGCATGGCTATCGCATTACTGACCTCAGGCATGCGCTGCAACAAAGGTCTGGTCCACGCCATCGCCAGCACATCAATCTGCAGCGATGGATTGTCTGACTTCAGCGCTTTGAATAAGGACTGCGCCATCACCATATCGCCGACCCAGGATGGGCCGACAATCAGGATTTTGTTTATCCGCTGCTGAGGCATGGGCTCTCAGTGCAGCGTGCTGTGGGTAATGAAAATAAATATGACCCCCAGCGCAATCAGCACGATTTGCTGCAGTGTTTCACGCGGCTTGATGCGGGTATGCAGGCCCGGAATCAAGTCGGCCACGGCGACATAGATAAAGCTGGAGGCGGCAATGACCAGGATATAAGGCAGCAGGTGCTGCATATCACCCAGCGTGAAATAGGCCAGCAAGGCGCCGGCGACTGTGCCCAGGCTGGAAAGTATATTGAAATACAGGGCTTTGCGGCGGGTGAAGCCACTGTGCAGCAGAATCACAAAGTCACCTAGCTCCTGGGGAATCTCGTGTGCGGCGATAGCGAGCGCGGTGACGATACCCAGATGAATATCGGTCATAAAGGCAGCCGCAATCAGAATGCCGTCAACAAAGTTATGGATGGTGTCGCCAACGAGAATCAAAGGGCCAGCCGCTTCATGATGGTGGCCACCATGATGGTCGGGGCGGTCCAGTTCGGGGATATGCTCATCGCCATGGTGACTGTGGCAGTGACGCCAGAGCACCATTTTCTCCAATACGAAAAACAGCAGCAGACCCAGCAGCAGGGTCAGGCCGATTTCATGGGCATCTACAGCGTAAGTGTGTTCAATGGCGTGCGGTAACAGGCCCAGAAAAGAGGCCCCCAACAGTGCGCCAATAGCGAAGCTGACCAGGTGCGGAACCGCGATGCCGCGATGCTTCTCTGACAGCATCAGAAAGGACGATGCGATCGCCACGCTCAACAGTCCGCCGAGCAGACTGAAGCCGATAATCCAGATAAGTAAATCCATAACCACCTACTAAAAAATTAAGCGGATAATGATACCTTATTTATGCTCAATCCAGATAAGTGAGGCCATTCTGCCGGTCTCACCATCGCGGCGATAAGAGAAGAATTGATCGGCTTCGGCGACGGTGCAATGCTCACCACCATAGATTTTGTCAACGCCCAGCCGGTTCAAGCGCTGGCGGGCAAGCAGATAAATATCGGCCAGATAATGACCGCTGCGGTGCGGGCGGAATGCCTGCCCGGCCGCTGCCGAGTGTGAGCAGAACGTGTCAAAGACCTCGCTGCCGACTTCAAATTGTTGCGGGCCAATAGCGGGGCCTAACCAGGCCAGGATTTTGTTCGCAGAGCAGGAAAACTGTGACACCGTATTTTCCAGCACGCCATTGAGCAGGCCGCGCCAGCCGGCATGGGCCGCTGCCACCATCTTGCCGTCATCATCACAAAACAATACCGGTAGACAGTCTGCCGTCATTACCGGACAGACCTGCCCGGCCTGGCGGCTGAATAGGGCGTCGGCCTCAATGCCTGCGTGCCAGTCATTGGCATCAATCACCCGGGTGCCATGGACCTGCTCCAGCCACAAAGGCGAGGAAGGGAGTCCGGCAGACCGGGTCAGCCACCGGCGGTTGTTGAGCACCTTGTCATGATCATCATTCACATGCAGGCCAAGATTCAGGCTGTCATAGGGAGGCTGACTGATGCCACCGAGACGGGTGGTCGATAAAGCTTTGATCGGTGTCGGGGCCGGCCAGTCGGGTTGTATGAATGCGTTTACTGTCATTCAACTGCCTCAGCCAGATAGTGCTGCCATTGTTTGAAAAGCGCGTGATCGACGGCGGCATAGGTTGAACGGGTTTGCAGGGAATGACTGAAGGGGGCATCCCCCTGCAGGGTTTGGGCGTAACCGCCCGCCTCGGCGAGGATAAGATCGGCGGCCGCATAATCCCATATATGCTGGCTGCCATGCAGATAAATATGACCGCGTCCGGCGGCCAGCCAGCACAGCTCCAGCGCGATAGAGCCGAGATTTCGCTGGGAGCCATAGGGTCTGTCACTGACAATACGGCTGGCGAGGGATTTGGGCAGCCGCTTAAAGTCGACAAAAGCGATACTGCGTTTCAGCGGCAGGCCGGTTTCTTCTGTCTGCAGCGGTGAATCATTGAGCCAGGCACCCTGACCCTGAACAGCGGAAAACAGCTCATTCCGGACCGGGTCAAGTACGATACCGGCTTTGACTTCACCGGACTCTATCAATGCCAGCGAGATCGAAAAAAAGGGTAAGCCGGTGGCAAAATTACTGGTGCCATCAACCGGGTCGAGACACCATAAAGGTTTTCCCGAATCGAGCAGGGACTGTTGTGCCTCAGTCGGCATTTCCTCGCCCAGCAACAGAACTTCCGGACAAACAGTGGCTAATCGCTGGGTTAATGCCTGCTGCACGGCCTTATCGGCGCGGGTGATGATACTGCCGTCTTTTTTGTATTCGCGCTGGACGTTGTGATAAAGCGGCAACAGCGTCTTTTGCGCCACCTCTCTGACGATATTCTGTAACTGTTGCCGGTCAATTTCCATACGGTGAGTATAACAGCGCCTTGAGAATTTAATTCAATCTGAGGCGGGCACAGGGTAAACTGCGGGACTGTTAAGATGATATTTGATTGCGATTTGCATGCGAGTCCCACGATTTTACTGTCCCCAACTCGATTCTGAACAAGCCCTTTTTGATTTGCCTGATGCGGTGCATCGCCATGCTGTTCAGGTATTACGGCTCAAACCGGGAGCAATGATACGTCTGTTTGACGGCAAGGGCAGGGAATTTGAAGCCAAGCTGACAGAAGTGGAAAAAAGGCGTTCGCAGGCGCGTCTGGGGGAAGAACTGAGTCAAGTCAGCGAGTCGCCGCTGCAGATCACCCTGCTTCAGGGTATTTCCCGTGGTGAACGCATGGACTTTGCGATCCAGAAAGCGGTGGAATTGGGAGTCAGAACGATCGTCCCGGTGGTCACCGAGCGTTGCAATGTTCAGCTCAGTCATGAACGTGCCCAGAAAAGAATGGCGCACTGGCAGGGCGTTCTGGTCAGTGCCTGCGAGCAAAGTGGGCGCAGTTATCTGCCTGAACTTGCACAAGTCACCTCGCTGGAGCAGGCGTTAACTCAGGTTTCTGACGATCTCAGGCTGGTACTGGATCCGGAAGCCTCAACTGGGTTTCATGATCTGAACAAGCCCTCAACGCTTACCTTGTTAATAGGGCCTGAAGGCGGCTTATCAGACTCTGAAATTCAACTGGCACAATCAAACGACTTTACCGCCCTGCAGTTCGGTCCCCGCATTCTTCGTACTGAGACTGCCGCTACTGCCGCACTGGCGGTGGTTCAGACCTTGTGGGGGGACCTGGCATGAATGAAAGCACCTTTCTGTTTCTGTTACTGGCTATCATAGCCTGGTTGTGGTGGGACAGCCGGGGCGTCGCTGAACGCGCCACAACGGCTGCCCGGGCTTATTGCGGCAATGCCGGCGTCAGCTTTCTGAATGATACGGTGGCGTGGCAGAAGATCCGCCTCAAACGTAACCGTGCCGGCCGTGTCAGTCTGCAGCGTACTTATTTCTTCGAGTTTGCCAGTGATATGCAACAGCGCTATCGTGGACATATCGTCATGCTGGGTAAAAAAGTTGAATCGATCAGCCTCGATGCCTACCGCGTCAGTTGATCCGACCACAGAGGACTATCATGCAGACAAAATCCGCGTTGCTTGTTGATGATTCCAAAGTCGCCAGATTGACCCTGAGCAAACTGTTGCAGAGTCATGGTTTCACCCTGACCGAGAGAGGCAGTGCAGAAGAGGCCATGCAATGGCTGCAGGAAACAGACGCTTTGCCCGACATCATTTTTATGGACGTGATGATGGGCGGTATCGATGGTCTGACAGCCACCCGTCAAATCAAGGAAAATCCCGACTGGACAGGCATACCCGTGATTATCTGTACCGGCAAAGAAACAGAGGAAGAGCTGAAACAGGCCCTGGCAAGCGGCGCCACTGCGGTGCTGGCGAAACCGCCTGCTGCGGAGGCGGTTGAGGCATTGTTGGCTGATATTGCGCCTGCACCAGCAGTGCCAAAGACGTCGGCATCAACGCCAGCAGAGAACATACCGACAGACAGTCTGATTGCCGAGTTGCGGGCGCAACTGCAACCGGAACTGGAGCAAAAACTGAATGCTTCGCTGGCTGAAATACAACGGCAACTGGCGCAACAGCAACAGGCGTCAGAGTCGCATACCGGGCTGGATAAACTCACTGAACTGAGTCGGCAGTTGAGCGACTCAGTCCAACAGCAGTTTGGCGAGCTCAGTCAGCGCTTTTCGGCGACCACCGAGCAGCGTATTTCAGAGCTGGCCCAGTCGGCGATTGATTCCGCACTGAATAATTTCGGCCTGAACGACAAACTCAATCAGGTTTTGCGTGATGAAGCCGCCGGCTGGCTGCTGCAGCAACAAAACCAGATCCGCGAACAACTGGAACAGGAGCTCAGGCACGCATTACAGGCTGATATCAATAGTCAGATACAACAGCAACTCGACCAGCGCGTGCCGGAAGTGATTGCACAGCACTGGCAGGCAAAACAGGCAGAAAACGAACAACAGACGCAGGACAGTGAATCACTGACATCCCAACTGACACTGCAGCGCAATATCGCCATCGGTGCGGGACTGCTGGCCGTCGTGGCTATCATCCTGGCGCTGATCTAATATCCGGATGATGCCGACTATCCAGGAAGCCCGGGCCTACGGTCACGCCGCGCTGTCAGGCTCGCTGAGTCCCGATGTTGATGTCCAGTTCCTGCTCTGCCATGTGCTGGCCTGTCAGCCAACGCGATTAATGACCACGCCGGAAGCAGAGCTTACCGAGTCACAGTGGCAGCAGTTTGTCGATTTGATTGCCCGGCGAGGTCAGGGAGAACCGGTCGCCCATCTTACCGGCAGCCGCGGCTTCTGGAGTCTGGACCTGGATGTCGATGATTCCACGCTAATTCCGCGACCCGATACCGAATTACTGGTGTCTTTATCACTGGCCAAATTAGAGGCGGGTATGACCGTGGCCGATCTGGGTACCGGTACCGGTGCCATTGCTTTGTCTCTGGCCTGCGAGAAGCCGAATGTGACTATCGTTGCTACAGACTTGCAGTTTGCTGCTGTGACATTGGCGAGGAGGAATGCGCACAAGCATGATTTGCACAATGTCAGTTTCCTGCAAATGTCCTGGCTTGAAGGTTTTCAGCCTGGCTGTTTTGATCTGATTGTCTCCAACCCACCCTATATCCGCGCCGATGACCCGCATCTGTTGCAGGGCGATGTGCGTTTTGAGCCGCGTAGCGCACTGGTATCAGGCGAAGAGGGGCTGGACGATATCCGCTGCATCGCCGGGCAGGCCTATGATCGACTCAAGCCGGGTGGCTGGCTGCTGATCGAGCATGGCCACGACCAATCTTCCCAGGTTCAGTATTGTCTGCAACTGACCGGCTTTGAAGCAATCAGTGCGCATCAGGACTTTGGCGGTAATAACCGTGCGGTGATGGCACAGCGCCCTGAAGCGGGCTGACATGTCTTCTGTTTCGGGCAACCGTTATAATGTGGTTTTAAATCAATAGAAACGCTGATGAACGACGATCAATTGTTACGCTACAGCCGCCATATTCTTCTGCCTCAAGTCGATATTCAAGGTCAGCAGAGACTGTTGGATGCACATGTGATGATCGTTGGTCTGGGCGGACTTGGATCACCGGTGTCCACCTACCTGACTGCGGCTGGCGTCGGTCGGTTAACGCTGGTGGATGATGATGTTGTCGAAATGTCCAATCTGCAACGCCAGGTTGTCCACAGTGAAGCAGAGATCGGTCAACCCAAAGTCAGCTCGGCGGCGGCGCGTCTCAAAGCCATCAATTCCGATGTTGAGTTAAGGTTAATTCAACAACGACTGGATAAAACCGCACTGCTGGAAGCCACCGCGGATGTTGATGTGCTGGTCGACTGCAGTGACAATTTTGCCACCCGGTTTTTGCTCAACGAAGTCAGTCAGCAACAATGCCTGCCACTGGTGTCGGGCGCAGCCATTCGGTTTGAAGGCCAAGTCACAGTGTATGATCCACGTCAGCCGGGTATGCCCTGTTATCGCTGTCTGTATGAAGACAAGGGTGAATTGGAAGAAACCTGCTCCGAGAGTGGTATCCTGTCGCCCATCCTGTCGATAATCGGTGGTGTGCAGGCAGTAGAAACTGTCAAGCTACTGATGGGACTGGGAGATAGTCTGGCCGGGCGCTTATTGATTCTGGATGCGCTCAACATGAGCTGGCGCGAAATCAAAATGAGGCAGGATCCGACCTGTCCGGTATGTCAAAATGCTGAGTAACACAATGACAAAAACAACCATTCAAATTCCCAGAACGCTGGCAAACCAGCTTTTGCATCAGGCGCAATTATCACCGGCTCAGGAAGTCTGTGGCCTGGTGGGGAAAAAAGGCCAGCAATGTGAATGTTACCCGATTGAAAACGTCGCCACCGATGCCAGTGTACTGTTCGCACTGAATGCCAGTGAACAACTGGCTGCGTTCAAGCAAATGAAAGAAAAAGGGCAGCAGCTGTTTGCGATTTATCATTCACACCCCAGCAGCCCGGCTGTGCCTTCACAAATCGATATTGAAGATACTAACTACAGTGATGCCCTGTATCTGATTATTTCGCTGAACACCAAAGGCGTGCTGGAAATGCGCGGCTTTTATCTGAAAGACGGACAAACCGAGGAAGTTGAACTGATCTTATGAGCCGTGAACTGACAAAACCGGATTTGGAACAAGCAGCACAGATCGCGCTGGAAGAGGCCAAAAAGCGTGGTGCCAGTGCCGCTGAAGTAGGCCTAAGCCAGAGTAAGGGGCTGTCAGTGACAGTGCGTCAGCGGGAGGTCGAAACCCTAGAACATAATAACGATACCGGGCTGGGGATTACGGTTTTTTTCGGCCAGAGCAAAGCTTCATCCAGTACCTCTGATCTGAGTCTGCCCGCCATCCGTGAAGCGGTGGAAGCCGCCTGCAACATCGCCCGCCATACCCAAGCGGATGCGGCCGCCGGTCTGGCCGATCCTGAGTTAATGGCGACCGAATTTCCAGACTTGTCGCTCAATCACCCGTGGGATTTGAGTGTGGAACAGGCCATTGAGCTGGCGACCGAGTGTGAGGCAGCGGGGCTGGATGCTGATGACCGAATCAGTAACTCGGAGGGGGCTACCGTCAGCAGCCATGGCGGTAAACGTATTTACGCCAACAGCCATGGTTTTATGGGGATCACAAACAGTACCCGCCACAGCGTCTCTGCCAGCCTGATTGCGAAAGACGGTCGTGGCATGCAACGGGACTTCTGGTATGACATGACACGTGATGTCGCGGATCTAGACAATGTAGCCCATGTTGGCCTCAGAGCAGCGCAGCGTACCCTTGCCAGACTGGGCGCCGGTGAAGTCAAAACCGGCAGTTATCCGGTGATCTTCGCCGCCGAGGTGGCGCCATCACTGTTTGGTCAATTCATCGCGGCAATTCGTGGTGGTGCGTTGTACCGCAATGCTTCCTTTCTGGTGGATAAAAAAGGCGAACAGATTTTCCCAGATTACCTTCATATCCACGAGCAGCCTCATTTAGCCAAAGCCCTGGGCAGCGCGACATTTGATGCAGAGGGCGTCGCCACCCGTAATCGCGATATTATCAGCGATGGAATCTTGCAGGATTATGTTCTGGACAGTTATGCCGCTCGCAGGCTGGGCCTCAAAACCACGGCCAATGCGGGTGGCGTGCATAACCTGACCATCGACAGTACCTGTGATGACGATTTTGATTCGCTGGTAAAACGCCTGCACAAGGGCATCATCGTCACCGAAACCATGGGCATGGGGGTCAATATCGTCAATGGCGATTATTCCCAGGGGGCGGCCGGGTTTTGGGTTGAGAACGGTGAAATTCAATACCCGGTCGATGAATTCACCATCGCCAGCAACCTGCAGGAGATGTTTATGGGGCTGCAGGCGGTTGGCAGCGATGTCGACGTCAGGGGCAACACCCGTTGTGGCTCGGTGCTGCTGGATAAAATGATGATTGCTGCTGCCTAGGCGCGGTAAAATGCGCTTATCGAGGCAGTGATATCGGTCAGTTGCAGCAGGCCCTGTAAATGACTCATCTGCTGGCGGATGGCGGCGACTTTATGGGCACGTTGCGGCCGCCACTGAAGGAGTTTCGCCATTAAATCAGCCTGCTGCTCCGTATCCTGACTTTTAACCGGTGTTAACTGGCTGACGAAGACCTTGAAACGCGTGGCAGCCAGCCCACGCTGGATAAATACGGCTTTGTCGCGGGAAGTCTGAAAGTCTGTCTCGAATGCCAGCATCCAGCTATCGTGATTATCGGCATAGGCGTATAGGGTCGACTGAATCAGTCCACATTCACTAGTACTGAGTTGCTTCAATTGCTCGGTGAGCCGGAGCGGCTCGGCGTTCAGTGCTTGCCACAATCCCCGCAAAGATGCCGCCTGGTTACGTCGGGTCTCACCAACCAGTTGAATCTGGCGCTGGCCATCGGTGTCTGTTCCTATGAATAACGGTATGCTTTCCAGTGTTGGAAGCAGCGCCTGACTGTAGAGCCGGTTCTGGGCAGTCTTGATCTTGTGATCCTGGTTAGCATTGAGTTTTTGCTGATTCTTTTTGATTACCCAGTTGAAGAACTGATTCAGACTTTCCGGACAATTGCTTTTTATCCGTTGCAGGCCTAGACGCAGCGTACCCTGCCAATAAAGCGAATTTCTGACTTCATAGGGAACCGCTGACAATTTCACTTTGTCGGTCAGTGTCTGCCAACGGGTGAAATCAATCAGGAGTCGCTGATTCAGTTTAATGCCGCAGTCTGCCGGCAGACTGACAGCCAGGCCATCGGCTGAGGCATCCAGGGTTGTTACCGACCATTGCTGCGCTCCGACACTGACCGTCACCGGGGTATGGATGTAAAAACGCGGTTTGTCGCGCTGAATATAGCTATCCAGCGTGTCTGGGGTCAGGTTGAGGCTATCAATGATCGGTTTCAGTGTTTGCAAAGGATTGAGTTGAGCTGCAGTCACCGTCTCCGAGGGTTGAAGATGCTGCATTGCCGGCTGCAAATCGGTGACCATGACCCGTCGTTGTGTGCGGCCAGCACGATAGAGACATTGGCGACTCTCCTCTGGATCCTCCTCGGCTATTACCTCTGCAGCATACTGGGCGGCCGTTTTGTCGATGCTGACTTCAGTCGCATTCAGTAACAGCAGACGACTGAGAGGCTGAGCCAGGTGCCAGTTAATGAGCTTTTTCACCGAGTCTGTCTGCGCCAGCGGGGCACTGAAACTGACTGCGTTATCAAAAGCGGTCAGGATCGTGCCAGCGCCTTTCGCCAAAGCCATCACGGGCAGCTTTTGCAACCAGTCAGCTTGTAATGTCTGCCAGCCAGCTAATTGCGACCGGGCTGATGGCATCAGGTGAAAGGCGGATAGCGGTTCCGGGCTGTTTCCTTCAGCCAGCCACAGCAGAGGGCAACTCAGCTCAGCTAACCACAAACGTTGATAGAAGCCGGCCTGCAAATTGAGAATGTCATTATCTATATCCTGTTGCCGATGGCCGGCCTGTGCTTCCAGCCACTGCTGCATCCATTCAGCGAATGCATCCTCGCCGTCACGGATGCGGCTCAATACTGCGGTGGTGTAGCTGGCATCATGATCCAGCTTGATCACCCGGTACGGCAACTGACTCATCAGACTGCCTTCATTCTGCTCTGCAAAATCAATAAAAGTGACCGCCACTTCATCCTCTAACTGCAGGGTGTAGCTGCGACGCAGAGAAACACGAATCGCGTTGACTGCCATATCAATCGTATGGCCGTGATAAAGCACATCGTCAAGACGAAGCGCGATAGGCGTCGTGTAGACAATGCGGGTTTCAGCGCGCTGAATGGTTTTATCCAGTGACAAAATCTTTGGCCGCGGCTCGACATTGACCACAGCGTCCTCTGCGGGGGCCAGTTGTTTGAGTGCTTTAAACAGCGCTTCGTATACACCGATGGTGTATCGGCCATCAAAGCGACTCATCAGCTGTTTGACCAGCAGATAAGCACGGTCATCAAGGTGGTGCACACGTCCACCGAACTCATAGGCCTGGCACTCGCCGGCGACTTTACCGCGGAGGTCGATGATACGCAGACAGTCCTTGTTAAGCCGTTGTTTTTCCAACTCCTGCAGAAATGCCTGGTTTTGCTGCTTGCGGTCTGGAAGTTCGGCCATGTGGCTGGTCAGCTCCGGTGAAATTCGGCCGGGGTTTTAGCGCGGATACTGAGGGCGTGGATCTGGCTTTGCATCAAATCGCCCACTTCTGCGAAGACCAGCTTGTGCCGCTGGATCAGCGATAAGCCTTCGAAAGCGTCGCTGACAATCAGCAGATTATAGTGACCACCCCCAGTGTTGCCGGCATGGCCAGCGTGACTGGCACTGTCATCTTCAATTTCAATCAGTTCCGGGCCCAGTGTTTGCAGTGCTTGTTCAATTGCGTTGACGGTGCTCATGGTAAAACTTTTTTAAAGGGTTTGACTGTGACCTTGGCGTAAACATTCGCCGCCATATACGGGTCGGCGTTGGCCCAGGCTTCTGCGGCAGCCAGATCAGCAAATTCGGCGACAACCAGGCTACCGCTGAAACCTGCCTGGCCCGGGTCTTCACTATCTACGGCGGGATGAGGGCCGGCCAGTATCAAGCGGCCCTCATCCCGCAGCGCTTTTAAGCGTGCCAGGTGAGCGGGTCTTGCCTCGAGTCTGCGAGGTAGGCTGTCAGCTTGGTCTTCGCTGATAATGGCATAAAGCATAGGCATAAAAAGCGTTCCTACTTGGAAATTTCAACGGCGTGGCGCGCCAGGTAAATCGATTGAGCAATCACAAACACCAGTGTCAGCCCCAGCATTCCGAATAGTTTGAAATTCACCCAGGTGGCCTCATCAAAGTTAAACGCCACATACAGGTTGGCGACACCGGAGCCAATAAAAAACACAATCCAGGCTAGGTTCAGTCTTGCCCAGACTTTGACCGGTAACTGGATGTGCTCGGCCATCATGCGTTCGAGCAGGGATTTGTCTGTAAACAGGTAAGCCCCGATAAAGACCAGTGCGAACAGCCAATTAACCGCAGTGGGTTTCCACTTGATGAAATCGGGGTTTTGTAGCCACAAAGTCAGTCCACCCAGCAGTACAACCAGCACCAGGGTGATAAGGTGGGCACGTTCAACTCTTCGGTGGCGCAGCCAGGTATAGCTGACCTGGAATAAGGTGGCAGCAATCATCACCGCTGTTGCCGCGTAAATGCCTTCTATCTCATAAGTTTCACCATTGAAACTGTAGACGCCGCCACCCAGTTTGTAAGCGACAAAGAACAGCACAATGGGTAAAAAATCAAAAAACAGTTTCATCGAAAATTCAGATAATTAGGGTACAAAAACATTCTATCGTAAAATATGAGGTATGACCCAATACGACTTACATACACACTCGACGGCTTCTGACGGCGCCCTGTCTCCGACTGAATTGGTTGCCCGAGCCAGTGAGCAGGGTGTGACCCACCTGGCACTGACCGACCATGATGGCACGGAGGGGCTGGATGAGGCGACCGTCGCAGCGCAACACCATGGTCTCAATCTGATTCCCGGTGTCGAAGTCTCGGTGAGTTGGCACGGCGCCACGGTCCATATTGTCGGCCTGCAACTGGATCCGCTCAATGAGACTTTGCAATCGGGTCTCAGCGCTCTGCGTGACTATCGTCGCGAGCGTGCTAGGAAAATCGCTGAGCGCCTCAATAAAGCCGGTATTCCCGGCGCGCTGGAAGGCGCCGCAAAGTATGCCTCGGAAACCATGCTGGGACGCGTCCACTTTGCCCGCTTTCTGGTTGAACAGGGGCATGCCAGAGATATGAAAGATGTGTTCAATCGTTATCTGGTCAAAAACAAACCCGGCTATGTCACAGGTAACTGGGCAACGCTGGAGGAAGCTGTCGGCTGGATTCGTGCTGCCGGTGGCCAGGCGGTGATCGCCCATCCAGCCCGTTATAAAATGACTAACAGCAAGCGCCGGCGACTGGTCGACGAATTCAAGTCACTGGGCGGCGAGGCGATTGAAGTCTCATCCGGCAATCAGCATCCTGAAGAAGTCCGGGTGATGGCCAGACTGGCGGAAGACTTTGGCTTACTGGCTTCCTGTGGCTCAGATTTTCACAGTCCTGATAATAACTGGATTGAACTGGGCAAAATGACGACATTGCCGCCTTTCGTCACACCCATATGGACACAGTGGCACTGAGCGTGCAGGCTGCCAGCCAGGCAAACAACAAGAAAACAAACAACAAGAAAAGAGAGAGACATGAGTCAGTATTTCCAGATCCACCCTGAAAACCCGCAGCTGCGTCTGATTAAGCAGGCCTGCAAAATCATCCGTGATGGTGGTCTGGTGGTCTATCCCACCGACTCCGGGTATGCACTCGGCTGTTACATTGGCGATAAAAACGCGATGGAGCGGATCCGACGACTGCGTGAGCTCGATGCGGATCACAACTTCACCCTGGTTTGCCGTGACCTGTCGGAGCTTTCGACCTACGCGAGATTCAATAATGCCGTGTTTCGTTTGCTGAAGGCCTACACGCCCGGTCCCTATACCTTTATTCTGCCGGCCACCAAAGAGGTTCCGCGTCGTCTCCAGCACGCTAAAAAGAAATCGATAGGTCTCAGGATCCCAACCCATCCCATTGCACTGGCCTTGCTGGAAGAACTCGACGAGCCTCTGATGAGTTCGACCCTGATACTGCCTGGAGATGATTTGCCGATGACAGAAGCGATGGATATCGAAGATGCCATCGGTAAACAGGTCGATTTGATTATCGACGGCGGTGCCTGCGGCGCGGAACCAACCACGGTTGTCGAGTTTATCGACGACTTGCCGGAAGTTGTACGTATCGGCATGGGAGACCCTGCCCCGTTCCAGGCTTGATATGGGCTGGTGGCTTGCAGGACTGAGCGTCAGTCTGGTTGTGGGTATTGGCTTGTTTCATGCCCGTGCTGACTGGGGCGGTTCCCATGTTAACTGGCTGGATGGCTGGACCCGGCTGATTTGCCGCTACCTGCATGGTCTCAGACCGGTGGTGAAGATTGATTTGCCAGCCCGTGGGCCGGCAATCGTCGTGGCCAATCACGTGTCCGGTCTGGACCCGTTATTGCTGATAGCGGCCAGTCGGCGACCATTACGTTTTCTGATCGCCACAGAAGAATATCAGCGCCCGCTGCTGCACTGGCTGTTCAAACTAGCGGGCTGTATTCCGGTGGATCGCAAAGGTCGTCCGGAACTGGCGCTCCGCACCGCAAGACGGGCACTGGAGCAGGGTGAGGTGATTGCATTGTTCCCCCATGGCAAGATTCATCTTGACAGCGATCCGCCCAGACCCATCAAGGGCGGCGTGGTGCGACTCGCTGCCTGGACCGGCGCTGCTGTCTACCCGGTTCGAATTGATGGGGTGAGGGCGCAAGGGCAGGTATTTCTGGCACCGTTTACCCCCGATCGTGTGACGCTGACGCTGCATTCGGCAATCCGGATTACCGATACCGCCTCCAAATCCAGCCTGGAACAGATTCGTTCAGCGATAGAAACCCCGGTGGCTTTATCTCACTGATTTCAGTCTTGAAATCCGATCTGTTTTCCCCCATTTCCCAGATAACACACTTTTTCAAGGGAAATTAGTTATGCAGATCGATAAACTCACCAGCAAATTCCAGGAAGCGCTGGCAGCGGCGCAGAGTATGGCCGTCGGTCGCGATCATCAATTTATTGAGCCGGTACATCTGATGCTGGCGCTGCTGCAACAGCAAAACGGCAGTGTGAAGCCGATTCTGCAGCAAAGCGGGGTTAATGTGCCCGCCTACCAGGCTGAACTGGAACAGCAACTGTCGCGGATGCCAACTGTAGAGGGAGCAGGTGGCGATATTCATGTTTCGCAGGATGTCAGCCGACTGTTGAACCAGACGGATAAGCTGGCACAGAAACGTAATGACCAATACATTTCCAGTGAGCTGCTTCTGTTGGCGCTGGTGGACGATAAAAACAAAGCAGGTGAGCTGCTGCGTGAACATGGCGCCACGAAAGCCAATCTGGAAGCCGCTATCGATAAAATGCGTGGGGGAGAACGCGTGACTGATCCGAATGCAGAAGAACAGCGCCAGGCGCTGGAGAAGTTTACTATCGACCTGACCGCCAGCGCCGAAGAGGGCAAACTGGATCCGGTCATCGGCCGTGATGACGAAATCCGCCGCACCATTCAGGTGTTACAGCGCCGGACTAAAAACAACCCGGTCCTGATCGGTGAGCCCGGTGTCGGTAAAACCGCGATTGTTGAGGGCCTGGCCCAGCGTATCGTCAACGGCGAAGTGCCGGATGGCATGAAACATAAACGGGTGCTGGTACTGGATATGGGCTCCTTGATTGCCGGCGCCAAATTCCGTGGTGAATTTGAGGAGCGTCTGAAAGCGGTGCTCAATGATCTGTCCAAACAGGAAGGTCAGATCATTCTGTTTATCGATGAAATTCACACCATGGTCGGCGCCGGTAAAGCCGAAGGTGCGATGGATGCCGGCAATATGCTCAAACCCGCGCTGGCTCGCGGCGAGCTGCACTGTATTGGCGCCACCACGCTGGATGAGTACCGTCAGTATGTGGAAAAAGATGCGGCGCTGGAGCGTCGTTTCCAGAAAGTCATGGTGGGTGAACCGACCGTGGAGTCTACGATCGGCATTCTGCGTGGCTTGAGTGAGCGTTACGAACTCCACCACGGGGTCGATATTACTGACCCGGCGATTGTGGCGGCGGCCACGCTGTCCAATCGCTACATTACCGACCGTAAACTGCCGGATAAAGCCATCGATTTGATTGATGAGGCCGCGAGCCGGATCCGGATGGAAATCGACTCCAAGCCGGAATCATTGGATCGACTGGAACGTCGCTTGATTCAGCTCAAGATTGAACGGGTGGCATTGCAGAAAGAGAGTGATGACGCGTCGAAAAAACGACTGGACACGCTGGAAAGCGAGATGAAAAAGCTGGCCCGTGAATATACCGATCTGGAAGAAGTCTGGAAGTCGGAAAAAGCGGCCTTGCATGGCAGCCAGCATGTCAAAGAAGAGTTGGAAAAGGCCCGTCAGGAACTGGAGTCTGCCAATCGCAATGCCGACTACGAGAAAATGGCGAAATTACAGTATGGCCGTATTCCGGAGCTGGAAAAGCAGCTCGATATCGCCACCGAAGCCGAAATGCAGGAGTTTACCCTGCTGCGTAACAAAGTCGGTGAGGAGGAGATTGCTGAAGTCGTGTCCAAATGGACCGGTATTCCAGTCTCTAAAATGCTGGAAGGTGAGCGGGAAAAACTGTTGAAAATGGACGAGGCTCTGCACCTGCGGGTTATCGGCCAGGATGAAGCGGTCAGTTCGGTCGCTAATGCGATTCGCCGTAGTCGTGCCGGCTTATCCGACCCCAACCGGCCTAACGGTTCCTTCCTGTTCCTGGGACCGACCGGTGTCGGTAAAACCGAGCTGTGTAAAGCTTTGGCGACTTTTCTGTTTGATACCGAAGAGTCGATGATCCGGATTGATATGTCCGAATTTATGGAGAAACACTCGGTCGCCCGTCTGGTTGGGGCTCCGCCGGGGTATGTCGGCTATGAGGAAGGGGGGTATCTGACCGAAGCCGTGCGCCGCAAACCCTACTCGGTGATTCTGCTGGATGAGGTAGAAAAAGCGCATCCGGATGTCTTTAACGTTTTGCTTCAGGTGCTGGATGACGGTCGTCTGACTGATGGTCAGGGCCGAACCGTGGATTTCCGTAACACGGTGATTGTGATGACTTCCAACCTGGGTTCCAGCGTGATTCAGGAAATGGCCGGTGAGGAGCATTATGAAGAAATGAAGTCAGCGGTGATGGAGATCGTTGGTCAGCATTTCCGTCCTGAGTTTATCAACCGGGTTGATGATGTGGTGGTATTCCATCCGCTGCAGCAGGATCAGATCCGGGCGATTGCCGATATTCAACTGGCCCATCTGCGGGCCCGGCTGGGCGAGCGGGACATCAAGCTGCAGTTGAGTGAAGAAGCTCTGGACTTGATTGCCGCAGAAGGCTTTGACCCGGTATACGGGGCACGGCCCTTGAAACGGGTGATTCAGCACGAGATTGAAAACCCGCTGGCACAGGATCTGTTGTCAGCCAAGTTCAAGGCTGGTGATACCGTCAACGTTGATGTGGAAGGCGACAAACTGGTGTTTAAGGAATTGGTACTACACTAAAAAAGCCCCGCTTTTGCGGGGCAGTACCGGTTACACAGGGGCGCTCAGCCGAGTTCTGAGCGCCCTTTTTTTACCAGGCCTTATAGGGCAGGAATTTGCCATCCATAGTGAGAACGACGCGATCGCCTTTGGGATCGGCCTTACGCTCAACCGACATATTAAAATCAATCGCGCTCATAATGCCGTCGCCGAATTTTTCCTGAATCACTTCTTTCAGAGTCGGACCATAAACGCCGACAATTTCATACAGGCGATAAATCAGGGGATCAGTCGGCACAGCCTGATCCCAGACCTTGGTCGGGTAATCCTGTAAGGCCTGACTGACTTCCGCTGGCAACTCCATAAACTGGCACAGCGCGGTGGCTTTATCTTCCGGCATGCTGTTCATACCCAGGCAGGCTGAGGTGGTCCAGACCGGGGACATGCCAATGGCTTCACCGATTTGTTCCCAGCTCAGGTTTTTACTTTTCTTGGCCACAATAATGGCCTCGGTCATGGCGACTTTATCCATGTTGACTCCTAATTAGCGAGAGAAGCCGGCGCTGAGTCAGCGCCGGCAGAGAAGGTGAACGGTTTAGGCTTTCACTGCGTCAGCAGAATCAGTTTTTACAGCCGGTTTACGTAACTGGCCCGGTCTCAGGTGAGTGGCATACAGTACGCTGCCAGTCAGTAGCAGACCCCCAACGAGGTTGCCGAGAATGACCGGAATCTCATTCCAGAACAACCAGTCACCGACAGTGATCGGTGCACCCATCATCATGCCCAGCGGGAACAGATACATATTGACCACAGCATGTTCGAATACCAGGCCGAAGAAGATGAGAATCGGCATCCACATAGCGATAACCTTGCCGCCGACTGTTTTCGAATACATGGCACCGACGACACCGATGGAGACCATCCAGTTACACAGAATGCCTTTGACAAATACGGTGAACCAGCCGGCCGCACCATATTCGGCAAATCCCAGCGTGCGTGCTTCAGCGGCACCGGCAAAGGCCTTACCCACCGCCGTCGGCTCTGCAGTGAAGGCATAGGTAAACGAAATGGCAATCAAGGTCGCGGAGAACAGGGCCCCTAACAGATTACCCAGGGCGACCAGGCCCCAGTTCTTGAACATACCGGACATGGTGGCACCGGGACGTTTATCAAACAGCGCCAGTGGGACCAGTGCAAAGACCCCGGTTAACAGATCAAAACCAAGCAGATTCAGAATACAAAAGCCCACCGGGAAAATCAGGGCCCCGACTATCGGGTAACCGGTCTGCACCGCGGCAGTGACCGCCAGGGCAACGGCAATCGCCAGAATCGCGCCGGCCATAAAGGCGCGGATTAATACATCCCGCGGGTGCATGAACAATTTGGACTCACCCGCATCCACCATGGTTTTGACAAACTCATTGGGTTTTACATAAGACATCAGAAACTCCCATCATCAATAAGAAACGCAATCAGAAACGCTGCTCGTTGATAATGGGCATATACTATGCCAAATTTAAAAAATTAATAAAAACAATAATTTGTTGTGTTTTTAGGTTTTGGGTGAGCGCCCCATTGCACCAATTTGATGTGTTGCATCACTGTTGATGCACGATTATGACGCGTTGTTGTTATCCGGCTCATCAACAATGGTAATACGCGCTTCTTCTTCCATGGGTTGCCATTCAACGTCAGGCAAAATACGACCTTCAGGACGACCGATATGGTAGCCCTGTGCATAATCGACACCATATTGGCGCAGCAGCGTCAGTATGTCCCTGTTTTCAACAAACTCAGCGATGGTCTTACGCCCCAGGCCTTTGGCAACATCAATCAGTGCCTTAACAAACAACTGATCATCCGCATTTTTATCCAAATCTTTAATAAAGATGCCATCGATTTTGATGATATCGATAGGCAGCTGGCGCATATAACTGAATGAGGCAAACCCCACCCCGAAGTCATCCAGCGAGAACTGGCAGCCCAGTGCTTTGATGGCGGTCATCATCAGCTTCGCCTGTTGTAGATTGGACACCGCGGCAGTTTCGGTTACCTCAAAAATCAGCTTCGTTGGATCGACTTCGTATTTTTTGATGACACGTTTAAGAAATGGCAGCAGGACCGGCGCATCGACCATCGAGCCCGACAGGTTGATGGCAAATTTGACGTCCTTGCCGTCTTTATGGAGTCTACTGAGCTGGCTGATTGCGTGCTGGATAACAAACTGGTCGATGCTCTGAATCAGACCGACCTCCTCAGCAATCTCGATAAACTTGCCCGGCATGCGCATCTCACCGCTGCCCGGATCCCGCATTCTGATCAAGACTTCATAGTGCTGAATCGTGTTGTGTTCGATATTGAGAATCGGCTGGTAATGCAGCACAAAATGATTATTTTCCAGCGCCTCTTCGATTTTGTGTTTCCAGAAAACCCGGGTTTCCAACTGTTCCCGGGTTTGATCATCTGCGGAAAAGACGTGATAAGTGTTTTTTCCGGCAGATTTGGCTTTGTACATGGCCAGATCGGCAAACCCCATCAACTCGTGAATGGTGGCATCATGCAGTGGAAAACCGACCACACCGATACTGCCGGTGACTTTGTGTTTGACTGTCCCGTATTCCAGTTGAATCTTATTAAGTTGCTGCAGGATTTTATTTGCCAGGGTAATCGCACCCGGTTCGTCAGTTTCCGGCATCAGTACCGCAAACTCATCACCGCCCAGTCGCGCCACCAGATCGGTGTAGCGGACCACTTGCTTGAGGCATTTCGCTACCAGCTTGAGCAGCTCATCCCCGGCCCGGTGACCACTGATATCGTTGATATCCTTAAACTGGTCCAGATCGAGCAGTAACAGTGAGTTGCTGTGGGTATAGCGCATTGCCGTACGCAACGATTTTTCAAATTCTTCTATAAATTTACGCCGGTTACACAAGTCGGTCAGAGGGTCGTGTTCCGCCATCCAGACGATACGTTTTTCTGCTTCTTTTTTGTCGGTCATATCGAGACCAACCGACATCAGTACGGCATGATTCACGTTATTTTCGATACGGGAATGTAACCAGGAAATATTGCGGATGTGACCTTGCTTATCGATCAATTCCGATTCCTGCTGAGCAATCTGCATGTTACCTGCAGCCAGTTCCCGGAATAGTGTCTGGGCCTCGGTCCAGTTGCCGGCAGGGAAAAATCGGGCAACATCAGAGTCGATGACCTCGGCTTCAGCAAAGCCAGTCAACTTCTCGCCGAAGTCATTAAACATGGTGATTTTGAAGTCATCATCCACAGTAAAGATGATCAACTGCGCTGTATCCAGTAAGTTTTTGACAAAGTCGCGTTCACCGCGAAGCTGCTCATTAGCGGCGTGCAGCATTTTTGAACGTTTGCCCACACTTTGATCCAGTTTTTCCAGCACGCTTGAAAGTTCTGTGGAGACAGTCAGAAGCTCGCCGATTTCTGATAAGCGGGTGTGATTTTCAGTCGCCTGAAATATCTGCTTTGCTTCATCATATTTTTTGGCTGAGAGTAGCGGCAGGGCCTGTGTAATCTGGTCAAGATTGTTCAGCGGCTTTGACAGTGCCTGGTAGTGACGAACGGCGAAAAGCAGGGCCAGGATAATGAGTACTACAGCGGCAAGACTGTAATAAATCATGGCGCTGTATAGGTTGGAATGGTCGGGCAGGGCCTGGGTGCGGAAAAGATAAGCAAAGACGATCAGCGCCACCAGGCCCGCGACCAATACGCTGCTAAACATATTGACCGCGGCAAACCACCGCAGACTGTTACGCGAAATAGATCGCATTATTTCATTATCCGCCTTCGGTCAATCACAAACTTGAAAAAAAGTGCTGTCAGCCGCGTTTTTCGTTATCAGACACTTTTCTCAAAAACCAGTCAAGCGCAGCCTGGGGCAGTAGGCGTTTGAGCGTGGCAAAGAGATAGGTGGGGAAAGTCACATAATAGCGAATCTTGGGTCGTTTAGATTCGAAAGCGTGCAGGCATTTGGCTACAACCGCATCAGGCGGCAGTGTAAAAGGGGCTGCGGGGCCCTCTTTCTGTAGTCGGGCTTCCATGGCTTCGTAGGTTTCGAAGTGCGCACTGTTGTTGATATCAATATGCTTTTCATAGCGGGCAAACGCATTGGCACGGAAGCGGCTGGTAATGGGGCCGGGTTCGATCAGACTAACGAAAATATCGGTCCCGGCGAGTTCCAGGCGCAGCGTATCCGCCAGTCCTTCAATGGCATATTTGCTCGCATTGTAGGCACCACGATAAGCCATGGAGACAAAGCCGAGTACGGAACTGTTGTAAACAATCCGGCCAAATCCCTGCCTGCGCATCTGGGCGATAGCGAGGTTCGTCAATTGCTGGGTGCCAAAGACATTGGTTTCAAATTGTTCACGCAGTGCCTGACGACTCAGGTCCTCGACGGCACCGGGTTGGCCGAAAGCCGCATTATTAAAAAGACCATCCAGTCGACCGTTCAGTAAACTCAGTGCTTGTTCAAAGCCCAGATTGATGCTGTTTTCATCAGCCAAATCCATTAGAATGACCTTGACATTGCGCTTTTCCAGCATCTGCATGTCTTCAGGCTTACGTACGGTAGCAACGACATTAAAACCATGGGCCTGCAGCATATCGGTGGCACGCAGCCCGATACCACTGGAACAGCCTGTGACCAGCACATTTCTGACTTTCGAGTGATGTGATTGTTTTTTCATATGTTCGTCAATGTATCTAATATTAAGGTAAATGTTTAAGCATTCTGTCCGATAATTGCTATATATTCACTGACTTTTTTGCCAGGCCGACATGCAGCAAACCCAAGAAATCAGCAGTTTTGATTATCAGCGCTTCCGGGAATTCCTGGAGCAGGCCTGCGGTATTTTGCTGGGTGAGGGTAAACAATACCTGATTGTCAGCCGCTTGACCCGCTTGATGAGAGAAGAAAATATCGTCAACTTGACGGCATTAATGTCAGCGATTGAAAAAGGACAGCCCCGTCATTTGCGTGATGCAGTGATCGATGCCATGACCACCAATGAAACGTCATGGTTTCGTGACGTTCAGCCCTTCGAAACACTGGGGCAGATTGTGTTGCCAGAGTTAGACCAACGTGCTCATGGCGCTTTGCGGGTATGGTCTGCAGCCTGCTCATCGGGTCAGGAACCCTACACCATCAGCATGATACTGAGTGAGTACCTGCGCAAGAATCCGGGGTCCAAATTGACAGGCAGTCAGATCATTGCCACTGATATTTCCGCTTCTATGCTGGTTCAGGCTAAAAAAGCCGAGTATGAAAATGTGGCGCTGGGCAGGGGCTTATCCGACTCACGCCGGCAGCAATTTTTTACCAAGGTCGACGAGCGCTGGCGGGTCATTGATGAAGTTCGCAACCGGGTCAGCTTCCGTGAACAGAATCTGCTGCAGGGGTTTTCAACCCTGGGTAAGTTCGATGTGATTTTCTGCCGTAATGTGCTGATTTATTTTTCCGCTGAGCGCAAGAAGGATATTCTTAAACGTATGGCGCTGTCTTTGAACAAGGGGGGGTACCTGTTTCTGGGGGCTTCGGAGACAATCAGCGGTTACAGCGATGCCTTTGAATTAACACGCACCCCATTCAGTACGGTTTACCGTCGTAAAGATCAACTCTCATAAATGCTTATCCGGGCTGTTTTCAATCCGCGCCGGATTATCTGCTGATACCGTTGGCTTTGGCGACGGCGGTTCGCACAGGCCCAGCCAGCTGCCAATTTGGCGGAACAGTGCTTTAATCAAGCGCCACAACCTTGGCAGCAGCCAAATCATCAGAATAATGAATACAGCCAGGGCGATTAAAAACATCACCGGATGATTCAGCGCTGTCCACAAACCGGCAATCACCAGTAAGTCTTCACTAATCGAGGCGCCCCAGTTAGTTACAGGCTCCGGCGAGGTGTTGATCAACAGACGACTTCCCGCCTTGGTGGCATGACTGCCTGCAGCCAATGTGCCGCCGAGCAGGGCAGCGCTGAGTTCCACCGCCGGTGTCACATCGCCAACAGCGCTGGCAGCAAGCATCGCGCCAGCCGGGATGCGGATAAAGGTATGCAGACTGTCCCAGCCGGTGTCGACACCGGGCATTTTGTCAGCAAAAAATTCCACGCAGTACATAAAGCCTGCTGCCGTCATCACCAGGGGATCACTGAGTACCTGCAACTCATCCGGTAACACGATATTGCCGGTCAGCCCCATGTAGCCCAGCATAAAGATGGTGGCGTAGAGGTTAATGCCACTGGCCCAGGCAGCACCCATGCTGAGCGCGATAATATTGACCGCTTCCATCGCTTTTGTCTCCGTTTTGCTATAGTGGCGACTGTTCAGGGGACGATCTGCGTCCCCTACCCCGGACGCCAGTGGCGGAGGGGCAGGCTGGCGTCATCATGTGCCAATCAATGACAACGCATTACAGGACAGGAACTAATTGGATGATAACCCGAACAGAGCTTCTCGCCTACATTGATGAGACCCTGGAGCCGGGGCGCTTCAAGGATTACTGCCCCAATGGTCTGCAAGTAGCGGGTAAGAGCCAAATCCAGACACTGATTTCCGGTGTGACTGCCAGCGAGGCTTTTATAGACGCCGCGATAGAAGCAGGCGCTGATGCGGTGCTGGTGCATCACGGTTATTTCTGGCGCGGTGAAGACCCACGAATTGTGGGAATGAAACAACGCCGACTCAAACGTTTATTAGAGAATGATATCAATCTGATTGCCTACCACTTGCCGCTGGATGCGCACCAGACATTGGGTAACAACGCGCAACTGGCACTCAGATTAGGATTGGAAATTGATGGTCGTATTTCCGGTACCGGCGACCCGGCAATTGGGCTTTGCGGCGTGCTTACTGAACCTCAGTCACTGACTGATTTTGCCATCCATGTAAGCCATACATTAGGCCGTGAACCATTGGTGATAAAAGGGCATGAGCGACCGATCAGTGCTATCGGCTGGTGCACCGGCGCCGCGCAGGGCTTTTTGCAGCAGGCGGCGGATTTGGGACTGGATGCATTTTTGAGTGGCGAGATTTCCGAACCGACTACCCACATGGCGCGCGAACTGGGCATTCATTATATCGCTGCCGGGCATCACGCTACCGAACGTTACGGCGTGCAGGCACTGGGCGAAGATCTGGCGCAGCGCTTCAATATCCGTCATCATTTCATAGATATTGATAATCCGGTCTGAACTGATGATGCAACATTACCAGAAACAACTGGAAGCCAAATTTATCCAGCTCAAGTATTTCTTTAAAACCGGTTTGTGGCAGGACATCCCGCCCGAGACCAACCCCATCTACAAGCTGTGGCTTAATTTTCTCAGGGTCAGCTATATTATGGGCCGTGAGCTGGCAGCGGGTGAACTGAATCTGCGTGCCATGAGTCTGGTTTTCACCACGTTGCTCTCACTGGTACCACTGATAGCCGTTGCGTTTTCCGTGCTTAAGGCTTTCGGTGTTCACAATCAGATGGAACCGGTCTTGCTGGGGCTGCTTGAGCCCCTGGGGGAACGGGGACCGGAGATTACCTCGAATATCATCGGCTTTGTTCAAAACATCAAAGTCGGTGTGTTGGGCTCGGTGGGCCTGGCAATGTTGTTCTATACGATCATCGCGCTGGTGCAGAAAATCGAAAATGCCTTCAATTTCGTCTGGCGGGTTAAACGCTCCCGTTCGATCACCCGCCGCTTTACCGATTACCTGAGTGTCATCATGATTGGGCCCGTGCTGGTGTTCTCAGCATTGGGTGTGGCGGCGACGGTGCTTAACCATGAAGTCGTGCAGTCGCTTCGCGGCATTGAGCCGTTTGGCACCTTGATAGTGATCGGCACCAAGCTACTGCCTTATGTGATGATCATCCTGGCTTTTACATTTCTTTATAAATTTATTCCCAACACCAAAGTCAAGCTGACACCCGCCCTGATAGGCGCAACTGTGGCCGGGGTCTTGTGGATTTCAATCGGTACCCTGTTTGCCTCGTTTGTGGCCTCTTCGTCGAATTACACCGCGATATATTCCAGTTTTGCGATCCTGTTCTTTTTCATGATTTGGCTCTACCTCGCCTGGTTTATTCTGCTGACAGGCGCTCAAGTTGCCTTCTATCTGCAACATCCCAAGCTGGTGAAGCTGGCTGGCAAGCCGCTGGTGCTGAGTCCGCGTTTACGGGAAAAAGAAGGGCTGTGGTTGATCACGGTGATCGCCAAGCGTTTCTGTAAAAATCAACCGCCGCTGACCGTGCAGGAACTCGAGGAACAGACCGGCCTGACCAATAATGCGATTCAGGATTTACTCACAACCATGGAAAAAGGCGGCCTGCTGGTGGAAGTGGCTGGCGATGAAACCCGCTATGTTCCGGCACAGGATGTTGAGCTTATTCGTGTTGCTGCCATTTTAAATTGCCTCAGAACCACGGAGGAAAATGGTAATTACACGCTGAAGAGTCTTGCTGATGACGGGGTAAATGGACTGTTGAAATCCATCAGCGATGCCCAGGCAGAGGTGATCGGCAATATGACGCTGAAGCAACTGGCGATGGGAAAAGCAAAATCATGAATCTCAGCCCCCTTGCTGGCAAACACATTGTGCTGGCTGTCAGCGGCAGTATAGCCGCTTATAAAAGTGCAGATTTGATTCGTCGTCTTCGTGATGAAGGTGCCGAAATCCGTGTTGTGATGACCCGCGGGGCGACTGAATTTATCACAGCGTTGACCCTGCAGACACTGAGCGGTCATCCGGTCGCCATAGAACTGCTGGATGCGGATCAGGAATCTGCCATGGGGCATATTGCGCTGGCCCGCTGGGCGGATTGGGTACTGATTGCCCCCGGCAGTGCCGATACCATTGCCAGACTGGCTCAAGGACGAGGTGATGACTTACTGACGACGCTCTGTCTTGCCACCGAATCTCCCATTGCGGTGGCACCGGCGATGAATAATAAAATGTGGGCAAATGCCCAGACGCAGAACAATCTCGCTCAGCTTCGGCAGCGCGGCGTGCAAATCATCGGACCTGCCAGTGGTGACCAGGCTTGTGGCGAACAGGGCGAAGGCCGTTTGCTGGAACCGCTGGATATCGTGGCCGAGATGAAGCGGCTGGTAGTGCCGGGCGGGCTGGTTGGACGGCATGTGCTGATTACGGCTGGCCCAACCTATGAGCCGATTGACCCAGTCCGGTTTATCGGCAACCGCAGCTCAGGCAAAATGGGGTTTGCGCTGGCACAGGCCGCTAAAGAGGCTGGTGCAGAGGTCACGCTTGTGGCAGGGCCGGTACACTTGCCGTCACCCAGTGGTGTTCGCCGTGTCGATGTCGAAACGGCGGATCAGATGCATGAGGCCGTCATGCGTGCCGTTGTCGGGAGCGATATTTTCATCAGTTGTGCTGCGGTATCAGACTTCCGCCCGCAAAGCCGGGAAACTGAGAAAATCAAAAAAACCACCCATGATCGCCTCCTGCTCGAACTGGAGCCGACGACCGATATCGTCTCCGCCGTGGCCAGTGATATGAGTCAGCAGACTTTTGTAGTTGGTTTTGCGGCAGAAACCCGCCACGTGGCTGACTACGCCCGTGATAAGCTGATGCGTAAAAATTTGGATATGATCGCTGCCAACCAGGTCGGTGAAGGACAGGGCTTTGCGGTCGATGACAACGCGCTACAGGTCTTCTGGCCTGATGGCGAAGCGCTTCTGCCACAGGCGCCAAAGGCCCAGTTGGCGAGGGATTTAATGACTCTAATCATAAGACAATTCGATGCAAAAAATTCAACTCAAAATTCTTGATTCCCGACTGGGCGATTCGATTGAACTACCTAACTATGCGACCACCGGCTCCGCGGGACTTGATTTGCGTGCCTGTCTGGATGAACCCGTGACGCTTAATCCTGGCGAAACAATCTTAATTCCTACCGGACTGGCGATTCATATTGATGATGCCAGCCTGGCTGCTATGTTGCTGCCACGCTCGGGACTGGGCCACAAACACGGTATTGTGCTCGGTAACCTGGTCGGTCTGATTGACAGCGATTATCAGGGGCAGGTATTTGTTTCTTGCTGGAACCGCGGCGACACCGCATTTGAGATCAGTATTGGCGAGCGGATCGCTCAGATGGTCTTTGTACCGGTGGTTCAGGTTGGCTTTGAGCAAGTCGATGAGTTCACCACTTCCGAACGTGGCAGTGGTGGCTTCGGGCATACGGGCAGACAATAGAATCAGTCTCAGGGAGAAGGGGGCATGGCATGACAAAGTTTGAGAGCCTCGCTATGAAGCTGCGGGCACGACCATTCAGTGTGATGCTGTTACTGGTCACCCTGGTTTTAATGTTCATGCTGTTCGTCAGCCAGATTAGTGCTGAAGATACCTCAAGAAACAAACAACTTCGACAGTATGGTGAGTCGCTGTTACTGGCAAATCAAAGTCGACTGGCGCATCAGGTCAGTGTTTACCGTGACTGGCTTCAATCTATCGTGGCCTCGCCCTCGACCCGGGCAATGCTCTCCGGCGAAGGATTGAGTCCTGCTGAGTGGCAACAACAGCTCAAGCAACTGGTCCCCGGACTTCAGCATGCCTGTATTTTTGAGCAGGAGTTACTGACGCCTGAGTCGGACTGTATGCCACTCAGCTACGTTTCACTTGATGTGATGCGCAGTCTGGATGAGAATCCGAACGCAGATTTGGTGTTAATCAATAAGGCGCCTGATCCAGCACATATCCTGCTCGCCACTGCGCTGAATTCAACCAGCCGACCTCAGCCTCTCAAACTCATGCTTGCTTTTGAGCCAAAAGTATTGCTGGATGGAATGATAGAGAACCCGGTCAGTGGCATCTACCTGGAAATGGTACAAGGGCAGGATTCAGCGAAAGCGCTCAAATCATTCGGCGATGTCAGCCTCAAGCAGGGAACACCGCATAAAGTGCAGTCAGTCGCCGGCAGTCAATGGCAGTTCAGGCTCTGGACTGGTGCTGCGAATGCTTCACACAACTGGTCATTTCCGCTCTCCATCTTATTCCTCATCGCTATTGCCTGGTTAATCAGAGAGTGGTGGTATAACAGGACCCTCCGGCATGACAGCGAGATTTTAGAAGAACAACTGTCAGACCTGCAGCAGCTGAAAATGCGTAACTTTTACCCGGTGATAAATACTGAACTCGGCTATATCAGCCAGACGATTTATCAGATTGGTATTCCCCAGAGAAATAAACAGCCGGTGAGAGTCGATAGCGAACCGACCCTGACAGTTGAGGAAAATACCGATGCTTCAGCAGAAACGGCTCCCGGCGAGGAGAGTTCGCCGGAAAGCCATGCATCTGTTGAGGATGAGTATGCCAGTGCGACCCCTGCTTATGCAGAGCCAGAGCCGGAAGTCGATGGGCTCATTGATGTAGACGAGACGGAAACCCGGCTGCGTGATGATGTTATCGAATATGACCAGATTTCTCCGGATGACGCACGTCAGGCCAGCCTTGAAGCACGTAACAAAACGCAGTCAGATGAATATGAAACCCGTCAACAAGATGAACTGGTGGATTTTGATAGCAGCATTGAAACGATTGATATTGACAATCTTGAACCTGAAGATGAAACACAAACCCTGGATTTCATTGAAGACCAGCCGGATGACGAGCTAACCCAGGCCGAACAGACTTTATCAGCCGAACTGAATGCGCAGGATACGGCCACGGCCAAAAGTGACGGGGCTGATGATGTGTTACCGCATCAGGCCATTTTCAGAAAATATGACATCCGTGGTGTGGTGGGAGAGCAATTGACCGTCCCCGTGATGCGCCAGTTAGGCCGGGCTGTTGGCAGCATGCTGGTGGAGAGCAATATCGCTGATCTGAATGTCGGTTGTGACGCCAGGCTGAGCAGTGCTCCCCTGACCAAGGCCTTTATTCGTGGTGTGCTCAGTACAGGCTGTAATGTTTATGAGCTCGGTCAGGTACCGACACCCTTAATCTACTATGCCAATGTCATCAGCGACGTGCGCTCTGGCGTTATCATCACCGGCAGTCATAACCCGACAGATTTCAACGGCCTGAAACTGGTCATTAACGGTAAAGCCCTGCTGGGCGATGAGATCCAGGCTGTGTATCAACGTATCAAAGAGGGACGTTTCAGTACTGGTAAGGGGATGCTGCAACAGGTTGAGTATTTCAACAGCTACCTGCAAAAAGTTCAGGAGGAAATCAGACCCCAGGGCCAACTGTCAGTGGTGGTTGATTGTGGTAACAGCATTGCGGGTCAATTTTTGCCCCGGTTGTTGCGCGGCATTGGCTGCAAAGTGATTGAGCTATTCTGCGAAGTCGATGGCCGTTTTCCTAATCATCATCCCGATCCGGGCCAGCCCGAGAATCTGGTCGCCCTGCAGCAGATGGTCAAATCCAACAAGGCGGATCTGGGCATTGCTGTTGATGGTGATGCAGATCGGCTTGGTGTGGTGGACAACGAGGGCAAAATAATCTGGCCGGACCGCTTACTTGCTCTGTTCGCCCGGGACTTGCTGGCCCGACAGCCGGGCGCCACGGTTTTGTTCGATGTGAAATGCAGCAAGTTGATTTCGGATGTGGTCCGTGAGGCCGGTGGCCAGGAAGAAATGGTGGCCTCAGGACACTCAGTGATCAAAGCGGAAATGCAGCGCACCGGTGCCATACTGGCTGGCGAGATGACAGGCCACTTTTTCTTCAAAGACCGCTGGTATGGCTTTGATGATGGGATGTATGCGGCTTGTCGACTGGTTGAGCTACTGTCATCTGCAACAGGCGCCAGCGCTGAGGTTTTTGCTGCCATCCCTGAATATCAGTCGACGCCGGAAATTATTGTACGTATGACTGAAACAGACGTTCATGCTATTGTTGCGCGCTTTGCCGAGGAGTACGACGCTGATCAGGCAACGGTAACCACCATTGATGGTGTCCGCATCGACTTTGCCGATGGTTGGGGCTTATTGAGAGCCTCGAATACAATGCCGGCGATTTCCTTGCGTTTTGAAGCCCAGAGCAGGCAGAGACTGGATGCGATAAAACAGTCTTTCCTGGAGACGCTGCAGCAGATTTCTCCCCGCTCCCGATTTAAATTTTGATGGTATGAATTTTAGATGAGTCTGAATACACAACGTGCCACCCACATCGCTCAGGTCCTGACTGAGGCGCTGCCATACATCCAGCGCTTTTCGGGAAAAACGCTGGTGATCAAGTACGGCGGTAACGCGATGGTCGATGAGGACCTTAAAAACAGCTTTGCCCGAGATGTGGTGTTGATGAAAGCGGTTGGTCTGAATCCGGTTATCGTTCATGGCGGTGGTCCGCAGATCGGAGATCTGTTGCAACGGGTCGGCAAACAGAGTGAGTTTATCAATGGCATGCGGGTGACCGACAGCGAGACCATGGACATTGTGGAAATGGTATTGGGTGGTCAGGTCAACAAAAGCATCGTCAACCTGATTAACAGTCATGGTGGTCGTGCTGTCGGACTGACGGGTAAAGACGGCAGCCTGATTTATGCTGAGAAGCTCCATGTCTCACAAGGTGGTGACGACCCTGCAGTCAAAGCACCTGAAATGATCGATCTGGGCCATGTCGGTAAAGTCTCCAGTATCGATACCAGTGTGATCGACATGCTGATACACAGTGATTTTATTCCCGTTATCGCCCCTATCGGGGTTGGTAATGATGGTGAGTCGTATAACATTAATGCGGATTTGGTCGCCGGTAAAATAGCCGAGGTGCTGCAGGCGGAAAAACTCATTTTATTGACAAACACGGCCGGACTGCTGGATGCTGACGGCAAATTGCTGACCGGCTTGAATGCCAGACAAGTCAATGAGTTAATTGATGATGGGGTGATATACGGTGGTATGTTGCCGAAAATCGGCTGTGCCCTTGATGCGGTTCAGGCAGGGGTGACCACTGCGCATATCATTGATGGCCGGGTACAGCATGCGGTATTGCTGGAACTGTTTACTGATGAAGGGGTTGGCACCCTGATTCGCGGGGGCGCACGATGAATGACAATGTAGAACCGACTCGAGCTGAAACAAAAAGCTCTCGTCGCCAGCAGATCCTGGAAGCCCTGGCCAGTCAGCTTGAACAACACCCCGGTGAACGCATTACTACTGCAAAACTGGCAGCCAGTTTGAGTGTCTCTGAAGCGGCGCTATATCGACACTTTCCCAGCAAGGCGAGAATGTTTGAAGGACTGATAGGCTTTGCTGAAGATACGGTATTTGGCTTGATCAGACGGATTATGGAAGAAGATCAGAACGCCTTGTCGCGGATTGAAAAGATCATGACACTGCTTCTCGGTTTCAGTGCCAAAAATCCGGGCATTACCAGCGTGCTGGTCGGTGCGGCATTGACGGGCGAAACCGAACGACTTCGCCAGCGGGTCAGTCAGTTTTTTGATAGGCTTGAAACGCAGTTCCGACAAATACTGCGTGAGCGGGAACTCAGCTTGACCGAAGCCGGTGGTCGGCCGGTTAATGAGACCGCCAACTTGCTCCTGATTATTATAGAAGGTCACATGCAGCAATATGTGCGCAGCAGTTATCGGCATAGTCCGTTGACGGGCTGGGAGCAGCAGTGGCGCTTGCTGACCAATGTTTTGAGAGCCTACGCATGATAAAAGTCTGTCTCATCGGTGAAGACACCGCTAAAGAAAAAGCCTTGCTGGAGAGTCAGTCCGGCATTGCGCTGCACGTGATCGCCACTGCTGAGACAGATGTCATGCTGAAGGCTGTCTGTGACATTCGGCCTGATATCCTGATTGTATCCGATGTCGGCGGGCAGCTATCAGCCGATGAACTCTGTATGCATACCTATCTGCGTGCACCGGATATCAAAACCTTGATTATCACTGAGCATGAAGCTGACTACGCCAGGCTGGAAGCGACCGGCTTCAGCTGCAAAGGGTTTATGCTGCATCAGCAGCGTCACGCTATCGTCCGTGCTGTTCGCGTTATGTACGACGGTGAAGCCTGGTTGTCTCGTAAACTGGTCACTACCGTGCTCAACCAACTGGCCAGCCAACACGCGACAGGTAAAACCAGACCGAAACTGGTCAATAAACGATAAGACATGACCAACGCGGTCAGTGGTTTGAGTAATAATCGCTAAATCCGTTTATTTTAAATTTAATATTCGATTTTTCTGTCGTTTTTTTGCCAAATTAGTACCTTAGTACAATAGTTTCCCCCCTTGAAATCCCCGAGAATGGACCACGAATTGCGTAAAAGTGCCAGTTAAGACTGGCTATAGAGCGCATCAACAGGAGCAGGACAGCGCTCTTACTTAAATGGATGAAAAACAAGGGGAACAATCATGGCAACACAAATCGGCGTGATTAAGGCAATTGTTGGAACAGTAACCGCTACCGCGGCAGATGGATCGATTAGAACACTTCAGGCAGGCGACCGCGTCTATGCCAACGAAGTTATCAGTACTGGCCCCAGCGGCGCAGTAGAGATTGAATTTGCAGACGGTAGCGTCATGGATCTGGGCAGAGACAGTCAGGCCATGCTCGATACGGCTGTGTTTGACCCCGAAGCTACCGATGTTGCTGAAGCCGAAGGTCAAGAGGTTCCAGATGATGTGGCCGCTATTCAACAGGCCATTTTGGAAGGTGAAGACCCCACTGAGGCCGGCGAAGCGACCGCAGCCGGTGCCGGTGTCGCAGGTGGTAATGAAGGCCACGATGCGGTTTTCGTCGACTACCTGAATCCAGAAGTCACGCCGGATGCCGGTTTTGAAACGATTGGTGTTAACAACACCATTGATGAAGTTGAAGATGAACAACTGATTGATGGGGTGCCAACAGCAGGTATCACCACAGTCTTGCTGGATGAAGATGATCTGATCACCGGAGGTGATATCGACCTCAGTGGTGTCAGTGCCGAATTTATCGCTTATCTGAATTCCGAACATGGCGTTTACAACTTTGGTTTTGATTCCCCCGCTGGTGTGGGCGACGAACGCACTGAACTGGGTGATGACACCGGTTCCCCTGATGGCCATTTCCTCGGTGGCAGTCTGATTGCCAACTTCGGCACCGACGGCCCCAGCGAAACCAACCCCATTATCTTTAATGTCACCAGTGGCGCTGACGTCACTGACAGTGAAGGCAACCCTGTTACCTCAGAAGGCCAGCAAGTTAAATACTGGGTCTCTGCAGATGGCCTGACCGTGATTGGCTATATTGTTGACGGCCAATCCGAAGGTGGTCAGGAACCCCCTACACAACTTGCCCAGCAACAGCAAGCCTTTGACGGTTGTGAAGGTACTGGAGATGATATGCCGGAAATGGCAGAAATCATCTTTACCGCGCAACTGACGCCTAACGTTGATGGCGGTAGCTTCCTGGTTGGTATCTTCGGCCAGTTCGATCACGAAGCCCCTGATTACGCCAACGGTGAGTTTGTATTTGAGAACAATATGTTCCTCAACCTCGGCTTCACCATCACCGATGCGGATGGCGACAGCGCCACCGGTACCCTGCAAATCAATGTCGATGATGACAGCCCGGTTCGTGCGGGTGATGAAGAAGAAGGTCTGGCAACCCAGAGTGGTTCAGTCGTCGAAGATGGTCTGTCGTTTGATGACGGTGACTTGTCTGACGGTAATCCGAACCAGGCACTTGCTATGATCATCACCTCTGATGACAGCGATGCGGATCAATCCGATATTGAAAGCTTCCTGGGCCTGTCAGCAGGCGTACTTGATGCTGCGGTTGACAGCAATGGGGGTTCTGGCACTGCTTATGACGGTTCAGCATCAAAAACAACATTTAATGCTGAAGCCGGTGACATCATCAGCTTTAACTGGTCATTTGATGATAATGATGGCGGTACCTATAACGACTTTGCTTTTGTTGTTATCAATGGTGAAGTTTTCGAACTGGCTGACAGCAATGGCGGTAACCTCGCCTCAAATCCGTTTACCTACGAAGTCACAGCTGATGGTGTCGTCACTATCGGCTTCGGTCAGATGAATGTGGGCGATGGCAGCGTTGATTCGAGCTTGTTAGTGTCCGACCTGACCCTGAATGGCAGCCCGGTTAATGGTGGTTTTGACGGTTCACTGACAGGTTGGGATACCCTTGGAAACGTTTCTGACAGTGATAGCCTGGTCAACTCAGATGTTACAGGTGGCAATCTTAACGCTGTCGTTAATATGGGTGCAGATGGTCCTGGCTCGTTTGGTCTGTTGCAATCCTCTGAAAACGAAGCAGAACAGGCTCTGTTCCAGGCTGGTATAGACTCACTGCCTACCCTCTCATCTAAAGGCGAAGCGGTCAGCTATGCTGTCACTAATAATGGTTATCAATCTGTGCTTGTGGCTTCGGCTGGTGACGGTGAAGATGCACGTGAAGTGTTCACCCTGACCATCAACGCAGATGGCAGCTGGACCTTTGATCTCAATGATCAACTGGATCATGTTGCTGGTGAAACCGCTGAAGAAAACTTCAGCCTGATTACGCTTGATCCTGAAACCGGTGAGCCAAATGGTTCTGTCGACAGCATCGATTTCACTCAACTGCTGCAAATCCGTGACTTTGATGGCGACCAACTGGTCATCACTGAAGATGATGCGGGCATGTTCACCATCTCCATTCAGGATGACATCCCGGTCGCAACCCAGGAAACGGTCAACATGACTGTGGATGAAGACGACATTGTTACCGACAGTTCAACAGGTAATGATCCGTTCGATAACGGTAGTGACGGTTCCTACACGGGTGAACCGGTTACTATCTTTGGTTACACCACTGACTTCTTCAATATCTTCAATGGTGGTGGCCCGGCTACCACTAGCGGTTCTGTGTCTTCACTGGTCAGCTTTGGTGCTGATGAGGAAGGCACCTTCAGCCTCGGTGATAATTTTGCCGGTCTGGAAGCTCAGGAACTGACATCCAAAGGCGATGAACTCAGCTTTGAAGTTCAGGGCGATACACTGATTGCCTCTGCGGATGGCAGAGCGGTATTCACGCTCGAGCTGAATGAGAATGGTGAATTCACCTTCAAGCTTTATGATCAGATTGATCATATGTCAGGAGAGGGTGAAAACAACCTGACAATAGACCTGTCCTCCATCATTCTGGCTACTGATAATGATAACGACACCATTACACTGGACAGCGGCTTCACGATTGATGTGACTGATGATGTGCCTGAACAAGATGGTATCTTCCCAGACGTCGGCATTGTCGAAGAAGAAGCCCTGCCTGCAGGTAATCAGGAAGGCTATGATGTCTGGCCTGATACCGCTGTCGCAACGGGTTCACTTGCAGACCAAGTGTCTGTCGGTGCTGATGAAGGACTGACCTTTGGTTTTGCCACCGATCTGTCCGGCTTGCCAGAGCTGACATCTGATGGCGAACCTGTCAGCTACGAAGTGAATGGCGACACCTTGACGGCCTCTACAGAGTCCGGCGAAGTCTTTACTTTGACACTGGAAAGTAACGGTGATTACACCTTTACGCTGAAAGGTGCGCTGGATCACTCCCCGGTACAGGGTGAAAACCTTGAAGTGATTAACTTCTCTTCAATCGTTGAAGCCACCGACTTTGATGGTGACACAATCACGCTGGATAACGATTTCTTCATCAAGATTGTTGATGATATGCCAGTGGCTACAGGAGAAAGCGTTACTGTCACGGTGGATGAAGACGACATTGTTACCGACAGCTCAACAGGTAATGATCCCTTCGATAATGGGGATGATGGCTCTTACACCGGTGAGCCTGTCACTATCTTTGGTTACACCACTGACTTCTTCAATATCTTCAATGGGGGTGGCCCGGCTACCACTTCGGGTTCTGTGGCTTCACTGGTCAGCTTCGGTGCCGATGAAAATGGCACATTCAGCCTGAGCAGTGATTTTGCTGGCCTGGAAGCCCAGGGTCTGACCTCGAAAGGTGACGATCTGAGCTTTGAAGTTCAGGGTGATACCCTGATTGCCTCTGCTGATGGCAGAGCAGTATTTACCCTGGAATTGGATGATAACGGCGACTTCACCTTCAGTCTGTATGATCAGCTCGATCATGCGGCGGGTAACGGTGAAAACAACCTGCCACTGGATCTGTCTTCAGTGATTCAGGCCACTGACAGTGATGAAGACACAATCACACTGGACAGCGGCTTCACGATTGATGTCACTGATGATGTACCTGAGCAAACCGGTCTGCCTGATATCGGTGTTGTTGAAGAAGAAGCCCTGCCTGCAGGTAATCAGGAAGGATACGATGTCTGGCCTGATACTGCTGTCGCAACAGGTTCACTTGCAGATCAAGTGTCAGTCGGTGCCGATGAAGGGGCAACTTTCTCCTTGTCCGGTGATTACACATCACTGATTGCTCAGAACCTGACTTCTGATGGTGAGCCATTAACCTATTCACTGAATGGTAATACGCTGACTGCAACAGCAGGACAGACGCCTGTCTTCACATTGTCACTGGAAAGCAATGGCGACTATACCTTCACACTGGTAGGCCCGTTGGATCATGCTGACAGTGTGATTGAAGAGAACCTGCTTTATATCGACCTCTCTGGCATTGTGAATGCGGAAGACTTTGACGGTGACACAATCACGCTGAATCAGGACTTCTACATCAAGGTTATCGATGATTCTCCGGAAGTTGGTACCAACGACACTGTGCTTTTGGATGACGATGCCCTGCAAGGTGGTAACCCCGGCGGACCCGCTGACGATGCAGATGCTTCTAATGTGACTGGTACTTTGTCGCACAGCTTTGGCGCAGATGGTGGCAGCATTAGCTGGCAAACATCAGGTGCACCGAGTGGCTTCACCTATGAAACCAGCGGTGACGACCTGCTCATCAAGCAAGGCGGTGAAACCGTTCTCACACTGAGCCTGAACCCTGAAACCGGTGAGTACTCTGTTACACAGAACGCGCCAATCGACCATCAAGATGATGGCAATAACGATGAAAACAATCAGGTTTTCAATGTGGGTTACCTGGTCACGGATAATGATGACGACACTGAAACCGGTTCATTGCAAATCAATGTCGATGACGACACGCCAACGGTAGAACCTTATGAAGTCAACACTATGCGCATCATCAGTGATGATGACACGGTTGCTGGCCTCAATGGCAATCCGGGTGAAGGCACCAATACCAATGACGGTGCTGGCACAGACAGTAAAGAATACAACCAGAGCAAAACGCTGCAGTTCTCTACTGGCGCTGATGGCGGCACTGTTGCCTGGAACGTAGATAACAGCTCTGTCGATGATGCTACAGCCGGTATCAGTTTCAGCGTCAATGGTGATGGCTCTCTGATCATCACTCAGATGCAAAATGGTGTTCCGGTGCAAGTCGCAGAGATCACCCTGGATGCCAACACCGGTGAGTATAACTACACCCAAACCAGCAACCTGCTGCATACCGCGGGTGACAATGAAAACGAAGCTGCGTTTACACTGGGCTTCACCGTCACCGATGGTGATGGAGATACTGCTGATGGTCACCTGACCCTGTTAATTGATGATGACACACCGGTTATTACCAGCCAGCAAATCAATCTGCTGACAGAGTCGTTTGAAGACTTTGCGCCTGATCTGTCCGGCAACAACTGGACCGTGGTGGGTGAAGGTAGTGGTACCATCATCGGTAACAACGGTATCGAATGGACTGTTAACGCTGCGGGTATTGAAATTCAATCCGGTAACGCCGGTGGCGCTAGTGCTTCTGATGGTGATGTCCATGCGGAACTGGATGCCCACGATAGTAATGGCGATGGTGGTAGCACCCTGACGCAACTGTCTACCGAGGTTGAATTACCGACCACTGAAGCTACGCTGAGCTTTGATTTCCAACCACGTCCAAGCGATGTGGATGGCAGTGACATGAGCGTGTCGCTGGGTGATCAGACTGTCAACATCAATGTCGACGGAGCTGGTGTTATTGACTTTGGTTCCTTGCCTGCCGGCGTGACTGCATCACAAACAAGCAGTGCTGGTGGCTGGACGACAATCACCCTGACCTTCACTGGTCTGGATACTAGCAGTGCACAAACCTTGAGCTTTGAAGGTCAAGGGTCTGCAAATACGCTGGGTGCCTACATCGACAATATCAGTCTGGACGCAGTAGCGAGCCTGACTGTTGATGAATCTGCACTGGCTGATGGCAGCGGCGAAGCCGGTGCTTCAACCACGGCCAGCTTCGACTTCAGTGGTTTCTTCACCGGTGCATTCGGTGCTGATGGTCCTGCGGATGCTGACAGTGAAAGCTACAGTCTGAACCTGAGCGGAGAAGACATTGCTTCAGGTCTCTATGCTGTAGACAACACTGATACCGATGCCGGTGACGGCGATGGCTTCGGACAGGGCGCAGAAATTCTGCTGAACCAGGTCGGTGATGACATCGTCGGCTCCGTGGGCAGTGTGGATTACTTCACTATCAGCGTTGATGCTGAAACCGGTGAAGTCACACTGACACAGCATGAAAATATCTGGCATGCAGATACCACTAACCCGGACGACAGTCAGGGTATGGTGCTGGATTCAGAGCTGCTGACCTTGGTGAAAACCATTACTGATGCTGATGAAGACAGCGCTGAAGCAACGCTGGATCTGGGTGGTGTCAGCTTCAACTTTGAAGATGATGCGCCAACCATTGAAGCACAACAGCCAGCACAGCCTTACCTGCTGACTGTGACCAATGAAGGCGGTGACGCCGGTTACAACAACACCTATGGTTTCTACATCAAAGGTGAAAATGGTGAACCGGTCAGCGGTGAAATCATCTGGGCGAATGTGAAAGATAACGAGTCTGATGAAATCACTGTAGAAGTGACCGACCCATCTGATATCGGCTTCTTCATTATCCCTGATGGTGCTGACCTGAATGATCTGAACAACGGTGATGCTATTACCTTCGAGCAGGATGGTGAGGGTAACTGGCAAGTGTTGCTTGATGGTGAGCCACTGACCGGACAGGGTACGAATGTCCTGTTCGACAACGCTGACCTGAACCCGGGTAATGCTGAAGCAGTGGAAGATAATGCTGCAACAGGTAACCAGAACTGGGAAGACATCATTGGCGGCGACAACGACTTCAATGACGTTAACATCAATGTCAGCATTAACCAGCTCGGTGCGATCACAGTTGACGAAACCGATATCGGCAACGGTGACCCAAGCAACGCCACTGCCACACTGGACCTGTCTGGTAGCTTTACTGCTGACTTCGGTGCAGATGGTCCAGGTGATGTCGATTACGCTTTGTCCGTTGATACAGATGTTGAAACCGGTCTGGTAGATACACTGAGTGGCAAAGATGTTGAACTGCGTGTTAACGGCGATGGTGTCGTCGAAGGTTACATCACAACCGATGACAACATGGACCTGGTTGTTTTCACAGCCAGTGTTGACGATGAAGGTGTGGTCACGCTCACTCAACTGCGTGCGGTTGAGCACGACGATGCCACAGATCCGGATGAAGCAAATTCTCCGGCCACACTGAATGCCGGTGCGATTGCCTTGACAGGCACTGTCACTGATGCTGATGGCGATAGCGCTGACGGCAGCATTGATGTCGGTGTGTTGTTTGCCTTTGAAGATGACGGTCCAGTGGCTGCCGATGATGTCGATTCCATCGACAATGGCACTGCCGAAGGCAACGTTGTCACGGCTGACAGCACTGACGGTGAAGCTGGCGTCGATAGCTACGGCGCCGATGGCGCTGGCAGTGTCACTTCGGTCTCATTCGGTGATACCACAGTAGAAGTCCCAGCCGATGGCTCGGTCGAGATTGAAGGTGACTACGGTACGCTGACCATGCATTCAGATGGTAGCTATACCTACACCGCCGATCCTGACAGTCTGCCGCAAAATACCCAAACGGTAGAAGGCTGGACTAACACTGGCAGCAATATGACCGCCTTTAACCTGGGTGAGTCGTTCCTGACTGCTGATGGTAAATTCAACGATAATGGCTCAGGTACGGTAACCACAGGCGGCAACGCGCCGGGCTTTGGTGTTGCTGGTACATCGGGTGCCAACACGTCAGTCCCTGAGCAAATTAATCAGTCTGGCAGCGAAAGCGAAGCGTTGGCATTCAAATTTGCTGGTGATGTCACTGCTGCCACTGTCCAGTTCTCGAATCTGTTTAATAACGAGAACGGCGGTGAAGCTATGCGCTGGCATGCGTTTGATGCTGATGGTAACCGTATTGGCAGTGGTATTGTCAGCGACAACGATGCAACAGACCCATACGCAGGCAACACAGATGCAACCTACAGCAACAACAACGTGGGTTCATTTACTATCAGCGATATTGGTGCATTCAGTACACTGGTATTCGAAGGTGTGCCATACAGCGATGATGGCAGTGCGGCCTCTGATGATTCCGACTTCTTTGTGAATGTCACTTCCTATGAAGTGTTCAACTCACAGGATAACGCTTATCAGGATGAGTTCGGCTATACCATCGTTGATGGTGATGGTGACAGCGCTTCAGCCACATTGACGCTGAATGGCAACAGTGAACCTCAAGAAGGTCAGCTTGAGCCAGTTGCGCCTGTGGCGGCTGACAATACCTATCAGGTCGATGGCGTAACCACAGGCAATATCATCACCGATGATGACGACAATGGTGGTGCTGAAACCGGTCGTGATTACGACAACGACACACCTGTCATCAACCTGTCTATCAATTCAATCATTGTTAATGGTGATGAAACCATCATCACTGAAGACGGTACCGAGATTGAGCTTGATAACGGTACGCTGGTCATCAACCTGGATGGTAGCTACACCTATACACCTGCTCAGGATGCTGACGGTGGTGATGAGTTTGAATACACCCTGGTCGATCCGGATGGTGAAGTGAGTGAACCTGCGACAGTAACGCTGCTTGAGCCATTGGTGTCTGATGTGGTGACGCTGGGTGATGTCAGTGTCAATGAAGGTGATGGCACCGCAATCATTACCGGTAGTGTTGAAAATCCTGTTACCGGAAGCCCACTAGTGATTAGTCTGAGCAATGGTGCCACTATCACTATCCCTGTAGGTCATACCAGTGCAGACTCCACACCATTCTCTATTCAGGGTGATGATGTCTACCTTGATGGTGAAAGCTATACCGTTGAGGTGACTGGCACGACAGGCGGTAACTACTCGTCTCTGGATACCGGCGATGATGCCACTGTTACTATCAGTGACACCATTGATACCACTACGGTCACACTGGACAACGTGAGTGTTTCGGAAGACGGTACCATCACATACAGCGCCAGTGTTGATAACGCGCCTCAAGGTAACCTGACCATCACGTTGACCAATGGCGTGGTGATCACAATTCCTGACGGTGCGACCACGGGCTCATCTGCGCCGCAGGCAGCCCAGGGTGATGATGTCTACGTTGATGGCGAAAGCTTCAATGTCGGCATTCAATCAACCAGTGGTGGTAACTACGAACAGCTGGATACCACGGATACCGCGACTGTCACTATCAGTGATACTACCGATACCTCGACAATTACATTGAATGATGTGAGCGTAGCGGAAAACGGTACCATCACTTACAGCGCCAGTGTGGACAATGCACCACAGGGTAACCTGACCATTACGCTGACCAATGGCGTGGTGATCACGATTCCTGACGGTGCGACCACAGGTACCTCTGCACCGCAGGCGGCCCAGGGCGATGATGTCTACGTTGATGGCGAAAGCTTCAATGTCGGAATTCAATCAACCAGTGGTGGTAACTACGAACAGCTGGATACCACGGATACCGCGACTGTCACTATCAGTGATACTACCGATACCTCGACAATTACATTGAATGATGTGAGCGTAGCGGAAAACGGTACCATCACTTACAGCGCCAGTGTGGACAATGCACCACAGGGTAACCTGACCATTACGCTGACCAATGGCGTGGTGATCACGATTCCTGACGGTGCGACCACAGGTACCTCTGCACCACAAGCGGCCCAGGGCGATGATGTCTACGTTGATGGCGAAAGCTTCAATGTCGGCATTCAATCAACCAGTGGTGGTAACTACGAACAGCTGGATACCACGGATACCGCCACAGTCACGGTCAGCGACACTATCGATACAGTGACTGCCACTTTGACCACTTCAACGACTGAAGTGAATGAAGATGGTGGCGATATCACCTACACCATCACATTGAGTGGTGGCCCTGGCGATATCGACCCGGATGCAGATCTGGTCTTCAACCTGGCTAATGGTGAGCAGGTGACTATCTCTGCCGGCGATACCTCAGGTTCGTTCACCCGCACCTACACTGATGCTGAGATTACTAACCAGGTGTCTATCACCAATAGTATTCAGAGTATTCAGTCAGGTGGTAGTGAGTACGAAGATCTTCAGACTGCGGGTGAAACCAGTGTGGATGTCTACTACGCGCCGATTCCTGATGAGCTGTATGTCGGTACGAATGAGCCCAATACGCACGAAACCAGTGGTGGTAATGATGTCCTGATTGGTGATTTAGGCGGTAAGGATCAGCAGTTTAATCCGGGTAAGGACTACAGTATTGCCTTAATTGCTGATGAATCAGGCAGTATGTCTGGTGATCGTCTGGAACTGCTTCAGGATGCATTAGAAGCCTTTGTGAACGACCTGGCTGACCATGATGGCGTTATTAACATCGGTCTGATCGGCTTCGGTGAAAGTGCCAATCTGGAGATTTCGGTCGATGATTTGGCGAACAATCCAGATGGTCTGACTGACCTGCTCAACGAGATCAGTGACCTGTCTGCAAATGGTGGTACTAACTACGAAGATGCCTTTGACGAGGCCGTAGCTTGGTTCAGTTCACAACCGTCAGGTCATGAATTCATCAGTTACTTTATGACTGATGGTGATCCGACCTTCAGCAACAGTGGTGACAATGGCAGTGGCAGTAGCACACAGTTTGAGGACCTCAATGATGCGGTTCAGGCCTTCCAGGCACTGAGTGCCATCAGTGAAGTCAATGCCATTGGTATCGGTAGTGGTGTTAACACCGACTATCTGCGGTTCTTTGACAACACCAACCAAACAGGAACGGGGACTGAGAACTTTGGTACAACGACCACTGTTCTGGCTAATTTCTCGGGCTCAAACGATGAATTAGACTCTGTAAACGACTGGACACTATCTGGTGATCCAGATGGGTACAGAACCATAACTGGTTACAACGACTTAGGTTTTCAGGATCGTCGTGATGGAGGACCAAGTATTTTAACCAGTGCTGTATTTGCAGTTGGTGTTGATGGTTCAGTACTGCAGTTTGATTACATCACTTCAGGCTTTGGCACTGATGATGAGGTAACGTGGTCATTGCAGCTTCAGGACGGTGCCAATTGGACTGAGGTTTCTGGTGGATCACTACAGGAAAATGATTCAAATTACTACGATACAGTACAGTCATCTGCTTTAGACGCTGGTAATTATCGTCTTGTTTACACTCTTGAAGCAGACCAAGGCGGGTCTACTGAAGAGTTATACATCGACAATATCGAACTGCAAGTTCCAGAGCAGGTCACCGGCCCAGTCGGCGAACCACAAGTCATCAACGATGCCGATGAACTGACTGCCCAACTGCAAACCGGCAACACCACAGAAGGCCCTGCCGAACTGGGTGATGACGTGCTGCAGGGTGGAGACGGTGATGATGTTATCTTCGGTGATACCTTGTTCACTGATGACCTGACCTGGACCAATACCGATACTGGTGAAACATTCAGTGCCGGTCATGGCCTGGGCTATGAGGGTCTGGTGGAATATCTGACCTGGTCAGTGAATGGTGGTACAGCGCCGGATGACGCACAAATCATGCAATACATCCGTGACAACTACGATGATCTGATTAATCCGAACCCAACTCAGGCTGAAATTGATGCTGCTGGTGATGACACACTCATTGGCGGTGGCGGTAACGACATCCTGATTGGTGGTGAAGGTGCCGACATCTTCCAGTGGAATGAAGGCGATGACGGCACAACTGGCTCACCGGCTGTGGACTATGTTGTCGACTTTGATGCCAGTGAGGGTGATGTGCTTGACCTCTCAGACCTGCTGGATTCAGATGGTACTAACACCATTAATGCCACTAACCTTGATGATTACCTCAAGGCAAACTTTGATAGTGGTGAAGGTACTACCACCGTTGAGGTCTACACCAATGGCGATGCCAACTCAGGTGGTCAGTCAACACAGAACATCGTGTTGAATGGTGAGTTCACGCAGCAGGATCTGACTAATCTGCTGAACAACAACAACCTTGATGTTGACCAGAGCTAGTCAGTCTGGTGACCGGTAACAGCGCATCGTTACCGGTCAGCGTTCTTAAAACAAAAGGCCCGCGGTAGGCATACCGCGGGCCTTTTTGTATGCTGAGTGAACAGAAAACGAGTTGAGAGACGATGAGCCAGAACCAACCCAGCCTGTTTGTAGCGATTGCGAATTATCGTGACCGGGAAATTACGGCCACCATCAGCGACCTGTTCAGACAGGCTGCCAGACCGGAGCTGATACGGGTGGGCGTGCTGTCTCAGCTTATGCCGGGAGATGAGGCCTGTCGTGCGCCGGTGCATCCGCAAGTTCAGGAAGTCGTGATAGATGCTGCCAGCAGCCGGGGCGTGTGTTGGGCCAGGAGTCACCTGTATCAGACATTGTCCGGCGATGAAGCTTTTGTGCTGCAGATTGATAGTCATATGCGTTTTGAGCCGGCGTGGGATCGCCGACTGTTTGAAATGTGGCAGCAATGTGAGGGTGACAAGACGATTATCAGTCACTACCCACTGGGCTACGTGCCACCTGACCAGTTGGCGGAAAAAGCCATTACGCGGTTAAAACCCGGCCGCTTTAATGCGCACGGCACGCTGGTGTATCAGTCAGATATATTCCCCTATAAAAACAGGCCTTCAAAGCCGCTGTCTTCAGCCTTTGTTTCCGGTAACTTTCTCTATGCACCGGCATTGGCGCTGAAACAGGTGCCTTATGATCCCTACCTGTATTTTTTTGGCGAGGAAATTACCCTCTCAGCCAGGTTATGGACCCATGGCTGGGATTTTTATGCCCCCAACGATGTATTGGCGTATCACAACTATGAAAAACAGACCGGCCGTCCCCGGCACTGGGATGATCACACACAGGCGGAGCAGTTGGAATGGCTGAGTGTCGATAGGATTCAGTATCTGCTGGCAGGCCGGAAGCCGCGTAATCCTGATGCACTTAAACAGATAGCGCATTATGGTCTGGGAACGCAACGCTCACTGCAAGACTATGAGACCCTGGCCAAGGTCAGTTTCAGCCAGCAGAAAATTCTGGAAACAGACTATATCCGCCATGGCCGACGGCTTCGTATCTATAAAGCCTGATGTCAACTAGCCATAGAATTAAGTCAGTGTAAACAATTGTTTACAAAATTTGTAACGTCTTTATTACATTGTACCAAGGTACTATAGCCGACTCCTTCAAAGAAGCGCATAACAGACTTAACGGTTAATTTTGACCATGTTTTTGTCTTTGAGGAGGGGAAATCATGGCGACTGAAATTGGTGTAGTTAATCTGCTGATGGGTACCGTCACCGCATTTTCAACTGACGGTGCACTCCGAATTCTCAAAGTCGGCGACAGCGCTTATGCCAACGATCTCATCCTATCCGGCCCGGACGGAGCTATTGAAATCCGTTTTCTCGATGGCAGCGTGATGGATCTGGGTCACGATTCACAACTTCTGCTCAACACGGACTTCTTTGACCTGAACCTGTCGGACCACAGCGGTGATGTGAGTATCCTGGTGGATGCTGATGGCGACGTCATTCTGAGCGGTAATGAGCCGCTGCAAAATAACGCTAATCCTGCTGAACAAAACGGCTCATGGCAGCATGACCTCGCGGGGGTTGGACAGTCTGAGTTGAGTTCTCTCGATCTGACAGATGTGTTGAGTCAGGCCGACAATCACATTGCCGGCGTGGAGTATGAGGGGCATCTTCAGATTCAAGTCAGTAATGCTGAAGGGCTGGTGCAGTTAATCAACCTAACGGATGTCGTTGCAACCGATGATATGGCAGCCCAATCACTGCTGACACGAATACTGAATGCAGGTGATAACAGTGATGTGTCCTGACAGAGGAAGGCACAATTTTTATTTTCACGCCGAGATCAGCGGCGTGATGCGTTATTCCCGGTTGCCGCCAATGCGGGTAGCCAGATAACAAACAAATGGACTGCTGACTACAGCCCATCAAGTCATTAGCTTTTAAGGAGGCGAGGATATGGCTATTCAAATTGGTATAGTAAAAGCGATAACAGGTGTGGTTACAGCCACTGCTGCGGATGGTGCAACCAGAACGCTACAAGCAGGTGACCGTGTTTTCGCCAATGATCTCATCGCCAGCGGCCCCACTGGTGCAATTGAAATTCAATTCACGGATGGCAGTGTTATGGATTTGGGCAGAAACGCTCAGGTCATGATGAATGAAGACATCTTTGATCCTGCCACGGCGACGGCATCAGCTATAGAGGATGAGACGGTTCCGGCTGACGTTGCTGCCATTCAGCAGGCTTTGCTGGAGGGCGAGGACCCGACTGAAACAGCAGAAGCCACAGCAGCGGGTGCCGGTGTAGAAGGTGGTAATGAAGGGCACGAAGCGGTGTTTGTCGATTATCTCAATCCTGCCGTTACGCCTGAAGCTGGCTTTGACACCATTGGTGTCACGAATGAATACGACCTGCCGGAAGAAGATCTTATTTTTATTGAAGAAGCGGGCGGCGCCCCGTTTACCGGTGGCACCGAAGTCTTGGTGGATGAAGACGATCTGGGGGCGGAGGTTCTGTTCAGTTTTGTCGGCCCCTCTGCCATTCTGGCCGCTTTTGAACTCGATACCGGTTACGGCTGGAATTATCCATTTAAATTCGGCAACAACGATGAAGCACCCGGCGACGACTTACCCCCCAATTCATCCACGACCCAGTCAGGCACTTTAAACGCCGGCTTTGGACCGGATGGCCCGGGTAATGTTGTTTTTCAGCCTGAGGCTGCTCAGCCTTCGGGGCTGACTTCCGGTGGCGAGCCGGTGTTGATCTGGGTGTCTGCTGATGGCTCGATGCTGGTCGGCTATACGCTTAAATCCGGCTATGACTATGACGACGGTGGGGATTTTTCCCAACTCCAGTTCAGTGACTATGAATATGGCGAGATGGCAGAAATTATTTTCACTGTCGAACTGGATGCACTGGACTACAGTTTTAGCCTGCATGGTCCGCTGGATCATGCGCCGGGTGATACAGAAAACAACCTGTTTGTTGATTTGAGCTACACCATCACTGACAGCGACGGTGACAGTGCCAATGGTCTGCTCCGCGTGAATGTCGATGATGATGTGCCGGTGCGCGCTGGTGACGGCGAGCAGCAGGCTCAGATCATCGCCAGTGTGCATGAAGAAGGTATGTCTGTTGCTCTGGGCGATGAGGGTGATTTATCGGAAGGCAATCGCGATGGTGGTTCGCTGATGGATGATGAAACCGACGGTTATACTGCCGGTTCGTTGACCAGTTTGATATCTGTCGGTGCCGATGCGCCAGCCACATTCAGTCTGATTGATGACAACGTGACAGTGAATGAACTGTTGCCGGGGCTGTACTCACAAGGCGAGTCAGTGACCTATAGTGTCAGCAATAGCGCGGGTGAATCCGTTTTGACCGCCATGGCCGGTGATCGCGTGGTGTTTACCCTGACCGTTTACAGCAATGGTGACTGGGAATTCGATTTGGATGATCAACTGGATCATGCCGCGGGTGACGGAGAAAACTTTACCTTGCTGACCGGTGATGATGGTTATGATGTTTCCACAGTCGGCAATATTGATTTCACTCAGTTACTGAAAGTCACTGATGCCGATGGTGATGAACTGGTCTGGAGCGAAGACGATACAGAAGTCTTCGCCATTCAGATCCAGGATGACGTGCCCAGTATTGTTGCTGTTGAGGGCGACTTTAATCCGGTTAGCGCGATGGTTGTGGAAGATGCCTTATCTACCGCAGTGGAACCCAGCGATAGCTCAGAAGGTATTCTGGATGCGGAGCAGACCACTGATGATGATAGTGCCAGTGGCGCTGCCGGTTCGCTGACCAGCCTGGTGAATGTCACTGAGGGTGCCGATGAGCCGGCTTCCCTGACCTTTGGCTTGCTCTCTGATACCGGTGGTTTACCTGCTTTGTATTCCAACGATGTTGCCGTGACCTATTCTGTCAGCGGTAATGTACTGACGGCCATGGCGGGCGATACTGTCGTCTTTACCCTGACTGTGAATGCCGATGGCAGTTGGGCTTTTGATCTGGATGATCAGTTGGATCATGTTGATGCTGACGGTGAAACGGGCACCATGCTGGTCACTGACGGTGATCCGGTTGCAGCTATTGATTTCTCATCGGTCGTGACTGCCACGGTGGAAGATGCCGATGGTGACACAGCCACGCTGGACGGTTTATCAGCGGGTGCCTTTACCATCAGTGTTCAGAATGATGTGCCCGTGGCCAATGATGAAACACCGCGCAACCTGACGGAAGGCGATCCGGCCATCAATGGCAATGTACTGGATAACGATATCGCCGGTGCTGACGAAACCATAACACTGACTCACGTCAACCTCGGCAGTGGTTTTGTTGCCATTGATAGTGGCAGCGACCTTGGCGGTGGCGACTATGGCTTTGATGTGGCCGGTGTCGGCAGCTATAGCTTCAATGCTGATGGCAACTGGACGTTCACACCGGCTGACAGTGTTGATAACACTGAAGGTAATGTAGATGTCGGTTTTGACTATCGCATCAAAGATGCCGATGGTGACCCTGCAGAGGCCAATCAGCCGATTACGATTGCTGACGGTGAAGGCCCGATGGCCGGTGAGCCAATTACGCTTACCGTCGATGATGAAAACCTGGCCGATGGCTCGAACCCATCGTTACCGGTGGAAGACTCAGACGATATTGTCTTCACCGCTGGCAGTGATGCCATTGCCAGCATTGTGTTTGCCACCGATCTGAGCGGTCTGGACAACAGTCTCGACTGGACCCGGGTGAATGATAACCAGATTGTGGGCCGTGATGACGGGGTGGATATTGTCACGCTCGACCTGAACGTTGTCGGTACAACCGCGACTGTTAAAGCGACGCTCAATGATAATTACGACAGTCATCCGGGCTTTACCGAGGATGACTTAAAGGCACTGGGCAATGTCGGCGTCGTCGCCACCGATATCGATGGTGACACCGCGACCGGAACGGTCAATGTTGAAGTCTCTGACGACGTGCCGGATATGACCGTCAGTGGTACCGACACCGTGGCCGAAGATGCGGCCAGCCCGATTAACGGCACCTGGGATAATGCCAGTGCCGGCGCTGATGGCGCGGCCAGCACCGTGGTCAAAGTGGGCAGCGATGCGTATGCGCTGGACACAGATATCAACCTGGCTCAGGGCACGCTGCGGGTCAATGCTGACGGCAGCTGGACTTTTGATCCGAACAGTCTGGATCAGGACGAGCCGCAAAGCCTCACCTTCAGCGTGGAAGTCACCGATGCGGATAACGATATCGCCAGTGACGATCACACCATTACCATTACTGATGGTGCCGGCCCGATGGCCGGTGATCCCATCACCCTCACTGTGGATGATGAAAACCTGGCTGATGGCTCCAACCCGGCCTTACCGGTGGAAGACTCAGACGATATCGTCTTCACCGCCGGCAGTGATGCCATTGCCAGCATTGTGTTTGCCACTGACTTGACCGGTCTGGACAGCAGCCTCGACTGGACCCGGGTGAGTGATAACCAGATCGTGGGTCGTGATGGCGGGGTGGATATCGTTACCCTCGACCTGAATGTCGTAGGCGATACCGCGACGGTTAAAGCCACGCTCAATGATAACTATGACAGTCATCCAAGCTTCACTGCGGATGACCTACGGGCACTGGGCAGTGTGGGCGTGGTCGCCACCGATATCGATGGTGATACCGCGACCGGAATGGTTAATGTGCAGGTATCGGATGATCTGCCATCAGCTCAGGACTATATCGGTGGCAGCTATACCGAAGGCAGCAGTAATAATGTGGTTGCTGCCGATGCCGCTTTAGCACTGGGCATCGCAGGTGGCGCAGACGGTCTCAACAGCAGTCTGCAGTCAATCAGCTTCACTGGCGGCCTGGGCACGCTATTCATTAACGGCAGCGGTCAGTTGATTTATACTCCGCCTGCCAATGTGGCTAATACCAATGGCGATCCTGTCGATGATGTCTTTAGCTACACAGTGACCGACAAAGACAATGACAGTGTCACCAGACAGGTTACCGTCAGTATTACCGATACCGGTGTTACCGAACTCAGCGCGAGCAATGCGCTGGTCGATGAGGATGATCTGCCGCTGGGTAATAATGACAGTGCCACCGGTGATGACAACCCTGTGAGCAGTGGCACTATCAGCTACACCGTTGGCGCTGATGGTTTTGACAGTGTCAGTTTGTCCACAACCGGTGATACAACCGGTCTGATGACACATGACGGCGATGCCGTTGATACCACCTGGCACAGCGACAGCAATACATTGATTGGTTATGTTTCTGGTACGGACAGCAGTGATGCCGCAAACCATGTGTTTACTGTCTCACTGACCAATATCAATGCGACTGGCGCAGACTATGACGTGACATTATTGCAAGCGGTAAAACATCCGGATGCTAATAATGAAAACAATGTCGGTTTCAGTGTCAATGTCACGGTGCAGGATAATGACGGCAGTGAGGGGCTGACCAGTTTTAATGTCAGTATAGATGATGACCTGCCGCTGGCGACGCCTGAGACCAATAGCGGTGAAGCGACGCTTGAAATCGATACTAACCTGATGCTGATTCTGGACGTATCCGGCAGTATGAATGATCCGGCCAACTTCCAGGGTATGACAAGGCTGGAAGTCATGATCAAATCCAGCCTGGAGCTACTGGATCAGTATGATGCCTATGGCGATGTGATGGTGAATATCATCACCTTTGCCTCCAGTGCCGCTAATCCAGGTGGTGGATGGGTGACGGTTGATCAGGCCAAATCCATAATTCTCGACTTGTCGGCAAGTGGCAATACCAACTATGACGATGCCCTGAATGACGCGATAAATGCCTTCGCCCAGTCTGGCGAAATTCCCGGAGCGCAGAACATTTCCTATTTCATGTCCGATGGTGAGCCTAACGAAAACAGTGTTAGCAACCCTGCAACCATTCCGGGCGGAGACAATGATCTAGGGGGCGGAGATGGTATTCAGTCCGATGAGGAAAGTGACTGGATACGTTTCCTTGAAGCCAACAATATCAAGTCCTTCTCGTTGGGAATGGGAACCGGTGTAGATGAAGATGAACTCGACCCGATTGCTTATGATGGTGTGGAAGCGGTTAATACTGACTCAATCGTGGTCTCTGACTTTGCTGATCTGCAGGCAACGTTGATTGGTACCATTGATGTACCACCACTTTCCGGCAATCTGATTAAAGGGGAAGCGGGTGCCGATGAGGGCTGGGTCTATTCAGTCACTGTAGGTGGGGTGAGCTACCTATATGATGAGCCGACTGACACCCAGTCGGTCAGCGGTGGTGCTGCAAACGGCACGTTCAACGCTGTCAGCAATACCTGGACTATCAGTACCCCAGAAGGCGGTACCCTCGTCGTTGATATGGTCAGCGGTGATTATGAGTATCTTGGACCGGATGCGGTGCCTACTGTGGTGCAGGAAATCTTTGGCTTTACCATCAGCGACTATGACGGCGATATGGCCTCCAGCACACTGACGGTGACCATCGATCCGGCTGCGGGTCCGATGATTGTCCGCGATGACTTTGTGCTCACCAATCAGGACCCGGTAGACATTCCCGACTGGGCATTGCTGGCCAATGATAGCGGGCCGGATAGTGACAGCCAGGTCATATCGGCAGTGTCCAATGCGAATGACGGCAGCGTAACTGATAACCCCGGCTCTGTTATGTTTGATGACAATGATAGTGACGGCGGCAGCTTTGATTACACCAATACCGCGGGCAGTCGCTCAGATGACGCAAATGTGTCAGTTGAACGGCAGTCCGGTGATACCATCCAGGGCGATTATCTGGATGAAATCCTGATTGGTGGCGATGGCGCTGAAATACTGAATGGCGGAGCCGGCGACGATATCCTGATTGGGGGAGATGGCACGACCGGTACCAGCCCCGTTGCCCGCCAGGTCAATCTTGATGTGCGATCCGGCTCAACATTCGGCAACAGTAACCAGTTTGGTTTTGCCTTTGCCTCAGGCGCGGGACTTTATATCACTGAAATCAGAATTGATATTTCCAGTGAGGGTTTCTTTGACCAATCCGGTGGTAGTAGTTATCCCTTTACCATCGGCAATGAATCCACGGTGCTGTTGGCCGATATCAACACAGTGACAGCGGGTGATACGACAGAACTGGTCATCACTTTCGTCCCAGGTAGTTTCGTTGCGGGTGAAACTCTGCGTTTTGGTATTGATACCGATGGTAATGATATCGACGAGGGTGGAGACTTTGGTGACGAATCTATCCCCTACAGCATCAGCTTCAGTGATGGTGAGACGATCAATGGTAATTACACCGATGGCCCTGGAAGTGGTAACAGTGATACGAGTGATGCCACTGCTGTTGGCTCGCCGGTGGCAGAGCCTGCTGTTGATGACATGCTGGATGGCGGCGACGGTAACGATATCCTGCAAGGTGGCGGTGGAAATGACCTGCTGACTGGCGGTGATGGGGATGATATTTTCCTCTGGAGAGCCGGTGATGAGGGGACTGCGGCACAACCAGCGATGGATATCATTACTGACTTCAATACCAGTGGTGAGTCTGATGCCATAGACCTCAGGGATATTCTGGATGGTGAGAGTTACCAGTTATCCGGCAGCGACGAGGTCAACGGCGGCAATATCCTTGATTACCTCAACGTTCAGGAAGTGGGGGCTGACGTGGTGATCAGTGTCAGCACGGATGGCAGTGGTGCAGTGAACCAGACCATCACGCTTCAAAACACCAGCTTCACTGATCTGGGAGTCAGCGGTGCAACGCAGGCTGAAATCATTGGCCAGCTATTGGCCAATGGCGCCATTCAGACTGATGAAAGCTGATAACTACTGGGGCTAAAACATTGAGGCCGGCTTTTTAGCCGGCCTTTCTTTTATCAACGTTAGTTATGTCTGGCTTATTGAAGCCAGATCAATGTTCAAATAATAATTTGCCTTAGTAACAATGTGTGAAGTTGTTATACCACTGTCAGCTGCTGGAGTTTAGCGACTTAGTATTACTAATTCCAGCAACCAGCAGGGGTACCGGCACCCGTCTCATCCAAAACCATGGTGCCGCAACTATCATCAGCTTGTGAGCCTTGAGGCACCGCCTGAACATCAAACCCGGTAGCTGAAAGGTTGTTGAGGTTCAAGTTGTAATAGGCTTGTCCGGTCTTGGGTGACTGACCGAAGGGTTGATTACCACCACCGGCTCCCTGGTAAGTAAAGTTTTCACCATAAAAACGTTCAAGGTAACTGGCCAGCTCCTGCATATCTGCCTGAGCATTGGCCCGACGGGTCTCTCTGACCTGTTCCAGGTAGGAGGGGTAGGCTATAGCGGCGATGATGCCGATGATTACAACCACAATCATCAACTCAACCAGATTGAAACCAGACTGCAATTTGTTGAATTTATTATTCATTATTTTCCAATGGCCAGATGTCAGTAATGTAATGGGTTTCATCACGAAGCTCTAAATTAAATCCGACCTTACTGCCAAGTTGGGGCTGAGGTCCGAGTTCATTACCAGCAATGATGCCATGCACACGGGTTTCCGAGTCGATTTGGTAAGTCTGGTTAGAGATGATAATGGTATTGCCAGCCTCAGGCTCTTCAGTGATGACGCCCTCATGCTGATAGGGCTCTGCAGCAACAGATGAGGCCATGATTAAACCGAGGATAAAGAGTTTATTTTTCATGATGAACTCCCGATTTAGTAATCCAGTTGCCGCCACGACTGCCTGGCACCGGTGCCAGGTCCGGGATTCTCAACGGTGACTTCAATATTACCGTCAGCACCGCTGTTGAATTTGAGCTCACGCTGGCCTGACGGGTCATCCATGATGCTTGGGCGGGCTATAATGCCGACCTTGGACTTTTTGCCGGAGCTCGGCACATAATCATCATTCCCATCACCATCAATGTCACCAACATTAATGTAGTCACTGACACCAAAACTGTTATCACCATTCACATCAAAAGGTGAATAGGACAGGCGTGAGCCAGAGGCGTAATTCACCTCCATTAACCAGCCGGTGCCGCCTGCATCACAGGGGTCATCAGACGGGATTAACGTGGTGAAGATGACCCTGCCGTTACGTATTACCGGGTTGCTTACCTGACGCTCACCATAGTTAGTGGTGTTCCCGCTTTGCTGGTTATACAAATCCATAAACCAGCCATTTTCTGTATTCCAATCGACTGCATTGTTACTAGTCACGCGATATTCCGTGTTATTGGAAACACTCTCCTGAATAATTTTCTGTTCCTGTAGTGTTGAACGACCAAACGGGGTCAGCGTGCTTTGACGCTTGTCCCAAATACCATAAAAAGACTGAGTGACTTGTCCGGATGTCGCGTTGTCACCGACTTCAAAATATTTGCCGGTGCCAAACAATAACAGGTAGCCACTTTCCCGCGGGTGTTTAACGACCTCTATACGGGTGGTTATAGGCTGCACATTACTACCGGAACAGCTGTTTCCGTAACAGGCTGTAAACAAAGGAACAGGGTCGCTACCGGATTTATACTTGAAGTCCCAGGCATTAGGATCATTGCCCGTCAGGTCGATACTCCATACATTACCGAATAGATCACCGGCATAAACGGCATCGACACTGCCATCATTGTTGATATCAATCGCTGAGGGTGATGAAAGACCGTTGGGACGATTGTTACCAGTGGGGTCATCCGCAGTTCCTTCCAGCGTATCAAATTTCTTGATAAGCGCCCCAGTCTGGATGTTTACCAGGTACATGACGGCATTGCCTGTCAGACTGTCATCGGTGTTATTACCATCAAGACCATTGTCATCGTTGTTATCATAGCCCCCACTGAACAGCGCAGCCCATTGACCATTGTTCAGTCTGACAATGCTGGCCTGTCCAATCGTGAAGCCCATATCACGGTCGTTGTCATCATCAAATTCCCACAATACTTTTGCTGCCCCCCCGGCTTCAGATGCAAATGCACTTCGGTCAGTCACATCCAGTGCAAAAATACCCTGGCCACCCGCGCCTAAGCTTGAAACCAGTACGGTTCTCCATGTGTTATCGCTGAAGAAGGCATCGATAACAGTGGGGCTGCCATCGACATAATATCGATGGCTATAATCCGGGTCTGAGAGAGCGGGTAATTTTTCGAAAAGGGTCGAGGGGATATAAGCAAACTCTTCAACCCCCGAAGTTGCATTGAAAGCGTGTAGCATGCCATCGTTTGCACCAACAAAAATCAATGGGGTGCGATTCTTATTGGCCAGCACAAATGATGAATATGGAACATTATTCTCAGGCTGGCCTGTTCCCCAGCCATTCGGATGACGGGACGAGGGAGCTCCTGAGTAGGTAGGAGCAGAGTTGATAATGTCGCCCAGGTTACGGGTTCTGTTTCTGTAACTCCCGCCATTTCTTAATTCATTTGATGCATTACCACGAAGATAACTCAGTAAAGTACTGCTATTATTTAGCGTTGCTTTTTGAGAAGCGTTCAATGATGCCCAGCGGAAAGGTTGTCCTGTATTGTTATTAGAAGTGATAATCTTCCTTTGTCCAGGGTTGGGTATCAGCGTACCCGCATCCCAGAGCTCTCCGGTGAGCGTCGCGTCATTGTTGATGCCGTATGCCAATAGCTGCCCCGTCCAGTCCCCGCTGTTAAATCTGGCCTGGTAGATTCTGGAACCGGATGAAGCCGAACCGGAATTGAGGGCTACAGCTGCTGCTGATGATTCTCTGGAATTTATATTAGACAGAATCGAGCCAAGAGAATCAGCGAAAGTATTGGGGTCGGCCGCGCTGAAGAATGAGCCGCGTCCATTGATGGCGGCATGCCACATATCATCGATATTTTCCTCTCGGTCATCTCCGGGCTGGGGCCAATTCAGGTTGCCGGCTGCCAGGTCAGCATAGTCGCTATCTGGATCGAGGGTGCCATTCACACCCAATCCTACAGTAAACGTCACCATGTGCTGCCAGAAGGCTGGATCGAGTTGGTTTGTCGTGACTTCATTATCAAGGTTAGGTCTTAAGTCACGTTTCCAGTAGTCCATCGCAACATCAGCGAGCGTATTACTGTGACTGTCAGCATAGGGTGCTGTCGGCAGGTATTGATAATCAGCTTGATTCGGACCGGATATGACAGGGCCAGCGGTATTATCACTATTCCCGACGCCCGGACTACCACCATTCCAATAACCATCTGTGGTGAGAATATGGTAACTCTGGCGACAGGTCAGGTGCGCACTGGGATCGCTACTGCCCGGGACATTTCCCCAGGGGCCTCGGTCATCATCGCGTTCAAAGTACTCGCCGACATTTCTGGCTGCAGAGCGAAGTGGTGTACCGTTGGCATCAATAGTGTGTCCGTACAGGCGGTCGAAAAAGTTACCACGGGGGGTACCTGAAAAACCACGCACACCATCAATGACCGCACTGCTGCTCCAGACACCGTCAACAGTCTTACCACCCTGGTTGATAGCAGCAAATCCCACCCGCATATTGGTACCCTGAGTCGCAAAGGCCTGACCAACACCGGCTCTGGCCATCAGCACCCTCGAGCGGTAGTACTGGAACCAATTGGCAAAATTCTGAATTTCCTGATCTCTGTTACGGGTGATACCGCCGGGGCTGGTGAATGTTGCATTCGAAGGTGTGCTACTGGTTATTTGGACACGATCATAGTTACTCCTACTGTAACGACTGCCACTGCCGTCGTAATTATAGTAGGTGATAGGCCAGAAGGAGTGGTTGCCATAACAGGGGTCACCGGATGCCTGGGTTAAATTATCATCATCCCGGTACCAGCAGGCATACTGTGTTTGAGCAGAGAGCAGGTTCATGCTGCCGCGCGATGTATCTTCAGGGTTGTAATATGCTGCGTAAGGGTTAGCGTTACCCCTGCTACCACCGTCTGCGGTGCTCCATGGCACGTAGTCAATGTCCGGGTTGTAGAAGACTTTGTTGTTCTCTGCTGATCTCAGAAAGTAATTATGAATGTTATCGTCATCAAAATTAGGAACCTGGTTCGTGTAAACACTGGCACCATAGAGCCCGGAAGGTCGTGGGAACATGTAGTAGGCAAAGTTACGAATCTCATCCGGCATCACTTCAAACTGCATCGAACCTGAGTCATCCAGTGTGAACATGATATTCGGTTCGACACTTCCCCCCAGATACAGCGGAACGTTACTGATATCAAGAGAGGCTGCAGAGGCAATCTGGTGGGTGGTGAATAACAAGCCTGCGACCGTAAGCGATGTGAGTTTATTCATGATTTAGTACCTCTTGATCACAGTGGTCTGCAGCAGCACCCTGGCTAAATCTGAGCCTCCTGTGCCTCTGGCGGTGATCCGGTAGTAGGTTTTAAAGCCACCATCCTGTTGAACACCGCTTAGTTCAGATTCTGTACCCATGTCTATTTCTTCGATGATGTAGCGAGGGGCCGTGGCAACATTATCAGGGCGGGTGGCAGCAACACCGTTGGCTGCCCACCATGCGGCATTGCGTTCCATCCACCAGGGATTGGCATTACTGGGATCAGGATCCATAGAGTTGTATATTCGTATATTGTTATCACTGCCAGCTGCGGTGGCGACCGGTTCGGTTGTGAGTTGAGTGATAGCATTTTCAGCATCACGCAAAGCCACTTCTGCTGCCTGGGTTGCCAGCTCTCGATCACGCTGGTTTGATGCCATTCGTTCTTCCATGACGCTGGTTCGCATCGCAAAAATACCTATCAAGGTCATCAGCAATAAAATAATCAGGCTGACGATTAATGCTGCTCCATGTTGAGCTTTAAAGCGGTATTGATTCATGATGCTCTGTTCTTCAGCATGAAAGTTTGAGTGTAGACGCGCCGCAGGCGGCCATCATCAGGCGTCACCTGTGCCCCTTCCAGGAAGTACTGACCATCACCCAGAGCAAGGTTAGTATCGGTGTCATCATTGTCTGGGTTAATGTTTATCATCACCATACTTATACGAACACTGATCACATCGGTCCAACTGATATTTCCGGTTATTTGGTCTGCCGTGCGGTATTCTTCTGCAGAGAGGTCTCCATCCGAGTCTACCCCGTAGGTAACCTGAAGTTGTTCGACCCCCTCAAGAAGTGCTTCAGGATCGTTATCCAGTGTTTTCTGGTATAGGGAGGGGATACCTTCAGGATTATTGCGAACGTAAAAGGATTGGGAGGCAATCGTGTTGACCCAGCCACCCTCAAAGTTGCCACCCAAATCAGTTCTGGAATTACCGGGTGTGCCTATTCCTGTGGCATGCTCGAGAACACCTGTCTCAGCCGCGTCTTCATTTGTGACTTGAAAAACAGCGACCGCATCGCAAGTACTGACCATCATGATGTTGGCACAAGTGTCTTCCGTAGCAGGGTCACATTCACTAAGGCCATTATCCGGGCCTATTTGAAGTGGTGCCGAAAAGTTATCTGCATCATGGGACTGTACATGCAGATAAAAGCTACCAACGGTTCTGATTGTCAGAATATCACTGTCGGAAACAGCGTCAGTAATGTCGCCAGGTTTTGCCGGTGTCCAGCTATTGTTGCCGGTGGCTTCATGACCGATGACCGGGCTTTGTAGCTGCCAGAAATAATCTGATTCCGAAGTCAAAACATTCAGAAAGCCCTTTCTGCCCTGTTCAGTACCGTCGTTTACGGCAATAGCATTATCGTAGTCATCAGATTGCTGCTGAGAGACAGATTCACAGCCTCTGTAACCGCCTCGGCTGAGAAACTCACCTATATAGTGTAGTGCATAGCGTCCATCTTCCTGCATACGGGCTTTCACATCCTGGACCCGGTAGAGCTGACGTGAGCTGATAAAAAGTTCAATCACAGCCCCGACAACCAGCAGGCCGAGAACCATCGCGACCATCAATTCGACCAGAGATAGCCCTTTTTGTCGTTTCATATGGCTGTCTCCATTGTCAGCGTGGTGGTCGCACGCTGATTGTACTCGGTGTCCGCTGCTGTGCCGGTCTGAACATCAGACCAGGCAATGGTCACAGTGCAGATAAAGGTATTGAGATTGACGAAACCGGGGCAGGCAATTGCGCCCTGACCGCCGGGAAGTTGGTTGCTGATATTGTTACGCCATTCCGTGATGTCGCGATCAGCAAGACTGGTGGTACCGGGTACCGCATCTTCCAGACCAATCGCATAGTTGTTGCCATAAGCCGCATCCTGATTGGCTCGCATCCGACTGAACATATCCATCGCAAGAATGGTGGCCTGTGTTTTGAAGTCAGCACTTTGCGTTGCTTTCAACGTGACCACCTGGAGGTGAGCCAGGCCGAGCAGGCCAATGCTCAAGACAAAGACGGCAACCATGACCTCAAGCAGGGTGAAGCCGCGTTCAAATTTATTTCTGCAAGTTAACAAGCGCCATCCCCATTTCTAACTCTCGCACTCCCTGAGCTGTTGACGACAAGTTCTTTGCCATCCGCTGAGCCAGTAATACAAACCAGAAAAGTATCGTTACCAAAGCCACCTGAACCGCGAACTTCCCCCGTCGGACTGAATGCAATCCAATTGGCAAAGGTGCCCCCCGTTCTGACTGTGAAGCCGTTTTCGAGTGCTGCCTGACGTCTTAACCAGCAGTCCTGTCCTTCCACGCCACAGTCATTGCCAACGTCTGCAATGGCTTCATCGCGATCCCAGTCAGTGAATATATCCCAGCCGCTTTCCCATTCAGATGCGTTGCCGCGATTCATCATGGTGACTTGAACGCCCCGTTTTATTGCTTCACTCCTTGCCATCTGGAACTCAGCTAACAGGTCGTTGGCCCGGGTCGTAATTCTGTGGTCACGAAGCATTTGTGAAAAACTGGGCGCAGCAATAGCGGCCAAAATGGCCACCACAGATAGGGTTATCATGAGTTCAATTAGCGTGAACCCGCCGCTGCGCGTTGTCCTGATCACTGGTACTCCTCCGATGATTCAATTCTTATGCTCAAAAGCTTTTTGAGTCAAGCAACTAGCAGAATAATTTTGAGAGCTAGTTCTCTATTTTAATGTATCGACTCCCGATATCGTGACCTTTAGTGCAACAAGCCGGCAGTGACGGGGGTGGCAATGCTTGCCGCTGTGCCGCCTGATGCTTGCCGCTTTTGATGTGAACCGATGATAAATCAATAGCTTGGATGGTTGGCACGCAAACTGCTATTACCCAGTTGAAGAAACCGTTTGTGGAGTGTGACATGCCAATCAATTTCGATTCTGCGCTGGGAATTCATGCCGATGCTGTGAGGGTGCGTTCGCAACGAGCTGAATTGCTTGCAGCCAATCTGGCTAATGCCGATACGCCTAATTTCAAGGCACAGGATATTGATTTCAGGTCAGCATTAAACAACGCCATGGACAGCGGTAATGCATCGATGATGAAAACCACTCACCAGAATCACATGCCATTTACCGGTGGTGGTGGCAGTGAAGGGCTGATGGCGCCGATTCAATACCGTATTGCAATGCAGGATTCACTGGATGGAAATACGGTGGATGAACAAATAGAACAGGCACAGTTCATGCAGAACGCAGTCCAGTACCAGGCCAGCCTTGAGTGGCTGGGTGGCAAGTTCAGTAGCCTGACCAAGGCGCTTAAAGGAGAGTAAAGATGTCTCTGTTTAATATTTTTGATATTGCCGGTACCGGCATGAGCGCCCAGTCATTGCGACTCAATACGACCGCCAGTAATCTCGCCAATGCCGATAGTGTGAGTAGTAGCGTGAATGAAGTTTATCGCGCCCGCCAGCCGGTCTTTTCGGCTGTGCTGGATGAAGCACAGGAAGGCTACAAAAAAGGTTCGGTACAGGTTCATGGCGTGACTGAGAGTCAGGCGCCGGTGAGAACTGAATATAACCCCACCCATCCACTCGCCAACGAGGATGGATACGTGTTCCATTCCAATGTCGATCCAATCACTGAGATGGCCAATATGATGTCTGCCTCACGTTCATACCAGAACAATGTTGAGATCGCCAACACATCCAAACAGCTCCTGCTGCGTACTTTGCAGTTGGGCCGGTAAACAAGCACAGGAGTAAATGATCATGGCAGTCAACGGAGTAGGTGATAACCCATATGCCTTTCTTAATGGTCAAACGTCCAACACCGGCAATGAGGCCAAGGATACCGGCGAGCTGGCGTTGGAAGACTTCATGTCGCTGATGACCACCCAACTTAAAAACCAGGATCCGCTGAAACCCATGGAAAGTGGCGATTTTCTGGGGCAGATTGCCTCATTCGGAACGGTCAGCGGCATCGCTGATCTCCAGGATTCTTTCTCCAGCTTTGCCAAGGCGATGCAATCTGATCAGGCCTTGCAGGGCTCTTCTCTGGTGGGGCGTTCTGTTCTGGTGCCATCTTCCATCGGCTATATGTCGCCGGACAGTGGGCTGACCGGCCAGATTAACGTAGCTGAGCCGGTTTCAGACCTCAAAGTGACGGTTTATAACGAGGCCGGTGTTGCAGTGAAAACGATCGAGATGGGCGGTGCTTCCGGCTATACCAACTTCAGTTGGGATGGTTTTGACGATAACGGTAATGCGATGCCGGAAGGTATCTATCAATTCAAGGCAACCGGAACGGTTGACGGTGAAAACACCGCTTTTGCCACCGCCACGATTGCCAAAGTTTCCAGCGTTCTGGTCGGCTCAGGTAGCCAGGGTCTAACAGTCAATCTCGCAGGTATCGGTTCCGTGCCGTTCAGCGAAGTACAAGAAATTATCTAAGGAGGACATCACTATGTCTTTTAGCACAGCATTAAGCGGTTTGAACGCAGCCACAGCGGACCTGAATGTTAAATCCAATAACATTGCCAACGTCAATACGACCGGTTTTAAACAGTCCCGTGCAGAGTTCGGTGATGTTTTTGCTATCTCAGCCTTCGGCACAACCAGCAGCACAGCGATCGGTAACGGTGCCGTTCTACAGAAAGTGGCACAACAGTTCAGTCAGGGGAACCTGGAGTTTACTGATAACGCTTTAGACTTGGCCATCAGCGGTGAGGGATTCTTTGCCATGGCACCGGAGCTGGATAGTGGTGAAGTCATCTATACCCGTGCGGGTGAGTTCGGTGTCAACAAAGACGGATATATCGTCTCCAATGAAGGCTGGTATCTGAGGGCTTTTCCGGTCGACAGCGCCGGTCAGATTTCTGCGACCAGTATGAATGCCACCGGTCCGATTCAATTGCCGCCGTCAGTGGGGGCACCGGAAGCGACAACTAACCTGGGCATTGCTACCAACCTGCCATCGACTTCGCCTGGTATTGACGATGGTGCGGGGGGCATTCTGTCGATCGATCCCAATGATCCTGACTCTTACAGCTTCTCGACCTCAGCCACCGTCTATGACTCACTGGGTAATGAGCATGTGGTCACGACTTATTATCAACACATTGATTCCAATGCAGGCACACCGGCAGTGGGTGATAATCAGTGGCAGATGGCCGCTTATATAGATGGCGGTGAAGTCAAAGGTGGTACACCGGGTACGCCATTCGCATTGGAAACCGATGTACGCGTCAGTTTTAATGCTGATGGAACCCTTGATACGGTGGATGCCAACCCCGCGACTGCTGCGTTGGATCCGATTACGCTGAGTTTTACCGATACCACCGCTTCTGAATGGGCCAGCGGTGCCGAAACCCAGACAATTACCCTGTCTCTGGATGGTTCAACCCAGAACTCCGGGGCATTTAATGTCGGAGCATTGACCGTGAATGGTTTCCCGACTGGTCGTCTGACCGGGGTGGATGTGAGTGAAGAAGGGCTGATTCGTGCCACCTACAGTAATGGTCAGGCTGTACCCATCGGCAAAATTGCTCTGGGCGACTTTGCCAACCCGCAGGCACTGAACAAAATCGGCAGCACCGCCTGGAAAGAAACCACCGACTCCGGTCCGGTCATAGCCGGTGAAGCTTCCACCGGTAGCTTCGGTGAAGTGCAGGCAGGGGCGCTGGAAACCTCAAACGTGGATCTGACCAAGGAGCTTGTTGGGCTGATTACCGCCCAGCGTAACTTCCAGGCCAACTCGAAAGCGATTGAGACCAACAACGCTATCACCCAGACCATTATTAACCTGCGTTAAGTTCGGCTATAACCCCGCTCAGAAAGTGAGCGGGGTTTTCAGCAAACTGGAACGAAAACTGCATCAGGTATTACAGCACTTTTTTTGACTGCCAGTTTTTCGTTATCAGAGGCACCTTGCTATGGACCGTAGTCTTTTTATCGCTATGAACGCCGCCCAGCAGACCATGCAGGCACAGGCGACCAATGCCAACAATCTGGCTAATATCAACACCACCGGTTTTCGTGCGGACTTTGAACAGTTCCGCAGCATGCCGGTGTTTGGTGAGGGGTTGCCGACCCGGGTTTATTCGATGACTGAGCGACCAGGCACGGATTATCAGCAGGGTTCGGTGCAATCCACCGGCCGGGAACTGGATATTTCGGTGCAGGGCGAGGGCTTTATTGCCGTCATGGGTAAAGATGGTCGTGAAGGTTACACCCGAGCCGGCGACCTGCAGATCACCGAAACCGGCCAGTTAGTGACCGGCACCGGGCTCGCGGTGATGGGCGAGGGCGGACCGATTGCGATTCCACCGGCAGAAAAAGTCGAGATCGGCAGTGACGGGACGATTTCCATCCGGCCTATCGGTGAAGCTGCTAATGCGCTCGCCGTGCTGGACCGTATCAAACTGGTGAAACCGGATCTGCAACAAGTGTTCAAAGACACTGATGGTCTGTTGCGGATGCGTGATGGTGGCGATGCACCGCTGGATGCCACGGTGACGGTCTCTTCAGGTACGTTGGAAGGCAGTAACGTCAATGCTGTCGGCGCCCTGGTCAAAATGATTGAACTGCAGCGGCAGTATGAAATGCAGGTCAAGATGATGAAAACCACGCAGGAAAACAGTGCCGCTTCGGCGCGTTTAATGCAGATGAATGGTTAACCGCCATAGGCGGCAATTTTTACCGCCCGGCGAGAGTAGGAGTTAAATTATGAATCAGGCTTTATGGATTGCAAAAACCGGCCTCGATGCCCAGCAAACCCGGATGTCAGTGATTTCCAATAATCTGGCCAACGTGAATACCACCGGGTTCAAACAGGACCGGGCAGTGTTTGAGGATCTTTTGTATCAGACCATTCGTCAGCCCGGCGCCCAGTCATCTGCCAGCACCCAGCTGCCTTCGGGTTTGATGGTGGGGACCGGTGTTCGCACTGTGGCAACGGAGAAGCTGCATACTCAGGGCAATATTGTGCAAACACAGAATGCGCTGGATATCGCGATCCAGGGCCGTGGCTTTTTCCAGATTCTGATGCCGGATGGCACGCTGTCCTACACCCGTGATGGCACTTTCCAACTGGATAACACCGGCCAGATGGTGATGTCTAACGGTTATCCACTGGAACCGGGGATTACCATTCCGGAAGATGCCCAGAGCATTACTATCGGTTCTGACGGCACCGTCAGTGTGCTCCAGGCCGGTGATGCTGAACCGACCATTGTCGGCAACCTGGATCTGGCCGATTTTGTGAACCCGACGGGGCTGCAACCCATCGGTGAAAACCTGTTCAGAGAGTCAGGAGCCAGTGGTCCGCCGATTCTGGGTACTCCGGGTCTGGATGGCTTTGGTACCACTGTCGGTGGTGCGCTGGAAACTTCCAACGTCAATGTGGTGACGGAACTAATAAACATGATCGAGACTCAGAGAGCTTACGAGATGAATTCAAAAGCCATCTCAACCTCGGATCAGATGTTGCAATACGCTAGTCAAAACCTTTAATTTCTCTCTCATTTAAGCCGGCCATTCTTGGCCGGCTTTTTTTCTTCTTTCACTGCCAAGTTCTGGCACAAAGTCTGCAAGTATCACTCTGCAAAGCTTTTTTGTGGAGAGTCACGATGAAATTTACGGTGCCATTTATATTGTTGTCTGCGGCCCTGATGGCCGGCTGCAACAGCAATACCGTCAAGCGCGATCCGGCCTATGCCGCCGTGCGCCCGGTACCAACACAGATAGAAGAACGTAGTGATGGGGCGATTTTTGACGTCCGTAATAACATCGCGCTGTTTGAAGATTACCGAGCTCGTCGTGTCGGCGATATTTTGACGGTCAGACTGGAAGAGCAAACTGACGCTGAGAAAGAGAACGAAACCACGTTCAGCAAGAGCAATAACACCAGTATTGCCAATCCCACTATTTTCGGTGCCAGCCCCCAGTTCAGCCTGCCAGGCCAACTGCCGCTCGATAATACAGATAATAACAATCTGGCTTTTGGGTTTGGGTCTGAGCTCGATTTCGAGGGAGAGGGAGAAAGCGAACAGAACAACCTGCTGTCAGGCAATGTCAGCGTCTCCGTTGTTGAGGTGTTGGCCAACGGCAATATGGTCATCCGTGGTGAGAAAGTTATCACCATCAATCAGGGTAACGAATACATCCGTCTGTCCGGGATTGTCAGTCCGCGGGATATAGAGGCAGATAATTCCGTGTCATCGGTAAGAATTGCCGATGCGCAAATCGCTTACGTTGGAGACGGTCCCACTAATGACGCCAATGTGATGGGCTGGCTCAGCCGTTTCTTTGCCAGTGCGCTGATGCCGTTCTGAGGGTAAGTAAGATGAATATCAAAATTGTATTGGCGTGCTTGCTTTTGATGCTGTCCGGCCTGGCTCAGGCCGAGCGTGTCAAGGATCTGGCTTCGATTGCCGGGGTTCGCTCCAACCAGTTAATTGGTTACGGTCTGGTCGTTGGTCTGGATGGCAGTGGTGATAAAACCAAGTTTACCGGCCAGAGCCTGCGTAACTTTCTGGTGGAAATGGGGATTAACATCCCACCCGGCACCGACCCGAAGAGTAAAAATGTCGCAGCGGTGTCCGTGCATGCTGAACTGCCTCCGTTCATAAAACCGGGGCAAACCATCGATGTCACCGTCTCTTCATTGGGGGATGCCAAGAGCCTGCGTGGCGGTAGTCTGTTGATGACACCGTTAAAAGGGGCTGACGGCAATATCTATGCGATGGCGCAGGGCAATCTGGTCGTGGGGGGCTTTGGTGCCGATGCTGCGGACGGTTCAAGGGTTACTGTCAATATCCCCAGTGCCGGTCGGGTGCCGGGCGGTGCCACTGTCGAACGGACAGTGAAAAATGCGTTTAATGTCGGCGATCATATCGTGTTGAATCTGCATCGACCTGATTTCACTACCGCCAGCCGTCTGACCGATGCGATCAACCACACGCTGGGTAAAGGTACGGCGAATTCAGTGGATGCGTCTTCAATCAGAGTGAATGCCCCGCGTGACCCTAGTCAGCGTGTGCCTTTCCTGTCATTGGTAGAAAACCTGGAGCTGAGTCCGGGTGAAGCACCGGCCCGTGTGGTTGTGAACTCACGCAGTGGTACCGTGGTGATAGGCCAGCATGTGAGAGTCACGCCGGCTGCGGTCACCCACGGCAACCTGTCCGTCACTATCTCAGCGAATCCCGAGGTCAGCCAGCCTAACCCGCTGTCACAGGGACAGACTGTGATTACGCCTAACTTCGATGTCGAAATCAGTGAAGAAGACAGCCGGATGTTCGTGTTTGACCCGGGTGTCTCGCTGGATGAGATTGTCCGTGCAGTGAATCAGGTGGGGGCCGCGCCCGGTGATCTGGTTGCCATACTGGAAGCACTGAAACAGGCCGGTGCTTTACGTGCTGAGCTCGTGGTGATCTAAGCATGGCGCTGGAATCCAAAATCGCCCAGTCCGCGATCGACTTTCATGGTCTGAACCAGCTTCGTCAGCAGGCGGGGCAGGGCCAGAATGAACAGCAGACCCTGCGTCAGGTCGCGGGTCAGTTCGAGTCTCTGTTTGTAAACATGATGCTCAAGTCGATGCGTCAAGCGAGTCTGGCTGAAGGCCTGTTTGATTCCGAACAAAGCAAAATGTATCAGGACATGGCCGATCAGCAACTCGCTTCTGACTTGTCGATGCGTGGCGGTCTCGGGCTGCAGGATGTGATCATGCGTCAGCTTGGTGGGGCGCGGTATGGCAACAATGCTGAAGTGATTCCGGGTCAGACCTTCAGTATTGACACCGTCACCGTGCGACCGTCTTTGGGCATCCGAGTTAACGAGAAGATTATCGAACAGATCCGGGAAGCCAGACCGCAGCCGCAGGCGGAAGAAAATGAGGTGGTGGAACTCGATATGGCCAATATGCCGAAACGATTTAACTCGCCTGATGAGTTTGTTGAAAAACTCTGGCCTTATGCTGAACGCGCTGCAGAAAAACTGGGCGTTGCCCCCGAAGTCATTCTGTCTCAGGCCGCACTGGAAACCGGCTGGGGTAAATATATTCTGGCTGATCGACAGGGCAGCAGCTTCAATCTGTTCAATATCAAGGCGCATCGTTGGGAAGGCGATACCGTGGCGAAAAATGCGCTTGAGTATCGTGACGGTAAAGCCTTGCATGAGCAGTCGGCGTTCCGTGCTTACGATTCCTATCAACAGAGCTTTGATGATTATGTGCAGTTTTTACAGACTCAGCCGCGTTATAGCAAAGCGTTGCAGCATGTGGGTGACCCCAATGCCTTCATTGAACAGTTACACAAAGCCGGCTACGCCACTGACCCGCAGTATGCCGACAAGATTAAACGCATTATGAACAGTGACACGCTGGCGCAGATGTCACTTGATTTGGATTTGTTCTGACAGATGCTGAGTCTGAAACGAGGAACTGAGCGATGAGTATTCTGAATATTGGCACATCGGCGTTATCGGCGGCACAAACTGCCCTGTCGACGACCAGTAACAACATCAGTAACATCAATACAGAAGGCTACACCCGTCAGCGTGCAGAGCAGGTCACGCGGCCAGCCAATTTCGAAGGCAATTTCTATCTTGGTGCCGGTGTCACGGTCAACAGTGTTGAACGTATTTATGACAGTTTTCTGGCGACACAGGTCAGGAGCTATACTTCGCAGGAGGCGCAGCAGGACACCTTTTTGTCCTATTCCCGTCAGGTTGATAATCTGCTGGGCTCCTCAGAGTTAGGTATTAACGGCGGTCTGGACGCGTTCTTTGGTGCGGTGCAGGAAGTCGCCAATGATCCGACGTCAATTTCTGCACGCAAGGTCATGCTGACCCAGGGTGAATTACTGGCCAGTCGCTTTAACACCCTGGATTCACAGCTGACTCAGCTGACCAGCGATGTTGATAACGATATCGCTGTCGGTGTTGATGATATTAACAACATCACCCGTGGGATTGCCGAACTGAACCAGGCGATTCTGGAGGCGGAAGGGGCTAAAGGCAGTCCCAATGACCTGCTGGACAAACGGGATCAACTGATCAACAAGCTCTCAGAATATGTCTCGGTCACCACCGTACCGCAGAGTAACGGGACCGTGAATGTCTTCGTTGGTAATGGTCAGGGGCTGGTGGTTGGCACCACTCAGGTTGACCTGAACACGATCAGCGACAGTTCTTTTGATCCGCCACGTCTGAATATTGGTTTTGGTCCGACTCAGACAGATATCACTAACCAGATCACCGGTGGCAGCCTGGGAGGCGCCTTACAGTTCCGCAATAATATTATCGATAACACACGCGCTGAACTGGACTTGCTGGCTGAATCAATGGTGACTGCGTTTAATGCAGCGCACAGTAATGGTTTTGATTTGGATGGCAATGCCGGCGGTAACTTTTTTGACCCCACCGGTACCTCGGCAGCGGATATCAATGTGGTCCTGACCGACCCGCGTCAGATTGCCGCTTCATCCGGGACCAATATTGGTACCGGTAATAATGAAAATGCCCTGGCCCTGGCTGATTTGCAAACCGACAATACCCTGGTTCAGGTCAGTCCCGGCCCCCCACCGGTGACCCGCTCTCTGGCAGATCAGTATGGTGTGATTGTGTCAGATGTCGCGACCCGTACCCGTCAGGCCGAAGTCAGTCAGGAAACCCAGCAGGCTCTGCTTCAACAGACCAAACAGCGCTTCGACAGTGTGTCCGGTGTCAATCTTGATGAAGAAGCGGCGGATCTCATTAAGTATCAGCAGGCTTATCAGGCAGCGTCTCAGATTATCGTCGTCTCCAACACGATATTTGATACGCTTATCAACGCGGTCTAGGAGATCGTTATGCGTATATCCACTAATTACATTCAGCAACAAAGTGTCGAGGCCATGCTGCGTCAGCAGACGGAGCTGGCCAAAACCCAGCAGCAGGTTTCGACCGGTGAGCGTCTTCTGACGCCCTCTGATGATCCTGTTGCGGCGGTCAGAATTCTCGGTATTGATCGTGATTTGAATCTCACTGAGCAATATCAGGGTAATGCCGATGTGGCGGAGAATAAACTCAGTGTGACTGATGGTGTCCTCACCAGCGCCACAAATATCATGCAGCGTATACGCGAACTGGCAGTGCAGGGCCTGAATGACTCCAACGATGCGAATGCCCGGGCCGGTATTGCTGAGGAAATCAACCAGCTCAATCAAAGCCTGTTGAGCCTGGCCAATACGACGGATGCCAATGGCGAATACCTTTTTTCCGGTTATCAGTCCAATACCCAGGCTTTTAACCCGACCACCTATGCCTACAACGGCGACGATGGTCAGCGAAATGTGCGCGTGGGAGGTGGTTATCTGGTGGAAGTCAGTGAGCCCGGTGATCAGATTTTTGTCAGTACCAACCTGGATGGCAACACCCAGGCGATATTTCAGACCATCGATGATTTTGCTACCGCGCTGAATAACAATAATGTGTCGGTTGCCCCGAATAATGGCGATTTTCTCTCAAATATGGATACAGCCATGGAGCAGGTCTTTGGTGCCCGCACTGATGTCGGCGCCCGATTGAACGCGATTGATCAGCAACGTGCTGTCAATGAAGCCAGCATTGCCAGCCTGGAAACCAACCGCTCGCAACTGGCTGACCTGGATTATGCTGAAGCGATCACCCGTCTCAACCAGCAGTCTGTTGGCCTGCAGGCCGCTCAGCAGGCTTATGTTAAAGTGCAGGGTTTGTCATTGTTTAATTTCATCTGACGGGTCGCAGAGAAGGGATTTACAGCGTGAAAATTGAGGATTTCGAGATTGCTTTTCTGGTTCATTTCTCGGAAATGTTTAACCATTATGGCCCTGTCTGGAATAAGTTAAAGCGCGAAGACTTCATTATCGTGGTGCACGGTACGGAGTTTGAAAGAGAACGCACGATTGAAGCCTGTGAGGAGTACCAGGTTCATTATGTCATGCTGGAAGATGTGCTGGCAGAAGGGCATCGCTTTCCATTCATGGTCTCCAACCACGCCATGCATCAATTCAATGGCCGCCCCCTGATCGAGGCGATTGCTGAGAAAAATATTCGCTTTATGTATGCGTTGGGCAAAGCCCGCCACAATTTTTCCGCCTGGAACAACAGCTATGATCTGTTTCTGGGCTTTGGTCCTTTTCATCAAGAACAACTGGCCCGATTCGACGCACCGGTGGTGCAGATGGGCTACCCGCGTTATGACATTTTCTTCAATGGCCTGCCGGATCTGACGCCACTTACGGAGCAGCTCCAACTGGATCCTGATAAAGAGACCCTGTTGTGGTTGCCGACCTGGCGTGAACTCTCCTCTGTTCCTGCCTATGCCGAAAAGATGGCCGGGCTTGCAGATGAATACAACATCATCGTCAAACTGCATCCGCTGACCCAGGAAGAAGAGCCGGAAATTATTGATTTGCTGGCTCCTTTGCCATTTACTGCGGTTATTACCTCAGTGATTGATAATGTTTACCTGTTTGCACTGGCAGATAAAGTGATCTGCGATTACGGCGGTACCGCCTTTGGGGCGATTTATCTGGATAAACCGTTGCTGCTGCTTAACCTGCCGGATGCACAGCAGGACCCGCTGGCCGGTGCCGGTTCCCCTGATCTCATGCTGAGAAATGATATTGTCAGCCTTGATACCGGGAGCTTTCATATGATCAGTGATGTGCTCAATAATGAGGCGATCTGGCAACAACAGCAGCAACGGCGTGAACAACTGCGGGCTTATTATTTCGCGCCGAATTATGGCCATGCTTCCGAGGTTGCTGCCAAAGCGATTCTGGAGGCGAGTGACATCATCCAGCGAGAGGGGCTGACAGCGTAATTATGGTTATCTGGATTGTCGGTCTGTCAGGCGCAGGTAAAACAACTATCGGTAAAGCCGTCTATGAAAAATGGCGGCAGAAGACACCCAATACCGTGTTGCTGGATGGCGATCAGTTGCGACAGGTCTTTGCTCACGATAATCAAAAAACCGATTACAGCATTGAAGGGCGCCGGGTAAACGCGCAGCGTGCTATCGGCCTGTGTCAGCTGCTCGACAGTCAGGGTATCAATGTTGTCTGCTGTTTGCTGTCAATTTTCGAGGACCATCGGCAGCATAATAGAAACACACTGAGTGCTTATTTTGAGGTGTTTGTTGATGTGCCCATGGCAGAACTGATTGCACGTGATGACAAGGGTCTATATCAGTCTGCCCTGGATGGTGAGACCCACAATGTAGTGGGGGTTGATATTCCTTTTGACCGGCCTCAAAACCCTAATCTTGTTATCGAAAACAGTCATCAGCAGGCTGATATCGAAGCCTATGCTGAGTCGATTCTCAGTTTGGCGGGCATCCACTGATGTTCAGCGACAACATTTATCCCTATGCGCAGGGGCCATTGCTGGAGCAGCCCAATACCTACTTCTACACGGCCTTTCACGGCAGCACTTTTCTGGAGGCCTGGCAACAGAGCCGTTCACTGGTTTCCATGCCCGGTAGTAGCAACCGACCCTCAGCCGATATTGCTCAATGTGACCCTGCAGGTAAAGACATCGTCACCCGCAACCTGTTACTTGAACTGTTGACTCAGCAGGCCGAGCAAACATACTGGTGGTCGCGGCTGGTAAAAAAATTTGAAGTCAAAAAAAGACTGTTTTCTGTCTACCAGTCTGAACCGCCGCATCGACCCGTGACCGAGAGTGGCTACCAGGATCTGGATAACTATCTGCTTTTTGCCGAATGGCTCGCTACCAGTTATCAATATCAGCCCAGGCTGCAATTACTCAATACGCTGCTCAAAGTGATGGATACACTGGTATCACAGCAAAAACAGCTGTCACCCACACAACTGCGTCACCTGGCCTGGCTTGTTGAACAGGAAAAGAGCTGTGTCAGCCAGCTGCAACAAAGGCTGATGCTATGAGTCGTGCGACGGGTTTTATTGTTCTGTGTGCCCCGACGGCGCGCTCACAAGCATATCTGCAGGCCATCAGTGCAGCTGGACTCACACCTGAGCATGTCGTTGTTTACGGTAATGCCTGCCCCCGAAACCTGACGCAGGATACCCGTGGTCATGCTTTATCATTGCCTCAGACCGACTTCACTATCCCGCTCAGTCAAACCATCACGGAGGCCGGTTGGCAGGCAAGTTATATTGACGATGAAGCTATCGGGGGCGATGAAGTCATTGAGCGACTGGAGGATTTATCCCCGGCGCTAACGGTTTTTTCCGGCTTCGGCGGACAACTGGTACCGGAGAGAGTGTTAGCAGTGTCAGGGCCGCTTTTACACATCCATTCCGGCTGGTTGCCGGATTATCGCGGCAGCACCACACTCTATTACAGCTTGCTGGAGCAGGGGTATTGCGCCGCATCAGCGCTGCTTTTAACGCCAGATATTGATAACGGCCCGATCCTGGCCCGTAAAACTTATCCCGCACCTGCTCAACATTCGGATATCGACTATGCCTATGATTGTGCAATACGGACGGACTTGCTGCTTAGGGTGCTGAAACACTATGTCCTTGAGGGGTGTTTACCCGATCCCATTGCGATTGAGGAGGAAGGAGAGATGTTTTATGTCATTCATCCTCTGCTCAAGCATCTTGCCATTTTGTCTTTAAAGGAGACAGCAGATGCTGGCGATAGCCTTTGATTTCGGTACCAAGGCGGAAACGCTGGAAAATTTGCAGGGCAGCCTGAATCAAAGTCAGCTGTTACCACAATATTTTTTCTCCTGCGAACAATGGCAGCAATCCCGCGACAGTGTCCTGGCTGCCATAGTTGAACGTTTTGCTGGTGATACGCTGGCTGTGCGAAGCAGCGCACAGGGGGAAGATGGTGAGGCAAGTTCGATGGCGGGTGCCTATGACTCTGTACTCAACGTCAGGGCCAGTGACCATCAAAGCCTGATTGCAGCGGTCCAGACCGTGGTCGACTCCTATTCCGGCAATCCCCTTGATCAGGTGCTGGTGCAGCCGATGTTGTCGGATGTAGCGCTGAGCGGTGTGGTGATGACCCACGACATTGAAACCGGGGCGCCCTACTATGTGGTCAGTTACGATGATGAGAGTGGCCGCACCGATACCATTACTGCCGGTAATGGGGTCAACAAAACGGTGCTGTTACATCGTGAATATGAACCGGATTTAATTGAATCTACCCGAATCAGGGCTATTCTTCACGGTGTCCATGAACTGGAACAGGTGTGCGGTAATGTGCCGCTGGATATCGAATTTGTGCTCACCGCGTCAGGTGCACTATTTGTCCTCCAGGTGCGCCGGATTGCCCTGCATAAAACCTGGCATCCGGTGACTGAACGTCGAACTTCACGCAAACTGACGTTTATTGAAAACTTTATTAAACAACGCTCGGCTCCCAGGAACAATCTGCTCGGAGAACGAACCATTCTCGGGGTCATGACCGACTGGAATCCGGCGGAAATTATTGGTGTGACCCCCAGGCCCCTGGCGGTATCCCTGTATCGTGAGCTGGTCACAAGTGAGATCTGGCGCGATGCCCGCGCGACCATGGGTTACCGCGCTTTGCCTGCTGAAGAGTTGATGGTGGTGATTGACCACCATCCCTATATCGATATCCGTAACAGCTTTAATTCCTTCCTGCCTGCGTCACTGCCGGACAGCATCGGTGAAAAGCTGATTAATGCCTGGTTGGACCGACTGGATCAACGGCCGGAACTGCATGACAAGGTTGAATTTGAGATTGCTCATACTTGTCTCGATGTCGACTTTGAAAAGCACTTTAAACAGCGTTATCCGAACTTGCTGAGTGATGAAGAGCTGACGGTTTATAAAACTGAACTGCAGACATTAACCAACACACTACTGGATTGCACTGAACACGGTAATCTCAAGCAATCTATGGCACAAGTTGACGCCTTGGTATCTCGCCAGCAGCAACGAAGCCGGATTGATCTGGAGCAGACGGAAGACCCGTTGCAGATGGCAATTGAGTTGGTGGATGAATGTCGACATTCCGGCACCTTTCCCTTCGCCTGTCTGGCAAGGCACGGTTTTATGGCAGAAGCATTGCTCCGTTCGCTGGTGCGCGCCGGGGCTATCACGGCCGATCGCGTTGCCCAGCTCAAGCATGCAATCCATACGGTGACCAGTGATTTGGTCGTCGATTTTCAAATGGCTGCGCAGGAACCGTCATTGATACCGGCATTTCTCGGTAAATATGGTCACCTGCGTCCCGGTACCTACGATATTACTTCCCTGCGTTATGACGAAAGCCCGGATCTGTTCAGTAACCAGACCAGCACAAAAGCAAAATCGACACAGCGTGCCTTTGATTTTACTGCTGAGGAACAAGTGGCGATTGACAAAGTGCTGGCCAATGCCGGACTGAAGATGAATGCCTCAGCATTGATTGTCTATGCCGAGTTAGCCATCAAAGGCCGTGAACTGGGTAAATTTGTGTTCACCCGCAGCTTGTCCGATGCACTCTTCTGTCTGTCGCGTTGGGGGGAGATGAGTGGGCTGTCACGCGAAGATGTGTCTTACCTTGACTGGGGAGATATCAAGAGCAGCGCTATTGCACCGGTACTCGATTTTCAGGATCGCTATTTTCTCGATAAAGCGGCTGAAGCAGAAAAGAGTCTGCGTGCGGCGTTACCTCTACGGTTGGGATATTTATTGCGTGATGCGCGTGATGTCTTTGTTATCCCGGTCAATCGTCATGAGCCGACCTTTATCACCAATGAATCCATCAGCGGTGAGACCGTCCTGCTGGATGCTAAATCCTCAGCCTCTCAGTCGCTGTTTAACAAAATTGTCTGTATTAAAAATGCCGATCCCGGGTTTGACTGGATTTTTACCAAGGGCATTCGGGGGCTCATCACCCAGTTTGGCGGTGCCAATTCACATATGGCGATACGGTGTGCCGAATTTGGCATTCCGGCGGCGATCGGTTGTGGTGAGCAGACTTTTGGTCGTATGGTTAAAGCCGGTAATGTCATGCTGAACTGCCACAACCGGACCTTACAACCCAGAGCTCATGGCTGAGAAAAAAATCATCGGTATCAGTATGCGTGTTGTCGAGGCAACAGGCTACCAGGAGCCTCGCGATGCGCTGGCACATGACTGGTATCCCTTTCTGGACTGGGTGCTGGGGGAGCGGGCAACATGGCTGATGATCCCCAACCTGGGCGACAAGGCTGTCCGTGATTTTGTCAAGGCGCAGCGAATTGATGGACTGATTTTGTCGGGCGGTAACGATATTGGTGACAGTCCGATTCGGGACGAGACAGAAACCGCGCTTATTGAGTATGCGCTGGAAAATAATATGCCTTTGGTGGGAATCTGCCGTGGGTTGCAACTACTCTGGCGGTATTTTGGTGGTGCGTTGAGTCCAGTACCGGCGGAAACGCACATCGCGAAACGCCACCTGGTGTATCCGACAGCTGAATGGGCAGTTTTGACGGGTGAAAACACCCCTTGTGAAGTCAACTCCTTTCACACGATGGGGCTGTCACAAAAGAGCAGTCCGGAAATATTGATCGCCCTGGCCACCACCAGCGAGCAGCAAATTGAGGCCGTGAAACATTCGCAGGCCCCTATGCTCGGACTGATGTGGCATCCTGAGCGTGAACAGCCCTATGCGGATCATGACAAACATTTATTACAGACTTTTTTATTAGGTAATCAAGATTGAAAGGGATCATTCTCGCAGCCGGAAGAGGCTCCAGACTAAACCGACTCACTGCCGATAAGCCCAAACCGTTGGTTGAACTCGCGGGGAAGCCGCTGTTTGAATGGCAACTTTCGGCGATGCAGCAGGCCGGGATCAGGGATATCACAGTGATAACAGGCTATCTCGGTGAGCAGTTTGAAGGCTTCCCGATCAACCGTATTCATAATCCATTCTGGGATAAGTCGAATATGGTCAGGACCCTGCTCCAGGCAGATGAACTGCTCCAGCAGGAGGCGTGTATTGTTTCCTACGGCGATATTGTTTATCACCCCGACTGGGTCAAGCAACTGAATGAGTGCCCGGCGGATGTTGCTATCAGCTACGATAAAGACTGGCTGGCACTCTGGTCACAACGATTCGATGAGCCATTATCTGACGCTGAAAGTTTTCGAAGTGAAGGCGGGTATCTGACCGATATCGGGCGGCAAGTCACGGACCTGGCTGATATCGCCGGACAATACATGGGCCTTTTGTTATTCCGGCCGCATGGCTGGCAGCAGGTTAAAAATCTCCTGAAAGACTACAGCGCTACCCAGATCGACAAGCTGGATATGACCACCCTGTTATCACGTCTGTTGAAAAGTGGTGTCTCTATCGCCACGATCGCGGGATCCGGGCGTTGGCTGGAAGTAGATGACCCTGATGACCTGGCTTTTTACGAAAAAAGATTGAGCAGTCACGCGGACTGGAAACACGACTGGCGTCATTAAACCGTCGCTAGGCTGCTGTCGCCGATTGCCAGGATGTCCACAGTGTTTCCAGCTCGGGACGCTGCTTAAACAGCTTGTCATAGTCGGCGCTCAACTCTGATTGCATGCGTTGAATCAGCGCTGGTGGTAAGTCTCTGACCCACTGATGTTCTATGCTTTGTTTAATGAAGTGATAGACCGTTTTCCAGGTTGGCAGAATTTCCTCTTCAAGCGCTTGTTGCAGGATATTTTCGCGAAGCAGGTATTGACGGAGTTTAACTGGCAGACCAAGCCATTGCGCCTGAGTCGTGATCAGCGCCAGTGCCACTTCCTTGTCCTCTTTTCCCAGTACCGGCAGAGAGTGGCGGCAATGAGCAATCTCAACATGATACGACCGCCCCAGTAGTCCGGCTTTGTCGGGATCATGTATGTCGAGTTTCAATGGCAGCCGGTAGCCATACAGTTCAAGGTCAGTGACTGAGAATTCCAGTGCTCTCTGTAGCAGGCCGTGAAAATCTTTTTTGAAAAACGGTGTACAAAAGTGCGTATCGACATCCAGATGTTCATAAAGTTGTCTCATGGTGGCGTCGACTTTATTCGGCCACATTTCACTGCCGTCAACTAACTGGTAATGGTCAAAATCTGCTGCGAACCGTTGTCCCTGCGCATAATAAAACAGTCTTGGTTTGAGCCAGTCATAGACTTCTTCGGGGCTCCGTATGGGCACGTTTTCGCGGTAACCTGGCAGTTTAAGTTGTGCTGCGACATCTTTGAAAACGTTCATTTGAATGTAACGTTTGTGAGAGGCCGTAATCACATCAATCGGATCCCTCACCAATTGCAGAAACAGCCGGTTTTTGCATAGTTTTGCGACACGCTGGGGGATGTTTTCTTCAAGCTGAACCCTTGCGTGAAGCAGAAAGCCATGCTGATATTCATTAGGCCAGCCGGGGAAGTACTCAGGTGAAATCAAGATCTCATCCTGCTGACTCTCGAAGGCGCGATCGACCAGTTCTCGGTCAGGCATATTAATTGCTGGATGAGCACGCAGAAACTCATTCAGGGCATGACCTGCCGCGGTCGAACTTTGTAGTATGAAAAAATCGTATTGTTTGCTGTCCATGGCGAAACCAGTAAAGTACGGGAAAGAATACTTTGCAGGATCTGTTCCAGCACAGCTTCGACAATAGCTCAGTCAACAGAGATAAAGATAAAAGATGGCCGATACATTGATTCATTCCCACGCACTGGTGGAGGCACCGGATAATATTGGTGACGGCAGCCGAGTCTGGGCTTTTTGCCATATTCTTCCCGGCGCAACGATCGGCCGTGATTGTAATATCTGCGACCATGTTTTTATCGAGAACGACGTTGTGGTCGGGGATAGGGTGACCGTGAAATGCGGGGTGCAGTTATGGGATGGTCTAAGAATCGAGTCTGATGTATTCATCGGCCCTAATGCCACTTTCACCAATGACCCTTTCCCGCGCAGCAAGGTTTATCCAACAGAATTTCCGCAAACGCAGCTGCGTCAAGGTGCGTCAATCGGCGCCAATGCGACGATTCTGCCTGGACTTACGATTGGCCAGCATGCGATGGTCGCTGCAGGCGCTGTTGTGACCAGGGATGTTCCAGCCTATGCGCTGGTGGCTGGTAATCCGGCCCGGATCGTGCGTTATTTAAACCAGGCGACAACACAGGAACAAGACCATGTCGATTGAGCGATGTCGGATTATCGATTTGCCCCGGATCCATGACCCCCGTGGCAACCTGACCTTTATTGAGAGTGATAACCATATCCCTTTTGATATCAAGCGGGTGTATTACACCTATGATGTCCCGGGTGGCAGCGAACGCGGGTCTCATGCGCACAAGCAGTTGCAACAACTCATTGTGGCCATGTCGGGGAGTTTTGATGTGGTGCTTGATGATGGCAAGCAGCAAAAGCGCTTTCACCTTAACCGCTCTTATTATGGTCTCTATGTGCCGTCAATGATGTGGCGGACGATTGATAATTTTTCTTCCGGCTCTGTATGTATGGTGCTCGCCTCCGAGCTTTATGACGAGCATGATTACTTCAGAGACTATGATGAGTTTGTGGCAGCAGTGAAGGACAAAAAATGAGGGCACTGCCGTTTCTTGATCTCAGTCTGACCCATCTTCAATGCCGTGAAGAACTCGACCAGGCCTACCAGCGAGTCATGAAGACTAACTGGTTTATCATGGGGCAGGAACTGGCCGCCTTTGAGGCAGAGTTTGCCGCCTACTGCCAATCACAGCATTGTATCGGTGTCGGGAATGGCCTTGATGCCATCGTTTTGATTCTTAAAGCCATGAACATCGGTCCGGGTGATGAGGTCATTGTACCGGCCAATACGTTTATTGCCACCTGGCTGGCGGTGGAGCAGGTAGGAGCAAGACCGGTCCCCGTTGAGCCCACGCCCACAACTTACAATATTGATCCGTCCCGGATCGAAACTGCGATAAGTGCCAGAACCAAAGCGATTATTGTCGTCCACCTCTATGGCCAGCCAGCGGAGATGCATACAATCAATCAGCTTGCCCGCGAGCGCGGCTTAAGAGTGATTGAGGATGCGGCCCAGGCACACGGAGCCCGATATCATAATCAACCGGCCGGTAGTCTGGCGGATGCAGCAGCGTTTAGTTTTTATCCCGGTAAAAATCTGGGTGCACTTGGTGATGGCGGCGCTGTGGTCACGAATGATCCTGTGTTGGCTGAGACGGTAAGGACTCTCTCTAACTATGGCAGTGCTGAAAAGTATCATCACGATTTGCCCGGTTGTAACTCGCGGCTGGATGAAATGCAGGCTGCGTTTTTGCGGGTGAAACTGAACTGGCTTGATAGCTGGAATGAGGAAAGACGAACGATAGCCAACTATTACTCTGCGGAATTATCGGCATGCCCAGACCTTATTCTGCCTTCAGTAGAGGATGGAAACAGTCCGGTTTGGCATCTGTATGTGCTGCGAACGCCCCGACGGCAGGAACTGCAGACAGCGCTGCATCAAGCGGAGGTAGGCACCCAGATCCATTATCCCATTCCCCCCCATCTCAGTGGTGCCTTCAACGGTCTTTGGCAAAAAGGGGATTTTCCAGTGACCGAAGCGCTGGCGCAACAAGTGCTCAGTCTGCCGGTTTTCCCGGGATTGTTGGCGTATTATCCGCAGCAGGTGGAACACATGTTGCAGACCATCCGAGAGCATAGTAACTAACATCATTTCTAAATTCAGGACCCGGAGAGGGCAAATGTCACAACAACAGCGACCCCTGGTCAGCGTTTGCATACCCAGTTATAACTACGAAAAGTATATTGGTGAGGCGATCGAGTCGGTGCTTCATCAGACTTATACCAACTGGGAGATTATTGTTGTTGATGATGCCTCATCAGACAACTCACCCGCGTTGCTGGAGGCCTATCAACGTGACTACCCGGATCGCTTCCACTTTGTGGCTGCAGCAGCCAATCGTGGTATCGGCAACACGCTCAATCACTGCATTTCATTGGCGAAAGGTGATTATATTGCCTACCTGGGTGCCGATGACCGCATGCTGCCCGATCGTCTCCAGGTTCAGGTCGATTATCTTCTACAGAATCAGTCGGTAGGTGCCGTCTGTAGTGATGTTTATGCGATTGACAAAGAGGGGCAGCGTGTCCCTGTCAGCCTGCCTTTTTCAACACCGGTATTTGATTTACGGCTACAGCTGTTGCAGGGCAATTTCCTGAATGCGCCGTCAGCGCTGGTCAGAAAAAAAGTGTTTGATGACGTCGGCCTGATCAGCCCGGTTTTGCAGTACGTACAGGATTTCGATCACTGGCTGCGCCTGCTGGAGCATTATGAATTGGTGCGGCTGGATGACAAGCTCACCGAATACCGTATCCATGGCGGCAATATCAGTGTCCAGAATCCCGGCCAGCATGCTTATGCCGGTTCTTATGAGACCGTGATCAGTGTTCTCAGAGCGGTGAACCTGCGTAATCAGGCATTGAGTGATGATCAGCAGTTAAGTGTCGAAGACATTGTCGCGGCGAAGCTACGTCTGGCGCAATCGGCTATTGATATTGAAAAAAAATATTTGCAGCAATTTCATTTCGCCGCCGTATTGGTTTACCTGATTTTGCTGGAAGTGGTGGAGCTGGATGCTGACAACGAGCTTGCACATAAGCTGTTGCGAGAGGTTTACCATGTACTGGGGGACAACACCCGCGCGGCAGGCGGAAAGCCTATTACAGTGTCAGAGTATGCGCGTAATAAAGCTTCTTCAGACAATCAGATTGCTGACACACCAATGGCGCTGGCGAGGCGTTTTGCTGAACTATCTTCGCAATCCCTGCCGGAAGTTATCCGCACGCTGATGTCTTCAGGGCAACTGGGGCAACTCAGCCGTACGGATAAGGAACTGTTTCTTCTGGAAGCGTCGGAACATCTGATTAAGAACGCTATTGAAAAAATCAATAAAAGCGCAGGTATCGGTGGTGGAAAACGTCGACGTGAACTTTACAGCCTTTACACCTTGATTAACGAGCAGCTTGACGCTGATCAGCAGTCAGCCTTGATGCAGGAATGTAAAACCCAGATCAGACAATTGATTGAGCTTGATGAGTATCGTAACTGGATTCGCAAACATGAGTTACGTGAAGTGGATGCCGAGGTGCTGGCCGAGCGGATGGTCTTGCACTGGCCACAGCAACCCATCATGCATTGCTTCATGTTCGTTCTGCCGGGCGAAGAAGTGCTATTGGCGGACACGATTGATTCTCTTGCGGGTCAGTTGTTGAAAAGCTGGCAACTGACCGTGATTTCGGGGTCACCGGCGCCTGATCCTGTCTTCGAGCAAGCTGAATTCCTTCACTGGCGAACGCTACAGGCCGGCGAAGACCCTTATCGAATTTTGCATGAGGAAGTCAGTCGTGAACCGTTACACTGGATCTCATTTATTGAACCCGGTATGCAGTTCAGTGCGCATTCGCTGGCAAAAATTGCCGATGCGATCAATCTGCACCCTGCGAGAACCTTCTTCTACACCGATGATGACCGCATTGATGAAGCCGGCACACGAAGCTATCCGCGTTTTAAGCCTGACTTTAATCTTGACCTGTTGAGAGCCTCTCCTTATATCGGCAACAGCTGGGTACCGGCTGGCCAGCTGGCCCAGTTGGGTGGCCTGCAAGCGCTCCCGGGTGCTGAAAACTATGATTTGGCCTTACGCTGGTTCGATCACTTTGGTGAAAATGCTTTCCACCATATCGCTGATGTATTGACACATAAGAGCAGCCAGGTGGATCGTCCGTTTGATTCCAGGACGGGCGAAGAGGCTTTGTATCAGCACTTCAAGCGGCAGGATATCGCGGTAAAAATTGAGCCTGGCTATGTGGATAACAGTTATCGTGTGCTTTATCAGCATGAGAGCAAACCGAAAGTCAGCATTATCATCCCCACGCGGGACAAAGTGGAATACCTGCAACCCTGTGTTGAGAGCCTCCTCGATAAAACCCGTTATGAGAATTATGAAGTGCTGGTGGTTGATAACCAGAGCAGCGACCCGGACACGCTGGATTACTACAAGCAACTCTCTGCCCGTTATCCGCAGCGTGTTCGTATTCTGTTCTTCGATAAACCTTTCAACTTCTCCGAAATGAATAACTGGGCGGCTGAGCAGGCGAGCGGTGAATACCTGTTGTTGCTCAATAACGATACCGAAGTCATTCAACCTGACTGGCTGGATAGGCTGTTAAATCACGGTCTGCGAGATGATGTCGGCATTGTCGGTGCCCGCTTGCTGTATCCCGGCTCGGGCCGTGTTCAGCATGTTGGGGTGATTCTGGGTATGGCAACGATTGCCGATCACCCCTATGCCAATATGCTCTGTATGCACGACAGCAGTCATATGGAACGGGCACGACTCGACCAGAATTTCTCCGCAGTCACTGCCGCGGTGATGTTAGTCCGTAAATCGGTGTACCAGGCTGTCAATGGAATGGATGCCGAGAACCTGGCCGTGCTGTTTAACGATGTTGATTTGTGTTTGCGAGTGAGCGAAATGGGATACCGGATTGTTTATACCCCATTCGCCATGGTCGTTCATCACGGCAGTACCAGCGTGGCGGAAAAGAGCGAAATCAAATTCTACAATGACTGGCAGGGGGAAGTAGACAAAGTCATTCGTACCCGCCAGGAACAGCGCTATATGCTTAATCGCTGGTTACCAAAACTGGCTTTTGATCCCGCCTACAACCCCAACCTGAGTCTGCGCTTTCGTCATTGTGCGATCGATATTGATGCGCCTTTGAACTGGGATCTGGACACCCACCTGAGGTTACGGGTCTATGGTGTCCCCATCAAGGGGGGCTCTGGCGAATACCGAATGAAACAGCCCTTCGCCGCGCTATCGCAGTCAGGCATGGCGATGTGTGAAGTCGGCGAACGACATCTCAATATACCGGAAATGGCCCGGCTACAACCTGACACAGTCGTTTTCCAGAACGGCATCAGTGATACGGATATCGAAACGATTCGTCTGTTTCGTGAATTCATACCAAAAACACAGATTATTTTTCTGCTTGACGATCTGTTACACGATTTGCCTGAAAAAAGTTCTCAGTATAAAAAAATGAAAGCGGCATTCCGCGATGCCAGAAGCCGTTTGCGCAAAGCCCTCGGTTATTGTGACCGTTTGATAGTGTCTACTGAGCCGCTAGCGATAATGTGTCGGGATATGATCCAGGACATCGCAATTATTCCTAACCGTTTGCGGATAGATCCCTGGAATGAATTGCAAAGCCTCAGGCAGCAGTCAGCCAGGCCACGGGTGGGATGGGCTGGCGCCCAGCAGCACCAGGGAGACTTAGAAATCATCATTGATGTGGTGAAGGAAACAGCAGAGGAAGTAGACTGGATATTTTTCGGCATGTGTCCGGAAGAAATCAAACCTTATATCAAGGAAGAACATGCCTTCGTTGATATTGAAAACTATCCCCAGAAGCTGGCTTCGCTAAACCTGGATCTGGCCGTAGCACCACTGGAAGAGCATGATTTCAATATCGCTAAGAGTAATCTGAGACTACTGGAGTACGGCATTCTCGGCTGGCCGGTAGTCTGCTCGGATATTTTCCCCTACCAGACCAATGATGCCCCCGTTATCCGGGTCGCCAATAACAAGGCAGACTGGCTGGCGGCAATCCGGCAAATCCTTGCCGATCCGTCAGCTTTACAGCAGGCCGGTGACGACTTGAAAGCCTGGGTTAAACAGCATTACCTGCTTGAAGAGCATCTTGACGAGTGGTTCTCATCCCTTGCCACTGCTGCATTTGAAGCAGATCGTCTGAAAGCGGAAAAGACCTTAAAACAATCATTTAGGAGTTAGTGGCACGTATCGTGCTTTACCCAGTCTGTGCCCACGTGCTGACGTGGAAAACAACAGCATAGCTAACCATTTAAGAGGGTAAAGTCATGGCTTTGATCATTAACACCAATATTGCGTCGTTGAATGCACAGCGCAATTTGAATGAATCTCAGAGCGATCTGAATACGTCACTGCAGCGACTGTCATCCGGTCTCCGCATTAACAGTGCCAAGGATGATGCTGCCGGGCTGTTTGTTGCCGGCCAAATTACTCGCGATGTTCGAGGTAATAATCAGGCGATTCGTAATGCGGCTGATGGTATTTCTCTGGGCCAGACCGCAGAGGGCGCGTTGGGTGAAATCGCCAACAACCTGCAGCGTATTCGTGAAATCGCGGTTCAGGCTTCCAATGATACCGTCGGTAATGCTGCCGGTCTGCAGCTGGAAGTGGATCAATTGACGCAGGAAATTTCCCGTATCGTAGCCACCACCAACTTTAACGGTCGATTCCTGTTGAGCGGTGGTGAAACTGTCAACTTCCATGTGGGTGCATCAGGTGATGTCAGCAATCAGATCTCAGTAACACTGGATGACATTACCAGCATTAATGCTTTCGCAGCCAATCTGACCGCGACCGGTATTATTGACGTCTCTACCACTGCTGCGGCGTCTGCTGCCCTTTCAAATCTGAGCAGTGACATCGATGACGTTAACGGTGCGCGAGCGACTTATGGCGCGGTGCAGAATCGCTTTGAGGCCGTGATCTCCAACCTGCAAAACTATGTTGAAAATCTGACGGCAGCCCGTAGTCGGATCGAAGATGCCGACTTTGCCGCCGAGACGGCAAAATTGACCCGTGCTCAGATTCTGCAACAGGCAGGTACCTCGATCCTGGCGCAGGCGAATACGTTACCTCAGAACGCCTTGACGCTGTTGCAGGGTTAATCGCGAGCTAATCAAGAAACAAGCCTGACTGCTGAGTGGCCATGACATTAAAAGATCTTTGTATTTTTTATTAAAGAAACTGTTTCTCCTGCCGTTATTGTTTTCGGAGGCGGTAAATACATCAGTAATGTATATCTGCCAAAGTCAACAAAGCAGCACTCACTTAATAAATATAGAGTGCTGCCGGTTAGGAGAAAGTCATGGCACTTATCATCAATACCAATGTTTCTTCTTTGAATGCTCAAAGAAACCTGAATGAATCTCAAAATGCACTGAACACCTCACTGCAGCGACTGTCATCCGGTTTGCGTATCAACAGCGCCAAAGATGACGCGGCAGGTCTGTTTGTCGCTGGTCAGCTGACCCGTGATATCCGTGGTATCAACCAGTCAGTTCGTAATGCCGGTGACGGTATCTCTCTGGGTCAGACTGCTGAAGGTGCCCTGGGTGAAATTGCCAACAACCTGCAACGTATTCGTGAAATCGCGGTACAGGCTTCAAATGACACTGTCGGTGATGCATCGGGTCTGCAGCTTGAGGTTAATCAGCTGACTCAGGAGATTTCCCGTATCGTGGCGACCACCAACTTTAATGGCGTGGATCTGCTGAGCGGTGGTGGCACAGTCGGCTTCCAGGTAGGTGCTTCCGGTGCGTCCAACAACCGTATCTCTATCACACTGGATGACCTGTCCAGCATTAACGCCTTTGCTGCCAACCTGACAGCGACCGGTACCATTGATGTTTCAACCACTGCTGCAGCATCGGCTGCGCTGGGTAATCTGAGTAGTGATATCGATGACGTCAACGAAGCCCGTGCCACCTACGGTGCGATTCAGAACCGTTTCGAAGCTGTTATCTCTAACTTGCAGAACTATGCAGAGAACCTGACAGCCGCACGTAGTCGTATCGAAGATGCTGACTTTGCAGCGGAAACTGCTAATCTGACCCGTGCGCAGATTCTGCAGCAGGCTGGTGTATCCATTCTGGCTCAGGCAAATACGCTGCCACAGGCCGCCCTGAGTTTGCTGGGTTAAGCTGAGTAATCGGGTTCCCGGAGCGCTGCTCCGGGATGTCCCGGTTAACAAGGAGCAGGTAAGATGGCTAATAACGAATTATTAGTGCAATCAAGCCTACCGACGTTGCCAAAGCAAGCTGAAACGAAGCAGCAGGCCACCACGGAAGTGGGTCCTGCTTTTGTCGTCTCAGAGAAGCAACAAACCGCTTCCGCCACGTCTGAAAGCTTGGAGCAGCAAGAAACACAGCGGCAAGAACGTGCTGAGGCTCTGCAGGAAAAGGTCGCTGAACTCAACGACTACATGCAGAACTTCAACCGGAGTTTGCAGTTCACAGTAGATGAAAACAGTGGAGATACCGTCGTTAAGGTTATTGACTCCGAAACAGATGAAGTGGTCAGGCAGATTCCATCACAGGAGTTGCTTGATGCCCGCAATGCGGCGGACAAATACCGCGGAATTTTACTAGAAGTCAAGGTTTGATTGGCCTGAGATTTGCAGTAAAACTTGAACGCAAAGTGAATTTGGAGGGTAGACATGGCCATTAGAGCAGGGGGTATCGGCTCCGGTCTTGATGTCGAGAGCATTGTCAGCCAGTTAGTGGCGCTGGAACGACGGCCAATTAACCGGGTCCAGAATGAGCAGGCCCAGGTCAACGCCCAGATTAGCGCCTATGGTTCGCTGAAAAGTAAAATTTCTGATTTTCAGTCTGCCATGGCTTCTCTGGGGAGTGCCTCCAGCTTCAAGCTGTTTCAGGGGACTTCAAGCAACGAAAGTGTGTTCACTGCCACAGTTGGCAGCGAAGCGCTGGCTGGTAGTTATGCTGTGGATGTTCAAGCCCTGGCCGAGCGGGACAAGGTGGCCTTTGGACCGTTTGCAGACAGCAATACCGCGATAGGCAGCGGCACCCTCAACCTTTCTGTGGGCAGTGAGAGTTTCAGCATCAATGTGGGTGCTGGCGATTCACTGGCCAGTATCCGTACCGCGATTAATGAAGCCAGTGATAACACCGGCGTCACAGCCTCCATCGTTAACAGTGACGATGGAGCGCGACTGGTTGTGTCCTCCAATGAAACCGGTACGGATAATGCGTTGTCGGTTACAGTCACTGGCGATGGTGATGGTAATGACGGTGATAATGCCGGCTTATCGGCCTTGACTTATGTTTCAGGCGGCACCAATTACGCGACCTCCATTTCTACAGCCTCTGATGCAGTGGTCGAAATAGATGGCTTTACAGTGACCAGCAGTAGTAACACCATCTCTGATGCAATAGATGGCATTAGCTTTACGGCAAAAAGTGTAGGGACCGCGAGTCTTGATGTGACTCGTGACGATGAGGCGATACTCGAGTCTGTGAACCAGTTTGCCGAGGCCTATAATGCACTGCGAACTGAAGTCAATAATCAGCGTAGTGGTCAGTTACAAGCAGACAGTACTCTGTTAAGTATCGAACAGGCATTGTCCGATGTGCTCAATGCCGGTTCTGAAATTGGCGGTTCCTCCTTTCGCTATTTGATTGAAGCCGGTGTCTCAGTCAATGAAGACGGTGTAATGGAGGTTGATGAAGCCACGGTCAGCGAAAAACTCAATACTGACTTCAATTCTTTCGTCAATCTTTTTGCGGCAGAAGATGAAGGTTATGCGGCAAGAATGGAATCCATTGCTGACGGCTGGCTTGCTGATAACGGTTTGATTAATGCCCGTGAAGAAGGCTTGAACACGCAACTGGACCGGCTGGAAGATGATGAGTTAAGGCTGGAAGCCAGGCTGGAGATTGTGGAGACCCGCATCCGATCCCAGTTTACCGCATTGGATACGCTGGTCAGTGAGCTTAGTAATACCGGTGATTTTCTTTTGCAACAGCTGGCTTCATTGCCGGCAGCAAATCAATAAAGGGGAGTCCTTGAAATGACGCAGTCCATGATCAATAAAAAGGCAATGGAAGGTTACGGTCGCACGGCAGTTGAATCTGAAGTCAATTACGCCTCACCTTACCGTATTATCCAGATGTTGATGGAAGGCGCATTGTCTAAGTTGGCAACAGCCAAGGGCTGTATTGCCCGCAATGAAATCGCTGAAAAAAGCCGCCAGATCACTTGGGGTATGAATATCATTCAGGGACTGCGCACCAGTCTGGATGCCGACAAGGGTGGCGATATCGCCGCGAATCTGGACTCACTCTATGAGTACATGGGCCGACGGTTGCTGGAAGCGAATGTCAGTAATGATCCTGCCATCATTGATGAGGTCATTACCCTGCTGCAGGAAGTGAAAGCGGGCTGGGATAATATTCCTGCTGAATATCACTGATGACGCAGACTAAGCTCATTCAACTCAAGCGTGCTGCTGATCTCACCAGCACCATGTTGCAAATGGCCGAGGCGGGTCAATGGTCCGGTCTATCCGAGTTTCAAAAACAGCGAACAGATTTATTGCAGCAGTGCTTCCCTCTCGATGCTGAACAACAGACGCTGGATGTGCGTGCTGTAGTTGAAACAATGATTGCACAGAATCAACAGCTGGAACAGCTTTGCCGCCAAGCCCAGCAAAGCCTGCAAACAGAACTCCGGGGTCTCAACAAGAACCGTAAAGCAGTGGCTGCCTATCAGTCATCGTAAGCCTGGTGCAAACCGCATAACCACACAAGTAGCCCTGTCATTTTTTTGACAATATCCCTGTAAAAATGCTTAACTCCATCCTTGAAAAGAAGCGATTCAATATCGTCGATCAGAGAGCAAGGCTGGAGTAAGTATGAGTGGAAATCATGTGCTGGTAGTGGAAGAAAACACTGATCGGCGCGAGATGCTATCGACTTTAATTGAATTCGTGAATTGTCAGCCGGTGATCATTGATGAGCCGGAAGTCTGGTTCGATCAAATCGACAACCTCAACGATATCGTGATGGCGATAATTGGCGATTGTGGAAATCGCCACACTACTAAACAGCTCCTGCGGGAACTGGTCAACCACGAAGCCCGCGTTCCGGTTTTTACCCTGGATTTACCCGATACCGAAACTATTGAGTTTCCCGGTACTATCGGTTCTCTCCGTTTCCCGATTAAATACCCGCAACTGAGTAACGCCCTGCAGCAAGCCACCATTTATCGTGGTGAGTCGCAAAGACAGGAAACCAGTAATGGCAGTCTGTTCCGCTCTCTGGTCGGCAACAGCCGGGCGGTAAAACAGGTTCAGCGCATGATTGACCAGGTGGCTGATTCCGAGGCGAATGTGTTGATCCTGGGTGAGTCGGGTACGGGTAAGGAAGTCGTTGCCCGCAATCTGCATCATTTTTCCAGCCGACGTGACAAACCCTTTGTACCAGTCAACTGTGGTGCCATTCCCGGCGAATTACTGGAAAGCGAATTGTTTGGCCACGAAAAGGGCGCTTTCACCGGGGCGATTACGGCACGCAAAGGCCGTTTCGAGCTGGCTGAGGGAGGCACGCTGTTTCTGGATGAAATCGGCGACATGCCCTTACCGATGCAGGTGAAACTGCTCCGCGTTTTACAGGAACGTACCTTTGAGCGTGTTGGCAGCAACAAAACACAGACTGCCAATGTTCGGGTCATCGCGGCGACTCACCGTAACCTGGAAGAACACATTTCCGATGGCCGTTTCCGTGAAGATCTGTTTTACCGCCTGAATGTATTCCCGATTGAAATGCCGGCACTCAGAGAACGGCCGGAAGATATTCCGTTGCTGGTCAATGAACTGATCAAGCGTATTGAGCATGAAAACCGTGGCACGGTGAAATTAACCCAGGCAGCGATGACATCCCTGTGCCGTTACAGCTGGCCGGGTAATGTACGAGAGCTGGCCAATGTGGTGGAGAGACTGGTGATTCTCTATCCCTACGCGACGGTCGACTATGATGACCTGCCCGCTAAATATCAGCTGGAAGGCGATGACCTGCCCGAACAAATCACCGCGATCATTAACGCGGTGCCCCAGGCCGACACGGCGCGTAACCTGCCTGAGACGGTGGCCAAACCGGCTGATCAGTCTACAGAAGCTAATCTTGCTGAATCGCTTGAGAGTCTCCCCGAAGAGGGGCTTGACTTGAAAGAGCATCTTGCCAATCTTGAATACATGCTGATCAAACAGGCACTGGATGAGGCTGCGGGTGTCGTCGCCCATGCGGCACAGAAACTTAAAATGCGCCGGACCACCCTGGTGGAGAAAATGCGTAAGTACGGGATTCAGCGAGACGGTGAATAAGCCTTTGCTGCCAGCGTCGGGCTTTTGACTGGTGTGAGGTTTAAGTTTATAAGTGATTGTAATTAAAAGGAAAAAGTTTCAGGCATAGTAATTGCTAACTCCCTGTTAAACGGCATCATGCCAAAGGGAGCAGTCAACATGAACCTGAAACTATCGACCTCAAAAACCGACAGCGTGCGTCCACCGGTCGGCCGTGCTTCGGCACTAAAACAGGCAGAGCAATTCTGGCAGCCTGTTGACCAGAGCTGGCAGCGCGAACCCAGTACAGACCAAAAGCAGGCAGATAGACTGGCTAACCGCCACAGCCGTCTGCTTGAGGTTTTGCCCGCTGGTGTGGTTGTTATCGATGGGGAAGGCATTGTCCAGGAAGCCAACGCGGCAGCGATTGATTTGCTGGGTGAGCCACTGTCAGGTGAGCGCTGGATCCACATCATTGATCGCGCTTTCAGTCCACAGCCCGGCGATGGTCACGATGTATCCTTACGTGACGGCCGCCTGGTGCATATTTCTACCAGTCCGATGGGCAGCGAACCGGGGCAGATTATTCTGTTGCAGGATGTGACGGAAACCCGTGCCCTGCAAAATAAAGTCTCGCATCTGCAGCGACTCTCCACCATGGGTGAAGTTGCAGCCAGACTGGCCCACCAGATCAGAACGCCCTTGTCCTCGGCCCTGCTCTATCTGGCACCACTGCTGAAAGAAGACAGCGAGCCAGATATCAGACAACGATTTGCCGGTCGCCTCAAGCACAGTCTGACCCATATGGAACAACTGGTACGTGACATGCTGGCGTTCTCCCGTGGCAGCATGGCCTCGACTTCACCGGTGGCGATTACCAGCCTGCTGGACGAAGTACTGCAGCAATTCCAGTCACAGCCACAATCCGAGCAGTTTCAGATCAGTATTCATAACCACGTCAACGACGGTCATGTTTATGGCAGTCAGGCGGCACTGGCCAGTGCCATCAACAATCTGCTCAACAATGCCCGCCAGGCCTGTGGTGATAGCGGCATCATCCGCATCTTTGCCGAATTTATTGAAGACAATAACCGGGCCTGGATTGATATCAGTGTTGAAGATAACGGCCCCGGTATCAGCGAGGCAGACCGTGACAAAATCCTGACCCCGTTTTATACCACCCGCGCCAACGGCACCGGTCTGGGCCTTGCCGTCGTGCAGTCGATTGCCAAGGCGCATAAAGGTGAGCTCTGGATTGAGAGCGATGAAGGCGAAGGCAGCACCTTTGGTTTGCGCCTGCCAATTTACCAGTCAACCAGTCAAGCCGATACTTCAGCGGCAGTTCAACAGGAGTGTGTTTCATGAATCAGTCCACTATTCTGGTCGTCGAAGACGATGCCAATCTGCGTGGCGCGCTATGCGACACGTTGGAACTGGCTGGCTATCAGGTCACGGGCATGGAGCATGGTCAGTCAGCCCTGGATACTATCGCCAGTCAGCCGGTCAGTCTGCTGCTGAGTGATCTGCAGATGCAGCCGATGGACGGCCATACACTGCTGAAAAAAGCGAAAGCCATGATGCCGGATCTGCCGGTGGTGATGATGACCGCCTACGGTACCGTCCAGAGTGCCGTAGAAGCCATGCATCAAGGGGCGTCGGACTATTTGCTGAAACCCTTTGAGGCTGACGAATTACTGGGCCGGGTACAGCGTTATGTCAGCCAGTTGGGACAGGATGAAGGCGATATGGTCGCCGAATCACGTGTCTCCAGAGAGTTGCAGGCGCTGGCCAAGCGTGTCGCCGACAGCGACGCCACCGTACTAATCAACGGGGAAAGTGGTACTGGTAAAGAGGTGCTGGCTCGATTCCTTCACAGCCATTCGCCACGGGCTGACAAACCTTTCGTGGCGATTAACTGCGCGGCAATTCCCGAAAACATGCTGGAGGCGACCCTGTTCGGTTATGAAAAAGGGGCTTTTACCGGCGCCAGCCAGGCTTATGCCGGTAAATTCGAGCAGGCCAATCATGGCACCATTCTGCTTGATGAAATCTCGGAAATGGACCTGGCTTTGCAAGCGAAATTGCTGCGCGTACTGCAGGAAAAAGAAGTCGAACGTATCGGTGGACGCAAAGTGCTGTCGCTGGATGTACGGGTGCTGGCTACCACCAACCGGACGTTACGGGATGAGGTCAAAGCCGGTCGCTTCCGTGAGGATCTGTTTTATCGCCTGAATGTTTTCCCGTTGCAGATTTCACCCCTGCGTGAACGGCGTGACGATATTCTGGCTCTGTCACAAAGACTGTTAGGCAAACATGCGACTCAGAATGGACGCGTAGCACCGGTCCTGGACCAGGCTGCCCGTGACAAGCTGGTATCACACAGCTGGCCCGGTAATGTGCGTGAGCTTGACAACGTGCTGCAGCGGGCGCTGATCCTGCAAAACGGAGAGACACTCAAGGCTGAGGACATCGCCTTTGAAGCGCTATCTGGTGCAGAACAAAGCCCTGCCAGGGTCGACTCATCAGCGACGGTTTCTGCGATGCCTGATTCACAGGACCTGCGCAGCCAGGAGCAGCGTCATATTCTCGACGTGCTGGAGAAAAACCAGGGCAGCCGCCGCCTCACCGCCAGAGAGCTGGGTATCAGCGAACGTACACTACGCTACAAGATTGCCCGTTTCCGTGATCAGGGTGTCGATGTGCCCGATAAAACTGGCAAGAAGTCTGCATAGTGACATGCAGTGTCCATCAGTCCTTTTTATCCCCGGGGGGAGAGATTCATGATTAACGCGATTGATCCGAACCAGCTTTTAACGCAGATGCGTGCGATGCAGGCACAGGCCAATGACAACGTTACACCGCAGCCGCCGCAGGACGCTCAAAGCAGCGATCGGGTGGATTTTTCCAAGGTGATGCAAAATGCGGTGGGTCAGGTCAATGAGTTACAGCAGAACTCCGGTGATCTGAAAACGGCTTTTGAAATGGGTGACCCTAACGTCAGTCTGGCCGAAGTCATGATTGCATCACAAAAAGCCAGTGTGGCTTTCGAAGCGACCCTGCAGGTCCGTAACAAAATGGTAGAGGCGTATCAGGAAGTGATGCGCATGTCGATTTAAGCTGTTTAGTCTAATTTAGAGAAAGCCATGGAAAACGCACCGGCCACTACTGCCAACCAAGCCAATATGAATGCCCCCAGCCCACGGCCCACCACGCCGCTGGCGGCGATGCAGAATAATGTCACCCGTCAACCGGTGGTCAAACAGATGCTGTTTCTATTGGCGATTGCGGCCAGTATTGCATTGGGTGGCTGGGTATTGATGTGGTCACAGACACCGTCGTATCAGGTGTTGTTTTCCAACATGGCGCCACAGGAATCGACCGAAGTGGTTGATGTCCTACAGCAAATGGGGGTGGACTACAAACTGGAGCCGACCACCGGCGCACTGATGGTCCCGGCAGGTGAAGTCCAGAATCTGCGTATGCGTCTGGCGGCAGAAGGCCTGCCCCGCAGCACCTCTCAGGGTATGGAAATGCTGAATCAGGATCAGGGTTTCGGTACCAGTCAGTTTATCGAGCGGGCCCGCTATCAACGCGCGCTGGAAGAGGAGCTGTCACGTTCCATCACGGAACTGAACAACGTCAAAAGTGCCCGTGTACATCTGGCGATTCCCAAACAATCGGTGTTTGTCCGTGATCGTAAAGATCCCACCGCCTCAGTTGTCGTCAATCTTTACGCCGGTCGAACCCTGGAACAAGGGCATGTCAATGCAATCACGCATATGGTGGCTTCCAGTGTGCCCAATATGACTAATGCCGATGTCACCGTGGTCGATCAGCGTGGCAATCTGCTGACACAACCCGAGCGTGAAACCGGCATCGCTCTCAGCGATAGTCAACTGGAATACACTCAGAAAGTGGAACAGCTGTACATCAGTCGTATCGAAAATATCCTGACGCCGATTGTCGGTATGAATGGCGTTCGTGCCCAGGTGGTGGCGGATATTGATTTCACCATGACCGAGCAGACTCAAGAGAGCTACAACCCCGACATGACGGCGCTGCGCAGTGAGCAGATCCGTGAAGAGGAGCGTATTGGTTCCAACGGTGCTGTCGGTGTGCCGGGCGCTTTGACCAATCAGCCTCCCGGTGGCGGCGTAGCGCCTGAAGAAACCGCGAATGTCGACGAGGAAGGTAATCCGATTCCGGCACCCCGTCCCGAGTCGTCAACCAAGAGTGCGACCCGTAACTTTGAACTGGATCGAACCATCAGTCATACCCGGGCTGCGCCTGGCGAAGTGAGAAAACTGAGTGTGGCGGTACTGGTTGATGAACGCCGCAGTGTTGATGCCGATGGTAATGTGGTCTCCACGCCGCTGACTGAAGCGGAAATGACCCGGATCAATGCACTGGTCACTGATGCTATCGGCTTCAATCAGGCCCGGGGCGACAGCCTGAATATTGTCAATGCCGCTTTCGCAGCGCCAGAGAGTATGGAACCGCTGCCGGAAAAACCGATCTGGGAACAGGCCTGGGTCTGGACCGTGGCCAAACAGGTCGCCGGCGCGCTGGTTGTCTTATTCCTGATATTCGGTGTGATTCGTCCGGCTTTCCGCGATATGGCAAAAGTGCCGGCAGAGACCAGCAGCAACAATCAAGATGGCATGACCGCTGAACAGGCACTGTCCAATAAGAGTGGCGTCAGCAGTGATGAGATTGCTAAACTGGCAAAAGGCTCGGACCAAATGGAAGAGCAATTGAGTAATGTTCGTAGCCTGGTGCAGCAAGATCCCGCGCTGGTAGCACAAGTGGTCAAGAACTGGACAGCGAGTGATGCCTGATGGCTGAAGAAGTCAGAAAACTGAGCGGTACTGAGAGAGCAGCAGTCTTTCTGCGCTCCATCGGTGAGGCCGATGCAGCGGAAGTGCTCAAGCACATGAGCCCGAAAGAGGTGCAGAAAGTGGGGCAGGCCATGGCCACCCTGCAGAATGTCACCCGTGAAGAAGTGCAGAATGTGCTTACTAGCTTTGTCAGCACAGTAGAACAGGAAACCGGCCTGGGCATCGGTTCCCATGATTACGTGCGCAAAATGCTGGTGGGGGCATTGGGTGAAGACCGCGCCGGTAGTCTGCTGGATCGGATTCTGTCTGGCAGTAATACCAATGGCCTGGAACAACTCAAATGGATGGATGCCCGCGGTATCTATGAAGTGATTCGGCTTGAGCATCCTCAAATCATCGCGATTGTCTGCTCATTCCTCGATGCGGACCAGGCTGCGGAAGTATTGTCATTGTTCCCGGAGCGGGACCAATCATCCATCATGCTACGAATAGCCACACTCGATGGTGTTCAGCCTGCTGCCCTGTCCGAGCTTAACGAAATTCTGGAAAAACAATTCAGCGGTAATGCCGGCGCTCAGACCACCACCGTGGGGGGGCTGAAAACCGCGGCGGACATTCTCAACTTCTTTGACAGTGCCAGTGAAGCGGCGATCATGGACAAAATCAAAGAATCCGAACCGGATCTGGGGCAAAATATTGAAGATCTGATGTTTGTCTTTGATAACCTCAATGACGTCGATGATCGTAGTATTCAGACTCTGATGCGTGAAATTCAAACTGACCAACTGCAGTTGGCATTGAAAGGTGCCGACGACACCCTGAAAGAGAAATTCCTCAGAAACATGTCACAGCGTGCTGCTGAAATGATGCGTGATGATCTCGAGGCCATGGGCCCGGTCAGACTCAGTGATGTGGAGGGTGCGCAGAAAGCGATTCTGGCGACCGCGCGCAACCTGGCCGATAAAGGGGAAATCATGCTGGGCGGTGGAGCCGGCGATGACTACGTCTGATGATACGCTGGTAACCAGACATACGGATGTTTTATCAGCGGAAGAACTGGCCGATGCCTTTGAACGCTGGGAAGCACCGCGGATGGTCTCGGTCAGCGATGTTGAAGGCGATGACGGTATGCTTGATGTCAAAGCTATCGAAGCATTGCAGCAACAGGCTCAGGAAGAGGGCTATAAAGCCGGTTTTGAAGAAGGTCATAAAGCCGGTTTTGAAGCCGGTCAGCAGGCCGGTCAAAAAGATATTCAGCAGCAAATTGCCTACCTGCAACAGATCCTGGCTAATCTTGAACAGCCGCTGAACGACCTCGATGAGGAGATTGAGCAGGACCTGGTCAATCTGGCTATTACCATGACCCGCCAGCTACTCCGCCGGGAACTCAAGCAGGAACCGGAGCATGTGATCGGCGCCATGCGTGCGGCGCTGCAGGCCTTGCCTATCAGTGATCGCAAGCTCAAAATCTTTGTTCATCCTGACGATCTGACCATCATCCGCAAAGGCTTGTCGATGGAAGCTGAAGACAGTTCACGGCAATGGATTGAAGATCCCTTGATGACCCGTGGCGGTGTCAAACTCGAAACTGCCGATACCACGGTCGATGCCACCGTCGAGGCCCGCCTCAACAGTGTCATCAGCAAACTGCTCGGGGAAGAGCGGGGAGATATGGATGGTGGACACTAGGCGACAGTCTGGCTGGCAGCAGAAGCTGCAGGAATATCAGCAGCGACTGGATAGCGATCTGACCAGCGATGTGCTGGTGGAGGGTCGCCTGACCCGCATGGTCGGCCTGACGCTGGAAGCTGTCGGCTTTCAGGCGCCGGTCGGCAGTCGCTGCGAAGTGCTTGGCAGTGGTCAGAAACCGATTGAAGCCGAAGTGGTCGGCTTTGCCGGCGAAACCCTCTATTTGATGCCGACAGGAGATATGCGTGGCCTGGTTCCCAATGCCAGAGTCCGTCCCATTCGAAGTGACTCCCAGGTTCCCGTGGGTGATGAGATGCTCGGTCGAGTTGTTGATGGCGCGGGCAAACCGCTGGATGGCAAAGGGCCGCTCAAAGTCCGCAATAAAATGCCGTTACACGGTGAAGCGGTCAATCCTCTGGCACGCTCGCCGGTGCGTCAACATCTTGATGTTGGGGTTCAGAGTATCAATGCATTGCTCAGTGTCGGACGCGGTCAGCGTATGGGGCTGTTTGCAGGCAGTGGTGTCGGTAAGAGTGTCCTGCTGGGCATGATGACCCGTTTCACGGAAGCGGATGTGATTGTTGTCGGGCTTATCGGTGAGCGCGGCCGCGAGGTAAAGGAATTTATCGAGGATATTCTCGGTGAAGAAGGGCTGTCCCGTTCGGTCGTCGTCGCCTCACCCGCTGATCATTCCCCCCTGATGCGATTGCATGGGGCGATGCTGGCGACTTCGATTGCCGAGTATTTCCGCGATCAGGGCAAACAGGTCCTGCTGTTGATGGATTCCCTGACCCGTTTTGCTCAGGCTCAGCGTGAAATTGCCCTTGCTATTGGTGAGCCTCCGGCGACCAAGGGCTATCCGCCTTCCGTGTTTTCATTGTTGCCACAGCTGGTGGAGCGGGCTGGTAATGGTCCCGTCGGTGGCGGGGCCATTACCGCGATTTATACCGTCCTCACCGAAGGCGATGACCAGCAGGATCCGGTTGCTGATGCCGCCCGAGCCATACTTGACGGTCATATTGTATTGTCTCGTCAGCTGGCGGAATCCGGACAGTATCCGGCGGTTGATGTGGAGGCTTCTATTAGCCGTGTCATGCCACAGATAGTCGATGCTGAGCACCTGCAGCGGGCACAACAGTTCAAGCAGATTTATTCGACTTACCGCCAGAATCAGGATCTCATCAGTGTTGGCGCTTATAGTCGTGGCAGCGATCCGCTGATTGATGAAGCCATTGCCTTGTATCCTGCATTGGTTCAGTTGTTGCGACAAGGGATGGATCAAGCGGTAAACTGGCAGCAGAGTGTACAGCGTTTGCAGCAGGTGACGGATATGCGTAAACAGTTGCAGAACCAGCCCCATCAGGGACAGAATCAAGCGCCGGCCGTGATAGAGGGCAACCGGCGGTTTTAAAGTGAGCAACAATCAGGCTAACGACGAATTGAGCGGATTATGAGTCGAACACGGAAACTGAATCCGGTGATTGATATGGCGCGTAAGGCCACCGAGTCGGAACTGATTAAACTGGGTGAGCAAAATGCCTTACTGCAACGTGAGCAGAATCAGCTGGATGAACTGATCCAATACCGAGATGAATATCTGTCCCGCTTCCGGCAGGGCGATCCGATGCAAATGTCCGCAAAAAAAGCACTGGACCTGCGTGGCTTTCTGGCACAACTGGACCAGGCGATTCAGGCTCAGGAACATCAGGTCAATCAGAGCCTGCAGGTGGTAAACCGTCAGCAACAGAACTGGGTGCAGGCCCGCAATAAAGAACAGGCGCTCGATACCCTCATGGCCCGTTACCGTGCTGATGAAGAACGCATAGAGCAAAAACGCGAGCAGCGCGAAAATGATGAACACACCAACGCTATGTGGTTACGAGCGCGTCGTCATGATTAGAGACCGTTAACCGTTATCTCGCCTCTGGATCAAAAGTCATGTCATCTTTTCCTGTTGATAGCCGATAACTAAATAATGGCAGGCTTGTGCGAGGGCGCAGGGCCGGGGGGCTGATGTCGACATCTAATGATAGCGATGCTGAACGCCAGAGCGGAGACAGAATAAAGATGCTTTATCCACATTCTTGTCGTTTGCGGCCTGAAACGGCACTTTGTTATTTGCAAGCGCGGTTTTGATACCCACCGGCATTAGCAAGCGCATTCACACATCTCGCATTGATTCTTTACTCAAAGGCATAGGAGCCAGACTTGAACGGCATTAGAGAAATTGACTGTGGTGAACAACTGACCATTGCTCAGTGCGCAGAGGTTTATCAACAACTGCTTGCTGCGATGGCTGAGGGACAGGCCGTTAATATTGATGTCAGTCAGCTGCAACGTATCGATACAGCCGCTTTACAGCTTTTTTTCAGTTTCCAGCGCGATGCCAGGGCACAAGGACTGGTGACGATCTGGTCAGAACCCAGTAAGGTTTTTTGTGATGCAGTCGATATATTAGGCATGGACACTTTTTATCGGCAAAATCTTGAGTCCTGAATTAAGTGATGAGATGGAGTGATGTTGTTATGGCGGACATTTTGGCAGTAGATGACTCTGCTTCTATGCGACAAATGGTGGCATTCACCTTAAAGGGGGCCGGTCACAGGGTCACTGATGCTGAAGATGGTAAACATGCCCTTGAAATTGCCCGCCAGAAAAAGTTCGATCTGATACTTACTGATGTCAATATGCCGGTGATGGATGGACTCAGCCTGACCCGGGAACTACGTCAATTACCCGATTACCGTTTCACGCCCATTCTGGTCCTCACCACTGAGGCGGGCCCGGAAAAAAAGCAGGAAGGCCGCGCTGCGGGTGCCACAGGGTGGCTGGTCAAACCGTTTAACCCGGATCAACTGCTCGCTACAGTAAAAAAAGTACTGGGCTGAGTTTCAGGCTATTGAGTCAGAGTCGGACATGAGCATAGATGTCTCCCAGTTTCATCAGGTGTTCTTTGAAGAGAGTGCCGAGGGCCTTGATGCCATGGAAATGGGGCTGCTGGGTATGCAGCAGGGCTCAGACGATGTCGAAATCATCAACACTATTTTTCGGGCAGCCCATTCCATCAAAGGTGGTGCGGGGTCTTTCGGCTTCGGTCAGATCGCTGAATTCACTCATGGACTGGAAACGCTTCTGGATCAGATGCGCAATGGTGAGCGCGAGGTAAGCCAACACGCGCTGGACACACTATTGCAGGCAGTTGATGTGTTGAGAGGGATGCTGGCTGCTGCGCAACAGGGTGAAAACAATGAGCAGGCTCTGGCAGAGGACGTCCGCCTGGAGATTGAGGCCTTATTGCACGCGGCTTTACCTGCTGCTGACACTCCGGGCTTGATTGATGAGCCAAAATCGAGACTGATGACGGGCTGGTCTATTTATTTCAAACCGCACCGTCACCTGCTGCAGACGGGCAATGACCCCGTGCTTATGTTGCGGGAATTGGCCGAATTAGGTGAGCTGTCAGTTGAAATCGATACTGACAGCTTACCCGGATTTTGTGATCTCGAGCCGGAAGATTGCTACCTGGCATGGCACATTGAGATATATGGCGATGCCACCCTGGCGCAACTCAAAGAGATTTTTGAGTGGGTCGAGGGTGATTGCGAGCTTGAGATTACGCCGCTTTCCAGTGCCACCGTCGCCGACGGCCATCCTCTTTCTGTTGAAGAGGCTGAAACCACATCAACCATGGCCTTGTCTGTCGCTGACACAGTGGTTAAAAAAGACCGCGCCGACAGTGCCGTTTCCTCGATCCGGGTCGGGACAGAGAAACTTGATTCACTGATTAATCTTGTCGGCGAACTGGTCATCACCCAGTCAATGTTGAGCCAGTTGGGAGAGAACTTCGAAATCAGCCGTTTGCCGCAACTGATTGACGGGCTTGAACAACTGGAGCGAAACACACGTGAACTGCAGGAGGGCATTATGCGCATCCGCATGTTGCCCATCAGTTTTGCCTTCAATCGCTTACCCAGACTGGTCTATGACCTCAGCGCGAAGATGGGTAAACAGGTTGAACTGTTAATCAGCGGTGAGCAGACCGAACTGGATAAAACCGTCATGGAAAAAATCGGCGACCCACTGGTGCATCTGGTGCGTAATGCCCTGGACCATGGACTGGAAACGCCGGCACAACGCCGTGCTGCCGGTAAGCCGGAAACCGGTCTGTTGCATCTGAATGCCTATCATCAGGGCGGCACGATTGTGATCGAAATCAGTGACGACGGCGCTGGCCTTGATCAAGAAAAAATCCGCAGCAAAGCGATTGAACGCGGTTTGATTAGCAGCGAAGAAAGCCTCAGTCCGGAGCAAGTCCACGAACTGATTTTTATGCCCGGCTTCTCCACTGCTGAAGAGGTCAGTGATGTCTCCGGCCGTGGTGTGGGTATGGATGTGGTCCGCAAAAACATCCATAGCCTGGGTGGCAGTGTTGATGTCAGTTCTGGCGTTGGCGTCGGTTCAAGCTTCATCATCCGGTTACCGCTGACGCTGGCAATTATGGATGGTCAGATTATCCAGGTCGGAGACCAGCGCTACATCATTCCGTTGGTTTCTATTATCGAAACAGTGGAAATCATGCCGGGGACGGTGAAACAGGTGGCAGGGAAAGGGGAGATTTATAGTCTGCGTGATGAGTATGTGCCGGTACTCCGGCTTTATCAACTGTTTAATCTGACCCCCATCAGCAACAGTCTGGAGAACGCGCTGCTGGTTGTGGTGGAGTTTGAAGATCAGCGGATCGGTCTGCTGGTGGATGCGTTGCTGGCACAACAGCAGGTCGTGATCAGAAGCCTGGAAAAAAACTATCGCAAAGTGACCGGTATTGCGGGAGCGACTATCCTGGGCGATGGTGACGTAGCCCTGATACTTGATATCTCCGGCCTGTTGACGCTTTATCGTGACCCCTCTCAACGTGACGTTAACAAAACTTTCCGGGCGGCCTAGGGATTAGCATGATTGAGTTCAGCCAAAACAATGAAATGCTGGATAGATTTGATGTCATCGGCAGTGTCGAGCCCGGAATACCGCAATATATGACGTTCGAGCTGAACCAGGAACACTATGGTGTTGATATTCTCCGGGTGCAGGAGATAAAAGGCTGGACCCGGGTCACCCCCATTCCCAATACACCGACTCACTTGTGCGGTGTATTGAATCTGCGTGGTGCCATTGTGCCGATTGTTGATCTCAGGCTTTTGTTTGATATGCCCTTTGAACCCTACACCAAGACCACCGTGGTGATTGTCCTTAATGTCCAGGGGTACACCCGGCGTACAGTGGGTATTGTCGTTGATGCCGTCTCTGATGCGCATAACGTGAAACAGGAAGACATTAAGTCGGCACCGGATTTCGGTGAACAGCTCAACACCGGTTTTATCTCCGGGATGACGCACATAGGTGACAATATGGTGACGCTACTGGATATCGATACATTACTCAGCAGTGAACAGATTGGCTGACGATGACACAAAACGCAGCACGCATTATTGCCATCATGAACCAGAAAGGCGGGGTCGGTAAGACCACCACCACCGTAAACCTTGGGCATGCGCTGGCACAGGCGGGTCAGAGAGTGGCATTGATGGATCTGGATCCACAGGGCCAGGTCGCTACCAGTCTTGGCTTTGATAATCACTCACCAGGGCTCGACAGCGTTTTGCTGGATGGCGTTGCGATAGACGATATTAAGATGAGTGCTCGTGATAATTTGGATCTGATTGTGGCCGGTAACCGTTTGAATGAATTTGAACATACCAGTGAAGGGGGCATCCAGCGTGGTCACCGGCTGCGTGAGGCGCTACAGCAATCCTCACTGAATCAATACGATTATGTGCTGATTGATTGTCCACCCTCTTCCGGTTTGCTTGGCGTCAATGCCATGTTTGCTGCCGCCGAGTTATTGATACCGGTCTCCGGTGATTACCTGTCACTGCAGGGCCTGTCGCGGATGATTCAGATTCTTAAACGGGCAGAGGAACTGGCTGGCCACAGAATCAGACTATGGTTGGTTTCCACCCGCATGCAAATGCGACGCAGGTTAACCGAAGAGGTGCGAAACCGCATTCTGAAATATTTCCCGGGCAGAGTGCTATTCACCCCGGTAAGAGAGAATGTGGCACTGGCGGAGTGCCCAAGCTTTGGCAAAACCATTTTTGATTATCGAAAAAACAGTCCGGGGGCGGAAGATTATCAGTCTCTGGCCCAGGACCTGATGCGCGGGAGAACAGCCGATGGCTGATAATAAAAAAGCGATAGGTAATGACCCCCTGGCCTGGCTGACACAGGATGATTCCGGTATTGATCAGGTTGTTGCAGCTAAGCGGGTTGACGACATTCCCGACAAATCATTTCGGCCAAGTCGAGATAATGCGCCAAAAACGGATACGGAGATTGTAGAAGAGAGCTTTGCACAACTGGCAAAAAAGGGTGAACAGATTGTCAACGACTTTTACCTGCATCTGTTTTCACATCACCCGGAGCTAAAGCCGCTGTTTGATGGCATTTCCACTGCGGGCCAGCAGAAAAAGCTGTTTGCCGCATTGATGTTACTGGTCAATAACCTGCGTAACCCTGAAATTTTGCAGGATTACCTCAAGGAACTGGGTCACCGCCACCAGAGTTATGGCGTCAGCGCCGAAGATTACGAAAAAGTTAAAGACAGTCTGTTAACCGTGATGGCCAGAGAAGCGGGTGAGGCCTGGAATCAAGCGGTGGCATCCGCCTGGCATAAAACATTGGACTCGGTTGTTCAACAGATGCTGAGTAGCTATAACGCTCACAAGGAATCAGATATGGCGGTCTCATCGCTAAAACCGAAAGATAGCTTTACCCGTTTCATGACAAAGGCACTGGATGGTGCCGTCACGGCCATTATGATGGTAGACAGGGACTTCAATATTACCTATGCCAATCAGTCGACCTTGAATATGCTGGCTGAGCATGAGGAGACGCTGAAAACCTGCTTTCCCGGCTTTAGTGTCAAAAATCTGGTGGGATCGAATATCGATATCTTCCATAAACATCCTGAACACCAGCGCCAGTTATTGAGCAATCCGGAGAACCTGCCCTATTCCGCTGATATTCAGGTTGGCCCGCTGGCATTCAACCTGAATGTGACTGCATTGTTTGATGACAGTGATAGCTATGTTGGCAATATGCTGGAATGGCATAACGTGACAGAGGAAAAACTGCACAGCAGGGATATGGATGGTCAGCTGGAAGCCATCAATAAATCCATGGGTGTGATTAGTTTCTCTATGGATGGCGTTATTACCGATATCAACGATAATTTCCTGGACATCGTGGGCTACAGCCGTGACGAAGTCATTGGTAAACACCACCGGATGTTTGCTGATACGACCCTGGCGGCGAGTGCATCCTATGCCGAATTCTGGGCCAAGCTGAACCGGGGAGAGTTTGATAGCGGTGAGTACAGACGGATTGCAAAGGATGGCAAAGAGATTTGGCTTCAGGCCAGTTATAACCCGGTTCTTGATTTAAACGGCAAGCCCTACAAGGTAGTGAAGTACGCTACTGATATCACCCGGCAGAAACAACTGCAAATGAACGTGGAGTCAGTATTGCAATCCACAGCGGTAGTGATGAATGCCATGGCGGAAGGCGATCTGACCAAACTGATGCAAGGCGACTATGAGGGCGACTTCGCCCAGTTACAGCAGGCCATCAACGGTACTGTGAGCAAGATGGCTTCAGTGGTTCAGGATATCACCGAGGCGGCGATGAATATTTCCGCTGCGGCCAGCGAAATTTCTCAGGGCAATGTGGATCTGAGTCAGCGCACGGAAGAGCAAGCATCATCGTTGGAAGAGACGGCCTCCAGCATGGAAGAGTTGACCAGTACGGTAAGACAAAATTCCGACAATGCCCGTCAGGCGAATCAGCTGGCGATGGATGCGCGCGAGAAGGCAGAGAAAGGTGGTGAGGTTATTCAAAGCGCGATTCAGGCGATGGCAGCCATCAATACTTCCAGTAAAAAAGTCGCTGATATCATTGGTGTGATTGATGAAATTGCCTTCCAGACCAATCTTCTGGCATTGAACGCCGCCGTAGAGGCCGCGCGTGCCGGTGAGCAGGGACGCGGCTTTGCTGTAGTGGCTTCCGAAGTGCGCAACCTGGCGCAGCGTTCAGCTTCTGCAGCCAAGGAAATTAAGGCCTTAATCAATGACAGCGGCGAGAGAGTGAGAGAAGGTACCGCGCTCGTCGATGAGTCAGGTAAAACCCTGGAAGAGATTGTTGATGGAGCCAAGAGAGTAGGCGATATCATTTCCGAAATTGCAGCTGCAGGACTGGAACAGGCTTCCGGTATTGAACAGGTTAACAAAGCCGTTTCCCAGATGGATGAAATGACCCAGCAGAATGCGGCCCTGGTTGAACAGGCTGCCGCTGCCAGCGAATCACTGGACGAGCAGGGGCACAATCTGCAACAAATGATGGCTTTCTTTGATACCGGTCGGCGCATGATGCAGCCGCCAAATCAAACCGCTTCAGGTGTCAGCCCCTTGCCACAGCAAGAGCGGTCTGCAATACAGAACCGCCCTTTATTCAGACGGCAAGCGGCAACACAGCAGGATGACGATGAATGGGATGAGTTTTAGTTGACTGACCGGTCTCAATGATAGGAGATAGGGTGATGGGGGTGCTTGGCCGCGAATTCATATTTTCAGACAGGCAGTTCAACCGACTGAGAACTTTCATTGCCAGGCAGACGGGGATCGCACTGACGCAAGCCAAGAAAGATATGGTCTATGCCCGCCTGTCGAAACACATCCGCTCTCATTACGGTGGTGACTTCAAGGCTTTCTGTGATGTCATTGAGCACGGAGATCAGCAGGAACAGGAGTTTCTGATAAATGCCATCACCACAAACCTCACCGCTTTTTTCCGTGAAGCCCATCATTTTGATTATTTGCAGCGGCAGCTTATCCCGGCGTTACTTCAACGTAATGCAAACAGCAGAAAGTTACGTATATGGTCAGCGGGTTGTTCCACGGGGGAAGAGCCCTACAGCATCGCCATGTGCCTGGCTGGCAGCCGGCAGCTTGTCGACTGGGATATCAGAATTCTGGCCACCGACCTTGATGCCAATGTCCTGAACCATGCCAGGGCGGGTATCTACACTGTGGATAAATTGAGCAAGCTACCGCAAAGCGAGTTTCAATGGTTCCAGCGGGGCAGCGGTACTAACAACGGCCTTGTCAGACTCAGGCCAGAGCTTAGAGAAATAGTGACATTCAAGCGACTGAATCTATTGCATGACTGGCCGATGCAAGGACCATTTGATCTGATCTTCTGCCGTAATGTTGTCATTTACTTTGATAAGCAAACACAAGCCCGTTTGTTTGACCGTTTTGCCGACCTGATGGTGGCGGACGGTCATTTATTCATCGGCCACTCTGAGTCCCTCTACAAGGTCAGCGATCGTTTCACCTCTCTGGGTAACACCATATACAGGCGTAGTCGATGATGTTCACTCAAACGAGTCAACCAGCACCACTGAGCGGTTTTGAACATATAAACCGTTATTGGGACAGGCAGCATGGCTGCTGGGCTGCCAAGCTGTTGCCCGGTGAGTTTTATGTGACGACCAATCTCAGTGAGCTGATCTGCACGACACTGGGCTCTTGTGTGTCAGCCTGTCTGCGTGATGCCAGGGCCGGTGTGGCGGGAATGAATCACTTTATGCTGCCGGTTTCATCAGAAGGCAATCCCTGCTGGATGAACATGGCGACCCGTTTTGGCAGTGCCGCAATGGAGTATCTGATCAATGAGATGCTCAAGCAGGGTGCCAGTCGGGAAAATCTGGAAGTCAAACTGGTAGGCGGTGGCCGGATTATTCAGAGTATGTACGATGTGGGGCGCCGTAATATTGATTTTGTACTCGAGTATACAAGGCTGGAAGAACTCAAGGTCATGGCCAGTGATTTGGGGGATATCTATCCGCGCAAGGTGGTGTTTTGTCCCCGTACTGGTGCCATGCGCGTAAAGCGTTTGCGGTCCTTGCATAACGATACTGTGATTCAGCGTGAGCAACACTACGTCGCGGAACTGGAAACCCAGCCCGTAGCCGGTGATGTTGAATTGTTCTAGGCAGACCCGTTATGAAAACGCTGAAAGTGATCGTGATTGATGATTCCGCCCTGATTCGACAGTTGCTGACAGAAATTCTCAACAGTGACGAAGCGATTCAGGTGGTGGCAACCGCTTCGGATCCCTACCAGGCACGTGAACAAATCAAACTACATAACCCGGATGTACTGACACTGGATGTCGAGATGCCACGCATGGACGGCCTGACATTTCTGCGAAACCTGATGCGTCTGAGGCCGATGCCGGTAGTGATGGTGTCCACCTTGACCGAAAAAGGCGCTGAGGTCACATTAGAGGCCCTGTCTCTGGGAGCTTTTGATTTTGTGGCTAAACCAAGACTGTATCTCTCCGGGCAGTTAGAAGATTACGCTCAGGAAATTATCTCAAAGGTGAAGGCGGCCGCGGCGATGCCAGTACCGGTAATGACACCCAGACCCAGCCGGACAGGAAAACAGAAGCCGTCGACGCCAGATTTGATCACAACCACGGCAAGCATTTCTTCACCTAAGATAATCGCTATTGGTGCTTCAACGGGCGGGACAGAGGCGATTAAGACAGTGCTTTGTTCACTGCCTCCCTCGGCTCCCGCTGTGCTGATCACCCAGCACATTCCTGCCGCTTTCAGTGCGGCTTTTGCCAAACGCTTAAACGGTCTGTCACAGCTGCAGGTTTGCCAGGCTGAGGATGGCCAGCAGGTGCTTGCCGGGCATGTTTATATCGCACCCGGTGATAAACACTTGTTGCTGCATCGTAACGGCAAACACTATTATTGCCGGCTTGATGACGGCCCACCGGTATCACGCCACAAACCCTCAGTCGATGTACTCTTCCATTCGGTTGCCGAGCACGCTGGCCCCAGAGCCATCGGCATCCTGCTGACCGGCATGGGAGAGGACGGTGCACGGGGCATGCTGGCAATGAAACAGGCCGGCGCCCACAACATCGTACAGGATGAAAAAAGCAGTGTTGTCTGGGGAATGCCCGGATCGGCTTTCAAATTAGGCGCTGCCCGGCGGAGCCTGCCGTTAGCAGAAATAGCTAAAGAAATACTCAAGTTGAGTCGACAAGAAAATGGTGAGCAGGGATAAAACAATGGACATTAAGACATGAACAGGACAATCCCTGCAACTGTAACCGCTATTGTGCTGGCGGCAGTCGCGAACTGGCTGGCCGATTGGCGCCTGTCTCTACTTTTATTGCTGTCCAGTCTGGTCGTTTATCTGCTTGTCAGAGCGCCGGCGAACGTCACGACGCTGCCAGTGGATGCTGGCGACCATCAGCAAACTCAAGCAGAGGTGGAACAGCTCTCTCGAGAAACCCTGAGTATGGTCAAACAACAGCTTCTACTGGTTGATGAAGAAAACCGACAGATTGCCAGGCTGGTCAACGATGCGATCAGCCAACTCAGTGACAGCTTCCACGCGGTTAGTTCGCAGGCGCTACAGCAGCAACAAATACTGAAAAATCTGGAAAGCCAGACTGTGCTGAGCCAGGACACAACGGATTCTGTCCATGAGGCTGACACCAATCTGAGTCAGTATCAGCAAAAACAACGGGAACTGAGTGAACTGCGTCGAACCAGTCAGACAATGGCCAGTCTGGTTAATCAGGCCGTTACATCCATGCAGTTTGAAGATATCTGTAGCCAACTGAGTACACATATCAATAAACGAATCGACATGATTACAGAATTGGCAGAGATTAATCAGATACTTCAACAGACAGCAATTCAGTCTGGTGATGTTGAACTGAGTCGGCAAAAGTTGAGCAGCGTAAGACAACAAGTGGCCACGTTAGCGCCAAAAGTTGCTGGTATCCAACATCAGTCGGTCACCCAGAAAAGTATGGAAAGTGGCAATATAGAATTGTTCTGATGAAGACTTTCACGCTGGCATAACGATTGCAAATGCTCTGGTGACATTCATTGATCAGCGTGATCGTATCAGGAGCATTTATGCCACAACCCGTCATGATCCAGACCGAGCCGATGGCGGCGGTCAGTGCCAAAAAAAACGCCGGCGCCGGTGAAAGTACTGATAAGTCAGCATTTTCTTCTGAACTTAACCAGCAGATAGAGCAGGGGCGGGCCGCCTCCAGTCGCAGCCAATCAGATAAAGACCAGGCGGCAAAAGCGGCGGATAAGGAACAGAATGTTGCCGCTGACGGCAATAAATTGCCGGCGGAAGAAAGCAGTAAACCTGTCTCAGACAGTGAGCAGACACAGTCCGAGTCTGATGCCGAGCAGCAGGCCGATAAAAACGAGACCAACGCTGAGAAGCAAGATGCCGCTGACGCGACCTCAGAATCTGAAGACCAGGACGGCGTTGTGGTCGCCGCCGGACAAACGACTGATTCGTCGAAAAAGAACGAGGCTGGCGCTGGTCAGACTGATAAAAAGGTACAAACTCAGGTTAACCCAAGCCAGCAGGGTAGTGACAATACTAAAACAGCTCCTAAACAGTCAGAGGGGCAGAGTGCTGAATCTGCTACCAGTGCTAAAAATACTGAACAGACTGCCGCAAAAACCATCAGTGAAACCATAAACAAGCTCACCGGAGAGGAAAAGCAACAAGCTCAGAAAGCGACGCCTAACCTCGCAGCTGTTTTGAAGCAGGTGTCAGAAGACAAGGCCGACCCGCCAAAAATCCGTGCTGACATCATGGACGCATTACAGCGCCAGCAAAATAAGCAGGAAGTCACCACCAATCTGCGTAACCTGATAGCTGCGCAGGCGCAACAGGCTGACAGCAAGACGGCAGTGACCCTGCCTCCTCTGGCGGCGGATAGAGCGGCCCCAGAGAGCACAGCCAGCACACTGACGCCAACCAGTCTGAGTGGTCTGTTGTCCTCTCCGGGGGGCAGCAGCGCTGCCACGGTCAGCCAACCCGTGCTGAGCTTGCCCGTGCAGCCTAATATGCAGAATCCGGCGTGGGCTCAGGTGATGAGTAGCCGCGTCGTTTATATGGCGAAAGAAGGCGTACAGCAGGCCGAATTAAGGATGAATCCGGCCAATTTGGGACCGGTTGAAGTCAGACTGAATGTACAAAATGACCAAGCCAGTGTAACTTTTCTAGCTCAGCAGGGAACAACACGAGAAGCGCTTGAGCAGGCATTGCCGCGTTTGCGTGAGAGTTTTGCTGAAAGTGGCCTGCAACTGGCTCACGCTGAAGTGGGTGAACACCAGCATCAGCAACAGGAGCAATCAGAACAGGCAGGTGATTCTCATATTTTTGCTCAAGCCGGCGGTCAGGGTGACGATATAGAGAATGAGACTGCTGAAACGGTCAGCTCAGAAGGAGGATCGGTGGGCCTCAGTTTGTATGCCTGAGCACTAATAAAAATGAGCTTTATCCGGGAGAGACGGACGTGTTTAAACTTGAAAACTTTTCACTAAGAAAAAGAATGTATCTCATAGGCGCCTTCGGCATTATCGCTTTGCTGGGGCTTGTCTTTGTTGAATGGTACATGATGGTTTCTGACATCAGTGCAATCAACCAGTTCTATGTTGTTCTGGGTTATGTTGTGCTTGGTAGCGTCATCATTATGTATCTTGCACACGTCATCGGTCGTTTTGGCGATAAACGTGCGACGACGCTGGTGGGGGCAATCCAGAACATCAAGAAAGGGGACCTGACCCAAAAAGTCGTCATCCCCGGTAAAAGCGATTTCAGCTGGATGGCTTTCGAACTTGATAGTGCCCGTAAAAATGTCGCCAACCTGGTTCACACCCTAGTGGGAGGTGTATCGCAACTCAATACCGCTACCCAGAATATGCAAGCTATCAGCAAGGAAACGGTCGATGGCGTACTGAAACAGCAAGCTGAAACGACTCAGGTGGCGACAGCGATGAACGAAATGACGGCTTCGGTACAGGAAGTCGCCAGGACAGCCTCCAGTGCGGCAGAGGCAGCCAGAAATGCCGATAACGAAGCCAAGTCTGGTAAACAGGTGGTCATGGAAACCATGGAAGCGATTGATTCGCTGGCCAATGAAGTAGAAAAAGCGGCGGAACAACTGAGCAACCTGGAAGCTGATATTGGCAACATCGGTGCTATCGTTGATGTCATACGTGGTATCACAGAACAAACTAACCTTCTGGCGTTGAACGCAGCGATTGAAGCCGCGCGTGCCGGTGAACATGGACGTGGTTTTGCGGTGGTCGCCGATGAGGTGCGTACGCTGGCGGCAAGAACCCAGTCTTCCACGCATGAAATCGAAGAGATGGTGGAACGGCTGCAACAGGGTGCACATGTGGCGGTAAAAGTGATGAATGAAAGCCGTGAGCGTGCCCGTACCAGTGTCGAAAAAGCCTCCAGTGCCGGGGCCGCGCTTGATACTATCACGGCCATGATTTCCACCATGGATGAAATGAGTGCTCAGATTTCAAGTGCCGCCAACGAGCAGTCTGCCGTGGCGGAAGATATCAACCGCGGTATTGTCAATATCAGCCAGGTAGCAGAGCACACGGCAGAGGGGGCCCGCGAGTCCTCTGTAGCGGTAGAAACGCTGGGCAGTTTGTCGTCTCAACTGCAGGAGGCTTCAGCCAAGTTTAAAGTCTAGCTGTACTCAAATCGATCTGAAAAGCCCGCGGAAGCGGGCTTTTTTGTGTCCGATTGTCTTAAATTGTGAGAAAGATCTCAGCCTCGGAGGAACCCTGAGGCCGATCTGCCAACTAAAGTCCTGATTTTGGCAACAGGAGAAACCCCTTATGCGAAACGGCTTGATCAGATTGTTAACCACCCTCAGTTTTCTGATGCTGTTGCACAGCACGGTATCGCTGGCAAAGGAGCCTCTGGGCTGGATAGAGAAAGTCCAGGTTCAGCCATGGGGCGTTGAGGCCAAGGCCAAATTGGATACCGGGGCCTTGACATCCTCCATGCACGCGGAGGAGATTGAGCGCTTTGAGAAACAGGGTGAGCAGTGGGTGCGGTTCACCATCGATTTTGAAGATGCTGAAACCGGTGAGCGGGTCAGTCAGCGGATTCAGCGTCCTCTGCTGCGTGAATTCACCGCGGTCGGAGCCGGCGGACGCGATCAGCGCTCAGTAGTGGCAATGACTATCTGTGTCGGTAACACACTCTACGAAGAGCAGTTCAGCCTGCGTGATCGAGACAATATGATTTATCCGATTTTGCTGGGCCGCAGAACAATTCAGCATCTGGGGCCGGTGGATGTTACCCGTACTTTCCTGACTGAAGCCGAGTGTGATGCTGATTCCGTATTACTCAGTTTGAATGAAGGAGAAGGCGATCCCGATATCGGTGTTAATTAACAGCACTGATCTCAAACCGGGCAAAAAAAGGCCATCGTTTTGATGGCCTTTTTTATTCTGTCGAATCTATCAGCCAAGACTCTGTTCGATTTCCTGCAGTGCCTGCATCGGCTCCCTGGCTGCCGTGATAGGTCTGCCGATAACCAGGTAGTGACTACCGGCAGCTACCGCTTCGGCGGGTGTCATAGTGCGGTGCTGATCACCGCGGTCACTGCCGGCGGGACGAATACCGGGGGTAACCAGTTGGAATGTCTCCCCCAGCTCTTCACGCAAAACCGGGGCTTCCTGAGCAGAACAAACCACACCATCCAGACCGCTGTCCTTGGCAAGGCAGGCCAGTTTAACGACATTTTCAGCCAGCGTGCCTGACAGGCCGATCAGGTCAAAGGTCTGCTGATCCATGCTGGTTAACAATGTCACCGCAATCAGTCGGGGGGCATCATCACTGTCGCCGACCGCTTCGCGGGCAGCCTGCATCATCGCCATCCCACCCAAAGCATGTACATTCATCATCCAGACACCGAGGTCAGCAGCTGCGGCACAGGCACGACCGACGGTATGCGGAATATCGTGATATTTCAGATCCAGGAAGACATCAAATTGGCGGCTGACCAGAGCACGGACGACATCAGGTCCTGCTCGGGTAAACAGTTCTTTACCGACTTTGACCCGGGCCATATTCGGATCGAGTTGATCCGCCATAGCGAGAGCAGAATGACTATCGGGATAGTCCAGGGCAACGATGATTTTCGGATCAGACATGCACAGCTCCAGATTGAAAACATCGACGATCTTAGCCTAACAGGCGGCGTTTTGTGACCTTTTCGCTGCTGGGTTGTAGAAAATGGTATCCTGTGCGGCGTTTTTTGCGGAAATTTTTCAATGAAGTTCGATCTCTTTGCGCAGGACGGTTTTGCCCGTCGCGGCCAGTTGACCTTTGAGCGTGGTACGGTTCAGACACCGGCATTCATGCCGGTGGGTACCTATGGCTCGGTGAAGTCGATGACCCCGGAAGAAGTCAGCGACACCGGGGCCGAGATTATCCTGGGCAATACTTTTCATCTCATGCTGCGCCCGGGTACCGATATCATCAGTCAGCATGGTGACTTGCATGATTTCATGCGCTGGCAGGGACCCATCCTGACCGACTCCGGTGGTTTCCAGGTATTCAGCCTGGGAGAGCTGCGCAAGATCACTGAAGAAGGTGTGCATTTCCGCTCGCCGGTCAATGGTGACAAAGTGTTTATGGGACCAGAAGAGTCTATGGCGGTGCAGCGCGCTTTGGGCAGCGATATCGTCATGATTTTTGATGAATGCACGCCCTATCCAGCTGATGAAAAAACCGCCGCGACATCGATGCAGTTATCACTGCGCTGGGCCGAGCGCAGCAAACAGGCACATGGGGATAATCCCTCAGCGTTGTTCGGCATTGTTCAGGGTGGTATGCATGAAAACCTGCGGGATGAATCACTGGCCGGACTGACTGAAATTGGCTTTGATGGTTACGCTATTGGTGGCCTGTCAGTAGGGGAACCCAAAGAGGACATGATTCGCATTCTGACCCACCTTGCCGATAGGATGCCAGCAGATAAGCCGCACTATCTGATGGGGGTAGGGCGGCCGGAGGATCTGGTGGAGGCGGTGATGCTGGGTGTCGATATGTTCGACTGTGTGATGCCCACCCGCAATGCCCGTAACGGTCATCTGTTTGTGCATCAGGGCGTGATTAAGATTCGTAACAGCCGCTATAAAACTGATACCGGTCCACTGGACCCTTACTGTGATTGTTATACCTGCCGCAACTACAGCCGTGCCTATCTGCATCACCTGGATCGTACTGGGGAAATGCTGGGGCCACGGCTCAACACCATTCACAATCTTTATTACTATCAGAAGCTGATGCGCGACATCAGAACCGCGATAGAAAACGGTCGCCTGACAGAATTCAGGCAGGAATTTTATGCCCTTCGGGAAACCCCGATAGACTGATCTTGGTCATTGCTATCGGTGACTCTGCCGGCTGTGGCATAATCAGTTTCTTTTTATTGTTGAACTTGAGGACACATGATGGACTTTTTCATTTCTGCTGCCCATGCTGGTGCTGTTGAAAGTCAGGCTGCGGCATCTCCCGGTCTGCTCGACTTTGCTTTCCCTATCCTGCTGCTGGTGCTGTTCTACGTCATGCTGATTCGTCCCCAGCAAAAACGGGCGAAAGAGCACCGTGCCATGCAATCTGCACTGTCAAAAGGTGACGAAGTGGTCACAGATGGCGGCCTGATGGGCAAGATTCTGGAAATCACGGACAACGCGATCACAGTTCAGATTGCTGAGGGCGTTGAAGTTAAAGTGCGCCGTGAATCAATCAATGCTGTGTTGCCTAAAGGTACACTGAAAAAGCTGTAATCCTCCCACCTGAAAAACGGTTTCAAAAACCAGGAATTTATAATGAACCGATATCCAATGTGGAAGAACCTGCTGGTTCTTATCGTACTGATTGTTGCCACTATTTTTGCCATGCCCAATCTGTTTGGTGATGATCCGGCGGTGCAGATTTCGGCAGGTCGGTCCGCCACAGTGGATCTGGCGCTGGCTGACACAGCCGAAACCGCGCTGAAAGAAGCCGGAATCGACTATAAAGGCATCGAACTGGAAGATGACAAGCTGCTGGTTCGACTGACATCAGCCGACAGCCAGTTGCAGGCCAAGGAAGTACTGAACCAGACGTTGACCGGTGATTACATTATCGCACTGAATCTGGCACCAACGACGCCGGATTGGCTGGCATCGCTGGGCGCTGAGCCAATGAACCTGGGTCTTGATCTGCGGGGCGGCGTGCACTTCCTGATGGAAGTCGACATGTTTGCGGCAGTCAAACAAGCGCTGGATGGTTATGGCAGTGACCTGAGATTGCTGTTGCGTGATGAAAAAATCCGCTACAAGCAAATCAAAGTGGAAGAGCAGCAGCTCATCGTCGTATTCCGCAATGCAGAAGATCGCGATGCGGCAGAGACGCTCATCAGTAATGAAATTAATGCGTTACTGGTCAATACGGCAGAGGACACAACCGACCCTGCCCTGGTGATGCAACTTGATGACGTGAATCTGCGGGAAACCAAACGCCTGGCCTTGCAGCAGAACATCACCACACTGCGCAACCGGATCAACGAACTGGGGGTGGCAGAGCCGACCGTTCAGCAGCAGGGTGAAAACCGTATCGTGGTGCAACTGCCCGGTGTTCAGGATACCGCTCAGGCCAAGAAAATTCTGGGTGCCACCGCGACGCTGGAATTCCGCCTGGTCGATTTTGAGAGTGATGTTCAGGATGCGGTCAACGGCCGTGTACCACCGAATTCCGAACTGTTCTATCACCGTGACGGCCGGCCTTATCTGCTCAACAAGCGGGTGATGCTGACCGGTGAACATGTCATCAACGCACAGTCCACACTGGACCCGCAGTCGGGTTCGCCAGCGGTATCGGTCACCCTGGACGGGAAAGGGGCGCGGATCTTCAGTAATATCACCCGCGACAACATCGGTAACCCGATGGCGGTGGTGTTTATTGAGTCCAAAACAGAAACCAAGGAAATCGATGGCGAACTGACAAAAGTCCGCCGCCAGGTGCCTGAAATTATCAATGTCGCGACCATCCGCGATCAGTTGAGTAAAAAATTCCAGATTACCGGACTCGATAGTACAACCGAAGCGCGTGATCTCGCACTGCTGCTGCGTGCCGGTGCCCTGGCGGCGCCGATTGAAATCGTCGAAGAGCGCACCGTCGGTCCGAGCCTGGGTCAGGACAATATCGACCAGGGCTTTGCCTCGGTCATGATCGGTTTTGCCTTTGTTCTGGTGTTCATGTTGCTCTGGTATAAAGTCTTCGGCTTTGTCGCCAACCTGGCCCTGGCTGCCAACCTGATTTTCATCGTGGCGCTGCTGTCGATGCTGCAGGCGACCCTGACCTTGCCGGGTATTGCCGGTATCGTGTTGACTGTCGGTATGGCGGTAGATGCCAACGTGCTCATCTTTGAGCGGATCCGTGAGGAACTCAGAAATGGCAACAGTCCGCAAGCCAGTATCAATAGTGGTTATGGTAAAGCGTTTTCGACCATCGCCGACGCCAATATCACCACCCTGATTGCAGCGATTGTCCTGTTCGGCTTTGGGACCGGTTCGATCAAAGGCTTTGCCGTGACCCTGTCACTCGGGATTATTACCTCGATGTTTACCGCGATCATGGGCACACGTTCCGTGGTCAACCTGATTTACGGTCGTCAGCATAAACCCAAGCTGTCAATTTAGGATTTACCAGACATGCAGTTTTTATCCAACGAAACCCATATCAATTTCATGTCGAAACGCCTGCTGGCAGCGGTGTTTTCGATCATTTTAGTTATCTTGTCCGTCGGCTCTCTGGTGACCCAGGGCCTGAACTTCGGTATCGACTTCACCGGCGGTACCATGATCGAGTTGGGCTACAAGGAGCAGGTCGACCTTAACCAACTTCGTCAGGATCTTTCTGAGGGCGGTTATCCGGAAGCGACAGTGCAGAACTTCGGTTCAATCCATGATGTGCTGATTCGTCTGCCAGTGATTGAAACCCAGAATATGGCCGAGCTCAGCAATGAAGTCGTGGCGATGCTGCAGAGTAAAAACGAGACCGAAATTGATGTCCGCCGGGTTGAGTTTGTCGGTCCGCAGGTCGGTGATGAATTGACCGAGCAGGGTGGACTGGCGATGCTCTATGCCCTCATCGGTATTCTGATCTATGTATCGCTGCGCTTTGAATATCGTTTCGCTATCGGTTCGGTGGTGGCATTGATACATGACGTTGTCATCACCCTGGGCTTTTTCTCGCTGACGCGTATCGAGTTTGACCTGACAGTATTGGCAGCGATTCTGGCGATTATTGGTTACTCGCTTAACGATACCATCGTGGTGTTCGACCGGATCCGTGAAACCTTCTTGCGGATGCGTAAAGGCACATCAGTGGAAATTGTCAACGCCGCCCTGAACGATACACTGAGCCGGACATTGATGACGTCCTTGACGACATTGCTGGTGGTGATGGCGTTGTTCATTTTTGGCGGTGAGGTCATTCATGCCTTCTCGATAGCCTTGCTGTTCGGCATTGTGATTGGTACTTACTCGTCTATCTACATTGCCAGTAACACCATCCTGGTAATGGGGGTCAGCAAGGAAGATCTGCTACCACCAGTGAAAGAAGATGATGAGAATGTGAATCCTGACGGTAGTCAGGTCTAATGGCATGGCGATTACAAAAAAGCCCGGGTTTACCGGGCTTTTTTATGAAAAGGAGTGGCGATCACGAAAGCGCAGGGCCTTGCTGATAAAGGTCGGAGACTGATGCCGTCGACGGGACTCCAGGGTGATGACATTTCGACTGTTTTCAGCGAGTTCGCGTTGTGCGGCTTCTTCCACTGTTTCTACGCTGAGGATCCGGCAATGCGCAAGCTGGCAGTGATAGCTGCTGAAGGTGGCCAGTTCTTCCAGCCCCTCCATCACCAGGCGCATTTCAAGTTCCAGGGATTTATCCGTCATAGTCCAATACCTACCGAGTTATTCTTAGTATCGGTCGCAGGCAGGCTGACTTGAGTATTTACTGCAAATTAATCCTGTCTGGGCCAGGGTTTTTGGGGAGCGGCGTTTATCAGCATAGAAAGGCCCGGATTTAACACTTTGTTCACCGCAGGTGACGGGGTATCATGCCTCCATGATTTTATTGCAGCGTTTCTTTCAGATCTGCCTTTTTAAGGCAGGCCCCGCGGATGTGCCGGCATCTCACTGGTTGTTGAAACTGGTTTGTCTGATTTATTTTTCCATAGGGGCCATGGTCAGCCATGTGGATCATCCCTGGTCCGCTGCGCTCTCAGCCAGTCTCAGTGATACACTGCTTTTACTTGCTGTCTGCTGGTTACTGCTCTCAGTTCGTGGCTTTAGCGAACGTTTTCTACAGACAGCCACGGCGATGGCCGGCACCGGTGCCATCATGGGGCTGTTTGGTTTGCCGATTTTCATGCTGTTCCGCCAGTTTGAGGGGCAGGGTCAACTCACCAGTCTGATATTGCTCTTGGTTTTGATTCTGATGTTCTGGAGTCTGTTTATTACCGCCCATATTTTCCGTCACTCACTGGAAATCCGGCCCGGCATGGCCGCCATTCTGACCGTGGCCTATACCATTTTGTCACTGGTCGTGGTGGGGCTGACTATTTCCGGTATCGCCGTTGATCCGGAATTCGCTGGCTGATACTGCTTTGTTATTCTCTGGGGTGCATTGATGCATATTCATATTCTCGGTATCTGCGGTACGTTCATGGGCGGTCTTGCGCTATTGGCGAGAGAACTGGGCATCACCGTCAGCGGCAGTGATGCCAATGTCTACCCGCCGATGAGCGATCAACTGGCTTCGGCCGGCATTGATGTGATGGAGGGCTATGAACCCGCTCATCTGGAACCGGCACCGGATCTGGTGGTGATGGGCAATGCCATGACCCGCGGTAACCCGGCGGTGGAATATGTCCTTAATAAAGGTCTGCCTTATGTCTCCGGGCCGCAGTGGCTGGCAGAAAATGTACTGCGTGGTCGCTGGGTGTTAGGCGTATCGGGTACCCATGGCAAGACTACGACGAGTAGTCTGCTGGCCTGGATATTGGAACACGCCGGTATGTCGCCGGGTTTTTTGATTGGCGGGGTGCCGGATAATTTCGGTGAAACAGCCAGACTCGGCAACACCCCGTTTTTTGTGATTGAGGCGGATGAATATGACACGGCCTTTTTCGATAAACGCTCCAAGTTTGTTCACTATCAGCCACGCACGCTGATTATCAATAACCTCGAGTTTGATCATGCCGATATTTTTGAGGATCTGGCGGCGATTCAGAAACAGTTCCATCACCTGATCAGAACTGTGCCTTCTGAGGGACTGATTGTTTCACCGCAGGAAAAGGCCATTGAGCAGGTATTCGAAATGGGCTGCTGGACACCCAGACAGACGCTGGGTCATGACGGTGACTGGCAGGCCAGTTTACTCAACAAAGACGGCAGTGAGTTTGAGGTTCGCTTCGAAGACCAGACCGCGACTGTTCGCTGGAATATGCTGGGGCAGCATAATGTCAGTAATGCGCTTGCCGCTATCGCCGCCGCCCGTCATGTGGGTGTGACTCTGGAACATGCGGCCAAAGCTTTATCTGAGTTTGTCGGCGTCAAACGCCGGCTGGAGCTGCGCGGTGAAGTCGACAATATCCGTGTCTATGATGATTTTGCCCATCACCCGACGGCGATTGCCACCACGATTGCCGGACTGCGGGCGCGTATCGGTAACCGCAAACTGGTCGCAGTATTGGAACCGCGATCCAATACGATGAAAATGGGCGTGCATCAGGATGCCTTGGCGCAGTCACTGATCCAGGCCGACCGGGTGTTGCTGTTTCAGGATGCCGGTCTCAAGTGGTCTCTGAAACAGGTCACCGAGAGTCTGGGCGATCATGTCAGTGTGCATGATTCCGTGGATGGCATCGTCACAGCGCTGCAGAAAGAAGCGGGGCAGGGCGATGAAATTCTGGTCATGAGTAACGGCGGCTTCGGTGGTATCCACCAGAAAATTCTGGAGGCGCTGGCATCACGATGACCGATAATAAACAGATTGCACTCGCTATTACCGGGGCCTCAGGCGCGCCATACGCAAAACGATTACTGGAAATTCTGCTGCAAAGCGGCATCACCGTGCACCTGATGATTTCAGCTGCGGGCCGTATTGTGCTGGCAGATGAACTGGACTGGAAACTGCCTGCCCGTGCCGGAGATGTTCAGACTCTTCTCAGTGAGCAGTTCCAGTGTCAGCCTGAGCAGCTAAAAGTCTATGGTGAACAGCAGTGGTCCGCACCGCTGGCAAGTGGCTCACACCGGGTGCCAACGATGATTGTCTGCCCCTGCACCATGGGCACTTTGTCAGCGATTGCCTGTGGCCAGAGCGATAATTTGATTAATCGTGCCGCGGATGTGATGCTGAAAGAGAACCGCAAATTAATCCTGGTGCCAAGGGAAGCGCCGTTTTCTGCCATTCACCTGGAAAATATGCTGAAACTGGCGCGACTGGGCGTTTGCATTTTGCCGCCCAGCCCCGGGTTTTATTTCCGACCGGGCACTTTGCAGGAAGTGGTGGATTTTGTGGTCGCCCGTATTCTGGATCAGACCGGTATTGAACACAGCCTGATGCCACGCTGGGGCGAATAGTCCGGACAGGACAAGGCAGCCAAGTCGCGTATAATGCTGGCTTAGAATAAACAGCAGGGAAATCATGTCTGATATCGAAATCGCACAACAGGCAACGATGCAGGAAGTGACCGGCCTTGCCGGAGAGCGACTGGGCATTGCCTCGGAACATCTCGATCCCTACGGCCGCTACAAGGCCAAAGTCTCTCTGGATGTGCTGGATGAACTGGCCGACCGTCCCGACGGCAAACTGATACTGGTGACCGCGATCAGTCCGACCCCGGCCGGGGAAGGCAAAACCACCACCACCATTGGTTTGAGTGACGCACTCAACCGCATCGGCAAACAATCTCTGGTCTGTGTCCGTGAGCCATCAATGGGGCCCTGTTTCGGTCTCAAGGGCGGTGCCGCCGGCGGCGGTTATGCCCAGGTCGTGCCGATGGAGGATATCAACCTGCATTTCACCGGTGACCTGCATGCGATTGCTGCAGCCCACAATCTGTTGGCAGCGATGATCGATAATCATATCCACCATGGTAATGACTTGCAGCTCGATGCCCGCCGTATTGCCTGGCAGCGGGTGCTGGATATGAACGATCGCGCGCTGCGCGATATTGTCGTCGGTATGGGCGGCACTGCCAATGGTTATCTGCGTGAAGACCGTTTTGATATTGTTGTGGCCTCCGAGGTCATGGCGATTTTCTGCCTGTCCAATTCTTTACAGGAACTCAAAACCGGGCTGGGTGAAATTTTGATTGGCTACTCCACCGACGGCACGCCACGCTATGCCCGAGAGCTTCAGGCGCACGGTGCCATGGCCGCGCTGCTGAAAGAAGCGATTAAGCCCAACCTGGTACAGACCCTGGAAAATAATCCAGCCTTTGTCCATGGCGGTCCTTTCGCTAATATTGCCCATGGCTGTAACTCGGTGGTCTCCACCAAGATGGCGTTGAAACTCAGCGATTATGTGGTGACCGAAGCTGGGTTTGGTGCTGATCTGGGCGCAGAAAAGTTTATCAATATCAAATGCCGCAAAGCCGGTATCAAACCGGATATGGCGGTCGTTGTCGCCACCGTGAAGGCATTAAAATACCACGGCGGTCTGAGCCTGAAAGAACTGGGCAAAGAGAATCTTGATGCCCTTAAAGCCGGCCTCAGAAATCTGCAACGGCACCTGAATAATCTGCAGCAGGAATTCGGACTGCGCTGTATCGTTGCCATCAATCATTTTGTGAATGACACTGATGCAGAGATTGCACTGATTCAGTCTGCCGTGAAAGACATGGGTGCCGAAGCGATCCTGGCCAGACACTGGGCCAATGGCGGTGCCGGAGCGGAAGAACTGGCCCAGCGAGTGGTTGCGATGCTGGAACAGGACGCCGAGGCCTGTGAATTTCTCTATGCCGATGAACTGCCACTGTGGGACAAAATTAGCTCAGTTGCCAAGCGACTCTACGGCGCTGGCCAGGTTGTGGCTGATAAAAAAGTCATGGACAAAATCAGCATGCTTAACGAGCAGCATGGTGATATTCCGGTCTGCATGGCGAAAACGCCTTATTCCTTCAGTAGCGATGCTAATCTGCGCGGTGTGGCAGACGGACACACCCTGACGGTTCGTGATGTCAGACTGTCACATGGTGCTGGTTTTCTGGTCGTGCTTTGTGGGGATGTCATGACCATGCCCGGGCTGCCCAAGCGTCCGGCAGCGGAGCGGATTGATATTGATGATCAGGGGCAAATCACAGGCCTGTTTTAAAACGATATTTCAGGATGCGCTGTTTTCGATCCTCGTTTTATTGCCGCCAAAAATTAAGCTCGATTGATGGATAAGATGGCCGAGTATCTCAACGAAAAGAGTGAATCAATTAAGGGATAGTCTACGGCCGCTGGTATCGAAATGAGCTTTTCCTGGTAATGAGTCAGCATTCAAATTTGCCATCAAAGCATAATCACAGCTTGAAGTGGCTAGGATTATCCAAGCGTAAGCACATAAACACGAATAGATTGATATTAAATAAAAACAACTATATACAATATCTACACATCTAAGCATTGGATTTATTTTCACTCAATTACTGGGATTTATTTAAAAGCAACTTGAGTTTTTATATCTAAATTTACTCAAATAAATTGCTTTGAGTGGTTTAGCGCCTGTTTCTGGATTTTCCAGCAAGCCAGTTCAACACGTTTCAAATTATGCTGATATGGGGACAAACAGTCGGGGATAATTGACGTTTGTTTGTAGTTAATGGAAGTGCATCTTTCTGAGTAATAAACTAAAAAGGTGTTAATTCAGGGGGGATCTCATAGCCTAAGAGGGGGCTTAAAAATAATTGTATACACTTGATTTATTATTATGCTAAGTTGAGCTTGACTACATGGAGTAAGTAGATGCTGGTATGGATACTGGACTTCACACTCTCGTCGCCATAGCGCGATTTCATCAGCTACCTGCTGAGCCTGAGCAATTAGCTCACCAATATGGTGTGCCTGGTGAAGCGTTTAGTGACACTCAAATTCTTCAAGCTGCCAAAGCGCTAACCCTCAAAGCAAAAAAACTCAAGCCATCCCTTAATGGCATCAATAACGCGATGCTACCAGCTATAGCCAGGGCAAAAGATGGCAGTTATTTCATTCTTGCCCGTATTGCGAATAATGAAGAAGCTGAGCAGGGAAAAAAGTCAGGGGTACTGATCCAAGACCTTCGCGATGAAGCACCCAAGAGTCTGACACTGGATGAGTTTAACGAAATGTGGTCAGGCGAACTGATTGCATTGACACGACGGCAAGGCATTGGTGAAAGCCTGCAACAAACGTTCGATATCTCCTGGTTTATCCCTTCTCTTATCAAATACCGCAAACTCTTCTCCGAAGTCCTCGTCGCCTCATTTTTTCTGCAACTCTTCGCTTTAGTTACGCCACTGTTTTTCCAGGTCGTCATGGACAAGGTTCTGGTTCACCGGGGCTTTACCACGCTGGATGTGCTGGCAGTTGGGTTCTTCGTTGTCGTTGTCTTTGAGGCACTGCTTGGAGGTATTCGCAACTATGTGTTCAGTCACACCACCAACCGCGTTGATGTTGAGTTAGGCTCACGGCTCTATACCCACCTGATGGCGCTGCCGCTGTCTTATTTTGAATCAAGGCAAGTAGGGCAGAATGTGGCCAGGGTCAGGGAACTGGATACTATCCGTAACTTTATTACCGGTACCGCATTGACTCTGGTGATTGACCTGTTCTTTGTCTTCGTTTTCCTTGCGGTCATGTGGTACTACAGTCCGACGCTGACCTGGATTGTACTGGCAACCATTCCTTTCTATGTCATTCTCTCAATCTTTATTACGCCGATTTTAAGAAAACGACTGGATGATAAGTTCAAGCACGGCGCTGAAAACACCGCCTTTCTGACAGAGTCTATAACTGGGATTGGTACGGTCAAGTCCCTAGCGGTCGAACCCCAGATGAAACGCAAGTTGGAAGACCACCTTTCCAACTATGTGCATGCTTCCTTTAAAAGCCAGAACCTCAATAATGTCGCGAATCAGATAGCCGGTCTGGTTAATAAACTCATGACTCTCGGCATTATCTGGATGGGGGCACACCTTGTGATTGATAACCAGATCACAGTGGGTCAGTTGGTTGCGTTTAATATGCTTGCAGGTAGGGTGAGTGGCCCTATTCTCAAACTGGTTCAACTCTGGCAAGACTTCCAGCAAGCAGGTATATCCATCAAACGGTTGGGCGATATTCTCAATACGCCGAGAGAGCCGGGTTTTAACCCCAACCGTTCACGCCTGCCATCACTGCAAGGCGCTTTCTCGATGGATCATGTCCGGTTCCGTTATCGCCCGGATGGTCCGGTTATTCTTGAAGACTTAAACCTCCAAGTCAGGCCGGGGGAAGTGATTGGCCTTGTCGGCCGAAGCGGCAGTGGCAAAAGCACTATCACTAAATTAATACAGCGGCTCTATATTCCAGAATCCGGTAGGGTATTGATTGATGGTGTTGACCTGTCAGTGGTTGATACTGTCTGGCTTCGTAAACAAATTGGTGTTGTGCTCCAAGAGAACTTCCTGTTCAATCGCAGCATTCGCGAGAATATTGCCTTAAGCGACCCATCCATTCCGATGGAGCGTGTGATTGCGGCTGCAAAAATGGCTGGCGCTCATGAATTCATTGTTGACTTGCCCGAAGGTTACGACAATCTCGTAGGCGAACAAGGCAGCAACTTATCTGGCGGTCAGCGCCAACGTTTGGCCATTGCCCGCGCCTTAATAAACAATCCCCGTATCTTGATTTTTGATGAAGCCACCAGTGCGCTCGATTATGAATCAGAGCGACTGGTGCAAGACAACATGGCCAGGATTTGTCAGGGCAGAACCGTGTTTATCATTGCCCATCGATTGACAGCCGTTCGTCAGTGCGACCGCATCATTGTGATGGACAAAGGGCGTATTGTTGAGCAGGGTAATCATGAGGCACTGATTGCCAAAAACGGCTACTACGCCAAACTGCATAGTTATCAAAATCACACTCCGAATCTGCACCCTGTAACTCGCAGCGCTGTTCAAGCGACACCTGAGGGAAGTTTGGAAGGTGCACGACCATGAGCGTGTTGACAGTCTTCTGGGATGCCTGGAAAAACCGTCACAATATGGGGCAGGGCACTAAAACACGGGAGTTGGCGGCTTTTCTGCCCGCTGCACTGGAAATACAAGAGGCCCCACCCAACCCCCTCGCCAAATGGTTAGGCCGCAGCCTCATTATCTTATTTATGATAGGTGTAATTTGGGCCTGTATAGGTGAAGTGAATGTTGTCGCCAGTGCCGAAGGTAAGATTATTCCCAGCTCAAGAGTCAAACAAATCCAGCCTCTGGAAAAAGCTGTCGTTAAGACCATTTTAGTCAGTGAAGGCGAAGAGGTCATAAAAGGCCAACCATTAATTGAACTGGATAGCACGCTCACATTTGCAGATGAGAAAAGACTGACCTCTGAGCGTCACAGCATGCGGATGCATTTGGATGTGAAACAGGCCCTACTTAGGGCGCTGAGTTCTAACAAGCCAGTCACAGCCGAGCAGCTCCAATTGACCAATCCTGACAACGGCGCTGATGAGCAGAAAAGTAGCCTTCATGAGCAACTCTTATGGCAGCAATGGCAGGACTACCAAAGTCAAAAGCAGACTTTGCAAAATACCCTGAGTAAAACCCGATATGAACAGGCTGCTAGTAAAGAAATCATCAAAAAGCTTGAGCAGACCTTACCCATAGTTAAAAAGCGCGCGAATAAGCTGCAAGCGCTTCATCAACAAAACTTTGTTACTGAAACCGAATACCTGGAGCTAGAACAGCAACGTATCGAGCAAACGCAAGATCTCGCTGCTGAAAAACATCGATTGGAGCAACTCGTTGCAGCCGAATCTGAAGTAAAACATCAATTGCAAACACTCGCCGCGCAAACCAAGGCAAGAACATTACAAGAAATTACCGAATACCAACGACAAATCGCTTCACTGGATGAAGAGCTCACCAAAGCGCAGGACTTGAATGCCAAACAAATCCTCTATGCCCCGGTATCAGGGCAAGTGCAGGAACTTGCTATAAATACCGTTGGTGGAGTGGTGACAGAAGCTCAACAACTTATGCTGATTGTGCCTAATGAAGAGCAATTGGAAGTGGAAGTGTTTTTGGAGAACAAAGACATTGGCTTTATTGAAGAAGGTATGCCGGCAGAAATCAAAATTCATACCTTTCCTTTCACTAAATACGGTGTGATTGATGCCAAAGTCACCAGCGTTTCAGATGATGCCACGGTCGATGAAAAGCGAGGTCTGATATACCGCATGCAGTTATTGATGAGTAAAAACACGATTCAGGTTGATAACCGTGAAGTGAATTTAATGCCCGGTATGGCGGTGACGGCTGAGATGAAAACAGGGACTAGGCGGATTATTGAGTTTTTTCTGGCACCATTGCTCAAACATGGCAACGAGAGTTTAAGGGAAAGATAATTTAAGAGTTATTTAAAGCAGAATATGAATCTAAAAATCACACCAAAGAGAATAATAGCCTTTTATTTTTTAGCGCCCTACATATTAGGCGTGTTACTGGCTGATGGGTTAGGGATAGATATTTCCGGGGTTATGAAAGAAATATTTGGCTTACTCCATGACATAGAACTAGCGGGTGAATCTACGAATGTGAAAGCAATGAGTCTTTTATGGATGATATTGCTTGGCCCTATAGTATATCGAGGATATAAGCCTGAACTGAAGAATGGTGCTAAAGATATTTCTGGTAGTGATATCAGTAGTTTAAAACTAATATTTTTTATTATCTTCGCTATAGCTTTCCTAGCTGTTTTTTATTATTTATACATCGTGGGTTTTAATATTGTTGAATATGTTCAGGAGCGACAATATATCAACCCGAGTATGCGTCTATTTTTGAAAGTATGTTCATCAGATTTTTTATTTAGTGTATTTACTGCATTTCTTGTTGTTTTTGAGTTTTTTATAGTTCTAGCAATGTGTCGTTTAATCGGGGCTCTTTGGTTAAGGTTTACCTGATTTAAGGGTTAGGGCGGATTGTTCAAGGATGGGTAATAATTTCAAGGAGAAAAAATATGTCAAGTAACCCCAACGTAGTGTATTTACCTACTATTACAGTAACGCCGGATGGCACTGAGGATAAAGGGCCATTTGAAAAAGCCGTTGACAGCTATGTAGATGGCGCAACAGAGTTTTATGAAACATATAATGATAAATATACAGAAAAACTCGCTGAAGGTATTGCGGACGCTCAGGCTCAAGTAGAAGCGTTAGATTATGTTGCTTCTCAGCATGCAGATGCAGCATATGACAGTCTTCAACAATCACTTGCGGCGGGTGATAGTGAGGCTGCTGCAAAACACCAAGCAGACTATGATTATCACTCGGATATAAGAGATATAGCCCGTGATTCTACTAAGTCATCCGAACAAGCTTTGTTCGATATAAAAAAGGAGTCCGCACAGAAGATACTGGATACCTTTGGTGATAACAAATTTCTGGAAGCAGCTGGTAAATACGGTGGTCCATTAGGTGATGCGGTTGAATTAGGTAAAGGCGTTTATGACGCTTATAACGGAGATGCCGGTGCATTAGCTGAAGCAATGGCCAGCATTCCTGCAGGCACATTTGGTGCGTGGGTCGGTGGTTCATTGGTGGGCTTTGCAACAACGGGTCCTCTGGGCATCGCTATTGGTGCAGCTGCTGGAGCGATTCTTGCTGGTATTGCCCTTGGACTTTTAGATGAGAGTGTTTGGGATGAGCTGGCAGAGTCCTTTGCTGATTTTGGTACTTGGATAGGAGAGTATCTGGCAAAACTCTTCAATGATTTTGATCCCTCAGGTGCGTTTGGCGTAGCCAAACAACAAGGTTCCCCAATCGTAATTGACCTCGATGGCGACGGTGTTGAAACCTTATCTCAACAAGAAGGTGTGTACTTCGACCTTGATAACAATGGCATGGCCGAAAAGACTGGCTGGGCTGGGCAAGATGATGGCCTGCTGGTTCTTGACAGAAACAATAACGGCAACATCGATAATGGGTCTGAGTTATTTGGAAATCACACAGAACTTAATGATGGTACATTGGCCAACAATGGCTATGAAGCCTTGGCTGAGCTAGATGAAAATGCTGATGGTTTGATTGATAGCCAAGATGCATCCTATGCACAGTTACAAATTTGGCAAGACACAGATAATGATGGCATCACAGATGCAGGAGAGCTCACAAGCCTGAGCGATGCAGGTATCACCGCCATCAACACCAACTACAACCAAACCAATATTGATAGTAATGGCAACACCATCAAACAAACCAGCACCGCGACACTGAGCGATGGTTCAACGGTTGATACCGCCGATGTATGGTTTGGTGTAAATAAAACCGATACGGTTGATAGAAACCAGGTTGAATTAACGGAAGATATTTTATTACTCCCTGATGCTGCTGGTTTTGGCAATGTGCGAAGTCTCCGCCAGGCAATGGTGGGGAATCAGGTGTTGCAGAGTTTGGTAATCCAGTTCACCAATGCGAATACTAGCGCTGAACGATTGGGCTTAATGGATAGCATTATTTATCAATGGACTGACTCTCAAGATGTTGATCCAAACAGCTACGATGAGTATGGCAGTGTTTACATGGATGGCAGACGGGTAGCGGTATTAGAGCAACTGATTGGCAGAGAGTATCTCAACAATGTAAATGAAAATCATGTGCAAGGCCCTCAAGCTGCCAGTTATCTGGAAGCTGAATATGTCAAGTTTAGCAACTATGTCTATGCTCAATTGATGAGTCAAACGGCCTATCAAGATTTTTTTACAAACATTTCCATCACTTATAACTCCAATACAGACAGCCTTGAACCCGACTTATCTTCTTTTATCGACAATTTAAAAGCATCTGTTACAACAGATGAAGAGGATGTTGAGGGGGCTTTAACCACTTTTAAAGTATTGTCAAGCTACTCATCAGTTTTGAAAGCAGAGTTGAACGTGCTTAAATTTGATGAAATTTTAGGCACCTATATTCTGGATACTTTTGTTGAAGGAACCGACAGTGATGACACGCTTCAAGGTGGTAGCTCTGATGACCTTCTTGAAGGTGGGCTCGGTGATGATACGCTCTATGGCGGAAACGGTGATGATGTCTATAAATATAACAGTGGTGATGGTAGTGATGTGATATTTGACGCATTGGGAAATGATGCTATTCAGTTTGGAGAGGGCATTTCTCAAAGCTCGATTTTGGTCAGTCGAGATGCGACTAGACTATTCATAGATATTCTTGATAATCAGGGCGAAGTAACCGGCGATAAAATGGAAATACGCAATGTATTTGATTTTACATCCGGGGAAATCATGTCATCTGCAATAGAGACTTTTGCTTTTTCGGATAATTCTCAATTAAGTCTTCAGCAGTTATTAAGTCAGAAACTGCCTCAAGTGAGTACAGACAGTGATGATGTTATTTATGGTTACAACACCAATGAAGTGTTGAGCGGGTTAGGCGGCAATGACACGATCAATGCAGTTGGTGGTAACGATACTATTCATGGTGGCTCCGGTGATGATGATATTCAGGGCGGGGGAGGCAATGACAGTATTACTGGGGGATTGGGTAATGATGTCATTGATGGCGGAACGGGTAATGACACCTACATTTTTAATCTAGGTGATGGTAGTGACGTTATCAAAGACTCATCTGGCACGGATACTTTAAGTTTTGGAGAAGGTATCTCTACCAGCGATATAAAAGTTACTCGAACGATGACGACCCTCTTCATAACTATTCTAGATGACAATGGCCAACCAACAGATGACAAAATTCAAATTAACAATACCTTTAACAGCCAAGGCTACATAACTGATCCGCCTATTGACATTTTTAACTTTGCAAGTGGTGAGTCATTAAGCCTGGGCGCCCTTCTAGATACTCACTATCAATTTGAAAGTACCGATGGTGATGATTTGTTGTTTGGTACAACCACAAATGATGACATTGATGGGCAAGCAGGAAATGACCACATTCATGGTTATGGTGGTGAAGACATACTCAATGGCGGAGAAGGCCGTGACCACATCTATGGTGGTGCTGGCAATGATAGCCTAAGTGGTGGCAATGGTAATGATTACTTGTATGGAGATGAGGGTGACGACACTATCTTTGGCGGCCTGGGTAGTGACTCAATTTATGGAGGCGGTGGTAACGACATTATAGACACTGGAGGCACGGATGAAGACCCTGGGTCAGACTTTGTAAACGCCGGTGGCGGTGATGATACGATCATTATTGGTGCTGGAGATGCCTACATTAGAGGAGGTGGCGGCAATGACACTTATATAATTCAGAGATCTACGAGTCCGAGTCATGTGCGAATTTTTAACCATGATGCTGATAATGAGGCAACTACTGACACTCTAATTTTCGAAGATAGCATCTCGCCAAATGAAGTCTCACTGGAGCGAGAAAATGTAAACCTAAAAATCCGATACGGTTTGAGCCAGACTAACGTGATAACTCTACAGGGTTTCTTCTGGGGGCAATCGAGTTCCAGTATTAAAGACGAAAGCCTTATACACACTCTTCAGTTTAGTGACGGAACAATCTGGGACCTCAGTACCATTCAATCCAAACTCGTCAATTTCACTGATGGCGATGATGAGGTGCTCGGTTATTCAACTTCAGATGTGTTTTTTGCTCAGGACGGTAATGATTCACTAAATGGACAAGCAGGTGATGATTATTTGTACGGCCAAGCTGGAAATGACGAGCTTCTTGGCGGAGAGGGTGACGACATTCTTGTTGGGGGGGAAGGAAAAGATACTCTTAATGGAGGGCTTGGCTCAGATGTATATATCTATAACCGGGGTGATGGTGTAGATACAATCCTTTCACCAAGCGACGATATTTTGAGGTTTGGTGCAGGCATTCTTCCCGAGCACATCAGCATTCACAGGATGCTTCCTCCACCAAATCACGTCGATTATGAAATAGCTATCATCATTGATGGCGATGTTTCCAGCCGAATCACGGTCAAAAATTCAAGTCTGACAGAAATTCAATTTGACAATGGCCAAGGGGCGGTCTGGAGTTCTCAGGATATTTCAAATGCCACTCAGATCGGTACTCAGAATACTCTGACAGGCACTAGTTCAGACGATATTTATACAGTCGATCACACCTATGATGAGATTGAAGATCCATCAGGTATAGATGTTGACACGGTGCACTCATCAGTAAGTTATGTATTACCTGATAATGTGGAGAACCTAACACTGACGGGGGTTTTGAACAGTTACGCTTACGGTAACTCTTCAAACAATATTCTTATAGGGAATGACTCAGACAATGTGTTCAAAGGTGGTGGTGGCCAAGATATTTCATACGGTGGACTCGGTGATGATATTTATTACAACGATACTCAGGCCGTTGAATATGCCGATGAGGGTATCGATACTAGAGTAAGTGCCAGTGGATGGACGCTGGGCGAGAATATAGAAAACCTCATTATGGATGTGCCTTATGAGTCTGGTCCGAACTGGTCAGTTATGGGCATCGGTAATGCACTTGATAACCTTATTGTGGGAAGAAGCTCAGGTATCAATGGAGATATTCTAGACGGTCGAGAAGGTGCCGACACCATGGTTGCTGTGGGCGCCGGAGATGTGATTTTTTACGTCGATAATGTAAACGACAAAGTGCTGCGTGAGAGTTATGGAATTGATGATGAGGTTAGAACTACCGTCAATTACGAGATTCCCGACTTTGTTAAAACCATCACTCTTTTAGGTGATGATGAAATATCTGCTATCGGAAACGACCTGGATAATATTCTTGATGGTTCACAAAATAGTGCTGCAAATGTTCTAGATGGTGGATATGGTGATGATTCGTACATCATAGGTGTCGGTGATACCGTGATTGAAACTCAAGATGGTGGCATAGATAGGATTTACATAACTGATGGACCTGGTGAGTTTAACCTTGAGGCAACGAATATAGAAAATGTAACAATTGAAGATAGTGCGCATACATACAATGCAGTAGGAACTGAAGTAAACAACATTCTTGTTGGAAATAAATATACTAACGCTCTATACGGGGGCGCGGGTGATGACATTCTCGCCGGAGGCGATGGTAATGATGACCTTTACGGGGAAGCTGGTAACGATAGCTTGAGAGGAGGAGCACACTCTGATAGATATCATTTTGAACAGGGTTGGGGGCATGATGTCATCGAGTTTGAAGATGATAATAGTCTCAATACGATCATTTTCGGAAATGGTATCAGTCGAAATGATTTGTCTTTCAGCCAGGACGGAGATGACATGATCATCTCTGACCAAACAAGTGCCAATACGATTAGAGTTGAATCTTGGTTCACATTAAATGCGTACAGCGCTTTCCAAATTGAGTTTGAAGATGGGACTGTGCTTAAGCCAGATGATTCGGACACAAGTGTCTTAAACGCAAGTCCAGTAATTACCGCCGAACTAGAGGATGCGGTTGCCAATGAAGATGAGTATTTCACTCACTCAATATCACCATCCATCTTTATTGACCAAGATATGGATAATTTGCAGTTTGTTGCAACTACTGACCCATATAACAATACCCTGCCTTCGTGGCTTTCATTCGACTCTGAAACATTAACTTTTTATGGAACACCCACCAATGATGACGTGGGAGATGTCTCCATCTATTTAGAAGTTAGTGATAGTAGAGGTGGTTCTGTTATCCAGAATTTCAATATCAATGTGAGCAACATCAATGATGCTCCCGAGATTAATGGATCACTGGAGGATCAGGTAAAACTTGCCGGTGAACAATTTACTCAGGTTATCTCTCCATCATTGTTCACGGATGAGGATGCTGGCGATGAACTGACCTATAGTGTAACAAGTCAAGATGGTAGCCCAATACCTGATTGGCTCAGCTTTGACCCTGTCACTGGAGAACTATCTGGTACTCCACCAACAACCGGGCTTGGCGATTACATACTGAGAGTTGCAGCAACTGATAACGATGGTGCGTCTAGTTATATAGATTTTAATTTAAGTGTTGTAGACGTCATTTGGAACGAAATTGATGGTACCTCAAGTAGCGAGCAGCTATTAGGTACGAACGACAGTGATCTCATATCAGGGTTGGATGGAGATGATGATCTCTATGGTTTTTCAGGGAATGACAGACTTGTAGGTGGCACAGGCAGCGACTGGTTAGTTGGCGGTAATGGAGGAGGCACCAACTCAGGTGATGATGAACTATTTGGCGGAGAAGGTAACGACACTCTCTATGGTGAGGATGGGGATGACTTCCTTGATGGCGGCAATGGCAACGATCATTACTACTACTATTCCGGCGGTGGTCAGGATGTTATTTCTGATGCAGGAGATGGTCAGGACATATTGTTCTTCAATAATGTTGAACCAAGTCGCCTGACTTACCACCAAGATGGTGATGACTTGATAGTCCTAGTGGATGGTGACCTTGAACAGCAGGTTCGTGTCATCAACCATTTCCTTGGTGAAAACCATGCCATTATGGTGCAGCCTAATGGCGGTTATACCCAAACACCGACAGACATTGCCAATCAACTTACCGACCTACCTACTGGTAATGAAGGGGGGGAAGACCCCCAAGAAGATCCCGAAGCGCCAAGCGGCACTTCAGGTAGAAATCTAAACCTGGACTTTACGGGCGATGATGTTTTGCTCGGCACTGCGTTAAATGAGGTGATTGCATCTGGCGCAGGCAATGATGAACTTCATGGTCTTGATGGCAATGACCGACTGATTGGTGGTGAAGGCGATGACACGTATGTAATTAATGCCGGAGAAGGGCATGATGTCATCGTGGATACAGATGGCACTAATATCATTCACTTCTCAGGTGGGCTGACATTCAATGATGTGGCCAGTGGCTTGATGAAATCAGGAAATGATTTAATTCTCAACATCAGCGCCAGTGACACTGTCCGCGTTGCGCAGTTCTTCTCACATGCTAACACCATCGAAAAAATGATCTTTGACAACGGTAGTGAGCTGACTGCGAGCCAACTTTACTCTGCATTTGCTCAACCTGAACCAACTGAGGTTGCCGCCAATGGTGAGCTTGTGCTCGGTGATGGTAGAGATAATAGTATCTCAGGTACTGCAAACAATGATGTCCTGCTGTCTGGTCAGGGAGAGGATACTCTGGAAGGTCTTGAAGGTGATGACCAACTCATTGGTGGGGCGGGTGACGACACTTATGTTTTCGGTACCGATAATGGTCAAGATACTATCATCGACACGGACGGCGTGAACGTCATCAGCTTTGTAGATGGTATCGGCTTCAATGACGTAGCGAGTGGTTTAATGCGTTCCGGGGATGACCTCATCTTAAACGTTGGCGCTTCTGGCGACAGTGTGACAGTGAGCCAGTTCTTTTCTGTTGCCAACACGATTGACAGGATTGAGTTTGAAAATGGCAGTCAGATGACTGCCGGCCAGTTATATGGTGCCTTCGGTGTTTCAGCGCCCACAGCAGAGCTGGTTATTGAAGACGCCCTGAGCCATGTTATCGGCGGCAGTGAAAATGCCGACACCTTAACAGGCTCAGATACCAATGACATGATTTCTGGCTATGGTGGCGATGATCTGATCTCTGGCGGCTTAGGTAATGACACGCTCGATGGCGGGGATGGAAATGACAGATTCCTGTTCGGTTTGGGTGATGGTGAAGACACGATCATCCAGGAAGACACGAATGCATCAGATCTGTTTGATGATGTGCTCGCCTTTGATAGTGGCATCACTCATGATGAACTCTGGTTCAGTAGACAAGGTGATGATCTTCAAATCAATATTGAGGGTACGGATGATCAGGTTACTATTTCAAACTGGTACAGTAGCGATCATCATCAGTTAGACAAGTTCGAGACGGATTCCATGGGGCTCATGAATCAACAACTGGACCAGCTTGTATCAGCCATGGCCAATTATGATGTTCCAAAAGGAGCTGGGAACGTTATTCCTCAGGATGTGAAGGATTCCTTGCAACCTGTTCTTGCGAGCTCCTGGACTAATTAGCTGTTATAAGTTCTTGCCAAACAAGCCCTCATATCTCGTGAGGGCTTGTTTTTTCATGCGGTAGAGATCTACCACCACTGATGTTTAAGAGCTATGCTCACGGGCTGAGCGCATCATATTAATGGCTATATTGACAAATTTACATTACAGTTTTGATTTCTGAGCGACTTACTAAATTTCGATATAAATAGGAAAAGCAAAGTAGGGTAGTACATTACTACTGGCTTCCAATTTGTGTTATCCATCCCAGAGTAAAAACGATAAGATTTATGGTGAGAACTCTTCAGCTGAAAATTGTTTAACAGAACTTTCAAACTGTTTTGAAAAGCCAGCTAACAGCTAACTCGTTTTAGACTTTTTGATGAATCTGTCCGTTAATAACAAATCCAGAAATTGCAAAGATAGAAATAGAGGTTAACTATAATGGTAAATCTAGTTTTGGTGTTTGTTAGTCTAGATTTAACCCGCAAAAATCAATTTAGTCTGCGTCCTTACCCTACGAGTTTTGAAGGCGGTGATATTACTAAATCCCCCGGTGCTTCTTTATCAAATCATAAGCCACCTGAATCTCCTTGGCCTGCTCGGTGGCGACCGCGATCATATCTTCCGGCACACCCTGGCCGGTTAATTTATCCGGATGATACTGGCTCATCAGTTTACGGTAGGCACGTTTGATTTCCTGATTACTGGCTTCTTTGCTGACGCCCAGCGCTTTGTAGGCATCATCCAGGTCGCTGGCGCTGGAGCGCCCGGGCTGACGATACTGCTGCTGCCCGCTGGAGAAGTGAGCCTGACTCAACACCATTTCCAGAATGCGCTTGAATTCTGCCTGACTGTAGCCGAGATGGGCGGCAATCTGCTCCAGAATCTGGCGTTCAGATGGATCCAGCTGACCGTCAGCGAGCGCCATGACGGTGAGATAGACCAGCAGCACCTGTCTCAGATTAAAGCTGCGGCCGCAGTGGGTCATGAAGTTGTCCAGTGTCGGCTTGATATCGAAGCCAGGGTCGGCACCGCGTTTGAACTGGCGAATTGCTTCCTGACGATGTTCAGCCGACATCCCCATTTTCTGGATAAAAGCTTCGACGTGATCAATCTCAATCTGGGAGATGCGGCCATCGGCTTTGGCCAGTTTGCCCATCAGTACAAACACGGTTTCCAGAAATACCGCCTGGCGTTGCTGCGACTTGAGTGGGTTCAGACTGAAATTGAACTGCGGCATGCGGCCGGTGATGGCGGCATAGATTAGGCCAATGATAACGCCGAAAACGGCAAGAACCAGAATACCCAGTCCCATCGTGCCCAGCAGGATAATGCCCAGAATCAGGGCGATAAATCTAAACATAAGCGTTAATTTCTATTGCTAAGACTGAAATAGAGCAGGGCGATACCCCATATTCCGAATACCCAGCTCAATATGGGCAGGCCGCCGAGCATGGTGGGGGCATAGCCATCCAGCCCCTTCATCACGGCGGCGCCGACCAGAAAAGCCGCGCCGCTGGTTGCTGCGGCCGTGCGGTAACTGGACTGGCGGATTTCCTGTTGCAGTTTCTCCAGATCGCTGGAGGATAAATTCACATGCAGTTTGCCTTGCTGGGCCTTATTGCTTAAATCATGCAGCAGACGCGGCATCTGCGGCAGGGTTTCAGCCCAGTGCGGGGCTTCCTGTTGCAGGGTTTTCATCGCTGCTTTCCAGCCCAGTTTTTCTTTCATCCAGTGTTCAAGAATGGGTTTGGCGCTTTGCCACAAATCCAGATCCGGATACAGCTCACGGCCGAGGCCTTCGATATTGAGCAGCGTTTTTTGTAGCAGAACCAGCTGTGGCTGCACTTCCATGTTAAAGCGGCGCGCAGTCTGAAACAGTCTTAACAGCAACTGGCCGAAAGAAATATCTTTCAGTGGCCGGGCAAAAATCGGTTCACAGACACTGCGGATAGCTGCTTCGAACTCATCGAGTCGAGTATTGGCCGGTACCCAGCCAGATTGAATATGCAGTTCGGCAACCCGCCGGTAATCATGATTGAAAAAGGCCAGGAAGTTTTCTGCCAGATAGCGCTGATCATCGGGTGACAGCGTGCCCATAATGCCGAAGTCAACGGCAACGTAGCGTGGGTTTTCCGGGTCGTTGATGTCGACCATGATATTGCCCGGATGCATGTCGGCGTGGAAAAAACTGTGTTTGAACACCTGGGTGAAGAAGATTTCGACCCCGATTTCAGCCAGTCTGGCCATATTCACGCCACGATCTCTCAGCCCCTGCACATCGCTGATGGGCATGCCGTAAATGCGTTCCTGTACCAACAGGTTGGTGCGGGTCAGGGACCAGTAAACCTTGGGCACATAGAGCAGTTTTGTGCCCTCAAAATTGCGCTGCAGCTGTGAGGCAGAAGAGGCTTCACGTAGCATATCCAACTCGTCGAACAGGTTCTTTTCCAGTTCGGCAACAATTTCTCTGGGGCGCAGACGTTTACCTTCAGACCAGTAACGCTCGGCAAAACCGGCGATGGTATAGAGCAAATCGATATCGCGGCGGATCAGCGGTTCGATACCCGGGCGGACCAGTTTGATGACCACTTCTTCGCCGTTAACCAACCGGGCGGCATGGACCTGGGCGATCGAGGCAGAGGCCAGGGGCTCCGGTTCGATATGCGCGAAATGATTATTAAGCGGTTCATCATAAGCCTGCTCAATCAGTTCGCGGGCCTGCTCGGCGGGGAAGGGCGCGACCTGATCCTGTAATTTAGCCAGGGAGTCGGCCACATCAGGTGGCAGCAAGTCGCGGCGTGTAGACAGAACCTGCCCGAACTTAACAAAAATCGGCCCCAGGTCCTGTAATGCCAGCCTTAATCGTTCACCACGTGGCAGGCCACTGGAACGGCGCCAGCGGTTGGGAGACAGGAAGCTGAGATAGCGAAGCGGTCTGAGCAGATGAATCGCCTTGATCACCTCATCCAGACGGTGTCTTGCCAGCACATGATTAATTTGAATCAGTCGGGCAAACTGACTGGCCTTCATTCAGGGCTCCTTGTTGTGGTGCTGAATCGCATCATGATTCGCTTTCCAGTCTTTTTATTCTTGCTTCAAGACGGTCACAGTCCGCGCGCAGCTTGTCGACGGCCTGCATATAATCTTCAATCTGAATTTTATCCGGCAATAACTGGGCTTCTTCGCGCAGGTATTCAGACAGGCTTTGTTGCAGAGACTGGCTGCTGTCGCGTAGCCAGCCGAAACCCTGCCGCAGGCCGTAGGCGAGTGGTTGCGCAACCACATCACCGGTGATTCTGGCCAGTTGCTGTTCCCAGTCGAAATCAAACCCGTCCAGCAGATCCTGTAATTGCTTGGCAAACTGGACATCACCATGAATACGGATTTCTGAAGAAAACAGATTATCCGGGTGCTCGCCCAGTTTAAGCAGGGAAAAGCTGCTGCCGGCGATAAGCAGGTCTGTGCCTTCATCATCATTGTGACTTAATTTGATGGATTGCCGGTCAAAAGTAATGTGAACAAACTGATGCAGGTCGGTGATGTGAACCACGATGGTTCGCTGTTCAAAAGCCTTGAGACGATCGCAGGTATCCGGATCCTGCCGCAGCGCAGCATTCACAGCCCGTTCAATCGGTGTCAGCAGGCCCGCCATATCAGAATTTGTATCCCCGGTGCAGCGCCACAATACCGGCAGTCATATTGTGGTACTGAGTTCGTTCGAAACCTGCGGTATCCATCATCTGTTTCAGGGTGTCCTGGTCCGGATGCATGCGGATGGATTCCGCCAGGTAGCGGTAACTGTCCTCGTCGCCGGTAATGACTTTGCCGATTCTGGGCAGCAGGTGGAAAGAATAGGCATCGTAAGCCTTGGCCAGCCAGTGGGCAGGTTTGGAAAATTCCAGTACCATCAATTGACCGCCGGGTTTGAGCACCCGATACATCGAGGCCAGTGCCTTATCCTTATCGGTCACATTACGCAGGCCGAAGGCCATGGTAATGCAATCAAAGCTGTTATCAGGGAACGGCAGTGCCTCGGCATTGGCCTGCACATACTCGATATTGCCGACCACGCCATCATCAGTCAGCCGGTCCCGGCCGACACTGAGCATGGAGGCATTGATATCGGCCAATACCACTTTTCCGCTGTCACCGACCATCTCTGAAAATTTGCGGGTCAAATCACCCGTGCCACCGGCCAGGTCCAATACTTTTGCACCACGTCTGACACCACTGTTATTGACGGTAAACCACTTCCACAGGCGGTGAATGCCCATCGACATCAGATCATTCATCAGATCGTATTTGCCGGCGACAGAATGAAAAACCTCGGCAACGTGACGGGCTTTGTCCGAGACCGGGACTTCGCGGTAACCAAAATGGGTGGTGTCTTTGTGTTCCATGTTTGTCCTAATGACGATGATGACCGGCGTCAGCCAGGCGTTGTAGGTAGTCCTGCCACAGCGCGTCCTGATTGGTGGCGAGATCGTACAGATAATCCCATGAATACAGACCACTGTCATGGCCATCATCGAAATAAATCTTAATGGCGTAATGGCCCACTGGTTCTATCTGATTGATGCCCACATTTTCCTTGTCAGTCTGTAACACTTCCTGACCGGGTCCATGACCGCGTACTTCTGCAGATGGCGAGAAGACCCGCAGATATTCGGCAGTCAGCTTATATTGTTGGTCCCCATAAGCCAGCCCCAGGCTTTTGGACTGCTTATGCAGGGTGATTTCAGTTGGAATTGCGTGTTCGGACATTGTGCTTCCTACAGTATGTAACGGGACAGATCTTCATCCTGTGCCAGTTCGCCCAGCTGTTTATCAACATAGGCTTTATCGACAGTCACCCGGAAGTTCAGTTCACTACCGGCGTTATAGGAAATATCTTCCAGCAGTCTTTCCAATAGTGTGTGCAGTCGGCGGGCACCGATATTCTCGGTCTTTTCATTGACCTCCCAGGCCAGCTCGGCAATACGCTGGATACCGTCGTCGGTAAACTCGAGTTCCACACCTTCGGTCCCCATCAGGGCGACGTACTGTTCTGTCAGAGAAGCATCGGGTTCGGTGAGGATACGGACGAAATCGGCGCTGGTCAGGGCATCCAGTTCCACCCGGATAGGCAGGCGACCCTGCAGTTCCGGTATCAGATCAGAAGGTTTGCTCAGATGGAAGGCGCCGGAAGCGATGAACAGAATGTGATCGGTTTTAATCATGCCGTATTTGGTCTGCACCGTGCTGCCCTCAACCAGTGGTAGCAAGTCACGCTGAACACCAGCCCGTGAGACATCGGCACTACCACCGCCTTCACCGCGGCCAGTAATTTTGTCGATTTCATCGAGAAACACGATGCCATTCTGTTCCACGCTGTCGAGCACTTCAGCCTTAAGTTCTTCCTCATTGATAAGTTTCAAGGCTTCTTCTTCAGCCAGTTGACGCATGGCTTTGGCGACAGTCAGTTTGCGCGTGCTTTTGCGTTGCTGGCCCATGTTCTGAAACATCTCCTGCAACTGGTTGGTCATCTCCTCCATGCCAGGTGGAGACATGATTTCAACACCGACTTGTGGCGCGTTGAGTTCCAGTTCGACTTCGCGGTCATCGAGTTTGCCTTCGCGCAGCATTACCCGGAAGCGCTGGCGGGTAGATGAATCCTCGTCGGACTCAACGTCCCGTGCAGGGCGTAGCAGAGCATCCAGAATACGTTCTTCAGCAGCATCTTCAGCTTTATTTTTCACTGACTTAATGGCTTTTTCCCGCAACAGCTTCATCGCAGTTTCCGCCAGGTCACGGATGATGGACTCAACATCGCGGCCGACGTATCCCACTTCCGTGAATTTAGTGGCTTCCACCTTGATAAAGGGCGCATCAGCCAGGGCTGCCAGCCGACGGGCGATCTCAGTTTTGCCGACACCGGTGGGGCCAATCATCAGAATGTTCTTGGGGGTGACTTCCTGTTGCAGTTCATGACCGAGTTGTTTGCGCCGCCAACGATTACGCAGCGCAATGGCGACGGCTTTCTTGGCTGCTTCCTGGCCGATAATGCGTTTATTGAGTTCGTGGACGATTTGTTTTGGAGTCAGAGATTGCATAGTCATTAATTATTGGAATCCAACGTTTCGATAGTGAGGTTGTGATTGGTATAGATGCAGATGTCGGCGGCAATATTCAAGCCTTTCTCAACAATCTCGCGGGCAGATAATTCGGTGTTCTCCGCTAAGGCTGTTGCTGCCGCCTGGGCAAAGGGGCCGCCGGAACCGATGGCAATCAGTCCCTGCTCGGGTTCGATCACATCACCGTTACCGGAAATAATCAGAGATACCTCGTGATCAGCGACAGCCAGGAGCGCTTCGAGCCGCCGCATCATACGGTCAGTACGCCAGTCCTTGGCCAGTTCCAAGGCACTGCGGGTCAGATTGCCCTGGTGCTTTTCCAGTTTGCCTTCGAAACGTTCAAACAAAGTAAAAGCATCTGCGGTGCCGCCGGCAAAACCAGCAATCACTTTGCCGTGGTAGAGACGACGTACTTTGCGGGCATTGCCTTTCATAATAGTGTTGCCGAGACTGACCTGACCATCGCCGCCGATCACAACCTGGCCGTTACGACGGTACGAGAGAATAGTCGTACCACGGTACTGCTCCATAAATGACTCCTGTGAAAATTAGGCTGTAAAGAAGAGCCGATTAGTATACTATGTTGGGTTTGGCGCTGCAGTGTGTCGGGGAGAATGTCAGTTCTACCCATGCAAATAGGCGGCTTCTTGGAAATTGGCTGATTTTAAGTGTTGACAACGGTCAGGCTTTTCCGGAAAATGCCACTTCTTTTAGTGGAGGGGTTCCCGAGTGGCCAAAGGGATCAGACTGTAAATCTGACGGCTCCGCCTTCGGAGGTTCGAATCCTCCCCCCTCCACCATTTAGTATTTGCGAGTTTACTATTAAGCGGGTGTAGTTCAATGGTAGAACTCCAGCCTTCCAAGCTGACTACGTGGGTTCGATTCCCATCACCCGCTCCATTTTCTGCTTGGAAGATACAGTAAAAAGAATTCGGCCCGCATAGCTCAGTCGGTAGAGCGCATCCATGGTAAGGATGAGGTCATCAGTTCGATTCTGATTGCGGGCTCCATAATTGATTTTGATTAGGCAGGTTGTTCCTGCCTGTTTGATTTTTTGACATTAAAAAATTATTGGCGGGGAGACTGGTCATGTCTAAAACAAAATTTGAACGTTCTAAACCCCACGTCAACGTGGGCACTATCGGTCACGTTGACCATGGTAAAACCACTTTGACAGCTGCGCTGACCAAAGTATTGGGTGAAGCTTCTGGTGGTGAGTTCAAGGACTATGCGGATATCGATAACGCACCTGAAGAACGTGAGCGTGGTATTACCATTGCAACCGCCCACGTTGAGTACGAAACGCCAAACCGCCACTATGCGCACGTAGACTGCCCAGGTCACGCCGACTATGTTAAAAACATGATCACCGGCGCGGCTCAGATGGACGGCGCCATCCTGGTTGTTAACGCAGCAGACGGCCCGATGCCACAAACCCGTGAACACATTCTGTTGTCTCGTCAGGTTGGCGTTCCATACATCATCGTATATCTGAACAAAGCAGACATGGTTGATGATGCTGAGTTGATCGAACTGGTTGAAATGGAAGTTCGTGAACTGCTCGACACCTATGACTTCCCAGGTGATGACACGCCAATCATCGTCGGTTCTGCGCTGAAAGCACTGGAAGGCGACACCAGCGAAATCGGTGCTCCTTCTATCATCAAGCTGGCCGAAGCGATGGACGAGTATTTCCCAGAGCCAGAGCGTGCTGTTGACGGTGCGTTCCTGATGCCGATTGAAGACGTATTCTCAATCTCTGGTCGCGGTACTGTTGTGACCGGTCGTGTTGAGCGCGGCATCGTTAAAGTGGGTGACGAGCTGGAAATCGTGGGTATCAAAGACACCCAGAAAACCACTTGTACTGGTGTTGAAATGTTCCGCAAACTGCTGGACCAAGGTCAAGCCGGTGACAACGTCGGTGTTCTGCTGCGTGGTACTAAGCGTGAAGAAGTTGACCGTGGCCAGGTTCTGGCTCACCCAGGTACTATCACGCCACACACTGAGTTTGAAGCGGAAGTTTACATTCTGTCGAAAGATGAAGGTGGTCGTCATACCCCATTCTTTAATGGCTATCGTCCACAGTTCTACTTCCGTACCACCGACGTAACTGGTGCATGTGAACTGCCATCAGGTACTGAAATGGTTATGCCAGGTGATAACGTCAAAATGGACGTAACTTTGATCGCACCAATCGCGATGGAAGAAGGCCTGCGTTTTGCTATTCGTGAAGGTGGCCGCACCGTTGGTGCCGGTGTCGTCAGTAAGATCACGAAGTAAGCTGAAGGATGCCACCATGCTGAGCGCATCGGCGCTCAGCATTTTTGAGAGCATAGGATAGGCCAGTAGCTCAATTGGCAGAGCGACGGTCTCCAAAACCGTAGGTTGGGGGTTCGATTCCCTCCTGGCCTGCCATCTTATGTTTTCCTCAAAACGGATAATTATCGAATAATAATGGCAGACAACATCAAATTAATAGTCGCAGTCGTCTTAATGGCGGCTGCGATTGCTTTGTTTTATACCTACTCAGAGTATTCAACATTGCTTCGCGTCCTCGGTCTGTTGGCTGTGGCAGGTATTTCCTTGTTCATCGCATCTAAGACGGCTGTTGGTGCAAACACGCTGTCTTACATACGTGATACCAATATCGAAGTGCGAAAAGTGGTCTGGCCAACACGCCAGGAAACACTGCAAACCACATTGGTTGTCATTTTGATGGTCATGCTTGTCGCGCTGATGCTGTGGGGTATCGATTCTATTCTGGGTTGGGCGGTTCGCGCTCTGACGCTATAATACAGGGTTCCTAATGAGCAAACGTTGGTATGTCATTCAAGCTTACTCGGGCTTTGAAGCACAAGTGAAACGTTCTCTTGAAGAGCGCATTAATCGTCTTGGCCTGCAGGATAAGTTTGGCGAAATTCTGGTTCCGACTGAAGAAGTCGTTGAAATGAAAGAAGGCCAGAAGCGGAAAAGTGAACGCAAATTTTTCCCCGGCTACGTGCTGGTGAATATGGAAATGGATGATGAAACCTGGCACATCGTGAATGATCTGCCTCGCGTCCTGCGTTTTATCGGGGGTACTGGTGACCGCCCGGCGCCAATCAGCGAAGCAGAAGCCAATACCATTCTGCAACGCGTGCAGGATACGGCTGAAAGTCCGCGTCCGAAAGTCTTGTTCGAACCGGGTGAAGTGGTCCGTGTGATTGACGGTCCGTTTAATGACTTCACCGGTGTTGTAGAAGAAGTGAATTACGAGAAAAGCAAGCTGCGGGTTGAAGTGGTCATCTTTGGCCGCTCAACACCGGTTGAGCTTGAATTCAGCCAGGTCGTTAAAGGCTAGGTTGTTATATAGCAAGTCCAGTTTAACTGGTTTTTATCACTGGGGAGCCGAAAGGCGTTTGTACCCGTAAGGAGTAAACATGGCAAAGAAAATTGAAGCTTATATCAAGCTGCAAGTGCCGGCAGGTGGTGCTAACCCAAGTCCACCAGTTGGTCCTGCTCTGGGTCAGCACGGCCTGAATATCATGGAATTCTGTAAAGCGTTTAACGCGCAGACACAGAACCTGGAAAATGGTCTGCCTATTCCAGTCGTTATCACTGTTTTTAACGACAAGAGCTTTACCTTTGTAACCAAAACCCCGCCAGCTTCTATCCTGCTGAAAAAAGCGGCCGGTCTGAAAAGCGGCAGCAGCCGTCCTAACACCGAGAAAGTCGGTACGGTTACACGTGCACAGTTGGAAGAAATTGCCAACACTAAAATGCCTGATCTGAATGCAGCTGATCTTGAAGCTGCCGTCAAAACAATCGCAGGTACTGCACGTAGCATGGGTCTGAACACGGAGGGTGTTGAGTAATGGCTGCTTTAGGTAAAAGAACACTCGCCATCCGCGAGAAATTGAAAGGTGCTGGTGCCTTTGCTATCGACGACGCTCTGGCATTTGTTAAAGAAAACGCTTCTGCCAAATTCGTTGAGTCTATCGACGTGTCAATTAACCTGGGTGTAGACCCGCGTAAATCTGACCAGGTCGTTCGTAGCTCTACTGTGATGCCAAACGGCACCGGTAAAACCGTTCGCGTTGCTGTTTTCGCCCAGGGCGCTAATGCTGACGCAGCAAAAGAAGCCGGCGCAGACGTCATCGGTTTCGAAGATCTGGCTGAAGACATCAAGAAAGGTAACATGGACTTTGACGTTGTCATCGCCACACCGGATGCGATGCGTATCGTCGGTCAGCTGGGCCAGGTTCTGGGGCCACGCGGCCTGATGCCAAACCCAAAAGTTGGTACGGTTACGCCGAACGTTGCCGAAGCGGTTAAAAACGCCAAAGCCGGCCAGGTTCGGTACCGTACTGACAAGGCAGGTATCATTCACTGCCCAATCGGTAATGCCAGCTTTGAAATTGACGCGCTGCGTCAAAACCTGCAGGCGTTGATCGATGACCTGAACAAGCTGAAGCCGAGCTCAGCCAAAGGTACATACATTAAGAAAATCAGTGTCTCCAGCACCATGGGTGCCGGTGTTACTGTCGATAAATCTTTCCTCGGCTAAGATTTATCAAACGAATTGGACCGCTCGTCACCGTTCTCGGTGGCGAGTCGTCTAAGACCGCAGGTAAGCAATTTTAATTGACCCATGTGAATGGGGCGGCCTGCGCAGACGGGTTCAGCTGCAGAATTTCTGAGTTGGATACCGTAAAGGGGGAAGTGGCAACACTTCCGTTTAGCAACTATTCATCCAGTAATGGATGAACCTAAGGAGGTCTTAGGTGGCTTTAAATCTCGAAGGTAAAAAGGCCGTCGTTGCTGAGGTCTCTGAAGTAGCAAGCAACGCGTTTTCTGCTGTTGCAGCAGAATACCGTGGTTTGACTGTTTCAGAAATGACAGAGCTGCGTGTTGCAGCGCGTAAGGAAAATGTTTACCTGCGCGTTATTCGTAACACACTGGCTCGCCGTGCGGTAGACGGTACTGATTTCGCCTGCATGCAGGAAGGAATGACTGGCCCGCTGGTATTTGGTTTTTCTATGGAAGATCCAGGTGCCGTTGCACGTGTCATGGGTGACTTTGCTAAAAACAACAAAAACCTCGAAGTAAAAATGGTTTCACTGGGCGGCAAACTGCTGCCAGCCAGCGAAATCGAAAAACTGGCTAAGATGCCGACCAAAGAACAGGCAATCAGCATGTTCATGGGTACGCTCAAGGCGCCAATCGAGAAATTTGTTCGTACGCTGCAAGCACCTACCAGCAAGATGGTACGTACGTTCGCGGCTGTCCGCGACGCGAAAGAAGCCGCTTAATCCGCGTTGGATTAGGCAAATTTATAAATTCTGTAAGCTTGAAATAGGTAATTATCATGGCTGTATCTAAAGACGATATCCTGGAAGCAATTTCCAACATGACTGTTGTTGAGGTCGTTGATCTGATCGAAGCAATGGAAGAAAAATTTGGCGTAACTGCTGCAGCACCTGTTGCTGCTGTTGCTGCTGCTCCTGCTGAAGGTGGCGCTGCTGCCGCTGAACAAACTGAATTCGACGTTGTTATGACCAGCTTCGGTGATAACAAAGTCGGCGTGATCAAAGTTGTTCGTGGCATCACTGGTCTGGGCCTGAAAGAAGCCAAAGAAATGGTTGAAGGCGTACCTGCTACAGTGAAAGAAGGCGTTGAAAAAGCTGAAGCAGAAGACCTCGTCAAACAACTGACTGAAGCTGGTGCAGCTGCTGAACTTAAGTAAGCATCGCATCGGTCGCGGTGGTCTGCGGACCACCGCGAAAAAGAAAATGGCTGGTGATTTTGGTCACCGGCCTTTTTCCGTTGCAGGCCGGGCGGTTTTGCCGGTCATTAACAAAACAATCTTTCCTGGATTTCACCGCCGTGAAATCAGGACGTTCTTCGAGGTGTAATACATGGCCTATACGTTTACCGAGAAAAAACGGATTCGTAAAGATTTTGGCAAACGTCCAATTGTCTTGAATGTTCCCAATCTGCTTGCTACGCAGGTTAACTCTTACCAAGACTTCCTGCAAATGGGCGTCGCTGCAGATGAACGCGGGGCAAAAGGGCTACACGCTGCTTTTGAATCAGTGTTCCCTATCAAGAGCCATACCGGCATGGCAGAGCTGCAATATGTCAGCTATCGCCTTGGCACCCCATCATTTGATGTGAAAGAGTGCCAACTGCGCGGTGTCACTTATGCCGCACCTCTGAGAGTCAAAATGCGTCTGGTCATTTATGACAAAGATGCCCCTGCCAAGCAAAAAGTCGTTAAAGACATCAAAGAGCAGGAAGTTTACATGGGTGAAATCCCGCTGATGACCGAGAAAGGTAACTTCGTCATCAACGGTACCGAACGCGTTATCGTGTCGCAACTGCACCGTTCACCCGGTGTGTTCTTCGACAGCGATCGCGGCAAAACTCACTCCTCGGGCAAGATCCTCTATAACGCCCGTGTTATCCCTTACCGTGGTTCCTGGCTCGACTTCGAGTTCGATCCGAAAGATTCTGTCTTCGTCCGTATCGACCGTCGTCGCAAACTGCCTGCTACTATTCTGCTGCGCGCGCTGGGATACAGTAACCAGGAAATGCTGGAAATTTTCTTCAGCAACGATAGCTTTGTCCGTAAGGGCGATGATTTCGAAATGGCGCTGGAACCGGCTCGTCTGCGTGGTCAGTCTGTGCCATTTGATATCGTCGATCCAGACGGTGAAGTGATTGTTGAAGCTGAGCGTCAGATCACCGGCCGTCATATCCGTCGTATGGAAAAAGCCGGTATGAACAGCCTGACCGTACCGACCAGCTTCCTGGTGGGTAAAGTCGTTGCCAAAGATATGGTTGATCCGGAAACCGGTGAGCTGCTGGCTAATGCCAACGATGAAATCACCACAGAGCTGCTGGAAGCCTTTGCTCGTTTCGATATCAATGAAATTGAAACGATCTACTCCAACGATCTGGACGACGGTCCGTTCATGTCGGACACCATGCGTCTGGATGAAACCCGCAGTGAACTGGAAGCCAAAATTGAAATCTACCGCATGATGCGTCCGGGCGAACCGCCGACAGAGGATGCCGCGGAAAATCTCTTTACCAGCCTGTTCTTCACCCTGGATCGTTATGATCTGTCCAGTGTCGGCCGGATGAAATTTAACCGCCGTTTGGGTCGCGAAGAAATGGAAGGCGAGGGCACCCTGTCCAAGGATGATATCCTGGCCGTGTTGAAAGAGCTGATCAAAATTCGTAACGGCAACGGTGTCGTCGATGATATCGATCACCTGGGTAACCGTCGTGTACGTAGTGTTGGTGAAATGGCTGAGAATCAGTTCCGTGTTGGTCTGGTTCGTGTCGAGCGTGCCGTACGTGAGCGTCTGAGCATTGCCGAGTCTGAAGGCCTGATGCCGCAACAGCTGATCAATGCTAAACCTGTCGCTGCAGCGATTAAAGAGTTCTTCGGCTCCAGTCAGCTGTCACAGTTTATGGACCAGAACAACCCGCTGTCAGAAGTCACCCATAAGCGTCGTGTTTCTGCATTAGGCCCGGGTGGTCTGACACGCGAACGTGCCGGCTTTGAGGTGCGTGACGTTCACCCGACTCACTACGGTCGTGTCTGCCCGATCGAGACCCCTGAAGGTCCAAACATCGGTCTGATTAACTCGCTGGCGACTTACGCCCGTACCAACGAATACGGTTTTATTGAAACCCCGTATCGTAAGGTTATCGACACCAAAGCGACTGATGAAATCGTTTATCTGTCTGCCATTGATGAAGGCGAATACAAGATCGCCCAGGCGACAATTGAACTGAATGAAGATGGTTCCATCGCCGAAAATATGGTCCACTGCCGTTACCGTGGTGAATCCTCACTGACACCATCTGAACAGGTGCAGCTGATGGACGTTTCACCACGTCAGGTGGTTTCTGTGGCTGCGTCCTTGATTCCATTCCTGGAACACGATGACGCCAACCGGGCCCTGATGGGTTCTAACATGCAACGTCAGGCTGTACCGACGCTGCGTGCGGACAAGCCGCTGGTTGGTACCGGTATCGAACGTGTTGTGGCACAGGATTCCGGCGTGATGGTTACCGCTAAACGGGGTGGTTTCGTCGACTCTGTTGACGCCAGCCGTATCGTTATTCGTGTTAACGATGATGAGACCGAAGCCGGTGAGTCTGGGGTAGATATCTACAACCTGATTAAATATGCCCGTTCTAACCAGAGTACCTGTATCAACCAGCGTCCGATTGTGAAGCCGGGTGATCAGGTGGCTTCCGGGGATGTACTGGCCGACGGTCCGTCAACCGACAAAGGTGAACTGGCGCTGGGTCAGAATATTCTGGTCGCCTTCATGCCCTGGAACGGTTACAACTTCGAGGATTCCATTCTGGTCTCTGAACGAGTGGTGGAAGAAGATCGCTTCACGACCATTCACATTCAGGAACTGAACTGTCTGGCCCGTGACACCAAACTCGGTACCGAGGAAATCACCAGTGATATTCCGAACGTTAGCGAGAGCGCGCTGTCCAAGTTAGACGAATCCGGTATTGTCTACGTGGGTGCTGAAGTCAAGCCGGGTGATATCCTGGTGGGTAAAGTGACACCCAAGGGTGAGACCCAGCTGACACCGGAAGAAAAGCTGCTGCGTGCCATTTTCGGTGAAAAAGCCGCAGACGTGAAAGATTCATCCTTACGCGTTCCATCAGGCACTTACGGTACAGTGATTGACGTTCAGGTCTTTACCCGCGACGGCGTGGAAAAGGACGAGCGAACTCAGGAAATCGAAAAGGCCGAACTGGAAAAAGTCTGGAACGACCTTAAAGACCAAAACCGTATCCTGACCGAAGACGTGTTTGCCCGACTGGAACGAGCGTTGACTGGTAAAGTCGCCGAAGCCGGTCCTGATCTGAAGAAAGGCACCAAGCTGACCAAGAGCTATCTGCAGGATCTGGAGCATGCGAAATGGTTCGACATCCGTATGGAGTCAGAAGAACTGAATACGCTGCTGGAACAGGCCAACGCTCACCTCAAGCAATACCGTCAGGAAATGGAGGAAGCGTTTGAACACAAGAAAGAGAAACTGACCTCAGGTCATGATCTAGCACCGGGCGTTCAGCGTATGGTGAAAGTGTTCCTGGCTGTGAAACGTCGTATCCAGCCTGGTGATAAGATGGCGGGTCGTCACGGTAACAAAGGTGTTATTTCCAACATTGTACCGGTTGAAGACATGCCTTATACCCAGGATGGCCGTCCGGTCGATATCGTACTGAACCCGTTGGGTGTACCTTCACGGATGAACATCGGTCAGATTCTGGAAGTGCATCTGGGCTGGGCCGCGAAAGGTCTGGGTTACAAGATCCAGGATATGCTGGAACAGCAGAAAGCCGTTTCCGACCTGCGTGAGTTCCTGGACAAGGTCTACAACACCAGTGGTAAGAAAGAAGATCTGGATTCCCTGACTGATGAGGAAATCATCGAGCTGGCGAAGAACCTGAAAGACGGCGTGCCACTGGCGACACCGGTGTTCGACGGTGCCAACGAAAATGAGATCAAGGACATGCTGGAACTGGCCGATCTGCCACGCAGTGGTCAGGCGAAACTGATTGACGGCCGTACTGGTGAATTCTTCCACCGTCCGGTGACCATCGGTTACATGCATATGCTGAAACTGAACCACTTGGTCGATGACAAGATGCATGCCCGTTCTACCGGTCCTTACAGCCTGGTCACACAACAACCGTTGGGTGGTAAAGCCCAGTTCGGTGGTCAGCGTTTCGGTGAGATGGAGGTCTGGGCACTGCAGGCTTACGGTGCTGCCTACACCCTGCAGGAAATGCTGACTGTGAAATCGGATGATGTGAATGGTCGGACCAAGATCTACAAAAACATCGTTGATGGTGATTATCGTATGGATGCAGGTATGCCTGAATCCTTCAAAGTACTGACCCGTGAGATTCGTTCTCTGGGTATCGACGTCGACCTGGTCGAAGAGTAAGCGATACCAAGTACTGACAGATAATCAAGAAATGAGCCGTTTACGGCAGCGGAGAATGAAACATGAAAGATTTGCTTAACTTGTTAAAGCAACAAACTCAGCCCGAGGAATTTGATGCCATTCGCATTGGCCTGGCCTCACCTAAAATGGTGCGCTCATGGTCTTTCGGCGAAGTCAAAAAGCCTGAAACCATCAACTACCGTACCTTCAAACCGGAGCGCGAAGGTCTGTTTTGCTGCAAGATCTTTGGCCCGGTTAAAGATTACGAATGTCTGTGCGGTAAATACAAGCGTCTGAAGCACCGCGGTGTTATTTGTGAAAAATGTGGCGTTGAAGTCACGGTTGCCAAAGTACGTCGTGAACGTATGGGTCACATCGAACTGGCCAGTCCGGTCGCCCATATCTGGTTCCTGAAATCCCTGCCATCACGGATTTCACTGTTCCTGGATATGACGCTGCGTGATATCGAACGTGTACTGTACTTTGAAGCGTTTATCGTTGTTGATCCAGGCATGACGCCGCTGGAAAAAGGCCAACTGTTGTCTGATGAAACTTACCTGCAGGCCATTGAAGAATACGGTGATGAATTTGACGCCCGCATGGGTGCTGAAGCAGTTCAGCAACTGCTGCGCAACATCGACGTCAATAAAGAAATTGAAGTCATCCGTGAGGAAATCGACGGCACCAACTCAGAAACCAAGATCAAGAAACTGAGCAAACGCCTGAAGTTGATGGAAGCCTTCCAGGAATCCGGTAACAAGCCGGAATGGATGATCATGGAAGTACTGCCGGTACTGCCACCGGATCTGCGTCCACTGGTGCCACTGGATGGTGGTCGTTTCGCGACGTCTGATCTCAACGATCTGTACCGTCGTGTCATCAACCGTAACAATCGTCTGAAACGCCTGCTGGACCTCAGCGCGCCGGACATCATCGTACGTAACGAAAAACGTATGCTGCAGGAATCTGTGGATGCGCTGCTGGATAACGGTCGTCGTGGTCGTGCTATTACCGGTACCAACCGCATGCCGCTGAAATCACTGGCAGACATGATCAAAGGTAAGCAGGGTCGTTTCCGTCAGAACCTGCTGGGTAAACGTGTCGACTATTCCGGTCGTTCGGTTATCGTGGTGGGTCCTTACCTGAAGCTGCACCAATGCGGTCTGCCGAAGAAAATGGCACTGGAACTGTTCAAGCCATTCATTTACGGCAAACTGGAACGTCAGGGTCTGGCAACCACTATCAAAGCTGCCAAGAAAATGGTGGAACGTGAAGGTCCGGAAGTCTGGGATATTCTGGAAGAAGTCATTCGTGAGCATCCGGTTCTGCTGAACCGTGCGCCAACCCTTCACCGTCTGGGTATCCAGGCCTTTGAACCGTTGCTTATCGAAGGTAAAGCGATTCAGCTGCACCCACTGGTCTGTAGCGCATTCAATGCTGACTTTGACGGTGACCAAATGGCGGTCCACGTACCATTGTCACTAGAAGCCCAATTGGAAGCCCGCTCTCTGATGATGGCGACCAACAATATCCTGTCGCCAGCCAACGGTGAACCGGTCATTATCCCGTCTCAGGACGTGGTACTGGGTCTTTACTACATGACCCGTGAACGTGTTGGTGAAAAAGGCGAAGGCAGCTTCTTTGCTGATCTGGCAGAACTGCGCCGTGCCTATGACAGTGGTGTTGTTTCGCTGCATGCCAAGATCACGGTACGTCTGGATGAAACTGACATTACTCTGCCGGAACCGGAACAGAGCCGTCGCATCCGTGTGGAAACCACCGTTGGTCGTGCCATCCTGTTCGGTATTGTGCCCAAAGGTCTGCCGTTCTCTATTGTTGACCGTGCGATGTCGAAGAAAGCGATTGGTGATGTGATCAACACCTGCTACCGTCGTCTGGGTCTGAAAGAGACTGTTATCTTCGCTGATCAGCTGATGTACCTCGGCTTTTCTCAAGCGACACAGTCTGGTTCTTCCGTCTGTGCTGACGATATGGTGATTCCGGCTGCCAAGGCGGAAATCCTGGCCAAAGCCGAAGCCGAAGTGGAAGAAATTGCGACTCAGTATGCTTCGGGTCTGGTCACCGACGGTGAACGTTACAACAAGATCATTGATATCTGGTCACGTACCAATGACCAGGTCGCAAAAGCGATGATGGACGGTATCGGTAAAGACATTACCAAAGATAAAGACGGTAACGATGTCGAACAGCAATCGATGAACTCCATCTATATGATGGCCGACTCCGGTGCCCGTGGTAGTGCGGCGCAGATTCGTCAGCTCGCTGGTATGCGTGGTCTGATGGCGAAACCGGATGGTTCTATCATCGAAACACCGATCACCGCGAACTTCCGTGAAGGTCTGGACGTACTGCAATACTTCATCTCGACTCACGGTGCACGTAAAGGTCTGGCTGATACCGCACTGAAAACCGCGAACTCCGGTTACCTGACCCGTCGTCTGGTTGACGTGTCTCAGGATCTGGTCGTGGTAGAAGATGACTGTGGTACTTCACTGGGTATCAGCATGTCACCAATCATCGAAGGAGGTGACGTTGTTGAAGCCCTGGGTGAACGTGTACTGGGTCGTGTAGTGGCTGAAGACCTGATGTCTCCGGATGGTTCCAAACTGGTTATGGCTGCCGGCGATATGATCGATGAAGCCGCTGTGACCAAGCTGGAAAAAGAAGGTATCGACGAAGTCATGGTTCGCAGCGCGATTACCTGTGAATCACGATACGGTGTCTGTGCCGCCTGTTACGGTCGCGACCTGGGTCGTGGTCACAAGATCAACGTTGGCGAATCGGTCGGTGTCATCGCGGCACAGTCAATCGGTGAGCCGGGTACCCAGCTGACCATGCGTACCTTCCATATCGGTGGTGCGGCGTCACGTACTGCGGCTGATAACTCGGTTGCACTGAAATACAAAGGTAATATCCGCTATCACAACATTAAATATGTTGAGAACTCGGCCGGTAAATTCGTTGCGGTATCCCGTTCCGGTGAGCTGCATCTGATCGATGAAAACGGTCGTGAGCGTGAGCGTTACAAGATCCCTTACGGTGCGGAAATTACCGTACCGGATAACGCGGCGGTAGACTCAGGTCAGATCGTTGCCAACTGGGATCCGCATACGCATCCGGTTGTGACCGAAGTGAAAGGTCAGGTTCAACTGAGTGATCTGGTGGAAGGTGTCACCGTTGATAAGACAGTCGACGAAGTCACCGGTCTGACCAGCTTCAGTGTCCGTGAACCAAAACAGCGCAGCGGTGCCGCCAAAGACATGCGTCCGATGGTTAAGCTGGTTGATGAGAAAGGCGAAGACGTCTTTATTCCGGGTACTGATATTCCAGCGATGTATTTCCTGCCGGGTGGCGCGATTGTTCGTGTCAGCGATGGCCAGGAAGTGGAAATCGGTGACATTCTTGCGCGCATTCCTCAGGAAAGCAGTAAGACCCGCGACATCACCGGTGGTCTGCCACGTGTTGCCGACCTGTTCGAAGCACGTAAGCCGAAAGATCCTGCTCTGATGGCAGAAATCAGCGGTACGGTCAGCTTTGGTAAAGAGACCAAAGGTAAACAGCGTCTGATCATTACGCCGAAAGAAGGCGAGCCATACGAGGAACTGATTCCGAAATGGCGTCACATCTCCGTGTTCGAAGGTGAGCACATCGAGAAAGGTGAGATGCTGGTCGATGGTCCGGAAGATCCGCATGACATCCTGCGTCTGAAAGGTGTGCTGGCCCTGTCTAATTACATGGTCAGTGAAGTACAGGAAGTTTACCGTCTGCAGGGTGTAAAAATTAACGACAAGCACATCGAAGTCATCGTGCGTCAGATGCTGCGTAAAGTTGAAATTGATGCAGCCGGTGACAGCAAGTTCCTGAAAGGTGAACAGGTTGAATACGATCGTGTGCTGGAAGCCAATGATATTCTGCGCCAGCAGGATAAACTGGAAGCGACCTTCACACCGTTGTTGCTAGGTATTACCAAAGCTTCTCTGGCAACCGAATCGTTCATCTCGGCAGCGTCGTTCCAGGAAACTACCCGCGTCCTTACCGATGCGGCGGTTACAGGCAAGAGCGACAACCTGCGTGGCCTGAAAGAGAACGTGATTGTGGGTCGTCTGATTCCGGCCGGTACCGGTCTGGCTTACCATAAGGAACGCCAGCGTCGTCGTGCAGAGCGGATGGGTAACCCGGATGTTGCACCCGCCTCTGATTCTGAGGAAAGCAAAGACGAGGCAATGAAAGAAGTTTCATAAGCCAAATGTCTTGACGTAACACTTTGTTACGTTATAGAATTCGTCTTCTTTGTCGGGCACCCTCTTGAGGGTGCCCACATTTTTACTGGAATGGTAATGCGTGAATAATAGTAACGCAGGCTACCATCGCTAGATATTTGTAAGGTTGTATTGATGGCAACAATAAATCAGTTGGTTCGCAAACCAAGATTAAAGCAGAAGAAAAAGAACAATGTTCCTGCGTTGCAGGCATGTCCTCAGCGTCGTGGTGTTTGTACTCGTGTTTACACCACTACACCTAAAAAGCCGAACTCTGCGATGCGTAAAGTCGCCCGTGTTCGTCTGACTAACGGTTTCGAAGTGACTTCCTACATCGGTGGTGAAGGTCACAACCTGCAGGAACACAGCGTTGTTCTGATTCGTGGCGGTCGTGTTAAGGACTTGCCTGGTGTGCGTTACCACACTGTTCGTGGTGCACTGGATACCTCCGGTGTTGCAGCTCGTCGCCAGGGCCGTTCCAAATACGGTGCCAAGCGTCCTAAAGGCTAAGCACTTTTAGACTCGCCATTAACGTACAAGATTTAGGAAAGACAAATGCCAAGAAGAAGGGTTGTTGCCAAACGTGAAGTACTGCCTGATCCGAAGTTTCAAAACATCGGCCTGGCCAAGTTCATCAACGTCATCATGAAAGACGGCAAAAAATCAGTTGCTGAAAAAATCACTTATGGCGCACTGGACACAGTCGCTGAAAGCAAAGGCACTGATGGTCTGGAAATCTTCCAGAAAGCCATTGAAAATATCAGCCCGATGGTGGAAGTAAAATCCCGCCGTGTCGGTGGTGCGACTTACCAGGTGCCCGTTGAAGTTCGTCCTGAGCGTCGTGTTGCCCTGGCGATGCGCTGGCTGGTTGAAGCCTCTCGTAAACGTGGTGAAAAATCCATGGGTATGCGTTTGGCCGGTGAGCTGTCTGACGCTTACGAAAACAAAGGCACTGCGGTGAAGAAGAAAGAAGATACTCACCGTATGGCTGAAGCGAACAAGGCGTTCTCGCACTTCCGCTTCTAAAACTGTATTATCCCTTCACCAGCTGGTTCTGGTGAAGGTTTTTTGTTCTTTAACATTGTTGATTTAAGAGTAGCTATAGTGGCACGTACGACACCAATTAACAGATACCGTAATATCGGCATCATGGCTCATATCGACGCGGGTAAAACCACGACGACCGAGCGCGTGTTGTTCTACACCGGTATTTCGCACAAGATTGGCGAAGTACACAACGGTGCGGCCATTATGGACTGGATGGAACAGGAGCAGGAGCGGGGTATCACCATTACCTCTGCTGCTACTACATGCTTCTGGGCCGGCATGGATCAACAATTTGAACAACATCGCATTAACATCATCGACACGCCTGGACACGTCGACTTCACCATTGAAGTAGAACGGTCCCTGCGTGTTCTCGATGGTGCCATCGCTGTCTTCTGTGCAGTGGGTGGTGTCGAACCTCAATCTGAAACAGTCTGGCGTCAAGCCAACAAATATCACGTTCCCCGTCTCGCCTTCGTCAATAAGATGGATCGTCAGGGTGCCAACTTCCTGCGCGTTGTTGAACAGATCAAAAAACGCCTGGGCGCCAAACCGGTTGTGATGCAATTACCGATCGGCAGTGAAGACGAGTTCGAAGGCGTTGTCGATCTGATTCGCATGAAAGCCATTTACTGGAACGAGGAAGATTTCGGCGCCACCTACGACTTGCGCGACATTCCCGAAGACATGCTGGCTGAATGCCAACATTACCGTGAAGAGCTGGTCGAGAATGCGGCGGAAGCTGATGAAGCGCTGATGAATGCCTACCTCGAAGCCGGAGAGCTGACCGAGGCGCAAATCAAGCAGGGCATTCGTAAGCAAACCCTGGCCAATGAGATCGTGCCGGCTTTCTGTGGTTCGGCTTTCAAAAATAAAGGTGTTCAGGCGGTTCTGGATGCAGTCATCGAATTCATGCCTGCTCCCGGTGATGTGCCTGCCATCAAGGGCCTGGTCGATGTCGAAAACGAGGTATATGAAACCCGTGAGGCCGATGACAAACTGCCGTTCGCTGCGTTGGCTTTCAAAATTGCGACCGATCCTTTCGTCGGCAGCCTGACATTCTTCCGGGTTTATTCCGGCGTTCTGAAGTCTGGTGATGCGGTTTATAATCCTGTCAAAGGCAAGAAAGAACGCATTGGCCGTCTGGTTCAGATGCATGCCAATAGCCGTGAAGAACTGACTGAAGTCCGCGCCGGTGATATCGCTGCAGCGATTGGCCTCAAAGATACCGTTACCGGGGAAACGCTGTGCGACCCGGCACATGAGATCACACTGGAACGCATGGAGTTCCCCGAGCCTGTTATCTCGGTCGCGATTGAGCCGAGAACCAAAGCAGACCAGGAAAAAATGGGTATTGCTTTGGGCAAGCTGGCCAAAGAAGATCCCTCATTCCGTGTCAGCACTGATGAAGAATCAGCACAAACTATTATCGCCGGTATGGGTGAGCTGCACCTCGATATCATCATTGACCGTATGAAACGAGAGTTTGGCGTCGAAGCCAATGTGGGTGCGCCGCAGGTCGCTTATCGCGAAACGATTCGTAAAACCGTTGAGGCTGAAGGTAAGTTTGTGCGCCAAAGTGGTGGTAAAGGCCAGTACGGCCATGTCTGGCTACGACTGGAACCACAAGAGCAGGGTGCTGGTTACGCCTTTGAAAACGCCATTGTTGGCGGATCGGTACCAAAAGAATACATCGCATCTGTAGATAAGGGTATACAAGAGCAGATGAAAAATGGTGTAATAGCGGGCTACCCTGTGGAGGATGTCAAAGTGACATTATTCGACGGTTCGTATCACGACGTCGACTCCAGCGAGATGGCATTTAAAGTTGCCGGTTCGATGGGTTTCAGAAACGGCGCGCTCGAAGCGAGTCCGGCTCTGCTCGAACCCGTAATGAAAATCGAAGTAGTGACTCCCGAAGAGTACATGGGTGACGTGATGGGTGATTTGAATCGCCGTCGCGGTACCGTTGCTGGAATGGACGATGCCTCCAGCGGCAAGATTATCAAGGCAGAAGTGCCACTGGCAGAAATGTTTGGTTACGCAACTGATTTGCGTTCTGCAACACAGGGTCGGGCGACTTATTCAATGGAGTTCGCCAAGTACAGTGAAATACCAGGCAATGTTGCAGAAGCGATCATTAACAAAACGAAATAACGACTTTTAACGAGGTAGACGAGAATGTCCAAGGAAAAATTTGAACGCTCGAAGCCCCACGTCAACGTGGGCACCATCGGTCACGTTGACCATGGTAAAACCACTTTGACAGCAGCGCTGACCAAAGTGCTGGGTGAAATGTCAGGCGGCGAATTCAAAGATTACGCGGATATCGATAACGCACCTGAAGAACGTGAGCGTGGTATTACAATCTCAACCGCACACGTCGAGTATGAAACTGCTAACCGCCACTATGCGCACGTAGACTGCCCAGGTCACGCCGACTATGTTAAAAACATGATCACCGGTGCGGCTCAGATGGACGGCGCAATCCTGGTTGTAAACGCAGCTGATGGCCCGATGCCACAAACCCGTGAGCACATTCTGCTGTCTCGTCAGGTTGGCGTTCCATACATCGTTGTCTACCTGAACAAAGCAGACATGGTTGATGATGCTGAGCTGATCGAACTGGTTGAAATGGAAGTTCGTGAACTGCTCGACACCTATGACTTCCCAGGTGATGACACGCCAATCATCGTCGGCTCTGCGCTGAAAGCACTGGAAGGCGACGACAGTGAAATCGGCGTTCAATCTATCCTGAAGCTGGCCGAAGCGATGGACGAATACTTCCCGGAACCAGAGCGTGCCATTGATGGTGCATTCCTGATGCCGATTGAAGACGTATTCTCAATCTCTGGCCGCGGTACTGTTGTGACCGGTCGTGTTGAGCGCGGTATCGTTAAAGTGGGTGATGATCTGGAAATCGTGGGTATCAAAGACACCCAGAAAACCACTTGTACCGGTGTTGAAATGTTCCGCAAACTGCTGGACCAAGGTCAGGCTGGTGACAACGTCGGTGTTCTGCTGCGTGGTACCAAGCGTGAAGATGTAGACCGTGGCCAGGTTCTGGCTCACCCGGGTACTATCACTCCGCATACTCGTTTCGAATGTGAAGTGTACGTGTTGTCGAAAGATGAAGGTGGTCGTCACACCCCATTCTTTAATGGCTACCGTCCACAGTTCTACTTCCGTACTACCGACGTTACCGGTGCGTGTGACCTGCCTTCAGGCGTAGAAATGGTCATGCCAGGTGATAACGTCAAAATGGACGTAACTTTGATTGCACCAATTGCGATGGAAGAAGGGTTACGTTTTGCTATTCGTGAAGGCGGCCGCACAGTTGGTGCCGGTGTCGTTAGTAAAATCGTTGAGTAATAGAAATGGCAGCAACCCAAACTATTAGAATCCGGCTGAAATCATTCGATCATCGTTTGATCGATCAATCAGCAAAAGAAATTGTTGAAACTGCGAAACGCACAGGCGCGCGAATCAATGGTCCGATTCCTCTGCCAACTAAGAAAGAGCGTTTCACAGTGCTGATTTCACCACACGTGAACAAAGATGCCCGTGAACAGTACGAACTTCGTACTCACAAGCGTCTGATGGATATTGTTGAGCCTACTGATAAAACAGTAGACGCATTGATGAAACTGGATCTCGCCGCTGGCGTAGACGTCCAGATCAAGTTGAATTAAGAGGGGCTGGGTCAATGACTATCGGACTCATCGGCCGTAAGCGTGGTATGACTCGTGTCTTCTCTGAAGACGGTGTGTCTACCCCTGTAACGGTAATTGAAGTAGAGCCAAACCGTGTTAGCCAGTTGAAAACACTGGAAGCGGATGGTTACAACGCGATTCAAGTGACTGTAGGTGAGCGTAAAGCATCACGCGTTACCAAACCTCAGGCAGGACATTTCGCCAAAGCACAAACAGCTGCAGGCCGTAAGGTTGCAGAGTTCAGAGTGGAAGATATCGCTGAGCTGGAACTGGGTGCTGAGCTGAAAGTAGACCTGTTCGAAGCCGGTCAGAAGATCGACATCTCAGGCATTACCAAAGGTAAAGGTTTTGCCGGTGTCGTCAAACGCTACGGTTTCGGTGGTGGTGATGCCACACACGGTAACTCGCTGTCTCACAGAGCACCGGGTTCTATCGGTCAGTGTCAGACACCTGGTCGTGTTTTCAAAGGTAAAAGAATGGCGGGCCATATGGGTGACAAGAAACGCACCCTGCAAAACCTGTCAGTCGTTCGGGTAGACGCAGAAAGAAATCTGCTGTTGGTCAAAGGCTCAGTGCCTGGTGCCACTGGCAGCGACGTCGTCATCCGCCCGGCTGTTAAAGCCCAGTAAGATTCTTAGGGGAATAGACGTGGATCTTCAATTACAATCATTTGACGGCAAGAAAGCAGGAAACATCTCTGTTTCCGATGCTTTGTTTGACCGTGAATATAACGAGTCTCTGGTGCATCAGGTGGTGACATCATTCCTGGCAGCAGCTCGCAGCGGTACTCATGCACAGAAAAACCGCGCAGCTGTCAGCGGCGGTGGTCGCAAGCCTTTTTCACAAAAAGGTAGTGGTCGTGCCCGTGCCGGTACTATCCGTAGCCCATTGTGGCGTAGCGGTGGTAAAACTTTTGCAGCCACTAACCGTGACTACAGCAAAAAAGTAAACCGCAAAATGTACCGTGGTGCCGTGGCAGCCATCTTGTCAGAACTGCGTCGTAAAGATGCATTGATTCTGGTCGACAAAGTCGAGCTGGATTCACCAAAAACCAAAGACCTGCTGGCCAAAACCAAATCACTGGGTCTGTCAAACGCACTTATCGTGACTGAAAATGCCGCCGGCAATGTCGCGCTGGCATCACGCAACCTGTATGACATTGCTGCCACTGATGCGGCACACGTCAACCCGGTTGCCCTGTTGCGTTTCGAAAAAGTTGTGATGAGTGAAGACTCTGTACGCAAATTAGAGGAATCACTGGCATGAACTCAGAGCGCTTAACAAAAGTTATCTTGGGCCCTGTGGTTGCTGAAAAAGCATCACGAGTTGCAGAAATGAATAACCAGGTAGTGCTGAAAGTATTGCCTAACGCCAACAAAACAGAAATCAAACAAGCGGTTGAAACCCTGTTTGATGTGAAAGTTGCGTCAGTATCAACCACCAATGTCAAAGGCAAAGTCAAGCGTACCGGCCGCATTATGGGCAAACGCAGCGACTGGAAAAAAGCCTACGTCACATTGGCTGACGGTGCTGATCTCAACTTCCTTGGCGAATAAGTAAGAGGGAATTAGGAATGGCATTAAAGAAGGCTAAACCTACATCAGCCGGCCGCAGATTTGTGGTTCAGGTCAGTACACCTGATCTGTACACCGGTGCGCCTTATGCACCCCTGGTTGAAAAGAAAGGCAAAACTGGCGGTCGTAACAACGCTGGTCGTATCACCGTGCGTCATCGCGGGGGTGGTCACAAGCAACGTTACCGTCTGATCGACTTTAAACGTAACAAAGACGGCATCCCAGCTGAAGTAGAAAGAGTGGAATACGATCCAAACCGTACTGCTCATATCGCCCTGCTGAAATATGCAGACGGTGAAAAACGCTACATCATCGCCCCGAAAGGCGTGGCAGCAGGTGATCGTCTGGAATCTGGTGACAATGCAGCGATTCGTGCAGGTAACGCACTGAAGCTGTCTGCTATCCCACTGGGTAGCACCGTTCACTGCATCGAACTGAAGCCAGGCAAAGGCGCTCAGTTGGCACGCAGTGCTGGCAGCAGCGCGCAATACGTTGCCCGCGAAAACGGTTATGCAACTATTCGTCTGCGCAGTGGTGAGATGCGTAAAGTACCTCTGGAATGTAAAGCGACAATGGGTGAAGTCGGTAACGGCGAGCACTCCTTGCGTTCACTGGGTAAAGCCGGTGCCACTCGCTGGCGCGGTATCCGTCCTACCGTTCGCGGTGTGGTCATGAACCCGGTTGATCACCCTCATGGCGGTGGTGAAGGTCGTACTTCGGGTGGTCGTCATCCGGTTACCCCGTGGGGCGTACCTACCAAAGGTTACAAAACACGCAAGAACAAACGTACTGACAATATGATCGTACGTCGTCGCAATCGTAAATAAGATTTAGGGAATACCTATGCCGCGTTCAATTAAAAAAGGTCCTTTTATTGACCTCCACCTTGAAAAGAAGGTCTTGGAAGCGAGAGAAACTGACAATAAACGTCCGATCAAAACCTGGTCACGTCGTTCGATGATTTCTCCTGACATGATCGGCTTGACAATCGCCGTTCATAATGGTCGTCAACACGTACCCGTGTTTGTGACAGAAGATATGGTAGGGCATAAGTTGGGTGAGTTCTCACCAACTCGCACCTTTAAAGGTCATGCCGCTGACAAGAAATCTAAACGATAAGGTTATAGATATGGCTACACAAGCTAAACTCAGCTATGCACGCATTTCCGCACAAAAGGTGCGTTTGGTTGCAGATCAAATTAGAGGTTTGCCGGTAGAAAAAGCAATCAACCTGCTCGCATTCAGCCCTAAGAAAGCGGCTGAACTGATGAAAAAAGTACTGGACTCAGCTATCGCTAATGCGGAGCACAATGACGGTGCTGATATTGATGAGCTGGTTGTTTCTGCAGTCATGGTTGACGAAGGTCCAACCATGAAACGCATGCAGGCACGTGCCAAAGGCCGTGGCAACCGTATTCTTAAACGCACCAGCCACATCACTGTGGTTGTAGACGAGAAGTAAGAGAGCAGACTTATGGGACAAAAGGTTCACCCAACAGGTTTTAGACTTGGTATAATTAAAGATTGGAATTCGATCTGGTATGCCGATTCAGCTAACTTTTCAGACCAGCTGAATAACGATCTGAAAGTACGTGACTATTTGAAACAAAAACTGTCACACGCTTCAGTCAGTAAAATCCAAATCGACAGACCAGCGAAGAACGCCAAGATCACCATTCACACAGCCCGTCCAGGCATCGTGATTGGTAAGAAAGGCGAAGACATCGACAAGCTGCGTAAAGAAGCGTCTGACTTGATGGGAATTCCTGTCAATGTCGGCGTCGAAGAAATTCGTAAGCCAGAACTGGATGCTACTCTGGTAGCTGAAAGCGTGGCACAGCAGCTCGAGCGCCGCATTATGTTCCGCCGTGCGATGAAACGTGCAGTGACCAACACAATGCGTCTTGGTGCCGAAGGTATCCGTATTAACGTTGCCGGCCGTCTCAACGGTGCAGAAATTGCCCGTACTGAATGGTATCGCGAAGGTCGTGTGCCACTGCACACCCTGCGTGCTGATATCGATTACGGTACTGCCGAAGCAAAAACGACATACGGCATCATCGGTGTCAAAGTTTGGATTTTCAAAGGTGAAGTTTTCGACGCCAACGCGCAAAACGCACCTGCAGCTGAAAAATAAGGTTATAACCAATGTTACAGCCAAAAAGAACGAAATTTAGGAAGCAGCAAAAGCTGCGTAACAGAGGACTGGCACACCGCGGCGCGAAGGTTAGCTTCGGTGAATACGGCCTGAAATCTCTGGAGCGCGGTCGCATTACTGCACGCCAAATCGAGGCGGCTCGTCGTGCCATGACTCGTCACATTAAACGTGGCGGTAAGATCTGGATTCGTGTGTTTCCTGACAAGCCGATTTCCAGCAAACCACTGGAAGTTCGTCAAGGTAAAGGTAAGGGTAATGTCGAGTACTGGGTAGCCAATGTGCAACCAGGTCGCATGCTCTACGAAATGGAAGGTGTTGCTGAAGACGTCGCACGTGAAGCTTTCCGTCTGGCGGCAGCAAAACTTCCCGTTAAAACCACATTTGTAACGCGGGCGATACTGTAATGAAAGCGAGCGAAATCAGACAAAAATCAGCTGAAGATCTGACCAAAGAACTGGAAGAGCTTCACAAAGAACAGTTTAATCTGCGGATGCAAAACGCTACAGGTCAATTGACACGTAACAGCGAAATGAAACGTGTACGTCGTGACATTGCACGCATCAAGACTGTATTGAACGAGAAATAGATAGGGCACGGAAATGAGTGATCAGCAAAGTACAGCACGTTCGTTAACCGGTCGTGTCATTAGTGACAAGATGGATAAGTCGATTACCGTTCTGATTGAACGTCGTGTCGCCCATCCGATCTATAAAAAATATGTCAAACGTTCTACCAAATTGCATGTTCATGACGAAAACAATGAATGCAACATTGGTGATACCGTTAGTGTCGCCTCAACTCGCCCACTGTCTAAGACTAAGTGCTGGAAGTTGGTCGAAATTATCGAGCGTGCGAAATAAGCAACTGTACAGTTTGGAGTTTAGACCATGATTCAAATGCAAAGTAGTCTTGAAGTGGCCGATAACAGCGGTGCCAGACGTGTAGAGTGCATCAAAGTTTTAGGCGGTTCACACAAGCGTTATGCCGGTATCGGTGACATCATCAAAGTCACCATTAAAGAAGCGGCGCCGCGCGGTAAAGTGAAAAAAGGTACCGTTCACAATGCGGTTATCGTCAGAACCCGTAAAGGCGTTCGTCGCCCGGACGGTTCTCTGATTCGTTTTGATGAGAACGCTGCCGTACTGCTGAACCAGGCACATCAACCGATTGGTACCCGTATTTTTGGTCCGGTTACCCGTGAACTGCGTAGTGAAAAGTTCATGAAAATTATTTCTTTGGCACCAGAAGTACTGTAAAGGAGCGCTGAGGATGGAAAAGTTAAAAAAAGGCGATCAAGTTGTCGTTCTGACAGGTAAAGATCGCGGTAAGCAAGGTGAAATCCAGCGCCGTGTCGATGGTGGCAAGTTTGTTGTTCAGGGCATTAACCTGGTCAAGAAACACCAGAAACCGAATCCGGCGTTGGGTCAACAAGGTGGCATTATCGAAAAAGAAATGCCGATTGAAGGGTCGAATCTGGCTCTGGTTAACCCTGCCACAGGCAAGGCTGACCGAGTTGGGTTTAAAGTGCTGGAAGATGGCAAGAAGGTTCGCGTCTTCAAATCAAATGGCGAAGTTGTAAGCGCTTGAGCTTCGTATTAGGTAGAGAACAGTGAGCAGATTAAAAGATTATTATCGTGAAACTGTAGTTAAACAACTGCAAGACCAGTTTAACTACAAATCAGTAATGGAAGTGCCTCGCATTACCAAAATCACCATTAACATGGGTGTAGGTGAAGCGTTGACTGACAAGAAAGTGCTGGAAAATGCAATGGCTGACATGGAGAAGATTGCCGGTCAGAAACCTGTTGTAACCAAAGCGCGTAAGTCAGTTGCTGGCTTCAAGGTGCGTGAAGGTTGGCCGATTGGTTGTAAAGTCACACTGCGCAAAGAACGCATGTATGACTTTCTGGATCGCCTGATTACCATTTCCATTCCACGTATTCGGGATTTTCGTGGCCTCAATCCTAAATCGTTTGACGGCCAAGGAAACTACAGCATGGGGATTAAAGAGCAAATTATCTTCCCCGAGATTGAATACGACAGAATCGACAAGCTGCGTGGTATGGATATCACCATTACCACTTCTGCCAATAACGCAGAAGAGTCCCGCGCTTTGTTGACTGCGTTCAAGTTTCCTTTTAGAAAATAAACATTTGGATGGAATAAGTTATGGCTAAACGTTGCATGGTTAACCGCGAAATCAAGCGGGCAAAACTGGTTAAAAAATACGCTGCGAAGCGTGAAGAATTGAAAAAGCAAATGCTGGATATGTCGCTGTCTGCAGAACAGCGTGAAGCAGCGGCGAAGAAATTCCACTCGCTGCCACGTAACTCCAGTCCAACGCGTCTGAGAAACCGTTGTGAACTGACAGGTCGTCCGCATGGCTATTTCCGCAAATTCGGTTTGTCTCGTAACAAACTGCGCGAACATGCAATGAAAGGCGACATCCCTGGTCTGGTAATGGCCAGTTGGTAATTACCAGCCTGAATAGTGGAGCTAGATAGATGAGTATGACAGATCCAATTGCAGATATGCTGACACGCATTCGCAATGCCCAACAGGCGAACAAAGCCGAAGTTGCTATGCCTTCCTCTAAAGTGAAGGTCAACATCGCCAAGGTATTGGAAGAAGAAGGCTATATCACTGCATTCAATGTCACCGAAGCAGACAGCAAAGCAACGCTGACTATTACCCTGAAATATTTCGAGGGTAAACCGGTTATTTCTGAAATTAACCGCGTCAGCCGTCCCGGTCTGCGTGTTTACAAATCAGCCAATGACCTGCCACGTATCATCGGCGGTCTGGGTGTAGCGATTGTGTCTACATCAAAAGGCGTGATGGCCGACCGCAAAGCACGCGCCCTGGGTCAGGGCGGTGAAGTGCTGTGCGCAGTGAGCTAAGCCTGATTTATTGGAGATTGTAAAATGTCACGTATTGCAAATGCGCCAGTCGAAATTCCAGCAGGTGTGGAAATTTCTCTGAGCGACAGTGAAATCACCGTTAAAGGTAAAAAAGGCACGCTGTCACGTGCAATCCATCCTGATGTACAGGTTGCACAGGAAGATTCTGCACTGAAAACTTCTGCCAAAATTGAATCACAGGCCGCTGTTGCCCTGGCAGGTACGACTCGTGCCCTGCTGAACAACATGGTTATCGGCGTTACCGAGGGCTTCCAGAAGAAACTGGCCCTGGTCGGTGTGGGTTACCGTGCTAAAGCACAAGGCAACAAACTGGACCTGACATTGGGTTTTTCCCATCCGGTTCAGTACGAAGTGCCTGAAGGTATTACCGTTGAAACACCAAGCCAGACTGAAATCGTTGTTTCAGGTGCTGACAAACAGGTTGTCGGTCAGGTGGCAGCAGACATCCGCGCATATCGCGAACCAGAGCCTTACAAAGGTAAAGGTGTCCGTTATGCCGATGAGCATGTTGCTCGTAAAGAAGCTAAGAAAAAATAGTTAGGCTGAAAAATGGATAAGAAAATTTCACGTTTACGTAGAGCGGCCAGAGCGCGGGCTAAACTGAGAGAACTCGAAGTTTATCGGCTGACAGTTCACAGAACTCCACGTCATATTTATGCGCAGGTTCTGACCCACGACAGCTCTAAAGTCATTGCTTCGGCCTCAACTTTGGATCCTGAAGTCAAAAAAGATCTGAAAAACACCGGCAATGTCGACGCGGCTACCGTCGTCGGTAAAATCATTGCTGAGCGTGCTGCCAAAGAAGGTATTAAAGAAGTGGCCTTTGATCGCAGCGGTTTCAGATATCACGGTCGTGTCAAAGCATTAGCTGATGCGGCGCGCGAAAACGGCCTTCAGTTCTAATTTAAAAGGTAAGAAACATGGCTCAGAATGAACAAAGACAAGCCAACAACTCTGATGGCTTGATTGAAAAATTAGTCGGTATCCGCCGCGTTGCTAAAGTAGTAAAAGGCGGTCGCGTATTTGGTTTCTCTGCACTGACTGTGGTTGGTGACGGTAACGGTCGCGTTGGCTTCGGCCAGGGTAAAGCCCGTGAAGTACCGGTTGCGATTCAAAAAGCAATGGATGAAGCCAGAAAGAACATGAAACAGGTCGCGCTGAAAGGTGACACCCTGCAGCATCCTGTGACAGCACGTCACGGTGCCGCTAAGGTGTTCATGCAACCTGCATCTGAAGGTACCGGTGTTATCGCCGGTGGTGCGATGCGTGCTGTATTCGATGCGGTCGGTGTTCATAACGTTCTTGCCAAGTCAAACGGTTCAACCAATCCTGCCAACGTGGTTCGCGCAACTATCAAGGGTCTGACAGACATGAACAACCCTGAAGCGATTGCGGCCAAACGCGGCAAGACTGTTGAAGAGATCACGGAATAAGAAAGATGTCATCACAAGCTAAATTAAAAGTCACCTTGGTGAAAAGCACCATTGGTCGTCTGGCCAAACATAAAGCGAGTGTTGCCGGTCTGGGTCTGAGAAAAACCGGTAGCAGCGCTGTAGTGCTGGATACACCTGAGAATCGCGGCATGATCAACGCTGTGTCGTACTTACTGAAGGTTGAGGAAGTTTAAGATGAACCTGAATACACTGTCGCCAGCACCAGGCGAGAAGAAAGACGCGAAACGCGTCGGTCGCGGTATTGGCTCGGGACTGGGTAAAACCGGTGGCCGTGGTCACAAGGGTCAGAAATCTCGTTCAGGCGGTTTCCACAAACGTGGTTTCGAAGGCGGTCAGATGCCTTTGCAACGACGTCTGCCTAAAGTCGGTTTTAACTCCCGCAAGAGTCTGACTGCTGCCGAAGTTCGCCTGGATACCCTGGCAAACATCGAAGCGGATGTGATTGACCTGCTGACGTTGAAAGCAGCCGGCGCAGTGGCTGAAAACACGAAAAGTGTCAAAGTCATCAACTCTGGTGAAATCAGCACTGCAGTTAATCTGAAAGGCATCGCTGTAACGGCTGGCGCGAAAAAAGCGATTGAAGCCGCAGGCGGTAAAATCGAAGAGTAAGCTAAGTGGAAAATAACAGACAACAAGCAGCAGCTTTATTGGCAGGCGGTGGACGTTTCGGTGAACTGAAAGCCCGCCTGCTCTTCGTTCTGGGGGCGTTAATCGTTTACCGTATGGGTACGTTTATGCCGGTTCCCGGTATCGATCCGGCTGCGCTGGCCATTATGTTCGAACAGCAACGAGGGACGATCCTCGATATGTTCAACATGTTCTCCGGCGGCGCTCTTGAGCGCCTGTCTGTTTTTGCACTGGGCATCATGCCGTATATTTCGGCGTCGATTATCATGCAGCTCTTGACGGTTGTGCACCCTAAACTGGCGCAACTGAAGAAAGAGGGGGCAGCAGGTCGCCGCAAGATCACGCAGTACACGCGTTACGGTACGCTGGTACTAGCCACGTTCCAGGCACTGGGTATTGCTATTGCACTCGAAAGTCAGAGCGCTGCCGGTGTTAGTGTGGTCATTGATCCGGGTTTTGTATTCCGTATTACTGCGGTCATTACCCTGGTTACCGGTACCATGTTCCTGATGTGGCTGGGCGAGCAGATCACTGAGCGCGGCATCGGTAATGGTATTTCATTGATTATCTTTGCCGGTATTGTTGCCGGGCTGCCATCAGCGATTGGCGGCACCCTGGAACTGGCGCGCACCGGTCAGTTACATACTTTCCTGGTGATTGCGCTGCTGTTGTTAGCGCTGGCTGTCACTGCTTTTGTCGTTTTCGTCGAAAGAGCACAGCGTCGTATACCTGTGCATTATGCTAAACGCCAGCAGGGGCGTAAGATGATCGCCGGCCAGGTTACGCACCTGCCGTTGAAGCTGAACATGGCGGGTGTTATTCCCCCAATTTTTGCTTCAAGTATCATCCTGTTTCCTGCTACAATTGCCGGCTGGTTTGGTTCATCAGACGGCATGGGGTGGCTGAAAGATATCTCAACATTGATGTCGCCTGGTCAACCGATGTATGTCATGGCCTATGCCCTGGCAATCATATTCTTCTGTTTCTTCTACACCGCGCTGGTGTTCAATCCGAAAGAAACAGCTGAGAACCTGCAAAAATCTGGCGCCTTCATCCCTGGTATCCGTCCAGGTGAGCAAACTGCGCGTTACATCGACACTGTGATGGGCCGACTGACCCTCGCAGGTGCGGTTTATATTACCGCAGTATGTTTGCTGCCAGAATTTTTAATACTTTACTGGAGTGTCCCGTTCTATTTCGGCGGAACCTCCCTGCTGATCATCGTCGTGGTTGTCATGGACTTCGTGTCCCAGGTGCAGTCACACATGATGTCTCAGCAGTACGAAAGTTTGATGAAAAAATCGAATAAATCTAACAGTGGGGTCAGGGGCTTTTTAGGCTAATCCCGACTTAAAAGGTTTTGCTGGAGAAAAAAGATGAAAGTTCAGGCGTCAGTAAAAAAGATTTGTCGCAATTGTAAAATTGTAAAAAGAAATGGTGTGTTACGAGTTATCTGTTCAGAAGCTCGTCACAAACAACGTCAAGGCTAACTTGACGATCGTTTTAGTTTGTTGTTGAACAAAAGAATTGTATGTTACAATTCACTGTTCACTCCTGAGGAATTAGGGTAAATCAATGGCTCGTATAGCTGGTATTAATGTTCCTGTGCAGAAGCACGCTGTAATCGCATTGACATCGATTTATGGTATCGGACGCACACGTGCTCAAGCAATCTGTGAAGCCGCAGGCGTAGCACCTGACGCTAAAGTCAGAGATCTGTCTGAGCAGGAAGTCGAAGCGCTTCGTACCGAAGTTGGCAAGTACTCCGTAGAAGGTGACTTGCGTCGTGAAGTATCCATGGATATCAAACGCCTGAAAGACCTGGGTTGTTTCCGTGGCGTTCGTCACCGTAGAGGTCTTCCAGTTCGCGGCCAAAGAACAAAAACAAACGCAAGGACCCGTAAAGGTCCTCGCCGTGTGATCAAATAAGGTAAGAGGCTTTCGATGGCAAATTCATCAGCACGACAACGTAAACGTGTTAAAAAGAATGTCGTTGATGGCGTAGCCCACGTGCACGCTTCATTCAATAACACAATCGTTACTATCACTGATCGTCAGGGGAATGCCTTGTCATGGGCCACCTCAGGCGGTTGCGGTTTCCGTGGTTCTCGTAAAAGCACCCCTTTTGCTGCTCAGGTAGCAGCTGAGAAAGCGGGTGAGGTAGCCAAGGATTTCGGCATGAAAAACCTGGACGTAGAAATCAAAGGCCCAGGCCCTGGTCGTGAATCAGCCGTGCGTGCCCTGAATAATCTGGGTTTCAAGATTACCAATATTTCTGACGTCACACCGATTCCTCACAATGGTTGCCGTCCGCCTAAGCGTCGTCGCGTTTAATAGAATTTCGGAGTAACACAGAATGGGAAAATATCGTGGCCCAACTTGTAAACTGAGCCGTAGAGAAGGTACTGATCTGTTCCTGAAGAGCAGAGGCAACCCAATCGAAAGCAAGTGCAAGATCGAAACTAAACCTGGTCAGCATGGTGCCCGCAGAGGTCGTGATTCTGACTATGCTCAACAGTTGCGTGCCAAGCAGCGTATTCGTCGTATCTACGGTGTACTGGAAAAACAGTTCCGTAACTACTACAAATCAGCTGACCAGAAGAAAGGCGCAACCGGTATCAACCTACTGAACATGCTGGAACAACGTCTGGATAACGTTGTGTACCGCATGGGCTTTGCCGGCACTCGTGCCGAAGCAAGACAGTTGGTTTCTCACAAAGCCGTGCTGGTTAATGGCAAAGCGACCAATATCCCTTCTTACCAAGTGCAGGAAGGTGATGTTGTAGAAATTCGCGAGAAAGCCAAAAAGCAAGAACGCATCAGCAACGCCATGTCTGTTGCAGAGCAACTGGGCTTCCCGGAATGGGTGGAAGTTAACGCGAAAGCATTCTCAGGTACTTTCAAACGTGTTCCTGAGCGTGATGAGCTGCCAGCTGAACTGTCTGAAAACCTGGTTGTAGAGCTTTACTCGAAATAAACATAACTAAACTCCGGGCAGGAGTTTACTAGAGGAATTTGCATGACGACTTACACGAGTCAATTTCTTAAACCAAGGATTGTAGACATCCAGAAGTTTAGTGATACGCGTACACGTCTTGTGCTGGAACCGCTTGAGCGTGGTTTTGGTCACACCCTGGGCAATGCCCTGCGCAGAATCCTGCTGTCCTCAATGGAAGGTGCAGCTGTTGTAGAAGCTCAGATTGATGGTGTCGTCCACGAGTATTCCGCTATTGATGGTGTGCAGGAAGACGTCCTCGACATCCTGCTGAACATGAAAGGTCTGGCAATCAAGTTACATGAAGGTAATGAAGTTGTTCTGACTTTAAATAAAGAAGGCGTTGGCCCTGTTACTGCTGCTGATATTCAATTGCCGCATAATGTGGAAGTGACCAACCCTGATCATGTTATTGCCAATCTGACTGGTGGTAGCCTGGCTATTACCTTCAAGGTTGCTAAAGGTCGTGGCTACTCTGCTGCCAATACCCGTAGCACAACAGAAGAAGAAGATCATGCGATTGGTCAGCTTCATCTGGATGCTTCTTTCAGCCCTGTTCGTCTGGTGACCTACAGTGTTGAGAGTGCCCGTGTAGAAAA
>OZ245877.1:667500-2047500 GCA_965229455.1 uncultured Methylophaga sp.
CGTAGTCCGGATCGCAGTCTGCAACTCGACTGCGTGAAGTCGGAATCGCTAGTAATCGCGGATCAGAATGCCGCGGTGAATACGTTCCCGGGCCTTGTACACACCGCCCGTCACACCATGGGAGTTGGCTGCAAAAGAAGTGGGTAGTTTAACCTTCGGGAGACGCTCACCACTTTGTGGTCAATGACTGGGGTGAAGTCGTAACAAGGTAGCCGTAGGGGAACCTGCGGCTGGATCACCTCCTTTCATAAAGGCGACCGGCGTAAGTACTCACACAAATTACTTGATGCTACAGAGAAGAGATATCTGGGTCTGTAGCTCAGTTGGTTAGAGCGCACCCCTGATAAGGGTGAGGTCGGTGGTTCAAATCCACCCAGACCCACCACTTTTCCGTATCTTGGCTTTTAAATCCGGCTCATTGCCTAGTGGCAACTTCGCCGAATTAAAAGACCAATCTACGAAAAAGCCCTTGATTCAGGGGTATGTGGTAACCCGGAAGCAAAACCTGATTACGACTGCGAAAAGCGATTTTACGCAGGATTTTTTAGGCTAGCCAAGGCGCCTGCCGGAGCGAGCGAAGGAGCATACATCAGTATGTGACTGAATGAGAGACAAAGGCAACGCCGGATAGCCTGAAAAAGACCAGTAAAAAGGGGCTATAGCTCAGCTGGGAGAGCGCCTGCCTTGCACGCAGGAGGTCCGCGGTTCGATCCCGCGTAGCTCCACCAATATCTTTTCTCGTATAAATCACTTTTGAGTTATCTCACAGAGATAATTGAAAAGTGCTTTATGCACTGCTCTTTAACAAAGTGGAAAGAAGTAACAAGGCAGAATGAAATACTGTAGTGATACAGCGTGACATTCTAAGTAAAGAAGAACTTATGTCGTAATTTCTGACGTATAACTCGAGATAACTTCGGGTTATATGGTCAAGTGAATAAGCGCACATGGTGGATGCCTTGGCGATAAGAGGCGATGAAGGGCGTAGAAGTCTGCGATAAGCGTAGGTTAGCTGACAAACGAGCTATAACCCTGCGATTCCCGAATGGGGCAACCCACTTACCTTTGGTAAGTATCCAATACTGAATACATAGGTATTGGAGGCGAACCCGGCGAACTGAAACATCTAAGTAGCCGGAGGAAAAGAAATCAACCGAGATTTTCCTAGTAGCGGCGAGCGAACGGGAAACAGCCTGCAAGTGATATTTAACGTTTTAGTGGAACAGTCTGGAAAGTCTGACGATACAGGGTGATAGTCCCGTACACGAAAAGGCGTTATTGGTACTAAGCTTGCGACAAGTAGGGCGGGGCACGAGAAACCTTGTCTGAACATGGGGGGACCATCCTCCAAGGCTAAATACTCCTTATCGACCGATAGTGAACCAGTACCGTGAGGGAAAGGCGAAAAGAACCCCGTTGAGGGGAGTGAAATAGAACCTGAAACCGTGTGCGTACAAGCAGTAGGAGCCCTTCGGGGTGACTGCGTACCTTTTGTATAATGGGTCAGCGACTTATATTTTGTAGCGAGCTTAACCGACTAGGGGAGGCGAAGGGAAACCGAGTGTTAACTGCGCGACGAGTTGCAAGGTATAGACCCGAAACCCGGTGATCTATCCATGGCCAGGATGAAGGTGAGGTAACACTTACTGGAGGTCCGAACCCACGTATGTTGAAAAATGCGGGGATGAGCTGTGGATAGGAGTGAAAGGCTAATCAAACCGGGAGATAGCTGGTTCTCCTCGAAAGCTATTTAGGTAGCGCCTCGTGTCTCACTCTCGGGGGTAGAGCACTGTTTGGGCTAGGGGGTCATCCCGACTTACCAAACCCATGCAAACTCCGAATACCGAGAAGTGCAATCACGGGAGACACACGGCGGGTGATAACGTCCGTCGTGGAAAGGGAAACAACCCAGACCATCAGCTAAGGTCCCAAAATTATGGCTCAGTGGAAAACGATGTGGGAAGGCCCAGACAGCTAGGAGGTTGGCTTAGAAGCAGCCACCCTTTAAAGAAAGCGTAATAGCTCACTAGTCGAGTCGGCCTGCGCGGAAGATGTACCGGGGCTTAAGCCATATACCGAAGCTATGGATGCACTTAGTGCATGGTAGAGGAGCGTTGTGTAAGTCTGCGAAGGTGTGCTGAGAGGCATGCTGGAGATATCACAAGTGCGAATGCTGACATGAGTAACGATAAAGGGGGTGAGAGGCCCCCTCGCCGAAAATCCAAGGTTTCCTGCTCAACGCTAATCGGAGCAGGGTGAGTCGGCCCCTAAGGCGAGGCAGAAATGCGTAGTCGATGGGAAACGGGTTAATATTCCCGTACTTGTTATTACTGCGATGGGATGACGGAGAAGGTTAGGTCAGCCAACTGTTGGATATGTTGGTTTAACTGTGTAGGCGTGCTGCTTAGGAAAATCCGGGCGGCTTAGCTGAGACAGGACGACGAGCTCAAATTTGAGCGAAGTGATTGATACCCGGCTTCCAGGAAAAGTCTCTAAGCTTCAGGTAATAACAAACCGTACCCCAAACCGACACAGGTGGATAGGATGAGAATTCCAAGGCGCTTGAGAGAACTCTGGTGAAGGAACTAGGCAAAATAGCACCGTAACTTCGGGAGAAGGTGTGCCCTTGAGGTGAAGCGACTTGCTCGTGGAGCTGGAGAGGGTTGCAGTGACCAGGTGGCTGCGACTGTTTATTAAAAACACAGCACTCTGCAAACACGAAAGTGGACGTATAGGGTGTGACGCCTGCCCGGTGCCGGAAGGTTAATTGATGCTGTTAGACTTTGTCGAAGCGGTTGATCGAAGCCCCGGTAAACGGCGGCCGTAACTATAACGGTCCTAAGGTAGCGAAATTCCTTGTCGGGTAAGTTCCGACCTGCACGAATGGCGTAACGATGGCCACACTGTCTCCACCAGAGACTCAGTGAAATTGAAATTGCGGTTAAGATGCCGTATACCCGCGGCTAGACGGAAAGACCCCGTGAACCTTTACTACAGCTTTGCACTGAACTTTGAACCTACTTGTGTAGGATAGGTGGGAGGCGTTGAAGCGATGACGCTAGTTATCGTGGAGCCGTCCTTGAAATACCACCCTGGTATGTTTGGAGTTCTAACCTACGCCCCTTATCGGGGCGAGAGACAGTGTATGGTGGGTAGTTTGACTGGGGCGGTCTCCTCCCAAATTGTAACGGAGGAGCACGAAGGTACACTAAGTATGGTCGGACATCATACGGTTAGTGCAATGGCAAAAGTGTGCTTGACTGCGAGACAGACACGTCGAGCAGGTACGAAAGTAGGTCATAGTGATCCGGTGGTTCTGAATGGAAGGGCCATCGCTCAACGGATAAAAGGTACTCCGGGGATAACAGGCTGATACCGCCCAAGAGTTCACATCGACGGCGGTGTTTGGCACCTCGATGTCGGCTCATCACATCCTGGGGCTGTAGCCGGTCCCAAGGGTATGGCTGTTCGCCATTTAAAGTGGTACGCGAGCTGGGTTTAGAACGTCGTGAGACAGTTCGGTCCCTATCTGCCGTGGGCGTTTGAGAATTGAGAGGAGCTGCTCCTAGTACGAGAGGACCGGAGTGGACGTACCCCTGGTGTTCGGGTTGTCATGCCAATGGCATTGCCCGGTAGCTATGTACGGACGGGATAAGCGCTGAAAGCATCTAAGTGCGAAGCCCCCCTCAAGATGAGTTCTCACTGGACTTTAAGTCCCTGAAGGGCCGTGGAAGACTACCACGTTGATAGGTTGGGTGTGGAAGTGCAGTAATGTATGAAGCTAACCAATACTAATTGCCCGTGAGGCTTGACCATATAACCCCAAGTTAGGCTTGGGTGGAAAGACGACGTTTTTCCCCTTGTTACCGAATTCCACAAGCTAGACTGAAAGCTAGCTTATACCGTTTATGCCTGGCGGCCATAGCGAGTTGGCACCACCTGATCCCATCCCGAACTCAGAAGTGAAACAGCTCTGCGCCGATGATAGTGTGGGAGTTCCCATGTGAAAGTAGGTCACTGCCAGGCTTTTATATAAAAAGAACCCGACTCAAATGAGTCGGGTTTTTTTATATCTAAAACCCTGACATGACTTCTCTTGATTCAGGCAAGTCCCCATGTGACAAATCTGTCCGGACAAGCCATGTTCCATACATGGCTTTGCATACACTCCATCCTTGGAGATAAACCGATATCGACGCCGCCAGTTATCCGGAAGGCTCGGCGCAGGATGTGCCCATTTAAAGCAGGTCAAGATAGATAAAAGAAAGGCCAACCTCATTAACAGAGCCTTGTCTTTTTGTGTATAAAACCTAAGCCGAAAACGGTGCAGAAACACCTTCTGGCATTCTGATAGCAAAGATCTTGCGGACAGTTTCCTCTGTTTTCCAGGTTCCTTTAAAGCCTGCTTCAACTAAGAAACTATCGCCACCCTGATATGTGACTGATTTGCCATCAGCGTCAGTCAGTGTCGCTTTGCCCTCAAACATATGGACCATTTCATCGGCGTTGTAGGTGACTTGGTATGTACCGGGCGTGGCTTCCCAGAAACCGGTCAGAAAATGACCATCTTCTGGAACATGTTCCAGCCAGGTTTTCATGGTGGGCTGGCCATCTGTTGGTACCCAGCCGTCAAGATCACTGGTGATCGGATCAACATTGGGTTTAGTAATATTACCGAAAGAGACTGTTTTCATATCCGCTCCTTAAAACGAACAAAATAATAGAACAGTGACTTTCTCAGGGATGCATATTGGGGGGCAATTGCTCTTAATGGGTAGGACATCATGCTACTTAAGAGGTAAGCAGTCCTTATAGCATTGAGTTGAAGAGCTTTTCACAGTGTCTGCTATAGACTTTAGGACAGGCGGCAAGAAACAGAATTAACAGCATTTGCTGCTTAGTCAGTCTGGGTCTGCTTAGCAGATTATCATCTGTTTGCTGTGAAAGATGGTGAAGAGTAGTTATACCGCCTAAGGTCATGGCTCTGACTTCCCAGCCCAATCTGCCGCGTAATGAGGCACCTAGCAGGTAACCCTGTTGCATGAGTCGGGTAGTGCGCTGGTAGAGACTGCGGACAACAACAGCAATTGATTCGCTATTGCTGGCAATCAGATCATGCTCTTTCAGGTCGGTAGCTGACAGTTCCTGTTGCGGGATGTAGATTCTATCCTGCTCTCGATAATCCTGAACAATATCCTGATAGAAATTAATCAGCTGTAAAGCGGTACAAACGGCATCTGACTGCTGAAGTTGGCGTTCACTGGGTGATATCGCAAGGTGCAGTAATAAACGGCCCACCGGATTGGCTGAGTAACGGCAGTAATTCAAGACTTCATTAAAGTCAGCGTAACGCGATTTGACGACATCCTGTTTGAATGCGGTTAACAGATCCTCAAACAGCTTAAGAGGCAGCCTGTGACGGCTAATAACATCCTCTAAGGCATGAAAGATCGGATCATTGCCTTGATAGCGGCCCTGGTTGATTTGCTCCAGCGCGTGACTGAAGCCATTAAGTCGATCTAAGCGTTCTGTCTGACTGATATTACCTTCATCAGCAAAATCGTCAGCCGTCCTCGCAAAGGCATAGATAACGCTGATGGGTCGTCTCAGACGTTTCGGTAACAGAACCGAAGCGACCGGAAAGTTTTCATAATGGGACTGGGCAAGCTCAAGACAGAAGGTATAGGCTGCCTCGAGTTTAGGGTCACTCATCGTCACTGGATTGCTGAACCTGACGCGGTTGTTGTTCCACCGGCGGCAGATCAGTGATCTCATTTTTGCTGCTGATCCCCATTTCCGTGAACTTCCGGGCGCCAGGCAGGACCTGCCGCTCTAAAGAACCCACGGCACTGTTGAAGTGGTTGACGGTGCTGCCCAGGCTATTGCCAAGCTTGCTCAGATGATTACCGAATGTAGACAGGCGTTTATACAGCGTCTCGCCAAGCTCACGAATCTGTTCAGCATTTTCGGCCAGGGCCTGCTGTTTCCAGCCATAGGAGACGGCCCGCAGCAGCGCAATAAAATTGGTAGGCGTGGCGAGAATAATATTCTGACTCATGCTGTCCTCAAGCAGCGCTGGGTCGACTTCCAGTGCAGCCGCGAGGAACTGTTCACCGGGAATAAACAGAACCACAAACTCAGGTGAGTTACTGTATTCCGCCCAATAGTTTTTACGGGCCAGCTCCCGAACCCGGCTGCGGATCACCTGTGCATGGCGCTTAAGCTCACGCTGGCGTTCGCTGTCTTCCTTGGCCTGAATCGCTGACAAATAAGCATCAAGCGGCGTTTTCGCATCGACGATAATATCGCGTTTCTCGGGCAGCTTGACGATCATGTCAGGACGAATACTGCCATTTTCAGTTGTGGTGTGAGTCTGTTCGAAAAAGTCACAATGGGCGACCATGCCGCTTAACTCAGCCAGACGACGCAGTGTCATTTCACCCCATTGACCACGCACCTCAGGACGACGCAGCGCCTGTACCAGATTCTGTGTTTCCAGTTGCAACTGCTGCTGGCTTTTAGTCATCTGATCAATGGTGGTACGCAGGCTGCCGTAACTTTCCTTGCGCTCTTTTTCTATATCGTGGATTTGCTTGGTGGTCTGCTGCAAAGCGTCGCTGATTGGTTTGACCAGTTGTTCAATTGCTTTCTCGCGACTGCTTAAGTCGGCCTTGGCCTCACTTTGAAACCGCTTGAGATTCTCTTCTGCCAGTTTCAGGAAACTGTTGTTGTTGCGACTGAGTGCTTCATTGGATAGCTGATTGAAGGTATTCGCCAGCTGTGCCTGGGTCTGCTGAAGCATATCGTCCAGCTGTTTTTGTTGTTTTTTCTCAAGCTCGAGGCTGAGCGACAATTCGGTGTTTTCACGCTCCAGCCTGCGGATGACTTTTTCACGCAACAGATACACAACCAGGGCGCCAGCGAGGGCCGCAGTGAGTATTAACACTGTGATCATGATTGGAGAGTTTACAGCCATTGCAGCAATTCTTCTGGATGATTAATCATGCCATCAGCCTGCCAGTTTTCTGGCCGGTCGTCATCACCGAGGTAACCATATCGAGCCACAAGCGTATGCATATCGGCATTGCGACCGGCGATAATATCTCGTTCAGCATCACCGATATAAACACAGTCAGTCGGTTCTATGTTCACGAGTTTGCAGGCATGCAGCATAGGTGCTGGATGCGGTTTGCTCTGCGCTGTGGTGTCGCCGCTGACGATACAGGCTGCACGTTGTTGAAGATTAAGACCCGCCATAAGCGGCTCGGTTAGAAAAGCCGGTTTGTTAGTAATCACTCCCCATTTTTTTCCCATATCGTCGAGTTTGTCGATGACTGTCTGCATGCCTTCAAACAGATTGGATTCGCGCGTCAGGTTGTCCTGATAAAGCTGCACGAAGCGCTGTTGTAATGAGGCAAACTCAGGGTTATCGGTTGTGATACCAAAGGCCAGACTCAAGAGTCCGGGGCTGCCATGACTGGCGACGGCACGAATCGCTTCATAGGGCAGGGGAGCCCGGCCTTCCTGCTGCAGCACTTGATTCAGGGCGTAAGCCAGATCGGGAGCAGTGTCGACCAGGGTGCCATCGAGGTCGAAGAAAACAACATCAAATCTCGACATATTAAATTTTTCGGCAGTGAACCAGGTAGTTCACTTTCACATCCTTGCTCAGGCTGAATTCTCTGCTCAGCGGGTTATAACTCATGCCACTGATATCCTTCACCTGAAGGCCTGCCTGACGGCACCAGCTTGCCAGTTCTGCGGGGCGGATAAAGCGTTTATAGTCATGGGTACCTTTGGGCAGCATGTTCATGACATATTCCGCACCGACGATAGCCAGAAGATACGCCTTGGGGTGACGGTTCAGGGTGGAGAAAAATACATCGCCACCCGGTTTGACCAGATCGGCGCAGGCTTGAATGACCGCGGCCGGATCGGGCACGTGTTCCAGCATTTCGAGACAGGTAACGACATCAAATTCACCAGCATGTTCGCTTGCCATGGCTTCGGCGGTAGATTGCTGATAATGAATCTCCAGTCCGTTTTCCATCGCGTGCAGTTTGGCAATATCCAGTGGCATATCACCCATATCGATACCAGTCACATTGGCACCACTTTTAGCGAGCGCTTCAGAGAGAATGCCGCCGCCACAACCAACATCAATCACATTGGCATCCTGCAGTCTGCAGCGGTCGGCAATATACCCCAGTCGAAGCGGATTTAGTTCATGCAGCGGTTTGGACTGGCCTTCCAGATCCCACCAACTGCTGGCCAGCGCCTCGAATTTGGCCACTTCATTGGGATCGACATTAAGGTGTTGTTCGCTCATTGTTCAGCCTGTTTAATGGAGTTTGCCCATTGACGGGCATCCTGGATCACTTTGCTTTCATCCAGTGTCGTTAACTGCCGGTCTTTGAGTAACTGTCTACCGGCAACCCAGACATCTGTCACTTTATCACGGCCAGTCGCGTAAACCAGTTGTGAGACCACGTCATAAAATGGCTGGGTCTCGATGGAGTGCATATCGACAGCAACAAGGTCAGCGAATTTCCCGACTTCAATTGAACCGATTCTGTCATCCATTGCCATCGATTTGGCTGCATTAATCGTGGCCATTTCCAATGCCTTGTACGCGGGGATGCTGCTGGGATCTTTGGCAACTGCTTTAGCCAGCAATGCTGCCTGTCGCATTTCACCGAACATATCGAGATCATTATTGGATGCTGCACCATCGGTGCCAATGCTGATATTCACGCTTCTACGATCGAGTTCTGCCACCGGGCAGAAGCCGCTGGCCAGTTTCAGATTGGACTCCGGGCAGTGAGCGATGTGAACACCCGCTTCGCTGCACCAGTCCATTTCCTGGTCATTCAGTTGTGTCATATGCACGGCAATCAGGCGCGGTGACAGCAAACCGATATCACGTAAACGTTCCAGTGGCCGCATGCCGAACTCTTCGACACTGGCTGAGACTTCGGCCGCCGTCTCGTGAATATGCATATGAATGGGTAGATCCATCTCTTCGGCATTAATCAGAATAGATTCGAAAGTCTTATTGGCGACGGTGTAGGGTGCATGCGGTGCGTAACTGGTGCTGATACGGGTGTGGTGCCGATAACGATCATGTAATTGCTGGCCTTTGTGCAGATACTCATCGACACTGGCTGCCCAGTTGGTAGGAAACTCAATAACCAGCATGCCCAGACTGGCCCGCATACCACTTTTATCGATAATGCGGGCGGTCGCTTCCGGGAAGAAATACATATCATTGACGCAGGTGGTGCCACCACGCAGCATTTCAGCCACCGCCAGAGCTGTGCCGGCTTCTACAAAGCCGTCACCGACAAACTTGCCCTCCGCCGGCCAGATATGATCATTGAGCCAGCTCATTAATGGCAGGTCATCAGCCAATCCCCTAAACAGGCTCATGGCACTGTGTGCGTGATTATTAATAAGCCCGGGAATCAGACAGTGCTGATCCATGTCGTGTATGGACGCGGCACTGTATTGCTGTTTTGCTTCGTCAATGGGAAGAAGCGCTACAATACGGCTATCTTTAATGATGATGGCCTGGTTTTCCAGCACCTGCTTTGAAGCGTTAACTGGCACAAGCCAGCGCGCATTGATAATCATATCGACGGTTTGCATGCAGCTGATTATACCGTCGACACAGGGTAAAAACCTACCTTGTCACCTTAATTAGTTCACGGTAGCCAATGATTTGCCGGGCGGTAATGAGGAGTTCATTTTTGACAAAAATAACGAGCACAATCGAACCGATTCAATGGCGGGATGAACGCATTTTTTTATTGGACCAACGCCAACTGCCGCAGCGGCAGGAATGGCTGGAGTATGACCATCCGGATCAGGTTGCTGAAGCCATTACCATGATGGTGGTGCGGGGGGCGCCTGCGATTGGCGTGACGGCGGCTTATGGTGTCGTACTTGCTGGCAGACAGGCCTGGCATACAGCCGGTGTAACCTGGAAACAGGCGATGACCGCCCCCCTGGCGAGACTGGAGAATGCCCGCCCGACAGCGGTCAATCTCTTCTGGGCGATAGAGCATATGCGCCAGTTTTACCTGAACCTGCCAGATGGCGAATCACCGGAAACCGCGTTGCTGACTGAAGCCAGAAAAATGCATGAGCAGGATGTGGCCGCAAACCGCGCAATGGGTCAGAGCGGTGCAGCGCTGCTGGATAGCCAGAGTAAGGTGCTGACTCACTGCAATGCCGGGGCGCTGGCGACAGCCGGGTTTGGCACAGCGCTTGGTGTGATTCGGCAGGGCTATGCCGAAGGTAAGATTGACCATGTTTATGTGGATGAAACCCGTCCCTGGTTACAGGGAAGCCGTTTGACCGCCTGGGAATTGATGCAGGATGCTATCCCCATGACCCTACAGGCCGATTCGGCGGCGGCTTTGTTAATGGCTTCCGGAAAACTGGACTGGGTGATTGTCGGTGCTGACCGTATCGCCGCCAATGGGGATACTGCCAACAAAATCGGTACCTATTCTCTGGCAGTACTGGCTCGCTATCACAAGGTCAAAATGATGGTGGTGGCGCCAACATCAACCATAGACTGGGATATCCCTGATGGCAGCGGCATTCCAATTGAACAGCGTCTAAGCGAAGAGGTGACGCATATCCACCGTGAACCCATTGCGCCTGCCAATGTCAATGCGATAAACCCGGCGTTTGATGTGACACCGGCTGCCTTGATTGACGCCATCGTTACCGAAGCGGGTGTTATCCTGTCGCCAACAACAGAAAAAATGTTAACGCTTAAAGGGGAGGAACCATGACTGAAACAGTACTCATCACAGGCACCAACCGCGGGATTGGTCTCGAGCTATGCCGGCAACTATCGGCCAAAGGCATGCATGTGATTGCTACTTGCCGACATGCCTCGAAAGAATTGAAGGATCTCAATGTCGAAATCATTGAAGATGTCGAGGTCAGTGAACCGACCAGTCTCGCCAAACTGGCGGATACACTGAAAGGCCGTAATATCGACTGGTTAATCAATAATGCCGGTATTGCCGGCGGTATTGGTCTTGGTGATATTGATGACGCTGCGGTCGACAGTTTTATCAGAATGTACCGGGTGAACAGTCTGGGACCTTTATTAGTGACTCAGGCACTGCTGCCCAATCTGCATGAAGGCAGCAAGGTCGGCATTATCACCAGCCGCATGGGTTCGATTGACGATAATGATTCCGGTGGCAGCTATGCTTACCGGATGTCCAAAGCCGCCGTTAATGCCGCCGGAAAATCCTTGTCTGTAGACCTTAAACCCAGGGGAATTGCTGTCGCGATACTGCATCCGGGCTGGGTGCGTACTGATATGACAGGCCACGGCGGGCTGATCGACCCTGATGAATCAGCATCCGGGCTGATTAAGCGTATGGAAGAGCTAACGCTCGATACCAGCGGTGGCTTCTGGCACACCAATGGTGAACGGCTACCTTGGTAAGTCCCAAGGCTATCAGCTGCAGGGACGCGGCTGTGCCGGAATCACTATTTGCATCTAATAAGCACTGGCCCCGGCTTATCGACGCGGCACTGCTGCCGGCTATGTTTGAAGACAGCACGCATCAGTTATGGCAGTGTCAGACAACGGACGGGCCGTTAATCCTGAAAGTCTGTGACCCTGACCGGCTGGCATCATCGGCAACCTGGCAGGTGATGCAGAGCTTGTTTGACTTTTCCCTGACCGATGAGTTGGCCAATGCAGTGCAGATCCGTCGCATTATCCATCAGCATGGTCTGCTGCACATTCCTGAGGTGGTGGATTCTGCAGCACCGAGCGCAGAACTGCCGGGCTTTGTACTTAGCCGTTTTGCCCGTGGGGAGAGCCTGGACGCAGAGAGCCTGTCGCTGTCGATGGTCAGCGATTTTGCCCGTCATATTGCCAGGTTGCATCAACAGGCGGATTTGAACTGGGGGCTTTTGACTCATCCCTACCATCCACCGCAACGCTGGCCGGAGCAATTGATAAAAACATTTTTGCGTTTCAGCAGACAGTTAAAAATCGGCGAACCCTGGTTGTACAGGGTGATGTCTGAGATTGAACAGATCACGCCGTCACGCTTTTCTCCTGTTATGCTCGATAATCGGTGGGATCAATACCTGCACAGCGCTGGCAGACTCACGACCCTGGTTGATATTGATGCTTTTGTGATGGCACCGCCCGAGTTAGAGCTGGTATTAATCGAGTATCAGCTGAGCGAAGCACAAGCTGCACGCTTTGCCATGGTCTATCAGCAATATCAGCCCATGCCCGACCTGAATGCTGCCAGGCCAGTTTACCGCCTGCTGCTGTTTTTGATGAATGCGTTGGGTGAGACTGATATCAACAGATGGATGCAAACTCAGATCAGATTCAAATAAACGCTGTTCAACTTAATGTCACTGGCTGGCAAAGCTTAGAAAAAAGTTCAGCATTAAATTCTGCAAGGTGGCGTATTTTGAGTTCAGCTTCCTGAAAGTCAGCCTCTTCAAAATCCTGAATGCTAGGCACCACAATGGTTCTTATTTTAGCCGCTGTCGCCGCCTTGAGTCCGGAGGCCGAGTCTTCAAAAGCCAGCGTCTCGGTAGCAGAAACACCCAGTTTCTCCAGGGCTAAGAGATAAACATCAGGATTGGGTTTGCCCTCATCCACCTCAGAGGATGAGACCGTACAATCGAAGTAGTCAGCTATCTCCAGTTTTTCTAGTACCAGTGGAACCAGAGATTCTGGGGCATTCGTGGCAAGGCCAATTTTGCACGCATGTTGCTTTAGCATTTTGATGATTTGCAAAACGCCCCTCTTTGCAATCCCATCCTGTTGGATAAGTGCACCGACCCGCTCAATGACCTCGTTTTCTACACTTTCCAGACTACGATTTTGCCATGGGAAACGGGAGAACCAGAATTCAGTGACTTCTCGCGTGGTCATGGAGGCGGTGAATGAGGCAAGTTGATCACTGACCTCAACGCCTAATGCTGAAAACACCTGTTCCTCAGCGGATTTCCACATGGGTTCACTGTCAATTAACAGCCCATCCATATCAAAAATAACAGCTTTCATTGGATACAGGTTCTTTTAATGACTGGCAGTAGGTGAGAGCGTGTTTTGCTGACGATAAAGCCGGATCCAGTTGATAAAGCCGACGCTGGCGAGCACGGTATACAGTGAAAACAAAGCCACCGTGGCATAAAAGCCGGTTTCCAGATAGAGCACCACAGCGGCGGCATCGATAATGATCCAGTAAAGCCAGTTCTGCAGAACTTTTCGTGCCATCAACCAGGTATTGAGCACTGAAAAGACGGTAACGCCGGCATCCAGATAAGGGTTCTGAGAGGCTTCAATCGCCCACAGGTAATGACCAATCAGCCAGGTCAACAGACTACCTATCACCAGAAAAGCCAGGTGATACGACAAAGGCCAGCTATGAATGGCGATATCATTCTCTTTCTGTTTATGCTGACGCCACAGAAGGTAACCGTAAATCGCCATGCCCATATAGTAAAAGTTCAGCAGCGCCTGCATGGGAAGCTGACCATCCCAGAACAGCAAGGTATAGATTAGCGTGCTGACAAAGGCCATCGGCCAGCACCACTGCGATTCGCGGGCAGCGAAAACAATATAGCCCACGCCCAGCAGGGCGGCAAAAATCTCCCAGCCTGATAAGGTCATCAGGCCCTTTAGCATCGCATCCCACATAGAAGGTTAGTCTTCGACCTGATAACGGTCAGTACCGATCATTTTCAATACAAACACACTGTGCGGAAGCTGATTGAAAACGGCTTCAATTTCGCTATCCATGGCGTCCATCACATCGCGGTATTCACCAAATATCTGGGTGCTCAGGTTATTACGGGAAATATTGAGCTTAGGGTTATTCTCCAACTTATCGATAAAGGCCAGAATGGGTTCGGCATAGTGCTCGGTCAGCGGATAAAGGCTGATATCAACTGAAACACGCATAGGAAAACTCCTTAATAAAAACAGGGCTCAACGGAGCCCTCAAGCTGTGAATTAATAATCGTAGCTGACGGTCAGACCGACAACGCGGGGATCGCCGTATTGAATGTATCTTTGATCGGCATAGCTTTGGGATGGGTCAATACCGAAGTAAAAGCCACGAGTGTAATAGTCTTTATCGAATAAATTGCGACCCCACAGGGTGAATGTCCAGTTTTTCCTGACATATTCAAGACTGGCATTGACGATGGCATAGGACCCCGATTTTTCGTTGTGACTATTTGAGAAGTAGAATTCATCTTTGCCTTCAACATTGGCTTTTAGTGTCCATGTTGGAGACAGGTAATACTCTCCTCCCATACTAAACTGATAAGCAGGGGCATGTGCAATTCTGCGGCCGCTGAGGCTTACACCCTCCTCCAAAAGTTCTGGGTTCTCATAATTATCCAGTGTGGCATGTAACAAGCCTAAAGAACCAATAAACCTGAACTTGTTGTTTATCATCCAGTCAGCTTCGGCTTCCAAACCAACATTTGAAACTTGCTCTGCATTAACAAAGTAATCCACAAAATCTGTAGCTGGACCGCCATTTCGGAGTACCTTAAGTGAGCTTTTAATCTGAGCATCTTTACGCAATGTATAGAATGCAGTTACTGAAGTTATGAGGTCGCCCTCAAGCCAATAAGATTTAAGCCCCGCCTCTAGGTTCCATAAATATTCCGATTCAAAGGAACGCTGATTATCATCAATACGGGGCTCAACATTGATACCCCCTGCTTTGTAACCGCGAGAGAGGCTAGTGAATGCCAGATGATCTGTGTTGATTTGGTAGTTCAAACCGATTTTGCCACCAAACATCATTTCATTGGGATCATCAGAAAGATTGTTGGAATCAGAGTAATCCGCTTCCCAGTATTCAGCCCGTAATCCGGTTATCAATGTGAGCTTCTCAGTTAAAGCTGAGTCAAGCTGGCCATATATAGCCGTATTCAAGGTCTCGTATGAATTACTCTCTTCGAATATCTCAGTCGAGTCACTGTCTATCGAATTGGAGAAATAGCTTCTATCGAGATTTTGTCTTTTATCTGCAATGTAAAGGCCCACTGTCCAATCGGTAGTGCCAGAAAATATGCGGCCTGCCTCATTTGACAATGCTCTCATTTCGAAAGAGTAATTTTCTCGTGATCTTTCATACTGGTCGAAGCCACTATAGGGACATGTAAAAGGATCATTATCAGGATCTGCATCCACACATAAAGGATCTACAGGAAATTCTGATTTATACGACCAGTCATCATCGTAGCTGTAAACCAAATCAGATTTCGAATATGTCAGTGTAGATTGCAATTGCACTTTGTCACTGGCCCGATAATCTGCCTTCAGTGCAAAAGCATTTGTGTGCTGAGAGTCTTCACCTGGCTGATCGGACTGGCTGTCACGGCTGTTATCTAGTGTGAAAGCGTCATAACCATTATCAATATTCAAATGAAGCAAATTCAGATCGATAGTGAGGTCTGAAGTCGCCAGCCATCTCAACTGCCCACGAGCAGTGATCTCGTCACGGTTCTGAGTGTTATCCCTTCCAAGAAATTCATTGTCCATATAGCCATCAGACCGATGAGTATGGACAGAGAAACGACCTAAGAGGCTGTCTTTAACCAGCGGACCACCAACGGCCACACCGACCTCGCGAGTGTTGTACTCGGCCATGCTGGTTTCGAATTTCATATCGAATTCATCGCTAGGTTGGGTACTTCGAAGGTTAATAGTGCCAGCCATACCATTAGCGCCGTAGAGTGTGCCTTGAGGTCCACGCAGAATTTCTACCTGTTCGATGTCAAACAATGTCGCCGCGCCTCCACTACGGCTCAGATCAATGCCATCAATGTAGAGACCTACAGAAGGATTCAGGGGCGCTTTGAATTCACTTCGTTCACCGATGCCCCTAATTTGAAAGTACTGACCTCGAGAGGCGCCACTTGAGATGTTCACGTTCGGTGCAAGATTAAGAATATCTTCAAGATGCTGGGCACCGCGGGATTCGATCACTTCATCATCGATGGTGGTGAGGCTGACCGGGGTTTCCTGGGCTTCGTTGGGACGAAAGTCGGCACTGATAATCATAGACGGCAGTTCTGCCGGGGTGATTTCAGCCCAAGATGGAACAGAAAGTATCGCACTGGCACAGGCCAGTGCAAGAGTGGAACGTTTCATAGCTATCCTCGTGGCATAAAGCGTTGGGACAGCAACAACGAAGACCGACTAAATCAGCTAAAGTCGAGAATCAGCCTGTCCCTACGCCAGTATTATCTGGATCAGGTTCATCGGGTTCTCTCTGTTGAGATATCTCAGGCGCAAGGCCACCCCGAGGCAATAGTCCGTTAATTGAATGAAGCACTTCCGTTTGTATCTCCCCATTTTATTTTAATGGTCAGACTTTGACCAGCCCGCTGAGCTTATTGCAGTGGTCGCAGACTCGACCGGCACTGGGGGCAGACGCGTAGTTGCCGGTTCAGCCTTTGGGTGGAAATTTTCTGTTGCAGATTATCAAAGCAATGCGGGCAGTAATAATCAGGGTCATCACCGAATTTATAACAGCCACTGGCTTTGTCCGGGTGTGGTGTTGAAGGGCCGATATCGTCTTCAGGCGAATGCAGGAGCAGATTATCGAGTTCCTGTTGCAGGCTGCTGATTAAATGCTGGTCGCCCTCTTCGAGTTTGTTGGCAATCTCACTGATAATTTGATGGATATTGTGCAACTTGTTGTTCATACAGTCATTGGCTCAAAGAACACAATCTCATTATAGGCTTGCCAAAAGAAAAAAGGCACCCGCAGGTGCCTTCCTCTGAATGCATTGAAAGCTTATTTTTCCAGGCTGGCTTTCAGGCTTTCCAGTGTGCTGGTGTAAAGACCGGTGACGGCATTTTTCGCTGCATCATCATCCAGTTCTTTGGGTGGGTGATGGTTGCCGTGATAAGCACGGAAGAACTTACCTTTCCAGCTGACTTTACTACCGCCATCAACCGCTTTGACACTGACCCATGATTTATATTTGCTGACAGGGAAAGCGGGGACTTCGTGCATTTCACCATGGTCATCAACTTCACCGGCTTTGCTGATGTCGGTGATTTCGTATTTATAGGTCATTTTCTCTTCATCAAACTTATCCAGTTCTTCAGAGATGGTGGCACCGTTTTGCAGTGTCAGGGTACGGGTAGCACCTTTTTCATTGCCGCCTGTCGCTTCGGTTGATTTCACAACCGGAATCCAGCTGTGTGCGTTATTAAAATCTTTGACTGCATTCCACACAGTAGCTGGATCAGCGTTGATGACAATGCTCTCTTCAACAGTAATGCGGGGCGCGCCGTGGGCGAAAGCCAGTGCCGGCAGTAGTGCCAGGCTCAGCAGCAGGGCTTTGAGTAATTGCTTCATGATTAGTCCTAATATTTCGATTATTGTGTTTTATGCTGCAAGCAGCAGCCCAGAAAATTAGCAGCTTTTTGCCCGGGCCACAATGTGAATTAGTCCTATATCTCAATTGCCTTGCTGACAGCTTCCCGATCCAGGTGTGAAGCAAAATACTCAATAAAGGCATACATATAGCCTCGCAGATAGCTGCCTTTACGGATGCCCAGATGGGTAGTGCTGGGTCGGAACAGGTGGCTGGCATCAATGGCCTGAAGCGGTGCATCTTTCACCGGATCAAATGCCATGTTGGCGATAATGCCGATGCCCAGCTCCAGCTCGACATAGGTCTTAATCACGTCGGCATCGGTGGCGGTGAACACGACGTTGGGATGCAGGCCTTTTTCGATAAAAGATTGATCCTGTTGCGCTCGACCAGTGAAACCCATCACATAAGTGAGAATCGGGTAATCGGCTATTGCTTCAAGGCTCAACTTGTCTAACGCCAGCAGGGGATGCGCCGGGGGCACGACAACACAACGGTTCCATTGATAGCAGGGCAGAATAGCCAACTGCTCGAACTGAGCCAGACCTTCAGTCGCAATGGCAATATCGACCCGGCCGGTTGCCGCCATTTCAGCGACCTCGGGTGGTGTGCCCTGCACCATATTAAGATGCACATTGGGATAGCGCTCGGAAAACTGCTTGATGGCGGAAGGCAGGGCATAACGGGCCTGCGTATGGGTGGTGCCAATGGACAGGGTGCCAGTCTGGTCACTGCGGCAGTCCGCCGCCAGCTGGCGAATATTGTCGACATCCTGCAATACCCGCTCAGCCATATCGATAACCGACTTGCCGACCGGCGTAATCCCCGTCAGACGTTTTCCATGACGTTCAAATATCTGCAGTCCCAACTCTTCTTCCAGCTGCTGAACCTGGTTACTGACACCGGGTTGAGAAGCATGCAGGGCGTTCGCTGCCGCCGAGATACTCAGGCCTCGACGAGCCACCTCGCGCACATATTTGAGTTGTTGTATCTTCATAGCTTTATATCTTTTCGTTATAACGATAGTAGATAATATTCATTGATAGAATATTACGCTTTGGTAAACTTGTCAGCTCTTTGGAATAGACAAGGCGAAGACCTATATGGAATGGGGCTTTATTCTGGCAGGTTTGTTTGTCGGCATTATGGTCGGCATGACCGGCGTGGGCGGTGGTTCGCTAATGACCCCAATCCTGATTTTCGGTTTTTCCATCCAGCCTGCTATCGCTGTTGGTACTGACCTGTTGTTCGCCGCCATAACCAAGTCTGGCGGTATCTGGGCTTACTGGCGCCACGGTGTTGTAAAATGGAAAGTAGTCTGGACTCTGGCGGCTGGCAGTATTCCAGCGACATTGCTGACCTTATGGGTGATGAACCAGACCGGGATGCATGAGGGTGAGCACAGCGAGATCATCACCAAAGCATTGGGGGTAGCTTTGATCCTGACCTCCAGTGCCTTGCTGTTAAAAGGCTGGATTGGTCGCCTGCTCAGGGCGCAGGAAGGTCACCCCGTGGTCAATGCGCTGTACAAACTGAGGCAGGATGAAGGCCACAAGGCCATGTTTACCGTATTAACCGGCGCTGGCCTGGGTGTGATGGTGACCATCTCCTCGGTAGGTGCGGGTGCGCTGGGCGCGGTCATTCTGCTGTTTCTGTACCCCAGAATGAAAGGCGTTGAGATCGTGGCTACCGACATTGCGCATGCGGTGCCTCTGACTTTTGTTGCCGGCCTGGGCCACTCGGCCGTGGGTACTGTCGACTGGTCGTTGTTACTGTACCTGCTCGCCGGCTCGTTGCCGGGAATTCTTATCGGCAGTCACCTGGGGGTTCGCATTTCAGATCAGGTCATGCGTCCACTGTTGGCCGTTATTCTGGTTCTGGTAGGCATAAAATGTCTGTTTTGACCGGTCCAATAGATCTGACTCAGTATGGCTGCCCGATGCATTACATCAAGGCTCGCGAGGCCATCAGCCATATCGAGCTCGAGCAGGACATCGAGCTGTGGGTCAACAGCGGTGACGCTGTGACTGAAGTATTGAAAAGTCTGCGCCAGGATGGCCAGCAATGTGAGGTCGTAGCCGAAGAGGGGCTGACCACAACCATTCGTGTGAGAAAAAAACGATGACGGATATCAAACCTGCTCTGGCCACCAAGATTGAGGCCGTGATTGAGGTACTGAAAGAAATCGAACGGGACTACAGCCCGGCGTTGCTGGCAACCAGTTTCGGCGCTGAAGACATGGTGCTGCTGGATTTGATCTGCAAGCATGCACCGGGGATCGAAGTCTTCACGCTGGACACTGGTCGTCTGCCCAAAGAAACCTACGAATTGATGCAGGAAGTAAAGACGCACTATAACAAAGAAGTGCAGGTCTATTACCCGGACACTGCTGAGATTGAAGCATTCGTGACCAGCAATGGCCCTAATGCTTTTTACGACAGCGTCGATATGCGCAAGCAATGCTGTGGTATCCGTAAAGTACAGCCGCTGAACCGCGCACTCGCTGATAAAAAAGCCTGGCTTACCGGCATGCGCCGCTCCCAGTCTGTGACACGAGCCGAACTGCCGGTGTCTGAGTGGGATGAAGACCATGGTCTGCAGAAGTTCAGTCCCCTGACCGACTGGTCCAACGGCAATGTCTGGGCCTACATCCGCGCCTTCGAAGTGCCCTACAACAAACTGCATGATGAAGGTTATGCCAGCATCGGCTGCGCACCCTGCACCCGTGCGATCACCGCCGGTGAAGATATTCGCGCTGGCCGCTGGTGGTGGGAAAACCCTGAAACTAAAGAATGTGGCTTACACGTCAAATCGAAATAACAGAGAACGATAATGACTGAAAAACAATTAACCCATCTCAAACAACTGGAGGCGGAAAGCATCCACATCATTCGTGAAGTGGCTGCTGAGTTTGAAAACCCGGTGATGCTTTATTCCATCGGTAAAGACTCCGCGGTGATGCTGCACCTGGCAATGAAAGCTTTTTATCCGGGCAAGCTGCCGTTTCCGTTGATGCATATCGATACCACCTGGAAGTTCAAGGACATGATCAAGTTCCGTGACAACATGGCCAAAGAGCATGGCCTGGAACTGATTGTACATACCAATCAGGAAGGTAAAGAGGCCGGTATTAACCCGTTTGATCACCCGCGTTACACCGACATCATGAAAACCGATGCGCTCAAAGAAGCATTGAGCAAATACGGTTTTGATGCAGCCTTCGGCGGTGCCCGTCGTGATGAGGAAAAATCTCGCGCCAAAGAGCGAGTTTACTCCTTCCGTGATAAAAATCACCGCTGGGACCCGAAAGCGCAGCGTCCGGAACTGTGGAACATCTATAACAGCAAGGTGAACAAGGGCGAGAGTATCCGCGTCTTCCCACTGTCAAACTGGACCGAGCTGGATATCTGGCAATACATCTACCTGGAAGAGATTCCGATTGTTCCGCTTTACTATGCAGCAGAACGTCCGGTTGTGAACTACAACGGTCTGACCATTATGGTGGACGACGACCGTATGCGTATTCCCGAAGGCGAAGAAGTCAGAATGGAAAAAGTCCGCTTCAGAACGCTGGGCTGTTACCCGCTGACCGGTGCCGTCAAATCCGACGCCGACACCCTGCCGGAAATTATTCAGGAAATGTTATTAACCACAACCTCAGAACGTCAGGGTCGTGCTATTGACCATGATCAGGCCGGTTCGATGGAGAAGAAAAAACAAGAGGGCTACTTCTAGATGACTACTGAAAGTTCATACCAAACGGATAGCTTGATTGCGACTGACATTGAAGCGTATCTCAAGCAGCATGAAAACAAAGAATTGCTGCGTTTTCTGACCTGCGGTAATGTCGACGACGGTAAAAGTACCCTGATTGGCCGCCTGTTGCATGACTCCAAAATGATCTATGAAGATCAGCTGGAAGCGGTGACCCGAGACAGTGCCAAATCGGGTACCACCGGTGATCAGGTTGATCTGGCCTTGCTGGTGGATGGTCTGCAGGCTGAACGTGAGCAGGGCATTACCATCGATGTTGCTTACCGCTATTTTTCTACCACCAAGCGTAAATTCATTATTGCCGATACCCCGGGTCATGAGCAGTACACCCGTAATATGGCAACCGGTGCGTCGACCTGCCAGCTGGCGGTTATCCTGATTGATGCCCGTCATGGTGTACAGACCCAGACCCGTCGTCACAGCTTCATTGCTTCACTGCTGGGCATCAAGCACATCGTAGTCGCCATCAATAAGATGGACCTGATGGATTACAGCCAGGAAGTCTTCGATAATATCCGCAAGGATTACGCTGAATTTGCCCGTGAACTGGAAATCGAAGATATTCACTTCGTACCGCTGTCGGCGCTGGTGGGCGATAACGTCGTCAACAAGAGCGAGAACATGCCCTGGTATGAGGGCGAGACCTTGATGGACATTCTCGAGAACGTGGATATCGCTGATGATCCAAACTTCGAAGATGCCCGCTTCCCGGTGCAGTATGTCAATCGTCCTAATCTGAACTTCCGCGGTTACTGTGGCACACTGGCATCCGGTATTCTGAAGCCGGGAGATGCGATTACCGTATTGCCGTCCGGCAAAGAGAGCAAAATCAAAGCGCTGGTCACTTATGATGGCGACCTTGATCATGCCGTGCCGGGTGAAGCCATTACCGTCACGCTGGAAAATGAAATTGATGTCAGCCGCGGCGATATGATTGTGCACAGCAATCATCACCAGCCACATGTTTCCAGCCAGTTTAAGGCGATGGTGGTGTGGATGACCGAACAACCACTGACTGCCGGCAAGCAATACAGCATCAAAGTAGGCGTGAATGAGAGCACCGGCTCACTGACAGCGATTGATCATCAGGTTGATGTAAACACCCTGCAGCAAAGCAATGCCACTGAACTCAAGCTGAATGAAATCGGTTTGTGTGAGTTCTCACTGAACAAGCCGGTCGTGTTTGATACCTACAAACGCAATCGCATTACCGGTTCCTTCATCATTATCGATCGCCTGACCAATGTCACCATTGGTGCCGGTATGATTACTGATGCTATCTCTGGCAGTCATCAGACTGTTCCGGCCGGTGAATTTTCGGCATTCGAGCTGGAACTGAATGCATTGATTCGCAAGCACTTCCCGCACTGGGATGCTAAAGATCTGAGCCAGCTGCTCAAATAGCCGGTGTTTTTTCGCCAGCCCAATTGGGCTGGCGAAAACGCTTTCAAGCACGCTTAGCTTGAGCGGTGCCTCCTCACTTTCCCCATTAATTTAATGCTGTGCTTCGGCTAAACATTTTTGTTGAACCGGATAAGCTCCCACAAGTAATCGTTTATACCGATTGATTGCATTGGTATTAGGCATCAATACAGTCAACTGACTGTGTTAGCTTCTCTATTGTACGAAATGAATTGAAAGCCCCTTTCGAGGGTTTTTTCAGATAGAGGAGAGCAAACATGACTACAGAGTCAAAACAGCCCGCCGGTAAATGTCCGGTGATGCATGGTGCGATGACCGAATCGGGTAAATCAGTCACCGACTGGTGGCCCGAGTCACTCAATCTCGACATTCTTCATCAGCACGATCGTAAAACCAATCCGATGGATGAGGATTTCGATTATCGCAATGAAGTCCGCAAACTGGACTTTGACCAGCTGAAAAAAGATATGCATACCCTGATGACCGAAAGTCAGGAATGGTGGCCGGCAGATTGGGGACACTATGGTGGTTTGATGATTCGCCTGGCCTGGCATGCGGCCGGGACTTATCGGATTGCTGACGGTCGCGGTGGCGGCGGCACAGGTAGTCAGCGTTTCGCGCCACTCAATTCATGGCCGGATAACGGTAACCTCGATAAAGCGCGGCGTCTGCTCTGGCCAATTAAAAAGAAATACGGCAATAAGATTTCCTGGGCTGATCTGATGATCCTGGCTGGAACAGTCGCTTATGAGTCCATGGGACTGCCAGCCTATGGCTTTTCATTCGGACGAGAAGATGTCTGGCATCCGGAGAAAGACATTTACTGGGGGGCCGAGAAAGAATGGCTGGCACCTTCGGACGAGCGTTATGAAAACGTTGACGAACCAGACACCATGGAAAATCCACTGGCGGCAGTTCAAATGGGTTTGATTTATGTCAATCCGGAAGGTGTCAACGGTAATCCAGATCCTCTCAAAACGGCCGAACAGGTTCGTGTCACATTCAAACGCATGGCGATGAATGACGAGGAAACTGTAGCCCTGACCGCAGGTGGTCACACTGTCGGTAAATGTCATGGTAATGGTGATGCTGCGGCCTGCGGTCCAGCGCCTGAAGCCGCTGATCTTGAAGAGCAGGGCTTTGGCTGGAAAAACCCGAATCAGCAGGGAAAATCGAGCAATTCATTGACCTCTGGTTTGGAAGGTGCCTGGACGACTCAGCCTACCGTATTTGATATGGGCTACTTTGATATGTTGTTTGGTCATGAATGGGAGCCCAGGAAAAGTCCTGCTGGTGCCTGGCAATGGGAGCCCATTGACATCAAAGACGATGATAAGCCGGTAGACACTGATGACCCAATGCTTCGCCATAACCCCATCATGACCGATGCCGATATGGCGATGAAAATGGACCCGACTTATCGCCAGATCTGCGAGAAGTTTATGGCGGATCCTGAATATTTCAGGGATACGTTCGCCCGTGCCTGGTTTAAACTGACTCATCGTGATCTGGGACCCAAAACACGCTACATCGGTCCGAATGTGCCAGATGAAGATTTGATCTGGCAGGATCCTGTTCCCGCTGGCAATACCGACTATTGTGTCGAAACAGTGAAAAAAAGCATCGCTGAATCCAATCTCGGTATCGCTGAAATGGTGAGCACAGCCTGGGATAGTGCCCGGACTTTCCGCGGCTCAGACATGCGTGGTGGCGCAAATGGCGCGCACATCCGTCTGGCCCCTCAGAAAGACTGGGAAGGTAATGAGCCGGTTCGTTTGACCAAAGTGCTGGAAACTTACAAAACCATTTCAGCCGAGACCGGTGCCAGCATTGCGGACATCATTGTTTTAGCCGGTGGCGTTGGTATTGAACAGGCCGCCAAAGCGGCTGGTTACGACGTGCTGGTGCCATTCCATAAAGGTCGGGGGGACGCCAGTGAAGAAATGACGGATGTCGAGTCATTCGAACCTCTGGAACCGGTCGCTGATGGTTTCCGTAACTGGCAGAAACAGGCTTATGTGGTGAAACCTGAAGAACTGATGCTGGATCGTGCCCAGTTACTGGGCCTGACAGCACCGGAAATGACGGTGCTGGTTGGCGGCATGCGTGTGCTGGGAACCAACTTTGGCGGCACCAAACATGGTGTTTTCACTGAGCGGGAAGGGCAACTGAGCAATGACTTTTTCGTTAACCTGACCGACATGGCCTATAGCTGGAAACCGGCGGGAGACAATCTGTATGAGATTCGTGACCGCAAAACTGATGCACTGAAATGGACAGCGACCCGGTTTGACCTGGTATTTGGGTCGAACTCTATTCTGCGTTCATATGCTGAGGTTTATGCTCAGGATGATGCTGAGGAGAAGTTTGTTAAAGATTTCGTCAAAGCATGGACCAAGGTCATGAATGCTGACAGGTTCGATCTGGTCTCATAAGTAGCCAAAGCTATCCAGCACTGGTCCAGCGCCAGTTAACAGGCATCAACCAAGGCAGAGGTGCACACCTCTGCCTTTCTATATCAGGGGGTTGCTTGAGTTAAATCAGTCCTGACCCGATTCACGTCGTTGTTGGCTGTCTTTGTGCAGGACCTTAAAAACGGTCTTGAGCCAGCAGGCTCAACACACTGGACAAGACTTATCAGAGAGAATAGTGGCTATCAGACGAGGCTGCTTTTCAACGCCAGGCGATAAGGCAACAATTTCAGCGATAATCCTTGATTACCCGCCAGGCGGCGAGTTTCTCACTGACACTCAGCGCGGCATGTGCCGGGCTGGTTGAAGGCAACTTAATCATGGGCCGGTGTGCTGACAACGTCGGCAAAACCTGCCGTTTGAATAACTGTTCGGATTTGCTGCCGTTAAAGAACACCGCTTCAATGGTCGGGTGTTGTTCAAAAAAATCCTGAAAGTCATTGGCCTCAATACTGGCCGGGTCGATATGTTGATCCAGACTGCCGGGTCGATAACAGGCTTTCAAAACGTCCCAGACGGCGATGCCATGATCAGCGAGGTGCTGGCAACGCGTTTGATATGACCATTCGATGTTGAGATCGACCAGTTCAGCCATTATCGGCCAGAAAGCATTGCGCGGATGAGCGTAATACTGTTGCGCCTCAAGCGAGGCAACGCCGGGCATCGAACCTAGAATCAGCACTCTCGGCTTGATACCGACAATCGGCGGAAAACTGTAGCTCAGTGGTTTAGCGGCATTCATATTACTGATAAAGCTGACCCTGATGACGAATCCAGCCGTGAGGGTGACGGTTATCCGGGTCATGATGTGTCCAGTGCATCACACCGCCCTTATTGTTCCATTCATATTCACCATACACCGTCACTTCATCCCCCACCTCAAGACCATTAATTCTGGGGGCCAGATCGATATTATGAGCAACCAGTAAAGTGTGGCCATCGGCCATTTTCATGATAAAGCGCTGGTGGCGGCTACCCTGATTATCGTCTTCCAGCAAACGGATAACCCGGCCGGCCACTTCAATCTGAACGTCACTTTGCTGCGCCTGGTAAAGTGCGACAACATCAGTCTTGGGGGGCGCGACCTCGGTGACGGGGCCCGGCTGATAATGACTGGCGGCGTAGATAACGACAATAAAAGCGGCCAGCAACCAGAAGCGCTGAGTTTGACGTTTGTTTTTGAACATTGTTTTATTTTCTCCTGGCCGGCTATCTGACTTATCTTTAGCTTCATGCAGAGGATAGCTCAGTAAATTGGTTTGGCAAATAAGTGAAACAATCGCATCGTGTGCAACTTCCCCCGATCGGGGCTCGGCTGATTCTGATTAATAAAACCGTTTCAAACCCCGTAGTCATGCGGTATTTAGATAAATCCCGAATATCAATATAGTTATTTATAATTTCCCGTTATATACCTGCCCGTTTATAATACCGGGTCCGGTTATTTAGCGTTTTAGAGAGCTTAGATGTATCAATACGATAAGTATGATCAGATGATGGTTGATCAGCGGGTCGCCCAATTCCGCGATCAAACCCGCCGTTACCTGGCAGGTGAACTGACTGAAGATCAATTCCGTCCTTTGCGATTGGCGAATGGGCTGTATATTCAGATTCATGCACCGATGTTACGTATCGCCGTGCCTTACGGTCTGATGTCTTCCAAACAGGTTCGCAAGGTCGCTGACATTGCCCGCCGCTATGACAAGGGCTTTGTCCACTTCACGACCCGGACCAATTTCCAGTTGAACTGGCCGAAACTGGAAGATGTGCCGGATATTCTGGCTGAACTGGCAACAGTGCAGATGCATGCGATTCAGACCAGTGGTAATGATATCCGTAACACGACAACCGACCAGTTCGCCGGTATCAATGCCGAGGAAATCGAAGATCCCCGTCCATGGGCTGAAATCATTCGTCAGTGGTCAACCTTCCATCCGGAATTTGCCTATCTGCCGCGCAAATTCAAGATTGCGATTATCGGCTCTGAAACTGACCGTGCGGCGACCAAACTTCATGATATCGGCCTGCATCTGGTTAAAAACCATGATGGTGAGATCGGCTTCGAAGTGCTGGTCGGTGGCGGCTTGGGTCGTACCCCGATTATTGGAGAGCAGATTCGTCCGTTCCTGGAAAAAGAAGATCTGCTGTCATACCTGGAAGCGATCCTGCGTGTTTATAACCGCCTGGGACGTCGTGATAACAAGTTCAAAGCCCGCATCAAGATTACCGTTCGTGAGCATGGCATTAATCACATCCGCGAACTGGTCGAAGCAGAATGGGTGCAAATCCGTGATCAACTGCGCCTGGACCAGAAAGAAATCGATCGTGTGAAAGCCTTCTTCACTGAACCTGATTACGACAGCAATGCGGCTGCCGATACCACTTTTGAAGCCAAGCTTGCTGAAGATAAAGCCTTCGCTCGCTGGCTCAAGCAGAACACCTTTGAACACAAAGTCCCGGGCTACAAAGCGGTCTATGTGTCATTGAAAAAACATGGTCAGGCGCCGGGAGATATTACTTCCGAACAGCTGGAGATCGTCGCTGACCTGGCTGATAAATACAGTTTCGGTGAAATCCGCTCTACTCACACACAGAATCTGGTACTAGCCGATGTCAAACAGGCGGATCTGTATGAACTCTGGCAGCAATTACAGGCTGAAGGTCTGGCGACACCGAACATTAACACGCTGACCGATATCATCTGTTGTCCGGGCCTGGACTACTGTGGCCTGGCTAACGCGACCTCAATTCCTTTATCCAAGCAAATCGCGGAACGCTTTGATGACCTGGATCACCTCTATGACCTGGGTGACATCAAGATCAAGTTCTCTGGTTGTATGAATGGCTGCGCGCACCAGAGCGTCGGTCATATCGGCATCTTGGGTGTCGATAAGAAAGGTGAGGAATGGTATCAGTTCACACTGGGTGGTAGCTCAGAAGCAGATGCCGCTATCGGTGAACGTCTCGGTAAAGCGATTCCCAAAGAAGAAGTCGTTGATACGGTTTCGCATCTGATTGATGCTTACGTCGATTTGCGTCATGAAGATGAATCATTCCTGGCGACGGTTCGCCGCGTCGGTGTGGACCCATTCAAGGAGCGTGTTTATGCAGATCATTAAAGATCGTGAAATTGTCGAAGATAACTGGCTGCATCTCGATGATGAAGCAGAGCTGGTTGCAGGCAATATCACCGTCTCGCTGGCACGCTGGCAGGAGCAACATGAGTCACTCGAACATCATGAAGGTGGTCTGGGCCTGCGCCTGAGCGGCGATGATCCTCTGGAAGAAATCGTGCCGGACCTGGCGCGGTTTTCCCTGATCGTTTTGCTGTTTCCGGTCTTCACCGACGGTCGTTGCTACTCTTATGCGAAATTGCTGCGTGAGCGTTATGGCTTTAAAGGCGAAATCCGGGCACAGGGTGATGTGCTGCAGGATCAGTTGTTCTACATGTCTCAGTGCGGCATTAACAGCTTTGAACTGGCTAACCCCAATCGCCTGACCAATGCCTTGTCGGCATTTGATGACTTCACCGAAAGTTATCAGGCCACGGTTCTGCGTCCCGAGCCACTCTATCGCCGCCGCTAAATCTCGATACTGATGGCTGTCTTCGCGATAGGTGATGTTCAGGGCTGCTATGACGAGTTGAAGAAGATGCTGGATCAAATTCAATTTGATCCAGCATCTGATCAAATCTGGCTGGCCGGAGACCTAGTGAATCGAGGTCCCAAATCACTCGAAGTGCTGCGCTTTGTGAAAAGTCTGGGGAACAGCTGTATCAGCGTGCTGGGTAACCACGACTTACATCTGTTGGCGAATGCCGCGGGAGTGGTGGAATACCAGCATCATATGGACACCATAGCACCGGTACTGGCAGCCAGCGATAGTGATGAGATCATGCAATGGCTGCGTCAGCAGCCATTGTTTCATCACGATGAAGTCCTCCAATTCAGTATGGTTCACGCCGGTCTGCCGCCTGAATGGTCGATCTCTGAAGCCCGCGAACGAAGTGCTGAGGTTGAATCAGTGCTGAAATCAGATAACTGGCAGGCATTCTTTGCCCATATGTATGGCAATAATCCCAAGCGCTGGTCACCGGATTTGAAGGGTTGGGACAGACTGCGGTTTATTACCAACTGTTTCACCCGACTGCGCTACTGCCATGAAGATGGCAGGCTGGCGTTGAAATACAAAGGCGCGCCAGAAGACAAGCCGCTGCATCAAAAGCCCTGGTTTGAAATGCCTGGCAGAGCCAGTGAACAGGACAGGATCGTGTTTGGTCACTGGTCTACATTAGGTACTGGTCAGTATGGTAACGTGTTTTCACTGGATAGCGGGGCTGTCTGGGGCGAAACCCTGACCGCGGTCAGAATCGATCAGGCGCCCTATGAATGGATTACGGTTAAAGCCGATCCTGATGGTTTACCCCACGCCCGCAACAAGAGCAGCTCGAAAAGCCGACGCTGGTTCTGAAATAATGCAGCGGGCAGGGCAAATATAAAATGAGTACAATACTTTTAATCTTATAGCGTTGGATCTTTAGAAATGAGCAATGTCACGACATTTTCGGGTGATTTTTCAGCCAAGGGACTCCGCGTCGGTATCGTCGCTGGTCGTTTTAATGACTTCGTGGTCAACAACCTGATCGAAGGTGCGATTGACTGTCTGGTTCGCCATGGTGCCAGCGAGAGCGATATCGAACTGGCCCGGGTGCCTGGTGCGGTAGAAATTCCGCTTGCCGTCCAGCGTATGGGGCGGACCGGTAAATACGATGCCATTATCGCCCTGGGTGCAGTCATTCGTGGCGGCACGCCGCACTTTGAATATGTCGCTGGTGAATGCTCAAAAGGTCTGGGCCAACTGGCGCTGCAACTGGATATGCCGGTTTCCTTCGGTGTGCTGACTGTCGACACCATTGAGCAGGCCATTGAACGCGCCGGTACCAAAGCGGGGAACAAAGGCGCCGAAGCAGCGATGGGTGTGATCGAAATGGTTAATGTGCTGCGTCAAATCGAGGCTGGCAACTAAATGGCAGCCGGATTACCCCGCACCAAAGCACGCCGTGCTGCTGTTCAGGCTCTGTATCAGGCGCTGGTCAATAATGAAGCACCGCAGAAAGACGCGCTGGATTTTGTCACGGCAGAATACGCAAACAAAATCGATAGTAAATATTTCAGCACGCTCATCGAAGGGGCGATTAAATACCAGGATCAGATCGATGCCGCGCTGTCAGAAGCTGTCGATCGTGATCTGAATGCGGTTGATCCGGTTGAAATTTCCGTATTGAGATTGGCCACATTTGAATTTATGCACCTGCCGGAAATTCCCTATCGGGTTGTGCTGAATGAAGCAGTGGAACTGGCCAAGTCCTTTGGTGGTGAACAGGGGCACAAATATGTCAATGGTGTGCTCGATAAAATGGGGGCCCGTCTCAGACCGCATGAATATCAGGCAGCCAAAGAAGCACGTGCGAAACGTTGAATGCGCGATCTCTTCCACGGGTCTGAATAAACATCATTGAGTGGCGGTGGCAATGATTTGCCGTCGTCCTTTCTTTTTAAAGAGAGTCCGGTTTGTCTCTGTCCGAATTTTCCCTGATTGAAGATTATTTTTCGAAGCTGACAGCGATGCGACAGGATGTCACTCTCGGTATTGGCGATGACTGCGCGTTGTTACAGTGCAGCCCGAGCAAAGAAATCGCTGTCTCAATTGATACGCTGGTGGAGGGAGTTCATTTTTTTGCTGATGTGGACCCCAAAGCGCTGGGCTATAAATCATTGGCCGTGAACCTGAGCGATTTGGCCGCTATGGGGGCCGAACCGGCCTGGTTCACGCTGGCGCTGACATTACCGGAACATAAGCCTGAGTGGCTTCAAGCCTTCAGTGAAGGGCTGGCACTTGCGGCCAGACCTGCGGGTATCCAGCTGGTCGGCGGTGATACTACTCGCGGGCCGCTGACTATTACTATTCAGGTACATGGTCTGGTAGATCAGGCCAGGGCACTGCGTCGTGATCGTGCAGATGTCGGTGATTATATCTATGTTACTGGCACCCTTGGCGATGCCGGGGCCGCGTTGAAAAGACGTCTGGAAAACTGGTCTCCCGATTTATTTGACCAATCTGACTGGCAGTTTCTATACAAACGTTTGGAATATCCGACTCCACGCTATCAGTTAGCACAAAAAATCCTGAACTATGCGAGTTCGGCTATCGATATTTCAGACGGTCTTCTTGCTGATCTGGGACACATTCTTGAGCGAAGTCAGACAGGAGCCATCGTCAAACCGGCTCAAATACCACTCTCAGCGAGTCTGAAAAAGCTCTCACCGGAGCTTGCTATCCCATTGGCACTCGGGGCCGGAGATGATTATGAACTTTGCTTTACTGTGCCGGCCAATAAGGTCGAATCATTGGCAGAGCTTGGCCTGGAAATCCATTGCATCGGTGAAATCACTGCGGGTAATGAGTTATCACTCCGGGATGAAACTGGAAAAGAAATGAATATCGATGCAAGGAAAGGCTATGACCACTTCGGGGCTTAAGGTCAATTTCAGAAGCTTAATCAGGCGCCCAGCCTGTTTTCTGGCTTATGGTTTTGGCGCCGGCCTGGCACCTAAGGCGCCAGGCACTTTTGGCACCTTAGTCGCCTTACCCATCTATTGGTTGATCCAGGATTCGCCTCTGCTTGAATACCTCATCCTGGTTCTGGCCCTGTCAATTATCGGGATTTGGCTCTGTCAGAGAGCGGCTGACTGGGTAAAACTGGATGACCCTTCAGGTATCGTCTGGGATGAAATTGTCGGCTATCTGGTCGCGATGACCTTCGCGCCCTCCGGCTGGCAATGGATGCTGTTGGGCTTTGTACTCTTTCGTTTTTTTGACATTCTAAAGCCGTGGCCGGTGAACCTTGCAGACAGGCATTTGCATGGTGGCCTGGGCATTATGCTGGATGATATTGTCGCTGGGATAATGGCTGCCGCTGGGATGGCTCTGATTCAGCTGATTATCATCTGAAAGTCATCGCCAGCGGCTGTCACTCACAGCCTGTGATTTTGTGTGCCATGGTGCGCAATTTTGATGGCACCGAGTTTCGCAGCAATACGGCCGGTTTCTTCCCAGTCTTTGCCATGCATGATGCCGTGTATCAAACCTGCCCGATAGGCATCACCACAACCGGTTGGATCAACCACCGCCTCTGCTTTGTGGCATGGAATCTCAATCTTTTTACCTTCAGTAAAGATGTCTGAACCCTGCGCACCGCGGGTGATAATCAATGCTTCCACCTGACGCGCGATTTCTTCCTCGGGCAGGCCGGTGCGATCCATAAACAACTGGGCTTCATAATCATTGAGCGCGATGTAGGAAGCCTGCTCAGCAAACTGCATCAATTCATCGCCATTAAACATCGGCAGCCCCTGGCCCGGATCAAAAATAAACGGAATACCGGCATCTTTGAGTTGCTGGGCATGCTGCTGCATGCCGTCACGCCCATCCGGGGCAACAATCGCCAGTTTGATATTGTCAGCTTCCGAAATAGGCGTCTCATGAGCCAGGTTCATCGCACCGGGATGAAAGGCCGTGATCTGGTTGTCGTCCATATCCGTGGTGATAAACGCCTGTGCGGTGTAATGCCCCTGTTTGACATGGACATGTTTGCGACTGATACCTTGTTGATCCATCCAGTCGGCGTAGGGCCCAAAGTCAGTACCTACGGTACCCATAGGTACCGGTTCATCGCCCAGAAGTTTTAGGTTGTATGCGATGTTACCGGCACAGCCACCGAACTCTTTACGAAGCTCAGGCACCAGAAATGCGACATTCAGCATATGCACCTTATCCGGCAGAATATGGTTTTTGAACTGGTCGGGGAAAACCATAATGCTGTCATAGGCGAAAGAGCCACAAATCAGAGCTGACATAATTTTACCTTTGTTGAATTTCGAGTTGTTTGTGAGAGCCGCTCAGGCTGAGTTTACCGTTTAAAAAGTCTTCCAGTTGCTGACCCACGATTTCATAGCGCCAGCCCTGGCGGAGGGACGTCTCTTCATCTCTGACCAGTGCTTCGACATCTTTGCGTGAGGCCACGGCGGCCGGGGTGATACTCTGTTCATCACAACGCTGACGCAGTAAGGCCATCAGGGCGTCCACTACGGCATCCTGCTGATTACTCAGCGGTGTTGGGCGTTTCATCACCGGCCATTCAGATTTGGGCACCGCTTTGCCTGTTTTAATCGCTTCCAGGATCGCTGTGCCATGACGGTCAATATCTCTTTGTTCCAGGCCACGGATTTTTTTCATGCTCTCGGTAGACGTCGGCGCAAAACGGGCTAAATCCAGCATCACATCGTCTTTTAAGATCCATCGTCTGGGCAGGTTGTGCTTGATGGCACGTTGCTCGCGCCAGGCACCCAATTGTTGAAGCACGGCGAGTTGAGACGGTTTCAGACGCCCAGCCCCCTTGATACGCTGCCAGCTTTTATGGGGATCTTCCTGGTAGGTTTTGACGGCGGATAAGGTGGCAAAGTCTTCTTTTAACCAAGTGAGACGCCCTGTTTCTGTTAGCCTGTGATTGAGTTGGTGGTAGAGTTCACGCAGGTAACGCACATCATCAGCCGCATATTCCAGTTGCTCCGATGACAGCGGACGCTGCCGCCAGTCTGTCCGGGCGTGGGCTTTATCCAGATCGACATCCAGACATTGTTTGACCAGGTTCCCGTATCCAATCTGATCCCCATAGCCCAGCACGGTAGCCGCCAGTTGGGTATCGAAAACGTGCGGAGGCAGCTTGTCCCGTAGCATGAAAAATAATTCCAGATCCTGGCGGGCGGCATGGAATACCAGTGTCATATCATCACGGTAGAACAAATCCAGCAGAGGTGTCAGATCGTCGAGCGCCAACGGGTCCACACAGGCGATGATTTCGTCATTAGCAATCTGAACCAGGCATAGCTCGGGAAAGTAAGTCTTCTCGCGGTGGAACTCGGTATCGACGGCGAGCCAGGTGCTGCCGGAAAGTTGCTCGCAGAGGTCTGCCAGGCTGTCAGGAGTGTCGACGTACTGAATGGTCATCTACTGTGCTCTGCAAAAGGGACACAGTATAGCCAGTTTAATAATCAATTCATAACCCGGCTCATTGTCACCACATCGGTAATGGCTGTGACCACAACTTCAGGTTGGTCGAGATGGATATCATGGCCGCTGCGTGGTGCAAAAACCTGCTGGCTGATAGGAGAGAGCTTCCACAGATCCTGCTGAAGACGCACCCAGGTTTGTTCCTTGGCCTCGGCGTCAACTCGGCCCAGCCATTCAGACTTACCACGGCTGATTACAATCAGCGGGACTTTGGGGAACTGATTGAACTGTTCCACCTGTCGGGCACTCTCGTATAGTGAAGATATCTCAGCACGTGCCGCATGAAAGGCTCTTTCACGTAGTACGCGGTGTTTATTCAGCACTGAACCAGAATCACCGTATTTAGGCATGACGAGAATGTTGCCTTTTCTATCGAAATGTTGTGGCAGGCTGATATCAAAAATCTCATACTGCTTTTCATGCGAGGCATCGACAAGCACCATACCGGCAATTTTTCCCGGGTTTTGCGCGGCAAAGACTCGGATGTTGTAACCGCCAAAGGAGTGCCCTACCAGGACAAAGGGGCCCGGGATTTTAGCTTTCTGAATCAGCTTTTCGATTTCGTTGGAAATGCGCAGACTGTTGCGGGGCTGAGGACCCGCGTCGCTCCAGCCGTAACCCGGGCGATCAAAAACGCAGACGCGCGTTTCTGCTGCGGTATCATTCTGAATTTCAAACCAGTCAGTCGAGTCATCACCAAGACCGGCATCGATTAATACCGTGGGTTCGCCCTGACCTCGGCAGAGCATGTGGATACTGTATCCACCGACGTCGTAACGCTCACCAGGTATGGGAGGGAACTCATTCGCTCTGGCCGAACTGAGCAGCACTACTGCGATGAAAAACAGCAGAAACTGAATAGATTTGAGGCACATACCGGACTCCGAACACGCTTGTTTGTGTAAGAGTTATCCGAGTCTGGTGAAGTTCCTGTGAAGTACGGATGACAGGTGAGTTATCTGAGGATGATAGCTTCTAGATCAGATTGCTTGAAAGGCCAGTCCAGTTCCTGTTGATCAGCAAACTGCACCACTGGAATGCGAATGCCATAACGGGCGACCAGATCGTCATCATCACCGATTTCCCGGAGGATGATATCGAGCGGCGCTTTGTCCGCGATATTGAGCAGCAGTTCATGAGCCTGTTCGCAGAGATGGCAGCCTTCCGTGGTGAATAAGATTATCTGCATTAGTTTTCCATCAGGCGTGGCATCAAATCCACAAAATTGCAGGGTTTATGACGGCTATCCAACTGGTCATGCAGGATTTCATCCCAGCCGGTTCGGCAAGCCCCGGAAGAGCCCGGCAAGCAGAAAACAAAGGTCCCATTGGCGACACCCGCAATCGCTCTGGATTGCACAGTGGAAGTTTTGATGACTTGATACGAGAGGTAACGAAACAACTCACCAAACCCTTCGATTTCCTTGTCAAACAGGACTTTGACTGCTTCCGGCGTACCATCACGACCGGTCAGGCCGGTGCCGCCTGTAGTCACGATCGCCTCAACTTCTGGGTCAGCGATCCACTGCGAAATGAGCGCTCTGATCTGATAGATGTCGTCAGATACAATTTTGCGAGCTACCACATGGTGGCCGTCGGCCTTGGCTTTATCTTCAAGCACTTTACCCGAGGCGTCGTTGTCAAAAGTTCTGGTATCGGATACCGTCAAAATAGCAATATTGACCGGGGTGAATTTGGCACTCATCTATCTGTGTCTCATTTTTAAAGCGTTAAACCCAGTATAATCACCATCATTACAAGGGTCTAGAATGCTGACAATGTATGGAGGATTAGAATGAAAAAAATTGTATTGGCGACTTTGATTGCAACAGCGCTGAGCGGTTGTGCGGCTGATGATCCCAATAAAAGAACCAAAACCGGTGCTGCTGTCGGTGCCGCTGCCGGTGCTCTGCTGGGCTATGCCGTGGATGACGGAACCGGTGGTGTTGTCGCAGGTGCTGCGGTCGGTGCCCTGGCTGGTGCCGGTGTAGGCCGTTACATGGATAATCAACAGCGTGAGTTTGAACAGGCGCTGGCCGATGAACAGGCCAGAAACGAGCTGAAAATTCAGCAACTGGAAAATGAGACGCTGAAAATCGATATTGCCAGTGAAGTCTCTTTCGACTTCGACAGTGCTTCATTGAAATCGGCATTTACCCCGACCTTGAATAAAGTAGCCGATGTTTTGCAACGCTACCCCAAAACAGTCATCCATGTTGTGGGTCACACTGACAGCGTCGGTTCAGAAAGCTACAATCAGCAGCTTTCCGAGCGTCGGGCTCAGTCTGTTGCCGATTACCTGGCATCAAATGGCGTTGAACGCGGCCGTTTGTATGCGACAGGCCGTGGTGAGCTTGAACCACGTGCAACGAATGAAACCGAAGCCGGACGTCAGCTCAACCGCCGTGTTGAATTGTTTGTTAAACCGATTGTAGAGGGGCAGGAATCTGAAGCCTACCAAGCGCCGTAAACCCGTCAAAACGGCATCACATACCCCTATCGATCCGGACATCATTTATGGCCTGCACGCTGTGCAGGCCGCACTGGATGTTCCGGTCAGCAGAATCAAAGAAATCTGGCTTGCCGCTGATCGTCAGGATCAGCGGGTTGAAGCCTTGCTGACCGCAGCCAGGGAACAGGGCATTGTGGTGCACAAAGCTGAACGGGAAACCCTCGATAAGATTGCACCTGAAGTCCAGCATCAGGGCTGTGCTGCACGTTGTAAACCGCTGGAAAGTCTGGATGAGAAGGGACTGCTGGACCTGATTGAAAATTTGAGCGAGCCAGCCTTTCTATTGATTCTGGACGGTGTGCAGGACCCGCATAACCTGGGCGCCTGCCTTCGCACTGCCGAAGCCGCTGGTGTGCATGCGGTAGTGGCACCTAAGGACAGAGCCTCAGGTCTCACCGCCACTGCAGTGAAAATCTCCAGCGGTGCCGCAGAACGGGTTCCGTTTGCGCAGGTCACCAATCTATCCCGATTGATAAAAGATCTTCAGCAATTGGGAGTGTGGCTGGTGGGCACATCCGGGGATGCGCAACAAAGCCTATTCCAGATCGATCTGAAAGGCCCTGTGGCGATAGTACTTGGCGCAGAAGGCAAGGGTATCCGGCGTCTCACCCGTGATAACTGCGATGAAGTCATCTATATTCCCATGCAGGGTGAAGCCGAAAGTCTCAATGTTTCGGTCGCTGCCGGGGTCTGCCTGTTTGAAGCCTATCGTCAACGCCACTTGTGAGCGGCTGAAAAAATCAAGTAAAATATTAGATTGCCTAAAGTTTTTATCGCTGCAGGCAAAACTCCTTGCTTTATGGTTCGACCATAAAGCTGTTCAAACCGTGAGGAGCTCTAATGAGACATTACGAAATCGTGTTTCTGGTCCACCCTGATCAGAGCGAGCAAGTCCCCGGCATGATCGAGCGTTACACACAAACGCTGACCAGCCAGGGCGGTACCATCCATCGTCAGGAAGACTGGGGTCGTCGTCAACTGGCTTATCCCATCAACAAAGTGCACAAAGCACACTACGTTCTGATGAATGTGGAATGCGACGTTGAGCAGCTCAACGAAGTCACGACTGCATTCCGTTTCAACGATGCTGTTATCCGTCATCTTGTTGTCAACATGGACGAAGCGGTCACCGAACCGTCACCCATGATGCAAAAAGATGAAGAGAAGAAATCAGCCTAAGGCTGCATTGATTATTTAGGAGAATCACAATGGCTCGTTTTTTTAGACGTAGAAAATTTTGTCGCTTTACCGCTGAAGGTATTAAGCAAATCGACTACAAAGATGTAAATCTGCTGAAAAATTACATCACTGAAACAGGAAAAATCGTACCCAGCCGTATCACAGGTACCAAAGCGCGTTACCAACGTCAGCTGTCTACTTGTGTGAAGCGTGCGCGTTTCCTGGCATTGTTGCCATACTGCGACATGCATAAGTAATACAGTTGATTCAAACACCTGATTTAAGTTAGTTCATTATTATGCTGCGAGGAATTGCAGATTTTGCCATGCAGGGCAGATGGCAGGCAGGCATTGCCGCAGCGCTGTTGTCTGCTGCCGCTATGATGCTACCGCCGCTGAATTATCTGGCGAGTGGTGTTATTGCCCTGACAACCCTGAGGATGGGGCCCGGTGAGGGGGCTAAAGTGGTGACGGCCACGCTGGTGGTATTCACACTGATGGCCTGGTTCCTGTTGGGCCAACCCTGGGTGGCCGGTCTGATCCTGTTGACCAGTTGGTTACCGGTTTTTCTGGCCACACTGGCATTAGGTTATACCCGTTCCCTGGCGACAGCCTTGCTGGCGTCCAGTGGTCTGGGCATTGTGACCATTTTACTGATGCATCTGCTGGTGCCTGACCTGACCAGTTGGTGGCGAGACATGATCGAACCGTTCATGGCTTCACTCAGTGAACAACCCGGCTGGCAGTTGGGTCAGGATGAAACGGCGCAAATGACCGGGAACCTGGCTGGCATGATGACCGGATTGATTGCAGCCGGCGTCAGCTTTAATGCTGTTATCGGTCTAGTTATCGGCCGATTCTGGCAGTCACAGCTGTTCAATCCGGGCGCTTTTGGCAACGAGTTCAGGGAAATCCAACTGGGACGACCTGCTGCCATTGTCACCGCTATATTGATGGCATTGACACTGTCGCCGCTCAGCGATTCGCTCAGTGTGCTGGCAGACTGTTTGCCGGTGATGCTGGTGGCATTCGGTGTGCAGGGGCTGGCCATCGTGCATGCGATTGTGAAGCTCAGACAGAAGAGTAAAGCCTGGTTGGTAACGATGTATGTACTGTTGGTGCTGATGCTGCCTCAGATGGTAATGATGCTGGCAACATTGGGTGTTTTAGATCAGTGGTTTAATTTCCGTAAACGCTCACAAACCGAGTAACGCGGAGTTTTGAATAAGCAGTCGCAGGACTGCGAATGAGGGTAGAACGATGCAAGTAATTTTGCTAGAAAAAGTTCAAAAGCTTGGAAGTCTGGGTGACGAAGTCACCGTGAAATCTGGCTATGGCCGTAATTTCCTGGTGCCAACCGGTAAAGCACTGCCTGCCACCAAGCTGAACAGAGAAAAATTTGAAGCACGTCGTGCTGAATTGGAAGCCGCTGCAGCCAAAGTTCTGGCTGAAGCAGAAAGCCGTAAAGCCAAACTGGTTGCTGCCGGTGAACTGAACATCATGGCTAACGCCGGTGTGGAAGGTAAACTGTTCGGCTCCATTACTGCTGCTGATATCGCTGATGCGTTGAACGCCGCAGGTGCAGAAGTTGACCGTAATGAAGTACGCCTGCCAACTGGTCCATTGCGTCACACGGGTGAATATAATATCGATATTCAACTGCATGCTGATGTGTTGGTGACCGTGAAAGTCAATGTCACTTCAGAGGCCGAACTGCAAGCACGCGCTGAAGCCGAAGAAGCGAGAAAAGCACGTGATGCGGCTCGTGAAGAAGCAGAAGCGATTGCTAAAGCTCAAGAAGACGCTTAATGCTGATAACTGAATGATTCTGCGATAACGGAATCATTCAGTTGAGTTTGATGCTGAAATGACAGGGCCGGGTTACCGGCCCTGTTTTCTGCTAAAATTTTCAACTCGACAATGCGTTTTATTTTGTCTTTTTCTTAATGGGGTTTAGGTGGCACTGTGGAAGAAATCAGCTATCCAGAATCGTTCAAGGATAACGCCACAGAGGCCCTGAAAGTCCCGCCACACTCTGTTGAAGCCGAGCAGTCAGTTCTCGGCGGTCTGATGCTCGACAACGGTGCCTGGGAGCAGGTCGCCGATGTTCTCGTCGAGCAGGACTTCTATCGTCACGATCACCAGTTGATTTTCCGCGCGATTGCCCAGTTGATGGAGCAATCACAGCCGGTCGATGTCATCACGCTCGCTGAATGGCATGACAAACGGGATGAATTGGATCAGGTTGGTGAACTCGCTTACCTGGGCATGCTTGCCAGCAATACTCCCAGCGCGGCGAATATTGCCGCCTATGCTGAAATTGTGCGCGAACGCGCGATTCTGCGTCAGCTAATCAAAGTCGGTAACAGCATATCCAACATGGCCTTCAAACCGGAAGGCATGACCAAAGAAGAGATGCTTGATATTGCCGAGCGCTATGTCTTTGAGATAGCCGAAAAAGGTGCCAAGCGTGGTGGTGGCTTTGTGCAGGTCAAAGATGTACTCAGCAAAGTCGTCGATCGAATCGACTCCCTGTTTGAGCAGGATAGTTCCATTACCGGTTTGCCTACCGGCTTTCTTGACTTTGATGAACAGACTTCAGGTCTCCAGCCTGCTGATCTGATCATTGTCGCTGGTCGGCCCTCCATGGGTAAAACCACCTTTGCGATGAATATTGCCGAAAATGGGGCGATACACAGTAAAAAGCCGGTTGCTGTGTTTAGTATGGAGATGCCGGCTGATGCGCTGGCAATGCGTATGTTGTCATCACTGGGCCGCATTGATCAGCATCGTCTACGCACCGGTAAGCTCAATGATGATGATTGGCCGCGACTGACATCGGCGATTGCATTGCTGAACGAGGCGCCGTTGTTTATTGATGATACACCGGCTTTAACGCCGACGGAATTGCGCGCCCGTGCCCGTCGTCTTAAGCGCGAGCATGGTCTTAGCCTGATCGTGATTGACTACCTGCAGCTGATGCAGGGCAATGCCGGCAAATCTTCGGAAAACCGGGCAACCGAGATCTCTGAAATATCACGCTCCCTCAAAGCCCTGGGTAAAGAACTGGAAGTCCCTGTGATTGCTTTGTCGCAGTTAAACCGGAGTCTGGAGCAACGGCCCAATAAACGGCCGGTCATGTCAGATTTGCGTGAATCGGGTGCGATTGAGCAGGACGCCGATCTCATCGTCTTTATCTATCGCGATGAAGTCTACAACGAAGATTCGCCTGATAAAGGTAAAGCCGAAATTATTATCGGTAAACAGCGTAATGGTCCGATTGGTACCGTAGCGCTGACTTTTCAGGGTAAGTACACACGCTTCGAGAATTTCGCGCCGAGTTATTACGATGATCAAATGGGCTACGACGGAGAATAATCTTGGCGTTTCCCGTCGCTGCCATCAATCTTGCTGCTTTACGTCATAATCTCGCCCGGGTGCGTGAGTTCGCCCCGGATAGCGCGGTGATGAGTGTGATCAAGGCCGATGCTTATGGTCATGGTGTGCTGGCTGTAGCCGAAGCCCTGGCAGATAGCGACGCCTTTGCGGTTGCCCGGCTCAGTGAAGGCATCGCGCTGCGTCAGCAGGGTGTCAAACAGCCTATCGTATTGCTGGAAGGCGTTAATAGTGAAGCCGATTTTATCGCGGCTTCAGCGTATCAACTATCACCAGTGATTCATCTTTTCAGTCAGATACAGCTGCTGCAGACCATCACGTTACCAAAACCATTAACGTTCAACTGGCTGATGATCGACAGTGGCATGCATCGGCTTGGCATTGCCCCGGCTCAGGCGCCAGCAGCACTGGCCATACTGCAGGCCTGTGGCAACCTGACGAATGAAATCGGTTTGATGAGTCATTTTGCTAATTCCGACCTGGTGGGGGATAAACGCAATCAGCAACAACTGGCCCCGATGCAGTCGCTGCGGGATGAGCTTGGTCTGGCGGTATGCATGGCCAATTCTGCAGCCGTGATGTCCTATCCTGATTCCCATCTCGACTGGGTTCGACCGGGACTGATGTTATACGGCATTTCCCCGTTTGAAGATAAAACCGGCACAGAGCTGGGACTTGAACCTGTGATGCAGCTCAAAACAGAGCTGATTGCGGTTTACGATATCGATGCCGGCGAAGAGGTAGGCTACGGTGGTGACTGGACAGCCGAGGTGCCAACGCGGATCGGTGTCGCCAGTATCGGCTATGGCGACGGCTATAATCGTCATCTTTCCAACAAATCGGCAGTCTGGCTTCGCGGACAGAAAGTACCGGTAGTTGGACGGATATCCATGGATACGATTTGTCTCAACTTGAATAATCTCGAACAGGCTGAGATCGGGGATGAAGTGATTCTCTGGGGTATGCCGGAGCTGCCGGTAGAACAATTGGCACAACTGGCTGCTACCATCCCTTACGAACTGGTCACGGTAATATGTCGTCGGGTACACAGGGAGTTGTCAGATGGCTAAAGCTAAACGCATCTATGTCTGCAAGGAATGCGGCGCGCAGACACCGCAATGGGCCGGACGCTGCAATGATTGCGGCGCTTGGAACAGCCTGACGGAAGAAATTCAGGCGAGCGCTTCTTCCGCTTCGCAAGCCACGATTCAGCGGCACACCGGCTATGCCGGCGAGCAACAAAAACAGGTTCAGGCACTTTCCGAGGTGAAATCGGAACAGGCTGTCCGCTGGACCACCGGTTTACCGGAACTGGACCGCGTACTGGGTGGTGGACTGGTCACCGGCTCGGTTGTACTGATAGGCGGTGATCCGGGTATTGGTAAATCGACCTTGTTGTTGCAGGCTATGGCCACTATGGCTGACAGCAGTGGGATCAAACCGCTTTACATCAGTGGGGAAGAGTCTTTACAGCAAATCCGGCTGCGGGCTGAGAGACTGCAACTGGAACAGGCGCCGCTGGAATTGCTGGCTGAAACCCATGCTGAGCAGATGGTCGCGACCGCCGAGCAGCGTAAGCCCCAGGTGATGGTAATAGACTCTATCCAGACTGTGTTTACCGAGCAGTTACAGTCGGCCCCGGGTACCGTCGCTCAGGTCCGGGAGAGTGCGGCGCAACTGGTGCGTTATGCCAAGTCCAGCGGCACCACGATGATTCTGGTGGGCCATGTCACCAAACAAGGGGCGTTAGCGGGGCCGAGGGTATTGGAGCATATGGTGGATACCGTGCTCTATTTTGAGGGCGATACCTCGACCCGTTTCCGCATTCTTCGCGCGGTGAAAAACCGCTTTGGCGCGGTCAATGAATTGGGCGTATTCGGCATGACCGAACTGGGACTGAAAGAAGTCAGTAACCCTTCGGCGATTTTCCTCTCCCGTGGTGAGGAGTCAGTGCCGGGTAGTGTGGTCACTGTGATTCGTGAAGGCAGCCGGCCGATGCTGGTGGAGGTGCAGGCCCTGGTCGACAGCAGTCCGCTGGGTAATCCGCGTCGGGTCACTGTTGGTCTGGAGCAGAACCGACTGGCCATGTTGCTGGCGATTCTGCACCGTCATGGTGGTATAACCTGTCATGATCAGGATGTGTTCATCAATGTCGTGGGCGGTGTGAAGCTCAGCGAAACCGGTGCCGATCTCGCTGTGTTGGCGGCCATCATTTCCAGCCTCAGAAACCGGGCTTTGCCCCGTGACTGGGTGCTGTTTGGTGAAGTTGGCTTGACCGGCGAAATCCGCCCGGTTCAGGCTGGCGAAGAACGGATCCGCGATGCCAGCAAGCATGGCTTCAGCCATGCCATCGTTCCTGCAGCCAACGCGCCGCGCAAGACCATGAAAGAGATGAAAGTGACGCCGGTAAGGCATTTGTCGGAAGTCATCAGCGCGCTCAGAGACGCCACCGGCTAGTCTTTCTCTATCAGCGCCGAAAGTTCGCGGTGTAATAAACCCTCATCACCGAGATTGAGTTCCATCAGCCGTTTGAGATGGGTGATGCTGTCCAGATCCATTTCATAGGATTCAAAGCCGATACTATCATCATCAACGTGGGCAACGGTCGCGTGCATTTCGATCACGACTTCGCCCTGCTGCAGTAATAAGTCCACGGTACAGGACTGTCCCAGCCGGGCCTGCCATTGTCCCGGTTTGATGATCAGCAGTCCTTTCAGTGAGACATCCAGTACCGAGCAATTAAGAAATTCATCGCCGTCTGCAGTTTTGATATGGGCGATGGCGTCAAATGGAATGCGGCTGAAACGACGTCTTTCCTGTGTTGCGTCATCGGTCATTTTATCCACTCCCAGGTTGCTTGATTTGATACTATCACTGTTTTCGTCACAGGAGTAAATCATGCTGTGGGTCAAAGCCTTCCATCTGATCTTTATCGTGACCTGGTTTTCCGCTTTATTTTATCTGCCCAGGTTATTTGTCTATCACGCACTGTGTGATGATGAAGCCGGTAACGCCCGGTTTAAAATCATGGAACGGAAACTCTACCGCGGCATTATGACGCCCAGTGCACTGCTAACCCTGATATTCGGTGTCTGGCTGTTGAGTTTTTATTCCCTGGAGCAGATAGCCTCAATGGGCTGGCTGCATGCCAAGCTGACACTGGTTATTCTGCTGTTTGCCTACCATGGTATCTGTGGTCGTATGCTCAAGCAGTTCGCTGCTGACAATAATCAGCGCAGTCACCGCTTCTACCGCTGGTTTAATGAATTCCCGGTACTATTGCTGATTGCGGTGATTATTCTCGCAGTGGTGAAACCATTCTAGGCTCAATAAAAAAGGCTCCCTCGGGAGCCTTTTCTGTTTGTCTCACTGAACTCAGTCAGTGTATTCGAATATTTTAACCACACGCTGAACGCCGGCGGTATTGGTCACCAGATCCACTGCCTGTTGTGCTTCAGATCGGCTGACCAGCCCCAACAGATAAACGATGCCACGTTCAGTGACGACCTTGATGTGAAAAGGATCGATTCGCTCATCGGTTGCCATTTTGGCTTTGATTTTGGAAGTGATCCAGGTATCGGTACTGCGCGAGGGCAGAGCGCTGGGCGCGGCAATAGCCAGCTCATTATGAATCCGCCTGACTTTAGGGATCTGTTTGACCTCGGCAGTGGCTTTCTGCTTTAGAGATTCGCTGGGCGTTTCACCCGTTAGCAATACAACACCATTGAAGCTGGTGACATTGATATGACTCTGATCGTAGATTTCCTTATTGTTAAACAGCGCATAAGCAGCTTTAAATTCAATGCCCTGATCATCAATCACTGTTCCGGTGGTTCGGCGGTCATAAGCTACGGCAGCACCGGTAGCAGCACCACCGACAACGGCCGGTGCACAGCCCTGAATCAACAGGACAGGGACAACCATCCAGGCGAGATGTTTAAGCTTATTCATACTGAGCAATCCTCACATAAATATAATTTGTTGTTTTGCGGTCTTTATAGACCGCTTGCTATGAGCCTTGTTCAAAGGCGTTCTGAATCCACTGCATGCGGTAACCATCGTCTGCGAGGCTGACGCCAACCACATCAAACCGGCAACTGTCATGTTGAACACGATGCCGCTGCAGGTACTGTTCGGCGGTATGAATCAACCGTAACTGCTTGGTCCTGGTCACCGATTCCGCGGCACTGCCAAAAGCGGCACTGCGGCGAAAGCGCACTTCTACAAACACCAGCACATTACCATGTTGCATAATGAGGTCAATCTCACCACCGCGGCTATGATAATTACGGGTCAGCAATTTTAACCCCTGCTGCTGGAGATAACGGCAGACTGCTGTTTCAACTTCTGTGCCTTTGTCCCTGGCGAACAACATGTCACGGCAGGCTCTGCAAATGGCCCTGTTTGAATTGACCCCAACGCATGTCACGCTCAACACGGCCAGTGTCGTTGATAGACAAAACACCGGTGGCACCCTGATATACCTGTTGCGGATCCCGGCTGAGTTGATTCAGTTCCGGAATCAGGCGATAGGCATCTACGCCCATGGCATAGAGCCTGAACAGGCCTCCGGCTCCGGGCTGACCCTCTGTCTGATTTTGCACCGCCTGATAAGCCTCATCCTGATTACTTTCACTGGCAAACATCCAGGGAATGTCAGTAATGACTAATTCATTCAGATCGATATCCTGTTGTGGATCCGGTTGGCCGCTGTAAGCATGTGAGGTCGCAATCAGTGGCAGGTTACCGCTGCGATGGAATTTTAGTTGAGGCACCAGCTGACGGGCTTTCAACGGTCTCGCAACCAGAAACAGGAAGTCGATATCCTGGCGACGTCGCGGTTCAAACTCCATTGAGCGACCCAATACCCGCTTCAGCGCCTGATAACGCTGTTCGCTGACATCAAGGCCCATGAGGGGGATCAGGGTGTCACGGAAATCATTCTCTGATTCGTTATAGCTGGCCAAGGATAGAACATTACCACCCTGTTCGCGCCAGGCTGAACTGAAGGCACTGGCAACACGCTCACCCCATTCTCCCTGAGGTGCGAGAATGACGGCATGTTGATAGCCTTTACGGCGGGCAAAGTCGGCGACCGCCATAGCGTCATCTTCCGGGGCCAGACCGAATTGAAACAGGTTGGGGCGACTGAGTACGGTATCAATACGATTCAGCGCCAGTACTGGAACCGGCAATTCAGGCAGTTTTGCCAACGCTTCGACAGAAGCTTTTTGTAGCGGACCAATGACCACACCTGCACCGCGCGAAACGGCCTCCTGATAGAGCTGATCAACATTACTGCGACCAGAGTACGGATCAGTTTTGACATCCAGAAAATGCAGTTTACTACTGGCACCGCTGGCAAAGTGCGCGGCAATGATACCTTGTTTGATAGCACGGGCAGCCTCAATGAAGGGCCCCTCTGCTGGCAGCATCACGGCAATATCACCAAGCTGTTGCGGCAGTGTAGTGCCGCTGGTTTTGATGCTCTCCTTATATAACGAAGGGTCCGCAGGATGATTGGGATATGTGCGACGCCAGTCTTCGAGCGCGACTGCCAGTGTTTCAGGATTATCCTGATAGGCCTTGATGGCGTAAGCGAGAGCAAACCAGCCGCTGTCATCTGCTGGTGGGTAGCCCGGGTTATATAAATCCAGTGCCTGTGGTGTCATTTGCATCAATGCCTGCCACAGCGATTTACGATTTTGTTCTATGGCCGCCTCGTCACTCAACAGTTCTTCCATTGCTAAGTGGGCGTTGGCTTTTTCCAGCCAGTTACTGGTCAGAGTGTAGGCGTCAGAACGTAGTTGCAGTAGTTTGACGCGGTCTTCAGCGTTGAGACTACTAGTGTCGATGTCCGCCATCGCGGCCAAAGCGGCTTCGCCCTGACTGTTGTAGAGTGCAATCTCTGCACCGAGGGTGGCTGCGACATAGCGTTTATCATCACTCAGCAGCGTTGTATTGACTTGTTGCAGGGCTGAGCCGCCCTGTTCAACCTGGCCCGTCTGCCAGAACAGTTCGGCGGCTCGAAGCAAGTACAGTGCCTGTCGTTCGCCCTCATGGTCGGCGGCCAGTTGCAGATATTGTTCTGCTGCCTGTTGATACTGACCTTCCGTTTCTGCCGTAACTGTTTCTATCTGAGTGGGCCGGGCCTTACCCAGGGGGCCCTGAACGGGCTGACAAGCGGTCATCAGAAACAGAAGCACAATGGCCGGTAACAGCAACAAGCGATTGAGGGGCATATCAGATGTCTGTGTTGTTATCATGGAAGCATCATCTTACCTGTTCGCGTATATTACGACCACAATTACACATTGAATTAAGGAAAAATTGTGACTGCTTCACAAGCCGGGCAACTGTACGTAGTGGCAACGCCCATCGGGAATCTGAATGACTTTTCTCAGCGCGCCATTGATACGCTGAAAGCGGTCGATCTTATCGCGGCTGAAGATACGCGTCACAGCAAGCCTCTGCTACAGCATTTTGCGATCACCACGCCACTGCAGTCGCTGCATGAACATAACGAGCAGCAACGTAGTGAGCTGTTAGTGCAGCGACTGCAGGCCGGTGACTCGATAGCGCTGATCAGTGATGCGGGTACACCGCTCATCAGTGATCCGGGTTACCGACTGGTGTCGCTGGTCAAGTCTCAGGGTATTAAGGTCATTCCTGTACCCGGCAGTTGTGCGCTGATTTCGGCGTTATCTGCCTCCGGTATCGCTTCTGATCGATTCAGTTTTGAGGGCTTTCTGCCAGCCAAGGCCGGTGCTCGTCGTCAGCAACTGTCACAGCTTAAAAACGAACAGCGCACGTTGATCTTTTATGAAAGCCCCCGTCGTCTCCTCGACACTCTCAAGGATTGTGTTGAGGTTTTTGGGGAGCAGCGCCGTGCCTGTCTGGCACGGGAACTGACCAAGATTCATGAAACGATTGAAACCCGTCAGCTCATTGCGCTGCAGGAATGGGTAGCGGCGGATGCCAATCAACAGCGTGGTGAATGTGTGCTGCTGATTGAGGGCGCGTCTGATGTGGTCTCGGCTGACGAACAGGAAATGCAGCGTGTACTGGCACTGTTGCTGCCGGCGCTACCAGTGAAAAAAGCTGCGGCCATCACTGCCGGCATCACCGGTGGCAGCAAGAACGAGGCTTATCAGCTGGCATTGAAATTACAGCAGAAATAAACGCGCTGGGGTAAAATAGCCGGCTTGAGACGACCAGACAATCGCGCCTGCCACGGCAGGTGAGGAAAGTCCGGGCTCCACAGGGTAAGGTGCCAGGTAACACCTGGGAGGCGTGAGCCTACGGCCAGTGCAACAGAGAGTATACCGCCGGTTTGTCTAGGCAAGCCGGTAAGGGTGAAAGGGTGCGGTAAGAGCGCACCGCGCTTCTGGTAACAGAAGTGGCAGGGTAAACCCCACCTGGAGCAAGACCAAATAGGGGAACATCATGTGCGACCCGCACTGTTCCCGGGTAGGTTGCTTGAGGCTGATGGTGACATCAGTCCCAGATGAATGATTGTCCTCGACAGAACCCGGCTTATGGTCGTCTCAACCTTATTTTCTATCTCTGAGTTGAAGTATTTCCGTTTTCAGACTGGTAGACCCGCACCGTATTTTTACCACGTTTCTTGGCTTCGTACATCGCGATATCGGCCTTTTTCAGCAAGGTCTGATCGTCATCACCATGTTCGGGATAGAGGGCAAGGCCAATACTGGCTGAAACCTGAAGCTTGTAATCATCGATATCTATTGGCAGCGCTAATGCTGTCAGTAGTTTCTCGGCAACATGCAGACCGTCATCAATGCTGTCGATTTCCGGTAGCAGAACGACGAATTCATCACCGCCAACACGGGAGAGTGTGTCAGATAGCCGTAATAATGAGGTGATACGCTCAGATACGGCCTTTAGCAACAAATCCCCAACATCATGTCCATAGCTGTCATTGATCGCTTTGAAGCCATCCAGATCGATGAATAAAACGCCCAGTCGCAGCTGATTTCGAGACGCATACTTCAGCGCCAGACTCAGCCTATCCTCGAACAAAGTACGGTTGGGTAAATCGGTCAGAGAATCATGATAGGCGAGATGGCGGATTTTCTGTTCCATCTCAATCCGGTCAGTGATGTCGTAGAACCAGGCCAGGATTGAAGGCGTGTTAAGGTAATTCACCTTCAGAAAAGAGCCGATGCACCACTTCACCTCCTCTGAATGACTCGACGTGACCTTGAGTAACAGATTGGAAACCGTTTGATTTCGCTGCAATCGTTCTTTGATAGATTCAATCTGCGTTTCTTCGATGGCGAACCCGGCCCGTTTTTTAGTATCGAAAGGTTTAAAACTGCGACTGAACAACTCCAGATAACGCCTGTTAACGTAGAGTGTCTGCTCATCACTCAGGCTGAAAATGCTGACCGCGACCGGACTGAAATTCAATACTTCACGGAACTGGCTGGCATCTTGTCTGGCTCGAATTCTGAGATTCAGGTTCTCGTGCAGGCTGGTTCCCTGTAAGCGTCCCGTATTAAGCATGAAACCGGCAAACAACATCAGCATCAGTCCCATTGCCAGCAATGAAGTAATGGAGGCTGTTGGGTAATATGGTTGCCATAATAAAACTGACCACAGCCACTCTGTCGGTGGCAAGCGATGAAGTCGCACCCACCACCAGACCGCCCAGAGTGAAGGTGATAAACAATTGGTAACTCAACCTGCTGAGAAAAGAAAAATCCCGCCCAACCCCAGATCAGACCGGACATCAATGTGCCAAACCTGAAAAATTGAAGATGTAGTTGAATCTGTTGGTGATCAATGCTCACTGAGCGGTTGAATTGGTAAAAGACCAGTAAGCGGATGATGTGAAGGCTCACCAGTATGATCAGCCATGAGAGCAGCGTACCGTAGTTAACCTGATCATCGAGAACAGTCGCCATAATGACCGCGAGACAGGTGCTGATAAATAGAGAGACCGGTATTGAACCGGTTAGCAGTTTATATTTTTCGAGATCTTCAATGAGGTCGCTATTGGGAGACGTATTGTGATTGTCGGTATCCATTGCTCAGAGCCTTCGTCTGCGGCGATCTCGCAAACACATACAGTACCATTGATACAGAGCCAGTCATTGATTTCAATCACAATTAGAGCAACCCTGCAGGATCAACACTATTCTGCGCCTGCTCAGAACGCAGGTGCAGAATAGCGCATCAGTGTGATGACAGTAGTTATACGACGATGGTACTCCAGATGATCACTGTCAGTACGTTAAATACAACCAGCATGCACAATCCTGCAGAAATAATTGAGGTCGAGACTACATAGCCTTTACCCTCATCAATATTCATATAAATGGGAATCCCCAGATACAACAGATAGAGGCTGTAGCAGACCGATAACAGTAGCACCAGCATAGCCAGCCAGACGATCGGTACAAAACCAATCAGACCCGCCATATACATGGGTGTTGCAGTGTAGGTGGTAAATAACAGGCAACGTCCAAAACTGGCTTCTTCACCAAAGGCTCTTTCCATGGCAAAGGTGAAATAGGCCATCATTGAAGTAAAGGTGATAATCAGTATATAAAATGCCACTGCCATTGGCAGGGCATCGGCCAGCACGACCTTGTTGAACTCACTACCGGCCAGACTCCAGCCAACCTGATTAATACCTATCAAAAAAGCCACTGCCGGCACTGCAGCCAGAATGACCATACGCAAGATACCGAACTGCGTAATATCGAGATTTTCGTCACTGATTGATTTCCACTCGACACGTGGAACGGTGAAAAGCCCCCAGAAGTGCTTACGATGATGATGGTACATAGCAGACCTCCTTGTGGTCGTTAACTGAGCATTAACATCAAGGACCGCTTCAGTTTCACTTTATGCCCTTTTTTAGGGATCTTCAAGCGCTTAGCCGAATATCATGCTGTCGACCAGCAACAGCAGGAACAGCCACATCAAGTACTGAATTGAATACTTGAACAGACGCCAGGCAGCGAGCGGATCCTGTGCATCAAACAAATGTTTCACGCCCCGGAATTGATAGGCATTCAGTAGTAGAACACCAGTCAGATACAGCCAACCGCTCATGCCGGTGACGAACGGTAGCAGGGTGCAGGCGAACAGTAACAGGCTGTATAGAAGAATCTGGGTGCGGGTAAAAGCATCACCATGCGTGACCGGCAGCATGGGCACTTTGGCGCCGGCGTACTCGTCTTTTTTATGCAATGCCAGGGCCCAGAAGTGGGGCGGTGTCCAGACAAAGATGATCAGCACCAGCAACAGGGCATCGGGATCAATCTGTCCGCTTACTGCAGTCCAGCCCAGTAATGGAGGCATGGCACCGGCGAGTCCGCCGATGGTGATATTCTGCGGTGTTGCCCGTTTCAGAAACAGTGTGTAAATCACTGCGTAACCAATCAAAGCAAACAGTGTCAGCCACATGGTGACCGGATTGACCAGAAACCACAGCAGCAAAAGCCCCGACGCTGCCAAAATCAAGGCAAAAGTGAGCGCCTGAAATGGCGTGAGATGACCGGTCACCACCGGCCGCTGACGGGTCCGGGCCATGGTGGCATCCAGCTTGTGATCAATCAGGTTGTTAATGGCAGCGCCACTGGCCGCACAACACGCAATGCCGATAACGGCGATGGTCAAAACGCCCGGGTCGGGCCAGCCTGGTGCCAGTAATGCGCCGACCAGGGCAGTCAGCAGCATCAGCAGTACGACTTTGGGTTTGCACAGTGCCAGGTAATCTTTCCAGTTGGCACGGTGTAAAGCAGGCGTTGTGACAATAGAGTTTTGCATGGCGTCACCCCGTAGTTTGTGAGACAGAAGTTCGGCGGTGGGCAATACCGCTGGCAGCCGGTTTCAATCGCTGATGAAGATCAAGCAGACACAGCATCAGCAAGGCGGCACCCGTGTTATGCGCGAGAGCCAGAGTCAGTGGCAGCATCAGCAGTGCGTTAGCAATGCCCAGTGCGATCTGCAATGTGGTCAGAAACAGGAGTAGACATATCTGCATTCTGAGCATCGTATAGCGCCATAAAGCGATGCATAGGCTGATAAGACACAGGGTCAATATCATCGCAAAAAAACGATGCACCACCTGAATGCTTTGTCTTGCTGCAGCTGATAGCAGACCGCCTTCGTGACTTTGATCGATAAACGCTGTCAGGTTAAAGGCCTCTTTTAAGGGCGCTGCCGGCAGCCATTGCCCCTGACAGGTAGGGAAGTCGGTACACGCCAGACCGGCATACTGACTGCTGGTCCAGCCACCCAGGCTGATCTGAAAGAAAGTGAGTATGATCACTGTGCTCACTAGGTTTTTCAGGGTCGCTGGAATAGTCACCCTGTCCTGAGGATAAAACTGCTTACGCAGCCGCCAGAGTAATGCGAGAAGTATCATGCCGCCCAGCAGGTGAATGGTGACAATCTGGGGTTGCAGTTTCATGGTCACCGTCCACATGCCAAACAGCGCCTGGGCGATAACCAGTGCAAGCAGGCCGCGGCTCAGCCAGCGGCTGCGCGGGCTGGCTCCCGGGTCTCTCTCCAGCCCGATCATGATTAGCAGGATAATCAGACCCAGTAAGCCCGCTGCGTAACGGTGAATCATTTCCATCCAGGCCTTGCCGGTATCAAGGCCGCTGAAAAGATGCTTCTCATGCTCTGCCGGCGGTAGCAGCTGACCATAGCAGCCCGGCCAGTCGGGGCATCCGAGCCCGGCATCCAGCAATCGGGTCAGGGCACCGAGGGTGACCACGATGAAGGCGAGGGCAAATGCGAGGTTGGCGAGAGACTTGAGTGACATAGCCCTATCCGATATGCGAAGCCTTGAGTAACCAGTCGATATCGGCCAGAATTTTCTGGCCGTTCAAATCGGGTGCAAAACGCATCACCAGATTCCCTGCCGGATCAACCAGCCAGAAGCTGTGATCCTGCCAGTCAAGCTGATTTTGATTAAACCAGTCAATTAACGCTGGTGCAGTGACTGAGCGGACTTGTTCGTAGTTGACGTTATCGGGTCGGTCCTTGCCCATGTCACTTGAAAGCCATAAAGGCTGAACCCGTTTCAGGTCTGAACCCATTGCCGTGTGTAATTGCTGCAAGCGGTGTAACTGCTCGGCACAACCGTTATTGCATTGCTGACTGAGCATCAAGAGCCCCCACTTGCCGTCCAGCTCGTCAGAGAGCTGCTGAGGCACAGTCATGCCTGCCGGCATTAATTCGCCATTATTTTTGGTGTCAAGTGGTAGCTGATTACCGATTAAAGCCAGCCCCCAGGCAAATAGTAATGGCAATAAAGCGATCAGCCAGATGATTCTGAATAGCCATGGCTTTTGTGTCATGATTCCCTCCGGCGACTGGCAATCACTGTGATGATGCCGCAGGCAAGGCCGATAAGCAGCCATTGCACTGCATAACCCGCGTGCATCGGATATTTGTTTTCAGGTGCAGCATCAACGGCAACCAGCCCGACCGGTGCCGGATCGGCATAGATAACATAGGGCAACAGCTTGATATTCAGATGCTGACTAAGCAACGGGATCTCGATTTGCTGTAAAACCCCGGGCCAGGCAGGATCTTCTCTGGCCTCTGCCAGCATCAAGCCGGGCTCCGGTGTTTTGATTCGGCCTGTGAGCCTGTTGATATCACTAAACGCTGTCAGCGATGGTTTCGTTTCTGTTTTAGCTGTCCAGCCGAGGTTGACCAGTATTGGACCCTGCTGACTTCTCAACAGACCGAGTACATGCCAACCAACCTGTCCCTGATATATCTGGTTGTCCAGCAGGAACAGGTTTTCGATAGTCCCCCTGGCCTCGACCCGCTGGAATTCAGGCAAGTCCTGAGAAAGTAATGCGGGTGGCTGATTTTGTTGCTGCAGGTAGACCTGGTAGCGTGCTTCAGCGGCCTGGGCTCTTTGCCACTGCCAATGGGAGAGAAACAGACACAGACTGATCGCGAATGCGGCAAATAGCAGATAAGCCGGACGTAATGTGAAGGCGCCCTGAAACCTAGTCTGAAGCAGTCGTTGTGCTGTCACAAAATCTCCTTGAATCGGGCTTCCTATAGCAAATAAACAGTGGTGAATAGAAAAATCCAGACCACATCGACAAAGTGCCAGTACCAGGCGCCGGCTTCAAAGCCGAAATGCTTGTCCGGGGTAAAGTGACCCTGAAACACTCGGAACAGCAACACCAGTAAAATAATGCTGCCGATGGTGACGTGGGCACCGTGAAAACCGGTCAGCATGAAAAACGTGGCCCCGTAAATACCGGACTTCAGGGTCAGATCCAGTTCAGTGTAGGCATGAATATATTCATAGATCTGCAGACCGAGGAAAGTCAGGCCCAAGACAATCGTCAAGCCGAGCCAGCCTTTCAGCTTGGGTCTGTCTTCACGTTTCAGGGCTTTGTGAGCCGCGAGCAGGGTAAAGCTTGAGCCGACCAGTAATACGGTGTTGATCAGCGGTATATGCCAGGGGTTGATGACTTCCCGGATAGGCGGAAATTGATCCGGGTTGGGTGCCTGCATCAGCGGCCATGAGGCCTGAAACTGCGGCCAGAGCATGCTGGCCAGGCCTTTATCACCTTCACCATCCAGCCAGGGCACGGCAAACACCCGGATGTAAAACAGCACGCCGAAGAAGGCAAAAAAGAACATGACTTCGGAGAAAATAAACCAGGACATCCCGTAACGGAAGGAGCGGTCCATCTGCGCTGAATAAAGACCCTGACGTGATTCGGCAATCACTGCTGCAAACCAGCCAATCATCATGCCTGCCAGGATCAAAGCGCCTGAGTTGAGCATAATCTGCGCCAGCAGGCTGTCGCTCTCCTGTTGCAGCGAATAAATCAGGGCGGCGGCACCGCCAAGGGTCAGAAACAGTCCGACAGCACCGATAATCGGCCAGTGACTTTGTGGTGGAACATAGTAGGCGGAATGTTGGGCCATAATGAGTTCCTCCCTAAATGACAGCGCTAGTCGACGCCGCTCGCGTCGCGCTCACTGATATCAAACAAGGTATAGGATAAGGTCAGCTTGCTGATCTCCTCCGGTAGTGCAGGATCAACAAAAAACACCAATGGAAACTGTTTGGCTTCGCCGGCCGCAAGCGGCTGACGCTGGAAACAGAAACATTCGATTTTATTGAGGTAATCGGCCGCCTGAGGTGGAGATACACTGGGTATAGCCTGTGCGACCACCGCCCGGTTATAGCTGTTGTTGACTGAAAAATGGATCTGTTTACGTTCACCTACAGTCAGTTTGATTTCTTCCTGTTCCGGGTAGAAGCCCCAGGGTAAATTGTCATTGCGATTGGCAACAAACTGGACCGTGATGGTCCGGTCTGAATTGGCAGCCAGGGCATTGATGTCCCCCTGATAGGCGCCTTTGGTTTTACCGTTCAGGCCGGTGACTTCGCAAAACACATCATAAAGTGGGACCAGCGCAAAGCCGAAGCCGAACATCAGCACCACGATGAGAATCAGACCACTGGGGCTTGAAGGTTTGAGCCAGTGTTTCATTTTCGTTCCAGATCCGGCGGGGTAGTAAAGGTATGGTACGGGGCCGGTGTCGGCACACTCCATTCCAGTCCGCGGGCACCTTCCCAGGGCAATTGCTCAGCTTTTTTACCACTGCGTACGGTTTTAATCAGGATATAAACAAACAGCAGCTGGGTGGTGCCAAACAGGAAGGCACCGAGACTGGTCAGCATATTAAAATCAGCAAATTGCAGGGCATAATCGGGAATCCGTCTTGGCATGCCGGCGAGACCAACAAAGTGCATCGGGAAGAATGTCAGATTGACACCGATAAAGGACAGCCAGAAATGCCATTGCCCCAGTTTCTCGTCATACATTTTGCCGCTCCACTTGGGCAGCCAGTAATAGACGGCAGCGATGATGCCAAACACAGAACCGGGTACCAGCACATAATGAAAATGAGCGACGACAAAATAGGTGTCGTGATACTGAAAGTCAGCCGGTGCAATGGCAAGCATCAGGCCTGACAGCCCACCGATGGTAAATAGCACGATAAAGGCAATCGCAAACAGCATCGGTGTTTCAAAGGTCATCGAGCCTTTGAACATGGTGCTTATCCAGTTAAACACCTTAACCCCGGTCGGCACGGCTATCAGCATCGTGGTGTACATGAAAAACAGTTCACCCGCGAGCGGCATGCCAACGGTAAACATATGGTGAGCCCAGACGATAAAAGACAGGAAAGCGATAGCCACCGTGGCAAAGACCATGGCCCGGTAACCAAACAGGGGTTTGCGGGCGAAAGTGGGGATGATTTCTGAAATCACGCCGAAAGCGGGCAACACCATGATGTAAACCTCGGGATGCGCGAAGAACCAGAACACATGCTGGAACAGCACCGGATCGCCACCGCCGGCCGCACTGAAGAAACTGGTGCCGAAATGCACATCCATCAGCACCATAGTTACAACCGCAGCCAGGACCGGCATGACCGCTATCAACAGAAAGGCGGTGATCAGCCAGCTCCAGACGAACAGCGGCAGATCCATCATTTTCATGCCCGGTGCCCGCATATTGAAAATGGTGACGATGACGTTAATGGCGCCTAGAATCGAAGAAATCCCCATCATATGCACGGCAAACACAAAGAAAGTCACACTGGGCGGGGCATAAGTGGTCGATAAAGGCGCATAGAAAGTCCAGCCAAAGTCAGGCGCGCCGCCCGGCATGAATAATGTCGACAGCAACATCGCAAAGGCAAACGGTAATATCCAGAAGCTGAAATTGTTGAGCCGTGGCAGGGCCATATCGGGGGCGCCTATCATCAGCGGTACCTGCCAGTTAGCGAGACCGACGAAGGCCGGCATCACGGCACCGAATATCATGATAAGGCCATGCATGGTCGTCATCTGGTTGAAGAATTCCGGCATCACCAATTGAAGGCCCGGCTGGAATAATTCCGCCCGAATCACAAAGGCCATGGTGCCGCCGATGAATAGCATGATCAGACTGAATACCAGATACAGTGTCCCGATATCCTTGTGGTTAGTAGTCAGTATCCAGCGGCTAAAGCCCTTGGCTGGTCTGTGATGCATCGTCTCTGCGTGTGCGCTCATAACGACCTCACTGTTTATCCATCAGGTCCTGTATTTCGGCAGGGGTGACCCTATCACCGGTCTTGTTGCCCCAACTGTTGCGTTCAAAGGTGATGACTGCGGCAATATCGACGGCGGTGAGTTGTTTGCCGAAAGCCGGCATGCCTTTCTCCACCCGGCCGTTGGTCACGATCTTCATATGCTCCAGTTTTTCACCCTGAACGATGCTGCTACCGTCCAGCGCCGGGAATGTCGGCGGCATACCGGAGCCATCCGCCTGGTGACAGGCAGCACAGTTTTTCTCGTAGACCGTGGCACCGGTATTGACCAGCTCTTCCAGGCTCCAGTCTTTGTCAGCAGCAGCGACAGCGGCTTTCTGTGCGGCTTTCTGGTCGGCCAGCCAGGTCTCATATTCCGACTCGGTGACGGCTTTCACTTCAATCGGCATGAAAGCATGATGTTTGCCGCAGAGTTCAGCACATTGCCCTCGATACACACCGGGTTCCTTGATGCGGGTCCATGACTCGTTGATAAAGCCTGGAATGGCATCTTTTTTGATCGCCAGATCCGGCACCCACCAGGCATGAATCACATCATTGGAAGTAAATAAAAAGCGGACTTTTTTGTGAACCGGTACGACAACGGGGTTATCCACTTCCAGCAGGTAGTTGGGGTTTTTCTTTTTGCGGTTTTCGATCTCTTCACGCGGCGTTGCCAGCACGCTGAAAAAGTCGACATCTTCACCGATGTATTTGTAATGCCACTTCCACTGATGACCCGTGACCTGAATATCGATATCCGACTCACTGGCGTCATAGAGATCACCGAGGGTAATGGTGGAGGGGATAGCGATGGCCACCAGAATCAGGAAAGGAATGGTGGTCCAGATGACTTCAACCAGAATATTGCCATGGAACTGGGCCGCCTCATGCCCCCGCGACTTTCGATGATGATATATCGACCACAGCATGACGCCGAAAACCACCACGGCGATTGCCAGGCAGATATAGAAAATGGTCATGTGCAGGTTGAAAACGGATTGACTGGTGTCGGTCACACCATTAGGCATGTTGAATTCCAGCGCCAGGAGCGGCGCGGAGGGCAGAACAAGAGCGAGACAGAAAAGATGCAGTCGTCGGCACATAGCACTCTCCTTGCATCGAGGGTGAAGCCATCATTGGCGTTCACGCTGCAAAAATAATTTGCTCTTAAGAATCAAGTATATGCCTTTTATAGGAATTTACCAGTCCGATTTAAAAAAGGAGCTAGCCCCGGCTTTTTCGGGGCGAGGGGGAAGAGAAAAGCTCAATATCGATTCCGTCTGAAAAGTCTTATTTTGTTGTGGCAGATAGGTATAATCGGCGCCTGATTATGCCAATGGCGATCTGTTGGCGATGAATCTGTTGACCAATTATTCTCTGAAGCCATCCTGGAACGAATAGCAAAAAGTCTCAACAGCTAGAATTTACTTTAAGTTCATCAGCCACAGTTTTGATAAAGAACATGTCCTTGACACTGCCTTCACAGACTTTTCTCCCACTTTTGCCAAATGTCGCTAAGTCCTTGTCATAAAAAGAGGATTTTGTTGATCCAGATGCTTGACTTCATGCATTTGCAATCCTATAGTGTCGACAAGTGGGGAAAAGTGGATCTAAGTGGATCAATTTTTTTGAGGGCGGCAAGTGTTTCGAGGCGTGGCAACATTCAATCTGGATGCCAAAGGGCGGATGGCGATACCAGCCAAGTTCCGCAAGCATCTTGACGTCTGTTGTGAAGGCCGTCTGATTGTCACCATCGATCATTCTGATCACTGTCTACAGTTATATCCACTGCCCGAATGGGAACTAGTTGAACAAAAGCTCACTGCGCTCCCCAGTTTGAATCCACAAGTCCGTCGTTTGAAAAGAATGCTGCTCGGTAATGCCACAGAATGTGAAATGGATGGTAATGGTCGTATTTTGCTGCCAGCCAAACTGCGTGAATTCGCCGGCCTCGACAAAAGCATGGTGATGACCGGGCAAGGCAACAAGTTTGAACTCTGGAATGAGCAAACTTGGAATGAACTCATGGATGACTGTCTGGAAGAGAAGTTTGACGAGAATCTAACGGCTGAACTCGAAAGCCTGTCGATATAGGGCGGAATTATGACTGAGATCCACTCGGAACATCTGCCAGTCTTGCTCGATGAGACGCTCGACGCCCTGTCTGTAAAAGCCGACGGTAAGTACCTCGATGCCACTTTCGGCCGTGGTGGACATAGCCGTGCGATTTTGGCGCAACTTTCTGAAAACGGTCGTCTCCTTGGTCTGGATCGTGATCCCCAGGCGGTGGCGACCGGTAAACAGCTGGCCCAGGATGATCCCCGTTTTGCCATTGAGCACTGCGCCTTCTCCGAACTGGCGGGAGTCGTGCACGCTCGTCTGTGGCAAAACCAGATTGACGGCATTCTGATGGATATCGGTGTGTCTTCACCTCAACTCGATGATGCCGGGCGTGGTTTCAGCTTTTACAAAGACGGTCCGCTGGATATGCGGATGAATCCCGAGGTCGGTATCAGTGCTGCTGAATGGCTGGCTACCGCGGAGATGGACGATATTGCTCATGTGCTCAAAAGCCTGGGTGAAGAGCGTTACAGCAAACGCATAGCGCGTGCCATTGTTGAAAGTCGTGCTGACAAGCCGATTACTACGACCAAGCAACTGGCTGAACTGGTGGATAAGGCCAGTCCATCACGGGAAAAAAACAAGCATCCGGCTACCCGCACTTTCCAGGCAATACGTATCTATATCAATAATGAGTTGGAAGAACTGCGTCAGGCGCTGGAACAAGCCCTCGATGTGCTGGCTGTTGGCGGCCGTCTGGTTGTGATCAGCTTCCATTCGCTGGAAGACCGAATTGTTAAACGTTTTTTCCGTGATGAAGCCCGTGGTGATGATTTGCCTGCGCATTTTCCGGTTACGGTGGATCAACTCAATCCGCGTCTGAAAATTATCGGCAAGGCGGTTAAAGCCGGTGATGCAGAGCTGTCTGTCAATCCGAGAGCACGTAGCGCCATCATGCGCGTGGCGGAGAAGCTGGCATGAAGCTGAAGCATTATCTGGAACAGGTGCATATCGATATACCGATGCTGGTGATGGTATCACTGGTCATCGTCTCGGCGGTCGGTGTGATCTATTCCAAGCACCTTAACCGCAATGAATTCATCCAACTGCAGAAGCTGGAAAAACAACGTGACCTGCTCAATGAAGAATGGGGCAGACTGCTACTCGAGCAGAGTACCTGGGGCAGTCCCAGCCGGGTTGAACAACAGGCGAGAACCCGTTTGAACATGATCGTGCCCAGTGCCGATATGACTGTGGTGATCAAACGATGAGTGCGGCACGCGTGAGTCATCAGCACGTCGGCCTCTGGCGGCTAAACCTGGTCAGGGTGATGTTCATCCTGTTCGTGCTGGGTTTATGCTGGCGTCTGGCTGATATTCAGATCCTGAACCCGGAATTTTTGCGAAATCAGGGCGATGCCCGTCATCTGCGTCAGGTGCCGGTTGTCGCTCATCGCGGGATGATACTGGATCGCAGTGGTGAACCACTGGCCATCAGTACGCCGGTACATTCAATCTGGCTGAATCCGCAGGATGTGCCGACGCAGCACCCCAAACTGAGTCAGTTGGCCGAGCAGTTGAATCTGTCGGTCAGCACCCTGCGTGACAAAATCAGCGGTAACCAGTCACGGGAATTTATTTATCTGAAACGCCATGTCACCCCGGAACTGGCCCAGAGTGTCAAAGCGCTGGGTATTCATGGCGTTTATTTGCAGCGCGAATACAAACGATACTATCCGGCCGGCGAAGTGACCGCGCATATGCTCGGCTTCACCAATATTGATGATATCGGTCAGGAAGGACTGGAGTTGACCTACGATGCAGTACTGACCGGACGTTCCGGTCTCAAACGCATGGTGCGCGACAGCAAAGGCAATTTTGTTGAGGGCGGTGAATTGATTCGCCCTGCCAAAGCCGGCGAAAATATTCAGCTCAGCATTGACCTTCGTTTGCAACATCTGGCGTATCAGGCACTCAGAAAAGCCGTTGACGAACATAAGGCAGAGGCTGGCACGGCAGTGGTGCTGGATATTCAAAACGGCGAAGTGCTTGCCATGGTCAACCAGCCCTCCTTCAATCCGAATAATCGTGAAGGGTTGAAGCCGAGCCATTATCGTAACCGTGCGGTGACCGACTTGTTTGAGCCGGGATCTACCGTCAAACCATTCACAGTCGCAAGCGGTATTAAATCCGGCAAATTCGATCTGACTTCAATCATCAACACCCACCCGGGTGTGTTTCGCGTCAGTGGGCACCCGATTCGCGACTTTCGTGACTATGGGGAAATCGATCTGACCACATTGATACAGAAGTCCAGCAACATCGGCGCCACCAAGATCGCGCTGGAGCTTGACCCTGAGGTCCTATGGCAGGATTTTGCCCGTTTCGGACTGGGAGAGTCGACCGGTGCCTACTTCCCGGGCGAAGTCATGGGTACGATGCCTGACCCTTCATCATGGCGAACGCTGGACCGGGCCACCATGGCTTTCGGTTATGGTTTATCAACCTCAGCGCTGCAACTGGCAAGAGCCTACAGCGTGCTCGGCAGTGGCGGCATCTTAAAGCCGGTAACTTTTGTCAAAAATGGTGAAATGCCAAAAGGGCGTCGCGTGTTTGCCGCCGATTTGATGCATCAGGTACTGGCAATGATGGAAAAGGTGGTTGAGCCCGGCGGGACTGCGACCCGTGCCGCTGTGGCTAATTACCGCGTAGCCGGTAAAACCGGTACCGCCAAAAAATCAATCAGTGGCGGCTACGCCGACAAACGCTATCAATCCGTTTTTGCAGGGATTATCCCGGCCAGCGCGCCACGCCTGGCTATGGTCGTCATGGTGGACGAACCCCGTGGTGAGGAATACTACGGCGGCGCAGTGGCAGCCCCGGTCTTCGCTGAAGTGATGACCGGCGCGATGCGACTACTCAATATCGCACCGGATGCATTACCGATGACGCAAATGCAGGTGGCCAACAAATGATCACATCTATTGTGAAAAGACAATCGCTAACCCGGCTGCTGGAGGATTGGGTAGCTGATGATGTCGCCTTGCAGGAGTGCATGCTGAGTGATATCAGCATGGACAGCCGACGGGTCACTGCCGGTTGTCTGTTCCTGGCATTGGCAAAACAAGCTACAGAAAGAGAAAAACACCTGCACCAGGCGCTGGATAAAGGCAGTTTTGCTGTGCTGATTGATGCCGACCAGCCACTGACACCCGCTGAAAAAGCATTACTGGAAGAGGAAGTGGTCACAGCCTACCCGATCAGGAATCTGGCCCAGCAGGCCGGATATATCGCAGCCCGTTTCTACGAAAATCCCTCTGAACACATGACTGTGATTGCTGTGACTGGCACCAACGGCAAGACGTCAGTCAGTCAGTTTATCGCTCAGGCACTGGAAGCCAGTGGTCAGCCCTGTGGTGTTATCGGCACAATGGGGGCCGGGCGTGTCAGTGATCTGGAACTGACCGGTATGACTACGCCCGACCCGGTATCAATGCAACGCCTGCTGGCGGGCTTTGAACAGGAAGGTTGTCGTTATGTGGCGCTTGAAGCTTCATCTCATGCGCTGGTCCAGGGGCGGCTCAACAGTGTCGATGTCAATGTTGCCGTGCTGACTAACCTCAGCCGCGATCATCTGGATTATCACCGGACAATGGCACAGTATGCGGCCGCCAAACAGACACTGTTTGAAATGAGCTCGGTCAGTCAGGCGCTGCTTAATATTGATGACGCTTTTGGTCTCCAGGTCAAACAGGCACTGCGTGCTGATATCGAGTTGCTGACATACAGCAGCCACGCTGAAGCAGACATTGCCGCTTCACAGATTGAATGCCGCCGTGATGGGGTTGCCTTTGAGCTGAACATCCAGCAACGCAGGCAAGCTGTTCAACTGCCAGTCATGGGCCGATTCAATGTCGATAATCTGCTGGCGACCCTGGGAGTGATGAAACTGATCGGCTTTGATGACGAGCAGGCCTGTGAAGCACTGCAACATTGCCATGCAGTCTCCGGCCGGATGGAAGCCCATGGTCAGGCCGACCAACCCTGTGTGGTGATAGATTATGCCCACACCCCGGATGCGCTGGAGCAGGCCTTGAAAACGCTACGCAGTCATTTGCCGGAGGATGGTGCGCTCTGGTGTGTCTTTGGCTGCGGGGGCGATCGTGACAAGGGTAAACGACCGCTGATGGGCCAGATTGCCGAGGCGGAAGCAGATCGTGTCGTTATCACTGACGATAATCCACGCACTGAAAATCATCAGGCGATTGTCGACGATATTCTGGCTGGCTGCCGGCAACCGGAGAAAGTCCGGGTGGAACTGGATCGTAAAGCCGCCATTCGCTATGCCCTGTCACAGGCTTCCACCAGGGACATTGTGCTAGTCGCTGGCAAGGGCCATGAAGCCTATCAGGAAATCGATCATATTAAATATCCTTTCAGCGATACGCTGATCGTGACAGATGTTCTCGGCGAACTGCACAGCGGTGGTGTCTATAACGTCATGGGGGGGCACTGATGGCGTTATCGATGACACTGGCGCAACTAAGCAATTTACTGGGCTGCGAGACCAACGCGGGCGAAGTTAAAGTGCGTGGCGCTGTGATTGATACCCGGAAGATAAAAGAGGGACAACTGTTTGTCGCTCTTAAAGGCGAACATGTCGATGGCCATGATTTTCTTGCCCAGGCCCGTGAAGCGGGAGCCAGTGCTGCGCTGGTGTCAGAACTGCGTGATGACCCGCTGCCGCAGTTGTTGGTCAAGGATGTTCGCCAGGCCTTTGCCAAAATCGCGCGTGCCTGGCTGCATCAGAATCGGACTCGGGTTGTGGCTATTACCGGCAGTAACGGTAAAACCAGCGTGAAGGAGATGGTCACTGCCATTTTGCGGCAGATGGGCCCCGTCCTGTCGACACAGGGTAACTACAACAACGAACTGGGTGTGCCGCTGACACTGTGCCGTCTGGATCCTGAGGACAAGTTCGCTGTGATTGAAATGGGTACCAACCATCCTGGAGAAATCGCCCAACTGGTCAAGATTGCCCAACCCGATGTCGCGGTCATCAATAACATTGCACCGGCTCACCTGGAGGGCTTCGTTACCGAAGCGGGGGTGGCAGTTGAAAAAGGCGCTATTTACACGGGGTTGTCGGAAACGGGTACCGCCGTGGTCAATGCCGACATGCCTTATCAGGAAATATGGGCACCGTTGATTGCGGATAGAAAAATCCTGACTTTCGGCCTGGAGAATGAAGCTGATATCCAGGCGGACTACATTCAGCCGGATCCTACAGCCAGCCACTTCCTGGTTGAGATGGAAGGGGTCAGTCATCACTTTGATCTGCCCTTGCCGGGTTTGCACAACGTCAACAACGCACTGGCTGCGATTGCAGTCTGCCGCGCACTGGAAGTGCCGGTAGATGCAATGGTGCGTGGTCTCGCCAGTATGCGTGCCGTACCTCATCGGTTGCAATTGAGAAAAGGGATTAATGACTCTCGGCTGCTTGATGATACCTACAACGCCAACCCCGGTTCCTACTTACAGGCACTGAAAACCCTGAGCAGCTTCGCTGGCGAGCGCTGGTTGGTGCTGGGGGATTTCGGTGAACTGGGTAAAGACACTGACAAGATTCACGGTGAGATGGGTAAACAAGCACAGGATGCCGGTGTCAGCCGACTATTCACCGTGGGTGCCAGCAGTCAAATGGCCGGACAGCAGTTTGGGTGCGGTGCACGACATTTTGAGGATCTCGACGCTCTGCAGCAGACCCTGAAACAGGACTTGGGCAGCGATGTGACATGCCTGATCAAAGGCTCGCGTTTTATGCAACTGGATAAGCTGGCCGATCGGCTGGCGCAAGAGGGAGAGGGCAATGCTGCTGCTGTTAAGTGAATACCTGAGCCAATATTACAGCGGGTTTAACGTCTTCCAGTATCTGACACTGCGGGCGATTCTGGGGACAATGACGGCGTTGGGCATTGCCTTGCTGATCGGTCCGACTATGATTCGGCAACTGAGTTTTAAACAGATTGGCCAGGTGGTCCGACGCGATGGTCCGGAATCACATTTCAGCAAGAGTGGCACCCCGACCATGGGCGGCTCCCTGATTCTGGTGGCGATTGCTGTCAGCACCCTGTTATGGGCAGACCTCAGCAATCGATATGTCTGGGTGGTACTGACTGTGACCCTGGCCTTCGGTGTGATTGGCTTTGTTGATGATTACATCAAGCTGGTGAGGCAGGACCCGCGCGGTCTGCTGAGCCGTTATAAATATTTCTGGCAGTCGGTGTTTGGTGCCGGTGCAGCGGTATTTTTGTTTTTGACAGCAACCGTGCCCGAGGAAACCACGTTGATCGTGCCGTTTTTCAAAGAAGTCGTGATTCCACTGGGCGGCTGGTACATGCTGCTGACCTACCTGGTGATTGTTGGCAGTAGTAACGCGGTTAACCTGACCGACGGTCTCGACGGGCTCGCGATTATGCCCACGGTGATGGTGGCGGCAGCACTGGGCTTGTTCAGTTATGTCGGTGGTCACTTTGAGTTTGCGCAGTATCTGCAGATTCCGTTTATCCCCAGTGCCGGTGAACTGACCGTATTCTGCGCCACACTGGTCGGGGCTGGACTGGGCTTTCTGTGGTTCAACACTTATCCCGCACAGGTGTTTATGGGCGATGTCGGCGCGCTGGCGCTGGGAGCAGCATTAGGGACCGTCGCCGTGCTGGTTCGCCAGGAACTGGTACTGCTGATTATGGGCGGCGTGTTTGTGATCGAAACGCTGTCGGTGATGATACAGGTCGCCTCATACAAGCTACGCGGGAAACGCGTGTTCCTGATGGCGCCGATACACCACCACTATGAGCTTAAAGGCTGGCCAGAGCCACGCATCATCGTGCGTTTCTGGATAGTGACGGTATTCCTGGTTTTGATTGGTTTGGCAACGCTGAAAATACGATGACAAGAAGCATGAACAAACTGACACATAAAAGCTGCCTGATCATCGGTCTGGGACAGACCGGGCTGTCTTGTGCACGGTTTCTTGCTGACCGGGCACTCAGTGTTGCGGTGATGGATACCCGTGAACAGCCGCCGGCACTGACCACGCTGCAGCAGGATTATCCGCAGGTGCTGATCAAAACCGGTGCCCTGGAACTGGACTGGATGCTCAAGGCTGATCTCATTATTCTGAGCCCGGGTGTCGATCCGCGGCTGCCGGAGATCCGCGCTGCGCGTGAAGCCGGCATTGAAATGGTCGGGGATATCGAACTGTTTGCCCGTTACGCCGATGCGCCGGTGGTGGCGATTACCGGTTCTAATGGCAAGAGCACCGTAACCACCTTACTGGCGCTGATGGCACAACTGGCGGGCAAGAATACCCGCACCGGCGGCAATCTGGGTACCCCTGCGCTGGATCTGCTTGAGGAGACGGCACCGGATTTTTACATACTGGAACTCTCAAGCTTTCAGTTGGAAACAGTCTGCTCACTGAATGCCTTCGCAGCCGTGGTGCTCAATGTCAGCCCGGACCATCTGGATCGTTATGATTCAGTTGAAGATTATCAGCGTGCTAAACAGAAAATCTTTAACGGGGACGGTGTCATGGTCATCAACCGTGACGATCCCATTGTGAGTGCAATGGCAGATGGCAGCCGAATCCAGATCGGTTTCAGTCTGCATCAAACAGAAGGTGTGGATTTCGGTCTGCTGCAGAAAGACGGGGAAACCTGGCTGGCCGAGGGCAATGAGCCTTTGCTGGCAGCGAGTCAAATGAAAATGGTGGGTACCCACAATCTGGCTAATGCGCTGGCTGCGCTGGCCCTGGGGTCAGCCATGGCGCTGCCGATGTCGGCAATGTTGACGGCATTGCAGGCATTCAAGGGCTTGCCGCATCGATGCCGCCTGGTAAGAGAACTGGATGGCGTGCGCTGGTTCAACGACTCCAAGGCAACCAATATCGGTGCCTGTGTAGCAGCCATCGAAGGCCTGGCCGGTAACGGGCCGATTGTGTTGATCGCCGGCGGTGTCGGCAAGGATCAGAACTTCAGCGAATTGACACAAACCTTGAAAAAAGCCGTTCGTACGGTCGTGCTGATGGGTGAAGATGCGGACAAGATTGCGGCGATTGTGCCACCGGGTGTAGAGACGCGTTTAGCCGTAGATCTGAATGACGCAGTCAGTCAGGCACGGCAGGCGGCACAGCAGGGGGATAGTGTTCTGTTGTCACCGGCTTGTGCCAGTTTCGATATGTTCAGTGGTTATGTTGAGCGTGGCGACAAGTTCGAGCAGGCGGTAAGGGGGCTGGCGGCATGAGTGAGTCCAAGCTGCAATTTGACCGTAGTCTGCTGTTTGCTTCAGGCGCCCTGATGTTTGTCGGGCTGATTATGGTGTGCTCGGCCTCAATTACGATTGCTGACAGCATGACCGGGCAGCCATTGTTCTATTTCATTCGACAGGTGGTCTTTGCAGTCGCCGGCCTGGGCGCGGCCTGGGCAGTAGTGTCGATCAGACTGGCTGTCTGGCAACGAATTGCGCCACAACTATTAATGTTTGGTGTGTTTATGCTGGTTCTGGTTCTGATTCCCGGCATTGGCCGGGAGGTCAACGGCGCAAGTCGCTGGCTGCCGTTGGGGCCGGTGAATCTGCAGGTAGCGGAGGTTATAAAGCTTTTTGCCATCCTCTACATTGCCGATTATCTGCAGCGTCACCATGGTCAGTTGCACACCTCCTTTCTCAAAGTACTCGCCCCACTGATGTTATTGGGGGTGGCGGCTTTGTTACTCCTCTTGCAGCCGGATATGGGATCGATGGTGGTGATCATGTCTACGGTGCTGGCGATGCTGTTTCTGGGCGGCGCAAGGCTGGATGTCTTCGCCGCACTGATTGCCGTGATGGCGGGGTTGTTCGCGATGCTGATCTGGGTAGCGCCATACCGGCTGGAACGTTTGCAGAGTTTTATGGACCCCTGGGCTGATCCCTTCGGGGCGGGGTTTCAGTTGACCCAGGCGCTGATTGCCTTTGGCCGAGGTGACTGGCTGGGTGTGGGGCTTGGCAGCAGTATGCAGAAGCTGTTCTACCTGCCTGAAGCCCACACTGACTTTCTGTATTCGATACTGGCTGAAGAACTGGGGCTGGTCGGCGCGCTGGCAGTAATTGTGCTGTTTTTCATCTTTATCTGGCGGGCACTGGCGATTGGCCGCGCTGCAGAAATGGCAGGTCAGGTATTTGGTGCCCAGGTGGCCTACGGTATCGGCATTTGGCTGGGCATGCAGGCCTGCGTCAATATTGGCGTCAACATGGGCGCATTGCCCACCAAAGGCCTGACCCTGCCATTGATGAGTTATGGCGGCAGTAGTCTGGTGATTGTCTGCGTGGCGATTGCATTGCTGTTCCGTGTCGATATGGAAACCCGGCTACCCGAGAAAGCCTCGGCAAGGATCAGACGATGACGACGAAGACAGTCAAAGTCATGATCATGGCCGGTGGCACCGGTGGTCACGTGTTCCCGGCACTGGCAGTCGCTGATGAACTGAAACAGCGTGAGGTAGAAGTGAGCTGGATTGGTACACAGAGAGGCATCGAGTCTGAGCTGGTGCCTAAGGCAGGCTACCCGCTGACTTTTATCAAGGTGGCTGGGCTGCGTGGTAACGGTACGCTCGGCTGGCTGATGGCGCCGTTTCGTGTCATCAAGGCGGTTTGGCAGGCATGGCGTCTGATGCGGGTGTTTAACCCTGATGTGGTGATCGGACTGGGTGGTTTTGCTTCCGGGCCCGGTGGTGTGGCGGCCTGGCTTTTGAAAAAACCGCTACTGATTCATGAGCAGAATGCGATTCCGGGTCTGACCAATCGCCTGCTGGCAAAAATCGCAAAACGGGTACTCACCGGTTTCCCCAACAGTTTTGATAACAAAGTCGAGGCTGAGTGGGTAGGTAATCCGGTGCGTAAACAGATTGAAGATCTGCCGATGCCGCACCTGCGTCAGAGTGTGGATATGAGCCGACTCAAACTGCTGGTTTTAGGCGGCAGCCTGGGGGCTCGAACCCTGAATGAGGTAGTGCCGGTAGCGCTACAACTGATGGACACAAACGAGCGGCCAGAAGTGCGCCATCAATGTGGCAAGAAACATATTGAAGCCTGTCGAAGTGCTTACAGCCAGGCAGGTGTGGAAGCTGAAATTACTGATTTTATTGCTGATATGGCAGCAGCTTACAGCTGGGCAGATCTGGTTATCTGCCGGGCAGGTGCGTTGACCGTGGCCGAAGTCGCGGCAGCCGGTGTGGCATCGATTCTGGTGCCATACCCCTATGCAGTGGATGACCATCAGACGCACAATGCGGCGCTATTGGTCGATGCCGGCGCGGCCACGCTGATTGCGGACGATCAGCTCAAAGCAGACGCGTTGTCAGTCAGCCTGCGTCAGTTTGATCAAGACAGAGAAGGATTATTAACCATGGCTAATGCGGCGAGACAAGTCGCGAAAATCGGCAGTGCGACACGGATTGCCGATCTGTGTCTGGAGTATGCCCATGGATAGATTAACCTCAGCCATGCAAAGCCGGGTCAAGCATATTCACTTCATCGGTATCGGTGGTGTGGGTATGGGCGGTATTGCCGAAGTACTGCTCAACCTCGGCTATCAGGTGACGGGCAGTGATCTGGCTGAAAACAGCCTGATCAAGCATCTGCGTACCCTGGGCGCCACCATCATGATTGGTCATGATCCGGACTATCTAAAAGGCGCCGATGTGGTCGTCGTCACTACCGCTGTGACCGAAGATAATGTGGAGTTACAGGCCGCACGTGAGCAATATATCCCAGTGGTGCCGCGCGCAGAAATGCTGGCCGAGCTGATGCGTTTCAGCTACGGCATTGCAGTCGCCGGCACTCATGGCAAAACCACTACAACCAGCCTGATTGCCTGCCTACTCAGTGAAGGCGATTTGGATCCGACTTTTGTGATCGGTGGACGTCTTAACAGCGCCGGCAGTAATGCCCGTCTCGGTACCGGACGTTATCTTGTCGCTGAAGCCGACGAAAGTGATGCGTCGTTCCTGTATCTGCAGCCAATGATCGCGGTGGTCACAAATATCGATCAGGACCATATGGCGACTTATGAAGGCAGCTTCGACAAACTCAAAGCGACCTTTGTTGAGTTCCTGCATCACCTGCCGTTTTATGGGCTCGCGGTGATGTGTCTGGATGATCCGGTGATTAAGGACTTGCTGACCGAAGTCACCCGGCCGTTCATAACCTATGGGCAGGATGAAGAGGCGGATTATCAACTGGTGGATCTGACCCAGCGTCAGGGTCAGAGCTTTTTTACTGTGATTGAAAAGCAGAGCGGTGAACGTTTCCCTATCACCCTGAATATGCCCGGTCTGCATAATGCCTTGAATGCAACGGCGGCGATGGCCGTTGCCCGTAACCTGCAGGTCAAGATTGAAGCCTGCCAGCGAGCCTTGCTGAAATTTGACGGCATTGGCCGCCGATTCAACTTGCTGGGACCGGTCAAAGCAGACGGCGGTGAAGCAATGTTGATTGATGACTATGGTCATCATCCTACAGAAATCGCTGCCACGCTGGCTGCAACCCGTGGCGGCTGGCCGGAGAACCGGCTGGTCGTGGTATTCCAGCCGCATCGTTATACCCGTACCCGTGATTTGTTCGAAGACTTTGCTCAGGTCTTGTCATCGGTTGATGTCCTGGTGGTGTTGGAAGTGTATCCGGCAGGCGAAGCTAAAATTGCCGGAGCTGATGCGCGCAGCCTGTGTCGGGCAATCCGTCTGCGTGGTCAGGTCGAGCCGGTGTTTGCTGAAGATAAAGAGGCGCTGTTCACTGTATTGCCAAGCCTGTTGCAGGACGGTGATGTGCTGCTGACCCTGGGCGCCGGTGATATTGGCCGGATGGCACAGGCGCTGCCCGAAGTCTTGAGCGGAGGTGCTGAATGATGGCCTTGCAGCGGACTTTAAGAGGCGAACTCAAACAGCATGAACCGTTGGCGCGCTATACCTCGTGGCGTGTCGGCGGCGAGGCGAAACAACTCTACCGCCCGGCAGATGCGATTGATCTGGCGGTCTTTCTGCAGCAGTTGCCAGCCGATGAACCGGTGCTCTGGCTGGGACTCGGCAGTAATCTGCTGGTGCGTGATGGTGGTTTTAACGGCACCGTGATTGTGACTGCAGGCGCCTTGCAGAATATTGATATCGAAGGCAACACCGTGGAAGCCGAAGTGGGTCTTTATTGCAGCAAACTCGCCAAGCAGGTCGCCAAGGCCGGCCTCAAAGGCGCGGCATGGTTTGCTGGCATTCCCGGCACATTGGGCGGCGCGCTGGCAATGAATGCCGGTGCTCATGGCAGTGAAACCTGGGACTTTGTCAGCAGTGTGACCACGATAGACAGATCTGGCGAACTGCGTCAGCGTCCATTGGCCGATTTTGATGTGCATTATCGTCATGTGGCTTTGCCAGAGGGCGAATGGTTTGTCGCTGCCAGCATGCAGTTTGAGCAGGGTGATGCCAGCACTGAAACCGATCTGATTCGCGATCTGTTGAAAAAACGTAATGCCAGCCAGCCCACTAATCAGCCCTGCGCCGGTTCAGTATTTCGCAATCCTGAGGGGGATTTTGCAGGACGACTGATCGAAAGCAGTCAGCTCAAGGGACTGACCGTGGGTGGCGCCAGTGTATCGAGCAAACATGCCAACTTTATTGTTAATGATGGCACTGCCACGGCAGCGGATATAGAAAACCTGATTTATCTGGTTCAGGACAAAGTGGAACAGTTGCAGGGCGTACGGTTGACACCGGAAGTACATATCATCGGGGAGGCCAGTGCATGAGCCGCCGTATTGAGAATGCTGCAGAATTCGGACGGGTTGCCGTGCTGATGGGCGGTCGCAGCGCTGAGCGTGAAATTTCGCTGATCAGTGGCAAGGCCGTGCTGGCTGGTTTACAGCGTAAAGGCGTTGATGCATATGGCATCGATGTCAGCTTTGATATCTGCCACAAACTGGGCAGTGGTCAGTTTGATCGGGCCTTTATCGTGCTGCATGGACGTGGTGGCGAAGATGGTGAAATTCAGGGCTTTTTGCAGGCGGTGAATCTGCCCTACACCGGAAGTGGTGTGGCCGCTTCGGTGCTGTCAATGAATAAACGCATCAGCAAAAACAACTGGATCCAGCAGGGTCTGCCCACCGCCGGTTTTGCCCGTGTCAGCGCTGATAGCGATGCCGGGATGCTGGTTTCCCGTCTGGGACTGCCACTGATTATCAAGCCAGTCAATGAAGGCTCCAGCATCGGTATGAGTAAGGTCAAAACCGTGGATGAACTCAAGCAGGCGATTGAACTGGCATTGCAATACGACGCCGATGTGATTGCCGAGCAGTGGATTCAGGGTGAGGAATACACCGTCGCGATTCTGGATGGTGAGCCTTTACCGGCTATCCGCCTTAAAACGCCTCGCGAATTTTATGACTTCGAAGCCAAGTATCAATCGAATTCAACCGAATATCTGTGCCCCTGTGGACTGGATTCAGACAGTGAACAGCAGATGCAGCAATTGGCCTTGAAAGCTTTTGACGGACTGGGCATGTCTGGCTGGGGCAGGGTTGATTTTATGCGCGACGGTAAAGGTGAGTTTTATCTGTTGGAAGCCAATAGCGTGCCGGGCATGACCGACCACAGTCTGGTGCCGATGGCAGCCAAACAGGCTGGTATTGATTTTGATGATCTGGTTTGGCGCATTCTGGAAACCAGTGTCAGGGAGTCATGCTGATGGTGGTGACCAGACCAAAACGGGGTGCGAGCATGACTGAAGCCAAAGCCAGCCAGCCCAGAGACTGGAAACAGTCACTGAAGCAAGCCGTGGCGATAGTGGTTGTCATGATGATCATCGGTAGCGGTGCCTATTTATACGAGGCAAACACGCTACCGGTGAAGCATGTCACCGTGGAGGGCGATATCCGCCATGTGGATCGGGATGAACTGGTACAGGCGGTGTCGCCGTATGTCCGTGGCAGCTTTCTGGATGTCGATGTCGCCAGTATCCGCGCAGCCGGTGAAGCGTTGCCCTGGATTAAACAGATTCAGGTCAGACGTATCTGGCCGGATACATTGCATCTGGTGGTTGAAGAACATAAAGCGGTGGCGCGCTGGAATGAAGATGGTCTGGTGAACAGTCTCGGCGGCGTATTCAGACCGGCGCTGAATACCATTCCCACCGGTCTGGTGCAGATGAATGGCCCGGAGGGCACCAGTGAACTGATGGCCAGAAGACTCGTGGATATTCAGAAAGAGCTGAAAACACTGGGACTCCGCGTGACCGCGATCAGCATGGATAAACGCCGCGCCTGGCAAGTGGATTTTAATGAAGGGCTGCATCTGAAGTTGGGGCGTGCTGAGGGCGATGCCCGGCTACAGCGCTTTATCGATGTCTATCGCAGTGGTCTGAGCAGCTTCAGAGAACAGATTAAAGAAATTGATATGCGTTATACCAACGGGCTGGCCGTGGTCTGGAAAGATGGCCAGCAACCTGATTTTAATGGGACTGTGTAATGTCGAAACGTAACGAGAGAGAGCTCATCGTCGGACTGGATATCGGCACCTCCAAGGTGGTGGCGATTGTGGCGGCGCCGATTCTGGATGCCGGCCCCAATGAAAACCAGCTGGAGATCATCGGTATCGGTTCGCATCCGGCCCGGGGCATGAAAAAAGGCGTGGTGGTCAATATCGAGTCCACCGTGCAGTCAATCCAGCGTGCGATTGAAGAGGCTGAGCTGATGGCAGGCTGCCAGATCCATTCAGTCTTTGCTGGTATTGCCGGCAGTCACATCCGCAGTCTGAACTCCCATGGGACCGTGGCGATTCGGGATAAAGAAGTGACCCAGGGTGATCTGGATCGGGTACTGGACGCAGCCCGCGCCGTGCATTTCCCGGGCGATCAGCAACTGCTCCATGTTTTGCCACAGGAATTCATTATCGATAATCAGGAAGGTATCCGTGAGCCGATTGGCATGTCCGGGGTTCGTCTGGAGGCCAAGGTGCATCTGATTACCGGTGCGGTCAGTGCTGCCCAGAATATAACCAAATGTATTGAGCGCTGCGGCCTGCATGTAGACGGCATCATTCTGGAGCAGATGGCCTCCAGTTATTCAGTGCTGGATCAGGATGAAAAAGAACTGGGTGTCTGCATTATCGACATCGGTGGTGGCACTACCGATATTGCCGTGTTTGTCGATGGCGCCATTCGTCATACCGCGGTGATTCCGATTGCCGGTGACCAGGTGACTAATGACATCGCGGTCGCGTTGCGGACACCGACGCAATACGCCGAAGAAATCAAGATCAAATACGCCTGTGCGTTGACCCAACTGGCACGTGAAGATGAAACCATCGAAGTGCCCAGTGTCGGCGACCGGCCACCACGACAACTGGCCAGACAAACCCTGGCTGAGGTCGTGGAACCACGTTATGAGGAGCTGTTGATGCTGGTTCAGGCTGAACTGCGTCGCAGTGGATTTGAGGAAATGCTGGCTGCCGGCATCGTGCTGACAGGCGGTAGTTCCAAAATGGAAGGCGTCATCGAACTCGCTGAAGAAGTCTTCCATCTGCCTGTGCGTCTGGGCGTACCACAACACGTCGGGGGACTGGTTGATGTGGTGCGTAATCCTATCCATGCCACGGGTGTCGGGTTGCTGTTATTCGGCAACGAGGAACATGCCCCGGGGCATGGTGAAATCAGAGTAAGTGACGGGTTTAAAGGCATGTTGTCAAGAATGAAAAGCTGGTTCCAGGGGAATTTTTAAGCTGAGTCATTCAGTGTGCTGAATTGAACAATTTTTAGGGGGAGAAAACTATGACTTTTGAATTGATTGATACATATACAGAAAACGCGGTCATCAAAGTAATCGGTGTCGGCGGTGGTGGCGGTAACGCCCTGGAACACATGGTGGTCAACCAGATTGAAGGCGTGGACTTCATCAGTGCCAATACCGATGCTCAGGCATTGCGTAAAAGCTCTGCGACCACGCAACTGCAACTGGGTACGGACATCACTAAAGGGCTGGGCGCCGGTGCCAATCCGGATGTCGGCCGTCAGGCAGCATTGGAAGACCGCGAACGCATTATGGATGTCATTGATGGTGCCGATATGGTGTTCATTACTGCCGGCATGGGTGGTGGTACCGGTACCGGAGCAGCACCCGTAGTGGCTCAGGTCGCCAAAGAAATGGGGATTCTGACCGTGGCAGTAGTGACCAAGCCGTTCCCATTTGAAGGCGGCAAACGCATGAAAATCGCCCAGGCTGGTATTGAGGAACTGGGTCAGCATGTCGATTCGCTGATCACCATTCCCAATGAAAAGCTGCTGAAAGTGTTGGGTAAAGACATGACCCTGCTGAACGCTTTCAAAGCTGCTAACGATGTGTTGCTGGGCGCAGTTCAGGGCATTGCTGAGCTGATTACCCGAGAAGGTATGATTAACGTCGACTTTGCTGACGTTCGTACTGTGATGTCCGAAATGGGCATGGCGATGATGGGAACCGGTCATGCGTCCGGTGAAAATCGTGCCCGTGAAGCCGCTAAACTGGCTGTCTCAAGCCCACTGCTGGAAGATGTCGATCTGGCCGGTGCCCGGGGTGTGCTGGTTAATATTACAGCGGGTCTTGATATGAGCATTGGCGAGTTTGAAGAAGTCGGTAATACCGTCAAAGAATTCGCCTCTGATGACGCTACTGTCGTGGTCGGTACGGTCATCGACCCGGATATGACGGATGAATTGCGCGTCACCGTGGTAGCGACCGGTCTGGGTGGTGAAAGAGTTGCCGTTGCCAAAGCACCGGAAGCTGAGTCACCGCAGATTGAGATTGTCAAAAAACCGGTGGATATCGACTACGACGAGCCGACTGTGATCCGTAAAGAGAAAGACAGTCAGCAGAAACAAGTGGCTAATGGCGATGTCAACATGGATTACCTGGATATTCCAGCCTTCCTGCGTCGCCAGGCAGACTGAGTGTAAAAAACTGTAAAGTTGGCTGGTGAAGTTCTGCTTATGGTAATATTATTTGATCTGTAATTGTATAAGGGGGTAATGCACCGTGATCAAGCAACGAACATTGAAGAATGTGATTCGTGCCACCGGTGTCGGTCTACATAGCGGCGAGATGGTCTATCTCACCCTGCGTCCGGCTGCCCCCAATACAGGCATTATTTTCCGCCGAGTTGATCTCGACCCGGTGGTGGAGATCCAGGCAAAGGCCGAAAACGTGGGTGAAACCGCATTGTCGACAACCCTCATTGAGCACGGTCAGCGTGTCTCGACGGTTGAACACTTGCTGTCTGCCTTTGCCGGTCTTGGCATCGATAATGCCTACATCGATCTGAATGCGCCAGAAGTCCCGATCATGGATGGTAGTGCCGGACCGTTTGTGTTCCTGGTACAGTCAGCCGGTATCGAAGAGCAGAATGTCGCCAAGCAGTTTATCCGTATCAAGAAGCCAGTGGTGCTTGAGGACGGTGACAAGTGGGCCAGGTTTGAACCGTTTGATGGGTTCAAGGTCTCTTTCACCATCGATTTCGAACACCCCGCCTTTACCGGACGACCGCAACAGGTTGATGTTGACTTCTCCTCCACATCATTTGTCCGCGAAGTCAGTCGGGCTCGTACTTTCGGCTTCATGAAAGATATCGAAAAACTGCGTGAGAACAATCTGGCACTGGGCGGCAGCATGGATAATGCCATTGTCGTCGACGATTACCGGGTCCTCAACGAAGATGGCCTGCGTTACGAAGACGAATTTGTTCGACACAAAGTGCTGGATGCCATTGGCGATTTATATCTGTTGGGTCACAGCCTGATCGGTGCCTTCAGTGGCTACAAATCCGGCCATGAAGTCAACAACAAACTCTTGCGCAAACTGCTGGCTCAGGAAGATGCCTGGGAACTGGTCAGCTTCGAAGACGACAAAGACGCCCCCATTCTTTTCAGTCGTCCCGCAGCGTCACTCACCAGTTAAACTCAGTCTTTCTGACGTTTCGCCAGTTTGTTCAGGGCGGTTTTTAGCGGACCGTCCTCGATTTCCGCAGCGGTGCTTTCGATAAGTGCCGCTGTTTTCGTAGATAAATGTAAATGATTTTCCTGGTCCGGCCGGCTGATGGTTGTCAACGGCCGGACTTTGACATCGAGTCGGCTTACCGGCTCAGGTAAATGCGTTGATAGTGCTTTGCAGATTTGCGGGGCCTGGAAACGCAGTAAACTGGCAAAGGCCGCTTTGTCAGTTTGCAGAATCACCTTGTCGCCGCTGATGTTGGCGAGCCGGCAGTGATTGACGAATTGTAAAGGCAAGCTTTTCTGCAAAATGATGTTAAGCTTGTCCAGTTCCCGGGCGCGTGCAGACAACCATTTGAACTGGCTGTTGTGTTTGTAGACTTGCTCTAAACGCTCGGGTTTTTGAGACATGATTAACTATCACTGAGAAAGGATAAAAATGCAGGTTATCATTATATCCTCAAACAGTAAGACACATAAGCACTGGCATCTGACGCGATCAAAGCTGCTGGTGCTGGCAGCCGTTCTGGTGAGCCTGGTCAGTATCAGCAGCTACAGCTTCGCTAACTGGATGCATAACAACGCCAAACCCGCTCAGTTCAACCCCACACCCTCTCTCAGTTCTTCCAGCACTTTTACGCCATCTGATGATGTTCAGGTCAGTGAAGATGATGCCACTGTCACTGATTTCTATGCCCGCCAGTTGGGTGGACTGCAGGCAGAAACGATACGTCTGCGCATGTTCAGTGAACGGCTGGCGGAAATTGCCGGTTTCGACAGTGCGGCTTTTTCGCTTGATGAACATCCGGCTCTCGGCGGTATCGATCAGGATGGTATGCCGCTGAGCAGTGAAGCCCTCGACCGCGGTATACAGTCATTGTCCGATGAGCTTCGCACACAGGAAGAAGCGCTGGCGGCCCTGGAGCAATACCTGCTGACCGAGGACACTATTGCTGCCAGCATCCCAACCGGCAAACCGGTCGAGGATGGCTGGGTGTCGTCATTCTATGGTTACCGTATCGACCCGTTCAACGGTAAAAAAACCTTTCACGATGGCCTGGATATTGCCGCTAAATCAGGCAGTGACGTGATGGCCGTCGCCGATGGCATTGTAACCTGGGTTGGCGAACGCGGTGGTTACGGCGGTCTGGTTGAAGTCGATCATGGTAACGGCTACGTCACCCGGTACGCGCATAATAAAACCATCAAGGTGAAAAAAGGGGACCGTGTCAGTAAAGGCGAAACCCTGGCTCTGATGGGCTCAACAGGACGCTCTACCGGACCTCACGTGCACTTTGAAGTGTTGCGTGACGGTCAGCACGTCAATCCCTACAACTTCATCAAATAACGCTGCTCCCCTTGTATTCCCGGGAGTACGTCTCCATTTCGACTGGGCAGGCTTCAATCCGTCCTCGGGTCCGCGCTATAATCACGCGATTTGAGAATTATTTCCGGTGTTCGCGCCGTAACAACACAAACTAAGGCGAAATCATGGTAAGCAAGTTTTTCAGCAAGATATTTGGCAGTCGCAACGAGCGGGTACTGAAAAAGCTCCGTAAGGTGGTAGACGACATTGCCGCGCTCGAAGCCAATATCGAAAAACTCGATGATAATGCACTCAAGGCCAAAACGGATGAATTCCGTCAGCAACTGAGCGACGGCAAAAGTCTCGACGATATCCTCCCCGAAGCCTTCGCGGTAGTCCGTGAAGCCAGTAAACGGGTACTGGGTATGCGCCACTTCGATGTACAGATGATCGGTGGTATGGTCCTGAACGATGGCAGAATTGCCGAAATGAAAACCGGTGAGGGTAAAACACTGGTGGCCACACTGGCGGTTTACCTCAATGCCCTGCCTGGTGAGGGTGTCCATGTCATCACCGTCAATGATTACCTGGCGCGTCGTGATGCCGGATGGATGAGTAAACTCTATGGCTTTCTGGGCCTGAGCACCGGGGTGATAGTCGGTGGTCTTAATAATGAAGATCGCCGTCAGGCTTATGCCTGCGATATTACCTACGGTACCAACAACGAATTCGGCTTTGATTACCTGCGCGACAATATGGCTTTCCGGATTGAGGAAAAAGTCCAGCGCGGTCTCAATTTTGCGGTGATCGACGAGGTCGACTCGATTCTGATCGACGAGGCGCGGACACCATTGATTATTTCCGGTCCGGCGGAAGACAGCTCAGCGCTGTATCAGCAGATCAATACTCTGATTCCTCATCTTGATAAACAGGACGGTGAGGGCGAGGAAGTGACCAAACCCGGTGACTACACCGTCGATGAAAAGAACAAACAGGTACACTTCACCGAAGATGGCCACGAGAAAATAGAGAAACTGCTGACCGAAGCAGGTCTGCTGGATGAGGATGCCAGCCTCTATGATGCCGCCAATATCGGCCTGATGCACCATGTCACAGCAGCCCTGCGTGCTCACGTCCTGTTCCAGCGTGATGTGGATTACATGGTGCAGGATAACCAGATTGTCATCGTCGATGAGTTTACCGGCCGAAGTATGCCTGGCCGCCGCTGGTCTGAGGGGCTTCACCAGGCAGTGGAGGCTAAGGAAGGGGTCAAAATCCAGAACGAAAATCAGACCCTGGCATCGATCACTTTCCAGAACTATTTCCGGCTCTACAACAAGTTGTCCGGTATGACTGGTACTGCTGATACCGAAGCTTTCGAGCTTAACTCAATTTACGGTTTGGAAGTAGTGGTGATCCCGACCCACAAGGAAATGCAGCGTAAGGATGAAGCCGACCGTATTTACCTGACTGGCCAGGAAAAATTTCAGGCCATCCTGGAAGATATTCAGGACTGCCAGAAACGCCAACAACCTGTGTTGGTTGGTACTGCATCGATCGAAAGCTCAGAACTGCTGTCGGGCTTATTGAATAAAGCCAAGATCAAACATGAAGTTCTCAATGCCAAGTTTCACGAAAAAGAAGCCCAGATCATCGCGAACGCCGGCCGTCCTGGTGCAGTGACTATTGCCACCAACATGGCGGGTCGGGGAACCGATATTGTCCTGGGCGGCAGCCTGGAAGCCGAGCTTGAAGAACTGCCGGAAGACGCATCGGAAGAGACCAAAGAAAAAATCCGTGCCGACTGGATGAATCGCCATGACAAAGTACTGGCTGCGGGCGGTTTGCATATTATCGGGACTGAGCGTCATGAGTCCCGTCGTATCGACAACCAGCTTCGCGGTCGTTCCGGTCGTCAGGGCGACCCGGGCTCCACCCGCTTTTATCTGTCACTGGAAGATAACCTGATGCGGATCTTTGCCTCAGAGCGTATGGCCGGTCTGATGCAGAAACTGGGCATGGAAGAAGGCGAAGCCATCGAACACCCCTGGGTGACCCGTGCTATCGAGAATGCCCAGCGTAAAGTCGAAGGTCACAACTTTGATATTCGTAAACAACTGCTGGAATTCGATGATGTTGCCAACGACCAGCGTAAGGTCGTCTATGAACAGCGCAATGAATTGATGGCTGTGGAAGATGTGTCGGAAACTATTGCTTCGATGCGTGACACCGTGATCAATGACACCATCAGTATCTATATTCCGCCCAACAGCATTGATGAGCAATGGGATGTCGCCGGTCTGGAACAGGCGCTGCGCGACGAATACGCTTTGGAGCTTGATATCAGTGACTGGCTGGAGAATGACGACAGCCTGCATGAAGAAAGCCTGCGTGAGCGCATTCTGGAAGAAGCCGAGAAAGCCTACCAAGCCAAAGAAGAAACGGTCGGTGAAGAACTGATGCGTCACTTCGAGAAAGCAGTGATGCTGCAGACACTCGACAGCCAGTGGAAGGAGCATCTGGCACAGATGGATTACCTGCGCACCGGTATCAATCTGCGTGGTTATGCGCAGAAAGATCCCAAGCAGGAATACAAGCGTGAATCCTTCAGTCTGTTTACTACCATGCTGGACAATATCAAGCATGAGGTCATTCGAATTGTGTCACGGGTCCAGGTCAGGGCGCCTGAAGACGTTGAAGCAGTGGACCAGCAGCGCAAGCCCGCTGAAGATGTTCAGTATCAGCATGAAGATGCGCAGAAAATGGGGCAGGAAGAACCCGCAGAACAAGCTCCAAAGGCTTCACAGCCCTACACACGTGATGGCAGCAAAGTCGGCCGTAATGATCCCTGTCCCTGTGGCAGTGGTAAAAAATTCAAACATTGCTGTGGAGCCATCAATTAATGGCAGTGAATCTGACTGCACCTACCGAAGAAGATCTGCTACCGGTCGCCGGTGTCAAACTCGCGACAGTCGGTGCCGGCATTAAAAAGCCCGGCCGTCAGGATGTGGTCCTGATGGAACTGGCGGAAGGTAGCGAAACAGCTGCTGTCTACACTCGCAATGCATTCTGTGCAGCACCGGTGATCCTGGCAAGACATAACCAGAAACAGGCCGCCAGCCGCTATCTGCTGATTAACTCCGGTAATGCCAATGCCGGTACCGGCGAAAGCGGTATGCAGGCGGCAAAACAATGCTGTCAGGCGGTCGCTGAACTCACCGGTGTTGATGCCAGTGCCGTCCTGCCATTCTCTACGGGTGTGATTGGTCAGCCGCTACCGGTTGAAAAAATTACCGCGGTATTGCCCGAAGCGAAAGACAAGCTGTCCGAAAACAACTGGTTGCAGGCAGCTCAGGCCATCATGACGACGGACACCGTCGCCAAAGCCAGATCGATGCAACTGGAACTGGGCGGAAAGACGGTGACCATAACCGGTATGTCCAAAGGCTCAGGCATGATCCGTCCGGATATGGCCACTATGCTCGCTTATATCACCACCGATGCCGCGGTCAGCCATGCCGTATTGACCACCATGCTGCATAAGGCGATGAACCAGTCGTTCAACCGCATCACTGTCGATGGTGATACTTCGACCAATGATGCCTGCGTGCTGGTCGCTACCGGGAAAGCCGATAACAAACTTATCGACAGTATTACCAGTGAAGAAGGTGAGCGTTTACTCAGTGCTTTGATAGAGATCTGCCGTTATCTGGCGCAGGCTGTGGTGCGTGATGGTGAAGGCGCAACCAAGTTTATTTCGATCAATGTGAAGCAGGGGCAAAGCCAGGAAGAATGTCGAATGGCGGCTTATGCGATTGCCCATTCGCCGCTGGTTAAGACTGCCCTGTTTGCTTCTGATCCCAACTGGGGACGGATTCTGGCAGCAGTAGGTCGTAGCGGTATTGCTAATCTTGATGTCAGCACGGTGACTATCCATATCGGCGACGTCTGTATTGTAGACAAGGGGCAGCCTGCCAGTGACTACACGGAGCAGAAAGGTCAGTCCGTGATGGATGAAGCCGAGATTGATATCACCGTCTGGCTGGGACGCGGTCAGGCAGAAGATAGTGTCTGGACCTGCGATTTCTCCTACGACTACGTCAAAATCAACGCTGAATACCGCACCTGATACCGCATGGCAGAAAAGCAGATAACGACCCTGAGTGAGTTCCTGCACCACAGTGGTGCCAGGTATCGCGTGTTTGATATGGGGCGACGGGTCACCAAGCTCAGCCCGGATCAGTTTGTCAGTTTTGAGTGGGCAACAAAGCCCTATCCTTTACCGTTTCAGCGCAGCGCTTTGTTCGGTGTCATCTTCTGGCATCCGGATGCGGCAGATAAGCATTATGTCTGGTTTCTGAAGTTTCCGCTGGATGAACAGGGACTGTTGCTGCAGTCAGCCCGCGATGAGTTTCTGGTGATGCTGCTGGAGCGGGTGGGCGAGTGCATGCTGGCTGCTGCAGACGGCAAACAGATTGAAGGCGCGCTCAAAGACAGTCCCTATACCTTTAGCCCGCGTGAAGACAAAATGGCGGCTTTCAATGCCCAGGCGACCAAAAGTCTGGCACTCAAGCCTTCATCGTATTTCGCCGATGCCTATGCTTATTTCACAGGCAAAAGGCCAATGGACAGTTGGAATCAGCTGGGCATGCAGGGCGTGGCCGATGTCGCAGTCAGACTCGATGATAACGAGGAAACACTGGGACTGATAGAAACGCTGCCGCGTATTCCTTTTGAGCCGTTTAATGTACTCAGTACCTTTCTGGAAAATGCTGAGCCGGCCGCGGGTATCGTCGAAGTGCTGGCGCAATGGGTCGATGTGCAACTGGAAAAAAAACAGCCTGATATCAATATGATCTGCGCCTGCCTGCGTGCTGCTTCCAACAGCCCGGCCAGAGGACTGGTCGACCAGATGGTAAAGCACGTGCTCAAACATACCTGCAGTCAGCATATTGAGATACTGGCGGTGCTGGCTGGGCGTTGCTGGCGTTCATTACAGCAGCCGTCCTTGTGCCAGCTCTATGTGGAGCAATTGGCGCATAATGAGGCGGGTTATGAGGGCTTCAGCCAGTTACTGGCCGACCTGGTGTTTGTGCCGGGCATGCGTGAACCGGTGATGCAGGCTTTACGCAACCCGGAGCGGTCCAAAAAACTGAGCGAGTTCGTCGGTCTGATGTTTGGCTGATCAATCGAGATTGTTTTTAACGATATCGGTGTTGAGACCGTCAATACTCTGCTGGTTTTTCTGACGCCAGTATTCCCGGATACCGACTTCCCCCTGCTTTTCAGCCCAGCGGTTAAGCTGTTCACGATCACCGGCATAGTCAAACAGCGGCACGGCCATGCCACAGGAAGTCTGAACCAGATCGATATCAAGGTCGAAAACCTGACGGGCGCCGGGCAGGGGATCAAACAGTGAATACAGACCAGACCACTCCGGGTCTTTTTGATGGATGACGCGGGCCGTACCGTAGACTCTGAGAATCATCGGCCTGCCGCTAAAGGCAGCAAACATCAGTGTCATCCGGGGATTTAACTGTACATGGGCGGCAGTCTCGTTGCCGCTGCCGGTGACATTGAGCCAGATTATCCGTCGGCTATTCATCACCCGTAATGAATCCATGCCCTTGGGCGAGATATTAACGCGACTGTCTTCGGTCGCCGTGCCGACAAAAAACAGGTGTTGTTCCCTGATAAATTCAATCAGGCGTTCAGATAATTCAGTCAGTTTTTGTCCCATTGATTCATCCTTTGAAATTGTCTCACCAGCATACAGTCACACTGACTTTCAGTCAGAGAAAACGCTGAGTTGTCTGCTAGAAAGGAAACATAAACATAATCAGTGTCACCGTTAGTCCACCGATAAACAGGTTCATTGGTAAGCCGACCCGGATGAAATCCATAAAATGATAATTGCCGGGACCGTACACCATCAGATTGGTTTGATAGCCGAGCGGTGTGGCGAAGCTGGCAGAAGCCGCCATCATAATGGCGAATACAAAGGGCTCACTGGCGAGATCAGCCTGTTCTGTGATGCCCAGCACAATCGGCAGCATCAGAATCGCGGCCGCATTATTGGTGATGAGCTCGGTTAATATCGACACCGTGATATAGGTCAGTAACAAAAGCAACCATGCCTGACCCTGACTGAGGCCGATAATATTGTCGGCCAGCAGTGATGCCAGACCGGTGGTTTCGATGGCTGTCCCCAGTGCAAACGAAGCCGCAATTGTCAGGATCACGGTCAAATCCAGACTTCTTTCCGCCTGGTTGACCGAACAGCAGCGGCTGAGAATCATGAGAATGGCACCGGTCATTGCTGCGGTAAGCATGCTGATGAGGCCGAAACCTGCTGCTGTGACCAGAGTCAGCAATATGCCCCAGGCCAGGTAGGCTTTATCATGATTGGGTGATTCTTCGCCCAGATCATTAATGAGTAAAAAATCTTTGTTGTAACGCTGGCGGGTGACAAAAGCCGGCCGGGCTTCCAGCAACAGGGTATCACCCGCCTGAAGTTTGATATTGCTCATATTGCCCGGCAAGCGTTCGCCGTCCCGGGCTACTGCCATAATGACGGCACCGTAGCGCTCGAGAAAAGCGGTTTCGCGTAAAATTTCACCAATTGAGGCACAATGCGGCGAAACGACCGCTTCAACCAGCCGTCTTTCGGGACGTTCAGCAGCCATAACCTGATTTTCATAAGTTGTGCTGGAGGGCAGAATACCGCGTATTCTCAGCAGATCAGTGATGCCCTGGGTATCGCCAGCAAAAACAAGTCGATCGTTATCATGCAAACGTTCTTCGGAAGGCACGGCGGTCAGCAGGGTACCATCGCGCTCGATTTCCACCAGGAAGACGCTTTTCTGATCACGCAAACCGGCTTCTGAGATACTTTTACCGACCAGCGGGCCGCCCGGTTCGACCATGACTTCCAGGGTAAACTCACGAACGTTTTCAAACAGGTGGCTTTTACTCAGATCGGGTAGCCATTTGGGGAAAAACAGCCACATGAAGATCAGCCCAGCCGCAGCAACCGGCAGGCCGATGATGGTAATTGAAAACAATGAAAATCCGGCTTCACCGGTCAACATCTGATATTGGCCGTTCACCACCAGATTGGTGCTGGTGCCTATCAGGGTAATGGTGCCGCCGAGGATGGCGGTATAACTGAGCGGAATCAGTATTTTTGATGGTGCGATATTGATGCGTTTACACCAGGCCAGCACACCGGGAATCAAGGTCGCAATGACAGGCGTGTTATTGAGAAAGGCACTCAGGGTTACGACGGGGGTAAATAAACGAAAATAGGCCCCCCTGATCGAAGTCGGTGTGCCCATCAGCGATTTGACAAACAGGTCGACTCCGCCTGAAGCATGCAGCCCGGCGGCAACGACAAACATGGCGGCCACCGTCAGCAGCCCACTGTTACTGAAACCGGCCAATGCGGCGCCAGGCTCGAGTACCCCGGTCAGGAGTAACACGGTGAGTGCAGTGAGCATGGCGATATGCGGTCTGATTTGAGTCAATATAAGTGTGACCAGTACCGCTGCTGTGAGCAGCAAAGTCAGCCATGCTTGCCAGTCCATCTCTATCACCACAGTAGAAAAATGCCTATTTTGCCTGGGTTTTATATAAATGGAAGTAATATTAAAAGATATATAAATTCAAAAATGAAATATAAGAAGGGCGTGCAAAGTCCATCGCAGGTACTCGGATTGGCCTAGTGAGAATAATAGCTAAATGGGATGAAACGACTGATAGCGGGAGAGATGGATTTATGGCGTCAATACGAATGAATTTCAGTGATCAGAGTGGCTCTTCTGCCTGGGGTGAGCAATCTGCTTTTGCCATTCCTGTTCCATCATCAGTTCCAGACTTGATTCAACCCGGTCGATAAAGACATGGCCATTAAGGTGATCCAGTTCATGCTGGAATACACGTGCCATAAAGCCTTCGTAGCGTGTTTCCACCGTCTCGCCTTGATAGGTCTGGTAACGCACGTCAATCCATTCATAGCGTGGTACCAGGCCGCGGATGCCGGGCAGGCTCAGACAACCTTCCCAATCCTTAGTGGTGGTATCTGAATGGGCCAGAATCTCTGGGTTAATCACGGCAAACGGCGGCACATCGGGCGCATAGGGATAACGGTCATTGGGATGAGAAGACAGAATAAAAAAACGTTGGCTGATACCGATCTGCGGCGCCGCAATGCCCATGCCACCTTTGTCGATGACAAAAGCCAACAGGGCATCGAGCTGTTGCTGAAATGCCGGATCTTCAATGCTTTCAACTGGCTCGGCTTTCTGCCTGAGCAACGGATGACCGAGCTGGTGAATAAAAAAATCAGTACTCATATCGCCGGGGCTTGCAGCGGATCCTGTAATCGAAACCAACCCGCAATACTGTAACGGTCACGCAAAGATTTGACCACTTCGTGAGGAAATTGCTCACTGAGGAAAATTACAAATGTACCGAAGTTGGGATTCACCGTTTCAATGACGGTTTCAGAATCCGGCGCATAAATCAGCAATTGGCCGCCATCATCAGCCTGCCATTCCGGATTCAGGTAAAGCACAGTAGTCAGCACGCGATTGGATTGTCCTTTAAAGGCATCCAGATGTTTTTTGTAAAAAGCGCCGGGCGGGTAGTGCGCATAATGCGATTCATAATCAAACAGCCCCATAAACAGGCGGCGGTTGATCGCCAGCCTGAAATCAGCCATCTGGTCGATATAAGCGCGATCTGTGGGGTTATCCGAAGTCAGCCAGCGGGTCTGATCCTGGCGAACGCTGTTATTTAACTGAAAATCGAGATCACGGCCGATACCGGCGCGCTGGAAATCCGCATCGTCCAGTCTTGCCACGCGACGATGCAGGGCGATACTCAGTTCTGGCGGCAATAATTGCGGCAGAATGCAGTAGCCTCTGTCTGCCAGTGCATCGGCTATCAGATCATAGGTAGATTCAAGGGGCTGGATGAGCGCTTTCAATCATGGGATCTCCATACAAACGTTATACCGTTTTGAGGCTCATGAAATCTCAGCAACAGGCGAGGCGCAGGAGTTTGAACGGGGTGCTAAAAATAGCATATTTCTCTGATTAAAGAGGATATTTTTTATTTCCCAGAGTGACTCTCTATCCGCAGATGACAGGGATGTTCACAGATTAATGCGAGTAAGCAACAGCGGAAGATCAGGCCAACAGACCATATAAATCATGCCGCCTGCATTAGGCTACTGACTATTTATTAATCAGCGATCATCTGCGAAATCAGCGGATAATATCAATCAGCCGAAGAACCAGTAGGCGACACTAATCGCGGCGATAATACCGGCAAAGTCAGCGGCGAGGCCACAGCCGACCGCATGACGGATGTTTCTGATACCGACGGCGCCGAAATACACGGCCAACACGTAAAAGGTGGTTTCGGTGCTGCCCTGTACGATGGAAGACAGGCGGCCGGCAAAAGAGTCGGCACCATACGCCTGCATGGTATCGACCATCATCGCGCGAGCACCACTGCCGCTGAACGGTTTCATTAATGCCGTCGGCATGGCATCGATAAATCTGTCATCCAGGCCCATGCTCAGGACCAGGCTTCTTAGGCCGTCGAAGATCAGCTCAAGTGCACCACTGGCACGGAACACGCCGATGGCGACCAGCATAGCCACCAGATAAGGAATAATTCTGACCGCCGTTTCAAAGCCTTCCTTGGCACCATCGATAAAAGCTTCGTAAGCATTCACTTTTTTCAGTGCAGCGGCACTGATAAAGATCACGACAAGAGAGAACAGAATCACATTACTGATCAGCGCCGACTGACTCAGCATGGTTTCCTGTGACAGGCTGGCAAAGTAGCCAAGCAGGCCCACGACCAACAGAGTAAAACCGCCCAGGTAGCTAAGCACGACGTGGTCAAGCAGGTTGATTTTCTGTACCCAGGCAACGGTTAACAGACCCACCAAAGTCGACATGTAGGTGGCGAGCAGGATGGGAATAAACACATCAGTCGGATTGGCGGCGCCCATCTGGGCTCGATAAGTAAAGATGGTGACCGGGAACAAGGTAACGGCCGAGGTATTAATCACCAGGAAGAGAATCTGGGCATTGCTGGCCGTATCCTTGAACGGGTTCAGTTCCTGCAGCTCTTTCATGGCTTTAATGCCCAATGGCGTCGCAGCATTATCGAGGCCCAGCGCATTGGCGGAGATATTCATGACCATCGAACCAAGCGCCGGATGGTTTCTGGGGATGTCCGGCATCAGTCGCTGGAACAGCGGGGTCAGGCCACGCGTAAGCAAATCAACAAAGCCACTGCGCTCACCGATTTTCATAATACCCAGCCAGAGAGCAAGAATACCGGTCAGCCCAAGGGAGATTTCAAAGGCGGTTTTGGCCAGTTCGAACATGGCCTCCATCAACTGGGAGAACACCATCTGATCGCCAAGCACGATAAGCTTGAACAGTGCCACCGCAAAGGCGATCAGAAAAAAGGCGATCCAGATGATATTCAGCATGCGGCTTATTGTGGCATGCCGGTTTGCAGGAAGGAAGCCGGAGAGTATTGCGCTCTCCGGCCTGTTTTAAAAAAACTTAACGGCGCTTCTGACGACCCTGAGGCGCTTTGCCGCCCTTGGCCGCTTTGCGCGGGCCGTTTTTCCTTGGCATTTTGCGTGAACCGGGCGAAGCAGGCCGTTTCTCACCGTCGTTTTCAGCCAGACTGATTTGCAGCTGATGCTGATTGACCCAGATCTTACGCAAGTGCTGGAAGATGTCTTTAGGCATGCCTTCCGGCAGATCGATAAAGCTGTGATCGTCCATAATCGAAATGCGGCCGATGAACTGGCTGTCGAGACCAGCCTCATTGGCAATCGCACCCACCAGATGTTTAGGTTCGACCTTATGCTCGCTGCCGACTTCCACCCGGTAGGTAATCATGCCGGCTTCGGTCTGGTGGCGAGTGCGTTCTCTCGGTTCACGTACGGGCTTATCACCGCGACGTGGTCGCTCGCCATTGTCAGCCTTGTCACGGGGCGCTTTGCGTTCGCTGGTGTGCGACACCGGATTCAGCGGCCGTTGCTTCTGAACCAGGAAGGCGAGGGCGCCAGCCAGTTCCAGCGGGTCAGCATTATGCTCTTCCTGATACTGGGCAATCAGGGTTTCAAAAAAGCCCAGATCCTGTGATTCGATAGTTTCGGTCAATAGCTGTTTAAAAGCCATCACACGACGATCAGCGATATCTTCACTGCTTGGCAGCTGCATGCGGGCAATGGTCTGCTTGGTGGCTCTCTCGATGGCACCCAGCATGCGCTTTTCTCTGGGAGCAACGAACAGGATCGCTTCGCCTTTGCGGCCGGCACGGCCGGTGCGACCGATACGGTGCACGTAGGACTCGGTATCGTAGGGAATGTCATAGTTGACCACATGACTCATGCGTTCAATATCAAGACCGCGCGCCGCGACATCGGTGGCGACCAGAATATCGATCTGGCCGGCTTTCATTTTCTCGATGGTCTTTTCGCGCAGCGCCTGATTCATGTCACCATTGATCGCCGCTGCCGCGTAGCCCCGTGCTTCCAGCTTTTCAGCCAGATCCACGGTCGCATTCTTGGTGCGTACGAAGATAATCATGCCATCGAAATCTTCGACTTCCAGAATCCGTGTGAGGGCATCCAGCTTATGCAGCCCCGTCACCTGCCAGTAGCGTTGGTTAATGGTATCGACGGTTGAGGTTTTGGCCTTGATGTGTACCTCAACCGGATTTTGCAGATAACGTTGAGCGACCCGGTGAATCGGCTTGGGCATGGTCGCTGAAAACAGCGCAACCTGACGTTCCTGCGGGGTTTCCTGCAGGATGGTTTCAACGTCATCAATAAAGCCCATGCGCAACATCTCATCGGCTTCATCCAGTACCAGAGAACGCAGTGCGTCGAGCTGCAGTTTGCCGCGGCGGATGTGATCCAGAATACGGCCCGGCGTGCCGACAATTACCTGTGGATTACGCTGTAGCGCACGCAGTTGCAGGCCCATGCTCTGGCCACCGTAAATCGGCAACACATGGAAGTTTTTGATATGGCGACCATAGCCCTGAATGGCTTCTGCGACCTGGATGGCGAGTTCACGGGTTGGTGTCAGAACCAGTAGTTGCGGCGCTTGCTGTTTGCCGTCAAGACGGCTCAGCAGCGGCAGTGAGAAGGCCGCGGTTTTACCGGTACCAGTTTGCGCCTGCCCAAGCAGATCCCGGCCTTCCAGTAATGGCGGAATGCTTTGTGCCTGAATCGGGGAAGGGGTTTCATAACCGGCTTCCTGAATCGCTTTGAGAATAGCCGGGGCAATGCCTAACTCACTGAATGAGGGCATCGTTTCACGATGTTCTGTGGACATGAATAAACCTGTGATGGTCAGTTTTGAACGCAAAACTGATAAGCGGGGTGTAAAACCCGACATTATACGATGCTGACTGAATAAAAGACAGAAAAAACATTTGTTTATTGACGAACTGGCAAGCGGCACTGCACAGGCTTTATGATGAACTTGAGTGAGGTAAAGGAGACACCGATGGATCAGTTTTCAGTGGATGCCTACACGCCGCAGCAGATTGCAGCCCGTGTACAACAGCTTGGCGTCACCAAGGCGACGGGGGACCCCTTGCAGGTGTTTGCTCTGGCGGTGCTGGCCGGTGCGTTTATCGCTCTGGGTGCAGCATTTTTCACCGTGGTGACCTATGATCCCGGCAGCATCGCCGGTGGCCTGTTACGGTTGATGGGCGGCCTGGTGTTCTGCCTTGGATTGATCCTGGTTGTGGTTGCCGGGGCTGAACTGTTCACTGGTAATAACCTGATTGTCATGGCTTTTGTCGACGGCAAGGTGACACTGGGCCAGCTGCTAAAAAACTGGCTGATTGTTTACCTGGGCAACTTTGTCGGTGCCATGGGCATGCTGTTGATGATTTATTTCAGCGGTCACTGGCAACTGGCTGATGGTGCCGTCGGCGCCAAGGCGATTGCCATTGCCAACAGCAAGGTCAATCTGAGCTGGCTGGAGGCGCTGTTTCGCGGCATTTTATGTAATGTGCTGGTTTGCCTGGCCTTATGGTTATGTTATGCGGGCAGAACGGTGGTGGATAAGGTGCTGGCGATTTTGTTTCCCATCACTGCCTTTGTGGCGCTGGGCTTCGAGCATTCGGTTGCTAATATGTATTTTATCCCGGCCGGTCTGCTCGCCAGTCTGGAGCCCCACATGCTGCAGTCGCTGATGCCGGTCGATATCGATAATCTCACCATTACAGGATTTTTATGGCACAACCTGCTGCCTGTAACTGTAGGCAATATGCTGGGCGGCGGTTTGTTCGTCGGCCTGGTCTACTGGTTTATTTACCTGCGCAAAAATAAGGAGAGTACTCATGACTGATCATATTTATAAAATCATTGAACTCACCGGCAGCTCGCCTGAGAGCACCGATCAAGCGATCCGTAGCGCTGTCAGAAAAGCGGGCGAAACCGTCAAACACATGGACTGGTTTGAGGTGGTTGAAACCCGCGGCTCGATTCAGAACGGCGATGTCCAGTTCTGGCAGGTCACCATCAAGGTTGGTTTCCGTATCGAAAGCTGAGCCAATAGACGGGGTAAGGGATGCGTACCGACGTAGTCATTATCGGTGCGGGCACGGCTGGCCTCGCTGCCGCCAGAGAGGTCAGTAAGCAGACTGAGGATTTTTTGCTTGTTGACCCGGGGCCGCTGGGCACGACCTGTGCCCGGGTCGGCTGTATGCCCTCCAAGCTGCTGATTGAGGCCGCCAGGGCTTATCATCGCAGGCTCAGCTTTGCAGAGTTTGGCATTCAGCATGCCGATAAGCTGGCAGTGGATATGCCCGCGGTGATGCAGCGGGTTCAAAAGCTCAGGGATTTCTTTGTTGACAGTACGCTGGAAGCCACTGAGCGATTCAATCAGCAACTATTGAAACAAAAGGCCCGCTTGCTGGGCCCCAACCGGGTGGAAGCCGGTGGCAAAATCATTGACTGCAAAAAGATTATCATCGCCACCGGTTCACGACCGGTGGTGCCTGACAGTTGGCAGGCTTTTCATGAGCATATTCTGACCAGTGATAATCTGTTTGATCAAAATGGTTTTGCCAGGCGGATTGCGGTGATAGGACTCGGTGCCATCGGCCTCGAAATCGCCCAGGCATTGAGCCGCCTCGGTGTTGAAATCACGGGCTTTGGGTCTGACAAGATGTTGGCAGGGCTGAGTGATAAACAGGTTAACAATGCGCTTCACGAGAGCCTGAACAAAGAATTCAAGCTTAAGCTGGGCGAAGATGCGGAGCTGGAACAGTCTCCAAATGGCGTCAAAGTCAAAGCCGGTGATTTCAGCGATGAATTTGAACAGGTCATCGTCGCGATTGGGCGCAAACCCAATATCGATAATATTGGCCTTGAAAACCTCGATATTGAGCTTGATGAGCAGGGGCTTCCCCATGTCGATCCGCATACCTTGCAGCTTGAAGACCAGCCGGTTTTTATAGCCGGCGATGTGCGGGCCGATACCATGCTATTACATGAAGCCGCCGATGATGGCCGTATTGCCGGTCACAATGCGATGGCTGAATCGGTCTCTTCGTATTGCCGTCGTATCCCTCTCAGTGTGGTGTTCTGCGAGCCGGAAGTGGCTGTCGTCGGTCAGCCTGCTGCAGATCTGTATAGGCAGGATTATGTGGCAGGCGCAGTGGATTTCTCGAAGCAGGGCCGGGCCAGAGCCGCGCAGAGCAACAGCGGTTACCTTAACGTCTATGCAGACAGACAGACTGGCAGGCTGCTCGGAGCCGAAATGACCGCCCCTGATGCCGGCCATCTGGCACATCTACTGGCACTCGCTATTCAGCAGAAAATGACCGTGACCGAAATACTGGCGATGCCGATTTATCATCCGGTAGTGGAAGAGGGATTGCGGACAGCGCTTCGGGATTTGCAATCGAAAATCTCGTCAGAGGGTGGTTTTGATTTATCCCGCTGTGAAGCGATGAATGCCGAGGCGCTGGATTAATTGCTCTGTATCTCGAAGCTATGCACCCAGACCTGGTGGGCGTCATTCCAGTCCATACCGGCATGCATACTGATGATCAGTTGTTGGTAAGTACTCAGATCGGGAAAGCCTTCCGCTTTGGCATCGCTTTCCGTCATGTCACCCAGAGACTGTCTTTCCAGTCCGGTAATTACAAACTTTGCTGAACCGAGAAAAAAGGTTTCACCGGGATAAGCATACACGCCATTGCGGCGTTGCTGGGTTTTCCGCCCGGCGAGTGCGACATCGACCAGCCGTTGATGAGTTACCAGTCGGTCGATGTCGCAGGTCTTGGGGGGATAATTCGAGTGCTGTTCTGACATTTATTTGTTGATTCTGCTGAATTTGGCGCCTTCCAGCGTCAGGTTGAACATCAGCCCCTTGTTACTGAACATAAAGCCGACGATGGGATCCTCGATATCAATGGTGTTGATATCTTCTCCGGTGCCCCACTCCACGACTGCAACTGAGCCATCCACGCCGGCTTTCCAGCCTTTACTGTTGCGGAAGTAGTTCAGTGCCTCCTGTTCCAGAAAGACAATCACCAGCGATTTGCTCTGCGCGCCCAGTTGCAGGCCAATGGAAGCGGCGGCGGTGCTGTAATAAGACACGGTTTCACCATTAATCATCAAAGCACCTTCACCATATTCGCCACCAATACCAAAACCGGCTTTGATGATTTTGGGGAACACAAGCACCCCTGTGGCGCGTTCCAAAAACTGCTCGCCACCGGGAACCTCAACTTTGAATTCTTTCAGGGTTTCGCTGACGCCGATATCTATCTCTGTAGCGGAAGCTGCCAGTGTCAGTGCCGGGCTGGCAAAAAACAGCATGCCCAGACTGGTCATCAGGAGGGTCCATTTTTTCATAATATGCTTATGCCACTGTTTCATGCCGTTGTCCTCAGATTGAATGATGGCAATACAGTAGCATGAAAAAATGACAAAAGTTGAGGCCTGACTGGCGCTTAGCAGAAATTCAGAACCTAACCAATGCCCAGGCTTTGCAAGTACTCATCATAGCTGCCATGGAAGTCAGTCAGACCTTCGGCTTCCATATCAAAAATGCGGGTTGCGAGTGAGGAGACGAATTCACGGTCATGACTGACAAAAAACAGCGTGCCATCGAACTGCTCCAGCGCCATATTCAGTGATTCGATCGATTCCATATCCATATGGTTGGTAGGTTCGTCCATGACCAGGATGTTGGGCCGTTGCAGAATCAGCTTGCCCAGCAACATCCGGCCTTTTTCACCACCGGATAGGACATTCACTTTTTTATCGATCATATGACCTGAGAACAGCAGTCGCCCCAGCGTACCGCGGATTACCTGTTCATCGTCCTCGGGACCGGCCCACTGTGCCATCCAGTCATACAGATTCATGTCATTTTTAAACAGATGGTCGTGGTCCTGGGCGTAATAACCGATATTGGCGTTTTCCGACCATTTCACTTCACCGCTTTTAGGCGGCATATCACCGACCAGGGTTTTGACCAGGGTGGATTTACCTATCCCGTTGGGGCCGATAATCGCAATGCGCTCGCCGACCTCGGTGATAAAGCTGAACTGATCAAACAGCGGCTTCTCCCCATCATAGAACTGACTGATCTTGCTGACTTCCAGCGCGTTACGGAACAGTTTTTTATCCTGAGTAAAGCGAATATAGGGATTAACCCGGCTGGATGGCTTGATATCATCCAGTTGGATTTTTTCAATCTGCTTCTGACGCGAAGTCGCTTGTTTGGCTTTGGAAGCATTGGCCGAAAAACGCGAGACAAACTCCTGCAGTTCCTTGATCTGGGCTTTCTTCTTGGCATTATCCGCCTGCAGGCGTTCGCGGGCCTGGGTGGAAGCAATCATGTAATCGTCGTAATTGCCGGGATAGACGCGCAGCTCACCGTAATCCATATCTGCCATATGGGTGCAGACACTGTTCAGAAAGTGGCGGTCATGCGAGATGATGACCATGGTGCTGTTGCGCTGATTGAGCACATCTTCCAGCCAGCGGATGGTGTTGATATCCAGGTGGTTGGTCGGTTCATCAAGCAACAGAATATCCGGATCAGCAAACAGTACCTGCGCCAGCAGAATACGCAGCTTCCAGCCCGGCGCGATTTCACTCATCGGACCGTAATGCTGCTCCACCGGAATGCCCACACCCAGCAATAATTCGCCGGCACGGGCTTCGGCGGTATAGCCGTCGAGCTCGGCGTACTGACCTTCCAGTTCGGCAACTTTAATGCCGTCTTCTTCGCTCATCTCCGGCAGGCTGTAGATACGGTCCCGTTCATGATGGACCTCCCACAGTGCTTTATCACCCATGATCACCACATCGATCACCCGCTGATCTTCATAGGCGAACTGATCCTGTTTCAATACGGCAAAGGATTCATTGGGGTCCCGGCTGACATTACCGGCGCTCGGTTCCTGAGCACCCGACAGAATTTTCATGAAGGTGGATTTACCACAACCATTGGCGCCGATCAGGCCGTAGCGGTTGCCGTCTCCAAATTTGACCGAGACGTTTTCGAACAGGGGCTTGGCCCCGAATTGCATGGTGATGTTGGCAGTGCTTAACAAGAGAGACATCCTGAGGTTTGGAAAGTCGACGGGCGACGTAGAAAACCCGCCATTATACACAGACTTATTGCTGACGAATAAGGGTCAGCTTGGCTTGTCGACTGAGCTTTTTTATCGCCGCCTCACGCCTGGAAGCGCTGCTTCGGTCGGGGTGTTTTTCCTGATAAACCAGTTTGCGTGGCGGGCTGGTATGAAAAAATCTAGCACCGCCATTCAGCGTCTGGTGCTGAGCGAAGCGTCTGTTCAGATCCGTTGTAATACCGGTATAGAGTTTGCCGTTATCTGCTTCAATGATGTAGACGAACCAGTCCTGGACCTGAGTGACGTCTGTCATTCAACAGACTCGCCAAAAGCGGCCGACAGGGCAAGTTCAATCTGCATCAAAATCGAGTGCTACCGAATTAATACAGTAACGCAGGCCGGTCGGCGCCGGTCCGTCGTCAAATACATGCCCGAGGTGGGCATCGCAGTGCTGACATCTTACCTCGGTACGATCCATTCCATGACTGTAATCGGCATGATGAGTCACGGCATCAACATCGGCCTGGGCATAAAAACTGGGCCAGCCACAACCGGAATCGAATTTGGTTTCGGAGTTAAACAGTGGCTGATGGCAACAGACGCAGCGGTAAGTGCCGTCGTCCTGCTTGTCGACATAAGCGCCGGAAAAAGGCGGTTCGGTTCCGGCTTGGCGGGTCACGAAATACTGTTCTTCAGTTAGCTGTTCTCGCCACTGAGAGTCGCTTTTATCAAGTTTGTCAGGCATGTTCGCTACAACAGTTCAGCTTCGACAGGGCGACATTGTAAGCAAACTTGTACAAAAATTCAGCAGTGAGGGGGAATCTCTGAAAAAAAGCCGGCCTGGAGGAGGCCGGCAAAACTCGGTTTTCAGATTTAAGAGAGAGGGAGAGTCAATGCGCGAGCCTGGCAAGGCATCTTCGCTCCATCGGTTATGAATGATAATGATTTGTATTTAGCTTTTCAAGTATTTTTTTGAGTTTTTTTATTCAGCCTCGCTGAAGGTCAGTAAACCAGTGTTCATAGCGGCAGTTTGATACATAAACGCAGGCCACCCTCTGGCCGGTTTTCAGCTTCTATCTGCCCCCCATGCGCAGCCACGGCACGCTGGGCAATTGTCAGTCCCAGCCCGATGCCATCACGCCGTTGAGGATCTCCACGGAAAAACGGTCGGAACAGCTTATCCAAATCCGTGTCACTGACGCCCGGACCTTCGTCTTCAATCGTGATCTCGAAATGTTTATTACTACTGCCAGCCAGACCGGCAATCACACTGATATGGCCACCGGCATCACTGAATTTGATGGCGTTCCGAAGCACATTTTCGATGGCCCGGTGTAACAGTTCCTGCTGACCGTGCAAATTGGCAGGACCGTTGTGTTGATAGCGTATCTGTACGGATTTGGCTTCAGCTTCAAAACGGGCATCGGCGATAATTTCATCGAGCAGAAGATGGATATCGATCTCTGTCGGCTGGTTCTGAATAACACCGGTCTCCATTCTCGACAAAAGTAACAGTTCACCCACTAACTCACTCATTCTCTGCGCTTCCTTTTCCAGGCGGCTGAGCGTAGTGGTGACTTTTTCCGGTTGTTGCTGAGCAATGCCGATAGCAGCTTGCATTCGTGCTAACGGTGAGCGGAGTTCGTGAGAGACGTCATGCAACAACTGACGCTGGCCGTTCACCAGACTACTGATTTGTGAAGTCATGAAATCAAAATTCTGGCCCAATTCTGCCAATTCATCACGACGGTTTTTCATACCCGCTCCCACACGGGTATCGAGGTTACCGTCGGCGACAGATTGAAATGCCCGTTTAAGTGAACTGATAGGGCGGGTGAAATACCAGGCCAGTAAGGCACTGAACAGCAGACTGGCAATGACAGCAGAGCTGATAATCAGGAGTAAGGGGAGATGTTTCAGCACCCAGCTTTTCTTGAACAGTGGTCCGGGCGCTTTTTCAGGTTCTGCCAAAGGGGCGTAGAGCAGCCAGTTCTCACCATCGAGCCGGACCTGGTCAATAATGCGATCTTTGCCTTTGGCAAGCAACTGTCTGGCCTGAGATAGCGCAGACATATCAATTGGTCGGCCCAGCAAGTCCTCATTGTCGATGTTGACCGCCAGCAATGGTATCAGCCCGTCCTGTTGTGTTTGTTTCAAAAAGCTCGCGAGGGCGTTGACGCCCTGACTGCGGCCAATATCGGCGGCAACCTGAACGTAGGGAATGCCACGGAAGTCAATCAGACGCTCTTCACGTGATAAGGGATCGTCATCAGTGGCGTGCTTGAGCCAGACAAAACTGCCGGTACTGATCGCTACAGCCAGCAGTGTCAACCAAAACGAGAAAAAGAACTTCCAGAACAAACGGCCCATACTCATTCCTTGATCAATTGATAGCCTTGCCCACGGATAGTTTGAATCAGGTAGTGGCCGTCAGCATGCTGGCCCAGTTTTTGACGGATACTGCTCATATGGACATCAATGCTACGGTCAAAGCGTGCCAGCGGACGCCCCAGTGCTTGCTGAGACAGGTCCTGTTTACTGACGACATGACCCGCTTCACGTGCCAGCACTTCCAGCAGATTGAACTCGGTGCTGGTTAAATCCAGTACGTTATTTAACCAATATGCCTGACGACTCTCAGATAAAATGGTCAGCGGGCCAATACTGAGCTGGAGTTGTTCCTGTCTGTTTGACTGTTCAGTGCGACGCAGGATGGCACGAATCCGCGCGACCAGTTCTCTGGGCGTGCAGGGTTTAGGCACGTAATCATCGGCACCGGATTCAAGGCCGATGATACGGTCGATATCATCTCCCTTGGCGGTGAACATCAACACTGGAATCAGACTCTGCTGACGGATTTGCCGCAGCACCTCAGTGCCTTTGATATCGGGCAACATCATGTCCAGGATGATAAGCTCAAAACGACCTGATAAGGCTGCTGTCAGTCCGTCATGACCATTGAAACGGGTTTCAACTGAAAACTGTTCCTGCTGCAGGTAATCTTCAAACAGTTCTGCCAGCTCCACATCGTCGTCAATTATAAGTACAGAGGCCACTGAACACTCTCTTTTTGATAATGTGCCAATCATAGCGATTCAGTGGGGCAGCAACCAGACTGCAGGACGCATCTTTACTTATTTTTACCTCCCTCTAACGTTTCTTTACCTCTATCTGCATGATACTGGCGGCGTGTTCTGCACACGTCCGCTAAGGGCGCTTTTATTTTTAAACGGAGATTGAATATGAAAAAACTGCTAATCGCTTTATGCCTGCTGCCACTGGTTTCAGTCGCCCATGCCGGTGACCATGACAAAAAACAATGCGATGGTCACAAATACCACATGAAACACAAAAAAGCCGGTGACGTGCCGTTTTACCTTAGGGATATCGATTTGAATGAGACGCAGAAATCCCAAATCAAGGCGTTGATGGAAAAACGCCATGCTGACCGCAAAGCGAATAAGCAAGCCTATTGGGACAACAAAAAAGCCATTTATGCGCTGACCCGTGCCGACAACCTCAATGAAGCTGAACTGGAAAAACTGGTTGATGAGTCGATGGCAATGAAAAAACAGTCAGCGATGGAACGGGCCCGTTTCCATCATCAAGTTTACAACCTGCTGACAGCAGAGCAGCAGCAGTTAATGGAAGCTAAGCTGCAAAAAATGAGGGAAAAACACGGCAAGTAAAACGTCGTTGAGTTCAGACACGGTGCCCTTGATCCTCTCCTTTCCCGCACAGAGGGCACCGTGTTTTTTATTTGAGCTTGGATAATTCTGTCAATGCATAGCCTTGCGGATAGCCCTTGGCGCGGATATTAAAATAATACTGGCAGTAGGCCGAAAAATTATGTGGAGTACCTTCAGTCGGGAGGTGCGTGAAATTATCAATCAGGCTGACCGCGCTCTCTTCAATGCCGATTTCCAGCAGCATGTCCTCCAATTGCACTGCACGATTGGCAATCATCCGCGGGCTCTCGCGGAAGTGGTCTGATGCCTCGTTGAGCAGGTTGACCCGGTGAGACTGACTGGTGACTTCGCCAGCGAGTGCAGCGTGACTTCGGATAATCAGCCAGTCGGCGGGATTGACTTCATGATGCGACTCCAGCCACTGAGGTATTTCTTCCTTATTACTTGGATTATTGACGGTGCTGTCGCTGGTTAAGCCAAAATCATCTTCACTGCAGGCTGCTATCAGCAATAGCATTATCAATAACATTGGGGTTAAGCGTGACCGACTCACAGGCGTGTCCTCCTATCTAATAACACAAGGAGATTAGCAGCCATCTATTCAGTCTCATATCTGACTCACTCCCGCTTTTATCAGGGTGGTTTTCCCGGCTTGCCGGACAGGCAGCAAAAAAAAGCGCAATTCGTTATCATCTGGGACGGGTTAAATTGAGGAAATAAAATGGTTCTGGAGAGTGCGCCCAGTTGGCAGGCCCCGCTGCAAAAAGAATTTGATGCGCCTTATATGCGGGCATTGAAAGAGTTTCTGCGCGGCGAAAAAGACAAGCAAAAAGTTATCTATCCGCATTCATCCAACTGGTTCCATGCCCTTGAGGCGACGCCGCTGGATGCCGTCAAAGTGGTTATTCTGGGGCAGGATCCCTATCATCAGCCGGGGCAAGCGCATGGACTGTGTTTTTCGGTGCAACCCGGAATAAAAATCCCGCCCTCACTGATGAATATTTACAAGGAATTGGAGAATGATTTGGGGATTCGCCCGGTCAGTCATGGCTATCTGGAAAGCTGGGCCAGGCAGGGCGTGCTGTTGCTCAATGCAGTACTGACCGTGGAGGATTCCAGAGCTAATGCGCATCAGGGCAAAGGCTGGGAACAATTCACTGATAAAGTGATTGAAATCATTAATGAACAGCGCCGTAATGTGGTCTTTATGCTATGGGGCAGTTACGCCCAGCGTAAAGGCAGCATGATCGATAGCAGCCGTCATCTGGTGCTCAAAGCGCCACACCCATCACCTTTATCGGCACATCGTGGCTTTCTCGGTTGTGGTCACTTCAGTCAGGCGAATCAATACCTGCGGGACCACGGACTCACACCAGTGGATTGGCAACTCCCCGAGCAGCCTGAAGCAGCAAAATCCTGATCTCAGTCACGCGCGCTTGGTACAATGCGCGCCATGATAAATAGCAGTGGATTACATTCTTCATCTGAAACACGCGTCTGGGACGGTAACGGTGCCATTGCGCCCTTGTTCGGCCAGCCGGGAGCAGTGGCATGATTAAATTCAGCCAGGTTTCCCTGCGTCGCGGCAGCAAGTTGCTGTTTGAAGCCGCCAACCTGATTATTCATCCGGGACAGCGTATCGGTCTGACCGGTGCCAACGGGACCGGCAAATCCAGCCTGTTTGCGATGTTACGCGACGAGCTTCACGCCGACAGCGGCGAAGTGTCGTTGCCCGAAAGCTGGGTCATCGCACATGTGGCGCAGGAGACACCGGCAGTCGACACGCCAGCGATTGACTATGTGCTGCAAGGCGACAGCGAGCTGACTCGCCTGCGTCAACAACTCGCCGTGGCGGAAGAAGCCGGCGATGGACACCGTCAGAGCGAGCTGCATGACAAACTGCTGAGTATCGACGGCTATGCCGCTGAAAGCCGAGCCGGCAAGCTGATGCATGGGCTGGGTTTTAAAAACGGTCAGGAAAACTGGCCGGTGACTGCTTTTTCCGGTGGCTGGCGCATGCGGTTGAACCTGGCGCAAGCGCTGATGTGCCGGTCGGATCTGTTATTACTCGATGAGCCCACCAACCATCTGGACCTGGAAGCGGTCTACTGGCTGGAAGACTGGTTACGCGCCTATCCCGGCACCCTGTTGGTTATATCTCATGATCGCGACTTCCTGGATCGGGTCGTCACCCATGTTGCCCATATCGAGCTGGAGCGGATCAAGCTCTATACCGGCAATTATTCCGATTTCGAACTGGCCCGCGCTGAGCATCTTGCCAATCAGCAATCTGCCTATCAGAAACAACAGCGGGAAATCGCGCATATGCGCAGTTTCGTGACCCGGTTCAAAGCTAAAGCAACCAAAGCCCGTCAGGCGCAGAGCCGGGTCAAAGCGCTGGAACGAATGGAACTGATAGCGCCAGCGCATGTGGACTCGCCTTTTCATTTCAGCTTTCTGCCCCCCACACGGTTGACAACACCGCTGCTGAGCCTCGACAAAGCGGCCGTCGGCTATCATGACAAGCCGTTGCTGGAGAATATTGAATTGAGTCTGGCTCCGGGCGACAGACTGGGCTTACTGGGGCCCAACGGCGCGGGCAAATCGACGCTGATAAAACTGATTGCCGGGGTGCTTACGCCACTGGCAGGTAAACGTCGAGAAGCCAAAGATATCCGCATTGGTTACTTTGCCCAGCATCAACTGGAACAATTACGTCCGGAAGATAGTCCACTGCGACATTTGCAGCGGCTGGATCCACGTGCCAGCGAGCAGGAACTGCGCGACTTTCTGGGTGGTTTCGGTTTTCATGGTGATAAGGCGCTGGATAAAGTGGCGCCGTTCTCCGGTGGTGAAAAAGCACGTCTGGTACTGGCTATTCTGGTCTATCAAAAACCCGCCTTGCTGCTACTCGATGAGCCCACTAATCACCTTGATCTGGAAATGCGATTGGCGCTGACAGTGGCCCTGCAGGAATTTGAAGGGGCCCTGGTAGTCGTTTCGCATGACCGGCACCTTCTTCGCACAGTAACCGATGACCTGCTGTTGGTGGCGGGGGGCCAGGCCCGACACTTTGATGGCGATTTGGATGATTATCGTCAGTGGTTGCAAGAACAGGAGCGGCAGGAGAAAAAACCGACGGAACAAGGGCCATCCAATAAAAAACAGGATCGTCAGGCGGCCGCTGCGCGTCGACAGAAATTGCAGCCGATCCGAAACAAGCTGAAATCCGCAGAAAAAGAGATGGAGAAACTGACTCACTCTCTGACCCAACTGGAGACGCAGCTGGCCGATAATTCGCTTTACTCCGAGGCGGGCAAAGACAAGTTAAAAACGCTGCTGGCGCAACAGGCGGATCTCAAAGCGGCCCTGGAACAAACCGAAACTGACTGGCTGCAAGCCAGCGAACAACTGGAATCGGCTGAAGCCGATGAGGAATAGACTTTGGCACTTTTGTCATTAAAACAAGTCACCGTCAGCTATGGCGGACCGAATCTTCTGGATAAGGTCGACTTTCAGCTGGATCGCGGGGAGCGGGTCTGTCTGGTCGGCCGTAACGGGGCCGGGAAATCTACCCTGATGAAGCTTATCGCGGGTGAAATTAAAGCCGACAGTGGTGAAATCATCGGTGGTCAGTCGATCAAAATTGCCCGGCTGGAACAGGAAGTTCCGATAGGTACCCACGGCAGTGTATTTGATGTGGTCGCCGCGGGGCTGGGGGAAGTCACGCCGCTGTTGGTGGAGTACCACCATCTTTTGCACGAGCTGCAGACAGACAGCAGTGAGGCCTTGTTAAACAAGCTGGAGAAGGCCCAGCACAAACTGGAAGCAGCTGATGGGTGGTCATTGGAACAGCGGGTAGAGACGGTGATTTCACGCTTATCTCTGGATCCGGATGCCGATTTTGACAGCCTATCGGGCGGCAAAAAGCGTCGTGTTCTGCTGGCACAGGCGTTGGTAAAACAACCGGATATCCTGCTGCTGGATGAGCCCACCAACCACCTGGATATTGAGTCGATTACCTGGCTGGAAGGGTTTCTGAAAAACTATGGCGGTACCCTGCTGTTCATTACTCACGACCGAACATTCCTGCAGGCACTGGCAACCCGGATCGTGCAATTGGATCGCGGCCAGCTTGCCAGCTTTCCCGGCGACTATCACAATTACCTGAGAAAACGTGAAGAGATGCTGGCGGCTGAAGCCGAACAGAATGCCCAATTCGACAAGAAACTGGCTCAGGAAGAAGTCTGGATCCGGCAGGGCATTAAAGCCCGACGCACCCGTAATGAGGGCCGCGTCAGGGCACTGCAGAAAATGCGTCAGGAACGCAGTCAGCGGCGTGAGCGTCAGGGCAGTGTCAGCATGCAACTGCAGGAAGCCGAGCGTAGTGGCAAGCTGGTGATTGAGGCGGAACATATTGGTCAGAGCTACGATGGCAAAATGCTGTTTGATGATTTCAGCACAGTCATTCAACGCGGCGACCGCATCGGGATTATCGGCCCCAATGGCTGTGGTAAAAGTACACTGTTGTCGATACTGCTGAAACGCCAGACGCCGGAAAAAGGTGAGGTGAAACTGGGGACCAATTTGGAGATTGCTTTTTTTGATCAGCTGCGCAGCCAGCTTGATGAAGAGGAGAGCGTGGTGCAGAACGTGGGGCAGGGCAGCGACCACGTCGATATCAATGGCAGCCGCAAACATATTATCGGTTACCTGCAGGACTTCCTGTTCACTCCCGAGCGGGCAAGAACGCCGGTTAAAGCCTTATCAGGCGGCGAACGTAACCGTCTGCTACTGGCCAAATTATTCACCCAGCCAGCGAATTTGCTGGTGATGGACGAACCGACCAACGATCTTGATGCCGAAACCCTGGAATTGCTGGAAGATTTATTGCTGAATTACAGTGGCACGCTGTTGCTGGTCAGCCATGACCGGGCTTTTCTGAATAATGTCGTTACCAGCAGTATCGTTTTCGATCCGGATGGTGGCCTGCGCGAATACGTTGGCGGCTATGAGGACTGGCAGCGACAGTGGCAACAGACGCAGAAAGAAACATTGACGCCGGCACCGGCCAAAACAAAGCAGGTGGAACAACCCGCAGCACAGAAAAAGAAATCCAAGCTGACCTATCAGGAGCAACTGGATCTGAAAGCGCTGCCGGCCAAAATCGAAGAACTGGAAGCCAGACAGCAGGCTTTTAACGACCAGATGTCTGATCCCGGTTTTTACCAGCAGGACGCGGCCAGGATCACCGAGATCCAGCAGCAGGTTGCCGCACTGGAAGCAGAACTGGCAGCGGCTTTTGAACGCTGGGAAACCCTGGAAGCCAAACAGGATGGATGATCACGCTGGAAGCCGCTGTTCCAAGAGTGCAGCAATATTGTCGACCGGTATCGGACGACTGTAATAATAGCCCTGGTAAATATCACACTGATTAAGCTTTAAAAAGCTGAGCTGCTCCTCGGTTTCAACGCCCTCGGCAATAATGATCAGGCCAAGACTTTTCCCCAGTGTAATGATGGCTTTACAGATTGCTGCATCTTCGCGATTACTCTGACATTCCCGAATGAAGGCCTGATCAATTTTCAGAATATCAACCGGAAATTTCTTCAAGTAACTGAGTGAGGAATAGCCGGTTCCGAAGTCATCAATAGACAGTCTGATACCTGTTTTCTTGAGGGCCTTCATTGCCGCAATACTCTCATCGGTATTGCCGGTGAGCACGCCTTCGGTAATTTCGATTTCCAGCAGCTCCGCATTAAGCTCATAGTGTTGCAAATGGTCTGAAATCAGTGTCGATAGGGTTTTGGTATGCAGGTGCTGGCCGGAGACATTAATGGCGACCGGTAACAGTGGAGAGCCACTTTCTCGCCATGAGGCCAACTGTTTTATTACGGTTGTGATAACCCATTCATCCAGTTCAATAATCAAGTTCGAGCCATCGATAAGATGAATAAAATCGCCGGGCATAATTAACCCGTATTCTGGATGCTGCCAGCGAATCAATGCCTCGAAGCCCACTACTTCATTGGTTTCAATTGAGACTTTGGGCTGGTAATGCAATAGCAGTTGATCTTGTTTAATCGCTTCAGGAAGTGCATTTTCCAGCTCAAACTGTTGCTTGTTCTTTTCACTCATTTCTTCGAGATAAATGCGATAAGTATTTCGTCCTGCCTGCTTCGCGCGGTACATCGCAATATCTGCCTGCTGCATGAGTTGTTCAGAGTTAATCTTTCCATGTTCTGAAATGGCAATCCCGATGCTGGTTCTGACTATCAGTGTCTCTTGACTCAGATGTACCGGCATCTGCATGGCTTCAAGAATCTGAATCGCTTTGTTTTCAGCATCCTGCTGGTTTATCTCACCAGATAAAACAACAACAAACTCGTCACCGCCCCAACGACCAACCAGATCCAGCTCTCTGGTGACGGCGGACAGCCGTTTTGCTACTTCACAGAGAAGATCATCACCGGCCTGATGCCCGAGGTTATCATTAATTTTTTTGAATTGATCGAGATCCAGAAACATCAGAACCACTGACCCAGCCACCTGACGGTGGTATTCAATCCGCTGCTTGAGATTGTTAAGGAAGTAGGTGCGGTTATACAAACCGGTCAGAGGATCGTTGTAAGCCAGTTGTTTGAGACGATTTTGCAGTTTAATTTGTTTTGTGATGTCCCGGATGTGCAGTGTGTACTCAACTTGTGGATGATTGCTGTCCGTTGTTTGCGTGATAACAACTTCGGCCGGAAATTCCTCACCATCGCTGCGCGCGAGCTCAGTAATATTCTGCCGTTTTAAGACTAAGCCATCCCCGGCAACAAAACCCTGTGACAAACTGCTTAAAGCTGCTGTCCGGGAGTCGGTTGAGATAAACAGGTTGAAGAAGTTTTCGCCCAATACTGACTTACGCGACATGCCAAAACACTGTTCAGCAGCCGGATTGAACTCAATGACTTTACCCCGGGCATTGATGGTGACTATGCAGTCCATTGCAGCCTGAAGAATAGCGCCCTTACGAAACTCGCTTTGTTTGAAGGCATTAAAGGCCTGATCCCGTTGATCAATTTCCTGGTTCACCTTGTCAATAACGCGATTATATTGCTGCGCAATTTGTCCGACTTCGGTAAAAGGTTCTTCAGGAACGCGCGATGAAAAGTCAGATTGTTTTTGCTGATTCTGCATCGCAGCCAGCAGGTCAAATACCTCGGTGCTGACTCTGTGCTCGGCGACATTGAGGCCAATGAGTTCTGACTGAGAATCAACCCGAAAAGAATAAAAGCGGTTGATGATTTTGAACAGAAAATAAGCAACACAAAAACTGTAGAGACCAATACTGATAACGCCCAGTCCCTGCACCATCAGCTGTTCTGACAAGGTTAAACCATTGCCAATTTTTTCAGTACTGCCGAACAAGGCGACAGCCAGTGTGCCCCAGATACCGGCAAACAGATGAACCGGTACAACCCCGATCGCGTCATCAAGCTTTTTCCGATCCATCAGGCGATCACCATAAAACACGATGGCACCACCGATGACGCCTATCAACATTGCCTCCAGCGGGGTAACAACATGACAGTTCGCGGTGATTGATACCAGGCCACCCAGTGCGCCATTAATGATCATCAATACATCAATATAGCCGTCAGAGAGGTATTTGATCAGTGTGGTGGCGATCCCACCCCAAACAGCTGCGAGGAGGGTATTGAGGATGATCCCGGGCACCGTATTATCCCAGACCAGTGTGCTGCCACCGTTGAAACCAAACCAGCCGAACCATATCAGCAGCCCACCCAGAACCGCTAATGGCAGGTTGCTGCCCGGAATACGACGTTCGGACAGATCATAACGGCCGATTCTGGGGCCGATAATCATAATTGCTGCCAGCGCGACCCAGCCACCGACAGAGTGAACGATAGTGGAACCGGCGAAATCAATAAAACCCAGTTTCTCCAGCCAGCCTGTGGCTTGCCCAGACAGAATGCCCGACCACGCCCAGTGACCGATAACGGGGTAAATAAACAGTGAAATAACAATGGTAATAAACACATAACCAATGTAACTGGTTCGCTCGGCAACGGCACCGGAGACTAATGTTGCTGCTGTTCCGCAGAACATCATCTGGAAAATAAAAAAGGTAATGACACCAGCCGAACTGTCACCACCAAAGGCAAAATCACTGGTGCCGAACCATCCTACAGCAGAATGGCCGAACATAATGCCAAAGCCAAGTAGCCAGAATATGGCACTGGCCAGGGTAAAGTCAGTGATATTCTTGGCCGCGACATTGATACTGTTTTTACTTCTGACCAGACCACTTTCCAAACACAGAAAGCCGGCCTGCATCGTAAAAACCAGGAATGCCGATAAGAGCAACCAGAGATTATCCACCATGACCTCCTTTTCTTATTCGCCTCATGATTTTTTACGACAAGAAAAAAGAAAAATCCAAGAAATTTACGTTTGTCGCAGCTAAAAAAACGACACCCGAGGCGGTGTGATTAAGGCAAGGTCATGAAAAGCATAAAAAAAAGCCATTGCTATTAAAACAATGGCTTTTCCTGAATTAAGTTCGGAAACTAATTATTATTCATCCAGTAGCGCATCGCGGTCATCAACACCGCGGCGTGGCAGGATCCACATTTCGTACATGGAGACGGTCCACATAAAGGCAAATGACAAGGCCATTGCCCCCCCGGCAATGATAACAAGCCAGGCGAAATTAGGATTCAGTTTGGTTAACCACCAGGAGGCGATATCCACCAGAAGAAAAACATACGGTGTGGAGATGGCAATCACCTTGAGCGGCTTGGGTACGCCAGCGGCCAAACTGAAGATCAGGCCAACAAACATAAAGATAAAGGCGATACCGAACAAGTGAATGTGCGAGACGCGAGCTAGCGCCGAGATGCTGACACCGGTATCAACCAGGGCGCGGTCCTTGATGTTCTGAAAATCGCTGTAATCAGGGATACCACCACCATCAGCGTTGTGACAGACAATACATTTGGATTCAAAAATGCTCTGAATCCCCTGTTCCTGATAAGCTTCTTCGGTCGCGCCCTGATGAATCCAGTTGATGATCGCATCCCGCTCCTCATCGGTAGCCATCGGCTTCATGGAGCCGTGCAGTTTGTTTTCCAGTAATGAGTTACTGCGGTTCCCATAATAGCTGTAGACGATGTCATCAATTGACAGGCCATATTCACCGTCGGCAAGACCGTGGGTCAGTTGAATCTGAACGACGGCCATCAGATAACCGACAGCAACAACGATCAAGTAGCCGCTGAACAGTGCTTTAAGGGATGTTCCCTGACTAGCCAGGTTGAGGTTATGCGATAAAGCCATGGTTTTTCCTTTACAGTTTTTGCGGGCATTATGTTATTACATTCGGCTCCGTAAGAGTAGCAAACGGCCCAATTACTGCTGACCGAATACGGTTTTCAATAATTCGGTAGTTCGAGCTGCAGGATTCTCGCGGATCTTTTTCTCTTCCATTGCCAGCATCGTGAATAGGCCATTGAGTGCCTGCTCCGTCACGTAATCAGGCAAATCAACGTTCAGTTCCTGACCGACGACCGGTACGTTGGCAACCCTGTCGCTGAGTTGATTGTAGTAGCGGGTTGAGCCAACTTGGTCCAGAGAGTTTTTGATGCTGGGACGGAACAGTTCTGTCAGTCGACCGCTGGTCTGTTCCCGGAAATACTGAGTGGCAGCATTCTCGGGTCCATTGAGAATATTCCTGGCATCTGAAATCGTCATGCGCTGGATGGCATCAACAATAATCGAAGTCGCCTCAGGGGCAGCTTCTTCCGCGGCACGGTTGATACTGGTTTGGAATTCATCAGCCATTTCGCTCATTCCGACCTGGCGTAGCAGATTGCCGACTTTTTCTACTTGCGGTGGCAGAGGTATACGGATTTCAGGGTTACCCAGATAGCCATCGGTCTGACTGATCCTGTCTATCGCGCGTTGACTGCCGACATTGAGGGCTTCTTTCAGGCCTGACACCAACGTGCCGCTGTCCAGCGAGTTGCTGTTGGCCTGCTCACCAGGCAACAGGGTTTTACCTGCGTCTTTCAGATCATTCAGCATCGTGTTCCAGTCGGCGCTGGCGCTGTTGATCGTCAACAGCGGGGTGATAAGCAATATGGTTACGAATGTTCTGGCTTTCATCGCGGTATCCTTTGCTTGTGGCAGCGGCATTGCTGTCATACTCTGGTTCATTGTCGCCGATGCGCTTTTGCAGTCAAGTTAAATTCGGAATGTGATGATGAATAATACCGATGACAGATAGAGGTCAAATCCGGAACTTTGTATGACGGCGCCTACTTGTCAATAAACGACAGTTGAGCAGCATCAAGAGACCAGACGCGAAACCAACCGATGCTGAAGCGATATCATGGCGGTTGAACCAATCTGCAACATAAAAAAAGCCGGTCAGCTTGTGCCGACCGGCTTTTGAATTCTTATCTGCGGGATAGATTATCCGGGGACAACGTTTTCCGCTTGTGGTCCTTTTTGACCCTGGGTCACTTGCATGGTCACGCTCTGACCTTCTTTCAATGTTCTAAAGCCCTCTGCCTGAATCGCAGTGTGATGGACAAAGACATCCGGGCCATCCACCTGTTCAATAAAGCCGAATCCCTTAGCATCATTGAACCATTTAACTTTTCCTGTTACTTGATCTGCCATATCAACCTCAATCTTTAAAACTATACCGGTGCTTTCCAGCGCCAGCGAAAATCAGCTTCAGAGGAAGCTTATTGCATTGTAACCCTAAAAAATGCAAAGAAGTCAGCATTTTGCGTCAATAAATGCAAATTTTTTTGTTTGTAAGCAGCCGACGTCCTGAGCTTTCCATGGGCTGGTTATGTCATTAAGTCAATAATGGCAGGGGCTTTGGGCAGTGCCAGGCTTCAGTATCGACATGAAGTCGTTACCGTCAGAAATTGGCCTGAGGATATCGAAATTTCGACTTTTAGCGGAAAATTGAATGAAGAAGCTTATTCCGGCACATAGTCAGAAGGTGGCGCAGAGCCTTCACCAAAGAAGAACTTTTCCATTTCAGTTTTGAGAAATGCCTGCGATTTGGGATCAGCCAGGGACAGACGATATTCGTTTATCAGCATCGTTTGCTGACTCAACCACATCTGCCAGGCTTCCTTGGAAACGGATTCGTAAAGCTTTTTCCCCATCTCACCGGGATAAGGTGGAAAATCGAGACCTTCAGCCTCTTTGTTGAGTTTGGCGCAATGAACCATGCGTGCCATAAGTACCCTCTAATAATTTAACGTTTTCAAAAATGATTTCACCGGTGCCGGCAGGCCCAGTTCATAAGTATCTTCTATTCTATACCACTTGCCCTGGTCTTTGTCGGCAACCCCATTGATTCTGCAACGCAGCAGTACGGGGTGTATATCCAACCTGAAATGGGTAAAGACATGTTGCCGTGGTGTCAGATTCGTAGTGGATTGAACCTCGATTTTCCAGTGCTGCTCGCAATAATGGTTAATGTTTTCATCATCACTGATTTCCGGGAAGCTCCACAAGCCACCCCAGATTCCTTGCTGCGGGCGCTGCTCCAGTAGCACCTCGCCAGACATGTTGAGTAATACCAGCCAGCATGTCTTGCGGATAGGAATGGCTTTTTTGGGTTTTTTACCGGGAAAAGCTTCTGGCTGACCCAGAGCATGGGCCTGGCAATCAGTCTTCAACGGACAATGGCGGCAATCGGGTTTAGTACGGGTACACAAAGTGGCACCGAGATCCATTTGCGCCTGGATATAGTTGGCAATCCGCGTCTCTGGCAGCAGTTGTTCAGCATATGACCAGAGCCGGTTTTCCACCTGTTTGACGCCGGGCCAGCCATCAACGGCAAAATAACGCGCCAGGACCCGTTTCACATTGCCATCCAGAATCGGGAATCGCTGATGAAAAGCCAGGCTCATAATCGCACCAGCGGTGGATCGACCGATGCCTGGCAGGCTGGTCAGGTCTTCCAGGCTGGCCGGCATCTCTCCTTCATAAAGTTCAACAATCAGCTGCGCGGTTTTATGAAGGTTACGGGCACGGGCGTAATAGCCGAGGCCGGACCAGTAAGCTAAGACTTCATCCTGCTGGGCAGTTGCCAGTGTTTGCAGGTCGGGAAAGCGTCGCGTAAAGCGCTGGTAATAATCAATAACGGTGCTGACCTGCGTTTGCTGCAGCATAATCTCGGACAACCAGACATGATACGGTGTTGGATCCTGTTGCCAGGGCAGATCCTTCCGGCCGTACTGGTCATACCAGTTGAGTAGGGCTTGGGAAAAGTTGAATTTCGCGGTCATAGTCGGACAGAAAAAAGCCCGCGACCGATCCTCAGTCGCGGGCAGGATTTAATGCTGGTGTTATCAAAAGAAGTTTTTCAGTTTGTCCTTAACCGCGTCTTCGAGTTGTTTTTCAGGTGATTTTTCTTCTTCCGCCGGCGCCGCCTCCGAACCGGACTGCTCATCACTACTTTCAGTTTTTTCTGGCTCGCCGTTGGCAGCGGAATCTTCAGTCTTTGATTTTGTGCCTAAAGCACCGCCAAGCAGTCCACCGAGATCCTCACCCAGTTTTTCTTTAAGTTTTTCTTCGGCCTTGCCTTTGAGTTCTTGCTTGGCTTTGTCTTTCACCATACTCGCCAGATCAACGGTTGGCTTGGGATTACTGAAAGTGCCGGTAATTTTGACGGGAATACTGAGCCCTTTGAGTTCAGCCAGTTCTTTTCCGCCCTGTCCGGCAATAGTGCCAACCACCGCAACCTTGAGGCTGTAGTCTATGGTCTCCTGAGGCAGACTGGCCTGACCCGCGCCATTGATTCGGAGTAATGGTGATTTCAGTGCCAGATCCTGATTGTCAATCACCCCATTATTTGCAGTGAAAGTGCCACTCAGCGCAGAGAAATCGGTCTGCACCGGTTCATCTGATGCTGCCGGTTTTTGTCCGGAGAGCGCGGCTTTGGCTTTGCGGATCGCCTCAGCGATATTGATACCTTTCAACGCGCCTTCGCTGAAGGAGAAACCGCCATTACCACTCAGGGTTTGTTTGATCTCCTCAACGGTAGCACCGCTGCCGCTGAGTTTGGCGTTAGCATTGGCGGTACCCGTGATCTTAGCCTCACCGGTCATATCTTTCAGCAGGGGTTCGGCCTGGACCCCTTTGACGCTCTCATCGATTGAGAGTTTGAGCTTGTCGCCGCGCGCATCCAGGCTGACGTTACCGTTGTATTGACCCTGATAAAGGTCAGCGCGCATCGGTGTCAGCTTTACCAGGCCGTTTTCAGCGTTGATAGTGACGTGAATATTTTCACTGGTCAGACCACTCGCCGTCATCTTGCCAATATCAATTTTGCCTTTGGCATTGATTTGACGCAGCGTGTCGAGTGGCAGCGCACTGGAACCACCCGTCGCCGCTGTAGCCGGTGAAGCCGCTGGTTTGTCCTCGTTTTCTTCAACCGGTGGCAGGTAACGATCCAGGTCAATTTGATCCAGTTTCAGATTAAAGTTAAAGCCGGGTTTGCTGAAATTGTTGACTGCAAACTGCCCGGTGAGCTTACTCTGATCCAGGGTCAGGTCCAGTTGCTTGGCATTGATGCTGGAAGTTGAGCCCTCGAATTCTGATCGCAGCTCGATTTTTTCCAGTGTGCTGTTATCGGCCATTGCAGGCAGTTCAACATTCATATCATCTGCCAGTTGCCGCAGGTTAAATGGCTGAATATGGACACTACCGGCAAAATCCGGGTTGTCAGACAGAATGTTGTTCGCCTTGATGTCGGCTTCCATCAGCAGCTCCTGCAGCGACAGCCGCAATGCAGTGAGCGTGACAGTCTGCTGTTCAAGATTGGCGCTGACGTTAGTAGTGAGCTCAAGTTGGGCCTGTTCACCCGGTAGAGACGGATCAGTGATATCTGCCGTCAGGTTCAGCCCATCGATGGTGGTTTGCTGACTGCCCAGGTTGCTGTTGATTTTACCGGTCAGCTTGGCATCAATCGTTTGCTGCTCATTGTTGGCTTTGGCAGTCAGCGCCATATCGCTGATGGTGACCAGTTGCTGTGCCATATCGGCGTTAATATCGCCTTCCAGTGCCACGTCAGCCTGAGTAAAAGGCAATGCCTTACCCTGAGCGATAGTGGTGAAACTCAAGTCGGTCAGTGCGTATTGCTGTTTATCCATGTCGACCATTACTTCGGAGTTGAGCGTGACATGGGCCTTCACTTCCGGTTTGGCACTGATCAAATCAAATGCCATATCCAGTGAGGTGGGTTCACCCGGTACCAACGGGTCGGTGGTGAGATTGAGATTTCTCAGCTGGTAATTAACGCCCTGAGAGGCATCAGACCATAAAATGTTGGCATTGGTCAGTTTGACACCGGCAATGCTGACCGCGGCCAATGCCGGTCCGGCTTTTTCTTCGCTGGGTTTGGCCTTTTCTTCAACGACTTCGTCGGCCTGGGTCAGATCGTCCCAGTTGGTCTGGCCTTGCTTGTTGGTCTCGAGATTCAGCACCAGCCCGTCAAGCACTACTGTGTCCATTTCCAGTTGTTTTTTCAACAAAGGCATCAGTTTGATGCGAATTTCTGCCTGTTCAACCTTGGCAAAAGAGTCGGCTTTGAATCCCTCGGCATTACTGAGTGACAGCGGGCCCAACTCCAACGCAATCCAGGGGAATACGGAGAGTTCGATATCACCCTGCAGAGTCAGATTGCGTCCGGTGACTTTCTCAACTTGAGTGGAAATTTCATCTTTGTAATCGTTGGGGTCAACGATGAATGGCAATGCGACCAGACCGGCCACGATAATCAAAATGATGGCAAAAAGCAGTTTTAGGGCAATGCGCATAGTCAATATTCCGTTTATGAAGAGAAATCCTGCAATACCGCATCATGATAGGGCATGATGGCGGTTTTATGAACCTTGCTTGATGGTAAAGTTGAAGAGTTCGTAATCCAGCGTGCTGTCAATGATACCACTTGCCTCGGCGATATAGGGCTCGCCATGGTCCTTGACCCTGAGCCGTCGTCTGGGTGAATACAGACCTTTCTCTGTGATCATTGCTGCGGGTTCTTTTGGCCTGGTTGTTGGCATAATCAACGCTGGATGCTGCTCTGCTTCACCATCAGGGGTACAAAATACCGGGACAGGTTTTCCCTCAATAAGTTCAAGCCCGATGACTGTGTCTGCTTCAGTATCAACAAAAAGCCACCTTACACTGGCTAATTTCACGGCGACACCCGGTTCAAAAATTCCGACGAAATCACCAATATTAAGGTGACAACAATCCCTGCTTGCGCGCTTGGCCATGATCCCACCGCTGCCTTGATTTGCCAGGTGCCAGTCCAGGCCATTGGGTTTCTCGGTCTGCAGACTCTGATGAACATAACTGATGCCATGAACAATGATCGCCTTGCGATGTTTTGCCGAGTTGAGCCGGTGATAGCGACGTTCATGCGTGGTGTTGAGTTGAGGGATGATTTTTTTCAGTAAGCGTAATTCGGTATCCAGTGAAGCGTAAGGGCCTGATTTAGCATCCTTGAACAGGTTCTCGATAGAAAGCAGTGCCGGTTGCGTATTGAGCAGGCGCGTTGAGGGGCGTTGCCGGACCGATGTTGGCATCTTAACCATGGCTTGGGGCATGAGGTCGCTATCGGTATCAATGCAGAAATGACCGGTCAACATGAAGTTGCTGGTGGAGTTGATCAATTTGTCGCTGAGCGTACCGGTCTCAACTTTATCGGTGAACTCGGTCATCAGACGAAATAGTCTGATGACATCAAAGCGGGCCAGGCTGTATGGGTCGGCTAATGCGGTCAGTGTGATTTGCAGGTACAAATCATAAAAACTACGCGATTGATGCTGCTCTTTTAAGGTCACCGTTTGCATCAGGGTCTGAGCCTGCTCCTGATATAAGTACTGCTGATGCAGCCAGTGCCAGCTGCCAGCAGGCGCTTTCCGATAATACTGGTATGCATGCAGTATAAGTAGCGCCTGCTGTTCAGCGCTGCGGTTGAGGCAAAACAGAAGCAGACTGTTGTGGTCCGGTGTCGCTCCCCTTTGATAGGGATGGCGGGCAAGTTGCTGGTAACTGAGACCCAGGGTGGCAATCAGTTCGCTGATGTTGTGAATGGCTCGCAGATTCTCGGCGGTGGCATACATATCGCGTTTCACTGCTGAAATGTCGCGGGTGAACAGGAGGGCGTGAATTTCAGTGCGGTAGATCTCAAGCAGTTGCAACATCAGTAGTGGTTTCAGTCTGAGTTGAGATAAAACGACGATGTGACTGAGCAGGGTCGATGTCCGCTGATGGGCTTCTTTAGGCAATTGACTCAGCCAGGCTAATAGCAGGCCGGGATCAGTGATGGTATCGCGACGATTGGCTAATGGGTCCGTGGCTGGAGTCTGTAAATTCAACTGTGGCAGCTTCGAGGAAGGCTGTTTTCGAAGCTTCAGATTGTCAAGCCATTTTGCCGTCCACGCTGACCACTTAGGGCGATTTTCAACTTTTTTAGCCGGGCTATCGGCTTGCGGCATGATCTGCTGCAGGCGGATCTTTTCTTCCACCAGGTTTAATGCTTCCGAGAAGCTGGATTTGAGCAAGGGTTTTCTGAGTACGATGTCGACCGGTTCGCTGACGTTGCCGGTGTTGGTCAGCAGGGCGGTATAACTCTGGCCACGGTTTTGCCAGGCTTGCTGACCCGTGTCGGTATCAAATGCATAAATCTCAAGATCCGCCTGACCTTCTTCAACCAGGATCCACTCTGACGTCAACAAATCAGCCGATAGTCTCAGCATCGAACGGAGTGAGTTTCTGTCGATACCGTTTAGTCCTACCAGCTTGAGACGCAGAGTCGACAAGGTCAGGCATCCTCCTCCAACTCGGCTTCAATGCGCCGGATCCGCAGGGTTTTTATCGCATTGTCGGCCGTCTGCACGACTTCGATCACATAGTCATCCCAGCGAATGCTGACCCCCGGATCGGGGATGCTTTCCAGATGCTCCAGCACCAGGCCGTTGATAGTTTTAGGTCCATCGGTGGGGAGTTCCCAATTATTGCTGCGGTTGATGTCACGAATAGTGGCGGTGCCGTTAATCAGATAACTGCCGTCTTCCTGAGGATGTATTTCCTTGTCTTCATCAATGGTGTCAGCGGTAAATTCACCGACAATCTCGCGGAAAATATCCTCCAGCGTGATCAGTCCCAGCAGATCACCGTATTCATCGACAACCAGCCCGGTGCGCCGACGGTTACGTTGAAAGTTGATCAGTTGAGTATTGAGTGGCGTGCCTTCCGGAACAAAGTAGGCGTTTTTTATAATGGCCCGCAGGGTTTCCGGTGTCAGATTGTCCTGGGTCAGTAAATGTAATGCTTTGCGCAGATGCAGAATACCGACGATGTTATCCATTGTGTCTTCATAAACCGGAAGACGGGTATAGCCACAGTGAGACAGCTGTTTGATGATATCCGGAAACGGCGCATTGATATCCAGCCCTTCAATTTCATTGCGCGGCACCATCACATCATTCACTGTGACTTTTTCCAAATCCAGGATACTCATCAGCATATCTTTGTGACGTTTGGGAATCATGCTGCCTGCTTCAATCAGGGCGACACGCAGCTCTTCGACATTGATGGCCGTGGTGGCGGCATCCTCAGGTGACACCCCAAACAGGCGCACCATGCGGTTGGTAATGCTGTTGGTGAACCAGACCAGAGGATAAAGGATAAATAACAAGGGTTTCAGCAGAAAACTGGCTGGGAAAGCAACCCGCTCCGGGTGCAGCGCAGCCAGCGTTTTAGGCGTGACTTCAGCGAACAGCAGGATAATCAGAGTCAGCGCGAATGTCGCCACCACAATGCCGTTTTCTCCCAACAATTTTATCCCGATCACCGTGGCGATCGCTGAAGCCAGGATATTGACGAAGTTATTACCGAGCAGTATCAGCCCGATCAGTCGATCTGGCCGACTCAACAACTGCCCGGCAATCAGCGCACCGCGATGACCTTCCTGCTCAAGATGTTTTAACCGGTAGCGGTTAAGCGACATCAGGGCGGTTTCGGAGCTGGAGAAAAACGCTGAGACGAACAGCAAACCAAACAGAATTAAAAACAGAACCAGTAAGGAGGTCTCTTCAAGCATGGGCGTGTCAGTTCACCAAATATTCGAGTACAAATTTACTGCCCATATAGGCTAGTAACAAAAAGCCAAAACCACTTAAGGTCCATTTAACCGCGGTTTTTCCTCGCCAGCCATAGCGCAGCCGGCCCCACAGCAGGGCAGCGAACACACACCAGGCAATCACTGACAAGACAGTTTTGTGTACCAGGTGCTGGGCCAGCAAATCATCGACAAACATGAAACCGGTAATCAGGCCAATGGTAAGTAGGACAAAGCCCGTTATCAGCAACTGAAACAGCCCTTTCTCCATCGTCTGTAAAGGTGGCAGTTTGCGGATGATACCGGCGACATGACGCCGACGCAGGTGTTTTTCCTGAATCGCCAGCACGACGGCCTGAATCGCGGCCAGCATAAACAGGCTATAGGCAGCCAGAGATAGCAGCACATGCCACTCCAGCGCCGGATCCGACAGGGACGGAGGCTCGGGCGATGGGAGTTCCACCCTGAGCATCAGGCTAAGCGCGACCAGCGGATACACCACAATGCCCGGATGTGAGTCGGGCATCCTGCTACCCACGATCAGCGTGATGAAAGCCATCAGCCAGGTGGTTACAGAAAAGGTTGAGAAAAGTCCCAGATCCCAACCACCGGCGGCATGCATCGTAAAAAAGATATCAGCCGCGTGAAACAGCAGCGCCATAATGATCAGAATCGCGACCGGAACCCCGGGTTTTACCGCAGATTGACCCTTCTGTACAAAGCGCCGGATAAGAATTGCACTACTGCTCAGATAGAGCAGAAAAGCGAGAGCGTTGGCAATGGCCATATTTCATTCGATCCTTGGAGGATTTGTTATCTCAAATGTCAATGATAAACGAGGTCATCCTGTCGGAAACAATATATCAGTTATACTATGCTTTTGAAGCATTAAACACTGGCAGCCTATGCCAGCCATCTAGGGTGATCTATGTTTGACAGTTTAAGTGAAAGACTGGGGAGTACGCTAAAGTCACTCCGTGGTCAGGGCCGTATCACTGAAGACAATGTAAAAGAGACGCTGCGCGAAGTGCGCATGGCCCTGCTTGAGGCCGATGTGGCCTTGCCTGTAGTGCGCGAGTTTATCAACCGCGTTAAGGAACGGGCGATGGGGCAGGATGTCCTGCGTAGCCTGACTCCGGGCCAGGCGCTGGTCAAAGTCGTCAATGACGAACTGGTTGCGGTGATGGGCGAGGCCAACCCGGGCCTGAATCTGAATACCCAACCACCCGCCGTGATTCTGATGGCCGGCCTGCAGGGTGCGGGTAAAACGACCAGTGTCGCCAAGCTGGCGCGCTGGCTGAAAGAGCGCGATCGTAAATCGGTGATGGTTGCCAGTACCGACGTCTACCGACCCGCGGCAATTGACCAGCTGCAGACACTGGCCGGCGAGGTCGAAGCCAGGTTTTTCCCGAGTCAATCGGATCAGAATCCGGTCGATATCGCCAAAAATGCGATAGAACAGGCTAAGCGTGATTATGTCGATGTGGTGATAATCGATACTGCCGGTCGCTTGCATATCGATGACGACATGATGACCGAGATCAAACAGATCCATGCGGCCATCAACCCGGTTGAAACTCTTTTTACGGTCGACAGCATGACCGGTCAGGATGCCGCCAACACAGCCAAAGCATTTAACGATGCCTTGCCGTTGACCGGTGTGATTCTGACCAAGGCAGATGGTGATGCCCGTGGCGGTGCCGCCCTGTCTATACGCCATATCACCGGCAAACCTATTAAGTTTATGGGGGTCGGTGAGAAGACTGCGGCACTGGAACCTTTCCACCCTGACCGTGTAGTATCTCGTATCCTGGGCATGGGCGATGTGTTGTCGCTGGTGGAAGAAGCCCAGCGGAAAATGGACGTCGATTCCGCTGAAAAGCTCGCCAAGAAGCTGAAAAAAGGCAAGGGCTTTGATCTGGATGATTTCCGTGAACAACTCCAGCAGATGGGCAAGATGGGTGGTATCGGTTCCATGCTGGATAAACTGCCGGGCATGGCGAATATACCGGATGCGGCCAAGAACCAGGTCAATGACAAGGAACTGGGCAAGCTGGAAGCCATCATTAACTCGATGACCCCGAAAGAGCGCCGCCGCCCGGATATTATCAAAGGTTCACGTAAGAAACGTATCGCTGCCGGCAGTGGCACGCAGATTCAGGACGTCAATCGTCTGCTCAAGCAATTCACGCAGATGCAGAAAATGATGAAGAAAATGGGCTCCAAGGGTGGCATGGCCAAGCTCATGCGGGGCATGGGTGGCAAATTCCCGATGGGCGGAATGGGTGGCGGTGGCATGCCGTTTTAGGTCTACCGAGCATCACCTCCTACAAATAGTAAACTAAGACTTTGCAAACCAGGGAGACTTGCGTAAAATACGACGGTTTTCCGATCCAGTTTTTCAACGGGCATAAAGAATATGGTAACAATTAGATTGACTCGCAGCGGCGCCAAGAAGCGTCCTTTCTACGGTATCGTCGTCACCGACTCACGTAATGCGCGTGATGGTCGTTACATCGAACGCATTGGTTTCTTCAACCCGATCGCACGTGGTCAGGAAGAGAAACTGCGCGTTGATCTGGACCGCGCTGCTCATTGGATCAGCCAGGGTGCACAAACTTCTGAGCGTGTTGCCAAGCTGATTGAAGAAGCTCAAAAAGCGGCTGCTTAAATAAAGCACAGGTGCGGGTATGGCAACATCCGAGGAGTTCATCCCGGTAGGTAAAATATCCGGCGCCTTTGGCGTAAAAGGTTGGGTCAAGGTCTACTCCTTTACTGAGCCCCGCGCCAACATCCTGGAGTATTCGCCACTGTTCCTGTCACGACAGGGAGAGTGGGTAGAAATCAAGGTGTCCGGTGGGCACTTGCAGGGAAAAGGTTTGGTGATGGGCATTGCCAACGTCACCGACCGCGATCAGGTTCAGCCACTCATCGGTGCTGAGCTGGCGATTAAGAAAGACCAGCTGGAGCCGACCGAAGAGGACGAATTCTACTGGGCTGATCTGATGGGCCTGAGCGTGGAAAACCTGGACGGCGATTTGCTGGGGCAGGTGGACCACTTGCTGGAAACCGGCGCCAACGACGTGCTGGTGGTCAAGGCAAAAGGCACAGAGCGATTGATTCCGTTTGTGATGGATGAAATCGTCAAACTGGTTGATTTGGATAACAAGCTTATCCGGGTGGACTGGGACAAAGATTTTTAGGGAGCGAGGTTGATGCGCCTGGGTGTGATATCCCTGTTCCCGCCAATGTTTGATGCCGTCACCGAATTTGGGGTGACAGGTCGGGCAGTGACCCAGGGGATTCTGGAACTCAAATACTGGAATCCGCGTGATTATACGCACGACCGCCATCGAACCGTGGACGACAGACCTTACGGTGGTGGACCGGGCATGGTCATGAAAGTCGCTCCGCTGAGTGAAGCCATCACGGCAGCGAAGCAGGAACTGGGTGATGATGCCAAAGTGATTTATCTGTCACCACAGGGCAGGAAACTGAATCAGCAGGCGCTGAAACAGCTGGCAGGCAGAGACAAAATGATACTGGTTGCCGGGCGTTATGAAGGCATTGATGAACGCCTGATTGAAAAGCAGATTGATGAGGAATGGTCGATTGGTGACTATGTCCTCAGTGGTGGTGAACTGGCAGCCATGGTGCTGATTGATGGTGTGGCCAGATTGTTACCCGGTGTATTGGGCGACGAGAATTCTGCCGAGCAGGATTCTTTTGTAGCAGGTTTGCTGGACTGCCCGCATTACACCAGACCGGAAAAGTTATTTGACCAGACAGTACCCGAGGTATTGCTGGGCGGTGACCATGAAGCGATACGCAAATGGCGCCTTAAACAGTCCTTGGGACGAACATGGTTGCGACGACCTGACTTGTTGGCAGATAAAACATTGACCGATGAGCAGCAGGCGTTATTAGAAGAATTTATTGCCGAGAGCGGGCAGGATTAGTTGGGAGTTAAACAATGAGTAACATTATCGAACAGCTGAACGCTGAACAAATGAAACAGGATGTCCCTGAGTTTTCAGCGGGCGATACTGTTGTTGTTAAAGTCAAAATCAAAGAAGGCGACCGTGAGCGTGAACAGGCGTTTGAAGGCGTCGTGATTGCCAAGCGCAACCGGGGTCTGCACTCTGCTTTTACCGTTCGTAAAATCTCCAGCGGGGTAGGCGTAGAGCGTGTATTCCAGACTCACAGCCCGACTATCGCCAGCATCGAAGTCAAACGTCGTGGTGATGTACGTCGTTCTAAACTGTACTACCTGCGTGACCTGACTGGTAAAGCAGCACGTATTAAAGAAAAATTGTAATTCAGCGGTTCATTCGGACCCGGATTACCGAAAAGGGCAGTGGTTTTCCACTGCCCTTTTTTATTGCCTGCTGCTAATCTAATGCAGACATGACGACGCAAGAATCCACTCAGCCCAGCCGTTACCTGGAACGTTTTCTGGACAGCCTGTGGCTGGAAGCCGGCCTCAGCCAGAATACGATTGAAGCCTACCGACGCGACCTGTTGGCCTTTGCAGGCTGGTTGTCTCAATTTGATGTCGATCTGGCTGCAGCCACTCAGCAGGACATTCAACGTTATCAAAGCCAGCGTATGCGTGAAGGACGTAAGGTCAGAAGCGAAGCGCGGCTGCTCTCCACACTGAGACGCTTTTATCGCTATTTATTGCGAGAAGATCTGCGCGACAGTGATCCCACCGCGCAACTTGATTCGCCACGTCTGGGCAAACCCTTACCGGACAGTCTGACCGAACAGGAAGTGGAAGACTTGCTGGCACAGCCGGATGTCACCGATGTTCTGGGCCTGCGTGACAGAACTATGCTGGAGTTGCTCTATGCCACTGGTCTGCGGGTGTCAGAACTGGTCAGTCTGAAGCAGGAGCAGTTTAACGTTCGCCAGGGCCTGATTCGCTGTATCGGCAAAGGCAACAAGGAGCGACTGGTGCCGGTGGGTGAAGTTGCGCTGGACTGGCTACAGGATTATCTGATTGAGAGTCGGCCGGGGCTGCTTAATGGTCAGGTCACGGATGATTTATTCCCTACCCGCCGTGGCAAGGCGATGACCCGTCAGGCCTTCTGGTACATCATTAAGCGCTATGCCAAACAGGCGGATATCCAGAAGCATTTATCGCCGCATACATTGCGGCATGCCTTCGCGACTCATCTGTTGAACCATGGTGCCGATCTGCGTGTGGTTCAGTTATTACTGGGACATTCTGATCTCTCCACCACCCAGATTTACACCCATGTCGCCAAAGAACGGCTGAAAAAATTGCATGGACAGCATCACCCGCGTGGTTGAGCAGACTGACGCAATATGATCGCGATGTTAAACTTGCCGCTTGATTGAATTAGCCGGAGCAGGGCATGCCTTCCTTTGATATCGTATCCGAAGTTGATAAACATGAGCTGACCAACGCCGTTGATCAGGCCAACCGCGAATTGAGAAACCGCTTTGATTTCCGTGGAACCGAAGCCAGAGTCGAACAGTCGGACAAAGTGCTCACCCTTTTCGCTGATAGTGATTTTCAGCTTGAACAGTTGCTGGATATTTTACGACTTAAGCTGGTAAAGCGCGGGATTGAACTCGGTTGCCTGGAAGTCAAAGATCCAGTTGGCCTCGGCAAATTGCGTAAACAGGATGTGATTGTCCGTGAGGGGCTTGATAAGGACGTGTCCCGAAAAATCGTCAAGCTGATTAAAGACAGTAAAATCAAAGTGCAGGCTGCGGTACAGGGCGAAAGTGTTCGCGTTACCGGCAAAAAGCGCGATGAACTGCAACAGATCATCGCGATGCTCAAAGCGGAAGAAAGCATCGAGATGCCGCTACAGTTCAATAATTTCAGAGACTAGGAAACTTTAATGTTGAAACATCTACTTGTTATTGCCCCGTTGTTCTTCATCGGCATCAGTCATGCCGCAGAATCAGACAAGCTCAGACAAAAACTGGAACAGAGCCTGCCGGGTGTTGCCATAGACAGCCTCAAAAAAGTGGATAACGCCGACTTATACGAAGGGGTTATCAATGGCGAAATTCTCTACTTCTCAGCCGATGGCCGTTATGTGTTGCAGGGGGAGTTGGTGTCGCTGGAATCCAGAACTAACCTGACCGAACAGCGTCGCGTCAGTCTGCGTAAAGATATTATCGACAGTCTGGATGAGAAAGACATGATCATCTTTGAGCCGAAACAGACAGAACATACGCTGACCGTTTTTACCGATATCGACTGTGTATATTGTCGTAAAATGCACTCTGAAATCGAGCAATACAAAGACCTTGGCATTCGTATCCGCTACATGGCCTACCCACGCGGTGGTATTGGTTCCCAATCCTATGATGAAGCCGTTACCGTCTGGTGTAACGAGGACCGACATGATGCGATGACACGGGCTAAAGCGGGCGAGGAAATGAAAGCCAAGACCTGTGATAACCCGGTCAAGGCCGAGTTTGAGACTGGTCAGAAACTGGGCGTTCAGGGCACCCCTGCACTGTTTACAGAAAACGGACAGATGTTGCCTGGATACGTGCCTCCAGAACGTTTAAAAGAGATTCTCGAACAGACTTCAGATCAATCTTAAGCTTTGAGAACCTGAATCGAGCCGGTGATCATGCAGTGTCAGCTGCTGGTCATCGGCTATCAGATAACTGATATGGTTATCCCAGTCTCCCAGCACCACCCGATAACTCGGCTTGTCATTTGAAGTTGCTAGTTCATGAATCGCCGGTCTGTGAGTGTGGCCGTGAATCAGAATATCGATCTGATGGGTCTCAATCATCCGCGAGACTTCTGATTGATTCACATCCATTATCATCGCGGTTTTATGCTGCTTTTTCTGTTTGCTCTTGGCGATAATCTGGTCTGAGATATTCTGCCGGAAGCGGGCCGGTAACTTCAGAAAACACCATTGAAGAAAACGGTTTCTGACTACCTTCCGGTAACGCTGATAGCTGATATCATCCAGGCATAGCGTGTCGCCATGCAGCAGCAGAGCAGCTTGGGTGCCAAGCCGAATCGGGTAACTATCCCCCAGTAAGCTGGCGCCCACTTTTTTGGCAAAACCCTTACCCAGCATAAAGTCGCGGTTACCCACCATCAGATATAGCTTGATGCCGCTGTCTGAAAGCTTTTGCAGGACAGTGACAAAGGGACTGAATTCAGTAGGCACCAAATCATCACCCAGCCAGGTGTTGAAAATGTCACCCAGGATATAGATTTCATCAACCTGCCCCTGCTGGGCGTCAAGAAACTCGCAAGCCATCTCTGTCAGCGCGGGACGAGCCGGGCTGAGATGGAGATCGGAAATAAACAGTCTGCGCATAGAAAAAATCCTGCCCTCATGGTGAGGGCAGGATGACAGCGTTAGAGTACGCTGGCTTTTTTAATGACGACGTCTTCAGCCGGCACATCCTGATGTGGGCCACGCATGGTGGTGTCTACCTTGCGGATTTTATCGACCACATCCATACCTTCAACGACTTCACCAAATACGGCATAACCCCAGCCACTGGGTGCTTTTCCACGAAAATCGAGAAAATCATTATCGACAGTGTTAATAAAGAACTGGGCTGTCGCTGAATGTGGATCATTGGTTCGTGCCATTGCGACGGCACCGCGTTGATTGCTGAGACCGTTATCAGCTTCATTTTCAATCGGGGCACGGGTTGGCTTCTGCTCAAAGTTTTGATCAAAGCCGCCGCCCTGAACCATGAAGTTTTCAATCACACGGTGAAAAATGGTGCCATCGTAAAAGCCGGCCTCAACGTATTCCAGAAAATTAGCCACGGTGTTGGGGGCTTTTTCCTGATTCAGTTCAATTACGATGTCCCCCATTGTTGTTTCCAGTTTGACTTGAGGCGCGGCGCCCCCTTCAGCGTTGGCTGCCAGGGAAAAGGAAGCGAAAAACAGGGGAGCCAGATGGCGGTAAAGTAGTTTCATGTCTATGTCCAAAAACGGTCAAAAGAAGTCATGATAGAGCATCGGCCCTGATCATGGGAACATCAGGAAGCGGGAATGAGGGACTTGTCACTAAAAACAGCGCTGTCGCCCGGACAGGCTGAACGCGTATAATGCCCGTTTTAATTAAAAATCAACTTTGGCTATGTCAGAAACCGCTGCTCAACATAATTTTATTCGCACCATTATTCAGGAAGATATTGCCGCTGGCAGGCTGACCGGAAAGGTAGTGACCCGCTTCCCGCCGGAGCCCAATGGTTATCTGCATATTGGCCATGCCAAGTCGATCTGTCTGAATTTCGGGTTGGCAGAGGAGTTTGGCGGGGATTGTCACTTACGTTTTGACGACACCAACCCGGCCAAGGAAGAGCAGGAATACATTGAAGCCATCATGGAAGATGTTCAATGGCTGGGCTTTCAGTGGGCAGGCGATGTTCGTTACGCCTCAAGCTACTTTGAGCAGTTTTACGACTGGGCGGTGCATCTAATCAAACAAGGCAAAGCCTATGTCTGTGACCTGACCGCCGAACAGGCCAGTGAATATCGTGGCTGGGCGACCAAACCGGGTAAGGAATCGCCATACCGCAGCCGCAGCATAGAAGAAAACCTGGCGCTGTTCGAAAAGATGAAAGAGGGCGATTTTGATGAAGGTTTTTGTGTGCTGCGCGCGAAAATCGATATGGCTTCGCCTAATATGAATTTACGCGATCCGATTCTGTATCGTATCCGCAAGAAAGCGCATCATCAGACCGGTGATAAATGGTGTATTTACCCCAGCTATGATTTTGCCCATGGTCAGGGCGATGCGATTGAAGGCGTCACTCACAGTATCTGTACACTGGAGTTTCAGGATCACCGGCCATTGTATGAGTGGTTTATCGAAAATCTGCCCGTGCCATCAGAGCCGAAGCAGTATGAATTTGGCCGTTTGAACCTCAATTACACCGTAACCAGTAAGCGCAATTTGAAACAACTGGTTGATGAACAGATCGTGGCCGGCTGGAATGACCCCAGAATGCCGACCATTTCAGGCATGCGGCGGCGTGGTTATACCGCTTCAGCACTGCGCGCATTCTGTAACGGTCTGGCTGTTGCCAAAACTGACGGCATTGTGGATATCGCACAACTCGAATTCGAGATCCGTAATGATTTGAATGAGAATGCCGCTCGTGCCATGTGCGTGCTGAGTCCACTGAAAGTCACCATCACTAACGCGTCTGATGAGGTGGAATGGCTGGATGTCCCCAATCACCCACAAAAGGAGGAGATGGGGCAGCGGTCCATACCATTCACTAAAGCCATTTACATCGATGCGTCTGACTTCACTGAAGACACCAGCCTGAGTCGCAAGAAGTTCAAGCGCCTGGTCATCGGTGATTATGTGCGTCTGCGCGGGGCTTATGTCATCAAGGCAGATGAAGTCATCAAGAACGACCAGGGCGAGGTGATTGAAGTCATCGCTTCTCTGGTGCCGGACACCGTGGGTCAGAATCCACCACCCGAAATGAAACCGCGTGGCGTCATTCACTGGGTGTCAGCGACTGAAGGTAAAGAGGTGGAGCTGCGTTTGTACGACAGGTTGTTTGTGGCGGAAGCACCGGGCAAGGAAACCGGCAATTACCTTGATGATGTGAATCCGGATTCATTGAACGTCATTAAAGCGTTTGCAGAACCGACCATTGTCAATTGTGAGCCTGAAACCGCGTTCCAATTCGAACGCGAGGGCTATTTTGTCAGCGACCGCTATGATCACAGTGCCGAGTCACCGGTATTCAACCTGACCATTGGTTTAAAAGAAGATATTTCAAAAAATAAGTAATGCTAAAAATTCATAACAGCCTAAGCCGGCAGAAAGAAACGTTTACCCCCATCAACCCAGGCAAGGTCAATATGTATGTCTGTGGTATGACGGTGTATGACCTGTGTCATGTCGGTCATGCCCGTGTCATGGTGGTGTTTGATGTGGTGACCCGTTACCTGCGGGCGCTGGGTTATGATGTGACTTACGTGCGTAATATCACTGATATTGATGACAAGATCATCAAACGCGCGGCAGAAAACGGTGAAAGCATTGAAGCGCTGACCGAACGCTACATCAAGGAAATGCATCAGGATGCTGATGCGTTGGGTGTGTTAAGACCGGATATCGAACCTAAAGCGACTGAGTCTATGGGTGAAATTCTCGCCATGATTCAGACCCTCATCGACAAGGGGCTGGCCTATGCTGCCGATAATGGCGATGTTTATTACGATGTGAGCCAGTTTACTTCCTACGGTAAATTATCCGGCCGTGATATCAATGAACTGCGCGCCGGTGAGCGCGTAGCGGTAAATGAAGCCAAGACTGATCCGCTCGACTTTGTGCTGTGGAAAGCCGCCAAAGCGGGTGAGCCTGCCTGGGAGTCACCCTGGGGTAATGGTCGACCAGGCTGGCATATTGAATGCTCGGCGATGTCTGCGCATTGCCTGGGTGAGCATTTTGATATTCATGGCGGTGGTCAGGATCTACAGTTCCCGCACCATGAGAATGAAATCGCCCAATCCGAAGGCGCGCACAACTGCCAGTCAGTCAATTACTGGATGCACAACGGTTTTGTGCGTATCGATGATGAAAAAATGTCCAAGTCGCTGGGCAATTTCTTCACGGTGCGTGAAGTGCTGGCCCTGTATCCGGCCGAGGCAGTGCGTTATTTCATTCTGTCCAGTCATTACCGCAGTCCGCTGAACTATTCAGAGGATCAGCTTGAGCAGGCGAAAGCGGCATTGACCCGTTTTTATACCTCACTGCGTGAAGTAGAACCACAGGCAGAAGTACGCTGGCAGGAAGACAAGGAATTCGGTCCTCGCTTCCAGGAGGCGATGGATGATGATTTCAATACCGCATTGGCGCTGTCAGTTATGGCCGATGTCCGGCAGGCATTGAATAAGGCGTATGAGCGTGGTCAGGGTGCTGACCAAGCCGCTTATTACGCCGGCCTGTTGTTATCCTTCGGTGATGTGCTGGGTCTGTTCCAGCAGGATGCCGATGCCTTTCTGGTCGGGGATACCGCTTCAGATGATGAAGCCGCAGAAATTGATGCCCTGGTGGCCGAACGCAATCAGGCCCGGGCGGATAAAAACTGGGGGCGCGCTGATGAAATCCGGGATCAACTCACGGAAATGGGTATCGTGCTGGAAGATTCAGCCGGTAAGACCAGCTGGCGGCGTCAATAAGCCTGTTTGGAATTATTAACCACAGAGGCACAGAGGACACAGAGTTTTTAGAATTATCCGCAGATTGCGCTGATTTTCACAGATTAAAAACAGTCCAGTGAAGTGTTTGTCTAGCAACAAAGCTTCTGGTTTTTGTCCCGACTCTGCCTTTACTATGAATAATCTGCGACCATCTGTGTAATCTGCGGATAGATGTTTATATCTACTCTGCGCCTCTGTGGTTCAGTGTTTATTTTTGATGTAAGTGCTCTGCTGCAAACAGCGTATTTTCCATCAGCGTCGCTACAGTCATCGGGCCGACGCCACCCGGAACAGGGGTTATCCACGAAGCTTTCTCTTTGGCACCTTCAAAGTCGACATCCCCGGTCAGTTTACCGTCTTCCAGTCGGTTAATACCGACATCAATCACCATCGCACCCGGTTTAATCCAGTCGCCCGGAATAAAGTTGGGTTTACCCACAGCAACAACCAGCAGATCCGCACGACGCACCTGTTCCTCAAGGTTTTTAGTCCAGCGATGGCAGACGGTCGTGGTACAGCCGGCGAGTAATAGTTCCAGTGCCATCGGCCGTCCGACAATATTGGAAGCCCCAACAACCACGGCTTCAAGCCCTTTCAAATCGACTTCAGTGCTCTTGAGCAGGGTGATAACGCCTTTCGGGGTACAGGGACGAAGAACAGGGATGCGTTGAGCCAGGCGGCCGATATTATAGGGGTGAAAACCGTCGACATCTTTATGCGGCGCGATGCGTTCAATCACCGTTTCAGGGTCGATGTGCGCGGGTAGCGGCAATTGCACCAGAATGCCGTCAATTTCTTCATCACTATTGAGTTTATCAATCAGTGCCAGCAGTTCATCCTGACTGGTGGTATCTGGCATATCATAAGCAACCGATTTAATGCCGATTTCTTCGCAACTGCGACGCTTACTGCCAACGTAGACTTTTGACGCGGGGTTTTCACCCAGCAAAACGACGGCGAGACCCGGGCGGCGTTTTCCCTCTGCAATCAGTTTATCAGTTGCCAGTTTCAGTTTTTGTTTCAGATCGGCGGCGACAGCTTTGCCATCAATAATCTTCGCGCTCATTCAGGGGTCCCGGACTTGCAAAAGCCGCTATGATCGCATGAGTCGTCGTGAACAGCAAAAAATATCAAATCAAGCGTTGACTCTGTCTGGGGAACAACGTATTATTTCGCCTTCTTCGAGGATGACTTCTCGAAAACAAGTCGGGGCATAGCGCAGTCTGGTAGCGCATCTGGTTTGGGACCAGAGGGTCGGGAGTTCGAATCTCTCTGCCCCGACCACTTCCCTACTTTTTTCTTTGTCCTCGCTTAGACCACATGTCACGATGCGCCCGTAGCTCATCTGGATAGAGCATCGGCCTTCTAAGCCGAGGGTAGCAGGTTCGAGTCCTGCCGGGCGCGCCACTCTGCAACGCTCTCAGCCATAGTTATCATTAACTACTTTCGCCATGTTTCATCAAGCGCGTTCATAAGTCGCCCTTACTCCAACCCAGTTAATGCTCCATCTACTATCGGGTTTATCCCTCTGTATTGAGTCATTAAAGGCCGCACATGAATCTTTACGATCTGTTGCAGCAAATGGGTAGACTGGAACTGGCGGGCGAAATTTACTGCGTCTCTGAACGGTTCACCCAGTCTTTCATGCTGATTGGACTTGTTCGTAGAATCGGCCACAGCGCTCGGATAGGGTGATAACAGAGTTTCAATAACCTAACTGATGAAAATCAAATTCGATCAATCCAGAGAGAAACTATCAGTCTTATAAATAGAGCGTTTTGTAGTGGAAATGACTTCTTTTAATTTTCCTGCGCTATTAAGTATGCCAAGCAAATAATCCCGTCTACTTCGATCAATGCGTATTTTTGCTACTGGCTTTTAAATACCGCTATTAAACTTAAAAACTCTAATTGAGATTTACTTGGAGTTTATATGCGTTTTTCTTATCTTTTTATTCCCTTAGCTTTTGCATTACCAAATTTAGCAAGTGCAAACACCTGTGAAGTCGATGTTTCAGCAGGTGACTCTATGAGTTACAACACCAAATCTATTGAGATTCCTTCTAACTGTGAGGAGTTTACTGTCAACTTCACACATACAGGAAAATTATCCAAAGAAGGGCTTGGCCATAACTGGGTTCTGGCTAAATCATCTGATGTTAATGCGTTGGCCAATGCTGGCTCAACGGAAGGCATTAAAAATAATTTCCTTCCACAAGATGATGAGCGTGTTATTGCTTACACTCCAATTATTGGTGGTGGTGAAAGCGCCTCCACAACTTTTAAAACTAGTGTGCTAGATAGTGATGAGTACTATAGTTTTTTCTGCTCCTTCCCCGGTCATACGTTTATGATGCGCGGTACTGTAGTAGTTAAAGACTAAAATCGTTTTCAGCTTAATTAGTAGTTTTCTCTCGTACCCCTTGTAAAGGTGCGGTGGTTCGCCACCCACCTTTATCTTTTTTACTTCTCGAAGACCTTTCTGGTCAGCATAATCGCTTAATTGAGATTAATCACAACATTTCTCCATGTAAGCCATGGAAATAGTATTGGACTACTATGCTTACAGAAATCGAGCGAGTATGTCGCGTTCAAGGCATCAGGTGGACGCAGCGTTAACATTCAAAGCATACAAACGTGACCTCATGCATCATCGAAGAGGTAGTCTCAGAGTTCTTTTGACGAACATGCGGGGGAGAGCTGTGAGGTGGATTATTTTCTGCTTCTTAGCCTATATTTTGGGCTTTCTGTTCGCCATACCCACCAAATCCAGCTTCATAGAAAGCGTCCCTTCGTGACACTCATCAAGACATGCACCACAGCGGGTACAATCACCCGAGGTGACTGTTTGTTCCTGCTTCGATACAACCGGTGCGAGTACATGTGGTTCAGGGCAGACAGCGACGCAGCGTGAACAGCCACTGCTATCACAGTTTTCCGTAGGTGTTGCTGTGACTTTGAGCCGTCCATAACGACCCAATAGACCATAGAATGCCCCAACCGGGCAGAGATGCCCGCACCAAGCACGACGACTGACAAACAAATCAAATAGAAATAAGCTGCCGAGCAACATGGCACCGCTAAGGGAAAACCACATCAATTCACGCTGGAATCGTGTGATTGGGTTGACGATTTCCCAGGCCAAAGTGCCGCCCAGGAAGGATAGGACTAGTGATAATGCCAATACCCATAAACGCAGGTTGCGTGACAGGCTCATATTGCCTTTTATTTTGAACTTTTTACGCAACCAGTAAGCGAGGTCGGTTAATAAATTAATGGGGCAAACCCAACTGCAATAAAGTCGGCCAGCTAAAAAAGCGTAAAAGCCTCCCACGATAATAGCGCCCAGTAATGCAGGTAATGCTATGGAAGAGCCAGCAAAAAAAGACTGGAGCAAAATAAAGGGATCGGTCAGTTTCAGCTCACCGAACCAGAGGCTGGAGGATAAATTACCTTCTGCGATTTTGCCGTAACCTGGGATATAAATAAGGAACGCTAGCAAAATGCAGATTTGTACCGTACGGCGCATCAACAGCCAGCGATGCCGATAAAGGCCTCGACCAAGACGCGCTAGCATGCCTAGCTCCTTCCTACTGCGTTTCTGCCAGAGAGACCCAAACCCAGCTCTCGAGGCAGTACCCGGATAGCGGCCTCGGACAATACGCAATGTTTCTCGCAGGTACCGCAGCCGGTACATGTATCAGAATGTACGGTAGGAATAAGCAGCCGCCCCTTTTCTGACTCAATGGGCTCCAGCGTGATAGCTTCATCGCGAATTGGGCATACCCGCCAGCAAATACTGCAGGTCATGCCTTTATAATTGAGACAGGTTTCATGGTCGACCAGAACGGCGACACCCATATCGGCTTTTTTAATATCCGTCATATGGCGATCAAGCGCACCGGTAGGACAGGCTTTGGCACATGGGATGTCTTTACACATGCGGCAGGGCTCTTCCCTGGCAACAAAGAACGGAGTCCCCTGCGGGGCCGGATCAGCCCAACTGGCGAGCTTAAGAATATCGTATGGGCAGTCTTCAACGCACAATCCACAGCGTATGCATGATGAGTCAAAATCAAGATCAGGCAATGCACCTGGCGGACGCAATGCCTCTGCCGCACGCGAGGGACGAGACAAAATCATCGACTGACCGACGATAGTCCCTACCAGTATCACACCAAAGCGTTTGAATATGTGGCGGAAGGTTTCCCGTTTTGCCGGGTCTTCCAGTCTGGCCATGTTGTGTCGTTTGTCTTTTGACATATACACCCTCTGCAAACAAGCCTTAGGGAGACACGGTCATCTCCGCTCTGATAATCGGATGAATCCAGCACTGCAGCAAATAATTACCAGCTGCAGGAATGGTCCAGGTGAAGGTTTCTCCCGGGAGTTGCACATCCAAATTGACCACAGTGCCGTCGGGGTGGGTGATATATATACTATGTGCAACATCAGATTTGTTGGTGATCGCCAGTGTGTCATTTGCGCTCGGCGTAAACGACCAGTCCTCAAAATCGTGGTGGGTCAGTGACAAATTATGGACTACTGGCTCTGAGCCGTTTACCTGCTCTGCAATGCCAGCCGTCGAATTGAGTGTGGTGAGCATGAGCGCCATGCCCATTATCCAACGCTTCAGTTTTCTATTCACGTCAGCTATTCCTCAGGTAATTCGGGTTGTTCGATGGCTAATGGGCCACCATCCAGCGTTTTCAGAAAAGCAATGAGATCCGCTCGTTGCTGATCACTCAGCTCGAACGGTTTCATTTCTTTTGAGAGGCTGGCGCGTTGAATGAAACCGTCTTCATAATGTTTGATGACTTCTTCCAGATCGGTCATCGAGCCATCATGCATAAACGGGCCATTTTCAGGCAGATCACGCAATGTCGGTGTTTTAAAGGCATGCTGCATTATCGTCACCTCAACAGGGATCACTTTGCCACGCCCGAGGTCCGGGTCATCCAGACCGATGTCATGGAAACTGTCATCGGTGAAACGCCAGGACTTATGACAGGCAGCACATTGTGCCTCGTCATTGAAAATTTGAAAGCCGCGTTGGGCACTGCTACTGATAGCATCTTCATCGCCTTCCACCCATTGGTCGAAGCTTGAAGTATTAGACACCAATGTGCGCTGAAAAGTCGCCAATGCCATGGCTATACGCTCCGTGGTGATTTCTGTATCGCCATATGCATTTTCAAACAGGGGGCGATAGCCCTTGATTTCGCCTAGCCGCTCAACCAATTCTTTCATGTTGTAGTTCATTTCATGCGGCGTTGTGATAGGAAGCACCGCTTGTGCTTCCAGTGAGTTGGCACGGCCATCCCACATTAATGCTTTAAGCCAGGCACTGTTCATGACAGTGGGCGTTCGTCTCGGCTGCTCGAGCTCTTCAGAACCCAGCGGTACAACTCGGCCATCGCTCCAACGATGATCCGGGGAGTGACATGTCGCACAGGACATGCCTTCATTACGGGATAAACGCGGGTCAAAAAACAGCGTTTTACCCAGCGTGGTTTTTTCTTCAGTCAGCGGGTTGGATGCCGGGGCCGGTATCGCTTCAGGACGTTGATAGTCGCTCCGCTTGATCTTGTCATCTGCCAAACTGGCATGCACGGAAAATACCGTGCATGCCAACATGACGAGGCTTCTGATCTTCATGATTTAGAAATGCCTCTTACCAACTTAGCTGGCTTTACCAACTACGGGTGAGATGGTGCAGTGATAAGTCATATCATCATTTTCTGCACCGAAACACCATACGATGTCGTTAGAGAACTCAGGACGGTAAACCGGCAGTTCACCTTCTGTGTTCAGACACGCACATTGGCCACAGGTTTGCTTACCACAGCAGTCACGGTAAGCGATCAGGTAAGTCTGGCCATCACCCGGGTTGTAACAGCTGGCTACCCAGGAACTGGGTGACAAGCTTGTGCCTGGAGGACAGGAAGTCAGCGTACCACCGCAACAGTCACAGACGTTACCGTCGATAGAACAATGTCGCCAGTAGTCACAGGACTGTGGATCCTGATCCTGTGGTTGCCAACCTGCTCTGGCTGCATCCAGGTTACTGGCATCAGCAGCATGCGCCTCTTTCAAACGTCCACGACGGTCAACTGGCAGCAGTGGCAGCAGAGTTGCGCCAACCAGGAAACCACCCATTTTGCCGACAAAACTACGACGCCCGGTCTTATTAGCGGTGCGACGGCTCAGTTTTTCAATAGCAGCGTCAAATCCTAATTTCTTTGTCATTTGCCTTCTCCGTTATATTTTGGTTCTACTCTAAAGTGAATGATTAGTGCAGTTGCTCGCCAACCTTAACTTCCTTAGCGGTAGAGCTATCTCTCAGGTAGCTCTGCAGTGAAGCGTGGCCCAGTCGAATGGTTTCAAACAGGCTTTCAACATGCTCACGTGTGTTGCACAGTCCTTTACCTTTGATAACACCATCCGCATCCAGCAAGACACCGTAAGGCACTTTTGATACCTGGTACCGCATACCAATTTCTGGTGAGTTGATGTACAGCTCATTCTTCAGGGGGTGGTTGCTGAGAAATTCGCGGTGCTCAGCAGCCGTACCGTCACTGATCAGAATAACGTCTGCGCCCTCACTCGCTGCTACATCACGGATAATCGGCAGCAGTTTTGCACAAACAGGGCAAGAAGGGCCGGTGAACATCAGCAGGCTTGGACGGCCCGGCGTGATGGCACGGCCAACCAGCACGTCTCTCTCATCGGTGAAGGTTTTAACGTTGAACACAGGTGATTTATCACCGATGTCGGGTCCGTGATCTACCATCATGGCGCCCAGTGGTGCTGAACGTTCATGTAACAGACCAATTTGTCGGATGACACCGACCATGAGTGCTGCCAGAGCCAGAAAAGCGGCCCACAGCAGCACATTTGAAGCAATAAGAATATCGAAGCTCATTGTGAATTTTCCTTACTAATAATTAGGTTCTTGATTCGCGAGAATTTGGCAATCCCACCATCACATCTGCTGCTACATAGAGCATGGCCAGCATCGCTGCTGAGGCAACAGCGATCAGCCAGGATGCGAGAGGCACTGATGCCACATCAAGCGAACTCATCGCGATGAATGTGCTTACGCCGGCAAGGAAGAGCGCACGCAGGACATGGAACATGCCAATGCGACTCCTGCTGGTCGGACGACGCACACAACCGCAGTCGATGTGAGTTCGGCCTCTGCCGACATTGATAGCCAATGCCAGCGCGAACGTCACGAACAAGCCCATTGCTACCCAGGCAGCTATTTCTCGCGCAGGCGGTACCATCAATGCGACAGCACATGCCAGCTCGACCCAAGGAAGAAGCTTTGCTACCGGTTTTACCAGGAAACCCGGTAACAAACGGTAGTTGTCGACAACACCCTGGAACTCATCGGAGCTTCGCAGCTTGGAAATACCAGCCACAGCCAGTACCAGCCCCACAAAAAGTGTGGCTAGTACTGACAGAGCAGGATCGTTAATTAACCAGCTCATGACTTACTCACTATCCTGAGGCAGGGTCAGAATGTGCGGATAGCGACCGAGACCTGTCGTTTGTCCGAGCTCCTTGCCTGTCTTAGCATCAAAGGTATACAGAGTTTGTTCATTGGCTGATAAAGCAAACAGATACGGTTTGTCATCCTGACTGACTGCAATCGAGTCAATTTCATGCTTCAACTCAAACTTACGCAGACGTTCACCCGTATTGGCGTCAACCACAAACACATAACGACTTGGCGTTTTGTGAGTAAATTCGCCGCGTTGATCAGCCAGCAGGTAAAGTTCATTGCTCTTGTCATGAACTGTCACCAACTGCCAGCCACCTGGACGCCATTTTTCCGCTTTCTCTGCTTTAGTGAAAACATCGATTGGCTCCATGAACTCGGCACCATCAGCTGTCAATTTCGCCTGATAGATAACACCTTCGTAGTCTGGCCATACCAAACGGTTGGTGACATCAGAGTAATACGGCGTATTGATCAAATAACGATCTTCAGGGTGGAAGACCTGGCTGTGAGTCTGTTCCGAGTTACCCTCATCGTCATACTTGATTTTCAGCATTGAACCGTCACGACAATGCATATAGACGTTTTGTTCAGGAGCCGGGAACAGGTGATAACAGTCTGGCGTATCCATCATTTTGACGAACTTGTTTTCCTCCAAATCAACCAGACCGACAGCAGGCACGGGGGAGAACTGCTGGAACATCATGTGCTTGTCATCAATACTCAGTGTCGCCATGTGCGGGAAAATGGCTGTCAGGAATCGACCTTCAGGAATATCGATATCCGCAGTTACCTCATGAGTCTGAGTATCGAAGACTTCGATGTAGTCATCTCGGTTGCCACGGGCGATACGGTCATACCAGGTATTGGCAATGGCCATAAATTTACCTTCGTCACCGACCAAGACGTGTGGCAGTTTACCGCCATCACTCATACCCAGGATTTTGTTGTTATTACCATCGATGGTAAAAACCTGAGAGGTCATTTGGAAATGGCCCGGATCGGTAACATAAACGCGTTTTGAGTCACTCGGTGGTGCCACCTCAAGCGTCATTTCTTCAATGGCAATATCTGCAAATGCTGGATATGCTGCAGTCATCATAGCTGCTGCGGCAATACCGCCGACTACACCCTGTTGTCGCAGCTTTGATTTAAGATTAAATAGTGTCATATCTCCTCCAAACTATTTTTTGGTTTATAAAGAGTTAAGGATTGAATTTCGTCTGTGTTTACAGCGTCAGCATGGTTAATGCGGCAGCACCGATTGACAGCAGAAGGAATCCATCCAGTTCAACAGCACGTTCTTGCCATTTCGCCAGCCAGGCTTGCACGGACTGGTTAGAAATAGGCAAAAAGTTCACCGCAACAGGCAGGCAGCGCCCGATGTTGAAGATGGCGATGATTGTGATAGCCGTAGTGACATCGCCACTCAGCAATGCAGCACCCGTGACGATATAAAGCGTCGGGGTTTGCACATAAGTCAGGTAATTCATGCCCAGCGCATAGCCATAGAGCAGGCCAATCGTTGATGAGCGAAAACGAAAACGTGCGTCATGCGGGACTTGGGCACGGCGCTGCGGGTAAGGCATTTTCATAAAGCCCAGTTGATGTGCGCCATAACCAATCGAGAGTGCTGCCAGCCCAATGACCATATGGCTGAATGCCAATTGACCGAAAAGGAAAGCACCAACCAGACCCAGTGTGCCCCCCAACATCAAAGCACCAATCGCATACCCAATGGCATGAGTTATAAAAGTTGGCGTCCAGCGTAGAACTGACCCCAGTGAATACTTACCTGCAGGTCTCAACAGACTGAGGCTTGAATAACCACAGGGTGACCAAGTAGAGAGAAAGCCACCTATCAGGGTCAGCGCCAGAAACATGCCGGTTAGGGCAGATGACATTTGTGTATTTAGTAGAGCACCGGCAGTGACACCAACAGCAATTGCCGATAACATAATGATGAAACGTGCACTCGATGACTTCGACTCAGAAAAACTGATGGCGTCAGGTACACAGGCTGCACCGTTTTCAACTTGGGATGACTGACTGTAACTGCCAGTTCTTACATCTGTACTCACTCTCTCCTCCTTCGACCGGGGTCGCTGTTGTTGATGAAATAATTTCGTAACAACTATAGCCAGCAGGAAATCTTTCCCGTATCAAAAACTGGCATTGGCGTTCACGGTGCAGGAGGTTTGCTCTCAGTGTTGCCGATTTTTGCTATTCATGGGTTGAATGCAGATGAAAGTTTTGCTTTCTAACTGTCAGTGACTCTGCAACTATCAATTGAGGGAAGCTGGTCTGATTGACTAATCGTCTAAGTACACTGTGTACTCAAATACGCTAATGGGTCAGAGACACAGTGACTGTCGTAGTGTGAAATGTTGATATTGAAGAGGCTTAGCCGAGAGGGAATAGCTATGAATCTTGTAAGCTAAGCCCCGTTACGAGCCAGCATTAATTAACTCTGCCTTTGGGCTGTTACCTGCCTGTAAATTCAATTAGTTAGCCAGAATCAACTGTTGCCGATTTGTACTATCCAAACTTGAAAAAAAATTTATTATAGATTGACCGGTCGTTGGCCCTGATAAAAATAACAAAACAGGCAGCGTCAGGACTTTTCTAATAAAAACAATAAAGTCCGGCCATCACGACAACCTGGTGAAGGGGAGAGAATCGTGAAACATGAAAAGATATGGTTAGACAATCATCAAGATAAAGTAGAAATCGAAACTGTTCGATATAAGTTATCCGATGTCCTTGAGCATGCGGCATCACTTCCAGGGTGGTCGCAAGACTACACACAGCTGGATAAAGGTCAGTTTTCAGGCTCTATTACCAGCGTTGCTTCCGGGGAAGTACAGATTTTCCGCGAAAATATGAACCGCTCAGTGGATGAAATGGCCAGTGCTCCACCAAACAGTTATGTGATTGGATTACCGACTATTGTTGAAGGTGATGCCTTGTGGAGTGGAAACAAGCTGAGTAAAAACTCGCTAATCACACTGGATAGAAATGACGAATTACTCTTCAGGACCTCTCATTCATCAGAAATAACATGTGCAGTCATTTCTGATGAGCGGCTTGAAGAATATGCCGAAAGGGTGGAAAAAATTGATCTTCGACCACTCATGAAAAAGGTCAACCCTGTCGAGGTGCTCCCACCGGGGCTTCAGAGCCAACTGCTGGCCCTCTTATTCATCGGCACCGAACATATGCTGAAGAATAATGAACAGGGATTAGATCATCCTCACAGCTGGCGGCAATTTGAAGATAATGTTTTCAGCATTTGTGTGCAAGCACTGGTGGCTGCCAGTAATAGTACCAACCGATACCATGAATACCGTGTTCACCGTTATATCGTTAAAAGCGTGCGTGAACTTACGCTGTCACAGTTTTGTGACCCGATCACCATTGGTGATATTTGCATGAGGCTGAACATCAGCCGTCGTAGTCTTAACCATGCTTTTCAACAAGTATTGGGTATTACGCCGGTGGCTTATATACGGAACATTCGTCTGCATAAAATTCGCGCAGAGCTACAGTATAAGTCTCAACAGATTGACAATATCGCTTGTGTCGCCTCACGTTGGGGCTTCTGGCACATGAGCCTGTTCGCACGTTATTACCGGGAGCTGTTTGGAGAGTGTCCGAGTGAAACGTTGGAGCGGTCACGTCACTGAATGCATCTGGTGAGAGTGCCATGATAGCAATTCACTTTTTCACATCATCATTTTGGAGAGATATTAATGGGTTCATTTAGCATATGGCACTGGCTGGTGGTCTTGGTCGTTGTTGCGCTCGTGTTCGGCACCAAAAAGCTGCGTAACCTTGGTGGTGATCTGGGGGGAGCTGTCAAAGGCTTCAAGCAAGCCATGAATGAAGAGCAGGGTGGCAGTGTCATCGAGCATGCCGTCAAAGATGACGACAGCATCAATAGTAAAAGTAAACACAAGCAAAACTAGCGCATCTTTGCTTTATGTTTAATATCGCCTTCCCAGAGCTTGTCGTGATCGTGGTCGTATTTCTGATCGTCATCGGCCCGGATAAGCTACCCAAAGTCGCTCATACTCTCGGCGCCATGCTTGGACGAATGCAACGATTCATGAGCGAGGTTAAAAATGACCTTGATCAGGAATTGAAAAATAACGATTTGCACCGTTTGCAGGAAGAATTGAAACTGCAGGAAGACGGGCTGAATGAGCAGCTTCGCCAGGGCATGCAGCCTGTTGCAGATGTCATTCGTCGTCCTGAGCCGACAAAAACATCGGAAGCCGCCCCCCGGCCAGCATCAGATTCTACTGAGAGCGCCAGCAAAAATACTCAGCCAGATGCCGGTCAAACTAAACCAGAAGGAATCTCCACTTGAGTAGCAAAGAAGAATTTTTCAGCCACTTACTGGAGCTTCGTAACCGGTTATTGAAAATCGTGGCGGGCATCCTGGTGGTCATGCTGGCATTAGTGCCCTTTGCCAACGATATTTACCAGTTTTTGGCAACGCCTCTGCTTCAAGCTCTGCCTGAAGGCGGGCAGATGATTGCTACCGAGGTCACCACGCCATTTTTTGTGCCACTCAAAGTGGTGATGTTGTCAGCATTTATCCTTTCATCGCCCTATACGCTTTACCAAATCTGGGCTTTTATTGCGCCCGGTCTTTATGCCAATGAGCGCCACCTGGTTGTACCTCTGGTCGTGACCAGTGTATTTCTTTTTCTCTGTGGCATCGCCTTTGCCTACTTCCTGGTGTTCCCAGTGGTATTTAGTTTTATTACCAGTACCGCACCAGAGGGCGTGGCGGTGATGACGGATATTGGTAAATATTTAGATTTCGCCATAGGTCTTTTCATCGCTTTTAGCCTGGCATTCGAAACGCCGGTGGCAGTGGTGCTAATGGTCGCGGCTGGTATGGTCAGCATCGTCGCACTGAAACAAGCCCGTGCCTATGTTATTGTCGGCGCTTTCGTTGTCGGTGCAATTATTACCCCACCCGATATCATCTCTCAATTTATGCTCGCGATACCCATGTGGATGTTGTACGAAATTGGCATATTAGTCGCCAGTGTCATCCAACAAAAAAAGCATCATCAGTTCGAGCAGCCATCCTGATTAATACAAATCAGCTTCAAAATACTGTTTTGTCTGGTCATCATAATTGAGCTAATTTTCTGCAGTACCTGGTTGATCACGCTACTCTGATTAGGAGTACCTGGTGCTTGCGCAGTATCAGCAAGCGGCGATTTTATTACAGTCGCTTCGTCAGTTGCCTGATAGATTAGGTATGCTGGAAAATGATGCCAAGGTTTCCTCTGATGAAACGAGAGTGATTGCACTGAAACAAAAAATATGACAGATTTGCCTTCATCATTGAGAAAGCGCTGAAGTAGCCCCTTGCCTCGCACAACGTTCGGTGGGTGATATTTTCCGGAGTAAAGCATGCATTTTTCCATTCAACAACGTTTCAGTGTCTGGGCTGGGCTTGGCCTTCTCAGCGTTGTGATGATGGCTGCCATGGTGGGATTATGGCAATTTGACAAGATCAAGCAGACGCTTGCCAGCCAGAGCTATGATGTCACCCGCAGCCAAGTTGAGGATTACCTTCGCTTACTGGCCAGTGATACATCGGTAGAGCTAGCCATGCCGCTTCAGTCAGCTATCAAGGCCATTCGAGCCACCGCTTCAGCAATGGAGGCCATTGTCAACACAGAAAGAAACGTTGACAAGCGAGAATTAGCCATTGATATGCTGCAACAAACCTTGGCCGACCATCCCGATTTTCTCGCAACCTATACAGCTTTTGAACCCGAAGCAATTGATGGCGCTGATGCGCTTGCAAAACATGCTCCTGGTAGTGATGATGAGGGAAGATTCATGCCCTATATCACCAGAGATGACAAGGGTTTCAATGTGGCTCTGCTTGAAGGGCTGGAAGATACCACTCTTGATCAGAATGGCATCAGGGTGGGGGAATATTATCTTTGCTCCAAAGAAAGTGGCGAAAGCTGTGTTATCGATCCCTATCTTTATCCAGTAAAAGACGAACTGGTCTTACTCAGCAGTCTTGTGGCTCCCATCAAACAGGAGGGAGAGTTTATCGGCATCGCTGGTGTCGATATATCACTCAGCTTTTTACAATCAGTCATTAATGAAGTCGCCGCGGGTTTGTATGATGGTCAGGGAAGTACCTTGCTGGTCAGTCCCAGAGGGATTATTTCTGGAAATAGCCAGGATTCAAACTTGATTGGTCAGAATCTTAGTGTGCTGGAAACGTCTATAAGTCAAAATCTTAAAGAGGTGTCAGCAAGCGGTGAGACCAAGATCATTAATACTCAAAATCGGTTTGTCGTTCTGAAGCCGTTTCATTTGCCGGGCAGTCAGCAACACTGGGTCACGTATCTGGAGGTGCCTGAAGACATAGTGATGGCAGATGTGGCCAAGCAGAAACAGTTTCTTGAGGACGCTCAGAAGCAGTTTATAACCACAACCACAGTACTGGGGTTATTTCTATCAATACTTGGTGTTGTCACAATATGGTTGGTTGCTCGCAAAAGCATCCGGCCACTGAATGAAATGACTGAGCTTGTGGCATCGATTGCCGAGGGAGAAGGCGATCTGACACAGCGACTGAATATCAGCTATCGCGATGAGACCGGCAAATTGTCTGGGCTCCTGAATAACTTCATCAAGAATCTGCAGAATTTGGTCCAGCAATTATTGCCGGTCGCTGGCGATGTCAGTTCATTATCAGCCGACGGACGTAAAATCAGTGTGGAAACCAGTATTCAGATGTTAGAGCTGGAAAGCCTAATTGAGGATATGGTCCTGGCCATGAGCGAAATGGCTGCTTCAGCAGAGCAAATTGCTAACAACGCGGAGCAAACATCACAATTAGTGCAACGTGCCAATGATACTGCGATGTTAGGGGCTGGCGTGGTGCAGAAAAGAAACGAATCCATTAATCGTGTCAGTACGAAGCTTCAGCAGTCTGAAGTAGTCCTTCAAGAGCTTGAACAATATAGCCGTGAAATAGTCCAGACCCTCTCGGTCATTGAAGCGCTAACGCAGGAGACCCATGATTTGGCACTAAAAGTCGCTGATGAAGATACGACAGTTGGGAATAATCAAATCAGTTTTGCCATAGAGGGAGAGCAGATTCGGGTCTTAGCAACCAAGACTCAGCAGGCCATTCTTGATATTTACAACAAGATTTCTAATCTACAACAAAGCAGACAGCAGACGTCAATTTTACTCGATTCAGGAGACCAATACGTTTCTGAGACAGTTGGACTGGCAAAAGAGGCTGAATCAGTGCTGAATGGCATCAATCAGGCTATTGAACAAGTCACTGATATGACTTTAGATATTGCCTCTGCAACGGAACAGCAACATGCGGTCTGTGAAGAGGTCAGTCATAATCTCTCAGAAGTTTCACGTCTGGTGCATAAAACTTCAAATGGGGCTCAGCAATTGCGCGCTGTAGGGAATGAACTTGATCAGGCCGCCAGCAGACTGCAAACAAAACTGTCTCTTTTCAAAGTCTGAGCACATAGTTATTTGGGCCTCACGGGCAGACAGGCTCAGAATTCAAATCCATGCCACATTCCCTGTAGTAACTACACAAACGAGCAAGATGAACGTTGCTGAAGTTATGAAGCTGCGTTCTGTGGTGATAGCAGAATGTGGTCCAAACTTCCGCGAAGATGAATATCATTCTTTTATCCAGATGCTTTTCTTATGATTACCTGTGATAGTGACCCGCTCGTTCAGGCTGATACATAATATTTTCTATTCTGACTTTGATGTTTTTGCCGCCCGGGTTGGCCAATAAATCTCATCTCCCTGTTTCATGCCTAATAGCAGTGTTCCAATCGGGGAGAGTATTGATAATGTTGAGCCATCCTCTCTGACATCCTTGGGATACACCAGCGTTAAATAAAAAGGTGCTTCAGAAGATGAAATAGCTAGCTGCACCGTCGAATTCATCGAAACAACGTTTTCTGGAATATGACATGAATCCACCACTTTCGCTCTTTCCAGTTCTTCTTCCAGATGGAGCTTACGTAGAACGTGATTATCTGAAACAGAGCCAAGCAGGGTTTCGAGCCTTTTGAGATCCAGGGATGAAATGACTATATCTGGCAGATTTGTCACAAGACTAACCTCAATACATAAAAAAACAGAACGCAGCTTTAACTGCGTTCTGGCTAACAACAAATAAGGAATAGTGGTCTGAGTCGACCTGTTCTAATGATGCCTGATTATCTGTTAATTAGTCAGTTCGAATAGAGTTTTTGCAGTAATTCTTGCTGGTTTTTGCTATCCGGTATTTTGATTCCAGTAAGTGCTCTGAGCGATACTTTGCAAGTCTTTAGTTAGTGATTTTTATTGAATGTCCATGTATCGCGTTGTTGCCGATATTGGATACTGCAGCTAAAGCATCATTAGTATATTTATTCCTCACATTCTCAAACTACGCTGATTCCAGAATCGTAATTTTTTCAGTTTGAGATTTCAGTCATTCATGCAGAGATGTGAGGAATTAATGAAAACGACAAAACACCTAATAGCCCTTTCGATCATGCTAGCGTCATCGTCAGCATTTGCGTGGCAATCAGAAGATGGTCAGCACTCAACCAGCGCCTCAGTCGAGTTGGGCAGTGATTATGTCTGGCGTGGTTATTCTCAGACTGATAACGAACCAGCCTTGTCAGGAAGCTTCGATTATCAGCACGCGAGTGGCTTTTATGCCGGAGCCTGGGCATCCAACGTCGATTTTGCAATCAACAATGACCAGGCTCACATCGAAATGGATGTTTACGCCGGCTATGCTGGCGAACTCAGTGATACAGGCATCTCCTATGATCTTGGCGTACTGCGCTACATATACCCGGGAACTGACGGTGGCAACTGGAATGAAATTTATGGCTCATTGAGTTACAGCTTTTTCAGTCTTGGCGTTGCTCATTCTGATGACGTCTATAACTCGAATGAGAGAGGCACATATTATTCCATTGGTTTTGAATACCCCATGCTGGCGGGTATTAACTTTGAAACAACGTTCGGCTACTACGATTACGACAGAGATGTTTTTGGTAGAGGAAACCCTGATTCTGCCAAAGACATGAACATCGGTATCAACAAGGATCTGGCTGGATTTAATGTTTCACTTAATTACATCAATTCAGATGATGATGCAGGAGACATTTATGGAGATAGCGTGACTGACGGACGCGTTGTATTTGCTATTTCCAAGTCAATGTAAATGGATTAAAAGTAAATCAATTAGTGTTTCAAGTTTGATTTACTGCTGATTCCCTATTCTCTCGTTGGGAAACTGGGGAGGGTTACGGCTATTGAGACTTACCCCTGTAGATAGCTGTGACTCTCCTCTTTTTTTATGGCTCGTGAAGTGTCATACACCATAAAGAATGTAAACACACGCGAGTTGCATAAACCCCTTAGCGGCCAACTAGCTCCCAAGAAAAAATTGTTCTTGAGTTATTGCTTTACCGGCAATGACTGAAATTAGAGCAAGTATTAACAGTACGCCCTGTTGGAAGTGAGCCATTGTTGATTGATTTGTTCTTACCTGTAGCAGGCGCACTACCAGGAATTCCTTGGGCTTCAATTACCTGATCGCTTTTGATTTTTCATTAAAATGTGAGAATGTGCTTGGCACAGCTAGGTGATTTGGAAAACCAGTGGTTCATAAAATTCAGGTATATCAGAAAACTGAGGATAGCCAACTGGGTTACTGATTACTGTCGTCTCGCCAACTTGCAACTGATTAGCATAATCAATATGACCATGAAGCCATGCATTGGGTTGATATTTTTCTATCATCCAATCCAGATGGCTCGCATAGCATGCAGCGATAAGATCTTTTCGTTCAAATACCGGCAAGCACTGTAACGAGGGGGCATGATGTGTCACGACAACTTTTTTGCCTTTATAGTCCCTGGCTAACTCTTTTTCGATAAATGACTTATCTGCCTCATGCCATATTGAAGACATTGTTGGAGTGAACACTGGTGAAAATGGCCTATCAACCAATCTGATCTTGTAGTAATCATTCAAATTAAAAGCTGCATGGCTCAAAACCCGGTTTTTACTGTTGAGACCAAATAACTCGAAATCAGTCCATAGAGTGGCTCCAATAAACAAGGTGCCCTCAATTTCAACGGATTTACCATCCAGCACATGCACATTGGTGCCTTCTGTTTCTTCAAGGATCTTATCCATGACAGGTCTATCGTGAGTTTCGTAAAACTCATGGTTACCCAAGACATATATAACAGGGAGATCTAATAGCTGGCTTTGACGAATTGCATAGCGAACGCCAAATTCCTGAACATCAATATCGCCAGCCATGACCAGCGCGTCGACTTTTCGATTTAACTTGATGTCAGGAATGGCACTGCCAGTGTCTCTCAATAACTCATTATGCAAATCACTAATGAGTGCGATTTTTGTCATTGTAATTCCATGCCTCGAAGGGAATCAGATAGATGGAGATAACAAGCAAGGAGCTGATAAAGGAGGGAGCTTAATGGCAAGTGAACTATTAAGCCAGCCTCAGAGCCTATCTATTGCTCAAACTTGCTACTGGTGAATTTTAAAAAAAATAGAATCTTGATTAGGGATGAAACATACAAATACTTATGATCTATTTGGGTACTAGGTCAGGTAGTTTGACCTGCCTTGATTGAGCGTTGTGTTGTGTTAAGCATTCGGAAATGAATACCTGGCAAATTTACTAGGTACCGACTTGATTGATACTTAGCCAATTGCCGAAATAAAACAAGGCAGGTCATTGAAAAAATGGTGCTCACTGGTGATGGCATAAGCGTAAAGCATAAAGATCAGTCCAGATCTCAAACCATTACTCAAAACGGCACACAACGAAGTCGTTATGAAAAGGACTGATAACGGTCTTACAGAAATCGCAAGTCGTCAACAATAGGAGAGAACTGTGGAGTCAAAGCCACTTCACAATGTGATGTATGTCAGTTCCGCCACGAGCCTGCTCAATCAGGAAGAGCTCGATTTATTAGTGAGGAAGTCTCAATTAAAAAACGCTCATTTTGATGTCACTGGCTGCCTTATCTACCATGACGGAAATATCCTTCAATACTTAGAAGGGACCAAGTCTTCAGTCGATTTCATATATGGTTCCATAGTACTCGATTCTCGGCACACAGGAATTCAGCGCCTATGTTATGGTCCAGTCGCGCAACGAAGCTTCAAAGACTGGAGGATGGCACTAAAAGACGTACCAGACACTGAATACGATTACACCTCTTTGTACACACTGTTTGAAGACATGATGGAAAAGAAACAGGTGGACAAACTTTCAATGCGTTCAAGGGTGTTTTTTGAAACATTTCTCCGCATTAACCAGCTCCATACAGGTGGTTTTATCTGTGCGAACTGAGCAAGCCTAATTCAAACCCTAACCTGCATGAATTAATCTTGTGACTTGCTCACCATTTTACTAATCCATGAATCGCCGAGTATCGTACCGTCTCTGAAAAAAGGGGGTATGAGGATCAAAATACTTTCGCCACCAACAATCAGTATTAATAAAATCATAGACTTAAAAAGCTATATAACGAGTTGTGGCGAAAGTGGAAGTGTCTTTAAGTTATTGATTATATTTATTATTGTGTCGGCCTTCTAAGCCGAGGGTAGCAGGTTCGAGTCCTGCCGGGCGCGCCACTTGCCTGTCGTTCATTCCCCTTCTAATATGCAGCATCGACGGATAAGTTGAGTAATAACGGCCTCAGTGCTACATTCGCTTGGCATGACCTCAATATAATTGTCGAATCTAAGCTGTGACTCGAAAAATCTTACTTATCACTGGTGGAGCCGGTTTTATCGGTTCTGCGCTCATCCGACATTTAATCCGTGAGACTGATTACGCTGTCGTTAATATCGACAAGCTCACCTATGCGGGCAACCTTGAATCTCTGAGCGAGATCGAGACGCATCCCAACTATCATTTTATTCAGGCTGATATCTGTGATGCAGACAAGATGGCAGCGGTTTTCTCCGAGTTTCAGCCGATGGGTATCATGCATCTGGCGGCGGAATCTCATGTTGATCGATCCATAGATGGGCCAGCAGAGTTTGTCCAGACCAATCTGGTAGGCACATACACCTTGCTGGAAGCGGCCAGAAATTACTGGTCTGCGTTGCAGCCTGAACAAAAAAAGGCCTTCCGCTTCCATCATATTTCTACAGATGAGGTATATGGTTCGCTGGGCGAAAACGGGTTGTTCACTGAAACCACGGCCTATCAACCGAACTCACCCTATTCCGCCACTAAAGCAGGCAGTGACCATCTGGTTCGCGCCTGGCATCATACATACGGGCTACCGGTTGTATTGACGAATTGTTCCAATAATTACGGTCCCTACCAGTTTCCGGAAAAACTGATTCCGTTGATGATCAATAATGCACTTGCAGGTAAAGCCTTGCCGGTATATGGAAATGGTCAAAATATTCGGGACTGGTTGTATGTTGATGATCATGTTGAAGCACTACTGTTGGTATTTGAAAAAGGGAAACTCGGAGAAAGTTACAATATTGGTGGCTTTAACGAGCATACCAATCTGGATGTGGTGAACACGCTGTGTGAGATCCTGGATGATTTATTGCCCGACTCTGATTACAAGCCGCATAAAGATCTGATTCATTTTGTGACTGACCGCCCGGGTCATGATTTACGCTACGCAATTGATGCCACAAAAATTCAAAAGGAACTGGGCTGGCAGCCTCGTGAAACCTTTGAGTCCGGTTTAAGAAAAACCGTCGAGTGGTATTTAGACAATCGTAGCTGGAATCAACACATCATCGACGGCAGTTACCAGCAACAGAGACTCGGTTTGGGAGGAAAGTCATGACCAAGCGCAAGGGGATAGTGCTCGCCGGTGGCAGTGGCACCCGCTTACATCCGGTGACGCAGTCAATCAGCAAGCAGCTTTTGCCAGTTTACGACAAACCGATGATTTATTATCCCTTGTCCACCCTGATGCTGGCTGGCATTAGAGAAATTTGTGTTATCTCAACACCTCAGGACACCCCCAGGCTGCAACAATTGCTTGGCGATGGTCAGCAATGGGGCCTGACGCTGAGTTACATCATTCAGGAAAAGCCGGAAGGGATTGCGCAGGCTTTTACACTGGCGAAAGACTTCATTGCTAAGGATCCCGTCGCACTGGTGTTGGGAGATAATGTCTATTACGGTCATGCCCTTGAACACCTCATGAACAATGCGGATTCAAGAACAAGCGGCGCCACGGTTTTCGCGTATCCGGTGGTTGATCCGGAACGCTATGGCGTTGTTGAATTTGATACTGAAGGCAAAGCTTTATCCATTGAAGAAAAACCTTCAGAGCCCAAATCCCGTTATGCTGTCACCGGTCTGTATTTTTACGATAACAAGGTCGTTGATATTGCTTCTTCACTCAAACCCTCAGGCCGGGGTGAATTGGAAATCACCGATGTCAATCAGACCTATCTCGACCAGGCGGAACTCAGTGTTGAAATGATGGGGCGGGGTATGGCGTGGTTGGATACCGGCACCCATGATTCGCTGCTTGAAGCCTCACAATTTATTCAAACCATAGAAAAACGTCAGGGCCTGAAAGTGATGTGTCCGGAAGAAATTGCTTATCGGCAGGGCTTTATTTCTGCAGAGCAGCTTGAAGCGTTGGCAACACCACTGGTGAAAAGCGGTTATGGCGATTACCTGCTGCAAATTGCGAAGGAAAGAATTTATTAATGGATGTGATCGCCACCGCCATACCGGATGTCAAAATTCTTAAACCACGTGTTTTCAGCGATGAACGTGGTTTTTTTATGGAGACTTATAACCGTCGTGTCTCGAGCCAGCTGCTCGATACAGATGTCGAGTTTGTTCAGGACAATCACTCTGCGTCAGTCAGAAATGTACTGAGAGGCCTTCATTATCAGATTCAGCAGCCGCAGGGAAAGCTGGTCAGGGTCATCAGTGGTGAGGTCTTTGATGTGGCGGTGGATATGAGAAAAAGCTCTGCATATTTTGGTCAATCGGTGAGTACCATTCTGAGCGCCGACAATCATGAACAAATGTGGATTCCCCCCGGTTTTGCCCATGGTTTTCTGGTTTTGAGTGAGCGTGCTGAGTTTTTGTATAAAACCACCGACTTTTATGCGCCTGAGTACGAGAGAACCTTACTGTGGAATGATCCGGATCTGGGTATCGATTGGCCACTGGCATCAGCGCCAATTTTGTCTGATAAAGACCAGAGTGGCAGGCCTTTTACAGAGGCCGAGGCTTATCCATGAGTCGCATATTGCTTCTCGGCGCGACCGGTCAGATCGGATATGAACTGGTAAGAAGTCTGGGACCTCTGGCTGAGCTGATAACGCCTGACCGTGAAGCACTCGATTTGCGATCAGACGAAAAAATCATCGCTGAAAAAATTCGGGAGTTTCAACCTGATCTGGTGATCAATGCAGCGGCTTATACTGCCGTTGATCAGGCCGAACAGGAAATAGAGCTGGCCTGGCAGATTAACGCCAGCGCTCCGGGAGCCATAGCCAAAGCGTGTGCGTCGATGGGTATCCCAATGATCCATTTTTCCACAGACTATGTATTTGATGGTCAGGGGAGCCAGCCCTGGACAGAAAATGATACAGCGCACCCCGTCAACGTTTATGGTCAGAGTAAGCTGGCTGGTGAGGTGGCTATCCAGAAAAGTGGTGCGATGCACTGCATTTTTCGAACAAGCTGGGTATATGGCCTGCATGGTAAAAACTTCCTCAATACCATGAGACGACTGGCTTCAGAAAAAGCGTCATTAAACATCGTCAGCGACCAGATTGGCTCACCAACCTGGTCAAGACACATCGCTGAGGCCGTATCCGCCGTGGTTGTTTTGTCCAGACAGCAGGGTCCCTCATTCTGGCAACAACAAACAGGGATTTATCACCTGACCAATAGCGGTGCCACATCCTGGTGTGAGTTTGCCAAGGCTATATTTGAGGCGCTGGCGGCAGAAGGTCAAACCGTACCTGTTGTCAATGCGATTGCTACCAGCGAGTATCCAACGGCTGCCATGCGCCCCGGCTTTTCTGTTCTTGATAACGCCCGGATAGAGGGTCAGTTTGGTCTTCGCATGCCCGACTGGCGTCACAGTCTGAAGCTGGTAATGCAGGATTTGAAACTATAGTTTTGCCGCTGCTGGATAAGGCATGAAATAATGACCTGATACTTTCAATCGACGGAATGATAGTTTGAAGCAATCATCAGCAATCACCTCACTGGGGCAGTGGTTCCTCAACCGTTCACGCCGAGTGAAACGTGTCATCAGTATCAGTGTTGATGTTCTGGCCGTTATCGCTTCATTGTGGTTGGCTTTTTCACTGCGTCTTGGTGAGTTTTATTCTCCGCCAGATGAGCAGCTATGGATATTCCTGCTGGCCCCCCTCATCGCTGTCCCCGTCTTTATCAAATCCGGTCTTTACAGAGCGGTTATTCGTTATATCGGTATTGATGCGCTGTGGGCTATCAGCCGTGCAGTGCTCCTGTTTTCTCTCATTTTTGCCGTGGTTGTTCTGGCGGCGGGAGAGTTCTCGGGGCTGGTTCCAAGAACGGTTTATGGCATCAATGCCGTGATTGTCATGTTGTTTGTCGGCGGTAGCCGGATGCTGGCCCGATGGCTTTTCACTCACAGCCAGCAACAGAACTGGGCTGATCTTCATACCGAACGATATGTTCCCCCGGTGCTGGTTTACGGAGCGGGCCAGGCGGGTGCTCAACTGGCTGCGATGCTCAAAATGAGTAATCAGATGCGTCCCGTCGCTTTTATCGATGACGATACAGCGTTACGGAATCAGCAGATTAACGGACTGACGGTCTACCCTTTTGAGCAACTGATCGGGCTGATAGAGCGTTATCATGTTCGGGACATCCTGCTGGCGATGCCCTCAGCGAGCCGCAGAAGACGCAGTGAGATTCTGCAGCAGTTGGAACAGTATCCAGTGCATGTCCGCACCTTACCTGACTTGATGGATATTGCTGAAGGCAAAATTGAAGTCTCAGATATTCAGGAAGTGGATATCGGCGATTTGCTGGGCAGGGAACCAGTCGCGCCGGATCAGACCCTGCTGCACAGTAATATCACAGACAAGGTCGTGATGGTCACCGGTGCCGGCGGCTCAATTGGTTCCGAGTTATGCCGTCAGATTATGCATCTGTCACCTCAAACGCTGATACTGTATGAAATAAGCGAGTTCAGTCTGTATCAAATCGAAAAAGAACTGGAAAAATTTAACTCAACGGTTTCCTTGATACCGGTTCTGGGATCGGTATTAAATCAAAACCGTGTTGAATCAGTCTGTGAACATTTCCGGGTTCAGACCATTTATCATGCCGCTGCCTATAAGCATGTGCCCATCGTCGAGAGAAATACCAATGAAGGTATTCGAAACAATGTATTCGGCACTTTGCACACGGCTCAGGCGGCGATCAAATGCAAAGTGGAAACCTTTGTGCTCGTCTCAACTGATAAGGCAGTGAGACCAACCAACACCATGGGCGCCACCAAACGCCTTGCTGAACTGGTCCTGCAGGCATTAGCACAGTCTCCGGAATTGCACCAACAAACCCGCTTCACCATGGTCCGCTTTGGTAATGTACTGGGCTCATCCGGTTCCGTCGTTCCCTTGTTTCGCGAGCAAATTGCGGCTGGTGGCCCGGTTACCGTCACTGACCCGGAAATCATTCGCTATTTTATGACCATCCCCGAAGCGGCGGAACTGGTGATCCAGGCCGGAGCTATGGGGCAGGGAGGGGATGTGTTTGTACTGGATATGGGGGAACCGGTCAAAATCCTGGAGTTGGCCAGAAGAATGGTGCATTTGAGCGGTTTCAGTGTGAGGGATGAGCATCACCCTGATGGGGATATTGAAATTCAGTTCACTGGATTAAGACCGGGGGAAAAGCTTTACGAAGAACTGTTGATTGGCGATAACGTCACGGAAACCGCACACCCTAAAATCAGGCGGGCGCAGGAATCGGTCATCCCCTGGCAAACATTGCAACTCACGCTGGATGCACTGACCCAGGCAAACGAAACAGATGATAGTGCCCGATCACGGCAGCTGCTGTTAACCACCATCGATGGCTTTAAACCGCAGTGTGATCTAACAGACTGGTTGCAATCCGAGCCAGTGAAAGAACTGCATTAGACAGGCCCTCTAAAAGGGCAGACATCACTCTCAGCCCCGGAATGAAATGCCTTCTGTTGGCCGACGTGTTTCTGTCGTAGTGACCACGTCTTACAGACCTGCCTACCGGTTTGAGTACCGTCCCGTCATGTATTTTCTTAGTTGACTGTTCTTTTGTGTGCTGCTTTGTCTTTTGTTATTTGAACGGTCTTTTGTCTGTCACCTAGTCTTTTGTTAATGGACTGGGCCTTTGTATGTCAGCCTGTTTTTTCCCAACCCACCTGCTTTTTGTCATACCGAGCGAAAGCGAGGTATCTCAGAGCTCGGAGAGATCCTTCGATAGGCTCAGGATGACAGGTTAAGCAGTCTCTGGACGACACGGCATTGTCATGCCGACCGCAGTGGAGGCATCTCTTCCAGTGTTGGGACAAGATCCTTCGGCAGGCTCAGGATGACCGAATAAATGGTTCGCAGATGCTCTACTCCGACTCTGTCATGCCGACCGAAGCGGAGGCATCTCTTCCCAGTGCTGGGACAAGATCCTTCGACAGGCTCAGGATGACATGAAAACGGACTCGGGATAACCGGCTCTGTCATGCCGACCGAAGTGGAGGCATCTCTTCCAGTGTTGGGACAAGATCCTTCGGCAGGCTCAGGATGACAGAATAAATGGTTCGCAGATGCTCTACTCCGACTCTGTCATGCCGACCGAAGCGGAGGCATCTCTTCCCAGTGCTGGGACAAGATCCTTCGACAGGCTCAGGATGACAGGGTATATGGGTTCAGGGTGACAGAGTAAATGGGCTCAGGAGGACAGAATTATGGGACATTTGATTACATAGGGAGGGGACAATGAATAAGTGGGAGGGGACAAAATAAATAAGCCCAACCCCGCCTTTTCAAAACCATTTCAACTATAAAGAAACCGTTGTTCTGTATAATGCAGTTTTGAACGAACGAGGGATTATTCAACGTGTGTGGAATTGTCGGAGGAATCGCCGAGCGTAATGTTGCTCCCATCCTGATGGAGGGGCTCAGAAGGTTGGAGTACCGTGGCTATGACTCATCCGGTGTCGCATTGCTGGATACGGACAATAATCTCCAGCGCGTGCGTGCTATGGGCAAAATCAAGCAGTTGGAAAACAAAATCGCTGCGCTTGAAGAACCCTTTTCCGGGCAACTCGGTATAGCCCATACACGCTGGGCCACCCATGGTGTGCCCTCTGAAAATAATGCTCATCCGCACATTTGTAATAACAAAGTGGCGGTGGTTCACAACGGCATTATCGAAAACTATCAGTCACTAAAAAACCAACAGCTTGCCGCAGGTTATCGCTTCACCTCTGAAACCGATACGGAAGTGGTCGCGCACGAAGTCTTTCAACAACTCGAAAGTACAGACGATCTGCTTGAAGCTGTCATGGCATCAATCCAATCCTTTGAAGGGGCTTATGCCTTGGGTGTGGTGGCAACCAATAATCCCGACACCCTGGTGGCAGCCAGAAAAGGCAGTCCTTTAGTGATTGGTGTCGGTATCGGCGAACACTTTATTGCCTCTGATGTGTCAGCACTATTGCCAGTGACGCAAAACTTTATTTTCCTCGAAGATGGTGATGTTGCCCGCCTGACTCGAGACAGAGTGGAAATATTTAATGTGCTGACAGGCGAGCGGGTGGAACGTCCTGTCAAGCATTCCAACCTGAATCTCACCTCGGTTGAGTTGGGTGCTCATCGTCACTACATGCACAAAGAGATCTTCGAGCAGCCACAGGCGGTGATTGATACGCTGGAAGGTCGCATGACCCAGGATCAGATTCTGGTATCAAGCTTTGGTCATAATGCAGAGTCTGTATTTGCCAGCGTAAACCGTATCCATATTATTGCCTGTGGAACCAGTTTTCATGCCGGTATGGTGGCTAAGTACTGGGCTGAAGACATTATCGGCGTACCCTGCCAGGTAGAAGTGGCCAGTGAATTCCGCTATCGCAATCCGGTGATTGAAAATCACACCTTGTTTGTGAGCATCAGTCAGTCCGGCGAAACGGCGGATACCCTGGCTGCATTGCAGCAAATCAATGCGCTACGTCAGAACAAATCAACTGAATTGCGACGTCGTGCCAGTGATGATCCCAAGGCGCATCTCAATAAGCCTGATCTTGCTGGTGCTCAAGCACTCAATATTCCCACGCTCAGTATTTGTAACGTGGCTGAAAGCAGCCTGACCCGCGAGGCAGATCTGGTTTTTCTGACCCATGCCGGTCCAGAAATTGGTGTCGCCTCGACCAAGGCATTCACGACGCAACTGGTCGCCCTGGCATTATTGCTGACGAGCATTGGTAAAGTTCAAAACCGACTCGATGAAGGTCGTGAGGCCATGATTGCAGGTGGTTTACAGAAACTACCCAACCTCATCACGATGGCCCTGGGGCACGAAGAGGAAATTCGCCAGATCTCCGAAGACTTTGCCGACAAGCAACACGCCTTGTTCCTGGGGCGTGGCACAATGTACCCGATTGCGCTGGAAGGTGCGCTTAAGCTGAAAGAGATCAGCTATATTCATGCCGAGGCCTATCCTGCAGGTGAGCTCAAACACGGTCCTCTGGCACTGATTGATGAGATGATGCCGGTGATCGCCATTGCACCGCTGGATGATCTGCTGGAGAAACTCAAATCCAATCTGCAGGAAGTCAAAGCCCGTGGTGGACAGATGATCGTGTTTGAGGATGAGCGCAGTGATATCAGCTCGGAAACCAGCTTCAAGGTTGTCAAAGCCACTACCAATGTTGGCCGCATCACAGCGCCTATCACCTACAACATATTGCTGCAATTACTGAGCTACCATGTGGCCCTGATCAAAGGCACAGATGTTGACCAGCCACGGAATCTTGCCAAGTCAGTGACAGTAGAATAGTGAAACTCTTTAACAACTGTCATATTCGTGAAACGCGAACCTTCAACACTGATATCAATTAAAAATACTAAAGAGTTCGAGATGAAAATTGCTGTTGCCGGAACCGGGTATGTGGGCTTGTCTCTAGCTGTGTTGCTTGCTCAGCGTCACGAAGTTGTTGCTTTGGATATTATTGAAGACAAAGTGAAGCAACTGAACAACAGACAGTCACCCATTGAAGATTCAGACATTCAGGACTTTCTGGATAACAAGCAGCTTAACTTTACCGCAACGCTCAATAAGCAAAAAGCTTACGCTGATGCAGACTTCGTCATTATCGCCACCCCAACCGATTACGACCCCGATACCAACTATTTCAACACCAAAAGCGTTGAGGCTGTGATTGAAGATGTAATAGAGATCAATCCAAATGCGGTGATGGTGATCAAGTCGACCGTTCCGGTTGGTTATACCGAGTCCATCAAAAGTAAATATCAAACCAAAGTCATTGCGAGCAAAGCCAAACAATCTGGTGCTCCCTCTCTCCAGAAAGGAGAGGGCTGGGGTGAGAGCACGAAGTCATCCCCAAAAATTATTTTCTCGCCAGAGTTTCTGAGAGAAGGCAAAGCCCTTCACGATAACCTCTATCCATCCAGGATCGTCGTGGGTGAACGCAGCCAAAGGGCTGAACAGTTTGCTCAACTGTTAATTGAAGGCGCTGAGAAAAAGGACATCCCGGTTCTTTTTACAGACAGCACAGAAGCAGAAGCCATCAAGCTTTTTTCCAATACCTACCTTGCTATGCGAGTCGCCTATTTCAATGAACTCGATACCTATGCCGAAACACATGGCCTGGATACCCGCCAGATCATTGAGGGGGTTGGACTGGACCCGAGAATAGGCAATCACTACAACAACCCGTCTTTTGGCTATGGTGGTTATTGCCTGCCCAAAGATACGCGCCAGCTGCTAGCCAACTATGAAGATGTACCCAACAATCTAATCAAAGCGATTGTTGATGCCAATACCACAAGAAAAGACTTTATTGCCGAATCCATTATCAAGCGCAATCCCAAAGTCGTCGGTATTTACCGCCTGGTCATGAAGGCGGGCTCGGATAATTTCCGGGCTTCCGCGATTCAGGGTGTGATGAAACGCATCAAGGCGAAAGGGATTGAAGTCGTGGTTTATGAACCTGTGCTCGAAGACGACACTTTTTTCCGCTCTGCAGTCATCAATGACTTGGCAACATTCAAGCAAAAAGCAGATGTTGTACTCGCGAATAGATTGACTGATGACATCATCGATATCCGCGACAAAGTCTACACCCGGGACCTATTCGGGCAGGATTGATACATAGCCTGTAGTAAACGTAGTGACATTTTAAGCTCGTTTAACTGTCATCTCCAATTCCCAGACTCATGTCATCCCGAACCCGTTATTGTCATCCTGAGCTTGCCGAAGGATCTTATCCCAGCACTGTAAGAGATGCCTCCACTGCGGTCGGCATGACGTGTTGCGTCGTCCGACATGACAGCGCCTCGTCATCTAAACCCTTTTACCCTGTCATCCTGAGCCTGTCGAAGGATCTCCCCACAAACCAAAAAACCAAAAACACCCTCGATCAGTTCACAAAACACCAAAACCAGAGTTGGTCACCAGCCAATAAATTGCTAATTTGACACACGGCATGGATGCCAAGATAACAACACAAAGTCACTTCCAGGGACGGTTGGACGGTTGTGTTGTCAGGCATCCATGCCGACTCCTTTCCTGAAGTTATTCAAACATCACCAACAAAGTATTTACTTTCAAGGCCAGTTTACATAGAGTGTTCATTCATTGAACGCAAGTTGTTACCTTCATGCTGACTGACGAATACCGCTATAAAATCTTCAAGCTGGTTGAGGCTAATCCTGAGATCAGTCAGAGAGAGCTGGCTCGTGAGCTTGGTATTAGCCTGGGTAAAGTCAATTACTGCCTTAAAGCCCTGATTGAAAAGGGGCTGTTAAAAGCAGGCAACTTTCGTAACAGCAAAAATAAAATGGCCTATGTCTACAAACTGACACCAAAGGGCATTGAAGAAAAAACCAATGTAACGGTGCGTTTTTTCAAACAAAAAATGACAGAGTACGAAGCACTCAAGTCAGAAATCGAATTCTTACGTCATGAAGCTCAACAATCAACCAATAAAAGTCAACAAAGATGAAAAATGAACTGCTGAACAAACTGAACAACAAGGATGCTGTGATAGGGATTGTCGGACTCGGGTATGTCGGTCTGCCATTAATGTTGAGATATATTGAAGTTGGTTATCAGGTTTTGGGCTTTGATATCGATCCGGAGAAAGTTGAAGCACTGAATGCAGGGCGATCCTACATTGAACACATATCGTCTGACACTATCGCTCATGCCACAAAAAATGGTTTCTCTGCAACAGCTGATTTTTCCAAAGCAGCACAAGCAGATGCCTTAATCATCTGTGTTCCAACGCCGCTCAATAAATACCGTGAACCGGATCTGAGCTTCGTGACTGACACCACAGACTCTTTGGTACCCTACCTCAGAAAAGGCCAAGTTTACTCCCTGGAGAGTACAACGTATCCCGGCACCACCGATGAAGAACTGGCACCAAGGCTCGAAAAGAGCGGTCTGAAAGTGGGGCAGGATATCTTTTTGGTCTATTCACCTGAGCGTGAAGATCCGGGTAACCCGGACTTTGTGACCCGGACCATTCCCAAGGTCTGCGGTGGTATGACGGAAGCCTGTCTGGAAATTGGTTTGGCACTGTATGGTCAGGTTATTGACCAGGTTGTCCCTGTCAGTTCGACCCGCGCGGCAGAAATGACCAAGCTGCTGGAAAACATTCACCGCGCCGTCAATATCGGCCTGGTTAATGAAATGAAAGTCGTTTCAGACAAAATGGGCGTGGATATTCATGAGGTGATTCGGGCTGCAGCGACCAAACCTTTCGGGTTTGTTCCTTATTATCCAGGCCCAGGACTTGGCGGTCATTGTATTCCTATCGATCCCTTCTATCTGACATGGAAAGCCCGTGAATACGGCCTACACACCCGCTTTATTGAATTGGCAGGTGAAGTGAACTCATCCATGCCGGATTTCGTTATTGGTAAAGTCGCGCATGCACTTAACCAGGCGAAGAAATCAATCAATGGCAGTCGAGTCCTGGTGCTGGGTATTGCCTACAAGAAGAATGTGGATGATATGCGTGAATCTCCTTCAGTCTTTTTGATGGAGAAGCTGAGAGATTTAGGTGCCGAAGTGCAATACAGTGACCCCCATATCCCCAAATTCCCCAAAATGCGTGAGCATCATTTTGATTTGAAGAGTGTAGATCCAACACCAGACAATCTGGCCGAGTTTGACTGTGTGATTCTGGCAACCGACCATGACCGCTTTGATTATGATGAGCTTAAAACGCATGCGCGTTTGATTATCGATTCTCGTGGTAAATACCTCGAGCCTGATGCGAAAATCACCAAAGCCTAGGTTTTACTAATGAAAAGATTTGCTCTGATTGGTGCTGCCGGCTACATCGCCCCACGACATTTAAAGGCGATTAAAGAGACAGGGAATACTTTGGCTGTCGCTATGGACGTGAATGATTCCGTCGGCATCATGGACAGTCATTTTCCTGATGCTGAGTTTTTCACTGAGTTTGAAGCGTTTGAAGCCTATGTAGAGGACCAGAAGCTGCAAGGTAACAAGCTGGATTACATTGCCATTTGTTCACCGAATTATCTGCACGCACCGCATATGAAATATGCCCTTAAAAATGGCATTGATGTGATATGTGAAAAGCCGCTGGTGCTTAACTCATCTGACCTTGAAGTGTTGGAAAAATATCAACAGCAATATGGCGCCAGAGTAAACTCGATATTACAGCTGAGACTACACCCGGCTATTCTGGCGCTGAAAGAAAAAGTTGAGCAAGCGCCGGCTGACAAAAAGTTTGATGTCGATCTGACCTACATGACCTCCAGAGGTAAGTGGTACTTGAAATCCTGGAAGGGGGCAAATGAGAAATCCGGTGGTGTTGCCACCAATATTGGTGTTCACTTCTACGATATGCTGCATTTCATTTTTGGCAAGATCATTAAAAATGAAGTCCATTACCGTGATGAAAAAACCTGCTCAGGCTATCTGGAATATGAAAAAGCCCGTGTTCGCTGGTTTTTATCGATTGATGCCAATAACCTGCCGGAAAATGCTATTCAAGGAGAAAAACTCACTTATCGAAGCATAACGATTGAAGGTGAGGAACTGGAGTTTTCTGGTGGGTTCACTGATTTACATACACAAAGCTACCAACGAATTCTCGACGGCAAAGGTTACGGCATAGAAGAAAACAGGGTGGCTATTGAAACTGTTGAAATAATACGTAAAGCCCCGATTGTCGGATCGTCTCAGTCCGCCCACCCACTGCTTCAAAAGGTGGTTCAAAATGAACCTTGACCAGTTAGGAACGGTTTATAAGCCTTCAAAGAGTTTGCCCGTTGAGTATTGATATGTTGAGCAAAAACACAATGCAGGAAACGGTAGCTGTTTTTGCCTACGCTTTTCCACACAAAAAGACACAGGATTTTCTGGCTGTCTTAAATTTGCATGGGTACAAGCAAGTTGTGGTTTTTGCCGCCCCAAAAGAAAAATTAAACAACATTGACCGTAATACCTATTTCAAGTCGGTCCCTAGTGTTGAAGTGGTTCAGGACACAAAAGTGCTATGTACTACTTATGGTTACGATTATGTTGAGTGCCGCCATGCTGATGCTGATACGATTGCTCACTATGTAAAAGAACACAACATCAAAAAAGCCTTCATCAGTGGTGCAAGGATTATCAGAGAGGAAATTATCTCACTTTTTTCATGGGGTATCATAAATATCCACCCCGGAAAATTGCCGGAAACGTCGGGTCTTGATGCGCTTTTTTATTCGATCAAGCACTCGGTTGCTCCAGGTGTCACAGCTCATTTCATCAATCACAAAGTGGATGATGGCGATCAAATAAAATTTTATGAGTACACGTTTAGCGGTGATGAGACGCTGGGCGAGCTGAACAAAGTGACATACGAAATGCAAATCAAGGCATTTCATGATGTACTCATAAAAATTCAAAAAGATGAGATTGTAAGAGAACCGGTGAAACGGCCTAGAAAAAATGAGCCTATGTCACCAGCCGAAAAGCTGAAATGTATTCAGCAGTTTCCGCTCTGGCGGAATAATTGTCATCTGCAACAAACCAAAAAGCGTCTTTCGGCAATTTGTGCCAACGGATCTGTCGATGAATACCAACAACTGGATCCTAATCATCTTTTCCTGAACCAGGTTATCGAACGCTGGTGGACACCTCTGGTTATTGCTGTTCACAACAAACATTACGAACTGGCAAAGTTTTTAATCGATGCAGGTGCAGATGTGAACTATGCCACGCCCAAAGGCACCTCGGTTCTGATGTACGCAAAAACTGATGCAAAACATGACAATGACGGCATTAAAATTCTTGAACTTTTGATCCAACATGGTGCTGATGTTGCGGCTAAGGACTGTTTCGGAAAGACAGCTTTTGAATACCTTGGTCAGAATGCAAATCCAGTAATTGTGAAGCTATTGGGGGGCGAGTGAAAATGAAGACCCATGCTCTTGCAGTCCAACAGTGCTTCTTAGTGTCGTGGCTAGCGGCAAGTACTAAGTCATTCCAAGTGCAGTCGAGGAATCTATCCAGCGTACAGAGATGCCTCCACTCTGGTCGGTATGACAAGGCTTTGTTAACTCAAAATCTGAAAATGTCATCCCAAGCTCCCAGACTGATGTCATCCCAACCTCCTAGACTCATGTCATCCCAATCTCCTAGACTCATGTCATCCCAATCTCCTAGACTCATGTCATCCCGAGCAAAGCCGAGGGATCTCTCCAAATTGATAAACAAATTCTGAGTATCTAACCATGCAATTCATCGATCTAGCCGCCCAACAAGCCAGAATAAAAGACAAAATCGACGCCAATATCCAGGCTGTGCTGGCCCATGGCAAATACATCCTCGGACCAGAAGTCGACGAATTGGAAGAGAAACTCGCAGCCTACACAGGTGCAAAATACTGCATCTCAGTGGCTAATGGCACCGATGCACTGCAAATCGCTCAAATGGCTCTCGGCATTGGCTTTGGAGATGAAGTCATTGTGCCCGGCTTCAGTTATATCGCCACAGCAGAAACACCGGCGGTGCTGGGCGCCAAACCGATCTATGTTGATATTGATCCAGTCACATTCAACATGGATCCTTCAAAAATTGAAGACGCCATCACCCCCAGAACCAAAGCCATTATTGCCGTCTCTCTTTACGGACAAAGTGCAGACTTTGATGCCATTAATGAGATAGCAGAAAAACATAATCTTCCAGTCATCGAAGATGGCGCACAAAGCTTCGGTGCCACTTACAAAGGTAAAAAATCCTGCAACTTGAGCACCATCGGCTGCACCAGCTTTTTCCCAAGCAAACCTTTAGGCTGCTATGGCGATGGTGGAGCCGTTTTCACCAACGATGAAGAACTTGCGAAAGTGATCAGACAAATCGCCCGTCATGGTCAGGACAAACGATATCATCATATTCGCGTAGGCATAAACAGTCGTCTGGATACTCTACAGGCAGCCATTTTACTACCCAAACTGGAAATCCTGGATGAAGAGATCCAGTTACGTAATAAAGTAGCGGAACGGTACGCAAAACTGCTCAAAGACGCAGATGTCATTGTGCCCAAGATTGAAGCGCATAACACCAGCGTTTGGGCGCAGTACACCATTCGCACTCAGGAAAGAGACGCTTTGCAGGAAAAACTGAAAGCCGCAGGTATTCCAACAGCAATCCATTACCCGATTCCGCTAAATAAGCAACCGGCGGTGGCTAATGCTGAGGCAAACTTGGCAATTGGTGACAGAGTAGCTGAAGAAGTGATTAGTCTGCCAATGCACCCTTATTTATCAGAGATAGAGCAAGCTAAATTAGCAGAGCTCATTTAGTTGAGAATTGGCGTCTGATGGAATCTTTTAAACAGCTTGTCGCATCATTCCAGCAGAACAGTGAGGCTTCGAGGTTTAGGAAAAATTTTCTATCAATATTGAAAGCAAACATGCTGGCGCGCGCATTGCCATTGCTAATGGCGCCAGTTATAACAAGACTTTTTACGCCACAAGACTTCGGTGTCTACACAATATTTTTATCTATTGTTGCTTTTCTTCCAGCTGTTTCGATACTCAGAGTGGACTGGTCTGTCCCCAACACAGCGAACCAACAAAGAGCCACGGAACTTACTGTCTCAGGTTTATTGATTTTATTAGCCTCAGTAATACTAATGTATTCACTATTGAGTACAGGTATTTTTGAAAAGATTCAGTCTGAGACTGTCCAGAGTTTATTACCTTACAAATGGTTCTTGCCATTGGCTGTCGCAGGCATGGCAATTCAGCAGCTTTTCCAGGCCTGGTACATTCGTGAAGCCACTTTGAAACCCGTGAGTCGCTCAAAAATTATGCAAAGTGTGGTGAATGTCAGTGGACAAGTCGCACTGGGTATCGCCAACCTTGGCGTGGCTGGTTTGATAATTAGCTCTATCATTTCATTCTGGGTTGCAGTGCTCTCTCTGTCGAGTGCTATCAGAGAGATATTCAAACGCGGAAAAAAACTATCTCTGAAAAAGCTCAGCGTGACATTCGGTCATTTTCGCAATGAGTCATTTTTATCGACGCTGGTTTCTACAGTGAACGCATCAAGTCTTACTGCTCTGCCACTTGTGATGGTTTTTTTCTACAGACCAGAAGAACTAGGTTGGTACGGTTTAATGCACAGGCTTGCGGTCGTGCCTATGGGATTGTTTACCTCAGCGATCAGTCAGAGCTTTTGGGCTGAAGCAGCAAAACTAATCAAATCTGACGCCATTACGCTGCGCCGGTTGTATCTCAAAACTACTAAAAAATTGCTGTTAGTGTCTTTACCATTGATATTGTTGTGGCTGGCTGCGCCATTCTACGTCGGCCCGGTTTTCGGTTCTGAATGGCAGCCAGCGGCATTTATATTAATGGCGCTTGTGCCATTACTGGCCTCACAGTTGGTTGTGTCCCCCTTATCTCACCTGATTATTCATCGCAAACAGCACTGGCAATTGGTCTGGGATATCTGCCGATGTATCTGTATTGTGTCAACGGTCATTATTATGGGGACGATGGGATACGCTTTCGTGATGACAATTTTATTTGTTTCATTAATTCACCTGATTTTTTATGTGTTATTACTTGCGATGAATGTTATGGCCTTTAGAACTTAAGTTCATGCAAGAAACGTATTCAGAATTTCTACACTATTTTCTATGGTCTCTGGCGACCTGAAAGTTAATCTGCGAGAACAACGAAAAATGTCTGATTTCAATGAAAAGTACTACGAAAATTATAATGGACAATCAGTAGCAAGTTACGTCAATGACTTCATTTATGCTTCGGCAGATGAAATGAAAAGAATGGAAAAGGTTGTTGAACAGATTCCAACAGAGGCGACTACAATTCTTGACGTTGGTGCCGGTCACGGGGTTTTTTTAGAGTTGCTGGAAAAGTCTAAGGCAATAAAAGGTGTGGGCATAGAAATCACAGACTCAAAAGTTGACTACGCAACAGGCAAAGGCATAGATGTAAGGAAAGGCAGCGCGGACAAATTAGAATTTCCAGATAACAGTTTTGATGCTGTAGTTTGTATGGAAGTGATCGAGCATCTGCCTTTTGAGGTCTATGAAAAAACGCTCAGAGAACTTCAAAGAGTTGCAAAGAAATACGTCATCATCTCTGTGCCTTATCAGGAAGAGAGAAGGTTTGTTAAATGTCCTTATTGTAAAAGCTCATCAAACCCATCCTTGCATATGAGGAGTTACACAGATAATGATATGAAAACATTATTTGAGGAGTTTTCTCTTCTCAGCCTCACTGGGGAAGGTAAAACAATATCTTATCCAAGACTGTTAAATAGCCTCAAACAACTGATTCCGACAGAGCCTTCAACATTTTTTCTATGTCCAGTATGTGGATATACAAAAAATGAAAAATCCAAAATTACGGCATCAAGGCCCAACTCATTGGGTCAAGCATCACCATGGTACAAGAGAGTAATAAGAGCGTTATTTGCAGGGGAAAAAAGTAGATGGTATCTGGCTGTTTATCAAAATAAACAGAATTTGAAGATTGAATAATGTTGAACTTCTAACCTAGTCACTTCCACCCAAAAAGGAAAAAGTGGAGTAGAGATGACTTAATTCTTTCTGAGACTACTAAATTCAAGAGAAAAGCTATGATCAATATCATTAAGCGTTCGATACCACTCCCAATAAAAAGGATGCTTGCTCGTATTAAAAAATCGTTGATTTATACAAATTACGATTCCTCACTTTATTGGAAAAAGCGAGCATCTGAGCCTGGACAGGCTGCAGTTATGTGGAAGAACCAAGATTACAATTGCTTGTACCGAAAAGATCAGAAAGAAATCATTAATAGATATCTAGAGAGACTTGATTCTGGCGATCAGGTACTGGACATAGGTTGTGGTATCGGCGTGGTATCGGAAATGATTCTGGATATCAGGGGTGACCTGAAAATTGATGCGGTTGATTTCGATGAGATGATTCAGGTTGCTCAAAATAAGACTTCTTCGGGAGGTATTAACTTCATTGGTTCATCGGCTGAAGAGTATTTTGATGCATCGAAAAGGTATCAATTGATTCTATCATCAGGTTGCTACTCTGCAATTCGAGATATACGTGCATTAGAAAAATCACTTGAGAATGCCGTTAACATGCTTGATGACGGAGGCATCATCCTGATGATAGATCCGTTCCATCGGTGGAGTTACCTTGCAAGAGCAAAATATAACTCTCGTGACGTTATAAATTACTTGAAGCAAAAGGGTGATTTTGAGCTACTCGAAAAATCTGGCGTTTTGTTCTGGCCATACCGTGAATGGTTGGCAAATTCAGCTTTCAGTGGAAAAGAATTGGAACAACGTTACCAGCGTGGTGAAAAAATTCTTAAACGTCTTGGAAGTCATTTCTGGGCCGATTACAAAATCCTGGCGTTTAAAAAACAATAGACATGGTTGAGCTTTTTCAATATCTACTCGGTTGTTTGCTGCGTTTGTTACCGGTTGGAATTCAAAAACGACTCTTTTGGAAGCAAGCGCACCTACCAGAGCCGAGGTTTTATTTTTCTGGGCGAGTGGCGCTCAACAGCCTCGCATTAGCAACACCCGCTGAGAAGAAAGTCATCCTTTTACCTGACTATATTTGTAATGTCGTTTATACACCTTTTGTTACAAATAGTTTTGTGATTAAAACATACAGCACAACTGAGTACTTTGAACCAGACATAGAGCAACTTCAGGAGATAGTCCAACACTCAAGTGCTTCAACTCTCTTATTGGCTCCTATTTTTGGGGCTGATGGTGGTCAGAGTTGGATTACTTCAGATGAAGGGCGTGATTGGCGAGAGAGAAACAACCTGCATTTAATTTTTGATGCCTGTCAGGATATATCCCGGTGTTACTCAAGCCAGTTCAAGGGGGAAAAAAACATCTCCATTATATCAAGCTTCAATGATAAGTCTTTCCCTGGAGTGATGGGGGCTGTTGTCTATTCGGATGTCAAAGACCCTAACTATTCAAAGGCATCATTAAAAGATACAAAACGCGTATTGCACTGCTTCCTAAAAAAAATCAGTGCAATTGTTTTAGCACCATATTTTAGGTTAAAGCTCAAGCATCATCATAGAACAAAAAAATCAAAACCAGACTTCGAATACTCTTATTGTGACAAATTTCCGTTTGATCTGAGGCACTCTGCTGCAACTGGAATACAAGTTTCAATTGCTAGCGCTGGATTGATCTTTAGAAGGATTTATCAAAAGTCTAGAGATAAGTTTGTAAGTAATTATGAGTCTGAGGTTATTAAAACGCCTCATCACATGACTGCGCCATACCTTGTAGTCAGACGATATATTCAAGGGGTTAAATTAAAGTCACCTTATGCGGTGCACGGCAACCCTTTGCAAAGTCTTCGTCCAAACATCAAGGCGCAACATTGTAAAGGCTTCAGGGACAAGTCGGCATGATTGATTCTCTGGTCCAATAAAAACTAAATATGGAATACTTATCTGTGCCATCTAAGGCCCTCACTTTCACAGCTTCACTTAACGCTTATGCCATATACAAGGGAGCAAAAAAGCTTGGCGTTGATGTTTTTACAACATCAAACGAAGAGGCAATAAGTATTCCCAGGAACTCGTCAACGAATGCTGAACAATGGCTGTGTTTTACTGAAGAAGCCTCATTAAGGAAAGCTTTGAATGGCGAGATTAAGGGCTTATTCTTCCCCAGACAGTTTCCGATTGATTTCCTGGATAACAAGTGGGCGTTTGCCGACTGGCTCGCTGGGCAGGACAGTCTTTGTCAGGGGGTAAAACAGTGGCCACTGTCAGAAGCTGGCTTTGCTGACTTTCCTTTTCTTATCAAAGCTAAACATTCGTGGCATGGAGACAGGAAGCTACCACGAGGCTGGCTTTGCAGGAGCAGAGAGGATGTGAAATATGCCAGAGGACAAATTGAAGAATTAAACTTTTCTGAAGACTGGTTTTTTGTACAGCAATGGCTTGAGTCAGATGACCTTAGTGTTATCTCAGTCTGTGGTTTTTTTGATCATAACAATGCTCATCGTAACATTGAGGCTTTAGTAAAGAGAATTGCTTCCTACCAGTCTGGCCTCAGTTGTTCAGCTGCAGTTGAGACAATGAATGACCAAGGGCAATTGATTGAGAAAACGCATGCAATCTTGCAGACTCTGGAATTTACCGGGCCCTATGAGATGGAGTATCTCGTTAGCGCCAGCAGTACTCAAGTGCTTGAACTGAATCCCAGGTTCTGGATGCAACATGCAATATTCTTGAAAAATGGTAATGGTTTACTCAAGCGCTACTTCGAGTTGGATAATGAAACTGATTGGCAGCAGAGAAATATGCCCGCGACGGTGTGGGTCGATGGCGTTGAATTACTTCGGTCGATACTTGTATTTAAGTTTGACCTGGCAGCTATCACTGTCAGGAAATTTTTCCTGAAAGATATCAAAGTGATCATCTGGCCCAATTTATTGTTGGCCAGCAAAATTGTACTAAAAAAAGCAATCACCAAGCTGAAACACAGAGTGTTTCCGACTCATGGTAAACGTCAAATCACCTGACACTATGAAAATTACTGAGCAACTGATTAGATGGTTAAACCTGCTCTTAACAGAGCGCTTGGGGCGTGGTTTGATTGTTGAATCTGCTTATCACAAAGAATACGGAGAGCAATTAGTCATCAGTCACCTTGCTCAAGCACTTGAAGTGTACGAAACCGACTTTGACTCACTTATAGGTTTAAACATCCGCACTCTGGACGAGGCATTAAAACTGATTGCTCGACGAATGAGCTGTTTCGAAGAGTTGAATTCAACACTGAAAGATGCGCATGATCGTTATCCCGCTTCTTCCTCTCAGTCATATATAGATAAAACGATTGGTAGACCGGTTGTAGATGAGTGTTTCGAGGTCATCAGAGGAGCAGTAACTCGTCAATGGCCACGGTTTGAGTTAATTGAACACAGCCCGAGTACTCTAGTGACTTGTGATGTTGATAATCCCTACGAATTCTATTTGTTGAGCCAGAGAGCATTCATCAAAAAGTTGGGTGGTGATTTGTTAAAACGAAAAAGTCTGAACGAATTTCTTCGGACTTGGCGTAATTACTGGCAGAGTGCAAAACAGGATTATTCAGCCGATCCCAATAATAACTTCGACTGGATGATGGACGTCAATGAAAAGGCCGGCAACAAGATGGCCTTTTATTTCCTCGTTGACCAGTCAGTCCCCGCTTTTGATGCCCATTACAGTATTGATGAACCGAGAATTAGACAGTTGATGCGACGAATTTATGACCGTGGACATGAAATCGGGCTGCATGCCAGCTACGGCACCTATAAAGACGCCAAGCAAATTAAAAAAGAAGCTGACAAACTCCGTCAGGTCATGGATGAAGAAGGTATCAAACAGGATGAGATTGGTTCAAGGCAGCATTACCTACGGTGGTCGACTCCGGAGACTGCGAGACACCTTGAGGCTGCCGGTATTGCTTATGACACCACACTTGGTTACGCCGATCATGCTGGGTTTCGCTGCGGTACCAGTCATGAATTCCCACTTTTTGATATTGAAAATCAGAAAGTACTGGCACTGCGTGAGAGACCTCTGATTACAATGGAAGCTTCTGTGCTTAGCCCGAAATATATGAATATGGGATATTCAGATAAGACATTGGACTATATGAGAAGCCTGAGAGAGAAATGCTTCTCTTATGGTGGGAATTATACCCTGCTTTGGCATAACAGCTTCTTTAAAACTGAAAAAGACAAAGTCTTTTATCAGGAACTCATCAACGCTTAAACTTGGATAGCTTAATGATTCACGTCCTGACCGTAGGTCATGTTCGCTTCGATACCCGTATCTGGATAAAAGAAATCAGCTCTCTGGTCAGGGCCGGCTATAAAGTCAGATATCATGTTGCGGATGGTGCCGGAAACGAAAACATCAATGGTGTCGAGATTATTGACTATGGGGCAATACCCTCTGGACTTGGCGTTCTATTCCGCCTAAAAAAAATGTTTCAGGTTATGACTCAGTCAGGCTTAAAGAGAGGTGACTGGGTACATTTTCATGATGGTATATTTTTGCCTTTTGCCCTTTTGATGGCTCTCAGAGGGTGCAGGGTGATATACGACGTTCATGAGGATTATCCTAAACAAGTGATGAGTTCACGATTCCCATGGTTGCTAAAAATGGTCTGGAGTTATGCCATTACTTTTATGGAATTCCTGGGCAAGCACTTATTCAAGGGTATTTGTGCCGCAACCCCCGCCATCGCCGAGCGTTTTCCGGCAAAAAAAACCAGTCTGGTGCAAAACTTTCCACTTTTGAAAGAGCTTCAGGCGCCCATTAAATCAGATAGTACAAACACAGGCCTTAAGAATAAGGCTATATTTCTTGGTGGTCTGAATCGGATACGTGGTGCTTTAGAAATGGCCAGGGCAGTGGCTTTGGCCAATGAAAAAACAACGATTAAGCTGACAATTGCAGGTAACTTCTCTCCAGCTAGTCTGGTAGATGTAGTGATAGAAAATGCTAATGGGCATGTTGAGACAGTTGGGTTTGTTAACCGTCCAACAGCGGCAAAGCTTTTGTCTGAGTCAAAAATGGGTTTGGTTACCTTTCTTCCTGAGCCGAATCATATTAAGGCGCAACCAAATAAATTGTTTGAATATATGTCCGCAGGCATCCCTGTTATCGCCTCGGATTTTCCGTTATGGCGAGATATTGTTGAATCAGCTGAATGTGGTTTGCTTGTGGAACCAACGAACCCACAAGCTATAGCTGATGCCATGATTTGGCTTATTGATAACCCTGAAAGGGCAGTAGAAATGGGCCAGGCTGGACGAAGAGCTGTTGAGATGAGATTTAACTGGGAGGTGGAGGAGCAGAATCTACTCCAGTTATATCGGGATAACCAAATTCAGGTGTCAGTTCCATGAAGATAGTTCATCTGACTTCAGTTCATCAGCGCTATGACACACGCATTTTCCTCAAACAGTGTAGTAGTTTGGCTAATCACGCACATGATGTTTCTCTGATCGTCGCTGATGGTAAGGCGAGTGAGGAAAAAGCTGGGGTGAATATTATTGATGTTGGCAAAGCCTCTAGTCGGTGGCACAGAATCTTCAATACCACAGACAAGATTTATAAATTAGCACTTGGCTTAAATGCGGATGTTTACCACCTTCATGATCCTGAGTTACTCCCGGTTGGTATAAAACTCAAACGACTAGGGAAAAAAGTCATTTTCGATGCTCATGAAGACTTTCCTAAGCAATTGCTTAGTAAACCTTATTTAAAAGGCTGGATTAAAAAGCCATTGTCATTGGTTGCAGGTTGGTATGAGAGAAAAGCTTGTAAAAAGCTTGATGCTATTGTGACTGCAACGCCCTATATCCGGGAGAAGTTCGCTACTTTTCATCATCATGTTTTAGATGTGAATAATTTCCCAATATTGGGGGAGTTAGCGCCTGCAAACACTGGTAGAGATAATGCTTCTTGTGTTTGTTATGTGGGCGCCATAGATGAAGTGCGTGGCATTCGGCAAATGGTTCAAGCAATGCATTATGTAGAACCCGGTGTCTCCCTTTCTCTCGGAGGGAACTTGGAACAAAGTGGATTGAGAGCATCTCTGGAGAGTGAACCCGCATGGCATCGTGTGCAGGCATTAGGTTTTTTGAATCGACAGCAAGTGAAGGAGGTTTACCTGGATTCATTTGCTGGCCTGGTCGTTTTACATCCAATCTCAAACTACCTCGATGCGCTACCAGTTAAAATGTTCGAATATATGAGTGCTGGTTTACCGGTCATTGCCTCGAACTTCCCGCTTTGGCGAGAGATCGTTGAAGGCAATAACTGTGGGCTTTGTGTTGACCCGCTCAAACCTGAAGAAATAGCCAGAGCCATTAGCTTTCTGCACGACAACCCTGATATCGCAAGAGAAATGGGATTGAATGGACAGCACGCAGTGATTGATAAATACAACTGGCAGCAGGAAGAAGAAAAGCTGCTAGAACTATACGAAAAATTAAAATGAAGCGTTTATGAAGGTCATTACAGTCATTGGTGCCCGCCCCCAATTCATCAAAGCGGCGGTCGTTTCAAATGCTTTCAGGGCAAGAGGTATACAGGAGCTTATCCTTCATACCGGACAACACTTCGACAGCAATATGTCTGATGTTTTTTTCGATGAGTTAGGCATTCCCAAGCCAGCATTCAATCTCGGGATTGGCGGTGGTTCCCATGGGCAGAATACAGGCCGCATGATCGAAGGCATTGAAAAGGTTTTGATGGAGCAGAAGCCTGACTGGTTGTTGGTTTATGGTGATACCGACTCTACACTTGCTGGGGCACTGGCTGCTGTTAAATTGCATATCCCGGTTGCACATGTCGAGGCAGGGCTGCGGTCTTTCAATCGACGGATGCCAGAAGAAATAAATCGTATCCTGACTGACCATGCTGCAACACTGCTTTTTGCGGCTACTGAAACCTCTGTAAACAACCTTACAAATGAGGGAATCGGTTTAGATAAAGTGATCAACGTCGGAGACGTCATGTATGACGCTGCCTTGTATTACGGGGAAAAAGCTGAACAGCAAAGTCGTATTCTGAAAAAACTTGATATTGAGGGTCAGAAATATACCCTAGCCACTATTCATCGTGCTGAAAATACGGATGTTTCTGAAAGACTTGCTGCCATTATTGATGGAATGGCTGAGTCTGGGCAACAGATTGTGTTGCCTGTTCATCCGAGAACAGTTGCCAGGTTAAAGGCGAGTAATTTAACTTTACCTGCCAATGTTTTGGCAATTGAGCCGGTAGGCTATCTTGATATGGTGATGCTGGAAAAAAATGCTAATTTGATAGTAACGGACTCTGGTGGTGTGCAGAAAGAAGCATTTTTCTATCAAGTTCCATGCATCACCCTCAGAGATGAAACAGAATGGGTTGAGTTAGTAGATTCTGGTTGGAATCAGGTGGTTCCTCCTCTGAACTCCAAAGTTATTGCTGATGCCCTGAATAAGAACTACGCTTCGGGCGAGGCCATTCGACCCTATGGTGATGGAAATGCTTCAATCCACATCATAGAAAGACTCACCGCCTGAGATGAAAATTATCTACTTACATCAATATTTCAATACCCCAGAAATGACTGGTAGCACCAGGTCATATGAAATGGCGCGTCGTTTAGTGAATTGGGGCCATGAGGTTCATGTTGTTACCACATGGCGTGAAGAGTATGAGCAGACTTCATCTGATTGGTACGAGTCGATTGAAGACGGTATCCATGTGCACTGGTTGCCATTACCCTACTCAAATCACCTTAGTTACAGCCAGAGAATAAAAGCCTTTTTAAAATTTGCTTATGCATCGGCAAAAAGAGCTGCCGGGATTTCTGCCGATGTCATTTTTGCGACCAGCACGCCTTTGACTATTGCTTTGCCCGGTGTGTATGCAGCCAGCAAGCAGCGGGTGCCGATGATTTTTGAAGTCAGAGATCTGTGGCCGGAATTACCCATTGCAATGGGGGCGTTGAATAATCCGGTGCTGAGAAAATTAGCTTATCTGCTTGAAAGATGGGCATACAGGCATGCTTCTGCAGTAGTGGCGCTCTCCCCAGGAATGAAAGAGGGTGTCGTGAATGCTGGTTATCCTCAAAACCAGGTGGCTGTGATCCCGAACAGTAGTGATATTGAGCTATTTCAAACCGCTCAAGAAGATGCTCAAAACTTCAGGCAAGCCAGAGAATGGCTTCAAAACCGGCCGTTACTGATTTATGCCGGTACCCTGGGGAAAATTAATGGGGTTGATTACCTTGTCAGACTAGCCAGTCAACTTGAGCATATCGCACCAGAGGTGAGGATTTTGATTGTCGGCGATGGCGCGGAGAGAGCCAACATTCTGGAACTGGCACAAAGTTTAGGCGTGTTAAACAAAAATTTATTTCTGGAACCCAAAATTCCCAAAAAAGAGATACCGACGCTCTTCTCCGCAGCAGATATGATCAGTAGCTTATTTATTGATGAGCCGGCAATGAGAGCCAATTCAGCGAACAAATTTTTCGATGCACTCGCGGCAGGTAGACCGGTAGTGATTAATTATGCTGGCTGGCAAAATGAACTGATTAAAGATTTTCAATGTGGTGTGAACCTGTGGGGGATGTCAGCGTCTACAGGAGCTGAGGTGGTTGCAGAGCATATTCAGGATAAAAGATGGGTCCAGTCTGCTGGGATTGCCTCTAGAGAACTCGCTATTAAATACTTTGATCGAGAGGTATTGGCAAAACAACTGGAGCAGGTTTTTATTTCGGTGGTCGAGCAGGGCGATACAGATATCAGCCAATATGGCTCCGGCATCTATAAGCAGCAGGAAATAGACTGTGCTTAAGCGTATTTTTGACATTATAGTGTCGGGAACGCTCATCATTGTGCTGTTACCGGTCATCGTGCTGATTTATTGTGGGGTTCGATTGAAGCTGGGCGCTCCGGTTTTTTTCAAACAGCTTCGTCCCGGGCGGAATGCGGAGTTATTTGAACTCATTAAGTTCAGAACAATGCTTGATGCACAAGATAAAGCAGGAACACTGTTATCAGATGAAGAACGACTGACAGACTTTGGGCGTCTCCTCAGGGCCACAAGCCTGGATGAACTGCCGGAGTTATGGAATGTTTTCAAGGGTAATATGAGCCTGGTAGGGCCCAGACCCCTATTGGAAGAGTATTTGCCCTTATACAGTCCTGAACAGTCGAGAAGGCATGAGGTCAGGCCGGGCGTGACAGGATGGGCCCAGGTCAATGGACGGAATAACCTGTCATGGCCGGAGCGTTTTAAAATGGATGTCTGGTATGTTGACAATCAATCGTTTTGGCTCGACGTGAAGATACTGTTGATGACCGTTAAGAAAGTGTTCTTGAGGGAAGACATCAATCAGAGCGGTCACGCAACTGCAGAAAAATTCAAAGGAAATGACAAGTGAAGCGTTTGGCGATTTATGGTGCCAGTGGACATGGCAAAGTTGTGGCTGATATTGCCGAATTAATCGGTTGGCAGAGCATTGAGTTTTTTGACCAGGCAGCAGAAGACATTCAGAAGAACGGAATATGGCCTGTCCAGGGAACCTTCGATGACTTGCTACGCCAGAGGGCAGATTTTGATGCGGCTGTTGTAGCCATTGGGAATAATCAAGTCCGTACAGACAGGGCTGCGTTACTGCTTGAAGCAGGTATTGAGCTTGCTACCCTGATTCATCCGTCTGCGATCATCAGTGACCATTCCGCTATAGGCCGAGGCACAGTGATCATGGCCAACGCGGTAGTGAATCCTTTCGCCGCTATTGGCGATCATGTCATCCTCAATACGGGGGCTATTATTGACCACGATTGTGTGATTGATGATGGCGTACACATTTGTCCCGGCGTGAATCTGGCGGGTGAGGTCAGGGTCGGTCATAAAGCATGGGTCGGCATTGGCGCATCGGTAATCCAGCAACGCCATATCGGTGAAAATGGCATTGTTGGGGCAGGCTCAGTCGTGATTGAGGATGTTCCCGCGAATATCACGGTGTGTGGTGTTCCAGCAAAACCAACAAAGAGTCTTTAATGTCACAGTCAGCATTTTCTCCCTGGCCTTGTTTTTCAGAAGAAGAGGCCGATGCAGTCAAGCAGGTATTGTTATCAAACAAGGTTAATTACTGGACCGGGACACAATGCCGGGAGTTTGAGTCCGCCTTTGCTCAATGGTCTGAGAGTGATTATGCGATAGCAATGGCAAACGGCACAGTGGCACTGGATGCTGCCCTCAGAGCGCTGGACATTGGCCCGGGAGATGAGGTTATTGTTACCTCCCGTACCTTTATCGCTTCTGTTTCTTCAATCGTTTTACTGGGAGCGAAACCCGTATTTGCAGATGTCGATGCCGATTCGCAGAATATTCATGCAGATTCAATAGCATCGCTCATCACCGACAAAACAAAAGCCATTATCTGTGTGCATCTTGCTGGATGGCCTTGTGAGATGGACGATATCATGGTTCTGGCCAAGAAGCATGATCTTAAGGTCATCGAGGATTGTGCTCAGGCACATGGTGCGCAATACAGAGGACGCTCTGTTGGTGCGATTGCTGATGTCGGTTGCTGGTCTTTTTGCCAGGACAAAATCATGACCACGGGCGGCGAAGGTGGCATGGTGACAACCAACTCAGAAGCGCTCTGGAAAAAGATGTGGTCATTCAAAGATCATGGCAAATCTTACGATGCGGTTTATAACAAAACGCACCCGCCTGGATTCAGATGGTTACATGAGTCGTTTGGCACGAATTACAGGATGACCGAAATGCAGGCGGCTATTGGGTTAATTCAGTTGCAACGAATGGATGCATGGAGCAAGGCACGCCGAAACAATGCTGAAGCAATCTGGGATACGGCAGCCGGGTTCACTGCTTTAAGAGTTCCCAAACTGCCGGCGCACATTCAGCATGCTGCTTATAAGGCCTATGTGTTTGTCGTACCAGAAAAACTGAGAGCCGGTTGGGATAGAGACAGGATTATGCATGAGATTAACCAACGCGGCGTTCCCTGTTTTTCCGGTTCCTGTTCAGAAGTGTATCTGGAAAAAGCATTTGAGAACGATAAGCTAAGACCAGAATCGTCCCTGCCGGTTGCCGCTGAGTTGGGCGAGACTTCATTGATGTTTTTGGTCCATCCGACACTGACACAAGCTGAAATAAAACAGACTTGTGACGTGGTTTCAGAAGTCATGCTACTGGCTCAGTCTAATGATTAGATAAGGTTTCAGGGATACAGGCCTTGGTTGGTATCGGTTGGAGAAGTCTCATCATCAATAAGACGTCATGTCGTTCCTCAAAGCGTTTGATTTATGGCTTATATCGACGTTTTTAATGGTGATGCCGATGGCATCTGTTCATTGGTTCAATTACGCTTGGCTGAGCCAAGAAGCTCAGCGTTAATTACGGGTATCAAGCGTAATATCAATCTTCTTACTCAAGTTAAACCATCAAACGCTGACGAGATTACGGTGCTCGATATCTCGATGCAGAAAAATCATTCTGATTTGCTGTGTGTGCTGGATAGTGGCGCAAAAGTGTTTTACGCCGATCACCATAACCCCGGTGATATTATCCAGCATCCCGCGCTTGAAGCTCATATCGATACTTCGCCATCAACCTGCACCGCGCTGATCGTTGATCGATATCTGAATGGCCAGTTCCAGTTTTGGGCTATCACAGCGGCTTTCGGCGATAATTTAAGTCAAGTAGCTTTCAAATTAGCTGGGGAGCAGGGACTGAGTGATGGGGAGATATCCGTCATTCAAGAGCTGGGTATCTACCTGAATTACAATGGCTATGGTGCCAGTCTGGATGATTTATTTTTCCATCCTGCTGATCTTTACCGGGCCTGTGTTAAGCATCGAACGCCGTTTGATTTTGTTGACAAGAATCAGCCTGTTTTTCAGACATTACGCGATGGCTATCATCATGATTTAACCCTGGCAGGCGGGCAAAAGCCGTTTTATGAAACCACTTCTGTTGCTGCATTTCGCTTACCCTCGGAAAAATGGGCGAGGCGGGTGAGTGGTGTATTCAGCAATCAACTCAGTAATGAGTCCCCTGACAGAGCGCATGTGATTCTTACCGAAAAACAGGGTGGTGATTATCTGGTTAGTATACGGGCACCACTGAAGCAGCTTGAGGGGGCCGACGAGATTGCAGGGCGCTTTAAAGCAGGTGGTGGTCGCAAGGGTGCTGCGGGTATTAACACACTGAAAGAGGATGAGATCCCATTGCTGATTGATTTGATGGAGCAACGTTATGAGGGAGATCCTTCGGCAGGCTCAGGATGACAGTAAACAGGTTCAAGATGGCGGTGTATGGGGTCAGGGATGCAGAAAAATTGTGAATGGGTTCTCATTTTGTGGTGCTGACAGTGTGTTGTGACTTGTCATTGGTTTAGCAGATGCAGTAGCCTGAAACTGTCGCTTTGGATGAGCGATTTAATGGACTAACAAAATGGAGCTTAAATCATGATGAAACAAACGCTTATTGCTGCGTTCGCAGCATTATTTCTGTCTCTGGGTACAGCCTTCGCCGCCGACAAGATCAATCTCAATGATGCGACTGCTGAACAGCTTCAGACGCTTGATGGTGTGGGGCCAGCGACAGCTTCATCCATTATTGAATATCGTAAAGCCAATGGCGGATTTGACAGCGTGGAAGAACTTACCAGCGTCAAAGGCATTGGTGACAAGAAACTGCAGAGCTTGTCTGATGAGGTGACAGTCTCTCAGTAAGCACTGAACATCAAAAAGCGGCATGACTTGTTATCAGTCATGCCGCTTTTTTAATGGGACAAACTCTCGACCAGTCGTGATTTGAGCTCATCTTCCTCTTCTTCGCTCAGTGCCACGTCATCCTGAGTGGTGATAAAAAAGACGTCTTCTACCTGATCGCCAAGTGTGTTGATCTTGGCGTTAATTAACTGAATGTCACAGGCCAGAAATACCTGGGCTACGGCTGAAACCAGCCCCGGACGGTCATGGGTATAAAGTGACATCACGGTGTGGTTTTGCTGCGGGTTGGTTTCAAATTCGATATTGGGCTGTGTTTTGAACAGTTTCATGGTTCGCGGCGTAATCACCGGACAATAGGCCTTGATATCACCGGTATTAGCCAGTTGTTTCTGCAGCGCCTTGATGATCTCGCGGGACTCCATGGTATCGCCATTGACGATAAAGGTATTCAGCGCGTCAGATTCACTGGTGACATTGATTTTGGCATCCAGCACATTGAGCTGGCACTGCTCCAGCGCGGAAGTGATGGCAGCGAAAATACCGGGACGATCTTTGGTGACGACGAATATTTCCAGGGTCTGCTGTTCATTATGGGTTCGCAGGGCAATTAGTGGGTCTTCACCAGCGTGATCCAGTCGTTCTTCTGTCTGCCAGACTAGCTCGTCAACGGAATGGCGCAGGAAGTATTCCAGGTCATAGCCTTGCCATAACAAGCTGACATCCTGTTGCTGCCGGCCTTTATCCTGCAACTTCTCTATCGCTTCCTGATATTTTTTATAGCTTTTCTCACGGGTACTTTTGGCTTGCGCTTCGGTGTGTTCCAGCCATTGGCGTGTACTGTGATAAAGCTGTTTTAACAGCGAGTCACGCCAGCCATTCCAGAGGTTATTATTGGTGGCTCGAATATCGGCCACGGTGAGCAAATAGAGATAATTGAGTCTATCGGTGGTTTGTACCAGTTCGGCGAATTTTTTGATCACAGCCGGGTCTTCCAGGTCACTCTTTTGTGCTGTTGAAGACATCGCCAGGTGATGACGGATCAGAAAGCAGATTAACTCGGTGTCGTAGCTGCTCAGGCTGTGGCGTTCACAGAAAGCCTTGGCATCAATTACACCGAGCACACTGTGATCACCGCCGCGCCCTTTGGCAATATCGTGGTAAATACCGGCGATATAGAGCAGTTCCGGTTTCGGTAACTGATTAAAGACTTCCGAGCAGAGCGGGAATTCATCACGGTATTCTTCACAGGAGAAACGCCGCAGGTTACGCACCAGGAACAGGGTGTGTTCATCGACAGTGTAGGCGTGAAACAGGTCATGCTGCATCTGGCCCACGATGCGACCAAATTCGGGCAGGTAAGCACCGAGTACATCCAGTTCGTTCATTCGCCGAAACTCATGCGTCACGCCCTTGGGTTGACGAATGATTTCCATAAACAGGGTACGGTTACGTAAATCAGATCTGAACTTGTCATCGATCAGATGCAAATGCGCGTGAATCTGGCGAATCGTGGATGCCCGCACGCCTTTGAGTTGCGGGTTCTGTTCCAGAACCAGAAAGACTTCAAGCAGGGCATAGGGATAATAAGCAAAGATGCCGGGATTGATGGTCTCAAGATAACCGTTATGCGACTGAAAGCGACGGTTGATGATTTTAATATCTCGCGGTTCATCAGCGAGAATAATGGTTTCTTCGAACAACTGCAGAAGCAGGCTGTTCATCTGGCTTACCGAGCGGGCGCAGCGATAGTAATCTTTCATGAACTGCTCAACGGCCAGACGCGACTCATTGTCAACGTAACCCAGTTGTTTGGCTAATTCTCGCTGATGATCGATCATCAGCTTTTCCTGCTTACGGCCCGCCAGTTGATGCAGGGCAAAGCGGATTGTCCATAAAAAGTTCTGAGCCTGGTTCAGGGTTTCAAACTCACTGTTAGCCAGAAAGCCTTTCTGTCTCAGGCCTTCCAGATTGCGCACATCAAAGTGCTGTTGCGCCACCCAGGTTACAACCTGAATATCACGCAACCCACCCGGGGATTCTTTAATATTGGGTTCCAGGTTATTGGCGGTGTCGTTGTATTTCTGGTGGCGGTCGAATTGCTCCTGACGTTTCAACTCGAAGAAGCGGCGGGTATCCCAGGTCTTGTTATCGACCGTGAGCTGTTCCAGAGAATCGAACAGGGTTTCATCACCACAGAGAAATCGGGCTTCCAGCAGGTTCGTGGCGATGGTGATATCTTCCTCGGCCTGTTGGCGGCATTCCTGAATGGTTCGAACGCTGTGGCCGATTTCGAGACCGATATCCCAGAGCTGAGTTAAAAAGTCGGAGAGTGATGGTGGTGGTTCAGCCGATACTGATTCATCCAGCAGGATTAGCAGATCCACATCGGAGTAGGGGTGGAGTTCTCCACGACCATAGCCACCGACAGCGAGCAGGCTGACGGGGGTGTTTTCGTCGATATACTGCTGCCAGATTTGCTGCAGAATTTCATCGACAAAAGTCGCACGTTGGTAGACCAGCTCGGGGACGGGTACGCCCTGTTCAAACTGTTGTTTAAGATGTTGCTGACTCTGTTTCAAAGCCTGCCGACACAGTTCGCTGTTGACCTCGGCGTCGGGTGGCATGACGAGATTGCCGACTTCCCAGATGGAGATGGCCTGTTGAGTCATGAATATTCCTGTATCAGAGATCGTCTTCTTCGCTACGGCGGGTCAGCACTTCGTGACCGGTTTCGGTGACCAGAATGGTATGTTCCCATTGAGCTGACAGTGAACGGTCCTTGGTGACGACAGTCCAGCCATCAGGTAGTTGTCTGACGTGGCGTTTACCGGCATTGATCATGGGTTCAATAGTGAACGTCATACCGGGCTTAAGTTCCATGCCGGTGCCCGGCGTGCCATAGTGCAATACCTGAGGTTCTTCATGGAAAACGGTGCCGATGCCGTGACCACAGTATTCACGGACTACGGAGAAGTTTTCTTTTTCAGCGTGTTGTTGAATCGCGTGCCCGATGTCTCCGAGACGGACGCCGGGTTTGACCATGTCAATACCGACCAGCATGGATTCGCGGGCAACGCGGCAGAGTCGCTCGGCCAGGATCGATGTTTTGCCGACATGGAACATTTTGCTGGTATCACCGTGATAGCCATCTTTAATGACTGTCACATCGATATTGATGATGTCACCGTCTTTCAGCTTCTTGTCACCGGGAATACCGTGGCAGATGACATGATTGACCGAGGTGCAGACCGACTTGGGGAAACCATGGTAATTGAGTGGTGCCGGAATCGCTTTCTGCTCGTTGACGATGTAATCGTGACAAATCTGATTAAGTTCATCGGTAGTGATGCCCGCTTTGACGTGCGGTGTGATCATCATCAAAACATCTGCCGCCAATTGGCCGGCAATGCGCATCTTTTCGATTTCGTCTGCAGTTTTAATACTGACTGCCATGTACAATTCCCAATTAAATAATGTTGTAAACGCTGCCCATAGTTTGCCGTAAATCCTGTCCGGTCACCAGTGATGCTTTGGTAAAACGGGCTGGCAGACGATTTGGCTTTGTTTTGCCTCCTATTTGTGGAATAATATGCGCGCCCGACGCTGCTCTTTCGCGGAGTGGGTCGAGGCAAAATCACACATGTGCCGTCACAGTTGTCGGGGTGCTGTCGATAAGACTCGAACAGTCGATAACTGGGGTACATGGAGGCTAAACCCCATACTCAAAAGGTATAATCATGGCTAAAACAACAATGCGCCAAATGCTTGAAGCAGGCGTACATTTCGGTCACCAGACCCGCTACTGGAATCCAAAAATGGGTCCTTTCATTTTTGGTAAGCGCAACAACATTCATATCATCAACCTGGAGCAAAGCCTGCCATTGTTCAACGATGCGTTGAATTACGTCAGCAAACTGGCTTCCAAGAAAGGCAAAATCCTGTTTGTCGGCACCAAACGTGCTGCCCAGGACGCGATTCGTGAAGATGCAGAACGCGCTGGTATGCCTTTCGTTAACCGTCGCTGGTTGGGCGGTATGCTGACTAACTTCCAGACAGTTCGTGCTTCAATCAAGCGTCTGGACAACATCCAGGAAATGATCGAGTCAGGCAGAACTGAAGGTCTGAAAAAGAAAGAAGTACTGGATCTGACCCGCGAGCAGGAAAAACTGGAAAAAAGCATCGGTGGTATCCGTAAAATGGGTGGCCTGCCTGATGCGATGTTTGTTATCGACGTTGAACACGAAAGCATTGCAATCAAAGAAGCCAAGAAACTGGGCATCCCTGTGATTGCTGTTGTCGATAGTAACAGTGATCCGGACGGCATCGATTATGTCATTCCTGGCAACGACGACTCCATGCGTGCGATTCGCCTCTACACTGCGAACATCGCCGATGCCATTCTGGAAGGTCGTGCCTCTGTGACAACCGGCGATGCGAACGAAGAATTTGTAGAAGTTGCTGAAGACAGTGCTGAAAAAGCAGCCGAGTAATTTCTACTGAGAAACTCAGCAGGCTCGCCCGTTAGGGCGGGCCTGTGTTGTATGTGTGGTCTGAATAACCGGGCCAGCACAAACCGAATTGATTTTAAGGGTGAGAACAATGGCAATTACTGCAGCTTTAGTAAAAGAACTGCGTGAGCGTACCGGCTCAGGCATGATGGAGTGCAAAAAAGCACTGGTTGAAGCAAACGGCGATATCGAACTGGCTATCGAAGAAATGCGTAAAGCCGGTCTGGCAAAAGCTGACAAGAAAGCCGATCGCGTGGCCGCTGAAGGTATCATCGCCATCGAAGTCAGCAGCGATAACAAAAATGCGATCATGCTGGAAGTGAACTCAGAAACTGACTTTGTTGCTAAAGCAGATGATTTCGTCGCATTTGTTAATGAAGTGGCGCAAAAAGCACTGATTGAACAACCTGCCGATCTGGATGCACTGAAAGAACTGAAACTGGACTCGGGCGAAACCGTCGAATCCAAGCGTCAGGCACTGGTCGCCAAAATTGGTGAAAATATTCAGGTCCGTCGTTTTACCACCATGTCGACTGATGGCATCATCGGTTTCTATCGTCATGGTGACCGTATTGGCACCATGGTCAATATCCAAGGTGGTGATGAAGAACTGGCCCGAGACCTGGCGATGCATGTTGCAGCCAGCCGTCCACAAGCGGTCTCTCCGGACGATCTGTCACAGGAACTGCTGGATAAAGAGCGCGACATCGTAGCGACTCAGGCCAAAGACAGTGGCAAGCCGGACAACATTATTGAGAAAATGATTGAAGGCCGCATGGCGAAGTTCGTCAACGAAATCAGCCTGCTGGGTCAGCCTTTCGTCAAAGATCCGGATCTGACCGTTGAAAAACTGGTCAAGCAAGCCGGTGCCACCGTAGAAGGGTTTGCTTTCTATGAAGTGGGTGAAGGTATCGAAAAAGCAGAAGATAACTTTGCTGAAGAAGTGATGGCTCAAGCCAGAGGTAAATAATTGATGACGACGGGAAGTCAACCAGTTTACAAGCGTGTTCTGCTCAAACTGAGTGGCGAGGCTTTAATGGGGGATGCCGAGTATGGTATCCAGCCAGAAGTCATTTCCCGCTTTGCCAAAGAGATCACCGAGCTCAATGCCCAGGGTGTTGAGCTCGGTATCGTCATCGGTGGTGGTAATATCTTCCGGGGTGCCGGTCTTGCAGCCAGCGGGATGGATCGCGTCAGTGCTGATCACATGGGCATGCTGGCCACGGTGATGAATGCCCTGGCTTTACAGGATGCGCTGGAACGTAACGGGACTTTCTGTCGTGTGATGTCAGCGATTCGCATTCATGAGGTCTGTGAGGATTACCTGCGTCGTCGTGCGATTCGTCACCTTGAGAAAGGCCGCGTGGTGATTTTTGCCGCCGGTACCGGTAACCCGTTTTTCACCACAGACTCAGCAGCCAGTCTGCGTGCCGTGGAGATTGGTGCGGAACTGATGTTGAAAGCGACACAGGTGGATGGTGTTTACACCGATGACCCGCGCAAGAATGCTGAGGCGGTACGTTACACCGAGCTGAGTTACGATGAAGTCATCAATAACCGCCTGGCCGTGATGGACACTACCGCTGTGGTGATGTGTCAGGAGCAGGAAATCCCGCTGCGCGTGTTTGATGTGCACAAACCCGGTAATCTGACCAAAATCATCTACGGTGAAGATGTAGGCACATTAGTCAAATAGGACGGATCATGATCGAAGAAATAAAAAAAGATGCCGCTGACAGAATGAAAAAAAGCGTCTCGGCCCTGAGTTCGCAAATGGCAAAAATCCGTGCTGGTCGTGCACACACCAGTTTGCTGGATCATCTGCAGGTACCGTACTACGGTTCTGATGTCCCCCTGAATCAGGTCGCGAATGTGGGGGTGGAAGACTCACGCACTTTGTCTGTGACACCCTGGGAAAAAGATATGGTCTCTGTGATCGAAAAAGCGATCATGAGCTCTGACCTGGGGGTGAATCCGATGAGTGCGGGTATGACCATTCGCATTCCGATTCCACCGTTGACCGAAGAACGCCGCCGTGATCTGGTGAAAGTCGCCAAGGCTGAAGCTGAACACGCACGGGTTGCGGTGCGTAACATCCGCCGTGATGCCAACAGCACCTTGAAAGACCTGCTGAAAGAAAAAGAAATCTCTGAAGATGAAGAGCGCGGTGCAGAAGAAGAAATTCAGAAGCTGACCGACGCCACAATCAAGGAAATCGACCATATCCTGTCGGATAAAGAATCGGATCTGATGGAAGTGTAACCGCCTGGTTACACTTCATTTCCATCACACTCGTATGAGTGAGCAGGCAGTTAAAATTCCCAGACATATCGCCATCATCATGGATGGCAACGGCCGTTGGGCCAAGCATCGTTTGCAACCCCGCTTTATGGGACATCGTGCCGGTGTTAAGGCGGTGGAAGGTATTGTCAAACGCTGTGCCCAACTGGGTGTGGAAGTCTTGAGCCTGTTCGCGTTCAGTAGTGAAAACTGGCGCCGTCCCGGTAAAGAAGTTTCCCTGCTGATGGACCTGTTCAGTCACGCACTGAACAATCAGGTCAAAAAACTCCACGACAATAATATCAAGCTGCAAATCATCGGTGACATCAGCGGCTTTTCGAGCGCACTGCAAAAACAAATCAAGCAGGCACACGAGATGACGCAGAATAATACCGGTCTTACATTGAATATCGCCGCCAATTACGGTGGCCGCTGGGATATTACCCAGTCCGTGAGACAGCTTGCCGAACAGGTGGCAAGCGGGGAACTTGCTGCCGATGCGATCTCAGAAGAAATGATTAACCGGCATCTCACTACGGCCTCTCTGCCGGAGCCGGATCTATTCATTCGTACGGGTGGCGAACAGCGGGTCAGTAATTTTCTGTTGTGGCAGATGGCCTACACCGAATTTTATTTTACCGATGTACTCTGGCCGGAATTTGATGCCGGACAGCTGAATAAAGCGATCGATTCATTCCGTCATCGCGAGCGACGCTTTGGCCGAACCTCAGAGCAACTGCAGGATGATGCTGATGCTTAAACAACGACTGATCACTGCCGCCATTCTGATCCCTCTTGTCGTCTGGGCTTTGCTCGGATTGCAGAGTGGTATGGTAACGTTGCTGTTTGTCGCGATTTCATTACTGGCTGCCTGGGAATGGCTCAGCCTGGCGCGCATCGATAACAGTGCAATGAAAGCCGTTTTGCTGAGTCTGCTTTTTCTGCTGGGCGGGCTGGCGATGTTGTCCCTGCCGGTGATTGTTATCCTGTCGGTTAGCCTGTTTGTCTGGCTGAGTGCGACGCTAGTGGTCCTCTTCTTTGCCAATAAACCGCTCAATTCGATGCTGGTGACGCTATTCCAGTCAAAAGTTTTTGTGTTTATCGTCATGCTGCTTGTCTTGACTACCTTTGTTACCAGTGCCGGTTTACTGCATAGTCACTGGCAGCAAGGGCCTGCGCTGGTGTTATATGTGTTGGTGACTGTCTGGCTGGCTGACTCCGGCGGTTATTTTGCCGGTAAACGCTTTGGCAGACATAAACTGGCGGTGGCTATCAGTCCCAATAAAACCTGGGAAGGGGTTTATGGCGCTCTGGCATTAGCCTTGATCTGGGCTGTGGCATTTCATTTTGTCGTCGGCAATCCATTACAGAATCTTCTCAGTTGGCTCCTGCTCACTGGCTTTATTGTGATGATTTCCATTGTCGGCGACTTGCTGGAAAGTGTGTTCAAGCGCAGTTTCCAGGTGAAAGACAGCGGACAACTGCTACCCGGCCATGGCGGCATGCTCGACCGTATCGACAGTCTGCTCGCCGCGCTACCCATATTCACAACCAGTTTGCTTATTCTCGGAGCCGGTTAAATGAAAGCGGTAACGATCCTGGGGTCGACCGGGTCTATTGGTGTCAGCACGCTGGATGTGCTGAGCCGCCATCCGGCGCAATTTTCAGTTTACGCCCTGACCGCCAACGGCTCCGTAGATATGATGTTTAAGCAATGTCTGGAACATCAGCCCAAAGTGGCGGTGATGCTTGATCTGGAAGCCGCCGAATTACTGAGTCAGCGTTTACAGGAGATCGGTGCCTCAACCCAGGTGCTTGCCGGTGAGCATGCACTGCAGGATGTGGCTGCCAGTGAGAATACGGATTACGTTGTCGCCGCCATTGTGGGCGCTGCCGGTCTGATGCCGACATTGGCTGCGGCGCGAAGCGGTAAACGTATCCTGCTCGCTAATAAAGAGGCACTGGTGATGAGTGGTGCTTTGTTTATGCATGAGGTACAGCAGAATAAGGCGACTTTGCTGCCGGTAGACAGCGAACATAATGCTATCTGGCAATGCATGCCACTGGGGGATGAACAGCATTATGATTTCAGTGATAGGGGCGTTCGCCGTATTATTTTGACGGCTTCCGGTGGGCCTTTCCGCGATGCCGAGTTGGGTTCGCTGGAATCCGTGACCCCGGAACAGGCTGTGGCCCACCCCAACTGGTCGATGGGACAGAAGATTTCGGTAGACTCCGCCACCATGATGAACAAGGGACTGGAGGTTATCGAAGCGCACTGGCTGTTTGGTTTGCCCCCCGCCCAGATTGAAGTCATTCTGCATCGTCAGAGTATTATTCATTCCATGGTCGATTATGCAGACGGCAGTGTGCTGGCACAGATGGGCAATCCGGATATGCGTACGCCGATTGCCAATACGCTGGCCTGGCCGACGCGGATTGATTCCGGTGTCGCGCCGCTGGATCTGGTCGCTGCGGGACGGCTGGACTTTGCCCAGGCCGACTTTGAACGATTCCCCTGTCTGAGGCTGGCCTATCAGTCTCTGGAAGCGGGCGGGACCAGTACGGCTATCTTAAACGCGGCGAATGAGGTTGCGGTTGAGGCGTTTCTACAACGGCAAATCCGCTTTACTGATATTGCAAGGATGATCGAGCAGGTACTGAAAACTGTCCCGGTCAATGCGGCGGACAGTCTGGATCAGATCCTCGCCGATGATGCCGCGGCCCGGCAGTACGCCAGAGAGTTGGTCAACGGATGATGTCATTAGTCTATTTCCTGATCGCGCTGTCTTTACTCATTGTGATTCATGAGTATGGTCATTTCTGGGTCGCCCGCCGCTGTGGCGTTAAAGTCCTGCGGTTCTCTGTCGGTTTCGGTAAACCGCTCTGGAGTAGGCACGGTCGCGACGGTACCGAGTATGTGCTTGCTCCCATCCCACTCGGCGGTTACGTCAAAATGCTTGATGAGCGTGAAGGTAATGTGCCGGAAAATGAGCTTGGTCAGGCGTTTAACCGACAGTCTCTCCCCAAGCGTATGGCGATTGTGGTGGCTGGCCCTGCTGCCAATCTCGCCTTTGCTGTTATGGCCTACTGGTTTTTATTTGTAGTCGGAATTCCCGGAATCAAACCTATCGTGGCTGAAGTGGCGCCGCAATCTATCGTGGCGCAGGCCGGTATGGTGAGTGGCGATGAAATTCTGCAGATTGATGGCCGGGATACACCCACCTGGAACAGTGCTTTCAAAGCCCTGCTGAGACATGCCGAGCAGGGTGATCAAGCACAGCTCACCGTCGCTTCAGGCGGTACCCAGCAGACATACGGTGTCACTATTCCACAGCTGGCGATAGATGAGGCCGGGCGTCTGTTCAGTGAATTGGGTATGACACCACTCAGGCCCGACATTGCACCGGTTCTGGGGCAGATTGTACCTGACTCGCCAGCGGCGGAAGCAGGTTTGCAGGAAGGGGATCGGTTATTAACGGCCAATGGCAAAGAGCTGAATAATTGGAACGACTGGGTAGAACTGATCCAGCAAAATGCCGACGAAACCATACCGATTACGATAAGGCGTGGTGACAGTGTGCAGCCTCTGTCTCTATCGCCGGAAGCCGGCGAGGATGGTAAAGGCCGCATTGGTGCCGGTGTCGATACTGACTTCAGTCGCTTGCCAGCCGAGCTGCAGTCCGAGCTGCGTTATGATCCGGTGACTGCGCTGAAAGAAGCCGTGGTTCAGACCTGGCTGTTTACCAGCTCCACCTTAAGCAGTCTGTGGGGAATGCTGACCGGTGATGTCTCGACTGATAATCTGGGGGGGCCGATCAGCATCGCCCAGATCGCTGGCAGTTCTGCAGAACAGGGCTTGATCAGTTTTGTCAGCTTTCTGGCGATGATCAGCATTACCCTCGGCATTCTGAATCTTTTGCCGATTCCGATGCTCGACGGCGGTCATCTGCTGATGTTCATCATCGAAGCGGTGCGGGGCAAACCGTTGCCCGATGAAGTCCAGATCAGGGGTCAGCAGATCGGGCTGTTCCTGTTGCTAATGCTGATGTTTCTGGCCTTTTTCAATGATTTATCAAGACTGTTTGGATAATGCTGCCTTTGCAGGTACACTTACATCTTCGTCGACGGATCGTTAGTACTAATTACAATGAGAAAATTACTGCAATTTCTGGTCATGTTATGTCTCTCTGCGGCTGTCATGGCAGAGACCTTTACGATTGAAGATATCCGGGTAGAAGGTCTGCAGCGTATTTCGGCAGGCACCGTGTTCAACTACCTCCCGGTCAAAGTCGGCGATGAGATGTCCGACAATGATGCGCGCGGTATCATTCGCTCCCTATACAAATCGAAGTACTTTAATGACGTGCAGGTTGAACGCCAGGACAACGTGCTGGTTATCAAAGTGCAGGAAAGGCCGGCTATTTCCAGTATCGAACTGGTGGGTAACAAAGACATGGACTCGGCCGAGTTGCTGAAGTCGCTGAGGGAAATCGGTTTCGGCGAAGGGCAGGTGTTCGAGCAGGCGATGCTGGAACGTGTCGAACTGGAACTGGAACGTCAATATTTCAGTCGGGGTAAATACGGGGTCGCGATTGAATCCGAGGTGACGCCTTTATCACGTAACCGTGTCGCCATCCGTATTACGATGGCGGAAGGTGTGGTTGCCACCATTAAAGATATCAATATTGTCGGTAACGATTCCTTTGAACAGGAAGAGCTGACAGAAGAGTTTCAGACTACTACCGGCACCCTGCTGTCATTTATCACCAAAGACAACCAGTATTCCCGTCAAAAGCTGTCGGCGGATCTGGAAACACTACGGTCATTTTATCTGGACCGCGGCTTTGTCGACTTCACGGTGGAATCAACCCAGGTTTCCATCAGTGACGATAAGAAAAACATGTTTATCACCATCAACATCACTGAAGGTGACAAATACAAAATTGATGAAGTCCGTCTTGCCGGCAATCTGATTGTACCGGAAGAGGAATTGTTCGATCTGGTGACCATTAGGCAGAATTCGGTTTTCTCGCGTAAGGCCATCACCAAGAGCACCGAAAATCTGACCAATCGTCTGGGTAATGATGGTTATGCCTTTGCCAACGTTAATGCGGTACCTGAAATTGACCGTGATGCCAAAGAAGTCGACCTGACCTTCTTTGTCGATCCGGGGCGTCGCGCCTACGTCAGACGGATTCAGATTTCCGGTAACAGCAAAACCCGTGATGAAGTGTTGCGTCGAGAAATGCGTCAGCAGGAATCAGCCTGGATATCGACTGAGAAAGTGGAGCAGTCCAAAGCCCGTATCTCGCGACTGGGCTATTTTGAAAACGTCAACGTGGAAACAATTCCCGTGCCTGGCGTTCAGGATCAGGTCGATCTGAATTACGGTGTGACTGAAACCCCATCAGGCAGTCTGTCTGCCGGTGTCGGTTACTCTCAGTCAGACGGTATTATCTTTAATGCTAACGTGACCCAGAAAAACTTCCTGGGTAGTGGTAAACACATCCGTTTCGGTTTTAATAACAGCAGTATCAATACCATATACAGCTTCGGTTACACCAATCCGTATGCGACGATAGACGGCATCAGTCAGGGTTTTAATGCCTATTATCGTAAAACCGATGCCGATGAAGCCAACATCGCCCGTTATACCCTGGATGCTTTCGGTGGTGATTTCACCTATGGTATCCCCATCTCGGAAGAGAACAGGATTGACCTGGGCTTTGGCTATGAACATACTGAAATCGATCTGCCCAGTACTGACAGGATTCTCCGTTACGAAGACTTTATCGACCGTGAAGGCGATTCTTTTGACACGGTGACCTTGAATGCTGGCTGGTCGAGTGACAGTCGAGACAGTGCGATTCTGCCGACCAGCGGGATATCCCAGAGTGTCAGTGCCGAAGTCGCCATTCCGGGACCTTCGCTACAGTTCTACAAGCTTCGCTATAAGGCCAATGCTTACAAGCCGCTGGGCGAAGATCTGACTTTTGCGATCCGCGGTGAGTTTGGTTATGGTGACGCCTACGGTGATACCAACGAGTTTCCGTTCTTTGAAAACTTTTACGCGGGGGGTATTCGCAGTGTTCGTGGCTTCCAGGCCAATACACTGGGTGTGAAAGAACGAACCTCACGTGGAGATGAAGAACCTGTAGGCGGTAACTTACTGGTTTCAGGCGGTGCCGAAGTTATTTTCCCGGTGCCGTTTATGGATAAAAGCCTGAAATCGTTCCGCCTGAGTGCCTTTACCGATTTCGGTAACGTTTACGATGTGAACCAGGATTTCGATGCTGGTCTGCTGCGTTATTCAGCGGGCCTGTCAGCTATCTGGATTTCACCTTTCGGTGCAATGACATTCAGTATCGCTGCTCCGCTTAAGAAAGAAGATGGTGACGAGACTGAGGCATTCCAATTCTCGTTAGGATCGACGTTTTAATTAACCATTGGAGTTGAGTGTGAAAAATATGAAGTTTATTTGGCTGTTGTTCGCTTTGATGATTGCTGCACCTGCCACTTATGCGGCAGATCTGAAGATCGGTGTTGTCAATGCTGGCGTTGTGCTGGATAAATCTCCACAAAAAGCGGCGGCACTGGCTCGTCTGGAAAAAGAATTCGCTTCCAGAAGCCAATCACTTGAAGCCAAGCACAGAGCGCTCAGAGCCGCACAGGAAAAGCTGAATAAGGATGGTGCTATTCTCAGCGGTGACGAACGTCGTGAAAAAGAGCGTGATATTCTCAGCGATCAACGTGAGCTGCAGAGACTGCAGGATGAGTACAGCGAAGATCTCTCTATTCGCCGCAACGAAGAACTGCGCGAACTGGAAAAAGATATCGCAGAAACCATTGTCGATCTCGCTAAAAAAGAATCTTTTGATCTGATTCTCTACCAGGGTGTGATTTTTGCCAGTGATAAAGTCGACCTGACTGACAAAGTGCTGGAAAGATTGAAAGCTAAAGCACAATAGAGCCAGACCCCGTGAGCTGGACATTAGCGCAGATTGCTCAGCATGTGAATGGTCAGGTTGTCGGTGATCCGGATTATCTTATCCGGGGCGTTGGCACCCTGACTCATGCTGGTCCGGAGCAAATCAGCTTCCTGGCCAACAAAAAATACAAGAAATTTCTGACCGCTACCCGGGCTGGTGCCGTAATCGTTGCAGCCGGTTCCGAGGCTGGTGCCAACACCAATTTAATTGTGGTTGATGATGCCTATGTCGCTTACGCAAAGGCGGCAACCCTGATGTACCCCATCGCCAGAGCTGATGTGGGTGTCCATCCCTCAGCCTGGGTCCATCCTGATGCCCGCATCGAAGACAATGTCAGTATCGCCGCCCATGTGACTGTTGAGCAGGGCGCGGTGATAGCGGAAGGGGTATCGATTGGTGCCGGCAGTGTTGTTGAAGCGCAGGTCACAGTGGGGCGTGACTCTGTTATCAAGGCTAACGTAACCCTCTGCCGCGAGGTACAGATAGGCGAGCGGGTTATCATTCATCCCGGTGTGGTAATCGGTGCCGATGGGTTCGGTATTGCCAATGATCAGGGCCGCTGGATCAAAGTCCCCCAGCTTGGGCGTGTGGTGATTGGTGACGATGTGGAAATCGGTGCCAACACCACCATTGACCGTGGCGCTATTGATGACACGGTGATTGGTCATGGCGTCAAGCTGGATAACCAGATTCAAATAGGTCATAACGTCACAATCGGTGATCACACTGTCATTGCGGGCTGTGTCGGTATTGCCGGTAGTACCCATATCGGTCGCCATTGTGCTATTGGCGGCGGCACCGGAATCACCGGGCACATCGAAATTACCGATGGCGTGCAACTGACCGGGATGAGCATGGTGACCAAGTCGATTACAGAATCCGGCGTCTATTCTTCCGGGATTCCGATTGAACCGGCCAGACAATGGCACAAGAATGTGATCCGCTATCGGCAGATGGATAAATTATTCGAGCGGGTGACCTCGTTGGAAAAACGACTAAAAGACTAACGCTCAGCTTGTCGCACTGTGTTTTTACTTTACCGGCAGGATGACTCAAAGTAAGATTGTTGGTCTTTTGTTACAACGATAAGTCCAAGGGTATTGGTTTGAACACGATTGATATACACGAAATTCAACGTCTGTTACCGCATCGGTATCCATTCCTGTTGATTGACAGAGTGATTGAATTTACCCCCGGTGAGCATCTGGTCGGCATCAAAAATGTCACCTTTAATGAGCCCCATTTCACCGGCCATTTCCCTCAGCGTGTGATCATGCCCGGTGTGCTTATTCTTGAGTCGCTGGCGCAGGCTACCGGTCTGCTGGCTTTTAAGACGGCGGATGCGATTCATTCCGACGACGCGCTGTATTATCTTGCCGGCATTGATAATGCCCGCTTCAAAAAACCGGTAGAGCCCGGTGATCAATTGAAACTGGAAGTCAAATTGATTAAAAATAAACGAAACTTATGGAAGTTCAGTGGTGAAGCCAGTGTTGACGGTGAAGTCGTAGTCAGCGCTGATATCATGTGTGTTAATCAAGAAATGCCCAAGTGATTCATCCCAGCGCCATTATCGACCCCAGCGCCATCATTGCAGATGACGTCAAAATCGGCCCATTTACAGTTATCGGACCCAAGGTGGAAATCGGATCCGGCTGTGAAATTATGTCCCATGTTGTGATTAACGGCCCAACCCGAATCGGTAAGAATAATCGTATATTTCAGTTTGCTTCCATTGGTGAAGAGCCACAGGATAAAAAATTCTATGGCGAAGATACCTGGCTGGAAATCGGTGATAACAACCTGATTCGTGAGTCAGTGACGATCAACCGCGGCACAGTAGGCGGTGGCGGGATAACCCGAATTGGTAGTAATAACTGGATTATGGCCTATGTTCATATTGCTCACGACTGCATCGTCGGTAACGACAATATTTTCGCCAACAATGCCTCACTGGCTGGTCATGTATTGATTGATGATTACGTGATCCTGGGGGGCTTTACCCTGGTCAGTCAGTTCAATTACCTGGGCTCCCACAGTTTCAGCGCTATGGGCAGCGTGATTTCACGCAATATTCCGCCCTACGTGCTGGTCTCTGGCCATATGGCCAAACCGGTCGGGGTTAATGTTGAAGGCCTGCGTCGCAGACAGTTCACTGACAATCAGATCAGGAATATTCGTCAGGCCTATAAGTATCTGTATCGATCCGGTCTTCGCCTGGAAGAAGCAGAACAGAAACTGCATTCGATCCAGCAGGAGAGCAGTGAACTGGAAATTCTTTTCTCCTTCCTGGCTAAACAGGAAGGCGGCATTATCCGGTAGCTGTATTTCACAGCCACCGGATATTGTCCTGTCAGTCGTTACTGGGTGAAGCGCTGATTTTGTGAATACTTAAATCGGCGCCCTGGTATTCATCTTCCTGACTCAGTCTCAGTCCCATCAGTTTTTTCAGGACACCATAGACAACAAAGCCGCCTACGAAGGCGACTGTCACGCCCAGTGCCGTGCCTATCAACTGTGATGCGAAGCTGATCCCGCCCATGCCACCGAGTGCCATCTGGCCGAAAATACCAGCCGCAATACCACCCCAGACACCACAGAGACCGTGTAATGGCCATACGCCCAGTACATCGTCAATTTTCCATTTGTTCTGGGTCAAGGTGAAGGTCCAGACAAACAGGGCGCCGGCAACCAGGCCTGTGGTCAGCGCACCAAGTGGGTGCATGATATCCGAGCCGGCACAAATCGCCACCAAGCCCGCCAACGGGCCATTATGAACAAAGCCCGGGTCATTTCGACCCATCAGGCAGGCTGCCAGAATACCGCCAACCATTGCCATCAGTGAGTTGACGGCGACCAGGCCGCTGATACCGTCAATTTCCTGAGCGGACATCACATTAAAACCGAACCAGCCAACGCTCAGAATCCACGCACCCAATGCCAGGAAAGGAATACTGGACGGTGGATGCGCATACATCTCTCCGCCCTTGCCATAACGCCCGTTACGAGGCCCCAGGTGCAGCACGGCTGCCAGTGCGATCCAGCCACCCACAGCGTGTACTACTATTGAACCGGCAAAATCATGAAACCCGGCGCCAAATTGATTAGCAAGCCAGTCCTGGATACCGAAAGCGCCATTCCAGGTAATGCCTTCGAAAAACGGATACACAAACCCGGCGATAAAAAAGGTGGCGATCAGTTGCGGGTTAAAGCGCGCACGTTCAGCAATGCCACCAGAAACGATGGCAGGAATCGCCGCAGCAAAGGTCAGCAGGAAGAAAAACTTCACCAAAGCGTATCCATTGTTCTCTGTCAATGACGGTGCCGCATCAAAAAAGTTAAGGCTGTAGGCGATGCCGTAACCAATAAAGAAATAGGCCATGCTGGAAACAGCAAAGTCCACAATAATCTTGACCAGGGCATTGACCTGATTTTTCTTTCGCACCGTACCGACTTCCAGGAAGGCGAAGCCGGCATGCATGGCTAAGACCATGATGGCGCCCAGTAATATAAATAAAACGTCAGCTGAGGTTTGCACAATCTTGTCCTTTTTTATTTTGAGTAGAGCACCAAAATAGCAAGAGTTGCACCAAAATAGACATAACATATAAATCAATGACTTAAAAAGTATGTGTGCGAAAGTTGTGCGCTTGGATGCTTTTTTGTGGTGCGTTGACGGCTTTGTCTGCACCATGCGGGTGCGTTGGTGATCACGAGTAGACAAGATCCACAAGCTGTCAAGAAAAACGTATAATCTCAGGTTTTGAATAAACCGTCTGCGGACAGACAGCGCAAGGAGAAAGCATGGACATCTATGCATCTGATGAAGAGAAAGCAGAAGCCATTAAGCAGTGGTGGCGAGAAAATGGTCGTTCAGTCATTGCCGGCATTATCCTCGGCCTGGCAGGCATTTTCGGGTTTCGTTACTGGATGAATTATCAGCAGGTGCAAACCCAGCAGGCTGCGGTGATTTATCAACAGACTGCGGTTCAATTGTCTCAAGCTGAATCCGCAGATGCTGAGCGCACAGTTAAAACGCTGATGCAGGATTACCCTTCCTCGGTCTATGCCGTGTTCGCTGCATTGGAAATGGCTGAGAGTAAACTGAACGACGGGCAGGCTGATGCCGCAGTGAACTATCTAAGCTGGGTGCGAGACGAAGCCAAACTTCAGAGCCATCGCGAACTGGCAAGACTGCGGCTGGCACGGGTCTTATTCAGCCAGGATAAGCTTGATGAGGCACTGAGTCTGATTGCTGAAGCCGATTCTCAGGCGTTCAGTTCATTGTTTGCCGAGCTGAAAGGGGATATCAACCTGGCTCAGGGAGATACGATTGCAGCGAAAGCTGCCTACCAGCAAGCGCTGGCCCAGTTGACCCCGAGTGAGCCCAGACAATCTCTGTTAGAAATCAAACTTGATGATGTGGCGAAAGCGGATGAAGCTTAAATATCTCTCTCCTGTTTTATTACTGTCGCTGCTTGTGACTGGCTGCAGTGCTGTTGAATATCTGTTTGTCGAAGATGTCTATGAAGCGCCCCCCAGTGAACTGACCGAATTTACACCGGAATTTGAGCCTGATGTGATTTGGGATAATCAGGCCGGCGATGGTGCTGATGAGACCGGCAACGAGCTGGCCGCCTGGTGGGAAGAGGGGAAAATCTTCGCTGTCGACCATGAAGGTGAAGTGAGTGCCTTCAATGCTGAAACCGGCCGTCGAATCTGGGAAACAGAACTGGATATGCCAGTCGTTACTGGTGCTGGCGGTGGTTTGAACATGGCGCTAATCGGCACTAAAAATGCCCATGTGGTGGCACTCTCAGCCGAAAATGGTGATGAGTTATGGCGTACCCGCCTGACCAGTGAAGTGCTGGCCCCGCCCAGTGCTGCTGAGGGTGTTGTTGTCGCCAGAACAGCGGATGGCCGTGTCAGTGGCCTGTCGTCCGAGTCTGGTGAAGTATTGTGGTCTTACCAGCGTGCGGTACCGCTTTTGAGTCTGCGTGGTGCCGGTGCGCCCGTTATTGCTGATGACCGTGTGATTGCAGGTTATGACAACGGCAAGCTGGTTGCGCTGTCAATCATAGACGGCAGCGTTATCTGGGAAAAAAGCATCGCGGTGCCCAGTGGCCGGACTGAGCTGGATCGACTGGTGGATATTGATGCGGATCCGGTGATTGTGAATGATACGGTCTATGTTGTGACTTATCAGGGTAAGGTGGCTGGCGTTGATGTGAACACTGGTCAGATTTACTGGTCGCGTGACATGTCGTCTCAGGCTGGATTATCTGCTGTGCCCGGAGAAGCGGTCTATGTGACTGATGACGAGGGTAATGTCTGGGCGGTACAGGATGGCAGTGGTGATGCGCTCTGGCGACAAACCCGGTTGGTGCGTCGTCAGGTAACTGGGCCGGTAGTAGCGGGTGATTATGTTGTGGTGGGTGACTTTGAAGGTTATCTGCACTGGATCGCACGCAATGACGGTCGTTTTGTGACCAGACAACAGATTGCCGACAGTGCCATTGTCAGCAAACCCTTTGTTCGCGATGGCAAGCTTTATGCGACAGCCGCTGATGGCACGATTACAGCTGTGCAGGTACCCTGATTTTGAAACCCGTTATTGCCTTGGTGGGCCGGCCTAATGTCGGCAAGTCCACCTTATTTAATCGGCTCACACGAAGCCGTGATGCCCTTGTCGCCGATTTTGCGGGACTCACGCGGGATCGAATCTACGGTACTGTTCGTGAGGAGGGGCTGGACTTTATCCTGATCGATACCGGCGGTCTCACTGATTTGACTGACAACATGGCCGAGCTGATGCGTAAACAGGCACAACTGGCCATTGATGAGGCCGATTTGGTGCTGTTTGTGGTCGATGGTCGTGCCGGTTTAATGCCGGCAGATCATGACATCGCACAGCAACTGCGCAACCAGGGTAAGCCTGTCCGTGTGGTTATCAATAAGACTGAAGGCGAGCAACGGGAACTGGTGGCTGCTGAATTTTATGCGCTGGGCCTTGCTGAGCCACTGGTGATCTCTGCGACCCAGGGGCGGGGGATCACCGGCGTATTCAACGAGATCAGAAATGCGGTGCCGGAAGCAGTGGTGGAGGAACTCAGCGAGGAGGAACTGGCTGAGTTGGACGATGACAGTGATGATATTCGTCTGGCCGTACTTGGTCGCCCGAATGTCGGCAAATCGACACTGATCAATCGTCTGCTGGGCGAGGAACGTGTCGTCGCTTTCGATGAACCTGGCACCACACGTGACAGTATTCATATCCCGTTTGAAAAAGACGGCGTCAATTACACACTGATTGATACTGCTGGTGTCAGACGCCGCTCCAAAGTGTCTGAGAAGCTGGAGAAGTTCAGTGTGCTCAAAACCCTGCAGGCGCTCGAAGATGCCAATGTCGTGATGCTTGTGCTGGATGCACATGAGGGTATTGTTGAGCAGGATCTGCACCTGGCCGGTCTGATTGTTGAGAGTGGTCGGGCTGTGGTACTTGCCATCAATAAATGGGACGGTCTGGAAAAAAGTGAACGCGAGTGGGTGGCAGCCAATGTCGAGCGCCGTTTGCCATTTATGAATTTTGCCAAGACACACTTTATTTCTGCCTTGCATGGCAGTGGCGTCGGACTGCTACTGAAATCGGTCAGACAGGCTTACCAGTCAGCGATGACTAAAGTGCCGACCTCACGACTGACGCGGGTACTGGAAGATGCTGTAGCTGACCATCCGCCGCCGCTGGTCAGAGGAAGACGGATTAAATTTCGGTATGCACATCTGGGTGGCAAGAACCCACCGCGGATCATCATTCACGGCAATCAGACCGAGTCCACGCCCAACAGCTATAAACGCTATCTGGAAAACACTTTCAGGGAAGTACTTAAGTTGCAGGGAACGCCGGTGATGATTGAATTCAAGACCAGTGAAAACCCTTATCGTGACAGAAAGCCGAAACCGGCAGAAACAACGGAAAAAAGATCACAGCGGCCGCCGAGACGCACTAGAAAATCCTAGCTGAAAATTCAGAGAAGGCCCTGATCATCGCCCATCAGGTTATCGAGGTCGTTTAGCTGGTCACGGATTTTTTCACGGTTGGCCAGCTTTTCTCTGGCGGCTGGAGGCAGATCGGTAAACAGGATCACACCTTTATCAATCAGTGTGTTTATCAGGTCTTCCAGTACCCTGACCAGCGCCATATCTGACATGGATAGAGCAACCCGCGCAGCATCGGCATCATCGGTTTGCGTCAGAAATGAGATCAACTCTTCTGATTCAATCGAGAGATACTCGCTGGCACCCGACTCCGGTGAGTCGTAGACATTGATGATCCTGCCTTCTTCATTTCTTCTTACATACGCCATGTCTTTGCTCCCGCTGTCACTTGATTGACTGAAATTTAATGTATAGTGGGCTTTACAGTAAATCAAAAAACTGTGAAACTCATCAAATTAATTAGATCCCAGCATGAATAAGAGATGAATACGGAGCAAGTCATCAATTCGAATAATAAAACGCAATGGGAACCAGAGGATGGCTACCGCAGTTTCGACGATCCATTGCTGGGATGTCTGACCATCCTCTCAAAAATCCTCAACAAGCCCCACAGCCCGGACTCATTAACGGCAGGATTACCACTGGTGGACAACCGGCTCACGCCCGGCTTGTTTTCCCGCGCCGCCGATCGGGCTGGGCTCTCTTCCAAGGTTGTAAAACGCTCACTGGGTAAGATTTCGAATCTGGTGCTGCCTGCGGTTTTAATACTGGAAGGCAGTAATGCCTGCATCCTGCTGGAAGTGAAGGGTAAGCAGGCAAAAGTGATTTTCCCTGAAACCGGTGAAGGTGAGTCAGAACTCAGCGTGAAAGAACTGGAAGCTGCCTACAGCGGCTACGCCATCTTTATCAAGCCAGTTCATCATTTCGACAGACGTACTGAGTACACTGCCATACCACGAGCCTCGCATTGGTTCTGGGGCACGATTATGCGCTTCTGGCCGATCTACAGTGAGGTCTTCGTTGCCTCGATACTGGTCAATAGCTTCGCCCTGGCTTCGCCTCTGTTTATTATGAATGTCTATGACCGGGTCGTGCCCAATCATGCCACTGAAACATTATGGGTACTGGCCATTGGTGTCGCGACGGTATTCTTATTCGAATTGCTGCTGCGAACCCTGAGGGCTTATTTCATAGACATGGCCGGTAAGCGTGCTGATGTGATGCTCTCATCCACGATTTTTGAAAAAGTGATGGCTGTCAAAATGGCTGCCCGTTCCAACTCAGTCGGCTCGTTTGCTAACAGTATGCAGGAGTTCGAATCATTCCGGGACTTCTTTACTTCGGCCACACTGACCACCCTGATCGATTTACCGTTCGCCTTTTTGTTTATTGCTGTTATTTGGATGCTTGCGGGACCTGTCGCCTATATTCCGCTTGCCGTGATTCCATTGACGATACTGGTCAGTCTGATTATTCAGATCCCGTTGGGGAGAACGATCCAACATTTGTTCCGCCATTCCGGACAGCGAAGCTCGACTTTGATTGAGACACTGACCGGGCTGGAAACCATAAAAAGTATTGGCGCTGAAACGCCAATCCAGCGTAAGTGGGAACAGACCGTCGGCTTTATGACCAAGTACAGTCAACGTGCCCGTTTGCTGTCGTCCACTGCAGTCAACTTCACTTCCTTTTTGCAACAGATGGCGACCATCACTGTGGTGGTCTATGGTGTTTACCTGATTACCGAGAATGAAATTACGATGGGTGCGTTGATTGCGTCGACTATTCTGACCGGACGCGCGCTTGCGCCTATGGCGCAGATGGCTGGTATCCTCACCCGTTATCATCAATCGAAAGCGGCACTGCAGTCACTCAACTCATTAATGAATCTACCGGTTGAAAGACCGTCCGGTCGTGAGTTTCTGCATCGTCCTGAATTCAAAGGCGGGGTTGAATTCAAAAAAGTCACATTCCGTTACCCGAATCAGCCCATGGATGCGCTTTCTGAGGTCTCTTTCACGATAAAACCGGGTGAGAAAGTGGCTTTTATCGGCCGTATCGGTTCCGGTAAAAGCACCATTGAAAAGTTGATTCTGGGACTCTACGAGCCAGATGAAGGCTCCATTCTGCTGGACGGGACGGATATACGTCAGGTTGATCCGGTCGATTTGCGCCGTAACGTGGGCTATGCCCCTCAGGACGTGGTCCTGTTCTTCGGCAGTATTCGTGACAATATCACCATGGTGGCGCCTTTTGCCGATGACTCTGCAGTGCTGAAAGCCGCTGATGTCGCCGGTGTGACCGAATTTGTTAATCGTCATCCATCGGGTTTTGATATGCCGGTAGGGGAGCGGGGTGAAGGTTTGTCCGGTGGTCAGCGTCAGAGTGTCGCGGTTGCAAGAGCCTTACTGATGGACCCGCCTGTTGTGGTACTCGATGAACCGACCAATGCCATGGACAACAGCACAGAAGAACGTTTTAAGGCCAAGCTATCAGAAGAGCTGGAAGACAAAACACTGTTGTTGGTCACCCACAAAGCCTCTTTGCTGAGTCTGGTTGAGCGGATTATAGTTATGGATCAGGGGCATCTGGTCGCGGATGGTCCACGTGATCAAATACTAGAGGCACTGAAAAAAGGCCATATTAAGGTGTCTAAAGGATAAACGCATGGCCTGGTTCAAACGTTCAAACCCGGAAGATATTGAATTCATGTCAGAGGTCAGCGCGGCGACCATGGAAAGCTCGCCTCGCACCGGCCACTCTCTGTTGATTCTTACTGCTTTGTTTTTTGTCTGTGCTATCTGGTGGGCCAGTCAGACAGAATTGGATGAGGTTACCCGTGGTGAGGGTAAAGTCATTCCTTCCAGCAAAATTCAGATCGTGCAGAATCTGGAAGGCGGCATCCTGTCGGAAGTGTTGGTTTCTGAGGGTGAAATCGTCGAAAAAGGCGATGTGCTGGTCAGGATTGATGACACACGCTTTTCATCCTCCTTTATGGAGAGCAAACTCAAGTACTGGGAACTGCAGGCCCGTGTTGCCCGATTGGAAGCAGAGGCACGCGGCGAAGAACTGGTCCTCCCCGAAAAGCTGGTTGAGGAACGCCCCCAGCTCGCATCAGCAGAGCGGCGTTTATATGAAACCCGTCAGCGGGAATTGCAAAGCAATATTGACGTGTTACAGCAGCAGGCCCGTCAAAGGCAGCAGGAACTGGCGGAAAATCAGGCCAAGCTGAATAAACTCCGCACCAGTTATGAACTCAGTAATGAAGAACTGAAAATGTCAGAACCACTGGTGTCGGTGGGTGTGATCTCTGAGGTTGAGATCCTGCGGCTCAAGCGCACGGTGAATGATCTGCGTGGTGAAATGGAAACCACCAGACTGGCGATTCCACGAATTCAATCCAGTCTCAATGAAGTCAGGCAGAAAATTGAAGATGTGAAAGTACGGTTTCAGTCTGAAGCGGCATCCCAGTTGAGTGAAGTTCAGGCCGAACTGGGCAGAACCCAGACCACGATTACTTCGGCAGAGGATCGGGTCAGCCGTACCCTTGTGAGGGCACCGGTCAAGGGCAAAATAAACCGACTGATGATCAATACTGTTGGCGGCGTCATTCAGCCGGGTGAAGATATTGTTGAAATCGTCCCTGTCGATGACAGCCTTTTGATAGAGGCCCACATCAGGCCGTCGGATATTGCTTTCCTGCGTCCAGGGCAAAATGCGATGATTAAATTTACCGCGTATGATTTTTCTATTTATGGTGGTTTGCCTGCAACGCTGGAACGGATCAGCGCCGATACCATCACCAACGAAGAAGACGAAAGTTTTTATCTGATATACCTGCGTACAGAGAAGAACTATATTGACAGTAGTAAAGGACCGTTAGAAATTATCCCTGGTATGACGGTGACGGTAGATATTCTGACGGGTAAAAAGACCGTGTTGGATTATTTGCTCAAACCCATCCTTAAAGCTAAAAATGAGGCGCTCAGAGAGCGTTGATGGACGGAATCATCTAAATGAACGAGACAACGATGACACAGACCTGCCTTTTTATGGTCATCCCTGATCAGAACCGGCTACAAGCTATCAAGCAGGCTTTACCAGAACATTATGATGTTAATGATTTTGATGATATCGCCTCACTGCTGTCTGCCGTGAATGAGATTTCTCCACAGTTGATTCTTTGTCATCAGTCCTTGTTTGAAGGCGAGATGGATCATCAGCTCAGTGCTTTGGCCCAGCAATGTGAAGGAAGTCGGGTATTGATCATCGGGCCACCCAGACCGATGGCGATTCAGATTGAGGCCCTGAAACAGGGGGCTCGCGGCTACTTCAACCAGGAATTGGCGTTGGATAAGCTTGATGATGCCATGCAGCTGATCATGAATGGTGAGGTTTGGGTGGAAAGGCATGTGATTTCAGGTCTGATAGACGAATTAACACATAAACCGGAAATAAGTGACGCGCAGCGTCAGGCACTGGAAAGCCTCTCTCCGAAAGAAACGGAAGTGGCTAAATTAGTCAGTCATGGGGCAACCAATAAGATGATTGCGAGACAGCTCAATATCACGGAGCGTACCGTTAAAGCCCATCTGACGACCATTTTCCAGAAAATGAATCTGCCAGATCGACTATCACTGGCGATATTGTTCCGGGATCTGCGTTGAGGATTCCATTGCGGGACAGCTTATGTTGTAATACAGTTGCTTAAAAGTGCAACTTAAAACAGTTTTGGATGTTTGACTTGTGACGCCTGAGGGGCCGCCGAAAGCGTCACATAAAAAAATAGGATTAGCAATTATGAAACGTTTAGCTATCGTCATCCCTTTGTGCATCTCGGTTAGCATGGCTAATGCAGATACGCTTCAGGAAGCAGTGGATGCAACGGTAAAAACCAACCCTGATGTTTTAGCGGCCACACACGAGAGACAAGCAGTATCGAAAGAAGTAGACCAGGCGAGGGCGGGTTATTATCCTACACTGGACCTGGCGATCGGTACGGGTTGGGAAATGACCGACAATCCGAGTACTCGGAACTCAGGACGCGGTGAAGTTCACCTCAATCGAGATGAAGCCAGTCTCAACCTGAGACAAATGTTGTTTGACGGCTTCGAGACCAGTAATGAAGTTGATCGTCAACAAGCCAGAACAAATTCACGGGCTTTTGGTGTCTATAGCGCCGCTGAAAATACGGCACTTGATGCGGTTCTGGCCTATCACAACGTATTGCGTCAGCAGCAACTGGTTGAGTTAGCACAAACCAACCTGGAAGCACATGAGCGCACGCATGATCAGATTCTGCTTCGTGCCGAGCGTGGTGTCGGTAGAAAAGCAGATATGGAACAAAGCTTGGGACGTCTGGCACTGGCTGAAGCTAACCTGAAGTCAGAGCTGGCTAATCTCAGAGATGCTGAAACAGCTTATATCCGTGTTGTGGGCATGGAGCCAGCTTCCTTATCATTGCCGGATTCCCCCATCACTATGATTCCTGCAAGTATTGACGAAGCGATTGCCATTGCCACAGAAAACCATCCGACATTGCGTCTTGCCAGTTATGATGTTGAGTCTGCGGAAGCTCAGCACGCCACAGCCAAGGCGCCGTTTTATCCCGACCTTCACCTGGAAGTCGGTACCCGTGCCGACCATGATATTGATGGTATTGAAGGTAAGGACAAAGATATTACCGCGATGCTGCGTCTGCGCTATAACCTCTTCAATGGCGGTCGTGACAGTGCACGCCGAGAAGAAACGGCTTTCCTGATTAATCAGGCAGCAGAAATCCGCAACAATACGCATCGTCAGGTCGAAGAGAGTGTTCGTCTCTCATGGAATGCCTGGCAAACACTGCGCAGCCAGATGCCAGCGCGTATTCAGCACGTCGAATCGAGTGAAAAAGCGCGTGACGCTTATCAGCAACAGTTCAGCCTGGGACAGCGTACCCTGCTTGACTTGCTGGATTCTGAAAACGAAGTATTCAGAGCCCGCACTGCACTGGTAAATACCAAGTATGACGAGCTTTACGCGATGTACCGTATTCTCAACAGCATGGGTATGTTGCTGCAAGGTCTGAATGTCGAATTACCTGAAGCTGCGACGACTATCGCTGCCAATCAGTAAAACCGACGTCTTTAATTTAAACAGAGAAGCCACGACATTGTGTCGTGGCTTTTTTTTAGTGGCGTTACAGCCGGTTTTTTTCTGGTTTGGAAACGTTCGTGCTATCATACGATGCCCTATTGGCGGGTTATTTAAGAGAGTTCATGAGTAAGCAATCATCATTTACCTACGAAGAATTATTGCAATGCGGACACGGACAGATGTTTGGTCCCGGCAATGCTCAGTTACCCATTCCAAATATGTTAATGATGGACCGCATTACTCATATCTCCAATACCGGCGGAGCATATGGCAAGGGCGAAATCATTGCTGAACTGGATATTCATCCTGACCTGTGGTTCTTTGCCTGTCATTTCCCCGGTGATCCGGTGATGCCCGGCTGTCTCGGTCTTGATGCGATGTGGCAACTGGTCGGTTTCTTCCTGGCCTGGGACGGCAATCCCGGTCGAGGCCGTGCCCTGGGCTCCGGTGAAGTAAAATTTACTGGTCAGGTATTACCGACAGCTAAAAAGGTCACCTACCGGATTGATCTTAAGCGGGTGATCGCACGTAAACTGGTGCTGGCTATTGCTGATGGCACAGTGTCGGTCGACGGTCGTGAGATCTATGTGGCCAAAGACCTGCGTGTCGGTCTGTTTACCTCCACTGATGATTTTTAGGATTTAATGATGAGACGTGTAGTTGTTACAGGACTCGGTATTACATCCTGTCTGGGGCTCGATGCCGAGACAGTCACTGAATCCTTGCGCCAAGGTCGTTCCGGTATCCGGTTTAAACAGGACTATGCCGATATGGGCTTTCGCAGCCATGTAGCCGGCACCATTGATATCGATTTCAAAGAGTATATCGATCGCAAGACCCTGCGTTTCATGGGCGATGCCGCTGCCTATAGTTATATTGCGATGCAGCAGGCCATTGATGATGCCGGTCTGAAAGAAGAACAGATTTCCAATATCCGCACCGGCCTCATTATGGGCTCAGGCGGTGCTTCTTCATCCAACCAGGTGGAAGCGGCTGATATCCTGCGTGAGAAAGGCCTGAAACGCATTGGTCCTTATCGTGTGACCCAGGTGATGGGCAGCACTACTTCGGCCTGTCTGGCGACACCTTTCAAAATCAAAGGCATCAATTACTCCATGTCATCGGCCTGTGCCACCAGTGCGCACTGCATCGGCACTGCGATGGAGCAGATTCAACTCGGTAAACAGGATATTGTCTTCGCCGGTGGCGGTGAGGAAGAACACTGGTCCATGAGTTCATTATTTGATGCCATGGGTGCTTTATCAACCAAATACAATGAGACCCCGGACAAAGCTTCGCGCGCTTATGATGCTGACCGTGACGGCTTTGTTATCGCCGGTGGTGGTGGTGTGATTGTGCTGGAAGAATACGAGCACGCCAAAGCTCGTGGCGCAAAGATCTACGCTGAACTCACCGGCTACGGTGCGACTTCTGATGGCTATGATATGGTCGCACCTTCAGGGGAAGGCGCCGAGCGTTGCATGCAACTGGCGATGTCTACGGCCCGTGGCAAAGTTCAGTACATCAATGCCCATGGTACTTCGACACCGGTGGGTGACCTGGCTGAGCTGGGTGCGATCAAGCGGACTTTCGGTGATGCGATTCCCTATGTCGGCTCCACCAAATCCTTGTCGGGCCATTCACTCGGTGCCGCTGGCGTGCAGGAAGCCATCTATAGCCTGTTGATGCTGAATCAGGACTTCCTTGCTGCATCTGCCAATATTGAACAGTTGGATCCGGAAGCGGAGGGCATGCCGATTCTGCGCGAACGCGTTGATAACGCCGGCCTGACCACGGTGATGTCCAACAGTTTTGGTTTTGGTGGTACCAATGCCTGCCTGGTGTTCGAAAAACTCGACGACTGAATGAAAAAAGCCACCTGACGGTGGCTTTTTTTATGAATCGAGATCAGCGTCAGTGACGGGGCCGCGTTTGCCGGCGACAGCCTCCTGAATCAGTGTGATCAGTTTCTGTTTCTTTTCCGGATCATCCAGATATTTTGAGCTGAAGGTAATGCCGAATTTGTCAGCATACTGCTTGACCAGCATCACCAGTATGGTTTCATCTTCCACGTTATACTCCCGTTAATGAATTCAACATTATATCGTTCAAGCAGCAAGCCATGAAATTGCATTATCAAGACAGCGGTGAAGGCCATCCCTTAATCATCATCCACGGTCTGTTCGGTTCAGCCGACAACTGGCGCAGTATGGCCAGGTATTTTTCGCGCTATTACCGCGTGATTAGTGTCGATTTGAGAAACCATGGACGCTCACCGCACAGCGATACGCAGGATTTCGCCAGCATGGCAGCCGATATCGAACAGTTATGCGGTGATTTGGGCTTGCATAAAGTGCACGTACTGGGCCACTCGCTGGGAGGCAAGGTCGCCATGCAGTTTGCGGCCGAGCAATCCGCCTGGGTGGAGAAGCTGGTGGTGGTCGATATCTCACCGCGCCGCTATTTCAGCGAACATACGCCGCTGATGGACGCGATGCTGGCACTGGATATGGAAAACCTGGACTCGCGTTCAGCAGTCGATGCAGCGCTTGCTGACACAGTCACAGACAAAAGTGTGCGTCAGTTTCTTTTGATGAACCTGCAATCTGGGGATGAAGGGCTTTACTGGCGGATTAATCTGCCGGCACTGAAAGCCAATTACCCGCAGTTGATGGCACCGGTATGTGAGAATGCCACCGTTATTGCTAACAGCTTGTTTGTCTATGGCTCATTGTCTGAGTATGTGACCGATGATGACCGGGCGCTGATCAGGCAGCAATTTCCACAGGCGCAGTTCCAGGCGATTGAAAAAGCCGGCCACTGGGTCCATGCTGAGCGTCCGCAGCAATTCAAACAGGTTGTCGAGGAGTTCCTGGCCAATGATTGAGAAACACTTGCTGGATAAACTGATTCAATTTCGCAAAGAACGCGATTGGGAGCAGTTTCATAATCCCAAGGATATTGCGATATCGCTCTCTATCGAAGCGGCAGAGTTGCTGGAGTGGTTCCAGTGGCGAAACAAAGATGAAGTCAGCGCCATGCTGGCCTCGGAAAAACGTGAACATCTGGAGGATGAAATTGCCGATGTGGCGGTCTACCTCAGTTATCTCTGTCATGATCTGGGCATTGATTTGAATCAGGCAGTGAAAAACAAGATGGCCAAGAATGCGGCCAAATATCCCAAAGACAGAGTCAAAGGCCGCGCTGATAAGTACAACGAGTATCAATAATCAGGTAGGATTTGGCATTTAGCAGCGCGGTCCGGCCGCCTTTATGGAAAGACTGAAATGAGTGCGATTGTTTTCCTGGTTCAATGCCCAGACCGCAAGGGACTGGTCGCCGGTATTACCGGCTTTTTTGCGGAGAGAGAATTTAACATCCTGCATTGCCAGCAATATACCGATGTCGAAAACGGCCAGTATTTTATGCGGATCCGGCTGGAAGACGAAGGACAGATGCCGACCGGGCAACTCGAAACCGAGTTTGATGGTTTTGCCCGGAAGATGAATCTGACCTGGTCAGTACGCTACAGCGCGAAACCCTACCGCGTGGCTTTGATGGTGACCCGTGCCTCACACTGTGGCTATGACTTGTTATTGCGTGAGCTGGAAGGTGAACTGAAATGCGATATACCGCTGATCATCGGTAATCATGATGATCTTGAATATATGGCAAAGCAGTTCGACAAACCTTTCTATCACCTGCCAATCACCAAAGACACCAAACCGCAGCAGGAAGAAGCGATCAAGCGTTTACTTGAAGAATACGGGATTGACCTGGTGGTGATGGCGCGCTACATGCAGATCCTGTCGGAAGATTTTGTCCGTGAATTCGCCGGTCGCGTCATTAATATTCATCACGGCTTTCTGCCGGCATTCCAGGGTGCCAGACCTTACCATCAGGCTTATGAACGCGGCGTTAAACTGATTGGCGCCACGGCGCATTATGCGACTGCTGAGCTGGATGAGGGGCCGATTATCGAACAGGATGTCGAGCGAGTCATGCATGATAACAGCCCGGAAGATCTGGTCATGATTGGTAAAGATATTGAGCGACTGGTACTGGCGCGGGCAGTCAAAGCCCATATCGAACACCGCATAATAATCAGTGGTCGTAGAACCATTGTGTTCTCGGAAGGTGCCTGAGCGCTTATAAGGCTGCTGTTGTCGCTGAATTGCATCAGCAGACATTGTCATCAACATAAGGACAAACTATGAATGCCACCCCTGTTGTGATGATCACCGGTGCTACCTCCGGTTTCGGAGAGGCCTGTGCTCGGCTGTTTGCCCAGCAGGGCTGGCGACTGATTATTACCGGTCGCCGTCAACAGCGGCTGGACGAACTGCAACAGGCACTGGGCGGGGCGGACAGGGTGCACACCAGCTGTTTCGATATCAGTGACCGGCAGGCGGTGGAACAGGCTTTTGCCGACTTACCTGATGCCTTCAATAAGATTGATGTGCTGATCAATAATGCCGGGCTGGCACTGGGGCTGGAAGCCGCTCATGAAACCCGTCTTGATGACTGGGAGAAAATGGTCGATACCAATATCAAGGGGCTGCTGTACTGCACCCGGACAGTCTTACCAGGCATGGTCGAGCGCAAAACCGGCTATATCATCAATATCGGCTCAGTGGCCGGCAACTGGCCTTATCCCGGCGGTAATGTTTACTGTGGCACCAAGGCCTTTGTGCGCCAATTCTCTCTGGCTGTCAGAGCCGATCTATTAGGGACCAATGTCAGGGTCAGCAATATCGAGCCGGGAAATGCTGAAACCGAATTCTCCATGGTGCGTTTCAAGGATGATAAAAACCGGGCAGATAAGGTTTACCAGGGTACGATTGCGCTACGCGCTGAGGATGTCGCAGACACGGTCTGGTGGCTGGTGAATACCCCGCAGCATGTCAATGTCACCACGCTGGAACTGATGCCGACGCAGGAAGCCAACGGCCCGATGGCGTTCCATCGGGAATAAAAAACCGCGCCGGGGCGCGGTTTCAAGTTTGCTCAGCCTAACAGCCAGCTGGTGGGGTTGGGGTAAGGCTGATTCTGATCCAGGTATTTGATGCCTTTGACACAGCGCACAATGAGCCAGATGACCCAGAACAGCAGAATGAAATAGCCGATAGCGACCGTGGCGAGTACCACGCCAATAAACAGGTAGAGTAAACCAATCCAGAAGGTTCTTATCTGAAACTGATAATGCGTTTGTAACCAAGCCGGGGCATCGCTTTTATTTACGTAAGCGATAATCACACCGATAATGCCCAGAAATTGAATGATGATGTTGACCATCAACAGCAGGTAAACCACCTTGGCCGTGTTCTGACTGTTTTGCTCGCTGTTCGCCATAATGTCTTCCTTAAATCTCGTCAGCTACTAATCTAGCAAATTGCCACACTCATGTCCGAACAGGAAACACAGCCGCCCGAGGACGGCTGTCATCCTGCCTGGGTGTTAACCGCCAAAATCGAAGCGAATACCGGTCATCACAGTTCGGCCGATAATCGGCGCTTCTTCCTTCAGGAAGCTCTGGTGACGGCGTCCATCTTCATTGAGCAGGTTGCGGCCCTGAACATAGATTTCCGCGCCTTTCAGACTGTCAGGTGCCCAGCTGGCATTAAATGACAGCAGATCATAACCGTCGGTATCGGACTCCAGTTCAGCACTTTTGCTTTGTCTGAAGATGTGACGGTAATCGATGCTCAGAGACCAGTCCTGATAGGCCGTATCGACACCGATGCCCAGTCTGCCCGGGCTGATTCGTGGCAGATTGTCACCGCCATCCAGCTTGGCACGAACATAATCACCCGACAGACGCAGTGTCACCGGCACAGCGCCCTCAATCACATCCCAGGCTGCGGTGAATTCCGCGCCATAGAAACGGGCATCATCCTGCTGATTAAATACCAAGGTATCACCCTCAATCAGAATGGGATTGCCGGTACCGTCATCACGTGAGGCGAGATAAATAAAGTCCTGCACGTAGTTATAGAACAGAGTGGTATCAAAGCGGAAGGGCCCGGCATGGCGGTCCAGTCCGATTTCAAAGTTGGTGTAGGTCTCTTCATCCAGTGTTGGGTCACCGACTTCAACGGTACCTGAGGCAGCATGTGCACCAAAGGCGTAGAGTTGTTCAGCAGACGGTGCCCGTTCTGATCGGGTGACCGCCAGACGCAGATGATGCTTATCATCCAGATCGATAATCGAACCGGCGGAGAGACTGAACGGGGTGAAGCTACGACTACCCAGGTTGGCTTCCTGATGTATCTCGTCACCACTGGGCAAATCGATATGACGCTCTTCATCCAGCGTTACCGGATCAGAACGAACGTGATCCACCCGTGCTGCGAATTCCAATCGGCCAAAGTCAGTAGGCAATTCTTCCAATACGAACACACCCATTGAGCGGGTGTCATTGTCGCGAATATAGAAGCCGTCGCCACCATGTCCACCGTGACCATGACCGGCACCTTCGGCGCCAAACTCACGGTTATTCAACTGCAGACCGATGACACCTTGCCAGAGACCGATTGGGTTATGTACCAGTTCCAGACGCGCTTCAGACTCGTCATTGGTGAATTCGGTTTCCACCCCGCGCTCTTCCAGTTCACCGTTAAAGAATTCACCACCGATTTCCTGCTGGTTGAATTCGGTATGTGCCAGTTTCAGACGGGCCGTGCTGAAGCCGGGCAGCGGGTTATTGAATTCACTGCGGAAATCGACGCGATCATAATCGGCATGAATCCGTTCCTGCTCTTCTTCGCCTTCACCCAGGAAGACTTCTGGAATGCCATAATCTGTGCGCCAGCGGCTGTAACCCAGACCCGCATGACCCCATTCACCTTTATAGAGACCAGTTACTGAGAAGCTGTCGCTGACCGCATCACTGTTTTGCAGGGTATCTTTATCGCCCCGGGTCTGACCGATTTGCTGATAGCCGTCAATATCAAAATCATGGCTGCGACGGAGACCGTAGTCAGTACGCAATACGAAGTTATCGGTGACGGGTAATTCCAGACCGATATTACCCTGGCGTTCATCACCGTTGTAACCGTAGCCCAGTTGACCGTTGACGCGGGGGGAATCACCAAAATCGGGATCAAAGCGGCCACTTTTGACGTTGATAACACCACCGGCGGCGCCACTGCCAAAGAGCAGGGTGGCGGGACCACGGAACACTTCAATTTGCTCGGCACGACCGGCATCAATCGCAACAGTGTGATCACCGCCCTCACCGGATATATCAACCGTTTTCAAGCCGTCTTCCAGTACCTGAACTCGTGAGCCCTGCAGGCCACGAACTACCGGGCGACCAACGCCAGGGCCGAAATCCGAGTTGGCAACGCCCGGTACGCTGTTCAGGGTTTCGCCCAGGGTGGCGGCACGTTGTTTATCCAGTTCTTCATCAGCCAGCACGGTGACCGGGAAGATGAGTTCGTCGGGGGTGCGGGCACCCAGCGGGTCGGCGGTCACCGTCAGGCTGGGAATTTCCACCGGTTCTTCGCTCTGGTTAGCCGGTGCCGCAAAAACACTGGCTGGCAGGCTGGCAATGACAGCACTGATCAGCAGTGCAGACTGTTTTTTTCGGAACATGTTTTTTCCTCGTTACATATTCCTGTCTGCTTCATATGAGACATGCTTCCCTAAAGGCCAGGGCAACACTTCTCATGATATATCATCACAAACAGGAGAGGTGACGCTGCGTAAAGCAGGCAATCAGAATCTTAAAAATGATTTTCTGTGTCAGGAAAAAACAGGTGGCGCACGAATGGCATGCTGCCGGCGAGTAGTCGCAGGTAGGTGAGCGTGGTAAACAGACGATTCAAAAAAGCTCGTTTCTGTCTGAATACCAAATGCCAGCTCCGGATAAATATCTGCGGCTGGCAGGTGATTGATCGCATTTAAACGCTCGCACTGCGCCTCAGCAGTGTGGAAAGCATGTTCAGCATCATGCCACACGGCAAACGACTGCAACAGCAGCACGATGGCTGCCAGTGCCAGTAGAACATGTCGATTGAGATACCGGTTGGACACGATTTAGTCTATTTCAGGAGTAAACGAGACAGCAGAGTCTCATAAATTTGCGACAGGGTGTCAAGATCGGCCACCGACACGCATTCATCAATCTGATGAATCGTGGCATTAAGCGGACCCAGCTCGATCACCTGAGTGCCTGTTGGTGCGATGAAACGGCCATCAGAAGTACCACCGGAAGTGGACAAGGTGGTCTCATAACCGGTCACGTCAAAAACAGCAGCCTGGACCGCTTCCAGCAGTTCGCCACTGGCGGTCCGGAATGGCTTACCCGACAGCTCCCATTTCAATTCATAATTCAGTTGGTGCTTATCCAGTACAGCCTCCACGCGGCTTTGCAACTCCTCATGTGTGACCTCTGTGGAAAAACGGAAGTTGAACACCATCTCGGTAGTGCCGGGGATAACATTGGTCGCACCGGTGCCGGCATTCAAATTGGAGACCTGAAAGCTGGTGGGCGGAAAATCAGCATTGCCCTGATCCCACTCAATGGCACATAACTCGGTTAAGGCCGGTGCCAGCAGATGAATTGGGTTCTGGGCCAGATGCGGATAGGCGATATGCCCCTGTTTTCCCTTAACAGTCAGTCGACCATTCAGAGAACCCCGACGACCGTTTTTGACAATATCGCCGACTTTATCGGTGCTGGAAGGTTCGCCCACCAGACACCAGTCAATCTTTTCCCCGCGACTTTGCAATGTCTCCACGACTTTGACGGTGCCGTTGATGGCCGGACCTTCTTCATCGCTGGTAATCAGGAAAGCGATACTGCCTTCATGTTCCGGGTGTTTGCTGACAAACCGCTCACAGGCCGTGACCATGGCGGCGATACTGCCTTTCATATCCGCAGCACCGCGACCATAGAGCATGCCATCAACGATGTTGGCTTCGAAAGGGGGGTGGATCCATTTATCCAGCGGCCCGGTGGGGACGACATCGGTATGGCCGGCAAAGGCAATGATCGGCCCTTTATTGCCACGGCGCAGCCACAGGTTTTCGACATCCTCGAAATACATATGCTCAGCTTTGAAACCCAGCGGCGCGAGGCGGTCGGACAACATAATCTGACAGCCTTTATCTTCCGGCGTCACGCTGTCACGGCGAATCAATTCCTGAGTCAGTGCGATAGTATCAGACATATTATTTTCCGAATTGGTCGGCAAAATCGGCTTCTTTAAAGCCAACCAGACAGCCCTTGTCTGTTTCAACAACAGGTCTTTTAATCAGGGTCGGATTGGCCAGCATCAGTTCCACAGCCACGGCCTGATTCAGCTTATCTTTGCGCGGATCATCCAGCTTACGCCAGGTGGTGCCACGTTTGTTCAGCAGGGTTTCCCACTTGACTGACTGCAGCCAGCCTTCGAGGGTACTTTTTTCCAGCCCATCCTGACGGAAGTCATGGAATTGGTACTCAACGCCGTTATCATCCAGCCAGCGGCGGGCTTTTTTCACCGTGTCGCAGTTTTTGATGCCGAATAAAATCATGCCTTGTTTCTAGCTCCTGTCTGGGCATAGTCATGTAGGGAGACGAGAAAATAGTTATCCGCAGATGACGCCGATTTTCAGAGATTAGCTTGTCAATAATCTGTGTTTACCGGCGAAATCTGCGGATGTGTCATTAAATGTCGCGAAGCAGCTCGTTGATGCCGACTTTGCCACGGGTTTTCTCATCCACCTGCTTGACGATAACCGCGCAGTAGAGGCTGTAGCTACCGTCTTTGGATGGCAGGTTACCCGAGACCACCACTGAACCGGCAGGGATACGGCCATAGGTGATTTCACCGGTCATGCGGTTGAAAATCTTGGTGCTCTGGCCGATGTAAACGCCCATGGAAATAACCGAGCCTTCTTCCACAACAACGCCTTCCACGACTTCAGAGCGGGCACCGATAAAGCAGTTATCTTCGATAATGGTCGGACCGGCCTGCAGCGGTTCCAGTACGCCGCCGATGCCGACACCACCGGACAGGTGGACGTTTTTACCGATTTGGGCGCAGCTGCCGACAGTGGCCCAGGTATCGACCATGGTGCCGGAATCAACGTAAGCACCGATGTTGACGTAAGACGGCATCAACACCACTCCCGGTGCGATATACGAGCCACGACGCACAGCGGCAGGCGGCACCACACGGACACCGGCTTTATTGAAGTCATCTTCAGAGAAGCTGGCGAATTTAGGTTCGACTTTATCGAAATACTGGGTTTCACCACCGGCCATCGGACGGTTGTCGTTCAGACGGAAAGACAGCAGGACCGCTTTTTTCAGCCACTGGTTAACCACCCAGTCACCATTTTGTTTTTCTGCGACACGGGCACTGCCGTTGTCCAGCATCGCCAGCGCTTCATTGACCGCGTTGCGGACATCGCTGTCGGCATTGGACGGATTGATTTCAGCACGGCGCTCAAACGCTTCTTCGATAATATTCTGAATATCGCTCATGAGGTTCTCCATTGATTTAATTGAATTGTTCGATCAGGCTGCGAATTCGCATGGCAGCCTCAATGCATTCTTCCAGCGGTGCGACCAGAGCCATACGCACACGATTGGCACCGGGGTTACCCATAACTGTGTCGCGGCCCAGATAACTTCCGGGCAAAACGGTGACATTCTGCTTTTCAAACAGCTGACGGGCAAATTCGGTATCGGCGACCGGGGTCTCTGCCCAGAGGTAAAAGCCGGCTTCAGGCATCGATACCTGCATAACCGGAGACAGGATCTCCAACACGGCCTCAAATTTTTCACGGTACAGTTCGCGGTTGTGGGCGACATGGTCTTCATCATTCCAGGCAGCTATCGAGGCAGCCTGGGTGGAAGGCGGCATGGAACAGCCGTGGTAGGTACGGTAACGCAGAAACTGTTTCAAAATATCGGCATCACCCGCCACAAAACCGCTTCTCAGTCCCGGCGTATTAGAGCGTTTTGACAGGCTGTGGAAGACCACGCAACGACGCATATCGGTGTAACCACCGCTGTAAGCTGCCTGAAGCAGACCGACCGGAGCCTGGTCTTCATCATGATAAATTTCTGAGTAGCACTCATCGGCGGCAATCACGAAGTCATATTGGTGGGCAAGTTCAATCAGGCGCTGCAATGTCGCTTCATCGATCACAGCCCCGGTCGGGTTACCGGGACTACAGATGTATAACAACTGACAGCGCTGCCAGGTCGCCTCGTCAACAGTGTCGAAATCGGGGATAAAGCCATTGGCCGCATCACAATTCAGATAAAACGGCTCGGCACCGGCCAGAATCGCCGCGCCTTCATAAATCTGATAAAACGGATTGGGCATGATGACCAGCGGGTCCTGACTGCGGTCAATCACGGCCTGAGCGAAGGCAAACAGCGCTTCGCGGGTGCCGTTGACCGGCAAAACCTGGGTCATTGCATTGATATGACCGTCAAGCTGAAAACGCTGATCCAGCCAGGTCGCAATCGCGTGACGCAGTTCATTACTGCCGGCGGTAGTCGGATAGCTCGATAGCCCGTGCAGATGGGTGATGACCGCCTCAGTGATGAAGCCCGGCGTCGGATGTTTGGGCTCGCCGATGGACAACGCAATATGTGGCAGATCTTCCGGCGGATGACAACCTTGTTTCAGCTGCGCCAGTTTTTCAAAAGGGTAGGGATGCAGTTTTGTCAGTTCCGGATTCATAGAGACCAGGGGGAGAATGAAAATCAGACTATTATAACGGGTTAGCTGCCTGACGTGGTATAAGGTGGCGTCATGATCCCATCAAGCAATAAAGAATATTCTCTGGCGGTTAGCGCCATCCTCTTCTCTGCCGCGATGTGGGGACTTATCTGGTATCCGATGCGCTTATTGGAGCAGGCCGGTATGCCAGTGGTCTGGACCACGCTGGCGGCTTATCTTGCGGCAGCTTTGGTTGCCAGTGTGCAGTTGATCTGGGTCTGGAAACGCATAGCGCAGCAATGGCCGCCGTCATTATGGGCGCTGGCGCTGGCGGCCGGTCTCACCAATCTGGCTTTCCTGGTGGCGCTGATTGAAGGGGAAGTGGTACGGGTGATGCTGCTGTTTTATCTGTCACCACTGTGGTCGGTGCTGCTTGGTCACTGGTGGCTGGGAGAGCGTATCTCACGCCAGTCGCTGTTGATGATTCTGCTTGCGATGTCCGGCACCTTCATGATGCTCTGGCATCCGGAAATCGGCTTTCCCTGGCCGCATGGTCTGGCAGACTGGCTGGCTCTATTCGCCAGTTTTATGTTTTCGGTGAATAACGTACTCAGTCGCAAACTGGCGGCAGTGCCGATGGAAATCAAAACCTTTGCTGTTTACTGGGGCGTCGTCATGGTAGCCATTGTCGTGCTGTTTCTGCAGCAGGCAACGGTGCCTCAGGTGACAGTGAATGTCTGGTTGCTGGTCGCGGTATTTGGTGGGCTGGCTTTCGTCTCAATGACGATTGCTGTGCTCTACGGTCTGGCGAGAATCGCCGTTTTCCGCGCCGCGATTCTGATGTTGTTCGAATTGCTGGTAGCCGCAATCTCGGCCTGGTTGTTGACCGACGAGCGTATGAGCGGCATGGAATGGCTGGGTGGCGCCCTGATTTTTGTGGCGGCCTACGGAATGGCTCGTCTTGGCAAGATGCCCTGACCCTTGGGTGCCGGCGGCGCTTCGCGTTAAAATAAGCGCCAACTATCCTGCCGCTCAGGCGGCAGGCTGCGTCTTTTCATCAACTATCGGGACCCCGCATGATCAAATCAATCGCGCATGCCAGTTTTCTCGTTGAGGATGTTCCGCGTTCTCTGAAGTTTTATTGTGATGTGCTGCAATTGCCGCTCAATCCCAACCGACCTGACTTTCCGTTTGACGGTGCCTGGCTGGATATCGGCGATGATCAGATGATTCACCTGATGCAGTTGCCCAATCCGGATTCCAATGAAGGCCGTCCGGCCCATGGTGGACGGGATCGTCACCTGGCTCTGGTGGTGGAAGATCTGGAAGCGTTGGCTGAACGACTGGAAGCAGCCGGTATTGAGTTTTCCCGCAGCAAGTCAGGCAGAGCCGCTTTTTTCTGTCGTGATCCGGATGGCAATGCGCTGGAATTTGCTGAAGATTTCACGCCACCACCACTGCAAAAATAATCCCGGCCGGAGCGAATCAGTGACTTACAGACTTACTCACATTTTCTGTGGATAAGTCTGTGGTTAACTGTTGTGGAAATCGCTAAGTCATTATTCTGTAACAGCCTGCCCATTGATGGTTAAAATCTCACCACTTTATTATTATTGTTTAAAATCAGTGACTTACTGTTGTTGTGTAGAGATTCAATGACTTAGCGAGCAAACTTATCAAGTCAAAATAGTTTGCTGGCTAACTGGTGATAACTTTCTCCTGAAATACCGGTTCTGCGTTTTTATCTTGCCAGCGCTGGTTGCTGCATATCATCCATAAACGCGTTTCTTTCTTCAGCGGATTCTTCACGCTGCTGTTCCAGATCGGTGAAGTTAAATAAATCCACATCAGCCAGCTGTGAGGGTGAGATGTTCTGGATACTGCGGAAGATATTCTCCAGTCGTCCCGGTGTTTCGCGCTCCCAGCTTTGCAGCATTTCCTTGATTTTCTGGCGTTGCAGGTTTTCCTGGGACCCGCACAGGTTGCAGGGAATAATCGGGAACTGCATCGCCTCAGCATAGCGGGCAATATCTGCTTCGCAGGCATAAGCCAGCGGCCGGATCACGATATTACTTTTATCGTCACTGAGGAGTTTGGGCGGCATGGCTTTGATTTTGCTGCCATAGAACATGTTCAGAAACAGGGTTTCGATAATATCGTCACGGTGGTGGCCCAGTGCGATTTTGGTGATGCCGTTTTCGCGGGCATAGCCATAGAGCGAACCACGACGCAGTCGCGAGCAGATGCCACAGGTGGTTTTGCCTTCCGGCACCACTTCCTTGACGATGCTGTAAGTGTCTTTTTCGATGATATGAAAAGGCACATCAATCGATGACAGATACTCCGGCAAGACATGCTCCGGGAAACCGGGCTGTTTCTGATCCAGATTCACCGCAATCAGCTCGAAATTAATCGGCGCATGATCACGCAGATTAATCAGGATATCCAGCATGGTATAGCTGTCCTTACCGCCGGACAGGCAGACCATGACCTTATCGCCATCCTGAATCATATTGTAATCGGCAATGGCCTGGCCGACATTGCGACGCAGACGCTTACGCAGCTTATTGAATTCGCGTTGTTGTTTGACGAGTGCTTCAGACATGATTAAACCAGACCTGCAAAGGGTTGAACGGTAACGATAGTGCCGGGCTCAATGCCGTCACAGTCCTCATCCAGCAGGATGAAGCAGTTGGCGACGCTCATCGAGCGCAAAATTCCCGAGCCCTGCTGCCCGGTGGTGCTGACTTTGAGTTGGCCGCTGCCATCTTCAAACAAAATGCCGCGTTGAAATTCAAAACGACCGGGACGCTTGCGGATTCGGCTGTCGGTTTCTACCTGCATTAAAGGCAGCGGGTGATCATTTTCACCGGCCATCTTTTTCAAAGCCGGCTGTACAAACTGATAGAAAGTCACCATCACTGACACCGGATTGCCGGGCAGACCGAAGAACAGGGCATCGTCTATTTTACCAAAGGCCAGTGGACGACCGGGTTTCATCGCGATTTTCCAGAAATTGACCTGACCCAGTTCGGCCAGCATTTCCTTCACATAATCGGCATCCCCTACAGAGACGCCGCCGGAAGTAATCACCACATCCGCTTCGGCGGCGGCCTGTGCCAGGGCATTTTTCAGTGCGGCTTTTTCGTCCGGGACGACACCCATATCCAGAACCTCGGCGTCGAGCCTTTTGAGCATGCCATAGAGTGTGTAGCGATTACTGTCGTATATCTGACCGGCTGCCAGTGGTTCGCCAATAGAGCGCAGTTCATCGCCAGTAGAGAAGAAAGCGACCCGTAATTTGCGTCTGACTCTCACTTCACCAATACCCAGCGAGGCGATCAGCCCCATATCGGCCGGTGTGATGCGTTGTCCTGCTGGCAGTACCGTCTGACCCTGTTCGATATCTTCACCAGCCATACGCACATTCTGGCCGGCTTGATGCTGACCATGAACCGTGATCTGGTCACCATCAACGGCGACATGTTCCTGCATGATGACCGTGTCGCATTCCGGTGGCATCATCGCGCCGGTCATGATCCGGATGCATTCACCCTGGCTGATCGAGCCCTGATAGGGTTGTCCGGCAAAGGCGGTACCAACCAGCTTCAGTGTATAGTGCTCAGCCGCCATATCCCGACTGTGAATGGCATAGCCATCCATGGCTGAATTGTTATGCGGCGGTACCTGCAGCGGCGAAATCACCGGGGCATGCAGGATATGCCCCAGCGCGTCACGCAGGGCGAGTTTCTGCCAGCTACTGACAGGGCTCAGTAACTGTTCAATCTGGCTACGCGCCTCGTCAACACTGAGACTTTGCTGATCCTGCGGATCGGCGCAGCTGGGTTGGGGAGTAAATTCGGCCATAATCAGGCAGTCCATTTATGCATAAATTGTTCAATAAAGTCGGCGATCGCCCCGATATCGTTGATGTTAAGCTCGGGCAGCGGATGCGTGCCTGCAAGGGCTTCATCCGAGGCAATGGCAATAATCTGTGGATCATCCCGGAAAAGTAGCGGTTTTCCAAGACTGGGCCGATGCAGTTCCAGCTTGGGAATAGGCTCGTGCTTGAAACCTTCGACCAGTATCAGGTCGAGTTTGCTGACCTCCAGCCGGGGCAGTAAATCAGCCAGTTGCGGATCATTGTCCGGCGCATCGCTTTTCTCCATCAGGGCCATCATCCGTGACGAGGCAATCAGCATTTGCTGCGCGCCGGCTTCGCGGATTTCATAACTATCCTTACCCGGTTTATCAATATCAAAATTATGATGCGCATGCTTAATCACCGCCACCCGCAGGCCACGCTGATTCAGTTCCGGCAATAAGCGGGTCAGCAAGGTGGTTTTGCCGGTGCCACTGAAGGCAGCAATACCGAGCATGGGTAAGGGAGCTGTGAGCGTGTTGGTTTGCTCAAGATCTTCCGGATGATTGAAATTCACAAAGGTCTCAGGCTGATCCGAAAAATCCACCTCCGCCAGTTTATACTGCATCAACCATCGGTCGATTTTCCGCTCACCCTGCTCCAGAAAGGCACGCAGTTCGCCTTTAAGCCGGGTCGGGATCAGACTGAAAACCGGTTGCAGGCGGTCACCATCACTGGCGACTGCCAGTTCTCTGCCATTCATCAGCATGGTTTCCATCATTCGTTGCCGCAAAACAGGTGAAATAAAAGGCGAGTCACAGGGTGCGGTCAAAATATAATCAGCCTGGGTGTTTTCCATCGCGGTCAGCATGCCGGCCAGTGGTCCGTGAAAACCCTCAATCGAATCGCTGACCACGGGGTAACCGAGCTGCTGATACTGTTCAAGATGGCGGTTAGCGTTAATAATAAGTGTGTCGACCTGAGGCAGCATGGCGCTGACAGCATGACGCACCATCGCGCGGCCCTGATACGTGATCAGACCTTTATCATCGCCGCCCATGCGGCGGGCCAGACCGCCCGCCAGAATCACGCCGGTTACGGAAGGAAAAGGTTGGACTGTCATTTGTGCCTGCTTGAATAGGGAAAAATCATGATTAAATACTGGTTTACCGCGCTTATTATACTGTTAAACAGTCTGTCAGCAGCGGCTGAAGAACTCGATATCCTTGTGGTGGGACTGTTTGCCAATCAAGCCGTGCTTGAAGTTAATGGCGAGCGGCATCTGCTCAAGGTCGGTGGCAGTACGCCTGGGGGCATAAAACTGATCGCTGCCAACAGCAATGAAGCGGTGCTTGAGATTGAGGGTAAACAACAGCATTTTCCACTTGGTAATCGTATCAGCACACAGTTTTCTGCACCGGTAGAGCAACCCGAGGTCAGCCTCTGGCCCACCAATGGCATGTACCTTACAGCGGGAAGTGTGAACGGTTATACCGTCAATTTTCTGGTCGATACCGGTGCTTCTGCCATTGCGCTGAATGCGGCAACGGCTAACAGGCTGGGCATTGATTATTACCGTGGAGAACAGGTGGGTATTCGGACAGCCTCCGGCAACGAGGTCGGTTACAGGGTGACGCTGGATGTGGTGCAGCTTGAAGAAATCAAACTCTACAATGTGGCAGCCGTGGTGCTGGATGGGGCTGAGCCCTCTACCGCCCTGCTGGGTATGTCTTTCCTGGGACAACTGGATATGGAACATAACGGCGAACGGCTGGATTTACGACAGAAGTATTAGGACTCAATAAGTCAAGATGGCCGCCAGCATTGGGGATTGGCAAGTCCAGACAAAAAAGCCCGGTCGAACCGGGCTTTTCTATTCAGGCATCAGGATTAATCAAAGCCCTTGCTGATGAGGGCATAAGCCGAGTGATTGTGGATAGATTCAAAGTTTTCTGATTCCACGATATAGGCGGTGATGCGTTTGTCTTCATTCAGCTGTGCGGCCACGTCGCGGACCATATCTTCAACGAATTTCGGATTGTCGTAGGCACGCTCGGTGACGTACTTCTCGTCGGGACGTTTGAGCAGACCGTAGATTTCACAGGAAGCCTGTTTCTCAACCAGGTCAATCAGGTCTTCAATCCAGACAAAGCTTTCCACACGCACGGTGAGTGTCACGTGAGAGCGCTGGTTGTGGGCGCCATAGTCCGAGATATTCTTGGAGCAGGGGCACAGGCTGGTGACAGGAACCACGACTTTGACGTTCATTGCGGTCTTGTCGCCTTTGATTTCACCGATAAAGGTGACGTCGTAATCCATCAGGCTGCGCACTTTGGAAATCGGTGCTTCCTTATTAACGAAATAAGGGAAGTTCATCTCGATGTAGCCGGATTCGGCGTCCAGACGCTCCGTCATTTCTCCCAGCATTTCGCGGAATGACTTCACCGTGATTTCGCGTTCATGCTGGTTGAGGATTTCAACAAAACGAGACATGTGCGTACCTTTAAAGTGGTGCGGCAGATTCACGTACATGTTGAAATTAGCCACAGTATGCTGCTCACCCGTGGTGCGGTCACTGACCTTGACAGGGTGTTTGATATCTTTGATACCCACCTTGTCAATGGCGATCTTACGCTGGTCGGCGATATTCTGTACGTCTTCTATCTCATCGTGTTTGCTGGATTGAGTTGTGCTCATTCAGTTATTCCTCGCTATATTTCACACAGGCGCGGTCTGTTTCCCACAGGGTGACACCTGAAATCTTGGCAGTGTCATTATTCAGGGTATCGCTGAGTTTCTGATAGAAATACCGGGCGATATTCTCTGCCGTTGGGTTGATGGTATCGAACGGCGGAATGTCGTTCAGATACCGGTGATCCAGGGTTTTGGCCAGTTCACGGGTAGCGGTTTTGATGGTTTTGAAATCCATCCCCATGCCGTGCTCGTTCAGCTCTGTGGCCGTTACCTCAACCTCAAGTTTCCAGTTGTGGCCATGCATACGACGGCAATCACCCGGATAGTCTCTCAGGGTGTGGGCCGATGCAAAATCTGCCAGGATCTTCAGGGTGTACTTTGCGCTCATAATGTTGACTATTATACTCGGGAATTCATCGGGGTAACAGGATATTATGCCGAAAAGAATCGATTAATCATATCGATAATTCCTGTCGCATCGAGTCCACAGTGAGAAAGCATCTGTTGATGCACGCCATGATCAATGAAGGAATCGGGCAATCCCATCATTTTGACCGCGACGCTGTGATTGATGTCTCGCAGGTACTCGCTGACGGCACTGCCGGCGCCACCCATCACGGCATTTTCCTCAATGGTGAGGATCAGATCATGACTGTCGGCCATGGCCTCCACCATCGCCGTATCCAGTGGTTTGACAAAGCGCATGTTGACGACGGTGGCGTTGATTTTGGCGGCTGCTTCTTCTGCCGGCGCGACCATGCTGCCAAATGCCAGAATGGCGACTTTTTCACCCTGACCACGCAGTTCTGCTTTGCCGATTTCCAGTGTACTCAGCCCGGTTTCGACTTCACGGCCGACACCACTGCCACGCGGATAACGCACGGCACACGGGCCATTGTGATAAAAACCGGTGGTCAGCATCTGCCGGCACTCCTGTTCATCAGCCGGCGCCATCACGGTCATGTTGGGGATGCAGCGCAGGTAGCTCAGATCGAAGCTGCCCGCATGGGTTGGACCATCCGCACCGACGAGACCAGCCCGATCAATCGCAAACAGCACCGGTAGATTCTGCAGTGCCACATCATGAATCAGCTGATCGTATGCGCGTTGCAGAAAGGTGGAGTAAATCGCGACGACCGGTTTTTTGCCTTCACAGGCAAGGCCGGCAGCCAGCGTGACTGAATGTTGCTCGGCAATACCGACATCGAAATAGCGATCCGGGAAATCCTCAGCAAAGCGGTTCAGACCGGAGCCGTCACACATCGCCGGTGTAATACCGATCAGGTCCGGATCTTTTTTGGCCATGTCACACAGCCAGCGGCCAAACACCTGGGTGTAGCTCGGGCCTTTGGATTTACTGTTGGCTGGACTCACACCATGATATTTGCAGGGTTGCTGTTCAGCCGGTTCGAAGCCTTTGCCTTTTTTGGTGACGACATGCAGAAATTGCGGCCCTTTACGCTTTTTAAGGTTGCCCAGCGTGGCGAGCAGGGTATCAATGTCATGTCCGTCAATCGGACCGATGTAATTGAAACCCATTTCCTCGAACAAAGTACCCGGGATCATCATGCCTTTGACGTGTTCTTCTGCACGGCGGGCAATCTCCCAGGCCGGCGGGATCTTCTCCAGCACGCGCTTACTGCCCTCCCGGGCACTGGCATAGAAGTTACCAGACAGCAAACGTGCCAGGTAGTTAGCCATACCACCCACATTTCTGGAGATCGACATCTCATTATCGTTGAGAATGACCAACAGATTGGCATCCAGATCCCCGGCATGTGCCAATGCTTCAAAAGCCTGACCGGCGGTGAGGGCGCCATCACCGATAATCGCCACACTGTGACGCGGATCATCGTTGGCTTTGGCAGCAATGGCCATGCCTAAAGCGGCACTGATCGAGGTGCTGGAGTGTCCGACACCGAACGTGTCGTATGGGCTTTCGCAGCGTTTCGGGAAACCTGATAGTCCCCCCGGTTGGCGCATGGTGTTCATGCGGTCACGGCGGCCGGTGAGAATTTTGTGCACGTAACTCTGGTGGCCGACATCCCAGACCAGGCGATCTTCCGGCGTGTTGAACACGTAATGCAGTGCCAGGGTTAGCTCAATCACACCCAGGTTGGAGGAAATATGGCCACCGGTTTGCTGCACGCTGTCGATGATCAGTGTGCGTAGTTCCTCTGCCAGCTGCGGCAGCTGTTTTTTATCGAGCTGACGCAAATCATCAGGGCTGTTGATATGAGCGAGTAAATTATCCATTCAAGCAATCTTAGTGAGAACGTTTCACCACAAATTGAGCGAGCGCGCCCAATGCTTCCGTGTTAAAGGGTAACTCTGCCAGTTGACCAAGGGCTTTTTCAATCAGTGCCACCGCTTTTTGCTGCGCTTTTTCCAGTCCCAGCAAGGCCGGATAAGTGGGTTTGTTGAGGGCGATGTCAGCACCCTGGGTTTTACCCAGGGTTTCCGTGTCGGCAATCACATCCAGCACATCATCCTGCACCTGAAAAGCCAGACCAATACAGTCTGCATATCGTTCCAGGTGCAATAAAGTCTCTTCGTCACAGTGTTCTGCCGACAGCGCCCCCAGCACTACGCTGGCACGGATTAGCGCGCCGGTTTTGAGTTTGTGCATGGATTGCAGCGCATTGAGATCGAGTTTTTTGCCCACCGATTCCAGATCGACGGCCTGACCACCGGCCATGCCGAATACGCCGGAAGCCTGCGCCAGACGTTTGACCATGGCGCTCTGCTGCTCGGCAGTCAGTGCCGAATCGCACAATGATTCAAAGGCCATTGATTGCAGCGCATCACCGACCAGCAGGGCAGTGGCTTCATCATAAGCTTTGTGGCAGGTGGGGCGGCCACGACGCAGGTCATCATCGTCCATGACGGGCATGTCATCATGCACCAGCGAGTAGGCATGGATCATTTCCACCGCTGCGGCAGCGGCGTCCATGGCGCGGTTAGTGGCACCCAAAGCCTGACCGGTGGCATAAACCAGCAGGGCGCGCAGCCGTTTGCCACCGCCCAGGGTGGCATAACGCATGGCTTCCAGCAGGCGGGTGGAAGTCACTTGATCAGCGCTGGTAAGACGTTTATCCAGGACAATTTCAATCTGCGCCTGGTGCGTCTGCATCCAGTCTTCAAGCGGGAATTTGGGATTCACGATGGGTCGGATTCGGGATCAAAATCGACCATATTGCTCTGGCCGGATTGTTGTAACAGCATTTGCACTTTCTGCTCGGCCGCCTTCAGCGAATCCTGGCAGTCGCGGGTCAACAATACGCCGCGCTCATAGAGTTTCAAAGATTCTTCCAGGCTGATATCACCTTGTTCCAGGCGTTCTACCAGCGTTTCCAGTTCTTTGACAGCTGCTTCATAATCCAGCTTTTTCTGCTTTGACGCCATGAGGGCCTCTGAAAATAAATCTAAACCGATGTAGCCCGTTATTATAAGGTAAACAACCCGCCCTTGCCCGCTGGAATGTTTTTTTATTTACCGTTAGTCTGTTTTGCTTCAACTCCGGTCTGAACTTGAACCATGCCCAAAATAATTCGCGGTTTACATAATCTGCCCGACTCGCCACAAGGCTGCGTGGCCACCATTGGCAATTTTGACGGTGTTCATCTCGGGCATCAGGCTGTTTTGACGCAACTGGCCATGAAAGGCGACATGCTGGGGTTGCCGGCGGTCATCATTACTTTCGAGCCACAACCCTTTGAATATTTTGTGCCTGAGAAAGCCCCGGCCAGGCTCACCCGTTTCCGCGAAAAAGTCGAGGCCTTGCGCGCCTACTCCATTCAGCAATTGTGTGTGCTGCGCTTTAATGAAAATTTGGCTCGTATGTCGGCGGAAGATTTTATCCGTCGCCTGCTGGTGGAAGGGCTGAATATCCGCTATCTGGTTGTTGGCGATGACTTTCGCTTTGGCCGTCATCGGCAGGGAGATTTTGCCATGCTGCAGCAGGCGGGACGCAAGCATGGTTTTCAGGTGGTCAATATGCATACTTTTGCCATTGATCATCAGCGGGTCAGCAGCACCCGGATTCGCAACGCGCTGCGCGATGGTGATCTGGAAACGGCCGAACGGCTGCTGGGCCGGCCCTACCGGATGAGTGGCCGGGTTGCGCACGGTGACAAGCGTGGCCGCAAGATGGGCTTTCCCACCGCCAATATTCATCTGCATCGCTGCAAAATTCCACTTAACGGCGTGTTTGCCGTTCAGCTTTTCGGTCTGGATGAAGAACCCCTGAATGGTGTCGCCAATATCGGCATTCGTCCCACCATCGGTGGAGATAAAGCCTTGCTGGAAGTGCATTTGTTTGATTTCAACCGAAATATCTACGGTGAACATGTCCAGGTGCATTTCCTGCACAAGATTCGCGATGAGCAGCGTTTTGACGGTCTGGAAAATTTAATGACGCAGATTGAAAAGGATTGCGCCGAGGCCCGGCGTTTTTTCGCTGAACAATGTTAAGCGTCCCGGAGAGTGATTCACTCTCTGGGACCATCAACTGTTCTGTCATCCGTTGACCGGTTTGGTGCTGAAGTGACCATGACGGCAGTCGCTCAGTAAGCCGTAAAAGCCGATGCCATCGACATGAACCAGATCAGCGTTCTTCAAGATAAGTCTGACGAAGCAGGCTGTTGCGTTCACGTGCCAGTTGAATGGCGCAGCTGACCGTCATCAGTGACTGTATCGAGCCACCCTCGTATAACTGGAACACGCTCTGGCACTGTTTCTTACGGTAGGCTTCCCAGTTATGCTGGGCCTGCTCTATCAGCTTGAGCAACACCGGATCATCGGCATAACGGATGCGAATCAGATCCAGATTACTGTCCAGTTCATTGACGGCACGTTCCAGTTTCACGTTGAGGCACTGGTTGATTTCAACCGTGGTCACGGATTGCGGACACAAGGCTCTCGCTTCAGCCAGCGAAGGTAACAGTAAAAACAATAAAAAGAGTCGTCTCATCATTGATAGCTTTATTTTTTCAGTTTTAACAAAATCTGACCTGCCAGTCTTTCCATGCTTTGCAGGCTGATATCGGCCTGTGCCAGGAAAGCCACATCGTAAAAATCCGGTTGCGCCCAGTGCCGGCCACTAATATGGCAGCGCTTGGCGAGCTTATCGAGCCCCAATTCTTCGAGCTCAAAGCCCAGTTTTGTCCATAGCATTGCCAGATGCCGCTCGGTTGCATGGTCCGGTTTACCGGTGTCTTTGAATTGGCGCAGGTAAACCGCGGTTTCCCGCGCCGCCAGAATCACATTCTGCAGCGCCTGTTTGGATTGCTGTTTTCGTTGCCATCCGGCACGATTGAGGTTCGCGAGCCAGCTCCTGACGTGTTTGAAAATTTCCCACAGCAGTGTCGGGCTGATGTTGTCCATCTCAATCCTCGAAGACTCTTCGCATCGGTATCATCGCCGAGCGGACAAAGCCGTGTTGCTGATAAAACTGCTGAGCCCGGTCATTATTGGCATCAGTCAGAAGGGTAATGCGAAGACAACCCTGATCCTGGGCAAAGTCTATCGCTGCCTGCAGCAGTCGTTTCCCCAGGCCCTGAGAACGATAGTCTTCAGCAATAATCATATCCTCCAGCATCGCGACTTTACCGCCCATCGCGGTGGAGATCAGATAAAGCAGACTGACCATGCCCGCCACGATGTTATCTTTTTTTACTAACAGAATCTGTCCCTGTTCGGGATGTGACAGGATCGCATTAACGGCGCTGGTCTGTTTTTCGCTGTCGACTGAAAAGTCAGCTTCCTGACTGAACAGCGCTGACAGTAACTGACAAATGGCATCAGCATCAGCTTCACTCGCAGGCACAATTGACACATCAGTCATGGGCAATTCACTTCGTTTAAAAAGTCGATTGATAGTACCATGACAATCATCAAGCACCGCTTTGAAACCATTCTGGAGGGCATATGACCGATTGGCTGGATGCGAAGGTAGTGGAAAATAAACAGTGGAATGATCGACTGCATTCCCTGCGGCTTCAGGCTGATTTTCCCAAGTTCAAGGCTGGTCAGTTCACGCGACTGGCATTGGATGTCGACGGAGAGTTGATCAGTCGGCCTTTTTCGCTGGTCAATGCGCCCGACGAACAGACGCTGGATTTTTATTTCATCGAGGTGCCGGAAGGCGTGTTATCCACCAGGCTGGCGAAGTTGCAGGCGGGGGATGACATCAAAGTAGCGCCTAAAGCGGCAGGCCTGCTCACTCTCGATCAGCTTCCGGAAGCCAGGCACCTGTATTTGCTGGCCACGGGTACCGGTATCGGTCCGTTCCTGTCGATTATCAAAACCACTGAGGTCTGGGAGCAATTCAACAAAGTCGTGCTGGTACATGCCGTGCGCTTCCAGAATGAACTGACCTATCAGGAGACAATCGCGGCCGTTCAGGCAGAGCACCCCGAGGCGTTTGTCTATATTCCCATCGTCAGTCGTGAAGACTGTGACTTTGCCTTGTCAGGTCGGATCCCGCAGGCGATCGAAGATGGTCGCCTTGAGCATCGTGCTGGTCTCGAAATCTCACCGGCGGACAGCCAGGTCATGCTTTGCGGCAATCCGGCGATGATTCAGGAAACGATGCAATTACTGATTGACCAGCGCGGCATGAAAAAGCATTCACGGCGCGATCCGGGCCAGATCAGTATTGAAAAATACTGGTGATCACTGTTGCTGCTCAAGGGGTCTCGCTCCAGCGTTTATCTCTGATGTACAGGGCGCGGCCATTGGAGTCGCCAGCCTGCCTTTCTTCCAGTTCAAACAGCTCGGTCGCCGCAACCAGTTCACCGAGCTTTTTGTAGCCGTAATTGCGTGGATCAAATTCCGGGGCCTGCTTGGCAATATTGCTACCGACAGCGCCGAGTCCTGCCCAGCCGGTATCATCGGACGAAGCTTGGCAGGCATTTCTTAGTAAGTGGACCAGTTTGCTGTCCTGCCGCAGTTGGTTTCTGGAGAGTGCTTTAATGGCAGGACTTTCATCTGTTTCCCGTCTCAGTACTTCGGTAAATATGAACTTGTCACAGGCGGACACAAAGGGATAGGGCGTTTTCTGCTCACCGAAGCCGTAGACAGTGAGTCCGGATTCGCGAATCCGGGATGCGAGGCGAGTAAAGTCACTGTCACTGGACACGATACAAAAACCATCGAAATTACCGGTATAAAGCAAATCCATGGCATCGATGATCATGGCGCTGTCTGTTGCATTCTTGCCCTTGGTGTAGGCGAATTGCTGGATGGGTTGAATCGAATGTTCCAGTAAAACGGTTTTCCAGCCGGTTAAGCCGGCCGAGGTCCAGTCCCCGTAGATGCGCTTCACACTGGCGATGCCATAGTTGGCTATCTCGGCGAGTAGCTCGTTGACGATACCCGGCTGGGCATTATCGGCATCAATAATCACCGCCAGTTTATTCACCTCATCCATGACTGCTCCTTTTGTAGCGCGGGCTTAACCCAGACGACCTTTTACCGATTTGATAAAGGCCTCGGCAATTGGCATATCACCGTTATAGATTTCATCCACCTGATTGATGGCTTCGGAATGATCCAGGCATTGCAACACACAGGCGGCCACGTCGGCGCGGGTAATGACCATGGCATCTTTATCACTCGGTCGCTGCGTTGTGATTTTGCCGGTTGCAGCATCATCGGTGAGGCGGCCGGGACGCAGAATAGTGAAGGGCACGCCGCTTTCCAGCAGATGCTTATCAGCGAAATGCTTGCAGATGTTGTAATGCTTGATGGCCGGGGTGCCGTTCTCCGGGTCACCGGCATCGCGGGCACTGACCATCACAAACTGTTTGATGTTGTGTTTTTTGGCCATGTCGACGGCTTTCACCGCGCCCCATAAATCAACCAGAATGGTCTTATCGGCACCGGTTTTGCCGCCGGACCCCGCTGTGAATACGACCTTATCACAGTCAGCAAAGGCTTCATCAGGAAGCGGCTGTTCTAAATCGGCAAGCATAATTTCAGCGCCCAGTTGTTCCAGCTTCTGGGCATGTTCACTGTTCCTGACCATCGCTTTCACCGGCATATTCGCCAGCGCCATCATGCCGATCAATTGTCTGCCAATCTGACCATTGGCACCGATTACCAGTGTCTTATCCATGTTTAACTCCTGCTGATCCATTCTATTTTTACAGCTTAGCATGCCGTTGAGATGAGATTGAGTGATGATTTATGTCCATAAGTATTGACATATTGCATATATGTCCATGAAAATAGACATATGGAATTACAACAAGCTTTGATTGTATTTGATGCGCTGTCGCAGGAAACGCGCCTGCGCGCCTTTCGTCTGCTGGTAGAGGCCGGGCACGAGGGATTGGCTGCCGGGGTGATCAGTGAGCAATTGGCGACACCACATAACACACTGTCATTTCACCTCAATCATCTGGCCAATGCCGGCATTGTGACCTCACGTAAACAGGGCCGATCAGTCATTTATTCTGCCAACTTTGAAGCCATGCGTGAGCTTATTGGTTTTATGGTGAAAGACTGTTGCAGTGGTGATGTCGCCACCATCAAAGAAGATAAAGAAACCGGCTGCTCGGTGATTGAATTAGCCGCTTGCTGCCCGCCATCAAATCAGGAGTTATAACAATGAAACGCATGCATATTCATGTTGGCGTCAAAGATATTGCTGAAGGCGTGAAGTTTTATACCGCTTTGTTCGGTACAGAGCCAACTAAACAGATGGCGGATTATGCCAAGTGGATGCTCGACGATCCCAGACTGAACTTCGCCATCTCGACGCGCAGTGGCGAACAGGGCCTCGATCATCTCGGCTTTCAGGTTGAGGATGAAAGCGAACTGACTGCAATGCGTGCCCAGCTCAGCGAGGCGGATATCGCGACCTACGATGAAGGCGAAACCGTGTGCTGTTACGCTGAATCCGACAAATCCTGGCTGCAGGACCCGGCCGGCATCGCCTGGGAGGCCTATCAGACCATGGGTGATGCACAGATATTCTCCGATAAAGTTGATTCAAACGAGAGTGCCTGCTGCACCCCGGTATCCATTCCAGTAGTGGCAGCGTCATCAAGCTGCTGCGAACCTTCAGACGACAATAATTCAGGTTGCTGCTAATGAAAAAAGTCTTAGTGTTATGTACCGGTAACTCCTGCCGTTCCGTGATGGCAGAAGCATTAATTAATCAATTGAAAAAAGGGGAGTATGAGGCGGTCAGTGCCGGTAGTTTTCCGGCAGGTTATGTCCACCCTAAATCCATTGAAACCCTTAAACGTCACGGTATTGACCCGGGCGAACCTCGCAGCCAGTCTTGGGATGATTTCGCCGGTGAACATTTTGATTATGTGATCACCGTTTGTGACGCTGCTGCCAATGAGACCTGCCCGGCATTTCAGGGACAATATCAGCGTCTGCACTGGAGCACGCCGGACCCGGCCAAGGCTGAAGGCAGTGAAGCCGACATTGAAGCGGCTTTTGATGACGCTTTCAATATGCTCAAAACCCGCATCGAGCAGGAACTGCCATGAGCGAAACCAGTTCACCCATGGGTATTTTTGAACGTTACCTGTCAGTCTGGATCGGCTTGGGTATTATCGCCGGTGTGGGCTTAGGCTGGTTATTTCCTTCAGCATTTGAAGTCATCGCCGGGCTGGAATTTGCCAGTGTCAATCTCGCCGTAGCCGTCTTCATCTGGCTGATGATTTATCCGATGATGGTCAATGTCGACTTTGCTTCGCTGAAAGATGTCGGCAGAAAACCTAAAGGCCTGTGCCTGACGCTGGTGGTCAACTGGCTGATAAAGCCTTTTACCATGGCCGGGCTCGGGATTCTGTTTTTCGAGTTCCTGTTTGCCGGTCTGGTTGACCCGCAAACGGCTAAAGAATATATCGCCGGGATGATTCTGCTCGGTGTCGCACCCTGTACCGCGATGGTGTTTATCTGGAGCCAGCTGGTCAAAGGCGATGCCAACTACACGCTGGTACAGGTGTCGATTAACGACATTATTATGGTGTTTGCCTTTGCCCCGATTGCTGCTTTACTGCTGGGTATCACCGAAATTATTGTGCCCTGGGAAACGCTGTTTCTGTCCGTCGTTTTGTACGTGGTGACGCCACTGCTGGCCGGTTATCTGACACGCCGTAAACTCGATAAAAGCAGCGATCACCATGAAGTGGCTGAGTTTACGGAAAAGGTCAAACCCTGGTCGATTCTGGGTCTGCTGGCAACCGTGGTACTGCTGTTCGGTTTTCAGGCCGAGACCATTCTGGCGAAACCTTTGGTGATTGGCCTGATCGCGATTCCGCTGCTGATTCAAAGTTACGGCATCTTTGCCATTGCCTATGGCTGGGCCTATTTATGGAAAGTGCCGTTTAATGTTGCCGCGCCAGCCGCATTGATTGGTACATCCAATTTCTTTGAACTCGCGGTGGCTGTGGCTATCAGTTTGTTCGGTTTACAGTCGGGGGCGGCGCTGGCTACCGTGGTCGGTGTGCTGGTGGAAGTGCCGGTGATGCTGTCGCTGGTGGCACTGGCGATTAAGACCAAGCCCTGGTTTGCCCGTTTTGTGTAGTGACCTTTATTAAGCACTGGGCCTGGATCGCCACGGCCTCTGGCCTCGCGATGACGGGGGAAACAAAAGGTCCGTCATTGCGAGGAGGCACGACGAAGCAATCCAGTCCCACGCTGAATTAGGTGCACGAACATTTCAATCTGAGAATGTGTTGAGTAGTGGGCCGGGGTCGCCGCGGCCTCTGGCCTCGCGATGACGGGGGAGAATAAAAGGCCCGTCATTGCGATGACGTGAAGCCTTGCAGGGACAAATCAATCAGTACCCAGACAAACTCACTAAGGCTGCAATACCTGCAGACCATGCTCATCGACACGACCGGTCACCAGGCGTGTCGAAATCGTCTCGAAATACACATTCTTGGCAGCAATATCGTCATCTTCGGGTAACGGTAATTCGTTAACAGGCATAGCCTCCAACACGACTTCATGACTGGTCTGAGGGCTGTTCTTAAAGCTGTCAGCGAGTATCCAGAAAGGTTTGCCGAAATGCTGGGCGGCGAGTGCCTGCAACAGGGTGCCGGTCTTATTCACAAAGTGATGATCAGTCAGCCAGCTATCACAGCCGCTGATATTGATGTCGACATCCGGCATTATCAGCCCCATTTCCGCGTCGGTAATCAAGGTCACCGGGATACCCAGCCGATTGAGTTGTGACGCGACCAGCAGCCCCTCGTTGCCGGGGGCACTGACGGTGACGATGACCTTAAACGCCCGATACTGTTCCAACGCCTGTTCAAACAGCGTCATCACCTGTGAACTGCGACTATGCGTTAACACAGTCATGCCCGGCTTAATCAGATTGGCAGCGTGCTCAGCCACCTGCTCCGAGGCATCCGCGAGCTGTTGATAAATCGCAACAAGCTGGCTCAGATACTGCTGCTTGAAGTCGATATCAGCCACTTCAAGCCGCTGTTGCCAGCGCTTCAGGGCATTACCCAGTGCAATCATGCTGGGACGAGCGGCGGTTAACGCATCACAAAGGCTGTCAATTTTGTCGGCGGACTGTACCGGCATTTCAGCCAGATAGTCATTTAATGCCGACAAGGTGAGCAAGGCGAGCGAAGTGGCCCCCGATTCACGATTGTTTTTCAGGTCGCTCAGGATAGTGTCAAAGTGGTCAGCCATTGATACCGGATGTCAGAGCAGCGTAATACCGCACAGCAATAACAAGGCGATATTAGCCACAAGACCAATCATAAAGAAGAAGGTCCTCGGGCTCGGGTTCTTTTCGGTCGCAATCTTGTAATAGAGCAGCATATGACCAAGCCGAGCCAGGGCATAGACCCACAACAACACGCCGGTCCAGAACGGGCTGGCGCCGACAAAGATCGCCAGAAAAGCGGTGCTGAGTAAAATCGGCAGGTTTTCCAGCGAGTTCATGAAGGTACGGTGCGCCCTGAACACAAAAGATTCGTGACTGATCTCCGGTGGCAGTTTGCCGGGAATGGCACCGGGATATCGAGCCTTGCTTGAACTGGCAATAAACCACTGCACCAGCCAGATAACGAGAATAAAGAAGACAGCCCATAAGGCCACGTAGTAAGCACTGCTGACAGCTGGCGTCATTGTATCTCCCTCAAATTGCCTGAGATTATTGATTGAGCCAGGATACCTTGTAGAGATCCTGGCGGCGATCTTTAAGGTTGTTCACCGACCCCTCGCTTCGGGTCAGTTTCAGTTTATCCAGATCGAGATCAGAGAACATAATCATCTCGGTATTGGGTGTGGTTTCTGCCATGACCGCATCATGTGGATAGGAAAAATCTGACGGTGAAAACACCGCTGCCTGAGAATACTGGACATCCAGATTTTCCACCTGGGGCAGGTTGCCGCAGCTACCGCAGATGACGACGTAACATTCGTTTTCAATCGCCCGGGCCTGGGCACAACTCCGCACCCGTAAGTAACCATTCTTGGTGTCGGTCCAGTAAGGCACAAACAGAATATCCATATCCTGAGCGGCCAGGATGCGGCCCAGTTCGGGGAATTCCACGTCATAACAAATCAGAATGCCAATGCGACCGGCATCGGTGTCGAACACCTGTAGCTGATCCCCCCCCTCAATGACCCAGTCTCGGCGCTCGTGCGGGGTAATATGCAGTTTACGCTGAATATCGATGGTGCCGTCACGGCGACACAGGTAAGTGACGTTGTAAAGCACGTCATCTTCCAGCAATGGCATCGATCCGGTGATGACATTGATGTTGTAGCTCACTGCCATCTGGGACATTTCATTTTTGAACTTTTCGGTAAAGGCCGCCAGAAATCGAATGGCTTCCGTCTGGTTGCGCTGGTTGGGGCTCAGCCCCATCAATGCCGCATTAAAAAACTCCGGAAACAGGGCAAAGTCGCTTTTGTAGTTGGAGAGGGCATCAATAAAATATTCGACCTGGTTCAGGCATTCCTGTACCGAGTCCACTTCACGCATCTGCCACTGAATGGCGCCGATACGAACCTGGGTTTTACGGGTCTGAATAACCGTGGTTTCGGGTTCGTAGAAGATATTACGCCACTCCAGTAGCGTGGCGTAGCCCTGCGATTTTTCATCTTCGGGCAGGTATTGTTTCAACAGGCGGGTGACCTGAAAGTCATTGGAAAGCTGGAAGGTCAGAATCGGGTCATAAATCCGCTTGTTTTTGACCGCCTCGAAATATTCGGCCGGTGACATTTCATCCGCGTGCTCGTGGTAATTGGGGATACGTCCCCCGGCCAGAATGGCGCGCAGGTTGTGTTGTCGGCAAAGCTCTTTACGAGCTTCATACAGGCGGCGGCCCAAACGATAGCCACGATAGTCCGGGTGAATGAGTACATCCAGGCCATAGAGCGCATCGCCATTGGCATTATTCAGAATGGTTTCACGCTTGGAAATCAGGTCATCATAAGTATGCGGGTTACTGAACTGCTGATAGTCGACCTGCACCGAGAGTGCGACACCGATAATCCTATCGTGATCGACAACGCAGATTTGCCCCTCGGGCAAATCGTCAATCAGTTTAAAGATGGTATGTTCAGGCCAGGAGCCGCCGATGTCCTGATAAATCTGATCCATCAACTCCTTGAGTTGAGGGTAGTCCTGCTTTTCCAGGTTACGGATTTTAATATGCAGATCTTCAGGCATGCACTTCCTCAGCGGTTGGAATGTCAGCCCTTAGTTCATCACCCATAGCGCGATATGTCCAGTGATAACAGCGTCTTTTTTCAACACAGCAAAACTGACTGGAAACCGGCGAAAATCCGATAATGAATCACACTGAAACGCGTACGACAGGCAAAAAAAAGGCAAGCACAGGGCTTGCCTTTTTTCGTGAATTCGTGCGCTTTACAGGGCGACGATGTTCTCAGCTTGTGGGCCTTTAGGACCGGTAGTCACTGAGAATTCGACTTTCTGACCTTCGGCCAGTGTTTTGAAGCCTGAACCAGTGATGGCGCTGTAATGAGCGAAAACATCAGGGCCAGAAGATTGTTCGATGAAACCAAAACCTTTCGTTTCGTTAAACCACTTTACGGTACCAGTAACGGTATTAGACATATTGATTATCCTGTAGATAAATTAAAACTGCCCATCAGGGCGGGTGTAGCGTGAAACAGACCGGAATTTAGATACTACAGGACGAAGAACAACTTAGATGCAACGAAGTGGAGAATGTAAACGTGGGGCTTAATTTCTAGCTGCCACCATAATCCGTGTAATTTCAGCGAAAGTCAATCTATTTTTCACCACAAGCCTGTTATCTGTGCTGACTGGCTATGGAAAAGCAGCTTTGCTGTCCCAAGAACATGATTTTGCTGAGTCATTTTCATGCATGAAGGGCTTCTTATTTTTGTTTTCACGAGGCCTCGGGCCGTGGCGATCCAGGCCCAGAGCTCAACACATTCGCCGACTTGGAAGGTTGTGCAGCCAATTCAGTGCGGGACTGGATTGCTTCGTCGTGCCTCCTCGCAATGACGGGGATATGGTCACTGAACTGGACGGTGCTTATCTCGTTCCGTCATCGCGAGGCCTTTGGCCGCGGCGATCTAGGCCCAGTACTCGATACAATCGCCGACTTGGATGGTTGTGCAGCCAATTCAGCGCGGGACTGGATTGCTTCGTCGTTACCTCCTCGCAATGACAGGCCTTTTATAATCTCCGTCATCGCGAGGCCTTTGGCCGCGGCGATCCAGGCCCAGTACTCACTACAATCGCAGACCTTAATGTTAGTGCACTTAATTCAACACGGGACTGGATTGCTTCGTCGCGCCTCCTCGCAATGACGAGGTTATCGTGACTGAGTTGCTGCCTGTTCTTCCTCATCCTCGAGAATTTTATACACCGAATCACCTTCCTGAGTCGGACGAATAGCCACCGTCGATTTATCAATCAGGTGCACACCGGAAAACACAATCGCATCCCCCAGTTTGGGCACATAGGCCAGTGTGTCATCAGTTTCATAAAGCCTATAGCCCACTGTCTGCATTTTGTAGCGGACATAAGGGTAGTAGCCCTGAACCGTCAGCAAATTGCTGGAGCGGCGAGGGTAGGGAGAAGCAATATCCTCCAGCATCAGGTTGATGGCTTTTTGAAGGTTGTCGGAAATATTATCTTCAAAAGCCTGGCCGTCGTTGGCTGCCCAGCCGTTCTCTCCGGTGAATGGTCTGGCCGGACCGGAAGAGGCAATGTAACGGCTCCACCAGATATCGGTGTTCACAACGGGATTTTTTAATGCCGCCTGCAACAGCACAAACGGTTTGGCGTTTTTATCATCTTGAAAGGTGAGAATAACCGCTGTCTTTACCTTGAGCACGGGAGTGCGGGGTGTAGCAAAGTCGGTAAAAGTGCCCGCAAACTCCGACTGAACAATCAGTTCATCAGCAATGGCATCGGCGGCTTCAGTCAGCTTGAACTGCAGCATCGCTTCGGTATCCTGAATCGACGTTTCAGCACTCTCCGAGTCGATAGCGCTCTGCAAAGAAAGGCCTATCGGCCCCAAAACCGAACCAACCCAGCCGCCGGACTGATGACCTGAAATAATCACCTGGCTGTTGGGCACCCGATGTGTACCGGCCGGTAAATCAAATAAGCCCGACAAGCTCTCATCAGTGAACTGAATGGCGATTTTTTCTGATTGAGCAGGGGCTGGCACTATCGTGGTGGAGGTGCAGGCCATCAATGATAGGAGAGCGACAGCGAGTGATATTGCTTTCGCGGATGAAATGAATTTCATTCTGTTTTTACCTTAGTAACGGCCCTGGTTCAGTGAGGAATCACCTGCTTGGAGAGGCTGAGTCCGCGTGTAGCAGCCGGCTGAGCGTATCGAAGTGTCAGTTAAGCGTATCAAGCATGAAGATGAAAAACCTTATTCATGATTTTCCATTCCCCATCCACTTTCAGCAGCGTGAAAAAGTCAGTGAATTTGAGCCCGGTCCAGTTATCAGACTCCAGTCTTACGCTGGCAATAGTACCTTCGACATCAATATGGGCTATCTCGCTCATGATATCTGTCGCAGGGCCATTCTCATCATTCCAGTCAAATAACTTCTGAATTGGACCGGCAAACAAATCCTCACCGATATAGCCAAAGATGGTGGCGTCGGGATGGAAAGCAGGCTTCATCACCTCACCTTTTCCTGTTCTGGCCCCATCAATGTATTGCTGAACAACGGCTTTAATCGATTCGATATCATTGCTGCTCATCTTTATTATCCCTGGATGATTAGTAAATCAGTCCAGCTATTTTTACTTGATGCCCAATGTCATTGCAATGCGATGAAAGTGTTGTATCAACCAGCCAAAATCTGGTGAATAAACGGAGCAGGCAGTTAGCTTGATGAATGCAGAGAGTCCAGTGATGCCATTGGACTGACGGCACGAAAGATAGTCCAGATCCGGCTGGTAATGGTTTCACTCTGGTCAGTGAGTTCAGCGCTCACAGGCTCATCACTGAACAGGCCATCAATATATTGCTGTACCAGTCGGTCATTGTTTTTCAGCACGGTATCCTGTTCAATTTTTTTGATCTCGGCACTATCGTATCTCTCCATCGTGCGGGATTCCACGAAGCCCTGGTCATCCATACTCAGATGCCAGACCTTGATACTACGCAATACTTCAGCACCATCCTGACCGGCCACAATCTGTGCTTCGATTAATTGAACATCCTGATTGGCATACTTCGACAATGGCTGTACTTTTTTGGCCACGTTCCGGAAGTACTCATTGGGCACCAGTCTGATGCGGTCGCTATCCTGAGTATAAAGATAAGTGCGGTAGGCAATATTCATTGATAGCGCTTCCCATCCGAACCCGCGAAGTCAGGTTTGATTAATACCAAGACCATGAACCAAACCGGCCTAAGATGCCCGCCTGACAGGAAAGTCGGGTATCAGGCGCGGTTCAGTCTGCAGATAACGCTCTTTTTGCATCATTTCCAGTAACTCGGCATAGGCCATAACGCCATGACTTTGACTATCATATTGTGACGGCACCAGTCCCTGTTTGCTGGCTTCTCTGAAACGCGTATCGACAGGAATGACTGAGTCCCAGGTTTCCCGAGGGTGATCATGGTGCAGGGTTTCCAGCGTCAGTACAGAAGCACGTGTCCTTTGGTCATACATGGTCGGCACAATCGTGTAATTAAGCTCTTTCTTAAGCGACTTCGTCACCATCGACACGGTTCTGAGCATCCGTTCCATACCTTTCAACGCCAGGAACTCAGTCTGTACCGGCATAAGTAGGTGCTCACAAGCTGCCAGCGCATTAATCATTAAAGCACCCAGTACAGGCGGGCTATCGATCAGCACATAATCAAAGTCTTCACGTACCTGTGCCAATGCGCGGGTCAGCTTCAGTCCCATACCGGGCTGTGAGGCTTTGCGCTCAATGGTCGCCAGACCAATACTGGCAGGCAATAATGAGAGAGATGTCAGACTTGTCTGCTGGATGAGTGAGTGGACTTCAGAACGGCTGATATTGTCAGCGCTGAACACGTTGATGCTGCTGGCATTGATGTTTTCCGGGTCATAACCGAAGTAAGAGGTCATCGAACCCTGTGGATCAATATCAATTAACAGAACGCGCTGTCCCTGTTCTGCCAGTAAGCCACCCAGGCTGACAGCCGTTGTGGTTTTCCCTACCCCACCTTTCTGGTTGGCAACAGCCCATGTTTTCATAGCGCGTTCCTCTCAATATTCCCTGAACTATTTGTGACAAAATTTAAAACGCTTTTTAGGTGTTTGCAAGGCAATATTAACTTTTAAATTAGGTTAGGGGTATAAACATATGAAATATAATGAAAATATGATTTTTACTGTGCGCTATTTATTCATTGGATCACGGTATTAATGTGGGGTCCGGCAGGGGGAGCGGGAGGCTGATCTGCATAATGGTCGCTTCTGGCAAGTCGAACCGCTGGTAATTTACCCAACAAAAATAGACACTGATTGTTTGATTACCCAGGGAGTTGCTATGCAAACGGTTGTCATCTTCGGCGCTGCCAGTGGTCTGGGCGCGGCAATGGTGGATTATTTTCATGATGCGGACTATAAGGTCATCGCTGTGGCCCGTGACCCGTCCAGAAATTCCCGCCTGGCCGAATTGAAGCTGAACAGCTTCAGTTGTGATGCCACTGATCAGAAACAGGTCGAGCAGACCGTTGCCAGCCTGCCAAAGGATGCCTGGATTATCTCAACCATGGGCAGTTACCGCGCCGATGTGCCAGTCGATTACATCGGTCATCGCTATCTTATCAATGCCTTGGAAGCGAATCATATTAAGCGCTTTCTATTGGTCACATCACTGGGCTGCGGCGACTCCTGGCAGTATCTGTCAGCGCGTTCAAAACAGGGCTTTGGTGCAGCCGTGCGGGAGAAATCACTGGCCGAATCATGGTTGCAGACCAGCACCCTTGATTACACCATCCTCCGCCCCGGTGGTCTGAAAGACGGTGAAGTGACTCAGACAGGCCAATTATCACAGCACCAGGAAAAGCATGGTCTGATTCATCGCAGTGAAGTCGCAAGGCTGGCTGAAACTTTACTCAAAAAGGCAGAGAGTGTCGGTCAGATTTATCAGTGTATTGACCCTGAGCTAAGCTGGTGAGTGAATAGAGGCTATCAAGGCTTCTAATAGCGGATTTAACCAGAAAATAGGGACGAGAAAAATGAAATGTTCAAACTGGCTACTTATTGTTTCGATTTCATTCCTTTCAATGTCAGTCAAGGCTGAACCAAGCAAAGAGGCGCTTATAGGCACATGGTATGCGAATATCCACACCAGCATGTCGGAATCGACCATGTGGTTGCTTCAGCTCAGAGATGACAACAGCTATCTTTCTCAGAAAATGCTGTGTCAGACAAAGAAATTAATCTGGGTAGACGAAACAACAGGCACCTGGAAGTTAGACAAAACAGCATTAATCCAGATGCCGAAAACCCATAGTGATTTCAATAAGTATGAAGAAACGCATTCAGGCGAAACGATCACCTTTACCGATGTCACGGTGAGTGAAGACTCATTAAGTTATAAAGATGCCAATCAGAAAAAGCTCACCTTCAAACGCTATGATGGTTTTTTCAGAATGCGTTGCAGTGGGTTGATGTGAGGTCTTTGAGTCAGTACTAAAATCTGGCCTGCTCCGATTTCCGGGTCTCTATCATTTTCAAACGAAGGCTGTGAGCCGTCTTTCGAATTCAATCGCAAATATCAAGCTGGTGCTCGCTCTGGCTGTAGCTCACTAACCCAGACTATTCGTCCCTGACTGGACCAGATGGATGAGACTATTGCGATGACGGTGTCGAGATCACCTCAACACTATCAGCAAGGCAAGCCGTTTTTTTCCTGTCAAAGCTCTGAACCGGGTTGGTGACATAACGAACCCCGGTTACCCTGACGGTGGCGCCCTTGGGAACAGCCCACGGTGTCGGCGCGTTGATATCGCCGACTAAAGCTGATGAGCCGCAATAACGCTTCCAGTCATCACGGCCTTGTGCAGCCACCAGGGCCCCGCGAAACACACCCACCACATCCGGCATCGGCGCGTATACTGGCTTCCAGGTCTCAGGTTTGGCTGGTGGCTCAAGCTTGGCATGGCCAGTTCGACAGGCCTCAATGTCGGCGTCAGACGCCTCATAGCCACGTGCCAGATTACGAGCGGGTCTCACGCACGTGCTGTAGCATTCGCTGTTTGCAGCACGACAGTCCATCGACATTTGTTGTAGTTCCTTTGCCAGGTCCGGTTGTGCTGAAACAGCCGTTGAAAAAATCGCTGCCAGGAATGCTAGCGTTATTGTGGTGGCGGGTATCATACGAAAAACTTTTGAATTCATCAGGTCCCTCCGGAATCAAAAGAGGCTGAGGGTGTTGCTGAAAGCTTCGCCAGCTTTACCCACAGCTTAATCCAAAAATAAAAATCTAATCGATGCGTGTGTATTCGCAAAAACTATAGAAAACTGCATCCTCTCCAATGGTGCATATGGCGGTGATGGTTTCTTCTTTTTGCCATAAAAACTTACAATTCGCCAGTCCAGTGCCTGCACAAACCTGCATTTCAGGGCGGCCCTCACAGCGTAGGTCACCCTCGATACAGGTATTGGCATCCTGGGCATGAAAGGGTGCCCAGCCAGCCTCTAACATTTTCAATCGAACGCTTGAATAGGGTTCATTTTCATCGAAATGCGGCAGAGCGGAAGTCTGATGACAAGCCAACAAATAAGTCGAGAAAAGGGCAATCACTATGGCAGATGAATAACACACTAGTTTTCTCAACATAAGACTTTGGATCTTTTTCAGTCGGACAGTTAGTTTTTACACTGACCCCAAATATTTTGTTAACTAACTGCTGACTTCTTCCTTTAAATTAAGCGATCCTGATTCGATTCCAATCCCTTTTTCGACATGTTTAAAAGATGAGTAATTCTTCACTAGGTGAGGAACCATCGAGTCTTCAGGATATTCATCTATGCTCAAAGGATTAAAATAAAGGAGTTCTGTATCTGGGCGCATACGTAGAATGTTTTCAAAGATATTGTTGATGTAGGCATCTCGAAAAGCAAAGCCGATAACAATGATGTGATCAGCTTCCGCCAGCCTCCTATTCAAACGGCCATGCATGGAGATGAAAGGCTCTACGTCTGGTACGCCTTTAAATCCTGGGTATAGAATTGCCATCTGATCAGGGTCATCAGGGACAGTGCTTGACATAGAGCGACTACATTTCCCTTTGGAATCACGGTGCCAGTCAACTGAACCATGAATTTTTAAGTATTCAAGCTTGTTGGGATCCCATTCGAAATCTTGACTAGGACTGTAAATGGGGCGGCCAAATTTTATAGAAAACCCGAAGTCTACATCATTGATTCCTGCTTTTTTTAGCATAGACTGAGAGGACTCAATCGCGGACTCAAAGGTTAAATCGTAGTTAGTGGTTATCAATGATATTGATACTTCGCCAAAAGACTCTCTTATTTCATTAATCAAATTGAAGTATAGAGAAACCGCCTGATCAGATTCATACTGATTTAATTTGTCAAATATAATCTTCTTGATTCTAGTGACTTCTGAAACTGCCTGAGACTTTAGTGAGGATAATTGTTGTTGTAGTTTCAGAAGTACCTGATGGTTAGCAGCGCTTTTTGTGATATGCGGTAACAAGAACTCTGTGAATGGAGTTTCATTGTTAAATGATTCCAAGGTAGAAAGCATCCACTCTATATCCTCTGCGGACGAACCTAAGTAGTTGCTTACATGCTTGATAATTGGTTTCGCCCCCTTGTCGACCGACTCCATGAAATCCATTGTGCTGGGCAGACCAAGGGGAACACTCATTCCGGCGCCTGTAAAAACAACTACTTTCTTCAAATCATTCTCCATTTACAATATTTTTGGGTAGCGTATAAGTTATTTAATTTTTCTCTAATCTAATCCGGGCTCGAAGACATTAACTGCCACTTTAAATAGGTTCTTGGGTCCATATCATCGAACCTCTAACTTAAGGATTATCAACACCACCCCGATATAACGCACCATTACATCGTTTAATTCTCAAGTACGTGACATAAGAGCCTCTCACTAGTCCGTACTTATGAATGGCTGCTATTCCGTAATTAGAACATGACGGTGTGTAAATACATCGCCTGTTATGTAGTCGACGCAATCTCTTTTGATAAAACCTTATTGCAAGGACGCCAAGAGATTTCATATATCTTTTTCAAAGGTACAGACTAACCATGCACCTTTATTTCCGCCACAGCCTTGGACTGAGACTTGCCGGTATTCACTTGAATGAAAACGCCAGCCATTAGTTGCATTTTCGTTTAGAAAATCCTCGAATTGTTTACAACGAGTTTCATCCCATCCATTGTCTTGAGCACCACAACCAGCGACCTTAGGTATGAACGCTCTAACCATGTATTCAACAGCCATAGTTTTCCTTTTTGGTAATTAGTGATTTTGCAGAGCTGAAGTAATTTGAAATTGAGACTTAAGCGGTAAGTCATAGAGGGCGATTTGGCGGGTATACACCATGATGAAAATTCCTTTTATGGCTAGGGATTTCCCTATCAAAATCCTTCTAAAATCATCAGTTTTAACAGATGACCGATTTGTGAACTATTTCACAATCAATAAGATAGCGCAACTGTATCAGGCAGCGGGGCTATTATGGGCCTCTCTAATCGGGCCCTGCGCCATCACCCAGGTAATGACCAGAAACACCAGCATACCGAGCAGAATTGACTGGTACTGAACACCGGCATCAATCATAAAGCCCAGAAAAGCGGGTGCCAGACCGGTGGAGAACACCAGAAACGCTGATTTCAAAGAGCGGACCTGACCCAGGTGCTCACGGCCCCAGAGTCTGACCAGCAGGCTGTCACCGATGGGGGAGGACATACCCAGCGCGGTACCAGCACCGATCATGATGATCCAGATAGCGATATTGCCGCCAATCAGGGCCGCTGCCAGCAAAGCCACGGCGAAAGGCACAAGGTACAGTCTGGCGAGGGTGGTGACGCCGAGTTCATCAATCCAGCGACCGCCCAATAAAGCACCGGGAAAACGGGAAATCCCCAGGCCGGTCAGGGCGAGGGCATAGGTGGTGGCGGTGGCGCCCAGATCTTCGGTCATCTGGGCCTGATAGATAAAGATGCCGGTGAGGGTGATGGGGAGCACCATCAGCATCGGGATTAACATCCAGAAGCGTCGTTCCCGCATCGGCGACGGGCCTTTTTCTTCAGCTTCGTGTTTACTTTTTTTCTGTCTGGGCGCTTCAGGCCAGTCGACAAACAGGATCAGCAAAAACCACATGACGGCCAGAACAGCGACAATGCTCCACCAGATCTCCTGCCAGGTCAGCCAGGTGACGAGTAGGGCAATGACTGGTGGCAGAATGATTTCGCCGGAGGGCATACCCAGACTGACCAGGCCCAGTGCCCGGCCCCGGTTCAAGGTAAATTCGCGACCGGCCAGGGTGCTGCCAAGATGAGTCATCAGGCCCTGACCACAAAGGCGTTGCAGGCCAAGACCGAAAATCGCCAGCCCCCACCAGGGTGAAAGTGTCAGCATCAAGACACCGATAAACAGGGCAGACAGCACCATCAGGGCATAGCGTCTGGGGGCAATCCAGTCGATTTTGGGGCCGAAGTGCATCACCAGAAAACCGCTGGTCATGGTGATGGCGGCGTAGATACTGCCGAATTGACCGGCGCTGATATCGAGATGCTGACTGATATCCGACTGAAACAGGCCGATAAAAAAGCTTTGGCCCAGGTTGCCGGTAAAGACCGCCAGCCAGGCGGCGGCGATCAGACCAAAGTGCCGACGTAACAGGCCGGCATAGCCAAGACGAACATCTGAATCCATGAAGTCTTCCGTTTAGTCGCGTTGCTGCGTGTTGTTGAACAAACGCGGGTTATTGTGGATGAATTGCCTGACCCAGCGCTGCACCAGGCCTTGTTTGGGATGTCTTTTCAAATAGCGATAGCCCATCAGACTGATGACCATGGCACCAAGCGCGTCGACCATCAGATCGGTGATTGTATCAGTCAGACCGGTGCTGTCACCGAAAGCCGGTTTCTGCATGGTGAGGTTGAAGACCTTGTCGGCGGTGTATTCGAAAAACTCCCAGAACACGCCGACGCCGATCGCAAATAAAAAGGCAAAAAAGGCGATAAAGCCCGGTTTCATATAGAGGCTGACGCGTTCGGTTTCGTTCATCACATACACCAGCAGGAAACCGACGATGCCCAGCAGGAAACCGGAAACAGTATGCAGCGCAATGTCCCACCACCAGATTTTCAGGTAATAGCCATGCACTTCACCCAAAAACAGCGAGGCGAAAACAAAGAGGATGGTCAATAGCTGAAACGCGGCGGGGATGACGACATCGAATTTTTTCGCGAACACGGTGGGCAACATCGTGATAAGAAAAATCCCCGTAATGATGAAAGCATCAAACCATGCCTGATCCCAAAGGGCGCCGACCACACCGGCGACCAGAATGATCTGAAACAGGGTGGCTAGACGATTTTGCAGGGTATTTTCATCCATGGGTCATGATTTCTAAATGAACTCACGCCATCTTAAACAGTCAGGTTTTTAAAATCGAGTTATCCACGCCGTGATTTGAGTTAACAAAATCCTCTTGTTATGGTTGTGAGCAATTTTGTCTCACGCAATCTTAAATCAAACGAACAGGGAGTTTAATTTGCGCTATCCAATGTCATCCTTTCTGAGCACACTCAGTATGCTGTTGGTCATCTGGCTAATCTTTGCCACTGGCCCCGCACAGGCCGGGGCGGCACAGCTTGCAGCCCAACAGTCTGGATCGGAGGCGTCAGTTGATAAATACCAGGCTCTGGCCGATGTCTTATCCGACCCGGCCAGTCGGGACCAATTGATCGAAGAACTCAGATCCATGTCCGACAGTAACGAGCAGGACTCGTCAGCGGAGGCGCAGCGCGGTGATGAGTCAGAAACCAGTGAGGCTGAAAAACAGGCAGGTGCTGCGACGGATGTCGCCAGGAAAACGCAATCAGCGGTGCAGGTGATTGTGGGGACATTGACGGGTAGCTGGGCAGCCCTGGGTGAACTGTTCACTGGCGAAAGTAAGAGCATCAAAGCCTTTTTCACCATGCTGGTAAAGCTCAGTCTGGTGATTGCCGCCACGATGGTGGCCTATTGGCTGTTAAGACCGCTGGCAAGACTGCTGTTTCGCCGAGCCGATAATATGGCGGCAGGTGCCGATGGCATACACCCGATGGTGATAAAGGCCACGGCGGTGCTGATCAGTGTTGTTACCGATGTAGTCGTGGTGATTCTGGCCTGGCTTGCCGGTTATGCCGTGGCGCTGCTGTTTGTCGGTGAAATGGGTGAGGTCAGTGTCAGTCAGAGCCTGTTTCTGAATGTCTTCCTGGCCGTGGAGTTGTTCAAAGTCGTTATCAGGGCGGTCTTTGCCGGTCGTGATGATTCGCTGCGTCTGCTGCCGATGACATCAAACACGGCCCGCTACTGGAGTTTGTTCCTGTCTAGTCTGGTTGGCCTGGTGGGCTACGGCGTGCTGTTTGTGGTGCCGCTGGTCAGCAATGAACTGTCGCAGAACCTTGGCGATCTCAGCAATCTTATCATCGTGATTATCGCGGTCAGTTATGCGTTTACCGTGGTGGGCCGCAACCGTCAGAACGTCAAAGACGGCCTGAATGCGCTGTCGCACAAAGCCAACTTCTCCATGACCCGGGTCACACTGGGCGTGCTGGCAAAATGCTGGCACTGGCTGGCGTTCGCTTACTTCCTGGTGATGGGGGCTTCGCTGCTGATTGAGCCGGATACCGCCTTGCCCGGACTTCTGATGGCAACCTTGCAGACCGTGCTGGCGATTTTCATCGGTATGGCTGCGATTGGCCTGCTTCAGATACTGCTCGACAATGGCGTTAAAGTGCCGGCCGTGATCAGCCAGCGCCTGTCGACTTTTGAAACGCGTCTTAATCATTTTGTGCCCACCTTCAGTAAGGTGCTGAAGGGCATTGTGCTGGTGGTGGTCATCAGTGCGATTCTGGATGCCTGGGGGGCGGTGAACCTGCCTGACTGGCTGGCTACTTCAGCGGGTACCCAGTTCCTCTCTACCGTGATTTCGGTGCTGTTCATTCTGGCTTTTGCTTCCTTGTTCTGGATGACATTGGCCAGTTGGATTGAGCATCGTCTGGACCCGGAACAGGGTGGTGGCGAGCCCAGTGCCCGTGAAAAAACCCTGCTGACCATTTTCCGTAATGCGACGGCCATCGTGATTATCGTGATGACACTGATGATCGTGCTGTCGGAAATTGGTATTGATATCGGCCCATTGCTGGCTGGTGCCGGTGTGCTGGGGCTGGCGATTGGTTTCGGCGCCCAGAAGCTGGTGCAGGATGTGATTACCGGTGTCTTCATCCAGATGGAGAATGCAATTAATGCCGGTGATATCGTTACTGTCGGCGGCCTGACCGGGACAGCGGAAAAACTCACTATCCGTTCTCTGGGGCTGCGTGATCTGTCAGGCACCTATCATGTGATCCCGTTCTCCTCCGTCGATACCGTGTCCAACTACATGCGTGAGTTTGCCTACCATGTGGGGGAATATGGTGTGGCTTATCGTGAAGATACCGACGAAGTCGTTATAAAGCTGCGTGAGGCCTTTGAAGAGCTGCTGTCCGATGAAGAGCAGCGTGCCAAGATCCTGTCTGATGAACTGGAAGTGCATGGCGTGACCGCGCTGGCTGACAGCTCGGTCAATATCCGGGTTCGTATCAAGACCCTGCCCGGCAACCAGTGGGCAGTCGGACGTGAATACAACCGTCTGGTTAAACGCCATCTGGATGCGGCAGGTATCGAGATTCCATTCCCGCATCTCACGCTGTACTTCGGTGAAGACAAGCAGGGCAATGCACCAGCTATGCCGATGAAAATGCTGAATGACGTGAAAATGATTAATGACGCGTCCAATGAAATTCAATCCGCTAAAAAAGCGCCGGGTGAACGCTCCAGTAAATCTTCCGAGTACAACCCGACTGATAAAGGTGACTTTGATGACGGCGAGTAATCGCCGTCTCAGTGTCTGAGTTCATTAAGATAACTGGGATTATCGACCGCTGTGCCGGGTTGGTAGTCATTGGCTACCAACCTTAAGCCCGCGTGACGGAGCGATCATCTCGGTTAAGCTTATGCAATTACTGACCATTGCCCCGCAGAGGGCCGGTTCGATCCGGGGCTAGGTGATACGCGGTGCATTATCCACCTGTGACTTTGCGGCGTATCTTACTGTCTGAATTTGATAGTCCGTCGTACCGGACTAGCGATCAGCTGATCAATCCGGGTCGTAGTTGCGTTGTAGTGGTGAACGATCAGTGTTGAGCGATGGTGCGTTGTTCAGATGATTTTTTTGACGAAAATAACCCGGCGGGTAGGTGATGCGGGTGTCCTGATGCTGGCGATACCCTGAGTTGGGTATCGGATTATAATCCTGCCGGTCGTGATGCGGTGGCGTCTCCGGCTTGGGGCTCAATGTATTGTCTGGTCGACCGCTGATGCCATAAGAATGATGATCACCATGACTGATGCCGTGTGAGTGATGCCCGGAGCCACGCCATTTTGATTGGGAGCCGGATGCATCGTACGAATCTGACATGCGCTGCTCGCTCTCTGGGCTAGCCTGCTGGCTGCTGTCACCATGCGCCTGTATTGTGAACACAGATAAGCCAGCAGCAATCAGGCCAGCGAATACGAGGCTGCGTGGAAGAGCGAAGTGAGTGAGAGACATAACGACCACCTGTTGCAGGTCAGATTAAAGTTAGAGACTGACAGCGTTGATCGTTAGTTCAGCAGGTATCAGGCTTTAACAAACTGCCCTTGATCGACGCCAACCATCACTTTTTTGAGATCAGCCGCTTTCAGACCGAGTGCATAACCCAGCACGCCACTGCCAATGACGACATTGTCAAAGCTATCAACGCTGTTATCGAGCAGCACAGTGATGTCTTCAGGCAATGCAACCGGCGGTACAGCACCCACCACGTAACCGGTCGCCTCAGGCACCTCATCAAACTCGGCCATGCGCAGTTTCTTCTCATCGAGATGTTTACGCAGCGTGCCCCAGTCGGCGCGGCCACCACCGGCTACTGCCAGCAGCACATAGGCATCAGAACCGGTTTTAAACAGCAGGCTGCGAACCACGGAATGGGGATCATGACCTTTGTTACGCAGCAGTTCTTCCAGATTACGGATAGGTTTCTTGTCTTCGGTTAAGGGGATCTCGATGACTTCGTAATCAATGCCCTGATCAGATAAAAGGGCGGTTACCGGTGAGGAAATGCTGTCACTCATTAAGGGCTCCTGAAAGACTGATTTAACTTGGACTATGCTGGCTAGCATACTGGATTTTGATGTGGGCTTCATCCTGGCTTGCTTTGGTGCTTTCTGGTGAGTCTTTAGCAAAATTTATCAGTCGCTTTTGAGTCTTTTAAACACTGGAACTGGATTGCTTCGTCGTACCTCCTCGCAATGACGGGGATATGGTTACTGAACTGGGTGATGCTTCTCTCGTTCCGTCATCGCGAGGCCTTGAGCCGCGGCGATCCAGACCCAGTACTCACTACAATTGCAGACCTCAATATTCGTGCGCCTAATTCAGCACTGGGACTGGATTGCTGCGTCGTGCCTCCTCGCAATGACGTGTGAGTGGAAGGTGTAATCATACTGAGTTTGAGGTATGTTCTCGTGTTTTTAATTCCTGAGCGAATCCGTCGTCAGCATGGTCAGAAAAAGCACTGTCACTCAGGTTAAAACTGCTCGTCATTGCGAGCGCAGCGAAGCAATCCAGTCCGAATTTGCAATCAGTGCTCCTGAGCTGGGTTAGGCAGTGGATTGCTTCGTCGTGCCTCCTCGCAATGACGTGTGAGTGGAAGGTGTAGTCATACTGAGTTTTAGGTAGGTTCTCGTGTTTTTAATTCGTGAGCGAAGCCCATCGTCAGTGTGGTCAGAAAAAACATCGTTATTCAGGTCAAAACTGCTCGTCATTGCGAGCGCAGCGAAGCAATCCAGTCCGAATTTGCAATCAGTGCTCCTGAGCTGGGTTCAGGCAGTGGATTGCTTCGTCGTACCTCCTCGCAATGACGTTGTAGAGGCTAGAGTCAATCATCTTTAGTTTAGATACTGCCTCGGGAATATCGTTAGTGGCTAAACCCATCATCATAACTACCTTCCTAAAGGTCAAAACTGCTCGTCATTGCGAGCGTAGCGAAGCAATCCAGTCCAAATCTGAAATAAGTATCCAAGTATTCATCTTATGTTCCGGCTAGTGCTAATAACTCACGCACATGATTTGCCGATTGCAATCGATCTTGCTCGTTCAAACAGTAGATGCTCCAATACGAGTTGGTTACATGGAGGTGACTACGATGAAAAGTCCAGCAGTTTATATCATGGCAAACCGTCGTAATGGCACGCTATACACCGGTGTCTCCTCAAACCTGGTTCAGAGGGTTTGGCAGCATAAGGAGGGGCGCCTGGGTGGTTTCAGTGCGAAATATAAGACGACGCAATTAGTCTATTTTGAACAGTGTGGTGACATGCTGTCAGCGATTGAACGGGAAAAACAAATCAAGGCGGGTTCCAGGAAAAAGAAGTTAGTTTTGATTGAGACGATGAACCCGGATTGGCGGGATCTTTATTCTGATATTAGTCAGTAAATCCACTGTCATTGCGCAGGTATGAAAACGTAATCTGGTTCCTGGCTTGAATGGATGGTTCGGTGTTTTCGGTCCGGACTGGATTGCTTCGCTGCGCTCGCAATGACGGGACTGATGAGTGATATTTTGGGGAGCAAGTCCTTCTCCCTAATTCCGTCATGGCAAGGAGGTATGACGACGCAGTTCGGTTCGCCGCTTGAATGGATCGTGAGGACTTTACTGTCTGGATTGCTTCGTTGCGCTCGCAATGATGGGATTGATGAGAGCTATTTTGGGGAAGCAAGTTTTTCCCCAATTCCGTCATTGCGAGGAGGTACGACGAAGCAATCCAGTCCTCCACTTGAGACAAGTCACTCTGCTATCCAAGCCGCAACTGCCAGGTGGGTTCAAGTGAAGGGTGAATAATACCGTGCTTAATCAGCCAGTCGCGGGCATCGTCGGCATCCTGTTCAAACCAGCTTTTAGCACTGCCCAGACGGAAGGTATAACCCCAGCGGTCCATATCCCGTAACATGCGGGCCCGGCCCAACTTATCGACGAATCCGGCGAGCAGAATCTGAAGAAAGCAGACGCCATTTTCCTCGTCGTAATCACCTTCGGCATCGGTATCGAGTGCAGCACGGCGCTCCGGGTCCATGCAGATATAGTGACCGGCTTCATGTAAGGCCGAATGCACCGGGGTATCGTCACGCAAATAGAGCTGATGACCAATCAGCCCGGCTTCGCGTTCACCGAAAAAGCTGCCGGGGATACGCTCATCTTCAGCGACATCAATGATTTGGATGCCATAAACACTGAGTAAAGTTTTCAACTGTTGACGCATGAGCGGATGACAGTTGATGACATCCGTCGGATCAGACACGTCGAGCGTCACCGACGATATGGTTGATGACCATGCCGGCCAGTGTTAGTCCAAAAATGGATGGCATATAACTGACCGTGCCGTTCACCGCGCGGGCACGGCCACGACTGACGGGTTCCGGTGGCAATGGCGGCAACGGGGATTCGGTTGAATACACGGTTTGAATACCGCGGCCGACACCACGTTTACGCAGCTGGGCGCGCAGGTGTTTGGCCAGTTTGCACATGCTGGTGTCCATCAAATCGGCGGTACGGACCTGAGTCGGATCCAGTTTGCCGCCGGCCCCCATACTGGCAAAAACGGTCATCTCATTACGCCAGGCCGTTTCCAGCAGGGCGCTTTTACTGCTGAGGCTGTCGATGGCATCTATCACGACATCATAGCCGCGGCCTAAGATGTCTGGAATCGTGTCAGGCGTCAGAAACTCGGTAATGAGTTCGACGTCACAGTCAGGATTAATGTCTTTGATCCGGTTTGCCATGACGTCGGCTTTGAGCACGCCGACGGTGGATTTCAGCGCCACCAGTTGCCGGTTCATATTAGAGCCTGAGACTACATCATGATCGACCAGGGTCATTTTGCCGACCCCCATCCGTGCCAGCGCTTCGGCGGTAAATGAACCGACGCCGCCCATGCCGGCCAGAAAAATATGTGACTGTTGCAGTCTGGCGATACCCTCATCCCCGAGCAGGATGTGCGTGCGCTCAAATAGTGGATTGGAGTGTGCCATCAAATAACCTCAATGCGTCTGAATCGCTGCATATTTTCCTGTTAATCAGCGGCTTTGGCAAAACGTTGCACAGACTTATTGGCGCGGCTGAAACTGTTTGATTCGGGTTTCCAGCTCGGAAAGCAGGGCTTCACTGCTATGACGATAGCGAAGCTGGGTATAGAGGTGTGTGATGGAGGCAATTTGCTGCTGATAGTCAGGTAGCTGATTCTGCGCACGAGAAGCGAAGTCGAGTGGACCTTCATGCTCCTGTTTGATTAGACCGAACCGAGCGAGTTTCCTGCAGAAAAGGGTGTAGAGTCGCACTGCCGGATCGGGGTGCGCATGGCGGTAGTAAGACATCAGAAGCATGACAATGCCAGTCAGCGCCAGTAACAGGGTGAGAATCGCAGCCATTTTGCGCCAGTCCGGGTTCTGCATGCCCAGCCGTGACAGAAATTCTTTCTGTATCTGCGGTCCGTAGCCCACCACCCAGATATCCCAGGCCGTATTGAGTGCGTTCCAGTTATTACGCAGGTCCTGCCAGACTTTGATCAGCGCATCACTCTGAGCAATCATCCGGGGTGAGTTACGTTCCGCGGGCAGCATGTCGGACATACCCCGTTCAACCCGTTCACTGGCCACCGCCGAGGTCGGATCAATGCGAACCCAGCCGCGTTCGGGGAGCCAGACTTCGGTCCAGGCGTGGGCATCGCGCTGACGGACTGTCAGTACATTATCGACCGGGTTGACGTCACCACCCTGGTAGCCGGTGACGATACGGGCCGGTATCTCTGCCGCCCGCATCAGAATGGTGAAGCTGGCCGCGTAATGTTCGCAAAAGCCTTCACGACTCTCGAACAGAAACTGATCCACAGTGTCGCCCTGAAGCACGGGCGGTGACAGGGTATAACTGAAGTTTTCCTGATTAAAAAAAGCCAGTACCCGGTCAATGTATTGCTGCGCATTTTCACTTTGCTGCTTCCACTCATTGGCCAGGCGACGAGTGCGGGGATGCATACCATCGGGTAGTTGCAGCGCTGCCCAGAGATGGGGATCGGCAGCAGCGTTAAGGCGGTAGTCGGTGTAAGACTGTAGTGAATACTGGACCCGGTTTTTTATTGCTTCACTGCTGTTGAGTCTGGCGTCGGCACTGAGATAACTCGACATACCTGTCGGCTTCTCCGTCGGTAAATCCAGCGCGAATAACCAGCGCTTATTATGCGGCTCAAGGGTCATGGTGTAATTGTAGCCTGAACCTCTGACAGCAATCTGAGGCGGCGAGTCACTGCTTCCACCCGGTGCCAGTGGGGACCAGACGGTGCCGTCAGTTTTCCACAATACCGGTCCACGCCAGTACCGCTCGGATGTGGGCGGCAAATTGTCGTTTTCGAACTCGACCCGAAAGGCGATTTCATCAGATTGAATCAGTTGACTGATTTTGCCCATCTGAATTTCGTCATTGATGCCCGTGGAGCCGGACTGCTGAGGCAGGTTGCCCAGTGTGATCTGTTCCGTCATGCTGGTGGTGGTATTGCTTCCGGCATCTTGAGGCAGGCCCCAGATGGGACCGGAAATACGCGGAAACAACACAAACAGGATCAGCATGACCGGGATAGCCTGCAATACCATTTTGCCTGACAGTTTCAGCCTTTGCTTCAGCGACATTGCTGAGGATTCGCTGTTGACACTGACCAGGCAGGCGGTCAGCAGCAACACCACGACCAGCATCAGTATCACCATCAGCATGCTCTGACTGTAGAAAAAGTTGGTAATAACCAGAAAGTAGCCAAGATAACAACTGAGATAGTAGTCACGCAGTGACCGGGTTTCGACCACTTTGAAGGCAAGCATAATGGTCAGTAGCGCCGCACCGGCATCACGTCCAATCGTCAGACCGAATTGACCGAAAATAAGCACAATGACCAAAGCCGCGGTACCGTTATGTAACACTCTGAGCCAGCGACTGGCAGCGGGCAGTGGCCAGCCGCGATAGTTGTGCATCAGACGCCAGCCCATCATCAGCGCAAAAGCCAGCCCGACCCAGAATGGTTGATACACAAAATGAGGCAGCGCGCCAATAAACAGCGTCGCGATGAGATTATTCATCGCGTAATGATCGGGAGAAGTATCTGCCTTAGCCATGATAGAGCGCCAATGTTTTAAGACAAACATGTTGATGTTGCGGACCGCTGCCTGCCTCAATCTGCGAGGTCGGCAGTTGCAGGCCATAACGGTGGCCACTGCGCTCCGCCTGAATCACCCAGTTGCTTAGCTGCGACAGCTTTGCCTCGGTGTCGGGAAGACTGTCGACGTCTTCCCAGCGTAGCTGTAATTCATGGCCCTGTGGGCTGGAAAACTGTTTGCTGCGCATGACTTCATCACGGGCCAGCGCTTTCCATGCGACCCGATGTAATGGTTCTCCCTCACGGTAATTCCTGAGACCAGAAAAATCATCATCGCCGATTTGTTCGCCTTTGAGACGTTCTTTTCCCCCAATGGGCGGACGGGGCAATGGCCGTTTGCCTTTTGCCTGTGGATACACCAATACCTGCGCCGACTGCGGATACAAAGTCCAGCTGTAAAACAGGCCGAGCGGATAAAGACTGGCCAGTCTCAGGGTATTGAGTGAGTGCCAGCCACGGCGATGGGTGGGCAACTCCAGCGTACAGGAATAGGTGTTGTCAGCCTCAATATGACTGATTTTATGAATGGCCTCGTAAGCCTTGAATATTTTCCAGCGAGGCAACGCCTGGTTTTTCTTGTGAGCGACTTCCAGTTGATAACGATCGCGACTGTCCTGATTGGTGACAGTCAGTTTGAAACGCGCCTTTTGTCCGCAGAATACGGCTTCTGTGGGAATCACGCTGATTGAGAGTTGGCGCAGGTTACGATGACTGTGGTGCATCGTGACATGCCCCAGACTGGCCAGCAGAAAACTCAGCAGATGACCCAGGCTGTTGTTGTAGTTAATTGCTCCGAGCAGCATCAGCAACAACAGACCTGCATAAGCATAACCGGGCCGGGTCGGGAGGATATAAATGCGTTGTTTTTGGCTGTCGCGGAGGCGATGCCAGATTTCTGCCAGTGCCGTGGTCATGGCTCAGGGGATCGCAACCTGATGGATCAGTTGATCAATCCAGTCTTCGGGGCTGTCTTCTTCACGCCGCTGCAAACGGTGACTGACGATACTGGGTAAGACGGCCTGGATATCTTCGGGCAACACATGATCGCGGCCTTCCAGCATGGCCCATGCCTGACCGGCACGTAGCAGTCCCAGACCAGCACGGGGCGAGAGACCATTGTGATAGTGTCCGGAATCACGAGTATGGCTGAGAATGCTTTGAACATAATCGACCAGCGCCGCTGACACATGTAACTTGCTGGCTTTTTCCTGCAGTGCCAGCAGATCCTCAACGTCGACCACCGCTTTCAAATCACGCAGTAACTGACGCCGATCCTGCCCCAGCAGCAGGGCGCGTTCCGCCTTGGCATCGGGATAACCGAGTTCAATCCGCATCAGGAAGCGATCCAGTTGCGACTCGGGTAGGGGGAAAGTACCAATCTGATTCGCCGGGTTCTGGGTGGCAATCACAAAGAACGGTGAGGCCAGCGTATGCGTTGTCCCTTCGACAGTGACCTGCTGCTCTTCCATCGCTTCCAGCAGTGCACTCTGGGTTCTTGGCGAAGCGCGGTTGACTTCGTCAGCCAGAATCAGCTGGGTAAAGATAGGACCGGGATGAAAACTGAAACGGCCGCTGTCACGCTCGTAGACCGACACGCCGATAATATCGGCAGGCAGCATATCGCTGGTGAATTGAATACGCTGGAATGTGAGCCCCAGGGTACTGGCAATGGTATGGGATAACGTGGTTTTGCCGACACCGGGTAAATCTTCAATCAGCAAATGGCCTCTGGCAAGCAGGCAGGTGAGGGCCAGTTTGATGGGGTGTTGCTTGCCGAGAATGACGTTGTTAATACTCGCGAGAATTGCGTCGAGCTGGGTCTGGGCCATAAAGAGTCCTATGCCTTATTTCCTGTTGTTCCGATGCCTTGATGTGCTGACTTCCTACTAGACAGGATAGGTTTACCATGGTTCATCCCATCTGTTCCGAGAAAAGGAAAAATTCATGCCCGCACTGACAGTGTTCAGTTGAGTTTTAGCAGCCTGCGACAGTTATCGCTGGTGGCAGCCGCGATTTCTGCTGCTGTTTCATGGCGAAGTTCGCTGAGTTTCTCCAACACCTGCGGAATCATTTCCGGTGAATTGCGTTCCCCTTGATGGCCCGCCAGGGGCATATCCGGTGCATCGGTTTCCAGCACAATCGATGACAGCGGCAGATCGGTGAACAGACGCTGCAGTTTCTGTGCTCTGGGATAAGTCAGCGCGCCGCCGACACCAAACACAAATCCCTGCTGCATATAAAACTCAGCCTGCTGCATGCTGCCATTAAAAGCATGTACGATGCCGCCGTTCAATTTGGTTTGGCGCAGTACCTTGAGTACCTCATCATGGGCCTTGCGCACGTGCAGGATGACCGGCAATTGAAATTGCTCCGCTAATTGAATTTGCGCTCTGAAAAGCGCCGTCTGCGCTTTTTTGTCGTGCCCGGGGACAAAGAAATCCAGACCGATTTCACCAACCGCCAGCGGCTGATGTGTGTTGATGGCCTGTTCCAAAGCTGACAAATCATCCTCTTCATGTTCCTGCATGAACATGGGATGAAGACCCAACGCGGGTTGCAGCATCGGATGCTGATCACAGAGTTGTAGCAGGGATGACCAGCGTGCCCGTGTGACACCCGGCACGACGATATGGCTCAGGCCTAATTGCTGGCAGTGTGCCAAAATCTGTTCTCGATCCGTGTCGAACGCATCAAAATCGAAGTGGCAGTGACTGTCAATTAGAGGCATCATAAAAGCATCCTGTAATAGCAAGGAAACAGATGCAAACACGCGTTCTGCCAGCCAGTGTTCCCCATGAAAGAATGATGCTGAACCTGGCGCTGTTCCATATCCTGATTCCGATTGTAGCGCTGGCCTCAGGTGTTTTGCTACCTTTGCTGGGGTTGGCTTTGTTGGGTTCGCTACTCAGTATCGCCTGGATAGGCTGGTACTCACGACACCATCACTTTGCTAACGACCGGCAAAAGCAGCATTGGCAACTGGCCTGGCGGCACTGTCGCTGGCTGCTTTATGCCTACGCCGTTTCTGCGCTGATTATGCTTATGGGTATAGCCATGTCATTGCTGCAGACGGACAGCAACATGGGCACGATTATGCTGGTGATATTCAGCCGTCTCGCGGTGGTGCCGACGCTGTTGATGGTTTTGTTACTGTTTGTGCTGGAAACCAGCGCGCTGGCCGAGAGTCGAAAAGGGAACTGAAGGAGGAGGTCGCTGGATGACGGAAGATGCCAAAAGAGCTAGTGATGCCCATGAGCGGCTTTTATTTAACCTGTCAGTCGTTCATTTCCTGCTGCCGGCGATTTTGTTTAACACAGAGATGTTGTGGCTGATTGTCGGCCTGCCTATGTTGATTTCGACCGGTATAGTGACGTCCATTATGCGGCGTGCCGGTAAACGGTCACAGCCCGATTTGATTTATGCTCACTGGTTGCTGGCCTGGCGTCGAGGGCGATTCCTGTTATTGTCTTACCTGGTGTCGCTGGCCTTATTCGGACTGGGCTGGCTGTTTCTGCTGATGCAGGCGGATCAGGTGATGCGGGGTATTCAATTAGCGGTGGTGGGGTGGTTCAGTTTGCTGCCGATTTCTTTGACCATCGTTGTTCTGATTATTCTGGAAACGGCTTCACTGGCGCAGGCAAGACAGGGTGAGATGCCCAAACAAATCACCTGGTGGTTCAAGGCATAACAGATCTGACTTGTGCCTGTCCTTCACCCCGGGGATCACTGGCGGCGTTGATTTCACCGCTTTTTTTATTCACCATCACTGCCTGCATATCGCCATAGCGACGATTAAGTTGCTTGATCTCATGGCCACGCGATGTAAGTGCCTCAATCTCAGCCTCACTGAATCCGTCTTTTTCCAGTTGAATCACATCGGGCAGATATTGATGGTGGTAGCGCGGTGCAGCAACAATCTCTTCAACAGAACGACCGTCTACAAAATCCAGCAGACTCAGCAGCACCATACTGATAATGCGACTCCCGCCCGGGGTGCCGGTGATCATCAAGCGTTCATCATTTTCAATAAAAGTGGGCGACATACTCGACAAAGGACGCTTGTAGGGTTCAATGGCATTGGCCTGATTACCGACCAGTCCATAAACATTGGCCGTGCCTTCTTTGGCGGAAAAGTCATCCATTTCATCATTGAGCAGGACGCCGGTTCCCTCTGCGACAAAACCGGAGCCAAACGGGTAATTGATGCTGAGGGTCGCCGCGACACGATTCCCCTGCTGGTCGATAATGGAAAAATGCGTGGTGTTTTCACCGGCCGATTGGTTAATCGGCAGAGCATCACTGCTTGTCGCTTTGTCAGCGTCAATACTGCGGCTCAGCTCACGGCCATAAGCCGGACTGGTGAGATGAGCCGGTACATCAATAAAATCGGCATCGCCGAGATAACGGCTGCGATCAAAATAAGCCCGACGCATGGCTTCCACGGCCCAGTGGCGTCGTTGAGTGACATCAGCTTGCTGCAGCTCAAAGCTGGCCAGCTGATTCAAACTCAGCATCAGTACAATCCCGCCGGATGAGGGCAAAGGCGCCGAGGTAATCCGGTGGCCGTGATAATTGCCGATGATCGGCTCGCGTTCGATGACTTGATAGTTTTTGAGATCGGTGTGAGTCCAGATACCGCCGTGTTCCTGCACCGAAGCAACCAACTTATCGGCGACATCTCCCTGATAAAAGCCGTTATGTCCCTGGTTGGCAAGCGACGTCAGTGTCATCGCAAGATCGGGCTGGCGTATCATGCTGCCAATGGCAGGGATTTCACCCTGATCGAGAAAAATACCGGCGGCTTCAGGGTACTGACGGAGGGTATCACGGCGGAAGCCGACAAGATGTTGATAACCTTCTGTGACGGCAAAGCCCGCCCGGGCATAGCGAATGGCCGGTTGCAGACTGGTATGCAGCGGTAAAACACCGTATTGCTGGCTTAAATGCACCAGGCCGGCCGGGATTCCCGGGATGCCCGCAGCCAGAGGCCCATTCAGTGAGCGCTCGGGCTGGAACTGACCATTCTGATCCAGGTACATATCTCTGTGCGCTTTTCCCGGTGCCATTTCACGACCATCAACCATCACCTGATAGCCATCCTCAGCCCGGTGAAGCAACCAGAAACCGCCGCCACCAAGGCCTGAACCTGCCGGCTCCACAACGGCCAGCGCAGCGGTCACCGCGACGGCGGCATCAAAGGCATTACCCCCTTGCTGTAAAACTTCAAAACCAGCCTGTGTTGCCAGCGGATGGGCACTGGCAATGGCGGCGGGTTTTGTTTCTGCACTGGCAGAGAAGGCAAAAAGACAGAGAAAAAGACTGACAATCAGCGAAGGCATATCCGCGTTATGCTTGTTTTTCTGTCGCTTGTTTATCAGCTTCACGGCGTTGGCGTTTCTTGCGGCGATTCAGCTCAGCGGCTTCGGCTGTTTCCTGGCCAATATGGGCTTCACCGCGCAGACGGGCCAGTTGAATCTGTTTCTCACGCTCAGCAAACCGACGTTTCTGATCGTCAGTGGTTTGATGGTAACAGTGCGGACAGCTCACGCCTTTTTGATAAAGCGGGCTTTGTTTATCTTCTTCGGTGATTGGCAGGCGACAGGCATGACACTGATCGTAATCTCCCTTTTCTAACTGATGATTAACGGTCACGCGGTCATCAAACACAAAACATTCGCCTTCCCAGAGAGACTGCTCTGCCGGTACTTCTTCCAGATATTTAAGAATACCGCCTTCCAGGTGATAGACCTCTTCAAAGCCTTGTTCTTTAAGGTAAGCGGTAGATTTTTCACAGCGAATCCCGCCGGTACAGAACATGGCGACTTTTTTATGCTTGTTAGGATCCAGATGGCTTTTAACGTATTCCGGAAACTCGCGGAAACTGTCCGTCTTCGGATTAACCGCATTTTTGAAGGTGCCGACCTGAACTTCATAATCGTTGCGGGTATCGACCAGTAACACATCCGGTGCAGAAATCAGCTGGTTCCATTCAGTCGGTTTGACATAGGTGCCGACCACACGCTTGGGGTCAATACCCTCGACCCCCATGGTCACGATTTCATTTTTCAGTTTGACCCGGCTTCGCATAAACGGCGAACTGTCGGTGTAGGATTCTTTATAGCTGATTTCAGCGAGTCGGGGATCCTGTCTCAGGTAATCCAGCAGGGCATTGATCGCGTCACGTGAACCGGCGACTGTGCCGTTAATACCTTCTTTGGCCAGCAGAAGCGTACCGCGTATTTCATTCTTCAGCATGAAGTCCAGCAACGGTTGTTTCTTTGCCTGGAAATCATCCAGGGTAACGAATTTATAGAGGGCGCAAACAACGATCTCGGCCATGATGATCTTTCCTGAGGTACTGAATTAAACCCGTTATTTTACTTGGATTTAGCTGGACTGTCCTGTCTAATCAAAGGCCCATTTGTAAATGGGTATCTGAGATTTTACTTTTCAAGCGACAGGCGTAATATTATCGAACAATAATAAAGCATAACCACCAGGCGTTGAGACACCGACGGGAGTGGCGAAGCATGGACGAACAGGAAAAGCTCAGACTCATCAATGATCAGTGGCAGCAGGACGATGAACGCTGGAGGCAGGAGATTGAAGACTGGCAACATGAAACTCAGCGACTGGTAGCGCTGCTTTACATGTTGGAAAAAGCCCTGCCTGAACAGTCATCCAAACTTGATGTTCACAAGGCACGGATTGACAAGCATAACGAAGACTTAAACCGTTATCACTGTGGACTGGAAAAGCAGTGTCCGCCCGCTTGTCCTTCCCATATAGACATCGAAAAGAATAAGCGCCTGCATAAAATGATGGCGCTGAATCACAAAGATATGCAGCGCGAACATGAAACTTTCAGCCGTGAATATCACAAAAAGATGCGTCGTTTCCGGGAGCTGGCTGAGAGACTGATGAATGAATTGCAGGCCTTCAGCTGACCTTTATCCCTGCCAGCTGCGCACGCGACCGGTGTCGATGTGAATGAATTCTGAGCCAGGGTAATAGCCGACGCCACCGACTTTCAGGCCCAATGCCGTTTTACGCAATTCATCCAACTGACGCCCGGGCAGGCGCACATCAATCGCTTTACCCTGCATGTGCAGACTTTTCTTAGCAACGCCATCACTGTTTTGACGCAGCATTTGATTGGTTTTTGGTGAGCGATAACCTGAGATAACGTGGAAGGGCTGTTTGCCGTGCATTTTTTGATGCAGCAGGTTCATCATTTCAATCAGGTTTTGATCGATTTCATGAATATCCCCGGTGCGATGATCCCGCAGAACACGATGAATCGCCTTTAACTCATCTGCCTGATAAGTGCCTTCCGCCCAGTAGGTCGCTTTGACTTGTTCTCCGGTGTGAAGATTCATCAGGCTGATGGAACGTTCCGGTTGCTTCAATACGTTGGCAAAAGCATTGGGCATGGCCAGTGTGGCAGTGGCGCCTAATCCGATTTGCAGAAAACGGCGTCTGAATTCACAGGTTTCACCGTCGATATAGGGAGATTTTTTGCCCTTTTTTGCCAGCATGAGCTCACCTCATCAGTTGTTCAAAATTTGAACAATTATAACCAAAAGTTTTTGCCTTACAAGAATTTAAGCATCCGCTGATCACGCTTATAGGGATCGGCGGAAAAGAAAACCTCGCCCTGGTAAGGCCAGACAGTGAAATAAACTGCATATACCGGCAACGGCTGTTCCAGCTTTTCACCCAGATTACGCCCGCTTTCAATTTTGTCGATGACAGATTCCCTGGCATTGTCACGATTGAGACTGAATTCGGCCAGCGCCAATGGTTGTTCGACACGGATACAGCCTGAACTGAAATTGCGCTGAGTCTCCTCAAACAGGGCCTTGTCGGGGGTGTCGTGGAGATAGATGCTCCACGGATTGGGGAACATGAACTTGAGCCTGCCCAAGGCATTTTGTTTCCCCGGACGTTGCTGCAGACGGAAGGGAAAGTTATCGGCAGTCACCTCATCCCAGTTGACCAGGTAGGGATCGACGGGGCTTTCAAAGCCGGTTTCACGCAGGAAAATATTGAACGCATTAAGAAAAAAGTAATCCGGGTCTTTTTTCTGTTTGGGTAGCAGGTCGCGCCTGGCAAGCTTGTGAGGCACATTCCAGTAGGGGTTGATCACAATATGGCTCATGGCACTACTGAAACTGGGGGTAGAGCGGGTCTCTTTACCGACAATCACTTTCATGCTGAGTTTGATGTCATTATTTTCCACGGCTGTCAGTTGATAGCTGCCCAGGTTAATCAGCAGATAGCGTTCGCCCAGATTGTCAGGTAACCAGCGGTAGCGTTCGAGATTGATACGGATTTTGTCGACTATGGCCTGTGCTGATAGGTTCAGGACTGCCAGGGTATTGGGGCCGACAATGCCATCCTGTTTCAGGCCATGTTTACGCTGAAATTGTTTAATTGCCTGCACCAGTGTTTCATCGTAGTGAGTGGCATCCTCCAGCGAGGGGCGGGGTTGGTAAAAGTCTTCTGTAGACAGGCGCCTGCGCAGTGCCGGCACTGCCTCATGCTCAGTCCCCGGTTTTAATAGTCGGGGCATATTCTCCGGCAATGTCTCCCAGCCGCCACGGGCAACATAATGACGATATTCAGATAAGGCTTCAGTCATCTGATGATACTGGCTCGATTTCGGCAGCAGCTGATTCAGGGTCTGGTCGAGATGCGGTCTCAGCAGGGCGTTTTGCAGGGTGGCTGCCGGGTCTATGTTATCGCGCTGAATATGCCACTGGGGATCGGCCTGGGCCGGATCCAGCCGCCCAATTGCCAGATCGTGAATCAGATCCAGTAAAGCATCCGTCAGCAGCAGCTCAAAATAGCGGGCGTGTTCGGTATTGTCGGGTGAGGATAACTGTTGCAGCAGGGGCAGATGATAATCTTCAGGTTCCAGCCCGTGCTGGGCTACCGTGGAGAGAAAGCGCAACGCTTGCTGGCCCTGTTGGCTGAGTTGCTGCTCGTTCAGCCAGATAGGCTGGTGATTGTCAGTGAAGATAGCCAGTTGCGGATGATCGGGGACCGGCAGGTTTTCGGGTAGAGAATAGGCCTGCAATGGTGAGCTTATCGCTATCACCAGAACAATCAAAACCAGCCCATTCCTTGCTGTCACAGCTGCCTCGTTGGTGTTGCACTCTCAATGTTAAATTGATGATCACATGCGTGTGAGGGAGGGTCAAGCTGCGCGACGGCTACGTACCAGGAGCCACAGGAAAAAAGGCCCGCCCAGCAGCGTGGTAATAATACCGACGGGTAATTCAGCTGGGGCAATGATAAGTCTTGCCACAGTGTCACACAGAATCAGAAAACCGCCGCCAAAAATCAGTGTGGCGGGAATCAGCCAGCGATGGTCAGTGCCGATAATGAGACGGCAGATATGGGGCACCATCATGCCCACAAAACCAATCGGTCCACACAGGGCCACAATCGCACCAACGCAGAGTGAGGTGGTAAAGAACAGCAGGTAGCGAACACGTTTGACGGCGACACCACGACTGATCGCAATATCATCACCGGCCATCAACAGATTCAGCTCACGACTGAGCCAGATCATCACACCCGCGCTGAAAGCCACTATTGGCAGTAGCTGTAACAGTGATTGATAACCACTGATACTGAGCCCCCCCATTAACCAGCGCAGAATCCGGAAAGAGTCATTGATATTACTGAGATATTGTGTGAACAGAATCAAACTGGAGAAGAAGAAGCTGGTGGCGACCCCGGTCAGTAGCAGGGTTTCAATCGAAAAGCCGTAATGCAGACGGCTGATGCCATAGACGAAGCTGATGGCGGCCAGCGCCCCGATAAAGGCGCCCAGCGTGATGGCATCAAAACCCAGCAGTGAAATATTCAATCCCAGAAACACGGTTAAAGCCGCACCGAAAGAGGCGCCACTGGCGACACCGAGTGTGAATGGCGTCGCCAGAGGATTATGAAACATCGCCTGAAATACCATACCGCAGAGGGCGAGACCGGCCCCGGCGACAAAAGCAAACAGGGTGCGGGGAAGACGGATTTCGAAGAGGATCTGTTGTCTGACCACTTCGTCTGTGATGTCTCCCAGACCGGCAAAGGGGGCCAGTATCATCATAGCCAGGCTTAAGGCAGAGAGCAGGGCCAGTTTGGTTGATGTGGTCATAAAGCATCTGCCAGTGCAATGGTCCGACCACTGCGCGGATGAGTGACGAAGACAAAGTCCTGCTGGTAGAGTCGCCGCAGACGCTCCGGTTCCAGGAAGATTTCACCGGGACCCTGCCAGGCGGCTTCACCCTCGGCCAGGGCCAGTACCTGACGGCCTCTCTGCCCAGCATGGTTGATATCGTGGCTGACCTCAATCACGGTCATCCCCAGTTGCTGGTTCAATCTTGCGATCACCCGGTGGACTTCAACCTGATGATGCGGATCCAGGTAGCTGGTAGGCTCATCCAGCAGCATCACCGGTGTTTGTTGGGCCAGTGCCGCGGCAATCATAACCCGCTGGCTTTCACCTCCGCTGAGGGTGGCCATCTGGCGATGGCGGAACTGTGCGGTGTTGGTGATACGCAGTGCATCTTCCACTGCAGCCTGATCCTCCGGCTGCCATTCTGACAGCGCCGAGTGATGGGCGTAACGTGACATTTTGAGAAAATCTTCTACTGCAAACGGTAACTCGCGGCCGCTGTTTTGCGGTACATAGCTGATCAGTCTGGCGAGTTCACGCTGGGGATAGGCTGAAAGCGGCAGGTCATGGAACAAAATCTCGCCGTTGTTGATATCGATTATGCCCATCATCGCTTTGAGCAGGCTGCTTTTGCCGGCTCCGTTGGGACCTACCACCACAAGATAATCACCCGCATTCAGAGAAAAGCTGATGTTGGATAACAGTGTTTTTTCCTGCAGTCGTACATCCAGCGCCCGTATCTCAATCATCAGTGGCCTCATTCCAGTCGAGCTGTGGATGTAACAGGCGGGCAAAGTCTTCTAACAGCTTGATGATTCTGGGGCCGGGGACACTGCCATAATCACGCTGGATAATATGTACCCGACCGGACTGAACGGCGCTGACGCTGCTCAATTGCTGCCACTGTTGCATTACAAGATCCATATCGCTTTGATGGTCGTCGGCTTCCGGGAAAACATCGATGATAACATCCGGATTCATCCGGATAAGGCCTTCCTCGCTCACCGAAGGCACCATGACTCTGGTTCCCTGGTATACATTGATACCACCGGCTAGCTTGAGCAGGTCGTTATAAAAATCATGCTGGCCGGCGACATAGACGGTTTCCAGCTGATCGCTGTTAACATAATGGGCAATCGACACCAGGGTGCGCACTGGTGGCTGAGATTCGACTCTGGCGCGTACTGCGTTGATTTTTTGTTCAATCTCAGCCAGCAAAGCATTTGCCTGCTGTTCATGTCCGGTCACCTGACCGGTACTGGCAATGGCGGCCTGGATACCGAACAGCGTCGTATTATCAATGCTGTGAGTGCTGATACCCAGTTGCTGCAGCTGCTGACGCAGTCGTTGCTGGCCCTGTAGCATGATGACCAGATCCGGTTTTTTCGCCACAATGGCTTCCAGGCTGGTATCTGTGTAACCACCGACAGTGGGCAGTGAGCGAGCCGCAGCGGGATAATCGCAATAATCGGTCACTGCGACCAGTTTATCGCCTGCACCAATAGCGAAAAGTGTTTCGGTAATACTGGGCGCCAGTGAAATAATGCGCTGATAACCGGTCTCTGCTGTTTGTTGAGGTGATGCGAGATCTCGCTGACTGACCAGTCCGATGACGATCAGCATCAGGGCGAAAATAATAAGCGGCCAGAATCGGCGCATGATTTATCCCAAAGCCAAATCTGACATTATATGAGAGATCGGCAAGCCCTTCAGCCAAGAGGAACAAAATAAGATGACAGAATACGAGGCCATGCTGGCGCAGGCAGACCTGCTTTACGACATGGATGATATCAATCAGGCCCTGGACGAAATGGCTGAGGCGCTGAGCCGGGATTACCAGGAGCAGGCACCGGTGGTGCTCTGTGTTATGAACGGGGCGGTGATGACAACTGGACATCTGCTGCCGAGGCTGTTGTTCCCACTGGAGCTCGATTACATTCATGCCAGCCGTTACGGTGACAAAACGGTGGGAGGCGAGCTGGTTTGGCAATCTGAGCCTCGGGTTGATTTAAACCGGCGACATGTTCTGCTGGTGGAAGATATCTACGACCAGGGACAGACACTGGCAGCATTAAGAGCGTATTGCCATGAAGCCGGGGCGGCTTCTGTGCGCTGTGCCTGTCTGCTGGATAAAATTCGTCAAGACAAAGTCGGAACCATACCGGAGTACCTGGGACTGACGGTGCCGGATCGGTATGTTTTCGGCTTTGGTATGGATATGGCCGGATACTGGCGAAATCTGCCGGCGATTTATGCCGTCAGGGAGCCTTCATCATGATTGGTATTATCGGTGGCAGCGGTCTGACGCAATATCCGGGGCTGATTATTGATGACAGCCGCGATATCGAAACAGCTTATGGCATGCCGTCGGCACCCCTGAAAATCGGCCAGCTGAACGGCCAGCAGGTGGTCTTTCTACCCCGGCATGGCGATCAGCATCAAATCGCACCACACCGCGTCAATTACCGCGCCAATATTGATGCCTTAAAGCAGCTGGGTGTGACACATATTCTGGCTGTGGCTGCCGTGGGTGGCATCAGTCAGCGATACGGGCCGGGGACACTGGCGGTGCCGGATCAGCTTATTGATTACACCCATGGCCGGGAACAGAGCTTTTTCAGCGATGCTTTCAGCCCCGACAAACATATCGATTTCACGCATCCTTACCAGCCGTCAGTTCGAACAGCCATTTTGAAAGTAGCGCAAGCGCTGTTTTTGAACCCGGTAGATGGTGGCACCTATGGTGCCGTGCAGGGACCGAGACTGGAGACCGCAGCAGAGATCAGACGCATGGCAAGAGATGGTTGCGATCTCGTGGGTATGACCGGTATGCCTGAAGCTTATCTTGCTAAAGAAGCCGGCATTCACTATGCCACGCTGGCAGTGGTCGCCAACTGGGCTGCTGGCGTTACTGATGCCGAGCTGAGCATGACCGAGATTGAACAGACGCTGGCCGCAGGTATGGAGAATGTGCAGGCAGTGATCGCGGGTGTTATTGGCCTTCAGTCGCTTCGCTAGTCTCCGGCAGTGAGTAGCTTTCCGGGGTTTTGGATACCGCCGACGCCGGGGCGGCGACCGGGGTCAGTTGTAGAATAGCGGCGATACGCGGGTGGTCGAAGTAATTCAAGGCTTTGGATTTGATTCGCCGAATCTGCGACAGGTTCGGGTTGCGTGGTCCGCCCAGGTCCACGCCGTCAGGTGTCGCTGCATTCCAGTTGCTGAGACTACTGCCGTTCTCTTTGAACCACAGATCAATATCCGCATGCAGGTAATTGACGCGGTAAAGCTTGAGCGCACCCTCTACCAGGCCATTATCAGAATTGATTTGAATTGAACGGGCGCTCCCTTTGCTGAGCATCGGCTGTTGCCAGGCTTTGTGATAATGCACGCGGTAATTCGAGGCATTCTGCAAACGCTGAGAAACGCCGGCAAGTGTTTCCACAGCGGCTGGCTGAATCTGATTATTAGCCATTTGCGGGCTCAGGCTGCCACTACGGATATTGTTCATGACTGGCCAGTGCTCGGCGTTGGCACCGCTCAAGCGCTCGAAAACGACCAGTTCAACGTGATACCACTGTTGAGCAAAAGCACTGGTGCTCAAGATGCTGAGTGTAGCCAGCAGAGCGACGCGTAAAAAAAATGTATTGAGATTCATGGCAACCTTGAAGTTTGGGGTCGGGCTTATTGTCCATCGAATAACCGACAAGATTCAAGTCATACGCCCACTGGCTGATTACTGCTATTATCAGCTTGATCAATGCTGATTAAACCTGGAGAGCACGCAGATGGATGGATTTTCGAGTTTTGTCGTCTTCTTTTTAGTCCTGGCAGTGGTGATTGTTCTGATGGGGGTCAAATCTGTCCATCAGGGTATGGAATACACTGTAGAACGTTTCGGTCGTTATACCCGCACCTTGCGTCCGGGCTTGAACCTGATTGTTCCGGTTATCGACACTATCGGTCATAAAATCAACATGATGGAGCAGGTGCTCGACGTGCCTTCGCAGGAAATTATTACCAAAGACAACGCCATGGTACGGGTTAATGGCGTAGTATTTTTTCAGGTGATTGACGCACCCAAGGCCGCCTATGAAGTCAGTGGTCTGGACAATGCCATTCTAAACCTGACGATGACCAATATCCGGACTGTGATGGGCTCAATGGATTTGGATGAATTACTGTCAAAGCGCGATGAAATCAATACCCGCTTGCTGGGCGTCGTTGATGACGCCACGACTCCCTGGGGTGTCAAAGTCACCCGCATCGAAATCAAGGATATCGAACCCCCCGCCGACCTAGTGGAAGCCATGGGCCGGCAGATGAAAGCCGAGCGTGAAAAACGCGCCAATATCCTGGATGCCGAGGGTGACAGACAGGCAGAGATTCTTCGTGCTGAAGGAGAAAAGCAGGCTGCGGTGCTGGAAGCCGAAGGTCGGCGTGAAGCCGCATTTCGTGATGCCGAAGCTCGGGAAAGGCTGGCTGAAGCCGAAGCCAAGGCGACGATGATGGTGTCGGAGGCCATTGCCAAGGGTGATATCCAGGCGGTCAATTATTTTGTTGCTCAAAAATACGTGGAAGCGCTGAAAGAAATGGCGTCAGCGGATAATCACAAGGTCATCATGATGCCACTGGAAGCCAGCAATGTGATTGGTTCGGTGGCGGGTATTACTGAACTGGCCAAACAGGCCTTTACCAGGAAAGGAGCCTGAGTATGTCCTGGCAAATTGATTTCTGGTACTGGTGGATATTCGCCGTAATCCTGGTGATTATTGAAATTCTGGCTCCCAGCTTTTTTGCGCTGTGGATGGCTATTGCTGCTTTTTTGACCGGTCTGGCGTTATTACTCATGCCGGAAATGGCCTGGCAGATTCAGTTGCTTGTGTTTGCATTACTCTCGGTTTTCAGCATCATCCTGTGGCGACACTATTATCTGAAAAATCCGATTCTGAGTGATGAGCCCAACCTGAACCGTCGCGGCGAACAGTATATTGGCAGAGTGGTAACACTGACATCGCCGATTACCGATGGCGTGGGTAAAATACGGCTGGATGACTCGACCTGGAAAGTGTCGGGGCCAGACTGCGCCAAAGGCACCAAAGTTAGAATTATCGCACTCAATAATGTGGTATTTGATGTGGAGCCGGAGCGCTGAATGGGGTCTACCGTTATCGATCTCTTGCATTGTGGCCGGCGGCAGGGCGGAAACCGCGATCATGGCCAGCTGGCAGCCACAGCTTAAGTGATATTGCAGGACGTTTATGAGCGCTTTTTTTAATAGTGAGCTGACCCAGCAACAGTTTTTGACCCAGTATTGGCAGAAAAAGCCGCTGCTGATCCGCCAGGCCTGGCCAGGCTTTGACCCTATCCTGAGTGTTGAGGAACTGGCCGGGCTCGCTTGTGAAGAAGAAATTGAATCACGGCTGGTGCTGGAGCAGGGTAATAGTGGTCCCTGGGAACTACGCCATGGCCCGTTCACTGACATCGACTTTGCTGCGTTGCCGGCAACTCACTGGACACTGCTGGTACAGGATGTCGATAAACATGTGCCGGAACTGGCCAGCGTTATGCGCCGATTTAATTTTATACCAGCGTGGCGGCGTGATGACCTGATGGTGAGTTTTGCACCGGAGGGTGGCAGTGTGGGACCCCATACAGACGGTTATGATGTATTTTTGCTGCAGGCCATGGGAGTCCGGCGCTGGCAGATCAGTCATGCTCCCTTGCAGGAAGCTGAATTTATCGATGGCCTGGAATTGAAAATCCTCAAACAGTTTGAAGCGGATGAAAGTTGGGATCTCAAACCCGGCGATATGCTGTATTTACCGCCTCACTTTGCGCATCATGGTGTTGCACAGAATGACTGTATGACATTTTCAGTGGGCTTCCGGGCACCGACCCAACTGGAGTTGCTGGACGCTTTTATGCAAACCCTGACGGAACAGGAGCTGGGTATGCAGCGCTATCGTGACCCGGGTCTCCAGCTCGCGGAAGATGACATGTCAATTGATGCAGCATCACTAAGTCGTTTTAAGAAAAGCCTGATGAACCTGATCGAGCAATCAGATCACTGGATCAGTGATGCGGTGGGGCGTTTGATGACAGAGACCAAGCCCAGTTTGCAGTGGCTGGCCGAACTGAGCACCAGTGAGCCGGTGAGCGAAGCCGAACTGGCTGAAAAGTTGCTGGGAGGACATCGGCTGATACGTAACCGCTATATTCGCCTTGCCTGGCTGGAGACGGAGGCGGATTTCAGCGTCTATGCTGCCGGCGAGAGCATTAGTGTGGATAAGCAGGCAGCAGAGGCTCTGCCGGTGTTATGTGGCGACAAGCCTATTGCAGTCGATACGCTGAAAGTTCTACGTGAACTGCCTTCAGCTGTTCACGCCCTGTGCGATCTGGTGGCTATTGGGGCCTGGCACTGGGATGAAGCTGAATCCTAGACGCCAGCTCAGACTTTGCGTGCCCGCTTGAAGACGGTTTTATGACATCTCGGGCAAGGCGGAATCCGGCTGGTTTTCTTGAAGTGCATTTCACAGCCACAATCATCACAGACAAGTGTCCCGACGGCGGCGATTTCGCCGGTATGATATTCCTGCGACCAACGTGCCTGGCTGGCGAGGCGGTTCCATTCCAGCCGGGTTTTATCGGCCGCCCGGGCGAAGAGTTCCAGCATGCGTTCTTCTACCAGACGCAGGTCAAAACTGAACCAGTTGGATAGTTCCTTGCCGGTCTTGTTGATGTAATCAGCAGCTTCATGCAGATCCCGCTTGACGTAGGCTGCCACTTTATCCGCCTCTTCGCTGGTCAGTTCACGGAGTTCAACGGCCCGCTGACGCGCTTTGTCGATGTTACGTTGCAGTGTAGGCATGGTCTGTTCTTCTGCATCATCAAGCAAATCATGGACCCGTGCCATCATTTTGTCGTAAGCGTCGACCAGTTTTTTCTCAAAATTGTCCTGTTCCATCGCATTACTCCTTTAAACGTCAGGCTTTTTAAGATAACTTAGCACAAATTGATGCATCTAAGGGGGCCATTTTGAACACATTTCGTGGGGTTTTTCTGGTGGGTTTTCTAGCCTGTCTGAGCATGTTGCTGGTGGCTGGCTATTTCCAGTTTATTGAACATCTTGATCCCTGTCCGCTGTGCATTCTGCAGCGGGTCATGGTATTGGCTGTCGCCGTTGTTTTTCTGCTGGGCGCAATGCACAACCCCGTGAATACAGGTCGTCGCGTGTACGGCTTTTTTGTGGTGCTTTTTGCCGGTATTGGCGCTGCCATAGCTGGGCGCCATGTCTGGTTACAGCAATTACCTGCCGATCAGGTGCCGACCTGTGGGCCTGGCTTGAATTTCATCGTGGAAAACTTTCCGCTTAGCCAGGCGATTGATATGGTACTGAAAGGCTCAGGCGAATGCGCTGATGTAATGTGGACATTCCTGGGCCTGAGCATTCCCGGCTGGACGCTGGTGGCGTTCGTAGTCATGATTCTGATCGGGCTGGGTCAGCTGTTTGGCAAGCACAAACAACCCGATTTCATCTGAGTCAGTCCGACTCAGTTAAAATAGCTCTGCAGCGGGGGGGGAAGGCATTGATGCCATGCGGGGCATGGCTGTCAATCAGCGTGCGCGGTAAACGATGCGGCCTTTGCTCAGGTCGTAAGGGGTAAGCTGAACAGTCACTTTATCGCCGGTAAGAATGCGGATGTAGTTTTTACGCATTTTGCCGGAGATGTGGGCTGTGACCACGTGCCCGTTTTCCAGTTCAACACGGAAAGTCGTGTTGGGCATGGTATCAATCACCGTGCCTTCAAATTCAATATGATCTTCTTTTGCCATAAACTCTCATGAACCTTAGGGTTAAAAAGATCATTTTGCCGTAATATCACTGATTATTCAAAGCTTTTATCTAATTTACGCCAATTGGACTGATAGGCTTCGAGCGCCGAAAAGCGCGTTTTGTAGCGCATTTTAGGGCTTTCTTCGATCCAGTACCCCAGATAAAGCCATGACAGGCCATAGTTTCTTGTCAGCTCGATCTGTTTCAGGATGGCGAAAGTCCCGAGCCCCCGCTTGGGCATATCGGGGTCGAAAAAGGTATAGAAAGCAGATGCGCCATCATTGATGAAATCAGTGACTGCGACGGCAACCAGTTTCTCACCCAGCCTGAATTCGATGAACGCCGTATCGCACCAACTGCTGGTCAGAAAGTTGATATAGCTGTCACTACTTGGGTTATCCATACCCCCACCCGGGTGCCGTCCAGACAGGTAACGGCGGTAGAGTTCAAAATGTTCATGATTGAATTCCGCCGGCCGCACCCGCATTTCAATATCCTGATTTTGCTTGAGACAGCGACGCTGACTGCGGTTGGGTTTGAATTGTCCCAGATCGATCCTGACCGGGATGCAGGCTTCACAGTCCGGGCAGAAGGGGCGATAGATATGATCACCACTGCGACGGAAACCATGCTGAATCAGATGGCTGTATAGCGCCTTGCTGGCAGGCTTGTTGGGATCAGGATAGATATTTCTTGCCCGTCTCCCTTCCAGATAGGAGCAGGCATGAGGTTGATCCTGATAAAAGTCGAGACTCATAAGCTTAACGGCAGATCCGGATCAATGTGCCAGGGCGAACTGACAGCGGGCTGATAACAAAGCTGCTGAAGCTGGCCCAGAAATACTTCTCTTGGTATTTCTTCAGCCCCCATCCGGGCCAGGTGGTCGGAGTAAATCTGACAATCAATGACTGGCATGTCCCAACGTTTTAGTTGCTGACACAATGCGACCAGGGCGATTTTGGAACTGTCAGTCACAAAACTGAACATCGATTCTCCAAAAAAAGCCTTACCGATTGCCACACCATAGAGACCACCGACCAGTCGATTTTGTTGCCAGCATTCGACGCTGTGGGCGTAACCCAGCGAGTGCAGTTCGCTATAGGCTTTGATCATTTCTTCGTGAATCCAGGTGCGGTTATCCGGATCCAGGGGTTGATTGGCTCTGGGGGCCGAGCAGGCGTGCATGACCTGTTCGAAAGCCGTGTCCAGTGTGACCGTAATATCCTGTTTTCGCAGCTGTCTTTTCAGGCTTTTACTGATGTGAACACGGTCGGTGTATAGCACCATGCGTGGATCGGGGCACCACCAGAGAATGGGGTCATTTTTATTGAACCAGGGGAAGATACCATGGCGATAGGCATCCAGCAGCCTTTCGGCAGATAGATCACCACCTGCAGCCAGTAAACCATGCTCCGTCGCCTGTTCGACTGGCGGAAAGCGACTTTGTGTTGTGGCCGCTAACCATGTGATAGACATAGCATCAATCTTGTAGTTGTAAATTCAGTTCTTTAGCCCAGTTTATGGAATCAAGATAGGTTCTGACCAGCACTTCTTTTGGAATCGGGGAATGTTGCAGCACCTGCCAGTGACCGCGCTCATATGCGAGCGTATCGTGAAGCGCAAAACCGGCAGGCCCTTTTCGCTCGATTAACGCAGTTTTGAGCTCGGCGGACAAGGGCAATCGTTCAACAATCTGCGACATTGGACGATCCATGAGTGCATCCAGTGTAGAGAAAAGGCCCGCCGCAAAAAAAGTATCCGACTGACCTTTGTAATATTTGGCCAGCAGTTCACACATCCGGGCTCTTATCATTGCCACACTGCGCAATTCGTTGGGTTTGTCATCCATGCTGGACAGACACAACAGACTTGCCCAGGTTTTGACTTTATTGATACCCAGCATCGTCACCGCCTGTTTGGTGCTGCCAACTTCACGCGGCAATCCAAAAAAGGCTGAATTGATGAGACGGAGCAGTTTGTAGCTGAGGCTCACATCCTGGTTAATGGTGGCTGCCAGATCATCAGGCTCAACATCCGGCTCCTGTAATTTGACCAGTAGTTCCATCAGGGTTTGCTGAGAGGGGCCGATCACCTTTTTTTCACTGGCTTGCGGCAGCGTGTAGAAAAAACCTTGCAGTAAATCGACATCATGACTTCGGCAGAACTGGTATTGATCGCCCGCGTTGACATTCATGGCGCACAGAACACGGTGGCGCTGGCGCCACTGTGGCAGAAACTCGGAGAGAGTGTGTGGCTGGAATTGATCCATGTCGATCAACAGTGTTTGAGTTCGGCGTTCGCTGTTGCTATCAGCGTGACCGGCGAAACTAAAGGCCGTGTTGCTGAACTGGGGTAAGTCAGCGCCATTGATATCCAGCGTCAGAGACATACCGATGTTGGGTAATGCCAGCAGGGCACTTTGCCAGGACTCGGGGATGGTGAGCAGGGCTTTTTGCCGGTGGCTGATGCTTTGCAGGATGCCGGGAAGTTGCTCAATAAAGCCGGGGACGGGCGCGTCATCATCGAGTTTGCCGCCATCCAGGCCAAGAAATGAGAGGTGGTAACTGTCGACATCCAGCTGGTTGGGAATAAACAGGGGCTGGCGGTGAATGACGCCGGGATAAGCTTTAAGCAACTCAAAAGGCGCAGCTTGTTGGGCCATGGGCGGATGCTCTCTTTAAACAGGTAACCTCAAATCGATTCGCGACCTGAGAACGCATGAGACAGTGTACCACTGTCAATAAACTCAAGCTCTCCTCCCAGAGGAATACCGTGCGCCAGTCGGGTCACTTTGATCTGGCGGGCACGAGCCAATTCACTGATGTAATGCGCAGTAGCTTCACCTTCCACGGTGGGGTTGGTGGCCAGAATCAGCTCGCCAATCTGTCCCTCATCCAACCACGTTACCAGCCTCGGGATACCCAGAGCTTCAGGGCCGATGCCATCCAATGGAGACAAATGACCGGATAACACGAAATATTGTCCCTGGTAGTGGGTTGCCTGCTCGATTGCCAGTACATCGCTGGGCATTTCGACAACGCAGATTGTATCCTGTTGACGGCGCTCATCACGACATCGGACACAGAGCTCACTCTCGCAAAGAATACGGCAGCGTTGGCAATGACGCACATTACCGAGTGCTTCCTGCAGCGCTTTGCTGAGCCTTTCAGCGCCGTCACGGTTACGCTCAAGCAGGTTAAAAGTCATACGCTGAGCAGATTTTGGCCCCACACCGGGTAAGCAGCGCAGGGCCTGTATCAGTTCATCAATGCTGGGTCCGAGTGTCGCCATAGGTCAGACTTAAAATGGCATTTTCATGCCGGGTGGCATCATGCCTGACATCCGTTCCTGAGTGGTTTTCTCCACCTGGCGGTTGGCATCATTGACCGCTGCCGCGATCAGATCTTCCAGCATCTCTTTATCGTCTTCGTAGAGTGTGTCTTCAATCTCGATACGTTTGACGTCATGTTTACCGGTCATGGTCACTTTGACCATGCCACCGCCGGCCTGGCCGATGACTTCCATCTGGGCCAGTTCCTGCTGGGCTTTTTCCATATTGGCCTGCATTTGCTGGGCCTGTTTCATCAGGTTGCCTAATCCACCTTTCATGGCAATTCCTCTTGTTAATCGACAGGTTTGATTGATTGCTCAATTATACGAGCATTAAAAGTATTTTTGATGATTTCCACAGCAGGGTCGTTGTGAATCGCATCAATCGCCCGTTGTTGTTTTTCCGCTGCCTGTTCGGCACGCTCCACGGCAAGCGTCGGGCCAGCTTCAACATGTTTTGTTGGATCAGCAAACACCACTTTGAGTTCCTGCCCCAGTCTTTTTGACAGGGCCGCTTGCAGGCGTTGCTTGGATTTGTCTGTCGCCAGATGCCCCAGTTCTGATGACAATGACAGGTGCACGGCCTGATGTTCTGTTCGGATCAAGGCACTGTTTTCTGCAAGCTGGCGGGTGAGTGCGGAGAGCTTTAATTCGGCGATGATTTGGGTCCAGTTCGCCGGCGACAAGTCCACAGAAATCAGTGTGTCCGCCGTGACCGGTTCAGGCTGGCTGAGAGGTTCTTTCACTGCTGCCGGGGTGGGTTCCGGTGTAGTCGATGACACCGTGGCCCGGGGTGTGGCCTCCTGCACTGGTGCCGGATCTGCTTGAGGGGGCAATTGGGGACGTTGTGGTTGAACTACCAGGGTCTCATCGTCCTGACTGGATAAAGCCTGTTTCAGGGCTTGCCTGGCGGAAGTGGGTTGGGGCTCGGAAGGCACCGGTGTTGCAACCGGCGGTGAACTCACGGCCGGTTTACGGGGCGAGGGCGACTTTTTTAGCGGCTGGTCTCCAGTATCCGGGGCTGAAGTAGTCTGCGGCTGGAAGCTCAGCATTCTGAGCAGTGTCATATCAAAGCCGCTCTGCGGGTCGGCGGCCCATGACAGATCGCGTTTGCCATTCAGTGCGATCTGATAGAGCAGTTGTATGGTTTCCGGATCGAAGTCTCTGGCCAGTTCTGTCAGCCGTGGTGACAGGGATTCGGGCAAGTCCATGTCGGGCACGAGTTGCAGCGTGGCGATTTGCTGCAATGCGCCCAGCAATGAGTCCATTACCACGGCAAAATCCCGACCCAGTGCGGCCAGTTCGGCAGATTGAGCAAGCAAAGCCTTGCCATCCTGTTGAGATAGCGCCTGAAGCAGATCGCTGAGTTGATCCTGACTGATGCTGCCGAGCATCTGGAAAACGGTATCGCTGCTGACTTCACCGGCACCGAAAGCGATAGCTTGATCCAGCAGGCTCAGGGCATCACGCATACTACCATCGGCTGCGCGGGCGAGCTGAGTCAGTGCTTCCGGTTCAAACTGAATCTGTTCCTGTTGCAGGATAAAGGCGAGATGCTCACTGATTTGGGTTAAATCCAGCCGCCGCAGATTAAACTGAAGACAGCGCGACAGGATGGTCACCGGCAATTTCTGCGGATCGGTGGTAGCAAACAGGAATTTTACGTGCGGAGGCGGCTCTTCCAGGGTTTTCAGCAGAGCGTTGAAACTACTGGTGGAGAGCATGTGCACTTCGTCGATGAGATAAACCTTGTAACGACCACGGCTAGGTGCATATTGCACGTTATCCAACAGTTCCCGGGTGTCATCGACTTTAGTGCGTGAAGCCGCATCAACTTCGATTAAATCAACAAAGCGACCGTTGTCCACTTCGGTACAGCTTTGACACTCTCCACAGGGAGTTGAGCTGATGCCCTGTTCACAGTTCAGCGATTTGGCGAGAATGCGGGCCAGGGTCGTTTTACCGACGCCGCGGGTACCGGAAAATAGAAAAGCGTGATGCAGACGGTTCTGATCGAGGCCGTTGATCAGGGCGCGCAGAACATGCTGTTGCCCAACGACTTCCGCAAAGGTTTTAGGACGCCACTTGCGGGCCAGAACCAGATAACTCATCAGCTATACGTTGACCTTGTCCAATAAGGGTGGTGACCCACACCAGCCGGATCTCGGCGCCCGAGTCCGAAGGCTCCGCTGCTCCCTTCCGGGCCTGACGGGTTGACCAACATATCGTCGCGAGGAGACCGATGCAGGCCACCATAGAAGCGACTATTCTATGCGTTAAAAGTCAGTTTTTCCATCACCGGATTGTAATTGCAGTGAGCAGGGCAGCATAAACAAGCACTTAGGGTTATGATGAGTAAGAGGATGCGCTAAAGGGAATTGATTTGCGCACTATGAATCAAGCGAATCGTTAAAAAAATTGATGATGCCTTAATCGGCGCCGATAGCCATAGTGGGCTTAGTTTGTATCAATCTCCATCGCGCAGTGTTGCACAGCGAAAGGAAAGGAAAACATTTCATGTGGAGAAGAGCGTGTTGTTTCTGAAGCGCCGGTTATTCATTGCCACAGCCGTCAACCTGGTTGTTTTCCTTGTCTACCTGGCAAGCGGCTGGCTCAGTCTGCAGATTTCTGCGATCAATACGTTTACTGCAGTGATCTTTTTCCCGGCTGGTATTGCGCTTGCGGCTTGTCTGACTTATCGCTTTCATCAGGTGTTACCGGGAATTTTTCTGGGCGCCTATCTATTAAATCTGTTTTTTACCCAGACTCAGAATGTGTTGTCACCGGCCGGACATCTTTTGCCACTGGTCATTGCGGTCGCTTCCAGTCTGCAGGCGGTTGTCGGTGCTGTTGTTATCAGACGTTTTGTCAGTGCTGAATTCAGTCTGAGTCATGAGCGTGAAATTCTGCGTTTTATCGCTGCGGTGCCGCTGATCTGTCTGATCAATGCCACAATCAGTGTCAGCGCATTGTCAATGCACCGTGATGGCGTCGAGGTCTTCCTGGCTAACTGGGCCGGCTGGTGGGCAGGAGATTCGCTGGGTATTCTGATCGCGCTGCCGTTAATGATGAGTTTCTGCGGCCGACCCCGCCAAATCTGGCGCAGCCGGCGCTGGTTAATCAGTATTCAGGTCATCGTTTCTTTGCTGATCATTGTTGCTCTGACCTATGAGATCAGACAATTCGAAAACCGCAGGCTGGATGACCGCTTCAATATTCGCACCCAGGAAGTGGGCACCCTGTTCAGGGTGGCATTACGTTCAGAGGAACTGATTCAGGAGAGTGTAGCGCAATTGTTTGCCGCGTCAGATGAGGTGACCCGCCAAGAGTTCAAAGAGTTTGTCAGCTGGAGTAACAGCTTTGAACAGCAGCATATCCAGGTGATCGAGTGGCTGCCGAAAATAACCCATGCTGAACGTGCAGCTTTTGAGCAGGAACAGCAGGCGTATTTTGGACCCGGCTTTAGCATCACCGAATTCAACGAACGAGGCGTGCTGGGCCCGGCTGCAGCGCGAGAGGTCTATTTCCCCATCACCTTTCTGGAGCCGGAGTGGGACAATACGCTGGCACAGGGGTTTGACCCGACTTCTTCACCGGTCTCCAACGCAGCGATACAGCAAGCGATTGAAACAGGGGAGCCCCGGGCCCGGGAGCCGTTGACAATCCTGCGTGATAAATCGCCTGTTGATGCCTTGATTATTTACCGGGCGGTCTATCAGCGATCAGATGGCAAGATGACCCTTGCACCGGGTATGGGAGAGGTCGCGGGACTGGTCAATATGGTGATCCGCATAGAGGATTTTATCAACGACATACTCCGGGACGATGAGAATCGCGATTTCACGTTGCAATGGCTGGATGTGGAGACGGGGGATTATTACTATCGCCAAACGGTAAAGACGGCGTTATCGATGGCACATGATGTGACCTTTGAGCTGGCCGGCCGGAAGATGAAATTAATCTTCAACCCCACCCCCCATTATCTGGATAGTAATCAATCCAATCTGGCTAATCTGGCATTGATTGGTGGTTTCTTACTGGCTGGTTTGTTTTCGCTGTTATTTCTGAGTATCACCGGACGCACTTATCGTGTTGCTGCGGAGGTTAATCAGCGCACAGAAGAATTATCGGATGCCACCCGGCGAGCACAGGCATCAGAGCGGCGAATTCGTGATGTTTTGGAGAATATGCGTCAGACAGAGCAGAAACTGTTGCTGTCTGATGTTGCCTTCAACTCCACCAGTGAGGCCATGATCATCACCGACGCGATGAAACAGGTGATTGCCGTCAACTCGGCCTTTACCCAGATGACCGGGTATACAGAAGAGGAAGTCGTCGGCCAGTACCCGGACTTCCTGGTGACCGGACTCAGTGAGAAAGACTATCAGCAGTTCTCCGAGGTTTTCTGGCAGGCTATGTACTCGGAGGGCATCTGGCGGGGCGAGGTTAAAAGCCAGCACAAAAGTGGCCAGACCTTCCCTGCCTATCTGTCGATGTCAGCGGTTTATGATGAATACCGCAACTTGACCAATATGGTGGCTGTATTCGCGGATATTTCTGAAGTGAAACAGGCACAGGCCACTATCGAGCGTCATGCCAACTACGATACATTGACCGAGTTGCCCAACCGCCGTTTGTTTACCGACCGCCTGGAACAGGCAATACGCCGCGCTCACCGGGACAATGAAAAGTTGTGCCTGATGTTCCTGGACCTGGATCGATTCAAGGATGTCAACGATACGCTCGGTCATGAGTTCGGTGATGAACTGTTGCGACAGATGGCCCTCAGAATCCGGGATTGCGTGCGTGATGTGGACACCGTAGCGCGGCTTGGCGGCGATGAATTCACGATTATTCTGAGTGATTTTGACAATAAGAGTGATGCGGTTAGTATCGCCCGGAAGCTGATTACCGAGATAGAAAAACCACTCACTATCAAGGAACAGACGTTACGGGTGACCACCAGTATCGGCGTCACGTTTTATCCCGATGATGCACTGGAGACTGGCATGCTGATACAAAATGCAGACCGGTCCATGTATGCAGCCAAAGATATGGGCGGCAGTGCTTTCAAGTTTTACACCTCGGAGCTGGAATCAAGCTGGCGCTCCAGAACCTTTATTCTCAATGAACTGGAAGCGGCAATCGAGAAAGGGCAACTCGAAGTGTATTATCAGCCCTTGATTCCGGCCAGCACCCAAGACAGCGTCATCAGCGCGGAAGCCCTGGTGCGATGGCAGCATCCTGAGCGCGGGTTGATACCACCGGCTGATTTTCTGCCCCAGGCCGAGCGCATGGGCATGATTGAAAAGATTGACGATTATGTTTTCAGCCAGGTTTGCCGTCAGATTAAAGCCTGGCAGGTCCGAGGTCTGGGTGATGTCTATGTGTCGGTCAACCGGTCAGCACATAATTTTGGAAATCAACGCGGCCGCCTGGACTGGCTGGCCTTTATCAAAGCGCAGGGCATTGATGCCAGTCAGATCACCCTGGAAATTACCGAAAGTGTCTTAATGCAGCGGCAGGCTGAAGCCAGACATTTGCTGAAAAAACTGCGTCAAGCCGATGTTCAGATTGCGGTGGATGATTTTGGTACCGGCTATTCCTCCCTCTCGTATCTGAAAGAGCTGGATGTGGATTACCTCAAAATCGATCGCTCTTTCATCCGGGATCTGGAGTCAGATGACAACGACCGCGCGATCATCGAAGCCATCACTGAGATGGCAAGAAGGCTGGGCATTCAGGTCATTGCCGAAGGGGTAGAAACCGAAAACCAGCGCGATATATTGCAGCAGATTGGTTGTCACTGGCTGCAGGGTTATTATTTTGCCCGTCCCATGCCGGTTGACGAGTTTGAACAGTTTGTCCGCGATAACCCACAGATTGCTGAAAGTCACCTGCCTGGCAATCAGGGTAAGGCAAGTGATTGAATCTGTTGATTGTTTTGACTCAGTCCCGCTGATTGTTTAGACTAGCCCGCTTTTGCGGGATGCAGGCCGTCATGTCATTGAGTCCACCCTAGCGACCACTCTCCCGGGCATTCCCCTTGCCCTCAAGACCTGCATGTCAGGTTGTTTGTCGTCACGACAAGCCCTCAGTAATTAGCAAACAACAGGAATAATTTATGTTTCAGAATTGGAGAAATGACTGGTTCTCTAATGTTCGTGGTGATCTGCTTGCCGGTACGGTCGTCGCCCTGGCTTTGATTCCCGAAGCCATTGCCTTTTCGATTATTGCCGGCGTCGATCCCAAAGTCGGTCTTTACGCCTCTTTCTGTATCGCAGTTATTATTGCCTTCACAGGGGGGCGTCCCGGCATGATTTCGGCGGCCACCGGTGCGATGGCGCTGCTGATGGTGACCCTGGTCAAAGAACACGGGCTGGAGTACCTGTTAGCGGCGACCTTGCTGACCGGTGTGTTACAGATAGGCGCCGGTTATTTTAAACTCGGGGATTTAATGCGCTTTGTGTCACGGTCGGTGGTGACCGGTTTTGTCAATGCGCTGGCAATCCTGATTTTTATGGCGCAGTTGCCGGAACTGACTAATGTGACCTGGCATGTCTATGCGATGACTGCGGCCGGTCTTGGTATTATCTATCTGTTCCCGCTGCTGCCCCGTATCGGGAAAGTGATCCCGTCACCGCTGGTCACCATCGTCTTGCTGACACTGGTAGCGATGATCCTGCAGATGGATATCCGCACAGTCGGCGATATGGGCGACTTGCCGGACACGCTGCCGATTTTCCTGTGGCCGGATGTGCCGCTTAATTTTGAAACCCTGGCCATCATCTTTCCGTACTCGGTTGGTCTGGCCGTAGTTGGTCTGCTGGAATCAATGATGACAGCCACTATTATTGATGATCTGACCGATACCGGCAGTGACAAGAACCGCGAGTGTAAAGGGCAGGGTATTGCCAATATCGGTGCCGGTCTGTTCGGCGGCATGGCGGGCTGTGCCATGATCGGTCAGTCGGTCATCAACGTGAAATCCGGTGGTCGTGGTCGCTTGTCGACCTTCGTTGCCGGTCTGTTTCTGATTGTGATGGTGGTCTTCCTGGATGACTGGATCAAACAGATCCCGATGGCGGCGCTGGTCGCGGTGATGATTATGGTATCTATAGGTACCTTCTCCTGGGACTCTCTGCGCGATATGAAGAAACATCCGCTTTCCACCAATGTGGTGATGGTATCGACCGTCGTTGTGGTGGTGGCGACTCATAACCTGGCCATTGGTGTCTTTGTCGGTGTGTTACTGGCTTCGCTGTTCTTTGCCAATAAAGTCGGCCATTTCCTGATCATCAAAAGCGAAGCCAATGAACAGGAAACCGAGCGCAGTTATCGCATTGTGGGTCAGGTCTTTTTCGCCTCATCAGATAAATTCACTTCGGCGTTTGATTTCAAAGAAGCGCTGGATAAAGTCACCATTGATCTGAGCCAGGCGCATTTCTGGGATATCACCTCGGTTACTGCGCTGGACAAGGTCGTCATTAAATTCCGACGGGAAGGCACCGAGGTTGAGTTGATTGGCATGAACGAAGCCAGTGCCACCATTGTTGACCGTTTCGGGGTGCATGATAAGCCGGAAGAAGTCGAAAAAATACTCGCCGGACATTAAGGAGAGAGAAATGAGCAAAGTCATAGCCTGTATTGATGGTTCACAAGTCGCGATGGATGTCTGTGATGCCGCCGCCTGGGCCAGTCTTAAAATGAAAGCACCGCTCGATCTGTTGCATGTGTTGGATAAGGATGAATATCCAAAAGCGGAAAACCGCAGTGACTTGTCGGGTAATATCGGTCTCGGCAGTCGTGAACACCTTCTGGAAGAACTGACTGAACTTGATGCCAAGCGCAGTAAACTGGCACTGGAGCACGGCAAGCATATGCTGGAGGATGCCAGAAAACGGGTTGAAGCGGATGGTGCAGGAGTGGTTAGCACGCATCAGCGTCATGGCAGTCTGCTGGAGACGCTGCAGGAAGCCGAGCAGGATATGCGTCTGCTGGTGATGGGGCGTCAGGGCGAGGCCCATGATAATCAGGCCCATAGTCTGGGCAGTCACTTGGAAAATGTAGTGCGGGCGATGCATAAACCGATCATGGTAGTAGTGCCCGGTTTCAAGGCCCCCAGCCGTTTCATGTTTGCTTATGATGGCAGTAAGACCGCCCAAAAAGCATTGGATAAACTCGTTCAGAGCCCTTTATTGAAAGGTCTGGAATGTCATCTGGTGATGGTTGCAGAGCAGGATGATAAGCACCTGAAGGAGCTGAATACGGCAAGAGACAAGCTCAAAGCGGCTGGTTATCAGGTCAAAACAACACTGGAACAGGGTGATGTGCAGCCGGTGTTGTCTGCATACCAGCAACAGCATGCGATTGATCTACTGGTGATGGGGGCTTACGGTCACTCACGTATTCGTCAGTTTCTGGTGGGCAGTAACACGGCGAAGATGGTAAGGCTGAGTGATGTTTCTATGCTACTGCTGCGTTAAGCATAAAAGCAAAGACACAAAGCCATGGTGACTCTACAAGAACGCATTTAACAGGGTGAAGTCAGGCTTTGCCGATCGAGGTAAAAAATGGACAGTTCCTCCCTGAACTGCCAACGGACTGGCTAAAGGGGTTAATGCCAGTTTAAATTGATGCCGGTGTAGAGGAAACGACCAGCCTGAGGGAAGCCATAGCTGGTCTGGTAATCCTCATCTAACAGGTTTTCGATACCGACATAGATCTGACCACTGTCGCCAGGCAGGCGATAATTCAGTTTTGTTGCAACAAGCTGATAAGAGGCTAAATCTTTGTGTTCAGACTCATCATCGCGGTTGAAGTAAGCCTGGCTTCCGATATGGATTAAATTCGCAGCAATCGACCAGCGCTCATTAATCAGGTAATCAGCGTCCAGAGTGAACTTATTTTTAGGGCGGTATTGCAGCGTGCTGGAGAGCGCATCACTTGATTCATCTTTGGCATTTAGCAGCCCGAGACCAGCACGGACAGTCAGTCTCTCGGTGGCTTGAATAGCAGCGGTGAGGTCAACGCCTTCTATCGTTAACTCCTGCCTGCTTTCAAACACGCGATCAGAATTTCTCTCAATGAAGTCAAATACTTTGGTTCTGTATAAAGCCAGATTCAAGTCAATCTTGTCCCAATGTTGATTTAAACCCAGTTCCAAATGGTTGGCTTTTTGGAAACCAAGCGTTTCATTACCACCCTCCTCATCATAAAGCTGACGAATCGTGGGGCTGTCCACCTTCCGTGAGAAGGAACCATAAACTGAGGTATCTGGATTAAAAGCCTTGCTCAATACAAAACGGGCGCTTTGTTCGCTCTCATCATTGCCATTTGCTTTGTCCAGTTTGTGGTGCGCGACGCCAGCTATAGCGGTCAATTCATAGGGTAATGGCTGAACAATTTCTACACCGTAGGATTCGATATCAATATCCTCGTCGATATCAATGCTGGCAAAGTCAGAGGCAGCATCACAGGTTGACGAACCACCACCGCCGCCACCACCGCCACCGCCGCCACCGCCAGAGGCGTCACAGCGGATTCCTTCTGATTCGAAGGCTTCATTTCTTCTATCTACACTGAACCCAATTTCAGTGTTAGTTGATGCTATGAATCCATCAACCTGGGCATGAAAGCCATGAATATCCGTTTCATTGTCCAGGTTTCTACTGCCTCTCTGGATGAAGCTGTTGAAGTGAGCATCATCAAAGCGAAGCTCATTTTCTTCGAGTTCATTATTAAAAAACCATAATTTGGCGCCCCAGCTATCATTGAATGCATAATCACCACCAATTTGTATGGTTGTGCCGCGCTGTTCTTCTGTTCTCTGATAGTTCGGGTTGTTTGCGAAAGGGTCTATACGGTTATTCCCGGGACCTGGAAGAAAGGCACTGGGGGGCTGTCCGTACTCGCCTTGTAGATGGCTGAGAAAAATACCCAGATTCAATTTTTCTGTCACCTGACGGTTATAGGACAGCAGATAGTTTTCGCGCCGGTAATCGCTGTTATTGCGCTCGTCCGTATCCTGAAAATTGTCATTGTCACGGCCGATAGGTGAGTCGAAATCATCGGATATGGGAAAGCCATCCCGGGAACGAATGCCTGCGGCCATAAACAGGTCATTGTTTTCATCGCCATAACCAGCAAACGCATTGCTGTGCCAGAAATGATCACTGCCCAGTTCCGCTTTGACACCGCTTCTAAACCCGTTGAATTGGCCGCGGGTCTGGATATCCATCACACCACCCATACCCCCGTCACCATAGAGCACGGAGGAACCCCCGGCTTTGAGATTAATACGGCCGATGCTGAAAGTGGGGATGAGGGTGGGATCAAACTGACCATCAAAGGTGGAGTTAAAAGGCACACCGTTGACAAGTAGCTTGATCTGCCGCGTCCTGAGACCGCGAATATCGATCCTCGGTGTCCCATCAGCGCCGTTTCTGACATTGAGAGAAGGCACGAGGCTGATTGCCTCATCCAGACTGCGCGCACTGATGCGTTCCATATCTGCTCTGTCGATACGATAATTGCTGGCGGTTTCCACGTTTTCCCTGACCACGATCTGACCCAGTGGATAGACATCCTCAGACGGCGTATCGGCCTGAATGGCTGCACTAACGGACAGGGCCAGCAAACTGACAGCGGAGGTTATCAAGGGTTTCGTTATATTTTCTGAACTATAACGATAGTCGCAAAGCAGTGCGCTTAAAGTATTTTTCATATCAGGCTCCGTGGATTTAGTTATCTGTTTTCAGTTTTTGCATGGAGCGCCAGGCAAGCAAACCGGCAAGACCGCCGATAAGGCCAAAGCAGAAATGCGTGACCAGAGGATAGAACAAGCCATGATTCAAAGAGTCACTGACAATGCCCATCCCGGACTGAAAGACCAGCTTAAACAGTGGTTTCAGCATGTGCGCGAGCGCTGTCACCAGAATCATCAGAAACACTGTCAGGCTGTGAAGCCTAAGCAGTCGGTAGCCGCTGTCGATGAACAAACCCTGTGCCAATAAAATGATAGCCCCTACGCCAGCGGCATCGTTGAAGACCAGGCTGGCTGTTACCCCACCCATTGCAGCCAGACTGGCAGCGTATGTCTGTGGGGTGCTGAGGCGGACAAAGATCAGAATCGCCATCAACTCCAGGCCATGCCGTCCGGGAAGATTCATAGGCCATCTCAGGGCTTCATGGAACCAGACAGTGAGCACCCCGGCTGACAGAATGAGAAGAATCTGCAGCCAACGATGGCTGAATAAGTCAGAACTGTCTGAGATAGTCTTTTGCGGCGACTTGCCAGCCATATGCTTTCTCCCCATCCGGCTCGACAATCAATGTGGCTTTTCCGCCAAGCCAGATGGCTCTGGGCCAGGGGCCCATGGTAATGTCGAGATCGATATCAGTTAATACCTGTCCTTCAATACTTTGCACCAGATCGATCCCTGTCCGGTTGATTAGATGTCCCAGTTTGACTGTTTTTTCAGCCTGTTCGCGCATATTCGCCAACCAGAGCATGCGTCCGTCACTACCTGAAGCTTGCAGACCGACAGCGGCGAGCGCACCAATCACACCATCCTTGTCGCCAGTCAGGCCGTATAGGTTGATCTGATGTGTTTCTGCCAGTGCCCAGGCCTGATTCTGGCTGACTAACTGCTGTTTGCAGAGAAAGCCAAACCGATAAATGTCCAGCGGTATTGACCGTTCCCACGCGATACACAGGCCCGCATCGGAACCTTCGGCACTATTTTTTTCCAGGTATTCCAGACAGAAGTCAGTGATAGCTTCAAGCTGACTTGCGTCTGATTGAACCCGCACACAAGCAGCACTGTTGTGTGAAGTGAAAGGTACCAGCGGGCTTTTGAGTAACTGGTGACGGGTAATGACACGACAACTGCCCCAGCCGTTTTCTGTAATGGCTGCCCCCAGGCTACGGGCCTGATAGCCGGTGCCGCGGCTTTCCAGATTATCGGTATCATCAATGCCGATAAGCAGTTGTTGGTTGGATGTGGCGTCAGTCATCTTGCTATTGTCTTAAACGTTATATGCAAGCATATACAACGATGAGTAAGAAACCAACTATGCTAACGGAGTAGTTCGCAGAGCGCTTCAGCCTCCTGCTGCGTGGCAGTAGTAGCCAGTTGCTGGATATGGCGATAATGGCTGAGTACTTTTTTGCCAAACTCAGTCACCATGGCGCCTCCACCATGGGAGCCACCCGTGGCAGTTGAGACCAGAGGGTGCTTGAAGCTGCTGTTCATGGTGTTAACCAGATCCCAGGCGCGCTTATAGGACATCGACATGCTTTTCGCTGCGGCCGAAATCGAGCCGAAATGGATGATAGCTTCAAGCAGATCAGCTTTGCCGGGGCCAAGCGCATAGACGCCTTGATAGGGAATCCGCAGTTTGATATCGATACCGCTGCTCATGATGGCTGAATCTATGGGAAATAAGATAAATTATAGCCCAGAAGGGGTCGGTTGAGTCTGTGCAATGCGGCAGGGGGCGTTAATTAATGGCGGAGAAGGAGGGATTCTTCTGGCTATGTTCTAACTTATTGATTTTTCTATGCCTACTTTTAGCCAAATTTATTGTTTGTAGCATATTCTCCTGCCAGCTCAGAAGCCACTATACATGATAGTAATTTGACTGTTGCATACCGATTGCTTCGACAGCGTTATGATTATTGATGGCGAACCAGATCGTTGTAGACAAAATTGAGGAAGTCTCGAACAGTATTACGTTGATCTTCTATATCGGCCTCAGTCCAAATGTGATGTGAAGGGTTCAAGACAATGCGGAAATTATGGCACTTATTCCTCACGCTCTCTTCAATAACAGCATGTTCGAATAACTTATCTATTTTTTCACCTAGAGCAAGTGCTTTCAGGCCGTGCTGAGCGAGCTGAGCAGCAAAACGACTATTCAGTTCAGCTTCGAAAAATATCCTTAAATCTGTTAAGGACGCATGATTTATTGCTCCATCGGCAAATGCGCTTAAACGCTCGTAAGCCTTTTGATGTTCGCTGAGAATGAATTCGTGTGGATCACCAACCTTGATTTCAGTACCGTTATCGCCACCAGCTACAAGCGTAAGCAACCTCACATCTTGATGCCCTAGAAAAGTCTTTAAGAACATTTCAATGTCATGACGGTAATGGCTCAAAACAATTATTTGTCTCACCTTAGAAACAGTCTCAGCCAACTGAGTATGCACAGCAGTAACTCGGTGGTCGTCGAATGAAGTAAGAGGGTCATCAAGTACAACAATCTGTTGTGCAAGTACTATCTCTGGGAGGGAGAGAAGTTGTGTCCAAAACACTGCAAGGGCTAAGGCTCGCCTATCCGACTCGCTAAAAACTTGACTGAGAGCACTCTCATCTATTGGGTGACCTTTATACTTCACTTTGAGAAAGTAGATTGGAGTATTCCCTAATCTATTCTCTCCGCGTTCCAGTGTGAAATCACGAGAGCCAAAACGTTTGAACCATTCATTAAGCGACTCAAAGAAGGTACCTAGATAGGTGCTTTGCTCCGCACTTAGCTGCTTTTCAAGTTCATCAATAGTTTTCTCAAGCGTTTTTATTTCTTCGCTAAGATCATCGTATTCTTTGCATTGAGGAGCAAGTTTGATGCGTGTATTGTTGAGACGCTCAGCCTTTCCCTCTGTCTCGATTTTATCTAAACGCTTCTGAAGAGCCGCATCGTTTGATTCTTTCTTGAAAGCAATAATCTCTTCATTGCATGCTTTTATGCTGGCGTTGTAGTCAGATACGAGTTTTTCAACGTCTTGTTCCAGTCGACATAATGTTTCTTCACTGATTGCTTCAAAAGCGATGTTTGGAGTTAGACGTTTAGTAGCAGCGACCTCTTGCAAACGCTTCAGTGTGTGCGGGAATTGCTCGTCAATCCTGCGAAGTTTTTCATCAACCTTATGTTCAATCTCGGCCAAATCTTTCGTAGTGTCTATGTATCTTTGATTTTTCTGTAGCTCAGGGTAACTACCGAAGATTGCGTTGTTTCTTGCCAGTGAGAGACGAAGCTCTTCTACGGGTAGTTGATTTGCCTGTTTGAGTGCTGAAGATAGCTGTTGATTAACGACAGACTCATGTTGTTCAAAGACCTTGTCAAATGCTTGTCTATATAACTCTAGGAGGTCGTTAGCATGCTTACTTAGCTCTTGTCCGCAAAATTGGCAGACCTCGCCTTTATTCTCTCTAATACCCTCACGAATCCACCGTTCCGCGCCTTTATCGCTCTGGAACGAAGCGCTGATGTGTTGAGCAACGATGGCCTTAGCCTCTTTATGAGCACCTTCGAGACCCGCTGATAGAGTCTCATTAAATTGCTTCAATCCATCGGAGAACTGGGAATTCCATGACAAAAGATTGCCTTCTTTTCGAGCTTGTATTTCTTGGCATTGTTTCTGTCGTCTTTTGATGTCAGCGTGATCACTCAGAAGGGTTTGAAGTTCTCTCTCACTCTCTTGGATAGTTCCCTTAGGTTTAAGCTTTAAGAAAGCGTCTAGGTTGCCTACATCTCCAAACACTGTTCTTGTCAATTGATTGCGTTCACGAGAAGCTTTATTACGAAGCTGCCTTTTTTCGGCAATAGTTTTAACTCTCTGGACACCCTGCTCCCCGAGTACGAAGGCGCTGAAGTTTTCTTTAGTCTCTCTACTAAATTCCCTACCGATGAAGACATTGCGGTGAATGAAACCGTCATCGAAAGCCCTAATTCCAAGACCATCAGGTAAGCTTCCTTTCCATGAGCCATTCTCGAAGGAATAGCTGACTTCTTTTGTGCTGCTGGGTGGTAAGAAACTGAGAGCGATGTGCTGACTACTTCCATCGTGAGGGATAGTCATACGGCTGGTAAGAAGGGGCGCCTGATTTCCAGGTATGCTAGCGAATATATCCCCCAGCGTAGACTTGCCGTAGGTATTTCTCCCATACACAAAAGTGAGATCTCCGAACTCAGCTCGAGCTGGAGTGCAGTTCTTGTATCGACCTATATTCCTAAGTGATTGGATACGTTTGAGCACAGCCTATTTACCATTGAGAGTATATGTTGAGCGTTATGAGAGTTAGCTTCATTCTGAAGACCAAGTGAATTAGGTAAATCGTTCACATAACCTTGCAAGCCAATGTCTCATCTGAAGATGATGATTAGATGTTTTTAGTGCGAGAGAAAGTATGGATTAGTAGACGGTGACACCTTACAAAACCTCCCTGTTTCAATCGGATACTGCTCAGCGAGTATAGCTAGAGTTTATTTGATGTGTCCATATGTTCAAATGAACACGATTTCTTTAGAACTCGATCAACTGCTACCCTCGACCAGTGTTTACCCCGTGGAGTACGTATTGACGTTTCTTGGTTGAGGTAGTCAGCGATTGCTTGAAGAGTTTGAGCGCCATTCTCACGAGCTTTCTCAACCGCGCGCATGACTTTCTTTGCACGAAGCTTCGAAGCGTTTACACGTGCTTCAGTGGCTTTTTTTAGAGCGGCTTCCATATCGCGAGCCGCCCTTGCTTGAGCAATATTGGGATTGCCCAGTACTTGTCCACGTTGCTTTGCTGCTTGTAGTGCGGCTTTGGTGCGCTCTGATATTGCCTTGCGTTCAGCTTCTGCAACTGCTGCGAGAATGTGTATGGTCAGCTCGCTTGCCTGAGGGTTGTCACAGGCGGTGAACTTAACCTTTGACTCCATAAGCCCTGATAGAAAAGCCACGCTGCGTGAGAGGCGGTCTAATTTGGCAATAACCAGACGTGCGCCGGTGATCTCGCAGAGCTCCAGTGCTTCGGTCAGCTCTGGCCGGTTGTTGTTCTTGCCTGATTCCACTTCAGTGAATGATTCGATGATTTCGCAGCCAGATGAAGCCGCATAGGCGGTTACGGCCTGTTGTTGTGCTTCCAGTCCCAATCCACTCTTACCTTGCTTGCTGCTGGAAACTCGGTAGTAGGCGACGATTTTGCTCATTTTTTTACTTCCTTGTCTGTGTGTCGTTTCATAAAAGTTCGTTTAATGAAATGATACAAAACCTTATATTGTGTTGCAAGGGACGAAATGATAAAATATAGGCATTATTTTTCAGCAGGTGAATGAGATGGTGGGTAAGCCAAAAAACGAAGTAGCGATGTCCAGTACGGAAAGATCCAGACAGTACCGGGAACGTAAGAAGCAACAGGGTAAGAGAGAAGTCAATCTTGTCTTTTCCGAACGGGCGATTGAAAAGCTTGATGAGGTTGTGGAGGTCTTCAACTTACCAAGTAGATCAGTAGCAGTTGCTCAGTTGCTTGAGGTGCCATTGGACAATGCCATTGTGTCCATGCAGGGTCTGAAGGATTCCCCCGAGTTTGCTGAACTCATGGCATTGGAGGGGGAAGCAGAAGAGCTATGGTCGAAAATCCGGAAGGCTATGTGGGCTGCTATTTGCTCACAAGATAAAAAGGCCCGTGACGATTTGTACGATGCGCTACAGAAGATTGGTGGTGGGTAGTAATGCCAGGCAAACATCTTACGCCATCTCAAAAGACAGATGCGCTTACACTTCGGGCTGCTGGTCATACAGTTACCGTCATTTCTGATAGGACTGGTATCTCTGTATCGACCCTGAAGCGCCTATTCAATGATTATGACGTCCGCAAAGGCAAGCTGAAAAAGGACGCTGTTGAGGAGGCCACAAATGCGCTGCTGAATGACACAAATGCCATAGAGAACATTAAGCGTGAAGTGTCGGCTTTTATTCTGGATGACCTTGCTTTGGCAAAGCGGTTGCGGACTGCTATGGCTGAAGCTGCCGACAAGCTAGTTGCTGCCGACACAACCCAAGCTGTGCAGGTGATGAGGGCAATCAGTTCTGGTGCTGTAGCACTGAAATCCACCAGCGAAACTGTTAGGAAATCTCTTGGCATAGATAAGGACAATGAAATTGACGATGACCTACCGGAGCTGAAGATACAAATCATGACGGAGGGTGAGATTGAAGCAATCAAGCAAAGAGCCAGAGAGCGGGTTGTTGGGGTTTCTGATGGCCTTGATGGTGTCTTGCCGGATGACAATGATGTGGTGGCCTATGAGGATATGGATGTTGAACGGGAGACATCAGATGCTGTTGAATAGCCTCTTGTCTCTGATATGGCTGGTGGACTGTTGGTGGTCTCTATATGACCCATGCCAGAGCAATGTCTTAGAAAAAAAACGATGTGGTGAAGGGCATGGATGTTAAATCCGCAGGCGAATTTGAAAATTTGGAGAGCGTTGGTGGCAGGCGAGAGGGCAGGCTTAATATTGAGGCTTTGCGCAAATCGTCACAAAAAAATACGCCTAAACGCTATGAGTCTGCTCAGCGTAACCTCAATGCAATAGACGCTTTACGTACAACGGCGAAAGAGAAAAGGCTGAGCCACTATAGTATATATAGCTTGTCTGAGGTTCTGTTCAGTTTGGGATATGAAGATCTCACACCATGGCGATATGCCAGCAAGGTTAAGACGGCTTTCTACCAGATGGCCTTACGTGAAGTGGAGCTAGCCGAGAACAGCACGAAGAAGCCAGATGGTGAGAAACTGCGGTTAGTGCCATTTGTGTTCAATCTCTCTCATGCTATTCAGCAGGCAATGCTTAACTCGAAGCGTCCTGAGGTTACATGTTGTAAGGATAAAATAACCAGGGCACTAAACAAAGCTACTGGAAGGGCAGTCGAGTTCTGGTTCCAGTACGAGATGGCGCCAATGGCAAACAAGGGCAAGCCACACATTCAGGGCGCGATGTTATTGAGCATGAATGAGCTGAAGCTGGTTCGAAGGGCATTGCACAAAATTAATGGGAAAGTAGATGCCAACTTCAAGCGCCATGCAATCCGGTTCGGGCTAAAAAAACGGTATGAGTTGGCAAGCGATCATGGCTTTTTGTTCACCGACTTAAATTGGGCTTCATATTGTGCGAAAGAGACAGGGAGAACCCGGCTGACATTTGTGGATCAAAACACTGATAGTGCAGGACAAGTTGTCGCAGCAAGCCGGTCGCTCAACGGTAAGTCGAAGCTTATCTTCGAAAAACTTCGGACAGCGCTTCAACACAGCACACAGCAACTCATCACGCTTTAGATGTAAGTAAGCGATGAATTACTTAACAAAATAATGGTTTGACAGCATTCTTACTATGTCAGAACAATCAAGGCTCCACCCAACAAGCAGGAGCCATCATCATGCAAATTGTGCCAATCACAATCGAACAATTCACCGCCATTTTTAATCAACTCAGCCAAGTCCAGCAACACAACCCAACTCCGGCATTGGTCGCCTTCACAGGGGCTCACCAGAGGCTTGGTATGGTGACTATAACAAGTGACCCGCTGCAATGCCTCCTCATAAGAGAGAAGGCGGCTTAAAACGATCTCTGGTGCGGTTCTGGTTAGCTTGGTATGACAGGCGTAATGAAGTCCAAGTCAAACTGGAACTGCTCCATTATAGTTTTAAGCTTTTTGATGCTAAGGGAACCTCGGTATCCTTTAACCACATCAGATTCCGTTTCATCATCGTGCCCAGAAAGTGCTTTGTACTTGGGGTCAATATCATTCTCGAAGGCGTGGTTAATGAATGTGTGTCGGAAGGCGTGAAACCCTACCAGCTTCTTACCGGGTGTAATGTCTTTGATTTTGAGAGTTTCCAGTTCACGTTGGAACCAACGCTCTGCGTTTTTTGAAGCTTTACCTGCTCGTGGTTGCCAGTCTGGGAATAGTCGCGTGGCTCCAGATTCCCTCAAATGATTGATGTAGCTCTCAAAGCCTAGCTCAAGAAGTTGTGAGTGAACAGGTACGCGGCGGACAGAACTGGCAGTCTTAAGACTCTTCTTAACGCCTGTGCCTACTCCACCTTCTTCTGTGAAGTCAAAACAAAGAATCCCATCAATTACGGTGATGTCGGTTTGTGGGTCAAGCTGGCAAATTTCATTGATTCGGGCGCCAGTGAAAAGGCCGATGTGGGGCAGCCAATATTTATGCAGCGTACTCGTGGAGATTGCATGCTTTATCATCCGTTCGCCTTCAAAAATAACTCTAAGCTCTTCGGTGGTGATAGGGCGCTGTTTGCCTGCACCATCAGACTTTTTGTCACCATAATAGATAGCTATGGTCTTTGGGTCGGTCTTTAGCGATGGAAACCCGCACTCTTCAAGCCTGTGGTGTGAATACTCCAAGAATTGCCGAACTGGTACGACGTAATTGGTTGAGAAGGTCGAATGGCTCAGGCCGGGCTGATCATCATTATCAGTAATGATTGCAGTCAGCGATTTTCCTTTGTTCCGAAGTGCCTGCCAATTACGTGGTAGCCGCTGAATATTTTCAAAGAAGCCTGTGACATCGGCTTGTCGAAGGAGGTCACAATTCTTATCACCTACAAGCTCCAAGAATGCCGAGAGCGCTGCTTTCGCTTTCCTCTCCATCGCATCCATATCTTTTGTTGCATAAGTGTCTAGATAGCCTTTTATGGCCTCTGAGAGCATAGGGGATTCATGAGCGGTATGTTTCGGGGACGAACCAGCTATACGAGCTCTGGTTGCTTCCATTACCGCGGCGTATTTCTCTTTCTCGATTTTGAGCTCCGAGATGTGCATGCGTCGATCATTTAAGCGTGCCTCACGCTCTTCCTCGAGCTGTTCCTTAATTTTATTCTTCTCAACCCACTGTCGGGCAGCCTGCACCGGCGTTAAGCCTTTGTATTGGCTGTCTTCGACGCTTTCTTTCATCATGCGTCGGATTTCTTTTTGCCTCTCAGGATCGGTTGCATCCAGTACTGCGAGCTCTACCAGTGCTTGAATGACTTCATCAGGGTTTTGTTTTGACATGCACCTCACCTTATTGAATATCGTCCGGACACGTGCACCAAGCATCAAAGCTAATGGCACTGCTTCACTGAATTGTTGTGTACGGAGCGTTCGCGTGATTTCGCGAAGACCAAGTTGGGGGCGTATGTCGAATGGGACGGTTATGCGGAAGTAGAGGTTGTTGCCGCGACGATGTAGGTAGGGTGTTTTTGCCATTTTGTACCAACTTTTTGTAGCAAAACAACAAATTAGCTACTGTTGGCACATATTTATTTTAGCAATCAATAAGTTAAATTTTTTGGCGGAGAAGGAGGGATTCGAACCCTCGATAGGCTATTAACCTATACACACTTTCCAGGCGTGCGCCTTCAACCACTCGGCCACTTCTCCTAAGGGTGCGAAAGATTACCTTAGATCGCTTCTTCTGGCAATGCTGAAGCTGGCTTATCTTTATCTATCTGTTGCTTCTTTTCAGCTGTTGGGGCTTTTTTACTACGGCTACGACGGGGCTTTTTATTGGATTCTGTGTCGCTGGCGGGCGCATCTTGTCCCATGATGTCAGACGATTGCGGGGTCTTTTCCACTGCATCATCTGTTTGGTTTTCAGCTTCAGCCGGTTTTTGTTGTTTTTTGCTGCGGCTATTCTTCTTGTCATCCTGGCGGACATAGAAGGCAAGGCCTCGCATTACAATATCAGGATAGTGGTTGATATCGTCGGGTAGCAGTGGCAGTAGCTGTTCAGCATCGCCACCGGTGATGATGAAACGGACCTGATCGTTAAAGCTTTGTTTGAGGTCATTGATGATGCGTTCAAGTGTCGCGCTGATACTGTATAGGGTGCCTGCGTGAATGGCGCTGAAGGTATTTGTTGCCAGGGTGTTGAACTCTTGCTCGCCCAGTTCTTCAGTCAGCGCATCAGTATTGGCAGCCAGAGAACTTCGCATCAGGCTTAGCCCGGGTAGAATCATGCCACCCTGATGTTGACCGGTTTTACTGACAATATCGATGGTCATTGCGGTGCCACAGTCAATCACGCACTGCGCCTGACGGGCATGTTGGCGGGCGGCAATCAGTGACAGCCAGCGATCGATACCCAGTTTTTCGGGCTCATCATAGGCATTAATGACGCCAAAGCGCTTTTTCTCACTGGTTACAAACTGCGGCGTCAGATCCCAGCTTTTCTGTACCCATTCACTGAGTTGCTGGGCCAGTTTGTCGCCGCCGACGTTAGCGACATACACCGCATCGATGTCAGAGAGGTGCTTCCAGGCTTTGTTGAGTGAGGCTTTGATGCCGGTTTTAGCCCGGAGAAAACTCTGGCTGTCGCTGAGGCCTGTTTTATCGAGTTTAGCCCATTTGACGCGGCTGTTGCCGATATCAACCAGTAATTTCATGAGGCAAACCTGATGCTGATGTGGCTGTTGGATAGGTGATGAATCTGGTTATTGCGAAGATAACGTAATTCACCCTGATCATTTATACCACAGGCCAGGGCCGAAATTCGCTGCTCACCGTCAATCAGGGTGATGGCCTGCTCATGCAGTGCATCATAGCGAGGCCAGAGCGGCAGGAAGTCGCTGAGACCTCGGTGTTCAAACAGTTCTATTGTTTCAATCATGTTCTGAATTATTTTTCCTGCCAGCCAGTTTCGACAGGGGACAGAGTCGCATAGCTGTTCCAGGCTGGTGGAGGGTTGTTGGATTAAGTCACGTGTGGATGAGGGAAGCTTAAAGTTAAGGCCAATACCCACTACCGTATATTGCTTGGTGTTAAACCTTGATTCTACTAGAATTCCTGCCAGTTTTTGTCGACGGTAAAGCACATCGTTGGGCCATTTGAGCTGTAACTGATTGATTCCAGCTTCCTTAAGCGTATTTATCAGGCTGATACCGATCGCAATACTGAGGCCGTTTCTGGGAGTATCTGCGCAATTAGGCCAGAACAGGGAGAGATAGAGGTTACCAGCGGCAGGAGATTGCCATTGATCGCCACGTCGCCCACGACCGGCAGTCTGAGTCTCGGCCAGACAGATGGCCGGGGTTTGTTTGCCTTCGCTGAATCGTGTCCACAAAGCATCGCTGGTGGAATTGATTTCAGGATAGATCAGAATATCCTCCAGCAACGACAGTGAGGAAGGTGAGATAGCACGGCTGATCTCGGTCAGAGATAGAGGAGCAAAAGCGGATGAGTTCAAAGGAACAGTCTTGGTGTTAAAGCGTGGGTATAGTCTAGCAGGCGGGCAACAAGCTTGTGAATCGGGTTGGGTTAGCGTGAATTGATACTCAAACTTTAATATCGAGCAGGCTGCCAATCATTTCATTACTGGTCTCAACGACTTTGGCGGCAGCCTCTACCTGACGCTTATTAGCGTCGAGCTGAACCAGAGCTTGGGTCAATTGTTCAGTCGACAGTTGATCCGCGCGAGCGATTTGATTAGCGTTCTGACTGGCACCGTAAATTCCGTTTTGTATGCCTGCAATACCGGATTGGAATGCTGAAATGCTGTTCATGACTGATCTCCTCTGATAGGTGAGATTTATATCACATTATTTATTATGTTTTTGTGACGCGTTTCTCATTTTAGCATCCAGTTTTATGTAGGTAATACTGCCACAAAAACAGAGCGTGCTGAAAATCAATGCCAGCAAAGGGTAAATTAAGAGACTGTCACCACTGTAGAGCTCACCTACAGCATGACTGAAATAAAACAGCATCAGAAAGCTGGTCCAGGCATGTGTATATGGTTTGGCATAGAGCAAACCACGCATCGGAAACAATAAGGGCACGACGCCCAGCACCAGCATGGCGGCGGTAGGGAAGTTTTCCGAATGCGGGGCAATCAGAATCCAGGCGAGCAGGGTGGCCATCAGGGCAAAAAAGCTCAGTAGCGTGAGCCAGCGGAAAAAAAGGACTTTATTCATTTTAATTTCGTCGTTACCTGAGCGATGCGTTTACCCAGCGCTCGGCATAGCTGGGCCTCTTCATCACTGATTTTGCGGTTGTTCTGACTACCAGCGACATGGCTGGGGCCATAAGGGGTACCGCCACTGTCAGTGAGCATCAGGCCGGGTTCACTATAAGGCAGCCCCATCAGTAACATGCCGTGGTGCATCAGCGGTAACATCATTGACAGCAAAGTGGATTCCTGTCCGCCATGGAGACTGCCTGTGGAGGTAAATACGGCGGCAGGCTTGCCGGCAAGCTCGCCAGACAACCAGATATCGCTGGTGGTATCGATGAAATGTTTGAGCGGTGCGGCCATATTACCAAAACGGGTCGGGCTGCCCAGCACCAGTGCCTGGCAGTGCTTGAGATCATCATGACTGACGTATAGATGACCCTCTGCCGGGATACTGTCTTCAGTCGCCTCACAGACGGGCGATACTGGTGGCACGGTACGCAATACAGCATGGCAGTCTTTTACCGTTTCGACACCGCGTCCAATCTGCTCTGCCATGCGCTTAACATGACCGCTGCGACTGTAATAAAGAATCAGAATATCAGCCATTAAATGATGTCCAGCACAGACTCGGGTGGACGACCCAGGCGTGCTTTGTTGCCTTTAATGACAATCGGCCGTTCGATCAATTTGGGGTGTTCCACCATGGCTTCAATCAAGGCCTCTTCGCTCAGGCTGCGGTCTTTCAGGTTCAGCGCTTTATAGTCGTCTTCTCCCTTGCGAAGGAGGTCACGGGCTGAAATGCCCAGTTTCTGCAGAATCGCTTTTAGCTCAGTCGCAGTCGGCGGGGTGTCGAGATATTTGATGACTTCAGGTTCAATGCCTTTTTCCTCCAGCAGGGCCAGCGTCTGTCTGGACTTGCTGCAGCGCGGGTTATGAAGAATCTGAATGTTGCTCATCGAGTTGGCTCCAGTAATTTTTCCAATGCAGATAAATGAATTTCGACGGGGCGGACGGTGCTCCATTTCGAGCAACCCGGACATTGCCAGTGCATGGTACGTCCAGAGAAGCCGCAGTTTTTACAGGTGTAGCGATCGCCCTTATGAATCAGCGCCGTTGTAACCTCTTTAATCAAGGGGATGAGTACTTGATGATTGTCTTCACCCAGCATAATTAACTGATGCAGACCTTCCACCGAAGGATGTTGATAGAGCTCACGATAAAGAAACTGTTGCGCCGCCTGATTGCCCTGTTGCTTGCGGATAAGTCGCGTCAGTAAGAGACGGGCTGAGGTCAGGTTAGGGTGTCGCTGCAGCAGGCTTTGCAGCCAATCGCGAAACAGATGCATATGACCAGTGTGTTCATAGCAGCGTTCCAGTAGCGGTAAAGCTTCTGACAGGAAAAAGTGGTTTTGCTGTTCAATTTGCTGCAGAACCCGGATGGCTTTGCGGTATTGACCCGCGTGAATCAGCATTTTTCCTTCCAGCAGGCTGGCTCGAACGCAATCGGGGTCAAAGTGATGTGCACTGCGTAACAGGTTGGTTGCTTGTTGCCTGTCAGTTTCAATCAACGGCTCTGCCAGTTCACAGTAGAACTGGGCAATCAGTGTGTGCGTGTTGGTTTTCTTGTCCGTGGGCAGTTTTTTCGCCATATCTATCGCTTGCTGCCACTTTTTTTCCTGTTGGTAAATCCGTAGCAACTGACGCGGTGCCTCAGTGGGGGTTGGCGATTGCTGTAGCAGCTCAAGAAATAATTGTTCGGCCCGATCCAACACCCCGGCGCTCATGTAGTCTAACCCCAGCTCGACCAGAGCCTGGGTTCGCTGGGTGCTGCTCAGTGTAGGCCGTGCAATCAGGTTCTGATGAATACGAATAGCACGCTCGGTTTCGCCGCGGCGCCGGAACAGGTTGGCGAGTGCAAGATGGGTTTCCACCGTTTCACTGTTCACTTCCAGCAGACCGATGAAGACATCAATCGCTTTGTCTGGCTGTTCATTCAGCAGGTAGTTGAGGCCTTTGAAGTATTCAGGGCTGAAGGTGGAATCCTGTGGCCGGTAACGTCGCTTGTAATGCCGACGCGCCATCAGCCAGCCGGAGAGGGCGGCCACGGGCAGCAGGAAAAATAGCCACTGAAGCATCATGCTCAATGACTGTCTTTAATCGGCAGAATGCGCAGGCTGTTGATTTCCTGCTCGGATACCGAGAGTTTGTGTTGCAGACGTCGGTTTTCGTAACGTAGTTTCAGCGTCGTCAATATTAGAACGATCATTCCGATGGTCACGCCCAGCAACATAGCGATGACCAAAACGGCGGACAGTGGCAAACTAAATTCACCAAAATAAAAGTTGACTGTTACCTCGGTCATGTTGAATGCGGCAAATGCGGCACTGACGATAAAAATCAGCGCGAACAAAAGCAGGAAAAATAATTTTCGCATACGGCGCAGTTCCTTAATATTGCTTAAATCAGAGCAAAGTCTGTCCAGTCCTGATCATACCGCAAAATCGATCCTTGCCCAGAACAGGTACAAATCATGTAAAATGTCTGTTTAATTAAAGACAGGCTAGAGCCTGCGTAACTCGTGTTTTTGGAGAATTCAACATGACCTTTGTTGTCACAGAAAACTGTATTAAGTGTAAATATACTGACTGCGTTGATGTCTGCCCAGTAGATTGTTTTCACGAAGGTCCCAATTTTCTGGTCATCGATCCAGACGAGTGCATCGACTGCACCCTGTGTGAGCCGGAGTGTCCTGCAGAAGCGATTTTCTCGGAAGATGATTTGCCGGATGAGCAAATGGAGTTTCTGCAAATCAATGAAGAGCTGTCACGTGTCTGGCCAGTGCTGTCTGAGAAGAAAGATCCCCTGCCTGATGCTGAAGAGTGGGATGGAAAACCGGACAAAACGCCACTGCTGGAAAGATAATCCGATTTTCAGGATAACAACAAAAAAGCCCGCATTAAGCGGGCTTTTTTATGTTTAAAGTGTCGTTTCAGACCATCAGTTTCTGGAGCTTTTTGATGGCGTTGTTTTCGATTTGCCTGATGCGCTCGGCAGACACCTGATATTGTTCAGCCAGGGTATGTAAGGTCGCTTTATCATCTTCTTTCAACCAACGCTGGGCGATAATGTCGCGGCTGCGCTCATCCAGCGTCGAGAGGGCATTAGCCAGTTTCTGTTGCTGATAATCGCTGTAGTCATCCTGTTCCAGTTGCTGGGAAGGATCCGTATTGTCCGGTGCAGCCAGGTAGGCGACAGGAGAATAATGGTTGTCTTCATCATCCGTATCTGCCGGGAGATCAAATGAGGCATCTGGTTGAGCCAGTCTGCGCTCCATGTCCATGACACTGGCCGGTGTCACCCCCAGATCCTCGGCCACAGCTTCAACTTCTTCCTGGTTTAACCAGCCCAGACGTTGTTTGGCGCTGCGGAGGTTGAAGAACAGTTTTCGCTGTGCTTTGGTGGTGGCGATTTTCACGATGCGCCAGTTGCGAATCACATATTCATGGATTTCAGCACGAATCCAGTGTACGGCAAAGGAAACCAGTCGAACCCCTTTCTCCGGATTAAAGCGTTTGACCGCTTTCATCAGACCGATGTTACCTTCCTGAATCAGGTCAGCGACGGGCAAGCCATAGCCGCTGTAACCTTTGGCGATACGAACCACGAAGCGCAAGTGTGACAGCACCAGCCGTTGTGCGGCTTCAAGGTCACCGTCACGCTGGAGTTTGCTTGCAAGATCGTACTCTTCATCAGCGGTCAGTACGGGAATGGTGTGTACCAGGCTGGTATAGGCATCGAGATTACCGATTGGTGCCAGTGCCAGTTCGTATTGGGCCACATTGTTTGTCATCTGCGCAGTCTCCTGAGAGTCATCGCTCAATAATAGCATTAATTATTATATTGCCACTATGTGAACCTTGAAACAGGTAAAAGTTCCTGTTTTGAGGGTGTTTTAGGTGGGCTCAATGTCGTCAAGGTGCCTACCCACAGCAAGCCAGGCGCCGAGGACACCCAAAACCAGGCCAAACAGCGGCAGGGCGATAAACATCTGACCGCCCAACCAGTTCAGTGTGAACTGACTGTCATAGAGCGAAGCCAGCCGGTTCACCGGTCCACTGACAAACAGCAAGGTCAGCAGCAGGGTCAGCCAGGCAATCGCGCCGCCCAGCAGGCCGTACCAGAAGCCGGTATACAGGAATGGACGTCTGACAAAAGCATTGGTGCCACCGACCAGCTTAATCACACGGATTTCGGTCTGTCTGTTTAAGATAGCAAGTCGAATTGTGTTGCCGATAACCAGTAGCACGCTGAGTGAAAGCAAAATTGCCAGAATGCTGATGCCGCGTTCGCCGGCTTCATTGATACTGCGTAATCGCTGAAGCCATTCCATATCCAGTTTTGCCAGTTCGACTTCCTGCATGTTCTGCAGTCTGTCGAGCAGGCTCTGCAGCGCCACGTTTTCATGCTGGCCCGCCTCAGGCTGAATGATAATCACCGGGGGCAGGGGGTTGCTGGGCAGGGTATCAAGCAGACTGTCGAGACCGGATAAGTCACGGAATTCTGCCAGCGAATCTTTAGCCGACTGGTAATGTACAGCACCAATATCAGGCCAGGTAAGTAGTTGCTCGGCCAGTTGCTTGCCACGCTGATCCGGCGTGCTGTGATGCAGAAATAGTGAAATCTGACTGGCTTCATCCCACTGGCTGCTGACCTGTTCTACATTTTTCAGCAGCACATACAATCCTGCAGGCAAAGCCAGAGCAATCCCGATCACAAGCACGGTCATGGTGGTGGCAGCGGGAGTGCGCCATAGTTGTCCCAGGCTGTAAAGCATCACCTGCAGATGACGCAGGAAGTAATTATGAATATTGAGTTTGAGCATCAGGCCAACCTTCCCTGGTGAAGCGTGATTTGCCGATGAGACAGGCTGTTGATGAGTTCCAGATCATGCGAAGCAATAAAAACGGTCACGCCAACCTGATTAAACTGTTCAAACAAGGTCATGATCTCGCGTGACAGGTCAGGATCCAGATTACCGGTAGGTTCATCTGCCAGCAGTACCGGGGGGCGGTTGACTACCGCGCGGGCAATGCCGACCCGTTGCTGTTCACCACCGGACAGGGCGATGGGCAGACTGCGCTCTTTCCCCAGCAGGCCCACTTTGTCGAGCGCGGCTCTGACTCTACGTCCAATCTCGCGGTGATTCTCACCGGCGATAATCAGAGGTAAAGCGACATTGTCGAAAACGGTACGATCATGCAGCAGGTTGTGGTCCTGAAATACCAAGCCAATCTTGCGGCGGTAGTAGGGGATTTTCCATTTCGGCAGCCGGGTGAGATTCTGATTGTTGACCCAGACCTGTCCGTGTGAACTGCGCTCGATCAATGCAATGAGTTTCAGCAGGGTGCTTTTACCTGCGCCGGAGTGGCCGGTCAGGAAAGCCATTTCACCTTTTTCCAGCTCAAAACTGAGTCCGGACAGCGCTTCATGCTGGTTGGGATAACGTTTGTATACCTCACTGAAGCGGATCATTAATCGTCTTCCCGTCCTAACAGGGCATCAACAAAATCATTGGCATTGAAGGGGCGTAGATCATCAATTTTTTCGCCCACACCGATGTAACGGATAGGCAAGCCGGTCTTGTCTGCAATGGCAAAGATGATGCCGCCCTTGGCGGTGCCATCGAGTTTGGTGAGGGTAATACCGGTAACACCGACAGCCTCGTTGAATTGCTGCGCCTGTTGCAATGCATTCTGACCCGTGCCGGCATCAACGACCAGCATCACTTCATGCGGGGCGGTCTCATCGATTTTGCCCATCACCCGTTTCACTTTTTTCAGCTCTTCCATCAAGTTGGACTGTGTGTGCAGACGGCCAGCGGTATCGGCAATCAAAATGTCGATATCACGGGCTTTGGCTGCTTCCAGGGCGTCATAAATCACCGAGGCTGAATCGGCACCCGTAGGCTGGGCAATCACCGGGATTTTGTTGCGTTCCCCCCAGACCTGAAGTTGTTCTACCGCGGCGGCACGGAAGGTATCACCGGCGGCGAGCATCACTTTTTTCCCCTGTTGCTGAAATTGCTTGGCCAGTTTACCGATGGTCGTGGTTTTACCGACACCGTTGATGCCTACCATCAGAATGACATACGGACCTTGTTTGGCCGGAATCACCAGCGGCTTGGCGCTGGGCTCAAGAATCCTGACCATGTCGTCACGCATGGCGTCAAACAAAGCTTCAACATCGCCAAGCTGTTTACGGTTAACCCGCTGTGTCAGGTCATCAATGATGCGTGCGGTGGCATCCACACCGAGATCCGCGGTCAGTAGCTGGGTTTCCAGGTCCTCCAGCAGGTCATCATCAATGGTTTTTCGGCCCAGGACCAGACTGGCAAAGCCTTCGGTTAATTTATTACTGGTTCGGCTCAAACCTTGTTTGAGGCGACCGAACAGGCCGGTTTTTGATGGGGCTTCTGCGGTTGCATCAGCCTCGCTTTCCGGTTGCGCTGCTGGCGTTATTTCAGCAGGCGCTTCAACCTGCTCTGGCGCCGCTTCCGGCTCGTTTGCTTTGTTTTTTTTTCTGAGGAAACTAAACATATTTTCTGCTTGTCGTTACACTTCGACGGTCAATCTTATCACGCAGCCATTAAAGAGATGCAGATGCTGAAACTAAAAAAATTAGCCTGGCTGGCCCTGTTACTGCCCGGCATTGTACAGGCACAGGTCAGCGAATTTGAGCTGGAAAACGGACTCAAGCTCATAGTCAAGGAAGATCACCGGGCACCGGTGGTTGTGTCCCAAGTCTGGTACAAAGTCGGCTCCAGCTATGAATACAACGGTATTACCGGTATTTCACACGTGCTGGAGCATATGATGTTCAAGGGCACAGAAAACCTGGAACCGAATGAATTTTCACAGATCATCGCCCGCAACGGGGGTGAACAGAATGCTTTCACCGGCCGTGATTACACCGCCTATTTCCAGAAACTGCATAAAGATCGCCTTGAGGTTAGCTTCAAGCATGAAGCCGATCGCATGCGCAATCTCGTGATTGAGCCGGCCGAGCTGCTCAAAGAGCGTGATGTGGTGGCTGAAGAACGTCGCATGCGAACTGAAGACAATCCTCAGTCCCTGCTACGTGAACATTTCAATGCTGCCGCTTTTATGAGTAGTCCTTACCACCACCCGATTATCGGCTGGATGAGCGATATTCAGCACTATGAAGCGGAGGACTTAAAGGCCTGGTATCAGATGTGGTACGCCCCTAATAACGCTACGGTGGTCGTGGCTGGCGATGTGGAGCCCAAAGCGGTACTGGATTTGGCGAAAAAATATTTTGGTCCTCTTGAACCTGAGACCGTCGCCGAACTCAAGCCACGTGTTGAAGTGCCTCAGAAAGGACTACGCGAAATCAAAGTCAAGGCGCCGGCTGAATTGCCTTATCTGATGATGGGGTGGAAAGTACCCACCGTGACTACCATCACGGAAGACAACAGCTGGGAGCCTTACGCACTGGAAGTGCTTGCAGGTGTTCTGGATGGTGGCAACAGCGCCCGTTTTGCCAGAGAGCTGGTACGAGAACAGCAGGTCGCCACCAGTGTCGGCGCTGGTAACAGCCTGTTTTCAAGATTAAAAGACTTGTTCCTGGTCGCAGGCACCCCGGCTAACGGCAAAAGTGTGGATGATCTGCAAGCTGCGGTACGTGAACAGATTGAGCGACTCAAACAAACCCCGGTCACTGCAGAGGAACTCGAGCGCGTGAAAGCTCAAGTTGTAGCCGACACGGTCTATGAGAAGGACAGCGTGTTCTATCAGGCGATGCAAATCGGCATGCTGGAAACAATCGGTCTTGACTGGATGGTCGGCGAGCAATACGTCGATAACATCAAAGCGGTGACCGCTGAGCAAGTGCAGGCGGTGGCCAGGAAATATTTCGTCGACGACAGCCTGACTATTGCTGAGCTGGTTCCATTACCACTGGATGGACGCCGTCCTGTTTCAAACGCTGGAGATGCGCATGTTCGCTAGAGCTTTTGTATTTGTATTCACTCTGTTATCAGCCGGCCTGTGCTGGGCCGGACCTGAAATCCAGCACTGGACTACCGACAACAATGCCCGGGTCTATTTTGTCCCAGCACCAGAGCTGCCGATGGTGGACATCAGCGTGGTATTTGATGCCGGTGCGGCACGTGACGGCGATATGCCGGGCACAGCGAAAATGACTGCCGCCATGATCGACGAAGGTACGCAAACCATGACGGCCGATGATATCGCCAGTGCCTTCGCCAATGTCGGTGCCAAATTCGGTGCTAGTTCGGAGCGCGATATGGCCGTGTTCAGCCTGCGCACGCTGACAGAAGAACAGGCCTTTGAGCAGGCGCTGGATACCTACACCAGGGTACTATCAGCTCCCGCCTTTCCGCAGGACGCTTTTGGTCGTATTCAGCAAACCTTGCTGACCGGGCTGCAGGCAGAAAATCAGTCACCACAGGCGATTGCTACCCGGGCTTTTTATGAGAGTCTGTACGCTCAGCATCCTTACAGTGTGATGCCCGCCGGTAATGCCGACAGCGTGCAAAAGCTGAAGCCAGCCGATTTGAAAGCCTTCTATGATCGTTACTACGTCAGCAGTAATGCCGTGGTGGTGATAGTTGGTGCGGTCGACCGCAAACAGGCAGAGGAGATCGCCAAACGGCTGACTTCCGGTCTTGCCACCGGTCAGCCTGCGGAAAAGCTGCCTGAAGTGCCGGCATTGAATCAAGCGCAGCAAATCAACAAAAGCTTTCCTTCAACCCAGACCACTATCGTGATGGGACAGACCGGCATGAGTCGAGATGATCCGGATTATTTCCCGCTTTATGTCGGCAATCATATCCTGGGCGGCAGTGGACTGGTATCGCAGCTCAGCGATGAATTGCGGGAAAAACGCGGTTTAACCTACGGCGTGTATAGTTATTTCCGGCCAATGCAGCAGAAAGGACCCTATCAGTTTGCCTTGCAGACCCGTAACGAAAAGGCACAGGAAGCGCTGACCGTGCTGCAGGATACCCTTAAGAAGTTCATCACAAACGGCCCTACCGAAGCGGAGTTAACCGCTGCCAAACAAAATATCACCGGCGGCTTTGCACTGCGGGTGGACAGCAACAGCAAGATCGCAGACTACCTCGCTATGATAGGATTCTACGACTTGCCATTGGACTACCTGGATAACTTTAACGACAAAGTGAACGCAGTGACCTTGGCGGATATTAAACAGGCATTCGAGCGACGTGTGAATGCCGACACAATGCTGACGGTGCTGGTAGGTGGCGAAACAGAAACAAACTAAAGCAGGTTCATTACGCATCATCGCCGGCAACTGGCGTGGCAGACAACTGACTTTCCCTGACGTTGAGGGCTTGCGACCCACAGGAGACCGGGTGCGTGAAACCCTGTTTAACTGGCTGCAGCCGGTGCTGGGGTTCAGCCGTTGTCTTGATTGCTTCGCTGGTAGTGGTGCATTGGGCTTTGAAGCCGCCTCAAGAGGGGCAGCAGAAGTCGTGATGGTGGAAGCCGATCAGCAGGCTTTTAAAACACTTAAAGAGAATAAAACTGCGCTTCAGGCTGAACAGTGCGAGTTGAACCACGGCAAAGTCGAGGCTTATTTGAACCGCATCGACAAGAAGTTTGATGTGGTGTTTCTGGACCCGCCTTACCAACATGATCTGTGGTCTGAGGTTGCAGCGATGCTGACAGAAAAAGAATTGCTGAATGCCGGGGCCCGCATTTATCTGGAGTATCCACGGCGTCAGCCGCAACCAGACTTGCCTGAATCCTGGCATTGTTTGCGAGAAAAGCAGGCAGGTGATGTAAAATATGCCTTGTTTGAATTTCAAGCCGGGACTGCCGACGCATGACGACCGCTATATACCCGGGTACGTTTGACCCGATCACCTACGGCCATATTGATTTAGTGAATCGCGCGGCATCGCTGTTTGACAAGGTAATTGTGGCGATTGCAATAAATCCCGGTAAACAACCGATGTTCAGCCTCGATGAACGGGTGGCACTGGCCCGTGAAACCCTGCAGGATTTGAATAACGTTGAAGTGCGTGGTTTTGAGGGCCTGCTGGTCAACGAAGCTATCAGCATGGGCGCCAATGTCATTATCCGGGGGCTGCGTGCGGTGTCGGATTTTGAATATGAATTGCAGTTGGCAACCATGAACCGACGTATGCAGTCGAAGGTGGAAACGCTGTTTCTGACCCCGGCAGAAAATCTGAGCTTCGTGTCTTCATCGCTGGTGAAAGAAATTGCCATTCTCGGCGGTGATGTGTCGGAGTTCGTTGCCCCTTGCGTGCAGGCTGCATTGAAAGCCAAATTGCCTGACCCCAAATAACAGCGATAAGATCGCTCAAATATCGAATTGTGGAGTAAGAAATGTCCCTGTTTATCACCGATGAATGCATCAACTGCGATGTGTGCGAGCCAGAGTGCCCCAATGGCGCTATCTCGCAAGGTGCTGAAATTTATGAAATCGATCCGGATCTGTGCACCGAGTGTGTAGGCCACTTTGATACGCCCCAGTGCGTCGAAGTCTGTCCGGTCGACTGTATTCCCAAAGACCCTGACAATGTCGAATCGCATGACCAGCTCTATGCCAAATATGAAACCCTAATGGCCGCCGGTAAATGAGTGTTCGGCGCTATGATGCGCAGCCGGCATCGTCGTATTAATAAAAGCAGCCTGCGGGCTGCTTTTTTGTTGCTGTTGAGCACAACTATATTTTGAGCCTTTGCCGCGCTGAGGTATCCTAAGCGATTTCAAATTTCCCCTATCCGAAGAGAGTCCATGCAACAAGAATATCGCCCTGATGAAGTGGAAGCCGCTGCCCAGCAATTCTGGCAGGAGAACAACAGCTTCCAGGTCACCGAAGATCCTGACAGGGAAAAATTTTATTGCCTGTCGATGTTCCCGTATCCAAGCGGTCAACTGCATATGGGGCATGTGCGCAACTACACCATCGGTGATGTGATTTCTCGTTATCAACGCATGCAGGGCAAAAACGTGCTGCAACCGATGGGCTGGGATGCCTTTGGTTTGCCAGCTGAAAACGCGGCGATCAAAAACATGGTCGCACCGGCAGCCTGGACCTATCAGAATATTGATTACATGCGTGGACAACTGCAGCGCCTGGGACTGGGTTATGACTGGCAGCGCGAACTGGCCACCTGCAAACCTGACTACTATCGCTGGGAGCAGTGGCTGTTTACCCGCCTGTATAAAAAAGGTCTGGTATACAAGAAAACCGCGGCAGTGAACTGGTGTCCGCACGACATGACGGTGCTGGCGAATGAACAGGTCATCGATGGCTGTTGCTGGCGCTGTGATACCAAAGTGGAACGCCGTGAGATTCCGCAGTGGTTTATGAAAATCACTGATTATGCCGATCAACTGCTGGCCGATCTGGATCAATTAGACGGCTGGCCGGAACAGGTTCGCACCATGCAGGCCAACTGGATTGGGCGTTCCCAGGGCGTACAGATTCAGTTCAATATCGCGGAGCAAAATGACAGTCTCGCTGTTTATACGACCCGCCCGGATACCCTGATGGGTGTGAGTTATGTGGCGGTGGCGGCAGAACATCCGCTGGCCCTGAAAGCAGCAGAAAATAATCCGGAACTGCAAAGCTTTATTGAAGAGTGCCGCCGCATGCAGACTTCGGAAGCAGCACTGGAAACCGCCGAGAAGAAGGGCGTAGCGACCGGTCTGATGGCGATTCATCCAGTGACCGGCGAACAGGTTCCGGTGTGGGCTGCCAACTTTGTGCTGATGGGCTATGGCACCGGTGCGGTCATGTCAGTACCGGCCCATGACCAGCGCGATTTCGAGTTTGCACAGAAATACAGCCTGCCAGTGAAGCAGGTGATTGAAGCCCTTGATGAAACAGAGATTGATCTCAGCAAACAAGCTTTCACTGAAAAAGGCCGCTTGTTGAATTCAGACCAGTTTGATGGTCTGACCAGCGAGCAGGCATTTGATGCGATTGCTGATTTCCTGGCTGAGAAAGGTCTGGGAGAACGTCAGACCAATTACCGTCTGCGTGACTGGGGCGTCTCCCGTCAGCGTTACTGGGGCACACCGATTCCGATTATCAACTGCCCGACCTGTGGTTCTGTGCCGGTGCCGGAAGCGGATTTGCCAGTTACCTTGCCGGAAGATGTCGTGGTGGATGGCTCGGGCTCACCGATTAAATCGATGCCCGAGTTCTATCAGACCCAGTGTCCGGAATGTGGCGGCGAAGCAGAGCGCGAAACCGATACCTTCGATACTTTTTTCGAGTCATCCTGGTATTACGCCCGTTTCACCTGTCCGGATAACGAGCTGGCGATGCTGGACGAGCGTGCTGATTACTGGCTGCCGGTCGATCAATACATCGGCGGTATTGAGCACGCTGTTTTGCATCTGCTCTATGCGCGTTTTTTCCATAAACTGATGCGTGATGAAGGGCTGGTCTCCGGCGATGAGCCGTTCAAAAACCTGCTGACCCAGGGCATGGTGCTGAAAGACGGTGCCAAAATGTCCAAGTCCAAGGGCAATACGGTTGACCCGCAGGCTTTGATTGACGAATACGGTGCTGACACCGCGCGTCTGTTTATGATGTTCGCGGCGCCGCCGGAAATGTCACTGGAATGGTCGGATAAAGCCGTTGAGGGTGCTAATCGTTTTCTCAAGCGTCTGTGGCGTGCGGTTAGTGAGCATGTGGCTCAGGGGCAGACCGCTGAGATTGATACTGATAATCTTTCGGATGATCTGCAGAATCTGCGCCGTCAGGCACATCAAACCCTGACTAAGGTCACCGACGATATCGGTCGTCGTCATACCTTCAACACCGCGATTGCCGCGGTCATGGAACTGATGAATGCCATTGCCAAGCTGAATGACAACAGCGAACAGGGCCGTGCGGTGCTGCAGGAGAGTCTGGAACTGGTGGTACTGATGCTGTCTCCGATTACGCCGCATATCAGTCACGAGCTGTGGCAGATGCTGGGCCACCAGGGAGCCATAGTTGATGCCAGCTGGCCTGCCGTTGATGAAGCCGCGCTGAAGCAGGATAAAATTGAGCTGATGGTCCAGGTTAACGGTAAACTCAGAGCCAGAATCGCCGTACCGGCAGAAGCCGATCAGAAAGCGGTTGAAGAAATCGCCTTTGCCGAGGAGAACGTGCAGCGGTTTACCAAGGTTAAGGAAGTCCGTAAAGTCATTCTGGTCCCCGGCCGCTTGTTGAATATTGTGGTGGCAGGCTAATAAAGGAAATAAACATGAATCATGTGGTGTTCAGAAGCTTTATCGCACTGGTCATTCTGACTCTGACTGCCTGCGGCTTTCAGCTCAGGGGCGCAGCGGCGGTGCCGGAAGAACTGAAAACGCTCTATATTCAGGGCGTCAACACACGGCAGGATTCATTTGGTCTGCAACTCAAGCGTGCTTTGCAAAGGAACGGCATCAACGTGCTTGAGGATTACCAGGAAGGGGCGTCTCTGTTTACCGTGCTGGAAAACCGCTATCAGCAGAATGTGCTGACAGTGGGCAGCAATGCCAAGGTGCGTGAATATGAACTGGAAGCCTGGGTGATTTATCAGATCACCGATGAAAACGGTGAACTTATCGGTGATAAGCAACGGGTCGAGGCCAGACGCGATTACCAGTTTGATCAGAATCAGATCCTGGCGATGGACGAGCAGCAACGGGTATTGCGCGAAGATATGTATAAGCAGATGGTACAGAGCATTATCCGCCGCCTGTCTGCCCTTAATTAATTCATGCGGCTAAAGGCGGAACAACTCGACGGGGCCTTGCAGCAGTCTCTGTTACCGGTCTATTTGGTGCATGGTGATGAAGCGCTGCTGGTGGAAGAGGCCGCCGATAAAATCAGAAAACGGGTACGCGATGCCGGGGCGAACGATCGCGAAGTCTGGCATGTCGAAGGCCGTTTTGACTGGTCACAAATCAAGTGGCAGGAACAGAGCCTGTCGCTTTTTGCCAGTCAGCGGTTGATAGAAATCCGCCTGCCATCGGGCAGCCCGGGAAAAGAGGGCGGTGAAGCTTTACGACGCTTTTGTGCTGAACCACCGCAAGACACCACGCTGATTATTATCAGCGGCAAAATTGATAATCGCTCGCAGAAAGCCAAGTGGTTTACCGAACTCGACAGCCTCGGCGCCACAGTCGCTATCTGGCCTGTGGATGCGACGCAGTTACCACGCTGGGTGATGCAGCGGATGAAACAACGCGATCTCGATTGCGACAATCGCCTGGCGAGCCTGATCGCCGAGCGGGTGGAAGGCAATCTATTCGCCGCCGCACAGGAAATCGACAAGCTGGAGTTACTGAGCGTCGATGGCGAACTCAGTGAAGCTATGATCCTGCAATCGGTCGCCGACAATGCCCGCTTTGAAGCCTTCGGCCTGATCGATACCGTGCTGGCAGGACAAGCGCAGAGAATCCCCCGTATAATAGAGCGCCTGCGCGCAGAAGGTGTTGATATTTTAGCGGTTTTTTCTGCTGTTGCCTGGTCCCTGCGGCGGATTGTGGCGATGTCGGTGGAACTGCAGAACGGTCGTCCGCTGGAGCAGGTATTTGCTGCTCAGAAACCGCCGGTCTGGGATAAAAACAAACCCTTAATGCGGGAAGCCTTGCAGCGCTACGATAGTCAGCGCTGGCAGCAGTTTCTGACGCAGATGGCCGATATCGACCAAGCCGCCAAAGGCATATTGAAAACCTGCCCGTGGCGTTTGCTGGAAAAACTCTGCCTGCAGGCGGCAGGTGTCAGACAAGCCTGATAGAGAAAACGAAGGAGTCTTTTGTTGGACGTTAATGAGTACATGCAGAGCCTGGGGCAACACGCCCGTCAGGCGAGCCGCGCCCTGGCACGCGCCGGCACTGAAACCAAGAACAAAGCCCTGCTGGCGATGGCAGCCGAGATCCGTGCGGCTGCCGAAACCCTGAAACGGGAAAATGAACGAGATCTGGAAGCCGGCAGAAGCAAAGGTCTGGAAGCGGCGCTGCTGGATCGTCTGACCCTGTCCGATGCCCGCATCGAATCCATGGCGGAAGGTCTGGAACAGATCGCCGCGCTGCCGGACCCAGTGGGTGAAATCAGTGATATGACTTATCGGCCTTCCGGTATTCAGCTGGGTCGTATGCGTGTACCGCTGGGTGTAGTCGGTATAATTTACGAATCACGCCCGAATGTGACTGCTGACGCAGCCGCTTTATGCCTGAAATCCGGTAATGCCACCATTCTGCGTGGTGGCAGTGAAGCGATTCACTCCAACCAGGCGATTGCCGCCTGTATCCGCCGTGGTCTTGAGCAGGCCGGTTTGCCGGAGACCGCCGTGCAGGTAGTTCAGACCACTGACAGAGCCGCCGTCGGTCAGTTAATTACCATGCCGGAATATGTCGATGTGATCGTGCCTCGTGGTGGCAAAAGTCTGATTGAACGGATCAGCAACGAAGCCAGGGTACCGGTGATTAAACATCTGGATGGCATTTGTCATGTTTATATCGACAGTGAAGCCGATCTGGATATGGCCGAAGAGATTGCTTTCAATGCCAAGTGTCATCGTTACGGGGTCTGTAATGCAATGGAAACCCTGCTCGTCGATGCCGCTGTCGCAGACACCATCCTGCCACGACTGGCAGTGCGTTACGGTGATGAAGGGGTGGAATTGCGAGGCTGCAGTCGTACCCGGGCGATTCTGAAAGACATCAGTGCTGCCAGAGATGCCGACTGGGATACTGAGTACCTGGCACCGATTTTGTCTATTAAAATTGTCGACGGGCTGGATGAAGCGATGGAGCATATTCATCATCACAGCTCCGGTCACACCGAATCGATTGTGACGGAGAACTATCAGCGCGCACGTCGTTTCCTGGCTGAGGTGGATTCCAGTTCGGTGATGGTCAATGCGTCGACTCGTTTTGCCGACGGTTTTGAATATGGTCTGGGTGCCGAGATTGGCATTTCAACGGATAAAATTCATGCCCGCGGCCCGGTCGGGCTGGAAGGGCTGACTTCACAAAAATGGATAGTCTTGGGTAGTGGGCAAGTCAGAAACTAAAGCTGCTGTTGGTATCCTGGGCGGGACTTTCGATCCGGTCCATTTTGGCCATCTGCGTACCGCGCTCGATGTGGTTGAAGCGCTGGATCTGGACCACCTGCGCCTGATTCCGTGTGCCTTGCCGCCACACCGCGTGGAACCGGTGGCCAGTCCGCAGGAACGGCGTCTGATGCTGGAACTGGCGATTAAAAATCATCCCAAACTGGTGGTCGATGATCGTGAACTGGACCGTGAAGGGCCTTCTTACACAGTGGACACACTGCTCAGTCTGCGCGATGAATTACCCGACAATCCGCTGTTTGTGCTGATGGGCACGGATGCTTTTCGCAGTCTGAACAGCTGGTCACGCTGGCAGCAGATTATTGAACTGGCGCATATTGTTGTGATGCAAAGACCGGAAGAACAACTTGAGATGCCGGGTGAACTGGCGAAATGGTATCACGCGCATCAGGCAGTGCCGGGTGATGAAGCCCTCGCTGCAGGTAAAATCTGGTCCATACCAGTCACGCAGCTCAGTATTTCAGCGACCGGTATCCGCGAGAAACTCTATGAAAATCGTGATGTGCGTTATCTGCTGCCGGATGCCGTCATTACACTGATTGAGCAGATGGGGCTGTACCAAATCAGGCCGCAAGCATCCTAATGGATAATCTGTTTTTTGTCCTGTCCAAGCTTGTCTGGGGCTTACTAAGCCCCAGCAGTCTGCTGATCTGGTTATTGATACTGGCCACCCTGTTTTTGTGGCTCAATTATATTAAAGCGGGGCGCCGTTTACTGACCTTGCTAAGTATTGTGGGGTTTGCGGTGATGGCGTATCCGGTTGGCGACTGGCTGATGCAGCCACTGGAAACCCGTTTTCCACCCCCTGCAACTTTGCCCCAGGATATTGACGGCATTATCGTGCTGGGCGGCGCCGAAAACCTCAAGCTTTCCAGTGGTTGGAACAGTGCCGAAGTCGGTGACAGTGCTGAACGCCTGTTTGCCGCCGCACAATTGAGCCGGGAATATCCAAGCCTGCCAGTCATATACAGTGGCGGAAGCAACCTGGTGCAGATGCCGGATCTGGACAGTGAAGGGCGGGTCTCAATGACTTTGCTGACGCAGGTCGGTATTGACCCGGCACGGATAATCAACGAGAGTCGGGCTCGCAATACCTTCGAAAACTTCGTCATGATAAAGCCACTGTTGCCCGAGGCCGACGGTCAATATCTGCTGGTCACTTCCGCTTTTCATATGCCGCGGTCAGTTGGCATTGCCAGAAAACAGGGCGTCGATGTGATTCCCTATCCGGTGGATTACCGCAGCAACAAACCAGATCTGCGTTACTGGGACTTTGCCTTATTCTCACATCTCGAGGTATTGGAAGTCGCCTGGCGTGAATGGCTGGGATTGACCGCTTATTTTATAACCGGCAAAACCTCGGCCTGGTTGCCCGCTCCTCGCTTGGAGCAGGTTGAGCAGGATTAATCAGACAGCAACGGTCGGCAACCTTGCGTTACACTATTATTAACTTTGACGAATACGGAGAGCCCAATGCAGGCTGAAGAACTCAAATCACTGGTTATCAACGCACTTGAGGATATCAAGGCGGAAGATATTCAGGTTCTGGATGTCACCGAGATGACCGATGTCACCGATTTGATGATTATTGCTACCGGTAAATCCAGCCGCCAGGTTAAGGCACTGGCCAATGAGGTTGTGATGCAGGCTAAAGCTGCCGGTGTCCAGCCTCTTGGTGTCGAAGGGGAAACTGTCGGGGAATGGGCGCTGGTGGATCTGGGCGATGTGATCACGCATATCATGACCCCGCAAACCCGTCTGACCTACAATTTGGAAAAGCTCTGGAGTGTGCCCGAACAAAGCGAAAAGCTGTCGGCTGACAAGGAATGAAAATCAACCTGGTCGCGGTTGGCAATAAAATGCCGGACTGGGTGACACAGGGATTCGAAGAATACAGTCGCCGCCTGCCGCGGGAATGTACCCTGCAATTGCAGGAAATCACGCCGGCCAAACGTGGCAAAACCGCACAAGCTGAGCAGTGGAAGAAAGATGAAGCGGTACGGATTTTGTCAGCGATTCCGGATAATCACTATGTGATTGCACTGGAAGTCGATGGCAAAAGCTGGAGCACCCAGTCACTTTCCCAACAGATGCAGTCCTGGCTCAGCGACGGCCGTGATGTGACGCTGCTGGTCGGTGGTCCGGACGGACTCGATTCCAGCTGTCTGCAGCGTGCTGATCAAAAGTGGTCTCTGTCACCGTTGACCCTGCCTCATCCTCTGGTGCGTATTGTGCTTGCTGAGCAACTCTACCGGGCCTGGACTATCCTGCAGAATCATCCCTATCATCGCGCATGATTTTTCCTGCTATTTACCTTGCCTCAGGATCGCCTCGGCGGCGTGAACTTCTCAGTCAGATGGCAGTCGACTTCGCTGTGATTGTGCCCGATGTTGATGAGTCTGTGCAGCCCGGCGAATCTGCGCAAGCTTATGTTAGGCGTATCGCGATCAATAAGGCGCTGGCTGCTCTCCCAATGCGTGATTCGAATACCAGCAGACCGGTGCTGGCGGCGGATACAGCGGTGGTTGTGCAGAAGACAATTTTTGGTAAACCGGTCAATGACGACGATGCCCGGCGTATGTTAAAAATGCTGTCTGGACAGGCCCATCAGGTGATGACCGCTGTGGCACTGGCTTCAGAGGAAAAGCTGGAAACAGCAATCAGCCTCAGTGAGGTTCGCTTTGCCTCAATGTCAGAGGCAGAGATTGACTGGTATATCCAGACCGGTGAAGGCCGGGATAAGGCCGGTAGTTACGCGATACAAGGCTTGGCTGCGATCTTCATTGAAACCATTCGGGGCAGTTATTCCGGCATTATGGGGCTGCCTGTCAGGGAAACTGGACAACTTTTAAAGCATTGGAAAGCCGATGAGCAGTGAAATTCTGATCAATATTACGCCCAGTGAGACGCGTGCCGCGGTCGTAGAAAACGGCGTCCTACAGGAAGTTTTTATCGAGCGTAGTGAATACCGGGGACTGGTGGGAAATATCTACAAAGGCAAGGTTTGTCGGGTGTTACCCGGTATGCAGGCGGCTTTTGTCGATATTGGCCTGCCACGCGCCGCTTTTCTGCATGTTTCAGATATTTCTATTCCCAAGGGCCAGACAGGTGATTTGAAAGAAGCGCCGAATGTTGAGCCCACCATCAGTAGTCTGCTGAGAGAGGGGCAGGAAATCTTGGTGCAGGTGATTAAAGATCCGATGGGGACCAAAGGCGCACGCCTGACAACGCAATTATCCGTCTCTTCGCGTTATCTCGTATATATGCCTGAAACCGAAGGTATTGGCGTCTCGCTTAAAATCGAAACCGAGGAAGAGCGCGAGCGGCTCAAGAACTGCCTGATCAGTCTGCTGGATCCGGGCACCGGCGGTTATATCCTGCGCACTGCGGCAGAGGGCGTGTCAGAAGCTGAACTGGAGGCTGATCTCAAGTTTCTTTATCGACTCTGGGGCAAACTGGAAGAGCGCAAACAGACCGTCAACTGTGGCGAGCCGCTCCATGAAGATCTCCCGTTGGCGATGCGGGCCTTGCGTGATCTGTTTAATGCCGATATCGAGCGGATCCGGATTGACGCGGAAGATGTATTCCATAAAGCGGTGCATTTTGCCGAGGGTTTTATGCCCGAATGCGCTGCCAGACTGGAACATTATGATGGTGATTTACCTCTGTTTGATCTTTTCGGGGTTGAGGATGAAATCCAGAAAGCGCTGCAGCGCAAGGTTTTGCTGAAGTCCGGAGGCTATCTGATTTTTGACCAGACCGAGGCGATGACCACGGTTGACGTGAATACCGGGGGGTTTGTCGGCCACAAAAACCTGGAAGAAACTATCTTCAAAACCAATCTTGAGGCGGCTCACGCCATCGCACGTCAACTCCGCGTGCGTAATCTGGGCGGTATTATCATTATCGACTTTATCGATATGGAAGAAATCAGTCACCGTGAGCAGGTATTGAGAGCTCTGGAAAAGGCCATGTCGCTGGATCGGGCACGACATAACATCAGTGCTGTTTCAGAACTGGGGCTGGTGGAAATGACCCGCAAACGGACCAGAGAGAGTCTGGGCCATATTCTTTGCGAGCCCTGTCCCTGTTGTGAAGGCAAGGGGTACACCAAGAATGTGGAAACAGTTTGTAATGAAATCTTCCGTGAAATCATGCGCGAAGCCCGTCAGTATGAAACCAAACAGTTTCTGATTCTGGCGTCGCAGGATATTATCGATCGGCTCAATGACGAAGATTCCACCAAGGTTGCCGAACTGGAGCAGCTCATTGGCAAACCGATTCTGTTCCAGTGCGAGGCCCAATACGGGCGTGAACAGTTCAACGTGGTTTTGATGTAGGCGCTGAATGTTATTAAAAAGCCTTCATATAGCCAGCCGACAGCTGTTTTATCTGCTGGTGGTGGTAACGGTTCTCGGCCTGCTGGGGCTGATAGCTGCGATGTGGCTGTCGGAGGAAGTGGCGGAACGAAAAGATGAAATCGCGACCTGGGCCAGTCAGAAAACCGGTTACCCGGTCAGTATTGATTCGGCCGGTCTTTACTGGTTTGATCTGATTCCCAAGCTGGAAGTGCGGCAGGTCAAAGTCAGACAGAAAGACAGTGATACCCCGATTCTGACTGCGGAACAGGTCTATCTGAGTCTGGATCTGCTGCAAACGCTCACCAGTGGCGAACCGGTCGTGGCTGATGCCAGTATCCGTCAGGCAAGACTCAAGCTAGAGCGTAACCTTGAGGGCAAGATCCGGCTCACCGGCCTGGAGGCCGGGCGTCAGAACCAGGCGAGGACCAGTCTGGATGAAGTGATTCGCTGGTTCAGCTGGCTCAAGCAACTTGAACTCAGTGGCATCGCTGTAGATTATCAGGACAGAAAACAGCCCACTTTGTCTGGTGCCTATCAATTGCAGTGGCTGGAACTACAGTTTGCCGGTCGTCAGTGGCAGGCGAATGCCGATATCCTGCTGCCCCAATCCCTCGGGACCGGGATCACGCTGAACGGCGAGGCTGAAATTGATGACCGTTACGCGCTCACAGCATGGGCGTTTGAGTTGCAGACGGATGATTTGTCATTGGCGCCGGTAATGAAAGGCATGCCACTCAATGGCATGAAAGTCGTAGAAGGTCTGTTCTCAGGCACTATCAGTGCCAGTCAGAATGATCTGGGCGAGCTAACGGCCAGACTGGATACCACTGTCAGCGACATCACGCTGGGCAGTGAAAAAACAGCTGAAGAATTTGATCAGGTCGCTCTGGAACAATTGCAGGGCCGGTTCCGTTTTTCACAACAGGCTGCCAACTGGATGCTTGATGCTGAAGCAGTGCAGATTCGGATGGCAGGTGATGCCTGGCCCGTCACGGCGTTCAATCTGCAGCGTCACCAGGGGGGGCAACTGGATGCCAGTGCGGATTATCTCCGGCTGAGTGACCTCACTGCTGTGGCATTGTTGATGCGGGATATGCCTGCCTGGCTGGTAGAGACCAAGCCGGCGGGTGATATCCATGCACTCAGCGCCCGTTATCAACCGGATAGTGGTGTCCAGGCACTGGATCTCCGTGCTGAAGGACTGGCTATTTTGCCCTGGCAGGATTATCCCGGTGCCAACGACTTGAGTTTTTCACTGAGCTGGCAGCAGAATCAGGGCGAGTTACGCCTGAATAGCCATCAAACCACCCTTTACGCCGATAGCTGGCTGGATGAAACGGTTTATCTGGAATCAATGACCGGCGAGGTCAGCTGGCACTACCAGCAGGAAAACTGGCACATCTCTGCGGAGCGGCTGAATCTGTGGAATGATGACCTGAATCTCAGCCTCAACGGCCGTGTCAATCATCAAAATGGCGAGACGGATACCGACCTGCGACTGGAGCTCCAGGATGTACAGAATAATCGTTGGCGTGCTTACCTACCCACGTCACTGATACCGGAAGATTTTGAAATATGGTCCAGAGAGGCCTTTAAAGAGGGGGTTATCCGTTCTGGCTATGTCGAACTGAAAGGCGATCCAACTGCATTTCCCTTTGATGAAGCCCCGGACAAAGGCAGCTTCGATATGCAGTTACAGGTCGAAAATACCCGACTCCATTATGCTGAGGGCTGGCCCGACCTTATCGCTGTAGACGGCACTATCAGTGGTCAGGGCAACAACCTGCTGATTCAGAGTCAGACGGGCAGCATTGCCGGATTTTCTTTCCGCGATGTCACCACGACGATCTCTAATCTGGTCAGACCTAATCCCATTCTCCGAGTCGATGGCATGCTGACCGGTTCGACGGCGAATGCGCTGTCATTCCTGCAGAACAGCCCTTTGAAAAAACGCTTTGGCTCAGTCACTGACTGGATCGAGGTGCGAGGCAACAGCGATATCAAGCTGAACCTGATGGTGCCGCTCGTCAATCCCGATGACACGGAAGCAACGGGTTATGTCACCTTTGCTGACAGTCAGCTTCAAGCCAGTGCATTGCCGGAACTCACTATCAGTCAGATTAACGGCCAGCTCAATTTCAGCAATGAAGGGGTGGATGCTGAGACGATCACGGCGGTCGCGTTCAAACAGCCGGTGACAGTCGACGTGATACCGACTTCGGAGCAGACCCGGGTAGAACTCAATGGCAGTGCATCGCTAAACGATTTACGTAGCCTCTGGCCGCAGCAGATCCCTGACTTTATCACTGGTGAGACGGATTACCGTGCTCAGTTGATGATTGAAGAACCCGTGGAAGGGCAGTTTGATGTCGCAGTTAACATCAAAAGTGATCTCCTCGGTGTCAGCATTAATACCCCGGCGCCCCTGGGCAAAAGAGCCAGGCAACGCCAGACTGCGGAGCTGCAGATCGAGACTGACGGGCAGACTGTTTACCGCTTCAGTCTCGATAATTGGCTTAATACTGCTTTGACTGTCGACAAGGGCAAGCCGACAGGGCAAATCATGCTGGGTGGCGAGTCTGCAGTGGCACAGGCAGAAGGCTTGGTGATAGGCGGTCGTCTGACAAAACTGGATCTCAATGCCTGGATGGACTGGCAAGCCGAGCGAGCAGAACTGAATACTGAAAATACCATGCTCGATGCGGTCGATCTTACGATTGATGAACTGGCGGTTGCTGAGCAGACTTTGACTGCGCTCCAGCTTTCAGCGAGTCAGACCCGAGGACAATGGACGCTCTCTCTGGATTCATCGCAAATTAAAGGCAGGATCAGCTTACCCACTTCGGTGAGTAATGAGCGTCCGCTGGTCGTGGCTTTGGATCATTTGAACCTGCTGCTGCCTGAGACAGATGAATCTGCTGCCGTGACTGGGACGGCTGAACTCTGGCCACCAGTGAGGCTGGATATCACCGAGTTTGAACTCAATGGGGTGCGCCTGGGGCAACTGAGTTTGCGGGCCAACCGTATTGCCGAAACCTGGCAAGTGGAATCGGCCAGTCTCACCTCACCGGTTTTACAGGCCTCATTGACGGGAAGCTGGGCTCAATCGGCGGCCAATAACCGCAGTGAGTTTGAGGTGGTCGCCTCAAGTGACGACCTGAGAGCCTTACTGACCTATTACGGTTATCAGGGGGTCATTGAAGCGAGACAGGTACAGCTCAATAGCAAACTCAGCTGGCCCGGTGACCCTACCGCTTTCTCACTCGCCAGCATGCAGGGTGAGCTGGATTTGTCTGTGGGTCGTGGCAGTCTGATTGAAGTCGAGCCGGGGGCGGCCGGTCGCATTTTCGGCCTGTTGAGTATTGCTGCCATCCCACGCCGCTTGTCACTGGACTTCAGTGATCTGTTCGGCAAGGGCTTTGATTTCAGTGCCATCAACGGCCAATTCCAGTTCAGTAATGGAATTGCCCGCACCGATAACCTGACTATGCAGGGGGATTCGGCCTTGATTGAAGTCGCGGGTCCAATCGATATGGTGGCCAAAACGTATGACCAGACCGTGAAGGTTACCCCGAAAGTGTCTTCTACCTTACCCCTCGCCGGTGCTGTGGCCGGTGGGCCTGTAGGGCTGGGCGTGGGAACGGCTATCCTGTTGTTCGATAAAATTGCCGGACAGGTTTTTGATCGCGAAATTGTTGACCTTATCAGCTACAGCTATCAATTGACTGGTCCCTGGAATGACCCTCGCCTCAATGTGTTGGGACCTAAGGCGGAACCGGGCCAGTCCATCCCTTAATCTGCTATCATATTAGGTTTAAAGCGACGGCAATTCTTGAGTTGATGAAAGCATCTATTTCCGAACAAGTCCAACAGCAACTGCTACTGCCAGCCGGCCTGACCGAGCAGGACCTGGAGAATGCGCTGGCTTCCACCATGACCGGCGGCGTTGATTATGCTGATTTGTATTTTCAGCAGTCCCGTCAGGAAAGCTGGTTACTCGAAGATGGCATCATCAAGGATGGTGGCTACCATCTGGAGCAGGGCGTCGGTGTGCGTGCCTGCAGCGGTGAGAAAACCGGTTTTGCCTATTCTGATGACCTGGTCTTACCGGCTTTGCAACAGGCGGCGAGTGCGGCTCAGGCGATTTCCCGGCAGGGGCAGGAGCAGTCAGTGGCGGTCTGGAAACGTCAGACCACGCCCGTGTTATATGCCAGTCAGGACCCGATACTGGCGCTGAGCGTAGAAGAAAAACTGGCGCTGCTGCATGAAGCTGACGCCGCGGCGCGCAGAGCCGATTCCCGTGTCAAGCAGGTTAACGTCAGTCTGGCCGGTGAGCTCGACAGCGTCTTGATTGCTGCCAGTGACGGGACCTACAGTAGTGATATACGGCCATTAATCCGGATGAATGTCAGCGTCATCGTCGAGAGCAATGGACGCCGTGAGCGCGGTAGTGCCGGTGGCGGCCGCAGAATGGATTACCGCTATTTCCGTGACAACAATCTGGCCCAGGCTTATGCCCGGGAAGCAGTGAGGATCGCCCTGGTTAACCTGGAAGCGGTGGCTGCGCCAGCGGGTACCATGCCGGTGGTGCTTGGTAGTGGCTGGCCTGGCGTACTGTTGCATGAAGCTGTAGGCCATGGGCTTGAAGGAGACTTCAACCGCAGAGGCACGTCGACCTTTTCCGGCAAAATGGGTGAAATGGTCGCTTCGCCTCTGTGTACTGTCGTTGATGACGGCACCCTAGAATTCAGACGTGGTTCTCTGAACATTGATGATGAAGGTGAAGCCAGTCAGTACACCACACTGATTGAGAAGGGGCGTCTGGTTGGCTACATGCAGGATAAGCATAATGCACGTCTGATGGGTACCAAAAGCACCGGTAACGGCCGCCGTGAATCTTATGCGCATCTGCCGATGCCGCGCATGACTAACACTTATATGCTGCCCGGTGATCGTAAGCCGGAAGAAGTTATCGCGTCGGTGGACAGGGGTATTTATGCCGTTAACTTCGGTGGCGGTCAGGTCGACATTACTTCCGGCAAATTTGTGTTTTCAACCAGCGAAGCCTACCTGATTGAAAACGGCAAAATCACGACGCCGGTGAAAGGCGCCACGCTGATTGGTAATGGCCCTGAAGTCATGCAGCGTATTTCGATGGTTGCCGACGATCTGGAACTCGACAGCGGCGTCGGTAACTGTGGTAAAGAAGGTCAGAGCGTCCCGGTCGGTGTCGGACAGCCCACCTTAAAAGTCGATGCCCTAACCGTGGGTGGAACAGCTTAGATTTAAAACATATGACAAAGCAACACAAAGCAGTCGCCCTGATTTCCGGCGGCCTGGATTCGATGCTGGCAGTCCGTGTACTGCAGGAACAGGGGATTGAAGTTGAGGGTATCAATTTCTACACCGGTTTCTGTGTCGAGGGCCACACGCATGCGATTCGCAATCATGACAAAGAAAAACAGAAGCGGAATAATGCACTGTGGGTCGCTGAACAACTCGGCATCAAACTCCATATTGTCGATGTGATTGAAGAATACAAGGATGTGCTGCTCAATCCTAAACACGGTTACGGCGCCAATATGAATCCCTGCCTTGACTGTAAAATTTTCATGGTGGGTAAAGCGGTTGAATGGGTTAAACAACACCACAAGGACGGTTTCGATTTTATCGTCACCGGTGAAGTAATTGGTCAGCGGCCCATGTCGCAGCGTAAATTCACCATGCCCATCATTTCTGAAGAATCGGGTGCCGATGATTTGCTACTCAGGCCACTGTGTGCGAAAAATCTTCCTGAGACAAAGCCCGAGCGGGAAGGCTGGGTGGATCGTGAAAAACTCTATGACTTTCATGGCCGTAACCGTAAACCACAAATCGCGCTGGCCAAACAGTTCGGCCTTCATGATTTTGCTTCTCCGGCCGGTGGCTGTTGCTTCCTGACCGACAAGAGCTATTCCGATAAACTGGTCGATTTATGGCAGGCGCGTAACAGCCGTGACTATGAGCTTGATGACATCATGTTGCTCAAGGTTGGTCGTCACATCCGGCCGAATGATAAATTCAAACTTATCATCGCGCGTGATGCCGGTGAAAGTAAATTTCTGGAAGGCTATCGCAAGCAATACACCAGTATCCATGCGCTCAGTCACAACGGACCGATGGCACTGGTTGACGGCGAACTCAAACAGGACCAATATCCACTCGCTGCCGCGATAGTGGCGCGTTTCGGTAAAGGTCGGACGGCGGATGAAGTGGAACTCGATATTGCCACACCCGATCAGCAAAGGCAGCAGGTGAAGACGGCGCCGCTCAGTGCTGAAGAAGTGCTGCAGGAGTGGTATGTATGAGCCGTCAGCAACTGGATGCGCGACGCATGCTCTGCCCGATGCCTGTGATCAAGACGCAGAACCAGGTGGCAGGCATGCAGGTTGGTGATGAAGTTGAGGTTATTTGCACTGACCCCGGCGCATTAAATGATATTCCAGCCTGGGCCCGTATCAATGGTCACAGTGTGATCGAGACCGTTCAGGACAAAGACGAGATTCGAATTACGGTTCGTGTTGGTGCATAGCACCAAAATGATCCATAAGCCTGTTTTTGTGCACCATAACAGTGCTATCGTAAGGTGCAGTTGCACCTAAATGGTTGATTTATCGTAACAGTGAAAGTTGGCTTGATTTCTGCTGTACTATGTCGCGAGTTTTTTTGCACAACGCAATGTGCAGTTTCTAAAAATTGGAGAAGTTAAATGTCTGTCGAAAATGTGCTTCAAATGATCAAAGATGAGGACGTCAAATTCGTTGACTTCCGTTTCACCGATACGCGTGGTAAAGAGCAACACGTTTCTTATCCAGCGCATTCTATTGATGAAGATACCTTCACAGAAGGCGCAATGTTCGACGGCTCTTCTGTTGCCGGTTGGAAAGGCATTAATGAGTCAGACATGATTCTGATGCCGGATCCTGAAACTGCGGTCATGGACCCGTTCATGGATGACAACACGCTGATCATTCGTTGTGACATCGTTGAGCCTGCCACCATGCAAGGCTACGAACGTGACCCACGCAGTGTGGCTAAACGTGCTGAAGCGTATCTGGAATCAACCGGTCTGGCTGATACCGCTTTCTTCGGTCCAGAACCAGAATTCTTTATTCTGGATGACGTTCGCTGGGGCAGCGATATTTCAGGTTCTTTCTACAAAGTGGATTCTGATGAATCTTCATGGAACACTGAAAAAGTCTTCCCGGATGGCAACATGGGTCACCGTCCTAAAGTAAAAGGTGGTTACTTCCCGGTTCCTCCCGTTGACTCACTGCAAGACATCCGTTCTGCCATGTGTCTGACCATGGAAGAAATGGGTCTGGTGACTGAAGTTCATCACCACGAAGTCGCGACTGCCGGTCAGTGCGAAATCGGTGTTAAATTCAACACCCTGGTGAAAAAAGCGGACGAAGTGCAAATCCTGAAATACGTTGTTCATAACGTGGCTCATGCTTATGGCAAAACAGCGACTTTCATGCCAAAACCACTGGTGGGTGATAACGGTAGTGGTATGCACGTCCACCAATCTATTTCTAAAGGTAGTGAAAACCTGTTCTCCGGTAACAAATACGGTGGCCTGTCTGAAACTGCGCTGTACTATATCGGCGGTATCATCAAACATGCCCGCGCCCTGAACGCGTTCACTAACTCTTCTACCAACAGCTACAAACGTCTGGTTCCGGGTTTTGAAGCTCCTGTTATGCTGGCTTACTCAGCCCGTAACCGTTCAGCTTCTATCCGTATTCCATACGTCAGCAATCCGAAAGCACGTCGTATTGAAGTTCGCTTCCCTGATCCGTCTGCCAACCCATACCTGGCATTCTCTGCCATGCTGATGGCTGGTCTTGACGGTATCAAGAACAAGATCCACCCTGGCGATGCCATGGACAAAGACTTGTACGACCTGCCAGCCGAAGAAGCAGCAGAAATTCCAACCGTATGCCACTCTCTGGATATGGCGCTGGAAGCGCTTGATGCCGACCGCGCCTTCCTGACTGAAGGTGGTGTATTCACCGACGACATGATCGACGGTTACATCGCGCTGAAGATGGAAGAAGTGACGCGTCTGCGTATGGAAACGCACCCGGCTGAATACGACCTGTACTACAGCGTTTAATTCACTCGAGTCTGTTTCGACAACAAAAAAAGCGTCCCCCGGGACGCTTTTTTTATGCCTGACAGTTGCGCCGCGGCTTGCTTCGTCCTATGCTTCAATTTATGAGAGCGACTACGCTGCTACTGCTGTTTTTTTTGCTTCCTGTTCATGCGGAGATTTACCGTTGGGTGGATGATAACGGTAATGTTGTGTTCACTGATGAGCCTAAGCCGGGTTCTGAAAAAGTTGAACTGCCGCCGACAACAACCTACACCCCGATTCAGCAGGATGCTGAGACAGATGATTTGTTGAAGTTAACACCGGGTGATGACCAACCAGGCTCTGATACCGAGGCCGACATTCCCGACTATCAGATTCGTATCGCATCGCCTGCCGATGGTGAAAGCATCTGGGTTAACAATGGTGATGTCACTGTTAGCATGATTGTAGAGCCAGCACTTGATGTCGAGCGCGGTCACCGAATCGCTGTCGAACTCAATGGTCAGGCGGTATCTGAACCGCAGCAGTCCACAACACTTCAGCTGAACAATCTGAGTCGTGGCTCATATTCGCTTTTCGCCTTGATTGTTGATGATAGTGGAAATACGCTGGCTAGCTCAGCGAGTGTCAGTTTTCAACTGCATCGTAGTTCAATACAGAATAATTCCAACCTGGTACCACCTGGTCCAACAGGCGGTTCACCTCAAAATACCGGCGTATCACCACCGGGACCCACTGGTGGCAGGCCATCGCCGGCACCTTCTCCAAGCCCATCTCCGGGTAACAACTAATGCACCTTATTGGTGCGATGAGGCGGTGATTTAGTGTTATATTGCCTCTGCAATCAGAAGTAAAGCTACTTGTCTGTTACACAGCGCAGGTGAGTTTTACCACCAATCAACAGCTTACCAGCTATGTTACGCAAAACGTCCATAAATGGAGCGTTTTTTGCTAACAGCTGACCATGTACATGAGTGCCATCACAATGAGTCACAATGCCATTGCCAGTAATGATGTGCTGGAAAACCTGACGACTGCCGTTCTGGTTCTGGATACATCTCTGCGCGTCTGTTATATCAACACTGCCACTGAAATCCTGTTCGAAATCAGCCAACGACAGGCTGAACATATCCCGCTGCAAACACTGTTGCCGGGAGAAAAACGGCTGATTCACTCTCTCAGAAGGGTGGTTTCTACCGGCCAGGCTCTGATAGAGCGTGAGGTTCGCCTGTTCCTGCCTGCCAGCGGTGAGATTCTGGCTGATTGTGCGATCAAAATGCTTGATATCGATGAACCTTACCTGATCCTGGAACTGGCCCAGCTTGATTATCAGCAAAGAATCAACCGTGACGAAAATCTGCATACCCAGCAACAGGTTGTCCGCGGGTTGGCTCACGAGATCAAGAATCCGCTGGGGGGCCTGCGAGGCGCGGCTCAACTTTTGGAACGACAGCTTGACTCAGAAGATCTGAAGGAATACACGAGAATCATCATTACTGAGGCGGACCGTCTGCAGAATTTGATGAATCGTATGCTGGGGCCAAATCAGCATCCTGAAAAGCGTGATACGAATATTCATGAAGTTCTGCAGCATGTCAGACAATTGGTGGATATCGAAGTCGACGAGCGGCTCAAATTTAAAATTGATTATGATCCCAGTATCCCCGAGCTCTATGCGGACTTTGATCAACTGATCCAAATATTTCTCAATATCGTTCGCAATGCCGTTCAGGCGATGAACGGTGTTGGCCTGATTACCCTGCGTACCCGTATTCAGCGCAATATCACAATTGAAAAACAGTATTACCGTCTGGGCGTCTTAGTTGAAATTGAAGACAACGGCCCCGGCATCCCTAAAACATTACAGGATAGTCTATTTTACCCACTGGTTACCGGACGTGCTGATGGCACCGGTCTGGGACTGTATCTGGTACAGAATCTGGTTCAGAGAAATGGTGGCACAGTGTCGTGTCATAGCCATCCGGGACAGACTATCTTCTCAGTTATATTTCCTTTGGAGTTAGCACGTGAACGCCACTAAAGCGATAGCCTGGATTGTCGACGATGACCGGTCCATACGATGGGTCTTGCAGAAAGCACTGGAAGCGGTAGATATCACGGTTCGCGCCTTTGAAACGGCCGATGTTGTTTTACATGAATTAAAACAGGGGCGTGAGGAAGCGCCCGATGTATTGATTAGTGATATCCGCATGCCCGGGATCGATGGTCTGCAGCTGCTCTCCGAAATCAAACAACGGTATCCGGAACTGCCGGTGATCATTATGACGGCTTATTCAGACCTGGACAGCGCCGTCTCAGTCTACGAAGGAGGGGCCTTTGAGTATCTGCCTAAGCCATTTGATGTGGACGAGGCAGTGGAGTTGGTTCAGCGTGCCGTGGCACATAGCAGGGAGCAGGAAAAAAGCCCGTCAGAGGATTTTAATCTTGGTGCCGAGATTGTTGGTGAAGCACCGGCCATGCAGGAAGTTTTCAGAGCGATAGGTCGCTTGGCCCGCTCTAACATCACCGTGCTGATCAATGGTGAATCCGGTACCGGTAAAGAATTGGTCGCCCAGGCATTGCATCGTCATAGCCCGAGACGCCAGTCGCCATTCATTGCACTCAATATGGCAGCCATCCCCAAGGAGTTGCTGGAGTCGGAACTGTTCGGTCACGAAAAAGGTGCTTTTACCGGAGCACATGTCCAGCGCAAAGGTCGCTTTGAGCAAGCCAACGGTGGCACTCTGTTTCTGGATGAAATCGGTGATATGCCGATAGAACTACAGACCCGTTTGTTGCGAGTGTTATCAGATGGCGAATTTTTCCGGGTTGGTGGTCACAGTGGTGTCAAAGTTGATGTCCGTATCATTGCCGCCACCCACCAGAATCTGGAAAAACTGGTCGAACGAGGTGATTTCAGGGAGGATTTATTCCATCGTCTCAATGTCATCCGAATTCATATTCCTTCTCTCAGGGAGCGTCGTGAAGACATTCCGGCACTGGTGGCCTACTTCCTTAACAAGGCGGCCAAGGAATTAAACATGGGTACCAAGAACGTATCACCAGAGGTAGAAAGCTATCTGTCGCAACTACCCTGGCCCGGTAATGTTCGTCAGTTGGAGAATACCTGCCGCTGGTTAACTGTCATGTCGCCAGGTCAGGTTGTGCAAATGGACGACCTGCCGGTGGAACTCTCTGCTGAGCATGCAGAGAGCGGTAACAGGCAGGGCAGCGACTGGCAGCAGTTATTCCGTCAATGGGCTGCGAATAAAGCCCTGAGTGGTCAGGAGGGCGCACTGGCTGATGTCGTGCCATTGATCGAGCAGCTATTGATGGAAGTTGCGCTGGAGAAAACTGCCGGTAAGCGTCAGGAAGCAGCCAAGCTATTGGGATGGGGTAGAAATACGTTGACCAGAAAATTAAAAGAAAATTAGAAATCGTCTTGCATGGCCATAGGGTGCTATGTATAATGCGCAGTCTAATCAGGTGCGGGGTGGAGCAGCCTGGTAGCTCGTCGGGCTCATAACCCGAAGGTCGTCAGTTCAAATCTGGCCCCCGCTACCAACACTGATTACCAGAAGGCTCAAAACAAGTTGACTTGTTTTGAGCCTTTTTTGTTGTGCGTTAATAAATCATGCCATAGCGTGCTTCAGCCTGGTTTCGGCTGATAAATTCAGCATCGAGTAGTTCCCAGCGTTGTGGGCTGTCCATGACGATATCGCAACCCAGCGGCAGCTTGTGACCATTTTCCAGCGCGAACATAGAGCGCCCAGGTTGCCTGACTTCTGCAAAATAGCGATCAAGCTGAATATCAACTATCTGGTCGGGATGTTCATTGATGATAAAAACGCGTAATCCGCCGCGTTGATTACAGTCACTGCTTGCGTCGGCATCAGCCTCTTTCACGAACTTGATAAATTTATCAGCTTTTAATGAGTCTGCCTGAGCGAGCGTCAGCGGCGATAGTGCAAGCATAAGCACAATAAGAGAGTGTCGAATCACGTTGTTTCTCCAAATTTAACGAGTCAGAGATCAAGAAACGACAGGTGTTTCATCAGTAGAGTTGCCTGAATCTCGCAAAAAGGAAACAATCCTGCTAATTCCCAAGTTTTATTCCTGTCGGTGCGAGTGTGAGCCCTCTGAGTCCCAGCGGTTTTTGTTGCTGTTAAGCGCTTGTTTTGTTACTATTCTGTGCTTTCTGGGAAGTCAGTAACTCAGCTAACGATGATTAGTGTCGTGCTGACCGAGGCAGAGCGGGACTGGCAACGCCCGCGTCACAATGTTTGTAGATTCCGGGCCCCTATAAGGGGTTTTTGTTTTTCTGGAGATTTGATTCTGTCTCCTGGAGTAAAGCGATAACGATGGCCATCACTGATCAGGTTGAACAACTCATTGAGTCTTCTATAGAGACACTCGGCTACGAACTGGTTGGTGTGGAGTACATCCAAGGCGGGCCGGACCCGATTCTGCGAATCTATATTGATGCCGAGCAGGGTATCAGCATTGAAGACTGCGAACGGGTCAGTCATCAGGTGAGCGGTATCCTGGATGTTGAGGAGCCGATTCGATCAGCCTATTTGCTGGAAGTTTCTTCCCCCGGGTTTGATCGGCCTTTATTCAAGGCCCGTGATTTTGAGCGGTTTGCCGGTGTTGAAGCCAAAATCAGCATGAAACTGCCGGTGAATGGCAGACGAAATTTTAAAGGTGTGCTTCAGGGATTTGAAAACGGTGAGATATTGATTGAAGTGGATGGCGAAGTCTACGCATTGCCGCTGGCAAAGTTGGGTAAAGCAAGACTTGTTGCCTGAAAAAAGCGTATTATTGTCGGTTAATAAAAGAAAACTGGGTTGGATTAGTTTGCTGCGTAATCCACTGGGGGCGTGATGAATAACAAAGAAATTTTATTGGTGGTCGATGCCATGTCCAACGAAAAGGGCGTGGGCAAGGAAGTCATTTTTCAGGCTATTGAAGCCGCGTTGGCGATGGCGACCCGCAAACGTTATGAGATGGCGCTGGATGCCGCTGTCAAAATTGATCGCGTGACCGGCAATTATGAGACTTTCCGTCAGTGGTTAGTTGTCGAAGACGAAGAAGAACTGGAATCCGAAGAAACCCAGATTACTCTGGAAGAAGCCAGGAAAAAAGACCCGGAAGCGGAGGTCGGTGGCTACATTCAGGAACCGATGGAATCGGTTGAGTTCGGCCGTATCGCAGCACAAACTGCCAAGCAGGTCATTGTTCAGAAAGTCCGCGAAGCCGAACGTGCGCAGGTTGTGGATCTGTACCGTGAAAAAGTCGGTCAGATGATTCATGGCACCGTCAAGCGAGTTGACCGCGGTAACGTGACATTGGATCTCGGTGGTAATGCAGAAGCCTTCCTGCCTCGTGAGGAAATGATCCCACGCGAAAGCTTCCGTGCCGGTGACCGCATCCGTGGCTATCTGAAAGAAATCCGTCCCGAAGGGCGTGGTCCACAACTGATTGTCAGTCGTGTTGCACCGCAACTGTTGATTGAGCTGTTCACGCTGGAAGTACCGGAAATCAGCGATGGCATGATCGAAATTAAAGGTGCTGCCCGTGATCCGGGGCTGCGAGCCAAGATTGCGGTTGAAGCCAAAGAATCCCGTATCGATCCGGTCGGTGCCTGTGTTGGCATGCGTGGTTCACGGGTTCAGGCTGTCACCAATGAACTGGCTGGTGAACGGGTCGATATTATCCTCTGGGATGAAGATCCTGCGCGTTTTGCCATTAACGCCATGGCGCCTGCCGAGGTCCTGTCTATTGTCGTTGATGAAGATGCCCACAGCATGGATATTGCGGTGGAAGACGGTCAGCTTTCTCAGGCAATCGGTCGTAGTGGTCAGAACGTCAGACTGGCCAGCCAACTGACCGGCTGGGAACTGAACGTTATGTCAGCATCCGAAGCTGATCAGAAAGCTGAGAGCGAAATCGGTGAGTTGATTCAGGCCTTCATGACGGATCTGGATGTGGATGAAGACGTCGCACTGATTCTGGCTCAGGAAGGCTTCTCTTCTCTGGAAGAAGTCGCCTATGTGCCGGAGCAGGAAATGCTCGACATCGAAGAGTTCGACGAAGATATCGTTGCCGAACTGCGTTCACGAGCACGTGATGTGTTGTTGACTCGGGCAATTGCCAGCGAAGAACAACTGGAATCAGCAGCACCGTCACAGGAACTGCTGGATATGGACGGCATGACGCGCGACCTGGCCCTGACACTGGCCAGTAACAAAGTGACCACACTGGACGATTTAGCAGAGCTGGCCGTAGATGAACTGGTCGAAATCGGTGGTATGAACGAAGAGCAAGCTGCAGCAATGATCATGAAAGCCAGAGAGTCATGGTTTGCAGACGAAAAAACAGATGCAGGGGAGTAACCAATGAGTGACATGAGGGTTAAAGACCTGGCTGGCACAGTCGGAATCACAGCTGAGCGATTGGTCGAACAGCTGAATGAAGCGGGGATTAACGTCTCAAAGCCTGATGATCTGATTACCGAAGAGCAAAAGCAGACATTGCTCAAGTTTCTGCAGCAGCGCCATGGCAAATCTGATGACAGTGATGCCTCATCGCCAAGAAAGATCACACTGAAGCGGAAGTCGGTCAGTGAAATCAAACTGGGTGGCTCGGCACGTGGCGGCAAAAGCGTCAGTGTTGAAGTCAGAAAAAAGCGTACTTACGTTAAGCGTGGCGAAGCCGAACAGCCTAATGCTGCCGCTGAAGATTTGCTCAAGCAAAAAGCAGCCGAGGAGCATGCGGCTGAGGTAGCGCGTCAGGAAGAACAGCGCCTGCTGGAAACCAAACGCAAGCAGGAAGAAGCGGCTCGCCTGAAGCAGCAACTGGATGAACAGGAAGCGGCCGAAGTCGCTGCTGCCATTGAGGCTGAAAACAAGGCAAACGAAGAAGCGCAGCGCGCTGCTGAAGAAGAGCAAAAAGCGATTGAAGCCGAAGCCAAGGCCAAAAAGCCTGCCGCCAAAGGCAAACAGAAAGAAGAAGAACAACTGACAGCCTCGCAACTGGCCCATAAAAAGCTGGAAGAGGCTGACGCCAAGCGTCGTGCTGCCAATCTGGCCCGTATTGAGGCAGAAAAAGCCCTTGAAGCCAAGCGTAAAGCCCGTGAGGAAGAAGAGGCGCTGGAGAAGGCCCGCGAAGAAGCTAAAGCGGCTGCTGCCGAAGCGCAGGCAAAAGAACAAAAAGCCGCAGCGCGTAAAACCAAAGACGCAGAAGCCAAGCATGAGCGTGGTAAGTCTGCCCGCCGTGGTGGTCGCCGTGAAGATGACGATGACTTTGAGCGTAAAGAGTTACACGTTAGCGAAGGTAAAGGTGGTCGCCGCAAGAAGAAAAAAGGGGCGGCAGCAGGTCGTGTTGCAGTCAGAGATCAGGAACACGGCTTCTCCAAACCGACTGCGCCGGTGGTACGTGAGGTTAATGTTCCGGAAACCATCAACGTGTCTGATCTGGCACAGCGTATGTCAGTCAAGGCGGGTGAGGTTATCAAAGCCCTGATGGGGCTGGGTACCATGGCCACGATCAATCAGGTACTGGATCAGGACACCGCGGTCATCGTGGTCGAAGAAATGGGCCATGTCGCCAAACCGATTCGTGAAAATGAAGTGGAAGAAGCGCTGCAGGTCTCGGACGAAGACCTTGGCGAAGCGGTTACCCGGGCACCGGTAGTCACGGTCATGGGTCACGTCGATCATGGTAAAACTTCACTGCTCGATTATATCCGCCGCACCAAGGTGACTTCAGGTGAAGCCGGTGGTATCACACAGCACATCGGTGCTTACCGGGTTGAAACCAGTCGTGGTGAGATCGCATTCCTGGATACCCCGGGTCACGCAGCCTTTACCGAGATGCGTTCACGCGGTGCTAAAGTCACGGATATCGTTGTGCTGGTTGTCGCAGCAGACGATGGTGTCATGCCGCAGACCATTGAAGCCGTTCAACACGCCAAAGCAGCAGAGTCTATTGTTATCGTTGCCGTTAACAAAATGGACAAGCCGGAAGCGAATCCGGACCGCGTCAAGCAGGAACTGGCTAACCACGAAGTCATCCCCGAAGACTGGGGTGGTGACGTGCAGTTTGTACCGGTATCGGCACTGACGGGTGAAGGCGTGGAAGATCTGCTGGAAGCCATTTCACTGCAAGCTGAAATCATGGAGCTGAAAGCACCTGAAAAAGGTCCGGCGCATGGTACTGTCATTGAAGCGCGCCTGGATAAAGGCCGCGGAACAGTGGTCACCGTACTGGTTCAACAGGGTACCCTGAACAAGGGCGATATCGTGGTAGTCGGTCAGGAGTATGGCCGTGTACGCGCCATGTTTAACGAAAAAGGCGAACAGGTCGACACGGCGGGTCCATCCACACCGGTAGAGTTGCTGGGTCTGTCAGGTACGCCGGCTGCCGGTGATGAACTGCAGGCAGCACCGGATGACAAAACCGCCCGTGAGATTGCCGATTTCCGTCATACCAAAGCGCGTGAACAGAAAATGGCACAGCAACAGGCTGCGAAGCTGGATGACATGTTCAACAAGATGGAAGAGGGCGATGTCAAAACCCTCAACGTGGTCATCAAAGGGGATGTTCACGGTTCGGTTGAAGCCGTCAGCCAGGGGCTGCAGAAACTGTCTACGGATCAGGTGAAAGTCCGCGTAGTTGGCTCTGGTGTCGGTGGTATCAATGAAACTGATGCGCAACTGGCAGCGGCCTCTGATGCGATTTTGATTGGCTTTAACGTTCGTGCTGATAACGCCGCACGCAAGGTGATTGCTGAAAAAGGCCTGGATGTACAGTACTTCAGCATCATTTATGACTTGCTGGATGTGGTAACCAAGGCTATGACCGGCATGCTGGAACCGGTATTCCGTGATGAAATCATCGGTCTTGCCCGAGTTGATGATGTGTTCCGTTCACCGAAATTCGGTGACATTGCTGGTTGTCTGGTATTGGAAGGCACCGTCAAGCGTAATAATCCGATTCGCGTACTGCGTGACAACGTGGTGATTTACGAAGGTGAACTCGAGTCACTGCGTCGCTTCAAGGACGATGTTAATGAAGTGAATGCCGGCGTTGAATGCGGTATTGGCGTGAAGAACTACAAAGACGTCAAACCCGGCGACCAGATCGAAGTCTACGAACGGGTTGAGGTTAAGCCGACACTATAATGGCCAGAGAATACAGTCGAACAAATCGTTTTGGCGAAGTGATAATGCGTGAACTCGCGCTGATGATTCAGCGTGAGGTCTCGGATCCCCGGGTGGGTATGGCGACAGTGTCTCATGTTGATGTCACCGCCGATCTCAAATACGCCAAGGTTTATGTCACTCGCCTCAATGGCTTTGAATCGGAACAGGATGCGGCTGAATGCCTGAAAGGGCTCAACAGTGCCGCCGGCTACCTGCGCCGCGGACTTGCGGGGCGGGTCAAGCTGCGCAACATTCCCGAACTGCAGTTTGTTTATGACCAAAGCCTGGAAAACGGTTTCAAAATGGATGAGTTGATTGCCCGTGCCAATGCATCCAACTGTCAGGAAGACGACTGAACCACTCAAGTGTATGGCAAGACGAAACAAAAAAGGCCGCGATATCACCGGAATTGTGGTGGTAGACAAACCCAGCGGTCACAGCTCCAATCATGTTCTGCAACAGGTCAAACGACTGTTTGACGCCAGAAAAGCCGGTCATACCGGTAGTCTCGATCCACTCGCGAGTGGCGTCTTACCTATTTGCCTGGGAGAGGCGACCAAAATATCCGGTTACCTGCTTGATGCGGACAAGGAATATGCCGTCACCTGCAGGCTGGGTATCACCACTGACAGCGGCGATGCTGATGGTGAGATCATTGATGAGCAGTCGGTGCCTGAATTTGATGAAACACAGCTACAACAGATTCTGACTGGCTTTATTGGGGAGCAGGATCAGGTACCGCCGATGTTTTCAGCCCTGAAATACCAAGGTCAACCGCTTTACAAATTGGCTCGTCAGGGCAAGGAAGTCGAGCGTAAGGCCCGTCGCATCACAATTTACGGGATTGAATTACTGGATTGTAGTCAGGACAGTTTTACCTTGTCGGTACGCTGCAGCAAAGGCACCTATATCCGGACGCTGGTCGAGGATATCAGCCATATGCTGGGCACTGGTGGTCATGTCACTATGTTGCGCCGGACCCGGGTAGCCGGTTATGCGCTGAGTGATGCCGTGAGCCTGGAACAATTGGCGGAAAGCCGCGAAACCGGCCAACTTGACGCGCTCGATGAGCAGTTGGAAGCGGCGGAGAATGCCTTGCCGGACTGGCCGGTTATCAATCTTGATGAATCAGCCAGCAGGACGCTGAGTTATGGGCAGTCGATTCAGGTCGAACAGGACTATGAGCGCGCAAACGTCCGCTTATTTGATCAGAATGAAAAATTTATGGGCTTGGGTGAAATGTCGCCAGATGGAGTAGTCAAGCCAAAACGTTTGTTTGTCGCTGCGGTTTGATGACGTTCTCCTTGTTTAGCAAAGAGAAAGTCGGTAAAATTCGCAGCTCTTGAAGGGTTGGCTGTTCTGGTTGAGATCGGCTGGAACAGTTCAGAATTTAACTGCAAGCCATAGGGCTGCAAAAAGTTGGAGTATTCAATGTCTATTTCTGCACAGCAAAAGAAAGAAATTATCAGCAAACACGCACGTTCTGAAGGTGATACAGGTTCAGCGGAAGTCCAGGTTGCCCTGTTGACTGCGCGCATCAACAACCTGTCGGATCACTTCAAAACCAATACGCACGATCACCATTCGCGTCAGGGCCTGCTGAAAATGGTCAGTAGCCGTCGTAAGATGCTCGACTACCTGAGAAAAACTGATATCGAACGTTACCGTGCCCTGATTGCTGAATTAGGCCTGCGTCGCTAAGTTGAATCTGGTGACCGATTATATGCAGCGACCCCAGACTGTCATCAATAGACCGGGGTCGATGATATAAGATATGCCCCTGAAGCTGTTGCAGTTTCAGGGGCATATTCGTTTATTAAGTTTAAGTTTGTCAGTTTTAATCAGTGCTGGAACAGGTCCGGCATTGAGAATGAAGAAGATAAGGAAAAAAGAGTGAACTCAGTAAAGAAGACAGTTCAATTCGGTGAGCACCAGCTTAGTCTGGAAACCGGAAAAATTGCCCGTCAGGCTGGCGGTGCCGTTATTGCCAGCCTTGGTGAAACCTCCGTACTGGTAACTGTGGTCGGTAAAAAAGACGTCTCTCCCGGCCAGGATTTTTTTCCTTTAACCGTTAACTATCAGGAACGGACCTACGCTGCAGGTAAAATCCCGGGTGGCTTTTTCAAACGTGAAGGTCGCCCCAGTGAAAAAGAAACGCTGACCTCACGTCTGATTGACCGTCCACTGCGTCCGCTTTTCCCTAAAGGCTTCCTCAATGAAGTTCAGGTGATTGCGACCGTCGTTGCGCTGGACCCGGAAATCGATCCTGATATTCCTGCGATGATTGGTGCTTCTGCAGCACTGGCTATATCCGGTATTCCTTTCAATGGACCGCTGGGTGCGGCCCGTGTCGGTTATGTTGATGGTCAGTATGTACTGAACCCGGGTAAAGCCCAACTGGATAACAGTGCGCTGGATCTGGTTGTTGCGGGTACCGAAAGCGCCGTTCTGATGGTGGAATCTGAAGCCTCTGAACTGCCGGAAGAAGTGATGCTGGGCTCGGTGATGTTCGGTCATCAACAAATGCAGACTGCGATTAATCTGGTCAAAGAGCTGCAGGCCGAGGCCGGTAAACCCGCCTGGGACTGGACTGCACCTGAGAAAGACGAAACGCTGTACAACACGGTTAAGTCTCAGGCATACGAAGGCATTAAAGAAGCTTACGCCATCAGTGACAAACTGGCGCGTCTGGATCAACTGAGCAATGTACGCCAAGCTGCGGTTGAAGCGCTGGTCACTGAAGAGTCTGATCTGACAGAAGATCAGGTCAAGAATGTTTTTTCCAAACTGGAAAAAGAACTGGTTCGCGGCAAGATTATTGCCGGTGACCCACGTATCGATGGTCGTGACACCAAGAGTGTCCGTCCTATCTTTGTCGAAACCACTTTGCTGCCACGTGTTCATGGCTCAGCCCTGTTCACCCGTGGTGAAACCCAGGCTATGGTCGTTGCTACACTGGGCGCTGAGCGAGATGCCCAGATGATTGATGCGGTCGAAGGTGAGTATCGTGACCGTTTCATGCTGCACTATAACTTCCCGCCATACTGTGTCGGTGAAACCGGTTTTGTCGGTTCTCCCAAACGTCGTGAAATCGGCCACGGTAAACTGGCCAAGCGTGGTATCGCTGCAGTCATGCCATCGGCAGAAGAATTCCCTTACGTGGTTCGTGTGGTCTCTGAAATCACCGAATCAAACGGCTCAAGCTCTATGGCTTCTGTCTGTGGTACCAGTCTGGCACTGATGGATGCCGGTGTGCCGATTAAAGCGCCGGTTGCCGGTATTGCCATGGGTCTGATTAAAGAGACTGATGGTTATGCCGTTTTGACTGATATCCTCGGTGATGAAGATCACCTGGGTGATATGGACTTTAAAGTCGCCGGTACCGAAAAAGGTGTCACGGCACTGCAGATGGATATCAAGATTGAAGGTATCAATGAAGAAATCATGCGCACTGCACTGGCCCAGGCCCGTGATGGTCGTCTGCATATCCTCGATAAGATGAACGCTGTGATCTCCACTCACCGTACTGAGATGTCGAAATTCGCACCGCGTATCATCACGGTGAAAATCAACGCCGATAAAATCCGTGATGTAATTGGTAAAGGTGGTGCGACGATTCGTGCGATTACTGAAGAAACCGGCGCTACTATCGACATTCAGGACGATGGTACCGTGATGATCTTCTCTGCTGATTATGATGCCGGCCAGGCCGCTCTGCGTCGGGTGGAAGACATCACTGCCGAAGTTGAAGTTGGTAAAATCTATGAAGGTCGTGTCGCTAAACTGATGGACTTTGGTGCTTTCGTCACCATTTTGCCTGGCAAAGACGGGCTTGTGCATATCTCACAAATCTCTGATGAGCGTGTTGAGAATGTCGGTGACAAGCTCTCCGAAGGCGATATGATCAAAGTCAAAGTGCTGGAAGTGGACCGTCAGGGCCGCATTCGTTTGAGCATGAAAGCGGTAAATGAAAGCGCTGAAGACTGATTAATGCCCTAAAAGGCGAATCCTGACAAAGCCCTGGCTGATTTATCAGCCGGGGCTTTTTTTTTGTCCAAACCACCTGTTCAGATTGATTTTGTTTCCGAGTATTCCGAAAAATAGTGTAGCCTTTATCAAAAAACAGAAAATTATCTAGAAATTATCTAAAATATTAGCTATCATCCCCGATAAAGGTATCGAATATATCAATTATTCGGTTTGATGGAGCGGTTCAACATTCTAGAGGGTAGGGAAATGGAAAAAACAAAATTGGCACAGGTTGTGGCTCTGGGATTGGTGCTATCACTGTCAGCCGGTTGTAGTGGGAGCAGCAGTAAATCTGTCAGGAGTTCCGGTGGCGGTGAAATGGTTGATGGCGGCGGCGGGGGCAACGGCGGTGGTGGCGATACTGGTGTTCAGACGTTGGTTGATGATGGTGGCGGTATTGTAGACAGCGCCGGTCAGACAGTGAGTGCCTTGGGTGATACAGTCAGCCAGATTGACTTACTGGGGGCTGGTGCTGTCACCAGTGGTACAGGTGACATTATCGCCAACACTGGAGAGGCGGTCAGCAGCATTGGTCATGGTTTGAGTAGTGGTCTTGGATCAATCAGCGAGAATGACAATGCAGTCGGCACAACGCTCGCAGGTGCAACCGGTGCTGTCGGTGAAGTCGGAGAGGCGGTGTCATCAGTTGGAAACACAGTCGAAAGCCTGAATACCCTGCCTGTCTTTGCTCAACTCAATGATTCCACTGGACTCCTGACACAACTGGGCGGCACTGTTGACTCATTGGGTGCGGTTGTTACTGATACCGGTAATACACTCACAGTGGCATTCGTAGGTGAAGATGGACAGCTATCCGGGCTGACAACAGAACTGACCGCCGTGGTCAGACCCCTGGTCAGTAACATTGACGGCACTACAAAAGTTGTGGGCCAGGCGCTTATCGTCGGACCATTGGCGAACAATATTCTTACTCAGGCTGGTACCGCTGTCGTTGTGCTGGGTGAGCAGCTTAAAGCTGACAACAATGCAGTACTTGCCGGAGCGGGAGGTACAGTCTCAGGTGTGGGGCAATTGGTTATTCACACTGGCGGTATTCTTGCGGTCAGTGATGATGACGAAGGGCAGGCCTTTGATCTGGCAGGTTTACTTGATACCAGTAACTTACCTGTACTTGGCTCACAAGAGGGGGGAGTGCTGGGTGGTACCGATGGCGTACTGGGCACAGTCGGTGAAACCGTCGAAGGTCTGACTGGTGGCGAGGGCGGTCTGCTAGGCGGCACCGGGGGTGTGGTCGGTACGGTGACCGATACGGTCAATGGCCTGACAGGCGGAGAAGGCGGTCTGCTAGGCGGAACGGAGGGTATCGTCGGTACTGTGACTGACACTGTTGATGGTCTGACCGGTGGCGAAGGTGGCCTGCTCGGCGGTACTGACGCTGTGGTTGGTACGGTCACTGACACAGTTGAAGGCCTTACTGGTGGCAATGAACTGCTCGGTGGTGTTACGGATACTGTAGAGGGGCTGACTGGTGGCAATGAACTGCTCGGTGGTGTGACTGAGACGGTGGAAGGACTTACCGGCGGTAATGACTTACTAGGTGGCGTTACTGGTGTGGGTGACCTCACAGGTGGCGGTGACCTGATTGGCGGGGTTACTGATACCGTCGGTGGCCTGACTGGTGGACTGCTCAACAGCGGCGGTGGTGAAGGTAATGATGACGGCCTGATCGACCAGGTCGATGATGCTTTACTGGACCCGATTCTGGGGGGGCTTTTGTAAGCATTTATCAAAACTTATGGTTGGAATCGGCATTCAACGCCTGGCGTGATGTCATTCTCGCTGAGTCAATGCAAGACAAATCTAAATTGATTGCTAAGCTCCATATCCATCCAAGGTGTGGCGACTGACTCTGTTGCTACACCTTTTTTTTACCTTATAGTTGCACGTTTCACGGAAGATCGAGTTAATGAGAAAAACAACGCTTTTACAGATGCTTTTTTTCAGTTTGTTGTTGCCAGTGACGGCCTGGGCAGTAGAGCCCCCTTTTATCGTTGAAGAGCAAGAGCAGGAATTTATTGACAAAGAAAAGTCAGCGGTTGATTTACCTGCGGGCGAGTCATTAAGTACAGCAAAACAGGTGGCAACAGTCCGTGTCGAAAAAGTGCAGTTCCAGGGCGGCACGGTCTTTCCCCTGGAAGAACTGGCTCAAATGGTACAGCCACTAATTGGTCAAGCTGTCACCAAAGCAGAGATTGTGGCGGTACTGCGATTGATAACAGCCAGCTATAAAAACGCTGGCTATGCACTGTCATTTGCATTTCTGCCAAAGCAAGACACCGCCAGCGGCCTTCTCACCATTGTTCTGGTAGAAGGGTATATAGCCAGACAGGAAATTGTGATCGAAGATGAGGATGTCAGAGCAAGAGTGTCCCGGTTGGCGGCTCAGATGCAAAACGAGAAACCACTTCGTACGGAGACGTTTGAGCGTTATGTCAGTCTCATTGAAGCGACGCCCGGCTACAGGTTCAAAATCAGGGTGCCCAAGCCTAAAACGGTGGGTGGTGGTACCACGGTAAGGGTTGAGGAGGTCAATGCTGACTGGTTTGAAACCTCATTGGGCTTCGATGACAGTAAAGAGGAAGCGCTGAGATTGTTGCCCGGGGTCACTTTCAATTCCCTGACCACCCACGGTGACAAGCTGACACTGACGACCTTACTGCCTAATAACACGATCGACGCTTATTACGCGCTGAATTACGAACAGGATCTTGGCGATGATGGATTAAGACTGATGCTTTCAGCCAATCGCTTTGAAAGCGAAGGCGATGATCGCATCTTTGTTGCAGATATACCGCTGAACTATCAGGAAACCAAGCAAAGGGACACGCTGCGCGCCGGGGTGAAATATCCTCTGCTGTTATCCAAGCAATCATCATGGTGGTTGGGGACGAATCTACAGTATCTGGATGAGGATGCGCTGTATCAATTACGTCGTGAGGATGGTCAGGGTAATCCCGTACAGATTGAAAAGGCACTGCGTTACTCAGTCGTCGAGCTTAATACCGTTTGGACCAGACAATTCACGCGTCAAATTATCAGATTAGCCGGCAGCATCAAGCAGGGAATTGAACTGGGTAGCAACAGGAACACGATCAGTGATAGCAGCGGCATACGCTCGGGTAGTGAGACTGTGCACTTCAGCGCCATGCGGCTGGATGGTTTATGGCGATACATGTTGAGCCCCCAATGGCGTTTTCAGAGTAAAGCCAACCTGTTCTGGTCTGATGATATTTTGCCTTCTGCAGAGCAGGTCCGTTACGGTGGCCCGCGTTATGGGCGCGGATACCCTGATGGTCAGGCTCAGGGCGATGAAGGTCTGGCCGGCGAGTTTGAAGTTCGCTACCTTAAGCCTGTACCAGCCCAACTGATCAAACGTATAGAGCCCTATGTGGTTTTTGATGCAGCACGGACCAGGTTGCGGGCCAGTGATCGAGAGCAGGAGCTGGTATCAGCGGCTCTAGGTGTTGATATTACTGATGCGAAGTCGTACACATTAGGGCTGGAATATGCCAAACCGCTGGGTGATGCGCATTTTGAGAGCGGCGACAGAAGTCCTATCTATAATCTCAAACTGCGCTGGCAGTTTTAGCGTGCTGATCGTATTGCACTTTACCCCAAGGGAAGCGGCTTACTCAGGTTTTCAGGCTGTCTCAGGGTTATCTGAAGCAGCAGATCAAGCCTGAGATTTTTCACTGATGACGTATGAGCCGCTTAAATTTCAAGCGGCAATGCTATCCTAATACATTGTGATTCATGCATGAGGTAGCTATGCGAGTTGACTGGCATCAATATTGTGCTGCGGTTTGGCGTAGCCATAGTCAGAAACTGAAACCGGTTGAGCGTCTGGACCCGATCCGGCTGAATGAGCTGAAAGGTATCGATAAACAAAAGCAGGCCTTGCTGGATAATACGCTGCATTTTGTCGAGGGCAAAACCAGCAACCATGCAATGCTTTGGGGGGCTCGCGGCACGGGTAAATCCTCATTGATCAAAGCGGTGTTGAACGAACTGGCTCAGCGGGGATTGAGAATGGTACAGGTCGACAAGGATGATCTTGCCTATCTCCCGGAAATCCTTGACTCGCTGGAAGAGGCCGATGAACAGTTTCGTTTTGTGGTTTTATGTGACGATCTGTCATTCGAGGAAGGTGAATCAAGTTACAAGCCATTGAAAACCCTGCTTGAAGGTGGACTCGAATTGCCGCCCGAGCATGTTCGGCTTTATGCGACTTCCAATCGCCGTCATTTGCTGCCTGAAAAGCAGTCTGAAAATCAGTTAAGCGGTCTGGTCGATGGCGAAGTGCATTATGCCGACAGTCTGGAAGACAAGCTTGCCTTGTCTGATCGATTCGGTCTGAATCTCTCGTTTTATCCAGCCAACTGGGAGAATTATTTTGCTATTGTGGAATCGCTGTTTGCTGATTTCAAACTGGATAAACAACAACTCCATGAGGCCGCACGTCTCTATGCGATGGGGAGAGGCAGTCACAGCGGCCGAACGGCAAAACAGTTCTATCAATATTACAGGGCCAGAATCAGCAGTTAGTTCAGGCTTGGCTCTCAGTCGGACGATACTGCATCAGGATACGAAGTAGCGGAGCCAGCAGTGCACAACTGAACATCACCACTGCCATCGGCCAAGTTGTGCCATCACCCAGAATGCCGACCAATGAGCCACTGACTGCACCCGTAGCAAAGCCGGACGCGCCCAGCAGCGCGGTCGCGGTAGCGCTGTTGGTCGGAAAATACTCAACCGTACTGGAAGTCGCGTTGGACACAATCAGACCCATGATGCCGATAAACACAACAATCAGCGGCATGACGATATACAGCGATGGCACCTGACTGAGACTGATGTAAAGCAGCAGCAGGCTTGCTGTCAGCAATTGACCGGCCTGACCCACACTGAGGATTTGCTGAGGCCGGTACCGATGTAACAGCCGCAGGTTAAGCCGGTTGAAAAACATCATCGCGATGACATTGATGCCGAACAGGAAGGGGTATACCGTTTCACTGACACCGAAGTAGCTCATATAAACGGCGGGTGAGCCAGTGATAAAAGCAAACATGCCACCCAGAGCAAAGCACTGTGAAAAGATAAAACCGACCGCACAGCGGTTGCCGAGCACCATCCGGTAGCGCCGGAAGGCGCTGGGCCGATCGCTGACGATGAGACGGGTTTCCGGTAACTTGAAAAACAGGGTACTGCCAATCACCAGCCCGTAAACCAGCAGGAAGTCAAAAATCAGCCGCCAGCCGCTCAGGTGTAACAGAAGCATACCAATCAGCGGTGCCAGTAACGGTGCCAGCATCATAATAATGGCCATATTGGAGAGATGACGGGCACTTTCCTGACCTTTACTGAGATCACGAATCACTGCAGCCGAGTTGACGACGGCAAGGCCGCCACCAAAAGCTTCAATAAGCCGACATGCCCAGACCCATTCTATAGTGGGGCTGAAGATAATGCCCAGGGTGCCCAGGCAGAACAGGCTGATGCCACTGCCGGTGGCAACACGGCGGCCAAAGTGATCGGAAAAGGGCCCCCCTACAATCTGACCGATAGCAAAACCGGCCAGAAACAGGCTTAAAGAAAGCTCCGTGTCATGAATGCTGACATTGAAATAGGCCGACATCTCAGGCATAGCCGGCAGATAGGCGTCTATAGCGAGCGGCGTCATCGCCGTCAGCGCGGCGAGAAACAGAATCAGAGAGCGAATATCGGGTCGGGATGAATTCATTCAGTGCTACCTGCCTGAGATTCAATTTGTAAAAGACAGCCTTTAAGCAACTGGGCAAGCTGCGTTTTGTCATGATCGCTGAAGCCTGCCATCAGTTTGCTAAGCAACTCAAAATGGGCTGGAGCCACTTCATTAATCAATGCTTTGCCTTCCGATGTCAGAGAGACTTTGATACTACGTCTGTCCTGAGTGCAGTGAGAGCGGCTTATCAGCCCTTTGTTTTCCAGTCTATCCAGGCGGCTGGTCATCGCGCCGGAGCTAAGCAGCATGCTCTGATAGAGTTCCGAGGGCGTCAGCGCTTTTGCATCTGCGCGTTTTAATGCAGCAAGGACATCAAACTCTCCCTGTTTGAGATTAAAGCGCTTATGTAAATGCCCAAACCGGGTTTCCAATGCCTTGCTTAGTCTCAAGAGGCGGGCAACGACCTGCATCGCGTTCAAGTCAGTGTTCAGACCTTGTGCCTGCCACTGCTCGCTGATGATATCGACCGCATCGGGCGCGTTGATTTTTCTCATGCTGATTCTTATCTGTTAAAGCTTTATTTCAGTCTAACCACTTATCTTTTCAATAACAATCTTTATGTAAAGATAAATGGTGATAATAAACTGATTTAAAGTGTTTTAAACAAGAAACGCTTAGCTAGCGAAATAACGCACTCTGTCGATTTTGCACTGTCGTTCATATTGATGTTCGTCGGTGACAAACTTATAATATGCATTGATCGCAACGATCAGAAGGATGACAGGTGAGAGTCTGTTTCATCACGCAGAACATGCCGTTCTGATCTCTCAAATTTGATAATTATCAGGCCAACGCCGACCTTGCTTTGCTGAATCTGCTCAGCCCGGCCGGAAATGTTGTGCCTGCAATGCGCTGTGTTGGAGAAAAGATTCCTGTGAGTCATTACAAGCCGTACAACGGACCCGCCGCGGGCTGGGGGGCTCTGGTCAGTGTGACCCGTAACTGGTTGGGCAGTAAAAACGCGATGAAAAACATCCGTGCCATGCTCAAAACCAACCAGGATCACGGGCTGGACTGCCCGGGTTGTGCCTGGGGCGAAACACCGGAAAAACATTTCATCAAGTTCTGTGAGAATGGTGCCAAGGCGGTCAACTGGGAGGCAACCAGCCGCCGTGTGGACCCAGCCTTTTTCAAGGCGCACAGTAACACCGAGTTACTGGAACAGAATGACTGGTGGCTGGAATCTCAGGGGCGCATTACCCATCCGATGCGCTACAACCCGGAAACCGATCACTATGAGCCGGTCACCTGGAAGCAGGCTTTCGAGATTGTGGCCCAGCATCTGAAAGCGCTGGAGTCGCCCGATCAAGCGGAGTTTTACACCTCCGGTCGTGCCAGTAACGAAGCCGCATTTCTGTATCAGTTATTCGTTCGTGCGTTTGGCACCAACAACTTCCCTGACTGTTCCAACATGTGCCACGAAGCCAGCGGCATCGGCATGACCGAGAGTCTGGGTGTTGGTAAAGGTACCGTGACCTTTGAAGACTTCGCAGAAGCCGATGCGATTTTTGTGATAGGTCAGAACCCCGGCACTAATCATCCACGTATGCTGGAACCACTTCGTGAAGCGGTGCAGCGCGGCGCTCAGGTAATTTGCTTTAACCCACTGAAAGAGCGTGGTCTGGAGCGTTTCCAGCATCCTCAAAACCCGCTGGAAATGTTGACCAATGAGTCCGAACCGACCACCAGTGCCTATTTCCGTCCTGCACTCGGCGGCGATATGGCCGCTATCCGCGGTATGGTCAAGTTCCTGCTGCAATGGGAACGTGAGGCCCAGGCCAGTAACAAACCGGCGGTGTTTGATCATGAATTTATTGCCGAACATACCGATGGCCTGGATGACTACCTGACTGAAGTCGACAATACCAGTTGGGAACAGATTGAAGCACAGTCAGGACTGAGCCGTCATGACATTGAACTCGCGGCCAATATGTACCGTAAGGCTGAACGCGTCATTATGTGCTGGGCGATGGGCGTGACCCAGCATCTGCATTCAGTGGCAACGGTTCAGGAAATCATTAATCTGCAATTATTGTGCGGCAACCTCGGTAAGCCCGGTGCCGGCCTGTCACCGGTGCGTGGTCACAGCAACGTGCAGGGTGACCGCACCATGGGCATTGATGAGCAGCCGCCTGAGTCATTATTAGATGCGCTGGAAAAACGATTTGAATTCAAAGTGCCCAGAGAGCATGGCCACACCACCGTTAAAGCGATTGCCGCGATGGAAGCGGGAGAGGCCAAGGTCTTCTTCGGGCTGGGTGGTAACTTTGTACAGGCCGCACCGGATACACCGCGTACCTATGCGGCGATGAAAAACTGTGAACTGACGGTGCATGTTTCAACCAAGCTGAACCGTAGTCATCTGATTACCGGGAAACAGGCGCTGATTCTACCCTGCATCGGTCGTACTGAAATTGATTATCAGAAAAACGGCAAGCAGGGGATTACGGTGGAAGACACCTTCAGCATGGTGCATATCTCCTATGGCCAGTTAAAGCCATTTTCACCACTGCTTAAGTCGGAGTCAGCAATTATTGCCGGCGTGGCCGAAGCGACACTGGGCAAACACCCTGTTGATTGGAGCTGGCTGGTGGAAGATTACAGCCGCATCCGCGACTTGATCGATGACACTATCCCCGGGTTTGCCAATTTTAATGAGCGGGTTGACCTGCCAGGTGGTTTTTATCTGGGTAACAATGCCCGGGATCGGATCTGGTACACCGATAGTGGTAAAGCCAACTTCAAGGCGAATGCCTTACCTACGCATCTGATTCATGCCGATATCACCGCCAAGGGTGACAAGCCGGATTTGATTTTACAGACCATGCGTTCACATGATCAGTACAACACCACCGTTTACAGTATGAATGACCGTTACCGTGGTGTTTATGGCATGCGTGATGTGGTATTTGCCAACGAGGCCGATATCCGTAAGCTGGGTTTGGAACCGGGGCAGAAAGTCGATCTGATTTCTCTCTGGGGCGATGGCAAAGAGCGCCGGGTGAATGGCTTTACGCTGCTCAGTTACGATATTCCTGAAGGGCAGGCGGCCGCCTATTATCCGGAGACTAATCCGCTGGTGCCACTGGATAGTGTCGGTGATAAAACCTTCACGCCTACCTCGAAATTTATCGCGATCAAGCTGCAGGCCAGCCACGAGGCTGAGGTCGCCTGATTATTGGGCTGATTGTTTCAGCCCGCAATATGCGCGAAAATACACGGTTTGCCGGCCTCGGTCGGCAGACCGTTTTTTAATTCAGAGCCCTTAATCTATGTCCAGTCCCGTTCAACAAGCTGCCAGTCAACGTCGCACCTTTGCGATCATCTCGCACCCTGACGCCGGTAAAACCACGTTGACTGAAAAACTACTGTATTTCGGTGGCGCAATTCAGATGGCAGGCAGTGTTAAATCCCGTAAAACCAATAAACACGCGACCTCGGACTGGATGGAGATGGAAAAAGAGCGGGGCATCTCGGTCACTTCGTCTGTGATGCAGTTTCCCTATAATGGCCGCATCGTCAACCTGCTGGACACGCCCGGTCACGCCGACTTTTCCGAAGATACTTACCGTACCCTGACCGCCGTTGATTCGGCTTTGATGGTCATAGACAGCGCCAAAGGTGTTGAGGAACGCACCATCAAACTGATGGAAGTCTGCCGCTTGCGTGATACGCCCATCCTGACCTTTATCAATAAGCTGGACCGGGAAGGGCGTGAACCGATTGAGTTGCTGGACGAAGTCGAGACCATTCTTAATATCCAGTGTGCGCCGATCACCTGGCCGATTGGCATGGGTAAAGGCTTTAAAGGTATTTTTCATCTGCTCAACGATAGCGTGCATCTGTTCCAGCCACACAGCAAAGAAGCGGGTGAAATCATCCAGGGGCTGGATAATCCTCGTCTTGATGAGCTGTTTGGCAGCATGGCTGAAGATCTGCGCGAAGAAATTGAACTGGTACGCGGCGCCAGCCATGAGTTTGATCTTGATGAATTCCTGGCCGGTAAACTGACACCGGTATTTTTTGGTTCGGCGATGAATAATTTCGGTGTGACCGAATTGATGGATTCCTTTGTTGAATACGCGCCGGCACCGCAGCCACGAGAGACAAAGAGCCGCGAAGTCGCTGCGGATGAAGAAAAGTTCAGTGGTTTTGTGTTTAAGATTCAGGCCAATATGGACCCCAAACACCGCGACCGGATTGCTTTTATGCGGGTCTGCTCGGGCAAGTACAGCAAAGGTATGAAATTGCATCAAACCCGCATTGGTAAGGATGTGACCATCGCCAACGCCGTGACTTTTATGGCAGCCGAGCGTGAACAGGCTGAAGAAGCCTGGCCCGGTGATATTCTGGGCCTGCACAATCACGGCACGATTCAGATTGGCGATACCTTCACCCAGGGCGAAGATCTGCAGTTCACTGGTATCCCTTATTTCGCACCGGAACTGTTCCGTCGGGTTCGTCTGAAAGACCCGATGAAAAACAAGGCACTGTTGAAAGGCCTGCAGCAGCTCAGTGAAGAGGGCGCCACCCAGTTGTTCCGGCCAATCGACAACAATGATCTGATTCTGGGCGCGGTCGGTGTACTGCAGTTTGATGTCGTGGTGCACAGGCTCAAGGGTGAGTACAACGTTGAATGTGCCTATGAACCGGTGCAGGTACACACCGCACGCTGGGTTTACTGCGATGATGAACGCAAGCTGGAAGAGTTCAAGAAAAAAGCCTCCACCAACCTCGCCTATGATGGTGCCGGCAACCTGACTTATATCGCACCGACCCGGGTCAATCTGGATCTGACGATGGAGCGCTGGCCGGATATTGATTTCCGCTCAACCAGAGAGCACCTGTAACTCAGCGTGAACTGAGTCGCTATTTGCCACATGATTGATAGCTGTTATATGATAATGATTATCATTAAGTATCTCAGTTCAGATTCGTATGGCTATACACCAGCAAAAAGACAAGCAGCTTTTGGGTGAAATCTATCAGAGTCATCACGGCTGGTTATTTGCGTGGCTTCGAACCAGATTGAACTCGTCGGAATCTGCTGCGGATATCGCGCACGACATATTCGTTAAAATCCTCGCAGGCGACGCAGTAAGTAAGATAAATGAGCCCCGTGCTTATCTCACCACGCTGGCGAGACGCAGTGTCGCCAACTACTGGCGGCGGCAGTCTATAGAGTCAGCCTATCTTGAGGCGATCCAGACTCTCCCTGAGCCGGAACTGCCCTCTGAAGAAGAGCGTGCAATCGTGGTTGAGAGTCTGCTCGCTATCAGTGAAAAATTACAGGGCTTACCGTTGGTGGTAAAACAAGCTTTTTTATATTCGCAACTTGATGGCCTGAAGCAGCAGCAAATTGCCGACAAGCTGAACATCTCGTTGTCCACGGTCAAGCGCTACCTGCTGCAGGCAATCACACACTGCTTTTTCGCCGTTTCACCCCAATAGTTGATGACAGAGTCAGCCCCCCTCTCAGAATCATTGGCGATTGAATGCGCAAGGTGGCATCTCGCCTTACTGGAAGATCCTGAAGATGAGGCGCTCCGGGCCCGCTGGCGTGAATGGTTGGAAGCCGAACCATCTCGACAGGCAGCCTGGCAGCACATTGAAGATCTCAACCAGACCCTGAGTCCCTTATCACAGCCGCTATCACGCGAACTTACCCGGAATATCATTGAAGCGCAGACCAAGTCCTCACGCAGACAGCTGCTTCGCGCTATATCGGCGCTGGTGCTTGTTGGCGGCAGTGCTGCAACCTCGTTGTATGGTACACGGCAGGGTCGGATCTGGATGGCCGATTACCGGACAGGAACGGCAGAAATTCGTCATGTCAGGCTGAAAGATGGCACACATCTGTCTCTTAATGCGAACAGCTCGGTTGATATCGACTATCGCGAGGACAGACGTCTGATTCATCTGAGACAAGGCGATATTTGGATACAGACAGCCAAAGAAAAAGCGCAAAGACCCTTTCGGGTGGTTACATCGTGGGGGGAATTTGAGCCATTGGGCACTGAATTTTACCTACGTGATCGGGTGCCCTACGGCGCTCTCGCTGTGTACGAGGGCGCGGTAAAATTAAAGAGGGGGGATAAACAGGCTGTGGTGTTACAGGCTGGCGAAGAAATTCATTTTGATAGCGGTCAGCTCGGACATAAGCAAGCCACCGACAGGCATGCCATAGCCTGGCAGCAGTCAATGCTGGTGGCTGAGCGGATGCCATTGAAGCGGTTTCTGAAGGAGCTCAATCATCACCATCATGGCTGGCTTTATTGTGATCCGGCAGTTGCCGACTTGATGATATCGGGCACTTACCCACTTAACGATGTCGACCGTGTGTTAAGAGCGGTCGCCCGGACACATCAACTGAAGCTGATCTATCGAACCCGATTCTGGGTGAAGCTGATACCGGCATAAAATTTTTTGACCTGTTTTGATTTCTCAAGTGACAGACGTAGTGAAGACACTAATATGCAGTCACATCAGAGGAATGAAATGGGCAATAATCAACAAAACACCAAGCGACTGGTCCGCGTTTTAACACTGGCCAGTGCCGCATTGCTTGGGCCGGGTCTGCTTTTCAGTAGTTATACCGCGGTGATGGCAGCTGAACCCTCGGTACAGAATAGTCTTAAACAGTCATTTGATATTGAACCGGGCAGCCTGGAGCGGGTGTTGAACCAGTTTGGCCGGCAGGCGGGAATTCTGCTTAGCTACTCTGCCAGCGATGCAGCGGGATACAATAGCCGGGGACTTCAAGGCGAGCACAGCATTGCTGAAGGTTTGAAACGGATTCTGGTGAACACACCACTCCGGGCACAAGCACAAGCTGATGGCAGTTATATAATCAATACTGTTGAGCAGGCTCAATTACCTGTGGTGACAGTGACTGGTGAAAACCGGCTATACGGGGCTTATAGTCCCATTGACTCGTTTGTCGCCAAGCGCAGTGCCACCGGTACCAAAACAGCGACGCCTCTGGCTGATACGCCTCAATCTGTCTCTGTCGTGACTCAGCAGCAACTGCAAATGCGTGGCGCGAAAACAATCACCCAGGCTTTACAGTATTCGCCCAGCTTAAGCGTCCCCTATGGTTATGATACCCGCTATGACTGGTTCAGCCTTCGTGGTTTTGATGCCAAGAATCAAGTCTACCGGGACGGTCTGTTACAGCCCACCAGTCTTTATGGGCTTCCAAGAGCTGACAATTACACGCTGGAACGCGTCGAGTCTCTACGCGGCCCCAGCTCGGTGCTGTTCGGACAGGCACAGCCGGGTGGCTTTGTGAACCTGGTCTCCAAACGTCCTACCCGGGAAACCTTGCGGGAGTTACGTGTCAGTGTGGGCAATAATGACTTTACTGAACTGGCAGGTGATTTCAGTGGTGCTGTGGATGACAGTGGCAATTTACTGTATCGCTTGACTTTCCTGGGGCATGATACGAATTCAGAAGTCGATCAAAATGACAGCGAGCGTAAGTTAATCGCGCCATCACTGAGTTGGCAGATAAGCGATGATACACAACTAACAGTCATGGCCCTGGAACAGCATGACGATCAACGCTACAGTTTTAACGGCCATTTTTCTCCCTATGCCTTGAAGGCATTTCAGAATCTAAGTGATAGTTTTTTTGGGGGAGTGCCGGTCAAGGACCGTCAGTTTGGCTTCTTTGATGGTGAAACCAGTTACAACCAGTTTGAGCGTGATTACCGCTCTGTGGGTTACGAATTTTCACATGCTTTCAACGAGACCTGGTCGTTCAGACAAAATCTACGCTATGACCGGGTTGAAACTGATTATCGATTCCTGAGTTTGAATGCCGCTTCGACCAATCTGGTGACAGGAACACTGGGGCGTAGTGCCGGTGCGATTGATGAAAAACTCAATGCCCTGGCAGTGGATAATCAGTTGCAGGCTGAGTTTGATACGAGGGGGTTAACGCACCGGGTTTTGATGGGGATTGACTGGCGTTATTCTAAAGCTGATGAAAAGCGCTATGACGGGACGGCGCCATCAATCAGCTATGTCGATCCGCAGTATGGTCAACCGGTGCCTTTTCCCAGCCTCAGCAGGGAACGCGAAGTCTATTCACGCCAGACCGGCCTCTATCTTCAGGACCAGGTGGCTTACCAGAACTGGCGCTTTTTGATTGGAGGACGTTATGACTGGGCGAAAACCGACATCGACGTAGATTTTGATGATAACGGTGGCAGTGATGTCGATAACGATGCCCGTGACTTCTCCGGTCGCCTGGGGCTGGTCTACAAGTTTGACAATGGTCTGTCTCCCTACATCAGTTACAGTGAAGCATTCAACTTGAGTCAACAGACCGATGACAGCGGCAAGCTGTTTGACCCGGAAACCGCCTCTCAATATGAAGTGGGTCTGAAGTATGAGCCAGCGTTTATCGATGCTTTTATTACCATGGCGTATTTTGACCTGACTAAGGATGATTACATTCTGGCCGACTACGACGTGGCCGGTAACGCCAGTTTCCGCCAGGTTGGTGAAGTGAACTCGAGGGGGATAGAAATCGAGGCAGCACTGGCTCTGAACCAAGCCTGGAAGTTGAGTGCAGCCTACAGCTACATTGATGCCCGAATCACAGAATCTCCCAATGCCTGGGAACAGGATGCATTCATACCACGCCAACCAAGAGAAACGGCTAGTGTCTGGCTGGATTATTCGCAAAATCACGGCCCACTCCAGGGTTTGGCCCTGGGGGCAGGGCTCCGCTATGTGGGGGAAAGCCAGTATATCGCTCGCGACACTCTTGCTGATGCAGGATTGACGACCACAGAATCAGTGGATCTTGATAGCGAAAGCTACACATTGGTCGATGCCAGTGTCCGTTATGGCATGAGCAATCTGCAACTGGGTTTCTTTGTCAGCAACCTGTTTGACAAGGAATATGACACCAGTTGCACGGATACAGTTTGTTATTTTGGTGATGGGCGTCGCTTTACGGTATCTGCCACTTACAACTGGTAGTTGCTCAGGCTGCAAATGGATTTGCAGCCTTGTCACTTGCTAATCGGTCTTGCACTCAAGCAGAATACGACTATGCAATCTGCATAGGGGACGTACAGATGAAAGTCAGGTCGATCACCAAGAATAAGGGCAAGCCCGTTATTGGCTTATCCCCTTCGGATTCGCTGGACAAGGCTGTGACCTTGATGATGGAACACCGTATCGGTTCACTGGTGGTGACTGATGAGGGTGGCAAGCTGGTCGGTATTTTGTCAGAGCGTGACTTGCTCAATATCCTGCATCAGAAACATGCGATGTGGAGTCCGGTGACGGTGGCTGATGCGATGACGCCCGATCCTTACGTCTGTGAACCTGACAATAGTCTGGAAGCGTGTATGAACATGATGGTGGATCACAACATCCGTCATCTGCCGGTGGTGTTCAAAGGCAAGCTGGAAGGCATGCTGTCGATTACCGACATCGTGGAAGAGTTGCTGAATAAAGCCAAGTTTGAGAACAAGCTACTGAAGAATTATATCCAGAACTGGCCGGATGCCGAACACGAGCAGGGTGAATGAAGCCTGTTAATGGTCGTCGTTTGAGTAGTCGCTGCTGCGTTCGGTTTGCAGTTTATTGTCTTTTGCAAAATCCATCAGAAAATCGAACAGCATTTCGTCTGTTTCTTCCAATATCGCATCAACAATCACGCATTTAACGCCATCAATGGAAGCAAGTCTGACATTGGGGTGAAAGATGATGCGTCTGCCCGGGCCGTAAGAGGCGACAGCACCGCAGAGACGTTCAGCCCAGTCGCTGGGCCGGAATTTGCCGCCGTCCTGGGTTAAACCGCGAATAATCACCTTTTCCGATGTGGCCATAGGATTTTAGCTCGATAAAGAGACCTGACAAAGCGCATATTCTACTGTAATTCCCCTGTCTTGCATAAGCGCTGATCATGAATAAATCCTTTTATCATCAAGCGATGGCTCAACAGCCCATTAAAAAATCCGTATAATTACCGCTTTTGGTTTTTCGAGAATCACGAGAAGCTTGTGGCCGACTACAAACACACACTGAACTTACCTGCTACCGACTTTCCCATGAAGGCGGGTTTGCCTAACCGCGAACCGCAAACCTTGAAGCGCTGGCAGGATATTGACCTCTACAGCAAACTGCGCGAGCAGGCTAAAGGCCGCCCTCAGTTTATCCTTCATGATGGCCCCCCGTATGCCAACGGTGACATTCATATCGGCCATGCGGTTAACAAGATTCTTAAAGATATTATCCTCAAGTCCAAAACCCTGAGCGGTTTTGACGCACCCTATGTGCCGGGCTGGGATTGTCATGGTCTGCCGATTGAGCTCAATGTCGAAAAGAAAGTCGGCAAGCCGGGCGTCAAAGTGTCAGCCAAGGAATTCCGTGAAGCCTGCCGTCAATATGCGGCCAAGCAGGTCGACGGTCAGCGTGAGGATTTCAAACGCCTGGGCGTGCTGGGTGAGTGGGACAATCCCTACCTCACCATGGATTTCAGTTTTGAAGCCGATATTATCCGCACCCTGGGTCAAATCATTAAACAGGGCCACCTGCACAAAGGCGTTAAGCCGGTACACTGGTGTGTGGATTGCGGTTCAGCGCTGGCGGAAGCCGAAGTTGAATATGAAGATAAAACCTCGCCGGCCATCGATGTCCGTTTTGAGGTCATCGACACAGCAGCATTTGAACAGGCCAGCGGCGTGACCGGCCAGGGCGCAGTTAATGTGCCTATCTGGACTACGACGCCATGGACCCTGCCTGCCAACCAGGCGGTATCTCTCAACCCTGAGCTGACTTATGTCGTTATCCAGACCGCCGATGAACGTCTGGTGCTGGCTGAAGCCCTGTTTGAAAAAGCGCTGGAGCGTTATCAACTGGAAGGTGAGGTCATTGGCCGGGTTAAAGGCGAACAACTGGAAGGCCTGTTGCTGCAGCATCCTTTCTATGACCGTCAGGTCCCGGTCATTCTGGGTGATCATGTCACCAGCGACGGCGGTACCGGTGCGGTTCATACCGCACCCGGCCATGGTCAGGATGACTACACGGTGGGGCTCAAATACAAACTGGAAGTCGATAACCCGGTCGGCAGTAATGGCTGTTTCCTCCCTGATACTCCCTTGTTCGCCGGTGAATCCGTATTCAAAGCCAACCCGCAGGTCATCGAACTGTTGAAAGAGAAGGGTGCGCTGCTGGCATATCAGGATCTTTTGCACAGCTACCCGCATTGCTGGCGCCATAAAACACCGATTATTTTCCGTGCCACGCCGCAATGGTTTGTCAGCATGGATCAAAACGGTCTGCGTCAGGCCGCGATGAAGGCCATCGCCGATACCGAGTGGATGCCGGACTGGGGCCAGAAACGCATTGAAGGCATGGTAGAAGGTCGTCCGGACTGGTGTATTTCCCGTCAGCGTACCTGGGGTGTGCCGATCCCGCTGTTTGTGCACAAGCAGACCGGTGAACTGCATCCACAGACAGAGACACTCATCGAACAGGTGGCGCAGAAAGTCGAGCTCGGTGGTATCGACGCCTGGTTCGATATGGATGCCGAGCAACTACTTTCAAGTGATGCGGCTGATTACGATAAAGTCACTGACACACTGGATGTCTGGTTTGACTCCGGTGTCTCGCATGCCTGTGTGCTGGCACGCCGTGATTACCTGAACCGGCCCGCCGATCTGTATCTGGAAGGCAGCGATCAGCATCGTGGCTGGTTCCAATCCTCCTTGCTGACCTCGGTGGCGACAACGGATGCAGCGCCTTACAAAGCAGTATTGACCCATGGCTTTACTGTGGATGCGCAGGGCAAGAAAATGTCCAAGTCCAAAGGCAATGTGGTCGCGCCACAGAAAGTCATGAATAATCTGGGCGCCGATATTATTCGCCTGTGGGTGGCTGCGACCGACTACAGCGGTGAGATGCATGTCTCGGATGAGATTCTGAAACGCACGGCTGACTCTTACCGCCGCATTCGCAATACTGCACGTTTCCTGTTATCGAATCTGAATGATTTCGACCCGGCTGCCAACATGGTCGCGACGGAAGATATGTTGCCGCTGGATCGCTGGGCGCTGGATCGTGCCTATCAGGTGCAGCAGGATATTCTCAAAGCCTATGACAGCTATCAGTTCCACCTGATTTACCAGAAAGTGCATAACTTCTGCGCCAATGAAATGGGCAGCCTGTATCTGGATATCACTAAAGATCGCCAGTACACAATGAAAGCCGACAGCCTGGCACGTCGCAGCTCACAGACTGCGATGTACCACATCATTGAGGCACTGGTACGCTGGATTGCGCCGATTCTGACCTTTACCGCCGATGAATTGTGGGAACATCTGCCGGGTGAACATAATGAGTCAGTGATTTTGAATAGCTGGTATCAGCAACTGGCGCCGCTGGATGCGGGGTCAGACTTTGACCTTGAATACTGGAATCAGCTGTTTGCGGTGCGTGATGCCGTGGCGAAAGAACTGGAAAACCAGCGTAATGCCGGCAAAATCAAAGGCGGCCTGACAGCAGAGCTGACCCTGTTTGCTAATGACGCTCTGTTCAACAAGCTGGACAAGCTGGGTGATGAGCTCAAATTTGTGTTGATTACTTCAGCCGCTTTCCTCAAACCGGCAGCTGAAAAAACGGCAGAAGCGGTGGATACCCCAGTTAACGGCTTATCAGTAGAGATTGCTGCTTCTTCACATGCTCGCTGCGATCGTTGCTGGCATCAGGTGCCATCCGTCGGCCAGAACCCGGCGCATCCTGAGCTCTGCGGCCGCTGTGTCGACAACATTGAGGGGGCTGGCGAACAGCGCCAGTTTGCCTGATACCATGCTGAAATGGCTTAACTTATCTGCCGTAGTAATCGTGCTGGATCAGCTGAGTAAATGGCTGATGACAAGCTGGCTGGATCTACACGAAAGCGTGGCTGTCATACCGTCTTTCAATCTGACTCTGGCCCACAACTACGGCGCCGCCTTTAGCTTTCTGGCCTCAGCCGGTGGCTGGCAACGCTGGTTCTTTGTGGTGCTGGCATTGGCGATCAGCACGGCCTTGATCATCTGGCTCAAACGCCTCGGCGCCTACGCCAGGCTGGAAGCGGCCTCGCTGGCTTTGATCCTGGGCGGCGCGATTGGTAATGTGATTGATCGTCTGATTCATGGTTATGTGATCGATTTTCTCGACGTTTACTATGGCAGCTACCACTGGCCAGCCTTCAATATCGCTGATTCCGCGATTTGTGTCGGTGCCGTGCTGTTAATTCTAGATAGCTTCAGAAGCAAAACGGAGCCCCAATGAGCTTTTGTGATCTCGCAGTCAGCGGCGTCGCCGAGCTGCAGCCTTATGTACCGGGCAAACCCATTGAAGAACTGCAACGCCAGTATGGTGTGCGCGATGTGATTAAGCTGGCTTCCAATGAGAACCCGCTGGGCCCCTCTAAAGCCGCCCTGGCTGCGGTAGCGAAATCGGCTAAGGAAATGACACGTTACCCTGATGGCAATGGCTATTCGCTGAAAATGGCGCTGGCAGAAAAGCTGCGTCTGTCACCGGAGCAGATTACACTGGGTAATGGTTCTAATGATGTATTGGAATTACTGGCACGGACCTTTGCCGGCCATGGCGATGAGATTATTTACTCCGAGCATGCTTTTGCAGTCTACCCATTAGCGGCCAAGGCAATTGGCGCCACCGGTATCGCGACGCCGGCCAAAGACTATGGCCATGATCTCAATGCCATGCTTAAAGCGATTACAGCCAAAACCAAGCTGATCTTTATTGCTAATCCCAATAATCCGACCGGTACCTGGATTGAACCATCGGAAATTCATGCCTTCCTGGATAAAGTGCCGGAAAAGGTGCTGGTGGTGCTGGATGAGGCTTATGTTGAATATCTTGAACAGACTGAAATCTCTATCAGCTGGTTACAGGATTTCGATAACCTGGTGATTACCCGGACCTTTTCCAAGGCTTACGGTCTCGCTGGTCTGCGTATCGGCTATGCCTTGTCACACCCGGAAATCGCCGACCTGCTGAATCGCATTCGTCAGCCATTTAATGCCAACAGCCTGGCTCAGGCTGCCGCCGTGGCTGCGCTGGGTGATGAAGCCTACCTGCAGGAATCGCGACAAAAAAACGAGGCCGGAATGAAACAACTGATTGCCGGTTTCGACAAAATGGGACTGAAATTCATCCCCTCCAAAGGTAACTTCATCACGGTGAATGTCCAGACCAACGCGGCAGAGGTTTACGATGAGCTGTTGTATGAAGGCGTTATTGTCAGACCGGTAGCAGGATATGGTCTGCCTCAGCACCTTCGGGTCAGCATCGGTCTTGAACAGGAAAATCAGCGCTTCCTTGAAGCTTTATCGCGCGTGATGGGGCGCGGCTGATGATTAATCGTTTAGCCATTATCGGAGTGGGGCTGATTGGCGGTTCACTGGCGCTGGCGCTCAAACAGAAGGGTGCAGTGAACCAGGTGGTTGGCTATGCCCGCAGTGAACAGGCAAGAAACGAAGCACTGGAGTTGGGCATTATTGACCATGCCGCCAACTCACTGGCTGAAGCTGTCGATAATGCCGATATGGTTTTTGTCGCTGTACCCATGGGCGCCATGGCAGAGGTTTTTGAAGGCATTGGCGGACAACTGAATCCTGAAGCGATTATTACCGATGGCGGCAGCGCTAAATCACAGGTGGTAGAAGCGGCCAGGCTGGCGCTGGGGGACAAGTTCCGCCAGTTTGTACCGGGTCACCCCATTGCAGGCACAGAAAAAAGCGGGCCTTCAGCGGCTTTTGCCGAACTCTATCAGGCGCATCGGATTGTATTGACCCCGGTGGCCGATACGGATGCGGCCGCGACAGCCAAGGTCAAAGCGATGTGGCAACTGACCGGGGCCGAAGTGTTCGAGATGGATGTGGCGCATCACGACACCGTGCTGGCGGCAACCAGTCATTTACCCCATGTGCTGGCTTTCAACCTGGTGGGCATGCTCGCAGAGCGCGATGATTGTGACGAAGTATTACGCTACGCCGCAGGCGGTTTCCGTGACTTCTCGCGGATCGCATCCAGTGATGCGGTGATGTGGCGGGATATCTGTCTCGGTAATCAGGAAGCCATTCTGGCGCTGCTTGAACAGTACCATCAGGGCATGAACCGAATAGAACAAGCTATCCGTGACGGTGATGGCGACTATCTGATTGAAGTCTTCTCGCGAGCTAAAAAAGCCCGCGATACCCGTTTTGCCGATCCCGATTTAATTGATAACAGCGAAGTCTGAGAGTAGCAGCCACCGTGTCTAGCGAAATGAATAGAAAATATATTGTCCATCCGGGCGGTCAGATCACCGGTGAATTGCGTGTGCCCGGGGATAAATCAATTTCTCACCGCAGCATTATGCTGGGGGCTCTGGCAGAAGGTACGACCGAAGTCACGGGCTTTCTGGAAGGCGAAGATGCCCTGGCGACGCTGGCAGCGTTCCGTGCCATGGGCGTGCATATCATCGGTCCGGATAAAGGCAAAGTGACGATTCATGGTGTGGGCATGCATGGCCTCAAAGCACCGGAAGCCGATTTATATCTTGGCAACAGCGGTACCTCCATGCGGCTGTTGAGCGGTTTACTGGCAGCACAAAAATTTGATGTCACTTTGACCGGGGATAAATCTCTGTCAGGCCGCCCGATGAAGCGGGTGACCGACCCGCTGGCCTTGATGGGCGCTGAAATTGACACCAATGAGGGCAAGCCGCCACTGAAAATTCACGGTGGCAAACAGCTCAAGGGCATTGATTACGATCTGCCGATGGCCAGTGCCCAGGTGAAGTCCAGCCTGTTGCTGGCTGGTATGTATGCCGAGGGTAAAACCTCAGTCACCGAGCCGGCACCGACCCGTGACCATACAGAACGCATGCTGGGTGGCATGGGATACCCATTACAGCAGCAGGGCAGCACTGTCACGATTGAGGGCGGCGCCAAGCTGACCGCCACCCGGATTGATGTCCCGGCCGATATCTCCTCTGCGACTTTCTTCATGGTGGCGGCAGCCATTGCACCGGGCAGTGATGTGACCCTGAAACACGTGGGTATCAACCCGACCCGGATTGGCGTCATTAATATTCTGAAACAGATGGGCGCTGATATCAGCTTGCACAACGAAGCTGAAACCGGCGGTGAACCGGTCGCCGATATCCGGGTGAAATACGCGCTGCTGAAAGGCATTCAGATTCCGGAAGACCAGGTGCCGCTGGCTATCGATGAATTCCCGGCGCTGTTTATTGCTGCCGCTTGTGCTGAAGGCGAAACCGTGCTGACCGGCGCAGAAGAATTACGCGTCAAAGAAAGTGACCGAATTCAGGTAATGGCAGATGGTCTGACCACATTGGGCATTGATGCCCGGCCAACCGAAGACGGTATTGCCATCCATGGCGGTGTGATCGGCAGCGGCGAAGTCGACAGTCATGGTGATCATCGCATCGCGATGTCGTTTGCGGTGGCAGCTTTGCAGGCCGGCGGTTCGATTCAAATCAATGATTGCGCCAATGTGGCAACCTCTTTCCCGGGCTTTGTCGAACTGGCCACGCAAGCAGGACTGAATATCGAGGAAATTGATGACTGAGGTTCCAGTACTCACTATCGATGGTCCCAGCGGCTCTGGCAAGGGCACCATTGCCCAGATGATTGCCCGTGAATTTGGCTGGCACTACCTGGATAGTGGCGCAATTTATCGGGTACTGGCGCAGGCGGCGATTAAACATCAGCTGGATTTTGCTGATGAAGCTGCGCTGACCAGCCTGGCTGAACAACTGGATGTGCGCTTTGCTTTTGATAATGCAGAATTGAAAGTGATGCTGGAAGGTGACGATGTCAGCCTGCGGATCCGCAGTGAAGAGGCCGGTAATGCGGCGTCAAAAGTGGCCGCCATCCCCTCGGTTCGCACTGCTCTCTTGCAGCGCCAGCGTGATTTCAGGAAAATGCCCGGGCTGGTCACAGATGGCCGAGATATGGGCACGGTGGTATTTCCGGATGCGCCATTTAAAGTTTTTTTAACGGCAAGCGCCGAGGAAAGGGCGCAGAGACGTTATAAGCAGTTGAAACAGAAAGGAATTGAGAGTAACCTTTCTGATCTGATCGCAGAAATCTCCGAGCGTGACAGAAGAGACAGCGAACGCGAAGTCGCCCCGTTAAGGCCGGCTGAGGGTGCGCTTATTCTCGATTCTACCGAGTTGGGGATTGATGCGGTATTCGAACAGGTCCGCGCATATTGCGCTGACATGTAATTTGAGGGCCCTGGTCGGCCATGCCGATTGGGATTTTTAACGATCCTGCATGTCGCAGGTGATAACTTTTGGTGATCCTGTTTCTCAATACAGGGTCAAGGATAACTAACATGAGCGAAAGCTTTGCTGATCTCTTTGAAGAGAGTTTAAATTCAACCCCCATGCAACCAGGCAAGATTGTTACCGGTACGGTAGTCAATGTTGGTTCTGATGTTGTGATGGTTAATGCCGGCCTGAAATCTGAAGGCGCGATTCCTGTTTCTGAGTTCATGGATGAAAATGGTGAAATCACCGTTTCTATCGGTGATCTGGTCGATGTCTCCCTGGAATCCCTGGAAGATGGTTTTGGTGCCACCCAGCTGTCACGTGATAAAGCCAAACAGGCTGAAGCATGGACCAAACTGGAACATGCCTATGAAGCGGGTGAAACCGTTACCGGTATGATTTCCGGCAAGGTGAAAGGTGGTTTCACTGTCGATCTGGAAAATATCCGTGCCTTCCTGCCGGGTTCTCTGGTCGATATCCGCCCTATCCGCGACACCACGCACCTGGAAGGTAAAGATCTCGAATTCAAATTGATCAAACTGGATCGTCCACGCAACAACATCGTTGTATCTCGCCGTGCGATCATGGAAGAAGAGAATAGTGCAGAACGTGAAGCGCTGCTGGAAACCCTGGAAGAAGGAAAAGTCGTTAAAGGTATCGTTAAGAACCTGACCGACTACGGTGCCTTCGTTGATCTGGGCGGTATCGACGGTCTGCTGCACATCACCGATATGGCCTGGAAACGCGTCAAGCATCCTTCAGAAGTCGTTGCTATCGGCGACGAAATTGAAGTTCAGGTGCTGAAATTCGATAAAGAGCGTGAGCGTGTTTCTCTGGGTCTGAAACAAATGGGTGACGATCCTTGGAAAGATATCGCTCGTCGCTATCCGAACAGCACCCGTATTCACGGTAAAGTCACCAACATTGCTGACTACGGTTGTTTCGTTGAAATCGAAGATGGCGTTGAAGGTCTGGTACACATGTCTGAAATGGACTGGACCAACAAGAATGTTCACCCATCCAAACTGGTTGCCCTGGGTGATGAAGTTGAAGTCATGGTACTGGACATCGACGCAGAACGTCGTCGTATTTCTCTGGGTATCAAACAATGCCAGGCTAATCCTTGGGAAGAGTTCTCAATGACTCACAGCAAGGGTGACAAGGTTAAAGGTGCCATCAAGTCAATCACTGACTTTGGTATCTTCATCGGCCTGGAAGGCGGTATTGACGGTCTGATTCACCTGTCTGATATCTCCTGGGAAGAAGACAATGAAGAACTGATTCGTGACTTCAAGAAAGGTGATGAAGTTGAAGCGGTTGTACTGGCGATTGACCCGGAACGTGAGCGTATCTCACTGGGTATCAAACAACTGCAGGACGATCCGTTCTCTTCATTCCTGTCTGAAAACCCACGCGGCAGCATTGTCAAAGGCAACATTAGTGCCGTTGACGCTCGTGGTGCCACTGTCGAGCTGGCCGAAGGTGTAGAAGGTTACATCCGCGCTGCTGACATTGCCCGTGAGCGTATCGATGATGCCAGCAAGGTCCTGTCTGTAGGCGACGAAGTGGAAGCGAAATTTACTGGTATGTCCCGTAAAGACCGTACGCTGACGCTGTCTATCAGAGCCAAGGATGAGAAGGAAGAAGCAGAAGCTGTCAAAGAGTACAGCAATGTTACTTCCGGCAACACCACGCTGGGTGATCTGCTGAAAGAGCAAATGGATCAGAAAGATAATTAATATCTGACTGATTCCAGTGCACCCGGTCATCCTGGCCGGGTGTATTGCTTTTTTTCAATGGATTTACCATCCCACTTAACATCGGTGTTTGGCGCATTACTCCAGGAATAATAAAGACATGACCAAATCAGATTTGATCGAAGCATTATCTGAAAAACAATCTCTACTGAATTATCGCGATGTTGAGCTGGCTGTAAAATTAATTCTCGAACAAATGAGTGACAGCCTGTCCAGAGGTGACCGCATCGAAATTCGCGGATTTGGCAGTTTTACGCTGCACCACAGACCGCCGCGTATTGGTCGTAACCCCAAAAGTGGGGAATCGGTAAAGCTGGATGAGAAATTTGTTCCGCATTTCAAACCTGGTAAGGAGCTGCGTGACCGCGTCAATAATGCGGCCGGTTACTAATCTCAGACAATGAAACTGAGCCAGGAAGCGGTTACTGAATTTAACCAAATCCACAGTTATCAGAATGACCACGTGGTCATTCGTCCCCAACATCAAAATCGACTGGAAACGATTGAGTCGAATTTTATCCTCACCCGCAATCAGATCATCAACGACTGGCCGGTGACGGAGATTGTCAATATTTCGGCTGAACAACTGGCCGAACTCAAGAAACTGGATCCGGAAGTCATTTTATTTGCAACCGGATCCGGTCTCTGCATTGAATATCAGAAAATTGCCAGCCATTTCATGCAAGCGCAGATCGGTGTTGAATTCATGGATCTGGGCGCCGCCTGCCGTACTTTTAATCTGCTGGTCAGCGAACAGCGTAAAGTGGTCATCGCAGTCTGTTTTGAGGCCGTGTGATTCGATTCGCAGTTTGACCGCAACATCCCCAAATATGCCGCTTCGATTCATTGATTTTTTCTTAACTGGCTTGGCTAAGTCGCTGTTTTATTTAGCGCACTGATAGAAAGATGACGCTCGGCATCTGGTCAGAACTTGACCACTCATATGGTTCTTAGGAAAATTCCCGGTTACGCAGAATAAATAAGGCATTTGCCCGACTGATAATGCATTTGACCAAATCATTGATCCAGATCAAGTGATCCGATCCATGAATTGTGACGCGTTCAGGTAAAATTCAGCATGCTTTATTTATAAAGGCGTAATGAAAAGGGTCCTGGTCCCAAGAAAATAAATAATGGGACTGAGAGAGAGTTTTCCAAAGAGAGAAGGTGTGGTCGCTATGCAAGCGGAACAACAGCAGTATAACTATCAGGTGGTCAAGTGGTTCGCCTATATGGCGTGTGTCTACTTGGTCATCGGCACCGGTGTCGGTGTTTATATCGCTTCAGAACTGGCCTGGCCGGTTTTGAATTTCGACAATCCCTACATTAGCTTCGGACGTCTGCGTCCGGTGCATACCAATGCAGTTATTTTTGCGTTTGGTGGTTCAACGCTGATGGCGACGGCCTATTACATCGTTCAGCGTACCTGTGGCACACGCCTGTGGAGCGACAAAATGGCCTGGTTCACCTTTTGGGGTTGGAATCTGGTTATTCTCGCTGCGGTCATTACCCTGCCGCTGGGTTATACCCAATCCAAAGAATATGCTGAACTGGAATGGCCAATCGATATTCTGATTGCGGCTGTCTGGCTGGCTTACACCTTCAACTTCATCATGACCATTTCGATCCGTAAGGTCTCACATATCTATGTGGCCAACTGGTTCTTCCTGGCCATGATGATCATGATCACCTATCTGCACGTGGTCAACAGCCTGGCGATCCCGGTAGAGTTGTTTAAGTCTTATTCCATCTTCTCCGGTGTTCAGGATGCGATGATTCAATGGTGGTGGGGCCATAACGCGGTGGGCTTTTTCCTGACAGCGGGCTTCCTGGGCATCATGTACTACTTTGTTCCCAAGCAGGCTAATCGTCCGGTTTATTCCTACCGGTTGTCAGTGATTCACTTCTGGGCACTGGTCTTCGGTTATGTCTGGCTGGGTGCTCACCATCTGCAATACACTGCACTGCCTGACTGGACCGGTTCGTTGGGTGCGGCCATCTCTCTGGCGATGATCATTCCATCCTGGGGTGGTGCGATCAACGGTATGTTTACGCTGTCCGGTGCCTGGGACAAGCTGCGCACCGATTACATTCTGCGTTTCCTGATTGTGTCGCTGGCTTTCTACGCGATGTCCACCTTTGAAGGTCCGGTGATGTCGTCAAAAACCGTGAATGCGCTGTCTCACTACACTGACTGGACTATCGGTCACGTCCACTCCGGTGCACTGGGTTGGGTAGCAATGGTATCCATCGGTGCGCTCTACCACATGGTCGAGCGTATGTGGGGCACCACCATGTATTCAGTACGCCTGGTCAATATTCACTTCTGGATGGCGACCATCGGTACCGCGGTCTACATCACTGCGATGTGGGTATCAGGCATCATGCAGGGTCTGATGTGGCGTGCCTATGACGAATACGGCAACCTGGCTTACACCTTCGTGGAATCTGTCGCTCAAATGCATCCCTACTATGCGATGCGTGCTGTTGGTGGCCTGATTTTCTTCCTGGGTGCCTGCGTTATGTTGTTTAACGTCACTGTGACCATTCGTCGCGCGATTGCCAAACCGTCAGCCGAAATGGCGACTGCGGCTAATATTTAAGGAGACTGGAATGTCTGATCATAATTCTAATAAACCAGTTACCTTCCAGGAGAAACTGGAGAAAAATATCTGGGCACTGGTGTTGGCAACAGCGCTGGTCGTCTCGGTAGGCGGTATTGTCGAAATCGTTCCGTTGTTCTATCTGGATACGACATTTGAAGATGATGTCTTTCCAGAGTATGAAGAGCTGAAAGGTGTGCGGCCATACACAGCACTGGAATTGGCTGGCCGTGATATCTATCAGCGTGAAGGTTGCTATCTGTGTCACTCTCAGATGGTCCGTCCCTTCCGTGATGAGAAAGACCGTTACGGTCATTACTCATTAGCTGTTGAATCCAAATATGACCATCCATTCCAGTGGGGGTCAAAACGGACTGGTCCTGACCTGGCCCGTGTTGGCGGCAAATATTCTGATGCCTGGCATATTCAGCATCTGGAAGATCCCCGCTCAGTCGTGCCTGAATCCGTCATGCCAAGCTATCCGTGGCTGCACGATGCCACGATTGACGGTGAAGGCATGGAAAAACGTCTGCGTGCAATGAAAGCGCTGGGTGTGCCCTACACCGATGAGCAAATTGCAGGTGCTGCAGAAGCCGTTGAGGGTAAAACTGAAATGGAAGCCATGGTGGCCTATCTGCAAGTATTGGGCACCATGGTGAAATTCGAGCCGGGCAGAGATTATCGTGAGTAAACTTCAAGAGTATTTTCATACTGATTGGAGCGCGATGACGGGAACCGACTGGTTCGGCCTGGTATTTACAGTAGTGATCTTTCTACTGATGGTTGGGCTGTATTTCTGGGTACTGAACCCGAAAAACAAAGACAAGATTGAGTCCCACCGTTCCATGCCGCTGGATGACGAAGACGAGACAAATTCGGAGAAAAAAGATGGCTGATAACAAGAAGAATCCTAATGAGGTGTCTGATACTGGACACGAATGGGATGGTATCAGAGAGCTGGAGAATCCCCCACCGCGCTGGTGGACCAACGCCCTTTATCTGAGCGGTCTGCTGGTGCTGGTGTACTTCATCCTGTACCCGTCATTGCCGCTGATTAATGAGAGCACAAAGGGCCTGCTGGGCTGGACCATGATTAAGGAGTACAAGGAAAACCTGGCCGAAGTCGAAGCCAAGCGTGCCCCTTTTGAGGAAAAACTGGCCGCTATGACCGCCGAGGAAATTCTGGCTGATCAGGACATGCGCAACTACGCAGTCGGTTCCAGTAAAGTGCTTTATGGTGACAACTGTGCTGCCTGTCACGGTACTGGTGGTATTCCTGCGCCGGGTTCGGGTTATCCGATTCTGGCCGATGATGACTGGCTCTATGGTGGTGATGTGAACACTATCGTGGAAACACTGGCGAAAGGTCGTCAGGGCATGATGATGGCACACAAAGATACCCTGAAACCCGAAGAGGTCGATGGCCTGGTTCAGTTTGTTGTCAATGCTGCTGAAGGCAAAGCGACGGAAGCTGGCTGGAAACTGTTTAATGATAAAGGCTGTGTCGGCTGCCACGGTGCTGATGGTAAAGGTATTCATGCCTTGGGTTCAGCTAATCTGACTGACCAGATTTGGCGTTTCTCCGGGGAGCCCGAAGAAATTCGCTACACCATCCTGCACGGTGTCAATGATCCATCGGATCCTAAAACCCGTGTTGCGGTCATGCCAGGCTGGAATGAAAAGCTGGCAGTGAAACTGGAAGCACTGAAATGGGATGAAGAGCCCGAATATGATGGTACTGAAACTGAGCGTTTGACTGAGACTGAAATCAAGAAGCTCGCAGTTTACGTTCACCAGTTTGGTGGTGGTCAGTAGTATGAGTAAGGTGGCCCTGATCACACCAGGGTCACCCGAATTCCTCAGGAGGAAGCAAGATGGGATTTGATGCAGTCGTTATTGGCTCTATTGCCAGTGTGGTTGTTGCGATTATTGTCGTTGGCGTGATCGCCTATCGGATCATGAGACAGATGGGTGACGATAACGAAAACGATTAATGTCTATTGATGGATGAAAAGCCGGCCCGGTGTCGGCTTTTTTATCACACATTAATATCAGAAAACACTAATATTAAGTCGTATCAGCAAATGGCAGGGGACCACATGGCCGAGCAGCAAGCCACCACAGCAAACGATACCAATGCAATTTACGAAGAAGTCGCCGACTGGCACATCAACACCGGGGAAGAAAAGGTGGTGGCGAAGCGGCTGAAAGGGCGTTTTCGCCTGCGTAAATGGATGGGGATGTCAGTGTGGTCACTGTTTTTTCTGGTGCCCTACCTGCGCTGGGACGGTCAGCAGGCGATTCTGTTTGATATCCCCGACCGCCAGTTCCGCTTTTTTGACCTGACCGTGTTCCCGCAGGATATCTGGATGCTGTCGCTGACCCTGCTGTTTTTCGCGATACTGTTGGCAGCGGTCACCAGCGTGGCCGGTCGCGTCTTTTGTGGCTACTTCTGCTTTCAAACCGTCTGGACCGATATCTACACCTATATCGAAACCAAACTCGAAGGCGACACCCCGCAAAAGGCGCACAAATTCAAACAAGCCCCGTGGACACTGGATAAAAGCTGGCGTGTACTCACCAAACACAGTCTCTGGATAGCGATAGCCCTGCTTACCGGCATCAGCTTCACCAACTGGTTTACCGATGCCTACCAGAACTGGGTCGAGATTATCACCCTGCAAGCGCCGATACCGGTGTGGGGCGCGATAGCCGTCTTCGGTGTTTTCACCTACGGTTTTGCCGGCTTTATGCGTGAGCAGGTCTGCTTCTGGCTCTGCCCCTATGCGAGGCTTCAAGGCGTCATGTACGACCAGGACACCGTATTGCCGGCCTATGATGCCGAGCGGGGCGAACCCAGAGGCAAACTTAAAAAAGGCGCAGTAGATGGCAGCAAAGGCAGCTGTATCGACTGCAAAGTCTGCGTCGCGGTCTGTCCCACCGGCATCGATATCCGTCAAGGTCAACAGGAAGGCTGCATCACCTGCGGTTTATGCATTGACGCCTGTGACAGCATCATGGACAAGACCAATCAGCCGCGGGGTTTGATTCGCTATGCCAGCTACAAGGAACTGCATCACGACCAGAACGTCTTACCGATGTACAAACGACCGCGGGTGATTATTTACAGCTTAATACTGCTGCTGGCGCTGGGGGGCATCGTGTATGGTTTTACTACACTGTCGCCGACCGAATTCAAAGTCATCCATGACCGTCAGCCCTTGTATGTGCGCTTGAGTGACGGCTCGATACAGAACAAATACACGCTGAAGCTGCTGAATAAGACACAGCAGCCGATAACGGTGAGTTACAGTGTGTCGGGACTGGCAGGGGCGAGTCTGCACGGTATGGAAGAAGAAGTGGTTGTGGCGCCGGGCAGAGTGGTGCCGGTGACGGCACTGGTTCGAGCGCCGGCCGGGGTGACTGAAGACGGACTGGCCCCGCTCACCTTTGAAGCCACGGTACGTGATCAGCCGCAACTTAACAGCAGCTATGACAGTATGTTTATGGCACCTGAGTAATTGAGGAAAACAATGAGAATTTCACAAGAAAATCCGCAGGCTTTACGTAATCCCTGGGTGCTGGGGTTACTGGTCTTTTTATTTGTGTTTCTGTCCGCTAATGCTGTCTTCATCTACCTGGCGTTTTCATCTCCACCCAGTCTGGTAGTTGAGAACTTCTATGAGAAAGGCGAAGCCTATGAGGAAACTCAAAAGCGCGTCGAAAAACAAAAAGCGCTGGGCTGGTCTGGTATGTTGATGGTGCCGACGGCATCCAGGGTTAATCAGACACAGACTTATGAGGCTTTGATTACCGGTAAAAACTCGGCGGGTTTGCTGCTCGACTCGGTCAAGTTTTTTGCCTATCGACCTTCGGATGCCGATGCAGATTTTGCGGTCGATATGCAGAAATCCGGTCACGGAAGTTATACCGCCGATGTCAGTTTCAACCTGCCCGGTACCTGGGATGTGATCGTGGAAGCAAAGCGCGGTGAGGATGAATTCATCATCAGCCGTCGCATACGTATTGATCCCTGATTGTTAGCTTTTTCATGATGTTGATGAAGTGCCCACATGTCGGGTATGACTGTGTCTGAGTCCTGTTATCACTGTGGACTGCCAGTAGAGGAACAGGGGGTATTTACCTCTGTTGTGGCGGGACAACAGCGCGAGTTCTGCTGTCATGGTTGCCGCACAGTCTGTGAAACCATCTATGCATCAGGCCTGGAAGGGTTCTATAGCAAGGCAACGCGAAGTGAGGCACTCGCTCCGCCGCCGGCGGCTGCCAAGGAACTCGATGCCTATGATCTGGACGAAGTGCAGTCTGAGTATGTGGATTCACTGCAACCGCAGCGCACGATTCAGCTTCTGGTGGAAGGGATACACTGTGCCGCTTGTGTCTGGTTGATTGAAAAAGCACTCAAGCGCCAGCCGGGTGTGATTGATGCCGAGGTCAACCTGACTGCCAAACGCCTCAAGCTACGCTGGGATAATGAGCAGATTCGTCTGTCGCAAGTGATGCAGATTCTTGCCGATATTGGCTACGCTGCAGTGCCATTTGACCCGGAAACTGCGGAGGGCGCACTCGCCAAACGTCATCGGGGTTTACTCTATCGCATGGCTTTTGCCGGCTTTGCGATGATGAACATGATGTGGATCTCGATTGCGCTCTACGCTGGTGCCGATGAGGGCGTGTTTCGTCAGTGGTTTCACTGGATTGGCTTTATCATCGCCACACCGACGCTGCTCTATTCCGGATATCCTTTTATTAAAAACGGCCTGACGGGGCTGAAACATCGTTACCTGACGATGGATTTGCCGATTGCTATCGGTGCCACATCGACGTATTTGTATTCAAGCTACGTCACTTTTACCGCGTCAATGACCGGACAGGTGTATTTCGATACGGTGGTCAATTTTCTGTTTGTCATTCTGGTCGGTCGTTATCTTGAAGCCATATCCAAGCGTCGTGCCTTGTCAGCAACACAGCGACTGTTGGAGTTACAACCAAAACTGGCCAATCGGGTGGAAGGTGATGAAATCCGCATTGTGCCCATTCGTCATGTCCAGATTGGCGATATTATGCTGGTGAAACCCGGCGGCAGTGTGCCGGTGGACGGGGTTATTATTTCCGGTGAGAGTGCCGTCAATGAATCAATGCTCACCGGAGAATCATTACCGGTCGCTAAGCAACCTGGTGATAAGGTTGTCGCAGGCACGATTAACGGTGAAGGTGCTTTCCGGGTGCGCACGGAACAGGTACTAAGAAACACTGCTCTGGCGAAAATTGTCGGTTTAATGGACGAGGCTCAGGCTTCCAAAGCACCGATACAGAGTCTGGCTGATCGTATTGTGCCCTGGTTTGTACTGGCCACTTTAACGCTGGCAACCGTCACCTTTTTATACTGGTGGCAGTTCGATTTTGAGGTTGCATTGCTGGCGGCAACCTCAGTCTTAGTGGTCACCTGTCCCTGTGCTTTCGGTTTAGCGACGCCGATGTCGGTTGCTGTTGCCACTGGTGCCGGAGCTTCACGGGGTGTGCTGGTCAAACGTGGCGAAGCCCTGGAGCAGTTGTCGCGCGTCAGCCATGTAGTATTCGATAAAACCGGCACGCTGACTGAGGGTCAGTTACGGGTTAGCTATCTCCATGCATTCAGCGAGTTTGATGAAACAGAACTACTCAGGCTGGCAGCCTCAGTAGAACAGCAATCCGAACATGGTATTGCCACAGCCATTTGCGAAGCAGCCAAGCAGAAACGGCTGTCATTGTCTGAAAACAGCGGTTTTGACTCAACGCCGGGAAAAGGGGTTACGGCCAAAGTCGGTGAGCAGCAAATCCGGGTGGGGACGGCTGCCTGGTTGGAAAGTCAGGGTATGCACATTTCAAGTCTGCAGGCTCAGCAACTGGCCAACAAGGAAAAGCAGGGTATCAGCTGTGTTCTAGTTGCGGTGGACGGTGAAATAAAAGGGATCTTGGGACTGGTCGATGAACTGCGTCGGGATGCCGCCGAGACGGTCCATTCACTGCTGGAGGCAGGGCTGAAAGTCACGGTGCTCAGTGGCGACCGTCAGGCGGTGGTAAATGCTGTCACAGCGCCTCTGGGGGCGGTTAAGCGTCAGGCCGAGGTTTTGCCTCAGGACAAGTCAGCGGTGATACGCCAGCTACAGCAAAAGGGCGATATTGTTGCCATGGTAGGGGATGGTGTTAATGATGCACCGGCCCTGATACAGGCTGATGTCGGTCTGGCGATGGCCTCAGGCACAGATGTGTCAGTGGAGAGCGCGGATGTGGTATTGTCTCATCAGGAACTGAAAAAAGTTGTAGAAGCCCGTCAGTTAGCAACGCGAACCCTGAAAACGATTCGGCAGAATATAGTGATGTCAATAAGCTATAACGTTATCATGGTTCCTCTAGCCATGATGGCACTGGTCAGCCCTTTGGTCGCTGCGATAACAATGCCGATGAGTTCATTGTTGGTGGTTGCCAATGCGGCCCGTATTGGCCGTATTTTTAAAAGTCGGGCTGATTGATTTTATTGTTCTGACTCGTTTCCCGAACAGAGGGTATTATGGAAGTCATATATGGTTTGCTGCCAGGCATGCTATTGCTGGGTATCATCGGCGTTGGTGTTTTTTTCTGGGCAGTGCGTAGCGGTCAGTACGACGATATGGATGGGGCCGCTAACCGTGTGTTGATGGATGAGGACGATGAAGAGAATACCGAGACGACAGAGCATAGTGAAGGGCAGTCAGATGACAGAGCCGGTCCTCCCGATAAACACTAGTTCGCTGGTATTACCGCATCACGCTTTATGATTGGAACGGACGGCAGTCAACAGGATGTTTAAAAACTGGAGTCTCAAATCACAACTCCAGTTTTGGGCAGTCACCACAGTCACTGTTGTGGCTGTCATGGCGCTGATGACCAATTATGCCTATTCTCTGATTGAGTCTTCTCGTAAGGTTGTGTCTGAAAAGCTATTGCCCGTCAGTAACAGCAGCCACCGACTGAGTAGTGTCATCAGTGCTTTCAGTCACCGCCAGCAACAGATACTGACGAGCGACAATCTCTTACAACTGGCGCAACTCAGGCAGCGTGATACCCTAGAGCAGCAATTTGAACAGAACTGGTTACGATTGCAGCCTCTGTTTGTTGATGATCCTGACGAGAAACAACAGTTCGCCAGTTTGTTCAGTTTTTATCAGGATTTTCTGGCGCTTGACAGTGATCTGTACCAACGCAAAAAACAGGCGCTGACTCTCACTCAACAGATCAAACAAGCCAGTGACAATGTAGCCAGTCTGTCTGCCAGACAGCAGCAACAACTGAACAAACTGACAAACCGGCTGAATCAGCATCAGCCAGTCGTACAGCAGCTCAAGCTTTTGGTCAGTGAGCTGGATGCGCTCACTTTTCAGTCCTTTCTGGCAACCAGTGATCAGCAATTGGAACCACTTTCAAAACGACTGGATGAACTGGCTGCTGTGGTTAAACAAAATACAGACGAACTTGAAAAAGCGTTGACAGAGCAACCCGATTTATCGACAGAGCTGAACCAAAGCCGCCGGGAAATGCAGCGTTTGTTCTCGCTCGTCAATGATGAAGATGGGCTGCTGGCATTACAGAAAAAGCAATGGCTGGCAAACGCTTTACTCGCACAGACAGCAAATTCGTCGATGTCAGTCATGAGCGTGCTGACTGAAAAAATAGGTCGCGTTGCCAGAGATGTCTCTGATCACACGCATGATCTCGTACAAGCAAATGAGCACGAGGCAGATGAGACACGGTGGCGAATTATTGCGCTCAGTGTGCTGCTCACCCTGCTTATGATGATTTTCGCCTGGCGACTGTCCCGCAATATTCAGTCACCGCTTACTGCGATTCGTCAGTCAATCCATGCGCTTTCCGAAGGACAGTTTGATACCAGAATGCGCTTGCCGGAGGGCAATAATGAATTGTCACTTCTGGCCCGAGACTTCAACCGTTTTGCTGAAAACACCGAAAACACCATCAGCCAACTGCATGATGCGCGCTTGTCTTTGCAGAGTCGGCAGCAACACCTTCAGGCGATTCTCAATGTTGTTCCGGAAGCAATACTGTCGCTGACAGAAGATGGCATCATCATTGATTTGAACCCCTCAGCCGAACTGGTTTTTGGAGCCGCATTGAAAGAGTTGAGTGGCATCAGTGTACTGAAGCTATTCAGTGAGATTGAAGCGATTGATTCCATGGAAGTACTGGCGAAGCGTGTGTCAGACAATCCCGAGTTTACAGGTCGACGTCTGGATGGCCGGATGCTCTCAATGTCGGTGTCGCTGAGCCGAATCAATACCGCAGAGTCTGATATCTGGGTTTGTGTGATTTCTGATGTCACGGCATGGAAAGAGACTGATCGGCGTTTACAGCAGTTATCGGTGGAACAGGATGCGATTCTGGAAAATGCCATTATTGGTATTGCGTTTGTACGTGAACGGAAGTTTGTCCGGGTCAATCAGCGTTTCGAGCAATTGTTTGGTGAGAGCCGTGAACAGTTGATTGGTGAGAGTACGCGTTTTTTCTATCCTAACGAGCAGGCTTATCAGCAGCTGGGGGAGCAGGCTTACACGGCACTGACTACGGGGGACAGTTATGAAGCGCAGCTGGAACTGGTCAAAGCTGATGGCTCCCGATTCTGGTGCGCGCTCTCGGGAAAGGCCATTGATCCTGCCAATCCCATGGAAGGCGCTATCTGGCTGTTTGAAGATGTCACTAAACAGCGTGAAAATGAGGAATATTTAACCCGTCTAGCCAGTGTTGATGCGCTCACTGGTCTGCCCAACCGTAATGTATTCAATGACAGGGTGGAGCATGCTATCCATCGGGCACACAGAACTGGTGGCCGTCTGGCAGTTTTCTTTCTCGATCTTGATCACTTCAAAACCATTAATGATTCATTGGGGCATCGCGCTGGTGATGCGCTACTGAAAGATGTTGCCTCGCGAATCAAGTCGTGTCTGCGTGAGGGAGACACAGTGGCCAGACTGGGTGGTGATGAGTTCACGCTGTTGCTGGAGGATGTCCGATCCGCCGAATATGTTGGCAAGGTGGCGGAGAAAGTCATCGATGCCATGTCAAAACCCTACAGCATTGAAACTACCGAAGTCACTATCAGCCCCAGTATTGGGGTCAGCCTCTATCCGGCTGACGGCCGAGACGGTGATATGCTGATTCGTAATGCAGATGCTGCGATGTATCACGCCAAAAAGTTGGGTCGTAATAACTTTCAGTTCTATTCCGTTGAAATGAACGCCGAAGCTGCAGAAAGGCTGGTGATGGAATCAGCCCTGCGGCGAGCTGTAGAAAACGACGAACTCACTCTGCACTATCAGGCGCAGTTTGACCTGGAGTCCGGTCAGGTGGTGGGTGCTGAAGCCTTGTTACGCTGGCATAACGATGACTGGGGGCATGTCTCGCCCGCCCGCTTTGTACCGATTCTGGAAGACACGGGGTTGATCGGACTGGTTGGTGAGCGAGTCCTGACCCAGGCCTGTGAGACCTACCTTGAGCTCAAAGACGCGCTATCGCCTGACTTTATGATTGCTGTGAACTTGTCAGGCAGACAGTTCAAGGGAGGGAATCTCGCGACCGATATTCGTCGTCTGTTAAAACTGAGTGGTATGCCGGCCAGGAATCTGGAGCTTGAAATTACCGAGAGTATGCTGATGGAAGATACCCAGCTTGCTACGTTGACCTTGAGTGAGCTGAGCGAAATGGGCGTGAGTCTGGCCATTGATGATTTCGGCACCGGTTACTCGTCCTTATCCTATCTCAAACAGTTCCCGCTCAATGTACTCAAAATTGATAGCTCCTTTATCCGGGATTTGACGACGGATAAAGAGGATGCAGCGATCGTTGATGCGATTATGGCGATGTCAGAGAGCCTCGGACTGACAGTCGTTGCTGAAGGGGTTGAGACAGAAGAACAGTTACAGTATCTGAAACAACGTCATTGTCAGCGTGCTCAAGGTTATTTCCTGAGTCGGCCGTTGGATAAGGCCGCTTTTGTTGACCTCGTCAAACAGACAATCAGCGTCTAGCACGATAGACCAATAGTGTTTTCTGTTGAGACTGAAACAGGACGCTCAGACCAATAGCAGGATAGAACCAGGTTTCAGTGATGTGGCCTTCCTCATCAACTTGTGACTTTTCAATGCTTTCCGGCTCACCGAAACGGCGCTGGATCATGTCACGGTCCAGTTTCAGTGAAGGAATGTAGGTCAGGCCGATTACCGGTACGCTGAGCAGAAACGTCCGGTCTTGTTCTGAAAGTTCGTACTGATGGGCACCGCTGGGTTTAAGTTCACCAGCCCCCGCGTTGCTCAGCATCGTCTCCATCCTGTTTTTGCTAACTTCAAGATTCATGACCAGTTTGGCAGACAGGCCGGCTAGATTCACGCTGTCGAAATAAGCTTCCACACTGCGGCTGCCATCCGGATCAACAAACAAAGCCGTTTTACCAAATACCCCCAGTTGCTGCTGAGCCGTTTTGTAATTGGTATTGCCAAGATGGATGCCCAGGACCTCGCTGTTACCATCGGGCATGACTATAACCTCCCAGGGTTTCTCGGCTGGCGCCTGTGGAGAGGGGATGAGCATCAGAGAGGCAATGCCGATGATAATCAGCAGAAAACCGAGAAAAACATTTCTTAAAATTCGCATAGATAGCTTCGCTTCAGTGGGTTTGCAGCCAGAAAGTAACCGGACCATCGTTAGTCAGCCTCACCTGCATATCTGCCCCGAAATGGCCAGCTGCTGTTGAGGGATGATTGATACGCGCCTGACTGACCAGATACTCAAACAGAGCTTCACCTTGTTCGGGCGGGGCGGCCGGTGTAAAGCTTGGACGCGTCCCTTTACGCGTATCGGCTGGCAGTGTGAACTGGGGAACCAGCAATAAACCGCCATGGATATCTTTCAATGATAGGTTCATTTTATCATTATCATCACTGAATACGCGGTAAGTGAGTATGCGATCCAGCAGGCGATCAGCATCTGCTTCGGCATCGCCTCTCTCGACCCCAATCAGCACAAGCAGACCTTGTTGAATCTCAGCGACCTGTTGACTGCCAACATGCACATCGGCATGGCTGACTCGTTGTAATAGTGCAATCATGCCAGCACCTCGACCATTTCATCGCTCGCCGTTATCAGGGCATCAATCAGTCCTGGTTCACCGGCAGCGTGTCCGGCCAGTGGCACGATCCTTAAATCAACCTGCGGCCAGGCCTGCTTTAATTCCCAGGACTGCTGCAGCGGGCAGACCAAGTCATAGCGACCATGGATCACGATGGTAGGGATGTCCTGCATCTGTGCCACACTGCTGAGAATAGGTCGCTCATCGATAAAGCAATGATTCAATGCATAGTGCAACTGAATACGGGAGTGAGCCAGCGGCCCGGGCATCTGCGTCAAATCCGGTTGGAATTCATGATCTCGAAGCATCACGATGGTGCCTTCCCAGGCATTGAGTGTTTGCGCCGCTGCCAGTTGCACTGCTTCATCTTCATCCGTCAGTTTGTCGAAATAGGCTTGAAGGGGGCGTTGTTTTTGTGATCCCGGCAGCGCTGCCACCAATTGTTGCCAGTGCTCCGGAAACAACCGTGAGGCGCCGCCCTCTGCGTAGACCCAGTCGATATCCTGCGCGCGTCCCAGAAAGGTGCCGCGCAGAATCATCGAAAGTACCTGATCAGGGTGTTCCCGGGCATAGCAAAGCGCCAGTGTGGCTCCCCATGAGCCGCCGAACAGCAACCACTGTCTGATGTTCAGAGACTGGCGGATATGTTCCATATCGGCAATCAGGTAATCTGTACTATTGTTTTCCAGTTCCCCTGTGGGGGTGGAACGGCCGCAGCCTCGCTGATCAAACAGTATAATGCGATATTTTTTCGGATCGAAATAACGCCGATGTTGGGGACGGCAGCCGGAGCCGGGACCGCCATGCAGGAATATCACCGGTATCCCCTCAGGATTGCCACACTCTTCGACATAAATCCGGTGCTGGCGGCCATCGCTGAGCTTCTCGCGGCTAAACTCGTGAGTCTGATAGGGTTCAATTTCCGGATAGAGTGTTCGCATGGTTAAGCTCAATTTTCTCCAACGGCCTGCACTATAGCATGCCACCCGGAATCAGAGCATTGGCGCCGGTACAGAAAGCACCATCTGCTTGTGGTAATTATCTGCCTAATGCGAGAAAATATGCGGTTTACATGGCGAGTCCTGATGCGATTTGCTGCACAACCGTGGCAACACGGTGCGATTGATGATTGAAAGGCACAGGAAATAATGAACCTGCACGAATTTCAGGCAAAACAACTTTTCAACCGCTACGGCGTGCCGACGCCGCAGGGTCAGGCTGTCACCGATGCGGCAGAGGCCAGGCAGGCGGCAGAGCTGCTTGCTGGAGAACGCTGGGTTGTGAAGGCCCAGGTCCACACCGGTGGTCGCGGTAAAGCCGGCGGTGTCAAAGTCGTGGACAGCGTAGACGATGTTGAAGCCGCTGCCAAAGGCATGCTGGGGCAGCGTCTGGTGACGCATCAAACCACTGCGGAAGGCCTGCCCATCAATCAGGTATTGGTGGAAAAACCGACTGATATTGATCGTGAAATCTACCTGGCCGTTCTGCTTGACCGCAGCAGTCAGCGTATTGTGTTCATGATTTCCGCTCAGGGCGGAATGGATATTGAAGCGGTCGCAGAAAATGATCCGGATGCGATTCTGAATCTGTATGTGGATCCGGTGGTGGGTCTCCAGGGCTATCAATGCCGCCGTGCCGGCTTCTTCCTGGGACTCACCGGCTCAGCTTTCAAACAATTACAGCAGGTGATGCAAAACCTGTATCAGCTGTTCACCGAAAACGATGCCAGTCTGGTAGAGGTTAATCCACTGGTGGTCACCGCTGAAGGCGATTTACTGGCGGTGGATGCCAAGATTAATCTGGATGAAAATGGCCTGTTCCGTCATGCTGATCTGGCTGAGATGTTTGATCCCAGTCAGGAGGATGATGCCGAGGTGATTGCCCGGGAGTTCGGGCTCAATTACATCTCACTCGACGGCAACGTCGCCTGTATGGTGAACGGCGCTGGTCTGGCGATGGCCACCATGGATTTGATTCAGAAAGAGGGCGGCGAACCGGCTAACTTTCTGGACGTCGGGGGGGGCACTACTGCTGAACGGGTCGCCGAAGCTTTCAAACTGATTCTGTCAGATAAAAAAGTGAAATCGATTCTGGTCAATATCTTCGGTGGTATTGTCCGTTGTGATCTGATTGCTGAGGGCATTATTCAGGCGGCCAGAGAAGTCGAGCTGTCTTTGCCGGTCGTCGTCAGACTGGAAGGAACGAATGCCGCTATTGGCCGAGAGTTACTGGCAAACAGCCAGATGAGTATTTATGCAGCACAGGATTTGACTGATGCTGCCAGAAAAGCAGTGGCTGCTGCCCGGGAGTCAAACGCATGAGCATCCTTGTTAACCGTGATACCAAAGTCATTTGTCAGGGCTTTACCGGCAAACAGGGCAGTTTCCACTCCGAGCAGGCAATAGCCTATGGTACCCAGTTTGTTGGTGGCGTGACACCCGGAAAAGGTGGCCAGACACATCTTGACAGGCCGGTATTTAACACCGTCCACGAGGCGGTCGCTGAGACCGGTGCCGATGCGACCATGATATACGTGCCAGCGGCGTTTGCCGCCGATGCCATTCTGGAAGCCGCCGATGCCGGTATTAGAGTCATTGCCTGTATTACCGAGGGTATACCGGTACTGGATATGTTGCGAGTTAAACACGCGCTCAGCAATAAGGATGTTCACCTGATTGGTCCTAACTGCCCCGGTCTGATCACACCGGGAGAATGCAAAATCGGTATCATGCCTGGTGCCATTCATCAGCCAGGTAAAATCGGTATCGTGTCGCGTTCGGGCACGTTGACTTATGAAGCCGTGCATCAGACTACCCAGAATGGCCTGGGGCAAAGTACCTGTGTCGGTATCGGCGGTGACCCGATTCATGGTATGAACTTTATCGACTGTCTGCAGATGTTTGAGGCTGATCCTCAGACTGAGGGTATCGTCATGGTCGGTGAAATTGGCGGTAGCGCCGAGGAAGAGGCAGCAGCCTTTATCAAAGATCATGTCACCAAACCGGTTGTGGCGTATATTGCCGGCCTGACCGCACCAGCGGGTAAACGCATGGGCCATGCCGGCGCGATCATCAGTGGTGGCAGTGGCACTGCCGAGGCCAAACTGGCAGCGCTGGAAGCGGCGGGTGCCCGCATTGCCCGATCACCGGCAGAAATTGGTGATTGTATGCTGGTCGCGATGGATGCGAGATAAATGCAGCCTCTGACGCTGGTGATGGGCCAAATCAACCCCGTAGTGGGCGATGTGGCCGGTAATGTGATGAAAATTATCACCTCTGCCCACAGGGCACGGGATGAGTTCGGCGCCGATATGGTGATTTATCCCGAGCTGACCCTGACCGGTTATCCGCCGGAGGACCTGCTGTTAAGACCCGGCCTGCTCAAACGCGTCAATAAAGCGCTGCAAACACTTAAAAAACATATTCAGGGTGTTGCCGTTGTTGTCGGTCATCCCGATGGCGAAGTCAGAAAAGAGCTGTATAACGCGGCCTCGATTATCGACAATGGTGACATTGTAGGTACCTATTTCAAACAAAAGCTGCCTAACTACAGCGTATTTGACGAAAAACGGTATTTTGTCGAGGGTAAAGAGCCCTGTGTGATTGATTTCCGCGGCATAAAAGTTGGCCTCACACTGTGTGAGGATATCTGGTTTACCGAGCCCTCGCTGCAGGCGGTCGATGCCGGCGCTGAACTGATTATCAACCTCAATGCCTCACCGTTTCGTAGTGGCAAGTGGCAATTACGCGAGGCCGAAGTCAGAAAGCGGGTGGTGGAAACCAGCGTACCGGTCATTTATGTCAACCAGGTTGGCGGGCAGGATGAACTGGTATTCGATGGCTGCTCTTTTGCCCTGAATCAACAGGGCGATAAAGTCGCGCTCGCCGCAGCATTTGAATCCGGTCTCTACCCGATTACGATCCGCCGCACTGAAGACGGCAAGTTGCAGCTTCAGGGGGACATGACCGACAAGGAAGATGAACTGGCAATGATCTACAAAGGTCTGGTGACGGGCCTGCGTGATTACATCCAAAAAAATCATTTCCCCGGTGTCGTGATTGGCCTGTCAGGGGGGATTGATTCAGCATTGACACTGGCATTGGCGGTAGATGCCATTGGGGCCGATAAAGTCCATGCGGTGATGATGCCGTCCCGTTATACCTCTGAAATCAGTTTAGATGATGCCAAAGCTATGGCTGAAGGCCTCAATGTGCAGTACAGTCTGATCTCGATTGAGCCGGTTTTTGAGCAGTTTCTGCATACCTTATCCGACCAATTTGCCGGTTTGCCGGCCGATACCACCGAAGAAAATATCCAGGCCCGCTGCCGCGGTATTATCCTGATGGCACTATCGAACAAGTTCGGTTATATGGTCCTCTCCACCGGTAACAAAAGTGAGATGGCCGTTGGTTACTCCACACTTTATGGCGATATGGCCGGTGGTTACGCGCCACTCAAGGATGTCTATAAAACACTGGTTTATCGACTTAGTCGACACCGCAATCAACTGTCTCCGGTGATTCCTGAGCGAATTATAACCCGCCCTCCATCTGCTGAATTATCAGAAGGTCAGCTGGATCAGGACAGTCTGCCCCCATACGAACTGCTGGATGTGATTCTGGACCGCTATATTGCTGATGACAGCTGTTTTGAGGATCTGGTGGAAGAAGGGTACGATGCGGAGATGGTTGCCAGAGTGATAAAAATGGTAGATCGTAACGAATACAAACGCCGACAGGCTCCACCGGGTATTCGTATTACCAGTCGGGCTTTCGGTCGTGACAGACGTTATCCGATCACCTCTGGCTACACGGTTACCTCCACAATAGAGTAAGGAATTACAATGAAGAAAATCGAAGCGATTGTTAAACCTTTTAAACTCGATGATGTTCGTGAGGCGTTGTCAGAAATTGGCGTCACTGGCATGACGGTGACTGAAGTCAAAGGTTTTGGTCGTCAGAAGGGACATACTGAGTTTTATCGCGGGGCAGAATATGTGGTTGATTTCCTGCCTAAGGTAAAACTGGAAATTGTGGTCGCTGATGAAACGGTGGACTCAGTCATTGAAAGCATCACGCAGGCCGCGCATACCGGCCGTATCGGTGATGGCAAAATCTTTGTCACGTCGTTGGAACGGGCGGTGAGAATCCGCACCGGTGAAGAAGGCGAGGAAGCGATCTAGGCCTGCTGCCGTTAGAAAAGCGCCGGTGATGACCGGCGCGGTCTTATCTCAATCAATCCTGGTCTGACGCACTTCCGCCACCCCGGTGTGTCCCGGATAGTTTAACTCCAGTACTTTCAGGGCATCCTCTGACAGATCGTTCATCCCCATCACCTTGTAGGCTTTAGCCATAATCACCAGGGCTTCAGGCATGGCTGGGGTTCTCGAATAGTTTTCAATTACGTATTTGGCTCGATTCGCGGCTGCCAGATAGGCGTCACGGCGCATATAGTAATTGGCGACATTAACCTCATGCTGTGCCAGCCGGTTTCTCAGATAAACGATGCGTTGGGTGGCGTCTTCCGCATAACGACTGTTGGGATACTGTTTGACCAGACGGGTAAAATCGCGCAAGGCATCCTCTGCCGCGCCCGGGTCCCGCTGTGATTCATCCCGGGGAATATATTTTTCAATCAGACCGATATCACGGTGGAAATTAACCAGGCCACGAAGATAAATAGCGTAATCGATGTTCGGGTTCAATGGATAAACGCGCATGAACCGATCCAGCGTTGCGATGGCGGTTTCCGGATCATCATTCTTATAGTGGGCGTAGGCGGATTCTAACAGGGCTTGCTGGGCATATTCACCAAACGGGAAGCGGGCTTCCAGTTGTTCGTAATAGGTAATCGCGGTGGTGTAGTCGCCGAGATCCAGTGCTGCCTTGGCTTCTGCATAGACACGTTCGACACTCCAGCTTTCGTCAGCTTTGATTTCTTCTTTTTCAAAGAAAGAACAAGCTGAGAGGCTCAGCGTGGCGAGAATTAAGATTAGTGGCAGGTAAAATTTTTTCATCGGCTTAGGGTACGTTAGATAAATGTCCAAGGCAAAAGATAAAAACAGGGTCTAATCTTAGCCGTTTTTGTGCATCAAAGCACGTCTTAACAGATTATCTATTGTTGAGAATCCAGTACAATATGCCTCTTTATCTTTGCTATCAGGACTAATTCATGCTCCGTCGTCTGTTGTCTCTTGCCATCGGTCTGACTTTGTCGGCACCACTCGCTGCGACCACCTTCGAAATCACTGAGCCTGGTGCCAGTGTGATCGGCCATAACATGGTGCTATACAGCCGTAATGAAGATACCCTTCTGGATATTGGTCGGCAGTTCGATCTGGGCTATCGCGATATTACAGATGCCAACCCGGACGTAGATGCCTGGTTACCGGGAGAGAATACCCCGGTCGTCTTGCCGACCCGCTACATTCTGCCGGATGGTCCCAAGGAAGGCATTGTTATCAACATTGCTGAGATGCGCCTGTTTTATTATCCCAAAACCGGCAAAGGAGAGAGACAGCAGGTTGTGACGCATCCCATCGGTATTGGCAGGGAAGGCTGGGCAACACCATTAGGTAAGGCGCGTATCACCCAGAAAATAAAGGATCCCTCCTGGACACCGCCGGCATCCATCCGTAAAGAGCATGCTGAAATGGGCGATCCTCTGCCACGTGTCGTCCCCGCCGGACCGGATAATCCTCTGGGTGCTTATGCGATGCGTCTGTCGATGCCGGGTTACCTGCTGCACGGTACCAATAAACCCTACGGGGTTGGGCTGCGCGTCAGTCATGGCTGCATTCGCCTGTTCCCTGAAGATATCGAGAACATGTTCAATATCACGCCCAGTAATACCGGCGTGGAAATTGTCTATCAACCGCATAAAGCCGGTATCAGAAACGGTCATTTGTATCTTGAGGCACACCGCCAGCAGAAAGATATCGATACCCGTGAAGGCAATAACATGACGCCGATGGTCAAGGCGATTCTGAACGTGCAGGACCAACTGCCGGCAGATGAGCACTGGTCTTATGCCGAGACAGTGGTGCGTAAACAGCTAGGTGTGGTCAAACCGTTGGGACAGCAAAAACTGGATATCGTTGAGAATCTCTGGTTCCTGCATGCCGGTGTCAATAAAAAAGCGGTGAGTAAGGTTCGTGAAGCGATGACGGCACTGAGACTGGATGACCTCTATTGGCCGGTGAGATCGGGCGCCCGTGAGGAAACCCTGATCGGTCCGTTTAATTCTCAGGAAGAAGCCAGCATTGTCGGAGAGGAAATTATGACATCGGCCGGGGTGCCAGTCTGGACTGTGCAGGTGACCAGTGATGCGCTGTGATCACTGCGGTGAATTGAGTGCAAAAAAAAGCCGGAACTCATGTTCCGGCTTTTTTGCATGTGGCAAATAAAGCTTATTTGCTCATGGCTTTTTCAAACATACGATCAATTTTGGCACAGCATTCTTCAACTGTTGCCATTGCTTCATCAGCAGTTTTCTGGGCGTTCATCGCAGCCAGTTCTGCATCGGTAGCAGTGCGTTGAGCTGTGTCTGCAGTGCTTTGGGCATTGCGGGCAGCAACAAGAGCAGAGTCAGCAGTTGATTGAGCTGATTCTACAGAGGCTTTCAACGCGTCCATTTCGGCAGTGTTGGCGCAAGCGGTCAACAGAGCCAATGGCAGGATTACAGCACTCAGTTTTGCTAATGGTTTCATTTTAATCTCCTTGAAAAAGTACCAGTTTAAATGGCAGGCATATTATATTGCGTATTCGCAACATAAAACATACGCTAGCAAGAAATATTTTCACTGTCCATTTATCAGACAGGCAAAATGCGAACTGTTTCTGCAAAGCTGTCTCCCCGCGGATAAATACTTGCTATAATTACGGCTTTTGAAATGCTCCGGTTTCCTGCTCGGGATATCCGTCTTTTCTTAACCGTTCTGGAAAAATTTGTCTTATGCACCCAATGCTGAATATTGCGATCCGTGCTGCCCGCAATGCAGGCACATTGATCATGCGATCTTTGCAACATGTCGAACACCTGGAAGTCACGACCAAAGGCCGTAACGACTACGTCTCCGATGTTGATCACCTGGTAGAGCAGGAAATTATCAAGGTCATTAAAAAGGCTTATCCCGACCATGCCATCATGGCAGAAGAATCGGGCAATGCCGGTGATAGTGATACCGTCTGGATCATTGACCCGCTGGATGGTACCACCAACTTCCTGCATGGTTTTCCGCACTTTTGTGTCTCCATTGCTGTCCGCGTCAGAGGTCGGGTGGAACATGCAGTGGTGTATGACCCACAACGCGATGAACTGTTCACTGCGAGTCGAGGTGAAGGCGCCAAACTCAATGATCGTCGCCTGCGAATCAGCAAACGCCGTGATTTGAAAGGGGCCTTACTGGCCACTGGCTTCCCGTTTAAGTATCCTCAGCATCACACGCAATATATGGCGAGCTTTGAAGCCCTGTTTACTCAGGTGGCGGACATCCGTCGCGCCGGCTCTGCGGCACTGGATCTGGCCTACGTCGCTGCCGGCCGTATCGATGGTTACTGGGAGATCGGTCTTGAAAACTGGGATCTCGCTGCCGGCCTGTTGCTGGTGGAAGAAGCCGGCGGTCTGGTGACAGACTTTGCCGGTCAGGACAGTGTTTTCGACAAAGGCAATATCGTTGCTGCGGGATTCGGTGTCCATAAACTGATGCTGGAAGCTATCAAGCCGCATTTACAGGAACCACTCAATTAAATCGGACCCTTGCGGGCCTCTTTACACCTGCATGCCACGCATGCCTTTACTGAATTCATTATATGACTGATACCCAAAGAGACATTTCCAAACTACGCAATATCGCCATCATTGCCCACGTCGACCATGGTAAAACCACTCTGGTTGACCAGTTGCTGAGACAATCCGGCACCTTCGGTGAACATGAAGAGCTAACTGAGCGGGTGATGGACTCCAATGACCTGGAACGTGAGCGTGGCATTACTATCCTTTCCAAAAACACGGCGATTCGCTGGAACGAATACCACATCAATATTGTAGACACCCCAGGCCACGCCGATTTCGGTGGTGAAGTCGAGCGTGTTCTGTCCATGGTTGATTCGGTACTGCTACTGGTGGATTCGGCAGAAGGGCCAATGCCACAAACCCGTTTTGTGACTCAGAAAGCCCTGGCGCTGGGTCTCAAGCCGATTGTGGTGATCAATAAGATAGACAAACCGGCAGCCCGTCCCAACTGGGTGCTGGACCAGACTTTTGATCTGTTTGTGAATCTGGACGCCACCGATGAGCAACTCGACTTTGATGTGATTTATGCATCTGGTCTGAACGGTTTCGCCAATATGGACGAAAACGTGCATGAAGGCGATATGACACCCTTGTTTGAATTAATCGTCGACAAAGTCAGCCCACCTGATGTCGATGTGGATGGTCCGTTCCGGATGCAGGTGTCTTCACTGGATTACAACAGCTACGTTGGGGTCATTGGTGTCGGCCGCGTTCAGCGTGGTCGGGTCAAAACCAATACCCCGGTCACTGTGGTTGACCGCGAAGGCAATAAACGCAACGGCCGTATTCAGCAGGTCATGGGCTTTCTGGGGCTGAAACGTGAAGAAGTCCCCTCAGCTCAGGCTGGCGATATTATCGCTTTCACCGGTCTGGACCCACTGAACATTTCCGACACCGTCTGTGATCAGAATGCGGTTGAAGCACTGCCTCCGTTATCAGTCGATGAGCCGACCGTGACGATGACCTTCCAGGTCAATAATTCACCCTTTGCCGGTAAAGAAGGCAAGTTCATTACCTCCCGTCAGATCAAAGAACGTCTGGAGCGTGAGCTGATTCATAACGTGGCGCTGCGGGTAGAACAATCCCCGACCGATCCAGACAAATTCAAAGTATCCGGCCGTGGTGAACTGCATTTGTCCGTGCTGATTGAAAATATGCGACGGGAAGGCTTTGAGCTGGGCGTTTCCCGTCCTGAAGTGATTATTCGTGAGATCGACGGTGAAAAACAGGAACCCTTCGAATCTGTGACCATCGATGTGGAAGACGAACATCAGGGCACCGTGATGGAAAAAATGGGTGAGCGCGGCGCTGAGATGAATAACATGGTGCCGGATGGTAAAGGTCGGGTGCGTCTGGACTTCATTATTCCTTCGCGTGGTCTTATCGGCTTCCGTACCGAGTTTCTGACCGCCACACAGGGCACCGGTCTGATTTACAGTGTATTTGACCACTACGGTCCGATGAAGGCGGGTAATTACGGTAAACGTATCAACGGTGTACTGATCGCCAATGGCGTGGGTAAAGCGGTTGCCTTTGCTATTTTTAACCTGCAGGAAAGGGGTCGCATGTTTATCGGCCATGGTGATGAAGTCTATGAAGGCATGATCATCGGCATTCACTCGCGTGATAATGATCTGGTGGTGAACCCGCTCAAGGGTAAACAATTAACCAATGTCCGCGCCTCAGGCAACGATGATGCTGTGACTCTGGTGCCGCCAATCCGTATGAGTCTGGAGCAGGCACTGGAGTTCATCGGTGACGATGAGTTACTGGAAGTCACCCCCAAGTCATTGCGACTGCGTAAAAAACTGTTGTTGGAGCATGAGCGTAAGCGCGCGTCCCGCGCTTAATCCGGTCCAAACGGCAGCTAAAAAAGGGTATCCTAAACACAGGAACGAAGCGTCGTTCCTGTGTCCTTTTTATTGAGGTGAAAGATGCGCATTCTGATTCTGCTGGCCATCGGGCTGTTACTTTATATCATCATCGGAAATCTGCTCAGAAAGAGCAAAATGCCCTCTAACACCACATCCGGTGACAGCAGTCAGCGTATGGTTCGCTGTGAACATTGTGGCCTGCACATCATTGAAACAGAGGCACTGAAAGATAACAGCCAGTATTTCTGCTCCCGTGAACATATTGAGGCCCACCGCCAGTCACGATGAGTGCGGATGCCGCCCGACTGACTTTGCGTCAGGACCCGGCTACCTGGCGGGCACTGACGGTTTTTGCCGGTTATCGTTTTTTTCTCGCCGGCATTTTGTTCTTTGTTTTTTACTTCAAACTCCCGCCAGAATTCCTGGGCTCGGTTGATCCCCGTTTGTATGCCAGTGTCAGTCAGCTCTATCTGCTGATCGCACTGGTGCTGCTGATTTTCACGCTGAAACGCTGGGGCTATGTCGATACCCAGATCAAACTGCAACTGGTCATTGATATTGTGGCATTGACCATGCTGCTTCACGCCAGCGGCGGGCTGCAAACCGGTCTGGGCTCGTTATTGTTGGTTGTTGTCGTGGCGGGTGGCGCTTTGGTGCCGGGACGCTTGGCTGCTTTTATTGCAGCGATAGCGACACTGGCGATTCTGCTGGAAGTCAGTTACTCCCAGATTGCCGGTGATGGTGCGACTAAATACAGTCAAGCCGGACTTCTGGGTGCAACCTTTTTCGTCACTGCCTGGTTAGCGCAGTGGCTATCCAAAAAAATGCAGACCTCGGAAGTGCTGGCTGAGGAACGAGCCCGGGATGTCGCCAATCTGGCTGTGCTGAATCAGCATATCATCAGCCGTCTGCAGATTGGCGTCATGGCCCTTGACGCCCATGGTCATGTGACCCTGTTTAATGAGTCTGCCCGTCATTTGTTAGGGATAGAACGCAGTATCCCCGGTTTTAAGCTGAAACAATATGTGCCGCAACTGGCAGAACAAATCTGGCTCTGGCAGCATCACAATCCGCAACCTTTCGAGGCTTTCCAGGCGCGACCGGATTTGCCGGAAGTACGGGCCACAGCGACCAGGCTCGATAGTGGTGAAACACTGGTTTATATCGAGAATACCTCTGCGATGGCGCAACAGGCACAGCAACTCAAGCTGGCCTCGCTGGGGCGACTGACAGCCAGTATCGCTCACGAAATCCGTAACCCACTCGGCGCAATCAGCCATGCCGGTGAGTTGCTGGCAGAACAGCAAAGCCAGGATCAGGGTATGCGGAAGCTGACTGGCATCATTCAGCGCCACAGTCAGCGCGTTAACAGTATTATCGACACGATTCTGCAGATGAGTCGACGCAAAACAGTGGAACCGGCGGCAGTGGTACTTGCCACCTGGCTGGATCGCTTTGTAAGTGAGTTTCGTGAAATGAAAGCAGCGGGCGAGGTGGATATCAAACTGCGTATTGAGTCTCCGCTGGTGAAGGTTGCCATGGATCCGGAGCAGTTACATCAGGTGATGTGGAATCTGATCGAGAATGCCTGGCATTACTCAAACCCCGATAATCCACCGCCAAGGGTTCAAGTTCGTCTTGCCAGGTCCGATGGAGAAATAGTCGTGGATGTCACCGACAATGGTCCCGGCGTGTCGCAGGCGGCGCAGGCGCATTTGTTTGAACCGTTTCATTCAGAGCGTCAGGGCGGTACCGGTCTCGGATTGTATCTGGCCCGTGAACTTTGCCAGGCCAATGGAGCGCGACTGAGCTTCCTGCCTGACGAGTTGCAAAGCAGTCGTTTTCGTATAAGCTTCCCGGGTGAATGGCAGGAATATCTCGCATGACAAAGCAACACGCAAAACAAGCGCTGGTGATTGATGACGAGCCGGATATTCTCGAATTACTGACAATGACGTTGTCCGGTATGTCGATTGACTGTGTGACCGCCGAGAATCTGGCCCAGGCGCATCAAGCGCTCAAACAGCACAAATTCGATTTATGTTTTACCGATATGCGACTGCCAGACGGTAATGGTTTGGAATTGGTGAAAACATTGCAGCGACAGTGGCCTGAGTTACCTGTAGCGGTTATCACGGCGCATGGCGATGTCGATCATGCGGTTGAAGCGCTTAAGTCCGGTGCTTTTGATTTTGTTTCCAAACCACTCAAGCTAAGAATGCTGCGAGACCTGGTTGAAGCGGCGCTGAAATTGTCGCCTGATCGGCCACAACAGCGTGAACGACGCTCACGTGACAAACTCCTGGGGGATACTGACCCCATTCGTGCGCTTCGTGGCAAAATCAGCAAACTGGCACGAAGTCAGGCACCGGTCTATATCACGGGTGAATCGGGGACGGGCAAAGAACTGGTTGCCAGACTGATTCATGAGCTTGGCGCGCGTAGTGATGGCCCGTTTGTGCCGATTAACTGTGGCGCGATACCGGCAGAACTGGTGGAAAGTGAGTTCTTCGGTCACAAGAAGGGCGCCTTTACCGGTGCTGTCGCTGATAAACAGGGACTGTTTCAAGCTGCTGATGGCGGCACGCTGTTTCTTGATGAAGTCGCTGATTTACCATTGATGATGCAAGTCAAATTACTACGGGCGATACAGGAAAAAGCAGTGCGGCCTGTCGGGGGGCATGAAGAGGTTAATGTTGATGTACGCATATTGTCTGCTACCCATAAAAACCTGGCAGCATGCGTGCAACAGGGCAGTTTTCGTGAGGATTTGTTCTACCGTTTGAATGTGATAGAGCTTACCGTTCCGCCATTACGGGAGCGTCAGGCTGATATCCCATTGTTGGCAGACCATATCCTGACTACACTGGCGAGGAAAAATCATCTCGACAAGCCAAACATCAGCCAGGCCGCCATGAATAAGCTGCAGTCCTATGCTTTCCCCGGCAATGTACGGGAGTTGGAGAACATTCTGGAGAGAGCGCTGACCTGGGCTGAGGCTGACAGCATTGAAGTGGATGACCTGATGTTACCTCAGCATCAACCGATAGTCAGTGCTGAACCTTCGGCAACGACGGGATCCAGGCAGACCGTTCCACAGGACCTTGAGGCCTGCCTGGAGGATCAGGAACGCCAGCTCATTATGCAGGCACTGGAGGCGACCCGTTGGAACCGGACCGCTGCAGCCAAAAAACTGGGGATTACGTTCCGCGCCTTGCGCTACAAGTTGAAGAAGCTGGAACTGGATTAATCCGTCTCTGCTTCTTCGACCATGGCGGTCAGAGAAGTCAGCACCTGATTGTCAATCTGGGCGGTTTTACCGGCAGCAGAGAGTTTCATGCTCAATTGGCAAACCAGTGTCTGCTCAGCGTCGAACTGCGCCTGAACTACATGGCCCAGTGTGTCACCTTCGGCATTGGTCACCACGCTGTTGATGGCGGGTAAGCTGTTGCCTTCAAGCCGGCCCAGAAACAGCCTACGGCTGGGTTTGCCCAGGTAATGTAAACGGGCAACCACTTCCTGACCGGGATAGCAGCCTTTTTTAAAGCTGACACCACCGGCCAGATCAAGGTTGACCTGTTGCGGTGTAAAGGCTTCTTTACTCTCGGCAAAGACCATCGGCAGGCCGGCTTCGATGTCATGTCGTTGCCACACAGCTTCGGGTGCCAGCCGCCAGTCATTTTCCAACCAGCCAGACAGGGTCTGCACATTTTCCTCATCGGCAATGACAAGAGAGCGTGGTGTTTCACCGGGCTGAAGGATAACAAGGCCTGCTTCACAGACCTGGCCCTGCCAGATTTCTGTTGACTCAAGTGTTGCCGTAGGATGAATCAGACCCAGAACATAGCTGTCTTCCAGCAGTTTGATATCGACCTTGCTACGTAACTTGAACATGGTCAGACGTTGGCTGATGGCATCAGCCAGATCAGCGGGCAGAATGATCAGGTAATCGTCCTCACGTCTCAGCAACTGAAAAATCGACAACAAACGACCCTTCGGATTGCAAAAACCGCTCAGCTGCGATTGATTCACTTGCAGGGCATTGACGTCGTTGGTCAACAGGTTCTGCAGAAAGCTTTTTGCTTCCTCGCCCATGACCTGGATGATCCTGCTGGCGGGCAAAGGAATGATAAGGTTGCCCTCTGTGTCTGGGCTTGACTGTGATTGTTGCTCGGTGAGTTGCTGCCAGTTCATAATGACTCTGATAAAAAGTAATGGATATCTATTCTAACGGCTGGTGGCATTGTAAAACAGGGATGAATAAAGCGGTTTTTATGGAATGAAGATTGAATGGAAACAATCACGTTTTTTACTGGCTTACCTGATGCTTGTACATACTGCGGCAGTGTTGCTGGTGAATATGCTCGGCTTGAGTCTGATGCTGACAGTGCCCCTATCACTGCTCGTAATCGCCAGCCTGCTTTTTTACTGCCGCCGTTATGGTCGATACGCCCGAACCACAGCATCTGGACAGTTGTGGGTGGATGCCGAGGGCTTTTGGTTTTGGTCTGACTCGGATGGCCAACAAGAGGGGCCCATGCTGCTCAGGGGTAGTGTGATACTGGGTCCCGTGATTGCGATTTACCTGAAAGCCGCTCAAAAGCGTTTTAGCCATTCTCTAATCATTGCCCGTGATGCGGTCACAGCTGAGGACTGGCGTCGACTGCGGGTCAGGCTGCGTGATCCTGAGTCCTGGGAGTAATGATGGTTTCCTGTGGCGGCTGGCTATTGTCGGTATCCGGGTAGTCGAGTATGTAATGCAGGCCTCGACTTTCTTTGCGCAGCAGCGCTGAAGCAATAATAAGCTCAGCCACATCTGCCAGGTTGCGGAGTTCCAGCAAATCACTGCTGATATGGTGTTGGGCATAATAGTCACCAATTTCCTGTTTCAACAGTATCAGTCTTTGCCTGGCTTTATTGAGACGATGGGTACTTCGCACGATCCCGACGTAGTCCCACATAAAACGCCGCAGTTCATCCCAGTTGTGAGTAATGGCGATGGCCTCTTTGGCTGGTTCCACCTGGCTGGCATCCCAGGGCGGGATAGTGGCACTGACCGGCTTGAGTTCCTGTTGTTTGATATCATCCGCGGCAGCACGTGCAAATACCAGGCACTCCAGTAGGGAGTTACTGGCCATCCGGTTAGCACCATGCAGACCCGTATGGGCGGTTTCACCAATAGCGTAAAGGCCGGGGATATCGGTTCTGCCCTGTAAGTCAGTCATGATGCCACCACAGGTATAGTGTGCTGCCGGTACTACCGGGATTGGCTCGCGGGTCATATCGATGCCGTAGTCAAGACAGCGCTTGTAAATTGTCGGGAAGTGGCTTTTGATAAAGGTCGCCGGCTTGTGTGAAATATCAAGATAGACGCAGTCGTCACCCAGGCGTTTCATTTCATGGTCGATGGCTCTGGCCACCACATCACGCGGTGCCAGCTCTGCTTGCGGATGGAAGTGAGGCATGAAACGCTCACCGTTAGCCAACAACAGCCTGGCCCCTTCACCACGCAACGCCTCACTGATCAGGAAAGACTTGGCTTTGGGATGAAACAGGCAAGTGGGGTGAAACTGCACAAATTCCATATTGGCCACCCGACAGCCAGCTCGCCACCCCATCGCGATACCATCGCCAGTTGAGACATCAGGGTTGCTGGTATAAAGATAGACCTTTCCCGCCCCACCGGTTGCCAATACGGTGACAGGGCTCAGAAAGGTTTTGGTCTCGTCATTTTTGATATCCAGCACATAACAGCCAATGGTCCGGTTCGGTGACTGTTTTAATTGTTTCTGACTGGTAATGAGGTCGATGCCAATGTGATAGGGAAATAAACTGATATTGGGGTGATCTTTGGCCTTAGCCAGTAGAGTGGTCTCGACTTCGCGACCTGTGGCATCGGCGGAGTGAATAATACGGCGATGACTGTGTCCGCCTTCCTGAGTCAGGTGATAGGTTTCCGATGTCATTCCATCTCGGGTGAACGATACCCCTTGATCAATCAGCCACTCAATATTTTCGCGGGCGTGCTCGACGGTATAGCGCACAGCGTGTTCGTTACAGAGTCCGGCACCGGCGCGGAGGGTATCATCAATGTGAGATTGAATAGAGTCTGTCTTATCCAGTACGACCGAAATGCCACCCTGCGCATACAATGAGGCGCCTTCATCAAGCGGCCCCTTGGAGATAACAGCAACACGGGCAGAGTCGGCCATGTGCAGAGCGAGTGTGAGGCCAGCTGTGCCGCTGCCGATAATCAGAATGTCATAATGCTCAGTTGTGGTCATAGGGCTCGATGTAGGTACAATAGGCGGAATTTATTTTGCACGTAATACGGAACAAAGTTAAATCGATATGGTCAATGAAGCTGGATCAAAAAGTGCACACTGGCGTGTCGATAATAGCCGGAAGATAGGATGAATGCAGATCAAGAGCTAGTACGACGCGTACAGGCAGGGGATAAAAAAGCGTTTGACCTGCTGATAATGAAATATCAGCAGCGGATTATTCATGTCATAACCGGCTTTGTACACGATCCGGTGGAGGCCATGGATGTCGCACAGGAAGCGTTCATCAAAGCCTATCGAGCGCTGCCGGGCTTCAGGGGAGACAGTGCGTTCTACACTTGGTTGTATCGCATTGCTATCAACACCTCAAAAAATTACCTGACAGCGGCATCGAGACGGCCACCGGTGACTGATGTTGATGCAATGGATGCAACAATTTACTACGATGCACCGGAATTGAAGGAATTTGAGACGCCTGAAAACAGTCTCATGAGTAATGAATTGCAGCAAGCAATTCATGACGCGATTCAGGATTTACCTGAAGATACCGCAACGGCTATCAAACTGCGGGAGTTTGATGGTTTGAGCTACGAGGAAATTGCGCAGGTAATGGATTGTCCAATCGGCACAGTACGATCACGTATCTTTCGTGCCAGAGAGGCAATCGACAAGCAGGTCAAAGCAGTGATGGGTGGAGAGGAACAACAATGACAGCCAAGCAACAAGAATTACTGTCAGCATTTGTCGACGGTGAACTGAATTCGCAGGAGCTGGATGAGCTGCTGGCGTTAATGAACACAGATGACAGTGCCAGAGCAGATTATCAACGTTATCAACTTACCAGTGATGTGTTACGGGGTCACACGAATCGAAGCCAGCCTGTCGATTTGTCTGCCCGTGTCAGTGCGGCACTGGCCGATGAGCCGGTTCATGAGTTGACTGGATCGCAAAACAAAAAATCCAGTCTGGTTACTGTGCCGGACTGGTTCTGGAAACAAACGGCCGGCTTGGCGGCGGCTGCCTCAATTGGTGCGCTGGCTGTGGTTGGTGTGCTGAACCAACCGCAAACCGCGGTCACACCAGAATTGGCACAAGTCCCGGCACAGACACAGACAGCAGCGACGGAATCACCAAACCGCTGGACTGTCGGCGAGCAGGAAGTCGAAGATAGACTGAACAACTATCTGGTTGATCACAACGAATATGCTGGGGCTTCTGGTCTGTTTTCTTATGCTCGTGTCGTGTCCTACGGCGAGGAGTAGTCTGCTATGCGTTTCCTGCTTCATGTTCTGCTGGGTCTGAGTTTCAGTCTGCCGGCTGTTGTGTTAGCTGCAGATGATGACAAAGCACTCGAGATGCTGGAACGCATGACCGAGGCAGCCAAAACACTGACTTATGAAGGTGTTTTTGCCTACCAGTCCGGGAAAAATATGCAGTCGATTCGTATTTACCATCGTGCCGATGCGCGTGGTGAGCTGGAACGCCTCATTTCTCTTAACGGTGCCGCCCGTGAAGTGATACGCAGCAATGACATGGTGACCTGCATCAATCCCGAAGGGAAACAAGTCAATGTCAGCCGACGTCCACTGGGTCGCGGCTTTCCCAGTGACTTACCCAGAAGGCTGAATTCAGCGACGCCCTACTATGATGTCACCCTTGGAAAAACCGATCGCATAGCCGGTCGTAAAGCACATGAACTGGTGATCAGTCCTGAGGATAGCTACCGTTACGGTTACCGGTTGTGGGTTGATGCGGATACCTACCTTCTGCTGAAATCGGAGCTGGTTGGCGCCGATGGTGATGTGCTGGAAACGTTTACTTTCTCGTCAATCAATACAGATGTTCATATCCCTGAACACAAATTCGAATCACAAATGGCCGGTGAGGAAATGACATGGCACCGCAGCGAGCCGGAACAACCACTCAACACGGCTAACCAGAGCCAGGTACACAACTGGCGGCCCGCGTGGTTGCCCGATGGCTTTTCGCAGGTGGCTTACCAGACTCGACTCCGCACTAATAACGGGGCCGATGTAGAGCAACGTGTGTACAGCGACGGGTTGAGTTCGGTTTCGATTTTTATCGAGAAAATCCGTGCCCGTCACAGCCACCTGCATGGTGGTTCTCATGTTGGCGCTATCAACGCATTCGGCACAATCATGCAAGCTCATTTTGTCACCGTCGTTGGTGAAGTCCCTGCTCAGACGGTGGAGAAAATCGGTAGCAGTATCACATTCGCGGATCCTCAGCAGTGATCGAACAGAAAGCCACTGTCATTGGTCGTGATGGCAGATTAGTTTGGGTTGAAGCGGAACGGCAATCTACCTGCGGACAGTGTCAGGCCAGGAAAGGTTGTGGCACAGGGATGCTGGCCAAGCATGTAGGTCAGCGATTTTCGCGGCTTGCAGTCAACACGGACCTCGACCTCAAAGTGGGGCAACAGGTGATGGTCTCGATACCCGAACAGGCATTGCTCAGCGGTGCAGTCCTTATGTACCTGATGCCACTTACAGCCCTGTTCACAGCTGCAGTCTTGGTAAGAATGCTGGGGGCAGGGGAACTGGCCCAAATTACGGCTGGTCTACTAGGATTGTGTGTCGGCTTTTTCTGGGTCAAACATAAGATGACAGATAAGAATCCCGGCATCCGTGTTCAAACAATAGAGGAATACCAATGAGATATACCAAAACCTGGACAGCAATCATGATGCTGACGGCTTGGTTGATGCTGAGCTTCAATGTGCAAGCTCGCGCCTTGCCGGAATTCACCGAACTGGTAGCTGAAAACGGCGACGCTGTCGTTAATATCAGCACACGTAATAAAGTGGATCAGACGGCGAGCTCGATGTTGCCTCCGGGTATGGAAATCCCTGAAGGCTCTGGCATTGATGAATTTTTTAAAAAGTTCTTTGACGGTATGCCAGGCATGCCTCCCGGCGGTATGCCATCGCCCAGAGAGAGCGAATCGCTGGGCTCAGGCTTCGTGCTGTCGGAGGATGGTTTCATTCTGACTAACCACCACGTTATCAGAGATGCCGAGGAAATTATTGTACGTTTCAGTGATCGTACCGAGCTGGAAGCTGAATTATTAGGTAGCGATGAGCGGAGCGACGTGGCGCTGCTAAAAGTCGACGCGAAAGGGTTAAAAGCCGTCAAGCTGGGTGATTCCAATGCGCTGCAGGTAGGTGAATGGGTACTGGCCATTGGCTCACCATTCGGCTTCGATTATTCCGCCACTGCGGGTATCGTCAGCGCCCTTGGTCGAAGCCTGCCAAGTGACAGCTATGTCCCTTTCATCCAGACTGACGTCGCCATCAATCCAGGTAATTCTGGTGGTCCACTCTTCAACCTGGACGGGGAAGTCATCGGGATCAATTCACAAATCTACAGCCGCACTGGTGGCTTTATGGGTGTGTCATTTGCCATTCCCATTGATACAGTGATGAATGTCGTGGCACAGATTAAAGATCAGGGTTATGTAAGCCGTGGCTGGCTGGGTGTCGTTATTCAGGATGTCACGCGAGAACTGGCTGAATCCTTTGGTCTCGACAAGCCGAAAGGTGCGTTAGTGTCGCGGGTGGTTTCAGACAGCCCGGCAGCAGAAGCAGGCTTCAAAGCCGGCGATGTCATCCTTAAATTCGATGGCAAAGAAGTCGAAACCTCGTCTGACTTGCCTCCTATTGTCGGTCGAACCATGGTGGGTAAGGAAGTCAACGTCATTGTTATGCGTGATAACAAACGCACCACCCTGGGCGTGACCATCGAAGAGTTGCCTGAAGATGAGGAACTCGCTGCTTCTGGTAGCAAGCCTGGTCGTTTTGTTGCTGAAAATTTATCCATGGAAGTGGCTGAAATTCGCCCACAACAACGTGAAAAACTGGATGTTGAATCTGGTGGTGTTGTGGTGATGAAGGTTGAGAAAGGACCTGCGATAAACGCCGGTATCCGTCCGGGAGACGTCATCCTGACTATGAACAACGTCGAAATTGAAGACGCTCATCAATTCATTGAAGTGGCCAAGGATTTGCCCACTGGCAAACCTATCCCGGTTCTGGTTCAACGTTCAGGACAGTCCCAGTTTCTGGCACTGAAAATTGATAAATAACTAACGTTCTTTATCAACACAACAAAGCAGCTGATCGGTGATGCCGGTCAGCTGCTTTTTTTTGGGGGAGGAACGAGAGATTTTCAGCGACACTAAAGTTTATTTTTATATTTAAAACTTATATCATTAATAAAAATCATTCGTATTAAAGTGTATTGCTGGAATGAACGAGTCAGATAACAAAGCGCACATATTGATTGTTGAGGATGATGACAAACTCAACGACCAGTTAAAACAATTGCTGCAAGCCAAAGGGTTTGAAGTGAGTCAATCATTTGATGGCGAGCAGGGATTGTTGATGGCGCTGAGACAGAACTTCGACCTTGTGTTGCTGGATGTTTCCTTACCCAGAAAAAATGGTTATGCGGTACTCAAAGTCTTGAGGCAAAACAGAACCACACCGGTGATGATGATTACTGCCCATGGTGCAGAAGAAGAACGTATTACCGGCTTCCGTAACGGCGCGGATGATTACCTGGCAAAACCATTTAACCTGACTGAACTGTTGTTAAGAATTGAGGCGATACTCAGGCGTTCAAGGCCAGAGATTCAAACGGAGCCGGATCACACAAAACTGCTACGGTCAGGCCTTGAAGCAGACAAGAATAAGCATCAGGTCTTTTTCCATGGAAAAAAAGTCAGTTTCACCCCAATCCAATTCAAGCTTTTATGGACGCTGATGCAGCATCCAAGTCAGACCCTGAGCAAGCCAACCTTATACCGGCTGGTATTGGAACGGGAATTTAGTCGCTACGATCGTAGCCTGGATATGCATATGAGTCGGGTGAGACGCAAACTGGCCGCTGCCGGAATGCCACCAGACAGACTGCAGACAGTACATGGCACCGGTTATATGCTGCTATGAAGCGGCGACTGTTCTGGAAGCTCAGTGCGGTCATTGTCGCGGGCACTGTTTCCCTGTTTTGGCTGATACATACTCTGGTTAACAAAACAGAGCAGCATATGAGCTTCATCGACGAGGCGCATCAGCAAACATTGTATGACTATGCCGCTAAAGCCGAGCAACTTTACGTTCGTGGAGATGAACCCGGGCTCGCTGAATGGCTGCAGACTATTCGCGAAAAGGAAAATACCTGGGTAGCGGTGGTTCAGCCACAAATCCAGACTCTGGCAGGCAGTCAATTGTCCCGGGATTTCAGGGAACGTTTTCGACTGGGGCGCAGTATCGACTGGAAAATTCACCTCTACTTCAAAGCCAACCCGGTAATGGACGTGATTTTTGCCGATGGCAAAACACATTTTCTGATCACGCTTCCGCAGAGAATGCGACCCGGCACTTACTGGCAGCATGCCAACCTTTTACTCCAGCTTGCTTTGCCATTGCTTCTTATGGCTATCATCAGTGTTGTTATCTATCGCCATGTGATGTCGCCTTTGAGGCAATTGGAGAGAGCAACACAACAGTTTAGTCAGGGGAACTTCGATGTCCGACTCAGAAATAGTCTGGGCACACGCAATGATGAAATCACCGCCCTGGCTGAAACGTTCGATAGCATGGCAGAAAGGATTGGTAATCTGATCCAGAGTCAGCGTCATCTGACCTCGGATCTGTCACATGAGCTCAGGACACCGTTGACCCGCATTGAACTGGCGTTGAGCTGGGCTGAACAGAATACGCCGGATAGTGAGCCGCTCAAACGAATTCGGGAAGAGTGTCAGCAAATGCGACAAATGGTGGAGGATACGTTGAGTCTCGCCTGGTTGGAGAATGAGCAACCCATATTAAAAACCGATGAGCTGGATCTCACCGACCTGATAGACAGTATCGTTGAGGATGCCCGTTTTGAATTTCCCAACCATCACCTCTCGGTTGAATTACCAGAGCACGCGCCTCTCACTAACAGTAGTGACAGGGCGCTGGGGCACGCGATCGAAAATATCATCCGAAACGCCCTGACACATACAGCCGAAGCGGGAACAGTCACAGTGAGCCTGAGTAAGGTGGATAAGTTTTATCTGATTCAAATTGATGATCAGGGGCCCGGGGTTGCTGAAAAATATCTGGAGGATATCTTCAATCCCTTTTTCCGACTTGGTCGCGCCAGTCGGCATCATTATCAGGGATTTGGTGTGGGCTTGTCATTGGCCAAGCGCCAGATCGAAGCAGTCGGGGGAAATTTAACCGCCAGTAATCTCAGCGCGAGAGGACTCAGAATGACCATCAGATTACCAGCAGCATAGGAAACAGGTTCACAGTTTACAGGTAATCATGGTGTAACAATTGTAAAAAACGTTTCATTTCAAATAACTGCTCATTAGAATGCGACCTTGTTGTATTTGATAATGATTATTATTAACGAGGTTGTTGTGAGTAAGAACTTGAAATCCATCAGTCGCCCGACTGTGCTTTCCGTTGCCCTGATGTCAGCTATCGCTACCCAGTCTGCACTGGCTGAGACTGTTCAGTTGGATAAGGTTCAGGTGACCGGTAACACGATTACCCCTGAACTCAACAGTGTTACCTCTGAACAAATTGAAAAAGTTCAGGCTAATGACCTAGAAGATTTATTCAGTCAGTCACCTGAAATATCAGTCGGCGGTGGTGCCGATATCGCTCAGAAACTTTATGTGCGTGGTATTGAAGATCAGTTGTTGAATATCAGTATTGATGGTGCGGTTCAGGCAACACGCTTATTTCACCATGCAGGACGTATCAGTATTGAGCCCGAACTCCTCAAACGTGTTGAGGTCAACGCCGGTTCTGGTAATGCCTTGTCAGGAGCTGGGGCATTGGGCGGTTCGGTTAAATTTGTCACGAAAGACCCTGAAGATATGCTGAAACCGGGTGAACAGTTTGGTGGCCTGGTCAAAGGTATGTTCTCCAGCAATACGGACTCATTCAAGACCAACACCAGTTTGTTTGGTCGCCTGAATGATGATTGGAGTGCGATGGTGTCGGCGACAAACTACAACGCAGATGCCTATGAAGATGGTGATGGTGATGAAGTGGTTGGCAGTAAGTTTGATCAGGATTTCCTTTTTGCCAAAGTCGTTGGCCACCTGACAGATAGCCAGACTGTACGCCTGAGTTATCAAAAACGAACTGATGAGGGTGAGAGACCTTTCCGGCCTCAGTGGGGTGTTTATTTACCCCGTAACCCCATTGTTCCTACAGATCTTCAACGTGAAACAGTGACGTTTAATTATGCCCTGAATCCAATTGGAAACCCCTATCTGGATATGGATCTGACTGTCTATCATATTGACTCTGAGCTTGATCGTAGCGGTGATTTCCGTCCCTATTTCGGGAGTGGCGAGAGTAAAGGGTTTGATTTGAGGAATACTTCCATACTGGGTCAGCATAAAGTGACTTATGGTGTGGATTATCGTGAGGATGAAACTCAGGCTGGTCCACCTACAGATAGGAGTAATCTTGAGGAAGATGTAAAAGTTAAAGGCGTTTATCTTCAGGATGATATTCAGATTACTGATGCACTGCTATTGAGTGCTGGGCTTCGATACGATGATTATGAGTTGGATGATGCGGATAATCAGAACTTTGATGAAGATGAAATCAGTCATAACGTCGGTATCAACTATCACTTTACCGATAACTGGAGTGCCTTTGCCTCATATGCAGAGTCATTTAAGGGCCCAACGTCCCAGGATGCGTACAAGTTGTTCGGTACTAATTCACCTGACCTGAAACCGGAAGATGCCGATAATACCGAGCTCGGTGTGGCTTATGAGTCCTCAACCTGGTTCGGCTCGGCAAAAGTCTATCGGTCAAATATCGATGATTTGATTGCTGATCCAATTGGTGATGGCGATTTAGATGGTACCGTTTTCACCAATGTTGGGGATCTTGAGTCTGATGGATACATTCTGGAAATTGGCCGTCGCTGGGAAAGATTGATGGGGCGTTTGAGTTATCACCATAACGATATAGAGATTGATGGTCGTGATGCGGGTGGCTATTCGACGAATGGTGTTGGTAACACGATTGGTGACAGCTTAGTAGCCACGTTGGATTATCAACTGAATTCACAATGGACCCTTGGCTGGAATGCTCAATTTGTAAAAGGAGAGGACAACGTTGATATTTATGCACCGGGTTGGGTACCTGATGGCGCTTCGATTGATAAGCCAGGGTACGGTGTCCATGATTTCTACGCGCAATGGCGCCCTTCGACGACAGAAGATGTCACTATTACACTGACAGTACGTAATGTCTTTGATAAGTATTATCTTGACCATGCGACTGTTGGTGATCTGACGGCATTCCCGGGTTATGAAATTAGTGGTTTTGCTGAGCCCGGCCGTGATGTAAGACTTGGGGTGGCATGGCAGTTTTAACTCGCTAGCAAAAAACTTCTATTGCATACTCAATGAGCCAGGCACGTTGTGCCTGGCTTTTTTATTTATCATTGAATGTTGTCTATGGCTTCTTACTCATTGAGCGGGAAGGTGAGTGGCGAAAGAATAACCACGCTGCCAGTATGAATGTCAGCCACTCGGCAATCGGCAATGCAATAAGAAACCGTGGCGGGGTCAAAAGCCAACTCAACAGCAGTAGTAATCCGACTGGCAGCACGAGCCCACGTGACAGCGCAATCATCATGGATGGCCTCGGTTTCTGCATGGCGGTCAAATAAATCGACAGAATCACATTCAATCCATTGATTACAAACAGCGGCCATACCAGGCTGATAAATATCATAGATAACTGGCGGCTTGCAGCAGAGCTGTCGCTGAGAAACAGCGCTGTCAACCACTGAGGTGAAACCAGTAATAGCGTGACCAGCGCCAGACTGATCAAAAGAACCATCCCCGAGGCAGCCGCAACAAACTGTAGTATGCGTTGCGGATTTGCAGCGCCATGATTGTGGCTGACCAGCAGATGCAGGGCGTCTGCTATACCGTAATAGAGCATGAGGCTGACGAAGATAAGGTAATTAATCACAGCAAAGGCAGCTATCCCATCCACATTGAGCTGCATCACCAGCGTCCAGTTAATGACCAGAATGACCAGTCCACCGGATATTTCATTGATGCACTCAGATAAACCATTAAAACTGATTTGTTTAAGTTCGCCCCACTGATTGGGCCAGGACCAGCTTAGTAAACGTTGGCGACGGGTAAAAAAGCACAGCAGAATCAGTAGCTGCAGACCCTGAGAAATCGCCGTCGCCATCGCTGCACCGGTTAACCCCATTTCAAAGTGAATAATAAACAGGGCATCAAGCGCAATATTCATCAGAGCACCGATGACCAATGCACTCGTGGCAAGTCGTTGTCCGTTATCCTGGCGGATGAAGTAATAAAGCACCATGGTGAAAATCTGCACCACAACCACTGCACTGATAATGTGGAAGTAGGGCAGAATCAGTGATAACAGCATTTCGGGCGTTCCCAACCAGCCGAGAATGGTTTCATCCAGTAGCAATGACAACAGCATGAAACTGATGCCGATCAGCAGCACGGCAACCATACATTTGCTGAATACTGCCGAGGCTAACTTACTCTCACCCCGTCCCAGAAAATGACCGCAACGTACAGCACCGCCTATGGCGAGCATCAGAGCCAAACCGAAAATCAATGACAAATATGGAATCAGCAGGTTAATCGCTGCCAATCCGTCGCTGCTGACAAAGCGACCGACAAAGATGGCATCGACGATAATGGCAGTAGTAATGGCGAGCAGGCCCAGTATTGACGGGAGTGCAAAGCGTAAAAACGTGGTGATTATCGGTCCGTTCAGGATCAGGGCGTTGGGAGGAACTGAGGACATTAACAGGCCTGGCTTGATGTCATAGAGTCGCTAAAGCTAAATAGTTCCATCCGTATGAGCAAGGTTTTTAGTCAAATGAACCGGAAAAGCAGCGTGGATCATGATCGTTTTGTCGCCGTTAAGTGCGTATAATAACTGGTCATTTGCTTAAATCGTGTCCCGAAGCCAGTGATTGCCAGTGCGCTTAGCGCGGTGCTGGCCCGTTCAATCTTGAGCGAGTGAGGGCACCCACAAAAACATAACTGAATGAATAATATACGTAACTTTTCTATCATCGCGCACATCGACCACGGTAAATCCACCATTGCGGATCGTTTTATTCAGATCTGCGGCGGTCTGACTGACCGTGAAATGCAGCAGCAAGTGCTGGATTCGATGGATATTGAGCGAGAACGCGGCATCACCATCAAAGCACAGAGCGTCTCGTTGGAGTATCAGGCCCGTGACGGAGAAACGTATCTGCTCAACTTTATTGATACGCCGGGCCACGTTGATTTTTCCTATGAAGTCTCGCGATCGCTGGCAGCCTGTGAAGGCGCTTTGCTGGTGGTTGATGCGGCACAGGGCGTGGAAGCCCAGAGTGTGGCCAATTGTTATACCGCGATTGACCTGGGTCTCGAAGTTCTGCCGGTCTTGAACAAAATCGATCTGCCCTCAGCGGAACCGGACCGCGTCGCGCAGGAGATTGAAGATATTATTGGCGTAGATGCGATGAGTGCGGTTCGCTGTAGTGCCAAGACCGGTCTCGGTATTGAGGATGTGCTGGAAGAACTGGTGGCAAAAGTTCCACCGCCCAAAGGCGACCCGGATGCACCCTTGAAAGCACTGATAATCGATTCATGGTTTGACAGCTACGTCGGCGTGATCTCTTTAGTGCGTATCGTCGACGGCAGCCTTAAAACCAAGGATAAAATCCGTGTTATGTCGACTGGTCAGGAGTATCAGGTCGATCAGGTTGGCACTTTTACGCCTAAACGTACCCCCTGTCAGACATTGGATTGTGGTGATGTGGGCTATGTTATTTCCGGTGTGAAGGAAATTGATGGCGCCCCGGTTGGTGATACGCTGACCCATGCGCATCATGGTGCTGACAAAATGCTGCCCGGTTTTAAAGAAGTCACGCCGCAGGTTTATGCCGGTATCTTCCCCGTCAGTAGTGATGATTACGAGAATTTCCGTGAAGCACTGGCCAAACTGCGTCTGAATGATGCCTCCCTGTTTTACGAACCGGAAACTTCGCAGGCGCTGGGTTTTGGATTCCGCTGTGGTTTTCTGGGCCTGTTGCATATGGAAATCATCCAGGAGCGGCTTGAGCGCGAATACGATCTGGATCTGATTACCACAGCACCGACCGTTGTGTTTGAGGTGCTGAAGAAAAACGGTGAGGTGGTTAAAGTCGAAAATCCGGCTTCCCTGCCGGATGTTGGCAGCATTGACGAAATCCGTGAACCTATTGTGGCGGCCGATATTCTGGTGCCACAGGAACATCTGGGTGCTGTTATTACCCTTTGTGCCGAAAAACGTGGCGTACAGAAGCATATGCAGTTTATGGGCAAGCAGGTGGCTTTGAGCTATGAGTTGCCGATGAATGAAGTGGTGATTGATTTCTTCGACCGCATCAAATCGGTCAGTCGTGGATATGCCTCACTGGATTATCATTTCATCCGCTTTCAGCCGGCGGATCTGGTCAAACTGGATATTCTTATCAACAGTGAGAAAGTCGATGCCCTGTCGCTGATCGTGCACAAAGACACCAGTGTCAGCCGCGGCCGCTTACTGGTCGAAAAGATGAAAGAGCTGATTCCCCGGCAGATGTTCGATGTGGCAATACAGGCGGCTATCGGGGGGCATATTATTGCTCGTTCCACTGTGAAGGCAATGCGTAAAAACGTCCTCGCCAAATGTTATGGCGGTGATGTCTCCCGTAAGCGCAAGTTGCTTGAAAAGCAAAAAGCGGGTAAGAAACGAATGAAGTCCGTCGGCAAGGTCGATGTGCCGCAGGAGGCATTCCTGGCAGTGTTGCAGCTGTCCAAGAATTCATAAAAGGAGCATTTTGAGTGAGTTTTCCGGCATTGATGGTGTTACTGGTGGCCGTAACCGGTCTGATTTGGTTGATAGACAGGCTGTTCTGGGCACCTAAAAGAAACAAAGAAGAAGATGAACCCGTCGTGGTCGAATACGCCCGTTCTTTCTTCCCCATCATCCTGCTGGTACTGGTGATTCGTTCTTTTATCGCAGAACCGTTCCGGATTCCTTCCTCATCCATGTTGCCAACATTGCACATTGGTGACTTCATTCTGGTTAACAAGTTTTCATACGGTATTCGGCTGCCGGTGCTGCATACAAAGCTGTTTGATACGGGTGAGCCGGAGCGGGGCGATGTGGTCGTGTTTCGTTATCCTAAAAAGCCCGAAGACAAGGATAAGCCCGATATCGACTACATCAAGCGGATAGTGGGGTTACCCGGCGATACGGTGGGTTATTTTGACAAAACCGTTTATCTCAACGGCAAGCCGATTGAGCAGGAAGTACTCAATCCGTCGGATATCATTCTGCCAAGCTATACAGAATTGCGTTTTGAGCATTTGACGGAAGATGGCCATATGATTCTGGTCGATACTGATAAACGCCCGTTGGAGGGTGAAATGGTTGTTCCTGAAGGGCACTATTTCGTGATGGGCGATAATCGTGATAATAGTAATGACAGTCGTTACTGGGGCACCGTACCGGAACAAAATCTGGTCGGTAAAGCGTTCTTAATATGGATGAGTTGGGACTGGGATGCCGGCGGTATCATCTGGAGTCGCATCGGTCAGTCAATCGATTAAGGGGATAATCATGAAAAATCAACGTGGAATGACTTTGATTGGCTGGGTGATTGTGTTGGCATTAATCGCTTTCTTCGCGACTTTAGCCATGCGCTTGGTACCAATGTATCAGGAGTACTATGGTGTGCTCCAGATCATGAACGATATGGAAATTGAACTCAAAAACAATAACCTCACCAAAAATGAGGTCGAAACATTGTTGATGCGTCGTTTCAATATTGGCTATATCCAGAGCGTGGAAAAAGAAGACATTGAAATACTACGGGGCAAGAACTCTGCCTACATAACAAAAATCGTCATTGATTATGAGGTCAGGAAGCCCTTTGTTGCCCACATTGACCTGATCGGACATTTTAGAGAAGAAATTGATATAGAGCCCAAGCGACAATGATCACCCAGCGGCAAAAAGCCCTGTGCAAACAGTTACAAATTGAATTTAAAGATACCGGCCTACTGCTACAGGCACTGACTCACCGCAGTGCTGATCCTAAAAACAATGAGCGTCTTGAATACCTGGGCGATGCGATATTGAGCTTTGTGATTGCAGAAGAACTGTTCAATCGTTTTCCGCAGGTTAAAGAAGGGAAACTCAGCAGACTGCGGGCGTCATTGGTCAAAGGTGAAACGCTTGCTGAAATTGCCCGTGAATTGAAAATTGGCGAGGTCCTGATCCTGGGGCCGGGTGAGCTCAAAAGTGGTGGTTTCCGTCGTGAATCGATACTGGCTGATGCGGTGGAAGCCATTATTGGTAGTCTCTACCTTGATCAGGGGCTGGATACCGTTAAAGCTTTGATTCTGAGGCTTTATGATGAAAGACTCGACAGCATTGATGTCACCGAAACGGTAAAAGATCCCAAAACCCGCCTGCAGGAACTGCTGCAGAGTCGCAAACAACCTTTGCCCATCTACAGCGTGCGCGAAATCAAAGGTGAGAACAAACAGCCTGTGTTTGAAGCATCCTGCCAGGTCACATTACTGGATAAAGTTGTTATGGCGCAGGGAAGCAGTCATCGCAAAGCCGAAAAAAAAGCGGCTGAACGTGCGCTCACATTAATAGAAAGTGCCTTATGACTGATACCCCATTCCGTTCCGGTTATGTTGCCATTATCGGTCGGCCCAATGTGGGTAAATCGACCCTGATCAACCGCGTGCTGGGGCAGAAGCTGTGCATCACTTCCCGCCGCCCGCAAACAACCCGACATCGCATACTCGGGATTAAAACGACGGAACAGGGCCAGTTTATTTACGTCGACACCCCCGGTCTGCACAGCGATAACAAAAAAGCGATGAACCGCTATATGAACCGTGCCGCTGCCTCATCCATTGAAGATGTCGATGTTATTCTGTTTGTGGTGGAAGGCCTCAAGTGGACCGATGAAGATAAAAAAGTCCTTAAACGCCTGCAGCAGGATGCCCGGGCCCCGGTGATTCTGGTGTTGAATAAAGCTGACAAACTCAGCGATAAAGGCGCGTTACTGCCTCAGATTCAGGACTTGTCAGCACAATATGATTTCGCCGCAGTGGTGCCGATATCGGCCCGTAAAGGGATGAATACCGATGTACTGGAACAGGAAATCGCCAAGCTGATGCCGGCAGGGGAGATGATCTATGACGAAGACCAACTCACCGATCGTAGTTCCCGCTTTCTCGCCGCCGAAATCGTGCGCGAAAAATTATTCCGTTATCTGGGTAAGGAGTTACCTTATTCGCTGACGGTCGAAGTCGAACTGTTCGAAGACGATGGCGAGATGTTCCGCATCAGTGCTGTGGTCTATGTCGAGCGCAGTGGTCAAAAATCGATTGTCATCGGTAAAAATGGTGAACAGTTGAAATTGATCGGTCGTGAAGCCCGGCTGGAAATGGAGCAGCTGTTCGGCTGTAAAGTTTATCTGCAACTCTGGGTCAAGGTGCGTGAAGGCTGGTCCGATAACGAGCGGATGCTCAAGAACCTCGGCTACAAAGACGATCTTTAAAGCGTCGACGTGGAACTGACCGCTGCATTCGTGCTCCACCACCGGCCTTATCGCGAGACCAGTCTGCTGGTTGATGTACTCAGCCGTGAATACGGGCGGGTCAGCCTGGTTGCCCGGGGGCAGCGCCAGCAATCCAAACGCCGCCGCAATATGATGCAGTTGTTTCAACCCTTATGGCTAAGCTGGTATGGGCAGGGTGAGTTGCTAACCTTAACCCAGGTAGAGGCATCGGAAGCAGCGTATCGTCTCCTGGGCAATGCCAGCCTGTGTGGGCTTTATATGAATGAGCTACTCTACAAGTTGCTGCCCTTGCAGGAGCCGGAGCCGGAATTGTTCAATGCCTATCAACAGGCGCTGGTGGCCCTGCAGACTGACAATAGCCAACAACAACGCACCCTGCGCTTGTTTGAAAAGGCGCTGCTGAGTCAGTTGGGGTACGGATTACAACTCGAGGTTGACGTCGAAAGCGGCCAGCCACTGAAGGATGAATTGCAGTATGTCTACCAACCTGACAGTGGTCCTCGACTGCACCGTGGCGGCAGTGTCCCTGTGGTGTCCGGCAGGAGTCTGCGTCACCTGCGGGAAGAGCAGGGTTTTGATGAAGCCAGTCTGAAACAGATTAAAACGCTGATGCGGACAGTGATAAATTATTACCTGGGCGGCCGGCCATTACACAGTCGTGAGTTGTTCGCCGGAATCAAGCAGTTAAACAGCAAATAATAACGGGAGCTCCATGTCCATTTATTTAGGTGTCAACATCGACCATATTGCGACCCTGCGCCAGGCACGCGGTACGCGCTATCCGGATCCTATTCAGGCAGCGATTGAAGCTGAGCAGGCCGGTGCTGACAGCATTACCCTGCATCTGCGTGAAGATCGTCGTCATATCCAGGAACGTGATGTCGTCATGCTGGCCGATATTCTGCAGACCAAGATGAATCTGGAAATGGCCGTGACCGAAGAAATGCTGGCAATGGCGGAAAAATACCGTCCAGCTGATTGCTGCCTGGTGCCGGAAAAACGTGAAGAACTGACTACCGAAGGCGGTCTCGACGTCGCCGGTCAGTTTGACAGGATCAAGCATGCCTGCGAGCGATTGGCTGCTGCGAATGTGCGGGTATCGCTGTTTATTGACCCGGAGATCAGGCAGATTGAAGCCGCGCTGGCCTGCGGCGCACCGGTGGTGGAACTGCATACAGGGCGTTATGCCGATGCGGAAACCGATGCTGAGATGGCCAGAGAACTGGCGATTATCACCGAGGCGGCAGAACAGGCACATGCCCGGGGACTACAGGTTAATGCCGGCCATGGTCTGCATTACCACAACACCCAGGCTATCGCGGCGATCCCGCAACTGGTGGAGCTCAACATCGGTCACGCCATAGTGGCACGTTCGGTTTTTACCGGGTTCAAAGCCGCTGTGCGGGATATGAAACAATTGATGCAGGAAGCCCGCCGCGGATGATTGCGGGTATCGGTACTGATCTGGTCCACATCCCGCGCATGCAAAGCCTGCTGGATAAGCATGGTGATCGCATCGCTGAGCGGATTCTGAGTGAGACGGAGTTTGCCGAGTTTAAATTACAGTTGAAACCGGCTGCGTTTCTGGCCAAACGCTTTGCTGCCAAGGAAGCCGTGGCCAAAGCACTGGGGACCGGTTTTCGTGATGGACTGAGCCTGCGTCATATCGTGGTGCGCAATAATGCCCTGGGAAAACCGGAATTAAGCTTTGAAGCAGCGGGGCGTACTATGATGGCGGAGCATAACATCGGACAGGCACTATTGAGTCTCAGTGACGATCACGAATATGCCAGTGCCTACGTGATATTAATGGAAACACGCGGATGACAGCATTTCCCACGATTGAATCCTCTATCGGCAATACGCCACTGGTGCGTTTGCAGCGAATGCCGGGCGACACCAGCAACACCATTCTGCTCAAGCTGGAAGGTAATAATCCGGCAGGTTCGGTCAAAGACCGGCCGGTCGACAGCATGATTCGTCAGGCACAGCAGCGTGGCGATATTCAACCCGGTGACACGTTGATTGAAGCGACCAGTGGCAATACCGGCATTGCGCTGGCCATGGTGGCCGCTATCCTGGGCTACCATATGATCCTGATCATGCCCGAAAACAGCAGCAGTGAGCGTCGTGCCACGATGCGGGCCTATGGTGCCGAGATTATTCTGACTGATGGCATGGAGTCGGCCCGGGACCTGGCACTGGAGTTATCGAAAGCCGGTAAAGGCAAAGTGCTCAATCAGTTTGCCAATGTCGATAATCCGCTGGCCCATTATCAGGGCACCGGCCCCGAAATCTGGCGTGACACGGAAGGCAAAGTCACTCACTTTGTCAGTTCAATGGGGACGACCGGCACGATTATGGGCGTGTCCCGTTACCTCAAAGAACAAAATCCCGGCATTCAGATCATTGGGGTGCAACCATCGGAAGGGGCCAGTATTCCCGGTATTCGTCGCTGGCCTCAGGCTTACCTGCCCGATATCTTTGAAGCTGACCGTGTCGATCAGACGCTGGATGTCAGTCAACAGGAAGCCGAGTGGACAATGCGGGAACTGGCGCGCCAGGAAGGCATTTTTGCCGGCGTGTCTTCCGGTGGGGCTCTGGCCGTCGCGTTGCGACTGTCCAAACAGCTGGAAAACGCAGTCATCGTCAGTATTGCCTGTGATCGTGGTGACCGTTATCTGTCAACCGGGGTCTTCCCCGCCTGATTTATGCGCTGGCGTCTGGTATGGACAGCCTTGTTCTCTTGCCTGTTAAGCTGGCATGTGCCTGTCTCTGCCATTGACACGCTCCATTTGCAGGCGGAGCAATGGGCTCTGGATAACACCACAGCGAAACAGTTTGATCTTTCTGTCGATTTGACTGAACAGGGGCTGCAACTCAAAGCCAGTGCTGAAACACTGGATTTGCCGCCACCTTTTGGTCAGCTGCAGCAATTACAACTACGCTGTGAATCATTGCAGTTGCATGCCGGGCAGTGGCAGTGCGAATCCGGTGCTGCCTCTTTCAATCACTCACAACTGGGTAAGCAGGATTTCCGTTTCAGTATCAAAGCCGTTTCTGAAAATCAGGATTACCAGCTGAGCATCAGCGGTCTACAACTGGCTAAATCACAGATTGATTTAGATGCTGATATCACCGACTCAGGCTGGACAGTGGCGATTTCCGCTGAGGGCCTTGCCCTTACGGCACTTTCTGAGTGGTTGCCACTTGTTCTTAGCCCATCGCAACAGGCTGCACTGGCAAACTGGGATTATCAGGGGCGAATTCGTCTTGATGGTCGTGTGACGGGAAAAGGCGATCGAATGCAGGATTTGTCGCTGGACTGGCAGGCGGCAGACTTGAGCTTGAGTAATACTGACGGCAGTCAGGTCGTGGAAAATGCCATCATAAAAGGGCATAGCAGTGCGCAGCTTCAGCAGGGGCAATGGCAATGGAAAATGACACTGGCAAGCCAGACAGGACAGGCTTACAGTGAGCCGATTTTTCTGGATTTTGATAAGACGCCGCTGTCGCTGTCAGCGAGAGGCTGGACAGACCGTGATTTTAAAACACTGACTATTGACCAGGCTCAACTCGAGCAGGAGCAGGTGTTAAAGGCACAGGCTAAATTGCGTTGGCAGAATCAGCAATTAGCGTCGTTGCATATTAAGACCGGACCTACCGATTTAGCCAGGTTTTATCCCATTTGGCTACAACCCTTTGTTGCCGGCACAGCAGCGGCGAAACTGGAAACCACCGGCGCGCTGAGTATGAGCTTTGACTGGCAGCAGTCAGACTATGAGCTCAGGCTCGATTTTACTGAAGCGATGCTCAGGGACAAGGAAGGCCGCTATGAGCTGCAACAGTTGAACGGGCAGTTGGGCTGGAGCCAGACTGAAACACAGTTGGACACCCGTTTAGCCTGGCATTCAGCCAAGCTGTTTGAGATTGAATTGGGCGCCGCAGCGATTAAAGCGAATAGTGCCAACAGTCAGTTGATGCTGGAGGAATCCTTGAGGCTGCCGGTTCTGGATGGTGCCCTTGAGATCAGCGGTTTTAGTCTTGATAACCAGTCTGATCAGTTGCAGTGGCAATTTGAAGGCCTGCTGACGCCAATTTCCATGCAGGCGCTAACGTCGGCATTGGACTGGCCCTCGTTGGAAGGTAAGCTGTCGGGCGTGATTCCCACTGTCACCTATCAGAAGGAAGAGCTGAAGATAGACGGCGCCCTGCAGATTAAGGTGTTTGACGGCACGACGGTGATTCGGGATTTACGTATGACGGCACCTTTTGGCAGGCTGCCGCAACTTTATTCCAATGTCGATATACGTAATCTGGACCTGGCATTGCTGACCAATGCCTTTGACTTTGGCCGTATCAGCGGCAGAATCGAGGGGCATGTCCATCACCTTCGCTTATCCAACTGGGAGCCGGTTCAATTTGATGCCCGACTGGCTACGCCTGAAGACAACCCGGGCAAGCGTCGTATCAGTCAGAGAGCGGTTGATAATCTGACCGAACTGGGGGGCGGACCTACCGGCATGGTGTCACGCAGTTTCCTGGGCTTTTTCGATGATTTTTCGTATCAGAAGTTGGGCCTGAGCTGTGAATTACAGAATGAAGTCTGTGAAATGGCGGGTATCGAAGAAGCAGAACAAGGCTATTATATTGTCAAAGGCGGAGGTGGACTGCCGCCCTGGATTAATGTGATGGGTTACAACCGCCGTGTAGACTGGTCGGAACTGATTGCACGGTTACTTGCTGTGCGGGAAAGTCCCGGTCCGGTGATTGAATAAAAGGAGAGCGAACCATGAAGTTATTGAAATGGCTGACAGGCACGGTATCAGGGCTGATGCTGGTGTCATGTGTCACTATCAACATCTATTTTCCGGCTGCGGCCGCAGAGAAAGCCGCCGATCGGATTATCGAAGATGTCTGGGGACCGGGAACACGGCCGGGCGAAGGGGAGAGTAGCAATACTGAGCCGGAGCAGGAGCCGACATCCGCCATTGGAACCGGGCATGGCACAGTTGCCATCAGCGTCCTCAACTGGTTGATCTCCCCCGCGGCGGCACAGGCCGATATCAATATTAATTCGCCCGCGATTAATGAGCTGAAAAAAGATATGAAACAGCGACATGAACAGCTGGAACCTTTCTATAACAGTGGTGGTATTGGCCTGACTGAGGATGGGCTTATCAGCATACGTGATGCCAAAGCTATACCGCTTAAGGATCGTAACCGGGTGAATGCGCTGGTAGCGGATGAAAATAAAGATCGCAAATCACTCTATGCTGAAATAGCCCGAGCCAATGGCCATCCCGAATGGCAGGACGATATCCGTCAGACCTTTTCCAAGCGCTGGATTAGCAATGCCGCGAAAGGCTGGTGGTTTCAACAGGGTGGCAGCTGGAAACAAAAATAACAGCCTGTTTCCTTTATAATATTCCTTATCTGGTCCAGTGATACGGCAACGTGTCACTGGACTTTTTAGTTTCAGTGTAAAAGAGAGCAAGATGGCAAAACGCAGGCGGAGGCAGAAACTGCCCCAGGAGCCGGTGACGGCAACAATCGAGTCCTTATCTCATGATGGACGCGGCATAGCCCGTATTGATGGTAAAACGGTCTTTGTGGATGGGGCACTGGCTGGTGAGCAGGTGGATTTCCAGTATGCCCGTCTGCATAAAAGCTACGATGAAGCCAGAACCCTGACGGTACATAATGCCTCGCCATTGAGAGTAGACCCTAAGTGCCGACATTTTGGAGTCTGTGGCGGCTGCAGTCTGATGCATATGGCACCGGAAGCGCAGCTTGAGCATAAACAGGCGACATTGGCCGAGCATTTCGCCCACTTTGGCAATCTCAGTCCTAATACCTGGCTGGATCCGTTGACAGGGCCGTTGTGGGGATATCGCCGTAAAGCCCGGCTGGGTGTCAAATATGTCATCAAGAAGGAGCAGGTGCTGGTCGGCTTCCGGGAAAAAGCCTCGCCGTTTGTTGCCCAGCTTGAACAATGTGAAGTGCTGGATCCACGCGTTGGTTTGCGTTTGGCGGAGCTGGGCGAGATGATTGCCGGGCTTGAGGCATACAATCGTATCGCCCAGATTGAAGTCGCCATGGATGATGAGCACGTGGCGCTGGTATTCCGTAATCTGGATCCGTTATCCGATGCCGATAAACAAGCCTTGATTGCCTACGGTCAGGCGCAGAATCTCTGGGTTTACCAGCAACCGGGTGGTCCTGACACCGTGTCGCCTTTGTGGCCGGATAATCCGCAGTTGTCTTACGCGCCTGAGCCCGGCCTCACACTGAACTTTGACCCCAGTGATTTTACTCAGGTGAATGCGGGTATTAATCACAAGATGATTCAACGGGCGCTGGATTTACTCGATATTCAGCCTGAAGATCGTATTCTGGATTTATTCTGCGGGCTGGGGAATTTCACGCTGCCATTGGCAAGCCGCGTGTCGGAAGTGGTCGGTGTCGAGGGCGATGCTGCGCTGGTCGGCCATGCCCGTCGCAATGCCGAGCTTAATCAGCTGGCTAATGCCGAGTTTGAACTGGCGGATCTGACCCAGACTGAACTGAAAGACTATCCCTGGGCAGCCAAAGGCTTTAACAAGATTTTGCTGGACCCACCACGCAGCGGTGCGTTTGAAGTGCTGCATCAACTGGCCGATCTGGGCGCTGAAAAACTGGTTTATGTATCCTGCAATCCGGCCACTCTGGCACGTGATGCCGGTGAGTTGGTGAACCGGCATGGTTACACGATGGAAGCAGCTGGCGTGATGGATATGTTCCCGCACACCAGCCACGTTGAATCGATCGCGGTGTTTACTAAACAAGGCTGATGGCTGAACAGACGGCACTGAAAGCACAACTGGGGCCGGTTGCCGTTGAGCAACTGGCCCAAGTGCTTCAGTCAGTGTATCCGGACTTTGATCAGCAGGGCTTTATCAGTCAGGCTAATCACCAGCTTGAAGTTCTGGAACTGAAAGACCGCGTCAGACACTTGATTGCCGCATTGGCAGTCCATCTTCCCGAAGGCTTCTGTGAAACGGCGCGGATCCTTGAGCGGGTGGCCGAAGCCTGGCCCGAGTCGCCGCAACGACAGTGGAGCAGCTTCACCGCCTGGCCGCTGATTGATTATGTCAGTGTCTATGGCCTGAATCATCCGCAGCGGGCTTTTGTTTTATTGGAAGCGCTGACGCCGCTGTTTACGGCAGAATTTGCGATAAGGCCGTTTCTGGACCATCACTTTGAGTTGACCCACCAGCAGTTGCTGCGCTGGACCCGTCACGACAATGAACATGTCAGACGGCTGGCCTCGGAAGGCATCCGCCCACGCTTACCCTGGGCGCAGCAGTTACCCGCTCTACGCCGGGATCCAGCACCGATCTGGCCGATATTGGAGGCACTGAAAACTGATTCCAGCCTGTATGTCCGCCGCTCGGTAGCGAACAACCTTAACGATATCAGCAAAGATCATCCAGAAGCGGTGATGGCACGCTGCCGTGAGTGGCTGCAATTACAGAACAAAAATACTGACTGGCTGATAAATCATGGCCTTCGTACTTTGGTGAAAAACGGCCGGGCGGAAGTGTATCCACTACTGGGGTTTAGTGATAAGCCGGAACTTAAAGCGCTGGAGCTGCAATTAAGTGAAACACGGCTTAAGCTTGGTGCATCACTACAATTCACACTGACTTTGACCACAGCACAGGCCGAAAGGCTGGTCGTGGATTATCGTATCGGCTTTCGCCGCGCAGACGGCGGTCTGAGCTGGAAAGTCTTTAAATGGAAAAATATTAAAACACAGGCGGACACACCACTGACGCTTAAGAAAAGTCAGTCATTCAAACCGCTTTCAACCCGCCGTTATTATCCCGGGGAGCACCTGGTCGAATGTCTGGTGAACGGCCAGGTAGCGGCCCGGGCAAAATTTGAATTATCGCGCTGACAGCTTATGACATGACCAGGCCGTAGGCGACCAGCAGAAGAAATGCCACTGACAGAATGCAGATAAATTCGGCGAAGTGTTCACTGAAGAATTCTTCCAGTTTGTCCATAATGCACCTCCTATTTGGGTGGTTTGTCGATAAAACACGCTTAAGATGATTATCGAATGAGTCCCGGTGGTGAGCATTGATTTGGATCAATTATTAATGGCTTAATCCTTAATAAGGAAACTACGCCCATAAAAAAAGCCAGTCAAGTGACTGGCTTTTTCATCGCTTCAAACAGGCGAATCAGGCGTTGTATAGGCCGAAAGCGACCAGACCCAACCAGAAAGCAGTGAAGCTAAGAATAATGTGGGGGAATTTTTCCACCAGCAGTTTATCGATTTTTTTCAACATGCTCTTGTCTCGTAGTTCATCAAGTTAAACAATTATTAATATTATTATCCGGGCAAAGATAGCAGTTCTTTTCCCGGAAAGCCAGCTCAAATTTCATCCTGTCGAGCCTGCTGCCGGCGCTAAACTCACTGATATCAATGGATTTTAGCTGAAAAGCCAGCATTCACGGTTTTCATCCGCTATTCAGCATTCATTGATAGAAAAAAACGCTTGCTGTATCAGTCTATGTTCTCTATATTTTCTCTTCTCATTATTTTCTCTTAAAGGAAGAGATCATGCTGACTGAACGTGAACAAGATACGCTGGAATTTATTCGTGCTTACATCGCTGAACAGGGACGTTCACCGCTGGTCTCGGAGATCGCTGAAGGACTGGGGCTACGCTCGCAGGGCACCACACATCGTTATATTCAGGCATTGGTTGATGCCGGTCTGCTGGAACGCCATGTGGGCCGCACCCGGGGCCTGCGGCTGACTGAACAGGCAGAGTGGCCGGAAACCGGGCCATTGACACTGCCGGTGATGGGTAAAATTGCAGCAGGCCGCCTGATTGAGGCGATTGCTGATGAATCGGAAATTGATTTAGGCGATATGTTTACCGGTAAAGGCCGCTTTGTGCTCAAGGTCAATGGCGATTCGATGATCGACAAAGCGATTATGTCCGGTGATTATGTTGTGGTGCAGTCACAATCCACTGCCCGTCACGGTGATATCGTCGTCGCCCTGGTCGATGGTTTTGATGCCACGTTGAAGACCCTGCTGCTCAATGACGACGGCAGTATTACCCTGATGCCCGCCAATGTGAACTACGAACCGGTAACCCTGCCGGCCTCGCGGGTCCGTATTCAGGGCGTCGTGGTCGGACAGCTTCGTACTTATCCCTGAGTATGAGTTCAGATGAGACTCTCTACTGGTCCAGGATGATCGCACTGGTTGATATGGACTGTTTTTTTGCCCAGATAGAACAAAGGGATAATCCCGACTGGGGGGGGAAACCGGTTGCTGTCACCAATGGAGAGCTGGGATCGACCATTATTACTTCATCCTACCAGGCACGGGCCTTTGGCATTCATACCGGTATGCGCCTGAAACAGGCTCGGCTGCTTTGCCCGGCATTGATCCAAGCCCCATCGAGACCGTATCGTTATGCGGCTATATCAAGTCGGATTATGGAAGCACTGGTTGATATTACCCCGGATATTGAAGTATTCAGTGTTGATGAGGCATTTCTTGATTTGACGCGTTGTCAGCAGCTTTATCGGGGGGCCGACGACATTGGCGAGCGTATTCGGAAAAAAGTGCTCAACGCTTCCGGTCTGACCTGCAGTGTCGGCATCAGTGGCGACAAAACAACCGCCAAGTTTGCTGCTAAACGAGACAAACCGGATGGGCTGAGCATCATTCATCCGGCACAGGCTGAACAGGTGCTATCAACAGAACGGGTCACCGCACTGAGTGGTATTAACAAGGGAATCGGTAGTTTTCTTGAGCGTTACGGCGTTGTTTACTGTGGTGATATGAAGCGCATGCCGATGAGTTTGCTGGCTAAACGCTTTGGTAATCTTGGCAGGCGGATCTGGCTAATGGCTCAGGGGCGTGACCCAGAGCCGCTGATGTGTAACGTTAAACCGCCGAAAACGATTGGTCATGGCAAGGTGTTGCCACCACAAACTCGATCACAAAGCATTGTGCTTACTTATTTTCAGCATATGTCGGAAAAAGTAGCGGCCAGAATGCGTTGTTTTAATTATCAAGCTGAATGCTTTTTTATTGGGATAAAAACGCAGCAAGGCTGGCTTAAGACCAAGGCCCATACAGGTTTTTATACGGATGATGGCAGAACCATTTACCAGCTTTGTCGACGTTTCCTGTTTTATTACTGGCAAGGACAAGGGGTCTGGCAGGTACAGGTCACAGCTTTGTCACCCCGCCAGGGGCGACAACTCGACTTGTTCGGCGAAGAGGACCTGCAACGGTCTCAATTGAATGCAGCGGTTGACAGCGTCAATCAGCGTTACGGTGAATTGACGCTGGGACCGGCGCGTTTACTGGAAAAATCTAAAATGCCCAATGTGATTGCGCCAGCATGGAAACCTGCGGGGCATCGAAAAACAATCTAGTCCGCATAGGATGAATGACGGTTGAGGAAGACGTGATAACCAATTAAAATATCACCAGGTGATATTTCATGGATAGAAGTGTGCCATATCATAAGGGCTTGGAAAGCTTACTGGAACTTGATGGCTGGACGATACAGCAGGCGGGTGGTTACTGGGTGAAGTTTGAAATCAGCATGGTGGAACCCGGTCCACATATTCCACACGGGATAAAGTACTGCCTGAGTTTGCATGATAAGTACAACCAGCGAGTGATGGGATTTGATAATGCCCATTTGCCAAAACAGAAACACAAAAAATTCAGTGGCAGAATTCGCCATTACGATCATCAGCACACCGATATTGATTGCCGAGGTGTTCCTTACAGCTTTTCAGCACCGGAGCAACTCCTGATCGATTTCTGGTGCGCAGTAGATGACTATCTGAAACAAAAAGGGGTCATAGATGAGTAGAATTCGAATTGGCATTATGCCCCAGGATAAAATCCGGGAAATGACGATAGCGATTGCCAAGGGAGAGATAAAACCTAAACGGTCAATGCCAAGGATATGGTTTCCCTCGATGAAAGCGGTTAGTGAAGTACTAAGCGATAACAACCGTGAACTGCTTAGGGTCATCGCGGAAAGAAAGCCGGAATCAATTAAAGCGCTGGCAGAAATGACTGGAAGAAAGCCGAATAATGTTTCGCGCACACTAGAGACTATGCGCCAATACGGTCTTGTCGAGGTAAAACGGGTGCGGCGACACGTCAAGCCGATTGCCAAGGGTACGGAATTCTTGATCGAAGCGAGCTAGAGATTATTTCAGTACGCGGCTGTGCAGGCGGGTTTGGGAGCAGTTGCCACCAGCCTGCTTGGCCTGATCCACATGATGCTGAACGGTGGCCAGCATATCCAGAATACCGTAGCAGTCATTCTCAACCGGGGCATAAGTGCTGTGACCAATGCTGACTGTGGCATAACGGCCGGTGGGTGAATGGGGATGAAATATTTCCAACCTGGAGACGGTTTTGTGCAGTTTCGTGGCCATCTGAGTACTCTGACGATAACTCATATGTGAGCTGATGGCCATGATCTGTTTACGGTTAAAGCGGGCAATAAAATCGGTTTCACGATGGAACTGTCCGCGGATAGCGGTGAGTATTTTTTCAAAACAAGCGGTTTTACTTTCCATCTGTGAAAAGCGATCGACATCAATGATAAACATGGAAACTGGAAAGTCTTCAGCGACTGCCTGACGCCAGTGAGAGATTAACTGCTCAAGCAGGTGAGTCTGGTCCGTTAATGTATCGTTGAAAGACTTGGGATCCGCGTTCTTTTCAGTACTATCCACAGGTTTTGTCCAGTTTATTGCCGCGTCAGACGGATCATATCAGGATCGGTCTGACGCGGAAGCCTTACTATGCCTGTTTATGATCCCGCTGATAGTAGTAATTGGTGGCTTCGACAAAGCCATCAATGCTGCCGCAGTCAAAACGCTGGCCCTTGAATTTGAGTGCCAGCACGCGTTTTTCCTGAGCCATGGTCTTGATAGCGTCGGTGATTTGCACTTCACCATTGGTACCGGGCGGCGTGGTACGGATATAGTCAAAAATGTCCGGAGTCAGTACATAACGACCGATGATACCCAGGTTGCTGGGGGCATCCTGTGGCTTGGGCTTTTCCACCATGTCATCCACTTCATAGACACCGTCCTCGATCTCACGACCTGAAATCACCCCGTAGCTGCTGATGTTATCGCCGGGTACTTCTTCGATGGCGATGACACTGCAGTTATATCGCTCATAGAGCTCGACTAACTGTCCCAGCGCACGTTTTTCTTCAGTACCTTCAGGACGAGCGCAGAGGTCATCAGCCAGAATCACAGCAAAAGGCTCATTACCGATAATCGGCTCACCGGTCAGGATGGCATGCCCCAGACCGAGCATGGCGCGCTGGCGCACAAAGATAAAGTCACAGCTGTCCATGACTTCACGGATATCTTCCAGGTATTTTTCTTTGCTGGTGCCTCGGATTTCCTGTTCCAGCTCATAGCTGGTATCAAAATGGTCGGCAATCGCACGCTTACCGCGACCAGTAATAAAACCGGCCTCACTGACGCCGGCTTCCACGGCTTCTTCCACACCATACTGAATCAGCGGTTTGTTGACGATGGGAAGCATTTCCTTGGGCATGGCCTTGGTGGCCGGCAGGAAACGGGTGCCGTAACCCGCCACGGGAAACAGACATTTGCGGATAGGTTTCACTTCAGACATGCAAATTCCTCTTTAGGCAAACTGTAACGGAATAGTGTGAATGTAACATGACAGCCATCAGCCGTTTGTGATCCACAGCACCTGGTAGGGCGCGACTGTAAAGGTTTCCGTCTTTTCATCAAAAATGTGACCACTGATAAGATCCCACCAGCGATCAGTCACGATTAAATTCAGTTCAGCAATACGCAATGGCTGCGGGGTATCACTGATATTAAAAATACAGAAAATACTCTGACGTCTGTCCATGCTCTGACGCCAGAAGCCAAACAACTGTTCCCCCATATGCAATGTAAACTGTGTGGCGTTGGGGTGGAAAGCGCGCTGCTGCTGGCGCAGATGCACCAGCTTTTTCAGCAGCCCGGAAACGCGGGCGTGTTGTGAGGCTGGATCGGCGAGTTCAGCAGTGAGTCTATCGTAATCCCATTCATGGCGGTTAATGCCCCGGTTTTGGCCGGTGTGTGCCAGCTTCTCCAAATCATTGCCGGTGGCCAGCAGACTATGAATATAAATACCGGGAATCCCTTCCAGAGACAGCATAATGGCATGGGCACAGATAAAACGGTCAATCTGCCACTCATCCTTGCCTTTGGTGGTGCCCTGTAAGGCATCAAACAGGGAAATATTGATTTCGTAGGGCTTTTTAACCCCGTTGTCACCGGCGCGCCAGGAAATCTGGCCGCCGAACTGTTGCATCGTGCTGATCAGTGAGGCGATCTCGCCATCCGACAGCAGGCCCTCAGCCGGTCGCAGGCCGATTCCATCATGTGAGGCAATAAAATTAAAGTAGGCGGTGCCGTTCTGTGCCGGCGGCATGCTCATCAGCCATTGCTTGAGATAGAAGCAGTTGCCGGTGACCATGGTGTTAACCAGCAGAGGCGGAAGCGAGAAGTTATAAATGCAGTGCGCCTCGTTTGCATTACCGAAGTAGCTCAGGTTCTCACGGTTGGGGATATTGGTTTCGGTAATAATCACGGCATCCGGCTGGGCATGCTGAATCAGGCTGCGCATCAATCGCACGACTTCATGGGTTTCCGGCAGATTCAGGCAGTTAGTGCCCGGTTTTTTCCATAAAAATGCAACGGCATCAAGGCGGAAAATGCGAATGCCCTTATCAAGGTAAAAACGAACTATCTGAATGAATTCTTTCAGTACTTGCGGGTTACGAAAATCAAAATCCACCTGCGTGTGACTGAAAGTGCACCAAACATATTTTATGCCGTCGTGGGTCTCGGTCTCGCGCAGTAATGGGCTGGTGCGGGGCCGTACCACCTGACTGATCGGTGTGTCAGCCGCAGTTGTGTAAAAATAATCATGGCCGGGGCCATAGCCCTTGATAAAATTTTTGAACCATTCGCCACTGCTGGAACCATGGTTGATGACCAGATCGGCCATCAGCCGGTAATCACTGGCAATTTTTTCAATATCGTCCCAGTCCCCCAGTGCTTTATTGACCGCGTAATAGTCCATTACCGCAAAGCCGTCGTCAGAGCAGTATGGAAAAAAGGGCAGGATGTGCACCCCGTTGATATAGCCTTTCACCTCATCATTGAGAAAGCGATAGAGCGTTTTGAGCGGGGCTTCAGCTTGACGCTGGACGCTGTTGCCATAGGTGATCAGGACGATATCGTTCTGATCCCAGTTGTTTTTGTGCGGTAGTGAGTCAAAAAACGTCTGGTCAAGCCGCATTAATTTGATAATGTCATCGCCGAGATCGCTCAGCGATATGTCGGGCAGGCCGTCCTGATAAATGGCCTGCAGGTGATAATGTACGGTTTCATACAGCTGTTTGAGCTGCTCGTCGGTCACAGTCATCAAGCGATAATCCTCAGGCAGAAAATTCCTGGTAATCGGCTTCGACGGCTTCATAGAGGCGGTCGAAGATATCAGGCAATGCACTCTGTACTCGACTCCAGCTCGGGGTAAATGGCGTCTCCATTGGGTTTTCGAGAAACATCTGGCCGGCATCCATAATGTTTTTGGCAAACATTTCCACCGACTCTTCTTCCTGATGAATATCAAAATTAAGGCCATTCATCACCGCATCATTGCGGTAGGTTTCGACGAAATCCAGTGCAATACGATAGTAAGTGGCTTTCAAACTGCGGAAGGCTTCCGGTGAGAATACCACCCCTTTGGTGGCCAGCTTGCGGAATAATGACTTGGCGATATCAATTGACATTTTCGACAGGCCGCCGCGCTGATCATCGAGTGACAAGTCCTGGTGCTTGTGGTCATAGGCATCTGCTACATCCACCTGGCACAGGCGGTTATTGGCATAGTTTCGGTGCATCTCCGACAGCACGCCGATTTCCAGACCCCAGTCACTGGGAATACGGATGTCGGTTAATACATCACGGCGGAAAGAGAACTCACCCGCCAGTGGATAGCGGAAACTGTCCATATATTCCAGGTAAGGGTGCGGACCAATCACTGATTTCAGAGCGCGGATCAGCGGCGTCACCAGCAGGCGGTTAACGCGGCCATTGAGTTTGCCGCCGGCAACACGGGCGTAATAGCCTTTACAAAATTCGTAGTTGAACTGTGGGTTGGCAACCGGATAAATCAACCTGGCCAGCAACTCACTGGTGTAAGTGACGATGTCACAGTCATGCAGTGCCACCGATTCGGCCTTACCCGAAGCCAGAATATACCCCATGCAATACCAGACGTTTCGGCCTTTACCCAGTTCTTTTGGCGCCAGCCCCAGTGACTGCAGTTCGGCGTCAATCGCCTTAAGACGCGGCCCATCATTCCAGAGAATGCGGTGGTGTTGCGGCAAATCAGAGAAAAACTGAATGGCATGGCGGTATTGCTGTTCATCAGCCCGATCAAGCCCGATGACGATTTCTGACAGGTAAGGGACGTTTATCAGTTGCTGTACGATATTGGGCAGCGCTTCACCTTCCAACTCAGAAAACAGTGAAGGTAACAGCAGTCCCATCGGCCGTTGTTTACTGAATTGCAACAGATCGCTTTCCAGATCAGCGATGTGGCGGTGGGTCAGGTTATGTAGTGTGGTAATAATCCCATTCTGGTAAAAATCAGCCATGATTGCCTCGGGGTAAAGTAGATGAATCGGGATGCAGCGTTGCATCGATAATTTGGTTGACACCATCAGCCCAGCCTTTAGGCCCGGTGTGAGTAGAAACAACAAGGTTGTCAGTGCGTTCAAGCGTCGGTAGTGGGTGCACCGGTGAGCGAATCAGCAGGCCATGATCGGCTGTTTCCAGCATGGCCTTGTCATTGTCGCTGTCGCCGATAGCCAGCGATATCATTTCTGTGTCAGGGCTTGCAGCCTGATAAATCTGCTCCAGCCATTTCAAGGCCCGGCCTTTATCGCAGTCACCGGAGACATGCATAAAGCGTCCGCCCTCCAGCACATGCGCACCGGCCTGCTGCAGGTCGGCGATAAACTCGTGTTTGAGATTGCCATTACCCTGCCAGGCTATGGGTTCGCCATATTGTCGCCGGGCAGCACGGGCAGCAGCGTGAACATTGAGACCGGTCATGGCGATAATGCCGTCGATGCCGACGTCGGCAAAGGTTTTAAATTCTCCCGGATACTGTGGCCGCAGACTATTAATCATAGACTGCCAGCAGGAGCGTGGTGCCACGAATTCCTTGACCCAATAGCCGTCTTTTTCGATGGTGTCGGCAGGTTGCTGGGCAAAATAGCCTTTGGGGATAAACACGGCAGCGCCGTTTTCAACAATAAAAGGGTGGGGGTTATGCAGACTGTCACGCAAGAGTTCGACTTCAGCCTGTGTTTTGCTGGTTACCGGGATAACCGGAATATGATGGATTTCAAGTGCTTCCAGGGTGGGAATAGCTTCCTCGAAATGATAGTTGTGATGATCGAGCAGACTGCCGTCCATATCGGTAAAGATCAGCCATTGCTTTTGTGTCATAGGCGACAGTCTCGGCGGTTTTGATGTCAATTTAATGATTTGCCGGTTGGTATCGAGTTCAAACAGGTAATGGACCCGCTCAGGCAGCGATTTCAAGGTGTTTTGGGTGATGCGCTGATAAAACTTGATAAAACGGGCTACCTGATCTGCATCCATGATGTGATGTGTGTGGTGACTGAGATCGCGCAATTTGTTTTCCTGTTCCAGTCGCCAGTCGAAAACACACTGGAAATCCGGCGCCTTGAGCATGATCCAAACATCAACTAATTCGAACAGTTTGGGGTAGAACAGGGCGAGCTGTTTGTTGACATAGTGCCGCCAGGCAGCGTCTTTGTCTTCACTGGCCTCCAGATCATTGACTGGCTCTGTCAGCGCTGCCTCGCTCTCTGCTACAGCACCCAGACACCAGCCTTCCAAAACAATCACATCGACCGGTTCGTTAATACATTCTGCGAACTCTGGCGGATAGCGGTCATCGATGGCTTTATTAAAGCGCGGAATTAACACCGGGAAATGGCCATGCAGAAGATCACTCAGGGTTTTCCTGGCCAGTGGAATGTCATGGGTGCCGGGTACACCCCTGGTGGCCAGCAAGGGATGTATACCCTGTGCGAGGCGTTGTCTTTCTGCCTGGGTAAAGTAAAAGTCATCCAGTGACAGCGACAGCGCGCGAAGTTGATGCTGTTCTTGCAGTAGATGCACCAGGCAGGCAGCCAGTGTGCTTTTGCCCGAGCCCTGTGCACCATTGATGCCGACGATAATCGGTCGTTTTGCACTTTCTTGGTGCGTTTTTATGGCTTCAGCCAGCGGCGCAAACCATTCCTTGATCTGTTGCTGATAGTCCGCCGGCAGGCGGTGCTGTTGTAAAAAGCCGCTGATATTGATGTTCAGCATATCCGTGTCTCTTGTTCTTCGTTAAACGATTAACAGGGCCAACGCAATATTCGTACCGCTGTGTCAGAAAATAGCTGAACGGCTTATTTCGGGTGGTTGCAATGCGTATCCTCACATTGATGCACTTCAATAGTGATGTGCGATAAACGATCAAAATCCGCCAGCAGCGTTTTGTAATACGCGGTAGGTTGCGGTTGTGAGGTCACGATACTGATGATTGCAGCATAATGATGCGGGCTGATATGCCAGATATGAAAATCAGCAATGCGGTTATCTGCGTCCTGTTCGATATGTGCTTTTATCGCCCGGCGATAATCCTCATCAATGCTGCCATCGAGAAGAATGGGGCTGGTTTCACGAATCAGTCCCACGGCCCAGGCCGTAATAATCACGGCGCCGACAATGCCCATCACCGGATCCAGCCAGGTCAGCCCGGCCAGTTTGGCGGCTATCAGGGCAACGATAGCGAGCACCGATGTCAGGGCATCAGCGAGCACATGTAGATAAGCTGCTTTGAGGTTGTGATCATGATGCTGTTCATGTTCACCGTGACTATGATGGTGATCCTTTAACAGTACTGCGCTCACCAGATTAACGGCGAGGCCCAGAAAGGCGACTGCGATCGCGGCATTCAACTGAATAGCATGAGGATTGACCAGTCTTTCCAATGACTCCAATGCCATCAGCACGGCGACTACGCCAAGTGCAATAGCACTGGTGAATCCGCCCAGGACGCTGACCTTGCCTGTGCCGAAAGCAAAAGCCGGATTTTTGGCGTGTTTGCTGGCGTAGTTATAGGCGAACAGGGTAATCAGGAAAGCAGCAACGTGGGTGGCCATGTGCCAGCCATCTGCCAACAATGCCATGGAGCCGAAAGCCAGACCAGCCACAATTTCAGCCAGCATGGTCACTGCGGTCAGCAGCAATACATACCGGGTGCGTTTTTCACCCTGTTTATTGACGATGACAAAATCATGGTCCTGTTGCCAGCGTTCAACGGTGTGTTGGTGCATGAAATCCTCGTTGATAAACAGATGACTGTCTTATGCTAACAGAGTCTTCAGGCACCGAGCGCACAAGCAAAAAAAAAGGGGTGAACATCAGTTCACCCCAAGGCTCAGCACGTAGACAAGAGAGAAATTACAAACAACATGCAGCTGAAAAAATTGTTTGTACTGGATTATTTGCATTAGCTGTGCCAAAAAATATAGTACTTATAATTCAATGAGATAGGTTTTTTCTAAAAAGTTGATAGCTGTTTATTGCACATTCCAGGTGCAGTTGGGGGCTTTCCTGCACTATCTTAAACCGCTGCTGATTTAGCTTGATTGATAGCTACTTAAACACTCAATAACGCGACAATAATCGACCCGGGCGATAAGGTTGAATCTCCATTTAAATATGATCCAAATATCATATTTTTATCTAGATGTCTCTATGCTAATGTCCAGATAAAAATAATAAAAACAACATTAATTATGCATGAAAATGCATATATCGGATGGAGAGAGACAATGAGTTCAGCCAAAGAGTGGACAACGCAGTCCATTCAACAGATTATCGATAAACTTAAGCATAAACCCGGTGCGATGCTGCCTATCCTGCATGCGATTCAGGATGAAGTCGGTTATATCCCGGACAAGGCGGTCAGTCAGATCGCCGAGTCATTATTGCAGACCCGTGCCGAAGTCCACGGTGTGATCAGTTTTTATCATCATTTCCGCACCACGCCGCCGGGGCAGCACACTATCGAAATCTGTCGGGCTGAAGCCTGTCAGGCGATGGGTTGCCGCGCGCTTGAGCAACACGCTAAAAATACACTGGGCATCGATTATCACCAGACTACGGCTGACCGAAGTTTTTCGCTGGAAGCGGTTTACTGTCTGGGTAATTGTGCCACCGCACCCTCTATTCGGGTTGATGATGATATTCACGGCAGGGTCAGCCTCGATAAATTTGATGCCCTGATTGCAGCGCATCAGAAAGAGATGAAGGAGGCCGGCTGATGAGCACCCGAATTTATGTGCCCTGTGATACCACCGCGCTCTCTTTGGGTGCAGATAAAGTGGCCGAAGCGATTCAGCTGGAAGCTGAAAAGCGTAATATCAGCGTTGAAGTTATCCGCAACGGCTCCCGGGGCATGCTTTGGCTGGAGCCGCTGGTCGAGGTTGAGACTAACAAGGGCCGGGTAGGTTATGCGGCTGTTGAGCCTCAACAGGTATCAGCGTTGTTTGATGCGGGGTTTACCAGTGGCAGCCAGCAAGATCAGCATTGCATTGGCCTGGTTGAAGAACTGCCTTATCTGAAAAAACAGCAACGGCTGACCTTCGCCCGTAGCGGTATCACAGACCCGGTTTCTCTTCATGATTATGAAGCCCATGATGGCTACCAGGGACTGAAAAATGCGCTTAATCTCGAGCCACAGCAGATTGTTGATGAGGTTAAAACCTCCGGTCTGCGTGGTCGGGGTGGTGCCGCATTTCCGACCGGCATCAAATGGCAGACCGTGCTCGATACGCCATCAGCGCAGAAATATATCGTTTGTAACGCCGATGAAGGTGACTCCGGTACGTTTGCCGATCGCTTGGTCATGGAATGCGATCCTTTCATGCTGATTGAGGGCATGACCATTGCCGGCCTCGCTGTGCACGCCACACAGGGCTATATTTACCTGCGCTCGGAGTATCCAGTCGCACATAAATTGCTCAATGAGGCCATTGATAAGGCCTATGAAGCGGGTTATCTCGGTGCAGATATTCTGGGCTCCGGTAAGCAGTTTGATCTGGAAGTTCGCCTTGGTGCCGGCGCTTATATCTGTGGCGAAGAAACCTCACTGCTGGACAGCCTGGAAGGCAAGCGTGGTTTAGTCAGAGCCAAGCCGCCGCTACCGGCGATTATTGGTCTGTTCGGTAAACCGACCGTTGTCAATAACGTGCTATCACTGGCAGCCATTCCTTTCATTCTGGATAAAGGCGGTCAGGCTTATGCTGACTACGGCATGGGCCGCTCCCGCGGTACCCTGCCTTTGCAACTGGCCGGTAATGTTAAGCAGGGCGGACTGGTAGAACTGGCTTTTGGTATCACCCTGCGTGAACTGATGGAGGACTTCGGTGGTGGCACCCTGACCGAAAGACCACTGAAAGCTGTGCAGGTGGGAGGACCGTTGGGGGCCTATATGCCTGCCAGTCAGTGGGATACACCGGTCGATTATGAAGAATTCTCTGCTGTCGGTGCGGTCCTCGGCCACGGTGGTGTGGTCATGTTCGATGACACCGTCAATATGGGCGAACAGGCCCGTTTCTCAATGGAGTTCTGCAAAGTCGAGTCCTGCGGTAAATGTACCCCGTGCCGGATCGGCTCCACCCGCGGCGTGGAGGTAATTGACCGCATCCGTGCCGGCAACAATGCCGATAACAACTGGACGTTGCTGGAAGATCTCTGTGAAACCATGATTGATGGTTCCTTGTGCGCCATGGGCGGCATGACCCCGTTTCCGGTGCAAAGCGTGATGAAATATTTCCCCGATGAGCTGAGAGCTCAAGGAGAGACAGTATGAGAGTAGAAAGATTCAACCCTGATAAAGACTACGGGACACCGGCGCGTTTATCGGAAACGCTGGTCTCAGTTCAGATAGATGGTATCGAGATTACGGTACCTGAAGGCACGTCAGTGATGCGTGCAGCGGCACTCGCGGATATCAATATCCCCAAGCTCTGTGCCACCGACAGTCTGGAATCTTTCGGTTCCTGCCGTCTGTGTGCGGTGCAGATTGAGGGGCACCGGGGTTATCCGGCTTCCTGTACCACCACCGTTTACGATGGCATGAAAGTGACCACTCAGAACGAAAAACTGGGCAAATTGCGACGTAACGTGATGGAGCTGTATATCTCCGACCATCCGCTGGACTGTCTGACTTGTCCGGCCAATGGCAACTGCGAACTGCAGGATATGGCCGGCGATGTCGGTCTGCGGGAAGTGCGCTACGGCTACAATGGCGAAAATCATCTGGATAGTGAAAAAGACGAGTCCAATCCGTATTTCAGTTTCGATCCGAGCAAATGTATTGTCTGCTCCCGCTGTGTGCGTGCCTGTGAGGAAACACAGGGCACATTTGCCCTGACCATTGACGGCCGGGGCTTTGACTCCAAGGTCGCTGCCGGTCAGAACCAGGACTTTATGGATTCCGAATGTGTTTCCTGCGGCGCCTGTGTGCAGGCCTGCCCAACCTCGACGTTGATGGAAAAGAGCATCATCGACATGGGCCAGCCTGAACACAGTGTGGTCACGACCTGCGCCTACTGCGGTGTGGGCTGCTCGTTCAAAGCCGAAATGAAAGGCGATAAAGTGGTGCGGATGGTGCCGTACAAAGGTGGTGATGCCAATCATGGTCACTCCTGCGTCAAAGGCCGTTTTGCTTTCGGCTACGCGACCCATAAGGATCGTATCAAATCGCCGATGATTCGTAACGCCATCAACGAAGCCTGGCAGGAGGTCAGTTGGGAAGAAGCTTATGCCTTTGCTGCCGAGAAATTGAAAGGCATTCAGGCCAAATACGGCCGTGACAGTGTCGGCGGTATCACCTCATCACGCTGCACCAATGAAGAAGCCTATCTGGTGCAGAAGCTGGTGCGCACTGCTTTTGGTAACAACAACACCGATACCTGCGCCCGGGTCTGTCACTCGCCAACCGGCTATGGCCTGAAAGTCACCATGGGCGAGTCAGCCGGTACCCAGAACTTTGATTCGGTGATGAAATCCGATGTGATCATGGTGATTGGGGCTAATCCAACTGATGCCCACCCGGTATTCGGCTCGATGATGCGTCGCCGTCTGCGTGAGGGAGCACAGCTGATCGTGGCTGATCCGCGCCATATCGATCTGTTGAAAACACCGCACCTGAAAAATGCACAGCACCTGGCGCTGAAACCAGGTACCAATGTAGCGTTGATCAACGCCATGGCTCATGTGGTAGTGACAGAAGGGCTGGAAGACAAAGCCTTTGTTGATAAACGCTGTGATAAGGATAGTTACAACGCCTGGCGTGAGTTTATTAAGCAGGATCGTCATTCACCGGAAGCTGTGGAAGCGGTGACCGGTGTTCCTGCTGCTGCGGTACGTGAAGCGGCGCTGACCTATGCCAACGCCGAAAACGGTTCCATTTACTATGGCCTGGGTGTTACCGAACACAGTCAGGGCTCAACCATGGTGATGGGCATTGCAAACCTTGCGATGGCGACCGGTAACATCGGCCGTGAAGGCGTCGGTGTGAATCCGTTGCGTGGACAGAACAATGTGCAGGGTTCCTGCGATATGGGGTCCTTCCCGCATGAACTGCCGGGTTACCAGCATGTATCCAATGCCGAAGCCCGCACCCACTTTGAAAAAGTCTGGGGCGTGCCGATTGATGATGAACCGGGTCTGCGGATCCCCAATATGTTCGACTCAGCGATTGCCGGTACTTTTAAAGCCCTTTATGTGCAGGGCGAGGATATCGCTCAGTCGGATCCGGGTACACAGCATGTGGAAACGGCGCTGCGCTCATTGGAATGTCTGATTGTCCATGATCTGTTCCTGAACGAAACCGCTAAGTTCGCTCATGTTCTTTTGCCGGGCTCTTCCTTCCTGGAGAAAAACGGTACCTTTACCAACGCCGAACGTCGTATCAACCGGGTGCGCAAGGTGATGCCTGCCGTAGCAGGTAAGGAAGACTGGGAAATCACGATGGATTTGTCCAATGCACTGGGTTACCCAATGCACTATAATCATCCTTCGGAAATTATGGATGAAATCGCCAGCCTGACGCCGACCTTTACCGGTGTCAATTATCAGCGTCTGGATGAACTCGGCAGTATCCAATGGCCCTGTAATGAAGAAAACCCGGTCGGTATGCCCACCATGCACGTGGATGACTTCCCGATTGGAAAGGGTCGTTTCAGTGTCACCGAGTATGTGGCGACCGATGAACGAACCAACAGTCGATTCCCGCTGTTGCTGACCACCGGTAGGATTCTGTCGCAGTATAATGTCGGGGCGCAGACACGCCGAACCGACAACCAGGTCTGGCATGATGAGGACCGACTGGATCTACATCCGCATGATGCAGAAGTCCGCGGTATCAAAGAAGATGACTGGGTAGGCATTACCAGTCGTGCCGGTCAAACTGTACTGCGGGCCAGGATCACGGATAAAGTGTTGCCAGGTGTTGTCTATACCACTTTCCATCATCCAGGCAGTGGGGCCAATGTCATCACTACCGACAGCTCGGACTGGGCGACTAACTGTCCTGAATACAAGGTCACCGCGGTGCAGGTCGAGCGTGTCAGCCAGCCCTCGGAGTGGCAGCAGAACTTCAAATCATTTGAGGAATTGCAGCTCAAACTGTTGCACGGTGATGAGCACAAAACACACGCATAAACAGGTATCAATAGATGCAGATTAAAGACGAAAACGCCATCAATCTCGCAGTTGCGGTTCATGAAGATGAACGTGCGACTCGCTGGACGCACGACGATATTGCCGTCGAAGTGCCGGTGGCGCTGGTCTATAACTACATCTCGCATGCGGTGATGATGGCCACGCCCAATGATTTACAGGATTTCGCCCTGGGCTTCAGCCTTACCGAAGACATTATTGCTGACGCCGAGGAAGTCAGTCATATCCATGTGCAGTCCGGCAAAAACGGCATCACTGTGCGGCTTCAGATCAGCGATGAGCGCTTTGAAGCCCTGCGTGAACGCCGCCGGAATATGGTGGGCCGAACCGGCTGCGGGTTGTGTGGCGTGGAAAGTCTGAAACAGGCTATCCGTGAGATCGCGCCGGTGCAGAGCGTGTCGGTGAATGATGAGGCTATTCAGACAGCCCTGGCTGAGATAAAACAGCATCAGCCCCTTCAGCAGGCCACCGGTGCTACCCACGCTGCTGCCTGGTGTGATCTGGAGGGTAATATCCAGCTGGTCAGGGAAGATGTCGGTCGTCATAACGCTCTGGACAAACTGATTGGTGCCTTTACCAAAACTGACTATGCGCGGGATGACGGCTTTGTTCTGGTGACCAGCCGTGCCAGTTATGAAATGGTTCAGAAAAGCGCCAGTGCCGGTTTCGGTTGCCTGGTGGCCGTTTCAGCACCAACGTCACTGGCTGTGGAACAGGCGCAGGAAGTCGGGATGAAGCTGGTGGGGTTTGCCCGCGATGGCCGACATATTGTTTATCACGATCCAGATAGTCAGGATCAACATGAGAAAGCCCGCCGGGCAGTCTGAGGAATTACCGGAATGAGTCACAACCAATTGGATACCCTGATCCGTATGATCAATCAGATCGCGGCGAATAATGGTGCTTATCCTGATGAGGAGGCTGCCGAGCGTGTAGCCAGCCATATCCAACGCTTCTGGGCTCGAAGTATGAAATCAATGATTATCGAATATCGACAGTCTGATGGTGAAGCGCTGAGTCCCATCGCCAGTGAGGCGGTTAATATTCTGGATCGCGCGGCAGCTGAAAAACAGCAGGCGGCAACAAGCGCTTGAACCCAGCAATACGGTTGGCAAGAAGCGAACCAATGAGTTCGCCTTTGCGTTCAGGGTGATTGACCTTTTCCCTCTTCGGTATAAGCAGGGGAGGCTGTTTTTGAACTGGTCCAGAATCAGGAGACTGGTTGAAACCGGCTGTGAGCAGGAACTAAAGCCAGTTGCTTGAACCGAGAGTCAGGACGGTTAACCCGGTTGATATCGTCCTGACAAAATCAGCACTAATACACTGTATAGTTTTCGACTTTCAACGCGTAGCTATATTTTAATGATATGACTTAGTCGATGGGCGTCGGTTGCCGGGCGTCATTGATATGAACATACACAATTTCTGCTTTGGCCACGGGCAGGATGATTTCTTCACCGGCCTGTCTGCGTTCTACATACACATCAATACTGATGCTGACCGAACTGGTGCCGACACTGATAACATCGGCATAAATACTAACAATATCACTGACGAGCACCGGAGCGATAAAACGGAAATCTTTGACCGCCACGGTTACTACACGCCCTGATGCGCGTCGGCTGGCGACAATGCCACCGGCAATATCGCACTGTGACATCAGCCAACCACCGAAAATATCACCGGCTATATTGACGTCATTGGGCCGTGCCATAATTCTGAGAATCGCATGTTCATCTGGCAACTTGTGACTCATTCAAACTCCTTATCGTGGATGTGCCCATATCAGCAGGTCAGACACATTAGGACCATGTTATTCTAGTTGGAAAAATATAATAAGCACCAATAATGCAGCAGTCAGGCAGTGACGCTCAGTGACTGGAAAAATTGCGTTGGCTTGGTGATAATCAGCCTGAACTGTTGTCCTGTTCAGGAAAGCAATAACTTTTGAGAGGAAAACAATGCGGATAAGGCAGATTCTGGGGGCTTTGACCTGCGCCGTGCTGATCCCGGCCTGTTCGGTGGAAACAGAGGTAGAGTGGCCATTGTTTGGGGGTAACGAGCTACACCAGCGCCACAGTCCGCTAACCCAGATTAACCCTGACAACGTTGCAGAACTTGAACCAGCCTGGGAGTTTAACAGTGGTATTGAAGCCACCTTCCAGGCGACCCCCATTGTTAAAAACGGTGTCATGTATGTCTCCCTGCCTTTTAATGATGTGGTTGCTCTGGATGCAACCAGTGGAGAGCGTTTGTGGCGTTACCAGCATGACTGGGATGAAACCCGCAAAATGTGCTGTGGTCCAGCCAATCGTGGTGTGGCTGTATCTCAGGGCCGTGTATTTATGGGCACAGTGGATGGACGTCTGATTGCGCTGGATGCACGAACCGGCAACAAACTCTGGGATCAGGATGTCACCAAGGGCAAGAGTGGCATTCGTGAAGATGTCTCTCTTCTAGAGGGCGATACCGAGGGTGAGGTTTCCGGGACCTCTGGTGCGGGCCTCAACATGGCACCCATGGTGTACAAAGGCAACGTTATTATAGGTATCACTGGTGTCGGCTATGGCCTGCATCTGGATTCACCGGATCCGAATGCACCTCTGGGCGCCGTGGTGGGAATTGCCGGTAAATACGGCCGCCGTGGTTTTATGGCAGCTTATGATACTGAAACCGGTGAACAGCAGTGGCAATTCGATACCATTCCGGAGCAGGGCTGGGAAGGGGACTTTGTTCAGGCCACGCCGGATGGTGAAAAACTGCCCAGAGATATCGAATCCGAAAAAGCCAGTGCTGATCAATATGCCGATGCCTGGCGTTATGGTGGCGGCTCAGCCTGGAGCACACCGGCCATCGACCATGAGACTGATACCCTGTACTTTGGGACCGGCAATCCATCGCCACAGATGGAAGGGTCATCTCGACCCGGTGATAATCTGTATACATCCTCTCTGGTCGCTTTGGATGCGACTACCGGTGAACTGAAATGGTATTTCCAGCAGGTACCGCATGATATGTGGGGTTACGATGTCGCCAGTCCACCGGTATTGTATGATGTGCAACGTGACGGTCAGTCGATTCCGGCTGTCGGTCAGGCTGGCAAAACCGGCTGGTTTTATGTGCTGAACCGCCATAGCGGCGAACTCATATTCAAAAGTGAAGCCTACGTGCCTCAGCAGAACATGTTCCAGTCTCCGTCCAGAGAGGGGACTGTGATTTATCCTGGCGTGCTGGGTGGCTCTAACTGGTCCCCGGTATCGCTGGATCCTGAACGCCGTCTGGTGTTTATTGCCGGTATTCACTGGCCTGTCACTTACAGCTTGCACCAATTGGAGGGCAAAGATGGGGAAGCCGGTGTGCAATATTCTTCCATGTCACCCGTCAACACCGATGAGCGTTATGGTTTGCTCAGTGCTATCGATATTGATACCGGAGAACTGGTCTGGCAGCATAAAACACCCGAACCGTTGTTGGGCGGCGTGCTCAGCACCGCCAGCGGACTGGTTTTCAGTGGTGAAGGTAACGGCCAATTGTTTGCGCTGAATGCTGAAACCGGTGAAAAACTATGGTCCGGAGCCACAGAAGCTGGCGTGAATGCGCCCCCTATCAGTTATCAGATTGGTGGCAAGCAGTATATTGCGGCGGTAGCTGGTGGAAACAAACTGTTCGGTTTTAAAGGGGGCGATGCCCTGAAAGTATGGGCTTTGCCCTAAGCCTCCCTTTATCAGGGCATTATCGCTGGCACACTACTGATTGAAAGATAGAGGTAGTGGCAGGCAATCACTTCTCAGTCTGAGCCTGAATTTCTGCTAAACGCAGGGTGGTTTCTCTGAACGTCGGATTTTCTCTTCTAGTGGCTTTTGCTTGCTGTCTAGGGGATGAAAATGGCTAATGCTTGTCAACGAAGCGACGGCGTAGCGTCCGGTTCAGTTACAAGCTGTTCGGTGGCAGATTGACTTTTTGATAGTCATTTGCCCGCTGAGATTATTAATGATGCGCTGCTATTAAGATCAATATTGCGGGACTGAGCATCTCAGAAGGGACAGGCCTTCATATCCACATTCGCGCTCGCATAATCAGACAAGCGGCAACTCCGAAGCTGACGCCTGATGCGAAAGCGAAGACGTTTTCCAATGCGAACGGAATAGAGAAACCTGTTCCCAGGTAGATGAAAGGCATGGCATTGTAGATTGGGGTAGGTAACATAATTCACTTCCTTGTTGATTATGTAAAAAATATACCTCATTTTCAGAGGCTTGGAAATAGTTTTCCACCATCGAAGTCACGATAGAGTTTGTAATATCTTGATTGTCCAATTTGGAGCAGGAAAGCTTATAGTCTGATGCCGAAATTCAGTCAGCTTATTATCGTGATGGAGGGGGGGTAACGTCCTTGTCAGAACCTCATCGTCCAGGTGACAAGGTTCTTATTCCTGAATTCATCATCTTTGATTTGAAGCTTCACTGCCATCCCCATTATGTGGGGAGTGAGGAAGTCTATTGAACAAGGCTGGATTATATCGGGCTCTGCCGCATTGGTTTTACACGCTACAATCACAGCAGGCTTCGTGCCCTGATAGTGCGTCCTTTCACTTTACCTTTATTCAGATAATTTAAAGCCTGCTTGAACGCAGTGCTTTCAACGGCGACGTAACTGGATAAGTCAAAGATATCAATTTTACCGATATGTTTAGCGGCCAAACCTGCGTCACCTGTGAGTGCACCCAGAATATCTCCAGGCCGGAGCTTGTTTTTTCTACCAGCGTCGATTTGTATCGTCACCATAGACGCTGTCAGCGCAAAGTCATTCTTTGGTTTAAGTGATGAGAGCACATCACAGTGACAATCATGGTCGCGGTATTTTTCAATGGCATGAATCCGGGGTGTCTGCGGCGGTGTCACAATACTCATCGCCAGGCCTGTTTCGCCGGCGCGACCAGTGCGTCCAATACGATGCACATAGATTTCCGGATCACGGGGTAGTTCGTAATTGATAACCATTTGCAGTGATTTGATATCCAATCCTCGTGCTGCGACATCAGTGGCTACCAGCACCGGGCAGCTCTGATTCGCGAATCGAACCAGCACCTGGTCACGCTGTCGTTGTTCCAGGTCACCATGCAACGCCAGGGCAGTAATCCGGTGCTTCTGAAGTAGCAGCGCTACCGCCTCACATTGTTTCTTGGTATGGCAGAACACGACGCAACTTTGAGGCTGGTAGTGTTGAAACAGGGCGATCAGTGCGTCATCGCGCTGTGATTCGCCGACTTCATAGAAAGTCTGCTCGATCACCGTCGACTGATGCTCGGCGCTGACACGAATGTGGGTAGGATTCCGCTGAATCTGGCGACTGATTTGTTGGATACCGTCGGGGTAAGTCGCCGAGAAAAGCAGCGTCTGACGTGATGCCGGTATCTGCGCAATGATGTCTTTCATTACCTCGGCAAAGCCCATATCCAGCATCCGATCTGCTTCATCCAGCACTAATGTCTTAAGTCCATCCAGCTTCAGGGTGTTTTTACGCAGGTGGTCCTGAATGCGCCCTGGCGTACCCACGATGATATGGGCACCATGTTCCAGAGATCCGATTTGGGGTCCGATAGGTTTGCCGCCACACAGCAGCACCAGTTTGATATTGGGTATAAAGCGGGCGAGCTTTCTGATCTCTTTACCCACTTGCTCGGCCAGTTCACGGGTAGGACATAAGACCAGGGCCTGAGCACCGAAAAAGCGCGGATTGATCTGATGCAGGAGTCCGATGCCGAAGGCAGCCGTTTTGCCACTGCCGGTTTTGGCCTGAGCAATGATGTCCTGACCCCGGAGTGTCAGGGGCAATGTCTGTGTCTGCACTTCAGTCATGGTTTCGTAACCGAGTGATCGCAGTGCATCCAGCTGTGGAACGGACAGGGGCAGAGAAGAGAAGGCAGTCATAGATTATCGATATCGTGAGGCGGGGAGATGATTGGCGGAAGCAGAAACAAAAAAGCCCTGAAAACAGGTTTTCAGGGCTTTCGGGTATCTTGTTTGGCTCCCCGAGCTGGACTCGAACCAGCGACCCAATGATTAACAGTCATTTGCTCTACCAACTGAGCTATCGGGGAACAGAAAGATGCGTATGATAGAGGCTTGAACCGGGGGCGTCAAGGATTAGCCCTATTTTTTTCCAATTCATAAAGCCATCAGACAAACAGCCGGCTTAAGTGTTTGATTTTCGGTTTTCAAAGCCGGTAAGGTTTGACTCAATTGCGCTAAACAAACGATCGATTCAGGAGGTTTTGCTTGGAGTTTCTGGCACCGATCAGCACAGCGATCATGGCTGTGATATGGGTGATCTATTTCCAGCTGTTTTTTTTGCAGTATCGTCGCAACAGCCGGCCTTACCTGGTTTTTCATCACGCCCAGAACGATAACCCGGATGCAATTTGTCTGCTGGTCAACATGGGCGAACTTCCGGTCCATGTGCAGACCGTACAGGCTACGGTTCATTATCAGGACGGCCATACGCAAACCAGCACGGTTACCGATTTTCAGCGTATCAATCCTGAGCAGCAAAATGTCCAGCAAAGCCTGCGACAGGGCCCGTTACTTTCCGGCGGTTACATTGTCTTGGGGACTTTCCGCAACATGTTGCTTGCTGAGCACAAAGAGGTTAACAGTCACAGTTCTCTGAACGAGATTGAAGCACTGGAGTTGCGGGTGGCAGTGATCCATGGACCGAGTCGGTTCCCGGTGGGAGCGAGACGTTCATTTCGAATTGAGCATCGCCCGCATACACGGATTCAACCTATCAATATCCATACTGAGCAATTGACCAGAAAGCGGGATCAGGATGTGGTCAGGGAATGGATCGAGAATGATTTAAAACCGAGCAGAACCGGCAGTTCAGAGTCGGACAGCTCCCCACAGGAGGAACTGTCCGAGAAAGAACAGAAAAGCTGATTATTCAGCGATAAAGGCGGCAATGCGATCGAGGGCATTGCGCAGGTTGTCTTCACTGGTGGCAATAGACAGGCGTACATGGTTCTTAAGGCCAAACGCGCTGCCCGGTACGACGGCAACGCCTTTATCTACCAACAGGGCTTCGGCAAAGTCCATATCGTCTTTCAACGCCGGTTTCTGATCGAGTACACCGGCAATATTGGGGAAGACATAAAAGGTACCGTCGGTTTCCAGACAGTCGATGCCTTCAATGCTATTGAGCGTTGACACCACAAAATCATGGCGTTTCTTGAATTCGACCAGCATCTCATCAATACAGGCCTGGTCACCGTTCAGCGCCTCGACCGAAGCAGCCTGTGAAATCGATGCGGGGTTGGAGGTGCTTTGTGACTGGACCTTTTTCATGGCGGCAATCAGCTCAGCCGGGCCTGCGGCGTAACCGATACGCCAGCCGGTCATCGAGTAGGCTTTGGAAACACCGTTCATGACCAGAGTGCGGTCATACAGGTCTGGATTGGCGTTAACGATATTGCAGAAAGGCTCATCCGCCCAGTAGATGTGCTCGTACATATCGTCGGTGGCGATCAGAATATCCGGATGTTTGCGCAGCACCTCACCCAGGGCTTCCAGTTCAGCCCGGCTGTATGCCATACCGGTCGGATTGGACGGACTGTTAATCACAAACAGACGGGTTTTGTCAGTAATGGCGGCTTCCAGTTGTTCCGGCGTAATCTTGAACTGATTTTCCTGACCGGCTTCGATAATCACCGGCTTGGCATCAGCCAGTAGGGTCATATCCGGGTAGGAAACCCAGTACGGTGCCGGTATGATGACTTCATCACCCGCCTGAAGGTAGGCCTGTGCCAGGTTGAAAAAGCTCTGTTTGCCCCCAACTGAAACCAGAACCTGTTTGGCTTCGTAATCGAGGCCGTTGTCACGGGCGAACTTTTTGATGATCGCCTGTTTCAAATCAGCAGTGCCATCAACCGGGGTGTATTTGGTCATGCCGCTGTTGATGGCTTTGATAGCAGCCTGTTTGATGTGTTCCGGGGTATCAAAGTCGGGTTCACCCGCACCGAGACCAATCACATCTTTCCCTTCGGCCCGCAGCTCGGCAGCGCGGGCAGTAATCGCAAGGGTAGGTGAGGGTTTGATGTTTTGAACGCGTTGGGAGAGCTTGATAGTCAAAATCTTTCCTTCAGTAAAACGTTACTAAATTAAGCAAAAAGGCCAGATTTATCCTTCAACCGAACTTGAAAAAGCGCGCCGAAAGATAAATAAACCCTTGTAATATACGCCAAACTAAATCGATGCTAAAGACGTATGAGTAAAGAATTGCAGTTAGTCAGCGAGTTTTCTCCGGCCGGTGATCAGCCGACCGCAATCGCTGCTTTGATCGAAGGCCTGGAGAACGGTGAAATGTGGCAGACGCTGCTCGGGGTCACCGGTTCGGGCAAGACCTTCACTGTCGCCAATGTTGCGCAAGCCGTGCAGCGTCCGGTTATGGTTCTGGCCCCCAATAAAACGCTGGCTGCCCAGCTTTATAGTGAAATGAAAGACTTTTTCCCGGATAACGCTGTGGAATATTTTGTTTCCTACTATGACTACTATCAGCCGGAAGCCTACGTGCCCTCATCCGATACCTTTATCGACAAGGATGCCTCGGTCAATGAGCAGATAGAGCAGATGCGGTTGTCGGCGACCAAGGCGATGCTGGAGCGCCGGGACGCGATTATCGTGTCCAGCGTGTCCTGTATTTACGGCCTGGGTGAAAAGGACGCCTATCTGGAAATGGTACTGCATCTGGTGCAGGGCGATGTCATCAGCCAGCGCGACATTTTGCGGCGGCTCACTGAACTGCAGTACACCCGTAACGATATTGAACTGCACAGAGGTACATACCGGGTGCGCGGCGAGGTCATTGATATCTTTCCGGCGGAATCCGAACGCGATGCGGTACGGGTCGAGCTGTTCGATGATGAGATCGAACAAATCAGCTATTTCGATCCGCTCACCGGTGAATTGTTGCAGCGAATGAGCCGGATCACCATCTATCCCAAAACCCACTACGTGACACCGCGTGAAAACCTGCTCAAGGCGGTGGATGCGATTAAGGAAGAATTGCGCGAACGGCTGCAGGAACTCAACGATCAGAACAAACTGGTGGAAGCCCAGCGTCTGGAGCAGCGCACCCGTTTTGATATTGAGATGCTGCTGGAACTGGGCTACTGCAATGGTATCGAGAACTACTCACGGCACTTGTCAGGCCGCGATCCGGGCGCGGCACCGCCGACCCTGTTTGATTACCTGCCTGATGATGCAGTATTGGTGATCGACGAAAGCCACGTCATGGTGCCGCAGATTGGTGCCATGTACAAAGGTGACCGCTCCCGTAAACAGACGCTGGTCGATTATGGTTTCCGACTGCCATCTGCACTGGATAATCGCCCCTTGATGTTCGAAGAGTGGGAGAAGCTGGCACCTCAGACGATTTTTGTGTCGGCAACACCGGGTAAATATGAAGAAGCGCATTCAAGTACCGTGGTCGAGCAGGTGGTCAGACCCACCGGGCTTGTCGATCCGCAGGTCGAAATCCGCCCGGTCGGGACCCAGGTCGATGATCTCCTGTCCGAAGTTAACAAACGCACTGCCGTTAACGAACGGGTACTGGTCACGACACTGACCAAACGCATGGCGGAAGACCTCACCGAATATTTGCGCGAGCACAACGTCAAAGTCCGTTATCTGCACTCCGATATCGACACGGTGGAGCGGGTAGAGATTATCCGTGACCTGCGTCTGGGGGAATTTGATGTGCTGGTGGGTATCAACCTGTTGCGGGAAGGCTTGGATATTCCGGAAGTCTCGCTGGTGGCGATCCTCGATGCCGATAAGGAAGGTTTCCTGCGAAGTGATCGGTCATTGATTCAGACCATCGGCCGTGCCGCCCGGAATCTGAATGGTAAGGCGATTCTCTATGCCGATGAAATCACCGGCTCGATGCAGAGAGCGATTGAGGAAACTGAACGCCGCCGTGAAAAACAGATTGCCTTCAATGAAGAGCATGGTATTACCCCGCAGGGCATTAAAAAGGCGATTCGTACCGGCATGGACGAAGTGCCCGAAAAAGGCGGCAAAAAACAGTTTGCCAAGGTTGCAGAAGAGCAGGCCGAATATGCCTCGCTCACGCCGCAGCAACTGGCCAAACGCATCAATCAAATCGAGCAGGCTATGTATAAGCATGCGCAAAACCTGGAGTTTGAAGACGCCGCCAGGCTGCGTGATGAACTGGAACATCTGCGTAAAGTGGCTATCGGACCGGTTGCGGTTTAAAAGGCTTGCAATATGACTCAGGCTGCGTATAATTTCGCAGCTTCTCCGGCAGGCACGTAGCTCAGTTGGTTAGAGCACCACCTTGACATGGTGGGGGTCGGTGGTTCGAATCCACTCGTGCCTACCAGTTTTCCAAAAGCACCGCTAGGTGCTTTTTTGGTTTTTAAGGCCCCTCGTATAGGCCACAACCAAGGAATTGAACATGATTTCAGTCACCCTTCCCGATGGCAGTCAACGCCAGTTTGATCACCCTGTTTCCATTCACGATATCGCCTATGACATTGGTGCCGGTCTGGCCCGTGCTGCGCTGGCAGGTAAAGTCAACGGCAAACTGGTAGATACATCCCACGTCATCAATGATGATGCTGAAGTCGCGATTGTCACTGATCGTGATGAAGAAGGCCTGGATATCATTCGTCATTCCACCTCACATCTGATGGCGCAGGCCGTCAAACAGCTGTACCCGGAAGCACAGGTCACCATCGGCCCGGTCATCGAAGACGGCTTTTATTACGACTTCTCTTACCCGGAGGGCTTTACCCCGGACGATCTGCAGAAGATCGAAAAGCGTATGGAAGAACTGGTCAAAGAAGACCTGCCAGTGCGCCGCGAAGAAATCTCGCGCGATGCCGGTATCGACATGTTCCGCGATATGGGCGAAATCTATAAAGCCGAGATTCTGGAAGATATTCCCAAAGACGAAACGCTGTCGGTGTATCGTCAGGGCGACTTTGTCGACTTGTGCCGCGGACCGCATGTGCCCAGCACCGGTAAACTGAAAGCCTTCAAACTGATGAAACTCGCTGGTGCCTACTGGCGTGGTAAATCCGATAATGAAATGCTGCAGCGGGTATACGGCACAGCCTGGCAGGATAAGAAAGCGCTGAAACAGTATCTGCACCGCCTGGAAGAAGCTGAAAAGCGCGACCACCGCAAAATCGCCAAGAGCCTGGACCTGTTCCACCTGCAGGAAGAAGCGGCCGGCATGATCTTCTGGCATGACAACGGCTGGCAGATTTATCGCGTGGTGGAAAACTATATCCGCGACGTATTGCGTGACAACGATTATCAGGAAGTGCGCACACCACAGGTGGTCGATCGTACTTTATGGGAAAAATCCGGCCACTGGGACAAGTTCGGTGACATGATTTTCAGCACCCACTCGGAAAGCCGTGACTACGCGGTCAAACCGATGAACTGCCCGTGCCACATTCAGATTTTTAATCAGGGCCTCAAAAGTTACCGTGACCTGCCGTTGCGTATGGCCGAATTCGGCTCCTGTCACCGTAACGAACCCTCAGGTACTTTGCATGGCCTGATGCGTCTGCGCGGATTTACCCAGGATGATGCGCATATCTTTTGTACTGAAGATCAGATTCAGTCAGAAGTGGCGACGTTTATAGATTTGTTGCATGAAGTGTATGCAGACTTCGGCTTCAACGAAATCATTGTTAAATTATCCACCCGGCCGGAAAACCGCGTCGGTAGTGATGAAGTTTGGGACAAAGCGGAACATGCGCTGGAGCAGGCGCTTAATGCCGCAGAACTGGACTGGGATCTGCAACCGGGCGAGGGGGCATTCTACGGTCCCAAGATTGAGTTCTCGCTCAAAGATTGCCTGGGCCGTGTCTGGCAGTGCGGCACCATCCAGGTCGATTTCTCAATGCCAGGACGTCTTGACGCCAACTATGTCGCTGACGATGGCAGTAAACAAGTTCCTGTGATGCTGCATCGTGCTATTCTGGGATCGCTTGAACGCTTTATTGGCATTCTGATTGAAGAGTATGCCGGTGCCTTCCCAACCTGGCTTGCACCCAAGCAGGCCATGGTGATGGGCATCAGCGATAAACAGGCCGATTACGTCAAACAAGTTGCTCAGGATTTGCAGAAACAAGGCTTTAGAGTCGATACAGACTTGAGAAACGAGAAAATTGGCTTTAAAATACGCGAGCATACACTTCGCCGCGTTCCCTATTTATTAGTTGTCGGTGAACGCGAAGAACAGAATCAAGCCGTGGCGGTACGTACACGCAAGGGTGAAGATCTCGGCGCCATGCCGGTTTCTGACTTTGCCAGCTTGCTGAAGGAAGACGTCGCTCGCCGCGGTCGAATTATTTTAGAGGACTAGAACATCGCTACAGATCAGAAACGGCTGAATGGTGAAATCACAGCCAAAGAAGTACGATTGACGGATTCTAACGGTGAGCAACTCGGTATTGTTTCCTTGAAGGAAGCACTTCAGAAAGCCGAGGATGCCGATTTGGATTTGGTGGAAATTGCCCCTCAGGCAAAACCACCGGTTTGCCGTATCATGGATTACGGCAAGTTTTTGTTTGAGGAAGGCAAGAAAAAAGCCGAAGCTCGTAAAAAACAAAAACAAATTCAGGTTAAGGAAGTCAAATTCCGGCCTGGCACAGAAGAAGGGGATTATCAGGTAAAACTACGCAACCTGGTACGTTTCCTTGAAAGCGGTAACAAAACGAAAGTCAGCCTCCGCTTCCGCGGACGTGAAATGGCACATCAGGATCTGGGTCTGAAATTACTCGAACGAGTGGCGGCAGATTTGGACGAGATTTCAAGTGTCGAGCAGCGTCCCAAAAAAGAGGGTCGGCAGATGATCATGGTTTTGTCGCCAATCAGTAAAAAATAACTACATAAATTTGAATGCGGAGTTGTAAATACAATGCCTAAGTTAAAAAACCACAGTGGTGCCGCCAAGCGTTTTAAACGCACTGGCAGCGGAAAATTCAAGCGTTCACAAGCTTTTACCAGTCATATCCTGACCAAGAAAAGCACCAAACGTAAACGCCAGCTGCGTTCTACCCTGACAGTCTGCAAAGCAGATCACATGTCAGTCCGTAAAATGCTGCCAAATCTGTAATTAAGGAGTTTTCCGATGCCTAGAGTAAAACGCGGCGTAACTGCACACGCACGCCATAAAAAAGTTCTGGATCAAGCGAAAGGTTATTACGGTCGTCGTAAGAACGTTTACCGTGTTGCCGTCCAGGCTGTCACCAAAGCCGGTCAATATGCCTATCGTGACCGTCGTCAGAAAAAACGTAACTTCCGTACCCTGTGGATCGCGCGTATCAACGCGGCTGCTCGTGATTGCGGTTTGTCCTACAGCCGTCTGATCGATGGCCTGAAGAAAGCGTCAATTGAAATCGATCGTAAAGTACTGGCTGATATCGCCGTGCATGATGAAGCGGCTTTCGCAGCTATCGCGGAAAAAGCAAAAGCAGCTTTGGCTAAGTAAATCGCCTGTAAAGAGCGATAGCCTTAGTGCTGTAGTGACTAAAAAAGGGCCGCAACCACGGCCCTTTTTTGTTTCTGATGAGGGGGAAATATGGCTGAACTGTCGTCACAGTTACAGGCTTTAGAAGAAATTACGGCAACAGCCAGGCAGGCTGTGGCGGAAGCACAGGATAACCGGGCACTGGATGATGTCCGCGTCGAATACCTGGGCAAAAAAGGCAAAATCACGGCATACCTGAAACAGCTGGGTAATGTCAGTGTTGAAGATCGACCGGTCATTGGTAAGTCAGTGAATCTGGCCAAGCAGGAAGTCACCGGTCTGGTCGAACAACGTGGCAAAGCGCTGGCTGAAGCGGCGATGCAGGCTGCGCTGAAAGCGGAAACTGTTGATGTCACGCTGCCGGGACGCAACAGCGAAGTAGGTGGTCTGCATCCGGTGACCCGTACCCTGCAACGGATTGAGCGGTATTTCCGTAACATCGGTTTTGATGTCGCCGAAGGCCCTGAAATCGAAGACAGTCACCATAACTTCACCGCATTGAATATTCCGGAGACCCATCCGGCGCGTGCGATGCACGACACCTTTTACTTTGATGCCGATAAGCTGCTGCGCACCCATACCTCGCCGGTACAAATCCGGGTGATGGAAGAGAATCAGCCGCCATTGCGACTGATTGCGCCTGGCCGTGTCTATCGCTGTGATTCGGATCTGACGCATACACCCATGTTTCATCAGGTTGAAGGCCTGATGGTGGATGAAAACATCAGCTTTACCGATCTGAAAGGTGTGTTATCCGACTTTCTGCAGGCCTTTTTTGAAAAGCCATTGAAGGTGCGTTTCCGTCCCTCTTATTTCCCATTCACCGAGCCTTCAGCGGAAGCGGATATTGAGTGCGTGATCTGTGGCGGCGAGGGTTGCCGTGTCTGTAGCCACACCGGCTGGATTGAGATCCTCGGCTGCGGCATGGTGCACCCGAATGTGTTTGAGCACGTGAATATCGACAGTGAAAAATACCTGGGCTTTGCCTTTGGTCTTGGTGTCGAGCGGATGGCGATGCTGCGTTATGGCGTCAATGACCTGCGTCTGTTCTTTGATAACGATCTGCGTTTCCTCAGTCAGTTCAAATAATCGGCGGGAATAATTAACAATGAAGTTTAGTGAAAAGTGGTTACGCGAGTGGGTGAATCCGGAACTGGACACCGCTGCGCTGGTAGAAAAACTGACCAATGCCGGACTGGAAGTTGATGCCGTCGAACCGGTCGCCGGTGATTTCAATGGCGTGCGCGTCGGCCAGGTGAAATCGGTGGAACCGCACCCGGATGCCGATAAACTGCGTCTGACAAGGGTCGATGTTGGTGATGCCGAGTTGCTTGAAATTGTCTGTGGCGCCAGTAATGTGCGTGAAGGCTTGAAAGTACCCGTGGCCGTGGTTGGCGCGGTGCTACCGGGCGAGTTCAAAATCAAGAAAGCCAAACTGCGCGGTGTGCCTTCTTTCGGCATGTTGTGTTCTTCCAAAGAGCTGGGCCTCACTGAATCTGCTGATGGCCTGATGGAACTGGCAGATGAAGCGCCGGTAGGAGAGGACTTTCGCGTTTATCTGGGGCTGGATGATGTCTCGATTGATATTGATCTGACACCCAACCGCAGTGACTGCCTGGGTGTGGCCGGTGTCGCCCGCGAGGTCGGTGTACTGACTTCTACCGATGTCTGCCAAGTCAACTGTGACGAGGTTAAGGCGAGTTCGGATAAAACTTTCCCTGTCAAAGTTAGTGCCACGGCTGCATGCCCGCGCTATCTGGGCCGTGTTATCGAGAACGTGAATCCGCAGGCGGAAACGCCAGTCTGGATGCAGGAGAAACTGCGTCGTAGTGGTCTGCGCAGTCTGGGTCCGGTTGTCGATGTAACCAACTATGTCATGCTGGAACTGGGGCAGCCCATGCATGCCTTTGATCTGGATAAGCTTAACAATGGCATCAGCGTCAGACTGTCACAGGACGGGGATAAGCTGACCCTGCTTGATGGCCAGGAGATTGAGATTCAGCCAGAGACCTTGCTGATTGCTGACGATAACGGTCCACTGGCGCTGGCCGGTATTATGGGCGGCGAACAGTCCGGTGTGACTGAAACAACCCATAATCTGTTCCTGGAAGCAGCGTTTTTCAGTCCCGATGCCATTGCCGGTAAAGCCCGCGCATATGGGCTGCATACCGATTCATCACACCGTTTTGAGCGTGGTGTCGATCCGGCACTGGCCCAACAAGCCATGCAGCGGGCAACAGCTTTGCTGCTAGACATTGTCGGTGGTGAAGCAGGCCCGGTGACAGAAGTGCTTAGTGACAAGGATTTACCGTCAACAGCATCTATTCATTTACGTGAAGACCGGATTAAGCGGGTATTGGGAATCAGCCTCGAAGCCGCTGAAGTCAGCGAGCAGTTGAGTCGTCTGGGACTGGCTTTAACCCGGGTTGAAGACGGCTGGCAGGTGACCGTGCCGAGCTTCCGTTTTGATCTAGCCATTGAAGTGGATCTGATTGAAGAACTGGGTCGCCTTTATGGTTATGACAGACTGCCGGAAACCCGTCCGCAGGGTACGGTGCTGACCAGTAATATCACTGAACGGCTGACGCAGCTTGAACGACTGCAGAATCTGCTGGTCGATCGCGGCTATTTCGAGGCGGTGACCTACAGCTTTGTCGAACCCAAGCTGCAGTCTTTACTGGCTGAAGATGATTTAGCCCCGATTAAGCTGGCCAATCCGATTTCAGCGGATTTATCGGTGATGCGCACCGCATTGTGGCCGGGCCTGGTGCAGGCGCTGGTCTATAATGCCAATCGCCAGCATGAACGGGTACGTCTGTTTGAAGTCGGACGCGTGTTTAAAGGTGATCTCGACAACATCGAACAGGAGCGTCGTATCGGCGGCCTGATCTATGGTGATCAAGATGCTGAACAATGGTCTGAAAAAGCCCGTGAAGTCGACTTTTTCGATGCCAAGGCCGATGTTGAAGCATTACTCGGTGTCACCGGTGGCGACATTCGCTTCCAGGCTGAAACGCATCCTGCGCTGCACCCTGGCCAGACAGCCAGAATCTACAAGAACGGAGAAGCCATCGGCTGGCTCGGTGCCCTGCATCCAAAACTGCAGAAGCCGCTTGATGTGAATGGCCGGGTGTATCTGTTCGAATTGAGTCTGCCTGCGGTATTGCTGGCCCAAATCCCTGAATTTACTGCCTTATCCAAATATCCCGCAATACGCCGGGATTTGGCCCTGGTGGTTGACGAGGCGGTCACCGCCGGTCAAATAGAAGATTGCCTGAGCGCAATTGATTCTGATATTCTTAAGTCATTTCAACTATTTGACGTCTATACTGGAGATGGAGTCGAGCTCGGTAAGAAGAGTCTCGCCATGGCTTTCCACCTCCAGCACGGTGAACGTACGCTCAAAGATGATGAAGTCGATGCGCTGATCAAAACTGTGACTGACACACTGGAACAGGCTGTCGGTGCAACGATAAGATCCTGATTAGTATTATTAAAAGAAGAATTTAGAGGTATACATGGCACTGACTAAGGCCGATATGACGGAACAACTCTACGATGAGCTGGGTTTTAACAAACGTGAAGCCAAAGAGCTGGTTGAAATGTTTTTCGAAGAGATTCGTACCGCACTGGAAAACGGTGAGCAGGTTAAATTATCCGGTTTCGGTAACTTTGAGCTCAGAGACAAGAGTGAACGGCCTGGTCGTAACCCTAAAACCGGTGAAGAAATCCCCATCTCTGCCCGTCGTGTGGTGACTTTCAGACCCGGCCAAAAACTGAAAGCGAGGGTGGACAGTTATGCTGGAAGCGAGTAACAACAACGAATTACCGCCCATTCCGAGTAAGCGCTATTTCACCATCGGTGAAGTGAGTGAACTGTGCGGCGTGAAGCCGCACGTGCTGCGCTACTGGGAACAGGAATTTAGCCAACTCAAACCGGTCAAGCGCCGTGGTAATCGCCGTTATTACCAACGTCATGACGTGATTTTGATTCGTGAAATCCGCGCTTTGCTCTATGAACAGGGTTTCACTATCGGCGGTGCCCGTCAGCAACTGACACCATCGGGTGAAGTGAAAACGGTTACCACCAATAAGCAGGATCAGAAAGAACTGGTTCGGGAACTGCTGAGAGAGCTGGAAGATTTAAAAACATTACTGAACTAAAGCCCATTACTAATGACTAAGAGTAAGCCGCGCATCGATACCGATGCAGCGGCTTTTTTTATCCCATAGCGACAGCACGGATATGCTGAACAACCAGACTGGCAAACACCCCCAGCTGAAGGACTGGAATGTAGCCGTTTGCACTTGTGCTATCACAGCCTGAAACCTAGTATGGTGACTCCATAGAGGCAAACAATTTTATGTTGTTGATTCTTCACTCGCCCCTCACCGGGACATTGCGATCCGGCTTTTTCAGCCTGTTGCTGTTATCGACTTTCAACGCCTCAGCTGAGCAATTGCATTTCATGGTCACTGACGAAATGGGTAAACCGCTTTCAGATGTGGTGATTGAACCAGGTCGCCCAATGGCCACAGCGGATGAATCCGGGCCGGTGGCAGTGATTGATCAAGTGAACAAGCGTTTTGTGCCCGAACAACTGATCATAAACGCTGGCCAGTCTGTGGACTTTCCCAACAGCGACAATATACGCCACCATGTTTACTCTTTTTCCGAGGCCAAGACCTTTGAACTGAAACTTTACGCTGATACCCCGGAGCATCCCATTAATTTCCCCCGCCATGGGGTCGTGGTATTGGGCTGTAATATCCATGACACAATGATTGCCTACATCTACGTGTCGGAGAGTGACCAGACCGTGATGACCGATGAGACCGGACAGGCGACGATTCAAAGTCAGTCCGCTATCAGCCATGTCAATGTCTGGCACAAACACCAAGCTCGGGGACCCGAAACAATTCAAAGCCTGGATTTGACACAATTGCAGCGTGATACTTCAGGACGCTTTAGCATACGGATTGAAACTGTAGAACCGGCACCGACCGGTAGTTTTGAGGATACTTTTGGTGAAGTTTCTTCAGCAGATTAAGCTTCGAAACAAGATTTTCCTGCTCTGCGCCACCCTGGTTTTTCTCACCGCTATCGTGATCCAGGCCAATACCTGGTGGAGCGCTAACCGGGTTAATGAAAAACTGCTTCAGGAAGATGTCAGCAAAGCCAAAGCGATCCTTTCGCAATACCTCAATGCCCAGGCTTCGCTTCTTGTAACTGCCAGCAAGGTGTTGACTGCTGATTTTGGTTTCAAGCGTGCGGTGGCGACTTCCGATGAAGCCACGATTCAGAGTGCCCTCGACAATCACGGGGATCGAATTAATGCCGATGTTATGGTGCTGACCGACATGTCAGGTCGGGTAATCAGCTCCAGCACAGAGAAAATGTCGATTCAGACACGCCTGGACGATGAGGCGGTGGCAAGGCTCATCGCCAATCCAAATACAGTGATGTTCGCTACGCTGGATAAACACATCTATCAGTTGATGCTGTTGCCGGTCAGAGCGCCGCATATCATGGCCTACACCATTGTCGGATTCGAGATTGATCAGGCCTCGGTAACAGAGCTGAAAAATCTGACAGGACTTGATATCAGTTTCTTTCAGGACAATGAGCATCTGCTGAGCACCAGTGTCAGACTGGAACACTTTGATGATTTCCGCAAAGCTCTAGCGCAGCAGAAATCCAGCTGGCTGATTTTTGAACGGCCAGCCTTTTTCAGCGAAGAAATGGCATTAACATCAGCGGGTAATGAACCGGTCAGTGTCATGCTCGTCAGTAGCCTGGCGCCATTTTACAAACAGTTTGATGAAACACTAGCGAAAAATTTTCTGCTATCGATGCTGTTGGCAATCGCCGCTTCACTGTTGAGTATTCTGTTTGCAAGAAGTCTGACCGAGCCGTTGAAAAAACTGGGTGGCCTGGCTCAGGATTACGCGCGGGGGCAATACAGTAAATCGCTGGAATTGCATGCCGGCGAGGAGGTCGATACGCTTGCCAGCCATTTCAATGAGATGGGGCAGCAGATAAAACTGCGTGAAGACAAAATACGCTATCAGGCGACCCACGATGTACTCACCGGCTTACCTAACAGTGGCACTGTCAGACAGTTACTATTTGAACATTTTTCCGGGGATACGCCGCTGATCCTGGTGGCATTCAGTATTCACAATTTCCGCCAGATTAATGATCGGCTCGGTGCTGATATTGCTGATGCCTGTCTACAGGCACTCGCTGAACGCTTACGCACAATGAACGAGGCCACACTGTTTTCCGGCAGATTGGAAGGGGCTGAGTTCTTCACTGTTCTGCCAGCAGATCCCGATGGTACACAGGTCTATGTGGTAGACCGGTTTCTTACTGAACTGGAACATGCCTTCAAAGTGTCTGAGCTGACCATTAAGCTGGATCTGCATGCTGGGGTGACTTTGTATCCGCATGATGGAATACAACCGGAAACCATGCTGCGCCGTACTGATATCGCACTGGATCTCGCGCGTCAGAACAAGCAGAGAATTCATTACTATGAAGACGGCGAGGATGAAGCGCATATGCAGCGTCTCGCCATGATCGAGTCACTGCGACAGGTGATCCTCGCCGGTGGCAATGGTCAGTTGTTCATGATGTACCAGCCCAAGATCAGTCTGGATTTTCAGGAACAACCCAAAATGGAAGCGCTGATTCGTTGGCAGCGTGATAACAAACACTTTGTCTCGCCCGAGCTGTTCGTTAATCTGGCTGAAGAAGCCTCATTGATTATTGATTTGACCTACTGGGTGTTTGAGAATGTGATGTCACAATTGCAAGCGTGGCATCAGAAAGGTTATCTGATCGGTGCTGCTATCAATGTGTCGGCTCAGGACCTGGCGCACCCCGAATTCGAACATTTTGTCTTGTCCTGCAGTGAGAAATATCAGATATCGCCCAGCTTTATCACACTGGAATTGACAGAACGCGACATCATGCATGATGAAGCTTCTGTCGTGGTTTCGCTCAGAAGCCTGAGGCAGGCCGGTTTCAGTGTTGCTATCGATGACTACGGGATTGGTCAGTCATCACTGTCGAAGCTGAAGGGGCTGCCGGTTGATGAAATCAAGCTTGATAAGAGCTTTATCATGAATCTGCAGCAGTCACCCAAGGATCAACTGATAGTGCGCTCCACTATTGAACTGGCACATGGGCTCGGCTTTCTGGTGGTGGCTGAGGGGGTGGAAAATGAAGCCTCACTGGCCTTGCTGAAGCAGATGCGCTGTGATTACATCCAAGGCTACTATATAAGTAGACCACTGGCAGCAGATGCCGTCGTGCCGTGGCAAAGAGATTATGTCAATGAAAACAATCTTTCTCCTTCTTAGTCTGTTACCGGGCATCGCTCTCGCGGCGGATGGCAAACTGATCGCCACACCGGGTGTTTCCCAGATAGAGGGCGCTGCTGGCGGCGGACTGGTGCCTTGGGCACAACTGGCCGGCTATGCCAGTCGTGATGAAATCGCTGTCAATGCGTTTGCCAGCCGAGGTACGCTGGATGATTATAGCCTTGATGTGTTTGGCGCTCAGCTTAACCTCTACGACCGGCTTGAGTTGTCCCTGGCTGAGCAGGAATTTCACGTTGAATCATTGAATCTGAATATCCGTCAACGGGTGCTTGGAGCCAAAATGCGCCTGTATGGTGATATTGTTTACAGCCGGTTTCCGCAACTGAGTATGGGCATTCAGTACAAGAAACTGCATGATCCCCTGGTCGCCAATCTGTTGGGGGCCAAAGATGATTCCGGCACTGATTATTACCTGGCCGCCTCGAAGCTGCACCTGGGCGCGGTGGCCGGTCTGAACTGGCTATGGAATGTGACCGGCCGTTATACCGAGGCAAATCAGATCGGACTGCTGGGTTTCGGTGCCGAGGGCGCAGGGTATGAATGGCAGTTTGAAGCATCCACCGCCCTGTTGCTGGGCAGACATGTCGCTGTTGGTGTTGAGTACCGCCATAAACCGGATAACCTTGGCCTGCAGGAAGATGACTGGAAGAGTGCGTTTATTGCTTGGGTACCTAATAAAACAATCAGTCTCACCGCTGGTTATATCGATCTCGGTGAAATTGCCGGTATCGACGATCAGGACGGCCTCTATCTATCCATTATGGGTAACTTCTGATGACCAAACTCAAAACACTGATGGCCATTATGATGCTGTGCCTCACTGCCTGTGCAGGAACTGAGCAAACCACGCTCTATGACAAGCTGGGCGGCGAGGCCGGAGTCGATAAAATTGTTAATAATCTTGTGCAGAACATTGGTCGGGACGAGCAAATCTTCCACTATTTTGCCGAAGCCAACGTCAAGCGTTTCAGAGAACATCTAGCCTGGCATTTATGTGATATCAGTGATGGGCCCTGTACATACAGCGGCGACAGCATGCAGCAGATTCACGATGGTATGGCGATAACAGAACGCGATTTTAATCACCTTGTCGATCTGCTGATCAATGCGATGTATCAGGCCGATGTCCCACATCCGGTTCAGAATCAGTTGCTGGCGAGACTGGCACCACTAAGGAAAGACATCATTTATCGCTAGTCCAGCGTCGTGGTCTGAGTGGTATTCTGTAGACAGTGTTTAATGACGATTTTGTTGCGACCTTTACCCTTAGCCTGATAGAGGCTTTGATCGGCCCATTCCAGCAGCTTGTCTAGTGAGAGCGGGTCTTTGTAACTGGCAAAATCCACAAAACAGGCTCCTATGCTGATAGTGAGCGAGAGGGCGTTGCCTTTGTAGATAAACTCGCTATCTGCAATGGTGTTTTTCAGTCGCTGTAACTGACCCTCACTGTCACCCTGAGGCAAGCTGGTGACCACAATGAATTCCTCACCGCCAAACCGTCCCAGCACATCATACTGCCTTAAACAACGCTTGAGACGCTGCGCCACTTCCGTCAGTACCTGGTCACCTGCTGCATGACCCAGCGAGTCATTTATCTGTTTAAAGTGATCAATATCCAGCAGGGCGACCATCAGCGGTTTTTCGGTACGCTGAGCCTGATTTAACTGGCGATGGAAATTTTCATTTGCCGTAATCCGGTTGGACAGACCGGTCATTGGATCATGACTGGCGCGATAAAGCAGTTTTTTATGCAGGCTTTCCAGCGGCATAAACATGCGGCGAGATACCGTCAGGCTGATGAGGGTAATGATGAAAACCAGGATCGCAGTGACGATCAGCAGGGTACGACTAAAGCGATCAAACTGTTGATGGAAGGCAGAGAGGTCGGCGCTAATGACCACTGAAATATCCTCAGCAGGCAGGGAAGCAATGTCCAGCTGACGATGTATAAACGGCTGTCTTTGCCAGAGCGAGGGCAGATCATTGTGCACCAGACGCGGATCGACAATTTGCTGTAGCTGACTGTCGGAGCCAAGACTATACCCCCGCAACCGGGAATGAATCAGCAAATCCAGACCGGTGATCGTTTTTATATGGCTTAGTTTTGTTCTGTCAAGCGCTGTACCTGCAATCGCATAACCAACCGTATGTGGCGCTTTAATCGCTGACAGGTAGAGCCAGTAAAAACCATGCTCCAGAGCGATAAGTCTGGGGCTCTCCGGTGTTGCTTTCATCAGGTCATAGAGCCTGCTGATGTGCTGTCTGTCTATCGAGGTCCCATAGGCTGCGAGTCCTTCACCATCACGATCAGCAATCATCAACAAATCCAGGTTGACCCGTTGGGCATGATTGTCGAGCATGCTGGTGATGGTGGCCGGGTCGCCATCTGCGACCGTTCTACGGAAACCGAAATCGGTAATCACCCCCATCACCGCTGTGGTGTGCAGCGTTTCCTCAGATTGCAGGTAGGCATTGAGGAAATAATCGGCGCGTTGGATCTGCTGACTGGCGACCTGGTGACTGTAACGTTGACCAAGCCACCAGGCCGTGAGCAGAATACTCAAGGCCGTGATGACGATAATGCCGATACACAGCCAGTAAATAAGCCGGGTAATCGAAGCCATGTTAGTGGAAACAGGTAAGGGTTAGCACACGCTGATGCTAATACGGCCCACTGTTGATGGCAACTAAAACCGTGACTACACTCAAATTATAAACAGATCGACAAACTCACTTACTGGCATGGCCGAGAGCTTGGCTTCATCCATGCACACATCGAGAATCGCTTTTTGCTGACGTTCAGGGAAGCGACGCGCCAGATTGGTTTTATATTTCCGGACCAGTTCCGGAATACCTTCAGCACGGCGACGGCGATGGCCAATAGGATATTCCACTGCGATTTGTTCGGAGTGTGAACCATCCTTGAAAAACACCTGTACTGCATTGGCAATCGAGCGTTTCTCAGGGTCCAGATAATCTTTGGTGTACTCTGGGTTTTCAATACAGACCATCTTGTCGCGCAGGGCATCAATACGCGGATCAGCGGCGACCGCATCTTCGTAATCCGCCGCTGTGAGGCTGCCTTTGAGTAGTCCTACTGCCGTCATATACTGCAGGCAGTGATCCCGATCGGCCGGGTTATTGAGCGGTCCCTGTTTGTCGATAATGCGAATTGCAGACTCATGAGTGGTCAGTACAATCTTGTCGATTTGCTCGATTTTTTTCAGTGTATCGATTTTATCGGCAACTTCGGGATGCAACTGCAAGGCACACTCGACTGCGGTCTGGGCATGAAATTCGGCGGGGAAAGAGATTTTGAATAAGACATTCTCCATCACATAACTGCCGTAGGGGCGCTGGAATTTAAATGGCTGACCTTTGAAAAAGACATCATAAAAGCCCCAGGTCTTGGCGGTCAGTGCGGTGGGATAACCCATTTCTCCTTTCATCGACATCAGAGCCAGTCGAACGGCACGACTGGTCGCATCACCCGCCGCCCAGGATTTACGCGAGCCGGTATTGGGGCTGTGGCGATAAGTACGCAGACTCTGACCATCGACCCAGGCATTGGAAACGGCATTGATAATATCGTCCTTGCTGCCACCGAGCAGACCGGTGACGACGGCAGTGGAGGCGATTTTTACCAGCACCACATGATCCAGGCCAACCCGGTTAAAGCTGTTTTCCAGCGCCAGTACACCCTGAATTTCATGGGCTTTAATCATCGCAATCAACACATCACGCATGGTGATTTGGGGCTGATCATCGCTGCGATTACGTGACAGAAAGTCAGCGATAGCCAGAATGCCGCCCAGATTATCCGACGGGTGACCCCACTCGGCCGCCAGCCAGGTGTCGTTAAAATCCAGCCAGCGCACCATGGCACCGATATTGAAGGCAGCCTGAACCGGATCCAGTTGAAACTGCGTGCCCGGTACTTTACTGCCGTTGGGGACAATCGTGCCCGGCACGATCGGACCCAGTAATTTAGTACAGGCAGGGTAGGACAGGGCTTCAAAGCCACAGCCCAAAGTATCCATCAGGCAATAACGGGCGGTATCCAGGGCTTCCTTACTGGTGACCAGATAGTCACTGACGTAGTCGGCGATGTCGACCAGGACCTTGTCAGGTGCCGGGCGAACATTGGAAAAAGCAGCGGTCATAAAAATTTCCTCAGTCTAAAACGGGCTTAGCCGCGTTCGCTAATAGGGGTAAACGGCCGGTCGGCCGGGCCGGTATACTCGGCGTTGGGACGGATGATCTTGTTATCAATCCGCTGTTCGATAATATGAGCGGCCCATCCTGTGACCCGAGAAATCACGAAGATCGGCGTGAAAAAGGCGGTGGGAATGCCCATCATGTGGTAGCTGGAGGCACTGTACCAGTCCAGATTAGGGAACATGTTTTTCTCCCGCCACATAACCTGTTCGATCCGTTCGGAGATATTGAACAGATTCATATTGTCCCCGTCCTCACAAAGCCTTCTGGAAACTTCTTTGATAGCGACATTGCGCGGATCGGAAATGGTATAAACCGGGTGGCCAAAGCCAATAATGATTTCCTTATTGGCCATGCGTCGCATGATGTCGGTTTCTGCCTCATCCGGGCTGGCATATCGTTGAATGATTTCCATCGCGGCCTCATTGGCACCGCCATGCTTTGGCCCGCTCAGGGCACCGATAGCCCCGGTGATAGAGGAGTAAAAATCCGCCAGCGTGCCGGCAATCACCCTGGCGGTGAAGGTCGACGCATTGAATTCATGTTCCGCATAAAGCACCAGTGATTCATTCATGGCGGCAATATGCAAATCAGATGGTGACTGGCCATGCAATAAGTGCAGGAAGTGCGCGGCAATCGAGTCATCATCGGTATCGAGTTCAATTCGCTTGCCATGTAAACTGAAATGATGCCAGTAAAGCAGGGCCGAGCCGAGACAGGCAATCAGACGGTCTGCAATATTGCGTGCGCCTTCGGCACTGTGATCGGCCTGTTCCGGTTCCAGCGTACCCAGCATGGAGGTGGCTGTGCGCATCACATCCATCGGGTGGGCGGTCGGAGGCAATTGTTCCAGCACGACTTTCAGTGCATCAGGGATATTTCTGAGTTTTTTCAGTTTAGCGTGATAGGCATCAAGCTCAGCCTGACTGGGTAACTGTCCATGAATCAGCAGAAAGGCGACTTCTTCAAAGCTGGCCTTGGCCGCCAAATCCAGAATGTCATACCCACGGTAATGAAGATCATTGCCGCTGTGGCCGACGGTACAGACTGCCGTAGTACCAGCTGATACACCCGCCAGGGCAACGCCTTTTTTCTTTTTCTGAACTTGAGTCATGGTCTTCTCCCGGCAGCCGAGCTGCCTGTTAAATCATTGCTTGCATTTATTTATCGTTGTTAAAAAGTTCATCCAGCTTCTGTTCGAAAGCGTGGTAATCGAGGTAGTCGTAGAGTTCACTGCGGGTTTGCATCAAATCGACGACATGCTGCTGCGTACCGTGCTCACGAACGGATTGATAGACCTTGAGCGCGGCGGCATTCATCGCTCGGAAAGCGGAAAGGGGATAAAGCACCATACTTACGTCATGAGCGGCCAGTTCATCGACTGTGAATAGAGGTGTACTGCCGAATTCCGTGATATTGGCAAGTACCGGTACCTTCACTGCCCGGGCGAACTGTTGATACATGCCCAGTTCGGTCATGGCTTCAGGAAAAATCATATCCGCACCAGCCTCAACACAGGCGCAGGCACGATCGATAGCTGACTGGAGTCCTTCCACGGCCAGGGCATCGGTGCGGGCCATAATCACGAAATCATTATCGGTTTTGGCATCCACTGCGGCCTTGATGCGATCGACCATTTCCTGCTGGCTAACAATCGCCTTGTTAGGCCGATGACCACAGCGTTTGTTCTGTACCTGATCTTCAATATGCACAGCGCCTGCGCCGGCACGAATCATGGTTTTTACCGTACGGGCGATATTAAAAGCGCCGCCAAAGCCGGTATCAATATCAACCAGTACCGGTTTGTCGGTGACATTGGTGATGCGCTCGACGTCTGTGGCCACATCATCCATCGTGGAGATGCCCAGATCCGGCAAGCCCAGCGAGCCGGCCGCGACACCACCGCCTGAAACATAAAGCGCGCGGTAACCGACTTTGTCAGCCATGCGGGCGTGGTAGGCATTAATCGCACCGATGACCTGTAAGGGATGTTCTTCGGCGACCGCCTGTCTGAAACGGGCACCAGCTGAAATGTTTGTCATAATCCGTCCTTATCCGAAAAAGGCCTTATCCGCCTCAGCAGGCAGGTCAACACCGGTTTGTTTGGCTCGCTGCAGTAATTCCCAGAAATAGCGGTAGGTCGCACGGTCGTGCAACTCGCCTTCATACTGAATCGGTCCCCAGTCAGCCTGTTGTGCGCTGAGCAGGATATAGGCGGCGGCAAGCACTTCGCTGTAATCCGGTTTCATCGCATCCACTATCGCTTTAATCTGTGTCGGGTAAATACTCCACATCCGTAGAAAGCCGAATTCATGACGGGCACGGGAGGCATCTGAGCGAGTCACCTCTTCGTTTTTCAGGTCCAGTGTCACGTTATGGGCGGGCACGACCCCATTAGCGAGGGCAGCGGCAACCACTTCCGCCTTGGCTCTGGCAAGCAGACGGTGATCAAACTGGCCGGGGCTGCGCATGGCGGTGGCAGAAATAGCGCCGTGGTGAGCGCTGACAAAGTCCATCAGACCGAAATCCAGTACCTGAATCCAGTCCAGGGCGGCGATCTGATGCACATCTCTCAAAGCGCCGTGGGTTTCGATCAACACATGAACCGGAATTTCGCGTTCGATACCGTGCTGACGGGCAACTTTCTGGATGAAGCCAATCATCTCTGCAACCTGGTTGACCGAGGTTGCTTTAGGAATCGTGATATAGCTGAGGACATTTCCGGCACCCGGCACCAGAATCTCGATATCCTGCTGCCAGCAGGGGTGGGTATAGTCGTGGATGCGGGCACCGGCCATTTTATGTTTATTGAGGTCCGAGTTAAGCACGCGCACGATCATCTCGGCATGCGCTTTTTCAGTACCCGCGGCGGCGCCATCTTCACAGTCACAAGTGATATCAAATACCGGGCCGATACTGTCCTGCAGGCCTAAAGCCTTGGTGATCAGCTTTTCACTGCCGGCAAAATGCTCACAACTGGGAATAATCGGGAACGCGCGTTCGCCTTCAAACAGCGCTTCGCTGGGATGAGTCAGTTTAGTCATATTCATAGCCTGCTTCTTCCTTATGCCTTACGCGGCATTAACACGGTGTAGTCGAGATCAAGCACGACATTAGGGTGATATTGACGTTTACCATCAATATCGATGTGGGTGGAGTCGAGACTGTCAGCCGTCTGGTTCTTCAGGCCGACCATTCTCAGCCGAAGTGCGCCCAGATCTGAGCGACCGGGCAGGGACCATTTTTCCAGCACTTCGGTCCAGGTATAAAAAGTATCGCCGCCGAAACTGGGGTTGGCATGGGTCCCAGCGTTAATTGCGGCGATAAACAGGGCATTCTCCAGGCCGTCATAGCTGAGCGCCCGGCAGACCGATATGACATGGCCGCCATACATCAGCCGTTTGCCGAAGGCACTTTGCTGCATCATCAAATCATCAAAGTGCAGTCGGGCGTTATTCTGATACAGCTTGGTAGCGAGGGTATGATCGCTGTCATCAACGGTCATTCCGGCAGGGTGGTTGAGTCTTTCGCCGGCTGCAAAGTCTTCCCAGAAACGGCTGGAACCGGTGACATTGGCTTCGAAGTCTTTGGCATCAAGCTCAGCTGGAATGAATAAGTTTTCTGCGGCGACGACCTGAGCCAGTTCCGGCACCACGGTCTCCGGTGCCGGGGCATTGACATCCTTTTTATGCACCATCACCCAACGGACCCAGGACAGCACTGCTTTGTGGTTCTGATTAAAGCTGGTTGAACGAACAAAGACGATACCGTTCTTGCCACTCGAGTTCTGCTTGAGACCGATAACTTCGGTTTCAGTCGTCAGCGTGTCACCGGCATATACCGGATGCTGAAACTGGACTTCGGCATAGCCAAGATTGGCAACGGCATTGACCGAGATATCCGGCACGCTTTTGCCAAAGGCGATGTGGAAAGTCAGCAGATCATCGATGGTTTTATCAGCAAAGCCCAGTGAATGGGCGACCGGTTGCGCACAGTGGGCGATATGGCGGGACCCGGTCAAAGCGATATACAGTGCCGCATCGCCCTCGGTAATGGTGCGGGGCGTAGCATGCACAATCGTTTCTCCCAAGCTGAAATCTTCGAAAAAACGGCCCTGATTGAATTGCGGCTTAGTCATTATCCAACTCCAGCTCTTTGATCATGTCACTGAGCAGCAGGAAGCGCTTGGCCGCGGTCACATGATGATGTTCAACCAGCTTGCCATTAACCAGCACAGTGCCTCGACCTGCCTTATTCGCCTCACTCAGGGCTTCAATAATTTCCTTCGCCATTTCTACTTCGGCGGGTTTGGGGGTATAAGCATCGTTGGCATAGGGCAACTGGAAGGGGTGAACCAGTGACTTGCCGTCAAAGCCCATATCTCTTCCGATACGACAGGCATATTCAAAGGCCTGCATATCTTTCAGATCACTGTGAATCCCATCAATAACTGCACGGCCATACGCACGTGCTGCCAGGACAACCCATGACAGACTGGTGCGAATGGCGGTGCGTTCCAGCGTGGGTCTGGCATGCAGGTCTGAAATCAGATCCGACGTGGCCAGCACCATACAAGCAATACGATCTGAAGCCCGGGCGATTTCTTCGGCATGCAAAACGGCCAGTGGGCTCTCGATCATGACCATAATTGGGGTTTCGGTATTACCAGCTTCCTCCATGGCATTGATGGCGGCCATGACATCATCCTGGCTTTCTATACTGGAAAACAGGATGGAATCTGCGCCCAGGTTGGCGACGGCATTGACGTCGTCATAACCCCACTCAGAGTCGAGATCATTGACCCGCACTACGACCTCGCGATTGCCGTAGCGGCCTTTTTTCAGTTCCTTCACCACATTGGCGCGGGACTCTTCTTTGGCAGAGAGCAGAATAGGGGCGCCCAGATCCAGAATAATGGAATCCACCTGCAGGCTGCGGGCTTTCTCCAGATAGTGCGGGTTGCAACCCGGCACATACAGCATGGAACGTCTTGGCCGGTAATAGTCAGTCATAACAATCTCACTTTGATATCAGCATCTGCTGATGCGTGAAATGATTCTATCCCCGTTATTTTAAGAGTGTCAATATTTATCTTATGTCTTATATAAGATATAAAACACTAGACAAGTTGAAATAACTGTTATAGATTGACAATCACAGTGATGACGCCTGATTAAACAAATCATTGATCAGGGGCTGATAGTTATTAGTTTCAGCAGAAAAGTCAGAATATGACTGTGAAGGCGACACGAATTACTTGTGTCTTATATAAGAGTGGTTTGGTAGGCTATGAGATATGTTCGATAACCAAACAGGAATGATAATGAGCAAATCAGCGAGTGCGCCGGTTTTCAAACCACTCTATGAACAGATCAAGGTATTTCTGACTCAGAGCCTGATTGCAGGGGAGTGGAAGCCCGGCGAGAGCATCCCCAGTGAAATTGAGTTGGCGGCGCGTTTCAATGTCAGCCAGGGCACAGTGCGGAAAGCGATTGATGCGCTGGCTATGGAAAATATTCTGATCCGCCGTCAGGGCAAGGGCACCTTTGTCGCCACCCATAAAGAAGAGCAAAGCAAACTGCGTTTTCTGCGTCTGACCGCGGCCGATGGTCACAAGCAGCCGCTGAATAACGAACTGCTGTCATGCAAACGCCTCAAGGCCTCGGCTGAGATTTCACAACTGACCGGTCTTAAAAAAGGGACTGCCGTCATTGAAATTCAGCGCCTGCTGACTTTTTCCGGCGAGCCTAAAATCCTGGATTACATCATCGTTCAGGCCAAGTTTTTCCGTGGCCTCAACAGTGCACGTATTAACGACCATAACGGTTCTTTGTACAGCATGTACGAAACGGTTTACGGCATTCCGATGGTGCGTGCAGAAGAAAAACTGACTGCGGTCGCTGCCAGCGCCGAAGACTGCAAATTACTCAAGGTACAACCCGGCTTTCCACTGCTCAAAGTGGAGCGGGTGGCCTACACCTACGGCGACAAACCGATGGAGTGGCGTGTCGGTCTCTGCGTCACCGATGAACATCATTATATGAACGAACTGGAGTAAACCCGATGACAGACAACCAGCCTAGCTACAAACAGCGCGCGCTTGATTATCATGAGTTTCCACGGCCCGGCAAACTCAGCGTGGAATCCAGCAAAGCCTGCGCCACCGGGGCCGAGTTGTCTCTGGCATATACGCCGGGCGTGGCGGAACCGGTGCGTGAAATTCATCGTGATCCGGAAACCGCCTATCGTTATACCAACAAAGGTAACCTCGTTGCCGTCATCACCGATGGCACTGCGGTGCTGGGCCTGGGCAATGTCGGACCGCTGGCCAGCAAACCGGTGATGGAAGGTAAAGCGGTTTTATTTAAACGCTTTGCCGATATTGATGTCTTTGATATTGAAGTCGATGCGCCTTCGGTTGAGAGTTTTATTGAGACAGTGGTCAATATCGCGCCGACTTTCGGCGGGATCAATCTTGAAGATATCGCCGCACCGCACTGTTTCCGCATTGAACGGGAATTACGGCAGCGGCTCAACATTCCTGTATTTCATGACGATCAACATGGCACCGCCGTTGTTATCTGTGCCGCGCTGATTAATGCGCTGGCTTTACAGGAAAAAACGCTGGCCAAAGCCAAAATTGTTTTCCTCGGTGCCGGCGCGGCCGGTATGGCGACCGCCAGATTGCTCAAAGCCATGGGGGCCAGCGATATCACGCTGGTCAATAAATCCGGTGTTTTATTCAAAGGTATAAGCGGCGTCAGTGAGGAAGTCAGTGACTTACTCAGAAACACAACAGACAGAACGCTGGCCGATGCGATGATAGGCGCTGATGTCTTTATCGGCGTCTCGGCAGCCAATGCTTTACCACCTGAGCTACTCAAAACCATGGCTGCAAAACCGGTGGTATTCGCCCTGGCCAATCCCGATCCTGAAATCCTGCCGGACCTGGCTAAAGCGGCCAGAGAGGATCTGGTGATGGCGACAGGCCGTTCCGATTTTCCAAATCAGGTGAACAACGCGCTGTGTTTTCCCTATCTGTTTCGCGGTGCACTTGATGCCAAGGCGCCGCAGGTTAGTGAGGCGATGCAAATTGCCGCCGCGCATGCACTGGCGGAACTAGCCAGAGAGCCGGTGCCGGATTCGGTACTGGAAGCCTACGATCTGGACACGCTGACATTCGGCCCTGATTACATTATTCCCAAACCGTTTGATCCGCGCCTGTTAAAGCGCGTGTCAGAAGCGGTGTGTGAAGCCAGCCTGCAGGAACAGGCGATGCTGGCACAAAAAACAGGCTCATAGCCTGCACTGATAACAGGGGGAAGCTGATGGAATATCCCAACAAACAATATGCCGAACCGTTTGCAGATGTTGATTTCTGCCGGGTTTTCAACAACACGGTACTCGGCGATTACTGGCCCGGTATTCAGCTTTATTACCCACCGGTGAAGTATGCCCCGTCACTGGGTATCTATGAGGATCTGGAGCAGGCGTCGCAGCGCATCAAAAAACACGCCTATGAAACCCGGGCCCACACCCTGATTTTTGATCTGGAAGACGGCTGCAGACAGAAAGAGATGAGCCGGACTTTATTGCGTCAGGAATTGCCGGGGCTTCGCCAATATAACAAAGACGTGACCATTGCTGTGCGGGTGAATCCTTTCCGTACCTATGAATATGAGCAGGACATGGATCTGGTCCGTGATATGGGCGACTGCATTGACGTGGTGATGCTGGCCAAGGCGGGTGAAGCCTATGGCGCGCCGGAAGTACGGGACTTGTCCAATCTGCTGGTCAGTATCAATAACAAGATCACCATACAGCCGATTATCGAGCATCCCAAATCGCTCAAAATCGCGCCGGATTTAATGCAGTACAGCACGGTTAAGCATGTGGTGTTCGGTATTCATGACTTTTCCAAGGCGATGGGTATCCATATCACGCCGGAAAAATGGACTGAAGAACTCAAGCATTTTCTGTATCAAATCATGTTTGAAGCACGGATCGCCGGTAAAGGCGTAATCGGTGGGGTGGAAACCCTGATTGGCTCATCCAGCATGCCGGAAAAATTTGTCGAGCCACATGATGTCCGGCGCTGGCTGGATTTACATGGCGAAGAAGAATCCCGCATCGTTTATAAGCATGCCTGTGAGGAGACCGCGATGGGCCTGACCGGCAAACAGGTGATTCACCCCGGTCATATTCACCTGTGCAAAGTCGCTTATACCCCGTCACCGACGGATATCAATCAGAAAATCGCCATTCTCAAGGCGGCTATTGAAGCCGATGCCCTGTTGGGTGGTGCTATCAAGTTTGAGGGGGAGATGCTGGACCCGCCGATGTTCGGTAAAGCCCTGCAAACCCTGTTACGGGCCAATGCCCTAAAAGCCCTGAAACCGGAAGATCGCCAGTTTGCCATCGAGGTATTGCAACTGATGCCGGCTCAGGTGATTCGTGAGAACTGGCCATACGGAGCGATATTATGAGAAATCTGCCTGCTTTCCCACACTGGCACTGGCAAGTGCCCACCCATTTCAATATTGGTGTGGCCTGTACCGATAAGCATCTTGCGAGCACACTGGGCAGAACCACCGCGATGATTGTTGAGGATGATGAACTCGGCACCGATCAAATCAGCTATGCCCAGCTATCACGCCGAACTAATCAATTCGCTCAGTTATTGCGGCACGAAGATATTGAGGCCGGTGAGAGAGTGCTGATCCGCTTGCCGAATTGTCTGAATTATCCCACCGCGTTTCTGGGGGCGATGAAACTCGGCGCGGTGTCGGTTCCGACTTCAACGCTGCTGACAGTGGAAGAAGTGATTTATCTTGCCAAGGATTCCGGGGCCAGGGTGCTTGTGACCGATAAAGCATTCTGGGGTGAACTGAAAAAAGAAATGGCTCAGTGCCCACAGATTGAACTGGTGCTGTTATCCGGCCGCGGCGACTGTGAGCAGGTACAAGGCCTCAAAGTGCTGGATCTGGATGAGTCGGTTGCGGCCATTGATAAATGGTTACCACCCAAAGAAACGCTGGCCGAAGATCCGGCTTATCTTGTTTACACCTCCGGTACAACCGGTTATCCCAAGGGTGTTTTGCATGCTCACCGGGCGATGATTGGCCGTACACCGGCGTCGAGTTATTGGTTTGATTTTGCCGATAATCAGCAGGACAGAATTCTGCATTCCGGCAAGTTTAACTGGACTTATGTATTGGGCTCCGGTCTGATGGACCCGCTTTATCTGGGAAAAACCGTGATTGTGCATGAAGGCAAGAATGATCCGACCCTGTGGCCAAGACTGATTGCCAAGCACGAAGCGACGATTTTTATCGGTGTGCCCACGATTTACCGGCAGGTCCTGCAGAAAACGGAATTCAACAGGGACGATGTCCCCAGCCTCAGACACTGCATGAGCGCCGGTGAGCATTTGTCAGACGAAGTTTTAACCCAGTGGAAGCAGCGTTTCGGCATCGACATCTATGAAGCGGTAGGCATGTCGGAGTTTTCCTATTATCTGTGCGAGACCAAATCAAGGCCGATTCGACCAGGATCAGCCGGCTTTCCCCAGCCTGGCCATGATATTCGTCTACTCGATCCGGACACGCTTAAACCGGTAAAAGTGGGTGAAGAAGGCATGATCTGTGTGCCGGACACGGACCCGGGTCTGTTTCTGGCGTACTGGAATCTGCCGGAAGAGACTGCCAAGCTGCGCCATGATGGCTGGTTCTTTACCGGCGATTACGCCCGCCTGGATAAAGACGGTTATGTCTGGTTCCTCGGACGCAAAGACGACATTATCAAGAGCTTTGGCTACCGCGTGTCGCCTTATGAAATAGAGCGGGTCTATAAATCGCATCCGGCAGTCAGTGATTGTGCAGCAGTAGGCGAGGAAATCGCTAAGGATAAAGTGCTGGTGGTGGCTTATGTCATTTTGCATGACGGCGAGTCAGTCACTGCCGATGAACTGCATGCCTTTGGTCAACAACATCTGGCTGCCTACAAGGCGCCCAAAAAGCTCTATATCGCCCGGGATTTTCCCCGTACAAAAAACGGTAAGATTCTGCGTCGTGAGGTGAGTCCGCAGATAGCGGTGGAACAGTCTCAGCGTTAAATTTTTGTTGATCAATCGATGCTTTTCAGCACATGATTAGCGCATGAAAGACAACGAAAAGCATCAATCTGAGCACGGTCGGAAAGTTTTTTTCGTCTCTGACAGGACAGGACTCACCGCTGAATCCTACGGAAAATGCCTACTGGCGCAGTTTCCGGATTTGGAATTCGAAACCATCACGCTGGCTTTCGTCGACACGGTTGAAAAGGCCGAAATCGCGCGCGATCAGATCAATGAGGCCAGTAAAGAAGCAGAATTAAAGCCGGTGGTTTTCAGCACCCTGGTTCAGGATCAGCAGCAGTACATCATCGAGAGTGCAGATGCCTGCGTGATCAGCCTTTTTCACAGCTTTATAGGCTCCCTTGAGGGTTATTTTGGTGTAGAATCCTCGCAAAAAGCTGGGGTCTCGAGAATCAAACTGAGCGATACGACCTACCAGCGCAGGCTTGATGCGATTGATTTCTCGCTGATGCATGATGATGGTGTTCGCCCGGATCAATATAAAGAGGCGGATGTCATTCTGGCCGGTGTTTCCCGTTGTGGTAAAACCCCGACCAGCCTGTATCTGGCGATGAACTTCTCATTAAAAGTGGCTAACTATCCGCTGACACCGGAAGATCTGGGCTCAGAGGAACTGCCTCAATGTCTGCAGGACAATGTCCACAAGCTTGTCGGATTGACGATCAAGCCGGTGCCGCTGAGTCGCATCAGACGCCAGCGTCGGCCGGACAGTAACTACTCGTCACTGGAAATCTGCCAGGCGGAACTGGAAAAAGCTCAGTCAATGTTCGACAAAGTCGGCATTCCGGTTTTCGAGACCACGAATACTTCAATTGAAGAAATTTCCAGTCGCGTTGTTCGTGCCCTTGGGCTCGGGCGGGAGCGGGTGCGTGAATCAGTTTTAAAATTTAATAAATTAAAGAAAGCAAGGTAGTTATTACTATGACCGAATACGTTGTCCCATTGGAACAGCTGTGCATGGAGGATGTAGGCAGAGTCGGTGGCAAGAACGCCTCTTTGGGTGAAATGCTGCAAAACCTGGCACCACTGGGTGTGGCTGTTCCTAGTGGTTTTGCGACAACCGCTGATGCTTACAGAGAGTTTCTCGCCCATGATGGCCTGCAGGATCAAATCAATGACCTGCTGCGTGATCTGGATGTCGATGACGTTACTGCTTTGCAAAAAACCGGTCGTCAAATCCGTGACTGGATTATGACTATCCCTTATCCGGCCGCGATGGAAAAGGCGATTGATGAAGCCTACGCGGCGCTGGAAAAAGAGTACGGCGCTGAAACCAGTTATGCGGTTCGATCTTCTGCCACGGCAGAAGATTTGCCGGATGCTTCTTTTGCCGGCCAGCAGGAAACATTCCTCAATGTGTCCGGCCTCGACAACATCAAAAAACAAATCCGTGAAGTTTTCGCTTCCCTGTTTAATGATCGCGCCATCGCTTATCGCGATCACCAGGGCTTTGATCATAGCGAAGTGGCTTTGTCAGCCGGTGTACAGAAAATGGTCCGCTCTGACATCGCCAGCGCCGGTGTGGCTTTCTCGCTGGATACCGAGAGTGGTTTCCGCGATGTTGTGTTTGTTACCGGCAGCTACGGTCTGGGCGAAATGGTGGTGCAGGGCGCCGTCAATCCTGATGAATTCTATGTTCACAAAGAAACATTGGCTGCCGGCCGACCTGCTGTACTGCGTCGTACCGTCGGTCAGAAAGCCATCAAGATGGTTTACTCAGGTGATAAAGCCTCTCCGGTCAAAACCATTGATGTAGAGGGTAACGATCGCCTGCACTTCTGTCTGACCGACCAGGAAGTGGAAGAGCTGTCAAAAATGGTCGTCACCATCGAGAAACACTACCAGCGTCCGATGGACGTGGAGTGGGCCAAAGATGGCAATGACGGTCGCATCTATATCGTTCAGGCGCGTCCTGAGACGGTTCAGAGCCGCAGCAAAAATATCCGTGAGTCCTACCTGCTGAAAGAGAAAGGTGAAGTACTTTCCGTTGGTCGTGCCATTGGCAGCAAGATTGGTCAGGGTAAAGTGCGTTTGCTTAACAGCCTGGACCAAATGGACAAGTTTGAAGCCGGCGATGTGCTACTCACTGATATGACTGACCCGGACTGGGAGCCTATCATGAAGCGGGCTTCAGCGATTGTCACCAACCGGGGTGGTCGTACCTGCCACGCGGCGATTATTGCCCGTGAACTCGGTATCCCGGCTGTGGTTGGCTGTGGTGATGCCACAGAAAAAGTCGCGGAAGGCAGCCAGGTCACTGTTTCCTGTGCCGAAGGTGACGAAGGTAATATTTACAACGGCCTGCTGGAATTCGAACATCGCGTTGAAGAACTCGACAACATGCCCGAACTGCCAGTTAAGATCATGATGAACGTTGGTAACCCTGATCGTGCGTTCAGCTTTGCCCAACTGCCGCACAAAGGTGTGGGTCTGGCGCGTCTGGAATTCATCATCAACAACATGATCGGTATTCACCCGAAAGCGCTGATGAACGCGGATGAGATGGAAGGTGAGGTCAAAGAGGCAATTATTGAGCGCACCACAGCCTATGGTGATCCGGTAGAGTTCTACATCAGCCGTATTGCCGAGGGTGTCTCCACTATTGCGTCTGCTTTCTATCCGGAAACCGTGATTGTGCGGATGTCAGATTTCAAATCCAATGAATACGCCAACCTCATCGGTGGCCCACTGTTCGAGCCGCATGAAGAAAACCCAATGATTGGTTTCCGCGGTGCGTCACGTTACAGCTCTGAAGACTTTGCTGAGTGCTTCAAGCTGGAAGCAGAGGCCATGAAGCGCGTTCGTGATGAAATGGGCCTGACTAATGTCGAATTGATGATTCCGTTTGTCCGCACTACTAAGGAAGCAGAATCGGTCATTAATATCCTCAAGGAAAACGGTCTGGAACGTGGTAAAAACGGTCTGCGTCTGATCATGATGTGTGAATTGCCTTCCAATGCGGTGCTGGCTGAGGACTTCCTCGAGTACTTCGACGGATTCTCTATCGGCTCAAACGACATGACTCAGCTGACTTTAGGTCTTGACCGTGACTCAGCGCTGGTGGCCGAATCATTTGATGAACGTAACCCGGCAGTACTTAAAATGCTGGATATGGCTATCAAAGCTTGTCGTGATGCCGGTAAATATGTCGGTATTTGTGGTCAGGGCCCATCGGATCATCCCGATCTGGCAGAATGGCTGCTGGAACGCGGTATCAGCAGTATTTCGCTGAACCCAGATACCGTCGTCAGTACCTGGCAGAGACTGGCTGACATCAGTTCAAAAAAATAAATGTGATATTTGGTAAAGCCCGGTCTACCTTTTCAGGCCGGGTTTTGCTAAGATACACGCCGTCGTTAACCAAGTCCTTCCGGACATTCCCAAACGTTAACACGCATACAGTCGGGGCATGGCGCAGCCTGGTAGCGCACCTGCATGGGGTGCAGGGGGTCGAAGGTTCAAATCCTTCTGTCCCGACCATTATTATCTTATCGACGTTGTATCATTCCACATCCTTCATCAGTTCATTTGTAAACTGTGACTTGTATCACAGTTTGTGATCGGTTAAGTTTGCACTTGAATATTGATTCATCCGGCAGGGAACACCGCCCACTTTGAGTGAGGATTTGTATGGAAGCAAGAGCCGAGTCTGAATGCGGCCAACTAATGAGCTGGGGCTTGTTTGAAGTCGTCGAAAGTGGCGATAAACATATCATTGGTTATGCCAGTGCTTATGGCTTTGATGTGATTACCCAGGAGCTGGCTCATGTCGACTATAACGCAAAAACCAAAACGGGTATTGCAGTTACCAGAACCGGCATCCTGTACCATCTAAAAGGCAAACCATTGAAGTTTGGTGTCAAAGGGCATCAGCAACTCAGGGAGTTTGTGAAGATACATAATTGCTCCATCAAAGTGCTAAAAGTCTGACTCCAGCAAACTGCATCATTTCCTGATTAAGCTTGAGCCATTTCACGTAAATTTCGCATCAAACTGATAAGCTCGATTACGAACTATCAATGACAGTTCACTCCACCTTCTAAACCAGTTCATTCCCGGTGAACTGGTTTTTTTTTGCTTTCCCTCATTGCCACCTGGCCCAGTTTGAACTAAGGCGCCTGATATCATGAGTCCAGTAGATTTGTTAGACCCTGAATCAATAAGCGGTTTTTTTTCATATTTTTCAATGGATAAAATGGTGATATTACCAGTCAGAGATAATGCTGACGGTCACTGACCTGTCGTCAGCTCCTATCTGCGCGAATCTCCTTGTATAAGGAGATGGGGTGGTACCTTCGGGTGCCACCCTTTTTTTATTCGGATTATTGTTTGCTTTAAATATGCATACATGTAAGCATGAGTTCGTTTATGTTGACTGGTTGTCTTTAGTGTATGTAAATGATTATCAGTTATTAAGTTAATGAAATAAAAATCAAAAAAGGATTGGTTCAGCAGAAAATTCAGCGTATATTGTATGTATATTTTTTGCATACATTTAGCGATGGCAATCTGGCAACCACATCTTCAAGCAGAAGCGGGTAAAAAATATCTGGGCATCGTCAAGGCACTGGAGGCAGATATCTATGCCGGTCGTGTCAAGCCCGGTGATCGGCTGCCTTCTCAACGCGCTATTGCCGAGACGCTTCATGTAGACCTGACCACCGTTACCCGTGCCTTTAATGAAGCCAAACGCCGTGGTCTGGTTGAGGGTAATAAAGGCAGCGGCACTTTTATTAGAGACTCGGTTCAGCAACAGTTAATCGCAGAAAAACAGTCCATGCTGGATCTCAGCATGAATAATCCGCCACAGCCTGTCACCGCTCTGTTACAACAACGTTTGCCGGAAGGTATAGCGGGATTGATTGCCGATGAGCGCAGGATGTTGCAGTTGCAATACCAGGACAGTGCCGGTAACCCGGCTGATCGTGAGGCGGCGGTTTACTGGCTCAATCAGCATAAAACACAGGTAGAGACAGAACAGGTCTTAATTGCTGCCGGCGCGCAGAGTGCCCTCTATGCCATCTGCAAGTATCTGGTGCCGCCGGGGGCGACCTTACTGACCCCAGAATACAGTTATCCCGGTCTGAAAGCGGTTGCGATTCAACTGGGGATTCAATTACAGCCTGTGAGCTGTGATGCTGAGGGTATTATTCCCGAAGCTTTAGCCACTGTCTGCCAGGCAGGTCAGGCGAAAGCACTGTACCTGATTCCTGCACTGGATAACCCGACGACGACGACCCTGTCGCTGCAACGCCGTCAGTCGCTTGCCGATATCGCGCAACGCTTCCAAATGCCGGTGATCGAAGATGATCCCTATTCGCCACTACAAACTCAGCCGGTGGCATCTTTCAGCAGCCTGATACCAAAACTGACATGGCATATTGCGACCTTATCCAAGTGTGCAACTCCAGCCTTGCGGGTCGCTTTTGTGATCACACCCGACAAATACTCAGCTCAGCAATTAGCCATTGTTTTACGTGCAACCAATCTGATGGCACCGCCGTTGATGTGCGCGCTGGTTACACGCTGGATATACGACGGCACATTGGATGATATTACTTGTGCAATCAGGCAGGAAAATAATCAGCGCCAGCAACTGGCGGCGACACTCCTGAGCGGACAGCGTTTTATGGCTGATCAGGACGGCCATCATATCTGGCTCAGGTTACCATCGCACTGGCAAGCCGATAGCTATGCCAAATCCGCTTCCAGCCGCGGTGTGACAATCGTGCCAGCGAGTCAGTTTGCTATCACGCAGACACCAATCGAAGCTGTCAGAATCTCACTGGGTATCGCTACGGACAGCGGCACACTCAGCCAGGCGCTTAGCATTTTGGCTGAACTATCCAGCCAGATCGATCAACCACAGCGGGTAGTCGTGTAATGACCCGAAGTGACATTAAAGCTAACAGGTAATTCTATGTCCGTGAAAGATATGCATGAGATCGAGAACCCCTCGAATATTTACGAAGAAGTCGCCGACTGGCACATCAACACCGGGGAAGAAAAGGTGGTGGCGAAGCGGCTGAAAGGGCGTTTTCGCCTGCGTAAATGGATGGGGATGTCAGTGTGGTCACTGTTTTTTCTGGTGCCCTACCTGCGCTGGGACGGTCAGCAGGCGATTCTGTTTGATATCCCCGACCGCCAGTTCCGCTTTTTTGACCTGACCGTGTTCCCGCAGGATATCTGGATGCTGTCGCTGACCCTGCTGTTTTTCGCGATACTGTTGGCAGCGGTCACCAGCGTGGCCGGTCGCGTCTTTTGTGGCTACTTCTGCTTTCAAACCGTCTGGACCGATATCTACACCTATATCGAAACCAAACTCGAAGGCGACACCCCGCAAAAGGCGCACAAATTCAAACAAGCCCCGTGGACACTGGATAAAAGCTGGCGTGTACTCACCAAACACAGTCTCTGGATAGCGATAGCCCTGCTTACCGGCATCAGCTTCACCAACTGGTTTACCGATGCCTACCAGAACTGGGTCGAGATTATCACCCTGCAAGCGCCGATACCGGTGTGGGGCGCGATAGCCGTCTTCGGTGTTTTCACCTACGGTTTTGCCGGCTTTATGCGTGAGCAGGTCTGCTTCTGGCTCTGCCCCTATGCGAGGCTTCAAGGCGTCATGTACGACCAGGACACCGTATTGCCGGCCTATGATGCCGAGCGGGGCGAACCCAGAGGCAAACTTAAAAAAGGCGCAGTAGATGGCAGCAAAGGCAGCTGTATCGACTGCAAAGTCTGCGTCGCGGTCTGTCCCACCGGCATCGATATCCGTCAAGGTCAACAGGAAGGCTGCATCACCTGCGGTTTATGCATTGACGCCTGTGACAGCATCATGGACAAGACCAACCAGCCGCGGGGTTTGATTCGCTATGCCAGCTACAAGGAACTGCATCACGACCAAAACGTCTTACCGATGTACAAACGACCACGGGTGATTATTTACAGCTTAATACTGCTGCTGGCGCTGGGGGGCATCGTGTATGGTTTTACCACACTGTCGCCGACCGAATTCAAAGTCATCCATGACCGTCAGCCCTTGTATGTGCGCTTGAGTGACGGCTCGATACAGAACAAATACACGCTGAAGCTGCTGAATAAGACACAGCAGCCGATAACGGTGAGTTACAGTGTGTCGGGACTGGCAGGGGCGAGTCTGCACGGTATGGAAGAAGAAGTGGTTGTGGCGCCGGGCAGAGTGGTGCCGGTGACGGCACTGGTTCGGGCGCCGGCCGGGGTGACTGAAGACGGGCTGGCCCCACTCACCTTTGAAGCCACGGTGCGTGAGCAACCGCAACTTAACAGCAGCTATGACAGTATGTTTATGACTCCTGAGTAAAGGCTAACCATCTTTACATGCGGCTTGCCCACTGTAACAGTGGCTTGCTAGGCTAAAGCCCGCTTCAAAGCGGGCTTTTTGATAGAGGACAGAAGTATGAAATACAGCAAACTGGGATCCAGCGATCTTGAGGTCAGCCGGATATGTCTTGGCACCATGACCTATGGTGAGCAAAACACCGAACAGGAAGGGCATCAGCAGCTGGATTACGCGCTGGAACAAGGGGTGAATTTCATTGATACCGCTGAACTCTATGCAATACCACCCAGGGCGGAGACCTATGGTGAAACCGAGCGGATCGTCGGCAGCTGGCTGAAAAGGCGTGGTCGTCGTGACGATATCGTCCTTGCCAGTAAAATCGCCGGACCGGGACCGGACTGGGTGTCACACATCCGGGGCGGCCATACCCGCTTTGATGCGGACAATATCAGCCAAGCGCTGGATGAAAGCCTGCGTCGTCTGCAGACTGACTATATCGACCTCTATCAGTTACATTGGCCTGAACGTAAAACCAATTATTTCGGCAAACTGGGTTATCAGGCTGATGACGCGGAAGCTGAATTGACGCCGGTTTATGAAACACTGCAGGCACTGGATAAAGCGGTTCAAGCCGGCAAGATCCGTTATATCGGACTGTCGAATGAGACCCCCTGGGGCATCATGCAGTTTATATGGACGGCAAAGGTGTTGAATCTACCTTCTCTGGTCACAGTGCAAAACCCCTACAGTCTGCTGAACCGGACTTATGAAGTAGGGTGTGCTGAAATCAGTCACCGCGAACAGGTAGGGTTAATGGCCTATTCACCTCTCGGCTTTGGTGTGCTCACTGGTAAATATCTGGATGCTGCCCCCAGTGATGCCAGGCTGACCCGCTGGCCACATTATGCTCGCTACAGTAATGAACAGGCGGTAGCTGCAACCCGGAAATATGTTGAACTGGCGCGTCGTCATAATCTTGATCCAGCACAGATGGCGCTGGCTTACGTCAACAGTCGTCCATTTCTGACTGCGAATATTATTGGTGCCACTGATATGCAGCAGCTCAAAAATAATATCGCCAGCATTGAGCTGGAGCTCAGCGAGATGTTGCTGGATGAGATCGAAGCTATTCATCGCCAGCATCCCAATCCATCCCCCTAATTTGCCGGGGTTTAATGCTTTGTTAGGCTGCGAAAGTGTGATCTAGCTGGCATTTTTGTAAAGAATCCTGTATCAGTTGGATCAACTGGTTTTGAGTGTTGACTCATGCCTTGGTGATAGTCAATGGTGGAGGGGCAGCATGCGCAAGCAAGGCATGGCGAAACTCTGGTTCCCGGGAGTTCTGTTTGCTTGTTCCCATGCTGTTGAAGCTGCTTCACAGACACCATCTCCAATTGATCTCAGTCTGCAGGAATTGCTTGATATCGAGGTCACGACTGTGTCACGTCAGGCAGAGTCGCTTTCCAGTGCAGCTGCCGCAATTTACGTCATTACCGGCGAAGAAATCCGCCAGCGGGGATTTCAGTCTATTCCTCAAGCTCTGAGAGATGTGCCTGGGCTGCATGTTGCTCAGATTGACGCGCAGAAATGGGCTGTCAGCAGTCGCGGCTTCAACGGTCGCTTCAATAACAAGATGCTTGTGTTGATCGACGGCCGGAGTGTTTACTCTCCGGAATTTTCCGGCGTCTACTGGGAAGTACAGGATACGCTGATGGCTGATATTGAGCGGATCGAGGTGATTCGGGGGCCTGGAGCCGCCATATGGGGCGCAAATGCAGTCAACGGCGTTATCAATATTATCAGTAGACACAGTGCGGACACGCAGGGTGGTTATGCTGAAATAGGGGCCGGTGACTATCAGCAAGCTTTTGCCGGTTTTCGTTACGGTGGACGGCTCGCACCGGGCCTGACTGGCCGCGCTTATGTCAAAGCATTCAAACGTGATGATTTGGCATTTGACCCTGCCGATGTCAATCCTTCAACGGCTGCGCTGATTAGTCAAACTGAGACCGACAATAGCTGGTGGAAGCAGCAAGCGGGCGCACGTCTGGATATGACTCTGGGGACAACCGCAACCCTGAGACTCAGTGGTGCCGCCTATGACAGCATGATGGATCAGACTGTCACTATCCCGACATTAACCGATCCCTACATCGATTATCCCAACATCAGTTCGGTATCACGCGGTTGGCATTTGCTGGGGGATTACACCCGCGCATTGTCTGCGGATTCGCAATTGAATCTGAAGGTGTATTTTGACCATGCCAAGCGGGATGAGTCGCTGTTTGGATATAGCCGAGATACGCTGGATGTCGAAATGTCTCATCATTTTGAGATCGGTGCTCGTCATGAACTGCTATGGGGTATGGGCTACCGGCATATTGATAACGAACTGGATACCAATATGTCGGTGATTGATACCCGGGGCGATAATGAGAGCACCAACCTCTGGAGCTTGTTTGTTCAGGATCAGATAACCCTGAAACCCGATATGCTCTGGCTGACACTGGCGACACGCTTTGAGCATCATGCCTACAGCGATTTTGAATGGCAACCTACGGTCAGGTTAAGTTGGCAGCCTGCTGAACGGCATCGCTTCTGGACAGCAGTATCAAGGGCGGTCAGAACGCCATCACAGCTCGAGCATGAATATTTTATCAACGCGGGCAACCTCGCTCCGTTAAGTGCTTTCAATCCGACCGGTTTCGTTAACAGGCTCATATTGCAGGGTAATTCAGATTTTGACTCGGAAGTGGTTAAAAGTATTGAGGCAGGCTATCGCTATGCCAGTCAACATGCGTTTAGTCTGGATACAGCGGTTTTTTACAATGATTATGATGATCTGCGAAGTAACCAGGTTACAGAAACAGACTTTTCAACCTTACCGGCCTATATCACGACTTTTTCTGCCTTTGATAACGATGCCAGCGGTAAGAATTACGGTTTGGAGTTATCAGCTAACTGGATGGTCAACCAGAGATTAAAGTTACGTCTCAATTACAGCTATATCGAGAGTGATTTCAGTGAGGGGCAGCCACAAAATACCGATGCACCTGAACAGCTTGTCTCGCTGTTTGCAAACTGGCGTATCAGTGATGACATTGATTTGACTGCAACCTGGCGCTATGTGGATCGCAATCAGTCCATAGATCCGGTTCAGGTAGATAATCAGACAATTAATGCCTACCACGGCGTTGATCTGGGGCTTAACTGGCAGCTTACACCGGACCTGCAACTGTCAGTGTTTGCCCGGGATTTGTTTTACGGTTCTCATGTTGAATATAAGGCTGAGTTATTGTCCATTCCTTACCGTGTGGAACCGAGCTTCTATGGCAGACTCACGCTGGAGTATTGAAAAAGTGGCTTTGCTGAAACTAAAAACACTCTTTTTACTGACGCTGTTATTGAGTCATGGCACTCAGCCAGTGATTGCCGTCGCTCAGCAACCTGACTCCCGCTCTGTGATCGCTGCACTGAACTATAACTTTGCCAAATATGCAGACTGGCCGGGTGAGGAGCACGCCGAATCAATCCGCTTGTGTTATTTCACCCATACCTTCAAAAACAGCTTCACTGAACTGCATGACAAAGCTATTTTCGATAAGCCCATCAGCACCCATCAGATCAATGATGTGGAGCAGACAGATCAGTGTCATCTGGTGTACATTGACCGCAATGAGCGTGATATAACACAACGCCTGTTTGTTTATCTTGCCGATAAACCTGTACTTACAGTATCCGATATATCGGGGTTTATTGACGACGGTGGCATGATAGAAATCGTCCGTGAAGACAATAAATTTCGTTTCAAAGTGAATATGTCGAGAATGGAGCTTGCTAATTTGAAAATGAGCTCCCAGGTGCTGAAGCTGGCCGTGGAAGTCAAATGAAATGGATCAAAACGCTTAAGTTTCGCCTGATTGCGACGATGATGGGCCTCGTGTTACTGACTATCCTCATCATTTCTTCATCTATTGTCAGTAACCAGCGTCAGGCAATTGAGAGACAGGCACGGCTGGATTCGACTGCGTTGGCCGAATTGTTGGTCAACAATACACTCACAGCAGTGTTATTTGATGATGCTGCTTCTGCCAGACAGTCACTGGAAGCGCTGAGGGTAAGACAAGATATCAGCCGGGTGCTGATTTTTGATGGTCAGGCAGGTCTGTTTGCAAGCTATCAAAATAATGCCAGTGATGAACTACCGGAACTGGATCCCATCAGACGCGTTATACGAACGCGTACCCCCGCATTCATTGAAAATGAGCAGGGTTTAGAAGTGATCATGCCTATGCTGAGTCATGGTGATGTGATCGGGGTACTCTATCTGCTTGATAGCTTGTCTTCTCTAAAATCTCAGTTGTCAGAATTCTACAAAGTGGTCGCTTTGACTGCGGTCGTTGCATTTTTCGCCAGTTTGTTAGCGATGTTGTGGCTGGTTTCTCTATTCACTAAACCCATGAATAAAATGCTGGAGACGATAAGAGATATCAGCATTCACCGTGATTACAGACGACGTGCGCCCAGCGCAGCAACGATGGAGTTTAATCAACTCTCCGAGAGTTTCAATCAGATGATCAGTGAGGTAGAGCTGCGAGGCCAGCAACTTGAAACCATGAATGCTGAATTGGAGCAACGGGTCCAGGCCAGAACCGAGGCGCTGGAGACCGCCTTGGATGTGGCTAACCATGCTAACCTAGCCAAGTCGCAGTTTTTGGCCATGATGAGCCATGAGGTCAGAACGCCACTGAATGGCGTGATTGGATTTGCTGAGTTACTCAAACTCAGTGATCTGGATAAAGAGGCGCGGGAGAATGTTCGACTGTTGAATGACTCAGCGCAGTCATTACTTGCTTTACTGAATCAAATCCTTGATTTTTCAAAGCTTGATGCTGACAAGGTTGAACTGGAAAAACAACGCTTGAATATGGCGAGTTTCATAAAATCCGTTGTCGAGACCAATCGCGCCAAAGCCGATCGAAAAGGACTGGTTCTTGAGCTCAACCTGCAGGACAGTGATGCTGATTATCTTGTCGATCCGTTGCGTCTGAGACAAGTACTCAACAACCTGATCGATAATGCCATCAAATTTACCCATCAGGGTCGTGTCAAAGTCAGCCTGATGGTTGAACAGTATGAGGTCGAGCATTGGCTCCGGTTTGAAGTCGAGGATACCGGCGCCGGTATTGCCGACAACAAACTGGAGGCGATCTTTTCTCCATTTGCCCAGGCCGATAATTCGGTCACTCGAAAATATGGCGGTACGGGACTGGGACTGGCCATATGTGCTCAGCTCATCAAACTGATGAAAGGTCACTATGGTGTCGATAGTCGTGAACAGCAGGGCAGTTTGTTCTGGTTTAAAATTCCGGTGCAGAAGCTGGATGTCATTCAGCCAACACCTAGACTCAAAAAAGCACCTGTTACGGTGACTCAATCCAATGGCAACGCAATACTGCTGGCCGAGGATAATGAAATCAATCAATCGGTAGCGGCCGGCATGCTGGAAAACTTCGGTTATCAGGTAGAGATTGTCAGTAACGGCCTTGAAGCGGTGAATGCCTGTAACAAAAAACGTTATGATCTGATTCTGATGGATTACCACATGCCACAAATGGGAGGAATGGAAGCCACGGCAATGATTCGCAACAGCCGCGGACAGAGCTTCAACAGCGGCACGCCTATTGTTGCGCTGACCGCTGATATCCAGGATGGGGTGGAGAGCGAGTTTCGTCACGCGGGTGCTGATGATTTTCTGATTAAACCCTTTACGCTCGAACAACTGGGCGACATCATCCACCGTTGGCTGGAAAAAGCGGAGTCGGAAGATAAGGCCGCTTCTGTCATCGATGAGTCGGTGCTGGACGAAATACGGCGAATGTCGGGTGAGCAGGCACCAGAACTGATCAATAACATCGTTGAGCTTTACCTCAAGCAAACGCCCGACTTGATCGATGACATTCATCATGCTGCTAAAGACGGTGATTCTGAGCGTGTTTTCAGAGCTGCCCATGCGCTGAAGTCCAGCTCTGCCAATATCGGGGCTGTCAGAATCAGTGAGATTGCCCGGCAGGTAGAAAAGCTGGGGCGCGACAACCGGATTGATCATGTTTCTGCTCACCTGGATACACTGGTAGAAAATTACGAACAAGTCAGGCTCAATCTAAAAAGCCGGCTGGGAGAGGCTTAGGTGGAGGAATCCTCAAGAAAATCAGTGGTTTTGATTGTGGACGATGATCCGGTGACACGGATGCTGATGCGACAATCGTTAAAAAACATTGATATTGATATTTACGAGGCCAGTAACGGTACAGATGCGATTGCTGAATTCAACCAGTACAAACCGGATATGACTCTGCTGGATGTTTCCATGCCGGGTATGGATGGCTTTGAGTGCTGTGAGAGATTACGGCAATTACCCCGTGGTCAGGAGTGCGCCATAGTCATGGTCACCTCGCTGGATGAAGTCGAGGATATTGAGCGGGCTTTTCAGGTGGGTGCCACTGATTTTATGACCAAGCCGCTCAAATGGCCTTTATTTAACCATCGTGTCAGATATGTGCTCAAGGCCAACCGGACCCTGCAGGAACTGAGTCTGAATAAAAATAAACTGGCCAAGGCCCAGTCTATTGCTCACCTGGTTTACTGGGAGTGGGATTATCAGTCAGACAGTATCGAATGCTCCACTGATATGTTCGATATGCTGGGACTGACACGGGAAAGCCGACTGACACTGAAACGCTTGTTGACAGTGATACACCCGGATGATCGTGCCCGCTTTGTCCGCAACGTGCGGCTGGCGATAAAGGACAAGAAGCCCTACGACATTGAATATCGCGTGCAGCGCCCGGATGGACATGTCCTGTTTATCAACGAACGCACTGATATCAATTTCGAATATGGCCAATGGCGGATTGTGGGCACGCTGCATGATATTACTGCGCTTAAGCAATCTGAGCAGGAAATAACTTATTACGCCTACTATGACACATTGACCGATCTGCCCAACCGTCGCTTATTTATCGAACAGCTGGAAACCACGATTGCCAGCGCACGCCGTCATCAGCGGCGCTTCACGCTGATGTTTCTGGATCTGGACCGTTTCAAGCACGTCAATGATACCTACGGTCACCATGTCGGTGATGAACTGCTGTGCCAGGCTGCCGGCCGAATCCGTGAATGCGTGCGTGACTCGGATCTGGTTGCCAAAATCAGCCTGGAGAGCGACCATCGTGTTGCCCGTCTGGCCGGTGATGAATTCACCGTTCTGCTGGATGATGTGGACGATGTTGCTGATATTGCCGACATTGCCAATCGCTTGATAGAGATCTTTTCAAAACCGTTCGTCATAGGCGGGACACCGCTTTATGTCACTGTCAGTATCGGTATTACCGTGTTTCCAACTGACGGTCATAATGTCCAGATCCTGCTACAGCATGCAGATGTGGCCATGTATCACGCCAAGCAGGTGGGACGTAATAACTACCAGTTCTTCTCCGAGAGCATGAATAACTACCTCAAGCTCAGAATGGAGATGGAGCATGATCTGCGTATTGCGCTTGAGCAGGAGCAGTTTGAGCTTTATTACCAGCCTCAGTATCACGCTCGCAGTGAGAAAATCGTGGGATTTGAGGCGCTGTTGCGCTGGCGGCATCCGGTAAAAGGCCTGCTGACGCCGGATAGCTTTATTGAAATCGCGGAGTCAACCGGTTTGATTCTGCCTATTGGTGACTGGGTGTTGATGCAAGCCTGTGAACAGGTTTATCAGTGGCAGCAGGCCTTGGGTTGCGCTTATCGTGTGGCGATTAACCTGTCCGCGTTGCAGTTCAATCAAAATTATTTGCCCGAGCGTGTCAGGCAGACGCTGGAACAGACGGGGTTACCGCCGGAAACACTGGAACTCGAAATTACTGAAACGGCGATGCTGAATGATGTTGCAGAGACGATTCCATTGCTGTTTGCTTTGAAGAAAACCGGCGTTCGACTGGCCATTGATGACTTCGGTACCGGTTACTCCTCAATGAGTTACCTGAAAAACTTCCCTATTGATACGCTTAAAATCGACCGTTCTTTTGTTGAGGAGATTGTGTTCAACCGCAAGGATGCGGCGATTGCACAAACCATTGTGCAACTCGCTAATAATCTCCACTTATCGACGATTGCGGAGGGAGTGGAAACCGAAGCACAGGCAGCCCTGCTGTTGGATATGGGCTGTGAAGAATTTCAGGGCTTCTATTTCAGCAAGCCAATGCCAGTGAGTGACCTCAGTGTTATGTTGACGCGCAATGGTCATGACCTTTAGTCATCTTCGGCGTAGGCGGCGGGTTTGTCGACCAGCGTATCCTGACGATCCAGTAAACCGATATCGAGTACCGGCGAGGCATCGATATGCTGGGCATCCATCATCTGTGCAACCCGTTTCAATGCGGAGATAATCATGGTCTGTTCCCATTCCTGCAAATCGCCGAACTGGCGGGTGAATTGTTCCTGCAGCGGAATAGGCGCATTTTTGAGTATTTCCAGTGCTTCATCATTGAGAAAGGCATGCACTTTACGCTTGTCGGTTTCAGACCGCTGGCGATAGACGAGTTTGCGCTTTTCCAATCGGTCCAGAATGGTGGTGACAGTGGCCTGACTCAGGCTGACTTCCTGAGCCAGTTCACCAATGGTGATCTGTCCTTTATCTCGCAGCGTCTGCAGTAAAAGGATCTGAGGCGCGGTCAAACCCGTGGTTTTGGCAAGGTATTTAGAGTGAAGATCGGTCGCTCGGATAACCCGACGCAGGGCAATCAACACTTCTTCAATCTGGTTCAACAGCTGATCCTTTTGTTCTTTATTCAGATCAAGATTATAAACTGCGTCCAGATTTAAACCGATAGTTTTACTCATAATGTTCCAATTCGTTAATGCAGCGCTCAAAGTCAGTCAGAATAAGTAGCTGATCGTCGTGGTTGATGGTGCCTTTAACCGGGCTAGAATTCTGATTACGTTCGACAGGCATCATGTCCTCGTCTGCCAGCACACTGATTTTTTTCACCTCATCAACGGTAACGCCCACCAGACCGGAAGTTGTTTCCAAAACAATAATGTGCTCACTGTCATTCACCGCTTCATCCAGTCCCAGTAATTGTTTACTGGAGACGATGGTGACAATTTCACCTCTGACATTGAGCACCCCCTCAACACAGGACTGCGCACCGGGCACGGGAACCGGTGACAAATAATCGAGGATTTCTCTGACCTGATTCACTGGATGAGCATAGGTCTCATCTTCTATACGGAAACAAAGCCACTGTTGGTCGTGTAATTGTTCTGACATTAATAGTAAATACGATTCATTATTGGGACTGGACTTTTCATTTGTTTAGTGTACTATATATTTAGACGTCTAAACAACTCGTCTTAGTATGGCGAAATTATTTAATTAATTTCAATATCAACATATTGAGTCTGTTTATTCGTAAATTTTCCGTATTTAATTCAATAGACATATAAATAATAGAGTTATTTATAAAATGAATCTTGCACAAACTGACGCTGCGCCCATTACCCTGCGAGCCCCTGCGGCTGAGGACGGTGCTGCGGTGTACGAACTCATCGCCCAGTGCCCGCCACTGGATACCAACTCAATGTATTGCAACCTGCTTCAGTGCACGCACTTTTCCGCCACCTCCGTGGCCGCTGAAAAAGAGGGCGACATTGTCGGCTTTATCTCTGGTTACATTCAGCCGGATAACCCTGACACGCTGTTTATCTGGCAGGTTGCAGTTGGCGAAAAAGCCCGCGGGCAGGGCCTGGCTGGTCGTATGTTGCGTGACATTCTGTCGCGGCAACAGGAAGGCCAGATCAAATTTATTGAGACCACCATTACCCCGGATAACCGGGCGTCATGGGCACTGTTTGAAAGTCTGGCCAACAAACTGGGTATAGAGTTGAATCACTCTGTGATGTTTGATCGCCAGCAACACTTTGCCGGCCAGCACGAAACGGAAATGCTGGTCAGACTCGGTCCCCTTCAATAAGACCTGCTTCACGGCAATCGGGCACCGACAAACCATTACCAGGAGACAACAAAACCATGAAAATTTTTGAGGAAATCGAATCGGAAGTTCGCTCATATGCGCGCTCTTTCCCACGCATTTTCAACCGCGCTAAAGACGAGTTCGTATATGACGAAGAAGGCAATGTCTATTTAGACTTTCTGGCCGGTGCCGGTTCGCTCAACTATGGTCATAACAACGAGCTGTTCAAAAAGCCACTGCTGAAATACATCGAAGAAGATGGCATTACTCAGGGCCTGGACTTACACACGCGTGCCAAGGGTGAGTTTCTGGAGAGCTTTAATGAGTACATTCTGAAACCGCGTGACCTTGACTATATCGTCATGTTCACCGGCCCAACCGGTACTAACGCTGTCGAAGCAGCGCTGAAAACAGCCCGTAAATACACCGGTCGTGAAAATGTCATTTCATTTACTAATGGCTGGCATGGTCAGACGCTGGGTTCACTGGCTATCACCGGTAACGGTCATCACCGTGGTGGTGCCGGCATCAGTCTGCATGGTGCGACCCGCATGCCTTATGACGGTTACATGGGTGACGACGTCGATACCACCAACTACCTGGATAAAGTGTTATCAGATTCCAGCAGTGGTGTAGACAAGCCGGCTGCCGTCATCGTCGAAACGGTTCAGGGCGAAGGCGGCATCAACGCCTGTTCCATGACTTGGCTGAAGAGCCTGTCAGAGGTATGTAAAAAGCATGATGTGCTGTTGATTATTGACGACATCCAGGCTGGTTGTGGTCGTACCGGTACTTTCTTCAGCTTTGAAGAAGCCGGCATCTATCCGGACATCGTGACCGTTTCCAAATCTTTGAGTGGCTATGGTTTGCCATTCGCCATTCTGCTGATGAAGCCGGAACTGGACCAGTGGAAACCGGGTGAACATAACGGTACCTTCCGTGGTAACAACCCCGCCTTTATCACTGCCAAGGCAGCGATAGACAACTACTGGAAAGATGACAAGTTTGCCAAGGAAGTCCAGGCCAAGGGTGATTACATTGCCGAGCGCGTTGACAAGATTGTTGAGAAATACGGTGAAGGCAACTTCAACTCACATGGCCGAGGCATGTTCCGTGGCATCAACTGCGTCAGTGGTGAACTGGCGAGTGCCATCACCCACAAGGCATTCCAGAAGGGGCTGATTATCGAGACCAGTGGTACCGAAGACCACGTCGTTAAATTCCTGTGCCCACTGACAATTTCTCAGGAAAGCCTGGAAAAAGGCATCAATATTCTGGAAGAAGCGATTCGCGAAGTCTGTGACAAGGCAGATTCGATTCCGGAAGAAAAAGACTACTTTGAAGGTGACTATTCAGTCAGCGAAGAAGTTGAAAAAATGGCGCGTTCATAAAAGTATCAAGCCATTCGTCAAGGAGAGTGACTTTCGTCACTCTCCCGTCTTTTTCATCAAGATTATCTAGTTTAAGAGGAACAAACATGCTTGTCAGACAACTTCAGGAAGCAGAAAAAACCAGCCGTAAGATTGTTGATCCGAATGGTAATTGGGACAGTACCCGCCTGCTGCTGAAAGATGACAATATGGGCTATTCATTCCATATCACCACTATCTACGAAGGTGCGGATTTCAGAATGCATTATCAAAACCATCTGGAATCGGTGTATTGCATCAGTGGTGAAGGAGAGGTTGAGTCACTGGAAGATGGAAAGAAATATCCCATCACACCAGGCACGCTCTATAACCTTGATAAGCACGATCGTCACATGCTGCGTGCTTTTAAAGAATTGAAACTGGCCTGCGTTTTTAATCCCCCTCTGAAAGGGACTGAAGTCCATAACAAAGAGGGTGCTTACGAGCTGGATGCTGATCCGATCGCGGACTGATTCAGTTCCTACACATCAGGGCTAATCCCGACGACCGGTCTGTACTGAAGCAGACCGGTCGCCTGACCTTTGAAGGTCATCAACAAAAGGAAATCAGAGAGAAGATAATGAGTTTTCACACGGTAGAAAAAATCGGCGGCACGTCAATGAGTAATTATGAGGCGGTGCGCGATAATATCATTCTCAAACCGGTACATAATGACTCAATCTACAACCGAATTTTTGTGGTCTCTGCCTATGGCGGTATGACCGATTTACTGCTTGAGCACAAGAAAAGCGGAAAGCCCGGCGTCTACGGTCTGTTTGCCAGTGGTGAAGAAGATGACAGCTGGCGTGAAGCACTGCATGAACTCAAGCAGAAAATGTTTGATATCAACAAAAGCTTTTATAAGAAAAAAGCCAACCTGGACCGCGCCAATCATTTCATTGGTGAACGCCTGGATGATGCCGAGCGCTGCCTGGCAGACCTACATCGTTTGTGTCAGCACGGCCATTTCGAACTGGACATGCATCTGGAAACAGTCAGAGAAATGCTTGCCAGTATTGGTGAAGCGCACAGTGCCTGGAACACCGCGCAACTGCTTCAACGTGATGGCATTGATGCCAAATTTGTAGATTTGACCGCCTGGCAGACAGATAAACACGTTCCTCTGGATGACCGAATTAAACGGGCTTTTTCTGAAATCGACCTGAGCAAACAGCTACCCATTGTGACCGGTTACGCCCACAGCGACGATGGTCTGATGTCCACGTTTGATCGTGGCTACAGTGAAATGACGTTCAGTCGAATTGCGGTGCTGACAGAAGCCAATGAGGCGATCATTCACAAAGAATTTCACCTCAGCAGTGCTGACCCCCGTCTGGTGGGTGAAGACAATGCAGTACCCATCGGCCGTACTAACTACGATGTCGCTGATCAGCTTGCGAACCTGGGGATGGAAGCGATTCATCCCAAGGCTGCGAAAGGACTGCGGCGTAATGATATCCCCCTGCGGGTGCGTAATACCTTTGAGCCCGAGCATGCGGGCACATTGATCACCGGTGATTACGTCAGTGTGGACCCCTGCGTGGAGATCATTGCCGGTTGTAAAGGCGTGTATGCCTTTGAACTGTTTGATCAGGATATGGCAGGTAATATTGATGATTACGATCGTGAAATCCTGGCGACAATCCGTCGCTTCAAGGCACACATCGTGTCCAAGGATATCAACGCCAATACCATCACCCATTACCTCTCGACCAACCTCAAGACCATCAAGCGTATTCGAAATGCGCTGGAGCAACGCTTTACCGATGCTGAAATCAATCAGCAAAAAGTGGCCATCGTCTCGGCGATTGGCAGTGACATGAAAATTCCGGGTATTCTGGCGAGAACAGTGGGTTCGTTGGCTAAGGAGAATATCTCCGTGCTGGCGATGCACCAATCTATGCGTCAGGTTGATATGCAGTTTATTATTGATGAAGGCGATTATGACAACGCCATCAAAAGTCTGCATAGTGTACTGGTTGAAATTCATGATCATGGTAAAGCCATATGCCTCGCATCCTGATAGCGATAGTTTTCTTATTGATGCCGTTTCAGCTGTTCGCCGCTGAAACGGCCACTCAGCCTGAACAATTTGAAGCCGAGGTAGAGCAACTGGAAGAGCCGCTCTACACGCCCTTCATCGAGCGCTATGTGCTGGATGAACTGAAAGCCCTGCGCACGGATATGGCTGCAAACCGCGCCGAACTGATTCAGATGATGGTAGACCGGGAGTTGTCAGCGGTTGATAAAGCCGTTAATTACGCAACCAACACGGTGACCTATTTCTTCTATCTGATTGCCGCAGCCTCGTCTATTCTGGTTCTTGTGGGCTGGTCGTCAATCCGTGAAATTAAAGAGCGGGTGCACACCCTGGCGGATCAGGAAATTAACAGTCTGGTCACAGAATATGAGCAACGCCTGCGCGCCATCGAGCAACAGCTGAGTAAAGAAACGCAGCAAATCGAGGAAAATCGCGAGAAGATCGAACGCACTCAGGAAGTCCAGTCGCTGTGGTTAAGAGCAGGGCAGGAGACCAACCCGGCCAATAAAATCGCTGTTTACGATCAGATCATGGCCATTCGACCCTATGACACGGAGGCTTTGACTTACAAAGCCGACGCGGTACTTGAGATCTCAGAGCCACAATGGGCCATTAACCTGTGTCATCAGGCGCTGGAATCGGATCCGGAAAACGGTCATGCTTTCTATCAACTCGCCTGTGCGCACACCGCGCTGGCTCAATTGGATGAAGCCGTACATTACCTGCAGCGTGCGGTGAATTGCAGTGAGACCTATCGTGAGCAGAGCCAGAACGATCCGGCTTTGTCTCCACTGCAATCCTATCCCGGACTTGACGAGATACTCAAACCCGGTGGCGACAGCTGATATCGGTGTCCAGCCTGGTTTGAATAGAAGGTAAATCATGGTCTGGAGTTTTCTCATTTTCCTGGGGATGTTTGTCGCTATTGGCGTGAGTTCGATTTTACGCAGTCGCGGCACCAAAAATGATTATTACCTCGCCAGTAGTGATGTTCCTCCCAGTCTGGTGGGGCTGTCTGCGGTTGCAACCAATAACAGTGGTTATATGTTTATTGGTGTGATCGGCTACACTTATGCCACCGGCTTTGCCGCTGTCTGGCTGATGGTCTCATGGATTATCGGCGACTTTATTGCTTCCAGCTTCATCCACTCCCGGCTGCGACAAGCGACCAGAGATACTGCCCAGCCCAGTTACGCCGGTGTACTCAGCAACTGGCACGGACAGCATGATCAGACGCTGCAGAGACTGATTGCCCTGGTTTCGCTCGTTTTCCTGATGGCCTATGCTGGCGCCCAACTCGTTGCAGGCAGTAAAGCCCTGCATGTGCTGCTCGACTGGCCCATCTATGCCGGTGCGGTCATGGGGGCGATCATGGTGGCCCTGTATTGTATGGCGGGCGGCATCCGCGCCTCTATCTGGACCGATGCTGCTCAGTCAGTGGTGATGATTATTGCCATGGGCGTCATGCTGGTTATTGCGACCGTCTCTCTGGGGGGGATAGACGGGGCTATTCACGAGATGGACAAGGTCGAGGGGTTTCTCGATCTGTTTCCGGATGATTTAATCCTGCCCGGCATTGCCGGAGGCGTCATGTTCGCCCTGGGCTGGATGTTTGCCGGTTTCTCGGTGATTGGTCAACCGCATGTGATGATCCGATTTATGGCCCTGGCAGAGTCGGGGCGAATGGTTCGCGCCCGTATCTGGTATTACCTCTGGTTTACCGCATTTTACTGTATGTCGACGTGTGTGGGCCTGTTGTCGCGGGTCTATCTTGGAGGCGACCCGGCCGGCTTCGATGCTGAACTGGCCTTACCCACGATGGCGATGGAATTACTACACCCGGTATTTGTCGGGCTGGTGCTGGCCGGCATTTTTGCTGCGACGATGTCGACTGCGGATTCACTGGTGCTGAATTGTTCTGCTGCCATTACCCACGACCTGCTGCCCCGGGGAATCGATAACACCTTTTACCTGAAACTGACCACGATTGTTATCGTCTTTATCGCGCTGGTATGGGCACTCACCGCCACTGAGAGTGTTTTCAGTCTGGTGATTTTTGCCTGGTCTGGCCTCGCCAGTGCTTTCGCTCCTCTGTTGATTGTGTTGTCACTGGGTTTCAGGCCCGGTCAGCGCCTCAGTATCATTGCCATGCTGGTGGGACTCGCCGTTGCGCTCGGCTGGCGCTTTGCTGGCTGGCATAACGCTGTCTACGAGGGATTGCCTGGCATTATGTCTGGCCTGATGATCCTGACTGCGGTGCTCTGGTGGCGAAATCAGCAGGGTCTGTCTATCAAAGGTCGCTGAACCATGATGGCCACTGTGATTGAGAATTTTCTGCAGCAATTGGCTGCTTTCCTCTGGGGTTTACCCCTGGTAATCCTGTTGGTCGGTGGTGGTTTATTCTTCTTGCTTTACTCTCGTTTTTTGCCCTACCGCTATCTGGGGCATAGTCTGAGTCTGTTATTCAGACGCAAAGATGAAGACGACCCGGGACAGCTTTCACATTTTCAGGCCCTGAGTACGGCTTTATCCGGCACGCTGGGCATGGGGAATGTTTCAGGGGTGGCGATTGCGATTGCAATCGGTGGTCCCGGTGCCGTGTTCTGGATGTGGATCAGTGCGCTGGTGGGCATCGCCACCAAGTTTTATACCTGCAGCCTGGCAGTTATGTATCGCGGTCGTGACAGCGAGGGCCAATGGCAGGGCGGCCCCATGTACGTGATACGAGAGGGTATGGGCAGTCGCTGGCGGCCATTGGCCTATTTCTTTGCGGTGGCGGGGCTGCTGGGAACGATGCCTATCTTTCAGGTCAACCAGCTGGTACAGGTGGTGCGTGATACGATTGCGATTCCTGCCGGATTGACTGATGCCGGGGCCCATTTCAGCTTTGATCTGGGGCTGGGGCTGTTACTGGCCGGTCTGGTTTTAATCGTGGGGTTAGGGCGGTTACCGAGACTGGGACAGGTGACAGGCATCCTGGTCCCAAGCATGGTGGTGGTGTACATGTTGCTCACCGGTTTTGTGCTGATAAGCCATGCTGAAGCCGTGCCGGCCGCATTGCAGTTGATCGTTCGCGATGCCTTCACCGGTCATGCGATGGCGGGCGGTATTGTCGGTGCGGTGATCGTGACCGGGATTCAGCGGGCAGCTTTCTCCAACGAGGCCGGCATTGGTACCGAAGCGATGGCGCATGGCGCGGCCAAAACCCGCGAACCGATACGAGAAGGCATGGTCGCGATGCTGGGCCCGGTGATTGATACCCTGATAGTTTGTACCTGTACAGCCCTGGTTATTTTAATCAGCGGTGTCTGGCAAAGTAGCGAGCATGATGGCATCACCATGACCGCGATGGCGTTCAAAGACCTGTTCCCACATGGCAGTGCGGTCATTGTTGCGCTGGTGGTGACGATGTTGAGCCTCAGCACGGTGTTTACCTTCTGGTACTACGGCAGCAAGTGTCTGGGCTTTCTGATTGGCGCCGAGTATCAGCATCGCTACATCTGGCTGTATATCATACTGGTGGTGCTGGGTGCAGTGGCTTCCCTGCAGATGGTGGTCAGCCTGGTTGACGCCATGTATGCCTTGATGGCTATACCAACTATGACAGCAGCACTGATCCTGGCGCCAAGAGTCAATCGGGCCGCCCGCGCTTTTGTGTCACAACGGCTATAAGATTAAGCATCCGGCTGCAGCAGAGACTCCTTCAGCGCATTGTTGAAAGGTTTGTCGCCAAACCAAATCTGATAGTAGCGCTGTCCCAGACTGTCTGAAGCATGCTGCCCCAGCAAGCGGTCATTCTTGAACAGCGACAGGCCACTCGCGCTCCGGCGAATATCATAACGATCACCTTCTGCCACCGATTCATAAGCGGTGTTGAACTGAGCCAAATCCGCTTTGATCTGTTCGAATTCAGCGGCGGATAAGTTACGTTTCAGCAAGGTTTCGGCTGCTTCAATGAAATCCTCGGCAGCGATTTCACGATGGTAAATAAAAGACAGTTGAATTTCATCAGTCAGGGCCGGAAGTTGGTCACAGTCGCTACTATAAAGTGCGGCATCCGCGACATTGATAAACTTCATCACTGAGATTTCAGTCTGACTGCACTTGGCGAGCGGGCCATGCTCGGTCTCAATCCGGTTGGAAAAAGCCTCAGCATGGCTGCTGCTGACGAAGATAATACTGAATAAAAAACAGGCGATACGGATCATAACTGGTCTCCGGCAATGCAAAATTGTATGGTGTGCCACTTACCTTGTTTTTTATTATTTTTCAGGTACGGAAAATTGTGTCGCCAGTGACTGTGAAATCCGGGTGAAGCCGCATCATTACTGCTTTCACATCAAATTCACATTTTGCGCTCTAGTCTGTGCCAAACACTTCGAGAGTGGCTATGCGAGCGTTACGTTACTGGTTCGACAGCAACCTGCAGCAACAGGACAGCGATGCTGACCATGCAGGCATCGACTGGCTCAGAATCATTCCCTTTATCGGTCTTCATCTTGGTTGTATTGCTGTTTTCTGGGTGGGCACATCATCCATAGCAGTGACAACAGCAATCGCCCTGTATCTGCTGAGAATGTTCGCCATCACTGCCTTTTATCACCGTTATTTTGCACATAAATCCTTTAAAACGTCTCGTCCTGTACAGTTTCTGTTTGCGCTTATCGGTGCCAGTGCCACGCAACGCGGTCCCTTGTGGTGGGCGGCACATCACCGACAGCACCATCGTCACGCTGATCAGGAGCAGGATCCACATTCACCCAAGCAGGGTTTTCTATGGAGTCATATGGGCTGGTTTTTAAGTAGAAAACATTTCAGGGCTGACCTCAGCCTGGTGCCGGAACTGGCCCGTTATCCAGAGCTTCGCTGGTTGGATCGTTATGATATTGCTGTTCCGGTGATGCTGGCGGTAGTGTTGTATGCGATCGGTGAGGCGCTTGCCACTGCGCAGCCCGCTCTCAACACCAGCGGTTGGCAGATGGTCATCTGGGGTTACTTCATTTCTACCGTTGTCCTGATTCATGCCACCCTGCTTATCAATTCGCTGGCACACCGTGTGGGCCGACGCCGTTACCAGACACAGGATGACAGCCGGAACAATTTCCTGCTGGCGCTATTGACGCTGGGCGAAGGTTGGCATAACAACCATCACTATCATGCCGCATCGGCGCGTCAGGGTTTTTACTGGTGGGAGATTGACATCAGCTACTACCTGCTCTGGTGTATGCAGAAACTCGGCCTCATCTGGGATGTGCGCAGTATTTCCAAGAGCAAGCGTGATGCCCGCCAGACTGGTCGGGAGTCAGTTCAATGAGAATTGCTGTGGTTGGCGCGGGGATCTCCGGATTGACCGCTGCCTGGTATCTTGCCAATCGTGAGCAGGCTGACGTCAGCGTATTTGAAGCCTACGACTACATTGGTGGTCACACCGACACCCATCAGATTGAAATCCTCAACAAAAACTGGTCAGTCGATACCGGATTTATTGTCTTCAATCATCGCAACTATCCGCATTTCACCGAACTGCTGGCGGAGCTGGGCGTAGATTCTCAGCCCACCGAGATGAGCTTCAGTGTGCATAACACCCGCTCCGGGCTCGAGTACAACGCCACAAGTCTCAACAAACTGTTCTGCCAGCGTAAAAATCTGGTCAGTCCGCGTTTCTATCGCATGCTGGCGGATCTGGTCCGTTTCTACCGAAACGCCCCCGCAGTCCTGCAGGAACCGGACAATCGTCAGACGGTGGCAGATTACCTCAAGACCAACGGCTACAGCGATATCTTCATCAACGATCATTTGTTGCCCATGGCCTGTGCGCTCTGGTCAGGGCCCAGTGACAGTCTGATAAACATGCCGGTGCGCTATCTGGTGTCGTTTATGAGTAACCATAAAATGCTGTCTCTGACCGAGCGCCCACAGTGGCGTGTGGTGAAAGGTGGCTCCAGACAATACATTGATGCGCTGTTGAAACGCTTTCCCGGAAAGGTATACACGTCGACCCCTGTCGATAGCATTCGCCGGGTCTACAATGGCGTGACACTGTCGGTCGGCGGGGACACTTTGCCTTTTGATGCTGTGGTGTTTGCCTGTCACTCTGATCAGGCGCTCAAATTACTGTCTGACCCGAGCAGGGCGGAAACTGAGGTGCTCGGTGCCATTCCCTACCAGGACAATCTGATGCAACTGCATGCCGATGAATCCGTTTTGCCTGTCAACCCTCAGGCCTGGGCCAGTTGGAATGTGCATATCGATGATGCACTGAGCGAACGCTGCACAGTGTCCTATCACATGAACACCCTGCAGAACCTCGATGCACCGGTTGAATTCATTGCTTCCCTTAACTCGGCGGACCGGGTCGATCCGAATAAAGTGTTTGTTGAGCGACGTTATTCGCACCCGGTTTATACCGAACAAACCCTGGCGGCGCAGCAACGCTGGTCAGATATCTCCGGTAAACAGCACAGTTATTTCTGCGGCGCATATTGGGGCTGGGGATTCCATGAAGACGGCGTCAGCAGCGCATTACGGGTTGTTGAACAGTTGAGGAGGGCGCTATGAATTTCGAACCCGCCCTGTTTCAAGGCCATGTCTGGCATCATCGCAGGCAGCCGGTTGCCCATAGCTTCCGCTATCCGCTGGCGATGGTCATGCTGGATCTGGATCAACTGGCGCCGACATTCTCCGCCAGTCGCTGGTGGTCACTCGAGCGTTTTAACCTTATCAGCTTCCATCGTCGTGATTACCTGGGCCCCTTTGACCGAGATCTGAAGACCGCGGTGTGCGACCAGGTTGAAGCTCAGCTTGGCGAGTCTTTCGACGGTCAGGTTTACCTGCTGACCCATCCGCGCTATCTCGGCTTCGTGTTCAACCCGGTGAGTTTCTATTTCTGTGTTAATGCATCGGGCCAGGTTGAGTATGTTTTGGCTGATATTAACAATACGCCCTGGAATCAACGTCACTGTTATGTGCTCAGGGCCGACAAAAAGGCTGATTCGCTTGTCGCTGATTTTGATAAAGCCTTCCATATTTCCCCCTTTATGCCCATGGAGATGCGTTATCACTGGCGCTTTCACTATGAAGGTGATGTGCTGAAAGTGCTGATGCAGTTAGATAAAGACGGTCAGTCACAATTCAATGCAGAAATGCAGATGCAAGCCCAGCCATTAAGCCCGGCGCAGATGTCGAGTCTGCCGTGGCGCTATCCACTACAGACACTGCGTGTTATCAGCCGTATTTACTGGCAGGCATTCAGGCTCTGGCTCAAACGGGTACCTTTTTACAGTCATCCGGAGAGCGATGCCACGCCTAATCAAACTACCCGAAAAACACATCGTGAGGACAGCCCATGAATATGCCTGTTTCGACCGCTAGCAGCGAGCGACTCAAGCTGTCACGGTTTCAGAATCTATGTAGACAATTGCTGCTCAGGCAGTTGGCGGCGATACAGGAGGGTTGCCTCATTTTCCAGATGAGCAATCAGGCGCCTCTGACGCTGGGCCAGGCCGATCATGATCTCAAGGTCAGGCTGACGGTCACCGATCCACGTTTTTTCGAAGCGGTGATTTTTGGCGGCTCGGTCGGCGCGGCGGAATCTTACATGGCCGGTGACTGGCACAGCGATGACTTAACCGCTCTGATTCGTCTGCTGGTGCGTAACCGCGATCTGGTAGATGGTATGGAAAAAGGCTTGGCGAGAATCACTGGCTGGCTGTTGCAAGGCGTTCACTGGTTGCGACGAAACACCCGTGACGGCAGCCGTAAAAACATTGCCGCTCATTATGACCTGGGTAATGATTTATTCGAGCTGTTCCTCGACCGCGATTTCATGATGTACTCCTCAGGTCTCTACTACGATGACAGCGAGAGCCTGGAGCGGGCTCAGTTTAATAAACTGGGACGCCTGTGTGACAAACTTGACCTGCAACCTGACGACCATTTGTTGGAAATCGGCACTGGCTGGGGCGGCTGTGCGACATTCGCTGCGCTCCATTATGGCTGTCGGGTAACTACCACCACCATTTCCCGTGAACAATACGAACATGCCCGCAGACGAGTCGCCGATCTGGATTTGGAAGACAAAGTCACGGTGCTGCTGGAAGACTACCGTGATCTCAAGGGCCAGTATGACAAGTTAATTTCAATTGAGATGGTCGAGGCGGTGGGGCACCACTTCATTAATGACTATTTCCAACACTGCAGCCAGCTTTTGAAACCCAACGGGCTGGCGATTATTCAGGCGATTACGCTGGAGGATCATCGTTACCGGCAGGCAGTTAAATCGGTGGATTTTATCAAGCGATATATCTTCCCCGGCAGTTTCATACCTTGTGTCAGTGTGCTGGTCAATGCCGCTGCCAGCGCAGAACTCAAGCTGACCAACCTCGAAGATATCGGCCCCAGTTATGCCACGACGCTGAGCGTGTGGCGTGAACGCTTTATGGCTCAGCTGGATGAAGTTCGCCGTCTGGGTTACGACGAACGCTTTATTCGTATGTGGGAGTTTTATCTTTGCTATTGCGAGGGTGGTTTTATGGAGCGGAGTATCAGCGATGTGCATCTGCTTTTCAGCAAGCCGGCCAATCGTCGTGAACAGTGGGTGCCACTGGATGCGTAATGCACTCAACTTTGTTGCCTTTCAGGCGGTGTGGCTGATTGTCATCCTGGCTGCTGCCGCGGGCAAACCGGCATATGCCTTGCTCGCCACCGCGACATTTGCCGTGGTTCAGGTTTATTTCAGTCGCTGGCGAGTCACTGATATCAAACTGATAGTACTGGGACTACTGGCAGGCATGATGCTCGATACTATCTGGCTCAACATGGGTTGGATAGGCTACGCCCATGGCGATATTGGCGGGCTGGCACCCTGGTGGATTGGCTGTCTGTGGGTGAACTTTATGCTGACTTTGAACCACTCACTCAGTTGGCTGCAACCTCGGCTGAAAGTGCTGGGAATGATGACCGTGTTCGCCGCGCCCTTATCTTATCTCGCAGGCAGTAAGCTGGGCGCGGTGACCCTGCTTGAACCAGGGATGGCGGTGTTGTCACTGTCCCTGAGCTGGGCATTGCTGGTACCGATGCTGATGTGTCTGGCCAGACTCTGGCACAGACAGGAAGAGGAGGAGAACCATGCTTTGGTATAGTTTAGTTATCGCCTCGGTGGTGATGTTTTTGGGCTGGCTTTATGAGGGTAAAACTCGCAATGCCGGCGTCGTTGATGTGCTGTGGGCCGGTCTGATGTCGTTTCTTCCGGTTTATTATGCCGTGTTGAGTGACGGTGACTGGCTCCTGCGAGCAGTGGCCGGTGGCCTGATGAGCCTGTGGTATCTGCGCCTGTTCTGGCATCTCAGCGGTCGTGTCTTTTCTGAGCCGGAAGATGGTCGTTACGCCTATCTCCGTCAATACTGGGGTGATAACACACATCGCAATCACTTCTTTTTTTTCCAGTTTCAGGCGCTGCTGGCATTCATGTTCACTCTACCGGTCTGGTGGCTGAGTCAGGCTGAGAGTCATTATCTGCCAACGGTGATTATTGCGTTGCTGCTGGCGCTGATCGCTATCTGTGGTGTGACACTGGCGGACCGTCAGTTGCAAGCGTTTCGGAGCCAGTCTGCTAATAAGGGCAAAGTCTGCGAAGACGGTCTCTGGTATTACTCCCGTCATCCTAATTACTTCTTTGAATGGTTGCACTGGTTCAGTTACCCCCTGCTGGCTCTGGGCATAGCGGGTGGTAACTGGTTATGGCTGGCCCCGCTGGTCATGTTGGCATTCCTCTATTTTATTACCGGCATACCCTATACCGAACGGCAGGCCATTCGCAGTCGCGGTGATGCCTACCGTCGCTATCAGCAAACTACCAGTGCTTTTATCCCTTGGAGAAAAAAACATGCGTCTGATTGAATTTGCAGAGAAAAAAATGGTGCCTGATTCGGTGATTCGAGTCGGTATCCGGCAGCTGCTGAAAAAACGTCTGCATGATGAGATGGCCTTTGATCCGGAACAGGCCAGTTTGCGCAAACAGCAGTGTATTGACATGCTCCGCAGCAGCCCCATTGCTATTGAAACAGATGCAGCTAATGAGCAGCATTATGAAGTCCCGGCCCCATTTTATGAATTGGTGTTGGGCAAACACCTCAAATACAGTGGCTGCCTTTGGGGTCAGGATTGCCTGACGCTGGATGATGCGGAAAGGGCGATGCTGGATCTTTACCTGCAGCGAGCGGAACTGGAAAACGGCCAGCATATCCTCGAGCTCGGCTGTGGCTGGGGTTCATTAACACTGCACATGGCTGAAAGTCTGCCTTATGCCCGTATCACAGCAGTGTCTAACTCCAACTCGCAACGGCAGTTTATTGAAAAACGTCTGCTGGAGAGAGGCTTGAGTAACGTCCGGGTGATTACCTGTGATGTCAATGAACTCTCGCTCGATGAGCGGTTTGATCGTATTGTTTCTATCGAAATGTTTGAGCATATGCGTAACTACCAGCGCCTGTTTGACAAGATTGGTCAATGGCTCAGAGACGACGGCAAATTGTTTGTGCATATTTTCTGCCATCAGAACGTGGTCTATCCGTTTGAAACTGAAGGTGATGATAACTGGATGGGGCGCTATTTCTTTACCGGCGGCTTGATGCCGTCAGCCGATACCCTGCTGCATTTCCAGCAGAAGCTGCAAATCGAGCAGCAATGGCTGGTTAATGGTCAACATTACCAGCGTACTGCAGAAGCCTGGCTGGAGAATGCCGATAAGCATCAGGCCGAAATTATCCGATTGTTTGAGCAGACTTATGGCGCGAATGAAGCCAGAATCTGGTGGCAACGCTGGCGGTTATTCTTCATGGCATGTGCCGAGTTATTCGGTTATCGTGATGGCACTGAGTGGCTGGTGGGCCACTATCTGTTCAGCAAAAAATCGGCGGATTAATGGCAAAACCCAGAACCAACCTGCAGGCAAAGCTGGTCAGAGCTTTCCTGATTCAGATCCTGTTGATCAGTATCGTCACGGTTGCCGGGATCTATGCTGCCAAAACGACGGTTGAGGACATACTGGTTCGTGAGGCGCTGGAAGGCGAAGCAGCGCATTTCTGGAGCTTGCGCGAGAAACAGCCTGATTTCCCTCTACCCAATACCATGAACCTGATTGCTTACCTGGCGCCGGCTAATGATATGTCATCCGTGCCCATGCCCCTGAGGGATCTGACGCCGGGTCTGCAACGTGCCAAGCTTGATGGCGATGAACCCATCGTCTATGTCGAAGATCGGAACAGTGACAGACTGTATCTGGTTTTTGATGAAGTAAAGGTCTCCAGGCTGGCACTGGTGTTTGGGATCCTGCCACTGGCAGCAGTACTGGTCACCCTGTATCTGTTGGCCTGGTTGACCTATCGTCAATCACATAAAGCCGTGTCACCTATCGTCAAGCTGGCGAAAGCGGTCGAAGAAGCTGAAATCCGCGAAGGTAACCTGCCCGATCTGGATCTGGAAGAATTGCGTCAGATGCCGGATGAAGAGGTCAGCAGTCTTGTTCGGGCCTTGGATCAATTTACCCATCGCTTGGAGCATTTTATCGAGCGTGAGCGGTTGTTTACCCGTGATGCCAGCCACGAGCTGAGAACGCCAATCGCGGTGCTGCGCAGTGCGATGGAACTGCTCGAACGTCGATACAATGTAGAGGATGATAAGACCATCCGTCGTATCTACCGCACCCTTTATGATATGGAATCCCTGATAGAGACGCTGTTGATACTGGCTCGTGAGCAGGAAGATTCCCTGCCCAGCAACCAGGTCGCGGTAAACGAACTCATTAAAGACGAAATTGATACCCTAAAACTGCTTTTTCAGGATAAGGCCGTCAATGTAGAAATAGAGAGTGATAACAATCTGACGCTGTCGGCCCCGGAACGTGTATTGAAAATTTTGATAGGCAATCTGCTCAGAAACGCATTTAATTACACGCCCAGGGGGACTATTTACATTAAAACCTGGTCCCAGGGCTTCTCGGTCAGAGATAGTGGTGTCGGGATGGATTCAGAGCAGGTTAAACAGGTCTTCAAGCCGTTTTACCGTGCTGAAAACTCCGGTAACGGTTATGGCCTGGGCATGACAATCGTCAAGCGTTTATGTAACCGCTATAACTGGCACTTGCGGATCACCAGTGAACTCGGTGAGGGTACAGAAGTCAGTGTCCATTTCCCCAAATCTCAGCTGACAAAAACCTAGTTCTGTTTGTAATAGCTTGCGACTGTCAAAGGTCTTTTTCTTCGCAGAGCTTATAGCCAATACCGGGAATCGTATGCAACAGGTTTTGCTGAAAAGGTTTATCAATCAGTTTACGCAGGTTATATAAATGACTGCGCAAAGTGTCACTGTCCGGCGTATCTTCCCCCCAGATCTCTGCTTCCAGCTTCTCTCTGGTCACAAGGTTAGGCGACTCACGCATCAGTATCCGTAGAATCTGCAGCATGATGGGAGAGAGCCGGATAGGGTCGCCGCCACGGGTCACACGCATGGTTTTGGGCTCGAACACGATATCGGCGACCTGTAGAGACTTACTGTCCATTTCGCCCCGGTGCCGGCGGATGTGTGATATCAGCCTGGCTTCCAGTTCTTTCATCTCAAACGGTTTAATCAGGTAGTCGTCAGCACCGTGTTCAAAACCAGTCAGTTTGTCATCCAGCGTGTCGCGTGCGGTGAGCATGACAACAGGCATATCCTGCTGTAGGTCCTCGCGTACACGGCGACAGACTTCATAGCCATCGATACCGGGCATCATAATATCCAGTACCAGTGCATCGTAGCGATGCTGGCTGCATAACTGCACTGCGGTCAGCCCGTCCGGTGCAAAGTCCACCGTCATACCGCCGGCTTCGAGAAAGTCACCAATATTTGCAGCCAGATCCTGATGATCTTCTACAATAAGCACGGTCGCCGGGTTAATTTTCATCTGGCTACTCCTTAGTTTTAGTCCCACTAGGATAGCGGAATCGATCGTGATTGCCATGTGAAAAAAGCGCAGACTGGCGAACGGTTAAAATCTTGTTGACTTGATTAATGACAATTATTATCATTAACATCAAGATTGATGAGGTAGCCCGTTCATGATCGTATGTATCTGTAACAATGTAAATTCCGATGCTATCCATGCGGCCGTTGATAATGGCGCGGCATGCATTGACGCCGTGCGAAATGAAACCGGCGCAGCAGCATGTTGCGGTAAATGTCAGTTCAAAGTCAATCGCATCCTGCAGGAGCGTCAGCAGGATGAAACAGTCGATATTTCTGTGGCGCAGGCTGTCTACTCCTGATTTTATTTGCGCAAAATTCATACTCCCCATAAAAACGCATTACCCGTTAATACCTTCCCGTTTCAACAAAAAGACTTTAGTCAGTGCGCTTCGCTTTGTCCCTACAAATGATAGGGAAATGCTAAAAGGCTCTTTATTAAGGCATTTTTTGATCCTCCTGATTCAGTTCCCCCGACAATGAGAAAAGCTCTCTGTCAACGTTTCTAATCTAGATGATAATAGTTGCTATTTTTATTTTATTATCAGTAGCTTAGCTTTGACATTTTGTGTGAAAACACCATAATCGTCACAACTGGATTGAAACAGGAGTTAAGCCATGAAAGGCGATGCCAAAGTTATTGAATATCTCAATAAAGTACTGGGTAACGAGCTGATTGCCATTAATCAGTACTTCCTCCATGCCAAAATGTATAAAGATTGGGGGCTACACAACCTCTACGAGCATGAATATCATGAGTCGATAGATGAAATGAAACATGCCGACAAATTGACCGAGCGGATACTGTTCCTGGAGGGGTTGCCTAACCTGCAGGATCTGGGCGCTTTGCGTATTGGTGAGAATACCCGTGAGATGATCCAGTGTGATCTGTCTCTGGAACTGGATGCCATCCCGGATTTGAAAGAAGCGATCAAATACTGCGAGGGGGTCGGGGACTATGTCACCCGTGATCTGTTCCGTGAAATTCTGGATTCAGAAGAAGAGCACGTGGATTGGCTTGAAACCCAATTAGGACTCATCGATAAAGTTGGGCTGGAAAATTATCATCAGGCTCAGATAGTTAAAGAAGCCGAATAAAACACAGACCCCGGACTGTGAATCAGCCGGGGTTTTTTGTTTTCAGCATCAAAAAGCCGGTAAATGATTCATTGTTTCGATTGTCACCGGCAACATTTCGCGGTAGCGTAATAACAACAGGTTGCAGCAATTTACTCAGGCTTTTCTCAACGGGACGGGACAGCATGGCTAGATTTACGCGATTCCAGCAAAAAATGGATCAAACCTACCCCAGCAGCAGTGGTGGTGCCAGTAATACCCAGCCATCGCCGCCCCCAATGTTGCGAGAATTAGCGGCAGAATCTGGCGTTCAATTCAATGGCGATGCGCCCTGGGATATCCAGGTCCACAGCGATGAGGTCTACCAACGCATCCTCAGCAAAGGTTCTCTCGGTTTTGGTGAGAGTTACATGGATGGTCTTTGGGACTGTTTACGCCTGGATCAACTCTTCGATCGACTCCTCAGCTTCAACGTCGATGAAAAACTTGGCGGCTGGGCGCGTATGCGTCTGCTGATACAGGTGATGCGGCATCGCCTGTTCAATCTTCAGTCCAGTCAGCGCGCATTTCAGGTAGGAGAACAGCATTACGATATTGGCAATGATGTATTTGAGTCAATGTTGGATCCGACCATGAGCTATTCCTGTGGCTACTGGCATGAGGCTGACAACCTGGATCAGGCACAAGTGAATAAACTGGACATGATTTGCCGCAAGCTGGAGCTCAAACCAGGCGAGAAACTGCTTGAGATTGGATGCGGCTGGGGAGGGCTGGCGCGACATGCCGCCAAGAATTATGGGGTTGAAGTACTGGGTATTACCATTTCTAAAGAGCAGCAAAAGCTGGCACAGGATCGTTGCGCCGGCCTGCCAGTCAATATCGAGTTGATTGATTATCGTGATCTCAACGGCGAATACGACAAAATTGTCTCAGTGGGCATGTTTGAACATGTCGGTGAGAAAAACTACCCCATCTACTTTGATACCGTCAGACGTCTGCTTAAAGACAACGGTTTGTTTTTACTGCACACCATCGGCATCTACAAGACGATCAATCGCGTCGACCCCTGGATTGACAAATATATCTTCCGTAATGGCAAGTTGCCGTCTGCAGAGCAACTGAGTCGGGTACTCAATGAGCGCCTGATTATAGAGGACTGGCATAACTTCGGTCAGGATTACTACAACACATTGATGGCCTGGTGGGAAAATTTCGACGCGGCCTGGCCAGCTTTATCACATAAATATGACGAGCGTTTCTACAGAATGTGGAAATACTATCTCATGTCCTGCGCCGGCTTTTTCAAAGCCCGGCAAGGGCAGTTATGGCAACTGGTATTGAGTAAACGTAGTCGACCGCATATCTACCGCTCGATACGTTAACACTAAACCGGCGACCAACCGGTGAGGTAAAGGAGCCGGACTTATGATGCGAGCATGGCTGTTGTCAGTCATCTTCACACTGAGTGCTGCCGGGGTCAGCAACCCGCTGGCAGCGCAATCACAAGCAGCTTACATTATCGAAATCGAGGGTGTGATAAGTCCTGCGACGGCGGATTATTTTTCCCGCTCCCTGGAACAAGCTATCGAGGCTGATGCGGCTTTCATGCTGGTCCGGCTGGATACACCGGGTGGCCTCGACTTATCAATGCGGGAAATGATCAAGCAAATCATTGCTTCCCCTGTGCCAGTGGTCACTTATGTCACTCCGGGAGGCGCCCGTGCTGCCAGTGCCGGCACCTATTTGTTGTATGCCAGTCATGTCGCGGCCATGACTCCGGCCACCAATCTGGGGGCGGCAACACCGGTACAAATGTCGCCGGGCTTTGCCCCCGCCGACGATAAATCGCCACTACCCGAGACGGGACAAGACAAAAAGCAGGAAGCCGATTCCGAGCCGGCTAATGACGGCGATGCGATGACCCGAAAAGTGGTGAATGACGCCGTGGCTTATATCAAGGGCCTGGCTGAACTTCGGGGCCGTAATGCTGAATGGGCGGAAAAAGCAGTTCGCGAGGCACAGAGTCTGACTGCTGAAGCCGCACTGGCAGACAACGTCATTGATATCGTGGCAACTAACCAGCGGGATTTGATTCAGCAACTGAATGGCAAAAAGGTGAAGGTGCTGGGCAACGAGACCACGCTCGAAACCGACGCTGTCACACTGACCGAGATCCTGCCTGACTGGCGCAATAAAGTGCTGGAAATTATAACCAACCCCAATATCGCTTATATTCTGATGATGATTGGGATTTATGGTCTGATCTTTGAGTTTGCCAACCCCGGTTCGATTGTGCCGGGTACCATCGGGTCTATCTGTTTGTTGCTGGCCTTGTTTTCCTTCCAGATCCTGCCCATCAATTATGCTGGCCTGGCATTGATACTACTGGGAATAGCCCTGATGGTGGCAGAAGCCTTTCAGCCGAGTTTCGGTGTATTGGGACTGGGCGGTGTGGCGGCATTTGTGGCTGGTTCGGTGATGCTGATTGATACGGAGTTGCCCGGTTACGGTGTCAATATGGGGATTATCGCCGGTGTGACGGTATCCACAGTGGCTTTTTTTCTGATGGCCCTGGGTATGGTTTTACGAAACCGCGATCACCCGATTGTGTCAGGACAGGAAGAAATGATTGGCGCAGTCTGTGTCGCCGATGAGCATTTCTCAGAGCGGGGCAAGGTACTGGTTCATGGTGAACGCTGGACAGCCGTCACCCGCACGCCTTTGAAAAAGGGCGACAAAGCGGTGGTAAAAGCCCTGGAAGGACTCACGTTGGAAGTCGAAGCACTAGCTAAAGATGAGGAGGCAACATGACATTACAATTTCTGGCTGTGGTCGCGATAGCGATCATCGCGCTGTTGATCAGTGCGGTAAGGATTCTTCGCGAATACGAACGCGGTGTGGTGTTTCTGCTGGGCCGTTTCTACAAGGTGAAAGGCCCTGGCTTTATCATCATTATTCCTTTTATCCAGCAGATGGTCAGGGTTGACCTGCGTACCATTGTGATGGATGTGCCCACCCAGGATGTGATTTCTCAGGATAACGTCTCCGTACACGTCAATGCAGTGGTTTACTTTCGAGTCATCGACCCACAGAAAGCGATTATCCAGGTGGAACAATACTACGATGCGACCAGCCAACTGGCACAGACCACACTCAGATCGGTGCTGGGCCAGCATGAGCTCGATGAAATGCTGTCTGAGCGCGACAAACTCAACAATGATATCCAGTCGATTCTTGATTCCCAGACTGATGCCTGGGGTATCAAGGTGGCGAATGTTGAGATTAAACACGTGGATCTGGATGAAAGTATGATCCGGGCGATTGCCAAACAGGCCGAGGCGGAACGTAATCGTCGTGCCAAAGTGATACATGCCGAAGGCGAATTACAGGCGTCGGAAAAGCTGCAGCAGGCCGCGGAAATTCTGGCGAAGCAGCCCCAGTCTCTCCAGTTGCGTTATTTGCAGACACTGACCGACATCGCGGGTGATAAGTCGTCGACAATTGTCTTCCCATTGCCGGTCGAGCTGCTGGATGCCATGCGCTCAATGAGTGCCAGAAAAGGCAGTGATTAAGCGTTGGAGGAAGGGGTAATCATCGTTTCGGGTCGAATTAGCCGGTCATACGCTGCAGCGCTCATCATTTCCAAGTCGATAACGGCCTGGCGCAAACTGCACCTCTGCTCGCTGGCATAGTGAACAATCTCGGTCACTTTGTCGTATCCCAGGTGCGGCGTCAGGGCTGTGGCGAGCATCAGGCTTTTTTCCATCATTTCCTGCAGCTGCGTTTCATTAGGCTTGATGCCAGAGACGCAGAAGTTGTCAAAACTGGTGATGGCATCTGCCAGTAACGCCAGCGACTGAATGATATTGAGCGCGATCACCGGTTTAAAGGTATTAAGCTGGAATTGTCCCTGCGCATTGGCCATGGTGATGGTCAGATGATTTCCCATGACCTGGGCACAGACCATATTAAGCATTTCACATTGGGATGGGTTGACCTTACCGGGCATAATTGAAGAACCCGGTTCATTGGCAGGCAGTGTTAGTTCACCCAGGCCACATCGTGGACCGGACGCCATCAGTCGCAGGTCACTGGCTATCTTGTTGAGGCTACTGGCCAGGGTGTTCAGGCTGCCGGAAAGGGCGACTATGGCATCATGACTGGCCTGGCCGGCAAAGCAGTTATCACTGGGTTTGAACGTGTGGCCGGTCAGTTCATTCAGCCTGTCGCAGAAGGCTGCAGCAAAGCCCGCACGGCTATTGATGCCAGTGCCGACAGCAGTCCCCCCCATCGTCAATGACAGCAAATCGGGTAAATCTGACTCAAGCTGATGTTGTGAGAGCTTAAGCTGGGCGGCATAGGCAGAGAATTCCTGGCCCAGAGACAGCGGCGTGGCATCCTGCAGGTGCGTCCTACCGGTTTTCAGCAGCGGCTGCCAGCTATCGGATAAATTCTCAAAACGCTGAGCCAACTGCCTGAGTGCCGGCAACAGGCTTGTATTCAATAAGGACACCGAGGCGATATGTAATGCTGTCGGAAAGCTGTCATTGGTTGACTGCCCGAGGTTGCAGTGATCATTAGGATGAACCTGGTGTTGTCCGTCCAGCGTCTGTGTGGCCAATGTAGCCAGCACTTCATTGACGTTCATATGCGACTGCGTACCGGAGCCGGACTGCCAAAGCGAGATCGGGAACTGATTATTCAGTTGCCCCTGAAACAACTGTTTTGCGGCCAGTTTGATAGCCTCAGCGATGCGCGGCTCCAGTCTACCATGTTGCTGATGGGTATCAGCGGCGCAGTATTTGACCAGCCCATAGGCCCGAATAATGGGGTCAGGCAGCGTTTCCTGACCAACGCGGAAGTGCTGCAGGGCAGCATCGGTCTGCTGACCCCAGAGGGTGAATTCGGGCTTTGGGGTGATGTCACTCATGCAGTAAAGCGTTGAGTTGATCTACAACTTCCGCCCAGTCAGAGTCGTCGTTCAGGCACTCTTCGATAAAGGCCGCCTGGCAGGGTGTCCAGAATGGCGCATCTTGCAGCGCTTCATCCTGAGCCAGCTTATTGTCTTTGATGAAAGCATCGATCGCTGCCGGGTCATTATCAAGCCCAAGCTGAAGAAACAGATTCTCCAGTGAATGAAAAGTCGCTTCCATATACCACTCCTGCTGATAGCAAACCCTGTCTGGCTCAGCTTACGCGAGTCTCGCAGATTAGAAAAGTGGCGCGGTTAATCGCTTAACATTCTGCAACTGTCTGATTTATAGCTTTAATTTTGCTATCATTTGTCTGTGAGCCTGGCCGTGAAAACGTGAAATAAGTTCATTCCCAATTGCGTATCAAGCAATTTCTATTGAGTACGGCCTGTTAACCTGTGTTTCGAAATAGCTAAGAGTGACGCTGATCAATCACCCTCACGCCAAGCAGTATATTCACATGCATCTGACAGAGCGTCAGTACAATGGACTCTGCACCAGCTAAACTCAGGATTATCCAGAAGAAACAGAAAATAATTATCCAGCAAGCGTATAATCTAATCAGACCTTGAACAGACAACTTATATAATATGTTGCGAACAATATAAATTGCAGACAGGTAACTATGGAAGAGCAACTCTACACCACCACCAAGGTGGCAAAGATTTTCGGCGTCACACCCAGAACCATCCAGATGTGGGCTGACAGTGGCATGATTCAGGTCACCAAAACACTGGGCGGGCATCGTCGTATCACTGCGAGGGAAGTTGAACGGCTGGCACGCGAGTTAGGCAAGGGTAAGGCAGAAGAAAAAGCTGAAAGCCCATCAGTTACTGCAGACAAAGCAGTAAAGTCGGCGACTGATAGTGTCAGGATTATGATCGTTGACGATGATAAAGATTTGCTCAAACTCTACCAGATGCAGATCGAAAGCTGGGAAACGCCAAAAACAGCAGTCTATCTTGCCCATGACGGTTATGATGCGCTGCTTCAAATTGGCTCTAAAAAACCGGACATCATTATTACCGACTTACGCATGCCACGGATGGATGGTGCCCACATGATTAACGTTATCCAGCAGAATCCGGATATGGACCATTGCCAGATTGTGGTCGTGACTGGTTTGAACAAAGATGAAATCCATCAGAACTACGACTTACCAGAGAATGTGATTGTAGAGGAAAAACCGATTCCTTTTGCGCGCATTCAACGCCTGGTCAAGGATTACACGCAAGATCAGGCAATCTCTAGCTCGAATAATTAATTCACTAATTTCGTTTTTTAGCGCTTTATAACTTGTTAAATTTCGCCTTTTAAAGCAAAATTTAGTTCTATCGCGGATTCCTGAAAAGACAGGTAAATCAGGTTTATCCGTTTAAGCTGTTGTTTTAAAAGGAATGAAGATGTTCTTTTCTTTTTTGAATCAGCCTGATAACACTCGACCATTTTTCGGGACAGACAGGGATTTCTGAATTTATATTGTTGCATGGTTCACAATGCAGGCAATGGCTGGTTGAAGAGGGAATGATGATAAGACGCTTAACAGTACTATTACTAGTGAGCTTGTGGGCTATGGGACAGAGTCTTCCCGTAGCTGCTGAAGCGCTGAAAGTGGGGGTCTCACCCAACGGCGTGAATAGTGTTGCACTGGCAAAACGCTGGATCCCTTTCCTGGATCAACTGGAAGCAGAGAGCGGCGTTGAACTGCGTTTTAGCACGGCACCTGATTTACTTGAATTCAATCAGCGACTGGCCGCCGGTGAATACGATCTGGTGGTCACCGATCAATACCTTTATACCATTTTCCGACAGAAACATTCATTGGCTTATCTCGCCGAATTAGGCTCTAGTCAGGAAAGCGCAGAAATGGCTCTGGTAACTGCTGCTGGGACAAAAGACCTGGTGCAGCTTGAAGGTGGCTTATTAGCTGTAAAGCATGATGAGAAACCGGCTAATATCAAATCGCTGGATAAATTTCTGACCGTCAAAGGGGTCACCGCGCTGAGAGATAATTTGTCTTCCTATGACAAGATTCTGCAATCTGTTGCCGAAAAACTGCACATTGCCGGGTTTGTCCCTGTGAGCAAGCTTGAACCGCCTGCGCAAAATTATCATGTGCTCTGGCGCGTCACCAACAGACACAGCTATGTGATGACCACTCATGCTGGGATGTCTGATGATATTCTGAAAAAGCTCACCGGGGGACTGAAGCGCTTGTTAATGGATACGAGTGATGTGAGTAATGCCCGGCAGGTGCAGGTGTTATCTGCTGTTGAGCGTGGCGAGGCTGGCCAGTAGCCGCCTGTACCGGTGAGACTGATGCAGAGACGAGTCAGCGCTTCTTTTCGCCTTAAGACACTGGCGCTGACTTTTCTGATGTTTGCCTCATTCATGCTAGTGCTGTACTTCACCAGCCAGAAAATTCTTATCCAGTCTCTCAGCAAACAATTTCTGGTACAGACCGAGAGCCTCACTGAACTGATCAGAGGCTCGCTGAAACCGTCTGTGATTTCCGAAAATCTGCCGGCAGTGAATGCCGCTGCATCGTCGATACTGGCAATGGAACAGGTTCACTATGTTCAGATTTTTTCCTATGACCAGCCGCTGATCGAACTTCAAAGCCCAGACTACCCACGACGTGAATTCAATAGAGATCGTGACTTGTTAAAGGCACGGGATGGCTTTTTTGATGCTATTTACCAGTTCGATATTGAAGGCACTGAGGTTGGCAGGGTACTGGTCAGCTTTTCTATCGAAAAAGAACGTGCTTTGCTATTGGAAGCCAGACAAAAACTGGCTATTGCTGCAGTCAGCATGATCCTGATTGCCTTACTCGTGACCTGGATACTGGCAGGGCGCATTACCAGGCGAATCCAGATGCTTGAGCAGGCATCCAAGCGGTTTGCCTCAGGCGAGCATGATGTCGAACTGCCATTGAATGGCCACGACGAAATCGCTTCAACAGGGCGCGCATTTGAAAACATGATGTGGCAGATTCGTGAAAAGTATGAAGCCATCAATCTTAGCCCCGATGGCATTTTGCTTGTTTCATCGAATCATCTCATTACTGATACCAATCCTGCTTTAAGAAACATTCTTGGCGATGCTGCCGCTGACCTGCGTGGTAGAGATTTTAGTGAGTTTGAGACGCTCATTCTAAGTCTACTTGATCAACAAATACACGCTGATGTTGACTCGCTGGAAGCTTTGATGGGACTTGCAGAGTTTCGTGTACATACACCCGATCTCAAGATACTGCGTTGTATTCAAAAACGTGTGCTGAGCCCCGATGGTGAGAGCTTTTCAGAGGTATTTTACCTCCGTGATATCACCCATGAAAGCGAAGTGGACAGGATGAAAAGTGAGTTCCTGACTACCGCAGCGCATGAACTCAGAACACCATTGGCTAGTGTGATGGGCTTTAGTGAACTGCTGATGATGAATGACTATGATCAGCAAAAGACACGGTTTGTGGCAGAGACGATTAACCGCCAGTCACAGAATCTCAAACACCTGGTTGATGATCTGCTGGACATCGCAAGAATTGAAGCCCGAAGTGAAGGCGTCATCAAGCTTGAAAAGGGGAATGTGACTGATCTGGTCAATGAATGCTGCGAGTTGATCCGTGGCAGCGATAAACAATGTCAGCTGATATACCAGCCGGGTGATCTCGACACTCCTGACATCTGTTTTGATCCCTATAAGCTCAAACAGGCGCTGATGAATATCCTCAGCAATGCATATAAATACTCAACCGAGGGCGGGATTGTGATCGTGGACATGATCACACAGGAAACGGGGGGCGCTGATCTTGGCTGGTTCGGTATTCGGGTAACGGATCAGGGCATTGGCATGAGCGAGGAACAGCTTTCCCGGGTTGGTGAAAAATTTTACCGGGCTGATAACACTGGCTCAATACCGGGAACGGGACTGGGTATGGCGCTGACCAGCGAGATTATTTCATTGCATGACGGGTATATGGAGATCACCAGCCAACTGGGGCAGGGGACACAAGTGACATTATGGCTCCCCGTAGCGGGCAGTAAAGTGGAGCGACAAACTGATGACTGAAAAACCAAAATTATTGATCGTGGATGATCACGATACCTTGCGTGAATTACTCAAAATGACACTGGAATTCAGTGACTTTGATTTATATGAAGCGGCTGATGCGACTCAAGCACTGAAAATGGTAGCTGAGATTAAACCGGACGTTATTCTTCTCGATATTATGATGCCGGGTGACATGGATGGTGTTGAAGTCTGCAGATATTTAAAAGCCAACCCCAGCACGGCGCACATTAAAATAATTCTTCTCAGTGCCAAGGGACAGACGCAGGATATACGCACTGGTGGTGAAGCGGGTGCGGATGCCTATTTTGTTAAACCTTTCAGCCCAATGAGCCTGTTGGAGTCGATAAAGCTGGATAATCATGCCTGAACAGTGAGCAAGACCAGTACCCCTGTCCTATTTTGTGACCAAATTCACAATTAAACAGAAAATGTGACGTCTTTCACATTGCGAAATAATCGAAAAAATATATAATTCAGAAAAGCGCCAAGCTGTATAAGCCGGTTGACCATGAATACTCTAGGTAAGCATCTGAAATTGTGGATACAGAAAAAAAATATACCAGGCTGAGGGAAGCGGATATTCATCCTTCTGACTTGATCGACAAGCAACTTTTTATGCGTCAGGTGGCTGTGGGCCCTGATACGCTGGAACTCTGGCACAGAAGCGGCATGATGTGTGTGCTTGATGACTGTGTCAGCCTTGCCCACCACTGGTCGCTTACCGAACTTCAAATCCTGGTTACACGAGTCCGCCATGATTACCGGGAATGGCTGATGCACAGAAATCGTCTTGGTCATCGTCGGCTGTTGATTGTAGAAGACGATACGGATCTGCGACATCTTTACCGTTTTCAACTCGAGGAAATGTATCAGAGCGATTGGATTGACTGTGTCGCTGATGGTGCCGAAGCACTTTTTACTATGGGTGCCCTGAAACCCGACATTATCATTTCTGATCTCAAAATGCCGGGTATGGATGGCTTTGATATGTTCAATGTCCTCTCTGATACCGGTTATCTCGATAATTGCAGGAAAATTGTGATCACTGGTTTACCTGCTCATCAACTAGGCCAAAAGACGGTGGCTTCTGAATCAGTCAGTGTGCTCACAAAGCCTGTTGATTTCCATAGCTTACAGTCCGTCATTAACGCAACTGAAATCAAGCATGCAGGAGAGGAGATGCCGGTATGATTTTGACTAACGTCTTTGATGATCTGAGTGACCCGGTGATTATTCTCAATCCGGATGGTGAGATCAGTTATGCCAATACGGCAGCAAAAGTGCTTGTTCAAGGTGAGACAGTCGATACGCTCGATATCGGTCCTTTACAGAGAATCTTCAGGCAACTGGAACAGCGTGACTTAGATTTGCCTCTCAGTTTTGATTTCAGTACAGATAAACGTGAGCGCTACAAGGTAACTATCAATCACCTTTATGCTGCTTATGTCGTCCATTGCCGACGGCTTTCGACGTCGGTATCCAACCATGAATTGAGGCAGAAAACGGTCAATATGCTGCATGACTATCTGTCAGCGCCCCTGGAAAAGTTTGAAATTGCCATGGAAGATATGCTGGCACTGATAGCAGCTAAACAGCTGCTGCATCATGAAGAAAAGGCAAAGTTCGACAGTTTGGTGCAACAAAGCAGGCGTCTGAGTGCGCGCATCAGCCAGGTCGATAGGCTGGGCGAATTATATTTTTCTGAGAGTCCACCGGACCCCGAATTAATCTCAGTTAATCAACTGCTTAATAAACTCCTACAACATCCAGAAACCAGAGAGGAACTGGAAAACCGGGTCATCATTCAGAGTGACTCAGAAGATACACTTTACTGCGATAGAACATGGATGCTCTCAGCCATCACAGCCTGTGTCCGTCAGCTAGTAACGGAAGCTGGCGAGGCCCAGTTGCTTGTTATTGCACACAATACAAATAAATACTTCCATCAGATCACGATGACAATTTGTGAAAAGGCGGAAATAGACGTCTGCAGTGTTGATGCAAGTCATGGTTTTATGACCTATCGGGAACATGAAATCACCGAAATGATGAACCTCGATTTGTTAATCGCGGCCAGGGTGATTGATATACACGGTGGCCAGCTTAAGTTTAGGCCAGGCGAAACAGGTGGCTTGTTGATTGAGCTGCCATTCGACGGCAATAAAGCCAATAAACTCATGCCTATGCAGGTCAAACGCTTTGCGCAGGATTTAGCTGAGCTGGCTACTCACTCCCCGGCACAGTCTGATTTCAATCAGATTGAAGTCTGAATAAGACAGACTGCATACCAGCATGAATCCACCATTCAACTATGACAAACAAGGAACGGCATTAAAATGATAAACCCTAAACAAGCCGTAGTCATGGTTGAAGATAATGCCGATCTGCGGGAATTAATCAGAATGACCCTTGGATCAGGTGATTTTGATCTTTTCGAAAGTGACTCTGCTGACAAAGCCAGAGAACTCATCTCGGCCATTCGTCCGGAATTCGTCTTGCTGGATATCATGCTCCCCGGGGAACTGGACGGCTTCGGATTGTGTAGATGGATAAAATCAGACAGCGATTTAGCGATGACAAAGGTGATTATTCTCTCAGCGAGGGGGCAGGCGATCGACCTGCAGGAAGGTAATAACGCTGGTGCAGACGCCTATCTGGTAAAACCCTTTAGCCCGCTTGAGTTAATGCAGTTACTGCACCTGTAGAGACATTTTTTTCATCATTTTCGTGCAGAAGAGCGTGGTACCGAGGGTGGGAATCGAACCCACACTTCCGAAGAAACCGGATTTTGAATCCGGCGCGTCTACCAATTCCGCCACCCCGGCAACCAAGGCCGCAAATTATAACGACTACGGCCACCTAAGTGAAGCCTTAATTTAGCCTGTGACCTTTATCACCTTTTATCAGGATATGGCTTGACCGCAATACAGAGGACAGGCGAAACTCGGACTTTAACGTCGAAATCGAATTTAAGGTCGTTCCATGGACAAAGACTTGGCAGCCACACAGACGGACTCTGAGATTCTTGAAGAGTCATTACAGCAGGCCATATTTGAAGGTTTCGTTGAGGTCCCGATGCTACCTGAGGTAGCCGGTCAGGCTTTATCTCTGGCCCAGGACCCCGAAGCCAGTGCGGCACAAATGGCAACACTGATAGAGCGCGACCAGTCACTGGCAGGCCATGTCATGCGGATCGCAAACTCGGTGGCCTATACGCCACTGGCCAACCTGGTATCACTGCAACAGGCAGTCGCACGATTAGGTATGAATGTGATGAGCGAGATCGCGTTAACCGCTGCGCTGAGTGCAAAGCTGTTTAATACGCCTGGTTATGAAGATTATGTCGAATTTAACTGGCAACACGCGATGGCGACATCACTCTGGTCCAAAGAGATTGCAAAAGCAGCGAATGTGAACACGGAAGCAGCGTTTTTAGCGGGTCTATTACATTCGATAGGCCGTCCGGCAGTGTTGCAGACCGTGCTGGAGCTAGCCAGTCAACAGGACAGCAGTCTGATGCCGGAGACGGTTTACCGGCTTGAAAACAAGTACTGTCAGCCGGTGACGGAACTGGTGGTCACCCGCTGGGGCATGCCGGCTCAGGTGAGGGATTCGATTAAGCCCTATGAGCAATTGGATGCCGGTAATGAATCAGCCAAAATTGCGGCAGCGGTCCATGCCGGCTCTCGTTTTGCTACCTATATGCTTGATATAGCAGCAGATGATGACAAAGAGAGTCTGATGGAATTGGAAGCTCTGGAATTGCTGGGTTTGGACGACAGGCAGGTGGAAAAATTGCTCGACAACGAAGCGCTTATTCAACAGCGTCTTAATGTTTTTATGCCCTAGCGCTCAGTGTTGCTTCAAACTTAAACCCTGCTGACACGCTTCTGACGGCAACTATTCAGCCGGAATTTTCAGTCACAGCTTGATTTTGATGGCAAGCCTGGCTGTGCATTCTGCTATGATCGCGTCCATGAAAACGAGTGACTTCCGATTTGACCTGCCAGAAGAACTGATAGCCCAATACCCCTCAGAACAGCGCAGCGCCAGCCGTTTGCTGGCCTTGAATGGGTCTGACGGAACGCTGCAGGATCTGCAATTTACTGATTTACTGCGTTTGCTGAACCCCGATGACTTGCTGGTATTCAACAATACCCGCGTGATGCCAGCTCGCCTGTTAGGCCAAAAAGACAGTGGGGGCAAAGTCGAGGTGCTGGTGGAGCGCGTGCTGGACAACGAACGGGTGCTGGCCCATGTGCGCAGCAGTAAATCGCCAACTACCGGCCGTAAACTACTGCTGGAGGGGCAACTGGAGGTCGAAGTCCTCGGTAGACATGATGCGCTGTTTGAACTTCGCTTTATCGACAGCCAGTCGGTTGTTGAGACGCTTGAGGCGATTGGCCGGTTACCTCTGCCCCCTTATATTGAGCGCGAAGTCGATAGAGCGGATCTGGAGCGCTATCAGACAGTTTATGCTCAAAACACCGGCGCAGTTGCCGCACCCACAGCCGGGTTGCATTTTGACGAAGCGATGCTGGAACGACTCGAGCAGGCCGGTATTGAGACTGCGGCTTTGACCCTGCACGTTGGTGCCGGCACCTTCCAGCCGGTGCGGGTTGAAGATATTCGCTCGCATCAGATGCACAGCGAAGTGATCGAGGTCAGCGAGCAGGTCTGCAACCAGGTCAAAGCAACCCGAGCCCGTGGCGGCCGCGTGATTGCTGTCGGTACGACCAGCGTTCGTGCGCTTGAGAGTGCCTCTCAGAGCGGTGAAATTGCGCCTTTTGAAGGTGAAACTGACATTTTTATCTACCCTGGTTATGAGTTCAGGAGCGTCGACGCCATGGTGACCAATTTCCACCTATCCGAGTCGACACTGCTCATGCTGGTATCTGCCTTCGCGGGTCGTGAGCACATTCTCAATGCCTACCAGCATGCGATCGAAAAGCGTTACCGTTTCTTCAGCTATGGTGATGCCATGTTTATTACAAGGAACAAAGGATGACCTCACTGGACAATATTCGCTTTGTGCTGGTTGGCACAACGCACCCGGGCAATATCGGTGCTGCCGCGCGGGCGATGAAAACCATGGGGATCAGCAATCTGCATCTGGTCTCACCCAAGATTTATCCCAGTGCAGAAGCGACTGCACGGGCTTCCGGCGCTGATGATGTGCTGCACAAAGCCGTGGTGCATGACAGCCTGGAATCGGCTTTATCCGGTTGCCACTATGCATTTGCTTTGAGTGCACGTCTGCGCCACCTGCATGTGCCGGTGATGAACCCACGCCAGGCGGTGGAGCAACTGGAGAAGTTTGATGACGATACCCAGATTGCCATCGTGTTTGGCCGTGAACATTCGGGCCTGTCCAATGATGAACTGGATCGTTGCCAGTATCTGGTTAATATCCCGGCTAACCCCGATTACAGTTCGCTGAATCTGGCTGCGGCGGTTCAGGTTGTGGCCTATGAATTAAGAATGAGTTTTAAACCTGTGATTGATTTCGGCAGAATAGGAGAAGAGCGGGAAGCCATCACTGCCGACGATTTGTCTCATTTATACGCTCATTTCGAGCGTTCTCTGTCGACTATCGGCTTTCTGGACCCGGACAATCCGCGTTATCTGATGCGTCGTATCCGCCGATTATTTAATCGTGCCGATCTGGATCGTAACGAACTGCATATCATGCACGGGATTTTGCGCGCCGCTGAGACTAAAGCGAGGAAAATAGATGAGTGAAGAAATTAGCCGCTGGCAACGTATCAAGGAAGATATCAACTGCGTTTTTGAACGTGATCCGGCTGCGCGTAACGTATTTGAGATTGTCACTACTTATCCCGGTGTCCATGCGGTGCAATTGCATCGTATCAATCATTTCCTGTGGCGCAAAAACTGGAAATGGCTGGCCAAATTTATTTCCACTATCGCCCGCTGGATTACCGGTATCGAGATCCACCCCGGTGCCAAAATCGGTCGTCGTTTTTTCATCGACCACGGTATGGGCGTAGTGATTGGCGAAACGGCCGAAATTGGTGATGACTGCACGCTTTACCATGGTGTGACCCTGGGCGGGACCTCCTGGAAAGAGGGCAAGCGTCACCCGACATTGGGTAACGATGTGGTCGTCGGTGCCGGAGCGAAGGTGCTGGGGCCAATTAAACTGCATGACGGAGCACGTATTGGTTCCAACGCGGTGGTAGTCAAAGATGTGGCAGAGGGCGAGACGGTGGTCGGCGTGCCGGGCCGGATTGTCAGAGCTAAATCTCAGATGACAGAAGATGAGAGACAACAGCAGAAACTGGCTCAGTCTGTCGGCTTTGATGCCTATGGCACCTCCAGCAAAAGTCAGGACCCGGTCGCGACCGCGATTCATGGTCTGATTGAACATATACAGGCCATGGATAAGCGTGTCGAATCACTGCGTGAAACCATCCATCGCCTGGGCGGTGAATTGCCGGAAGACGTCGATATGCCTGAGCTGGACAACTGCGATATCTCCAAAGAGAATGACGATTCAAAAGTTGACTAAAACAGTCAGGCATGTACACTTAATAGATTGATTTTTATCTGGATTGAAACATGCGTTTGACCACCAAAGGGCGCTATGCAGTCACTGCCATGCTGGACCTCAGCCTCAACTATGGCGTGGGTGCGATTACCCTGGCAGATATTTCCGAGCGTCAGGGCATTTCTCTGTCCTACCTTGAGCAATTATTCGCGCGGCTGCGAAAACAGGGCTTGGTCAGCAGTTCGCGTGGGCCGGGCGGTGGTTACCGTCTCAGCCGGGCGGCGGATAACATTACCGTGCTTGATGTGATTTCAGCGGTCGATGAAAAAGTCGATACTACCCAATGTGAAGGTCGTCAGAACTGCCACGGTGAAGAACAGTGCCTGAGTCATGAGTTGTGGCAAAGCCTGAGTGACCAGATTCGGGTCTATCTCGACGGAATCACCTTGGCCCAGGTTGTCAGTAACTACGAAAAGAAACGCAGCGGCGAAAAAGTCATTCAATTCGACGTCGTCTAAGCAGGTCTCAACGATGTCATTTACCTATCTCGACAATAATGCCGGGGCAGGGCTGGCGCCGGGCGTGCTCGATGCCATGCTGCCTTATCTGCAACAACAGCAGGGCAACCCGTCCAGCAGTCACCGTTTTGGCCGTTATGCCCAGGCTGCTCTTGATACAGCCCGCCAGCAGGTTGCAAGCCTGGTTAACGCCCAGCCCTCGCAGGTGATTTTCACCAGCGGTGGAACTGAAGCCAACAATCAGGCCATTGCCGGTGTGGCAGAGCGCTTTGACAATGGCAAAATTCTGGTCAGCGCCATTGAGCATCCTGCCATGCTGGAACCCGCTCGTCGGCTGCAGCGTCATGGCTTTGAACTGGAACTGATTCCGGTCGATGAACAGGGCCGTGTCAACCCGACCACACTGGCCGGGATGATTGATGAAGACACCCGTCTGGTCTCTGTCATGTGGGCCAATAATGAAACCGGCGTGATTCAGGATATTCCCGCCCTAGCAGCCGTCTGTCATGACAGGGGCGTGCCATTACTGACCGATGCGGTTCAGGCTGCGGGTAAACTGCCGGTTGATATGAAAGCTGCCGGTGTCGATATGATGACGCTGTCGGCACACAAATTTGGTGGGCCTAAAGGCATCGGTGCGTTAATCGTCTCGGCTGAACTCGACTGGCCCGGCTACATATTAGGCGGTGGCCAGGAAGAGGATAAACGCAGTGGTACTGAGAACGTAGCTGCCATTGTCGGTTTCGGTGCTGCTGCCGATTATGTGCAAGCACAGCTTTCACATTACCAGCAGCATTGCATTGAGTTGCGGGAACTGCTTGAGAAACACTTGAAACAAATCCCGGGCGTCACCATTTTTGCCAATGAAGCCGAAAGACTGCCTAATACCTGCTTTTTTGCACTGCAGGGCTTTGATTCAGACACGATGCTGATGGCCCTGGATAAGCAGGGATTTGCTGTCTCCAGTGGCTCTGCTTGTGGTACAGGCCGACAAACACCGAGTCATGTGCTGACCGCGATGGGCATACCGGATCCAATTGCACTGGGTGCAGTTCGGGTGAGTGTTTCGACAGAAAATACTGTCGAAGAAATAGAACAACTGGCCAAAGTGCTGGAAAAAGAAGCAAATCGCTTCAGTCATTTATTAAACAGGTGAATTATGATTACCTTAACTGAGTCAGCCATTAAACGAGTCCGCGATATGATGAGCAAACGTGAAGGCGGCGTCGGCCTGCGGGTCGGTGTGGTCAAAAGCGGTTGTTCGGGCTACAGCTATGCCTTGGATTATGCTGATGAAGTCGCCAGCGATGATGTTGTCATTGAACAGGGCGATGTCAAAGTTGTGGTCAATGAAGACGCTATGCCCATGCTGGAAGGCATGGAGCTGGACTTTGTCCGCGAAGGGCTTAATCAAAGCTTTAAATTCATCAACCCCAATGTCACTTCCGAATGCGGTTGCGGTGAGAGCTTCAGCGTGACCAAATAATTGATTGCAGGGCGTTCAGCCCTGCAATCGTTCCATCAGGTAACACAAACAGTCCTGTTTGATGACATGCTCATTGAGCGTCATCATGGATGGCATGGTCGGCCGTTTAAACATCAATTCATCATGATGTATTTCAAAAAAGCGGCTGCTGACATCCTCACCATTTTCATCCTTGGCCTCAACAGGTAAGAATCCATTCGCGTTGACCCGCCCCAACGCCGTGCCGGCAGGGACTTCAAAGAAATTCATTTTCTCCAGATCCCGGTCCAGCTGAAGGTCGACTTCACTGTTATCAAAACTAAAATTCACTTCTGGCCGCACTTTGACCTGAGCCACGGTATGAAACAGGTCAATATCCTGAGGATGAACCGGATGATTGGGCAACTCTCTCAGGTTCAGACAACTGTCGATGAAGTCGTAGGCGTGTTTGACACCATAAGTCTGATCAGGCCGTCCACATTCCAGTGTTACGGCCGGACACAGCTGGGCAAAAGCCATCGACTGCACGCCTTTAGGGCGGGTGAAGTAAACCACGAAGCGGGCGAACAGAGTCGCCAGTTGCTGATAGGCAGGCTCCAGTTTATTGATGCAGGCATAGTGTGGGTTGAGACCGGTATTGTTATGGATGTCGATACTGGCAAACAGATTGCGGTTCGCCATGGTGTTAACAATAGTCTGAGCCATATCTGTTTCCGGGCAGGGGGAATACTCGGTGCCGGGCCAGATACGGTTGAAGTCAGCCTGGTCATCAAGACGGCGCAGGCCGTCACGTGCTGCCTCGACATTACCGAAAAAGATAGACAAATTACGCGGCAGCATGCGTGACTGATATTTCTTCAGTAGTTGCTGCACCGCGAGCAGACCGGTCGTTTCATTGCCATGCAGCATGACCGACAGAAACAGGGTGTTATTTTGCTTACCCTTGAGGTGCAGCAGGCTGGGGCCGCGAAGCACCTTATGTAAATCTCGGGCACTGCTTTCCAGCAGACCGTGAGGGATAGAGTCCAGTTGCTGCAGTATGTCTTGTTTCAAATCGGCCATTGGCTTACCACCTTGCCCTCTTGCTGATGATGCAGGTAATACCGGCTCATTCTGCTGAAGTCTTTACCATATTTAGCAATAAAAGCCCGTTGCCAGTCACTGCCAGTTTGATGCTGTTCGACTCTGTCAGCAATGATTTTGAGGTATTTATCACGATCACCGCTTTTGATACCGAGCTTATCCAGTCCTTGTTCCGCCAACGGCAGGCAGGTGTTCAGAATAAACTGCTTTAAGGGCTGGTGTGAGCCATCAAAGTCTACTATCGCTGTGTCGAGGCCATAACGGGCGGCTTTGTAGAAATTATCCCGGGCATCGGCAAAGGCGAGCTCAGTCCCGTAAGCAATGATACGGTCACACAAGGCATGCGTGAGTCCGTAATAAAAGGCGGCATTAGCCAGCATATCTGTGATGGTAGGGCCCGCTGCCGGTGTGCGGTGTTCGATACGGATATGCGGTTTGGCGCCGATAAAGCCGATTAATGGCCGGTTCCAGCGCCAGATAGTGCCGTTATGCAGCCGCAGGTGCTCAAGCTGGTCACTGGCTTCACCCAGATCGACAGGTAATAGCACCGGGTAATGTTCGAGATTTTCTTCAAAACATTCGAAGATTGAGTGACGGGCATAATCACTGCCGAAACTGACCCGTTTCACTGGTCCATGTGCCGCACCGGCGAAACCACCGGCTTCAATGGCCTGTTCAAACAGCGGGATGCGGGTTTCCTGCCACAGGCTGTGACCAAACAGGAAAGGAGAGTTGGCACAAACCGCTACCATCGGTGCCGAGGCTATCAGGGAGGCATTATAAAAATGGTGCGCAATGTTGACCGGCACCTGGGTATGTAACTGCAGAGAAGTCGCTGCCGATTCCAACATGACATCGTGATGGGTAAGCTTGAGATGATCCTCACCACTGATATCCAGCTTTACCGGTTTGCCGCGCGCAGCCAGAATCTGTTCATTAAGAGCACGATATCGGTTCATATCCGACATATTGAAGACATTCAGATCATCCTGCAGCAGCGTCGGCAGAATACCTGTCATCATTAATTCACTGTCCAGTCGCTGTGCCTGCTGGCTGGCATTGGACCAGGCGTTTTGCAGTTGACGATGCAACTGGTTCAGGGCATCACCGGTCAGTGGCACCGGTTCGGTATTAAACTCAATATTGAATTTGGCCAGTTCGGCATTAGCCAGGGGATCATTCAGCAGTTTAAGAAAGGCGTCATTGATGGGGGCAGGCCGCATGGTTTTATCAACCAGCCAGGCCTCCAGTTCGATGCCGGTATAGCGGGTTTCGTGGAGCTGCAGGGCATCGCTGAGTAAATGCTGCAAACGTAAGGTCTCGTCACGGAGATGCTCGCTGAAACGCTCGAAGTCCTTCGCAGTGAAGCTGACGCCCGCAATTTCCTGGCCCATGAGAGATGCCTTAGATTGCTATCCTGACTCTAGCTTATAGCAGGCTGAAGCGATAAGCCAAGTTTGTAAAAATTGGGGCCGGCTTGTGACTGCTGCTATGATCTGCGGATGGAAAAAACAGCGAATCTCGAGTTTGATGCCGCTCATATCTGGCATCCGTATACCAGCGTGGCAAATCCCCCGCTATTACATGAAGTGCAGTCTGCCGACGGGGTTAGATTGACACTCAGCGATGGTCGTCAAGTGGTTGATGGCATGTCCTCATGGTGGTCAGCCATTCATGGTTACAATCATCCACGCTTGAATGAGGCAGCAAAATCGCAACTGGATAAGATGTCGCATGTGATGTTCGGCGGCCTCACCCATGAACCTGCAGTGAATCTCGCCCGTAAACTTATCGACATCACCGATGACAGTCTGCAGTACGTGTTTCTGGCTGATTCCGGTTCGGTCTCGGTGGAAGTTGCAATAAAAATGGCCATTCAGCACTGGTTTGCCCAGGGTCAGCCACGCAAACAGCGTCTGATGTCAGTCCGCAACGGTTACCACGGCGATACTTTCGGTGCGATGTCGGTGTGTGACCCGGTCAATGGCATGCATTCGATGTTCGAGCAGGTCCTGCCAAAGCATATTTTCGCACCGGCCCCTTCCTGCCAGCGAGATGAGGACTGGGATGACAGCCATATCGCCGAGTTCAGACGCTTAATCCGCGAACACCATCATGAGCTCGCAGCGGTCATTCTGGAGCCGCTGGTACAGGGTGCCGGTGGTATGAGGATGTATTGCCCCGAATACCTGAGGCAGGTCCGGGCATTGTGCGATGAATACGGCGTGTTGCTGATCTTTGATGAAATCGCGACCGGCTTTGGTCGTACCGGATCGTTGTTTGCCTATGAACAGGCCGGCATCGTGCCGGATATTCTGTGTCTGGGGAAAGCCTTGACCGGTGGTTATATGACGCTGGCAGCCACGCTGTGTAATCGAAAAGTCGCAGAGGGCATTTCCGCGGATGGCAGCGGTGTACTGATGCATGGCCCGACCTTCATGGGCAATCCCCTGGCTTGCCGCGTGGCTGCCGAAAGCATTGATGTGCTGATGGAATCAGACTGGCAGGGTAATGTCTCCCGCATCGAAATGCAGCTTCGGAATGAATTAATGCCCTATCAATCACACCAGATAGTCAATGAGGTCAGAGTCAAAGGCGCCATCGGTGTTGTGGATTTGAACCGGCCGTTGGATGATTGTATGGACTGGTTACCGGGCTTTATTGTTGACCAGGGCGTCTGGATCCGACCATTCAGAACGATGATTTACATCATGCCGCCTTATATCATCGATGCGGCTGATTTAAGTTTACTGACTGGTGCCATCGGCAGGATGCTGGATGAGATAGTCCAGCGCCAGGCGATTGAGTGATAGGAAAAATCCTGACCGTAATAGCGGAAAGCGCTGATGTTCGGATTGCTATGGAAAGGTAAACTGCTCCACAGTTATCAGATTGCTGGTAACTCGACAAACAATACGAGGACTGCATCATGTGGACTAAACCAGAATATTCAGACATGCGTTTCGGCTTCGAAGTTACTATGTACATTTGCAATCGCTAATACAGTGTGATTTCATCAAAAAGGCTCTTGGAGGAATTCAAGGGCCTTTTTTGTTTCAGCCTCTGCAAAAAAGCCCTGACAATAGCCACGGAAAGGCAGTATTTCTTGACGATTCAGTCTGCCTGAATTCTTAATCGTTTTTACCAATCATATTGATTGAATTAAGTCGTTGTACCTATCCATTAGGCTCGACTACAATGCCAACTGTCATTTACGACATAACCCAATTAAAGGAGCTAATAATGTCATCACTGATTAATACAGAAATTAAACCTTTTAAAGCGACTGCCTATCACAACGGCGAGTTCGTCGATGTCACAAGTGACGACGTCAAAGGTAAATGGGCTGTATTTGTTTTCTACCCAGCTGACTTTACTTTTGTCTGCCCGACTGAACTGGGCGACGTGGCTGACCACTACGAACAACTGAAAGAAATGGGCGTTGAAGTTTACTCAGTCTCTACTGACACTCACTTCGTTCACAAAGCATGGCACGATGCGTCTGAAACCATTAAGAAAATCAAGTTCCCAATGATTGGTGACCCAACTGGCCGCATCAGCCGTAACTTCGACGTCATGATCGAAGAAGACGGTGTCGCGCTGCGCGGTACCTTCATCATGGATCCAGACGGCGTTATCAAAGCGGCTGAAATCAACGATCTGGGCATCGGTCGTAGTGCAAAAGATCTGGTACGTAAAGTACAGGCTGCACAATACGTCGCGACTCACGAAGGCGAAGTTTGCCCTGCTTCATGGCAGCCAGGTGAAGAAACACTGGCTCCATCACTGGACCTGGTCGGCAAAATCTAAGATCTGCCGTCTTGCCAGAGACTGTGTCCGGGCCCTGCGCCCGGACCCGGTCAACATATTGTTAACTGATTACAGGTATTTATCATGTTGGATGCAAACATCGCTGCACAATTAAAAGGCTATTTGGAAAACATCAAACGCCCAATCGAATTGGTTGCGGCGTTGGATGAAAGTGCCAAAGCCAATGAAATGCGTGAGTTGCTGCAGGAAATCGCAGAGATGTCGCCACAAATCAGCTTTGTCGATGACGTTCACAGCGACAGCCGCAAGCCTTCGTTCCAGATTAAGCAACCGGACGGCGAAGAAAAAATCCGCTTTGCCGGCATTCCGATGGGGCACGAGTTCACCTCGCTGGTACTGGCACTGCTGCACACCGGCGGGCATCCAACCAAACTGAGCGAAGAAGTGATTGACCAGATCAAGAATCTGGAAGGTGAATATCACTTCGAAACCTATATTTCTCTGTCGTGCCAGAACTGTCCGGAAGTAGTCCAGGCTTTAAACGTCATGGCTATTCACAACCCGAATATCAGCCACACCATGATTGATGGTGCGCTGTTCCAGGACGAAGTCGATGAGCGTCAAATCATGGCGGTACCGACTGTATATCTGAATGACAAGAGCTTCGGCCAGGGCCGCATGAGCCTGCCGGAAATCATTGCCAAGCTGGATAAAGGCGCGGTTAAGCGCGAAGCAGAAAAAATAAGTGCCAAAGATGACTTTGATGTGCTGATTGTTGGTGGCGGTCCTGCCGGTGCTTCAGCTTCAATCTATGCCGCCCGTAAAGGCATACGTACCGGTATTGTGGCCGAGCGTTTTGGCGGTCAGGTCATGGATACCATGGCGATTGAAAACTTCATTTCAGTGAAAGAAACCGAAGGCCCCAAGCTGGTCGCGGCACTGGAAGAACACGTCAAGGAATATGATGTTGACGTGATGAACCTGCAACGCGCCAAAAAGCTGAGCAAAAAAGACAAAATGATCGAAGTCGAGCTGGAAAGCGGCGCGACCCTGAGCAGTAAAACCGTGATTCTGGCCACCGGTGCCCGCTGGAAACAGTTGGGTGTGCCGGGTGAAGAAGAGTATCGCGGTCATGGCGTCGCTTACTGCCCGCACTGTGATGGCCCACTGTTTAAGGGTAAACCGGTCGCCGTCATCGGTGGCGGTAACTCGGGTGTGGAAGCGGCGATTGATTTGGCTGGTATTGTGGGTCACGTCACGCTGATTGAGTACAACGGTGAACTGCGTGCTGACGCAGTATTGCAGAAAAAGCTGTTCTCACTGGATAACGTCAGCATTGTCACCGGCGCTCAAACCACCGAAATCACCGGTGCTGATGGCAAAGTGAACGGTCTGGTCTATATCGACCGTGCCACCGAGCAGAAACACACGCTGGATCTGAACGCGGTATTTATCCAGATTGGTCTGGTGCCCAATACTGACTGGTTGGAGGATACGATTACACTGAGCAAATACGGTGAAATCGAAATCGACAATCACGGCCAGACTTCAATGCCGGGTGTGTTTGCTGCAGGGGACGTCACCACCATCCCATACAAGCAAATCATCATGGCGATGGGGGATGGTGCCCGGGCTGCATTGGGATCATTCGATTACATCATCCGCAGCGACTTTGATGATGACAAAGAAACCAACGCTGCCTGATAGCATCAGGATTTCATTCTGAACCAGGAGCCTCGTCAACCAGATCCAACAGGTTGACGAGGTTCATTTTTATTGCGAGTCGGGTCAGTTCAATATCACTGCTGACGCCCAGCTTTTTCTTGATGATGTAATGCGAGTTGGATACGGTTTTAGGGCTGATATTGAGCATATCGGCAATCGCCTGATTCGACTTGGCATCGACCAGTAAACGCAAAATCTCGAATTCCCTGACGGTCAGTTCGTCCAGCGCTGACTGCTCCTGTCCCAGTTTCTCCATGGCCAGTGCCTGAGCGATATCGGCGCTTAGCGTATGTTTGTTCTGAGCCACCTGATGAATAGCCCGGATCAGGGCTTCCGGTTCACTGCTTTTGGTAATGTAGCCCAGCGCGCCGGCGCGCGTGGCCTGCAGGGCAAAGCTGGGATTCTGATGCATGCTGAATACCAGCACACGGGCACTGCCGTCATACTGACGAATACGTTCAATCGCTTTCAGGCCGCTCTGGCCGGGCAGGGAAATATCCATGACCACGACATCAGGCTGATATTGTTTGTAATGGTTGTAGGCTTCGTTGCCATCACCGGCTTCACAGATGACCTCAAACTCGGCTTGTTTCTGCAGCAGAGAGCGGTAACCCTCCCTGACAATGGCATGGTCATCGACCAGCATGATTGTGACAGTATTACTCATGTTATGATGACTCTTGAGTGGCTTCAGGGATCGGTAGCGACGCACTGACCTGCAGGCCACCGTAGCGCAGGGCTTCAAGTTTCAGACGTCCGCCCAGTGCTGTGACTCGCTCGTGAATCCCGAACAGCCCCATACCCAGGGTGTTTTCGAAGGATTCTGCCTGTGCAATACCGTCATCACGAATAATCAGTGAAACGGTGTCATCCGTCATGCGTCGCAGACTGATTTCGGCCTTGCCGGCCCGGGCGTGTTTGGCGATATTGGTCAGACATTCCTGCACAATCCGGTAGATGTTGACCGGTAGCGGATCCGGCAACTGATCCAGGCTATCATCGATATCCAGTTCATATTGCGTCTGGTTGCCGCTACGCTGGTTCCAGCTCTTCACCAGTTGTCTCAGACTGGCACTGAGCCCAAGTTCGTCCACCTCTGACGGTCTCAGGCGGGTCAAAAGATTACGCAGCGCAGTCATCATATGACCCGTGATATGACTGATAGACTGCACTTCATCCACCACAGCAGGGCAATCCTTTCTGGCGGTTTGAACCACGGAAGCAGTGACTGCATTGATGCCCGCCAGACATTGACCGAATTCATCATGCAGTTCCCGGGATATATAACGATGTTCCTCTTCCTGAGCGTTCATCAGTTTCATGGCCAGTCTTTTATTTTCTGCCAAGGTATGCTGCTGACTGCTGGCAAGTGCATTGATCGCCTCGCTGGTGCGGCGCCATTCCACGATATCGAAGCTCGGCAGACGATAATCCAGATTGCCTTCGCGCATTTTTTCCAGTCCGCCGACAATACGCTGTGCGGGTTGCAGCATGCGGTTAATGGTCCAGAACATCAAAATGCACAAGGCGACGAAAGTGACCGTCAATACGCCGATGACGGCGCGCAGGTTATTCCAGGCACGGGTAGTTTCCATCTGTACATTGAGCGTCACCAGCACGGTGCCGTAGCGCAGTGCATTGAAATTGACCGGGGTTCTGACTTCATAATCCGGATTAAAAAACTGCTGGTAAACGTTGCCGAACCAGTTTGGATAGGTGGTTTTAAGATCAGGCATGTCGTTACAAAGGCTTCGCTCACGACTCTGGGTCCGCGACAGGAACTGGGTGCAGGAACCGGGCACACCGCCGATACCACGCCATTGATTCACATCAGGAAAAGGCCGTGAAAAATCATAGCGCTGGAACATCTGCAGCATCTGCTGCCGGGTTTGTCTTTCTATCCGGTTCGCGGTCTGCTTGGCTTCGAAGATCGCCTGTTTATCGGTCTGGTACAGCACATACCAGGCACTGCCCATCAGGCAGACCAGTGCAATCAGCAGTATGCGAACCAGCAACTGAGCTTTTAAATTCATGCGTATTTCACGGGGCTCAAAGGAAGTTAAAGTCTAGGCTCTATAAGGTCAGCTTGAAAGTCGTCAATTCCAGCTCGGGAAATTTGCCCGAGCTTTGAGGGCAGATATCGGGTGCGGTCATCTCGCTCGCCGTTTTTAATAGCGGTGGTTGCAATAACAATAAACAGAGCGAGAGAGATGGAAATATTACTGATTGGTGCTGTGGCAATGATAGCAGCGTTGATTCTGAGCGCCTGGTTGATGACCTTTGCCAAGTGGTTTCCATTGCCCGGCGTGGATGCATTTATTATCGACTACAAAACCATGATCAGGGCGCATGTCGATTATGCACTGATGGCTTTATTCAGTCTGGGGTTTTACGGCGCTGCCAGAGGCGCTGGTATCGAGCTGCCGGTGGTGGCATGCTGGGCAGTGGCGATTGGCGGCTTTACCAATCCCACCATTTTTACTGTGGCTGCTTTTGACATGGCATTCTGGGACAAAATGATCTGGAAACTGTTCTCGGCAGTAAGTTTTGCGATTACCACTGTGGGGTTTGTCTGGATCGGATTCACTTTTCTGCAATTTGCTTGGTAAAGTAGTCCGGCACAAAAAACATAAAAATAGTTAAGGGGAGAGAACATGGCTGAATCTCAGCTGTTACAAACAGCGCGTGACCACGCGTTGGCACTGGAAAAAGGCGTCAATGACGTTGTTGTCGGTCAGACCCAGGCTGTACGTCTGATACTAATCGCTTTGCATGCGCGCGGTCACGTACTGCTGGAAGGCGGTGTGGGTGTCGGTAAAACCACTTTGCTGCGGGCTTTTTCCAAAGCACTCGGCGGCGCATTCGGCCGGATTGAGGGCAGTGTCGACCTGATGCCCAATGATCTGCTTTACAGTGCCTGGGTGAATGCCGACGGCAAGCCGGTGATTGATCCCGGTCCGCTGATTAGTCACGGTGAAGAAACTGCCGTGTTCTTCTTCAATGAAATCAACCGTGCCCGGCCACAGGTTCAATCATTACTGCTGCGGGCCATGGCCGAGCGCAGTGTCGAAGCCTTCGGTAAGGAATATCGTTTCCCGCATATGGTGGTATTTGCCGACCGTAATGCGGTGGAAAAAGAAGAAACCTTTGAGCTCAGTGCTGCAGCGCGTGACCGTTTCCTGTTTGAAATCAACATCAGTCGTCCTGAAGAAGATGAAATCCGCCGTCGTCTGATTTTCGATCCGGCTTTCCATGATGTCGATCAATTGTTGGCCGGTATCAGTGAGCCCTTGCTGGATTATCGTGAACTCAATCAGCTTGACCGTGAAATCCAGCGTTCCATCTTTGTCTCGCCGGAAATTGAGAACTACGTGGTACGACTCTGGGATGCCAGCTGGAAACCAGCGGAAATGGGCATTGAAATGGACGATATCTACGTAGAAGACCTGGTGGTAGCGGGTGCCAGTGTCCGTGGTATGTCTGCCATGGTCCGTGCAGCCAAGGTCAGTGCCTGGCTGGAAGGCCGAGATCATGTGCTGCCGGATGATATCCATACCGTGCTGTTGCCGTCGATGACACACCGTGTGTTCCTGTCGCCGGTCTATGAAGGTCGCCGTGAACAGATCATGCCGCAGTTTGTCAGTGCGCTGCGCGATCACATCGCCACACCTTAATCATCATGGATTTACGAGACCTGCAGCCGCAGGAATTTACTTACCGTTTTCCGGATAAGGTTTTCGGCCATGTGCCGGGTGCGCACAGCGGCACGGCGTTGGGCAGTGGCGATCGCTTTGCCGGCTTTGCTGATCTGTTTGATTATCCCGATCCGCGCAGGCTGGATATCCGTGCCAGTATCCGCAGTCAGGCGGCAGATATCACCCAGCAGCAACAGCGCTGGCTGGTGAAACGCTACCAGCAGCGCGCTTCTATCACTTTATGGCTGCTGGCCGATGTCAGTAAATCGATGTCGGTAGCCAGTGTGAACCATGAGCGTCTGGCGAGACTGGCGCATATGATTGCTCATACCTCCATCGGTCTGGGTGATCGCTTTGCGATGGCGGCTTTTGATTCCATCTGGCGCCAGGACCTCACTATCATGCCGACGACTCAGCGCAGTATGCCGGCCTTTGCAGCCGAGAAGCTGCTGAGGGCCGAGGCGCCTTCAGCACCGGGCGCCGCGGGTCTGGTTCATGCTGCTGATCTGGTCAATAACAAACGCGCCATGGTGTTTCTGGCATCCGACTTTTGTTATGACCTGGAACTGGTCGAGCGCAGCTTGCGAAAGCTGTCACAGTACACCGTGATTCCAATTGTCTGGCGCCATGATGATGTGGATCATTTCCCGTCGCATGCCGGCTGGGCGGAAACCCGCGATGCCGAAACCGGTCAGCGCCACAGCGTCTGGATGCGGCCCGGCATGAAAAAACGCTGGCAACAGCAGATGGATGATCATTTTTCCCGGTTGACCGAGTGTTTCATGCGCTATCGCATCAGACCTTTGTTTGTCGACGGTGATATCACGCCGCAGCAGTTGACTGAATATTTTCACGGTATGAAAAGAGCTTAGGGATGCAGATATGCGTAATTGCTTAGTACTAATCTTGTTTCTGTTTTCCCTGCAGGCGCAGGCGATAGACACATCAATAGAACTGGATCGGAGTTGGGGCCTGCTGATTGGCGACAGGCTGACCGCCACGGTCGTATTGCCGGTGCCGGTTGCTGATCTCGATTCACACTCACTGCCTCAGATTGAAAAACGCTATGGTCCCTGGCTTTACCTGCATGAGCTTGAACAGCAGGACAACCGACTGAGATTATACTTTCAGTTGATTAATGTGCCGGCGGAAAACCGTGAAGTTGCGACACCGGCGCTGGAATTAAGAACCAAAGACGGCGAATTCATTACGGTGCCATCCGCGCCGATGCAGATTGGCTCATTCATGGAGCAGCGTGATGAAGGCGAGGGCTCGCCCAACATGATTCCACGGGGTGATATGCGCCTGTTGCCCAAAGAGCAGACCACACTGATCTGGCAACTGTGGGCTACGCTGGCGGTGCTGCTGCTGAGTAGCCTGATCTGGTTGTTGTGGCACTTCGGCCTGCGTCCGCGGCACCGTCTGCCCTTTGCCACCGCGATGTTTGAACTCAATAAAATGCGTTTGTTGGGACGTAAAGATGCCGATGTCGCCAGCCGCGTCCTGCATCATGCATTCAATCGCTGTGCAGGTCGTGTGGTGATTAACAGTGAGCTTGAAAACCTCTGGCCGAATTGTCCCTGGCTGGCACCGTTGAAAACCGATATTGAAAGTTTTTACCAGATTTCAGCAGCCCACTTCTTCAGCCCCAGTGCAGCCGAGCAAAAAAGCTTTGAGGACTTGCTGAAGCTGGCCAGATCCTGCCGGGAGCGGGAGCGCCTGGCATGAACCTGTTCGGCCTGGAGTGGTTTAATCCCGCTTTTTTACTGTTGCTGCCGCTGGCGGCCTTGCCGTGGTTTAATCATAACCTCGATAAGACGGTTGCCTGGGTCAACCTGGTACCGATGGACCCTTTGTCGCGCTTTTTTAATATCGGTCTCAAACTGCTGTCGACCCTGGTTATCGCCGCGCTGATACTGGCACTGGCCGGCCCCAGTCTGCCTGAACAGAAAATCGAACGTATCGGTGAAGGGGCGGAGATTGTGTTGTTGCTTGACCGCAGCCGCAGTATGGATGACCCGTTTGCGGTCAAACATCAAGCCGCGGTCGTCAGTGTGGGCGGCGATGACTCGAAACGCAATGTGGCCCGGGATTATCTGACTGAATTCGTGCGTAACCGACCCGATGATCGCTTCGGTTTTGTCTTCTTCAGCACCAAGTCGGTCAATCTGTTGCCACTGACTTATGACAAAGACGTGGTGCTGGCGACCATCAATGCCAACGCATTGGGCAAGGGGTTATCTGATACCAATATGGCTGAAGCGCTGCTCAGTAGTGCCGACATGTTTGAGGGACAGACCTATCGCGGTTCACGTATCGTCCTGTTGGTTTCTGATGGCGGTCAGTTGTTGTCGGATGAAGCCAAAGAAGAGATCAGCCGACTTTATAAAGAAATGAATCTCACGATCTACTGGATTTATCTCAAGTCGAATCAGGCGATGACACTGGAAGAGTCAGATGAAGACAGCATGCTCTGGATGGACATTCCCGAGCGTAAGCTGCATAACTTCTTTAAATCCATCGGCGTGCCTTACCGTGCTTTTGAAGCCGGTTCACTGGAAGCTTTCGCAGACGCGCTCGCCGAGATTGATCGCCAGCATTATCAGACACTGATTGTTGAAGAGACGCTGCCGCATGAGCCCAAAACGGACTTTTTATTATGGCTCGCGCTGTTAGCGGTGCTGCTGTTGGCAGCGTCCCATGTTTACACCTTCTGGGGAGTGAAAAAAGCCCATGAATAAAATCTTGCTTGTCGCCCGTTGGCTTTTGATTATGCTGATTATCGGCAGTGCAGCGCTGGCAGTGATGACTGGCTTTCGCCTCTGGCAGGCGCAACAGATCAACGCCTATATCAGTGAACCGGAGTCATTTGACGTGGTTCCCGATGATCCGCGCGCACATTTTGCTCACGCCAATATGCTCGAACGTCAGCAGGAGCATGATCAAGCGCTGGAAGCGCTGACGCGGGTTCTGGGTGAGGCTGACGCAGACTTGCTGCCTTTGGCTTATTATAACCGTGGCAATATTAATCTGCGTGAGGCATTGAAGCTGACCAGCTCCGATGGCAGACAGATCCCGCTGGTTGAACTGGCCAAACAGGATTACCGTAGCGCACTGGCACTGGATCCGCTGATGTGGTCTGCACGTTACAATCTGGAAGTAGCATTACGGGTGGTTCCGGAAGATCCGGCCAATAATGAAGACTTTGAGAAAAACGTCATCAGTAGCCAGCGCTCGATTGAGAGTAAGGCCTTCAAGGTCGATCTGCCATGAGGCTGAGCTATCAGAAACGCATCACCTTCACTGCCATTATCATGGTCGTGGCCCTGATCCTGGTGATGGCGGCGCTGTGGATGCCGCATATCAAACGGGATGTAAAAATCATGGATGCGCTGTTTGTGATTGATATCACCGACAGCATGAATGTTGAAGATGCCATGGTTGAGGGAGAGGCGGTGAGCCGTCTGGCGTGGGCCAAGGAATTCACCCGCCGTGCTTTTCTGGATATGCCCTGTGGTGCCCATGCCGGGCTGGCTATTTTCAGTGAAGCAAGAAGTCTGATTCTGATGAATCCGGTTGAGGTCTGCAGTAGTTATCATGATCTCACGCAGATGCTGAACCAGTTCGATCCGCATATGGCCTGGGCGCGTTCCAGTGAAGTCTCCAAAGCCGTCTACACCGCCATACGTCAGGCCAAAGAAATCGAACCGGAACCCACCATTGTGTTTGTCACTGATGGACACGAGTCGCCGCCATTACATGAATCGCTGTTCCCCAGATTTGATGGTAAACCCGGCGAGATTCATGGTGTCCTGGTCGGGGTCGGCGGTGAAGATCTGTTACCGATCCCCAAAACCAATGAAGAGGGTGAAATAGAAGGGGTCTGGGAAGTGAATGATGTCATGCATCAGGATGTCTATGCTTCGCTCCGCTCTGACAGCTCCAGAAACGTGCCGCAGGCGCGGACAGAACACCTTTCTTCTCAGAAAAAGTCGCATCTGCAGACACTCGCTGATCGTGTCGGCTTTGAATTTGTGTCATCACCGACGAGACCGGGCAAACTCGTTGACGCGATTGAAAATGTCTCAGAGACACGTCCGCAGACCATCGACTATGACCTTTATGCCTGGTTTGCCGCCATTGCACTGGCACTGATTCTGCTGGTGTATTTACCCTACGGCTGGTTTATCCGAGCGGATGATTAGCGGCTAACAGCCTCTCAGCGGGAGCTGGCTATGATGTACCGGAACCGCAGTATTTTGTCCCGGCAGACAGAAGATTGATGCTGGGCTGGGAAATCCCTGGTCTGTTGTGGCTATTACCCCTGGCATTATTGCCATGGCTTAGCCACAACACCGATAAGACGGTCGCCTGGCAGGCGATGCTGCCCCATGACCGCCTGTCGACACTGCTGACACTGTTATTCAAACTCCTGGGCAGCCTCGCTATCGCCTCATTATTGCTATCACTGGCCGGCCCTTATATTCCCGAGCGGCTGGTTGAACGTAACCGTCAGGGTGCGGAATTTGTGATCCTGCTGGACCGGAGTCGCAGCATGGATGATATTTTTGCCCGACCGCCCCGTAACACATTGCCCAGACAACGCTTTTCCACCCGCAGCAAACGCACCGTTTCGGGTGATTACCTGCTGGAATTTGTCAAACGCCGTCCTGATGATCGTTTTGGATATATTTTATTCAGCACCAGTGCGACAGAGATTCTGCCTCTCAGTTACAACCGCGAAGCGATACTTGCCACTATTGAGGCGGGAGCGCTGGGTAAAGGCTTATCTAAAACCGATATCTTCCAGGCATTGCGCCAAGCCGCTGGCATGTTCGAGGGAGAAGCTTACCGGGGCTCACGTAATATCTTGCTGATTTCCGATGGCGGTGAAATTCTCGATGCGGATGAAAAATCCCAGGTACAGGCGCTTCTGGCCGAAATGCGGATTAATCTCTATTGGATCTATCTTCGCAGTATGAGAGGGATGACGCTGGATGAGCAGGCGGATGACAATCTGTTATGGCTGGATATGCCGGAGCGTAAATTGCACCGTTTTTTCAAACAGCTCACGACGCCATACCAGGCCTTTGAGGCTGGTTCCCTGAAAGAGTTTGCCGCTGCCATTGATGAAATTGATCGCCAGCAATATCAGCCGCTGATTATTGAGGAACGTTTGCCCAAGCAGTCGCGTGCGGACGTATTGTTATATCTGGCATTATTATGCTGCGGTGTGCTGGCGTTTGCCCGCCTCTATACCCGTTGGGGCGTAGAGAAAGCCTTTGATAAACACAGTGACTGACAGTCGCAATCAGTGGCCGGCTTTGCTATCGTGACGGGATAACAAGCATTGAAGACCAAGCACCGATGAGCCAATCCCCGCCCGCTGAATGGCTGGAAGTTTCCCTATCTGATCAGCAATGTCGTCTTTGGCACAATGAGCAATGCCTGTTCACTGCGCCTGTCTCAACCGCGTTGCATGGACCGGGTGAAGTCGATGGTAGCGGCTGTACCCCCCGGGGCTGGCATCAAATCCGGGCCTGTATCGGTACGGGACAGCCTGTCAACAGTGTGTTTGTGGGCCGACGTCCTACCGGTGAAATCTACCATCCTCAACTGGCAGCGCAATTTCCCAAACGTGACTGGATTTTGACCCGGATTTTATGGCTCAGCGGGTTGGAAATCGGCAGAAACCGATTGGGAAATGTTGATACAATGCGCCGCTATATTTATATCCACGGTTGCCCCGATTCGGCGCCGATGGGGCAGCCACTCTCCCATGGTTGTATCCGTATGCATAATCAGGATCTGCTGGCTTTGTATGACCAGGTTAAACCCGGTCTCAAAGTACTGATTCGCGAATAGGGTTGAAATGCTATGACACTAGGACCATTGATGGTCGATCTGCTTGGTACCGCGCTGAGTGAGGACGAGAAAGACATTCTGCAACATCCGCTGGTCGGTGGCGTCATTCTGTTCAGCCGCAATTTCGATAATGTCCGTCAGCTAGAAGCCCTCTGCAGTGAGATTCACGCCCTGCGGCAACCACACTTGTTGATTGCAGTGGATCATGAAGGCGGGCGGGTTCAACGCTTCCGCGACGGTTTCACCCGGCTACCGCCGGTTGGCGCGATCGGAAAGACATTTCATCAACACCCCAGGCTGACGCTGCAACGGGCTGAGCAAACCGGCTGGCTGATGGCGGCTGAACTCCGTGCCGTCGGTGTTGATTTCAGTTTTGCCCCGGTACTGGATCTGGATTATGGCGTCAGTGAAGTGATTGGCGACCGGTCTTTTCACCGCGATCCGCAAGCCGTCACCACAATTGCCCGTGCTTATATTCAGGGTATGCGCAAAGCCTGGATGTCGGCAGTGGGTAAACATTTTCCCGGTCATGGCGCGGTGGAAGTTGACTCCCACCAGGGGCTGCCGGTCGATAGCCGTTATTTTGAAGATATGCTGCAGGCTGACATGTTACCTTTCAGCCAGCTGTGTCAGAAAGAACTCGCAGGTATTATGCCAGCACATATTGTCTACGAGCAGAGTGACGCGCTTCCGGCTGGTTTTTCCCGTTTCTGGTTGCAGGAAATCCTCAGAGAGCGACTCGGTTTTCAGGGTGCGATTCTGAGTGATGATCTGAGTATGGCAGGGGCAGCGATAGCCGGCGGTCCACTGGAACGGGCAGAAGCGGCACTGGAGGCCGGTTGCGATATGGTGCTGGTCTGCAATAATCCCGGCAGTGTGGTTGAGGTTATCGATGGTTTAAAAATCAAACCGGATCCTCTGCGTCATGCCCGTCTGGTTCGTTTGCATGGACGACATGCCACGCCCAGGGAGGAACTGCTGACCAGCGGCGAGTGGAAACAAGCCGTTGAAACCATTGCCGGCTATTCACCGGATCCGGAAATGGAGCTGAACCTGGTATGAAAATCTGGTCTTATCTGCTTCTGCTGTTATTGAGTGTCAATGTTCAGGCCGGGGTTTATCCCGGTGCTGCGGTTACCAGTCAGCAGTCAGAGAATAAATCTTCTCAGGCTGAAAACGCCAAGCCGGTGTCGCGTTTACCGAGTCCGCAGGCGACGGTAAAACAATTTATCAGCGCCATGACCCGGGTTGCCACCGGTGAAGATGAGGCGATTGACAAGGCGGTGGCGACGCTGGATTTATCTAAAGTCAGCCCGTTGATTCAGGAGGAGCGCGGTCAGCAGACCGCCCGCCTGTTGTTCAGCGTGATTCAGCTGGGTGAAATTCCCAAAATAGAAGAGATTCCGCTGAGCCCCAAGCTTGAACAATACACACTGCTGCGTAGTGAAGCGGGCAATGTGGTGCTGCGTATCAATGATCAGAACAACTGGTTATTCAGCAGTAAAACGGTGGAAAGTGTGCCGGCTATTTTTGACCTGTTGACCCAGGAGCAGAGCTTCACTGAAGGCGATGAGAGCTCGGTGTCACTGCCCACCAGTGTTCAACTGCGTGCACAAATGCCACCGGTTCTGAAACAGGGCTTTCTGCTGGAGTACTGGCAGTGGATAGGCTTGTTTCTGATTATCGTGGTGGGCTCAGTCGCCGACAAAGTGCTGGCCTGGGTGCTGAAAATCAATGTCAGCCGCTGGCAGAAACAACACCCGTCTTTTGAAACACTGGACAGTAATGTGTTGCGGCCGCTGGGGCTGATGGCGATGGCGTTAATGTGGTGGTCGGGACTAAATATGCTTGGCTTACCCGACACCGCCCTGGTGATCCTGCTGGTGGCAGTGAAACTGCTGGTGTCATTATCCGGTATCTGGAGCGCCTTTCGGATTGTCGATATTTTTGATGCCCTGTGGACAGGTCGGGCACTCAAAACACGCAATAAATTCGATGATCTGCTGGTGCCGATGGTCAGCAAAAGTCTCAAAGTTTTTGTGGTGGTTATCGGTATCGTCTTTGCCGCGGATAATCTCAACATTGATGTTACCAGTCTACTGGCGGGTCTGGGTCTGGGCGGTCTGGCTTTCGCGCTGGCGGCGAAGGACCTGCTGGGTAACTTTTTCGGGTCGGTGACCGTACTGCTCGACCGTCCATTCAGCATCGGCGACTGGGTGGTGATTGGTGATATTGAAGGTACTGTGGAGCAGGTTGGTTTCCGCAGTACAAGGGTGAGAACTTTTTACAACTCGCTGGTCACGATGCCCAACTCGATTCTGACTACCACCAAGATTGATAATATGGGTGCCCGACGGTTCCGCAGGATGAAGCACGTATTGTCGGTCACTTACGATACGGGGCCGGAGCGAATCGAAGCCTTCTGCGAAGGGATCCGCAAGATCATTCAGCTGCACCCTTACATGCGTAAGGATTATTATCACGTCTATTTCAATGAATATGGCGCAGCCTCATTGAATATACTGGTTTATGTGTTCTGGGCAACGCCCGACTGGAGCACAGAGCTGCGTGAACGACATCGCTTTTTGCTGGATATTTTGCGCCTGGCCAAACAACTGGAAATCGAGTTTGCCTTCCCGACCCAGACGCTCTACCTCAAACGTGGCGATGTGGAGCATCCTCCTGTGGAACCGTTCAAACCCGGCATGAGTCAGGAAGAAGCCTTGGCTCGGGGGCAGAGGGAGGCCGAGTCTATAGTCAGCCAGACACTGGGTACTGATATCCCGGGCCCGGTTGAGTTTCCCAGATAATTAGCATGAGACAGGTTTAAGCTTTAATGGCCGAACAGTTTGTTCATCTTCATCTTCATACCGATTATTCTCTGATCGACGGTCTGGTCAGGGTAAAACCGCTGGTTAAACAGGTCGCCGAATACGGCATGCCCGCTGTGGCCATTACCGATCAGCACAATCTGTTTGCAGCAGTAAAACTGTTTAATGCGGCGATGCAGGCCGGGGTGAAACCCATCCTGGGTGCCGATTTACGCCTGCGCGATCCCAACGATGCCAAGCACAGCACCCGTTTTGTGGTTTTGTGTATGAACCTGGACGGTTTTCATAATCTGTCGCGATTGCTATCGCGGGCCTATATTGAGGGCCAGCATCTTGGGGTGCCAATGCTGGAGGCCGACTGGCTGGAAGGGCAGACAGACGGTTTGATCTGTCTGTCAGGTGGGCGTGAGGGCATTCTGGGCCGGGCGCTACTGAATCATCAGCACGACGAAGTTCAGAACCAGCTGGCTTTCTGGCAACGCCTGTTTCCCCAGCGTTTTTACCTGGAATTAATCCGCACCGGCCGCGAGGATGAAGAACGCTTTGTGCGTGAAGCGGTAGCCCTGGCTGCACAAAAGCAGATCCCGGTAGTGGCGACAAATGATGTTCGTTTCCTGGAGGCGAAGCATTTCGAAGCGCACGAGGCCAAGGTGTGTATTCACGATGGTCGTCAGTTGGATGATCCCCGTCGTCCCCGACTGTACTCGGAGCATCAGTATCTGCGTAGTGCGGAAGAGATGGCAAAAGTCTTTGCCGATATTCCGGAAGCGATCGAAAACACGGTTGAAATTGCCAAGCGCTGTAATCTTCAGCTGACACTGGGTGAGCATTATCTGCCGGACTTCCCGGTGCCGGCAGGCATGACGATTGAGGAATTCTTTGCTCAGGATTCCTTCAAAGGGCTCGAAGAACGCTTGCAGGTCTTATTTCCGGATGAGGCTGAGCGTGCCGCCAACCGGGCCCGCTATGAGGAACGTCTGCAGATTGAGCTGGACGTGATTAACTCCATGGGCTTTCCGGGCTACTTCCTGATTGTTGCCGACTTTATCCAATGGGCCAAAAATAACGGCGTGCCGGTGGGGCCGGGACGGGGCTCTGGTGCCGGTTCACTGGTGGCCTATGCGCTTAAAATCACCGACCTGGACCCGCTTCAGTACGATCTGCTTTTCGAACGCTTTCTGAACCCCGAGCGGGTGTCTTTGCCTGACTTCGACGTCGACTTCTGCATGGATGGCCGTGACCGGGTGATCGAGTACGTCTCGCAGCACTATGGCCGGGATCATGTATCGCAGATCATCACCTATGGCACGATGGCGGCCAAAGCGGTATTGCGCGACGTCGGACGGGTGCTGGGACATCCCTATGGCTTTGTCGATCAACTGGCCAAGCTGGTGCCGTTTGAACTGAAAATGACGCTGACCAAAGCGCTGGAACAGGAGCCCCAGCTTAAAGAGCGTTATGACAATGAAGAAGAAGTCAAAGCGCTGATTGATCTGGCGCTGCAACTGGAGGGGCTGACTCGTAACGTCGGTAAGCACGCCGGCGGCGTCGTCATCGCACCCAAGGAACTGACTGAATACACGCCGCTCTACTGCGAACATAACGGGGCCGGCCTGGTTTCCCAGTTTGATAAGGACGATGTCGAAAGTGTCGGACTGGTGAAGTTCGACTTTCTGGGTCTGAAGACCCTGACGGTGATCGACTGGGCAATGAATAACGTCCGCACGTTATTGGGGGAGAAAGCAGACGAAATCGACATCACCAATCTGCCGCTGAATGACAAACCCACATTTGATCTGCTCAAACGTTGTGAAACTACCGCGGTATTCCAGCTGGAATCGCGTGGCATGAAAGAGCTGGTCAAGCGACTGCAGCCGGATACCTTTGAAGACATTATCGCGTTGGTGGCATTGTTCCGTCCCGGGCCGCTGCAGTCAGGCATGGTTGATGACTTTGTGAACCGTAAGCACGGTCGCGCCAAAGTCGATTACCCGCATCCCGATCTGGAGCCGGTACTGAAACCGACTTACGGCGTTATCGTCTACCAGGAACAGGTTATGCAGATCGCGCAGATCCTGGCGGGCTACAGCTTGGGTGGCGCCGATATGCTGCGACGCGCGATGGGTAAGAAAAAGCCCGAGGAAATGGCCAAACAGCGGCAAATCTTCCTGGAAGGTGCAGCAGGCCGGGGTATCGAGGAAAAAGAAGCTGGTCCTATCTTTGACCTGATGGAAAAATTCGCCGAGTACGGCTTCAATAAATCGCACTCGGCAGCCTATGCGCTGGTCGCCTATCAGACTGCCTGGCTCAAGGCGCATTATCCGGCAGCGTTTATGGCCGCGGTGTTGTCAGCGGATATGGACAACACTGACAAAGTTGTGGGGCTTATCGACGAATGCCGTGATATGAAGCTCAATGTGATGCCGCCGGATGTCAATCACAGCAAGATTAAATTCACGGTCGAGGATGAGCGCACAATTCGATATGGTCTTGGCGCGATCAAGGGGGTCGGTGAATCGGCGCTGGCCGGTATTGTGGCTGAGCGTGAGCAGGGTGAGGAATTTGCTTCGCTCTATGATTTCTGCCGCCGCGTTGATATGCGCAAGATTAACCGCCGGGTGATGGAGTCATTAGTCAAAGCCGGTGCCATGGACTCTCTGGGCGGTCATCGCGCCAGTCTGAGTGCCAGCCTGACCCGGGCGATGCAGATTGCCGAGCAGCATCGTCGTGACAAGGACAGTGGCCAGAATGATTTATTCGGCCTCAGTCCGGAAAGTGACACAGAACAGGATGAACCGCTGGAGCCAGCTGCGGAATGGGCAGAAGAGCATCTGCTATTGGCAGAGAAAGAGACGCTGGGGCTGTATCTGAGTGGTCATCCGATTGATCGATACGAAGCCGAGCTCGCGGCGTTCATCCCCAAAAAAATTAATGAGCTTGATGCGCCGGAATCCAAGGGCTATCAGCGCAATGAAAAACCGGTTCTGACTGCCGGTTTGATTGTCGCCATCCGTACAATGAAATCGAAAAGTGGCAGCCGGATGGCCTTTATTACGCTGGATGATCAGAGTGGACGACTGGAGGTCCGGGTATTTGGTGAGGTCTACGAACAGTATCAGAGCTTTATTCAGCCCGATAAACTGGTGGTTATTCAGGGCAAGATTGGTCAGGACAATTTCACCGGTGGCCTGTCTGCCACTGCGGAAAAAGTGTTTGATATCACCGGGGCGCGGGAAGCTTTCGGACAGGCATTACAGATTAACTTCTCCAGTGAGGATGAGGTTCATCCCTGGGTGGAGCAGCTCAAAAATACGCTGACGCCATTTAAAGGGGGAGCGCTTGGGATGGAACTCAGGTATCAGAATCAACAGGCCAGTGCGCTGTTCAAGTTTGGTGAAGAGTGGCAGATCACACCAAGCGATACCTTACTCAATCAGATCGCTGCGATGCCGGGAAAAGTTGCTGTTACAATGAAATACAAGTCCTCAGTATAAGGCGGCTCCATGTCTGTGGGAGACAACAGTACAACAACACAGACCGCAGTCAGCGACGATTTGTTAAACGATGCGCTGGATGCGGCGCTTGAGGCAAGCCAGAAGACTGCTTCGCAGGCGCATTCATCGGAAAAATCGGTGCGTCAAAGCAGCTCGGATGAGCGAAGTCAGCGCAGACTCGCCGAGCGTTTAAGTCTGCCATTTATTGCATTGCATGATTATCCTTTTGATGAGTCCGTATTGAGCCTCATCCCGGCTGAGTTCGCGCGTAAACATGATGTGATCCCGCTGAGGGTAAACAAAACCCACCTGTTGGTGGCACTGGCCACGCCGATGGATATGGATCTGTTTCAGACCCTCAACTTCATTACCGGCTACAGTATTGATGTGACGGTCGCCACGCCCGCTGATATTCAGTGGGCGGTCAGAAAGTACTACGGGGCCCGCGATGATGAGCTGGCACTGGAGTCACTCAATGATTCAATCCAGCCGCTGGAACCAACCGCTGATTCGCATGATGAAATGATGCGACTCAGTTCGGAAAAGCCGATTGTGCGGCTGGTAGCTAATATCATTGTCGATGCGATCGAACGCCGTGCTTCCGACATACACATCAAACCCCGTGATAAAAATGTTGAACTGATTTATCGCATGGATGGCGTGCTCACCAATATTCGGTTTTTCAGTAAGACTTTACTGGCTGCTGTGGTCAGCCGGATCAAAATTCTGGGCGGCATGAATATCGCCGAAAGACGATTACCCCAGGACGGTCGCTGCTGTGTTAAGCACAAAAATAATCCAGTCGACTTGCGGATTTCAATTATGCCGACGGTTGAAGGCGAAAGCGTGGTGATTCGGCTGCTTAATGCTCAGGTGGGGCTCAAAGCCGTGTCTGAATTAGGGTTTTCGAATCACGATCAGCGTCTTTTTCTGGATTTGCTCAACAGGAGTAATGGCATTTTCCTGGTAACGGGTCCGACCGGTTCCGGTAAATCCACTACGCTGTACGCAGCACTCGCCGAGGTACAGAAGCAAAATGTCAATATCCTCACCGTTGAAGATCCGGTTGAATACCATATGGACGGCATTCAACAAATCCAGATTAATCACGCTACCGGCTATAGCTTTGCCCGGGCATTGAGAAATATTCTTCGCCACGATCCGGACGTGATCCTGGTGGGAGAAATCCGTGATGAAGAAACCGGTAAGATTGCTGTAGAGAGTGCGCTGACAGGCCACCTTGTGCTGAGTACCCTGCACACCAATGATGCGGCCGGTGCTGTGACCCGATTATTGGAAATGGGCATTGAGCCTTACCTGCTAACCGGCTGTCTGCTGGGCGTACTGGCACAACGCCTGGTCAAGCGTAATTGTCAGCATTGCCTGGAACAAGAACCTGTCGATGGGCCAATAAGGCACGCGCTCAATGTCAGTGAGAAAGAAACTTTCTATCACAGTCGAGGCTGCGAGCATTGTAATCAGACAGGCGTCGCCGGTCGTCTGGCAGTCTATGAATTGCTGGAAGTGAGTGATAGTCTGCGGAAATTAATCCACGTTGATATAACATCGGGTGAAATTCATCAGCATGCCATTCAGGAAGGCATGGTCTCACTCACCGATAATGCCCTCGCCAGAGCCCGAGCACGTGAGATTTCATTGGCCGAAGTCTATCGTGTACGATTGGACTGATTGATTAGATAGATAATTCTGAGGATAAGCCGCGTGGATATGACTCCGTATTTCAGGTTGATGGCGGACAAAGAAGCATCAGATATGTTTTTTTGCACCGGCACCGAACCGCACATCAAAATTCAGGGTGTGATTCGGCCTGTGGGCACCCAAAAACTGGCACCGGGTGATGTGCGTGAGATGGCATATGCGTTGATGAATGAGGAGCAGATTGCCGAATTCGAAAAAACGCTGGAAATGAATTTCGCGGTACCGCTCAAGGGCGTTGGTCGTTTCCGGGTCAACATCTTCCGCCAACGCGGTGAGTGTTCGATTGTTATCCGTTATATCAAAACCAAGATCCCGCGTTTTGAAGAGATGAATCTGCCGCCGGTACTGGGTGATATCGTGATGGAAAAACGCGGTTTGATTCTGGTGGTAGGGGCGACGGGTTCCGGTAAGTCGACCACGCTGGCATCGATGATTGGTCACCGCAACCGAAACGCTAGCTCGCATATTCTGACGATTGAAGATCCGTTGGAGTTTGTCCATGCTCATGAGCGATCTATCGTCCAGCAACGTGAAGTCGGCATCGATACCCTGAATTATGAAAACGCGCTGAAAAACGCATTACGGGAAGCGCCGGATGTTATTCTGATTGGTGAGATCCGGGATATGGAAACCATGAAGCACGCGATTAACTATGCTGAGACCGGTCACCTGTGTCTGGCTACGCTGCACTCGAATAATGCCAACCAGGCGCTGGACCGCATTATCAACTTTTTCCCGGAAAGCCTGCACCGCCAGTTATTTATGGATATGTCGCTCAATCTGCGGGCAATTGTGTCGCAGCGGCTGTTGCCGACTGTGGATGGCAGCACCCGGGTACCGGCAGTCGAGATCATGCTCAATACGCCCTATATTTCTGAACTCATCAATAAAGGGGAGGTCGGCAGTATCAAGGATGCGATGAAAGAGTCGACTGATCCGGGTACGATTACCTTTGATAAGGCGCTGATTAAACTCTTCAAGGACGGTAAGATCACAATGGAAGAGGCACTGCAAAACGCGGATTCGCGGAATGACCTCAGTCTCGCTATCCGTCTCGGCGAAGGCGCGGTGGATAATGATGATGACGATGAATTGATCCTCAACTAAGTTTTGTCCGCCGCCTCTGTGTATAATTCGACAATTTTGGATGTAAGGTTAACCTGATGCAGTTAAATTTCCTTGACTACGAACAACCCATCGCCGAACTGGAAGCGAAAATCGATGAGTTGCGCTACATGAGTAACGACAGTGATCTCAACATCACTGAAGAGATTCAGAAGTTAAAGGAAAAAAGTGAATCACTGACCAAGTCCATTTTCGCCTCGCTGACGCCCTGGCAGGTGACCCAGATGGCGCGACATCCACAGCGTCCCTACACACTGGATTACATCAAACACATCATCAGTGACTTTGAAGAACTGCATGGTGATCGCACTTATGCTGACGACAGTGCCCTGGTCACCGGTATCGGTCGTCTCAATGGCCGTCCGGTCGCCGTCATCGGTCACCAGAAAGGCCGAGATACCAAGGAAAAAGTGGCCCGCAACTTTGGCATGCCACGTCCTGAAGGTTACCGCAAAGCGCTGCGTATTATGAAAATGGCAGAGCGTTTTAGTTTACCGGTGATTACCTTTATCGATACGCCGGGTGCCTATCCGGGTATTGGTGCCGAAGAACGTGGGCAGAGTGAAGCCATTGCCCGTAACCTGTTTGAAATGGCCAAGCTGAAAACCCCGATTATTTCTACTGTCATTGGTGAAGGTGGTTCGGGCGGGGCGCTGGCTGTTGGTGTCGCTGATCATCTGATGATGCTGCAATACAGTATTTATTCCGTGATTTCACCGGAAGGTTGCGCTTCGATTTTATGGAAGAGCGCCGAGAAAGCCTCTGATGCCGCTGCTACCCTGGGTGTGACCTCCGACCGGCTGAAGGAATTAAATCTGATCGATGAGGTGGTGCCGGAACCGCTGGGTGGCGCGCATCGCAATGTTGAGGAAATGGCGGCCCGCATCAGAAAGTCGATCGAAGCCAAAATCAAGGAGCTGGAAGCGGTTTCCCACGATAATCTGATCAAGCGTCGTCAACAACGGATCCTGAGCTACGGCGAATTCGAGGGTTAACGTCGGGGTGTCTCTCAACCCCCAACAATGTATTGTTGATCTGATAAAACGGGTGGATGGCCGCGCTGTCTGTGTGGCCTTCAGTGGCGGTGTCGATTCTCACGTGCTGCTGCATCTGCTGGCTACCACCCGCCATCCTCAATTGCCCGCCCTACGTGCTCTGCATATCGATCATGGCCTGCATGCTGAATCTGCTGACTGGGCCGCGCATTGCAGGCAAGTTGCTCAGGCACTGAACATTGAGTTCGAATCCATCCAGGTCAGCGTGGAAAAGCGGGAGGAGTTGGGTCTCGAAGCAGCTGCCCGTGAGGCCCGCTATCATGCCTTTCGTTATGATCTATCAGCGGATGAGGTGCTGCTTACTGCCCAGCATCAGGATGATCAGGCAGAAACGCTGATGCTCCAGTTACTGCGTGGAGCCGGACCGGCTGGTTTATCAGCCATGTGGCCCGAAGTAACACTTGATGGTCTGAGTGTCATTCGACCTTTTCTCAACGTTTCCAAGCAGGCGCTGCTGGAGTACGCCCGGTTGCACCAGCTGCAATGGATTGATGACCCTAGCAACACCGATCTCAGCATTCATCGTAATTACCTGCGTCACCAAATCTGGCCGCGTTTGAATGAGCGCTGGCCGACTGCATCAAAAACCATGAGCCGCAGTGCAGAACATTGCCGCGAAGCGGTTGAACTGATGCGTGATCTAGGCAGTCTGGATGCCCGGCATGTGTGCCCGGAGCAAAAGAATCGCCTGTCCATTTCCGCACTGAGCCAGTTGCCCCAGGCAAGACAACGCAATCTGCTGCGTTATGCCCTGGAGCAAAACTCTCTGCCACTGCCCTCTGCCGCCATTCTGCAAAGGATTATTGATGAGGTCATTCCGGCTGCCGAAGACCGCAATCCTGAAGTGCACTGGCCGGGGGCGATGATAAGGCGTTACCGTGATGTGATTTTCATCGAGCCGGATCGCGACGAGCCGCTGGATTTAGGTGAATTTGAGATAACCGGCAGTGACGAGATCAGACTGGCCGACGGGCGTCTGCTTAGATGGCAACTGGAGTCCGGTAAAGGCCTCAAACAGCATGTACTGAATCGCCCGTTGAAACTGAAATTCCGCGAGGGTGGGGAGCGCATTCGACTGCAGGGCCATGCGCAACATAAGTCACTCAAACAGTTGTTTCAGGAGTGGGATGTGCCGCCCTGGCAACGTCAGCAAATCCCGTTGCTTTTTGTCGATCATGAACTGGTAGCCGTTGTGGGTTATGGCTATGCAGAACACTACGCCGCGGATATTGGCGAAAAAGGGTGGCTGCCGGTGCTGGAACAGGCATCAGCTAAACCAGTTTTTGATTGAGCGCACAGGGCAATTCTGATAATTTATACCCTATTTTGAGCGCAGCCATTCTGGCCGCGTCATTTTTATTGAACTCTCCATAATATGACTAAATTTATTTTTGTCACTGGTGGTGTTGTGTCGTCTCTCGGGAAGGGAATCGCCGCGGCATCACTGGCTGCGATACTTGAAGCCCGTGGTCTGAAAGTCACCCTGGTTAAGCTTGACCCTTATATTAACGTGGATCCGGGCACCATGAGCCCGTTACAACACGGCGAGGTGTTTGTGACTGAGGACGGCGCCGAGACCGATCTGGATCTAGGCCATTACGAACGCTTCATCGACGCAGATATGAGTAGTCGTAACAACTACACCACCGGCCAGATATACGAAAATGTGATTCGTAAGGAACGCCGTGGTGAATATCTCGGCAACACCGTTCAGGTCATTCCCCATATCACCGACGAAATCAAGCGCTGTATTTTTGAAGGGGCCGGTGATGCCGATGTGGCGCTGATTGAAATTGGCGGTACTGTAGGTGACATCGAGTCGCTACCTTTCCTGGAAACGATCCGTCAGATGGCCACAGAGCTGGGCCGGGATCGGGCGCTGTTCCTGCACCTGACGCTGGTGCCGTACATTGCTTCTGCCGGTGAAATCAAAACCAAACCCACTCAGCATTCGGTCAAGGAACTGCGCACGATTGGTATCCAGCCGGATGTGCTGGTTTGCCGTATTGATCGTCCACTGCCTGAATCTGAGCGTCGCAAGATTGCGCTGTTTACCAATGTCCCGGAAAAAGCGGTTATCTCCGCGATTGATGTCGACAGCATTTATAAAATCCCGATGGAACTGCACCGCCAGGGACTGGATGACATCGTCGTCAAACAACTCGGTATCGATGCCAAGCCGGCTGATCTGAGCCAGTGGGAAAAGGTCTACGAAAACCTGAGCAATCCTGAAGGCGAAGTTAATATCGCCATGGTCGGTAAATACATGGAGCTGACCGAAGCCTATAAATCCCTGTCTGAATCGCTGATTCATGCCGGTATTCACACCCGCACCAAGGTCAATGTGCATTATGTTGACTCTGAGCAGGTTGAACAGCAGGGCACCGACTGCATCAAGGACATGGATGCGATTCTGGTTCCCGGCGGTTTTGGTGAGCGCGGTGTTGAGGGCATGATTGAAACAGCCCGGTTTGCCCGTGAAAACAATATTCCGTATCTGGGGATTTGTCTGGGTATGCAGGTGGCTGTGATTGAATATGCCCGTCACAAAGCGGGCCTGCCTGGCGCCTACAGCACCGAGTTTGATTTAAACACGAAAGATCCGGTAATTGGTCTAATCACCGAATGGCAGAAAGCGGATGGCACCGTCGAGCAGCGGGATCAGGATTCTGATCTGGGTGGCACCATGCGGCTGGGTGGTTACTCCTGCCAGCTCAAAGCGGGTAGTCTGGCGCATAAAATCTACGGCGCCGATGAGATTGTTGAACGCCATCGCCACCGCTATGAGTTCAATAACAACTACATGGAAGCGCTGGAAAAGGCCGGCCTGGTGTTCTCCGGCATGTCCAAGGACCAGAGCCTGGCAGAGATGATAGAAATCCCGGAACATCAGTGGTTCGTGGCCTGCCAGTTCCATCCGGAGTTCACCTCAACACCACGCCACGGTCATCCTCTGTTTGAAGGCTTTATCAGCGCAGCCAAGCAGAACAAACATCAGCGGGGTAATAACTGATGCAATTATGTGGATTTGAAGCGGGCAACCGCCAGCCGCTGTTTTTGATCGCGGGTACCTGCGTGATTGAAAGTGAGCAGATGACCATGGATGTGGCGGGTCAGCTCAAGGAAATTACCGATAAACTCGGTATCAACTTTATCTACAAATCTTCCTTTGACAAGGCCAATCGCACTTCAACCAAGAGCTATCGTGGTCCCGGCGTGGAAGCTGGCCTGGCGATCCTGGAAAAGGTCAAAAAAGAATTCAATCTGCCGGTTTTGACCGACGTGCACGAAGACACGCCGCTGGCCGAAGTCGCCAGTGTCGTCGATGTACTGCAGACACCGGCTTTCCTGTGCCGTCAGACCAACTTTATTGTGAATGTCGCCAGCCAGGGGCTGCCGGTCAATATCAAAAAAGGTCAGTTTCTGGCCCCCTGGGATATGCAGCATGTCGCTGCCAAAGCCAAGTCGACCGGTAATGAGCAAATCATGCTGTGTGAACGCGGCACCTCTTTCGGTTACAACACCCTGATTTCGGATATGCGCGGTCTGCCCATTATGCGCAACATGGACTGTCCCGTGGTATTTGATGCTACTCATTCGGTTCAGCAACCGGGCGGACAGGGCGGTGCCTCCGGCGGTCAACGTGAATTTGTACCGGTACTGGCCCGTGCCGCAGTGGCAACCGGCGTGGCAGGCCTGTTTATGGAAACCCACCCTGAGCCTGAAAAAGCCCTGAGTGACGGCCCGAATTCCTGGCCTCTGCATCAGTTATCCGCTTTGCTGGAAACGCTGCAGGCCATCGATAGCACAGTTAAACAACAGGACTACATCGAAGACGCCCTGCTGGCGAAGCGATAAGTCCCTGAAACTTATTTCTGATAGACGGGAGCAAAGCATTGAGCAAGATTATTGATGTAAGAGCACGTGAGATTATTGATTCACGCGGCAATCCAACCGTAGAAGCCGATGTTGTGCTGGAAAGCGGTGCCATGGGCCGTGCCGCGGTACCATCCGGCGCCTCCACCGGTGAGCGTGAAGCAGTGGAACTGCGTGACGGTGATAAAGCCCGTTACCTGGGTAAAGGTGTCCTGAAAGCCGTTGCTGCCGTCAATGGTGAACTGCGTGAAGCGGTGCTGGGTATGGAAGCTGCCGATCAGCGTGCTGTTGATAATAAACTGATCGAAACCGACGGTACTGAAAACAAAGGCCGTCTGGGTGCCAATGCACTGCTGGCGATTTCAATGGCGACTGCCCGTGCTGCGGCAGCCGATGCGAAAAAGCCCCTTTACAAATATCTGGCAGCGAGCGATGAAGCACTGATGCCGGTCCCGATGATGAATATCATCAATGGGGGCTCGCACGCTGATAACAGCGTGGATCTGCAGGAATTCATGATTATGCCGGTCGGTGCCAGCAGTATCAGCGAAGCCATTCGCTACGGTGCGGAAGTGTTTCATGAACTGAAAAAAGTGCTGAACAGCAAAGGTCTTAACACCGCTGTCGGTGATGAAGGTGGTTTTGCGCCGGATCTGCCGTCAAACGAAGCTGCCATCGAAGTGATTCTGCAGGCCATCAAGAATGCAGGCTATGAAGCTGGTAAAGACATCATGCTGGCATTGGATGCAGCCAGTTCCGAGTTCTACAAAGACGGTCAGTATGTCCTGGCCTCTGAAAACCGTTCTTTGTCTTCTGCCGAGTTTGCCGATCTGCTGGCTGACTGGGTCAGTAAATACCCCATCATCAGTATCGAAGACGGTATGGATGAAAATGACTGGGAAGGCTGGAAACTGCTGACCGATAAAATCGGTGACAAAGTGCAACTGGTCGGCGATGACCTGTTCGTCACCAACCCTAAAATTCTGCAGGAAGGCATCAACAAAGGCGTCGCTAACTCGATTCTGATCAAGGTCAACCAAATCGGCACGCTGTCAGAAACCCTGGATGCGATTAACCTTGCCAAGGAAAATGGCTACACCGCCGTGGTTTCTCACCGCAGTGGCGAAACCGAAGACACCACCATTGCCGACCTGGCTGTGGCAACCAATGCCGGTCAAATCAAGACTGGTTCTTTGTCACGTTCGGACCGTGTTGCCAAATACAACCAGCTGCTCCGTATCGAAGCCGAACTGGGTGATAAAGCCAGCTATCCGGGCATGAAGGCGTTCAACGTCAAGTAAGGCCTGATGACTAAGCCCGTCATGATTTTTCTGGCCATTCTGCTGGTATTACTGCAATACCGATTATGGCTGAGTCATGACGGGCTGCCGTCGCTGCTGCGTTTGCACCATCAGGTGGAAAAGCAGCGTCTCGATAATGAAAAACTGACTGAACGCAACCAGGTACTGGCTGCGGAAGTTCAGGATTTGAAAAGTGGTCTCGATGCCCTGGAAGAACGTGCCCGCAGTGAACTTGGCATGATCAGAGAAGGCGAGACCTTTTTTCATGTCATAGAAGAGCAAGATGAGCAAAAGTGAAGCCGTATGGGCTGTCGTGCCGGCAGCCGGCATCGGCAGCCGCATGGGCGCCGATATTCCCAAGCAATATCTCAAGCTCAATAATAAAGCCTTGCTTCAGCACACACTGGAGCGTCTCGCTTCCCATCCCCGAATTAAAGGCATTGTTGTCGCGCTGGCGGAACATGATCCGTGGTGGCCTGAACTGTCGCTTCAGCTTGACTGTGAATTGCTGCTGACAAAAGGCGGTGAGGCGCGCTCTGATTCCGTAGCCAATGCACTGGCAGCGCTTGCTGAGAAAACCGACGATAACCCCTGGCTGTTGGTGCATGATGCCGCTCGCCCCTGTATTCGTCACAGCGATATTGATCAGATGCTGCTGCAATTAAGAGAGCATGAAGTTGGCGGAATTCTGGGGGTGCCTGTCACCGATACCGTCAAACGGGTTGATGACAGTGGCGTTATTGTTGAAACCGTGGATCGTCATGGTCTGTGGCGAGCAGGCACGCCGCAGATGTTTCGTCTCAAATTGTTAAAGCAGGCGCTGGAATCAGCGGCTGAACAAGGCCTTGCCGTGACCGATGAAGCCAGTGCGGTGGAACTGATGGGACTACGGCCGATGATGGTGGAAGGGCATCAGGATAATATCAAGATTACCCTACCGCAGGATCTGGCGCTCGCCAGCCTGTATCTGGAACAACAAAGCAGAGGACAGTAATGCGCATAGGTCACGGCTATGATGTACATCGTTTCGCCGAGAACCGGCCATTAATCATTGGTGGGGTGACGGTACCGCACAGCCATGGCCTGGAAGCCCATTCTGATGGTGATGTGTTGATCCATGCTATTTGTGATGCCTTGCTGGGTGCCGCTGGCTTATGGGATATCGGCCATCATTTCCCGGATACCGATGAAGCCTTTAAAAATATCGACAGCCGCGTGTTGTTGCGACGGGTGATGGCTGACTTATTAGAACGTGGTTGGGTGGTCAATAACGTCGATGCCACCGTGATCGCGCAAGCCCCCAAGCTGGCGCCGTTCATCCCTGAAATGAAAAGCCTGCTTGCCAGTGATATGGCAGTCACCGAAGAGGAAGTGAATATCAAGGCTACAACAACAGAAAAGCTCGGTTTCACGGGCCGTAAGGAAGGCATAGCGGCGCATGCTGTTGTCCTGTTAAGGAAAGCCTGATGGCATTTGATTTCAGTCAATTAGAACGTGCGAATGCTCAGGCAGCCGGTTGCCGCGCCAATATCCGTTTGCAGCCGGAGCATTTCCGGGTCGATGAGCAGTTGCCTTTCGAACCCAGCGGCGAGGGTGGTCATGCTATGCTGCTGATAGAAAAAACCGGCAGCAATACCGACTGGGTCGCCAAGCAACTGGCACAATTTGCAGGTGTAGAGGATGTGGCAGTTGGTTATGCCGGTTTGAAAGATCGACATGCGGTGACCAGTCAGTGGTTTACCGTGAAAACGGAAGGCCATGAAGAACCCGACTGGTCCCTGTTTGCAGCTGATGACTGCCAAATCAAAACACTCACAAGGCATAACAAAAAACTGAAACGCGGTGTCTTGTCCGGTAACCGCTTTTCGCTGATTCTGACCGGCATTGAGGGCGAGCATGCTGTCTGGCAACAGAGTCTGGAGCGGATTCAATCCGAAGGTGTTCCCAACTACTTTGCCGAACAACGCTTTGGGCACCAGTTTGCTAACCTCGACAGAGCACAGCAATGGTTTGAAACCGGGAGAAAACCCAAGAAGCGTCAACAGAAGAGCATGATTCTCTCTGCGGCCCGCTCCTGGTTATTTAATCAGGTGCTTTCAGCCCGTATCATCCAGCAGAACTGGCAGACAGGTGTGCCGGGTGATGTGATGCAACTGGCCGGAAGCAGCAGTATATTTCTGGCTGAAGTCATTGATGAGGCCATTACCGAACGCTTGAAGACATTTGATATAGATATTACCGGGCCACTCTGGGGACGCGGCAGAGCTGTGAATCAAGCTGACAGTCTGGCACTGGAAAACGAGGTGCTGGCAGACTGGCAGCTTTGGCAGCAGGGGCTGGAGCAGGCTGGACTCAAGCAGGAGAGGCGGCCATTACGGGTGTTGCCGCAGGAGATGAACTGGCAGTTCAGTGAAGATAGCCTGTCTCTGTCCTTCTTCCTGCCAGCAGGCTCTTATGCCACTGCAGTGATGCGTGAACTGGCCCAGATAACGGATGTGAGTCAGCGGAACTCGCTGGAACCGCAAGTTTCACATCAATAAACGATGTTTTTTCGAGGCTTATCATGCTGAAAATGAAAACAGGCCTGTTGCTGATTATCATTTTGCTAGTTACTCCCCCTGTCTCAGCACAGCAGTGGCAAGCCGAAAGCGCTGATAAGCAGATGGCGGTGATGGAGCTGTTTGTTTCCGAGGGGTGTGGCTTGTGTCCGGCAGCAGAGCGTTGGGTAGAGCATTTACCGGAACAGGGCTACACTGACGCACAGTTGATTGTGCTTGGTTTTCATGTCGATTACCTGGATGACAAAAAAGGCTGGGTAGATCGTTTTGCCAAACCCCGGTTCTCAGAGCGGCAGCGGCAGATGGCGCGTTTGAATCTCTATCAGACCATATACACACCGGAAATTTTCATCAGTGGTGAAGTTGTCCATAACTGGCGCGAGCATGGCACCGATATCATTGATTTTATCAACAGCTTTGACTCCGAGGCTGATATAAGCCTGACGGTCACGAAGACGGATCTGGCACTTGATATCAACACCCGCGTGACAGTTAAGGGCAAAGATAACGATGGCTACAGTCAGCTCTATCTCGCGCTGATTGAGGACAATATCATCAGTGAAATTCACGGTGGTGATAATATCGGCGCGGTGTTCAACCATCAGAATCTGGTCAGACGCTGGCTGGGCCCGTTTTCACTTGACGCCGGTGATGCTACCTCTCAAATTCACACCACAGTCCCACTGGACCCGGCATGGAAGCGCCATGACATGAGTGTCGTTGCTGTAGTGCAAAACCTCGATAATGCCTATGTTCTGCAGGGGCTCTCTTTACCATTGAAAGCACAGTAATGGATTTCTTACCGATATTTTTAGATTTAAAGCAGCAGTCATGTCTGGTTGTCGGCGGCGGAGATATCGCCGCCAGAAAAGCCGGCCTGCTACTCAAAGCCCAGGCTGTCGTGACCATTGTCGCGCCGAAGCTGTCGTCGAGCACACAAAAGCTGGTGATCAGCCAACAGGTCCACTGGCTTGAGGCCAGGTTCGACCCTTCTCAACTGGGGCAGGAGAGACTGGTCATCGCTGCCACCGATGATGAGAAAGTCAATGCCGCTGTTTATGAGGCCGCCAAAGCCCGAAATATTCTGGTGAATGTGGCTGACAGCCCGGACCATTGCGATTTTATTCTGGCATCAATACTGGACCGTTCACCGATTGTCGTCGCGGTCTCCAGCGGTGGCGATTCGCCGGTTCTCGCCCGTAACCTGCGTGCAAGACTGGAAACCCTGATTCCACCGTCATACAGCAAACTGGGTGATCTGGTCGGCCGCTACCGGGACAAGGTCAAACAGAAGTTTGAAAATGTCTCCCAGCGACGCCGTTTCTGGGAGTCGGTGCTGGAAGGGCCAGTGGCCGATCACATGATGGCAGGTCGTGAAGAATTAGCGGAAAAGACCCTGCTGGAAAAGTTACAGGATCCTGATAACAAGGATCTGGGGCGGGGAGAGGTTTATCTTGTGGGTGCCGGCCCCGGTGATCCCGATTTGCTGACATTCAAAGCATTGCGGCTGATGCAACAGGCGGATGTGGTGTTTTACGACCGTCTTGTCAGTAAAGAAATCCTGGCGCTGGTTCGTAAGGAAGCCGAGTTGATTTATGTGGGTAAACAACGGGCCTGGCATGCAGTGCGACAGGAAGAAATTAATGATTTATTGCTGCAGCATGCCAAACAGGGTAAACGGGTATTAAGACTTAAAGGCGGTGACCCATTTATTTTCGGTCGTGGCGGCGAAGAAATCGAAACACTGGCTGACGAAAAGATTCCATTTCAGGTGGTGCCCGGCATCACAGCGGCTTCCGGCTGTGCCAGTTATGCCGGTATTCCGCTAACCCATCGCGATTACGCACAAAGCTGTGTTTTCGTCACCGGACAGTTAAAACAGGGCGAACTGGATCTCAACTGGGAGAGTCTGGTTCAGCCTCGTCAAACAGTTGTGGTTTATATGGGACTGGCTGGTTTGCCAGAGTTGAGCCGTCAGTTGCAGGCGCATGGTATGCCTGCAGATAAACCGGCCGCGCTGGTTCAGCAGGGCACGACTGAGAACCAGAAAGTCTGGATCAGCACGATTGAGGAATTGCCGTTGCTCGCTGAGCGGGAGCAACCGGTGGCCCCAACACTGGTGATCATTGGTGAAGTGACTCGTCTGCATAACACACTGGCTTGGTTTAAGGGTGGCTGATATCAGCCAGTTTATGTGGTGTATTTCAACCAATAAACCAGAGGTCCGCACCACTGCTTAAAAGTAACTGGTTGTCATAAAACATTTTTCAGAGTTGGCATTTTCCGTGCTTAATTAGAATCGGTTTGACTATAACCATAACAACGATAAAAGATTTCGGGAGAGTAATGAGTAATGCAAGTTCCGCATAAAAAGAAAGCATTAAGTCTGATGCTGGCCTCTGCGCTGGTGTCAGCCCCGGTCCTCGCTGCAGATGAGGATCAGGTAGAGCTGAGTGATATCAAGGTAATCGGGACAACACCCATTGGTGGTGTTGGTCTGGAAGCCGATAGAATTCCAACGAAAACACAATCGGCTGATGCCAGTGATATAGAAAGAGTCCAGAGCCTGGATTTATCCGATTTACTGAATCGAACCATGGGCAGTGTCAACATCAGCGCTGCTCAGAATAATCCTTTTCAGCCTAATTTGAATTATCGCGGGTTTACCGCTTCACCATTGGTCGGTAGTGCCCAGGGCCTGTCCGTCTACATGGATGGTATTCGTGTCAATGAACCATTCGGTGATGCGATTAACTTCGAATTACTGCCGGAAGCGGCGATTGCAGATATTGACCTGGTGTCCGGTTCAAACCCTGTGTTTGGCCTCAATACCCTGGGTGGTGCACTGTCAATCAGAACAAAAACAGGTTTCACGCATCCCGGTCATAGCTTTGAGGCTTACACCGGTTCATTCGGTCGTGATTCAGGCACGATTGAGAGTGGTGGTAGCGATGGGAACCTGGCTTATTATGTGACTGGTTCCATTACCAAAGAAGATGGCTGGCGTGACTTTTCACCCTCACGCGTAGAGCAGTTTTTCTCGAACTTAAGCTATGCCAACGAAGACACCACGCTGGACTTTGGTATCACGGCTGTTGACAGTGATTTGAATGGTAACGGCGCTTCACCAGTCGAACTTGTTGCTGCAGATCGCGATGCCGTTTTCACCTATCCAGATAACACGCAAAATGAACTCCGCATGTTCACTCTGAATGGCTCACATTGGATTAATGACACCACAATGTTAGCTGCCAACACCTACTACCGCAGAAGCGACCGTAGTTCGTTCAATGGCGATGGCGGTGAGTTTGAGGCGGATGGTGATGCCGCAGGTAGTCAGATTATTGATGATGATGGTAACCCGATCAGAACCAGTGCAGGTGCGGTTACTCTGGGCGATTTTGATAACCCTGCCTATGACGTTGAGGCAGAGTTGGAAGATGGTGACTTTGAGGTTGAAGGTCTGGGCCTGAATAACCGGAGTCAAACTGAACAGGACAGCTGGGGCTTTGGTGTCCAGACAACTTCATTCAATGACCTCTTTGGCAGAGAGAACCAACTGACAGTCGGTGTCTCCTTTGACCGCTCCAAAGTGGATTACTCTGCCAGCTCTGAGATCGCTTACCTGACTGAGACCCGGGGCACTGATGGCACGGGAATCGAGTTGCTGGATGAACGCGTCGATGGAGAAATCGACACTAACACTTACAGCATTTTCTTCACAAATACTCACAGCCTCACAGAGCGTCTGGATTTGACTGTCGGTGGTCGATACAACTGGATCGCGATTGATATTTCAGGCACCAGCCAGGGTGGGACCCAAGACTTGAATGAGTCTGGCAATACGCATGACTTCAAGCGGTTTAACCCATCGGTCGGTGCCACTTATGCATTGACAGAGAACCTGACCACCTATGCCAACTATAGTGAGTCCAACCGTGCACCAACGCCGTCAGAACTGACATGTGCTGAGCCGGATTCACCTTGTGCATACCCCAATGCATTCCTTGCTGATCCGCCATTAGATGATGTCGTGGCCAGAACAGTTGAAGCCGGTCTGCGTGGTCAACAGGCTAACTTCAACTGGTCAGCCGGTGTGTTTTACACAGAGCTGGAAGATGACCTGTTCTTCTTCAACGATGCCGATGATGACACACCGGTATTAAACACAGGTGTCTTCGATAACATTGATAAAACAGCACGTGCTGGTCTGGAATTAAGTGCAAACGGTGCCGTTAACAAACTGAGCTGGTTTGCACACTATTCATACATCCGTGCGACTTTCGAAGACAACTTCTCCTATAGCCGTGAAGTGAATGAGGAAGATGAAGTCTTTTCTGTCAGTAAAGGCGATAGATTACCGAATCAGCCTGAGCACAACATCAATGTTGGCTTTGACTATGCGTTCACTGAGAAGCTCTCATTGGGTACAACAGCTTCATACCGCTCCAGTCAGTACTTCCGTGGTGATGAAGCCAACGTTGATAAAAAGATCGAAGGCTATACTGTATTTAATCTGCATGGACGATACAAAGTCACTGAGAACTTTGAGTTCTTTGGCCGTATAGATAACGTTTTTGATAACGAGTACGAATCTTTCGGCCTGTACGGTGAACCGGGTGAAGCTGGGTTGGAACAATATGAAAACCCTCGCTTTGTTGGTCCCGGTGCGCCCAGAGCAGGTTGGATTGGCTTCAAGCTGACGCTGTAAAGCACAGCTTATTTTCAACATTGGGCTACCTTCGGGTGGCCCAATTTATTTCAGGACCAAGCATGCTGAAAACCTTAATACCCGCCATTCTGTTCTGGCCAATAACCAGTCTTGCAGCTGATAACAACCAGCTGTTTGAAACCTGTCTGGATGTCGCTTTAAATGCGCGTAACGGCCAGGTCATCAAAGTTGAACTCAAGCTTGAAAATGGGCGTGAAGTTTACGAGTTTGATATCAGAGCACTGGATGGTAAGGACTGGGATGTCGAGTGTCTGAAGTCTTCAGGTGAGTTAATCGAGCTGGAACAGGAGGTGGATCATCCCAACCATCCGCTGTTCAAGAGAAACGTGAAATTCAACGAAGAAGAAGCCAGAGCGATTGCACTGGCGCTCTATCCTGGAGAAATCATCGAGGTCGAATACGAGATTGAGTCCAACGGTGATTCCTCGTATGAGTTTGACATTGATACCTACGAAGGCAGCGAGATAAAAATTGAAATTGACGCAGCTACCGGTGAGGTGGTCGAAACCAACGAGGAGCTGTGGCAAGTGGGTCTTGAATAATCTCTGATGTTTAGACGTTTGTTAACCGCAGTCTGACAATGTTCAACTGCGGTTTTTTATTGAAAGCGCAGTGATAAATCCACGGCCTGAATATCCTTGGTCAAAGCGCCGACTGAAATCCTATCTACTCCGGTTTCAGCAATCTCACGAATATTGGCCAGGCTGATACCGCCGGATGCTTCCAGCAAGGCTTTTTTGTCATTAATAGCCACGGCTTGTTTCAGTGTTTCAAGTTCGAAGTTATCCAGCAGCACAATATCCGCACCGGCATTCAGCGCCTGATTCAGTTCATCCAGGTTTTCCACTTCCACTTCGATAGGGACACCAGCATTCAGTGATTGCGCCTGTGATACTGCTGCAGCAATAGAACCGGCTGCGTTGATATGATTTTCCTTGATGAGAATCCCATCATAGAGTCCGAAGCGGTGATTAAAGCAGCCGCCGCATCGCACAGCGTATTTTTGTGCCACCCGCCAACCCGGTAATGTCTTGCGGGTATCCAGCACTTTGACCGGCAGTCCGGCAACGGCATCCGCATATTGCCTGGCGCTTGTTGCCGTTGCAGATAATGTCTGCAAAAAGTTCATTGCTGTGCGCTCACCGGTCAGAACTGCGCGCGCTGGGCCTTTTATTCGACAGATGATAGCGTCTGCAGCAAGCGCATCCCCATCCGCTGCCAGCCATTCAATTTGAATACGGTCATCAAGACGACTGAAGACTGCGTTGAACCAGTCACGGCCACATAACACCGCATCCTGACGCGTGATTAGCTGGGCCTCGGCGATAGACTCAGCCGGAATCAGATTGGCAGTCAGATCCTGTTGACCGACGTCCTCCAGCAGGGCAAGCTTGACTTGGGAGTCGATAAACGCAGACGGTAACGGGTTTTCAATGGTCATTGAAAGGCTCTTTACTGAAAAACTCAATAGGGTAACGCGTGAAGACTGAATAATCTACGACATTGAGGGAATGCCTGTTTGAACATTGATCTGACACAGGGACGCTGCAATGAGGCGGTGTTCTACTTATCACCCAACCATGATGAGCGTCCCGACCCGACGGATATTCAAGGCATTGTCATTCACAACATCAGTCTGCCTCCCGGGGAGTTCGGCCAACGGTTTATTGATGACTTGTTTCTGAACCAGCTGGACAGCTCACAACATCCCTATTTCGAACAACTGAAGGGTCTGAAAGTCTCCTCTCATCTATTGATAAGACGTAATGGGGAGCTGGTTCAGTTTGTACCATTTCATCAACGGGCCTGGCACGCGGGCGTATCAAGCTGGCAAGGCAGGGAACGCTGCAATGATTTTACGATAGGTATCGAGCTTGAAGGCTGTGATGACAAGCCCTTTGATGATACCCAGTATCATCAGCTGGCTGCGGTTATCAGCGCTTTATGTAAGGCTTACCCCCAGCTCAATTATGAGCGAATTGCCGGTCATGAACATATTGCGCCCGGACGAAAAACGGATCCGGGGCCGTTTTTCGAATGGGATTATCTGAGACAGCTACTGGACTGACATAAAAAAAGCCGCCCTCGGGCGGCTTTTTTAAAGGCAGGCATTTGCCTTATTGTGTGATAGCGATCAGTTCGATATCGAAAATCAGTGTTTCGTTGGGACCAATCAGCTGACCCGCCCCACGTGGACCATAGGCGAGGTTGGCCGGGACGACGATGCGCCATTTTCCGCCTTCTTTCATCATCTGCAGTGCTTCCTGCCAGCCCTGAATGACACCGTTAACCGGGAAAGTGGCTGGTTCGCCGCGGTCATAAGAGCTGTCAAAGACGGTACCGTCGAGCAGGGTGCCTTTGTAATGCGCGATGACTTTATCGTTTTCAGTCGGTGTCGCACCATCACCTTCTTTGATGATTTCGTATTGCAGTCCGCTGTCAGTGGTGACAACGCCTTCTTTCTTGGCATTTTCGGCCATGTAGGCTTTTGCTTCAGCCTGTTTTTCGTTCATGACTTTCGCCATTTCCTGGGCTTTTGCTGCCTGGTATTCCTGAATCACTTTTTCTGCCGTGGCCTGATCCAGTTGTGGCTCGTTACCTGCCATCATGTCGGCAACACCTGCTTTGAATGCGTCCAGTTCCAATTCGACGCCTTCCTGCAGCATGTTTTGTCCGACCTGAATACCAAAGATGTAGCTCAGTTTCTGCTTGTCTGTGTCCAGGGTTGCGGCGTGATCATCAGCCATTACGTTTGCTCCAAATAATAAGGGTAAAAAAATCAGTGCTTTTAATTTCATTTATTAGGCTCTCTGGTTGGAATTTAACTCAATAGGCGTTGCGGAATTTAGTACAATTGCATGTTTTAAAGTTCATCACCATACGCGAAATCAACGGAATTTTCACTCGACCCGCGTCAATATCTGAGCAAAACACTTGGTTATTGTCTTAATTGATACTATAATAGTACCAATTAGGAGGTTCAGCTATGCTGCGAATGGGAAAACTGACGGATTACGGCATTGTGCTGATGAGCTATCTGGCAACGCACGCCAGACAGCAGCACAGTGCTCACGCCATCGCCGATGCAGTAAAGGTGCCGTTACCCACCGTCAGGAAAGTATTGAAGTCTTTATCCCATGAAGGTCTCCTGCAATCGGAGCGTGGCGTTGCAGGTGGTTACAGCTTGAGTCGGGAAGCGGAACAGATTTCAGTAGCGGAAATCATTACGGCCATTGAAGGCCCCATAGCCCTGACCGAATGTGTCAGTGGTGAAAGCCACTGTGAGCAGGAAACCCACTGTGCAGTCCAGACTAACTGGACGCGCATTAACAACGCGGTGTTTCACGCCCTGGACGAGGTGAAATTGTCCGACATGCTGACACCGCAGAACACATCGGGGATAAGCCCAATTAGATTCTACTCATCTGCAGCCGGGATGAGTAAAGCAACAATACAGGATGGTGAGTTTCATGACTGAGCAAAGTCAACAACTTGAGTCGATTACTCAAAGAGAATACAAGGCCGGTTTTGTTACCGACATTGAGGCAGAAAGTCTGCCGCCAGGCCTGAGTGAAGAGGTTGTCCGTGAAATTTCCCGTATCAAGGGAGAGCCTGAGTTCATGCTGGAATGGCGCCTGAAAGCCTATCGCCACTGGCTGACCATGGACACGCCGGAATGGGCGCATGTGCATTATCCTGAGATCGACTATCAGCAAATCAGCTATTACTCAGCGCCGAAGAAAAAAGACGACGGTCCGAAAAGTCTGGATGAAGTCGATCCGGAGCTGTTGCGTACCTATGAAAAACTGGGTGTGCCACTGGATGAACGTGCCCGTCTCGCCGGCGTCGCCGTCGATGCGGTGTTTGACAGTGTGTCTGTGGCCAGTACTTTCCAGGACAAGCTGGCAGAAGAGGGCATCATTTTCATGCCCATCTCTCAGGCCGTGAAAGAACACCCGGAACTGGTCGAAAAATATCTCGGTAGTGTGGTGCCTTATAAAGACAACTACTATGCAGCGCTGAACTCTGCGGTGTTCAGTGACGGTTCTTTCGTCTACATCCCCAAAGGTGTGCGTTGCCCAATGGAACTGTCGACCTACTTCCGTATCAACGCGGCTAATACCGGTCAGTTCGAACGTACGCTGATCATTGCTGACGACGACGCTTATGTCAGCTATCTGGAAGGCTGTACAGCACCGATGCGTGATGAAAACCAGCTTCACGCTGCTGTCGTAGAACTGGTCGCGCTGGATCGGGCTGAAATCAAATACTCCACCGTGCAGAACTGGTATCCCGGTGATGAAAACGGTAAGGGTGGTATCTACAACTTTGTCACCAAACGTGCTGCCTGCCGTGGTGAGTCCTCCAAAGTGTCCTGGACTCAGGTGGAAACCGGTTCAGCCATCACCTGGAAATATCCCAGTGTCGTCCTGCAGGGTGACAACTCTATCGGTGAGTTCTACTCCGTGGCGGTCACCAACAACATGCAACAGGCCGATACCGGTACCAAGATGATTCATCTGGGTAAAAACACCAGCTCGACCATCATCTCCAAAGGTATTTCTGCCGGCCGTTCACAAAACGCCTATCGCGGCCTGGTTCGTGTCGGGCCCAATGCTGAAAACGCCCGTAACTACACCGAGTGTGATTCTTTGTTGATGGGCGATCAATGCGGTGCCCACACCTTCCCATATATTGAGGTGAAAAACCCGACAGCGAAGGTGGAGCACGAGGCCTCGACATCAAAAATCAGCGAAGACCAGCTGTTCTATTGTAAGCAGCGCGGTTTGGATGCCGAAGATGCGGTCTCGATGATTGTGAACGGTTTCTGCAAACAGGTCATTCGTGAGCTGCCGATGGAATTCGCAGTCGAAGCGCAAAACCTGCTCGGTTTGTCATTAGAAGGTTCCGTCGGTTAAACGAACGAGAACCCATTCGGATTTTCAGAAATATAGAGACTTATACATGTTAGAAATTAAAAACCTGCATGCCAGCGTTGAAGGGAAAGAAATCCTCCGCGGCATCAATATGACCGTCAATCCAGGTGAAGTCCACGCCATCATGGGCCCGAACGGCGCAGGCAAAAGTACATTGTCCAATGTGCTTGCCGGCCGTGACGGCTATGAAGTGACACAGGGCGAAGTCATTTATAAAGGCGAAAACCTGCTGGAGCTGGAACCGGAAGAACGCGCTCAGCGTGGTGTGTTTCTGGCTTTCCAATATCCGGTGGAAATCCCGGGTGTCAGCAATATCTATCTGCTGAAAGCCGCCCTGAACGCGGTTCGCAAATATCAGGGGCTGGATGAAGTTGATGCGATTGACTTTCTGAATCTCGTCCGTGACCGCATGAAACTGGTCAAAATGGATGAACAGTTCCTGCACCGTAATGTGAACGAAGGCTTCTCTGGCGGTGAGAAAAAACGTAACGAGATTCTACAGATGGCGGTCCTGGAACCAGCACTGGCGATTCTTGATGAAACCGACTCCGGTCTCGACATCGACGCACTGCGTGTTGTTGCTGAAGGGGTCAATGCGCTGCGTGCTGAAGATCGTTCGATCGTCATGATTACCCACTATCAGCGTCTTCTCGACCATATCGTGCCGGACTTCGTCCATGTGCTGTCTGAAGGCAAAATTGTTAAATCCGGCGACAAGGAACTGGCTAAAGAACTGGAGAAATCCGGTTACAGCTGGGTTCACGATGCACCGGAAGGTCAAACCGCATGAAACAGTTAACTGAAATCACAACGCCATTTGGCGAAGTGGCTTCTGCCAAAACCCTGCCGGGCACTGAACTCGGCTGGTTGCAGCAACTGCGCGACAAAGCCCGTGCGCAGTTTGAACGCCACGGCTTGCCGGCGAAAAAAGTTGAGGACTGGAAATACACCTCTCTGTGGTCTTTAAGCCAGGAAGGTTTCAGTCACGATGCCAATGCAGTCAGCCTGGACAAGACCGAGTTGGCACACGTGGCTGCATTGGAAGATGCCTATCGCTTTGTCATTATTGACGGCCGTTTCAGTGTTGAATTGTCCGAGCTTGAAGACCTGGAAGAAGGCCTGTCTATCAAACCACTGGCAGAGGGGCTCGACAATGCGCAGTCCATGCTGGGTGAGCAGATCGATCTGGAAAAACCGGGTCTGAATGCCATCAACACCATGTTGATGCAGGACGGTCTGGTGCTGCAGGTGCAGGCGGGCAAGACCATCGGCAAACCGGTTGAGTTACTGGTTATCAGCACGGCTGAAAATCAAAAGCTGGCCAGCCACTTACGCAATCTCATTCAGGTTGAAGCGGATGCGGAAGTGACCTTGCTGGAGCACTATGTCAGCCTGGCAGACACCGAAGGTTTCACCAATGTGGTGACCGAAGTGAAGCTGGATGAAAAAGCCACGTTGAATCACTTCAAACTGCAGCACGAATCTTTGGCGCATTACCATATCGCCACCCTGGCCTCGAAACAGGCGGCTGGCAGTAACTGGCATACCAATAATATTTCACTCGGCGGCAAACTGGCGCGTAATGATATTCACAGCCAATTGCTGGGAGAGGAAGCGCACGTCACGATGGATGGCTTGTATCTGGTCACAGGCGAACAGCATGTCGATAACCACACGCGTATTGATCATGCCGTGCCCAACACCACCAGTGATGAAGTCTACAAAGGTGTACTTGATGGCAACAGCCATGCCGTATTTAACGGTAAGGTGAATGTGCACAAAGATGCCCAGAAGACAGATTCCAGCCAGAGCAACAAGAACCTGTTGCTGTCGCGTAGCTGTGAAATCGATACCAAACCGGAACTGGAAATCTATGCTGATGACGTCAAATGTGCCCACGGTAGTACCGTCGGTCAGATTGATGAACAGCACTTGTTTTTCCTGCGTGCCCGTGGCCTGGACGAAACAGCTGCCCGCAGCCTGCTGACTTATGCTTTTGCCGTCGATGTGCTGCAACGGATCAAGGCAGAACCGATCCGTCAGGCCTTGTCCAATGTCATAGAAAAACGGTTACCGAAAGGGGCGTGATTGCATGACACAAACTGAATTACAAGCTGTACCGTTTCCAGAAACTGACTTTGATGTCGAAGCGATCAGACGTGACTTCCCGATTCTGAATCAGGACATCAACGGCAATCCACTGGCCTATTTGGATAATGCGGCCAGCAGTCAGAAACCGGTCCAGGTCATTGAAGCAGTCGACGCTTACTATCGTCTGGACAACGCCAACGTCCACCGTGGTGTACACAAGCTGAGCCAGCGCGCGACCGATGCTTATGAAGGCGCTCGCGATAAAGTCCGTGGTTTCCTGAATGCTAAATCAGACAAAGAAATCGTCTTCGTTCGCGGTGCCACCGAAGCCATCAACCTGGTGGCACAGAGCTTTGTGCGCCCGCAGATCAAGCCGGGTGACGAGATTCTGATCAGTCATATTGAGCATCACGCCAATATCGTGCCGTGGCAGATGGTGTGTGAACAGACTGGCGCCAAACTGAAAGTCATTCCCATGACTGAATCTGGTGAACTGGATCTCAGCGATTTCGACAGCCTGCTGAACGAACGCACCAAAATCCTGGCGATTGGTCATGTGTCGAATGCACTGGGCACCATCAATCCGATTAAGGAAATGATCGGTCAGGCCAAAGCTAAATCGATTCCAGTGCTGGTAGACGGCGCCCAGGCAGTGCCGCATATCGCCGTCGATGTGCAGGATCTGGATTGTGACTTTTACGTCTTCTCCGGTCATAAAATGTTTGCACCCACCGGTATCGGTGCGCTCTATGGCAAACAGGCACTGCTGGAAGCGATGCCGCCATGGCAGGGCGGGGGCGATATGATCCTCTCGGTCAGTTTTAGCCATACCGAATACAACACGCTGCCGTACAAATTTGAAGCCGGTACGCCGCATATTGCCGGAGCCGTCGGACTGGGTGCAGCGATTGATTATATGCAGGCCATCGGCATCGATAAGCTGGCTGCCTATGAACATCACCTGCTGGAAGTCGCTACAGCGAAACTGGAAGCCATTGACGGTATTCGCATTATCGGTACCGCCAAAAACAAAGCCAGCGTGCTGTCTTTCATGATTGAAGATGTGCATCCGCATGATGTCGGTACCATTTTCGACCAGCAGGGCGTCGCGATTCGTGCCGGTCACCACTGTGCCCAACCGGTCATGGAGTTTTACGGTATTGCCGCAACGGCGCGGGCTTCCTTTGCGTTTTATAACACCGAGCAGGAAATTGATGCGCTGGTTAATGCCATCAAAACCACACAGGAGTTGTTTGCCTGATGAGTGATTTAAGAGATCTCTATCAACAAGTGATCATGGATCACAAAAAGAATCCGCGTAACTTCCGTGAGATCACCGATGCCAATCACATCGCACATGGTAATAATCCGCTCTGTGGCGACGCGCTGGTGGTTTACGCCAAACTCAAAGATGGCGTGATTGAAGATGTCAGCTTTCAGGGCAGTGGCTGTGCGATTTCAGTGGCTTCAGCCTCGCTGATGACTGAGATTCTGAAAGGCAAAACCATGGAAGAAGCCGAAAAGCTCTATGACAATGTGCATAAAGCCCTGACCGGTGAAGCGGGTGGCGGCGAACTGTCCGGCAAACTGGAAGTACTGGCCGGTGTGAAAGAGTTTCCAGCCCGTGTTAAATGCGCCACTTTATCCTGGCACACCGTGCATGCCGCAATGGACAGCGACCACGATATTTCCGTAACCACAGAATAAGCAGGGCAGATTTATGAACGACCAATATCAAATCAGCCCGGAACAGCTCAAAGAAGATGTGATCGAGGTGCTTAAAACCATCTACGATCCGGAAATCCCGGTCAACATCTACGAGCTCGGGCTTATCTACAATATCGAAATCAGTACCTCAGGCAACGTCCATATTGATATGACGCTGACAGCCCCAGGCTGTCCCGTTGCCCAGTCTTTCCCGGGCGATGTTGAATCCCGCGTCATGTCTGTCCCCGGTGTCAAAAAGGCCCATGTTGAACTGGTCTGGGAACCACAATGGACCAAGGATATGATGAGCGAAGCCGCTCAGTTGCAACTGGGCATGTTCTAGCCCGCTGTTACGTTCTTCTAAGCTTTGTCGTATACACCAAACTGAAAAAATACCTGTGGGTGGCAAACCACCCACAGTGAGAGTCAAGAGCCGACCTCTAAGGGGCTGTCATCATGACAGACGAGTAATGCGAGATTAAAGTAATCTCAGTCTCATTATTTCCCCATAACTCCTGATCACCTATAGGAATAATTCCTAAATCTTCCGAATTCCTTCTGTGATTCTTGAGAATCAGATCACAGCCTCCCGCTGTTAATGTGAAGTTGCACAAACTGCAGAATAGGATTTTTTCCTAATGCCTGTTTGCGATTCCCTCACTAATATTGACTGATTTTCAATGACCACAGCGGGACTCAGTCAATGACGGCAGTAACCTCCAACGACCAACCACCACGTTCACTTCTTGCCGGTTTCAGTATTTTTATGCTGGCACTGATGTGTGTGTTGCCGTTTTTGTCGCCTTATCACATGCCTCCTATCGCCAGTTTTTATAATGAATGGGTAGCTGCTTTGTTGGCAGTATTTGCCAGTTTGTTTTTGATTGGTCAAAGACAAGACAATTTGCAAATTCCTGTCATCACTTTTGTGCCGCTGGGGCTGATGGGGGTTTTAGGGTTGCAAATAGCGCTAGGCATGCCTGATTACTGGCAGAATCAGTTTGTTGCCATGCTCTACCTTGGACTGTCAGCATTGCTGATCATCTTAGCTGCCAATCTCAGACACATAGTGTCATTGGAAAAAATCGTACCGGGTATCGCCTGGGCATTTGTTGTCGGTGCAACCTGCATTATGATTTTGTTACCTATTGGGAAGCTTTTGCCAGATGACCACGCTTTGGCAAAGTGGATACTCGATAGCAAATCCGGCAATATCGGTCAGGTCAATCACTTCTCCAATTATCTGGCCCTGGGACTTGCATCATTGCTTTATCTCAGGATGAGTGGTCGTGTAAATACGCTCATCACTGTGCTGATTGCCGGGCTGATTCTGCTGGGTTTTGCCCAGGGTGGACAGCGTATGGCGATCCTGTACGTCGCCTTGTTGGCTTTTGGTGGCTGGTTTCTAGGTAGAACTGTTTCCCAAAACCAGTCAACCGCGATGAAGCCCACGGCATTACTTTGGTTGATACCTGGGTTTATTCTGGCTCAACTTATCGTCCCCATGCTGGCTTTTCTCGAACCGGCGAAAATGCCCGCAGAACGGCTGGCACAGACGCTGGGCTCGGAATCCAGTCGTTTACTGCTTATTGACCAGGCCTGGAATTTGTTCAGACAACATCCCTGGTTGGGTGCTGGTTGGGCAGAATTTTCCTGGTACAACTTCACGGTGACTGAAGCTTATCCCTCCTTAAAAGGACTTTGGCATCATGCCCACAATCTTGTTCTGCAGTTACTGGCAGAGACTGGCATTGTTGGGGCGATGATTCTTACCGGCGGTATGTTGTATTGGTTTAGAGAACAGTTTATTAACACAATGACTGCTGAACGCTGGTGGTTATTGGCACTGTTATCAGTGATCGGTATTCACAGCATGCTGGAATATCCACTCTGGTATATGACTTTTCTGGCCATTGCGAGCCTGCTGCTGGGACTGGGCTCAGAGCGACCATTGCAAATTCGTTTTCAGCTGGCACCTGTCTTTTTCTTAGTCATTTTCATTTTTTCAGCCTGGTCGATGGGAAATATGCTGACCAGCTATCAGCAACTTGAGACTACGCTGACCTCGTTACGCGAGAAAGGATTGCCGCAATCAGAAATTGATAAGAACCTGGAAAAACTCCATCAACTCAGGGAAACATCGGTTTTTACCCCGGTTGCCGATAACTTTCTGGTCAGAGTGTTACCTAATCAACCGGCGTTGATCAAAGACAAGCTGACAATCAGTCAGCAGGTGATTGAAAACTGGCCTGGTCGTGTTGAAACATACACACATGCCTATTTGCTGGCCATGAATAACCAGCCAGTTGCGGCACAGAAGATGGCGCGGATGGCAATCAAGCAATTCCCGGAATATCGTGAAGCCTATCATCGTTTTGTCCTGGCGCAGGTTGTGAAGCGACAGGAAAATGCCCTGCTACCCATTCTCATTATTCTACAGGACCCCTACCAAGCTTCCGAATCAGAACAGGACATTGATAAGTGAACTTAATCAGGAACAAAAAAGGCGGCGGGAATTAATTCCGAAATTATCCACAAAAGTATCGCTTTTAATTTCAGGAATTATTCCTATAGGGAACCTTTCCTGATTCGCCTAATATCAACGTCAACGAAGTTCAACCGGAGAGAGTCACATTCATGAATGCCAAAGTCGACACAGACCAACAGCCATTGAAAGCCAAACTGCTGGAACTGGTAGACGATATCCTGGCACATGATGGTTATGGTGATATTCGTGTTGAGGTTCGTATTCTCAAACGCCGTCAAAAAGAAGTCATTCTGCATTGCGGTAAACAGTACCGTTACGTGATTGATTTCCCCGGTGAGCAGGGAGCCGCCTCCTGACAGGAGTGAATAAAACCGGATGACAGCAATGAGTGTGAGCGGGTCACATCAATAAAAAACTTTTAAACCCGATGTCCAACAGGCCGCTAGGGGTGGCTGAGGCTCAAAATCCTGAGAGAGATATAAATGAACATCAACCAAATGAAATCGGCGATTGCCAAATTCCGTAAAGCGGATTTGTCAGTCATCAAAGATGAACAACTGCGTAACAAAGCAAAAAAACTGCAAGGTAAAGAAAAAGGTTTCACCCTGCTGGAACTGCTGGTCGTTATCACCCTGATCGCGATTTTGGCTACCGGTGCGCTGATTGCGTATGAAAATGTCGGTGAGAATGCTGAAGCCGCTTCTGCCGGTAATGCAGCAGCAACCATAGATCGCGCAATTCGTACCTATCGTGCAGTAGAAAATGCTTACCCTAACCAATGGGATGTACTTGTTGAAGATGGTGGCAGTGGACTGTCATTTTCAGCACCTGTTATGAACACATTCCTCAATACTTGGGAATTCCCAGCATCGGGTAGTGGTGGTGAGATTATTGAAGTCGCTTTTCAAAACTCTGGTATTGAGGAGTTACAAGTGATTGCGAGTACAGCTAACGGTCCTGTTGCCGACGGCATCGCGCCAAACCGCTATCACAACGAAAGTTCTGGTCCCGCAGGCCACTCTTTTGAGGCTGAGTTTGAAGGTGAAGAGGATGATTGGCCATCACATCTGTCTGTAATTCCTAGTGATGTATGTGCCGACAATGCAGACCTCAACTACCCAGGAGGAGCTTTCGATACAAGTGTTCAAGTGAGTGGTAATAACCTGCAGAACCGCTATGGTGATGCTTTAGAGGGTGATGAGTGTCATGCTCTTCTAGCATTAGGTTTTGGTGGTGATGCCGCTGCTTCTACTACATTCAGTAACGTCGCTATTGCCCAGTCTCCAACATACGTGCGCAATACTGGTAACGACGATACATCAGTGAATCCAGAAGAGCAGTACGCGCGCTATATCGGTCTGTTCCATTTGGGTACATATGAAGGTGACGACGGCGAAGTTGATGGTCCTAATGCTGAGTGGAAATGGAATGACTCACTGCGTCTGATTACCATCATTACACCAGATGGTAAGAACATCGATCAGCTGACGGCTGAAGCACAAAACTAATCATCAATTTAATGAGATGAATTAGATAGGGGCGGGCTCTGCCCGCCCTTTCTTTATTTCAGAACGTTGCGTCAATAACCCTTATTGCCAGAACGTTTTGTATGAACAGGATGCCATGCAGCGTAAACAGGGGCGCTAAATTCAGCGTGAGATCAATCTATCGGGAACAAGTAAATGTGGTTTTTATTGTTTGACCGAGTTAAGAGCACTAACAATAAGAAAAAACAGGCCGGTTTCACACTGATAGAAATTCTGCTTGTCATTGTCTTGCTGGGCATCGTCAGTATTGCCGCGATCAATGCCTTTGATGGTAATGAAGATCAGGCGCGTGAGAATATCACCCGGCTTGAAATGGCCGAGTTGCAAAAGGCCTTGCTGCAGTTTCGTCGTGATAATCGTGAACTGCCCTGCAGCATCTATCGCCCGGGCGTCTACAACCCCCTTGATTTCCGCAGTAATTTCGGTGATGTCGGTTTTATTGATGCCTTTGTGCTTCCAGCCGGTGGCGCTTCTCAGGCTGTGTGGCAGGACTGGTGTCTTACTGCGCTGGAGAATTCCAGTAACGAAGTAGAGGCCTCAAATGCGCTTTTCATGCTGAACACCTTCCCTTATGACATTGCAGACCCTGATCTGGCTGCCTTAACGTGGAACAGAAGTACCCAACTGGGATGGAATGGCCCTTACATTAGCAAAGAAGGACTGACTGACGGTTGGGGCAATCCATACCTGCTGCTGGAAGCGGAGCTGACCCTGGGGCAGAACCATCGCTGTGAAGCAGACTCAGGTGACTATGCCATTGATAGTTCAACGGGGAATTATGTCTGTGTCGCAGCAAATGATGCGGCATTTGACCCCGTCACCGACATACTCCCGGCTGATATCGCCCGTATTGTAAGCTCTGGGCCGGATGGGATTCTGGATAGTGAGATCAGTAACTACGATGTCGCAAAAACCAATCCGGATCCTGAGGTCATTGACGATCCCTGCATCGCACAAAATGACGATTTTGTTTTGTGTTTGTTGAGGTAGAGATAAAAGAGTGACTTCGGCACGTTCTCATTTATCACGCTTGCAGGCGGCAGGGTTCACATTGCTGGAAATGGTCCTGGTACTGTTTCTTGTTGGCTTGCTCGCCTCAGCGGGGCTGTTATTCACTGAAAATGTCGAACAACGGGCTGATTATGAGGAGACGCAACGGCGAATGGCGGCGATTAAACGTGCCATCATTGGTGACCCGAACCGCACGATTGACAACTCGCCAGAAATCAGCGGATTTATCTCTGATGTTGGGCGTTTACCGCTATGCCTCAAGGAGCTCATTACATTAGGCGAAGTCGTCGATATTGTAGACGGTGTTTATGCCTCCCCCTGTGACGATGATGCAGAAAACAATATCCGAATCTGGCAGCTGAATACTGAAACAGGCAGGGGGAGCGGCTGGCGTGGCCCCTACCTGCAGGGGGAGCAGGAGGATAGTGGTGTCAGCACATTCCGGGATGGTTACAGCAATGTCAGTAACGATCCGGTTGAGGACGATTTGAATTTCGGCTGGCAGCGTTTTGAGGCTGATCCCGTCACCGGCGAAGTGCAAATAGTCAGTAGCGGATTTGATCTAAGCAGTGCCGCTGACGATATCAGTGCCACCTTGACGAACCTGAATGACTACATACTGACGCTTGGAAATTCATGGGGCAATGTGTCGACAATCTTGAATTTTGACTCCTTACTGACATTCCAGGAGTTCAGACTTAAATTAAGCTTTCCAGTGGGAGGTGCCCCCGAATCATGGCCGGCGACCGAAGCAGAGCGGGAGGTGAGTCGCTCGCTGTCGTCAGTATTCCCAACCTTAAACATTAGCAGTGTCACTAATGCAGAGATAACCGTTCCATTATCGACTGTTGAGAAAATACGATTTTCTGCAGCCATCAATAAGTCAGGGGATGAAATTACGCTTGTGCCCGGCACGGTGATCAGTTACACCACGGAGTCAGCACCACTCCCTGAGGATTATATCGATGAATATAAAGTTGCCAGTTATTGTAATGGCGCCTGCACGATAGAGATTAGCAATCTGGCGGAGCCCGATGGCAATTTTATGGAAGTCACGCCGGGCGCTTCATCAGAGATTCTGGCTTCGACCAATGTGATTGCTTTTATTGCAAATAACCTGGCAAAACGCGCCATCAAAGTCCCTGATGGCAGTAGTATTTCCGGTACAACACTGACATTACCCAACACGGCCACAATCAGCCTTCCAGCTAATAGCAGCTCTGCGGTTTCAAATAATACTGTCGTTCTGGGAGGCGATACCATCACGGTATCCGAAGCATTTACATTGGCCGACCGAACTGTGACCACAACAACTTCTGGTGATGTTTTTGCTGTGCCAGCGGGCACTGCATCAAGTGGTAATGATTTAATCATCCCCGCGTCGTTGAGTTTGCCTCTCGGCGTTCATAGCCTGACGGTGGTTTGTGAGAACAATGGGCATGTATACGTTGACGGCACCTGTGATGAAGCTAATTTTTCCAACGCCACTGAGGATGTTGTTGTTATTCCGCGAACAAGTGGTCCTGTTAAGCCAGAACCATTCTTATGGGGCGGGCTCTGATGCGGCACACAAGCAATCAGTTTGACTACTTGAAGATCGAGCTAGAATGAATTTAAAGAATCTGACCGATAAACTAACTTCCTTGCGTCCTAATAATGTCATGGTCTGCGAATGGACTGGTCTGTCTATGCAGGCAGCGGTCTTCAGTAAAGCTGGAAAAAAACTCCAGGTCCAGGCCACCGCATCATCAGACAGTATTGATCCTGCAGTCGCCTTCAGCCAGATTCTGAGCTCGCTTAAAACGCAAGGCTGGCAGGGTAAACATGTCGTCATTCTGACCCCCTCTGTGATCACTTCGATGGTAGAGCTTCCGGTCTCGCCCAAAAAACCGAAGCCGGTTAATCAGATGCATGAATTGGTTCGCTGGGAAGTAGAACCCCTATTGATGCAGCATCAACTGCAATGGACGCTCGGACAGTTAATGGAGTCACACGGCATGCTCTCACCGGAGCAGGTGCTGGAAATCAATCAGGCGCAAAAGCTGCAAAAACAGGAAGGCAACAGAAACGAGCGTGGTAATAAACGATTCGGTGAAATGGCGCTTGAGTTGGGTTATGTCACTCGTGAGCAGGCACAGTCGCTGTTTGTGGTACAGGATTGGTTGCGGGGTGAGGACGATGACGTTCAATGTGGCTGGTCAGCCCAGGGTGAGGTGGATGATGCGCCGGGTATCTGGAACTGGCTGACAACGGCCACGCACCAGTCTGTGATAGATAAGTGGAGTGAGCTCTGCGAAGACTATAAGCTTCATCTTGCCGGTCTGATGCCACTGACAGGAAATAGTGTGGCATTGATCGAGCATGCGGAGAAACACCTGATTGTCTTGGAGACAACGGAATTTATCACTACCTCTGTGCATTTGAAACGCGACCTGATCGTTTCGGTTCAGCATTATGTCAATCGCAGTGCTTCAATGCTGGATGCCTGTCTGGAAGTTTTTCATGCTGAAAACGCTCAGCATCCGGGCGTAGTTCTGGCAGCGCCACCAGACAGTTTGCCAAGTCTGCGACGAAGTTTGAGTTCTGCGTTGGCAAACGAACCTGATCTGGTGATGTTTGATGAGCGTGATGGATTGTCACCAGGCATGTTTGCCGCTGGACGACTGTTTTTTGGTCTCAAAGGTGCAAAAAAAATCAGTATGGTCAGGCCGGGAGGACCATTGCCACCAACCTGGCACAGACCCGAAACACAGGCTTTAGCGGTAGTTTCAGCCATGCTGTTTCTGATCGTGATCTCTGAGATAACGATGTCTATCCAGCAGGCTTCCATCAGTAAAGAAAAAGCTGAAGTTGATGAACGTGCTGCCGTTCTGGATGCGGCAGTAGATCGCATAAAAAAACAACGCGAAGCGATTGAAAAACAGAAAACAGAGTTGGAAGAGCAGAAAGAAAACCAACGAAGAATGGAAGCCAGGTTGGAATTTTTTGGTCAGGAACTGCCCGAGAGAGCGCTGCTGGTTCAGGCCATACTCGGTGTGCTTCAAAACAACATTAATGAGCAGATCATCGTTAGTCGGGTTGATGAAATGGGGCGGCGCGCGTCTGTGCAGCCATCAGCGTCACCGCCGAGTAAGCCGGGGGGGATAGAAACCGACAATTTCAATATTGATGCCTGGGCGCTCACAGAGAGTGCGGCGCAGGAATTTGTACAAAACATGAAACTCTCTGTGGCCGCTTGGGATATGGAGGTGAGAGATATTCAGGTCATCGAGAAACCGGGCCCAATGAATCTGTCAGGCTATTCCGTATCGATGAGCCTGGTGCGAGTGGTCTCAGAAACGGAGATTGGGGATACGCAGGCATGAAGTTGAGACAATTCAATAAACGTGAACGTATCCTGGCAGGCACAATCCTGGTTGTCGTAATTCTTGGTGGCTATGGCTTATTGAGGTTTGAGCCACGGCTCGAGACTATTCAAAGTCTTGAACGGCAAAAAGACGCTACGCTTAACCGTCTTGCCAAAATGGAAATTCCTAATGAACCTCAAGAGGGAATAGACGAAATCAAGCGTGAGCTTGAGGATCAGAAAAAAGCATTGGATGCCATTCGAGAGAGTGCTGGCCAGGTTGAAATGCAACTGGCACCGATAGATTCACAGGAACTGAAGGTGAAGATCTCTGAGCTTGCACGTGACAGTGGTATTCGAATTAGAGTCAATGAGGCACTTCGGGCTCAGCCTATCAGTGGTCGGCGCGGTAATAACGGGGAGGAAGTAATACCACCGGCAACAGCAGGTTGGATAACACGTATGGCGCCTGGGTCAATGTTTCAGCGCCCTTTGCAGCGACTTGAAGTCGATGGCAGTTATCTTGCGTTAAGGCGTTTTATCCATGGTCTGGATGAGCTTCCCTATCAAGTCACCGTGATTCGTCTGAATATTGACAAGCTCGAGATATCGCCTTTCAGAGGTACCTCACAAATGTTGAAAACGGAAATGATTTTAGCGCTCTAAAAAGGACTTTCATGGCTGTCAGAGATGAACAATTAATCAGAGCGGGGGTCGAAACGGGGCTCATAGAAGAGTCAACCGTTGAACAATTGCGCCTGATCGCCAGGCGCGAGCGGGTGCCACTATTATCAAAGTTGCTTGCGCATTACCGTTTACCTCTCTCAGCCATGCATAGAGCCCTGGCAGAAGAGCATGGCCACGATTTTGTTGACTTAACGGATGCCGAGCTGAATGCGACGCTCACCAAGAAGATCCCGTCCAGCCTGATCAACCGCAAACAATTGTTGGTCATGACAGTGGACTCTCGTGACATGCTGGTTGTTAGTGATCCTACAGATCGAATGTCGATCGATTCTGCGTTACGCCTGATAGGTACGACTTTACCTGTAGTGATGAGTGACCCTGAACGCTTGCGACTGGCAATCAGGAAAGTACTGGCCAACACCGCTGTAGGCCAAGCCAGTGAGTCTGTAGCTGTGACTGAAACAGATTTGGTTGCCGTCCTGGATAGTGTTCTTAAGGATGCCTACCTTAATCGGGCATCGGATGTGCATTTAATGACGGAAGAGGATGGCTTACGTGTTCGCTTCCGGGTGGATGGCAAACTAACAGATTATCCCCTTGATGCTGACCAGTCTGTTGCAGCGGGATTGATATCGCGGGTGAAAGTATTGTCTGGACTGGATATTTCAGAGCAGCGGATGCCCCAGGATGGTGGTTTCTCTTATCGACTTGCCTCTCCCGTTGATATGGAATTCAACATTCGTGTGGCGACAGCGCCGACCCGCTTGGGCGAGCGCATTACCATGCGTTTACTCGGTAGTGAAAGCAACAGCCTCACACTGACTGATTTGGGCTTTCTTGAGAATGATTTGATCGAGTTCAAGCAGGCGATACGAAAACCTTACGGCATGATTTTGCTTACGGGGCCCACTGGAAGTGGTAAATCAACCACATTGTGCGCCGCACTGCAGGAAATCAATCATTCCGATATCAATATCATGACGGTGGAGAACCCGATTGAATATGTGATTGACGGTATCTCACAAATTCAGACTGGCCCCAAGATTAATTTTGCCGATGCACTACGGTCTTTGCTTCGTCATGACCCGGATGTGTTGATGGTGGGGGAGATTCGTGACTCTGAAACGGCTGACGTGGCCGTCAAGGCAGCCATGACGGGCCACTTGGTTTTCTCTACATTACATACAAACAATGCCGTGAGCGCTGTGACGCGTCTGGTCGATATTGGCTGCGAACCATTTTTGATTGGTTCAACGATGACGGCGGTGATTGCGCAACGGCTGGTCAGACGCCTCTGTCGCCACTGTGCCAAAAGCCGACCAGCTACGGATGATGAAAAAGTGCTGTTGGGTGTTGAAGATGAGGTCGAAATTTTCGAGCCAGTAGGCTGTGCCGTCTGTCAGGGCCAGGGCTTCAGAGGTCGTTTGGGCCTGTTCGAAACGCTTTGGTTCGACGAGCGTCTGGCAAGAATGGTAGCAAAAGGGGCCGATGAAGAAACACTGGAAGCCAATGCGGGGAAAGCCCTCAAATTTATGTGGGAAGATGGCTGTGAAAAAGTACTGAGAGGGCTTACCACGCTGGACGAGGTCCGTGATGTGGCTGTTTTCAAACGTCATGATATGGCGGAGATAGCCTGAGATGCCGATGTTTGCTTATCAGGCTTTGAGTCGGACCGGGGAGGAGCTCTCCGGTAAGATGCAGGCGGAAAATACTAATGCTGTGGCCCAGGCACTGCGTACAGAGGGGTTGCGCGTCCTTGATATTAAAGAAAAACGTCGTTCAGGTTTTCTAGGACAGGATAACTTCAGCGATTGGTATGCGACACAACGATCTGCTTCGACTGACGCCTTAATTTTCTTCTACCGGCAAATGGCATTCATGCTCAGAGCAGGTCTGCCACTGGCTGAATGTATCCAATTGGCTGCGACGCAAGTGAGTAGTCCCAGGCTGAACTTTGCGCTCAGGAAAATGCACCGTGATATTGAGGCAGGCCAATCTCTGTCCTCTGCGCTGCGTAAACACCCCGATGTATTCAGTAATATCGCGATTAATCTGGTGGTTGCCGGGGAAAGCACGGGTGAGTTGGATGTGATTATGGACCGGCTTGCGATTCATCTGGAAAAAAAATCACAGCTACGCAAGCAGATGATCAACGCCATGATTTACCCAGTGGTGGTCATACTGGCTGCGATTGGTGTGGCGGTATTCATGGTGACGATGATCATTCCCAAATTTGCACAATTTATTCAGGGACGTGGTAAACGACTGCCAGAATCAACACAGGCTCTGATTGATGGTGCGGCTTTCCTGAGAGAGAACGGGCTGACCATTATCGGCGTGATGATTGCCATAATGATCCTTATTCTTATCACCTATAAAACCTATCCGGGCCGACGCTGGATTGATCGCATCCTGCTCAGTACGCCGGTGTTTGGCAAATTAATTATATACGGGTCAATGTCGCAGATGAACTGGGCCTCATCAATTCTGATGCGAAGCGGCATAACAATTTTTGAAACGCTCAAGATAACAGCAGATCTCATAGCCAATAAAATCTACTCGGACAAACTAAAGCGGGCATCGGAAAGCGTCATGGCGGGGCGAGATCTGGCCAGTAGTATCCAGCATCCTCAAATGCCATCACTGGTGACACATATGATTGCTATTGGCGAGAGAACAGGTTCATTGGATCGCATCCAGCAGGAGCTTGGGATCTACTATCAGAACCTACTTGAAATTGGTATCAAACGTCTGTCTGCCATGCTTGAACCGGCCATGATTCTGATCATCGGCGGTATGGTGGGCTTTGTCTATTATGCCTTTTTTCAGGCGCTTTTTGCCCTTGCAGCCTAGACAGCAGGAAAACATGATGAAACAAGTGATCAAGTTAATTATTTCCGGCCTCATACTCGCCCACTTGGGCGCAATAAGTGCGAACGAAATGCAAGGTGCGAGTAATGATCGAACATTTATCCGTGACCCTTTCACGCCGAGTATTCTGATGTACGAACAGGCGGGGACGGTGGCGAACATTGATAGTGATGCATTCGGATTTCGTCCAGCGCCAGATGATGTTGAGATACAGATTCCTAAAATGCGCCTCAGAGGTTTCATCACACCGGAGGGAGAGCAGGAAGAGCTGGCATTGCTCGAGATCAGCGGCAGCGGTGTTTACATGGTACGTGAAGGGGATGAAATTAACATTGATCCCAGACAGCCCGCCAATGCCATTCGTATTTCTGAAATTTCCCGACTGAGTATCACCATAGAAACCGGGACACTCGGCCGTATTCGCGTTTTAAGATGAGTTATATGAAATCCACAAGAATAAGTTTTGTACTGGTGAGCATGATCGTTGCTGGTTTGGCCTCAGCTGAAACGCAGAATCAAACGGTGATGAATCAGACTTACATCGCCGAGCGACCACAGGCTATCCCGCCTCGGCCTGTTATCAATAATCCTGACAACACCACGCGTATCAGAGAGGTTGAGTTCACGGGTAGTGCGATCAGTGATGTTGTTCGAACCCTTTCTGAGTTGAGTCGGCAGAATATTATTGCGACGCCGGAAGCAGCGCAGAGACAGGTCACGATTCATCTGAAGGATGTCACGATTCTGGATGCAGTTAAATCAATCAGTCGCATCAGTGATTTGTGGTACCGCTATGATGAAGATACCGATACCTATCGTTTAATGACGCGTGAGCAGTACAGTAAGGATTTGATTGTCAGGGAAAGCGAAAACATCGAGATATTCCGTCTTCTCAATGCCAATGTGCTGGTGATCGCACAAGCTATTGAAGACATTTATGGTCAACGGGTTTTGCTCTCTTATGGTTTGCCACCCGCCTCAAACAGTTTCGGTTCTGGTTTTGGTTCCGGAAACAGCATAGGCTCAGGCTCTCAAAGAGGAAGTTTCGGCAACGTCAGAGGGAACAACCGAAGTGTACGTAACTCAAGTCGAACGAGTCGCTCTAGTGGCAGTTCCCGCGGGCGGAGTGGTATTGGTCGTGATAACCTGACGCAGTCGGGTGCGGTCTTGGATGGCGATGAACTCACTGTCGATCAGATCGAACAGATTGCTTCGGCAATTGAGCAGTCAGGAGCCCGCAATGTCAGTCAGGAGGCGCTGCAGCAGGCTACAGTCCAGTCTCAGCCGATTTATGTGACGGTCAATAATGAGCATAATATGCTTGTTGTGCGATCAGACGACCGAGCAGTGTTGTCTGGCATCAAACAGCTGATAGACCGGATGGATATTCCTGTCCCACAGGTGATGCTGGAAATGCGAATCCTTAACGTGGTTCTTGGCGAAGATATCAATTCAATCTTCAACTTTGAGCTGCAGCCCAGTGGCAGTAATCAGTCACAAAACCCGATTTTGCTTGGCAACAATAACCTGCTGAACTCCGGTACTTTTGTTTATGAGTTTCTCAACAACCGTCTGCGGGCCAACATTCAATTTCTTGAAGAACGAAATCGTATCAAGGTTCTATCCAATCCAATGGTTGTTGCTTCCAATCACAGGCCTGCAGAGTTATTCATTGGCGAGGAAGTTCTACTGACGGAAGGATTTGAGTTTTTCCCGGCAGTTATAGATAACGGGATTGTATTGCAACAGGCTTTTGTTGAAGCCCAGATTTCTCGTGAGGATATCGGGATTACCCTGCGCCTTACGCCAAGAATCAACAATGACCAAACGGTTGAATTGTTCATTGAACAGGAAAACTCCACCGTAAACGTAGGGGGCGGCACGATTCCGGTGGGAGATACTGTGACGGGTATTACTAATATACCGGTTGATACAGTAGACACTGCCAGGCTTACCGGAACGGTAATGGCCAAAAATAACCTGACAGTTGCTGTCGGAGGCTTGATTCGAACCAGCGAAAACCGCAATGAACGAAAAGTCCCCCTATTGGGTGAAATTCCAGTTATTGGGCGATTGTTCACATCCACAATTGAAGGGGAGGAAGAGACCGAGACTGTCCTCTTGATAACACCGCGAATTATGAATGTGCCTGGAGAAAGCGAGAGCATACGAAACAACGATAATCTTTTTTACAAGTCGCACAACGCGGGCTACCCGGATCCGGCTGAACCGCCAAACCGTTTCATTGATAAAGAAGATGATGTGAATGCGGAAACAGCCACGGCTGCTGAAACAATGGATTCGGCCAACGCAAGTCGTCAAGAAATCTATATGGAAATGAGTGAATATGCCGCAGACATGATGCGCATCAGTGAAATCGATAGACTCAAGGACCCTCTATACTCGCTGGTTAGGGTGCCACGTGCCCTGCGTGAAGATATTTTCCCTGGTACTCAGTTAGCGGCCAAGCCTCTGGATGCATGGAATAGGGGGGGAATGTATGTCACTGCGGTGCGGGTCCTTAATACAACAAGCGTAGAGCAGCCCGTCAATTATCAAGACATTAATGGTCGTTGGCTTGCCTCGACAGTTGAGAATACTTCGCTGGCACCTCGGGGGCAGGAGGGTGACACGACCTATATGTATCTGATTTCAGCCTTGCCGTTTGAGGAGGTGATGAATGAAACCCGGTAAATGGATGCGCCTATCATTGACCTCATTGCCGGTCCTCTGCGTGTCGTTTTCAGCTTTGGCAGCACCGAAGTTAACCATGCATGTATTTGAGGAAGTGCCTACATCAGAAAATGAAAAACAACTGGCTGAGATTAAATCGACAAGCACTTATCAACCGTCTTCCGTTCCAAACAATAAAGCTAAAGAACCTGAGAGGTTAAAATTACACGTCTATGACAGACGTCCCGAGAAAAAAGTGCCGCCACTGACCTATGATTATGCGGACATTTATATCAAAACGGGGTATCGCCGAGATGACCTTCAGTGGAGTATCGCGGGTTTAGGGGGACAGCCGAATATTTTATCGGAGCTCACATGGCAGGATCTGGAAATTGCAACTATTAATCTGGGCGCTAATTTATATCTGAAAAATAACTGGTTCGTGAACGGTGACCTAGTCTGGGGTGAAATCTTTGATGGTAAAAATCAGGATTCCGATTATTTAGGAAACAACCGTACATTGGAATTCTCTCGTTCCAACAATGGGGCAGATGAAGGCAATATTCTCGATATCTCTTTGGCTGCTGGGCATCGCTTTGCTTGGCCTTTAAACCAGGCTAATACTTCAAGTTTTGAATTAAGGCCAAAACTAGGGCTCGCCTATCACAGCCAGAATCTCAAAACAGTTGATGGTTATCAAACCATACCAGCAAACGGGCCCTTTGAAGGGCTGGACTCGAGTTACGACACCACCTGGTTTGGTCCTTGGGTGGGGCTGGAGACGATTTTTATCAAAGAAAATCGCTTTAGCCTTGGGCTGAATCTTGAGTATCACTACTTTGAGTACGATGCGGAAGCTCAATGGAACTTAAGGACGGATTTTGCACAGCCTGTTAGCTTTGAACATGAGGCAGAAGGCACTGGATGGGTGGCTGGAATCAACAGCAAGTGGTCTGTTTCACCTGCACTTGCAGTCACTTTGGATTTTGAATATAAAAACTGGCTTGCGGACAGAGATGGCGTTGATACAACTTATTTCTCTAACGGTAATGAAGTCAGCATTAAACTCAACGAGGTCGATTGGGAAAGCTATGGGTTCAGCCTGGGGCTAAATTATGATTTTTGATCCAGCAACGTACCTGATTCAGCTATGAGCTTGCGAGGGCTGATCAACGCCAGGATTGTGCTGTCTGTTGTCTTGATTCTCATTATCGGTGGCCTGATGGCCATCTGGCAGGCGCGTCAATCGGTTCAGAAAGAGATCAATTCCTCTTTTAACCTGGCCCTCCAGATGATTGATCTGAGCTTCAAATATCCAGCCAATCGTGCGATTACTGAACAGCACTGGATGCGTCAGCTCAGTGCTATTCAGAAAACCCGTCATATACATATCAGTCTGGTCAATGATGACGGCAGTGAAAGTGAATGGCTCGCGGGAAAGAGAGTGTCTGACGAGGAGGATATGCCACCGGCCTGGTTCAAAATGGCGGTCACTTCCGACGCACCCTCTGCGAGCTATGATATTCAATTGCTGGATGGTCGAACAAAAACCATTCTTATCCGCGCTGATCCTATCGATGAAATCGCCGAAGCCTGGGGGGAGTCGGTCGCTTTTTTCTGGTCGATAGTATTGATGATGATGGTCATTTTTGTCGCCATTAATATCGTTTTTCAATCGATGCTTAAGAGTGTCCATGCGATTCTGGCGGGTTTGCGTCGTGTTGAGAGTGGTGAATACAGTAAAAAATTACCGCATTTCAAAATCAGTGAATTCGATGCCATAGCTACAGAAGTGAATAACCTGACGGAGGCCCTGAATATTGCCAGACAGAATAACCAGGCGCTGGCCCGACATACGATGCACATTCAGGAGAATGAACGGCAGACTATGTCGCGCGAACTGCATGACGAAATGGGCCAATCGCTGACCGCTGTTAAGGCGATGGCTGTTGCAAGCAAGCAACCGAAAGCGAAGATCAATGAGATTGCGGACTCTATCATTGGTATCTGTAACCATCTTTCAGTGGTCGTGCGTTCGATGATGCGTACCCTGCACCCACTCAGCCTCAGTGATTTGGGGCTCGCAGCGACTTTGACAGACCTGGTCACCGAATGGCAACGGCGATATCCTGCGCTGGAAATTGATTTAACTTATGATGAGGCTGTGAACTGGCTTGATGATGAAGTAGGCATACATGTCTACCGCATCGTTCAGGAGTGTCTGACTAATGTGGTCCGTCATGCTCAGGCATCCAAAGCAACGGTGACGGTCAGACGACATATCATCAAAGGTACAGAGCAGGTCGTTATCAGAGTCGAGGATGATGGGATTGGCGGCTCAACGGAAGGAGAAGGCTTTGGTGTGCTGGGTATGCGCGAGCGGGTTGAGAGCATGGGCGGCCAGTTTGCATTTGAATCCATCCCCGGTCAGGGAGTCAGAGTCAGGGCCTGGATGCCGTTCATAGAGAGAGAGAATGACGAACAATAACATCAGTGTTTTATTAGTCGATGACCATGAAGTCGTTCGCGCTGGTTTTCGTATTTTGTTATCAGCACAACCCTTTATCGGCGATATCATGGATGTGAATCGGGGTGAACTGGTTGGACAGGAATATGAAAGGCTGCAGCCCGATGTGGTGGTGATGGATTTGTCGATGCCGGGTATCGGTGGCCTGGAGACGATTCGGCGTCTGCATAAGCAGGATCCTAAAGCGGTGGTGCTGGTTTACAGCATCCATGACGAGGCCATTTATGTTGAAAGGGCACTTCAGGCCGGTGCCAGAGGCTATGTCAGTAAAAACAGCGCAGCTGAAGTCCTTGCTGAAGCGGTCAAGGCCGTGGCAGAGGGAAAACAGTATGTGGAGGAGAAGCTGCTACCTGAAATCGATGATGTGCGTCATATGGATATTGAGCATTACCGCGAAGTCGTCGATTTATTATCACCGCGTGAGTTTGATGTGTTCTGTCGGCTGGCTAAAGGCATGACCGCGCACGAAGCAGCGAATGATCTCCACCTTGGCTATAAAACGGTGGCTAACTACAACACCCAGATTAAGAGCAAGCTGAAGGTGAACACAGCGGCGGAACTTGCCAATATTGCCGTGGTGCTGGGGCTGATTAAACCCTGAGTCAAACTCTAAGTGACTGATATTGATACAGATCAATATCAATGAAAAAATCTAAATAAACCTCTTGAAAAGCCTCACCGGTGGACACATTATTTTAATCAGAAAGACATGTCTCTCTGATTAACTTGATGTTTATTGGAGGTTTATTATGGCAATACAACGTTACAGACCCCTTAGCCTGCTGGATGAACTGCAGCGGGAAATGAATTCATTGTTTCAGACGCCGACCACAGAGAGCAGCTTTAACAGTGAAGAATGGAGCCCGGCCGTCGATATCAGTGAAGACCAAGATAAATTCACGATTCATGCGGATCTGCCCGGTGTGAAATCCGAAGACATTGAAGTCACCGCTGAAAACGGCATCCTGACGATTAAAGGTGAGCGTCAGGGGCATAAGGAGGAAGAAAAGGATAACTACCGCCGCGTGGAACGATTCAGTGGCAGTTTTATCAGACGCTTTACCCTGCCGGAAAGAGCTGATCTCGACAATATTGCGGCCAAGACCCGTGATGGTGTGCTCGAACTGACTATTCCCAAGTCGGTGGAGGCTAAACCCCGCCGTATTGAGGTCAAAGTCGATCAGTAAATATGAAAAGCCCGGCATCCATCCTGTGCCGGGCTTTTTCTTTATCAATCGCTGTTCCCGGAACCAATGACAGGCTTGCTTTTTCTGCGTGCTGACGGTTTATACTGGCCTTGAGGCGAGGCAATAACTGGGAGCAAGGTCAATGACAGATCAGCGTAAAGAGGAACCTGTCTACATTCCGCATGCCGGCACAGCGCTTCTGGGCACATCGCTGCTCAATAAAGGCACGGCATTCAGCGAGCAGGAGCGACGCGATTTCAATCTGACCGGACTGATTCCGCATCACTTTGAATCAATAGAAGAACAGGCCGAACGCGCCTATCTGCAATATGCCAGCTTTGACTCCGCCATTAATAAGCACATTTACCTGCGCATGGTGCAGGATACCAACGAAACCCTGTTTTATTACCTGCTGGAACAACATCTGCAGGAAATGATGCCGGTGATTTACACGCCGACTGTGGGCGAGGCCTGCGAGAAGTTTTCACAAATCTACCGGCGTGCCCGTGGTTTATTCATCGCTTATCCGGATCGTCACCGCATTGATGAGATTCTGCATAACGCCACCAAACGCCATGTCAAAGTGATTGTAGTCACCGATGGCAGCCGCATACTGGGCCTTGGCGATCAGGGTGTCGGTGGTATGGGCATTCCGATTGGTAAATTGTCTTTATATACGGCCTGTGCCGGTATCAGCCCGGCTTATACCTTGCCAGTGATGCTGGATGTCGGTACTGATAACGACACCTTGCTCGACAATCCGATGTATATCGGCTGGCCGCATCACCGGATTGATGATGAACAATATGATGAATTCATCGAATTGTTTATCGATGCTGTAGAACGTCGCTGGCCTGGTGTTTTAATCCAGTTTGAAGACTTCGAACAGCGCAAGGCGTTGCCGCTGCTGGAGCGCTATCAGGACCAAATCTGCTGCTTTAATGATGATATTCAGGGCACGGCATCCATCACAGTGGGCTCCCTGCTGGCAGCCTGTCGTTTTAAACAGCAGAAACTCTCGGAGCAGCGCATCGTATTCGCCGGCGGCGGATCAGCCGGATGCGGCATTGCCGAGCAGTTGGTCGCTCAGATGTGTCGTGAAGGACTGACCGAGGAAGCGGCAAGAACCCGGATTTATATGGTGGATAAAGCCGGGCTGCTGACTAAATCAATGTCCGGGCTTTATGATGCGCAAGCTCGATTGGCGCAGTACGACAATGCAATCAGCAACTGGTCAGTGACGTCGGATTTTATCAGCCTTGAACAGGTTGTTGAGCAGGCCAGACCGACCATTCTGATTGGTGTTTCGGGGCAGCCGGGATTGTTTACCGAATCGCTGATTAAAACCATGCAGCAACATTGTGAGATGCCGGTGATTTTTCCCTTGAGTAATCCCTCGAGTCGCGTTGAGGCGTTGCCGGCAGATTTGATTCGCTGGACCGGTGGCAAGGCCATCATCGCGACCGGCAGTCCTTTTGACCCTGTGGAATTTGAAGGCAGGGAGTTTGTTATCTCTCAATGCAATAACAGCTATATTTTCCCCGGTATCGGCCTGGCTGTGGTAGCGGGCGGGATCTCCCGGGTCACTAAGGAGATGATGATGGTGGCGAGTGAAGTGCTGGCTAAAAACTCGCCTTTATCAACGGATAACAGCAGTGCCTTATTACCCCCACTCAGCAGCGTACGTGAGTTGAGTCAGGCGATCGCCTTTGCGGTCATTCGTATTGCACAGGAGCAGGACCTGGCGGCTCAGTCAGATGAACAGAGCGTGCAGGAAGCGATTGAGAACACTGTCTGGAACGCGCAGTATCGTCAATATAGAAGAGTCAGTATTTAGCAAAACTTTTCTTGTTACCACTTGTCATGTTGGATGGGTATAGGAAAAATTCCTAAAATTAATAATGGCTGTTATACTGTACTCACAAGTTTGATCATTGCTCTTGTGGGTAGAGATTGATCGTTTTGGATCATTCATCTCAAAAGGAGCTTTACATGACAACTTCTGTTCTGAAAATTATTCCTGCCGCTCTGGCTTTATCTCTCTCTTCTACTGCTTTTGCGGCAGATGACAACTACGATCTGGATGACATTCGTAACTGGAATATCGTCAAAATCGAAACCTGTCTTGATGCCGCACTGGATACTATTCCCGGTAATGCCCGTAAAGTTGAACTGAAAATGGAAGGCGATGATCCGGTTTATGAGTTCGATATTGAAGCAGACGCCGACGGCAACACTTATAACGTTGAATGCAATGCCGAGGAAGGTTTTATTACTGAAATCGAGCGTGAAGTCGATGCTAACGATCCGGCATTCAAGAAACTGGCAAAAATCTCACAAGCTGAAGCGCGTGAGACTGCGTTGATGTTCCATCCGGGTGAAGTCGTTGCTTCTGAAATGGAAGTCGGTTTCGATGGTGACGCTACTTATGAGTTTGATATTCAGAGCGTGCATGGCTATGAAGTCAAAGTCGATGTCGATGCCACCACCGGTGAAATCGAAGAGGCGAATATCGAGCTTTATGAAATCGGTATGGAAAAAGAATAAGCCTTTTTCTGATTGCGACAAAAAAGCCGCTGAAAATTCAGCGGCTTTTTTTTGCCTTTTACTGCGGCCCGCAGTGGAAGCAATTGATAGCTCCAGCCGTGGAGATGTTTCGGCTTCGCTCAACATGACATACAGGCAGAGTCCTGTCATGCCGACCGCAATGGAGGCATCTTTATCCCGGGCTGTGGAGATGTTTCGACTCCACTCAACATGACATACAGGCAGAGTCCTGTCATGCCGACCGCAGTGGAGGCATCTCTATCCCAAGTCGTAGAGATGTTTCGGCTTTGCTCAACATGACACCAAGGTAGTTGTGCTCATAGCCACCTTGATAAAGCAGAGTCCTGTCATGCCGACCGGAGTAGAGGCATCTCTATCCCAAGCCGAAGAGATGTTTCGGCTTCGCTCAACATGACATACAGGCAGAGTCCTGTCATGCCGACCGCAGCGGAGGCATCTCTATCCCAGGCCGAAGAGATATTTCGACTTCGCTCAACATGACAAAGTGCATAGAGATTGGTAAGTCAAACAAACCTAACCTGTCATGCCGACCGGAGCGGAGGCATCTCTATCCCAAGCCGAAGAGATGTTTCGACTCCGCTCAACATGACATTCAGGCATGGCCTGTCATGCCGACCGAAGTGGAGGCATCTTTATCCCAGGCCGAAGAGATGTTTCGGCTTCGCTCAACATGACAGTTCCCATAGCATTTGGTGAGTCAAACAACCCTAACCTGGCATGCTGACCGCAGTGGAGGCATCTTTATCCCAGGCCGAAGAGATGTTTCGGCTTCGCTCAACATGACATTTAGCCAATTGTGCCAATAGCCCCTTGATAAAGCAGAGGCCTCTTATACGAGGCCAATGACTCTCCAGTCCAGACTTTAAGCCCCCAACGCGGCTAACTGCTGTTCCAATTGCTGATATGCCTGCTGCATTTCTCCCAGCTTTTCGCGCTCTTTGGCCACGACTTCTGCCGGTGCTTTAGCGACATAGTTTTCATTGGCCAGCTTACCGGAAGATTGCTTGATGACCTTGTCGAGCTTGCTCATTTCCTTATTCAGGCGGGCGATCTCGGCATCTTTATCAATCAGGCCTTCCAGCGGGATCAGAATCTCCATCTTGCCCACCAGTGCAGTGGCCGCAGCCGGGGCTTCACCATCCAGCACTTCAATTGATTCCAGGTTGGCAAGCCGGCTCAGGAAGTTACGGTTATTTTCCAGTCGCGTTTTGTCCTCAGCCTGGGCATCTTTGAGCAATACAGGCAGTTGTTTTTTCGGTGCGATATTCATCTGCGAGCGAATTGAACGCACCCCGGTAATGAACTGCATCACCCATTCCATCTCGGCAACGGCAGCCTCATCGATCTTATTGTCATCAGCAACGGGGTAGGGCTGACGCATAATCGATTCACCTTTGACTCCGGCCAGAGGTGCAATAGTCTGCCAGATTTCCTCGGTGATAAACGGCATAAACGGATGTGTCAGACGCAATGTCGCTTCCAGCACCCGGACCAATGTGCGACGGGTACCGCGTTTGGCTGCTTCTGAAGCGGTGTCAGAAGTCAGTACCGGCTTTGACAGTTCCAGATACCAGTCGCAGTAGTGATTCCAGATAAACTCGTAAATGCCCTGGGCAGCCAAGTCAAAACGATAGCTGTCCAGCGCTCGGGTGACGTCTTTTTCCGTGCTCTGCAACTTGGAGATAATCCAGCGATCGGCCAGACTCAGCTCGACATCACTGTTATCGATGCCGGTGTCCTGATCTTCGGTGTTCATCAACACGTAACGCGCTGCATTCCACAACTTGTTGCAGAAATTACGGTAACCGGCAATCCGGTTCATATCGAAATTGATGTCCCGGCCGGTGGAAGCCAGCGAGGCAAAAGTGAAGCGCAGGGCATCAGTACCGTGTGGCGCAATGCCGTCCGGGAATTCCTTGCGGGTCGCTTTTTCAATCTTGGCGGCGAGTTGCGGCTGCATCATGCCGCTGGTGCGTTTGGCAACCAGACTTTCCAGATCGATACCATCGATAATATCGATAGGATCCAGGACATTACCCTTGGATTTCGACATTTTCTGACCATAGGCATCACGTACCAGACCATGGATATAGATTTCCCTGAACGGCACATCATCCATAAAGTGCAGGCCCATCATCATCATCCGGGCGACCCAGAAGAAGATAATGTCAAAACCGGTAACCAGGACGCTGGTCGGGTACCAGGTTTTCAGTGCATCCGTGTTTTCCGGCCAGCCCAGCGTGGAGAATGGCCACAGGGCAGAAGAGAACCAGGTGTCGAGCACGTCTTCATCCTGATTCAGTTCAAGGTCATCAGCTAGATTATGCTTTTGACGCACATCGGCTTCGTCATGACCGACATAGACATGACCGTTGTTGTCATACCAGGCCGGGATGCGGTGTCCCCACCAGATTTGACGTGAGATACACCAGTCCTGGATGCCATCCATCCAGTTGAAGAAGGTTTTATCCCAGTTGCCGGGGACGAATTTGACCTTGCCTTCTTTCACGGCTTTGACTGCGGGCTCGGCCAGTACGTCAGCTTTGACATACCACTGGTCGGTTAGGAAGGGTTCAATGACTGCACTGCTGCGGTCACCGCGGGGCACCATCAGTTTATGATCCTGAATGCCTTCCAGCAGACCCAGTTCTTTCAGGTCATGCACAATCACATCCCGGGCTTCGTAACGATCCAGCCCCCGGTATTTTTCCGGTGCGTTATCATTAATCGCCGCATCAGCGGTCAGAATATTGATCTGCTCCAGATGATGTCGCTGGCCCATTTCGTAGTCGTTGAAATCATGGGCCGGGGTAATTTTGACGCAACCGGTACCGAACTCACGATCGACATAATCATCGGCAATGATGGGGATTTCTCTGCCCACCAGTGGCAGGGTGATGGTTTTGCCAATCAGGTCCTGATAGCGTTCATCTTCAGGATGGACTGCCACTGCGGTATCGCCAAGCATGGTTTCAGGGCGGGTGGTGGCGACTACCAGATGGCCACTGCCATCGGTTAAGGGGTAGCGGAAATGCCAGAGATGGCCGGATTCTTCTTCGGACAGGACTTCCAGGTCAGAGACAGCGGTGTGCAGGACCGGATCCCAGTTGACCAGACGCTTACCACGATAAATCAGCCCTTCATCAAACAGTTGAACAAAGACCCGCTTGACGGCTTCGGACAAATCATCATCCATGGTGAATGTATTGCGGGACCAGTCCAGTGAGGAACCTAATCGACGCAATTGGCGGGTGATATTACCGCCGGATTCTTCTTTCCATTCCCAGATTCGTTCGATGAATTTTTCACGGCCCAGATCATGACGGGTTTTGTTATCGGCATTCAACTGACGCTCGACCACCATCTGGGTGGCGATACCGGCATGGTCTGTACCCGGTTGCCACAGCGTGTTATGACCTTTCATCCGGTGATAACGGGTCAGCGTATCCATGATGGTATTGTTGAAGCCATGGCCCATATGCAGGCTGCCGGTGACATTGGGTGGTGGCAGCATAATGCAGTAGGGGTCACCCTCGCCGGTGGGTTTGAATTCTCCGGCCTGTTCCCATTGCTGATACCAGCGTTCTTCAATCGCGTCAGGACTGTATGTTTTTTCCATCTTGTTCTTGTTCAGATCTAAGTCGTTAAAGTAGCAGGGCATTATACCTGCTGAGGCAGGTCGCGGTCAGCCGCAATCGGAAATTGGTCTGCAGGAAAATTAAATGTGGAAGGTATCGAGTTCGTAGCCACGCTGTTTGTAGAACTGAAAACGTTCTCGCCCCGCCTGTTTCACCGGGGCATTATCGTCGATAATCTCAGCCACCCGTTCAAACTGACTGAAAAACAGCGGTTGCTGTTCGGTGAGGTTGATTAATACATCCATCAGTCGGGGCGGGCTGGTTTCAGCGTGGCCAATAAGCACGGGGCTGGCATTATCACTGCCTGAACTTACCTGTTCATGAGGAACGAAACTATCCGGGCGGATAGCCCATAATGCCTCGTCCAGCGCGGCGCTCTGGCTGGCATTTTCGGTGTGGATGTAGACTTGCTGACCCTGATGATAAATCTTTTCAGCCAGGCGGCAGGCAAACGCCTGCCGCTGTTCCGGCTCAATCGACTTCAGCACGTAAAAGCTGACTCGGGTCATATCAGCTTTGTGATTCGATTTTGTTCAACAGATATTGCACCAGCAGTGGCACTGGACGACCCGTTGCCCCCTTGGCTTTACCGCCGAGCCAGGCAGTGCCGGCGATATCCAGATGTGCCCAGTGGAATTTTTCGGTGAAACGGGACAGGAAACAGGCGGCCGTGACGCTGCCGGCTTCTTTACCGCCGACATTGGCGATATCAGCAAAGTTACTGTCGAGTTGTTTTTGGTAATCGTCCCACAAAGGCAACTGCCAGGCGCGGTCGTAACTGTCATTACCGGCTTTGAGCAGGGCATCAGCCAGATCCTGGTTGTTGGCCATCACACCGGTAGTGACGCTGCCCAGTGCGACAATGATCGCCCCGGTCAGGGTCGCAATATCAATCACGGCATCGGGTTCGAAACGTTCGCTATAAGTCAGCGCATCACACAGAATCAGGCGGCCTTCAGCGTCGGTATTCAAAATTTCGATGGTTTTTCCGGCCATGCTGGTGACGATATCGCCCGGTTTGTTGGCATCGCCGTCCGGCATATTTTCGGAGCTGGGAACCACCCCCACAACGTTAATCGGCAGGCCCAGTTCTGCGATGGTTTGCATGGTGCCGAATACGCTGGCAGAGCCACACATGTCGTATTTCATCTCATCCATGCCCTGAGCGGGTTTGAGGGATATACCGCCGGCATCAAAAGTCAGGCCTTTACCCACCAGGACGACGGGTTTGGCGTCGCCGGCACCCTTGTATTCCATGGTGATCAGCTTGGCTGGTTGACGACTGCCGCGGGAGACTGAAAGCAGGGAGCCCATGCCCAGTTTTTCCATTTCCGCTTCATCCAGCACGGTGGTGGTGATGCTGTCGAACTGCTGACCCAGTTTGATACTCTGCTCGGCCAGATAGCTCGGGGTGCAGATGTTACCGGGCAGGTTGCCCAGTTCACGAGCCAGGTTCATGCCGCGGCCAATCGCTGCGCCTTGATCGACGGCCTGGCCCAGCGCCGCCGTGTCAGTTTCATCACAGGCAAAACTGAGTTGTGTCAGAGGTTTTTCGATCGGCTTGTTTTCGCTTTTAGTGTGCGTGTAACGGTAGAGCGCCGTTTCAGTATTGACGCTGGTTTGCCGCACTTTCCAGGCAGCTGAGCGATCACCCAGTTCCACCTCGGCGAGACAACAGGTCGCGGTTTGTGCGCCACTTTCATTCAAAACCTGCGCCATCGTGGTGGTCGCCGTGTTGAAATCGTTCTCAGTGGTTTTGCCTTTTTTACCGACACCAACCAGCAGAATACGTGGACTCTTGATGCCTTCGGGGTGATACATGAACAGGGTCTGACCCGGTTTGCCGGTAATATCGGCGGCATCAACCACACGCTGCACCGCGCCACGGGTGTCTTCATCCAACTGCGCAGCGCAGGGGCTCAGTTCGCCGCCATCATAAACGGCAACAACGAGACAGTCAGTCTGCTGTGACGCCAGCGCATCGGTAGTGACAAAATACTGCATGGATTTCTCCTGTAGGGATGAATTAGTTTAGACTTCTTGAATTCGAAATTGATTGTGCCAAAAACAAACGTTTTATTCTAACCAAGACACGCCGTTAATGCTCAACGTTCCGCACCCGATATCTTCCTGGCTGACCATCATCGATCGCTATTTGCTCAGGGAGTTTGTGATTAACCTGGTCGCTGTGACCGGCGTGCTTTGGCTGATCTATATTTCAACCCGCTTTGCCCGCTACCTCGCAGATGCCGCGGTAGGTAACATGCCAGCCGATGTGATTTTCAGCCTGCTTGGCCTGAGTTCGCTGGGGGCGCTGTCGATTCTGTTGCCGATAGGCGCTTTTCTCGCTGTCATGCTGTCACTGGGGCGGATGAGTTCCGATAATGAACTCACCGTCATGTCGGCCTGTGGCATCTCCAGTCTGCGCATCATGCGCAATGTGCTGCTGTTTGCCGGTACCATTGCAGTCATTGTCGCCGTGTTGTCACTGTTGGTGGTGCCGGGGGTGTTGTCTGATCGTTATGAATTACAGGAAAAGGCCAAGATTTCCGCGAACACAACAGGTCTGATCGCGGGCAGTTTCAAGGAAAGTGAAGACGGCGACTGGACCTTTTATTCGCAGGGGCTCAGCGCCAATAAGCAGTTTATGGAAAATGTCTTCATTGAGATTGATCGTGAGGACAAGCCACTGATATTTCGCTCCGAAACCGGCCACTTCGAAATTGATTCGCAAACCGGGGATAAATTCCTGGTCCTGGAAGAGGGCTACCGCTATGAGGGCAGAGCGGGGGATCAGGATTTCACTATCGCGCAGTTCGGCAGCCACAGTCTGTTGATAGAAAAAGGACAGGAAGGCGAGGTGCGTGAACGTCACAAGGCGATGGCCACGTCAGACCTGCTGGCACGGGGCGAACCGCGTGATCTTGCAGAAGTTCAGTGGCGTACAGCTGCGGCCCTGATGACGCTGCTGCTGTGCCTGTTGGCGATTCCGCTGGCCAATGCCGGTCCCCGTCAGGGACGTTATGCCGGATTTGTCCCAGCGGTGCTGATCTACATCATTTACAGCAATCTGCTGGGCGTCAATCGTGCCTGGGTCGCCAAGGGGGACATTCCCGTCTGGCTCGGTGGCGTCTGGGTGCATGTATTAATGCTGGTGGTGCTGTTGCTGCTGTTGAACCGTCAGACCCTGCGTCGTTTTCTTTCCCGCTATCAACAAAAACAAAGTTCATAAATGCGCATACTGTCTAAATACATTGCCAAAAACATTATTGCCAGCACCGCCCTGGTGCTGCTGGTATTGCTGGCGTTGTATACCTTTATGGACTTTATTACTGAACTCGATGATCTGGGCGAGGGCGACTACGGCATCGGCAGTATCCTCAGCTATATTGCATTGACGATGCCCAAGCGGATTTATGAATTACTGCCGGTGGCAGCCTTGCTGGGCAGTGTGATTGGCCTGGGTAATCTCGCCAGCCAGAGTGAGCTGGTGGCGATGCGGGCCGCAGGTTATTCGATTGCCGATATCAATAAAGCTGTCGTGGTGGTGGCAGCCATACTGATGCTGGTGGCTTTGGTCATTGGTGAAGGGCTTCGACCGATTACTGAACAATATGCCAGACAGTTACAGTCGGTGGCGCAGACCGGCACGGTGGGAACACGCTCCGAACATGGTTTCTGGACCCGTGACGGTAACCATTTCAATCACATTGACAGAATTAATGCCGACGGCAGTTTTTCCAATGTGGCGATCTATGAGTTTGATGACAATCACCGGCTGCGGATCCTGACCCGGGCTGCCAAAGCAGAATATCAGGATGAAAGCTGGATCTTAACCGATGTCGTCCAGAGTACGATTAATGAGGCAGGGGTCAAGGTCCGGTCTGTCACACACGCCCGCTGGCAATCCCAGCTCAATCCGGGCATGGTCAATATCGTGGTGGTGCCGCCTGAATTCTTACCGGTGTGGGACCTGTTGGAATATGTGACCTATCTGAAAGACAATCATCAGTCGGTGGCCCAGTATGAGCTGGCTTTCTGGAGTAAATTAATGATGCCGGTGAGTGCGGCGGTGATGGTGCTGCTGGCCGTGCCGTTTGTATTTGGACCACTGCGTTCAGCGCCGATAGGGGGCCGGATTCTGGCCGGTGCTTTGCTCGGAATCGGCTTTCACCTTTTTAACCAGAGCTTTCAGCACATGGGGCTGGTGTTCGGTTTGTTGCCGTGGCTGGCATCGTCGTTTCCGACTATGCTGTTTGCCGCACTGGCTTTGTGGATGAACAAGCGGGTAAGGTAAAACAGAATAAAGATGGCGTCCCCAAGGGGATTCGAACCCCTGTTACCGCCGTGAAAGGGCGGTGTCCTAGGCCTCTAGACGATGGGGACCCAGGTCTTTAAATTGTCTCAAAAGAAAAGGGTCTGATTGTTCAGACCCTCAATTTGGCGTCCCCAAGGGGATTCGAACCCCTGTTACCGCCGTGAAAGGGCGGTGTCCTAGGCCTCTAGACGATGGGGACCTAAAACTTTTCTTTCGAGTTATTGGTGGAGCTAGGCGGGATCGAACCGCCGACCTCCTGCATGCCATGCAGGCGCTCTCCCAGCTGAGCTATAGCCCCCGAAAGGAAGCGCATACTATAGGGACTGAAGCCCGCTCTGTCAACACATCATGACAAAATTATTTTATCCCCTTAGCGGATTCAGCGTGCCTGATGAACGGCCTGAAAATCACTCACCAGCAGGCCCTAAAGCTAAGTCTTTGAGCAGATGGGATTATCCGCGTCAGCGTGGCTGATAGCGACGGAACTAATTTGCCGATTACTTATATATATGCGATAAATTGAGCGTTATTTTTCATTCGGTCAGGACGTTAATCATGGCTGGGTCAGCAGCTTGAGGATGAACATGCGCAAATTAAAGCTTCTCTCTACCTTATTACTGTCCTGCATTACCGGGACGGTTGCGGCCCAACAGGAACAGGGACTCAGTTGCCACTTTGGTTACGAGGATTTATTCCTGCCGGCATCGGAGGTAGATTCGGAGCAGAGCCCGGTTGATGTCAAAGCCAATGATGTGCAGTTACTGCAGAGCGGTACCTCGGTGTTCTCCGGCGATGTCGATATCACCCGCGCCGGTCAGCAACTGAGCGCAGAGCGCGCCACTTATAATCGTGCCAGTGGTGATGTTACCGCCAGCGGCGATGTCAGACTGCGTGATAGTGAAATTATCATTGATTCCCAGCAGGCTGAATGGTCGATGCAAAAAGATGAGGGCAGAATGCTGGATGCCCAGTATCGTATCCGTCAGATGCATGCCCGTGGGCAGGCCAGTCACCTGTTGCGTAAAGGCAAAGCCAGCACAGATTTGAAAAACGCCAGCTATACCACTTGTCCGGAAGGGGATAATGCCTGGTTGCTGGATGCCGATGAAGTCCACCTGGACCATGTGTCCGGTGTCGGGGAAGCTGAAGACGTGGTGGTTCGCGTGGGCGGGATCCCCGTATTCTATACGCCTTACATCAACTTCCCGCTCAACGATAAGCGTAAGTCGGGTTTCCTGCCGCCTTCAGTAGGCAACAGTGATGAGACCGGTTTCGATGTTATGACACCCTATTACTGGAACATTGCGCCTAATATGGATGCCACTTTGACGCCGCGATATATGAGTGATCGTGGGTTGATGCTGGGCGGGCAGTTCCGTTATTTATCAGAGTGGGGCGAGGGTGAAATCGAGGCCAATTTCCTTGATTCAGACGATCTCAAAAATAGTGGTGAAGATCTGAATCCATATTACCAGGAGGATCGTGAGTTATTTACCTGGCAGCACCGTTCTTATCTGCCCAACCGCTGGCGTGCGATTGTCGATTATAACTATGTCTCGGATGAGAATTATTTCGAGGATTTTGGCTCCAGTCTGAGTCTGTCCAGTCGAACTCACCTGAACCGCCTGGTTGAGACCGGTTATGTGGGGGATGTCTGGAACTTTACTGCTCGCATGCAGGGCTATCAGACCCTGTCAGATGTACCTGAACAATATAAACGACTGCCTCAGCTACTATTGAGCGGTTACCTGCCCGACCAGGCGCTGGGCCTAACCTATGAATTTGATGCGGAGTATGTGGAGTTTGATCACAATGACCGGGTCGAAGGTCAGCGTATTAATTTCGAACCGGCTGTCAGTATGCCGATGGGTAACGCAGCCTTTTTTGTAACGCCCAGACTGGCCTTTAACCATACCCGCTACAATCTCAAAAGTGATGATCTGAATCAGTTTGATGATGATGCTTCACGTTCTCTGCCTATAGCCAGTTTTGATACCGGGCTGTTTTTCGAGCGTGAGCTGAACATCGGCAAGGGCAATTTTTTACAGACACTGGAGCCCCGGGCTTTCTATCTTTACATTCCAGAGCGAGATCAATCGGATATTCCCGACTTTGACACCAGTCTGTCCACATTTAACATGATCCGGCTTTTCTCCTATGACCGCTTTATTGGTGGCGATCGTATCGGTGATGCCAATCAGCTCTCGCTCGCTGTGACTTCGAGAATCATCAATCAGGAAACCGGTGATGAAAATCTGAGGTTGACGCTGGGACAGATTCGCTATTTTGATGATCGCAATGTAACCCTGCCCAATGGTATTGAAAACAGTGATGCTGATTCAGATATGATTGCAGAAGCTGTGGCCTTCATTAATGACGAATGGTCAGTCAGTGGTGAAATCCAGTGGGATCCGGGCGAAACCGAATCCAATATGTCCTCGGTGGGACTGCGCTATCGCGGCGATGAGGGCGGTATTTTCAACATCTCTCATCGTTACCGTCGTGATGGTGCGGATATTACCCGCCTGGAAGGTCTGGAACAGGTCGACATTTCAGCTCAGGTGCCGGTCTCAGATCGCTGGCAGCTGTTTGGTCGCTGGTACCGTTCCATCGATCAGGGTAAAACGCTGGAAGCCCTGGCCGGTTTACAATATGACAGTTGTTGCTGGGCCACGCGTCTGGCAATACGTAACTACGTCAATGATGCCTTTGACGATGACCGCAATCTGGCCATTTATTTCCAGGTTGAGCTGAAAGGTCTGGGCGCCTTTGGTAAAAAATCTGACAGCTTGCTGGAGACCAGTATTCGCGGTTATCAGGCAGACTGAACCCCGTTAGAGTCAAAGCCGTGACACACAGCTTGAACTGATCCTTATATAATGCCCGCGTGAATTTTGGAGTAATAATTTTGATGAAGTTTTTGATTGCCGCGTTATTGGTGGCCAGCAATGTTTGGGCTGCACCGCTGGACCGCATCATTGCCGTTGTTAATGATGAAGTGATTCTGGAAAGCGAGTTGATGGACATGCAGCAGACAGTAAGGCAGCAAATACGTCAGCGTCAGGCTGCGATTCCGCCCAGCGATGTGCTGCGTGACCAGGTATTGGAAAGACTGATTATGCAACGCCTTCAATTGCAGCGTGCTGAACAAGTGGGCGTCAGGGTAGGCGATGATGCATTAAACGCGGCACTGCGTCAGATTGCCGACAACAACAATATGAATCTCAGACAGTTTCGTGATGTTCTAGAAGAAGACGGTTACGACTTCAGTCAGTTCCGTGAAACGATTCGTGAAGAGATGATTATCAGCCGACTGCGTAAAGGCCAGGTGGAGGACCGTGTTGTTGTGTCTGATCGGGAAGTGGATAACTTCCTGTCGACGCAGAGTGTGCAGAGTGGCAACAGTGACATTGAATACCAGTTGCAGCACATCCTGATTAGTATGCCGGAAGCAGCATCACCGGAAGAAGTACAGGCGTCGCAGGAACAACTGGAAAAGATTCAGGGTTTATTGGCCGAAGGCGGTGACTTCGGTCAGGTCGCAGCGGGTTACTCCGATGGTCAGAATGCACTGGAAGGGGGAGAACTGGGATGGCGTAAACAAGGTGAACTGCCTTCACTGTTCGCGGATGTCGTTCCCAAGCTGTCTGTCGGCGAAGTGAGCGAACCGCTGCGCAGTGGCAGTGGCTTTCATCTGGTCCGGCTCAAGGACAAAAAGAGCGCGGAGACCCATCTGGTCAAACAGACCCTGGCCAGTCATATCCTGATTAAGACCAACGAACTCGTGACCGATGAAGAAGCAGAAGCACGTTTGAATCAACTGCGTGAACGTATTGCCAATGGTGAAGATTTTGCCGAACTGGCCCGTGCTCACTCTGAAGATACCGGTTCAGCCATTGAGGGCGGCAGCCTGGGCTGGGTCAGTCCCGGTGTAATGGTGCCGGAGTTCCAGGAAAAAATGGATGAACTTGCGATTGGTGAAATGAGCGATGTTTTCCAGAGTCGTTTTGGCTGGCATCTGATCAAAGTGGAAGACCGGCGTGAAGAAAACATGGCGGAAGAGTTCAAACGCAACAAAGCGCGCGAGCAAATCCGTCAACGCAAGATCGACGAAGAATTGGAAAGCTGGTTGCGGGCAATGCGTGATGAAGCCTATGTCGAATACCGTGATCTTTAATGGTGATAAGGCGTATAGCACTCACCAGTGGTGAACCTGCTGGCATAGGCCCTGACCTCGCTGTTCAACTGGCGCAGACCCGGCAACAGGCGCAATTGATTGTCCTGGCTGATCCGTCGCTGTTGCAGCAAAGAGCACAGCAGCTAAATCTGCCGTTAAAGCTGATTGAGGCCGATCTGAATCAGCGTGCGGCCATAGCCGAACCCGGAAGTCTGTACTACCTCCCTGTCCAGTTAAGTCAGCCGGTTACTGCCGGCGAGCTTAATCTAGCCAACAGCAGCTATGTGCTTGCCATGTTGCAGCTGGCACTCGATAAAAGCATCAGTGGTGAATTCGATGCGATTGTGACGGCGCCAGTTCATAAGGGCGTCATAAACGATGCCGGTCACAGCTTCAGTGGTCACACCGAGTTTTTTGCTGATGGTGCGGGTGTCGCTAAGGTGGTGATGATGCTGGCGACGGGTGATTTGAGAGTGGCACTGGCGACAACGCATTTACCGTTGGCAGCGGTGAGCGATGCTATCACCCGTGACAGCCTGCAGCAGATTCTGCATATTACCAATGACTCACTCAAGCGTCAGTTTGGTCTGAACAAGCCCCGAATCGCTGTCTGCGGGCTCAACCCCCATGCTGGTGAAGGCGGTCATCTGGGACATGAAGAAATAGACACCATACAGCCGGTCATTGATGCCTGTCAGTCTGAAGGGCTTGCAGTCAGCGGTGCCTGGCCGGCAGATACCATTTTCAATCAGGATAGGTTGAAAGACTATGATGTGGTGCTGGCGATGTTTCATGATCAAGGGCTACCGGTGCTCAAGCATCATGGCTTTGGTCGCGCTGTAAATGTGACGCTGGGCTTGCCCTTTATCCGTACCTCCGTTGATCACGGTACGGCACTTGATCTGGCTGCGACCGGTAAAGCGTCTGCATCCAGCCTGCAGGCCGCCATCGACATGGCGCTCGAAATGGCTGACAGCCAGCAATCCCAAGACAAATAATATGACTGAATCTCACTACCCGCGGGCGCGCAAACGTTTTGGCCAGAACTTTCTTCATGATCAGGCCATTATTGAAGCAATTATCGAGGTTATCAGCCCCGATAAGGGGGAACATCTGGTAGAAATTGGCCCTGGTCGCGGGGCGCTGACCAAACCACTGCTGAGCCGTTGTGACCATCTGGATGTGGTTGAACTGGATCGGGATCTGGTACCGTTGCTGAAACAGCAGTTCGCTGGCCAACCGCATCTGACAATTTATGAAGCTGATGCCCTTAAATTCGACTATCAACAACTGCAGCAGAATGATGAAAAGCTGCGGGTGATCGGTAACCTGCCTTATAACATTACAACCCCGCTGTTATTCCATCTTATCGAGCAATCCGCGTGTATTGAGGATATGTGCTTTATGCTGCAACGCGAAGTTGTTGAGCGCATCTGCGCTTCACCGGGTTCAAAGCAGTATGGTCGTTTGAGTATTATGCTGCAGCATCAATGCTACGCAGAGCAAATGTTCATCGTACCGCCTGAAGCCTTTGACCCCCCTCCCAAAGTCGAATCTGCGATTATTTATCTGCAACCTCTGTCACAAAAGAAAGGCGGCGATGTGGATAGGGATTGGCTGAATAAGCTGGTCACGGTCGCGTTTAGCCAGCGCCGCAAGACGATCGCTAACACATTGAAAAAACTACTATCTTTGGATGACCTGGAGCAGGTGGGGGTCAAACCGAAACAACGTCCCGAGACAGTCAGTATTGAACAATATGTGGCAATGGCGCGTCGCCTGGAACAGAAACAGGCAACCTGACAATATTCATGGCCTGAATCAGATTGTCAACCTTCTGCCCAACATTCCTGCTAAAGCCCGATAAAATCTATTCACAAACAGTGATCCGTTGTCTTGACACGCTAATTTTGCTGTAGTTAGATACACACAGTCCGGTCTCGCTGAGCCAGGTAGCAGCGAATCCGGCATTTGGACGACATAACGATCAATAACGATATGAGGAATTAAGCTGTGAATAAATCTGAACTCATCGATGCAGTTGCTGCAGCTGCAGACATCTCTAAAGCAAAAGCCGCCCAAGCTGTTGATGGCATGACATCAGCTGTCACTAAAGCGCTGAGCAAAGGCGACCAGGTCACGCTGGTTGGCTTCGGTACTTTCTCTGTTCGTGAGCGCGCTGCACGTACTGGCCGTAACCCACGTACCGGCGAAGAAATCAAAATCGCTGCGGCTAAAATTCCTGCTTTCAAAGCTGGTAAAGCACTCAAGGATGCTGTAAACTAGTCTTTTTTCTTGGGGTGCTTAGCTCAGCTGGGAGAGCATCGCCCTTACAAGGCGAGGGTCGGGGGTTCGATCCCCTCAGCACCCACCAGGAATTCTTGGAGCGGTAGTTCAGCTGGTTAGAATACCGGCCTGTCACGCCGGGGGTCGCGGGTTCGAGTCCCGTCCGCTCCGCCAAGTACGAAAAAGGGCGCATTTTATGCGCCTTTTTTTTTGCCTGATGGTTTAGACTATCCATTTTTATAACTACAGATATGAAGGTTTTCTTCCATGTTGCATTACATTCGTGATCGCGCCCAGGGATGGATTGCCTGGTTCATTGTCGGTCTGATTAGTATTCCGTTTGCTTTGTGGGGGGTAAACTCCTACATGACCGGTGCATCCGACGTTGTTGTCGCAGAAGTCAACGGCCATGAAATCAACCAGACAGAACTCCAGCAGTCCCTGCAGCAGTATCGTGACCAGATGCGTAACGTCCTGGGTGAACAGTTTGATCCGGCGATGTTTGAAGGGGCAGCTGTCAAACGGAACATTCTTGACGGCTTGATTGAACAGCGATTACTGCATGAGGCCAGTCAAAAGCTGGGACAAACAGTCAATGATGCCTCAGTCTCAGAAATGATCCGTTCCAACCCGGCGTTTCAGCGTGATGGCCAGTTTGACCCTGATTACTATGCGATGATGCTGGCCCGTGTGGGTTACAGTCCTGCCAGTTTTGAAGCCCAGCTCCGCAATGATTTGCTGACCCAGGAACTGACCCGGAATATTCAGCGCTCAGCTATCGTAACGCCGGTACAACTGGATAGAGTACTGGAGTTGGAAAAGCAGCAACGTGAAATCGCTTATGGGGTGGTGCCGCTTCAAAACTATGTTGATAAAGTCAGCATCGATGACGAAGCTGTCCGCGCATACTATGACAACAACAAAACGGCATACACCGCACCCGAGCAGGTCAGAGTGAATTATGTTGAACTCAACATAGACAGTATCGCTGACACGATTACGGTTGATGACGAAGCATTACAGCAATTTTATGTCGATAATGAGTCTCAGTTTGTGGGACCCGAACAACGCCGTGTCAGTCACATCCTGATTGAAGGTGACGATGAACAGGCGCGCGCAGAGATTGAAAAGATTGCTGAGCGTCTCCAACAGGGTGAAGATTTCGAAGCGCTTGCCAAGGCTGAGTCTGAGGACACGGGTTCGGCAGCTCAAGGTGGTGATCTTGGCTATTTCGGCCCTGATGTGATGGAGCCTGCTTTCGAAGAAGCGGCTTTTGCACTGGAAAACGTGGGTGATATCAGTGAGCCGGTAGAAACTGAGTTCGGTTATCACCTGATTAAATTGACCGGTGTGGAATCACCCGAAGTACAGGACTTCAGTGACGTCCGTACTGAAGTTGAGCAACGCTACCGCAGTCAACAGGCTGAAGCTCAATTTTATGACAAAGCTGAACAACTCGCTAACCTGAGTTTTGAAAACCCGGATAGCCTTGATGTGGCAGCCGAAGAACTTGGGCTTGAGATTCAAACTACGCCGCTGTTTACTCGCGGTGGTACCGAGTCAGGCATCAGCAGCGAAGCCAAAGTAGTAGAAGCCGCTTTCAGTGAGGATGTGCTGCAAAACGAACTGAACAGCGCTGTGATTGAGCTATCGGATACGCATCTTGTGGTGATCCACAAGAACAAACACATTCCTGAGAATGTGTTGCCATTTGAATCTGTTAAACCTGCGATAGAACAACAGCTGTTATTTGATGAAGCCAGTCAGTTTGCCCGTGAAAAAGGTGAAGCCATCGTGGCTGAGCTGAAAGACGGTGCAGAGGCACAGACTTTACTGGAAAACTGGCAGCCTGCGGCTTTTTACGGCCGTGACAGCGAGGCAGTCAGTCAACAGATTCTGCAACGCGCATTTGAAATGCAAAAGCCGGAGTCCCAGGCTCAATACACTGGCTTTACTGCGGATAATGGCAACTATGTTGTGATCAAGCTGACTGATGTTAAAAGTGGTCAGACTGCGGATGTTGAGGCTGAAGAAAGACAGTCGATACAAGAGCAGTTACAGCAAATGATGTCCAATGCTGAACTGCAGGCATTCATCGCCAGTCTGCGAGCAGACGCCGATATTGAGATTCGGGATAAAAGTCTGAGGTAGATTTTAAGCAGACAGAAAAAAGCGCCTTCGGGCGCTTTTTTTATGTCAGCCTGGCAATAACGGCGGCACCGACACTGTCACCCCAGATATTGACGGTGGTGCGGAAACGATCCAGGAACCAGTCCACAGCCAGCAGTAGTGCGATACCTTCCAGCGGCAGCCCGACCGCAGTTAACACAATCACCATCGTTACCAGACCGGCTTCAGGGATGCCTGCAGCACCGATTGCAGCCAGTGTCGCGGTAATAAAGACAAGCCCCTGCTGCATCAGCGTGAGTTCGATGCCATAGGCCTGGGCGATAAACATGACCGCTGCCGCTTCGTATAAGGCGGTGCCATCCATATTGATAGTCGCCCCCAGAGGTAAAACAAATTTAACCGCTTTGGGACTGACCTTGTTTTCACGAGCACATTCCATGGTCAGCGGCAGGGTGGCTGAGGAACTGGCGGTACCAAAGCCCGTGACCAGTGCCCTGGCCATACCTAACAGGTAATCCATACCGCGGTGGGCGACAAAATAAAGAATACAAAATAATATAATTGCGTGAAGCAGCAGGCCGGTCAGTACCGTCACCACATGCATGCCTACTGCGCTGATTTCTGCCATAAACTGTTCGCCGCCCCCGGTACTTCCCAACCGGGCGGCAATTAGCGCGAATATGCCAATCGGGGCAAAATGCATAATCCAGATAACCAGCTTCATCATGGCTTCATTAATACCATCGAATACCGCAAACACGGGTTTGGATCTATCGCCGATAGTGGTCAGTGCCATCGCAAACAGGATGGCAAAGACGATCAGTGGCAATAACTCTGTCTGGCTGGCCGCAGCAAACAGATTGGGTGAGATGAGCGACAGGAAGATATCACTGATACCCGTGTCCTGTTTCGACAGAATATGTTCCGGCACGGCAGTCTGTGTCAGTTGAATGCCAGCGCCTGGTTGAATCCAGTTTACCACCAGAAGACCGATAAAGACCGCCAGCGCCGTGGTCGAGAGGTAGTAGAGCATTGTATAGCCTCCCAACTTACCCAACTGCCGGATATCACCAAGACTGCCAATACCGCTGACGACAGAGGCAATAATCAGGGGAATGATGGTCATCTTCAGCGCGTTGAGGAATAGGCTGCCCAGCCAACTAACAGCCATGGCGGCTTCGCCGGCATACCAGCCATAAAAAACACCGATAACCGCACCGGCAATGATAAAGCCCAACAGAACCAGGGCATGAAACTGCGACATTCGATTTTCCCCGCGCTGAAAACAAAACAGGGCATATAAAATGCCCTGTTTTGAATATTAGCAGATTGTTGCGTCCTACTTATCGCCGATGCCGACGATGTTGTAACCTGCATCCACATAAGTGATTTCGCCGGTAACCCCTGATGCCAGATCGGAGCAGAGGAAGGCAGCGACATTACCCACTTCTTCAATAGTGACATTGCGACGCAGTGGGGAGTTACGTTCGCCATAGGCCAGCATTTTGCCAAAATCACCGATACCGGCAGCGGCCAATGTTTTGATTGCACCGGCAGAAACGGCGTTCACGCGAATGCCTTCTTCACCCAGTGAGTAGGCCATGTAGCGAACGGTGGCTTCAAGAGCGGCTTTGGCAACGCCCATAACGTTATAGTTATCAATCGCACGCTCAGCGCCCAGATAGCTCAGTGTGAGCATAGAACCGTTACGGCCAGCCATCATCGGCTTACCGGCCTTGGCCAGTGCAGCAAAGCTGTAGGCACTGATATCGTTGGACATGGCAAAGGCATCACGGGTGACGCTGTCGACAAAGCTGCCCTGCAATTGTTCACGTGGCGCAAAGGCGACTGAATGAACGATGGTATCGAGACCATCCCAATGTTTGTTCAGATTGTCGAATACCGCCTGAATCTGTTCATCGCTGCTGACATCGCAGGGAAAGACCATTGCCGGGTCGGCGCCACATTCTTCAGCAATTTTTTCAACGCGGGATTTGAGCTTGTCATTTTGGTAGGTAAAGGCCAGTTCAGCCCCTTGTTTGGCCATGGCATGAGCAATGCCGGAGGCGATAGAGCGCGGGCTGGCAACGCCCACAATTAACACGCGTTTGCCTTGCAGGAAACCCATAAGTCTCTCCTAAACTGCGGATAAAGCGGGATAACTTACCTGATTTTATCACCAACGGGAAGGGCGACCGCGCAGTAAACTCGTGATAATCTTGGTCACACATCTGGTTCCAATTTTGACGTTGTGAGAATGAAACTGAGATATCTGCTGGTTTGTCTGTCGCTGCTTGTTGTGTCCGCCTGTGAATTCGGTGCGGTCAACTCACCCTACCCGGATCAGAATGCTGAGCTGGATACCCTCTATACCTCCTTTTCGCTTCGACCCAAACACCTTGACCCGGCCCGCTCATACAGTGCCAATGAAATCGCCATCACCGGTCAGATTTATGAGCCACCGTATCAGTATCATTATCTTAAACGTCCTTATCAGCTGGAGCCGCTGGTTGCAGACGCTATGCCGCAAGTGACTTATCTGGATGAAAATAACGAGCCGGTAGCAGAAGGCAGTGACAATATTGCCTACAGTGTTTACACGATTCCGCTCAAAAGCGGGATCTATTACCAGCCTCATCCGGCATTTGTCCGCGACGAACAGGGTGGTTTCCTGTATCACGCTTTGACGCAGGAACAACTTGACGAGGTCGAGAAGCTGGCTGATTTTGAACAAACTGATACGCGTGAGTTGAAAGCCGATGATTTTGTTTACCAAATCAAACGCCTGGCCCATCCAGAAATCCACTCGCCCATTCTGGGTCTGATGGGAGAGCATATCGTCGGGCTCAACGATTTTGCTGACAAGCTTCGTGAACTCCGTCAGCAGGGGCGGCCTATCGACCTTCGAGAACAGGCACTCGAAGGCGTTAACGTGATTGATGACTATGCTTATCAAATCAAGGTTTATGGCAAATATCCCCAGCTCCGCTTCTGGCTGGCGATGCCTTTTTTTGCCCCCATTCCCTGGGAAGCAGAACAATTCTATGCTCAGCCTGGACTGATCGATAAAAACATCACCATTGACTGGTATCCGGTCGGTACCGGTCCCTTTTACATGACGGAGAATGATCCCAACCGGCGAATGGTGCTCAGTAAGAATCCGAATTTCCATGGGGAGTTTTACCCCACTGAGGGCGACCCTGGTGACGCCGAGGCCGGTCTCCTGGATGATGCTGGCAAGCCTCTGCCGCTCATTGACGAAATCGTCTTTACCTTGGAAAAGGAAAACACGTCCTACTGGGGCAAATTCATTCAAGGCTATTATGATGTCAGTGGCATCAGTTCCGACAGTTTTGATCAAGCTGTTCAAGTGTCTTCTGCCGGTGAGTTCGGCCTGAGTGATGCAATGAAAGAGAAGGGCATACAACTGGAAACGGCTGTCGGCACGTCGACCTTTTACATGGGCTTCAACATGCTGGACCCGGTCGTAGGCGGTTATAGTGAGAAAGCTAAAAAGCTCCGGCGCGCTATTTCCATCGCTATTGACCATGAGGAATACATATCGATATTTGCCAATGGGCGGGGCATACCGGCACAGGGGCCAGTGCCGCCGGGTATATTTGGGTACGTAGAGGGTGAAGCCGGCATCAACCCGTATGTTTATGAATGGCAGGATGGCGAGGCGGTGAGAAAGCCCCTTGATGAGGCAAAAAAACTGCTGGCCGAGGCAGGCTATCCCAGAGGGCGTGATGCCGAGACCGGTGAGCCGTTAGTCCTGTATTTCGATGTGCCGGCCAGCGGCCCCGATAGTAAAGCGCAACTGGACTGGTTACGTAAACAGTTCCGCAAACTCAACGTGCAGTTGGTGATCCGCAGCACCGACTACAACCGTTTTCAGGATAAAATGCGTCGTGGTCGCGCCCAGATTTTCCAGTGGGGCTGGAATGCGGATTATCCTGATCCTGAGAACTTCCTGTTTCTACTCTATGGCCCAAACGGTAAAGTTGAGACGAAAGGGGAAAATGCAGCCAACTACAAAAATGAAGCCTTTGATAAGCTGTTTGAGTCGATGCGGGTGATGCCCAACAGTGATGAGCGATTAAAGATTATTCAGCGCATGGCCGATATCGCTCGAGAGGATGCACCGTGGGTGTGGGGATTTCACCCTAAAATGTTTACGCTCTATCATGCATGGAATCACAACATCAAGCCTAACCTGATGGCCAATAACACCCTGAAATACCGCCGTCTGGATACAGAACTGCGGCAACAATTACAGGATGAATGGAACAGGCCGACAGTATGGCCATTGCTGTTGTTGCTGTTGGGCTTGTTGATCGTGATATTGCCCGCTGTGATGGTTTACCGTCATAAAAAGCATAAAAAACATTCAATTCCATCTGCTTGAGCAGCAGATTTTTTGTGAACTGTTCGGTAAAATACCCGCTGAATTTATGCTGTTTCTGCCGGATGCTATAGAGGGAGTTTAAGAGTGGATCTTGCTACGCTGCTGGGCCTTGTGACCGCCTGGGGATTGATTATCGCAACCATCGCACTGGGTGCGGCGGCTGGTACTTTTGTCAACATGCCCTCTTTGGCCATCGTTCTCGGCGGGACCTTTGCCGTGGTTTTGATGCGATTCACCCTGGGGCAGTTTATCGGTTCGATAAAAACGGCGACCAAAGCCTTTCTGCATAAATCCGAATCACCTCAGGCGATTATCGACAACGTCGTAGAGCTTGCCGGTATAGCCCGTAAAGAGGGCCTGCTGGCTCTGGAGCGCCAGGAAATCAGCAATCCGGTGCTTTCCAAGGGCATTATGATGCTGGTCGACGGTCACGAACCCGCGGTGGTAAAAAAGGCTTTGCTGACGGAATTGAATGAAACGCTTAACCGCCACAGTGTCGGTCAGCAGATTTTCAAAGCGATGGGGGATGCGGCACCGGCAATGGGTATGATCGGGACGCTGGTGGGGCTGGTTCAAATGCTGAGCAACATGTCTGACCCCAAGTCGATTGGTCCGGCAATGGCTGTGGCACTGCTGACCACCCTCTACGGCGCCATGCTCGCCAATATGTTTGCTCTGCCTATCGCCGACAAGCTGTCATTGCGAAGTAGTGAAGAGCTGATGAACAAAAACATCATTATCGAGAGTGTGCTCGGCATTCAGGAAGGCCAGAACCCCAAAATTCTGGGTGAGATTCTGAAAAACTTCCTGCCCGCCTCCAAGCGTGACAGCGAAGAAGAAGCCGCAGCCTGACGCAGCGGTCTTAGTCTATGAGCGAGAATCCGAACAGAGCCAAACGCGACGCGGAAGGCTTACCCGCCTATATGGCGACCTTTGCCGACCTGATGTCACTGCTGATGTGCTTCTTTGTGTTGCTGCTGTCCTTCGCTGAAATTGATGCGTTGAAATACAAGATGGTGGTCAAATCACTGGAAAATGCATTTGGTGTTCAACGTGAGGTTCCCAAAGATGAAATTCCTGAGGGTACCAGCATCATTGCACAGGAGTTCAGTCCGGGGGAACCTAAACCGACTCCCCTGAAAGTGGTCAGACAGGATACAATGGACGAAACTCGCGAACAGCTCAAGGTCACTGCGGATGCCGAACAGCTGGCTCAACAGCAGGTCAAGGAAGTGGCTGAAGAGACCCAGGAATTCAGGGAAGCCTTGGAGCAGGAGATCCAGGATGGATTGATTGTCGTAGAGAGCCAGTTCAGTCGTATCGTGATCCGAATCAGAGAAAAAGGATCCTTTCCCTCAGGTGATGCGCGACTGAATCCAGGATTTGTCCCGATCCTGCGCAAGATTCACGATGTGTTACTGACGACGGATGGTCGCATTGCCGTGGCAGGGCACACGGACAATGTGCCGATTAATACCCCGCGATATCGTTCCAACTGGGAATTGTCCACATCGCGGGCCACATCGGTGGTGCATGAGTTACTGGCTCCCGGTCAGATACCTGCTGAGCGTTTCGTGTTGGAAGGCTACGCGGATACCAAGCCTCTGGTGCCTAATGACACCACGGAAAACCGGGCTCAAAACCGCCGGGTAGAGATTATTGTCCTCAAATCAGCCGTTGAGGAGGAACTGACTCGATCTATTGACGAACTGATGCAGGACCACGAATCCGTCGATAGTGAAATCAGCCCGCTATACCAATAACAGGAGTAGATAATGAAATATCTTCACAGAACCGTTTATTTATTGAGTTTATTGCTGGCATCCACTATGGCTTCAGCGGCTTCCTGGCAGGTGGATAATGGCAAATCTCAACTCAGCTTTGTGTCGGTCAAGAAAAATAATATTGCTGAGGTCCATCACTTTGACTGGATTGCAGGATCTGTCAGCGAGGCGGGTGACCTCGCGCTTGAGATCGATCTGACCAGCGTCAATACCGGCATCGAAATCCGTGACTCGCGAATGAAAGAGTTTTTCTTTGAGGTCGATGCCTATCCAACAGCTGCTCTGCAGGCCAGGATCGACCCCGCCATGATTGCCGAGCTCGAAGCGGGACAATCAAACAATCTGACCGTGGATGCTGAACTGGATCTACACGGACAGAAACAAGCCGTGACAATGACGTTGCTGGTCACCAAAGTCAGTGACAGTGAGCTGCTTGTCGTCTCCAATCAGCCGGTCATTCTCAATGTGGCTGATTACGACCTGGTCAAAGGCTTGGAAAAATTACGTGAACTGGCCGGTCTGCCCAGCATCAGCCAGGCGGTTCCAGTCAGTTTTTATTTAACATTGAACGCGATGTAAAAGAGGTTTAATCCGCGTCATGCAAAAGTTTTCAGTTGAAACCGGCATTGTTATCCCTATGGACAGACCTAATGTGGATACCGATGCCATCATCCCCAAGCAGTTCTTAAAATCCATCAAACGTACCGGCTTCGGTCCCAATCTGTTTGATGAATGGCGTTATCTGGATCATGGTGAACCAGGTCAGGACTGCAGTCAGCGGCCGATAAATCCCGACTTTGAGTTGAATCAGCCGCGTTATAAAGGCGGTACCATCCTGCTGGCCCGGGAGAATTTTGGTTGTGGTTCCAGCCGTGAACATGCGGTCTGGGCCCTGGATGATTTTGGCATCCGTGTCATTATCGCGCCGAGCTTTGCTGATATTTTCTTCAGTAACACCAGCAAGAACGGCATTCTTGCTATCACGCTGGAAGAGAAGCTGATCAACAAGCTGTTTGCTCAGGTTGAAGCCACGCCCGGTTACCAACTCAAGGTTGATTTAGCGGCGCAGACGATTACACTGCCCGATGGTGAAATTATCGAGTTCGAGATTGACAGCTTCAAAAAGCACTGTCTGCAGGAAGGACTCGATGATATTGGTCTGACGCTGCAGCACACCGCTGAGATCGAAGCCTACGAAGCCAAACGTAAGCAGGAAGCGCCCTGGCTGTTTTCCTGAAACCAGATAGAGCAATTTAAAGAAAGTAAAATGACAAAAAAAATAGCAGTTCTGCCCGGCGACGGGATTGGTCCTGAGATCGTTGCCGAAGCGGTCAAAGTATTGGAAAAACTCCGCACTGAAGGACTGGATATCAGTCTGGATTACGGGCTGGTTGGTGGTGCCGCCTATGACGAGACAGGCACACCGTTACCAGAAGCGACGCTGACCATGGCCAAAGAGGCGGATGCGATTCTGCTTGGTGCTGTGGGTGGCTACAAATGGGAGTCACTCGATATCAGTGTCCGTCCGGAAAAAGGCTTGCTGGGTCTTCGCAGCGAACTCAACCTGTTTGCCAACCTGCGTCCTGCCATCCTGTATCCGCAACTGGCCGGGGCATCCACGCTTAAACCGGATGTCGTCGCCGGTCTGGATTTGATGATTGTGCGTGAGCTGACAGGCGGTATTTACTTCGGCCAGCCACGCGGTATCCGTACGCTGGAAAATGGTGAAAAGCAGGGCTATAACACCCTGGTTTATCGTGAAAGCGAAATCCAGCGTATCGGTAAGGTCGCGTTTGATATCGCTGGTAAACGCCAGGGCCGTGTGTGCTCGGTGGATAAGGCAAATGTGCTGGAGTGCACGGAACTCTGGCGTGAAACTATGACAGAATTGGCGAAGAATTACCCCGCTGTCGAACTGAGTCACATGTATGTGGATAACGCGGCGATGCAACTGGTGCGGGCACCCAAGCAATTTGACGTGATGGTGACCACCAATATGTTCGGTGACATTCTGTCTGACTGTGCCTCCATGCTGACGGGTTCTATCGGTATGCTGCCATCGGCGTCACTGGATGAAAACAGCAAAGGGATGTACGAGCCGATTCATGGTAGCGCCCCGGATATCGCGGGTCAGAATATGGCTAACCCGCTGGCAACCATTCTGTCAGCTGCTATGATGTTACGTTATACGCTCGATGAGGCCGTCATGGCTGATCGAATCGAAAATGCTGTGAGCCAGGTGCTGGATAACGGTCTCAGAACGGCCGATATCTATTCAGAAGGCAGCACCCGAGTATCGACATCGGAAATGGGCGATGCGGTGGTCGCAGCACTTTAAACCCAAGACAAAAGGTGAAATGTGAGTAAACAAGTTGATGTTGCAGTCGTAGGCGCCACCGGTGCTGTCGGTGAAACCATGCTGGAGATTCTGCACCAGCGTAATTTCCCGGTCGGTAAAGTCTATGCACTGGCCAGTGAGCGCAGTGCCGGCAGCAGAGTCAGTTTTGGTAACAAATCACTGGTCGTTGAAGACCTGGCGACATTTGATTTCTCCAAAGTTCAGGTCGGCCTGTTCTCGCCAGGTGCCAGCGTGTCTGCGGAATACGCACCGAAAGCGGCCGCTGCCGGATGTGTGGTGATTGATAACACCTCACAATTTCGTTACGACAAAGATATCCCCCTGGTCGTACCGGAAGTAAATCCGGAAGCCGTTGCAGACTACAAAAACCGCGGCATTATTGCTAATCCCAACTGCTCTACCATTCAGATGATGGTGGCACTGAAGCCGATTTATAATGCGGTTGGTATCACCCGCGTTAATGTCTGCACCTATCAGGCAGTTTCAGGCTCGGGTAAGCCGGCGATGGACGAACTGGCCAAGCAGACAGCGGATTTGCTTAATGGTCGTCCGGTAGAATCCAGTGTTTATCCCAAGCAGATCGCCTTCAATGTGCTGCCGCAAATTGATGTGTTCCAGGATAACGGCTACACCAAAGAAGAAATGAAGATGGTGTGGGAGACCCGCAAGATCATGGGTGATGAGAATATTCTGGTGAACCCGACAGCAGTGCGTGTACCCGTTTTCTTTGGTCACTCGGAAGCGATTCATATCGAAACCCGTGACAAGATGACTGCTGAGCAGGCAACCGAATTGCTGAAGCAGTCTCCGGGCATTGTTGTGCTCGACGATCGTAATGATGGCGGCTATCCCACCGCTGTGACGGAAGCCTCTGGTCATGATCCTGTCTATGTCGGCCGTATCCGTGAGGATATCTCTCATCCAAACGGTTTGAATTTGTGGGTAGTTGCGGATAATGTTCGTAAAGGCGCAGCACTGAACAGCGTACAAATTGCAGAAGTTCTGGTCGAAAACTACCTTTGATCAGCGCATAGGAAGGGTGAGGGGATGACGATGAAGAAACAGGTTCTGGCCGGAATGGTGGCGGCTGCCACAATGGGTTTTTTCACGCCTCTCACCAGTCACGCTTTTGGCCTAGGTAAGATTGAGGTCATGTCGGCTTTGAATGAACCTTTCAAAGCTGAAATTGGCCTCACTGCACTGCAGCCTGATGAAAAGGATAACTTGCAGGTGAAAATGGCATCTGATGCTGAATTCACCAAGGCAGGTCTGAATCGCAGCATCCTGCTGAGTCAAATGCAGTTCGACATCGTTGAGTCGAATGGCCGTGACAAGATTCTGATTACATCCAAGCAGCCCATCAAAGAACCCTTCCTTGATTTTTTGATTACGGCCACAGCGGGGTCAGGCATTCTGCTCCGTGAGTACACGGTATTACTTGACCCGCCTGAATACGTGACACAAGCGGTTCGTGGCACTGAACGGCCTAGTGAACCGACAACATCATCGACTCAGACCTCGACCACGGATCGCTATCTGTCTCAAAATACAGATAACAGTCCCGCTAGTTATGCGGTAAAACGAAGTGACACACTCTGGAATGTCGCAGCTAATACCCGACCGGATAACAGCATCACAGTGCATCAGATGATGATGGCGCTGCTCAACGCCAATCCCAGGGCTTTCAAAAATCAGAATGTCAATGGTCTTCAAGCCGGTGTGACACTCCAGATTCCCCCGCGTAGTGAGATCACGGCAATGTCGCCTGCTGAGGCGAGAGCCGCCTTTACCGAACAGAATTCAGCCTGGAAGAACCGCAACCAACAGCCTGTCTCTTCTGCGCCTGCCGCTCAGGTAGCAACACAGTCTGAAGACCAGAACACCGAGGCTGATACTGCGTCGGCACAGACGCAAACTGACCAGACCGACAGTGAAGCGTCAACATCGAATGTTGATACTTCGGACGCAGCGTCATCAGATGGTCGTCTCAAGCTGGTTGCACCTGAAGATGCGGCGACATCAGAAGATGACGCCTCACCTAACGTGGCGGGCAATGAAGATATCAAAAAGTTAACTGAGCAATTAACACTGGCTCAAGAAACCATCGAAGCGCAAACTCAGGAAAACATCGATTTCAAACAGCGTATGGATGCCATGGAAGAGCAACTCGAAACCATGCGTCGATTGATTTCACTGAAAGATGCTGATCTGGCCCGCTTACAGTCGATGCTTGAAGAAGAGGCCCCGGCGCTTGCTGATCAGGCAGCCATGATAGTCGACTCTGAAGCGCCGTCAGCGCCATCAGCTGACTCTAATGACACTCCCGCTGAGACTGAACTTGAGGATCAGGAACCAGGCTCAGACACTGAAGATGAAACCGAACAGCCTTCACCGGTGCAAACAGCCGCAGATGAGGATGTCATCAGCACGACCGCACAAGCACTTAATCTTGAAGCTGACGAGGTACATTCCACTATCGATCAGGTCAAGCAATTCCTCAATGACAACAAACTACCGGCTGCGCTGGGCCTGTTGTTGGTATTACTGCTGCTTTGGTTACTGGCGCGTCGCAACAACCGTGATGTGAGCTGGGATGAAGCGGTGAAAAAAATGGACAAAGGGACTGATAATGAGGTCTCAGACACCACGGTAGTCGCCCCGGTGACAGGTGACGACATCACTGATGCACCGCTATCGGAACAAGAGCATGAACAGGAAAAATCGGTTGCAGAACTGGTCGAACAAGCGGATATGTTCGTGGGGTATGCTGACTATGTACAGGCCAGGAACTCGCTGGAAGAAGCCAGAAATATTGAGCCTGATAACACACTGGTAGCCTACAAATTACTGTTTGTGTTGTATAAGCAGCAGCAGACAGAAGCGTTCATTTCACTGGCGGAAGACACGCCGTTCGATACGGAAAGCTTTGAATGGTCCGAAGTCAAACAATGGGGACAGGAGTTGTCTCCGGCCCATTATCTGTTTGTCGAGCAGCAAACAGCCACTCAGGATGATGAAGTGAATACTGATGACAGTATGACCGACTTCGATCCTGAGCCTGCGCAAACCGCCGCTGAAACTGAAGACAAAGACAATGATCACCTTGAGTTCAACCTGGCTGATGTTTCTGAGACTGGATCCGAATCTCAGTCTGAGCCTGAGCCTGAGCCTGAGCCCGAGCCCGAAACAGAAGCACAGGAAAGCACTGACAAACAGGTCGTGGATGATCTGGATGATGATTTGTTATCTTTCGATACCAACTTCGGCTTCGATGACAAAGACGAACTGTCTGACAGCGAGCAGGATGATAGCGCTTCACTGAACCTGGATATTGCTGAAGAAGGGCAGCGTGAAGAGACATTATCCTTTGATGAGGATTTTGCCACGGAGACTGCCGAAGCAGAACAAGACCTGCCCGATGAAAACGATTTCACTGTATCTACGGAAGATGAGCCTGACCTGGAGTTTGATATCGGTGATCTCGACGACATCGACGAGGCAGAGACCAAACTGGATTTGGCAGCGGCTTATGTTGATATGGGCGATCCGGAAGGGGCGCGCAGTATCCTGAATGAAGTACTGGCAGAAGGTAACGAAGAACAGAAGAATCGGGCTCAGGCATTGCTCAATTCCCTGTCTTAAAAGGGAGTGAATGTGAGGATTGCGCTCGGCGTTGAATATGCCGGAACCCATTTTTGTGGCTGGCAGTACCAGCCGCATTCCCGCACTGTGCAGGACGAGCTGCAAAAGGCAGTCTCGACAGTCGCCAATCATCAAATAGAAGTGTTCGCTGCCGGCAGAACTGACACCGGTGTTCACGCACTTAATCAAGTTGTTCACTTCGATACCGAGTCGGTTCGGGAGCAGCGGGGATGGCTTCTGGGTATTAATGCCAACCTGCCCAAAGATATATCTGTCAATTGGGTCAGGGAAGTTGACGATGACTTCAACGCCCGCTTTTCAGCGATTAAGCGTAGTTATCGTTATCTGATTCTGAACCGGCTAAGTCGTTCAGCGGTGCATCACCAAAGGATGTGGTGGCACCATCATCCACTGGATATCGAACGTATGCGTGCGGCCGCTGAGCAACTGGTTGGTCGTCATGACTTCACATCCTTCCGAGCCAGTGAATGTCAGGCTAAAAGTCCAATCAAAACCCTGGATAAAATTGCTATCAGCAAGCAGGGGGATTGCATTGCTGTTGATGTCGAGGCCCGCTCGTTTCTCCATCATATGGTACGTAATCTGGTCGGTGTGATGGTGTCAATTGGTGATGGCAGTAAACCGGTCGAATGGGCGGGGGAAGTACTGAGAAGTGCTGACAGAAGCCGCGGCGGTGTTACTGCGCCGCCGGATGGCCTTTACCTGGTCGATGTTCGATATCCATCAGAATATTCTTTACCAACAGTGTCGGGTTTTCCGGTGCTCTGGTAAAGTATCACAACGATCAACGAGCGATATCAGAACGCAATGAGAACCCGTGTCAAAATCTGCGGCATGACGCGTCGCCAAGATGCTGATTTTGCAGCTGAAAATGGCGCTGATGCGATAGGCTTGGTATTTTACCCACCCAGTCCCCGTGCGCTGACTGTTGCGCAGGCTCAGGAAGTCGTGGCTGGCATCGCCCCGTTTGTTTCGGTAGTCAGTTTGTTTGTGAACCCGGAAGCAGAACTGGTTTCACAGTGTCTTGACGCACTACCCATTGATATAATCCAGTTTCATGGTGATGAAAGCCCGGCATTTTGTGAGCAATTCGCCAGGCCCTATATCAAGGCCATCCGAATGAAGCCGGGTATAGACCTGAAACAAGCAACAGAGGCCCACCGCAAAGCCAGTGGCTTTTTGCTGGATGCCTACCAGCCCGGAGTGCCGGGCGGTACCGGTAAAACATTCGACTGGTCTCTGATCAACGGTATTGATCGGCCCGTTATTCTGGCCGGTGGCTTGAATGCCGACAATGTTGGGCAGGCGATACAACAAGTGCGACCTTTCGCGGTAGACGTCAGCGGTGGCGTTGAGCGTGAAAAGGGGATAAAAAGTCATGAAAAGATCAGCGCTTTTATGAGAGAGGTAGCTAATGCTTGAGCAGCATATCCACGATTACTTTAAAAACTTCCCGGACTCGCGAGGACACTTCGGCCCTTATGGTGGTCGTTTTGTAGGCGAAACCCTGATGGGAGCCATTTATGAGCTGGAACAGGCTTATCAGCAATATCGCGATGATCCTGATTTTCTGGCGGAAATGGACAAGGACCTCAGTACTTTTGTCGGCCGTCCTTCACCTCTTTATCTGGCAGAAAACTGGTCTCAGAAACTCGGCGGGGCGCAAATCTATCTCAAGCGTGAAGATCTGAACCACACCGGCGCGCACAAAGTAAATAACACCATCGGTCAGGCATTGCTGGCCAAACGCATGGGTAAAAACCGTATCATTGCTGAAACCGGTGCCGGTCAGCATGGTGTTGCCACAGCCACTGTCGCCGCACGCCTGGGTATGGAATGTGTTGTTTACATGGGTGCTGAAGACGTTGAGCGTCAGGCACAGAATGTCTACCGGATGAAATTGCTGGGGGCGCAGGTGGTGCCGGTCGAGTCAGGCTCACGTACGCTGAAAGACGCACTGAATGAAGCACTCCGCGACTGGGTCACCAATGTCGACGATACGTTCTACATTATCGGCACTGTAGCCGGGCCTCATCCTTATCCCGCCATGGTGCGTGATTTCCAGTCCGTCATTGGTCGCGAAACCAGACAACAGGTCATGGAGAAAACCGGTAGGTTACCTGACGCGCTGTTAGCGTGTATCGGTGGCGGTTCAAATGCCATTGGTTTGTTCTATCCCTTCATTGAAGACGAGTCAGTAGCGATGTACGGTGTCGAGGGGGCTGGGCACGGTATTGAAACCGGTCAGCATTCAGCGCCGCTGAGCGCCGGTGTCCCCGGGGTGTTACACGGTAACCGTACCTATCTTATGCAAGATGAGAATGGTGAAATCATCGAGACTCACTCGATTTCAGCCGGTCTTGATTATCCGGGTGTCGGCCCAGAACACGCCTGGTTGAAAGATATCGGTCGTGCCAATTATGTCTCTGTGACCGATGATGAAGCGCTTGCAGCATTTCATGAGTTAACGCGCACCGAAGGCATCATTCCGGCGTTGGAATCCAGTCACGCACTGGCTTATGCCAGTAAACTGGCCCCAACCATGACCTCGGATCAGACGCTTGTCATCAACCTGTCCGGTCGCGGTGATAAAGACATGCATACCGTTGCAGCCATGGCTGGTTTGAATTTCTAAGGGAGTCACAATGAGTCGCATTAGCCAATGTTTCGAAAGTTTAAAAGCCGATGGTCAGACTGCCCTGATCCCTTATGTCACAGCGGGTGATCCTGAACCCTGGGTCACTGTGCCGCTGTTGCATGCGCTGGTTGATGCCGGTGCTGATATCATCGAGCTCGGTATTCCATTCTCAGATCCCATGTGTGATGGACCGGTCATTCAAAAAGCCTGTGAGCGCGCGCTTAAAAACGATGTCAGCATCAGACATGTGCTGAAAATGGTTAAGCAGTTCCGCGAAAAGAATAAAGAAACCCCAATCGTGTTAATGGGATATGCCAACCCGATCGAGGCCATGGGCTATCACAATTTTGCTGAACTGGCCAAAGACGCCGGTGTTGATGGGGTGTTGACAGTGGATGTGCCACCGGAAGAATCTGATGAGTTTCGTCAGACCATGGATGAGCATGACATTGATACTATTTATCTGGTCGCGCCGACCACGTCTCCCGAACGCATGGCAACGATTGCCAGCTTCGCCCGCGGCTTTATTTACTACGTCTCAATCAAAGGGGTTACCGGTGCCGCCGCCCTTGACGTGAGTGAAGTCTCGCAAAAGCTGTCACTGCTGCGTGAAAAAACCTCACTGCCATTAGGTGTCGGTTTCGGTATCCGAGACGGTAAATCCGCTGCTGCTGTATCGGAAATCGCTGACGCCGTCGTCGTCGGCTCAACTCTGGTTCGCTGCATCGAAGAACATGCTGATAAACTGGATGAATTACCCGCTGCTGTCGCCGGTTTACTGGCTGAAATGCGTCATGCGATTAACGCCCGTGACCTGGCCAGTGCCTGATTGCAAATTTAAGGTGAAATGATGAGTTGGTTTGAGAGATTACTTCCGTCCAAGATCCGCACTACGGCTCGCAGCCGCTCAGTGCCTGAAGGCGTCTGGTGTAAATGCCCAAGCTGTGACAGCGTACTCTATCGCGCTGAACTGGAACGCAACCTGATGGTTTGCCCAAAGTGCGAACATCATCAGCGTATCGGTGCCAGAGCCCGTCTGGAAAGTTTTCTGGATGAAGATGAACGAAAAGAAATTGCGCCTGACGTCAAACCTATCGATACATTACGTTTTAAAGATAGCAAACGCTATCGTGACCGCATCAGCCAGGCACAGAAAAATACCGGTGAAAATGATGCGCTGATCGCGATGCAGGGAAAAATTAATAATCTGCCGGTCGTTGCTGTCGCCTTTGACTTCAGTTTTATGGGCGGTTCCATGGGGTCTGTTGTCGGCGAGAAATTTGTTCGTGCCGCCCAGGAAGCACTGAAGCATCATATTCCCCTGATTTGCTTTTCTGCCAGTGGCGGTGCCCGCATGCAGGAGGGCTTGTTCTCTCTGATGCAAATGGCGAAAACCAGTGCCATCCTGACCCAGTTGAGCGATGCCGGGATTCCTTTCATTTCGGTAATGACAGATCCAACTATGGGCGGGGTCTCTGCCAGTCTAGCCATGCTGGGCGACATCAATGTAGCTGAACCCAAAGCCCTGATTGGTTTTGCCGGTCCCCGCGTGATTGAACAGACTGTCCGTGAGACTTTGCCCGAAGGTTTTCAGCGCGCAGAATTCCTGCTCGAGCATGGGGCGATAGATATGATTGTGGATCGCCGTGATATGCGTGACCGGCTCAGCAATGTGCTGACTTTGCTGCAGAAACGCGCTGCGGTCTGATAAGGACACCAATGCGCTTTTCTTCTTTGTCGCAGTGGCTGGCATGGCAGGAACACTTGCACTTCAGGGATATCGATCCGGGACTGCAACGCGTCGGCACCGTCTGGCAGAGAATGAAAGGCAGCAGCCAGTTGCCTTTCAAACTGATCACCGTTGCCGGCACCAATGGCAAGGGATCGTCAGTGGCGATACTCGCTGCCATTTTACAAGCGGCGGGCTATAAAACGGCCACCTATACCTCGCCTCATTTACTGCGCTATAACGAGCGTATCGCTATCAACAATGTACCCGCCAGCGACCAGGACATCTGTGAAGCTTTCCAGCGTATTGATGATGCCCGTGGCGATGTGTCTTTGACTTACTTTGAGTTCGCTACGCTGGCAGCGGCAGATATCTTCTGTCGTGAACAGGTTGATGTCGCGGTACTGGAAGTCGGTATGGGGGGGCGCCTGGATGCGGTCAATCTATTCGATACCGATGTGGCACTGATCACCCCAATTGGCCTGGATCACATGGCCTGGCTGGGTGATAACCGTGAACTGATTGGCCGGGAGAAAGCAGGAATTATCCGTAGTGACAAACCCGTTGTCTGCTCAGAAGCCGCCCCACCGCAGACAGTGATCGACTATGCAGCGTCGCAGACAGCGCCGATCTTTATACAAGCGCGTGACTATGCTTATCAGGATTTTAACCAGCAGTGGCAATGGCGTAACGACGATGTCAGTCTGGAAAAACTGCCCCTGCCAGTACTGCCTGGTAAATACCAGTTACAGAACAGTGCTGCCGTATTGCAGGTCTGTCATTTATTGAATCAGCAGGGATTGAAGATTTCTGAAGAGGCCATACGTCATGGTCTGAAAACAATACGCCTGTCCGGACGTTTCCAGATAATTCCGGGGCCTGTGACCCGTGTACTGGATGTGACTCATAATCAGCAGGGCGCTGAAAACCTGGCCGCAGTGCTGGAAGAGACTCAAACCGGTGGCAAAACTTATGCCGTACTGGCGATGCTGAAGGACAAAGACTGCCAGGCTGTGGCCAAGGCACTGAACGTGGCGGTGGACGGCTGGTTCCTGGCTGGACTGGACGGAGATAGAGGCATGAGCGGTGCCGAGCTTGGCAGTCAGATTGCCTCCGTCACTGGTGCGGATAAAACACACTGTTTCGAGACTGTGAAACAGGCCTATGAGGCTGCAATGAATGAGACTGTGGCTGGCGACAGAGTGCTGATTTTCGGTTCATTCCACACGGTGGAAGCAGCCATGTTGTTTCTGCCGGAATGTCAGCAGCCGGTCTCCCGGGCGAGTTAACTTCACTGCTGATACAGGCGGGTAATTTCAGTCTTGTGGTGTTCGAGCACCTTAGCGCGTTTGATTTTCATGGTCGGCGTCATCATGCCATTTTCAATCGTCCATGGTTCCAGCCTGAGACTGACCCGCCGGATTTTGGCGTAGGCAGGAAAGTCATGCATTAACTGACGCAGACGCTGAATGACAAATTGGTGCAGTGATTTATCATCCAGACTCGCGTTTTCCATTGGGTTCAATTTCAGTTGCTTGGCCAGACTGAACCATTTGTCACTGTTTAAGACCAATAAAGCAGAAAGATAAGACTGCCCCTCACCGACAATCATTGCCTGTTCAAACAGGGCGTCGGATTGAATAGCCACTTCCATATCGGCCGGCGGGACTTTCTCGCCATTACTGAGCACCAGAATATCCTTGATACGACCGGTGATAAAAATGTGGCCGCTGCTGCTGATTCTGGCCTGATCACCCGTATGCAGCCAGCCTTCAGCGTTGATAGTCTGTGCCGTCGCTTTATGATTATTCCAGTAACCCAGCATATTGCCAGGACCTCTCACCATCAGTTCCTCATTATCACCGATTTTAACGGCAACACCGGGAATGGCACGGCCCACACTGGCGGGGAAGTTGTTATTGGGCTCATTAACACTGACTACCGGGCTGGTCTCAGTGAGACCGTAACCCTGTAATAAATTCAGGCCCAGACCGATAAAGAGTTTCGATGCCTGTTCCGGCAGGGGCGCACCGCCACTGACAGCCAGACGCATCCTGCCACCCAGTCGTTCCAGTACTTTACCGGCAACCAGTTTGTTTAAGAGGGGCAGCATAACAAAGCCCGGACGCCAGCCACGCCTGCCCTGACGGTAGAGGAAGTGAGACCAGCCGATATTGGCATTGGCCTTGAACAGCATGCGGCTCAGCATGCCTTTCGCGGCCAGTTGTGTTTGCAGACGCGTATAGATACGTTCGAAAATTCGCGGTACCGCAATCAAAATAGTCGGTTTGACCAGCTGTATATCGTCAGCCAATTGAGAAATACCTCTGGAATAGGCGACGGTGGCGCCAGCCATGATCGGCAGGTAATAGCCGGCAGTTCGTTCCAGGGTATGTGACAGAGGGAGAAAGGACAGAAACAGGTCGTCACCGAGAATATCGAAATATTGCAGTGAGCCGGCAGCGACAGAAAGCATGTTGTGATGACTGAGCATCACGCCCTTGGGGCGCCCGGTGGTGCCGGAGGTATAAATAATTGAAGCCAGCTGATGCGGATCAGCATCCCAGTCCCTGACCTTATCGGCATGTTCCGGTAACCAGTGGCTGGCATAAACCAGAAGTCCATCGTCGGGCTCATCGTCGTCATGATTGATGATAACCCGCCGCAGGCTGTGTTCTTCAGTAATGGATGACTGGAGCCGTTTCCATTGATTGAGGTTCTGCAGAAACAAACATTTCACATCAGCGTCTTGCAGAATATAAGCCACATTGTCCGGCCGGTCATCAGGGTAAAGTGGTACAACTACAAGCCCCAGTCCCATTGCCGCCTGATCGAAAAATACCCATTCTTTACTGTTACGCAGATTGAGCGCTACGCGGTCGCCCGGTTCCAGCTTCTCAGCCGCCATCGCCTTCTGCCAGCGGGCTACCTCCCGGGCAACATCACGCCATGAGGTATCTGACCAGTCATTAATCTCAGTGGAGTAGCTCTTGTAAGCCACCTGATCCGGCGTGCGTGCCAGGCGCTCAAGGAATAATCCGTAGAGCGTGCCGGCTTGTTCTGCTGAGATGTAATCTGTTCCTGCTAGTGCCATTAATCCGATCTACATCAGCCAACGAAGTTGCAGCCCCACAATATCGACACTGGCATCATATTTACCGCGGAGGTTATAGATACTCTCGGATTCATTGATGCGAGGGTCATCCATAAAAAGGTGTGCATAGGCCGCATCAATAACGATGTTATCAGAGTATTGATAGCTGGCACCAAACGCGACCCATTTGCGGTCATTACCGGGAATACGTGCAGTTCGGAACCCACTGCTGGGTATCGGTGTTTCATCGTAGGCAACGCCAGTACGGAATTGCCACTTGTCGTTATATTGATAGCTGAGTCCGATGCCGTAACGCATGCTGTTATCCCAGTTTTCTGGCTTATCGGTCGATAGAATCCCGTCTGATTCAATCACCAGTTCTTCAAATCGACTCCATCGGGTCCAGGTGGCATCAGCCATGATGGCCCATTTATCATTCAACTGATGATGTATTGCCAGGGAGACTGTCTCAGGTAAGTCCAGATCGGCGCTGATATCTTCCTTGACGCCGAGGGCATCCAGCGTACCGTCACCTTCCAGGGTGTGAGAAATTTTTGACCGGTATGAGAGGCCGACACGGGTTTGATCTGTAAACTGGTAGATCAGACCGAGATTATAGCCATATCCCCAATCGTCACCTTCCAGTTCAACGCCGGCATCGGCAGGAACCTGAGCGACCTTGGTCAATTTGACGTCGATATATTGGGCACTGACACCAAAACCCAGCGACAACTTCTCTGTAGCCTGAATAGCCAGGGTCGGATTGAAGTTGAGCGTCAGCATTTCAGATTTCACTGCCAGGTAACGACCGACCCAGTCATCTTTGTATTCGGTGACCAGGCCGAATGGTGCAGAGACACCAAAGCCTAATGTGACTTTGTCATTGACGGGGTGGCTCAGGTAAAAATTCGGGACAAAAGCGTCATTACCTGCATCGCCACCATCACCCCCAGTGAGAGGATTGCCATTGATAGTGGAACCTTCATCACGAAATTCGGATTGTGGTTTGATGTAATTCAAACCCAGGTCAAGTTCACTACGGTCGAGATAGGTGAGGCCAGCGGGGTTGAAAAATATCGTGCTGGCATCTTCAGCAACGGCAGCACTACCGGCAAAAGCCCGGCCCAGACTGGTGATGCTTTGCTCCTTGATGGCAAATCCGGCAGCAGACACCGTCCCGGGTAAAGCTGCGATTAATACGAATGCTGAAATATTTTTTAGTTTCGAGTTCATAGTCAACCACTTGCATCATTTTCTTAACTAGCAGTCTAAACTATATTAAGCCATCAAATGACGCAAGCATTTATCATTAATCTCATCAAACCCGTCTGAATAACAAGTCCCATACGCCGTGACCAAGGCGGTGCCCACGCTGCTCGAATTTGGTTATCGGACGGTAGCTGGGACGTTCGATAAAGCCGTCATCATTGCCACAGTTAACAAAGCGTTGATTGGCAGAAACATCAATCAGCATCTGTTCCGCATAATCCTGCCAGTCAGTGGCCAGGTGCAAATGGCCTTCATGCTTGAGTTTGTCGGCCAGCATCGTGACAAAAGCAGGCTGAATAATGCGACGTTTATGGTGTCGTTTCTTATGCCAGGGATCCGGAAAATAAATCTGCACCCGATCCAGACTGTTATCCGGTATCCGGTGCCTGAGTAGTTCAACGGCGTCAGTACAGGCAACGCGTACGTTGTTGAGTTCTAGGGTTTGAATCGATTTGAGTAATTGACCGACCCCAGGACGATGAACCTCAATCCCGATAAAGTTCTGCTCCGGCTGATTTTGAGCCATTTCAGCCAATGAAGCGCCGTTACCAAATCCGATTTCGAGCACGACAGGCGCATGGCGGCCAAACAGGCTATCCAGGTCGATAGCTTCGTGGGTGTCATCGATGCCAAAGCGGGGCCAGAGTTCATCAAGCGCTTTCTGCTGGCCCGGCGTCAGCCGGCCCTCGCGACGGACAAAACTTCGAATCGGACGCATGACTCTGGATTCAGACATCGTGGACTTTTTCCTGCTGGTAAATAAACCTGCGATCATACCGCAATGGTGGTTTACAGGGGATCCCAAATTAGCTTGTTTGTCCCGATTTACCGGTTTAGGATCGAGCGTCGAATAAACGATAAACAGAACTGTCTCACTGTTGTATTTCAGCGACCTTGAAACTGGTAGAATATCAATATAAGAAGGCTGTCAGTATCGCTAAAAAGTGGCGTCAGCTGTAGCTTTACAATGCATCATGGCCGAAGCGAAACGAATTCGACATATGCCAAAATAGACCTTTCAAGGTATAATGGTCGGTCTTGACACAAAATCTTCGGGACATTCCGAGCCCGGCAATCCTTTGCAAACACATCAGGCAAAGCATTAAAGAGAGAAGGAAACTATGGTTCATCCAGTATTAGAAAGCGTCACTAATGACGTAATCGAAAGAAGTAAGAAAACGCGGTCGGTTTATCTGTCGCGGATTGATGAAGCTATTGGTAAAGGGCCTCATCGTGCAGTATTAGGATGCGGTAACCTGGCTCACGGATTTGCAGCCTGCTCAATGACAGACAAAGCCGATTTGGCTGGTGATCAAAAAGCCAACATCGCCATCATTTCTTCTTACAACGATATGTTGTCTGCTCACGAGCCGTTCAAGGACTTCCCGAAACTGATAAAAGATGCCGCTCATGAAGCAGGCGGCGTTGCCCAGTTTGCCGGTGGCGTACCGGCCATGTGTGACGGTATCACCCAGGGTCAGCCGGGAATGGAACTGTCTCTGTTCAGCCGTGACGTGATTGCCATGGCGACCGCGGTCGGTCTCAGTCACAACATGTTTGACGCTGCGCTCTATCTGGGCGTCTGTGACAAAATCGTACCGGGTCTGTTGATTGGCGCGCTGAGCTTCGGTCACCTGCCGGCGATTTTTGTACCGGCCGGTCCAATGCCAAGCGGTATGCCTAACAAGGAAAAAGTGCGTATCCGTCAGCTTTATGCAGAAGGTAAAGTCGGTCGTGAAGAACTGCTGCGTGCTGAATCCGAGTCTTACCACAGCCCGGGTACCTGTACTTTCTACGGTACTGCCAACAGTAACCAGATGATGGTGGAAATGATGGGCTTGCACTTGCCCGGCAGTTCCTTTATCAACCCCAACACGCCGTTGCGTGACGCGCTGACCAAGCGTGCAGCAGCACAAGTCCTGAAATTCACCTCACTGGGTGATGACTTCCGTCCGATTGGTCATATGATCAATGAAAAAGCCATTATCAATGCGCTGGTCGGTCTGCTGGCCACAGGTGGCTCCACAAACCACACGATGCACCTGGTCGCTATCGCCCGTGCAGCAGGCATTATCATTAACTGGGATGACTTTGATCGTCTGTCCAAGATCATTCCATTGCTGACCCGTATCTACCCGAATGGCACTGCCGACGTTAACCACTTCCAGGCGGCCGGCGGTATGGGCGTGCTGATTGGCGAATTGTCAGCCAATGGCCTGATGCATACCGATATCCTGACCGTGGGTGATGATAAGGGTATGGAGCAATACACGCAGGAGCCAACCCTGAAAGAGGGCACACTGAGCTGGCAGAAAGGACCGAAAAAGTCTTTGGATCCGGAAGTAGTCAGTAGCGTGACGGCGCCCTTTGCGACCAGCGGTGGCCTGCATCTGATCCAGGGCAACCTGGGCCGCGGAATGTCGAAAATTTCTGCCGTTGAGCCCAAGCATCAGGTCGTCGAAGCGCCAGCGATGGTATTCGACAATCAGGATCATGTGGTTGAGGCTTTCAAACGCGGTGAAATGAATAAAGATGTCATCGTCGTCCTCCGCTTCCAGGGCCCGAAAGCCAATGGTATGCCGGAACTGCACAAACTGACGCCACCACTCGGTGTGCTGCAGGACAAAGGTTACAAAGTGGCGCTGGTCACTGACGGCCGCATGTCCGGTGCCTCCGGTAAGATCCCATCAGCGATTCACCTGTGGCCGGAATGTGCCGATGGCAACCTGATGACCAAGGTCCGTGATGGTGACATGATTCGTCTCGACACCCAGCGCGGCGAACTGAACGTGCTGGTTGACGAAGAAGAACTGAACTCACGCATGGCTTGTGTGATGGCAAATACGGAACATCACTACGGCATGGGCCGTGAATTGTTCGATAGCTTCCGTCAGGGTGTCTCCACCTCCGAGACCGGCGCCATCAACATGTTCAATGTCGAATAATCAACAATAATCTGGAAACGCCTTATCCATGTCGAAAACAATTCATGAAATTATGAAAGTTTCACCGGTCGTGCCGGTGATGGTGATCAACAATGCCGACCATGCTGTGCCCCTGGCCAAAGCTTTGGTCAAAGGCGGCCTTAAAGTGCTGGAAATCACGCTGCGTACTGACGCCGCGCTGGAATCCATCCGCCGCATCAAAGCAGAAGTGCCTGATGCGATCGTCGGTGCGGGTACGATTATTAATATCGACACGCTGAATGCCGCGATTGATGCGGGCGCTGAGTTCATCGTCAGTCCTGGTACCACAGATAGCCTGATCGATGCCGCCCTGAAAACCGGTGTGCCGCTGCTGCCGGGTATTGCGAACCCCAGTGAAGCCATGCGTCTGCTGGAAAAAGGGATCACAGCCATGAAATTCTTCCCGGCAGAAGCAGCCGGTGGCGTCCCCATGCTGAAATCAATCGGTGCCCCGATTCCGCAAATCACATTCTGTCCGACCGGTGGCGTTAGCCAGAAAAACGTCAATGACTACTACAAGCTGCCTAATGTTGGCTGTGTGGGCGGCTCATGGATGTGTGCAGCGAATTTGGTCGATGCAGAGAACTGGGATGAAATCACCCGTCTGGCGGCCGAAGCGATTGAACTCGCGACAGCCTGAGTATTTCAAGCATCACTGAAATTGAAAAAGGCGCTAATCAGCGCCTTTTTTATTGGGCGGAATGATGAATAAAGCCGTGTCGTACGGGCGTAGCCGAGGCATCTTAGAGGTTTGAGAGATCCTTCGACAGGCTCAGGATGACATGTGCGATGAATAAAGCCGTGTCATGCCGAGCGAAGTCGAGGCATCTTTGAGGTCAGAGAGATCCTTCGACAGGCTCAGGATGACAGGGGGAGGGAGTCAAAGCCATGTCATGCCGAGCGTAGCCGAGGCATCTTTGAGGCCGGAGAGATCCTTCGGCAGGCTCAGGATGACAGGGGGAGGGAGTCAAAGCCTTGTCATGCCGAGCGCAGCCGAGGCATCTTAGGGGTTTGAGAGATCCTTCGGCAGGCTCAGGATGACAAGGGGAGAGAGCCAAAGCCTGTCATGCCGAGCGTAGCCGAGGCATCTTTGAGGTCAGAGAGATCCTTCGGCAGGCTCAGGATGACAGGGGAAGGGAGTCAAAGCCGTGTCATGCCGAGCGAAGTCGAGGCATCTCGCGGCCATAAAGGCACTACCAATCAATCCCGTTTGAGCAAAACACCACGGTCTAACCAGTCATGAATCAACTGCCGCGCACCTTGCTCTACCACCTCTGGCTTTGAATGCTGCATGGCAGCGACAATGTCCTGAACAGCCTCATCTCCACGCAGTCCCTGTGACAGTAATTCCAGCAAGCGGGCACTGACCGGATTGAGTTCAATAAACTTAATCTCATCGTGCTCATTGCGCATCACCAGCAAACATACCGGTGTGTCATTCGCTGATGTTGGTTGGTTCTCAACACTGATTTGATGCACAGGATATTGATACACCAGCAGCCAGGCTAACTGAGATTGCTGATAACGCAGTGCCAGACAATCTTCGTCAGCAATCGGCGTGCGGGAAAATTCAGCTTCATGAATACTCAGCGCCAGTTCCACCCATTCGTAATGTGCCAGTTCCCTCAGAAAAGGCGGATCTGCATCATTGAGCCGTTCATTTTCGAGATAGGCCATAAACTCGCGGGCGATTTCCACGAATAGCGGAGTTTTGCATTGATGCTTAACCATAAAGTCCCGCACCATAGCCTGCCATTGCGCTTCATCATAGAGGCTTCGAATCACCGGAAAAGCGTTTTGCAGTGTACCGTTAATGTTATTGAAAAATAGATCACGATAAATCGCCATACGCCGGTCTTCAATGTGCGCCGGAGCCGGTTCGCCTTCGGGATTGCGGATGTGAGCGGCGAAGCGGTATTGCGTAGCCTGAAATGAATTAGCCATGCGAGACATGTTTAAACGCTGGCTCTTGCTGATAACGGTGAATGGTACTGACTTCTTCGATTAACTGAGGCAGCGGCGGGATATTGAAATCACGCTCAAGCAGGGTGGGTTTGACGCCATGGTACTGATAAGTCTGTGACAGCAACTCCCAAACCGGATCGATGACATCAGCGCCATGCGTATCGACGATCAGATCGTCGGCCTCGTTGTAGTGGCCGGCAATATGCAGATAGGCAATACGCTCCGTGGGCAGGGCCTTGATATAGTCAACCGGATCGTAACGATGATTGACGCTGTTAACATAGACATTGTTCACGTCCAGCAACAGGTCACAGTCCGCTTCTTCAAGGATTGCCCGGGTAAAGGTCATTTCATCCATCTCCTGTCCCGGTGCCGCGTAGTAGGAGACATTCTCAATCACCAGTCGACGTTCCAGAATCGACTGAACCTGTTTGATGCGATCAGCGACGTAATGAACGGCTTCTTCAGTGAAAGGAATCGGCATTAGGTCATACAGATGACCGTCGTCACTACAGTAGCTTAAATGCTCGCTGTAACAGCGTATATTGTGTTTGTCGAAAAACTGCTTGAGCCGCTGCAGGAAATGCTCATCCAGTGGGGCAGGGCTGCCAATCGACAATGACAGACCATGGCAGAGCATCGGGTAACGTTCGGTGATTGCCGAGAATTTACGGCCGAAAGCGCCCCCCATTTCCATCCAGTTTTCCGGTGCGACTTCCAGGAAATCGATACCGGTGTCATCCATTTTGGCCAGTTCGTCAATAAAACTGCGGCGCAGGCCAAGACCGGCACCGGTCACTGGACAAGTTTTGTTATTCATAGACGCTCCTGCATTCAGTCTCTGGATCTGTGACGCCTTGGCGGGCGCATTGTTACAGATGTGGCTTAATCCAGATTGACTTCGAACATGGTGCGATCAACGCCGACATTGCCTGTGGTCGGATCGACCATGTAGACGATTGCTTTGTAATGGCCGGATTGTTTGATCTCGGTTTTGCCCGAGAACATGCCCACTGGACCGGTAAATTCAAGCGGCACTTCAGCGAGGGTTTCTTCATCCTGCATCAGGATGGCTTTAACTTCATAGTTATCCGGTTTCCACAGACCATCTTTGGTGATTGGGCAGCCACACAGCAAAGAGGCTTTGGTATAAAACTCGACTTTGCCACCCTCGAGTACCTGAGTCCAGGCATCGACAACAAAGCCGGGCATGTTAAGAATGATGCCATCACCCAGCAGGTGTTTACCCGGCACGACCCAGGAAGTGACCGTGGCTTCCTGTAGTGACTGCCGGTAGCCATAAGGCCCCATCAGTTTAAATTTCAACAGGCGTGGTGCTTCGAGATCGACTTCGGCCAGAAACCCGGCAGTTTTATCATCAGTGAGTGTCTGTCCGCGTTTGATCGGGTTTTTGACCAGTAAATCGGTATCGCCGGTCCCGCCATTGATCCAGCCTTCATCCAGAATTTCACCGGTTTCCGCGTCTTCAACCACTACACGCACGCCGCCGACACCGGTACCGATAAATTTGGCATCCACCGCCTGGGCCCGAATCATAATCTTAGTCTCTTCTGCCTGAGCAGGCAGACTCAATGCCATGACCAGGGGGAGCAGCAGGGCGAGAAACAATCTTTTCATGATAGACCTCATGTCATTAATGGAACGAATTACTGTCTTTGTGACTATTATGATTGCGCAATGTTCTGTTTGTATCCATCTATTTCATGACGGCATGCTGATGGCATGGTCAACTGCTACAATGACGCTCTGTGAAACTTGAGGCAAGCGCGTCGGTCATTAATCTGACGTTCTGCCAAGCTGGTTACTCCTGACAGGTATCGCTTCATGCTCGCTTACATTATTAGACGGATTCTTTATGCCTTTCCCATACTGTTGGGGGTGAATGCGCTGACATTCGTTTTGTTTTTCATGGTCAACACGCCAGACGATATGGCGCGTATGCACCTGGGTAACAAGTACGTGAACGAAGCGGCAATCGAAACCTGGAAACAGGAACGTGGCTATGACCAGCCTTTGCTCTGGAACAGTGAGGCAGCGGGTGTCGATAAAGTCACGGAAACCATTTTCTTTGCCAAATCTCTCAGCCTGTTTGTGTTTGAATTCGGCCAGGCTGATGATGGCCGGGACATCGGTGAAGATATCAAGAACCGCATGTGGCCAAGTCTGGCGATTGCGGTACCTATCCTGATTATCGGTCTGATGGTCAATATCACCTTCGCCATGCTGATGGTCTTTTTCCGGGCCACTTACGTCGACCTGAGTGGGGTGATCCTGTGTGTGGTTTTGATGTCGATATCCGGCCTTTTCTATATTATTGGCGGCCAGTTTCTGGTGGGTAAAATCATGCAACTGGTGCCGATATCCGGCTACGCGGAAGGCTTTGATGCGACCAAGTTCCTGATCCTGCCGGTTGCTATCGGCATTATTTCCGGTATAGGTAGCGGCTCTCGCTGGTACCGGACTTTATTTCTGGAAGAAGCTTCCAAGGATTACGTCCGCACCGCCCGTGCCAAGGGCCTGTCAGAAGTCCGGGTGCTGTTCTCACATGTGCTTAAAAACGCCATGATCCCGATTTTGACCGGCATTGTGGTGGTTTTGCCAACTTTGTTTATGGGCAGCCTGATTCTGGAATCATTCTTCGGCATCCCCGGTCTGGGTAGTTACACTATTGATGCTATTCATGCACAGGATTTTGCGATTGTCCGGGCGATGGTCTTCCTGGGCTCAGTACTCTACATTGTCGGTCTGATGCTGACCGATATCTCATACACCGTCGTTGATCCGCGGGTAAGACTTGATGGCTGATTCAATCCAGCTTCGTGAACAGGCTCTGGAATGCCTGTTAGTGGCTGATCCCTGGCTGAAAGCGTCAGCCACTCAGGCACTCTACAAACAGATTCAGGAGCAGGGTTTTACTGTCTCTGATGATAGCCTGGCAGTGCCCGTTTTCCCCGGCCGTCCTGATAAGCCAGAACTGGTTGCACCCCGTGACTTACCGCGTCGCCGTAATAATCAGAAAACCGGTCATGCCACCCTGATTCATGCCATTTGTCATATCGAGTTCAACGCTATCAACCTGGGACTGGATGCCATTGCACGATTTGCCGATATGCCCAAAGCATTCTATGCAGACTGGATGCAGGTAGCTTATGAAGAAGCCACCCATTTTGAAATGCTGGATCAGCATTTACGGACGATGGGCTTTTCTTATGGTGACTTCCCAGCCCATGACGGCATGTGGGAGATGGCACGCAAAACCCATCACGACCCTCTGACGCGAATGGCATTGGTGCCGAGAGTGCTGGAAGCTCGTGGCCTGGATGTGACGCCCTCGATGATGAACAAGCTCAGAGGTTCAGGGGATTATCAGGCGGTAGAGATTCTGGAAACGATTTTGCGGGAAGAAGTGGGGCATGTGAAAGTCGGCACCCACTGGTTTAATTTTCTCTGCGAGCAACGTGGCCTGGACCCGTATCTGACCTTCAAAGACTTGCTGGAAACTTATTTCAACGGCGAAATTCGCGGGCCGTTTCATACTGATGCCCGTCTCGCGGCTGGCTTTAGCGAAGCCGAAATGGCGCTGCTGGAGTCTCAGGCGGTATATAAGAAACAGGCCTGAATCAGTCTTCTGACTCTTTGGCCTTTTTCTTCGCCATTTCTGCTTTCTGACGACGGGATTCTTTGGGGTCGGCAATCAATGGGCGATAGATTTCGATCCGATCTTTGTGATTGAGGCTGGCATTGAGCTTACACATCTTGCCGAAAATACCGACCTTGTCGGTGCTCAAATCAATCTGTGGGTAACGCTCCAGGATGCCGGAACGTTTGATGGCTTCCTCGACCTGGCAATCGGCCGGCACTTCAATTTCCAGAATCAGTTGCTCATTAGGCAGGGCGTAAGCCACTTCAACAACAATATGTTCAGCGTTTTCCATAGATTTCCTGGGCACGTTTGCAGAAGGCATCGACCAGTGAGCCGGAGATCTGGGTAAATACCGGACCCAAAGCCAAATCCAGCAGCCGGGTGGAAAACTCAAAATCCATATCCAACTGGACACGGCATCCCTGATTGTCACCAATAGGCTTGAATTGCCAGTGACCTTCCAGATGGCGGAAGGGGCCGTCAATCAGTTCGATACGGATAGCATTGCCGTGATCGAGTACGTTTCGTGTTGAAAACTCATGATGGATACCCCCTTTGGCGATATCCAGTGCCGCACAGATCACATCTTCATTTTTATTGATGATACGGCTGCCTTTGCACCAGGGCAGAAAACGTGGATAAGCTTCCACATCGTTGACCAGATCAAACATCTGATCAGGCGTATACATCACCAAAGCACTTCGTGTAATGGTAGTCATCAGGTCGGGTTATTGTCTTATATTTTCAGTAGACCGGTCAGGTTGGCAAACACAATCAGGATTGCCAGCGGTGACACGAAACGAATCAACAACAGCCAGCAATAATGCAGGATCCGGCTGCCCATCGCCAACTCATCAGCCGTGCTGGCAGGTTTCATCATCCATCCGGCGAAAATGGCTATCAGTAAGCCACCTAAAGGCAACATGATATTCGCAGTCAGGTAGTCAAGCAAGCCGAAGGCCGTCTTGCCGAACAGCGTCCAGTCCTGACCGATGTTGAATGAAAACAGGGTTAGCAGCCCCAGTAGCCAGATAATGCCACAGGACAGCAGGGTCGCATTACGACGACTGAAACCGTGATTTTCTACCATCCAGGCGACTATCGGTTCCACCAGGGAGATACCAGAACTCCAGGCGGCAAAGACCAGCAGCAGGAAGAAAATACCACCGAAGAATTGCCCACCCGGCATATGGCCAAAGGCGATTGGCAATGTTTCAAATATCAGGCTGGGCCCGGCGCCCGGCTCCATGCCGTTAGCGAACACCAGTGGGAAAATAGCCAGACCGGCCAGCAGAGCAACACCGGTATCCATCACTGAAATCGTCACAGATACCTTAAATATGGATGTTTTCTTGGGGAGGTAAGAGCCATAAACCATGATCGCGCCCATCCCCAGACTCAGGGTGAAAAAGGCATGTCCCATAGCAATCAGAATTGAGTTTGCTGTCAGCTTGGAAAAGTCAGCATCAAATAGAAAATGCACGCTGCGGGTAAAAGCCTCATCGGTATTGAAAGCATAACCGACCAACATGATAAGAATGATAAAAAGCGCCGGCATCATAATCCGTACCGACTTTTCCAGACCATGCTGTACCCCGCGGGTCACCACAAACATCGTGATAATCATAAAAAGCGTGTGCCAGGCCAGCAGCCGTTCGGGATCACCGACCAGTGCCGCATGAATGCTTGCTGCGCCATCCGGAGTGACGCCCTCAAATACACCGAACAAGGTGCGCGGGATGTAGGCCATCGCCTGACCGGCAATGACACTGTAGTAGGAGAGTATAAAAAAGCCTGCCAAGACGCCCATGGCGCCCAGCCAACCCCAGATTCTGGAGCGACCTTCTTCTTCGGCGATGGATCTCAGGCTGTTTATCGGGTTCTGTCGACCCCGGCGGCCAATCAGCACTTCCGCCATCATTAATGGCAAACCAATCAGGGCAATACAGCTGAGATAAACAATGACAAAGGCGCCGCCACCATTTTCGCCGGTGACGTAGGGGAATTTCCAGATATTACCAAGACCAACAGCCGAACCGGTGGCCGCCAGAATAAATGCCCAGCGGGAAGTCCACTCACCGTGTATCGACTTTGCAGGTCTTGCCATGTTTGAGTCCTGATTGATGCACAAATTGCTCCGATTGTAACCAGATTTTGTCTAAATCAACAAACAAGCCTCACTTGGGCGTATTGACTGAAAATAATGAAGACCGCCGCTAAAAACTTTATAATGGTTGGATGGCTAAAAAGAGCAAAAAGAAAACACTCAGTGACAACACCATCGCGGTCAATCGCAAGGTTCGTCATGACTTTTTCATCGAAGAGACCTTTGAAGCAGGGATTTCCCTCGAAGGTTGGGAAGTAAAAAGTCTGCGAGATGGCAAGCTGCAATTAAACGAGAGCTATGTACACATCCGGCAGGGCGAAGCCTATCTGGCTAATGCCCTGATTTCTCCGCTTAAAACCGCTTCCACCCACATCGTGCCCGAATCACAGCGCGACAGAAAACTGTTACTGCACCGCCGCGAGCTGGATAAGCTCATTGGTGCCGTCGAGCGCAAAGGCTACACCCTGGTGCCACTGTCCATGTACTGGATGAAAGGAATGGCCAAGCTAAAAATTGCACTGGCCAAAGGTAAGCAACTCCACGATAAACGCGCCACAGAAAAAGAACGTGACTGGCAGCGCGACAAAGCCCGTATCCTCAAAATGAAATAGCGGCCACCGGCACTGACAACGTCATTGCGAGGCCCCAGGCCGTGGCAACCCAGACCCCACCGTCGAGAGTTGCCCGAGTCAAACCATGTCTGCCACAGCAAACAATGACCAACGCCAACCTTCCCCGTCATTGCGAGGCCACAGGCCGTGGCAATCCAGTCCAGTGCGCTGAGAAATGCCCAAGTCACACCGCGTTTGCCACAACAAACAATGCTCAATCCCAACCTACCTCAGTCATTGCGAGGCCCCAGGCCGTGGCAATCTAGTCCAGTGCGCTGAGAAATGCCCAAGTCAAACCGTGCCTGCCACAACAAACAATGCTGAACCCAAACCCACCTTAGTCATTGCGAGGCCCCCAGGCCGCGGCAATCCAGTCCCCACCGCTGAGAGGTTCCCGAGTCACACCGCATTTGCCACAACAAACAATGACCAACGCCAACCGACCCTAGTCATTGCGAGGCCCCAGGCCGTGGCAATCTAGTCCAGTGCGCTGAGAAATGCCCAAGTCAAACCGTGCCTGCCACAACAAACAATGCTGAACCCAAACCCACCTTAGTCATTGCGAGGCCCCCAGGCCGCGGCAATCCAGTCCCCACCGCTGAGAGGTTCCCGAGTCACACCGTGCATGCCACAACAAACAATGATCATCGCCAACCCACCCCCGTCATTGCGAGGCCACATGCCGTGGCACAAAATCATCGGGAATGATTTTGAATTGCGAAGCAGCCCGTTCACGGGTGAGCCACATGGATGTGGTGAATAATCCAGTCCCCACCGTTAATAAGTGCACCAAACCAAAACGACCAGAAACCGATAACAAGTAAAAATCACCAACACGAGCATCGATCCCACACCCAAAATCCACCAAATAAATAAAGACGACACAAAAAGCCCCTAGCTGAGAAACTTGTCTTTCTCTATAATGTCCATGTAACACAAGCTTTGGGGGCGACCTGGCTTCGACGGGGATCGCAAAACCTGAGGTGCATGCCGAGTATTTCAGTTCTTCTCGTAAAACAGACTGAAAATTAAAATAGTTGCTAACGATAACAACTACGCACTAGCTGCTTAATAACCAGCAAATGCCGTCCGACCAGACCCGTGCTTGTGCGACTGGTATCGGGCGTCGACTCACACAAGATCGTCTCGACGTAAGCTAGGTGCGAAGAGACTAAAACTTTGACTAGCTCGCTGTCTGTTTGCCCTGTCCATCGGGTTGCAGCCAGTTAAATCAAAAGATGGAATAAGCATGTAGATCCAACGGCGGAGGATCTCCGGACGCGGGTTCGATTAGTAAAATGGTCGCCATAGGGAGTGATCCCTATTGGAAAAAGAGAGCTCATACGGTGAACGCTACGGGGCAGTGGCCCTACGCCAACGCCGTCCGGTGAATGGGAAACCAGTAAGCCGGCTAGAGACTCATAGGTTCCTAACGAGATTCGTCTCCACGGAATACTAGGGTGGGTCGATAGACTCACAAACGCTCTCCATCTGATAGCAATATCAGATGAAGGAATAGTCCAGGCCTGAATGAAAATTCAGGAATCACTGTCCCGCCGCCTCCACCAAATACAAAATAACCACCTTAGGGTGGTTTTTTTGTGCCTATAGTTTGGTCACGCTATGATTGCTTAAAGGAATTATTTAAACGAGGGCCAGGGAATGACCACGTATAAAACAGTTTCCAAGTTATCAAAAATTGATGCTGCTTATATTGCCGGATTAGTTGATGGTGAAGGCACAGTGACTCTCTGTCGAAAACATAAAAATGAAAACCGACAATTAGCTGTGAGCATCAGTAACACCGAGCGAGAAGTACTTCAATATGTCCTGCAGCGAGTCGGCGCTGGGAAAATAACGGGTAAAAAGACGGCCAAAAGTCACCACACGCCAAGTTTCACCTATGCCATATACAACAGACAGGCACTCAGTTTATTGGAACAGTTAAATTCATACCTCAGAACTTACAAGAAACAACGTGCTGATCTTATTTTGATGAATTATCTTAAGATGACCCCACGAAATGGTAAGTACGGCCATGAACTGCTTGCAGCCAGACATGCATTTGAAGAAGAATTGTTGGGAATTAGAGCCAGATAAAACATTGATATGAATTCGATGAAGTTTGTGAATTGTAGCGCTCAGCGTACATTCAACAAAAAAGTGCTGGGAAAACGTTGCTTTTCGTTCATCATGCAGGCAGGGGGGGGGACGAGCAAAAGAGAGGATGTGATGGATACGGTTATTGGGCTAAAACGATCTGATGAATATGCCCCAAAACAAGGTCCTCGATTTGTTATTGAATTTGAGAAAGCTAGAGGCTTTTCAGGCGAGGAAGCAGAGTCATTTATTGTTCAATTAGAAGAACTTGAGGGTTCTTATACCTGGTCAATGGATACTTTGGAAGAGTCTTTATTTAAAAAGATCCTTAATCTTGCAGAAGTTGGAATGAGCCAGGAGGATATAGCTGAGGAGCTTGGAGTTCATAAGTCTACAGTTTCCAAAAACTTTAATAAAGCAAATAACGAGGATTTGCTGTGAGTTGAGTTTCCTTGTTTCTCTGTTAAAAGGGGAAACTGTGGAACAAACTTATAATAGAGTCAGCATTGTTTAGAATTTACATAAATGGTGATTGAAATATTACTGTTTAGTTTTTAGAGGGGCGAGTACCCCTGCATTTCGGGTAGCCGGAACAGCCCCAGAATTTTTTACCGCTTTTCCTGGCTACTCTGATTTTCATTATCTCACCACAACGAGGACAATCTGGAGCTGAATTAGAAAGACCAACTGGGTTCAAGTTCGATCTAAGTTGTTGCAAGTGTTTTTTTCGGGCTTGTTTGTCATTTCCAGTGTTAGATTGCATCAATAAATTAAGGACTAAATCCATTTCACTGGGGGTTAACAATCTTTCCTTGCAAGATAAGATAAATTTATTTAGCTGATGAGTACCATTGAAAACGTTCGCTGGAATTTCGGTTTTAAATTTCGCATTTCCAACAAAGACAACTAGATTAAATATCTGAGAGGCGTCTAAGCCGGTCAGCTTCTGTATTGCTTTTATATGTTTGAAATTCTGAAAAGTTGGGTTTTGAAAAGAGCTCTTTTTCTTAAATAGGACCTGAGTCCAGCGTTTCTGACCCGCCTGGCCGAATATCCAGCCATCATAATTTTTTGTCTCTATGACAAATACACCGTATAAAGAAACTACAACATGATCTATCTGTGTCGTTCCAGCTGGCGAAGGAATAATTAGATTGTTCAGAACACGATAGCATTTAGAGTTCAGACCCCTCTGAAGCCTCAGATTTACACGATTTTCACCCCTAGTACCTTTTCCTTTCTGGAATAGGCTGACCAAGATCACTAGTACTAAAAGTATTAGAAATATATCCATAGCTTCTTTCAGAAGAACTCACTGGAGGAACATGTCTGCCGTAATTCTCTATTGATTACAGCAATGAGAGTTAACTGGATAGTTCTATGCCAAGATGCTGTTTATAACTAAGATGAAGTTTTTTATGAATATGTATGATAGACCTATAAAGCCTAGAGCATGGAACGTCAGGCTAACCAGTATGAACGAGTATCTCTTAGTCATGAAGGTTTCATAGACTATCCAAAATACATCTCTAGTCTTATCTAGTTTAAATGTAAAAACATCTGCATCCTTGCCGATATCTATACATTCAGTCTCAAGAGTATCTATTTCCGAGGGAGTTAATTCACCCACTTTATCAATGAGTAATTTCTTTAGACGCGAAGATTCATCTTTGGATAGGTTCTTCACGAATGTGTCTATTAGATAAACATTTCCTCCTTTTTCTGCGAAGTTTGCATATGAATGATATTGCCTAAGGATTGATGGTGAAAAAATGTTGTACACCACCGCACCTAAGAAAAATGAAACACCAGAAAAATAAAGAATACTGAATGACTGTGGCAACGAAACCAAGTCAGATAAATCTTGATTTAAGAATTTAAGAGTAATAGGTACTATAAAGACCCAGATGGATGTTGTAGCTATTATCTTTGCGTTGCTGAGCTCCTTTACCATGTCCCATCTAAGCATCAGAATAATCCTTCCTTATTCTCTTCAGCCCTAATTGCTGATACAGCTGCATTCATAGTTTTGTTCAGTGCATCTACAGAATAGTCTTCAATGCTTTCTATAAAGTGCTGAGTCTTTGATACGCTTGATAGAAACTTCAATAAGCTAACCGGGAAGCGTTTGACATCGTCAGACTGGTGCATTTTTGCCATTTCAACAGCTAAGAGTTTTAGGTTTGGATCTCTCGCAAATAACGTCGAAAAGTATTGTGAGAGTCTTTTATCTGTTTCACAAACTTTATAATGGGCGTCATTGAAAACTAAATGACATGTGTATGAATGAGCAGGCATGTAAACAGCCCCTTTGTAAATTATATTCCCTGACTCAGCATCAAAAACAAGCCATGAATTAGAATAAATATTTTTGATCGCTTCATCGCTCACACTCTCTACTGATTCCCCCTTCATGATTTTTGCCTGAGACTTTTCTGTAAGTTTGGAGATTGATGGAAGTACCATAAATTTATTAAATCTATAGCTGTCCAGGTGAAATAAAAAGCTTAGTTCATCTGCCCATGCAATCCATTCATTATCAGCTTTGCTATAGAATATTTTTGCGTTACTTTCGGTTGTTTCCTGAATAAAGCATGCACTGAAGTAGCTTTGAATCGTGCTATGAATGAAGTTATATGTAAGGCCATCCTTCACGATTAGACAGGTGATATTGGTTAGATCGAAGAGGTAATCATCAGCTTTTACATCAGACATTTTGTTGATGTTAAGTGCTCTTTGAATGTAATCCGTAATGTCTTTGTGCTCAAAATACTTGTTGTTATCTTTACTTGTTAAGTAACAAAAAGCATGCAAAACCTGCTCAATTTCACTATCAGAGAGACCTGATTTTGATGGCCTGTCAAAACTAAGTTTTAACCCATCATGTCTTGAGAGAATGGTTTTAAAAAGCTCTTCATAGAAACCTATTTTAGTTTTAGGGATTTTTCTTCTGACCTTGTATACCATTACAAACCAAGTAAGTAGTAGTGGAGTGTCAAGAACTGATGCATCAAATGCTTTTGCTTCGTCTATTTTTTTTATTATCTCTTTTGCTTCATCATTGTTTTTGATCAATTTGTTTATGAACCGAGGGTGGTCTTCAGCGTTAAGCGGTTCAATTTCATATGTTTTCATGCCTGCAAGTTGCTCAATTTCAGTATTGAACCTGCTGGTTATGAAAACCCTGTTTGGTGGGACTTTGTTAATTAAATCAAGTACCGACGAGATGATTGAGTCACGTTTATCAAATGCCGTTTCATCAAAGCCATCAAGAAAAAAACTCACATAGCCGTTATCCAGTAGAAAACTGAATAGCTTTTTAGAGCAATCAAATCCAAGTGCATTTAATTTATTAAGGGCTGCGGATTGAATATCTTCTTGATCTTTGATTCTTCTGAATTCAAGGAATAGTGGGATGCTCTGACCAGAGTTTAGTGCCAAAAACTGAAGATACCTCAGCAGCATTGACTTACCTTGTCCCAGGCGGCCTGAAATCAATGCTGAAGAGTCACCCTCATTGCTTACTAGTTTCAGCAAATCTACAGGTTTCTTTGTCCCGTTAGAGCAAGTAATTCTGGGTATATAGAAGAAAGAATTTAATTTTTGTGTGCTTCTTGGCTGCATTATGGTGGAGATTTCTTGTTCTTTTTTTAGTGCAGCGTGTCCCTTTCGTACTATCTTATTGTCATCAGCTAGCCATTTCTGGAGCTCCCCTCTATTTGACCCTCTAGCCCCTTTTAAAAATAGTGATATGCTGGCAATAAAGTCATCAACCGGTTTATTGATGGTTGGGAGTTTGTGTTCTGTGCCCATAAGTGCATCCATTCAAAGCAGTAAATTTCAAATTCTTACATACACATACTTTTGAAGTCTATTTGTGCGACTGTCGTCAGTCTGAACATAATCGCTAAAGTCAAAGCTTGAGGCTTTAGTGAAGTAAAAAGCTTCGACATGTAAGTCGAAGTCAGAACTGTCAAGGCAATATGTATGAGTATTACAAGGTCATTTCTAGGGGGATGTAAGTTGCTAATTTTTGAGCAATCGGAATGTCTGCTGGAGCCAACTCATAATCATGGGTGTTTTCTATCAAAGTTTCACCAGCTCTTCCGCCTCAACCAATCGAATAGAGAAACCACCCTCGGGTGGTTTTTTTGTGTCTGCACCATTAATAGAAATATACAGTTATTTGAATGTTGCTCCGATTCTCTATTTGTAGATTTTCCCCGCCTTATTTTCTTTTTCAAGCTGGTAAGCGTCTCAGACTGTTCAAAATTGTTGACGAATCCCTCTGTGCTTAGGAAGATAGCCTTATAGCCATTGGGAAAGCCAGTCTCTATGCGGATCAGAGAAAAAATCAGTCTTATTGTCATCGTTAGCATACTGATTACGGCGATACCCACAGCGATACTCATTACAGCATTTGCCAAAGATAAGATTCTGAGTCGTGAGGTCAAGAATCTGCTAACCATGACTGATAGTCAGGTTGACGTGGCTTCAGAGCGGTTGCGAGCAGGGGAGCAGAAGCTAAAAGCACTATCACGGCTATTGCAGGAAGCGCTCCAAAAGCCGGTGACGCAACAGGAAATCGATGCTTTTTACCAACAGGTTACGCTGAATGATGATGGCATCTGGCGTAACCGTCGTGATGATTATGACGGAAAGCAGGAGGCCGGTATTTTTCTGCCGGATTCGACAGCACTCAGCGATCAGCAGAAAGTCATGCATCTTCGTATCAAGCAGGTGATGGATACCTTTGGTGCCGCAGCAAACCGTTTGCATGAAAATGTCTGGTATCTGTCTGCATATCGCAGCGAGGTCATTTTCGATAAGACTTTTCCTGAGTTTGTTTTTGATCAAGACGCTGATAATGACTACACCCAGACACCCTGGTTGACATTGACTTCCCCCGAATCAAACCCGGCCCGCCGCTATCGGTTTACGCCGCCACTATTTGATCCGGTGCCGAAAGTTTGGATGGTCAGTGCAGTCTATCCCCTTTACTTGCATGAACAATGGATGGGTGCACTCGGGGAAGATATGCAACTCACCAATGTTTTGGGGTTTATCTTCCGTGATCAGCAGATGTACCCGGATACGCAGCACTTCCTGCTTGATAAAGAAGGGGAGTTTATTCTTGCCGGTCAATGGCAGGAGGCACTTGAGGCGGCAACGGATCAGGATGATTTTGCGTTGAACGGGGAAGACGAGTTAAAAGCATTACTCAATACCCACTCACTGGATTACGCCTCGGTATTGTTGTCACGGAATTTGATGATTGATGGCGAGGAATATATTGCGCTGGGCATGCGGATTGCTCCGGTGGACTGGTCTTATTTTCGTTTGGTGCCTGTGGCTAATATTGTAGAGCCGCTGCAACAGTTACTGTTCATGTTATTTGTCATGGTCTTTGTGATTACCGCGGTGTGTGGTGGGCTGATCACGGCGGCGATTCACACCAATGTTGTGTCGCGTTTGACCCGTCTGACCCGGGCAATCCGATCTTATGAATCCGGTGACCGAAATGTGGTCGCGCAGAGCGTGAAAGGCAAAGATGAAATTGCCATGGCTGCGCGGGAATTTGATGTTATGGCCGAGCGTGTAGCGGACGCCAGGCAGGCTTTGGCTGAGAGTGAGGAACGCTGGAACCTGGCCCTGGAGGGGGCCGGTGACGGGGTCTGGGATTGGAATATCAGTACGGGAGATGTCCTGTACTCCAAACAATGGGCACGAATGCTCGGGTTTAAAGAGCATGAGATTTCCCCCGAGATTTCGTCGTGGGATGAGCTGGTTCACCCGGATGATATTGGAAATGCCCGTGAGCATCTGGATGACTACCTCAGTGGTAAGAGCGCCGTTTTTGCTGCTGAATTCAGAATGCGCTGCAAGGATGGCAGTTGGAAATGGATTTTGTCACGCGGCATCGTGGTCGAGCAGGACCAGGCGCAGTGCCCGACACGGATGATCGGTATGCATACCGATATTTCTTATCTCAAACGAATCGAAACAGATCTTCGGACACTGACAAAACAGCAACAGGAATTGCTGGAATACAGCCCCATCGCGACAAGGATTGCTGCTGACGGTGGCAGAAAAGTGATATACGCAAACCGTGGCTACGCAGAGCTGATAAAGCGTGACGCTGATACGGTGCTCGGTGCTGACCCCGCTGATTATTATGTCGATGAAGCACAATACCAGCATTACCTGAAGACCCTGGAACAGGATGGCAAAGTGTCTGATGTGCTCACTCGTCTGCAGATACCCGATGGTGAAGAAAAGGTGGTGCTGGCCACCTATATGCCAATTCAGTACGAAAACGAAAAATGTGTCATCGGCTGGTTTTATGATGTGACCGAGTGGTTGAAAGCACAGGAAGCCTTACGTTTACACGCCAGCGTTTTCGATAATGCCTGGGAAGGTATCCTGATCACCGATAAGGACAATCGTATCATTACCGTTAACCATGCTTTCACTGAAATTACCGGTTATGGTCAAAATGAGTTGATAGGTGAGGATCCGGGCGTGCTGGCTTCCGGTCGTCAGGATAAAAGTTTCTACGACAAGATGTGGAAAACCATTCACGAGACGGGGCGCTGGCGAGGTGAAATCTGGAACCGCCGGAAGAATGGTGAGTTTTATGCCGAAATCCTGACTATCAGTGCCATTAAGGATGAACTGGGCGAAATTACTAATTATCTCGGCCTGTTCGCAGATATTACCGAAATCAAAAATACCGAGCGTCAACTGGAGGATCTGGCTCATTACGATTCGCTCACCCAACTGGCCAACCGGACATTGTTGTCTGACCGGCTTGAGCAGTCATTGAACCATGCCCGACGCCGAGGCAGTATGCTGGCGGTCTGTTTTCTTGATCTGGATGATTTCAAGCCTATCAATGACAGTTTCGGCCATGATGTTGGCGATAAACTACTGATTGAAGTGGCAAATCGTCTTAATCAGGTGGTTCGGAGTGGTGATACGGTTGCTCGAATGGGCGGCGATGAGTTTGTTCTGCTGATCACCAATATTGAGGATCTTCAAGAATTGGATCCGGTGCTGACCCGCATCAACAAGAAAATTGCAGAAGAAATTTCGCTGGATAGCCATATTGTCTCTGTTACCGCCAGTATCGGTGTAGCCATTTATCCGTTGGATGATGTCGATGCCGATACCCTGATTCGTCATGCTGATTTATCCATGTATGAGGCCAAGCAGGCGGGGCGTGACGGTTACCATATTTTTGATGTCAAACTCGACCAGCAGATGCATGCGCTGCATGCCCGTATTGAACAGGTTGCGGCAGCGCTGCGAAACGATGAGCTTTGTCTGTACTATCAACCCAAAGTCAATATGAGAACCCGTGAGGTCACGGGGATGGAAGCATTGATACGCTGGCGGCACCCGGAAAAAGGCGTGCTGGGCGCGGGTGAGTTTCTACCGGCGATTGAATCGCATGAACTCATCATTACTGTAGGCGATTGGGTGCTGGAACAAGCCCTGCAACAGATTCAACAATGGCGCAGCCAGGGATTGGATTTACAGGTCAGCGTGAATGTGTCGGCACGACAAATCCAGCATATTGATTTCGTGGATAAACTGGAGAAGCTGCTGTCGAGTTATCCTGACATTCCACCTGCCTTGCTGGAGCTGGAGTTACTAGAAACATCCGCGCTTGAAACTCGCCAAACGGCAGGTGTGGTAGAAGCGGCAGGTCAGCGGCTCGGTATCTTTTTCGCGCTGGATGATTTTGGAACCGGTTACTCTTCATTGACCTACTTGAGAAAATTACCCGTCAGAACGCTGAAAATTGATCGCTCATTTGTCAGCAGCATGCATGAAAGCGAGGGCGATATGGCGATTGTGAAAGGTGTGATCGAGCTGGCACAAACCTTCAAACGGCACATTGTCGCGGAAGGGGTTGAGACCGAAGCCGAGTGTGACACTTTGATGCAATTTGGCTGTGAGACGATTCAGGGCTATTACATCGCCAAACCGATGCCCGCTGCGGATGTGTTTGACTGGGTTCAGTCCTTTCAGCAATCCAGGTAACACCGGCATAAAACACCGAATCGTAGCGACCTGATGAGATTATTCTGATAAGCATTTTCAGGCTTGCTATGATTGGGCAGGCTTTTGTTTCTAACGCATTGAATCGGAGTAATCACCTGTATGAGCCTTGCTATTGCTGCTGTCATTTTTGGCCTGATTTTACTGGTCTGGAGTGCAGACAAGTTTGTTGAAGGCGCCGCCGCTACCGCACGGCACTTCGGCATGCCTGCCTTATTAATAGGTATGGTGATTGTCGGCTTTGGTACCTCTGCACCGGAAATGGTGGTCTCGGCACTGGCCTCGTCGCAGGGAAATCCCGGTATCGCCCTGGGCAACGCCTATGGCTCCAATATCACCAATATTGCCCTGATTCTGGGTATCACAGCTTTAATCAGCCCGATTGCAGTACATTCTCAGGTGCTGAGAAAAGAGCTGCCTATCCTCACCATCATTACCTTCGCCGCAGCCTGGCAGCTCTGGGATGGCAATCTGTCACGTTTGGACGCTATCGTCCTGCTGCTGATATTCGCTGTTCTGATGGGCTGGACCATCTGGCAGGGCATGCAGAAAAAAGCAGATGAATTTGGTACCGAAATGGAGCAGGAGCTTGAACAGCAGCAAATGCCGATTAAACGTGCCGTGTTCTGGCTGATTACCGGCTTGCTGCTATTGATTCTGAGTTCCCGGGTACTGGTCTGGGGGGCGGTGGAAATCGCTACAGCCCTGGGCGTCAGTGACCTGATTATCGGTCTCACCATTGTAGCTGTGGGTACCTCTCTGCCCGAGCTGGCCTCGTCAGTGATTGCCGCCCGTAAAGGCGAGCATGATATCGCGCTGGGTAATATCATCGGCTCCAATTTGTTTAACACCCTGGCCGTGGTGGGTATCGCCGGCAGCATTGCCCCGATGGCCGTCTCTCCGGAACTGCTGTATCGCGATGTGATGACCATGATGGTGTTGACGCTGTCGCTGTTTGTGTTTGGTTACGGTTTCGGTAAACAGGGGCGAATCAATCGCATTGAGGGCGGCATTTTGCTCTCGGCTCATGTCGGCTATACCGTGTATCTGATCACTACTGTATTTGCTTAAATATTTATCATTATGGCTAATATACTGCTCGACAAATCGCACAAGAAACTCATTCAGTCGGCGATTGACTTAGGTGACTGGCTGCTTTCTCTGGATGGACTCAGTGAACAGGACAGTCAGGCCATCAAAGCAGTGCAGAAGGCGCTGAATAAATTGCCCAAGGTCAATGACGGTACGTTGGCAATGTATGGCTTCAGCCTGGAGCAGGGCAATGAACTGGCCGGACTGGTTCGGGGCTGGGATATTTCACTGGAGTATTTTGCCAACGACCCGGAGCAGCAGGGCGGGCTGGAAATGTTCAGTTCCTATATTCCTATTCCGGAAAGCACTGACCCTGATGTGTTAGCAGAGAAGAAAAACAATGAGCTGTATTTCCACTGGCCCATTGGTGATATCTGCAATCTGATTCCAGCCAATCAGGCCAGCCAGTGGCTGGAGCAGGTTTCCAACCCGGCTTCACTCGCAAAAGCAGGAGAGCGACTACGGGTGGAAATTGTGTTTGGTGATTATTATTCTGAGCTTGAGTGTAATCCACAGTAAAAGTGTGACAAGTTTGGCACGTTGAGAGCGTAGGGTTATCATCCCAATGACAGTCGGAATATGCAGGGACTGCTGCCAGTGAACAACGAAGACAAAAAACAACTGAGTGAAGCTGATATAAAAGCCAAGTTCATCACACCCGCTCTTGTAAAAGCGGGTTGGGATGAAGTGACGAGTCTCTCTGCTGCGGCACAAAAAGCATTGCAAAACATTGGCCTGAATTGTAAGGCGGTACAAGGTCCGATGTATTGGAAATATGAGGGTGAGACTTTAGGAGAACATCGCTACCGTATGGAAACCGAGGATTAATGGTGAGCCTTGGTGAAATTGCCTCGGGACTGACGATTTTCGACTGGGGCAGAAAGCTTTTCACTTGGTTTACAACGTTTCTCAGTAAAAAAGATCAGCAAGAACAATCTGTTGCGGATCGCTTTATTCTTTTGTTTGAAAAACATGGCGTCCATCGTAGCCAGATTCCCCGCTTTTTTGGTCACGGTCTGACAATTGAAGATACCTCATCCTCTGAGAAACTTCTGTCGAAGCTAAGCCACGACATTCTGCAAGCCGCCTGTGATTTGTTCAGGGTAAGGCTAGAGTGGTTAGAAGGTGCGGATAATCAGATCTACAGCATTCGCCATTTTTACAAACACCCTGAGCAGTTTAAAACGTTTCTGCAAGCGCTTTCCAAGGAGGAGGGCAGTCGTTTAACACTCAAACTGGTGGTCTCCCCCAACGCATATAACGACAATGATGCACTGATGATTATCGAAGAGCCGATAAGAGAGCTGGGTGAGAGAGAAGTTAAGCGTTATCACATTTGTGGTGGTTGGAGTTATCGCTATTACAAATGTAGAGCAGACATAGCCGCTTGTTTTGCCATTGCACTAAAACAAAAAGTGTATGTCCCTGCCGTCAAAGAAGTGAAAGCAGATATCAGTGCGTATTGTGGTGGCTATATGTTTGTCTCTGATCTGTATGACTTACCGTCGTATTACAGGCGTCAAAAACTAACACTGTTCAAAAAAGATTATGACCTTTGGTATCCGGACGACTGGCTTGATAACCCTGTGATGTTTACTGAAGGACTACGTGATGGCGAATGGGGCAAAACGCAAGCCATTAAGCGTTGGCTTTACTATCATGAACAGGGTTATTTAGAGACGGGTTATAACGACGTCAGCCGAGAGGCATTTACTAAGCACCTGGAAAAATTCCAAGAAAAATAAAAAGTAACGGTGCTTATTTAAGTACAAAGTTACAGGAAAAACGCCGGTGTGATATTGGAAGGTTTCATAAGTTGAAAAGACCCAATGTGGGGATTATGGTACCCATTTTGGGTACGCGCTTAAATGTCCTTCGAAAGTGGTGTTTCATGACGGGGGATAGGGATGTTGGGCAAGTCCTGCCTCATCATGAAGCTTAAAATTTATGCAGTCTAGATATGTAATTGGCCGATCTGGATGAGTGAGGCCCGGGAAATGTTCAATGACGTTTGTGTAAATTAGATTGATATGACTTGTCGACAAGGACTGTCTGGTGTTTATTTTTCTTGATGAATCTGGTGATTTAGGCTTCGACTTTGATGCTAAAAGCCCATCACGCAAGTTCGTTATTACGCTGTTGGTTTGTGATAATAAATGCGCTGTGGACGCGTTCAAAACCGCTGTAAAAAGAACTTTAAAAAATAAGTTGAATCAGAAGAAGAACAATAAAAGACGGGTTGAGGAGTTACATGCCACCCATGTGTCTCTGCCAATAAAGACGTATTTTTACAGACAACTTAAAGCTGATGGTTGGCGAATTTATACTGTCGCATTGAATAAGCAACGAGTTGATGAGCGCCTGACAACCAAGGATGGTCGTAAGAAGCTTTATAATTTCCTGGCTAGGTTCTTACTGGATGAAGTTGATCTGACTGCGGTCAACCCTGCCGCTACACTGATTGTTGATAAATGCAAAAACAAAGAAGAAATCGAAGACTTCAATCAATATCTAGCTAATCAACTTGAGGCTAGGTTGCCACTTAATGTACCGCTCAACATCAGTCATGAAGATTCAAAAGCCAATACAGGATTGCAGGCTGTGGATTTATTTTGCTGGGGAATATTCAGGAAGTATGAACGCGGTGATCAGGCATGGTATCAACACTATGCTGACAAGATCGCATTTGAGACGGAGTATCTAAGCTAACTGCGGGCAAAAAAAAGACGGCCCCTGTTATGTCTGGTTCCTGAAACTCTTGCCAACCGATGGAAGGGAACGAATCAGGCACATAGCAGGACTTACCCGTCTACCTATATGATTCACTTATTTATTAAAAAGTTCAAGTACCCTGCAAAACATTCACATAGCAATTCAGGGGCAATCTAGATTGAAGAAGACCAAAGTTCTCTGGTTGGTAGGATAATATCAGCGTGACTGATTAGTGGTAACCGTTGCACAACGTCAATAGGAAAGTTGCGACGAATTTTGTCATTTCTCCGCCAGGAGAAATAACGCTGTCATCTGTGGCAGCTAACCTTTGTGACACTGTTAATTACGAACGAGTTAAAGAATTGGAGCTTCAGCTTTGAGGGCTAAAAAACACTTTTCGTGGTTTTCTGCGATTACCTTGTTTGCGATGAGTTTAGGGATTGATGCTGAGCCAACGATTATCCCTAGCCAGCAACTGAATAATCCCTGGTTTCAGGACGCAGCAGCTAAACTGGCAGAAAAACCGGTATTTGAGCCAGGTCAAAAAGCCAAAAACATCATTCTGTTTGTCGGTGATGGCATGGGCGTGTCCACTATTACCGCGGCGCGGATTCTGGATGGTCAGAACAAAGGCCTGCCCGGGGAAGAGAACAGCCTGAGCTTTGAAGCCTTTCCGTTTACCGGACTCTCCAAAACCTACAATGTGGATGCCCAGACACCGGATTCTGCCGGTACCATGACCGCGATAATCACCGGTGTGAAAACAGATGCCGGTATTATCGGCATTGATGAAGACGTCACGCGCGGTGACTGCACCAGCGTCAGTGGTAATGAACTGGTCAGCGCACTGGAACTCGCGGAAATGGCGGGGCAGTCGACAGGCTTTGTCACCACAACCCGGGTCACGCACGCCACGCCAGCAGCGACCTATGCCAAGTCACCGGAACGGAACTGGGAAGACAGCGCTGATCTGCCAGAGGATGCAGTGACAGCAGGCTGTGAAGATATTGCCTCGCAACTGGTCAGTTTTGAGCAGCGACTGGAGCAACGTTATCCAACTGTTGATATTGACGGTATCGAGGTGATGATGGGCGGCGGCCGTCGTCATTTTCTGCCCAATCAGCCAGCCTCGGATAACGAGGATGAAATGAGCTTATTCACTGGTGACCGAAATGACCAGCGCAACTTGATTGATGAGTGGCAGGCACAATATCCGGGCGGTCATTACATCGAGAATCAGGCGGGATTTGATGCCGTGAATCCTGCTGAAACTCAGAAGCTGCTGGCGCTGTTTGAAGACTCACATATGCACTATGAGGCTGATCGCGGCAATGATGATGCCGGCGAACCATCGCTCAGTGAGATGACAGCTAAAGCGATTGATATTCTGGATAACAATGAAAATGGTTTTTTCCTGCTGGTGGAAGGCGGACGGATTGATCATGCTCATCATGCCGGTAATGCCTATAACGCCCTGACAGACACGATTGAGTTTGCTCGTGCAGTCGAGGTCGCGCTGGAGCACACCAACAGCGAAGAAACACTGATTATCGTGACTGCTGATCACAGTCATGTCTTTACCATGGCCGGTTATCCCAAGCGCGGTAATCCGATCCTGGGAAAAGTCGTTAATATCGGTGAACAGGAACCGGCAGTCGCAGAAGATGGCATGCCCTATACCACGCTGGGCTATGCCAACGGTCTGGGCTTCCGGGATTTGGGCGATGAAACGGATGCGGATGTGGCTTACAGTCAGCCAGCTAATACAGGACGGCATGACCTCAGTCATGTTGATACCGAGGCAAAAGGTTATCATCAGGAAGCGATGGTGCCGCTGGGTTCAGAGACGCATGGTGGAGAAGATGTGGCTATTTATGCGATTGGCCCGGGGGCTTCAGCGGTCTCAGGCGTCAATGAACAGAATCTGATCTTTCACGTCATGCAGCGGGTAGCGCCGTGGTGAGTGTTTTACCAACTGATTTGCGGGAAACTGTTAAGTGAGGGGCGTGCAAAGTAAAAGCCCTGAAATTTACTGACGCCCGCTGCCAGCAACCACTGAACTTCAGCAGCTTCTTCCACGCCTTCAGCAATGACCGAGATCCCCAGAGAGTAACAACACTCAACAATCGCTCGCACAATAGCTTGTCTGGGTCCATTAGTCTGAATGCCCTGGATCAGTTTACGATCTATTTTGACTTTGTCAGGTTGAAACTCGGCGAGCAACGAGAGGCCGGCATAGCCGGCACCGAAGTCATCTATCGCTACTTTGATACCAGCACCGCGCAAGCGGGTAATGGCGCCGAAAAAGGCATCGTAATTAGTGATAGCCTCTTCTTCGGTGATTTCCACCACAATCTGCTCACTGGAAAGCCCCAGACTTTCTATCGTATCCAGCAGGAAATCCACAGCATCCGGCACCATAATCAGTGACATCGGCAACAGGTTGAGTGAAATCCGGCAGGGCAGGCCCATATCTGCCGCAATTTGCAGTGCGTATTGTTTAGATTCCAGGTCGAATTGATACAGATCGATACCACTGTACTGAGACAGGATAGAGAGGGGGGATTCACTATTTGGCCCCCTCAGCAGAGCCTCAGCAGAAGTCACCAGTTTACTGATGGGGTTAACAATAGGCTGGAAAGCAAAATTAACCGGGTAGTTTCCGATAGGTACCGCTTTCTCATTCGGCCTTACCACGATGCCGTTGAGATCGTCATAGAGTTTTCTTGAGGGGATGTTATAGGAGTCGCGCCAGCGGCCCTTGGCAAAGGCATCGATGATCAGGGAAGCACGTGTCGCATCAACCCGTTCAAGATTATCGAGACCTAGTCTGTGGAGTTGGTCGTCAAAATTGAGGTCACTGGAGATGATTTGTTTACCGCCCTCATCGTTGATGACGATAAATCCCAATCCCCAGTCATCGAAGGTTCGTCTGTATATCGGTTCTTCGAGCACGGTGACTACTTCTTCATGCCTGGGATCGGTCTGAATCAGGTCATATAAAGCGCTCACCCTTTGCCTGGGACCTTCCAGCACCTGCATAAAAAATTCACCATCAAACACCAGCATACCGGTGATATCGCGGTGACGATTCCTGTCGGCGAAGTGCTTTGACATCGCCACAACTTTATCTTTCTTTAGTTGGTTGGTTGAACGACTTCGATAGACCAACAGGCTTAATGACATAGCCAATTCCACACTTTTTTGTAGGACATTAACACAGGTTTATCACATTGTGAAAACACGCTATGGAAGCGGATATACCTCTTTGGTAGTACACACTCATCGGTATTTCACCGGCAGTTGCCCCTCACTAAAATCGTTTCATTAATGATTGCTGAGTGGTTAGGGGGTAAGCATGCAGCAAGCGATGACAAATCGCCGTGAAAGTATTTACCAGCAGATTGGTGGCGCGGAAGGCGTTGAGCAACTGGTGGAGACTTTCTGCGGCATCCTGGAAACGACTGAGGTCGGCAAGCCTGTTTATCTGTTGCACCTGCGGGGACATGGTATGGCCCATGCCCGGATGGAGCAGTTCAATTTCTTTTCCGGCCTTTTCGGTGGCCCCAAACTTTATGCAGAAAAGTGGGGGCACTCCAACGTGCGCCAGATCCATGCCCATGTTGATATTGATGACAGTGTCAGTCAGGCCTGGCTCACCAGTATGTCGATGGCGCTGGACAAGCTTAATTACTCAACACAACTCAAACAGCAATTGATGCAGAGCTTTACTGACATGGCGGCTTTATTGGTACGCCAGTCTGCCCAGGCCCGAGTTTAGTTGTGTTGATCGCCTTCAAAGTCGTCGAGGCTGTCGTAGTAAATGATAGCCAGGTAACGGATCGGCATGTCCAGTTTGGCCATCGGTCGATGCGGCTGTTCAGCATCAAAAGTCAGCGAATCACCAGGTTCGAGGATATAGCGCTTGTCGCCTACAGAATATTCCAGCTTGCCTTCCAGCATATAGATGAATTCGGTACCGGCGTGCTCGAAAGGATCAAACACCTCGCTGTCTTCATCGAGCGAAATCAGGAACGGTTCAAACAGCTTCTTCGGGCCCGTGTCATAGGCCAGCAGATGATAGGTGTGCCCGCTTTTGGTGCCACGACGAACCACTTCCATGCCTTCACCGTGACGGACGTATTGGGCACCGGCCTTGGGCGTGTCGTAGTCATGAAACAGCCGGGACAGGGTGACACCCAGCGCGTTGGCCAGATGTTCCAGTTTTTCGAGGCTGGGTGACGTGAGACCGTTTTCGATTTTGCTCAACATGCCACGGCTGACATTGGCCCGTTTGCTGACTTCGGCAATAGTCAGACCGTTCTCCATCCGCAGGTGGCGCAGTGTGTTGCCTAGATGTTTGTCCAGCGAGTGGCCAGTTCCTGTGTTAAGCGGTTCTTTGTTGTTCACGCCTGAAAATACTCCGTTGTATGCCTCTGTCAGGGCTTTGATTATACATCAGTTTTCAGCACAGGGACGAACCAAAGATTCATTATATGAAAAAAAGTTTACAACAAGTATTGACATCAAAAATCAGTCATGCGTAAATGGAAATCAAGTTTCATATAGTGAAACAATGTTTACTAAAAAGGTGGTAGCCGCAGTCTACTTCTTAGGTAGTAGAAGCAAGCGCCACGGCAGTGGAGGTTAAGAATGCCATTAGGACTTTTGAAATACGGTCTTAGCAAAGAACATCCGGCACCACGCTTTTTCCGGGACTGCACGCAGCCCAAGAAAAGCTATGATGCTGTCATTATCGGCGGCGGTGGTCATGGCCTCGCTGCAGCTTACTACCTGGCCAAAGATTACGGCATCACCAACGTGGCGGTGCTTGAAAAAGGCTATATCGGCGGCGGTAACACCGGCCGTAACACAACCATTGTTCGTTCTAACTACCTGACACCGGAAGGCGTCAATTTCTACGATGCCAGCGTCAAGATGTATGAAGACCTGTCAGAAGAGCTGGATCTGAACCTGTTTTACTCCACCCGTGGTCACTTTACGCTGGCACACACCGAATCCGCCATGCGCACTATGCGCTGGCGTGCTGAAGTCAATAAGCATGTCGGTGTCGAGAGCTATGTGGTCGGCCCCGATGAAATCTCCAAAGCCTGTCCGCAGCTTGATATCCAATGTAGTGGTCAGGCGCCGATCCTGGGCGCGCTGTATCACGCACCGGGTTCTGTGGCGCGTCACGATGCTGTGGCCTGGGGCTATGCCAAAGAAGCTGATCGCATGGGCGTGGAAATCTTCCAGATGACCGAAGTCACCGGCATTGATGTGAAAAGTGGCAAGGTCGTCGGCGTCAATACCAGCAAAGGCTATATCGAAACGAACCGCGTCTTGTCTGCCGTTGCCGGCTTCACACCGCGTATTACTGACATGGTCGATATCGACACCCCGATTGTGATTCATCCGCTGCAGGCCTGTGTCAGTGAGCCGATGAAACCCTGGCTCGATACCATCCTGGTGTCCGGCAGCCTGCATGTTTATGTCAGCCAGTCATCCCGTGGTGAGCTGGTGATGGGCTCCTCGCTGGACCCTTACGAAGTGCATTCGACCCGCAGTTCACTGGACTTCGTGGAGGGCCTCACCTCGCACATCGTCGATATGTTCCCGTTCCTGTCCAACGTCAAAGTGGTGCGTCAGTGGGCCGGTATGGCTGACCTGACACCGGACTTTGCGCCGGTCATGGGCAAGACCCCGGTGGAAGGTTTCTATCTCGACGCCGGCTGGGGCACCTGGGGCTTCAAGGCGACACCGATCAGCGGTAAGACGATGGCCGAGACCATTGCCCGTGATCTGGCGCCGGATCTGATCCAGCCTTTCCGTTTATCCCGTTTTGAAGACTACGAGCTGACCGGTGAAAAAGGTGCAGCCTCGGTCGGCCATTAATGAGAGCTAAGCGATGAAATTACTTCAATGTCCAATCAACGGCATCCGGCCTCTCAGCGAATTCACCTACGGCGGTGAATACCGCGATATGCCGAATCCCGACACCTGCAGCGACAAGGAGTGGGCTGCCTACGTGCACTACCGTCATGGTGCCCCCGGTGTAAAAAAGGAATGGTGGTACCACGGGCCCAGCGGCACCTGGTTTATTGCCGAACGCGACACGATGGCTGACAAAGTCGTCCGTACCTACATTGCCGGTCAGGAGGAAGCAAAATGACCAGTCGAATTGCAAAGAAAAGAGGCGAGTGGATCAACCGCGACAAGCCCCTGACGTTTGAATACGAAGGTCAGCAGGTACAGGGTTATGAAGGCGACACCATCAGCAGTGCGCTTTGGGCCAACGGTATCCGCGTTCTGGGTCGCAGCTTTAAATATCACCGTGCCCGCGGATTGCTGAGTTTTGCCAATCACGATGTCAACGCATTGATGACCGATGGCGAAGATACCAATATCCGTGCCGACGTCTGGCCTGTCAGTCATGATATGAAGCTGAAAGCGGTGAATACCGATGGCGGCGTTATTAAGGACAAGAACAAGTATATCGATTACTTGTCACCATTCCTGCCAGTCGGCTTTTACTACAAAACGTTTTACAAGCCAAAGCGCCTATTCCCGTTCTGGGAAGACAAAATCCGTAAGGCAGCCGGTTTAGGTGAGGTGAACTTTAACTACCCACGCCACATCCGCCCCAAACGCCATGCACACTGTGATGTTCTGGTGGTCGGTGCCGGTGCGGCCGGTCTGTCGGCTGCACTGACTGCGGCAGCGGAAGGGCTGAGTGTCATCCTGGTCGATGAAAACCGTCAGGCAGGCGGCAGTCTGAGCTATGACTATGCCGGTGATCAGACTTCTGCGGACACACTGAATACGCTGCTGAGTGAAGTCGAAGCCAACAGCAATATCCGCCTGATTACCGATGCTTATGCCGGTGGTTATTACACTGACCACCTGGTGCCGATTGTCGAAAAAAGCGGCATCACCAAGGTTCGTGCACAATCCGTGATCGTCGCGACCGGCGTATTCGAACAGCCACCCGTGTTCCGCTACAACGATCTGCCAGGCGTGATGCTGAGCAGCGCTGCTCAGCGGTTGGTGCATCGTTATGCAGTCAAGCCATTTGAAAAAGGCGTGGTTGTGACAGCCAATGATCATGGCTACCGCACGGCACTGGATCTGGCCTCGGTCGGTGTTGAAGTCGTTGCCGTCATTGATATGCGCATCAGTGGTGCTGGTCAGGAGTTGACTCAAAAGGTCAAAGACAGTGGCATCAGCGTGCATAAAGGCAGCTGCATTTATGAAGCCGTGCCCACTGGTGACAAGCTGGGCGTGAAAGAGGTGGTGGTCTGTCCTTATAACGAAAACACCGCTGAAGCTGATACCAGCCGCAGTGTGCGTCTGAGTTGTGATGGCGTTGCCATGAGTGCCGGCTGGGCACCGGCTGCCGCGCTGCTATACCAGGCCGGTACCAAAATGGGCTACGACTACGATGTCGAACAGTTCGTCCCGGCCCAGCTGCCTGAAGGCGTATTTGCTGCCGGTAAGGTCAACGGCGTGTTTGATTTGAAATCACGTCAGCAGGATGGTCGCCGTGCTGCGACGGAAGCCGCTAATTACCTGGGTAAAGTGGTTCAGCTGGAGAGTTTTAAAGCCGCATCGGTCAACCGGCCCAGCCATCCTTATCCCATCGTCAACCATCCTAAAGGCAAGAACTTTGTTGATTTCGACGAGGATATCCAGGTTAAGGACTTTATCAATGCCGCCAAAGAAGGTTTCGACAATATCGAATTGATGAAACGCTTTACCACGGTCGGCATGGGCCCTAGCCAGGGCAAGCATTCCAATATGAATGCCATCCGGATCCTGGCTCGTATCCGTCAGCTGCCTGTTGAAAAAATCGGCACTACGACGGCACGTCCATTCTTCCATCCGACCCCGATTGGTCACCTGGGTGGACGTGGTTTCCATCCTCACCGCTATACCGCCATGCACCAGTGGCATGTGGATCACGGCGGTGAAATGATGGAAGCCGGTGTCTGGATGCGTCCGGCCTATTATGCGCCGGCCGGTTCCGGTCTGACTGCCAGTGAGGCGGTACAGCAGGAAACGCTGGCGGTACGCGAGAGCGTGGGCATGATCGACGGCAGCACCCTAGGCAAAATCGAGGTCTTCGGCAGCGATGCCGGCGCCTTCCTGGAACGTTTTTACACCGGTAAGTTTGCCGATCAAAAAGTCGGTGGCAGTCGTATTGCCATGCTGCTCGATGAAGCCGGTGTGGTCAGTGACGATGGTGTCGCGGTGAGAATGGCGGAAGACCAGTTTTATGTCTCCACCAACTCATCCAATGCCGCGACCGTTTACCGTGAAATGCAGCGCTACGTTCAGCTGTGGAAGATGCAGGTCACGCTGGTCAACCTGACCGGTGCGATGGCAGCGATGACTGTCGCAGGTCCCAAGTCCCGTGATGTCGTGGCGGCGCTGACCGAGATTGATGTGTCTGAAGCCGGCATGGGTAAAGGCGCGTTCCGTACCGGAAAAGTGGCCGGTGTCGATGCCCGCGTGATGCGTGTCAGCTTTGTTGCCGATCTCGCCTTCGAAATCCATGTGCCCTACAGAGCCGGTCTGCATGTCTGGAAAGCACTGATGGAAGCCGGTAAATCGTCAGGCATACGCCCATTCGGAACCGATGCCCAGCGTCTGCTGCGTCTGGAGATGGGACATCACCTGGTGAGTCACGATACCGATGGTCTGACCAACCCGTTTGAAGCGCATTCTGAATCTCTGGTGGCGATGGATAAACCGTTCTTTATCGGTCAGCGCAGCCTGAAAATCCTGGAGAAAAAGCCGCTTAACAAGAAGCTGACCACTTTTGTACTGGATCCGGGCTTCAACGGCGAGATGCCAAATGAGTGCAACCTGGTCATTGATAGTGCAAGCCGTATCGCTGGACGAGTCACCAGTATTTCCTACAGCGGCTATCTCGACCGTCACATCGGCTTTGCCTTTGTGCCGCCTGAACAGAGCCATGACGGCGCCCGTTTCCAGATCCGTACCGACTCAGGTGCGATGGTATCGGCGACCGCCTGCAATGCACCGTTTTTCCACCTTTTAGAGAGTAGAGGAGAGTAATCATGCAAGACGCCGTATTAATGAGTCCGGTGGCCTTTGCTCACGCATTAAGGAAGCCGGTCAGCGGGGAAGTCAATGGCATGGAGACTGCATTGAGCTTTGATGCAGCCGATGTGGAAGCCTCACGCAGCAAGACCTTGAGTATCTGCGATGTCAGCAATCTCAATCGTTTTGGTGTGAAAGGACCACAGGCTGCCAACTGGTTGCAGACAGCGGGAATCAAGCTGCCTGAAACCACTAACAGCTGGACGCCACAGGACAACGGCAGTCTGGTGATGCGTTTGGGTAATACCGAGTTTCTGCTGGAAGACCGGCCGGAAAACGACCTTGCCCGGATGCTCAACGACACCGCCGTGAATGAGGGCGGTGTGCATAAAGTGATGCGCAATGACGCGGCATTTATTGTCAGCGGTGAGCTGACCCCAGCCCTGTTTTCTGAAGTGTGTGCCATCGATTTGGACGGCGCGACCCTGGCAGAAAATCGTCTGGTCATGACTGTCATCGCCGGTGTATCAGCAACGCTGCTGAAGCAGACGCTCAACGGCCAATCTGTTTATCGCATCTGGTGTGACGGAACCTTCGGACCTTATTTGTGGAAAACCCTGCTCAGCATTATCGAAGAGCAGGGCGGCGGCCCGGTCGGTTTCAATTTTTATTACTCGCTTACTTAATCACCAACGCTGTTTTTATAAACAGAAGGAAAGAGATCATGAAATACGAACACAACGACACACTTCTGGAGTCAGCCCAAATCGAGCAGGCCAAGAAGTTTCTGAAAGACAATGATGTTAAATACGTCTTGGCTCAGTTTGTCGATATTCACGGTGTCGCCAAGGTTAAATCTGTCCCTGCTTCACACCTGGAAGACATTACCACTAATGGTGCCGGCTTCGCCGGGGGCGCTATCTGGGGCATGGGCATTGCGCCTAATGGTCCCGATTATATGGCGGTGGGTGATTTAAGTACCCTGAGTTTGCTGCCCTGGCAGCCAGGCTATGCCCGCATCATCTGCGACGGTCATGTCAATGGACAACCTTACGGTCATGACAGCCGCGTGGTCCTGAAAAACCAGATCAAGCGCCTGGAAGAAAAAGGCTGGATTCTCTACACCGGTCTGGAACCTGAATTCTCTCTGCTAAAGAAAGATCCGGTCACCGGCAAGATTGAGCCATGGGAAGAAACCGATACCCTGCAAAAACCCTGCTACGACTACAAAGGTATCAAGCGCCAGGGTGAGTACCTCGAAAAAATGACCGAAGCGCTGATGAAAGTTGGTCTCGATATCTATCAGATCGACCACGAGGATGCGAATGGTCAGTTTGAAATCAACTACACCTACGCTGATGCCCTCAAGAGCGCTGATGACTACATTATGTTCAAGATGGGCGCCAGCGAAATCGCCAATGAAATGGGCATGATCTGCTCCTTCATGTCGAAACCGTTCAGTAACCGCCCCGGCAATGGCATGCATATGCATATGTCGATTGGTGATGGTGAGAAGAGTCTGTTCCATGATGACAGTGACCCCAATGGTCTTGGCCTGTCGAAACTGGCCTATCACTTTATGGCTGGCATCCTGGAGCACGCTCCTGCACTGACTGCGATAGCAGCGCCTACCGTTAACTCATACAAACGTCTGGTCGTCGGCCGCTCCCTGTCCGGTGCGACCTGGGCACCAGCCTATATTTCTTACGGTAATAACAACCGTTCGACCATGGTGCGTATCCCCTACGGACGCATCGAACTGCGGCTGCCGGATGGCACCTGCAACCCTTATCTGACTGCTGCAGCAGCCATTGCTGCCGGTCTGGACGGCGTGGAACGCCAATTGGATCCAGGCAAAGGTCACGACTCAAACCTCTACGACATGACACCGGCCGAACTGGAACAAAACGGTATCGGCATCCTGCCACAGAACCTCCACGAGGCACTGCTGGCGCTGGAAAAAGATGAAGTCATCAAAGGGGCGCTGGGTGAAGGTCTGGCCAAGGAGTTTCTGGAACTGAAACACATGGAATGGGTGGAGTACATGCGTCATGTCTCCGATTGGGAAATCAACCGCTACGTTGAGTTTTATTAATACTCCGCCTGAGAGGCGTTTTTTAGGAGAAATCTTATGTGTGGAATCGTTGGTCTTTATCTGAAAAACGATAAATACGAGAGCGAAATTGGCAAACTGTTCGCCCCGATGCTGATTGCGATGACCGAACGTGGTCCTGACAGTGCCGGTTTTGCGGTCTATGGCGATGCGGTTGAAGACGGCATCAAACTGACCCTGCGTCATGAAGACGAAAATTATGACTGGGCAGCACTCGCCAAAGACATTGAAAAAGCCCTGGATACCAAAGTGAACTGGTTCCAGAACAGTAAAGTCGCCGTATTCAAAGTTGGTGTCGATGCTGAAAAAGTCGAGGACTACCTGGAAGAAAATCATGATGACGTGCTGATCATGAGCTCCGGTAAATCGATCGAAATCCTGAAAGAAGTGGGTCTGCCGGAACGTATCGTCGATATGTTCAATCTGGGCAACATGAAAGGCAGCCACATCATTGGCCATACCCGTATGGCAACAGAATCTGCCGTGACCATGGCAGGCAGTCATCCATTCTCAACCGGTCTGGATCTGTGCCTGGTCCATAACGGCTCTTTTTCCAACCACAACCGCCTGCGTAAAGAGCTGCAACGCGAAGGGATTGAATTCAATACTGAAAACGATACTGAAGTGGCGGCCGGTTACCTGACCTACCGTCTGCAGCAGGGTGATTCTCTGAATGAAGCACTCGAAAACGCGCTGAAAACGCTGGATGGTTTTTACACCTTAACGATTGGCACCAAAGACGGGTTTGCCGTGGTACGTGACCCGATTGCCTGTAAACCGGCTGTGATCGCAGAAACCGACGATTACGTGGCGATGGCATCTGAATATCAGGCTTTGACAACGCTGCCGGGTATCGAAGACGCCAAGGTCTGGGAACCGGAACCTTCACGTATCTACGTCTGGGAACGTAATGGCAACTGAGATTTGGTGATTAGGAGAAGATAATGAGCACAAACAACTTAGCAGAACAAACCGCTGCAGTCGAAACCATCAATGGCGTGGGCACGGTTGACCTGGCAGTACAGACAGTGCGTGACCTGAATCAGGCGCTGCACGACCAGCACGATGAAATGACCATCGAAAAGTGGGACGTACTGAATCCAAAAGGCCATCACAACCTGGCGGTGGGCGTTAATCAGAAACTGAAAATCGATATCCATGGTCCGGCTGGTTACTACTGCGCCGGCATGAACCAGGAGGCTGAGGTTACCATTCACGGTCACACCGGCCAAGGCGTCGCTGAAAACATGATGTCAGGTCTGGTTCGTGTTAAAGGCAATGCCTCGTCGGCAGCCGGTGCCACTGCGCACGGTGGTCTGCTGGTGATTGAAGGTGATGCCGGTTCACGTTGTGGTATTTCCATGAAAGGTGTCGACATCCTCGTTAAAGGCAGCGTCGGACACATGAGCTGCTTTATGGGGCAGGCCGGTGTACTGGCCGTGTGTGGCGATGCCGGTGAGGCGCTGGGCGACTCACTCTATGAAGCACACATCTATGTCAAAGGCAGCGTTAAATCCCTGGGTGCGGACTGCACTGAAAAAGAAATGCGTGCCGAACACATCGAGGAACTGACCGAGCTGTTTGAACGTGCCGGGGTGACTGATCAGGACCCGAGAGATTTCAAACGCTACGGCTCTGCCAGACAGCTTTACAACTTCAAAGTTGATAACGCTGGTGCTTATTAATTGCTGATATTGCGAGGAAATAGAAATGAGTGAAAAGAGAAAATACATGACCGTACCGCGCGAGTCAGCGACATTTGATCAATCGACGATGGCTGAAATCCGCCGCGCTGCCGATACCGGTATTTATGATATCCGCGGAGCCGGTGCCAAGCGCAAGCTGCCACACTTCGACGACCTGCTGTTCCTGGGCGCGAGTATGTCGCGTTACCCGCTGGAAGGTTATCGTGAAAAATGCAACACCTCGGTGACCCTGGGTAACCGTTTTGCCAAGAAACCGATCGAACTGGAAATCCCCATTACGATCGCCGGTATGAGCTTTGGTGCTTTGTCTGCCTATGCCAAGGAAGCACTGGGCCGTGGTGCCTCAGCGGTCGGTACTTCTACCACAACCGGTGACGGTGGTATGACGCCGGAAGAGCGTGGTCAGTCCACCAAACTGGTCTATCAATACCTGCCTTCACGTTACGGCATGAACCCCGATGATCTGCGTAAAGCCGATGCCATCGAAGTGGTACTGGGTCAGGGTGCAAAACCGGGTGGTGGCGGTATGCTGCTGGGTCAGAAAATCACCGATCGTGTGGCCAAGATGCGTACCCTGCCAAAAGGCGTGGATCAGCGTTCTGCCTGTCGTCATCCAGACTGGACCGGTCCAGACGATCTGGAAATCAAGATCAAGGAACTGCGTGAAATCACCGACTGGCAGGTGCCGATTTATATCAAAGTCGGTGCCACCCGTACTTACTACGATGTGAAGCTGGCGGTCAAAGCCGGTGCTGACGTTATCGTCGTCGACGGTATGCAGGGCGGCACCGCAGCCACCCAGGACGTGTTTATCGAACACGTCGGTATTCCGACCATGGCAGCCATTCCCCAAGCCGTGCAGGCACTGCAGGAAATGGGCATGCACCGCAAGGTTCAGCTGATTGTTTCCGGTGGTATCCGTAACGGTGCCGACGTGGCCAAGTGTATGGCACTGGGTGCAGATGCGGTGGCGATTGGTACTGCGGCGATGGTCGCGCTGGGTGATAACGATCCTAAGTGGGAAGAAGAGTACCAGAAACTGGGCTCTACAGCGGGTTCTTACGATGACTGGCATGAAGGTCGTGACCCTGCCGGTATTTCTACTCAGGATCCAGAGCTGATGAAACGCTTTGATCCGGTTGAAGGTGGCCGTCGTCTGGCGAACTACCTGCGTGTTTTAACCCTGGAAGCGCAAACCCTGGCCCGTGCCTGCGGTAAGAATGACCTGCGTAACCTGGAACCGGAAGATCTGGTTGCCCTGACTGTTGAATCTGCTGCTATGGCCCGTGTACCACTGGCCGGCACCAGCTGGATTCCCGGTCAACAACAGACCTTCTAAGCCCCGTTTTTAACGAGCGATCGAAATAAGGGCCGGTACTGCAAAGAGAAATAACTTCAATGATCCTTACCCCGTCATTAAGTTTTGATTTCAGCGCAGTATCGGCCCTTATCTTTTTTGCATTTTTTTCAACAGGAGGAATTCGTGTAATTCATTAGTTCAAACAAGAGAGGAAACAATCATGAATAATAATTTAAAAAAACGTATACAAAATATGTATCTACGGGACTGTATCATGGCCTGGTCGGATATCATTTTGATCTGGCTGGCTGTGGGCTTCGTCCTCATTAGTATCTTAAACATCGTCGATGACCCCATTGTTCAATGGGTGTTAATCATTTCCAGTGGTCTGCTTGTGCTCTTTAATACCGCCTCTGTCGGGTCGATGACTCGTCACTATGCGGAAGATAAAGCGTTCATCTATGGCCTCGATATCAAGCACCTGGATGAAAACCGGGCGGCTAAAAACGATGCAAGAGTCAATTAATGAGGAAATGCTATGTCCAGTTATATACCCAAGATCCAGCCTAAACGGGGACAGTTGTTTGACAGTCTGTTTATTCTGGTACTCGTTTATGTAAGTCTCTATATCCCTCTGTTTCTGGAATCCGACAGTAAGTCGGCCGATGAAACAGCCATTGTCCAGTCCCACTCCTGGGAATCTCTGGGCGTCTCCCCTGTTGAACAGAAACAGTGGCAAAAGCTTGGTTATGACGAACAGGCTGCTGCTGAGATTATCAACAACAAGTTCGATTACACCATTGACCCGTTAATGCTTGCCATTACGGCGCTGGTGATCATCGGCTATTTCTTTTTCATGCTGCGGGTTTCCAACAAGCAATACCGGGAAGTCATCAGAGAAAAATTCGATAGTCAGGAGACAGCTTCAAACAGGGAGGCAACACAATGATTTGGTGGGATATTTTAAGTTATGCCGCCTGGATTATCTCCGGGCTGCTACTGCTGTGGATTCTGGTCGATGCCATCAGTGTATCGCGTGAGTTTGACGAAGAGCTTCTGGTCAGTTCCCGTGAGGGGGCCGATGAGTTGCTTGAACAAATCAAGCAAGAGGAGGGCATCCGATGACCGCTGAATCTACAACTGCAGACAATGTACAACGCATCTCGATGTTCAAGGTGCTCAACCCTTTCCACGTGTGGGCTTTAGGGGTTGGGATCGTATTAGTTGGCGAGTTTATGGGCTGGAACTTCTCCGTCGCCAAAGGGGGCGCTTATGGGGCCCTGATTGCCTGCTGGGTGATCGGGCTCTTATATAGTTGTGTCGCCATGATCGACTCGGAAGTGACCTCGACAGTAGCCGCAGCAGGTGGGCAGTATACCCAGGCCAAGCACATTATCGGTCCGCTTATGGCCTTTAATGTGGGGTTGTATCTGGTGATGGCCTACACCATGTTGGAAGCGGCCGATGCCCTGATTGTCGGTGATTTGATGGCTGCAGTCGCAGCTGCCACCGGCTATGAAGGTCTCAATCCGCAACCGTTTGTGGTGCTGACGATTGCCTTTCTGGCCTGGCTTAACTATCGCGGTGTGTTCATGACGCTGACAGTGAACTTTGTTATCACGCTGTTTGCGTTTTTGGCGATTATTGCCCTGTTTGTGGGGACTGATCCGCTCAATCCCGGCAACATACTCAAGCACAGTGATCTGCTCACCGAACTGCCCTATGGCTGGATTGGGGTTGTGGCAGCCCTGCAGTTTGGCATGTGGTATTACCTTGGTATTGAGGGCACCTGTCAGGCAGCAGAGGAGGTTCGTAGTGCCGGTCGGGCAATTCCACTGGGTACCATCGGTGGCATTCTGACCTTATTGGTGGCAGCCAGTCTGACCTGGTATGTCTCCACCGGTCTGATGCCCTGGCAGTATCTGGGGCAGGCCACCACACCGTTGTATGATGCGGCCTCGATTATCGGTAACCCGTCTCTGCAGGTGGTCTTGTTCATCGGGACCATGTTTGCAGCCATTGCCTCAGCCAATGGCTGTATCAACGATGCAGCCCGAGCCTGGTTCTCAATGGGGCGGGATCGTTATATGCCAACCTGGTTCGGTGCCATTCATCCGCATTACCGTACACCTTTCCGGGCGATTATCTTCCTGATTCCAATTGCGGTGTCATTTGCTTTCACCGGGCTGCTGGATCAGGTCATCACCTTCTCAATCCTCTCGGGGTTGCTGGGCTATACCTTCATGTCGATCAACATGATGAAGTTCAGAAAAATGTGGCCGCTCGGTGTGATCAAACGGGGCTATATCCATCCGTTTCACCCGATACCGGCGCTGGTATTGCTGGCACTGTGTTCGGTGGTCTATTTTGCGACCTTCCTCGGCTATGGCGCATCACTACTGTCGATCATGGCTTTCTATATCGTCGCGTCGGTGTGGTTTGTTATGCGCCGCTATCAGTTTGTGAAACGGGGTGATCAGTTCACGATGCCCTGGCCACGGCCCAAAGGCTATTAAGGAGGAACGTCATGAAAAAAATCTTATGTGCAACCGACGGTTCTCACAGTGCTCAGAAAGCGGTGGACTATGCGATTGAACTGGCCAAGTTGGCAGAGGCAGAACTGACTTTTATTCACGTGGTAATGCCTACCGGTGAGGATGTTTCACATACTTATTTCTGGAACTCCAATATGCTCGATGCCGCGCATGAGCAAATCCAGATGGAGTTGCATGATGCGATGGAACGGGCTCATCAACGTGACTTGCAGCCAGTCTATTGCACTACTGTTCCCGGTCATAACATTGCCAAGGCAATCATTGATTATGCCGAAAACAATGATCATGACCATGTGGTAACAGGGTCAGTCGGCCGGACGGGTGTCGCCAAGGTTTTGCTTGGTTCTATCGCCGAGCAGGTGATCAGTAAGGCGCATTGTCCGGTCACGGTCGTGCGCTGACTTCGTGCCCCGTAACTGCGGTTACGGGGCTTTTTTTGCCGGTTTAAGGAGGCAAAAATGACACAACTTATCATTCTGATGATCGTGGTATTTTCGATGTGCTTGTGGCTCATCTACCGCCGTCATCACCACCAGATACTGCGTGACCGGGCTGCTTTATTAAGTGAAAGTCACAAAGTGATAGACATTAAGCAGCGTGTTTTGGATCAGGCCGGTTTTGCTCACCTGGCAGGAGAGTTCGCCGGTACCAGCGTGGCGCTGAAACTGGAAGTGGATAATCTGACCGCACGTAAATTACCGATAATGTGGTTGCATATCACCATGCTCAGACCCGCCGGCAGTGAGGGCAGTCTGGATATTTTGATGAGACCGCAGAGCGGTGATGTTTTCAGTCCCGGTTGGAATTGGGAGCGGCCGGTTACTCCCCCGAAAAACTGGCCTCAACATGCGCGTTATGTCAGTAAAAACAAAGTGCCGAGCCTGCAGCGTATCGACGGCGATATTCAAAGTATTTTTGCTGACCAGCGTGTGAAAGCGTTGCTGATCACCCCGGATGCCGTGAGATTGACTTATCTGGCCAAGCAAGGCGACAGGGGACAATATTTGCTCTTGCGGATGGCGGATTTTGATATGCAGCCACTGGATCCGACAGAAATTGCTGCTTTGAGCCGACAACTGCAGACTTTGCTGTTTAATCTGGATGGGGGCCATTATGAAAAAGCCGCCTGATGAGCAGGGCACGGGGTTGTGGCATCCCTACCTGGTGTTGCTGGTTGCGATTATTCTGCCAGGTGTTGGTCAGGTACTGAACCAGTCACCCATGCGCGGACTCACCATGGTTTTTTTCATGCTGGTACTGGGCGTAGTGACATTCAACATGGCCAGCCCCGGGGTTTCCGTGATCGGTCAGTTTGCCGGTGGTCTCTTTATCTATGCCTTGTCAGTGATGGATGCATACCTCTGGGCAAAGGTGCGATGGGTTAGTCGGTCTTATCACGAACACGCCTGATTCGGTGTCTCCAAATTCGCCAGCCAGACATTGAAGGTTTCACCTTCAGTGATAGTTTTCTATTGTCAATCAGAAACATAGATTCGCATCGTTACTACCTATGGAGTACTCACAGAAGATAATTACAGTCTTGTTGCAGTAGGGGTAAGTTCAGTTCAGGTCCTGAATTGCCGATTCGGAACCGTCTGAAATTCAATGCTAATAGCAAAAAGCTAAACCACTAGCTGGAGATAGAGATATGAGTGAGTACAACGAATCATCTGTTGGCACCCACGATGCAGAGTCACTGGAACGGTCAATTGACTGGAAACAGGGGCTGGCAATCGCATCTGGGGTGCCATTATTAATTTTACCGTCGCTGGGTTACTTCCCCATGTGGGTGGCGGCAGCGGCTATTCTGGTCTGGGGGCTGTCGGTGCTGCAGGGCTTTATGCAGAATCTGGCCTACGCGGAAATGGCGACTGCCTTTCCCAAAGCATCCGGGTTGCCGGGGTTTGCCCAGCACGTTTTTACATCGAAAGACTACCAGGGAAAGTATGACAAAGGTAAGTTGATTGGCGGTTTCAGTGCCTGGAGTTACTGGTTTGCCTGGAACCCGGTGTTAGCTATCTTCGCCATACTGGTTGGCAGTTACCTGCAGGGGTTGTTCCCCGGCCTGGGTGAGCTATTTACTGAATACCAACTGTCGTTGATTTCGGGCGTGGTGATCTTCAGTGGTCTTATCATCGTCAATTACTTCGGTCTCAAAGACGGTGCGGTGCTGGGTTACATTCTGGCGGCGGTTTCAATCATCCCACTGGTGGTAATGACTGCAGTGCCGTTTGCGACCGGTTCGGTGGATATGAGCAATATCACGTCATCCTGGCTTCCGGCTGACTGGTCATGGGATATGCATCATATTCTGATTCTGTTTGGTTTGTTTGCCATCGCCCAATGGAGTGCCTGTGCCTGGGAAACGGCAGCGATTTACGGCCCGGAATACAAAAAACCATCGGTTGATGTACCCAAAGCCTTGTTTGTCTGCGGTGCGATTTGTCTGTTGACCTTCGTGCTGGTACAGGCTGCGGTTATCGGTGTACTGGGTGTGGAAGGTGTTCTGGCTGAGCCCCTGTCACCTATGATTCCGGTTGCACAGGCTGCATTTGGTGAGTCCGGATCCGTTATCACCATCATCATGCTGATTGCGGCAATGATCCTGATTATTCAAACCGCCTATCTGGGTTCTGCCCGTGCCATGCACTCCATGGCGCATGAAGGCAATCTGCCTAAAGTGCTGAGTAAAGTGAATGGCCATGGCACGCCGGTACTGGCGATGGTGGTCATCGGTCTGTTCAACCTGGTGCTGATATCCATGGGCACGCCAGCAGCAATTCTGGCCGCTTCTGCGATTGGTTACACCTGTGCGAACGGTATCAGTCTGTTTGCTTACGTTAAAGCTAAAAAAGACCCGCGTTTTATCAATGTCGAGCGTCCTTTCAAAGCACCGGCCGGCTGGAAAAATGTGGCCATGCTTTTCGGTCTGTTCAATATCCCGCTGTGTCTGGTTGGCGTGGTGTATCTGAACAGCCTGGAAGTCGGCTGGTTCTCAACCTGGGTTGGCTTCATCGTACTGGGTATGTACCTGCCAATCTGGCTCTACACCCAATTTGAGACCCGCCAGCACAATGCGGCGATCGGCGCTGTTGCCAGTAAATGATAACGCTGTAACGAAGGGGGCAGTAGACTCTGCCCCCTTATTTTGTTTATCACCACAAAGAGAGAAAACAACATGAAAAAAATGATCCTGTTAATGGCCGCCAGCGGTCTGATGACTTCGGGCGCAGCGATGGCCTGGGAGAGTGAAAACGGTCAGCACAGCACCAGTGCGAGTGTGGCTTTATCCAGTGATTATGTCTGGCGCGGTTATTCTCAGACTGATGAAAAACCAGCCATTTCCGGCAGCTTTGACTATGGTCACAGCAGTGGATTTTATACCGGCATCTGGGCCTCCAATGTCGATTTCGGCGATGCAGCCCCAGATACCAGTATCGAAGTGGATTACTATGCCGGCTATGCCAATGAAATTGGTGACACCGGTATTGCCTATGATCTGGGTATCCTGCGTTACGACTACCCGGGTGAATCCGGCCTGGACTGGAATGAAGTGTATGGCTCACTCAGTTACAGCTACTTTACTCTGGGCGTAGCACATTCAGGTGATGTCTACGGACTTAGCGAGACAGGCACTTATTACAATCTGGGCTTCGATTATGGTCTGCCGGCCGGCGTCAACCTTAGTGCCGCGGTCGGTTATTACGATTATGACGATGATGTTTTCGGTTCCGGCAACCCGGACAGCGCGACTGACTATCGCATCGGTCTGTCCAAAGACTTTGCCGGCTTCGGTTTTGATCTGACTTACACCGATACCGACAGCGATGGTGAAGATCTCTACACCGATGACCTGGCTGAGGGACGCTTTGTCTTCAGTATCTCTAAATCAATGTAAAAAACTGTCGGAAGGGAGTAGCGCCACTATGACCTTGGTAGTAATACCTCTTCGGAATGGTGGCTATCAGGGCTTAAGGAGATAATGAAACTGGAGCTGGTTTTCAGCGAATGTTTCAGCTTCTTGATGGTTATCCTCTTGCCCGTTCCGACTGGCATATTTGGGAGTTGTCGTAGTCGCAAGCAATGATTTATTGCCCGGTTTCGGCAGCTCCTTTTTTTTAGCTGTAGATGATGTCATGACGCGCTTTTTTGTCATGGGAGTGTCAAGCTAATCAAGATCATGCGCTCAGTACTGAACTGAGAGGCTGCGTTGGCTAGACCCTGATAAGGCGGGTTTATGTATGTCGATTTCAAACAGCAAATATTTCAAGTTTCTGGCATGGGTGCTAACCCAACTGATGAGTAACGGTTGGATGGTGGGTAGTTACACGGGTGGGATTCTCACTGCAGAAGAGCCAGCTGATTTCGGGCCATTCAATCCGCGTTAGGGATTGTTTCTAACACCTAGGTAGTAAGCCTTCTTTGGAATTGTTGAAGGACATGACAGCCACGATAATTAAACTGAAGCTGATTTGATGACAGGGGTTCAGCTTCTTTCATGGTTATCCTCTAAACCGTTCTCTCGTTGGGACGTTGGGGGCGAACTGACACTGCCAGCATGATGTTCTCAATGGCATGTGTGAACAGGCGTGAACAGTTCGCCTTCCTTTTTGGGTAAGCCAACACCAATTGACTGTACAGTCTGCAAGATAAGGATACGTATTATGAACCTGCCTCTTAAAGCTGGCCTGGAAGATGTTCAGAACACACCTGATAAACGCCAGTTACCGATTGATCGGGTAGGCATTAAATCCTTACGTTATCCTATTTTCTTCGATAGTCAGGATGGCCATCCCATTCGGGTCGTCGCTGATTTCAATATGACGGTGAGTCTGCCCCATCATGTTAAAGGCACGCATATGTCGCGTTTTGTCGAGTTGCTGGAACAGCCGAAACAGGTGTTTTCAGTCGCTGCGATGCCGGCCTTTATGCGTGCCATGCTTGAGCTGCTGGAAGCCGACAATGGTCATGTGCAGATGCGGTTTCCGTTTTTCCTGGAAAAAGCCGCGCCGGTGTCGGGCGTGACCAGCATGATGGATTATGACGTGACCCTGAATGCCGAGATCGGTGAAGCCTACCAACTGAGCGTCAAGGCAGAAATTCCGGTCACCAGTCTCTGTCCCTGTTCCAAAAAGATTTCCCAGTATGGTGCACACAATCAGCGCTCTCTGGTCACCGTCGAGGTGGAAATGGGTGAGGCAATGAATCTCGATGAGTTAATTCGCCTAGTCGAAGCGCAGGCATCCAGTCAGCTGTATGGCCTGCTTAAGCGCCCGGATGAAAAGTTTGTGACCGAGTTTGCCTACGATAATCCCAAGTTTGTTGAAGACTTGGTCAGAGACATTGCCGGTGCACTCGAAAAAGCGCCTGAAATTGGTGGTTTCCGGGTTGAATGCGAGAACTTCGAGTCGATTCATAACCATTCTGCCTACGCATTGATTGATCGCATGTAAGGAGGCGTCATGACATATTCCACGATTGCATTTAAAGCCAAGGCTCCTCTGCCTGCGATTTCACCGATAGAAGACATCATCGAGGATATCCGCCTGGGCAAAATGGTGGTGTTGATGGATGACGAAGATCGCGAAAATGAAGGCGATTTGATCATGGCTGCCGATGCTGCTGATGCCCAAGCGATTAATTTTATGGCGATGCATGGCAGGGGATTGATTTGCCTGACACTCACGGAGACACGATGCCGGCAACTTGATCTACCACTGATGGTGGGTCATAACGGCACCTCACTGGGTACAAATTTTACGGTGTCGATAGAAGCAGCAGAAGGCGTGACCACCGGCATCTCGACGGCGGATCGTGCCCGCACTATACAAGCTGCGGTCGCGTCTAACGCGGGACCAGCAGACATTGTCAGCCCGGGGCATATCTTTCCCTTGATGGCCCAACAGGCCGGTGTCTTAAAACGTGCCGGTCATACTGAAGCCGGTTGTGATCTGGCGCAACTAGCCGGCAGAGAGCCGGCCGCTGTTATCTGCGAGATCATGAATGATGACGGCAGCATGGCCCGACTGCCCGATTTACTGGCCTTTGCTAACAAACATGACCTCAAAGTCGGCACCATCGCTGATTTGATTGCCTATCGCCATCAGCAGGAAACGATCATTGAACGTATAGATAGTCGTTCACTGAGTACCATCTTTGGTGAGTTTACGCTCAGCCGTTACCGGGATATTCACAGCGGTGAAGTTCACCAGGCATTGGTTTTTGGGGATGTGTCTGCGGCACAGAATACCCTGGTGCGGGTGCATGCACCGTTTAACGGTCTGGATTTACTCGACAGTGACCGTCGCGGTCACAGCTGGAGTGTCACCGAGGCTATGCAGGCCATTCGCAAAGCCGGTACCGGTGTGCTGCTGTTGATGCATGATGACGGCATCGGTGAATCAAATGCTATCCCCAGGCTCAAACTCAAGCACTATGGCGTGGGTGCTCAAATCCTTAAAGATCTGGGTGTGACGGGCATGACGCTGCTGACGCGGCCGCGTATACTGCCTGCAATGACTGGCTTTGGCTTGACCGTGCATGATTTTCTGTTGCCGGATGTGGAGACAGAGAAAGAACAAGCCAGCGCCTGAACAAGACATATCTGACCGCAGGGACGACCCTGAGTACGGTTTTTGAGACGGGACGACCCGCTAATAATAAGGACCATTCAGATGGCCTGGATGATTTTATTTATTGCCGGATTGCTGGAAGTGGTCTGGGCAATCGGCCTCAAATACAGCGATGGCCTGACCCGGCCTTTACCGACAATTGCGACGGTCTTTACCCTATTACTCAGCTTTTGGCTGCTCGGCCTGGCCATGCGTGACTTGCCGATTGGCACTGCTTACGGTGTCTGGGTGGGTATTGGTGCGGTAGGCACGGTGATTCTCGGTATTATGTTGTTTGACGAATCCACCAGTTTAAGCAGGCTGGTGAGCATCGCTTTTATCATTGTCGGGATTATCGGGCTCAAGCTCAGCACGGCCGAAGCTTGAAAAAATCCGGCATGACTGGCTGATGTTTGCCTGCGCGCTATGGTGATCATCAAGATCCGCTTAGGGAGCGCATAGTGAGTCAGCAGGATATTTCCATCCCATTCCAGCCCGTCGACGGTCGCATTCAGACGCTGCATCGCGCTATAGACTGGAAAGGCGCTTTCTGGATAGCGAGTGGCGTGGCCGCACTGGTGCTGTTCTCCATGGGGGCGATTACGGCCACGGTGGGCAAGCCCGCCTGGCTGGTCTGGATTATTGCCATCAGTTTTGGTCTGCTGCAGTCATTTACCTATGCTGAAATTGCCGGTCTGTTTCCACATAAAGCCGGTGGAGTCTCTGTTCATGGGGCTGTCGCCTGGATGCCATACAGCAAACTGATTGCACCGGTGTCGATATGGTGTCACTGGTGGGCCTGGTCGCCAGTACTCGCCATCGGTTCTGGTTTATCTGCTGGCTATATCCTTAACGCACTGTTTCCTGCCGATGCTGTGATTAATACCTGGCAGCTGACACTGATTGATTTGAGTGCGCTCAAGCAGGGACTCAGTTTGCGTATTGACGCCACCTTTATTGTCGGCGCCACCATTTTGCTGGTGGTTTTTGCCATACAGAACGGTGGCGTGTTGCGTTCAGCCAGGACAACCATGCTGTTGGCATTAAGTGCCCTGATTCCCCTGATGTTGATTGCGCTGGTTCCTCTATTGAGTGGTGATCTGCCACGGGATCATTTTTTCCCGTTAACTCCGGTCGCTTATGACTCGATGGGAAAAGTGGTGGCTGGGGAGTGGAGTCTGCAGGGCTGGGTCTTGATGGCTGGCGCTCTGTTCATCGCCGGCTGGTCGGCTTATGCGTTTGAAACTGCACTCTGTTACACCCGTGAATTCAGAAACCCGGTTCGGGATACCCATCGAGCGATTTTTTATGCCGGTTTACTGTGTCTGGCCGCTTATATTCTGGTACCGGTGGCTTTTCAGTCCTACCTTGGTATCGGCGAGATGATTCAGCCGGCGATCCTGGATTCAGATGGACAACTGATAGCGCCTGCCCGCTATGACGGTATGCTCGCCGAAGAGATCTACAGTGGTATGGGGGTGGCCAATGCCTTATCCGCGATGCTTGGCGGTCAGCCATTTATGGCAAATCTGATCGTGGCGATGCTGGTGCTGGCCATGGTGCTGGCAATGATGACGGCGATGTCGGGCGCATCCAGGACGCTGTACCAGGCGTCAGTCGATGGTCTGTTGCCGCGCTATCTGTCTCATGTGAATGAGGAGGGGGCGCCGACTCATGCGATGTGGACCAATCTGGTGATTAACCTGGTGTTGTTGATGATGTCGGATTATGTGTTTCTGCTGGCGGCGTCGAATGTAGGTTATATGATTTTCAATTTCCTCAATCTCAATGCAGGCTGGATACATCGCATTGACCGTGGTGACTGGCAAAGACCGTTCAAGGCACCGACATTTTTGCTTGCTATGGGGATTGTGATGGCCTACATGAATATTGCGATTATGGGGCTGGGTGCCAACGTCTGGGGTAAGGGGGCATTGCTGAGCGGCTTATTGATGGCGGCGGTGAGTATTCCTCTGTTCCTCTGGCGTCATTATCTGACTGACAAAGGGACATTCCCGGCAGGGACGCGGGAGGATCTACAGCGACATCATTCGGCGCTGGGTAGAGCCGGTGTTCTGCCTTATCTGGCGCTGTTGATGGGGGGTGTCATTCTGTATGTCAGTCATATCCTGGTTGAAAGTCTTTTGAGCTGAATTTATTGGCCTCAGTAGCGATTTTTACTCCCAAGGGAGTACGCCATCAAGAGAATTTTTAAGCCCTTTTATTTGCGTTAATTTGCTTATGAACTTTCTGTTATTAAAGCGGAGCCAGTGCCATGAGCAATTCTACTCAACCTCTCGAAGCCGCGGATGCGGCCATTACCCGTAACTCAGTACTGAATCAACGACATCGCGAGCTGGGTTCCAAGCTGGATGAATCGATCTGGGGAATGCCCATTCCGCAGTTTTATCACAGCGATCCCCATGACGAAGTCATTGCGGTCAGAACCCGTGCCGCACTCTACGATGTGTCTGCGCTGAATATTCTTAATGTCACCGGGCCAGCGGCATTGAAAGTACTGGATAAACTGGTGGCGATCGATGTGACTGAACTCGAGCCCGGCACCTCACGTCTTGCTGCGGAAGTGAATGAAGAGGGTGCCCTGGTGGATGACATTATGCTGATTTGTGATGCCAAGGAACATTATCGAATCTCTCACGGTGGTGGCAGCACCCAGGACAATCTGGCCAGACTGGCTGAAGGTCTGGACGTCAGCATTGAGCAGGATTTTGACGTGCATATTCTGTCACTGCAGGGGCCGAAATCAATCGATATTCTCGGTCCCGAAGTCAGTATTGATCTGGCACGCCTGCCTTATTTCAAACATGTTCAAACCTCGTTGTTTGGTCGTGATGTGATTATTGCCCGTGGCGGCTATTCCGGTGAGCGCGGTTATGAAGTGTATTGCAGCGCTGATGATGCGGTGCATATCTGGGACAGCATCATGGAAAAAGGGCATGCCTACGGGATTATGGCCGGCTCCTGGGAATCTCTGGACCTGACCCGGGTTGAAGCCGCTTTGCTGTTCTACCCATTCGATATGCCAGAAGGCGATACCACCCCATGGGAAGTCAACATGCACTGGTGTGTGGATCTCGACAAAGAAGGCGACTATGTCGGCAAACAAGCATTACTGAAACTGAAAGGCCGTGAACGCTTCAAGCAGGCGGGTCTGGTTTGTCAGAGCAATGAGGCGATGCCGGCAGGGGCCAAAATTATTAAAGATGGTAAGGAAATCGGTGTGGTGACCAGTGCCAGTTTCAGCCGTTACCTGATGAAATCGATTGCCATGGTGCATATCAAGCCCGAGTTCTCGCAACTCGGTACCCAGGTGGTGGTTGCCGCCGAGACGCCGATCAAAGCCCATGTCGTTAAGACACCTTTCTACGATCCGATGCGTCTGCGTACTCATCCTGAACAATAGTTGTCACCCAGCCTGGTATGTCACAGGGACGTGGCAGGGCAACAAGATGAGGAAAAAGTGATGGAAAGAGGATATTGGATCAGAAGCAAACCCCTGTATGACTCGCTGGTGTGGAAGCAGCATGCGACCGGTCATGTTGTTATCGCCGAGGGCGAGGGGGGTATTGCCGTACTGAAGTTATTTCAACAGATGTGTCCCCGTGAACCAATCAAGTTATTGTTTGCTGACGATCCGTCGGCATCAAAAAAATACGCTGAGATTATTACCAAGCTGGTACCGGAAGGTCTGCAGGTCTGTGAGTCAGACCAGGCGGTGCTGGCTGCACTCAGGGAGCAATTACCTGATTGTCTGATGGGCACACAGTTTTATGTCGCCGGCAGTGAGGCCTTCATCTGGGCGGTGATGGATGAACTCAAAGTCTACGGTGTTCAGGACCGCAATGTGGAAAAAGAGCTGAGCGGGACCTTGGCACGCAGCGTTTACTGTGTTCATTGCAAAACCACGGATAAAGATGTGCATCACAGCATTCATCAATGCAGCGGCTGCGGTCGTCATCTGTTTGTTCGTGACCATTTTTCCCGTCGCTTGGGCGCTTACATGGGCGTGATGGTTGATGCTGAAGAACCGGGCAATGTACCGGCAGCAGAGGAGATTTATCCATGAGTGTATTGAATGTGAAAGTGGTGGATGTGGAACAGGTGACCGAAGTGGTCAAACACTTCACGCTGGTGCAGGAAAATGGTGAACCTTTACCGCATTTTTCCGGTGGCAGTCACGTTGTGGTATCGATGGATATCAATGGCCGTATTCACCGGAATCCGTATTCATTGATGGGGTCTACCGCTAATTCAGACAGCTACCATATTTCGGTACGCAAGCAGGAAAATTCACGCGGTGGCTCGGTCTACATGCACGAGCAGGTGAAGCCGGGTACCCGGCTTCAAATCACCTATCCGGTTAACCTGTTCGCGATTTCCAAGCTGGGGCGCCGGCATATTCTGATTGCCGGGGGGATCGGTATTACGCCCTTTATGTCGCAGATTTCTGACCTCAATCGCCTGGGCTACGACTATGAACTGCATTATGCCTATCGCTCACCTGAGCATGCGGCGTTCCGTGAACAGTTACAGCAGCTATGCGGCGATCGGGTTCACTTCTACGTAGATAGCGAAGGCCAGCGCCTGGATATCCCCGAACTGCTGCGTCGTCAACCGCTCGGTACTCATGTTTATACCTGTGGTCCCGAACCGATGGTAAAAGCCCTGCACCTGCACGCCAAGAATCTGGGGTGGCCTGACAACCACGTACACAGTGAAGAGTTTACCGCACCGCCTTCAGGCGATGAATTCACGGTGGAACTGGCGTTAAGCGGTATGGAAGTTACGGTGCCGGGTGACATGAGCATGCTTGAAGCCATGGAAGAGGCCGGTGCCGAGCCACCGTTCCTGTGCCGTGGTGGTGCCTGTGGCCGCTGTGAACTGGAAGTGGTGTCCTGCGACGGCGTGATTATGCACAACGACCATTATCTGTCTGACCATGAAAAAGCCGAGGGCAGAAGCATTATGCCGTGTGTATCACGGGCCAAGTGCTCAAAACTGGTGGTCAACCTTTGAGGAATAAATGATGAATATGGCTAAGAATCTTGCATTCAAACAAGAAACCTTCCGTGACGATTACAGCTTCAGCAACTCTGCGGAAGCGATCCGCCGTTTCCCATTCCCGTTTGCTGAAGACGAGTACATGTACAGCGTCAATATTGAACAGCACAACGGTGGCGCACCGGGATCGGTATTTGAGCACGCTATTGATGTCGATGAGCATTATGTCGCTGAATGTGCGGATCGGGCCCTGGTGCTGGAAGATGACCCGCTGCGTTACATCGCTTTGCCGCATATGATGGATGCGCAGTGGGATATGGTGGAACTGGTGATGGAGTCATTGTCCACGGATTATCCTGAACAGTTTCAACTGACTAAAGACGGTGATAACTGGCACTGGATTAATAAACCGCTGGGTATCGATCAGAAGTTTGTCTTCGGCGATGAATCCACGCTGCCGATGCAACCCTTCGAATTTGTCGGTCGGCAGGTGCAGGGTGACTGGATTATTCTGGATCAGCGTGATGACGATTTGTTTGCCGATATGGGTATCGTTACCAGCCAGGCCGACTGGTCAATGGCGTTTGATGCCGGCATGTCCTTCAAGGAGTGGCATGGTCCGGTGCCACAGGCCAATGAACTGGGTATTTTCGACCGTGCCCTGAAGTACCTGCTGCATCTGCAATATGGCAGTCCGGTACGCCGGCTGAACTGGACCATGACAGTGAATCCACGACTGGATACCTCACCGGAAAACTACCCGCTGTGGGGACCGGACAATGTGTCGGTCACACCGGAAAACGTGGGTGACAAAGTGCATCTGCGGGTAGAGTTACAGGCGTTGTTCCGCTTGCCACGTAGCAACGCGATTGCTTTCAGCGTGCGGGGTTACCTGGCCAGCGTTAATGAACTGGCGACCTACCCGCGCTGGGCCAAACGTTTGCGCCGTGTGCTGACCAATCTGCATCCGGATTTATCCGAGTACAAAGGCCTGGATTTCTATCGGCAGATGGTTATCGATCACCTGGCGCCGATGGATGATGGCTCAGAGCTGGAGTTGGGCACGCATCCGGAATAAGTCCTCTAGTACTGAACGGAGCCCGGACAGTGATGCTGTCCGGGCTTTTATGTGAGTGAGCACAGCATATGATCCATCCCCTGCTGTAATTGATGGTAATCATCACACTGCAGATCGGTGATAACCCCCTCCAGTGACAGCAGTTCATCGGCACCGGAAAATACGCCCCGGCCCTGTTCATACACCCATTTGGTTTTACCCGAGCGTGTAATCAACCGATATATCAGCTGAAAACCCTGCTGTTTAGCCAACTGTTGCTGGACATACTCCCAACAGCCGGACTGGTCATCGGGATGAATCAGGCTCATATAGGAAGTGCTGGGGGTGCGCACCAGCTCATAAGGCTGATACTCGGTGACTTCCAGGCTGCCGGTGCTGACATATTCCAGCGACCAGTTACGGTCGTTTTTACAGCGATATACCATGGCCGGGATCCGCGACATAATCATTTCAGTCGAAGTCCGGGCATTGGCTTTGAGCCCTTCAGAAGCCTGTTTCATACGACTGATATCGGTCAGTGTGCCAATGACGCTGCTGCGTTCACCTTTTAATTTGGATGTGGTTGTGGCGCGTATTTCACACCACTGTGACATGCCGTTTTTGGCGATCAAACGCAGTTCGAACTGGGTATGCTGCCGTTTACCTTCTGATAATGCGTGCAGACGGGCTTCAGCCAGGGGAATATCTTCAGGATGAATAAAGCGGAACAGTTCACGACCTATGGTTTCATCAGGGGTATAGTCCAGCAGTCGCTGCCACGCCGGGTTAACGAACAGTAGCTCCAGGTCGACGTTCACCTGAAATACGATTTGTTCAATACGCTCCAGCAACAGGCGGCATTGAGCGGCTTTGACATCATCGTCTTCAGTGACTGGGTGTGAGACGGTGGTCAAAGAAAACTGGAGTAGGTACATATCCGGCTGCTGTTCGCGGTTGAGCGGTGACAATGACATGTGAACCGGGATTGTCGTACCATCCACATACAGCATGCGCAGGGACAGAGTACGGTTATTGTCCTCTTCCTGCTGACTGATGAACTGATTGAGTTGATCGTGGTTACTGGGATGAACCAGATTAGTCAGGGGCATATCACTGACAAATTCGGACATACCGGTCAGGCCTAGTTCCTTGAGAAAGGCGCTGTTGGCGAATTTGATATTAAAACCGTCGATGACAGCAGCGGGAGAGGACAGCTTGGCGGAAATATCCTGGCCCCAGTTCAGGTTGTCGAGGCGGTTGGGTGTCTGTAATTTCAGTCGACGCTGTAGTCTCGGGTAGACACTGATAACCATGATCACAGAGATGACTGTTGCGACGCTGCTGGCAAGCACGGCCAGGTGGACTTTGAAGGGGGCAGTACTGTCCCACCAGAAACCGAAAATTAATACAAAAATGGTACTGAGCATCACCATGGAAAAGAGAATTAAACTCATTGTCAGGCCTCTGATGTGATTACAGTCAATAAACCGCGGCGAATCAATTCGCTATTCAGGCAAATTTCGGTGCTGGTCAACGGTTTCAGTCAGCGCACCCTGTACGCCAAATTGCTCATGTTACTGGGCTGTTTGCTGCTGACAGTGTTGCTGATGCAGGCAAGTAATTTCTTCTTGCTTGATTATATCCCTTCCAGCCAGGCAGCCATAGACAAAGTCAATACACAGAAAGTCTATTGGCACCGTCAACTCTCATTTATTGATGCCGTTAGTCCGAAGGAAGCCAACACGACTTTTGCTGATATGCAGCAGAATTATCTGCGTCTGGATGATGAAAATGTGCAATGGATGCTGAAACAGGAGAACCCTGACATCCGGCAGGCAGTTCATCGGCTGGAACAGCTACAGTCAAGCTTTAACCAGGTTGCTGGCTACAATATGCGCTTGACGGCACAGCTGCGACTCGCAGAACGCATTGCGGAATCCTATGATGCACTTAATCTGGCTTTGCAAAAAGACGGTGAGATTAAACGCTCAGTCATTGGTCTGTTGCAGTCGGTGAGCCTGATCTTTGTATTGAGTTGTGCATTGGTGATTGCCATATCGGCCCGCAAGCTGTTGGTTGACCGCTTTGATAATATGCTGCGCTTTATCAATCAACGTGTTCACAGTCCCGATAGTCGCAGCGGTGACGATGAATTCGCGCTGATTGAAAGCCGTATTGCTGAAGTCACCGCTCATGCCCAGGGCGCTGACGCTGAAATCAGTTGGGCTAACCGAACCAGTGAACAGGTCAAGACCCTGATCCGGGCACAGGATTTTCTGCTGCATTTTATTGAAAGTGCCAGCGAAGATGTGATGAGCGAGCGCACTTTACTGAAAATGCTTTATTCGCTGGAGCGGGTGTTTAATTTCAGCAATGCGGCGTTAATTTATACGGATGATGCGGCGGTGATCACTTCCGAGCGCATCATCTTTTCTCACCACCAGCCGACGCCGTTGAGTGATGCACGTTTTGACCAGCTTATGGCCACCGGCATGCTCAACTTCACCGATCATAACGCCGATAATCAAGCGATTGCCTGTCTGGCCGTTTCCTTTCCCAGTGCCAGTAACGGTATTGGTGTGTTGCTGGTGGAAATGGAGCGTGCCAGGCTGCTGGAAGACTCGGAAATCAAAGTGCTGGAAATTACGGCCAACCTGTTGGCGATGGTGGCCAAATACCAGAGTCATGATGAAGAGGGGCGTCGACTGGCGGTGTTGGAGGAACGCTCGGCGATTGCCCGGGAGTTGCATGACTCGCTGGCGCAGTCACTGTCTTTTATGAAGATACAGGTAGCAAGGCTGCAGTCGACACAACTTGACGAGACCAAACAGGCGGATGCGATCAAAGAACTGCGAGAAGGCCTGGATAACGCCTATCGTGAGCTGCGTGAATTACTGACCACGTTCCGCGTGCACATGGATCTGCGTGGTCTGGGCTATGCGATTCAGGCCGCGATTGATGAATTTTCTCAGCGCTCCGATATCCGCATCTCCCTGGATAACCGTCTGATCAATTGTCGACTGACGGTGAATGAGGAATTTCATATTCTGCATGTGGTTCGCGAAGCCCTGTCCAACATCGTGCGTCACTCCGGTGCCACTGCCGTGTCGGTTTTAATGCGCATGCTGCGTAGTGGCGCGGTGGAATTGATTATTGATGATAATGGTGTGGGTTTAACGCCGGCTTCGCCTACCTACGACCATCACGGTCAGGCGATCATGAAAGAACGGGCATATAATCTAGGGGGAGATATTGAGGTCATGAACCGTCGCTATGGCGGTACCCGTGTCAGGCTGATCTTCACCCCCAAACTGGCACAATAAAAGAAGAGAAAAATCATGAGTGAAACCATCAAAGTCATGCTGATTGATGACCACCCGCTGTTTCGCAAGGGAGTGAGACAGATTATTTCCGATGATCCGGCGTTTGAGGTGGTCGGTGAGGCGGCTTCCGGTCTGGAGGGCCTGGAATTAGAACCGGCACTGTCACCGGATATCATTCTGCTGGATCTGAATATGAAAGGTATGGACGGGCTTGAGACTCTGAGGCGTTTTAAACAGGCCGGTTCGCAGGCTCATATTGTGGTGTTGACGGTGTCTGATGCCGAAGACGATTTATTGGAAGCACTGCGCTCCGGTGCCAATGGTTATCTGCTCAAGGATATGGAACCGGAAGAACTGCGCGCCAATTTACTGAAAGCTTTCGGTGGTGTCACGGTATTGCAGGAGTGTCTGAACGATGTATTGAAACGTGCGGTACTCGAACCCGAATCCAAAACAGCCGAGAATGTGAACCTGACTGAACGCGAAACAGAAATTCTGGAATGCCTGGCCGAGGGCATGAACAACAAGAATATCGCACGCCGATTGGGGATCAGCGATACCACCGTTAAAGTGCATATCAAGAATCTGCTGCGTAAGCTCAATCTGACCAGTCGCCTGGAAGCGGCAGTCTGGCGTCATCAACAAAAATCCAGACACTGAGCTTTTCACAGACAACAAAAACGGCCCGCTTGGGGGCCGTTTTTGTTGCGATCTGCCGCAGCAGATCATCACGAGTCAGTTCAGATGGGCTGACGCTGACCGGTGAAGAAACCAACGCCGCGGGTAGGCGTTTCAAAGGTAATGGTTTCACCGTCACCGAAGAAGAATACGTCACCGACCTTAGCATGAACCTTGTAGCCGGATTCATCAGTGATGACAAACTCACCGTCAACGATGACTTTCATTTCCTCGTAATCATAGGTATAGACCAGTGGTTTGTCGGTTTTATTCAGATGGAAAAAACCGGCGCAGAGGGTTTTGTCTTTACTGTCTGAGACAAAAGTATCGCCAAGGGTCGCATCCACACCGTCAATCCCCATGGAAGGCTGTGGATCTGAAATTGCGTTTTGTTTGTATTTCATTGTCTACCTCAATTGTTTGTCATGAATGACAATCGCATTAAATAGCCCCGGGCAAACAGCGACAATTCTCAAGAAGGCTTACTCATTAGGGAGTATAAAAACGCATTAAATCCAGTAATAACAGCGCTTTGCTGATGATAGGGGAGAACCTTCCCCCCGTCCTGATGGTGCTCGAATTGACGGCGCAGACGGATAAGCCTAAGTTGAGCTTCGACGGTTCAGGACATAAGGATAGGGTAATGGCAGAAGACAACGATTTATCGACCAGGGCCATTCACAGTGGTCAGATAGATGACCCTCACGGTGCCGCGATATCGCCTTTATATGACACCACGACCTTCAGCTTTGCCGACACCGAAGCGCTACTTGATGTTGTGGAAGGTCGTAAACAGGCTGCTTTCTACACCCGCTATGGAATGAACCCCAGCATCACTTCGCTGGAGCAGCGTCTTGCTGCTTTGGATGGCGCTGAAGCGGCGCTGGCGTTTGGCGCTGGCATGGCTGCGATAAGCTCGCTCTGTCTGGCCTTTGGCCAGGGCGGTATTGTCTGTCTGGGCGAGATTTACGCTGGCACCACAGCGTTTCTGCAGCAACAGGCTGCCACATTGGGTATCGACACTCGCTTTATCCGCAGTGATGACCGCGCTGGGTTTAAGGCAGCATTGCAGCAGGGGGCTTCACTGGTGTTTATGGAAACCCCGGCCAACCCGACACTGAAAATCACGGATGTTGAGAAAATGGCAGCACTTAGCCATCAGCATGGTGCGTGGCTTGCCGTTGACAACACCTTTGCCACGCCGGTTAACCAGCAACCACTGGCATTAGGCGCCGATTTCTCGGTGCAGAGCGCGACTAAGTACCTTGGTGGTCACAGTGATCTGACTGCGGGTGTCGTTACCGGCCGTGAGCGCGAGATGATTGAACTCAATGAGTGGCGTAAGAGCCTGGGGCAGACAATTGCGCCGGAGGTGGCGCACAAACTGAAACGCAGTCTGGTGACTCTGCCTCTCAGGGTTGAGCGGCACAATCAGAATGCGCAGGCGCTGGCCGAGTTTCTAGAACAGCATCCGATGATAGATAAAGTCTATTATCCGGGACTTGAGCGGTCGGAGAGTTTCGAATTAGCCCAGCGACAGATGCGGGGCTATGGCGGTATGCTCAGTTTCGATCTTAAAGGCGAGGGTTCGGTAGCCAGGCAGTTTGCCGATAAACTCAGACTCATGACCCTGGCCCCCAGTCTTGGCGGTGCTGAAACGCTGGTCTCTCAGCCAGTGGCTACATCCCATTACGGATTACCATCAGTACTACTGAATGAGGCCGGCATCAGTGACAGAATGATTCGGCTCTCTGTCGGGCTTGAGGCAAAACAGGATCTGATTGCTGACCTGGAACAGGCGCTTTCAGGACTAGCATAAATTCAAGACGTTACTGGGCAAATTTCCTGTCTGATTATGGTGTATAGTCCTGATTAGGGCTAACGCCTGAAAAATAACAAAAATAATAAAAATCAGATGATTACAGGAGAGAGAAATGGCCAGTGTTTTGAAAACAACGCATCACGGTGCGTGTCCACATGACTGTCCCGACACCTGCGCTATGGTGTTTGAAGTTGAAAACGGCAAGCTGATTTCTGTGAAAGGTAATGCCGAACATCCAATGACCCGCGGTGGTCTCTGCGTCAAGCTCAAAGACTATGAAAAACGGCATTATCATCCCGATCGTTTACTTCATCCGATGCGTCGTACCGGTCCCAAAGGCAGCGGCCAGTTTGAGCAAATCAGCTGGGATGAAGCGCTGGATGAGATCACCACCCGCTGGAAAGCCATCATCGAGGAATACGGGCCGCAGGCGATTATTCCTTATAGTTATCTTGGCCATCAGGGGCTGGTGCATGGTCTCAATGGCGGCGATGCCTTTTTTAACAAGATGGGGGCCACTGTCTGTGAACGGACCTTCTGCGGTGAGGGTTCCTGTACAGCCTGGCTGCTGACCGTGGGTCCCACGGCAGGACTGGATCCGGAAAGCTACATTCATTCCAAATTTATCGTGATCTGGGGCTGTAATTCGGTCAGCACTAATCTTCATCATTGGCATATTGTTAAAGATGCTCAGAAGCGTGGTGCCAAAGTGGTGGTTATCGACCCGTACCGTTCCCGTACTGCCAAGGAGGCCGATTGGCATATTGCACCCAAACCCGGTACCGATGGCGCTCTGGCCATGGCAATGATGCACACTATTATCGAGGAAGGCCTGCAGGATCAGGACTACGTTGATAACTATACCGTCGGCTTTGCGGAGCTGGCTGAGCGCGTTAAAACCCGTACCCCGGAGTGGGCCGAGAAAATCACCGGTATTCCCGCTGAGGAGATTCGGGTTTTTGCCCGTGAATATGCCACCACGCAGCCGGCGGCGATTCGGCTCGGTGTCGCACTGGAACGTAATTATGGTGGCGGGCAGGCGATTCGCGCTGTGACTTGTCTGCCAGCGTTGACCGGGGCCTGGCGTCATGTCGGTGGCGGTGCCACACAGTTCCCCGTGTGGGAGCATCCTTACAAGTTTGATGTGATCAGCCGGCCGGATCTGATTCCGGAAGGCACCCGCGTCATTAACGCGATTCAGATTGGTCGTGGGCTTAATGGCGAAATGGACCTGGATGTGCCGATTAAATCGATGATGTGCTGGAATGCCAACCCGGTGACTCAGGCCGCGGAAACCGACAAGATTGTTGAAGGGCTGATGCGTGAGGATATGTTCCTGGTTTCGGCCGAGCACTTCCTGTCGGATACCGCCTCCTATGCGGATATCGTGTTGCCCGCAGCCATGGGGGCGGAAATGGAGGATATGATCCTGTCCTGGGGGCATTTATATCTGACCTATAACGAGAAATGTGCCGAAGCACCGGGTGAAGCCCTGCCGAATAATGAAATATTCCGCCGGCTGGCAGCGAAGATGGGCTATGAAGAAGAGAATTTCAAATGGTCTGATTCGGAGTGTCTGGAAAACTACGTGGACTGGGATGCACCGGCCTGCGAAGGCATCGATCTGGCCTATCTGCGCAAGCATGGCTTTGCCCGTCTGAATGTCGGTACCCGTGATAACCGGGTGCCCCACAAAGAGGGTAATTTTCCGACAGCCAGCGGCAAATGCCACTTTATGGTGGAAGGCGCGACCAACTTTGTGGCGCCGCCTTTCCGTCAGATGTATGAGGGCTTCCAACCCGGTGAGCCGATTGACAGCCTGCCGGATTATGTACCGTCCCGCGAAACCGCTGAGTCCAACCCGACATTGGCCAGTGAGTTTCCACTCAACATCATCTCACCGAAAAGTCACGGCTTTTTGAACTCCTGTTACGCCAATATCGACGACAAAATTAAAGGTCAGGGCGAACAGTTCGTGATGATAAATGCTGCGGATGCTGACACCCGGAACATTCAGAGTGGTGACAAAGTGACGGTGTTCAATCAGCGCGGCGCGTTCGAGGGACTGGCACAAATCACTGATGACGTCAGTCCCGGCATTGTGGTGGCGACGCTGGGGTATTGGCGTCAGCTCAATAAAGGCACAGTCAATTGTGTCAGCTCGGCTGAGTTCGTTGATATGGGCCATGCGCCCACTTTCACCGATAACCTGGTGCAGGTCAGTCTGGCGAACTGAGTCCACGCAACGCTGTCTACTCTGCTGGACAGCAGTTCAGTGTCTCAGTTGGTCTGAGACGCCTCATTGCACTGCTTCACCTTGTTGAAGCAGTGCAATGTCATTTTTATTATCCAAAAAATCGTCACGCTTGATGTTGAGGAGCAGTATGAAGTCTTTATTGTCAGTATTCGTTTCATTCGCCTTATTCATGTCTGGCGCGGTGATGGCAGAGACAAAAGTCGCCGTTCTGGATATGGAATTGCGGGACCTGACACTCGAAGTGACTGACCCAAAAAAGCGGGCAGAAATCGCAGCTAACGATCAGGAGAATCTGGCACTGACACAAAGCTTGATTCGCGAGGGCGTTGAACAACGCGACCATTATCAACTTGTCAAAATCGACGCCAAAGCGCAGAAGCAAGCTGATAAAGGCGTCGGTTTCCTGTTTGACAGACCTGATGCCGCCGCCAGTCTGGGGCAGCAATATGATGCGGATTATGTTGTTGTAGGACGCTATCACAAGCCCAGCTATCTGTTTTCCTACATCATGCTACGGGTGGTTGATGTCGAGACCGGAAAAATGCTGGAAGAATTCAAAACTGAAGTAAAGGGGCGGGCGCCGGAGACGATTCCGAGAAACATCGATAACGTCATGACAGACCTTGATGGGCTGTTGTCGTCTCACTGAGCCTCTCTATTCTGATTACTAGCCACGATGACAAAGCGTGACCAGTCAATTGCTTCGCAACGCGAGCAGGTGCTTTACTTTGCCTATGGCTCCAATATGTCCAGCAAACGGCTCCAGGCCAGGGTGCCATCAGCGAGTTTCTATGCCAGAGCCAGGCTACGCGGTCATCAGTTGCGGTTTCATAAACACAGTACAGTCGATAATTCAGCCAAGTGTGATGCCTTTAAAACCGATGAGGCCGGTGATGTCACTCACGGTATTCTGTTTCTGTTTAATGCCGGTGAGCAGGCCAAGCTGGATAGCTGTGAAGGGGCCGGTTATAAAATCACGCAAGTGGAAGTCGAGATGGAGGATGGCAGCCGGGTTGCCGCATTGACTTACCTTGCTATTCAGATTGAACCGAGCTTGCGACCCTATCACTGGTATAAACGTCATGTGCTTGAGGGCGCACGGGAGCATGCGCTGCCAGCCGAATATATAGCCTGGATTGAAGCTGTAGAGACACAGGAAGATCCGAATCAACAACGCAGTCAGGAAGAGCTGACTATCCATCATTAAGCGCGGATTTGGCTCTGTTTGTAATAAAAATGGTCAGCAAAAGATAAAATGCTTTTTGCCGTCACGGCCGCATGGTAACCTTATAGATTATCAGGAAATTGTGACATTTTTATGCAAAACGTATTCAAACTGGATGCGCTGGCCAACGCCCCGCTCAACACGGAACCCTACCCATATTTCACAGTCGACAGAGCGATTGATGAAGATAAGGTGGGCGATATTATCAACGCTTTTCCGACGATAAATGACGGTGGCAGTTACAACATTGATGATGTCGAAATGCATCCGACGTTCAAGTCCCTGATCGATTCTATTGATACCCCGGCATTCCGTCGTATTATCTGTGACAAATTCGATGTCAAAGTCATGGATTTACCGATGATGATTACGCTGCGGGGCTATTCCCGCAAGAAAGACGGCCGGATTCATACTGACTCCAAAACCAAAGTGGCGACAATTCTGATTTACCTCAATCCGGAATGGTCGGCAGACAGCGGCCGACTGCGTGTACTGCGAGGTGAGCACGACATGGATGATTATGTCGAGGAAATCGCCCCCGGCCCGGGCAGTTTGATGGCGTTTAAAGTCACTGACAACTGCTGGCATGGCTACCCCAGTTTCGAAGGCAAACGACAGTCGATTCAGATCAACTTCCTGACCAGTCATGCAGCAGGCAACAAACATCGCTTTTTTCACCGGCTGAGCGCCAAGCTGAAATCATTATTCAAATAAGTCTGCCACTGTAGGCAGACTGTTCACGGAACACTGGCTGTTCCCACCTGTCACAGAATGGTTGTCGACTTCAACTGTCGACACGCAGGTTTTGTGACGTCACTGTCAACGGGCTCGCACGCAGGGATGCTATAGTAGATTCAGGATCCATGATCAACGCATCGCATCCAGTCGGCGCGTCAGACATCAATAACGGAGAATCAATCTTAATGAGCGACCAACCGGGACCTATCTACATTGCCCTCGTCAGTGTTCACGGGCTCATCCGTGGCACCAACCTGGAACTGGGGCGAGATGCTGATACCGGTGGACAGACCTTGTATGTGCTTGAGTTGGCTCAGGCGCTATCGGAAAGGCCGGATGTCGCTCAGGTGGATTTGATCACCCGCCGCATCAGCGATGAACATATCTCTCCCGACTATGCGGAACCGGTTGAAATTATCAACGATAAATTTCGCATTGTCAGAATAGATGCCGGTCCCGATGAATACATCTATAAAGAACAGCTCTGGGATCATCTCGATGTCTTTGCCGACAACCTCGCCGACTTTTTCCGCGACCAGGATCAGTTTCCGGATCTGATTCACAGTCACTACGCCGATGGCGGCTTTGTCGGTGCGCATGTGGCCAATCTGCTGGGTGTGCCACTGATTCATACCGGCCACTCTCTGGGCCGGGTCAAACGCCGGCGTTTGCTGGCCAGTGGCCTCAGCGCCGAGCAAATCGAGACGCTCTACAATATGTCGCGCCGGGTCGAAGCTGAAGAAATCACACTGGCAACCGCAGAACGGGTCATCACCAGTACGCATCAGGAAATCGAAGAGCAATACGAAATCTACGATCATTATCAGCCCGAGCAGATGCGTGTCATTCCCCCCGGCACCAACATCACCCAGTTCAAGCCACCGGTTGGTGGCGAACTGGAAGAGGATTTATTCACTTATCTTACAGCCCACCTGACTGAACCTGATAAACCTATCATCCTGGCTTTATCCCGACCGGATAAACGAAAAAATATTGCTGTTCTGGTTGAGGCCTATGGTGAGTCGGATGAGTTGCAGAGATTGGCCAATCTGGTCATCATTGCCGGCAACCGTGACGATATTGATGATCTGGAACATGGTGCTCAGGAAGTGTTTCACGATTTGCTGGTGGCAATCGATCGTTATGATCTTTACGGCAAAGTCGCCTTACCCAAACATCACAAACGCGAGCAGGTACCATTGATATACCGCATTGCAGCGGCTTCCGGTGGCGTCTTTGTTAATCCGGCTCTGACAGAACCCTTTGGCCTGACCCTGATTGAAGCGGCGGCTTCCGGTCTGCCGATTGTCGCGACCGAAGACGGCGGTCCCAGGGATATCATCGGTAATTGTCATAACGGTTTTCTGATTGATCCGCTGGAAGCCAGCACCATCACCGGCGCCTTGAAAAAGCTGCTGACAGATAACGCCACCTGGAATCTGTACTCACGACAGGGTCTGGATGGCGTGGCCAAACACTATTCCTGGCAGGCGCATGCCGAACGTTATCTGCAACTGGTCAGACCGATTGCTGAGCGCGCTGACTTTCTTCAGCGCAAACCGCTGGAACGTACCAGTCAGATGTACGCTGAGCGGGCGTTGGTCAGTGATTTGGACCTGAATCTGATTGGTAACGATGAGGCTTTACAGGAACTGTTGAGTTTATTGCGGGTGAACCGCAAAACCACCAAGTTTGCCATCGCTACCGGACGTCGTCTGGATGTGGCCTTGCGGGTGATGAAAAAACACCAGATTCCAGAGCCCGATATCCTGATCACCAGTTCCGGTACCGAAATCTACTACGCGCCCAAGCTGACTCCGGATAAAGGCTGGGCCGAGCATATCGATTACCACTGGACCCCACATAAAATCAGGCCGTTACTGGATGATTACCCGGGGCTGGAGAAACAGCCCAAGTCAGAGCAGAGCCGCTTCAAACTGAGCTACTACATTGATCCGGAAGAAGCGGATATCGAGGATATCAAGCGCCTGCTACACCAGGAAGAACAGTCTGTACATGCCCAGCTGGCTTTCGGTCAGTACCTCGATATTCTGCCGATTCGTGCCTCCAAAGGCATGGCATTAAGGTATGTGGCGGATCGCTGGCAGATACCGCTGGAACATATTCTGGTGGTCGGTGGCTCCGGTGCGGATGAGGATATGATGCGCGGTAATACACTGGCAGCCGTTGTCGCCAACCGTCATCATGAAGAATTATCGCAACTGGTCGATACCGACCGAATCTACTTTGCCACCCAATCGCATGCGGCTGGCATTCTGGAAGCCCTGGCTCACTACCAGTTTTTCGAACTCGTCACAAACAAGAAAGCACAATCATGAAACAAGCCCAACTCTTGCTTTGTACCGATATGGACCGGACTGTCATCCCCAACGGCTTTCAGCCGGAACCGCCCGATGCCCGGCGTGAATTCAATCAATTCTGCCGCAGGCCTGATGTCAAGCTGGTGTATGTGACCGGCCGCCATGTGTCGCTGGTCAAGCGTGCGATCAAGAATTATGCGCTGCCAGCGCCGGATTTCGCCATTACGGATGTGGGCACCAAGATTTATCAGATAGGGAAAGGCAGTTGGCAGCAAATGGCTGATTGGGAAGCGGAAATCGATCAGGACTGGCATGGTAAAACCCATGCACAGTTGAAAGCGATCCTCAAGCCAATCAATGAGTTGCGTCTGCAGGAAAGCAGTAAACAGAACACACACAAACTCAGTTATTACCTGCCTTTATACCTGGACAAAGACAGCATTATTGCCCGCATCGAGGCTTTCCTCAGTGAAGCGGATGTGGATGCCAGTATTCTCTGGAGCGTCGATGAACCGAAAAATGTGGGGTTGCTTGATGTCTTGCCGCGTCATGCCACTAAACTGCATGCGATTGAGTTTTTGCAGAAGAAACTGGGTTACAACCTGAGCGAGGTCATCTTTGCGGGCGATAGTGGAAATGATCTGCCGGTGCTGACCAGTCAGATCCAGTCAGTACTGGTGGCGAATGCCAGTGATGAGATTAAAAAAGCCGCACAGCAGTTATCCCAGCACAATGGTCACAGCGAGGCGCTTTATCTCGCTACCAATGAGCCGCACAAGCACAACGGTAATTATTCAGCCGGCGTATTGCAGGGTATTTTCCATTATTCGCCTTATTTCGCAGAGACAAGCAACACAGAGAAACTGTCATGACATATCCAAAACCGATAACCGTATTCGGAGAAGTCCTGTTTGACTGTTTTCCCGATGGTGAGCAGAAACTGGGTGGCGCCCCGTTCAATGTTGCCTGGCACTTGCAGGCCATGGGCGACCAACCGGTCTTCATCAGTCGTATCGGTCATGATCAATTGGGAGCGCGAATCCAGCAGGCGGTCGCGGATTGGGGGCTGTCAGCGGCGACCTTACAGCAGGATAAGCGTCATCCGACGGGGCGGGTCAACGTCAGTTTTAATGATGGCGAGCCAGCCTATGATATTGCCCAGGGCAGCGCCTGGGATTTTATCGATTACCCGGCGATTAATGACCTGCCGGCGAAAGGGATCTTTTATCATGGCTCCCTCGCAGCGCGTAGTAAAATCAGTCATCAAACCCTGCAGAAACTTAGCGAAAACCCGGATTATGCTATTTTCGTTGATGTGAACCTGCGCAGCCCGTGGTGGGTGAAAGAAGAGGTTTATCAATGGCTCGAACAGGCACAATGGGTCAAGCTGAACCAGCATGAACTGGCTGAGCTGGGGTTCCGCAGCGCCGATTTACATCAGGATATGACCCGGATGCACACCCATTTTCACCTGGATCAGCTGATCGTCACCTGTGGCGAGAGAGGGGCAATTGTCAGAGATACGGACGGAGAGTTTCATCTGGTTAAACCGACGCTGAATGAACAGGTGGTGGATTCGGTCGGTGCCGGTGATGCGTTCACCGCGATGTACCTGCACGGGCTCCTGCATGACTGGGATATCGATACCACCCTCCATGAAGCCCAGGCCTTTGCGTCGAAAGTGGTAGGACTGCGTGGGGCCATCACCGACGATCCGGAATTTTATCGCCATATCAAACTTTAACCGGAAAAAGCTAAATAAGCATTTATGTACGAACAACAGGCTCACAAACTGCTCAACGATATTCTCAATGAGATCGAAGCAGGGATATCCAAACAGGATTTACGCTATTTCTACACAAGGCTGGGCGCGAACTTTTATGCGATTCACTCCCTGTTTGAACGGCTTTATGGCGCCCGCGATGATTTCCAGCAACAGGCTCAGCGGCTGGTTGAGACCATGGCCTGGCAATATATCCGCCGGCCTGAAGACCTGCGCAAGCGGGATATTGAACGAGAAGCCGATCATAACTGGTTTCTGAGTCAGAACTGGGTGGGCATGGCGCTTTACAGTCACGGCTTTGCCGGTGATCTGAAAGGCATGGAAAGCCATCTGAACTACTTCCAGGAACTGGGGGTGAACATGGTCCACATCATGCCCATCATGCAGTGTCCGCGAGGCAGCAGTGATGGCGGCTATGCGGTCAGTGATTTCCGTGAGATCGACGACAGAGCCGGGACGATTGACGATCTGCTGCATCTCTCCCGCGCCATGCACGAGCGGGATATGCTGCTGACGATGGACGTGGTACTGAATCACACTTCCAATGAACACGAGTGGGCGCAGAAAGCCCGTCAGGGTGACAAAACCTACCAGGATTATTACTACACGTTCGAGAGCCGCAATGTGCCGGACATGTTCGAGCAGAGCATGCCCGAAGTGTTTCCCGAAACTTCGCCCGGTAACTTCACCTGGGATGAGGATATGGGCCGTTGGGTCATGACGGTGTTTAATAACTACCAGTGGGATCTCAACTATTCCAATCCGGCAGTGTTCATCGAGATGCTGGACGTGATTCTGTTCTGGGCTAATCAGGGCGCCGATATTTTGCGTCTGGATGCGGTGGCTTTCTTATGGAAGAAAATCGGTAGTACCTGCCAGAATGAACGCGAGGCACATCTGATCCTGCAGCTGCTCAAAGACTGTTGTCAGGTGACCGCGCCGGGTGTCTTGTATATTGCCGAGGCTATTGTCGCGCCGGTAGAAGTGACCAAATATTTTGGCGAGGACGCCGTGATTGCCAAGGAATGCGAGATTGCCTACAACGCCACCTTCATGGCGCTGATGTGGGATGCGGTGGCAACGAAGAATGCCAACCTGCTGAACCAGGGTATCAAGAGCCTGCCGGTCAAGCTGGAGCGGGCCACCTGGCTGAACTACATCCGCTGCCATGATGATATCGGTCTCGGTTTTGATGACCGGGATATAGAACTGGTGGGCTATGAGCCTGCCGGTCACCGCAAGTTTTTAATCGATTACTTTATGGGGCGTTACGATAATTCCCATGCCCGGGGCTTGCCGTTTGGTGAGAATGAGAAGACCGGCGATGCCCGTATCTCCGGGTCTCTGGCTTCGCTGGTCGGGCTGGAATATGCCGTTGAAAATGGTGACCTCGAGGCCGAAGACAATGCGATTAAAATCATTCTGCTGCTGCACAGTCTCATCATGTCTTTCGGCGGCATTCCCTTGCTTTATTATGGTGATGAGCTGGGCACCATCAATGATGTTTCGTTCCTGTCCGATCCCCATAAAAAAGGCGATTCCCGCTGGGTCCATCGCCCGGTAATCGATTGGGAAAAGGCCGAGCTGCGCAATCAGCCCGGCCATTATCAGTATGAGATATTCTCGGCACTGAAACGCATGATCGCGGTGCGTAAGGAAATTGATGCTTTTGCCGACTTTAATAATCGTGAACTGCTTGATGTCGGCAATGAGCACTTATTCGTGTTTGAGCGTTACAACATCACCCGTCAGCATGACAAAGTACTGGTGGTGGCCAACTTTAATGACAAACCGCAGCATCTGAAACTGGATACCCTGATAGGCTGGGGTGACCCACAGTATGGTCAGCTTTATGACCTCTACAGCGGCCAGCAGCCCGATGGCTTCAATGACACGCTGGTGATACCGCCATTCAGTTTTTACTGGCTGCGGGAAGGCTGATCAGAGGTCATCCACACAGCGATCACAACGCCGCTGGCCGGTTAACAGAAAAGCGATTTGCTGGCGATAGCGGGCAAAAAACCGATAACATCCATCAGCCACGGGCCGAATCACTGGCCAGCGTAATACGCCAAGCCAGCGATGACGCCTGACCAACTGCCAGGCTTTGACTGTCACATCAAGACCGGTCAGCCACTCACCGTTGTGGTCTATGGCATGTAAAAGCTTATCCGCTTCAACGGGGTCTACTTCGGGGTAGCGCTGACTGAAATCGCTGGCGTGTATATTCTCCAATTGCAGCAAATTCTCTTTGTCAGCGCGTTTCATGGCCCTGATTTCCTTCACACAGAGTGGACAATGGCCATCATAAAATACAGTCAATTGGGTTTGTTCAGACATGCTTAGGTTCCTATAACTACGAGTGCATCATCTCACTGAGAGCGTAAAAATATGATCAAAACAGGACTTGTCTGGTTCAATCATGACTGCCGTGTTCATGACAACCCGGTTTTGCTGGAAGCCAGTCTGAATTGCGAGCGTTTGATTTGTCTGTTCTGTATTGACAGCCAGTGGGACAGACCGACCGGTTTCAATGCCAAGCCGATGGGCGAAAACCGACGCCAGTTCATGAATCAGACACTCTTGGATCTGTCTGCTCAACTGGCCAAACGGGGACAGTCGCTGGTGATTCTCAGTGGCGATCCGGTCGAGATTATCTCCAGTCTGATCAGCCGCTTCGATGTCGGCGCCGTCTATCGCAGTCAGCATGTCGGTGTGTTTGAAAACCGCCAGTGGCAGCACTTGAAAGCCGACTTTCCCCGTTTGCGGTTTGAATCACTGCCATCACACACCCTGTTTCGTCCCGAACAGTTGCCGTTCTCTCTTGACGATATACCCGGCACGTTCAGCCAGTTTCGCAAACAGGTGGAAAATATCGATGTCGATCCCCCGCTGGTGATGCCCAAAACCTTACCGCCAGCTATCGAACGTCTCAGTGCAGAGTCGGAAGCCGTGCTGGTCAAACCCAAAACAACAGCGGCGTTTGAAGGTGGAGAAAGCGCGGCGCTGGCGCATCTGGAAACCTACTTTTCCAGCAGTGATCCGGCTCATTACAAAAGCTGGCGTAATGAGCTCGACGGCTGGCATAACTCCACCAAGTTTTCTGCCTGGCTGGCTAATGGCAGTGTTTCCGTGCGTCGGCTTGTGCATAGACTCAAACGTTACGAAATGCAGGAAACGGCGAATGAATCCACTTACTGGATATATTTCGAACTGCTCTGGCGCGAGTATTTTCAATGGGTCGCACACACGCTCGGGCACAAATTATTCCGCGCAGGCGGTGTAGCGAACAAAAATGTGCGTTGTTGTTTTTATCCTGAGCGCTATCAGAAATGGTGCCATGGCAATACACCTTACCCCCTCGTGAATGCCCTGATGAAACAACTCAACCAAACCGGCTATATGAGCAACCGCGGCCGTCAGATTGTAGCCAGTTGTTTCATCAATGAGCTCCAGCTCGACTGGCGGTTTGGCGCGGCTTATTTCGAGCAGCAACTGGTTGATTACGATGTGGCTGCCAATTGGGGTAACTGGCAGTACATTGCCGGTGTCGGGATGGATCCACGTGGTGGGCGTCATTTCAATATCGATAAGCAATCCCGTCAGTATGATCCCGACGGCCAATTTGTTCGCAAGTGGCACGGGGAGGTGACCAGCACACAACTGGACTCTGTGGATGCGGCAGACTGGCCAATACTGCCACCCAAAAAAAGCTGATGTCACGACGCGCTGTTAATCTGGTCTGGTTTAAGCGGGACTTACGCCTGAGCGACCATGCCCCGCTGAAAGCGGCATCTCAATCTGATCTGCCGGCTTTGCTGCTCTATGTCATCGAGCCCATGCTGCTGGCAGACCCGCATTACAGCCTCCGCCACTGGCGCTTTGTCTGGGAGTCTCTGACAGAGATGCAGCATACGCTCAACAAAACGGATCATCAGCTGCTGATTGTCCAGGCGGAGATGCCGCAGCTGCTAGACCGGCTTAGTGCAGATGTCGACATTAAACAGATTTTCAGTCATCAGGAAATCGGACTCGCCAATACCTATGCGCGTGACCGGCAAGTGGCAGCATGGTGTCAACGAAACGGTGTCCACTGGCAGGAGTTTGAGACAGGCGCGGTGGCACGTGCCAAGGCCAATCGTGATGACTGGGATAAACACTGGCAACGGGTGATGCGGGCAGCCCTGCAGCAGCCGGCCTGGGAACGGCTGCAGACGGTGAGCGTAATGGCTGAGCCAGACTGGCAACCGCCCTTGACCTGGACCCGGCGTAAGCGCTCATTTCAGGCGGGTGGCAGCGAGGCAGCCTGGCAGACACTGGAGAATTTCTACCAGGGCCGGGGCCAGGATTATTACCGTCGTTTATCAAGCCCTTCTGCCAGCCGCGAAGCCTGTAGCCGAATGTCAGCCTATCTGGCCTGGGGCAATATCAGTTTGCGGGAAATGTATCAGCATCTGCTGAGTCACTGGCAGGATCGGGGCTGGCGTCGAAGTCTGGTCGCCTTATCCTCACGTTTACACTGGCATTGTCACTTCATGCAGAAGTTTGAGAGTGAGTGCGAGATGGAATTCAGGCCGGTTAACCGTGGTTATCAGGACTTTCCCTATCGCGATGATGCCAGGGTTCAGCAGGACCTTGCTGCCTGGGAGCAGGGCAGAACCGGCTTTCCTCTGGTCGATGCCTGTATGCGCTGCCTGCATCATACTGGCTATATTAACTTCCGGATGCGCGCCATGCTGGTCAGTTTCCTCAGTCACCATCTTCTGATTGACTGGCGGCGTGGTGTAACCCATCTGGCACGCTTGTTTCTCGATTTTGAGCCCGGTATTCACTATCCCCAGTTTCAGATGCAGGCCGGGGTGACCGGTACCAATACCATTCGCATCTATAACCCGATAAAACAAAGCCAGGAGCAGGACCCCGACGGTGTATTCATCCGCCAGTGGTGTCCGGAGCTGACAGAATTGCCCGATGACCTGCTGCATGTGCCCTGGCAGATGACGCTGATGGAACAGCAGATGTATCAAGTCACGCTCGGTCAGGATTACCCCGAGCCGATTATTGATTATCAGCACTGTGCCCGGCAGGCACGCGATCTGCTCTGGTCCTGGCGTAAAAATCCCCGGGTGCAGCAGGAAAACCAGCGAATTCTGAAGATCCATGTGAGACCACCTTCACGCTGAGGATCAATCTGATTTGAGTCTGAGGTAGGGCAGGCGCATACTAAAATTGTCGCTTTCACAAAAGGGAGGTCTTTGTGATGCTCAAGGCGATTCTATTTGATATCAGCGGTGTCTTACATGTGGATAAACGACCGATACCCGGTGCCGTTGAGTTGATCGCGACTTTGCAGCAACAGTCGGTGCCGATGCGGTTTGTCACCAACACCTCACGTTCAACCAGTAAAGAGATTTTCAACAGCCTGAGAACAATGGACTTTGACCTTAGCCAATCGGCTATCTTTACTGCCCCGCTGGCAGTGAAACAGGTCTGTGCGCAGCGTGGACTGCGACCTTATTGTCTGATTCACCCGGATCTCGAAGCTGAATTTCAGGATATCAACCAGCAGGATCCCAATGCCGTCGTGATTGCGGATGCCGCCGATCGATTTGATTATGCGCACTTGAACAAAGCATTTTCACTGCTGATCGATGGGGCGCCCTTACTGGGAATCGGCCGGAACCGTTATTTCAAAAGTCAGGGACAGCTGCAACTCGATGCTGGCCCGTTTATCGATGCCCTCGAATACGCTGCCGATATTAAAGCCGAGATTCTGGGCAAACCCGCGGCCGGCTTTTTTCAGGCCGCGGTACATTCATTGGGCTGTGAAGCTGAAGAGGTACTGATGATCGGTGACGATGTCGAGGCCGATGTGATGGGTGCGATGCAAGCCGGTCTGCAAGCCTGCCTGGTGCGAACCGGCAAATACCTGCCCGGCGATGAAAGCAAGGCTGGTCAGGCCGCGGTGGCAGATTCGGTTGTGGACGCTATCAGAGATGTTTTTTATCAGAGCCGTAAGGCGGCTGAGACCTGATTCAAACGCGTCGGGCTGATCAATGTCCGGGATATCAGCACCTTAAAAGCTTTCTGTATGATAGCGATAACAGCGAAGGGTTTCCGACCAGTAATCGGCCGGCAGGCCAGCCTTACGTTTCAATGCGGCGACAAATTGCTCCGGACTGTGCAACGCGTCCCAGACAGCAGGCAGGAAGGTGGCCCGATGCTTTTGATCCTCCAGAATCAAACCATCTTCACCGGCCTTGAGCAGACTTAGCAGTGCTGCTTCGGACTGACAGTTAATGGGTTCAGGCTTACTTAGTACGGCTATATGAATATCCAGTTCATCAACAATCTGTTCTGTCACTGGCTCGAAGCGCCGGTCTCGAAATGCTGCCGAGAAGGCATTAGCCGCGACATCGGCTGCCAGCGGACGGTGAGCATCGAGTGTTCCGATGCAGCCATGCAAAGCACCGGCAAGGTAGAGCGTGACAAAACTGGCCCCCTCTATAGTGACTTTGCGGGGCAGGCTGTCCAGCTCCAATGGCATGACGACGTCATGCCTGAGTCCGTGTTTGATGGCATCGCGGGCGATTTTACGTAACAGGTAGCGTTCGGGCCGGGGAATCATGATTACTGGAACAAGTAGGCGCCGTAACCCACCACACTGTCTCGTTTACCGGCGGTATCACCGGAATTTCTCAAATCCAGTATCTGGCCCTGCATCTGATGCTGGCGTGCGTAGAGCAAAAGACCGTTAATGCCGACACTGCCACAGGCGTGATAGCCGTCAATGACGTGGTTATCCATACTGATAATGGCCTGTGACGTCTCGGCGTCGATTTCGCGAGCACTCTCGTAGTCGAGATAGTGACTTAAATCCGAACTGATCACGATCAGTGTTTCCGGGCCACCCCAGAGCTTATCCAGCACCTCACAAACCAGTTTGGGACTGGCATGTCCGGCGACAATAGGCACAATTTTGAAATCTTCCAGCAGATACTGCAGAAAGGGTAACTGGACTTCCAGGCTGTGTTCTCGAGCATGGGCCTGTTCCAGCACGTGTACGCCATCAATGTTCATGATCTGACTTTCAGCGTGACGGTCTACCGCAATCAGGCCCATCGGGGTTTCGAACCAGTCAACCGACGACACGGCGAGGCCATCAAAGGGTACCCGGTGAGACGGACCAATCAAGACTACCCGTTTGATAATGGCTTTGAGAGACGCCAGCTGTTTATAGGCACAGGCAGCGACCTGACCGGAATAAACATAACCCGCGTGGGGAACTATCAAGGCTTTTGGGACAAGCTCAGTCAGCGTTGAGCTGGCCTGCAGATTTCGGGCAATCATACTGCTGAGTTTCTGTGCATCTGCCGGGTAAAACAGGCCGGCGACGGCACTGGGGCGAACGATTTCCATGGTAACCCTCCGCTTGTCGGCGTAACATGGATAAGTATCAGCTTATCAATAATTTATTGCAATATCTCCGATGAATGGAGCTGCGATATGAATCAGAATTTCAACCAGGGCGAAGCATTTCCCGATGCCGTTGCTACCCGCTACTGGCATGGTCTGGATGATGGTCGGGTACAATGTGATTTGTGCCCGCGATTCTGCAAGTTGCACGAAGGTCAGCGCGGACTCTGTTTTGTGCGTGCCAATTACCAGGGACAAGTGGTATTGACGAGCTGGGGCCGCTCCAGCGGTTTTGTGATCGACCCGATAGAGAAAAAACCGCTGAATCATTTTCTGCCCGGCACACCCGTACTGTCGTTTGGCACTGCCGGCTGTAATCTGGCCTGTAAGTTCTGTCAGAACTGGGATATCAGTAAATCCAGGCAAATGGACAGTTTGATGGACCTGGCCACGCCTGAAATGTTGGCTGATAAGGCCAGACAACTGGGTTGTCGGAGTATTGCTTTTACCTATAACGATCCGGTGATCTTTCATGAGTACGCGATTGATGTGGCTCAGGCGTGTCGGCAGCAGGGTATTAAAACGGTGGCAGTGACGGCCGGCTATGTCACCGCGGAACCCCGGCGCGAGTTTTATAGCTGGATGGATGCGGCCAATGTCGATCTGAAAGCTTTCAGTGAACGTTTCTACAAAAAGATCACCGGTTCGCATTTACAGCCGGTACTTGAGACTCTTGAGTATCTCAAGCATGAAACCGATGTCTGGTTTGAACTCACCACGCTGCTGATACCGGGAGAGAACGATTCTGAACATGAAGTGACCGAGATGTGCCAGTGGGTGTTGTCACATCTGGGTAATGACGTCCCCATGCATTTCAGTGTGTTTCACCCCGATTGGAAAATGATGGACAAAGCCTCGACACCACCTCAAACTGTCCGCAGAGCGAGAGATATCGCCCTCGCACAGGGGATTCGCTATGCCTATGTCGGCAATATGCATGACAGACAGGCAGACAGTACCTGGTGTCATCACTGTGGCAGCCTGCTGATAGGTCGGGACTGGTATCAGTTGTCTGCCTGGCAACTGGATGACAACGGACATTGTCTCAGCTGTGGAACACCCTGTGCCGGTGTATTCGAGTCTCTCCCCGGCCAGTGGGGCGCCAAACGTGTGGTAGTGGATATGCGTGCAGCTTAAAAGGAGATGCGATGTTGTGGTTTGGCCTGTCTTTGATTGCCCTGTTACTGATGCTCTGGGTGGGGATCAGGTTATACCGGCGACACAACCCTGCACCAGTCAGTCTACGCCCCAGGAAAACGCTGATGGACAGCTTACTGCGTGACTTCAAATTACAGCTTGAGCGGGCTGTGGGTGAGGACTATGATGTATTTCCGCACATCCGCCTTACTGATCTGCTGGTCACCGAATCCGACGCAGCCGGAGAGGCAGAAGACCTGCGGCTGAAAATTCAAACCACAACGACAGATTTTGTGCTGACCGAAAAAAACACCAGTAAAATTGCCTGTGTGTTGATTCTGATACATCACGGCACATTGGGTAGCAGGCAGCAATTTATCCGGCAGATCTGTCAGCAGAGTAAGTTGCCATTTCTTATTCTTGATGTTCATAATGCTTTGAGCGACAAGCAGCTTCGCCAGAAAATTATCACGCAACTGGAGCCGACCATTTTGCTCGACGGGGACGCTGCGGAGGATGTCAGAGTCTATCTAGACCCAGGCCAGCGTGATGAAAAACGGCATCAAGCCGGGCTTGACGTTTAAACCTGTTTATTGGCTTTTGAAGGATTGATCATGGCTGTCAGCGATAACAAACATTCACCAAAATTACTCAAGCCTCGTGAAGTTACTGCTTGCAAACAACTGGCAGCATCTCAACTCAGTGATAATCAGCGTGCAGCAGCTTTACTTGCGATACACGAAGGCCAGACACAGAGCATGGCTGCAGCCACGAGCGGCTTATCTCTGGGGCAGGTCAAATATATTGTGACCCGATTTCGCAAACTGAGACTTAAAGCATTGACGGCTGTTGATGAAGTCTCAGCCGAGACAGTTGAATCTGTTGTTGAGTCAAAGACTGAAAAAACCAAGAAAAAGTCAGACAAAAAAGACAAGAAAAAAGCCAAGAAAGATAAGAGCAAAAATAAAGATAAAAAGGCCAAAGAAAAAAACAAGAAAAAGAAAAAGGCCAAAAACAAAAAATAAACGCTGAACGACATGACTGCTGAGAAACACACTCACTCAGCAGCAGGATAAGGATGCCATAGAGCATCTCAGGGGACGATTGTGAAACCACGCCATTGGGTCGTTGGCGGAGGCTTGTTCTATGCCTTTATATTACTGGCAACGACCACCGCAAGTTATGCCCAACCCGACCAGATAAGGGTTGGCGTGTATGAAAACTCGCCCAAGTTAACGCTGGGTGAGCAGGGCGAAGCCAGCGGTATCCTGGGCGACCTGCTCATGCATATTGCCAGACGAGAAAACTGGCGCATTGAAGTTGTTCCCTGTACCTGGCGTGCTTGCCTGAAGATGCTGGAAAATGGCGAAATCGATTTACTGCCGGACGTCGCTAAAAATCAGTCGCGCCAACAGCGTTATCAGTTTCACACTGAACCGGCTTTGATAAGTTGGTCGCAAGTTTATACAGCGGGTAATGTCAGGTTAGCGAACCTACTGGATCTGGATGGTAAAACAGTGGCCGTTCTCGAGGGGTCAGTCCAGGAAGCTTATCTGCAGAACCTTGCCAGTAATTTTTCTCTGAAGGTGAACTGGTTGCGCACCAATAACCTTGATACTGCTTTCAATGCAGTGGTCAGTGGCGAGGCCGATGCCGTGGTCTCCAGTCACTATTATGGCAACAACAAAATGCGGGCATTGGCGCTCAATGCAACGCCCATTCTATTTCAGCCGGCACGTCTCTTTTATGCTGTTTCTCCCCAGTTTGCTCCGGCCACACTTGAGGTGATTGATGACTATCTGATTCGCTGGAAGGCGAGGCCCGACTCAGTCTATTACCAGGTACTGGCAAAGTGGACCCTGCCATCACGGCATCCGATTCCTGTGTTTATCTGGTGGTTGCTGGCATCGCTGATCATTATTGTCATCCTGGTGGTTACGTTCAATCAGGTTCTACGTAAGCAGGTCAATCTTAAAACACGTGACTTATTTGAAAGCGAGAACCGTCTCAACACCATCTTAAACAGTCTGGATGCCATTGTTTACATAAAGGATCGTCAGCATCGTTATCGTTATATCAATCAGAAAATAGCTGATTTAACAGGTCTGACACCGGAAGATTTGATGGGTGAAACGGATGAAAAAATCTTTAATTCGGATACCTGCCAACACCTCAGACTGAATGATTTAAAGGTGATGGAAGAGGGTGAGCGTCTGGTTGAAGAAGAGGAGATTAGTCAGACGCGTGACGGAACCACGCGGCATTTCCTGTCGGTAAAAATACCACTTCGCGATAGCAACGATCACATTTACGCCCTATGCGGCATTTCTACCGATATTACCGATAACAAAAAAATGCATGAGCGTCTGCAGACACTCGAATTCTCCGATCCATTAACCGGGCTGCCAAATCGCTTTGAACTGTTCAGATGTATCGAGAAAAAGCTTCAGGAGGACAGCTCAATGTCTGCCGCACTGATGGTGGTCGATGTCGACGACTTCAAACTGATTAATGAAGCTCATAGTCATGGTCAGGGTGATGAGTTACTGAGACAAATCACGCAACGATTGATGTCCTTCAATGAAACCTCGATGCGTGTATTCAGGACAAGCTCGGATGAGTTTGCCTGTTTGCTGGATATCCCCGGGGACTGTAATAGCAAAGACTACACTGAAGCGGCAGCGACAGAGATACGACAACTGTTATCAGCGCCTTATCAGCTCGGCAAAGGTGCATACAACGCCACAGTCTGTATCGGGATTGCCATGTTCAGCGATGCTGAGGGTCAGACGGGGCGGATTGTCAGGCTGGCTGATTTAGCCCTCCATGAAGCCAAACATCAAGGTCGAAACAGTCAACGCTTTTTTAATCCACAGATGCAGGAATCCATCAAACGCCGCAGTGTGCTGGAAGTGGCTCTGCGTGAGGCTATCGAACATCGGCACATGTCGCTTTATTTGCAGTGCCAGGTGGACAACAGGGAAACGGTCATAGGCATGGAAGCGTTACTTCGCTGGCAACACCCGACGATGGGAACCATATCACCCGCCGAGTTTATCCCCATTGCCGAAGATAGCGGTTTGATTATTCCATTGGGGCAGTGGGTTGTTGAGAAAGCCTGTGAAATATTGTCTGACTGGGAAACTGATCCAGAAAAAAATAACTGGACATTAGCCGTTAATATCAGTCCGCGGCAGTTCCGTCATAGCGGTTTTGTTGAACATGTCGAACAGGTGGTCGGGCGATCCGGGATTGATGCCTCAAGGCTTAAGTTCGAAGTCACTGAAAACCTGCTTATCGATAACCTGGAACAGGTCGCTGAGAAGATGAACACGCTACAGACGCTGGGTATTCGATTTTCACTGGATGATTTCGGTACAGGCTATGCCTCACTGAGTTACCTGAAATTATTGCCTATTCATCAATTAAAAATTGATCAGTCTTTTGTGCGTGAACTCGGCCAGAATCAAAATGACGAAGCAATTATAAAAACGATTCTCGCGCTGGGTCAGAGCCTGGAACTCAACGTTATTGCAGAAGGAGTCGAGACGCAACAGCAAGCCGAGCGTCTAACAGAACTGGGCTGTCATCAGTTTCAGGGCTATTTATTTGGTCGTCCTGTGCCCAGTGGCGATATCTGAATCACTGTCTTTCCGCAGTCAGATTCTTTTTTGAAGAATATTTAATTGCGCGTCATCGATGCCGATAACCTCACAGAGCAAACAAAAGTAATTAGCATTTATTGCTCGTTATAAGGTAGAAAGCACAATGAAGAAAAATTTGCCCGTCACAGACAACGAAGTCACATTCGAGGAAGAACTCATCTCCACCACCGACCTGAAAGGGGCGATCACCGGTTTCAACGCTGCCTTTGAGAAAGTCAGTGGTTTTCCCGGTGAGGAGATGTTGGGTCAAAATCACAATATTATCCGACATCCGGATATGCCCCCCGCCGCATTTGAAGATTTATGGAAAACCGTCAAGGCGAAAGACCATTGGATGGGGATTGTTAAAAACCGTCGCAAAAATGGCGACTTCTACTGGGTTGATGCCTATGTCACCCCGATTTTTGACCGCCAGCAAATTGTGGGTTACGAATCGGTGCGGATACCGCCCAAAGCAGAATATGTCAAACGGGCACAAACGCTCTACCAGCAAATTAATGCAGGCAAAAAGCCCAGGCTTGGCAATGTTTTCAGCCGTTTCGGTCTCAAACATAAAACGATGTTGAGCGTGGCGTTGGTGAGCCTGCTGACAATGTTAGCCTCCCAGCTGAATCTGGTAGCAGCGCTGCCATTTTTCTTGCCGATGATTGTGCCGGTACTGGTCGGGGCCGGTACCTATGCACTATTGCACAAATGGGTGTTTGCCAGTCTGGATCGGGCTTTAAAAGAAGCGCGTAAAGAGGTTAACAATCCACTGATGGCGATGGTCTATACGGGCAACAACGACGAAATCGCTCAACTCTCTCTGGTGAATAAATTAGCACAGGCCAAACTGAATACGGTATTGGTCAGACTCAGAGACACTGCGGGCAAGATTGATACTGAAGCGAGAGATACATTCAGCTCGCAACAGTCAATCATGGAGTCGATTCAGTCACAGGCCTCACAGACAGAGCAAGTGGCAACGGCAATGACTGAAATGACTTCCAGCATTCAGGAAGTGTCCAGTAATGCCAGTAAGGCAGCATCAACGGCTTCAGAAGTTGATGAGTTGACCAAATCCAGTGAACGAAAAGCCTCGACCGCTGTGAACAGCCTGGGCTCGCTCGATACCGCTTTCAGTGACATCAACAGTGTCATCTCCGAGCTGGAGGATGACTCCAACGCCATCAATCCAATAATCGGTGTGATCAGTGATATCGCTGAGCAAACCAATTTATTGGCGCTGAATGCGGCCATCGAAGCAGCGCGAGCCGGAGAATATGGACGCGGTTTCGCCGTCGTTGCCGATGAGGTTCGCTCACTGGCGAGCCGGACACAACAATCGACACAGGAAATCTCCGGTTTGATCCAGAGACTGGATCAGGCAGTAGACAAGGTGGTTGCCGGTATGAAAAAAACACAGGAAACCGCCTCTTCCAGCCGCGAAGATATTTCTGCCTCGATCACCTCTGTTTCCATTATCAAAGATAAGGTGCAGGAGCTGAACGATCTCAACACACAGATAGCGACGGCTGTTGAGGAGCAGAGTGCGGTGAGTGATGATATCAATCGTAATGTCGTTCGTATCAGTAGTGACGCTGAAAGCGTGGTGTCGAATGCCAACCTGGTTAATACCAATGCCGAAAACCTGGCTGGGGAATCAACTGCCTTGTTGAATATGATCCGTCGCTTCAGTCAGGCCTGATAAGCCGCTGACAGCATAATCACAACGGCACCAGGCTGGTGGCAGGTTTCACGGGCAGTCTTTAATGGCAGTGCAGGGGTCCAGATGGGAGGGTAATTAAGTATCACCCAACGGCTTAAATAACAGGCAAACAGGGCCTGGATAGCAAGACTCATGATCAGACCAGTCGATTTCCCGTACAATCCTGTCAAGGCAGGATTCAGCTGCTACCCGCTAGCCAGCGTGCCTCAAGCCGGCCGCCGACTGAAGCTATACCCGTTGTACAAGTACTAATCACTATGTTTCGCTATTTTGGCTTTGGCTCTAATATGAATATCACCTCACTGCGCGCAAAGGGCGTAGAACCTTTGTCCTCTCGGCCCGCAATTTTAAGGGGGTGGCAGCTTCGTTTTAATGTCGAACATTTTTTTCGTCATGAAGGGGGCGTGGGCAACATAGAGTACGCCGGAGATCCCACTGAACGGGTGCTGGGCGTCCTTCACGAGTGTTCTGATGAAGCGCTGGAAGCGCTGGATGCCATGGAAGCCTATGGTCATGGCTATGACCGTATCACTGTTGAGGTAGAGGTCGACGGTGAGCGAGTCCCGGCATTTGTCTATATCGGCATGCCGGCATTTATTAATCACACCTGTCTTCCCAGCCGGCGTTATCTTAATTTGTTAATTCAGGGGGCACTTTCGGCTGGGCTGGATGCTGATTACATCCATGATCTGTCAAGTCATCCTGTCCACAAGCCTGAAGCGTACCCGCTTTTCACACCACCCAGTGGTGACTTTCCGCTATTTGATTATCAATCCCTGTCTCGACATCCACTTTATACGGCACTTTACGGAGCGGTGTTCGATATGTCGCAGGCGCGCCCGAGACATGATTACCTCAAGCATTTCTTCGGGGGCCGGGACATGACACTGTTTCATCTCAAGCGGCTCGATACCAGTGATGGTAATGAGTGTCTGGACGATATCCTGCATGACCGTCTCAATGATATCCAGAAACACTATCTCAACTGCTATCTGAATGAGTATGCGAGAGAGTATCGGTATGTGGGGCGATTCAACCACCACCAGGCCTGAGGAGGACATTAATGGAACAATTTAGCCCCGCACTGGCACATGGACATCTTGAGCCCGTGTTTCAGGATATTTTTTTCGTTACTGGTGCGATGGAAACCGTGCTTCAGGATTTGGATTGGTGTTTTAGTCGCAATATGACCGTGGTCAGGGAGGGGGAACGACTGATCGTCATCAACACGGTTCGCCTTGATGAAACGGGATTGGCGGAGTTGGAGCGTCTCGGACAGGTGACCGATGTCATACGGCTTGGTGCTTTACATGGTCGTGATGATTCTTTCTATGTGGACCGCTATCAGGCTCGATACTGGACCTTACCCGGTCTTGCCAATGACAATACACTGGCAGTGACTCATACGCTCAGTGAGGAGGGACCGTTGCCTATTTCCGATGCCTCATTGTTTGAGTTTCAGACAACGCGGCTCCCTGAAGGTATTCTGCATCTTAAACGAGACGGTGGCATCCTCATCGCCTGTGATGCACTGCAGAACTGGATTTCAGACGATGAATTTTTCTCTGATGCTTCCATAGATCGGATGCAGGAGATGGGTTTTTTCACGCCCGCCAATCTGGGACCGGTCTGGTGTCAGGCGGCTGCACCTGGCGGGGAAGACTTTTTACGACTGAAAACACTGAACTTCAAACATGCACTTTGCGGACATGGCGAGCCTCTGAGGGAAACGGCGCACGAAGACTACAGCGCGACCTTTAACCGGTTATTCGGTGTCTAGCGCGGTTATCATCGATGAGGGTGAAAAAAGGACTGCAACTACCCGGCTATGAAGTGGGCTCCGCGCTTTATCAAAGTGGGGGACGGGTTATTTATCGAGCTTATCGCATACAAGACAATCTCCCTGTAGCGGTTGAGACGATTGATGCCGAATACCCTGAGCGTCAACAGGTGGCCGAAATGTATCGTGAAGGTCGCATGTTGCGACAGCTGAAAGAAGTGACCGGAGTGCGTCAGATTTATGCAGTGCAGACTCACGGTAGCGGTAATCTGGCACTGATCTGCGAGTACTTCAGTCACACCCTTCAATCCCATCTCAGCGCCAAAGAAGGCAAGATTTTATTGCTTGTCGAAGTGCTCAATATTGCCTTACAACTTGCTCATATCCTGGAGAGACTTCACGAACAGGATATTGTGCATAAAGCACTAACCCCCGACCATATCCTTTTTGACCCTGTCAGTGGTGATGTAGCGCTGGCAGGCTTTGGCATTGCTTCTGAATTAGATCAGGAGCGGCAGACCGTACAACTGTCCAGGCATATCGACGGACCGCTAGCCTATATGTCGCCTGAGCAGACAGGCAGGATGAATCGGGAGTTGGATTACCGATCTGATTATTACTCGCTCGGCGTGTTGTTGTTCGAGTTAATGACCGGGGAAAAACCATTTCAGGCAGACAGTCCGTTGGGATGGGTCCACAGTCATATCAGTCGACTCCCATCAGCCCCCCATCAAATCGTTGAAGCGATACCAGAGGCGCTATCGGATATCGTCCTCAAGCTGATGGCAAAAAGCCCCGAATCACGATATCAGAGTGCTGCTGGACTGATACACGATCTGAAATACTGTGCGGATCGCTTGGCCGCTGGCCATAAAATTGAGCGTTTTCAACTGGGTAAGAGGGATATGGGACATAAGTTCCTGATTCCACAAACCATCTATGGTCGTGAACGAGAGCTCGCGACGTTGATGCAGCTGTTCGATACTGCCGCGTCAGGGGGGACGGCATTCTGCCTGATTCATGGTTATTCCGGTGTCGGTAAATCGGCATTGGTTAACGAGATAGATCGACCGCTGGTGCGCGAGCACGGCTTTCTGGTTCAGGGCAAATTCGAGCAGTTTCAACATGGTGAAGCCTACAAAGTACTGGCAACCGCCTTACGCGGTCTCGTTCAGCAGATTCTGGCATTAGCTGAAGCAGAGCTGGCCGGTTGGCGAGAACAGCTACTGGAGGCGCTGACACCGAATGCCGCTCTGGTCGTGGATTTGGTACCGGAGCTGGAATTAATCATCGGCCCTCAACCCTCAGCTGCCACATTGCCACCAGCGGAAGCCAGTAACCGGTTACACCTCGTTTTGCTTGCTTTTCTACGTGTGTTTTCAGGGGAGGGGCATCCGGTTGTGCTGTTTCTTGATGATCTGCAGTGGAGTGATACGCCTACACTGGATTTTCTGCGTCGCATGATGACGACCCATGAGCTCAAACACTTGCTGTTTATCGGGGCTTATCGCAGTAACGAAGTGGGGCCGGGACACCCACTTCGGTTATTGCTGGAAGAGGTTCAGGAACAGGCTAATATTCACCCTTTACCGCTGGGGCCGCTTGATAGAAGCTCTGTGGAAAAACTCGTGGCTGAAGGCTTATATCGCGAACCGGCTGAAGTACGACCACTCAGCAATATGCTCTATGACAAGGCGCAGGGTAATCCTTTTTTTACAAATGAATTGCTGCGGCAACTTCACAAGGAAGCTGCGATAACAGCAGATCTGAATACGGGACAATGGGACTGGGATTTGGATGCGGCACGGTGGTCAACTGTCAGTAGCGATGTCGTTGAGTTTATGGTGGATAATCTCAGGCGGTTTGAGTCTGACACACAGCTGATTCTGCAATTGGCCGCCTGCATTGGTGGTCGTTTTGATTTGCATACCCTCTCGCTGGTCTATGAGCATTCTTTATCAGACACCGCTAAGGCATTACAGCCAGCATTGAAACAACACACCATCCTGCCCTTGCACAGTGATTATCGACTGGTAGGAGAGGGTGACCTGGAGTTGGACTTTAATCCAACTTATCAATTCCATCATGATCGTGTGCAACAGGCTGCCTATGCCTTGATCGACCCTCAGCAACGACAAGCTGTTCATCTTTTCGTTGGACGCTTAGTGCTTCAGCACCTGGGTCAGGAGACAGTGCCTGATGATCGTCTTATCGATATCGTTGAGCATCTCAATGCCGGGCGAGCGCTAATTGACTCCATAGAAGAGCGATGGCTGCTTGCAGAATTGAATTTGCGAGCGGGTGTCCGTGCCAGGCAGTCTTCAGCCTATGAATCAGCCTGGCACTACCTGATGGTTGCCGCGGAACAGTTACCCGCTGATTCATGGCAGCGCACGCCTGTATTTATGAAAGATCTTGCACTGGAAACGCAGCAGTGTGCCTATCTTACCGGACGTACTGAGGCGGCTGAGAATGGGATAGCGATCTTGCTTGAGCATGCTCAGTCGGATTTGGCGCGAGCAGACATACTGGCCATTCGTACCCGCCAATACGCGACACTGGGCCGAATGGCAGCGTCTATTCATTCGGCAATCGAGGGATTAGCGCTGCTTGGTGTGGATTTTACTGACCAGCCTGGAGATGCAGACATCGACGAAGAGCGACGCTTGGTTGAAGCGAACCTGCAGGGGCGGGCTATCTCAGGTTTGGTCGATGCACCTCTGGTTCAGGACAAATCAGCACTGACCGCGATGCGATTGTTGATGGAAATTTTTGCGGCCGCCTTTTTATCCGGTAGTGGTAAGTTATTCCCCTATCTGGTGCTGAAATCAGTCAATTTGTCATTACGTCATGGCAACTGCCCGGAGTCTGCTTTTATTTATGCGGCTTATGGCATGCTGCTTTGTGGCGAACTCAATGAGCCAGCACTGGGTTATCAGTATGGTAAAGTCGGCCTGGCTATCAATGAGCGACTCGATGATCTCACGCTCAGGGCAAGAGTTATCTATGTCTATGGGATGTTCGTACATCATTGGAGTCATCACTGGTCAAGTCTGACCCCCTGGTTCCGCAGAGGTATTGAAGCGGGCTATCAGACGGGGGACTTACTTTACCTCGCCTACAGTGCTCAGGATTGTGTCATTTGGGATCCAAAGCTGGACTTGGAAACAGCGCATCGACTGCATGCCGAGAATCTGGAGATTGTGCGTGAGTGTGCCTATCAGGATTCACTGGATTCAGGGACCTTATTTTTACAATTTCAGCGAAACCTGCTTGGCCTGACAGATAATCCCTATTCGCTCAGTGACGCCAGCTTTGACCAAGAGGCCTGTCTGGCCGGCATGCACCAGCGTGGGTTTATGACGGGTATTGCCAATTACCATATCTACAGTGCTGAAATTTGTTTTCTGTATGGCGAGACAGATTTAGCACTGGAACACGTCAGGGCACAGGATGGCCTGGTCAAATCAGCGATGTCTCTGCCGCAGCTGGTTCGTTTCTATATCGTGGCATTTATGACGCTGGCAAGTCACTATCCCAAAATGGCGGCAAATCAGCAGCGCGATACCCGTGAACGCATGATACGTGATCTTGAACAAATGAAACGGTGGGCGGATAACTGCCCGGACAACTTTCGCCATCTTCAGTATCTGATGGAAGCAGAACTGGAGAGCTTGCAAAGCACGCTTGAGTCAGCTCTGGAATACTATGAAGCTGCGATCGATGCGGCGAGAGAAACAGGATTCCTTCGAGACGAGGCCACGGCTCATGAGCGAGCTGCGCGATATTTACTTGCACATAGACGGGAAAGGGCAGCGCTGGGTTATTTACGCGGCGCCTATCATCTATATGATCGCTGGGGTGCCCAGCGGAAAGTCGATCTGCTGGAACAGGAATTCCCGGTATTAAAAGCGTTGTCGGCAGAAGTAAATAGTCATGCTGTACAGAGAGAGCCGACCGATATCGACCTCGCCTCAGTCATGAAAGCTTCAAGGGAAATCTCCGGCGAAATCGTACTGGACCGCTTGCTCAAAACGACGATGAATATCGTGCTTGAAAATGCCGGCGGTCAATGGGGATGTCTGGTCGTTGTTCGAGGTGGTCGATTGGTTGTAGAGGCTGTTGCTCTACCCGAATCGACATTATCGACAGCAGGTTTACCTCATCAATCACTGATTCCTGATAATGAAGGTGGTCGTCTTGCACTACCGGTCACCCTGATCACTCAGGTACTGCGAAGTGGTGAATCAGAAGTTATCCATGATGTATCGCAGAAAAGTTTATTCACTCAGGATCCTTATATACTCAAGTTCAGACCCAAGTCGGTATTGTGCGTGCCCATCAGACGTGAGCGCTTTGAGGGCGCTTTATATATGGAAAATAACCTTGCGAGTGGTGTCTTTACTCAATCACGAGTGGAGGTGATTCAGCTGTTGGCAGCCCAGGCATCGGTCGCAATTGAGAATGCCAGTCTGTACGAACAGGTTCAGGATTATTCCCGGACTCTGGAACATAAAGTAGCCGAGCGGACGGCGCGACTGGAGCAGCTTAATCAGAAATTGCAGGGACTGGCTGAACATGACGGTCTGACCGGCATTGCTAACCGCCGCCGTGGAGATGCCTACCTGGCTGAGGTATGGACTCGACTGCGGCGTGAAAAAAAGCCTTTATCGGTGATTATGCTTGATGTCGATCACTTCAAGGCCTTTAATGATAATTATGGTCATCGGGCAGGGGACAACTGCCTGATATCGGTTGCTGAAACATTACGAGCACAACTACAAAGACCGGGAGATCTGCTTGCTCGATATGGTGGTGAGGAATTTATCCTTATCCTGCCAGACACTGACAGCCAGGGCGCAACGCTTATGGGGGAAAAGGTGCGTGCTGCCATAGAGAGTCTGGCAATAGAGCACGCGCACTCTTCAACCGCCGAGGTGGTGACTTTAAGCGCGGGGACGGCCACTGTGACGCCCGAGGCTGAAGCAGGTCTGGAACAACTACTTCGAGCAGCCGATACCGCACTTTATCGAGCCAAACAATCAGGTCGCAACCGGGTAAAAGCGGCCAATGATGGAGTAAGCGAGAAGTAAAGAGATGAGCACAAAAAAAGCAGTCATCGCTAGGCGAATAACTGCTTTATTGTATTTACTTTTTTGGCGCGCCCGGGAGGATTCGAACCTCCGACCGCCTGGTTCGTAGCCAGGTACTCTATCCAGCTGAGCTACGGGCGCTAAAGCCGTCTATTATACTAACATCCAGTGATGTCCGCAATAATAATTCTGGCGGAGAGCGAGGGATTCGAACCCTCGATAGGGGTTAACCTATACGCCCTTAGCAGGGGCGCGCCTTCAGCCACTCGGCCAGCTCTCCATCAAAGCGGCACAGTATAACAGATGTATTTTATTTGGCTAGTGATATCGTGAAATTAACCGGCATTCGGGTGATCTTTTTCCTGCTGAATACGATCATAGATTTCTTCACGATGCACAGATACGTCTTTAGGTGCGTCCACACCGATTCTGACCTGGTTACCTTTAACACCAAGCACATTTACAACGACATCATCACCGATGATGAGTGATTCGCCGACACGACGAGTGAGTATTAACATGATTTTTCCCCTTTACTCTCAAAATCAGGCCGAGGTCACCAGGAGAAAATGTGAATTCTTCCATGCTGTAAGGCCTCGTGCCTTGTCCTGTTTAATGAATATTTCCTTGTTTAGAGATCTTATACGTCTCTTTTATTGTGGACTGTAAAATAGTCGTAACTACTTCACAGTCCAGTTCATTTTATCAGGAAGTTAAGTTGTTCGCGAGATAATTGTCTCAGTTTTATGACAAAAATCAGGCAGCTGGGTTCTGTTCCAGGTTGAATGCCTTGTGCAGTGCGCGAACACCCAGTTCCAGGTATTTTTCATTGACTACCACGGAAATTTTAATTTCAGAGGTCGAAATCATTTCAATATTGATGTTCTCATTAGCAAGCGCAGTGAACATCGTACTGGCAATACCGGCATGAGAACGCATACCCACACCGACGACCGAAATTTTGGCGATATGATCATCACCATTGACCTCGCGCGCGCCAAGTTTTTCAGCTGTTTGCTCCAGAATCTTCAGCGCTGATTTGTAATCATTACGATGGACGGTAAAAGTAAAGTCGGTGGTGGAATCGTGTCCCGTGTTCTGAATGATCATGTCGACTTCAATATTCTGTGCCGCCACCGGGCCCAGAATCTGTGAGGCGACGCCGGGATGATCGGGCACACCCAGTACGGTAATTTTGGCTTCATCGCGGTTAAACGCGATACCTGAAATAAGAGCTTGTTCCATTGATGGGTCCTCTGCAGCGATCAGTGTGCCGCCACCTTCTGTGAAAGAAGAGAGCACACGAAGCGGAACATTATATTTACTGGCAAATTCGACTGAGCGAATCTGCAATACCTTGGCACCTAAGCTGGCCATTTCCAGCATTTCTTCGAAGGTGATGTGATCGAGGCGACGAGCTTCAGGCACGACCCGCGGATCTGTGGTGTAAACGCCGTCAACGTCGGTATAGATCTGACATTCGTCAGCTTTCAATGCTGCAGCCAGTGCCACTGCTGTGGTATCGCTACCACCGCGGCCCAGTGTGGTGATATTGCCGTTTTCATCACAGCCCTGAAAACCCGCTACAACAACGACGCTACCTTGTTTCAGAGCATCACGGATTTTATGATCATCGATCTCGGTGATCCGCGCCTTGTTATGGGCGTTGTCGGTAAGAATACGCACTTGACTGCCGGTGTAGGATACCGCTGGCATGCCCATTTGCTGCAAAGTCATGCTAAGCAGGGCGATGGTGACCTGTTCACCGGTCGACAGCAGCACATCGAGTTCGCGACCGCGTGGCTCATCATTCAATTGTTTGGCTAAATCAATCAGCCGGTTGGTTTCGCCGCTCATCGCAGAGACGACAACCACCATATCGTGACCCTGGTTACGGTAATCAATAACTTTTTTGGCAACTTCTTTGATTCGCTCGACCGAGCCTACGGACGTGCCGCCGTATTTCTGTACGATAAGTGACATGCTTAATTTTCCAGCTTAGATCCGACCCAGTCCGAGACAGAGGCCAAAGCCGCTGCCAGGTTCTGAGGCTCATTACCGCCGCCCTGTGCCATATCCGGGCGGCCGCCACCTTTACCTCCGACCTGACCGGCTACATGTCCGACCAGATCACCGGCGCGGATTTTATCGGTAATATCCTTGGTGACGCCAGCAATAATTGTGATTTTTTCATCCTTGACCGAGGTCAGCACGATCGCCGCACTGCCCAGCTTGTTTTTGAGCTGATCAACAGCGTCACGCAGGGCTTTACCGTCAGCACCCTCAAGCGTTGAGGCGAGTACCTTGATGCCATTAATGTCTTTAGCATCATTGGCCAGATCATCTCCTGCACTGCTGGCCAGTTTCCCTTTCAGGCTTTCCAGTTCCTTTTCCAGCTCACGGTTGCGCTGAACTAAGGCGGACGCTTTGTCCTGCACATTGTCAGGTTTGGCTTTCAGCAGTTCGGAAACCTGGTTGAGTGTATTCAGCGTGTTATCGACGTAATCCAGCGCGGTATCGCCCGTGACTGCTTCAATACGACGGACACCCGAAGCGATGCCGGCTTCAGCGGTGATTTTGAACAGGCCGATATCGCCCGTATTTCTAACGTGGGTGCCACCACACAGCTCGATAGAAAAATCACTCATGCTGAGCACGCGGACTTTTTCATCATACTTTTCGCCGAACAGCGCCATGGCACCGCTATTCTTAGCTTCTTCCAGTGCCATCAAGCGTGTTTCGACCGGGTGGTTCATTCGAATCTGCTGATTAACCATCCGCTCGATTTCATGCAACTGTGCATCGGTCAATGGTTCAAAATGGGAAAAGTCAAAACGCAGACGATGCGGATCAACCAATGACCCCTTCTGTGTGACATGGTCACCCAGCACTTTACGTAAAGCGGCATGCAGAAGGTGCGTGGCCGAGTGGTTAAGCGCGGTCGCCAGACGATTGTTTTCATCGATCTGTGCGGTGACTTTCTGCCCAACCTGGAAGCGGCCGTTTTCACAGCGGCCGATATGGGTGAAGGCTTTGCCCTGTTTGCGGGTATCGGTGACGGTGAAGCTGGCGGAATCAGTAGTGATTTCACCGTGATCGCCAACCTGGCCACCGGATTCGGCATAGAAAGGCGTATTGTCGAGCACCAGAATGCCTTCCTGACCTTCATTCAGGCTGTCTACGTGCTCACCATTGAGAATGATATCGGTGATAGTGCCGTCTTCCTGAGTATGCTCATAACCACAGAACTCAGTTTCGCTGTCAATATTGAGTTGTTCGGTCATGCCGCCACCGAACTGGCTGGCACTGCGGGCACGTGAACGTTGTTCTTCCATCGCCCGCTCGAAGCCGGCGATATCGATAGTCAGACCCCGCTCGCGGGCGATATCAGCGGTCAAATCGATAGGGAAGCCATAGGTGTCATACAACAGGAACACAGTTTCCCCCGGAATCTCCTTGTCCCCCATGTCTTCAATCGCCTGATCCAGAATACGCAGACCGTTATCCAGCGTGTCGGCGAAACGGTTTTCTTCCTGCAACAGGGCTTTTTCAACCAGTGACTGGGCTTGAGCCAGTTCCGGGAATGCCTCGCCCATTTCGTCAACTAATGGCTGCACCAGTTTGTGGAAGAAGGCGTCTTTTAGGCCCAGTTTATGACCGTGACGAATCGCACGGCGAATGATACGGCGCAGTACATAACCACGACCTTCATTTGATGGGTGCACGCCGTCAGCAATCATGAATGAGCAGGACCGGATATGGTCAGCAATCACCCGCAGCGAGAAGTTGCTGCTATCCTCAGTGCCTGACAGGGCCTGAATGGCTTTAATCAGGTGCTGGAACAGATCGATGTCGTAGTTGTTGTGTACGTTTTGCAGCACAGCAGCCAGTCGCTCCAGCCCCATGCCGGTATCGACTGAGGGTTTAGGTAGTGGCGTGAGGGTGCCATCAGCGCTGCGATTGTACTGCATGAATACGAGATTCCAGATCTCGATATAGCGGTCGCCGTCTTCTTCCGGTGTTCCCGGTGGACCACCGGCAACCTCAGGGCCGTGATCATAAAAAATCTCGGAGCAGGGACCGCAGGGACCGGTATCGCCCATCGACCAGAAGTTATCCTTGGCACCGATGCGGGAGAAACGCTCTGCAGAAATACCGATTTCTTTGAGCCAGATATCGGCGGCCTCATCATCTTCCTCGAACACCGTGACCCAGAGTTTTTCTGGTGGCAGTCCCAGCGTGTCTGTCAGAAACTCCCAGGCATATTGGATCGCTTCACGCTTGAAATAATCACCGAAGCTGAAGTTACCCAGCATTTCAAAAAAGGTATGGTGACGGGCGGTGTAACCGACGTTTTCCAGGTCATTATGCTTACCACCGGCTCGCACACAACGCTGGGTCGTCACTGCACGTGTGTAGGCGCGGGTTTCCTGGCCCAGGAAGGTCTCCTTGAATTGGACCATGCCAGCGTTGGTAAACAACAGGGTCGGATCGTTGGCAGGCACCAGCGGACTACTGGAAACCACTTCGTGTCCCTTGCCGGCAAAGAAGTCGAGGAACAATTTGCGTATATCAGCGCTACTTTTCATCGTCAGTTACGTTAAAACTTTCCGTTATTTCGTCATGAGTAAACCCGCGGTACTGTAAAAACCGTTGCTGTTTGGCACGGCTCTTAAAATCTTCCGGGTTTTGCTCGCCAAAACGTTTGCGTCTGACCTCAGAGGCCAGCGCAAACCAGTCTGTGTCTGCCTGTTGCAGCGTGTCCGTGATAATGTCGGCAGCCACTCCACGTTCTTTCAACTCCATCCGAATCCGGATGCTGCCATAGCCCCGATTGATGCGGGAATTGACAAAGCTCTCAGCAAAACGCTCATCACTTTGCAGCCCGGCTTGTTGCAGTTCGGCCAGACTTTGTTCAATCTCGATCTTTTCAAAACCAGCTTTTGCCAGCTTGCGGTTCAGTTCCAGTGCACTATGTTCGCGGCGGGCCAGATAGCTCACTGCCTGTTCACTGGCGGATTTGCTCACGCTTCCAGATCGTCCTCAACCGCATCGTTCTCAGCCGCCTTCACTTTTTTAGGCAGCAGGATTTCACGTACCTTGGCTTCGATTTCAGCCGCCGTAGTCGGATTTTCCTTGAGGAAGTTTCGAACATTGTCCTTACCCTGACCGATACGGTTACCGTCATAGCTGTACCAGGCACCGGATTTCTCCACGATATTGGCCTGTACACCCATGTCGATCAGTTCACCTTCGCGTGAAATGCCTTCGCCATAGAGAATGTCGAACTCGACCTGTTTGAAAGGCGGCGCCACTTTATTCTTAACGACTTTAACGCGGGTTTCATTACCCAGGATTTCATCGCCTTTCTTTATGGCACCGATACGACGGATATCCAGTCGAACAGAAGAGTAGAATTTCAGGGCATTACCACCGGTGGTGGTTTCCGGGTTACCGAACATGACACCAATCTTCATCCGGATTTGGTTGATGAAGATAACCAGCGTGTTGGAACGTTTAATATTGGCGGTGAGTTTACGCAGTGCCTGAGACATCAGACGGGCCTGCAGACCCATGTGGCTGTCACCCATTTCACCCTCGATTTCCGCTTTCGGGGTCAAAGCAGCGACCGAGTCGACGACCACGATATCCACCGCACCGGAACGTACCAGCATGTCGGTGATTTCCAGTGCCTGCTCACCGGTGTCTGGCTGGGAGACCAGCAGGTCGTCGATATTGACGCCCAGTTTTTCAGCGTAATCCGGGTCCAGGGCGTGCTCGGCATCAACGAAGGCAGCCGTGCCGCCTGTTTTCTGCATTTCTGCGATCGCATGCAGCGTTAATGTGGTTTTACCGGATGATTCCGGACCGTAAATTTCAATGATACGACCCCGGGGCAGGCCGCCGATCCCTAGCGCGATGTCCAGGCCGATAGAGCCGGTTGAGACCGAAGCCACGTCGCGAGCGGCACCGGCGTCACCCAGACGCATGACCGCACCTTTGCCGAATTGCTTTTCAATCTGTCCCAGCGCTGCGCCCAGTGCTTTCTTTCTGTTGTCATCCATCTTGCGCCACCCCTGAATTGATTAATTAAAACCAATGGATTATCCCATAGATATCACTCAGGCTCTAGAGGTGAAACGGGCTTTTAACGGTGCGGAGAAAATGACCGCTGTATTTAGTCTTCCGCAGCGATTTTTAACAGACCCGAGAGGGCTTCGAACACAGCCTGACGACGGATACTGTCGCGGTCACCGTCAAATTGAAAACAAACACTATGGACGCCGCCATCGTGCAGACCCCAACCAATCCAGACCGTCCCCACCGGCTTTTTATCTGAGCCCCCGCCCGGGCCAGCGATACCGGTAATGGCGATGCTGTAATCAGCCTGGGAATATTTCAGCGCACCAAAAGCCATTTCCTCCACAACCGGCAGGCTCACAGCCCCATTTTTTTCCAGTGTGTCAGCAATGACGCCCAGTTGTTGTTGCTTGGCGGCGTTACTGTAGGTGACGAAACCACGATCGAACCAGGCTGAGCTGCCAGCCAGATCGGTGCAGCTTTTGGCTACCCAGCCGCCAGTGCAGGACTCGGCGGTAACCAGCATCCTGCCTTGCATAATCAATAGCTCAGCGACTTGTTCAACCAGATGATAGAGCGAAGCGTCAGAAATTTTATTCATGATATAAACTATGCTGATGACTCAATCTCAAAATCATACACCGATGATGCAGCAGTATCTGCGTATCAAGGCGGAACATCCTGAATATCTGTTGTTTTATCGCATGGGCGATTTCTATGAGTTGTTCTTTGATGATGCGCACAAAGCTGCAGAATTGCTCGATATTACGCTGACGGCCCGTGGCAACAGCAACGGTGCGCCGATTCCCATGGCGGGAGTCCCTTATCATGCCGCCGACAGCTATTTATCAAGACTGATCAAGCTGGGGGAATCGGTAGCGATTTGTGAGCAGGTCGGTGATCCGGCCAAGAGTAAAGGACCGGTCGAAAGGAAAGTAGTCCGGGTGCTGACACCGGGCACGCTCACAGAAGAAGCCTTGCTCGACAGTCGTCATGAAAACCTGCTGGTTGCGGTGAGCCAGCACAAGGGCCGTTTCGGTCTCGCTTCTGCAGAAATCAGTAGTGGCCGTTTTATCGTCAGCGAAATTGAAACAGCGACCGACCTGCGCGCAGAACTGGCCCGGCTGCAACCGGCAGAGTTACTGATCTGTGACACGGATATCGCAGCTTATCCGCAGTTTGAAAAATGCCTCCGGCCTTTACCGGAATGGCACTTTGAGCAGAAGGCGGCCCGCAGGCGACTCTGTGAACACTTCAAGGTCTCGGATCTGCAGGGATTTGGCTGCGATGAGATGGACTTAGCGGTCAGCGCGGCAGGTTGCCTGCTTAATTACGCTCAGCAAACGCATCGTACGGCCTTACCGCATCTGCGGCAGATCACGGTGGAATATGCCCGAGACAGTATCCGGCTGGATCCGCAGTCCAGACGCAACCTGGAACTGGAACAAAACCTGTCGGGCGGTCGTGAACACACCCTGATTTCCGTTCTGGATAGAACTGCGACGCCGATGGGAGCCCGATTGCTCAGACGCTGGCTGATGCGGCCAATTCGTGACACGCGGGTGTTAAAACTACGTCAGGAGGGCATTCAGCAGTTTATCGATCAGCAAAATGGTGATGACTGCCATGGACTGATGCGGCAGTTGGGCGACATCGAGCGGATTCTGTCACGTATTGCGCTGCGCAGTGCCAGACCCCGTGATCTGATGCATCTGCGTCGCATGCTGGAGATGCTGCCGGAAATGCATGTTTTGCTAAAACCGATGAGTAGCCTTCACCTCCGTCATCTTGCCCGTACGCTGGGTCACTTCAGCGAACTGAAACAACTTCTTCAGCGGGCGTTACTGGATGAGCCACCGGTACTAATTCGTGACGGCGGTGTTATCCGTCCCGGTTACCACGCTGAACTGGATCGGCTGCGCGATCTGCATCAGAATGCCAGCGGCTTTCTTGATAATGTCGAAAAGCAGGAGCGTGAACGCACCGGTGTCAGCAGTCTGAAAGTCGGCTATAACAAGGTACACGGTTATTACATCGAACTCAGCCGTGCCCATGATATTGAGGTTCCCACGGAATATGTACGCCGACAGACACTGAAAAATGCTGAGCGTTACATCACGCCCGAGCTGAAAAGTTTTGAAGAACAGGTATTGAGTGCCAATGAAAAAGCCCTGGCACTGGAAAAGTCACTCTATGATGAACTGTTCGACAAGCTGGCTCCGGAATTACCCGCATTGGCCCAATCAGCGTCCGCGCTGGCCGAACTCGATGTCCTTGCCAATCTCGCTGAGCGGGCAGAAACACTGGACTATGTGGCCCCGACATTCACGGATGAGACCGGTATTGAAATTGAAGCCGGTCGTCATCCAGTCGTTGAAACCAGTCAGTCTGCGCCTTTCTGCGCCAATGATCTGAAATTGTCCTCCAAACAGCCGGTGCTGATTATTACCGGCCCCAATATGGGCGGTAAATCGACTTATATGCGTCAGACAGCGCTAATCGTTCTGATGGCTCATATGGGAAGCTTTGTCCCGGCGAGCAGGGCAGTGATTGGTCCGGTTGATCAGGTATTCACCCGTATCGGTGCCTCAGATGATCTGGCTTCCGGGCGCTCAACTTTTATGGTGGAAATGAACGAAGCCGCCAATATCCTCAACAACGCGACAAAACACAGTCTGGTTCTGATGGATGAAATCGGTCGCGGCACCAGTACTTTCGACGGGCTGGCACTGGCCTGGTCCTGTGCAGAGAAACTGATTCGTGATATCAGCGCTTATACACTGTTTGCCACCCACTATTTTGAAATGACTCAGCTCCCTGACTTGTTTGATAAGGCGCGTAATGTCCATCTTGATGCGATTGAACATGGCGACAAAATCGTCTTTTTGCATCAGCTTAAAGACGGCGCAGCCAATCAGAGTTATGGTTTGCAGGTAGCACAGCTGGCTGGGGTACCGGGTGATGTCATATCAGCTGCCAGGGTCAAGTTGCAGCAGTTGGAGCAGTACCGGTACCAGGGCGAGGAGAGCAGAAAGCTGCCGCAGCCGGATTTATTCAGCAGCACCAGCGAGCCATCTGAACTGGAAAAACGCCTTCAAAGGATTGATCCAGATGACCTGAGTCCGAAACAGGCGTTGGAATTACTCTACGAACTCTGGAAACTGTCGAAAGCAGATTCCTGACGAATGCTTTTATATCCGCAGATTACACCGATGGACACAGATTATTGTTGAGGCGTTTGCATAAACAAGATGCTTGAGAGCGCTGACACCTGAGCACGAAGCAGGGTTTTCATCGCTGTAAAGCTGCGTTAATCAGCGAAATCTGCGGATAACTGAGGGTTTTAATGCAAATGCTGCTTTTTGGCATTCATAAATTCGCCCAGTTTTTCCGGACGGGGTGGCATCTGTACATGAAAGCCCTGTGTTTCCAGATTATTGATGACCGCGGCGACATTCTCCCGCGCCAGTGGCCGCTCCGGACTTAATTCCAGTTCCATGACGAATATCGGCTCTTTGCCCATGGAGTCGTAGAGTGACTGTGGAATATCGGAAAAATCATCTTTTTTAACGATGTAGAGATAGAGTTCTTCTTTCTTGCTGCTTTTATAAATGTAGGTCTTCATCGGGGCTATCGTGTGAAACTCATGAAATGGGGGGATGATAGATAATCTGCACTACCGTGCCAGCCGGGTCATAGCAATAAAAACTGCGGGCACCATCACGATGCGTGCGTGGTGCATTGCGCATCTTAACGTTTTTTGACTGCAAAAAATCGAACCAGCTGTCGACTTCATCCATGGTAGGAATAATAAAACCGATATGATCCAGTTTTTGCTGTTCCGGTGAGGCAGGAGTGACTTCAGCCCGATGCAGAGCGAGATTGTCATTACCTGAAGTCAGGTAGACATTATCCTCATCCGGACGCCATTCGACTGTCATTCCCAGACAATCAACATAAAATTGCTCACAGGCTGCCAGATCGGTAACAAACAGGGCGACATGCCGCATGCCACCGGTTTTCCCGGGTCGTTCCATTAATCCTCTCCAAATACGTGTTGGCAGCATTGCTGCCAGATTGCTGAACCGAATTGATGCTCTATCACCAGCGGTAGCGCAACGGAACCGCACTGCAGTAACTTGTCATGAAATGCTCTCAGTTCCTCACCATCCGCCGGCTGAACGATATCACGCAGTGCATTAATGAGTGCCCAGCCCACGGCATAGCTCATCGGCACAGTGGGGGCCTGACTATACCAGTTGCACTCAGCCATGGCCTGCGCCTGAGTGAAGCCGAGTTTATCAACCATTTCCGCTGCAGCCTGCTCAAGCGTCCATTCACCGGTATGAATGTTGACATCAATGATGATACGCAGCGCCCGCCAGAGCCTGTCTCTGAGCATCACGATGTTCTGACCCGGATAGCGATCAAAACCCTGCTCCAGCATCATTTGCTCACAATACAGGGCCCAGCCTTCGTAAAGTGTGGCACAGGGAAACAGACGTCGTAGCAGTGCGGAACCCTGGTCAGATTGATTCGCGGTGACAAACTGCAGGTGATGACCGGGCCAGGCCTCATGCACGCTGGTCTGGGCGATGGCGGCGAAATTATGTTCCTTCAGCTCTGCATCACGACTGACCGGGGTCACATAATAAAATGCGCTTTGACTGAGGTCGGCGATGCTGGGATCCAAATAAGCTGCAAAAGGTATTTGATGCCTCAAAAAGCCAGGGGTGTCTACAACATTCAGATGCTGCCGTCCAGGTAAGGTGACCAGGGCGTTCGCCTTGAGGAAATCCCTCGCGGCCTGCATCTCCTGCTGGTAGCTGTCCAGCAGTTGGGAGGCGCTTGGGTGATGGGCCCGGATACGCGCCAGGGTCAGCCCGCTGTCCTGTTCCGCTTTTTTGAGTTCAGCCGAAGTTTGTGCAAACAGTTTTTCACCAAATGCGCTGAGCTTCTGGGCACTGATAGGCAGAAAATGGCGGTAATGCAGCAGACGTTCAAAGTGCTCTCGACCACAGGCAAAATCACCCTGTGCATGGTTTTGCAGGCGGGTTAGCGAATGGTGCAGGTCTTCCATCGCTTTACCGGCTTCATGGAGCGCGGTGTCGATAGCCTGATGCTGCAGCAGAGCTTTCTGTACCCGCGGGTGATCAGAGAGTTCATGACAGAACTGCACGCCAGCTTCACATTCCTGAATGGCCATTTCCAGCCATACCGGTGGAATGATGGCCGGCTTGAGATTCAGGTAAGTTTTGGCTTCTCTGACACGGCCCGGCACTTTTTGCAGCCGGGACAGCAGTGCCTGACTGAAACTTTCCAAAGGTCGGATAGTTAGTTGATGCAGGGCATCAATCGGCAGAAAAGCGGTTGGATCTCGATAACGCCAGTCGTGCTCCATCATGCTGTGGTGTTCCAGCAGCGCCCAGCCATGCAGAACCTGATAATTGAGCAAGCGATCGGCGTCCAACGCTGTGATATTGATCTCGTCCAGCGCAGCCAGACATTTTTCATTCAGGACCAGCTGAATGCCCTGACTGGCATCGTCACAGGGTGTCAGCTCACCGGCATAATCCTCGATGCCGGCATCCAGTGCGGTTTCCGGATTAAACCGGCACCAACTGGCAAGATAACTTTCCTGTATTCGGTCGAATGTGTGACTGTTATCAGTCGACATCAATAATCTCGTAGTCATGGGTGATGGTGGCGGTCTTGGCCAGCATCAGCGTAGCTGAACAGTATTTTTCAATAGACATGTTGATGGCACGCTGCACAAAATTGGGTTTGACCTCTTTGCCTGTGATTTTGTAATGAACATGAATGTTGGTATAGACCTTGGGGACTTCCTCGCTGCGCTCACCATCCACTTCCACTACGCAGTCACGGATATCCTGACGCGATTTTTTCAGAATTTCCACCACATCAAAAGCCGTGCAGCCGCCCATTCCGAGTAACAGCAGTTCCATGGGACGCATACCGGTGCCGTGACCACCCGCTTCTTCGGGACCGTCCATGACCACCGTGTGACCGGTACCGGATTCGCCCAGAAACATCACATCTTCTACCCATTTCACTCGTGCTTTCATTAAAATGTTTCCCAAAGTTGATAAATAACTTTAATTTTGCCATATTTGTGAAATCGAAAACGAATTATCACCGTTTGCAACTGTATACTGCCCGCCGGGTTTCAAATTGGAATAATGGATGGAATATCACAAACATAAAGCCTTGGAAGAAGGTCTTGCCGACTTCTTTCACAGTTGTCACAGCAAATTTTATCCTGCAAAAAACATCATTATTCGGCCCGGTGACCCAGCAGATACGCTCTATTACATCCGTGAAGGTTCTGTCACCGTCTGCATGGAAAATGAAGAGGGTGAAGAACTCATCGTGGCCTATCTCAATCAGGGCGACTTCATCGGTGAAATTGGCTTCTTTTCTGAAGTCGGCGACAGAATGGTCACCATCCGTGCCAAGACCGATGTCAGAACCGAAGAGATTTCCTATCAGCAAATCCGTACCCTGGCCGACAGCCAGTTGAAAAACTGTTACCCCACCTTGCTTTATACGCTGGGTGAGCAGATGGCTAAACGCCTGTTGTCGACCACCCGCAAAGCTACTGACCTGGCGTTTCTGGATGTCGCCGGCCGGGTAGAGGCCGCACTGGCAGAATTATCTGCTCAGCCTGATGCGATGCGTCATCCTCATGGCACTCAAATCAAGGTCACCCGTCAGGAAATCAGCCGCATGGTGGGCTGCTCCCGTGAAATGGTCGGCCGCGTCTTAAAAGAGCTGCAGGAAGGCGGTAAAGTCTGGGCTCACGGTAAGACCGTGATTGTCTACGACGAGGTCCACCGCGTCTCTACGCCTGTTATCAAGAAGCTCTGACGCTCTCCATGTCTCAATAAAACAGCTGCTTTAACTGCTGGCCCGGGTCGTCAGCGCGCATAAAGGCTTCCCCGACCAGGAATCCATTGACATTATTGTCGCGCATCAATGTAACGTCTTCCGGTGTGTGTATTCCGCTCTCAGTGATCACAATGTGACCATCAGGAATCCGAGGCAGCAGTGACAGTGTGGTGTTCAGCGAGGTTTCAAATGTTCGCAGATTGCGGTTGTTGATACCAATCAGGGGCAGGTTCAATACCAGTGCCCGTTCCAGTTCATCCAGATCATGCACTTCTACCAGTACGTCCATGCCCAGTTGTAGTGCCAGTTGGCTCAGATTTTCCAGTTGATTATCGTTGAGTGCCGATACAATCAGTAAAATACAATCTGCATTGATCGCCCGCGCTTCGAAAACCTGATAGGGATCGATAATAAAATCTTTACGAATAACCGGCAGGCTGCAGGCTTTACGCGCCTGCTGAAGAAACTCCTCATGGCCCTGGAAAAAGTCACGATCAGTCAGCACTGACAGGCAAGTGGCACCATGTTTGGCATAGCTCTCTGCAATCTCAGCCGGTCTGAAATCTTCTCGTAACAGGCCTTTACTGGGCGAGGCTTTCTTGATTTCAGCGATGATGCCAGGCTCACCGTCAGCGATCTTGCGCGACAGAGCCTCAACAAAGCCCCGCGGTTTATCCGCATGCTCAGCCAGTTGCTGCATGATGGCCAGCGGTATTTTTTTGCTGCGTTCAGCAATTTCTTCCTGTTTGCGTTCAAGGATCTTGACCAGGATATCCGGGGTGTTTTCACTCATAATGATCTTCTAGCTCCGGCTGCTGACAATCAGCGCATTCAGTTTCTGTGAGGCGGCACCCGAGTCGATGACTTCGGCTGCTTGCTTGATTCCCTGTTCCAGGGTCGCTGCAATATCGGCCGCATAAATCGCGGCGCCGGCATTGAGAACGACAATATCGCGGGCCGGACCGGTTTCTCCGTTAAAGATGGCTTTGATGATGTCGAGGCTGTCAGTGGCATTCTTGACTGACAGGCCTTTGACATCACTGCGGTTGAGGCCAAAGTCTTCAGGTTTGATGGTGTAGCTGGAGATTTCGCCGTGTTTGAGTTCGGCGACGTGCGTTTCGGCACCGATGCTGATCTCATCCAGTCCGTCTTCGGCGTGAACCACTAACACATGTTTGCTGCCCAGTTTTTGCAGCACTTCAGCCATTGGCACCACCCATTTCTTGTCATACACCCCCAGGACCTGATGTGGGGCGCGGGCGGGGTTGGTGAGCGGACCCAGCAGATTGAATACGGTGCGAACACCCATTTCACGGCGCGGGCCAATCGCATGCTTCATGGCACCATGATGTTTCTGAGCAAACATAAAGCCGACACCGACGGTTTCGATACAGTGTTTGACCTGTTCCGGCGTCAGTTCCAGGTTCACGCCCGCTGCTTCCAGCACATCGGCACTGCCGGAACTACTGCTGATAGAGCGGTTACCATGTTTGGCGACCTGAGCGCCGGCTGCTGCAACAACAAAGGCACTGGCGGTCGAGACATTAAAGGTACTGGCACCGTCACCGCCGGTGCCGCAGGTGTCGACCACATGTTCGCCCTGAATATCAACCGGCGTTGCCAGCGAACGCATGACTTCAGCAGCCGCGGCAATTTCGGTCACGGTTTCACCTTTCATGCTCAGTCCAATCAGGAATCCGCCGATCTGTGCCGGGGTGGCATGACCGGTCATGATCTGGTTCATGACATCACGCATCTGATCGGCACTGAGATCCTGACGCTGGGTGACGAGTTTAAGTGCAGCTTGAATATCCATGCTCAGGGTCCTATCGATCAAGAAAGTTCTTCAGCAGTTCATGACCCTGTTCGGTCAGGATAGACTCGGGATGGAACTGGACACCCTCAATGGGCAAGGTCTTGTGCTCGATACCCATGATCTCGTCCATCTCGCCGTTTTCAGTTTCAGTCCAGGCGGTGATGGTAAAGCAGTCCGGCAAAGTCTCTTTCTTAACCACCAGAGAGTGGTAGCGGGTGGCTTCCAGTGGGTTATTCAGACCATGGAAAACACTGGTATTGTTGTGGTACACCTTAGAGGTTTTGCCATGCATGATCTCACGGGCGTGAACCACATCGCCGCCGAAAACCTGTCCAATCGCCTGATGGCCCAGACATACGCCCAAAAGTGGCTTTTTACCGGCAAAATGTTTAATCACCGCCATGGAGATACCGGCTTCATTCGGTGTGCACGGACCGGGGGAGAGCACGATTTTATCCGGGTTCAGGGCTTCAATCTCTTCAATGGTGATTTTGTCGTTACGGTGCACCACGACTTCCTGACCCAGTTCAGCAAAGTACTGCACCAGGTTGTAGGTGAAAGAGTCGTAATTATCAATCATTAACAGCATAAATTAGGGTCCCGGCTCAGCCTTCAGCGTGCGGATCGGCTTCCAGGCCAGCTTCCGCCATGGCAACAGCGCGGAAAATCGCTCTTGCCTTATTCATGGTCTCTTTCCATTCCAGTTCAGGAATCGAATCATAAACGATACCGGCCCCGGCCTGGATATGCAGCGTGTTATCTTTAATCACGGCAGTACGGATGGCAATCGCCGTGTCCATATTGCCGGACCAGGACAAGTAACCGACGGCGCCGGCATAGACACCGCGTTTGACGGGTTCGAACTCGTCAATGATTTCCATGGCCCGCACCTTGGGCGCACCACTCACAGTCCCGGCCGGGAATGTGGCGCGCAGTGCGTCGATGGCAGACATGCCATCGAGGACCTTGCCAGTAACATTGGACACAATATGCATCACGTGTGAATAACGCTCGATAACCATTTTGTCGGTGAGTTCAACTGTGCCGGTCTGACTGACACGGCCTATATCGTTGCGACCCAGATCAATCAGCATCAGATGCTCAGCGAGTTCTTTGGGATCGGCGAGCAGTTCCTGTTCCAGCGCAGTATCTTCCTCTTCGGTCTTACCGCGACGGCGGGTACCGGCAATCGGTCTGACGGTGACCTCCTGATCTTCCATCCTGACCAGAATTTCCGGTGAGGAACCGACCACGTGGAAGTCTTTGAGGTTCAGGTAATACATGTAGGGGGAGGGGTTGAGCGTGCGCAGTGCCCGGTACATATCGACCGGCTCTGCCGCAAACGGAATCGAGAGTCGCTGTGACAATACCACCTGCATGATATCGCCGTCGTTGATGTATTGCTTTGCTTTTTCAACCGCGTCAATAAAGCCGTCATGGGTAAAGCCGGAGACAAAGTCTTCTTCATTGACCCGTCGACGTTCACCGTGACGCTGGAACCTGGGCGTGGTGTTGCGCAGTGTTTCAATGAGTTTATCCAGCCTTGCCTGCGCTCGATTGTAGGCATTGTCCTGAGCTGGATCGGCATGAACTATCAGGTACAGTCGACCACTGAGATTATCAAACACGACCAGTTCATCCGACACCATCAACATGATATCGGGACAACCCAGTGGGTCAGGTGCCCGCGCATCGCCTAGTCGGGGCTCAACGTAGCGCACGGTGTCATAGCCGAAGTAGCCGACCAGACCGCCGTTAAACTTGGGAAGCTGGCCAGTTTCAGGGACCTTGTAACGTTGCTGGAACTGTTCTACCCAGCCCAGCGGATCGTCACTATTGTCGGTTTCGATGATATCGCCCTGATGTTCAACGCTGATATCGAAACCATGAACGCGAACCACTGTTTCACAGGGCAGGCCGATGATCGAATAACGTCCCCATTTCTCCCCTCCCTGAACGGATTCAAACAGGTAAGAGTAGGGCGCATCCGCCAGCTTAAGATAAGTACTGAGCGGCGTATCGAGATCAGCCAGTACTTCCCGGGCAAGCGGGATGCGGTTGTAGCCTTCAGCGGCGAGTTGTTCGAATTCTGACTGTTTCATCGCTTCTTTCTAAAATAAGTTTTCCAACTCTGCAAAACTGTCAATGACGGCATCCGGATTGGCGCTGCGGATATCGGCACCGTGATTGTAGCCGTAACTCATACAAACTATCCGGAATCCGGCAGCGCGGGCCGCTTCGACATCACTGACCGAGTCACCAATCATCAGGGCTTTATCGGGGCTGACCCTGAAAAACTCGGCACCGTACAGCAGTGGTGCCGGATGGGGCTTTTTCTGCGGCAGGCTATCGCCGCTGATCACCACCTCAAAAAACTGCCGAATCCCAAGAAAATCCAGAAGTGGTAGGGTGAATGCTTCGGGTTTGTTGGTCACGCAACCCAGTTTAATCTGTCGCGACTGCAACCATCTCAAACCGGTTTCGACATCGGGATAGAGATGACTGAGCCGACAGCTGTTATCCTTGTAAAGTGTCATGAACAATGGCGCTGCCTTATCGTACAGAGCCGGATCAGGCTCAGCATTCATGTCACCGGTGAGAGCCCGTTTAATCAGTTTCTCAACGCCGTTCCCCACCCACAACCTGACATCGTCTTCGCTACAGGTCGGGCAATCCAGCGCTTCCAGCATGCGCGCAGTACACCAGGCCAGATCCGGCACGCTGTCGACCAGCGTGCCGTCCAGATCAATCAGTACGACCTCGGGAGGGGGTATGGCCATGAAACGTCTTAAACGTTGGCTTTGGCCAGTTCCTCACGCATTTCAGCAATGATGCTCTCATATTTGTTGGGATCACTGTCTTTGGCAGCACCGAATACGGCGGAACCGGCCACGAATGTACGGGCACCGGCTTCAGCGATTTCACGGATGTTTTTGACGTTGACGCCGCCATCAATTTCCAGATCGATGTCATAACCGCTTTCGTCGATCATTTTGCGTGCCTGACGCAGCTTATCCAGTGTATGTGGAATGAACTTCTGACCACCAAAACCGGGGTTGACTGACATCAGCAGAATACGGTCGACTTTGTCCAGTACGTGTTCGGCCAGAGACAGTGGTGTAGCCGGGTTGAATACCAGACCGGTTTTGCAGCCTTCTGCTTTGACCAGTTGCAGACTGCGGTCAATATGCTCGGAGGCTTCCGGGTGGAAGGTGATGAAAGTCGCGCCGGCTTTGGCAAAGTCAGGGATGATTCGGTCAACCGGTTTGACCATCAGATGGACGTCGATTTCATGCGTCACACCGTGCTTACGCAGCGCGTCACAGACCAGCGGACCAATGGTCAGATTAGGCACATAGTGATTGTCCATGACGTCGAAGTGAACGATGTCGGCACCTGATGCCAGTACGTTATCGACTTCTTCACCCAGGCGGGCAAAATCCGCAGACAGAATAGACGGAGCAATTTTGAATTCAGCCATGTTGTTCTCTCTTAAAACTTTAGGTTTAGAAATGCTGTATAAACCCGATACTTTACCGTATCAGGTCTGATTTTTCAGCTTTTGAAAAGATTCCGCAGTCATTATACTGGGGATGGCATTAACGAGAGGGTGGAGCGTGGTTTGCAAAAGGTTTTAAAAAGCGGTCTTCTGGCGGCGATATTTGTGTTGAGTCAGGGCCTCGCAACCGCCGAAGATGACACCGAACCTGCGCAGGCAGACAGCTCTGTCATCAGCCAGGCTGGTGAGGTCGACGGTTACCTGGCGCTACCGGTAGGGGATACCCGTATTGACGCGACAGTGCTTAATGACCGACTGGGCAAGTCTTACGGGAAAGTACTGATTCTGCATGACAGCAATGCCGGCATCGATAGTCCGGGCTTGATCAATACCCTGCGTGAGGGGTTGCCTAACTCGGGCTGGACAACCATGACGGTGGCGCTGACTTACCCCAGAGAACCTGGCATTTTTCTCTCCAGTAATGCTGCATCCATGGCTCAGCCGACAGTCGATGCCAGTCAAGCAAGCGCCGGCTTGCCCGCTGATAATGCAACAGCTGACCAAGACCCGGACACAGAAAAAAAACCTGAACTGCCGGATAATGCGACCCGTCTCAGCGCCGCACTGGCTTATCTTGATTCACAGCAAACGGGTACAACCGTTGTTCTGGCTCTAGGTGAGGCAGCGCGTCTAACCGATGCGCTGGCCGAACAGATGGGAGAACAACGTGGTTTAATCTGGATTCGTCCCGAGCTTGAGCTTGAAGCTATGCCAGCAATTACACCCATACTTGATATTGCGCCCACTGTGCCAGGTTCAATGAATGATCTGGCCAGAGACCGTCTGGTTTTTATGAGGCAACAGCAGACCACAGCGTATGACCAGCGACGCATTAACGGTGCCGGCTTTCGCTTCTATGGTTTTGAGTCCAGGGTATTGAGTTATGTGCGTGGCTGGCTGCATAAACAGTTCGTCAGCGAGGAACCGAACTGATGCGCATATACGGCGATGGTACGCTGATTCACCAGGCTCAGACTGACGATGGCGTGATCGAGGTAGTGGATAACGGTGATAGCCGCTCGTTGCATTTCGGTACTTATCCCAGACAGAGCAGTATGCGGCTGAGTGATCCGGCCCATCTGGCGTTGAGTTACACACAGTCGATGATGGGCTGCCTGCTGCTCAATCCCATCCCACGGCGGGTGCTGGTAATTGGTCTCGGTGGTGGCTCGCTGGTCAAATTTTTGCTGCAACATTTCCCTCAGTGTCAGATTGATGTCGTCGAGTACCGCCGTGATGTCATTGAGGTGGCCGCACATTATTTTAATGTTCCGCTGACCGACCCGCGACTTAACATTGTGCAGGGCGATGGCTATCTGCATGTCAGTCAATTGTTCTACGAAACAGATTTGAGCTACGACTTGCTTTTGGTTGATGCTTACGATCACAACGGCATGGCAGCCAGTGTCGGCGTACAGCCCTTTTTTGATGCCTGCAGCGGCATTTTGACTGCCGATGGTGTCATGAGTATTAACCTCTGGGGCAGCGAGAGAGATTTATTCAATACCACCATGCAGCGTATTAACCAGAGCTTTGCGGGCCGCTCGATGCTGTTGCCGGTGGAGAATAAAGGCAACGTGATTGCGCTTGCTACACAGTTTGAGGTCAATCACCGCGACCTCAAGCTGCTGCGCGCTGAGGTCGATGAGTGGGAAATGCGTTACCGGATTAACCTGCCCAAGGCCTTACAGAATCTGATTCGACAGAATCGTAACTTTATCAGTCGCTTATTTGCCTGATGCCGGAGTCGCTGTTTCTCTATCTGGGATTGCTACTGGTCACCGGTCTGCTGCTCAGTCTGGTCGCTGCGCGTTTTAACCTGCCCCGAATTGCGCTTTATGCGCTGGCCGGCTTGATCTGGTCGCAGGATTTACTCGGCGGTGTGTTTGAGCTGCAATTGGGCGCGGGCTCTGCGCTACTCACCGATACGGCGTTGGCACTGATTGCCTACCTGATAGGCGGATCGGTCACGGCCAGACAATTGAAAAGGCTGGGTAGTACCATTGTGTTTTGCACTGTCGGTGAGGTCTTGGGTGCTGCAGTCGTCGTTTTCCTGTCTGTCTGTCTGTTTCTGTCAGGCCAAGCTGAAGTCATCCTGATTGCGGCAGCACTGGCGGTACTGGCGGCCAGCACGGCGCCCGCCGCCACCGTCGCCGTTATTCATGAATATCGCAGTCGGGGTCCACTGACGACGTCGCTGCTCGGTGTGGTGGCTCTGGATGATGCGATCGGTATCATCCTCTTCTCTCTGCTGTTGGCGGCAACTACCGGCAGCAGCGTCACCGGTGTGATGTCGATGGCGCTGATAGAGATCGGTGGGGCATTATTACTGGGTGCTGTACTGGGCTGGGCTCTGGCCGGTTTCGGACATCGGGTGCGCAATCCGCATTTCTTTTTACCCATGGTGCTCAGTACGGTAGTGCTTTCTCAGGGGCTGGCAGAGGTGTGGCATTGTTCTCCGTTGCTGACTGCGATGACACTGGGCTTTGTGGCCCGTGCCACCTTTAAATCCGGCGGTGAGCGTTTGCTGGCACCGGTTGAATATCTGGAAGAATTCGTATTTCTGGTGTTTTTCACCCTGGCCGGGGCGCATTTTGATCTGGATGTTCTTTTGAGTGGTATCGGGCTGGTCCTGATTTATGTGCTGGCCAGAGTGCTGGGTAAGATGGGCGGGACTAACCTCGCAGCCCGTTTTATTGATGCGCCTGAGTCGGTGCGAAAGTATATCGGACTTGGCGTGGTGCCGCAGGCAGGTATTGCGATAGGTCTGGCACTGTCCTTACTCAATCATCCCGTGTTTGAGGAAAGCGGGCTGCTGATCGTGAATGTGATTCTGGCCAGTACGCTCATCTACGAACTGCTGGGCCCGTTTGCCACACGCTATGCGCTGCAAAAAGCCGGGGAAATCAAAGGGGAGTCAGGTTATGAGTGAACGTATTATCGAACTCACTGTGGCCGAATGGCTGCAGGCGCATCCTAACGCCCTGGTGACGGTCTCGGCGGATACCGGCCTGAGAGATATTGTGAAGACGCTGATCGAGCATGATTCACGGGATGCTTACGTGCTGGAAAATGGCAGGGTAAAAGGCCATTTGAGTTTCAATAAACTGGTCAATCATCTGTTTTGCCATGATCGGCCGGTCCATTCCCACCGGCAATTATTTGCTCAGGTTGCAGCGGCCACAGCCGGTGAGTTGATGGACCCGCACTTCGCTTACTGCCGGGAAAATGAAAAAATTAATCAGATTTTGCACAGACAGTTGCAGACGGATGTCACTGATTTGGTAGTATTGGCAGCGGATGAGGCTCCAACCGGGGTCGTCAAACTGACGGAAGTGGTGCGGGAAAGTCTTCGATGAAAAAATGGTCAGCTTCTGTGCTAATCACAATAGCTTCGCTTGTATGGCAAATGCCGGCATGGGCTACAGGTGATTACGAATTGTTGATCAAGCGTTCAGAACAGCGTTTGATTATTCAGAAAGATGGTAAAGCCGTGCGCAGTTTCCATGTCGCGCTGGGCAGTGGTGGCAGAAGCGGCAAGTTGCAGGAAGGTGACCGCAAAACACCACTGGGTGAGTATCATATCGTTCAGGTCCGTGACAGCGACCGCTTTCATCTGTTTATTCAGCTCGATTATCCCAGTGTCCGTGATGCCATCAACGCGCTGAAAGCCGGCCGCATCAGCAAAGACGAATACCGCGATATTCTCGATGCCCACATCTTCGGCCAGTTACCGCCACAGAATACTTCCCTGGGCGGTGCTATCGGGATACACGGTATCGGTGAGGAGACCAAGGACAAACTGGAAATCCATCAGCTGGCTAACTGGACACAAGGCTGTATTGCACTTCGCAATAATGAAGTGGAGCAACTCACCCGCTACATTGATAAAGGGACTACCGTCACCATTACCGACTAAAGAGTCGTTAAATTCCTGCTTCAGGTGTTTGAATTTGGTAGAATAATGCCACTTTCTGTTTGACCCTCCCGAGGACCTGATGCAAGCCGCTCCCGACCTGTTTTCCTATCGTAAATTCTGGGCTCATCGTTTTGGTATTGCCCCCGAATTGCCGATGTCGCGTGAAGAAATGGACGCGCTGGGCTGGGACTCCTGCGACATTATCATCGTTACCGGTGATGCTTATGTTGACCACCCCAGCTTCGGGATGGCCCTGATCGGGCGTCTGCTTGAATCTCATGGTTTTCGTGTCGGCATTATTTCTCAGCCCGACTGGACCAGCGCTGAGGATTTTCAGAAGCTGGGCAAGCCCAACCTGTTTTACGGGGTCACCGGTGGCAATATGGATTCGATGGTCAACCGCTACACCTCAGACCGTAAAATCCGCAGTAATGATGCCTATACCGCCGGTGGTGAGGGTGGAAAACGCCCTGATCACAGTGTTGTGGTTTACAGTCAGCGTTGTCGTGAAGCCTACAAAGGGGTGCCGGTCGTTATTGGTGGCATTGAAGCCAGCCTCCGCCGTATTGCCCACTATGACTACTGGTCGGAAAAAGTGCGCCATAGCGTTTTGATGGATTCCAAAGCCGACCTGCTGGTTTATGGCAATGGTGAACGCCAGGTCGTAGAAATTGCACATCGTCTGGCCGCCGGGGAAGCGGTGAAAGACCTCACCGACATTCGCGGTACCGCCTACATGACCAAGCACGGCCGCAGAGACGGGTGGTGGGAGAAAGACTCCACCTCGGTCGATACCCCCGGCAAGCTCAATCCGCCGATTGATCCCTATCAGATGCAGACCGAAGCCAGTTGTGCCGAGGAAAAAGCCCGCACAGAACAGGAAAAAGCGGAACAACCTGCAGGCAATGTGATTAAGATCCACCGGGTCTCACCGCGAAATGCCGATAAAACCGTGATCCGGCTGCCGGCCTACAATCAGGTCAAGGATGATCCTGTTACCTATGCCCATACCTCACGCATCCTGCACCTGGAAACCAATCCGGGGAATGCCCTGGCACTGGTGCAGCAGCATGGAGACCGCGATGTCTGGCTCAATCCGCCACCGATTCCATTAACGACCAAGGAAATGGATGCGGTCTTTGATTTGCCCTATAGCCGCGTGCCGCATACTACCTACGGCAAGATGAATATCCCGGCTTACGAGATGATTCGTTTCTCAGTCAATATCATGCGTGGCTGTTTTGGTGGCTGTACCTTCTGTTCGATTACCGAGCATGAGGGACGCATCATTCAGAGCCGAAGCGAAGACTCGATTATCAAGGAAGTGGAAGCGATTCGTGACACCACGCCGGGTTTTACTGGCGTGATTTCCGATCTCGGCGGCCCCACCGCCAATATGTATCGTCTGGCTTGTAAAGATGAGGAAATTGAAGCCAATTGTCGCCGACTGTCCTGCGTTTATCCCGGCGTCTGCAAAAACCTGAATACCGATCACACGCCACTGATTAATCTCTACAAGAGTGCACGCTCATTGCCGGGCATCAAGAAAGTTCTGATTGCTTCCGGTCTGCGGTATGACCTGGCTGTTTTGTCGCCGGAATACGTCAAAGAACTGGTCACACATCATGTCGGCGGCTATCTTAAAATCGCGCCAGAGCACACGGAAGAAGGGCCCCTGTCGCAGATGATGAAGCCGGGCATCGGTACTTACGACAAGTTCAAACAGATGTTTGATAAGTATTCTAAAGAAGCGGGTAAAGAACAGTATCTGATTCCTTATTTCATTGCTGCCCACCCGGGCACTACTGATGAAGATATGATGAATCTGGCGATCTGGCTGAAACGCAACGGTTTCCGAGCCGATCAGGTGCAGGCCTACCTGCCGTCACCGATGTCCGCAGCGGCGGCCATGTATCACTCGGGTAAAGATACCCTGCATAAGGTGCGTCGTAAGGGCGGTGATATCACCGTGCCTAAAGGTCTGAAAGTACGTCGTTTGCATAAAGCCTTCCTCCGCTATCACGATCCGGAAAACTGGCCGATGCTGCGTGAAGCGCTGAAAAAAATGGGCCGGGCGGATCTGATTGGTAATGGCAAGAAACACCTGATCCCAACCTGGCAACCCGCCGGGACGGGTGAGCGGGGTGAAGGTGCACGGATCAGCCGCAAAGCCAAAGCCGGCCGCGGACAAAGCCGACCTTTCAAAACACAACACACCCGTCCGGGTAAAACCAAGGTGAAAGCTGCCCGTCGTCGACGCTGATAGATTGAATAAAAAAATATCTTATTTGCGAAACATTCGTCTTTGTTCAGGGTCAATTTTCAGTATTCGCTCATTAATATTGAGGTAAGGATGCCAGATAAGCCGTCAAATCGACGCTACGATGTTTTTTCGGTATTGCTCCACTGGAGTGTTGCCCTGTTTACCATTGCCCTGTTTGCTTCAGGTCTGTGGATGGTCGACCTCGGATACTATGATGACTGGTATTATCAGGCACCCTGGTGGCATAAGGGGATTGGTGTCGTCACTGCCGTGCTTGTGCTGTCGCGTTGGGGGTGGCAGCGACTCAGAATAGCGCCTGCCGAGATCAAATCGATACCGACCTGGCAACGCATCTCGGCCCGTGCCGCGCATCTACTGATGAATCTGGCCATTCTTCTACTTTTCGTGACCGGGTATCTTATTGTCACCGCCAAGGGGGATCCGCTTGTGGTGTTCGATTGGATTGCCATTCCTGCTTTAATCAAAGACGATAGCGGCTGGATTGACTGGGCAGGGCGGCTACACCTCTGGATTGCCTGGTTTATTATCGCGCTGGCCTCAATTCATGCCCTGGCTGCGTTGAAACACCACTTCATTGATAAAGACGCCACACTCAAGCGTATGTTTGCCATTCCATCAGGAGATGATTCATGAAAAAAACTTTATTCGCCCTGTCTTTTCTGGGACTTTCTTCCATGCTGCCGGCACAGGCTGCAGAGTATGTGATTGATACAGAAAGAGCACATGCCTTTATCGACTTTCGTATTCAGCATCTGGGTTTCAGTTGGATGAGTGGTCGCTTTAATGATTTTGCCGGGACCTTCAACTACGACGCAGAACAACCGGAAGCGTCGGATATTGATGTCGTCATTGATGTGGCCAGTGTCGATACTAATTTTGCCGAGCGTGATAAACACTTACGTGAGAAATTTCTTCACACCGACAAATACCCTGAAGCACGCTTCCAATCCAAATCTGTCGAAGTGAAAGAGGATGGCAGCATGGTAATGGTCGGGGACTTTACGCTGCATGGCGTCACCAACGAACTGGTGATTCCGATTGAAAAAGTGGGTGAGGGTGATGATCCCTGGGGCGGATACCGTGTCGGCTTCGTTGGTGAAACCAAATTCACCATTGCCGACTACGGTATTGATGTGACTAAACTGGGCCCTTCAGCAGAGGAGGTTTATCTGACCCTGTCGATTGAAGGTATTCGTCAGTAATCACACCTGTTTGGCCAGCTCATAGAGCCGGTCAAACTCTTCCGGCAGGCTGTTTACTGGTAATGATTTGCCCGCGCGGCGATACCAGTAGGCAGCGTTGCCGTTATCTCCTTCTACGCGGTGCAGATAGCCATGCACCATGCACGCGAGTCTGTCTTCGTAGATCTGTATTGTGCTGTGTGCGCTATCCCAGTCGCCCTGCGCAGCCAGTTCCAGAGATTGTAAGTGTTGTGTTGCCATCGTCATCTCCTCCCAGAAATGTTCTGACAACACTATGCTATAACAGATTGATATAAATGAAAAATATGTGGTTTATAAGCTTTCGCTTTGGTATTGCTCAGGGCTGACCTGCCAGCAGCAAAAGACCGCCAATAACAGCGAAAGGGGAAGTTACCACCACAAACAGTAGTCGTGCCAATTCTCTCAGAACATAGATTGCATCGACAATCAGCATTAACATAGCGCCTCCCCGCACCATCGAATCAACTGCTTTGCATTATAATGCGCGGTTGTGACAGCCAAATGACGACAATAACTGACGCCACTATGAAAATTCTTGCACTAGATACCTGCACCGAAGTGTGCTCCGTCGCTCTGCTCAATGCGGACCAGCTCACTGAACAGTCGATCACGACGCAACGTGGTCATTCGGAACGAATTTTGGGCATGCTTGATGAATTGCTGCAGCAGGCGGGTGTGGGCCTGGATGAAATCGATTTCCTGGCTTTTGGCAGAGGTCCCGGCTCTTTTACCGGTGTCCGTGTCGGCGTCGGTGTGGCCCAGGGCATTGCTTTTGCCCGACAGTTGCCGATTATTCCAGTATCAACCCTGGCTGCGGTCGCGCAGAGAGCCATTGATGAGTTCGGTGCCACACAAATTGCCGTGGCACTGGATGCCCGTATGGGAGAAATATATGCAGCGCATTATCGCGAAGAAAACGGATTGGCGGTGCTCTGCGACAAGGAACAGGTATGCCCACCCGACACATTTAAACCGCTGGATAACGAGCGATGGTTTGCTGCCGGTACCGGCTGGCAAGAACATGGCGAAGTACTAAAAGCCGCTTTTGCAGGACTTTTATCAGGTGAAGACAGCAGCTTACTGCCCACTGCGGCGGCCATGACCAAACTGGCACGTAAGCTGGCTGAGCAGGGACAAACGCTGTCTGCAGAGCAGGCAGTGCCGGTCTACCTGCGTGACAACGTCGCCAAGAAAAAAGGCGAGCAGTAATGGCACGTGAAAAAGACAAGCTTTACGCCGCCCCTTTGCAGCAGATGGTTGATTTTCGCTTTGATGAGCGGGTGGTCAGTGTTTTTCCCGATATGATTCAACGTTCAGTGCCGGGCTATGCCACGCTTATCAGTAATATTGGCACTCTGGCTGGGCATTATGTACAAGCTGACAGTTACTGTTATGACCTTGGTTGCTCGCTGGGTGCAGTCAGCCTGTCCCTGCGTCATGCGATTCAGCAGCCTGACTGCACAATTATCGCCGTGGATAATTCAGAAGCGATGATAGCCAAAGCGCGTGAGGTACTGACTGATGATTCAGCATCAGTGCCGGTCGAGCTGCAATGTGCTGATATTAATCAAGTCGGTATTGAAAAGGCTTCCGTTGTGGTGATGAATTTCACCCTGCAATTTATTTCGCCTGAATTGAGGCAGGCACTGATACAAAAAATTTACGATGGGCTGTTGCCGGGGGGGATATTAATCCTGTCGGAAAAGCTGGCCTTTGAAGAACGGCAGGTCAACCAGTTCCATATTGAGTCACACCATAACTTCAAACGGGCTAATGGATACAGCGATCTGGAAATCAGTCAGAAGCGGAGTGCGCTGGAAAAAGTCCTGATCCCAGAAACCTTGAGTGCGCATCAGGCGCGATTGACGCAGGCAGGGTTCAGCTTTGTTGAAAAGTGGTATCAGTGTTTTAATTTCGTTTCGATGGTGGCCATTAAATGAGTGTATACCAGCCTCTGTACGATATCCTCGACGAAGCCGGTTTCTATGAATGGCGGCAGCAGCTTCAAAGCCGAATTGAATCACAACTCTCTCTGACACGTCATGGCAAGATGCCGATGTGGCAACAAGCGTTGAAGGCGCTACCTGCCGTTGTACCCAGTGAGATTGAAATAAAAGACCATGTGGCTATTGGTGGCGCTGCTGATTTGGGAGATGTTGATCGCGAAGCCTTTATCGACCTCTTAAAACAGTTTCATCCCTGGCGTAAAGGTCCGTATTGGTTATTTGATATTCACCTGGATACCGAATGGCGTTCAGACTGGAAATGGGACAGGGTGCTACCCCACCTGAGCCCACTTAAAGGTCGCCGTGTGCTGGATGTCGGCGGCGGTAACGGCTATCACGGCTGGCGCATGCTGGGAGAGGGCGCGGAGCTGGTGCTGGGTATTGATCCGACGCTGGTGTTCACCATGCAGTACCAGTTGATCAATCACTTTATCAACAGTGACCGGCATTTTGTTGTGCCGATTGGTATCGAGCACATGCCGGACAATCTCGGCTGGTTTGATACCGTCTTTTCGATGGGCGTGTTATATCACCGGAAATCGCCCCTGAGCCATCTTCTGGAACTGCGTTCCTGCCTGAAGCCCGGGGGCGAACTGGTGCTGGAAACGTTGATCATTGAGGCAGGCCCGGGCATGACCCTGATGCCGGAGGAACGTTACGCCAAGATGCGTAATGTCTGGTTTATTCCTTCAGTTGAGACGATGTTACTGTGGATGCGCAGGTGCGGTTTTAAAAACGTGCGTTGTGTGGATATCGATATCACGTCACTGGAAGAACAACGCCGCACTGAATGGATGACATTTGAATCCCTGGCGGATTTTCTCGATCCCGACGATACAAGTAAAACGATTGAGGGGTATCCAGCACCAATGCGGGGGGTGTTTATCGCCAATGCGCCGCAGTAATCAGAGTGCGGTGGCAGCAGGGGTGATGGAAATCCACTGACCGCTGCTGTTTTTGCAGGCATCCAGTGATTTCACTTCGGTCACATCATCCTTGGTGATCGATAAGTCATAAGCCAGGCACGGATAGTGGCCATAAGAATAGGTGTGATCAATGTTGATTTCGTAGGCATTACCGGTTTCCTGGTTGAGCCAGTAATGACGTGAGCCCACGGCTTCTGTCGATAATGCCTTTTGTGTCTGTTCCAGATCGCTGCTGGTCATTGAGGTATCGGTTTCAATACCGGCCTCAACACCTGCGAGCAAATCCAGAGAAGCTTCGGTGCTTGTGATGATGCTAAATGAAGCTATCGAGGCAATGCCTAGACTGGTTAGCTTGTTAAACAACATAAACTTCCATAATCGAAGTACAGACTGGTTATTAAAATACGCCAGTGACTTTCACGGATGAGCAAAACATCCCGTTAAAGCGGGACGTTTTTCCTAACCAGCAGAGTATATACCCGAATTAAAAGCATTTCCAAGCTCTCCGATCACTCCGTCTCAGGCACCGAGTCGCAAACACCACCTAACAAATGTATCGCCATATCAATATGATGGGTCACTGTCTGGTGTTCACTCAGGTATCGTTGCTGTACCTGGTATGCCTCCCGCTCCAGTGAAATATGGGCCTCGCAGGCCAGGGGAAAGTGCTTCATCTTGCCTGATTGATCCTGCAGATAATGCACCAGCTCATGAACGATAAAACTTTTCGCGATCAAGCTGTTTTCCAGATCCAGGTTTTGGTCGTAATAAACAATATCGGCATGGTGGTCATAATAGGCCACGGCGTTACATTGTTCATGATTGCACAGTGTCGCTTCCAGTTGGGCGTGGGGTATCGCAATCAACTCAGGGAGCTTTGCTGCTTCTGGATAGCTACTGAGACTGACCGCCCACATCAGTAAACCATTCACCAGCTGTTGCATACCACCACCCTGTGTTATCGGGACACAGGACGGTAGACACACTGGCGCTTCAATAGGTTCTCAGTGGGATAGATATTAAGCGATGGGCGATCAGTTATTTTCCGATATTATTGGCACGCTGGTATTTCTGCAGAAACTCCTCGAAAAAGAAGCTGACATCCTCCAGCAGCTGTTCCATGTCGGTAATGTTTTTGGCATAACGGCCCCAGACATAGCCATCTTTGAGGTAGCGCTTACCCTGAGCTTCATATTGCAACTGTCTGCTGAAATCGAGATAAAGCAGGTAACTGCCCGCATGTTCCTCAACTCTGAGTATTAACTGTGCATCATCGCGTTTGCTCGTTTCCAGGCTGGTTTCAGCCAGGGTGGTTTCAACCAGGGACTGAATGGCATGGCTATCGACACTGTCGGGTTCGATGGTATAGACGATATGAAGTGAGTGCGGCGACTCAATTTCAAGTCCGCTACCAGGCTCATGAGCGTTAGCAAGAAAAGAGAGCAGGGTGACTGTGATGGCAAAAATAAGGCTCAGCTTGCGTTTCATGGTTTCATAATCTGTGTACTTGTCCTCACGACAATGTAGCAGAATCAGGCAACATGAGGAACTCCGCCGCTAGTGAGTAATTTGAGATTGTCTTTTCAAGGCTGATGACTGTTACTTTTATCAAGTCTTCATTTCATCGATATACACACTGGTGAAGACCGATTGCTGTTATTTTCACTAACTGTCCTTCCGTTTTCTTTTGAAAGAAGTCAACAGAGATTCGGCATTGTGTATAGCTGAGATGTGTGGGGATTAGCTGAAATATCACTCAGTTTCCATAAACGTCTAACGTCTATCGTTGCCCGGTGAAGGTATGTTGGAAACTTTGTTGTGAAAGTGGTGATTTAGACGAATGCTGTCTTACTGACTGATACAAAAAAGCCCCGTGTCATATCGAACCGGGGCTTATATTTGGCGGAGGGACAGGGATTCGAACCCTGGAAGGGCGTTAACCCTTGCCGGTTTTCAAGACCGGTGCATTCAACCGCTCTGCCATCCCTCCGAAGATGCGAAATTATACAGATAATACCCGCCAGCACAACCGCTAAGGCAAAATTATTTCTGCCAATCTGAATCCTATTGCCATTTAGAACTTATAAGGTAGGATGTTGTCAGTGCAATAGACAATTTCATCAACATCAAATGGAGACACTCTGATGAATTACGATGCTCAATCGACGGTTGCTCGTTCGCAGCAGTCAGTACTTGAGACCAACAAGCTACTCAGAAATACCTACAGCTTGCTGGCCATGACACTGGTATTCAGTGCCATGACAGCCGGTCTATCCATGGCATTGAACCTGCCGCATCCGGGCATCATTCTGACCCTTGTGGGTTATTTCGGCCTGCTGTTTTTGACAGCCAAACTGCGTAACAGTGTCTGGGGCCTGGCCTCCGTCTTCGCGCTGACTGGCTTTATGGGTTTCACACTGGGCCCCATCGTCAATATGTATCTGGGCCTACCCAACGGTAGCCAGATTGTGATGCAGGCCCTGGGTGGCACCGGCATCATCTTCTTTGCCCTGTCAGCTTATGCTGTGAAAAGTCAGAAAGACTTCAGCTTCATGGGTGGCTTCCTGTTCGTTGGTATCCTGGTCGCTTTCCTGGCGGGTCTTGCAGCATTCTTCTTCGAAATGCCGGGTCTGTCACTGGCTGTTTCTGCGATGTTCGTACTGCTGATGGCCGGTCTGATTCTGTATGAAACCAGCCAGATTGTTAATGGTGGTGAAACCAACTACATCATGGCGACAGTCACGCTATATGTTTCTATCTACAACCTGTTCACCAGCCTGCTGCATCTGCTGGGTGCTTTCTCAGGCGATGATTGAATTAAGTAGTGAACTGAGCGCTTAATTTGTTTTCTAATAAACCCCGCCCTGCGGGGTTTATTTTTATGAGATAACCATGCAGAAAAATCTGGCAAACTGGGACCGGCTTTTACGGATTTTCATCGGTGCGGCTATAATAGTGATAGCCTTGTATCATCAGAGCTGGTGGGCATTGCTCGGATTGGCTCTGATTTTGAATGGTGTTACAGGCCGCTGTGGTGGATACGCTTTGTTTGGCTTTTCTACCGCAAAAAGCTGCGACACTCATGCCGGTACTAATAAGCCGGAATAACGGATAGTGAAATGAGCGAATTACCGACACAACTGGTTGACCGCTTCGGACGCAAAGTCACATACGTACGTATGTCGATCACCGACCGATGTGACTTTCGTTGTGTCTATTGCATGGACGAAGAAATGACGTTCATGCCCCGCGAAAAACTGCTGACACTGGAAGAGATTGTCTTTCTGCTTAAGGCTTTTTGTGAGCTTGGTGTGGAAAAGGTCCGAATCACCGGTGGCGAGCCGCTGGTTCGACGCAATGTTGACTGGTTGTTTGATCAGATTGGTCAGCTTAAACAGAATACCTCGCTTAAAGAGCTGACGCTGACCACCAATGGCTCTCAGTTGCCCAAACATGCCGAAGCGCTGGTTAAAGCCGGGGTTGACCGCATCAATATCAGTCTCGACTCACTGGACCCTGACAGGTTTAAAGCTTTGACCCGCACCGGTGAGCTGGAACAGGTCATGAAAGGCATCGAGGCGGCCAGACAGGCTGGATTCAAGCGGATCAAACTCAATGCCGTCATCATGAAAGGTCGCAATGAAGACGAAATCATCGATCTGGCCGAATTTGCTATCAACAACGGTATGGATATCTCTTACATTGAAGAGATGCCACTGGGTCAGGTGGACCACCATCGTGGTGAGAGTTACTGTTCCAGTGATGAGGTGCTGGAAAAGCTACAGACACGCTTTGATCTTCAGCCCAGTATTGCATCGACTGGCGGCCCGTCCCGTTATTACCAGCTGGCTGGCAGTGATAGCCGCATCGGCTTTATTTCCCCGCACAGTCATAACTTCTGCAGTAGCTGCAACCGGGTGCGCGTGACAACGGAAGGTCGTCTGTTGCTCTGCCTGGGTCAGGAGCATTCCATGGACCTCAGAGACATCATTCGCCGCCATCCGGGGGATATGGATAAGCTCAAGCAGGCGATTGTGAAGTCAATGGATATCAAACCGGAAGGCCATGATTTTGATATTGAGGCCAAGCCGGTAATTTTCCGCCATATGAGTGTCACGGGTGGCTGATTACAGGCCGAAAATGAGTAATGCCGGTATTCACCGTCTACATACCACGACCGTGGTCGATGAACACGGTGAAAGCCGCGAAGTATCGCTGACCGGCGAACGTCCCCTGACTATCTATCTCAACACCATTGAAATTGTCACTCTGATGACCCTGGGGGCCCAGCCAGAACTGCTGACACTGGGCTATCTTCGTAATCAGGGGTTGGTCGACAAGCTGGAAGATATCGAATCGATTCAGGTGGACTGGGATGTGGATGCGGTGGCGGTCACCACACGCACTGCCAAAGACAATATCGAGGCGTTAACTTCTCGCCGTACGGTAACCAGTGGTTGTGGTCAGGGCACCATGTTTGGCCATGTGATGGATTCGTTGTCAGAATTAAAACTGACTTGTCCGTCATTCAGCGCGGATTCGATTTATGCGGTGCTCAAGGCGCTGACTGAATACAATGAAATGTACAAACAGGCCGGGGCGGTGCATGGCTGTGCCTTATGTGATGGTACCGATATTCTGATGTTTGTTGAGGATGTAGGGAGGCATAATGCGGTGGATGCCATCTCCGGCTGGATGTGGCTGAACGGTATTGAAGGGTACGACAAAGTCTTTTATACCACTGGCCGGCTGACTTCAGAGATGGTGATTAAAGTCGCTCAGATGCAGGTGCCATTGTTGCTGTCCCGCTCCGGCGTGACCGAGATGGGCCTGAAACTGGCGCAGCAGATTGGTATCGGTATGGTCGCTCGTGCCAAGGGTAAGCACTTTCTGGTCTATAACGGCATCGAAGCCTTCAGTCAGTCTGAGACCGTCAGCTAAATCTCACTGTCATCCAGTTTTTCCAACAGCTTGGCCTGATCCCAGAAGGCATCGAGCTCTTCCAGACTGAAATCGCCAAATCCTTTATTGGCAGCCGTGACGCTGGTTTCGACAAAATTAAACCGCCGGTAAAATTTCTGATTGGTGCCTTGCAGCGCTGCCACAGGGTCTAGGCCTAAGTGTCTGGCCAGATTGCAGCAGGCAAACAGCACATCACCGAGTTCATCTTTTAAGCGGTCTGTATCCGCATCATCAGCGATTTCTTGGCCCAGCTCATCCAGTTCTTCATGAATCTTGGCAATAACACCCACAATATCCGGCCAGTCAAAACCCACTTCAGCGGCTTTTTTCTGCATTGCGACTGCATAACGCAGGGCATCCTGATGGCTATCAAGTTGATTTAACAGAAAATCCCGCTCTGCCACTTTTAATCCTGGCGAGTGAAGCGAATGATATTACGGCGGTCACGTTTGCTGGGGCGGCCTTTTTGCTGGCGAAAACCAAGCGGCTCGTTTTTGATCTGCTCACGAAGTAGCTCGCGTTTCTCGCGACTGTCTTCGGTTTCCTGATAGAGTGCCTGCGCTTCTGTCGCAGGCCGTCGTTGCAGGTTGAGCCCCTGAACGATAATGTCGAATTCGTAGGGTGGTTTGGAGATGGTCAGCTTGTCATCCACCCGCACTGTGCGGCTGGGTTTGACCCGCTGACCATTAAGGTGCACTTTACCGCCGCTGATGGCTTCAACGGCGAGGCTGCGGGTTTTGTAAAACCGCGCAGCCCATAACCATTTGTCTAAACGTTGTGATTCAGATCGGTCGTTCTGATCCGCCATTAAGCCTTACCTTGGAGTTGCAGTAATATCGATTCATTTTCCAGCGTCGATGTATCCTGCGTGATTTCCTCTCCTTTGGCAATGGCACGAAGCAGACGGCGCATAATCTTACCCGAACGGGTTTTGGGCAGATTATCCGAATAGCGAATATCATCCGGCTTGGCGATAGGGCCAATCTGCTCACCCACCCAGTTCCGAAGTTCCTGGGTCAGTTTCTCATCGACACCGCCTTCAGGACGTGTGCCTTTGAGCACCACATAGGCAAACACGGCTTCGCCTTTGACATCATGCGGACGACCGACCACAGCCGCTTCTGCCACCAGTTCATGGGCGACCAGGGCAGATTCGATTTCCATGGTGCCAAGGCGGTGACCGGAGACGTTGAGCACGTCATCAATCCGACCCATGATCCAGAAGAAACCATCTTCATCACGACGGGCGCTGTCACCAGCCAGATAATATTTACCGCCAAAATACGGCCAGTAGGTGTCTTTATAGCGTTGATCATCGCCCCAGATAGTCTGGATCATTGATGGCCAGGGTTTACGAATGACCAGATAACCACCCTGATTAGCCTTGGTGATTTCTTCACCATCATCATTAACAATAGCTGCATCAATACCAGGCAGGGCGCGGGTACAGGAACCGGGCTTGGCATGAGTGACACCGGGAACCGGCGCAATCATATGTGCCCCGGTTTCAGTCTGCCACCAGGTATCCACAATCGGGCAGCGGCCCTGACCAATGACGTTGAAATACCACATCCAGGCTTCCGGATTGATCGGCTCACCTACGGTACCCAGCAAACGCAGCTTGGACAGATCATAACTGTTGGGGACATCATCACCGACTTTCATCAGAGCGCGAATCGCGGTCGGTGCAGTGTAGAAAATGGTGACACCATGACGGGCACAGACATCCCAGAAGCGACCCGCATCCGGTACGGTAGGCACACCTTCATAAATGACCTGAGTTGCACCGGTGGCCAGTGGGCCATAGGCGACATAAGTGTGACCGGTGATCCAGCCGACATCGGCCGTACACCAGAACACATCAGAATCCTGTATATCAAACACCCAGCGCATGGTAGTAATAGCGTTAAGCAGATAACCGGCGCAGCCATGCTGGATGCCTTTCGGTTTACCGGTAGAGCCGGAGGTATAGAGCAGGAACAACGGATCGGCAGCGTCCATCCACTCCGGTTCGCAGTCTTCAGACTGGCCTTGGGTGGCATCATGCCACCAGATATCACGGCCGTCTTTCATTTCCACGCCCTGGTTGCAGCGTTGATAAACAATCACGGTTTCAACGCTGTCGCAGCCGTTTTCAAGCGCCTGATCTGTCGTTTGTTTGAGAGGGACTATTTTACCGCCACGATGACCACCATCGGCGGTGACAACCACTTTGGCACCGGTATCCTCAATCCGGTCTTTCAGCGAGGAGGCCGAGAAACCACCAAAAACCACCGAGTGAATCGCACCGATGCGGGCGCAGGCCTGCATCGCGATAACCGCCTCGGTAATCATCGGCATGTAAATGATGACCCGATCCCCTTTGTTAACACCCTGTGCTTTCAGCGCGTTAGCAAAGACGCATACCTTCTTGTGTAAGTCGCGATAGCTGACATGGTCAACATCACCTTTTTCACCTTCGAATATGATGGCCGTTTTATCTGCATTTTTTTCCAGTTGGCGATCCAGGCAGTTGTAGGACACATTCAGTTTGCCATCCGGAAACCAGCGGTAATGTGGCGCGTTGTTGCTGTCCAGCGTTGTTGTGAACGGCTGCTTCCAGTCGATCAAATCACGCGCCAGATCAGCCCAGAAGCCTTCATGATCTTCTTTGGCTTTGGCGTAAAGCGCTTCCAGGTCATCAGCATGCAGCGCGGCACTTTTGACGAAAGCCTCGCTGGGTGGAAACCGACGATCTTCATGCAGGTTGGATTCAATATTTTCTTGAGCCATATAACGACACCTTTATGATTGTTCTCAAGGTCAGAGTAACACTTTACCCCTGAACAGAATGCCTGTTAAGCAGACATAAAAAACTCTCCCGAAAGCAGGGCTTAGGGGAGAGTTTTGACTAAAACGGATTCTAGAAGAAGCCGAGCGGGCTGGTGCTGTAGCTGACCAGCAGGTTTTTGGTTTGCTGATAATGCTCAAGCACCATCTTGTGGGTTTCACGACCGACACCGGATTTCTTGTAACCGCCAAAGGCAGCGTGAGCAGGGTAGGCGTGATAGCAGTTGGTCCAGACACGACCAGCCTGAATACCTCGGCCCATGCGGTAAGCCAGGTTCATATCACGGGTCCACACACCGGCGCCCAGACCGAACTCGGTATCGTTGGCGATTTCCAGCGCTTCGGCTTCATCTTTGAAGGTGGTGACTGAAACCACCGGGCCAAAGATTTCTTCCTGGAAGATCCGCATTTTATTGTGGCCTTTCATCAGGGTCGGCTGGATGTAATAACCGCTGTCGAATTCAGCGCCCAGTTGCTCTACAGCACCACCCATCAGGACTTCGGCGCCTTCTTTCTTACCGATATCGACATATTCCATAATCTTGTCGAACTGCATTTGTGATGCCTGAGCACCCACCTGAACCTCGGTATCCAGTGGATTACCACGCTTAATCATTTTGGCGCGTTCAATGACCTTGGCGATGAACTGATCGTAAATGCTTTCCTGAATCAGGGCACGTGACGGACAGGTACAGACTTCACCCTGGTTGAAGAAGGCCAGAACCATGCCTTCAGCCGCTTTGTTAATGAAGTCTTCTTCCTGCTGCATGATATCTTCGAAGAAGATGTTCGGCGATTTACCGCCCAGCTCTGTAGTCGATGGAATAATGTTTTCCGCGGCGCGGGACATGATGTGCGAGCCGACCGGCGTCGAGCCGGTAAAGGCGATTTTGGCGATGCGTTTGCTGGAAGCCAGGGCTTCACCGGCAACGCGGCCCATGCCATTGACGATATTCAGTACACCTGGTGGCAGCAGATCACCGATGACTTCCATCAGCTTCAGAATCGACACCGGAGTGGATTCTGCCGGTTTCATCACAATGCAGTTACCGGCGGCCAGTGCAGGTGCAATTTTCCAGGCTGCCATCAGCAGCGGGAAGTTCCAAGGGATGATCTGACCCACAACACCCAGTGGCTCATGGAAATGATAGGCGACAGTGTTTTCGTCGATTTCACCCATGGTGCCTTCCTGCGCACGGATACAACCGGCGAAATAACGGAAGTGATCTGCCGCCAGCGGTACGTCGGCGTTCAGGGTTTCACGAACGGCTTTGCCGTTATCCCAGGTTTCTGCCACGGCCAGCATTTCCAGGTTTTCTTCAATGCGATCAGCGATTTTCAGCAGAACATTGGATCGGGTAGTAACGGAGGCTTTACCCCAGGCATCTTTTGCCGCATGGGCGGCGTCGAGCGCCAGGTTGATATCTTCCTCAGTTGATTCGGCAACTTCACAGAAGACTTCACCGGTAACGGGGGTGACGTTATCAAAATACTGGCCTTTGACCGGGGCCACCCATTTGCCACCGATAAAGTTATCATAGCGTTTGTCGAAGTTGACAACGGAACCTTCAGTTCCTGGTTTAGCGTAAATCATGGTTTTTCTCTCTCTGTGTGTGCTAATGATCTAATAATTAATATAAGAGTGATGATGCAGGATAAATCCCACCCTTATCAATACGCTTGACTGTAATTCCCAATCACTTGACTTATAGTCCAGAACAGTTCCAAAATTTTGTGACAAACGTATTAAAGAACTCACGATGCAGATTGAGAAACTCTCGCTGTCAAAACGGCGTGAAAAACGACAATTACTGATCGAAAACAAATTGCAGTTTGCCGGTCCTGACTCAGCGTTGAGCATTTACGATACCTATCGTGTTGCCACTGGTGTCGGCCTTGCGGCTGAGCAATTACTGTTCTGTGGCATGGTCAGTGGCCGTAAAGTCATGCATGATCTGCGTCATCAGGATGGCGAGCTGTTTCTCCCGCATGAATCCTATGTGATGCCGCCCGGCGATTATGTGGAAATTGATTTCCCTGACGCCAAAGAGGAAGCACCCACAACCTGTTTGACAATAGAAATATCAAAAGATCGCATCAGCGACATTTCAGAACGAATGCGCGATCTGACCCGACTGGAAGTGGTTGACCACAGTTGGGAGTACCAACCCAAAATTATTCACACCCATCACACCACCGATACTCAGCAGTTACTGGAGAAAATGGTGTCCCTGTATACCCAGAATAATCCAGATAAGGAGATCATGCTCGATTTGGGCGTCACTGAGCTGGTTATCCGTCTGCTCAGGGAGCAGGGCCGTGAAGTATTGTTGAGCTATTGTCAGCAGGATCCCGATGCCACCGGCGTCACTGCCGCGATTCACTATTTGGAACAGAATCTGACTACACCGCTGGATGTCGATCAGCTTTGTCGTCGCGCCTGTATGAGCCGCAGCCGACTCTATGTTGAGTTCAAAAAACAGCTGGGCTGTACCCCGGGCGAATTTCAGCAACAACTGCGATTGAAATCGGCGGCAGAGGCCATACGCGCCGGTAAAAGTGTCACTGATGCCTGTTACAGCTTTGGTTTCAACGATTTAAGTCACTTCAGTCGTCGCTTTACCCGTTTCTTTGGCTGTTCACCCAGTCAGTATCGGCTGCTATCAGGCAACGAATAAGGCCGAGGGCCTGTCCATAGAATTATGGCAACCGCCTACTTGGCTGTCATAATGTGATTCTCTTAGCACTTTTCATGGGTTTGAGTTTTGTCGATAACGCCAGTCGTTTTTCGTACCATTTTTATTGTCTTAGTGATGCTCAGTCTGCCTTTGCGTGCAGAAGAGCACAGTCGGATCAGTGTTGAGCTTAATGGTGTTGATCCAGAGCTGACCCAAACGTTAAAAAACGGTCTCACTATAGAACAGCAGAAGAACAGCGAGCGGCTGAATCCGCGTTATGTGGAAAAGCTATATCAAAGCGGTTTGGAGTCTCTTCAGCAGATGCTGACCGTTTATGGCTACTATTCGCCCAGCATTGAGGGTGAACTAAGCGAGCTTGATTCAGGCTGGAAAGCCACTTACCAGATTGAGCTGGGCCAGGCCGTCACACTGGAAAAAGTGGATCTGCAGATCCGCGGTGAGGCGGAGACCGATCCCGAATTTGAAAAACTAATTGAAGATTTTGCTCTGGAGTCCGGTCAGCAACTCAATCATCAGCAATACGAGAGTGCTAAAAAATCGATCCTGCGCCTCGCCGCCAGCCGGGGTTATTTTGACGGAGAAATGACGCGGGCAGAAGTTAAAGTCTATCCTGATAAATATCTGGCAAATGTTTATTTATATTACGATTCTGGTGAGCGCTACCATTTCGGTCAGATTAATTATCCGGATACGGTGATCGGTGAAAGACTGCTGCTGAAATTGCAGCCGATAGTGCCGGGAGATGCCTATACCGATGCTCAAGTGCTTTCAATGCGGAATAATCTGAGCAACAGCGGGTATTTTGACTCGGTATCGGTCCGTGCAGAGCGCGAACAACGAGAGAACGGCCAGGTGCCGCTTACAGTCAGTCTGAACGAGAAACCCAAACATCTATACACTGCCGGCCTCGGCTATGGCACCGACACCGGTGCGAGACTCGCATTGGGCTGGGAGAATCGCTACATCAATGATCGTGGTCACCGTCTGACAGCTGATGCCAGACTGTCGCAGGTTGCCAATAGTCTGTCTGCTGATTACATCATGCCGTTCTGGAGCGAGACTATTAATACCGTCGGTTTCAACACAGAATATAAACAGCAGGATACCGATACCAGTGAGAGTCAATCATTTGCGGTCGGGAGCTATTACAAGCGACAACGCTTTGGCTGGGATGAAACCGGCTCACTGAAACTGTTGCAGGAAGACTTTGATGTGTCTGATGACAGTGAATCGACTTTGCTGCTCATCCCCGGCGTTTCATGGAGCAGGACCTGGGCTGATAATACCCTCTACACCCGCCATGGCGGACGCTTGACACTATCACTGTCTGGCGCGTCAGAGGCGCTACTGTCAGATGTGACTTTCGGGCAGGTCGTATTACGCGGTAAATATATCCGTAGCATTGGCGAAAGCAGCCGTATCATTACCCGGGCGTCTATCGGCGCGACCGAGGTCAATGATTTCGAACAACTACCGACCTCATTACGTTTCTTCGCCGGTGGCGATAACAGCATCCGCGGTTTTGACTACCAGTCGCTGGGACCGGAAGGGGATGATGGTGAAGTCGAAGGCGGCCGTTATCTGGCTGTCGGCAGCCTGGAATATGAAAATATGTTCCTGGGTGATTGGGGTGGCGCCGTCTTTACTGACTTCGGTAATGCCTACAACAGCTTCAGTGACCCGATTGAATACAGTGTCGGTGTCGGTGTGCGCTGGCGTTCGCCGGTTGGACTAATCCGGGTTGATATTGCCAAAGCCCTGTCAGACACGGATGAATCGATTGCACTCCATATCGTGATAGGCCCGGATCTCTAAATGCGTAAAAAGCTTCTTTATTCCTTCATTATTTTACTACTGCTGATACTGTTTTCATCCGCCTGGTTGCTGGGAACGCAGTCCGGACTGAATGCGCTGGTCAGCCTCAGCGAACGTTTCGTCCCTGCGTTACAGATTAACCAGGCTGAGGGTCGTGTGCTGGGTAATCTGTCTCTACGGGGGATTCAGTATCGCCCTCAGGACAGTAGCGGTGCAGAGATCGAACAGGTCGACCTGGACTGGCAGCCTGCCGCGCTTCTCAGTGCCACGCTCAAGATCGATACGCTCAGCATCAATAAACTTGATATCTATACCGTCGCCAGCGAGACAACGGCTGAAGAGGGGGCGTTAAATCTGCCCGAGCTACAGTTACCACTGCAGATAAAAATAGCCAGTTTCAATCTCACAGATGTTGCATTAATCGATGAACAGGGCCAGGAAACGCCTCTGATCAACACGTTCAGTACCAATGCAGCACTCAATGATAACGAGCTGATCATCAACGAATTATCAGTCGTGCGTGATGACCTGGAGACCAGCCTGAATGGTAAATTGGCACTTCAGTCGCCATACCCGGCATCAATCGACTATCACGTTACATTGAAGCAGTTGTTTGAAGCGCCCTTAAAGCTGGATGGCAATATAAACGGTGATATCGACAAGCTCACTCTGGAACAGAAGGTCTCCGAACCGCTGGCTTCGCAGCAAACGGTGGTGGTAACCGATGTACTTGATGACTTGCAGTGGACGCTCGAAGCTAAAGCCGATGAGATTGATTTGGCGGCGGTGATGCCCGAACAGCCCACCCGGTTTGAAGCACTCGATATTGGGGCCGAAGGCAGCCTGAACCGTGTTGATGCCGAGATCGCTGGCCGTGTATTACAACCCGAGCTGCCGGCGCTTGCTGTCAAGGCCGATATTAATTCCGATGACCTGGAAAACTGGCAACTGGCCCTCAACACAGCCATTAGTGAAGCTCAGACGCTGAAGCTTGCCGGTAAAGTCAATATCAGCGGCGAGTCGCCAGAAGCGGATCTGACTGCTTCGTGGCAAAATCTCAGCTGGCCGTTAACGGGCGACCAGACGTTGGTTACAAGCCCTGACGGTTCGCTTTCTGTGACTGGCACAATGGAAAATTATCAGGCACAGCTCAAATCGACTTTGAACTGGGAACAGCAACCCCTGCATGTGTCAGCTGATTCGACAGGTAGTCTGAGTCAGTTGCAAATCGAGTCAATGCAAGTTGAAGGCTTTCAAGGTCGCCTTGATGCGACCGGCATGGTCAACTGGCAGGCCTCGCCGATGCAGTATCAGCTTGATGCCGACTGGCAGAATATCGTGTTACCGGAAAATCTGGCTCAACGCGTTATCAAACTGGAACAGGGTCAGATTCAACTGGATGGCAACCCCGAAACTTTGCAGCTATCAACAAAAGCCGATCTGCTCATCGACGATATCAAAGCCAGTATTCAGGCCAACGGCAGTGGGGAGACCAGTCGTGGCTTTGATGCTGCTGAACTGATGATTCAACTGGCAGAAGGCTCGATGCGCTATCAGGGCCCGTTGTTGTGGCAGGGGGATACTCGGGTCGACGGTCAACTGGCATTAAATGAACTCAATCCTGGCCTGTTAGCGGCTGACTGGCCGGGTAGTTTGAGTGGAGATGCGGCAATCAGGCTCTCCGCACCCGACACAGGCATTCAGGTTGATGCGCAGGATATTGCCATTGATGGTGAGTTACGTGACCGACCACTCAAGCTGAACGGCGCTGTCAGTTATAGCGAACAACGCATTAATGTCAGCGATTTGAGACTGAAGTCCGGACAATCCAGCCTGGCTGCCAGCGGTCAGCTTCAGCAGGAGAGTCTCGACTTTACATGGTCGCTGCAATCTCCTGATTTGCAAGATTTTTATCCTGGGGTGTCGGGCCGCCTTGATGCAGACGGTACTGTCTCCGGCACGCTGGAAATGCCCGCCGCCGAGCTTCGGTTAAACGGCAAAGCGATCGCTTATGGTGAGGTTCAGGCAGGAGAGGTGAATGGCACGGCCACAATGACTCTGGCAGAGAACGCGGACTTGAATGCAGATATTGCATTGCAGAATCTCAGGCTGCCGCAATTGACGGCTGAAAGTCTCAATCTGAACATCGAGGGCAAACAACAGCAGCATGATATCGAGCTCACACTTGTTTCCCAACCACTTGACCTGTCAATGCAAGCCAGCGGCGGGCTGGATGCCGAACAGGTCTGGCAGGGCCAGTTACAGCAATTCAGCTTCAGCAACGACAAAGCAGGACAATGGCAGTTGAGCGAAAAAGGGCTGATGACGCTCTCAGCACAAAAGCAGACTGTGCCATTACACTGCTGGTCATCGTCCACTGGCGAGTTCTGCCTTGAGGCCAGGCATCAGGACCAGCAGTGGCAGGCTGCTGGTCACTTCGCTGATCTCCCGCTCAGCCTGTTTGAAGCCTTTGTGGTCGAAATCGAACAGCTTCAGGGCCGCTTGCGTGGGCAGTTTTCTCTGGCATCAGATGAACAATCGGTGATCATCGGTGAGGGTGAAATCAATCTGGACGATGCCAGTCTGCAAATGAACCAGACCGCACTGAATCAGCAAAAGCCGGTGCCATTGAACAATGTCAGTCTGCGCTATCAAATCGATGCCGATAAGAGTACAGCCAGTTTCCATCTCGAGCCTCAGTTGGATGGCGTTTCGGCAGTGCATGCCGAATTAGAGACTGCGGGCTTGTCGACGCTGATCAACCATCCTGAACAAGCAGCACTGGACGGTAATATCACCACCGCAGTGCGTGATTTGTCGCAACTGGAGTTATCACACCCGGCCTTTAGTGACCTAAAGGGTCAGCTTGATATCAATCTCGATATCAGTGGCACACTGGCCCAGCCTGCAATTCAGGGCCAAGCCAGCCTGCAGCAGGGTGAAGTCGCTATCGTCGATGCCGGGATCGTGCTGGAACAAATTCAGGCGAGTGTTAAAGGCAATACCGATACGGTCAACTTTGATTTCCAGGCGCGTTCAGGCGGTGGCAGTCTGATGGGGGATGGCGTCTTCAGACTGACTGACACCAGCTGGGAATTAACGACCAACATCCAGGGACGGGAATTCGAGGCCATGAATACGCCTGAGGCCTTGGTGATTGCCGAACCGGAGTTAACGGTGTCTGTGACGCCGCAAAAGACGCTGGTAACCGGCAAAGTGCATATTCCACGGGCTCAGATTGAGCCGACCCAGTTTAACTCGACCGTCAGCCCCAGCCGCGATGTGGTGGTTGTCAGTGATGAAGAAAAGATCGATGAGTCTGCGGCAGTGACGGAAATCGATATCACGGTCAGCCTGGGAGACAAAGTGAAACTTAAAGCGATGGGCTTTCAGGGTCGTCTGACAGGGTCATTGCGAGTCTTTGGTAAAACCAGCGATATCTTGCTGGCTAATGGCGAGATTATGGTCAAAGACGGCAGCTACATCGCTTATGGACAGACCTTACATGTTGATGATGGCAGTATCCGCTTTGCCGGCGGTCCCATTGACAACCCCGAACTGGATATCAAAGCGGTGCGTAAAGGCAAAGATTACCAGGCCGGGCTGCGAATACAGGGCACAGCTGCTTCACCACAGGCGGATTTGTTTTCTGATCCGAGCATGAGCCAGGACGACATATTGTCCTACCTGCTGCTGGGTAAACCGTTGAATCAGGCCAGTGCCACCGACGCCGCTTTATTAGCCTCAGCAGCGACCGGTATGGGTTTGCAGAATGGCGCGATGATTGGCGACGAAATTGCCAGCACCTTTGGACTTGATGAGTTTTCGATTGAGGGTGATAGTGCCGAGAATGCCGCGGTGCAGGTGGGTAAATATCTATCACCAAAACTCTATTTAAGTTATGGCATTGGTGTGTTCGAATCCGTCAGCACCGTTGAGTTACGCTATCAGCTCAGTCAAATATGGTCCCTGAAAGCGGAATCCGGCACCGAGAGTGGGGTGGATTTGCTCTATACCTTTGAGCGTGGTGGGCCTGAAGACTGACACAGATAAAAAAAGCCCTGCATTGCAGGGCTTTTGTCTAGCGTATGAGGTTTAAAGCAGGCTGCAAGCAGCTTGAGCCTGCCAGGCATCAAACGCGGTTTTTCTCTCTGATTTCGTCCAGCGTTTTACAGTCGATGCACAGTGTCGCTGTAGGACGAGCTTCCAGACGACGAATCCCGATTTCGGTACCACAGGATTCACAGAAGCCGTAATCACCTTTTTCCAGGTCGACCAGCGATTCGTCGATTTTTTTAATCAGTTTGCGTTCACGGTCACGGGTTCGCAGCTCCAGCGTGAACTCTTCTTCCTGGGTGGCGCGATCGTTGGGGTCAGGGAAGTTCGCTGCCTCGTCCTGCATGTGGTGAACAGTACGATCAACTTCTTCACGCAACTGAGCACGCCATGACAGCAGAATGTGACGGAAATGCTCAACCTGAGCGTCGTTCATGTATTCTTCGCCTGGCTGCTCCTGGTAAGGAGTGAACTTAGCGTCGGCTTGAGTGTTTTCCATGTTGAAACCTCATACTTATAAAACCAAGGGCGAATCTATACCAGAACGCCCTCGCATGTGCAAAACTAAAATTCCATTTTAGCCCAATTCAACAGTCAAAAATCACGAATAAACTAATAAAAAGCGGCTGTTTTTGATAAACACTCAACACCTCGCGGATTGACAGTGCTCATGTGCGCCGGCGCTATCAATCGCGCATCATAATAACCCAGTGCCAAGTCCATTTTAGCGTACAAAAATGCTGGGTTTTGTTTGTGACAACGTGGTCACAACGTCGCTTTATGACTTTCAACGTTCCCATCATACGCCAGATAAAAAGCCTGAGATCAAGCCTGATTCAGGATTGTTTTGCCAGCGTGCAGCATTACTCTTATCCTTGCCGGTAATCGTTCGAGTAAGCGTCTAATTTTCAAAGGAGATTAATGAGCAGGCCAATCAGCAAACGGGCACAGGCCATTTCACCATTTCATGTGATGGATATTCTGGCCCAGGCCAAAGCCATGCAGGCGCGCGGCCATGACATCCTTCATATGGAAGTCGGGGAGCCTGACTTTGAGACACCAAAGCCGATTATTGAAGCTGGCATCAAGGCGCTCGAAGATGCCCGGACCCATTACACACCGGCACTGGGCTTGCCCGAGCTCAGACAAGCCATTGCGGACTGGTATCAAACCCACTATAGCGTAAAGGTCTCAGCGGATCGGATTATCGTTACACCCGGTGCTTCCGGCGCTTTGCTGCTGGTCATGGGCGCTTTGCTTGATAAAGACCACAAAGTCATGCTGGCCGACCCGGGCTATCCCTGTAATCGCCATTTCGCCCGGTTTGTAGAGGGGGAAGTCAATGCCGTTCCGGTCACGGCAAAGAGCCATTACCAACTCACAGCACAGCATGTTGAAGAACACTGGGATGCAAACACCCGTCTTGCCCTGGTGGCTTCACCATCCAACCCAACTGGCACCGTGCTAAGCAAAACGGAACTGGGAGCCTTATCAGCGGCGGTTAAAAAGCAGCAGGGGAGCTTGGTCGTTGATGAAATCTATCATGGCCTCACCTACGATGATTTTCAGGCACCCAGCGCCCTGCAAGTGGATGATGAAGCGTTTGTGATAAACAGCTTCTCTAAATTCTTCGGCATGACCGGCTGGCGATTAGGTTGGCTGGTCGTGCCCGACGGCTACACCGAAGTCATGGACCGCCTGGCACAAAACCTTTATCTCGCTGCCCCTACCATGTCGCAATATGCGGCACTGTCAGCCTTTGAAGGTGAGACTCTGGCTATCCTTGAGCAACGCCGTCAAATCCTGCAGCAGCGCCGTGATGCGCTCATGCCTGCCCTGGAACAAGTCGGTTTTCACTTTACCGTCAAACCGCAAGGCGCTTTTTATCTTTATGCTGACTGCTCAGCACTGTTGAACGAGCAACTCCCGGACAGCATGGCCTTGTCACGCTACCTGCTCAAAGAAGCAGGCGTGGCCATCACACCGGGCTTGGATTTCGGCAATTTCGAAGCAGAAAAACACTGCCGTTTTGCCTATACCACCGGAAAACAGCGACTGCTTGAGGCCGCAGAGAGAATAGGTAAAGCATTAGGTAGATTATGATGAAAGGAAAATGCGCAATGAAATCAGAAGATTGCGCTTAAGCAAACCGTCAGACTCCTTCATGCTTGAAGCGTAAACGACAAAGCCGACCATCGCGAAAGCTTAATAAAACGTTGGTCATTGCGAGGAGGTGGCGACGCGGCAATCCACCGATCGCTTGCCACAACCCCAAGCCTGTGAAATATTAGGTTACAAGCGTGGAAAGGCCAAGGCTATCACGCCTGACCATCCTAAATTCTCGAATGGATTGAAGAAATGGAGATTTGTTTTGCATGGAAGCGACCTCATCCCTGAATAACCACATAACTAACCCGACAATAATCCGTATAGTCGGCCCGATTCTTTTCTCCCTGAAAAGAATATTTTTCCATTTCTACCATATTTACATAGACTTATCGATCACCAGGCTTTTCTTGCCAGAAAATTAAAAGGCCGCCCGATAATATTTATTATGAGGCCAACGATCTCATTAACCGGCTGTTATGTTTAAGGAGTAGTTCTTGTCCATTGATTGGTTTTTTTGGTCTGCCACTCTTTTTTTCTTTATCTTTGAGTGGGGAGTTTCGCATGCTTATTCAGACACTCCTTTTTTTCCTAAAAAGGGCTTGATTACAGATATAGCTGCTGCTGCAAGCATATGGGCGTTGAGTTTTTTTGTGTATATGGCCGCAAGTGCCGTAAAGCTTGACTGTAAATCCGCTAGTCAGCTTCCTGGCTTTGATATGCAAGGGTGCTTAAATTATTCTGGTGATATTTTTACTGTTGGTGATGTGCTCAATACAACCTTTGGCTTAAATCCAATTTTGGCGGCAACAATTTCATATATTGTTTTAGGAGTAGGTGTTTGGGGTTACAAGCGAGTAAACGGCCAAACATAACAAAACACGGAAGGCGGGCGCGTGGGACGCGCCGCTTCGTTTAGCGTTAAGTGCCAAGGAGAGTCATGAGTTCAAATAAGCATCTCCATTCCAGACTTACCATGGCTTTAGATGATCTATTAATGTGTAAGTCTTACGCTCTAAAAATGCTTGAGTTACCCATTGGAAAAGCATTTTCTGAAGAAAGAACAGTTTATGAAGCTCTTTTTGTAGCTTTAATCGTTAGTTACGGTCGTGTATTTAAGTCGTCGCGCACAACGGACGAAAAGTTTATGGATGTTGTCAGTAATTCTTTTGGCGAGTTTCGCTCCAATCTAATAAAAAATTTAGAAGTAAACGAGCAAAGTCTTCACCATAGACTTATAGATAAACGTGATACTGCAATCGCTCACTCAGATGCCAGCTCGCGAAACTACCAGTACTACAATGATTCACCTATAGGTATTGGACATAATTCTTATTATCCATTCGAACATGAAGAAGTCAGAAGCGTTCTAGCGTTAGTAGAAAGAATGATTAGTGAAGTTGGCTCTAGGCAAAGTAAAAATGCTAAAACAACATTCAAGAACCAATTGTTTCAGCCTATAGAAAAAGGCACTTAACAAATTACTCAACAGGACGCAAAACGCTTGGCTTGAGCTTCTTCTTAGCTTTGTCTGGTATGCCAGCTGAATTAGCCGGGTTTGCTGTTGCCGGGGCCTTATCGCTTGTATTCCTCAAGTTGGAGTCCTTCTCTGAATTTAGTGGTGGCGGGTTTTCTGCGAAGTTAAAAGAGCAAGTTGATAAACTTCAGAACGATATTGAGCCACTAAAATCAAAAGAAACAGAGCCGGAAACAACCCGATTATCAAGTAGTGCTGAACTCGGGGAAGAGGATGATACCTCACTAGAGGAAAATTCACGTCTTGTGCTTCATGCTCTGATAGGTAGTAAATATTCGTGGCGTACACTGACTGGATTAGTCGCTGATACTAAACTTCCAAGAGATCAGAGTTCAGATATTTTGTTTGAACTGGAAAAGCGCGATTTGGCTATACATAGTAAATCATCAGATGGACGAGCTATCTGGGGTGGCACCATGAGAGGTTACATAACAGATGCAATTGATAGTCCCGTCTCGGGAGAATAATTTGCGTAACCATTCGTTTAAAACGACCGGTACTCAGCTACGCTCCGTCCTGGCGGTTTAAAACCGGGGTTAGGGGTCGCAAGTGATCAAGAAGATATTAATAGGAATAACAATATTGTCGGCGTTCGCAGTAGGTGCGTTGGCATTCTTGGCTGCACCATATGTGGCAACGCCTGTATTTACGGTTACAAACGGCTCCAATGTTAGCGTTGAGGTCAGTGCTCATTGGCGGGAAGAAACAAAAATTCTCGGCAAACTTGATCCCGGTTCCGAATTGGAGTTTGAAGTAAATGATGAAGCTGCAATGGAGTTCAAAGCAACTAAACCAGATGGTTCAGTTCTTACAAGCGCGCCACCTGTGTACTTTACTTCTGGCACCTCAACAACCGCAGTCGTTAAAGAGTCTTCTATCGAGGTAAGTACACAGCTATGAGTCAAACATCTAACAATTTGCTCCTGCTGACATTTTTTCCGTTGCGCCTTTTGTGCTTGTTAGCACAAAATTCTCTACTCCAAAAATTCAGCAGAGCAAGGCGTTAGGTCATCGTATGAAGAAGCTGTGGAAGTGTTCGAAAGCATGAAAGGGTGGTATTTGCAGTGGGGATACGAAACATTGGAAGTGCCGCGTACTAACATTGACGAACGCATTTCATTCATTATGGAAACTATAGATAGGACCCTGGCAAATTGCTGCAGTTGATCTCCCCAAACCCTGGTGCAGTTTTGAAGGCTACTAATGTGGCATTCAGCCACAGGCTATGGGAGGTGTGAGGCTGATGAGTAAGTATTTCGGTTCCTGTCTATGCGGCACCGTGAAGTTCGAGGTAACAGGTGAGTTTGAAAGCTTTTACCTGTGTCATTGTCACTATTGCCAAAAAGATACGGGTGCCGCTTATGCGGCAAACCTTTTCTCACAGTCAGCTGAATTGATCTGGCATTCGGGTTCAGAGGCAGTGACTGCGTTTACGCTGCCAGGCACTCGCCATAACAAGAGCTTTTGCATGTTGTGTGGCTCAGCCTTGCCAAACACGCAGATCGCAGGTTTGCTCGTCGTGCCTGCGGGGTGTTTGGATACTGACATCACTATGTTGCCAACTGCGCATATTTTTTCATCCAGTAAAGCGGCTTGGGATGTGGATTTACCAGCGTTGCCGACGTTCAAAGACCTGCCAGATTGAACTACCATTACCTAACCCGTGAAGGATGTGGATGGATCTCTGTTACGTCTGATCACGGGGGCAGAGCGTTGATATGAGGAGGAATTCCAGGTGACAAAATTTAACGGTGGGTGCCTGTGTGGTGCTGTTCGTTACCAAACGACTGCTGAGCCATTGAACCAGCGAGTGTGTCACTGTAGACAATGTCAAAAGGCTATTGGTGCAGCATTTAACGCTCGAGTGCTCATGCGGATTGAAGATGTTTCTATCACCGGACCCGTTAATACATTTTACTCATCAGAGACGCTCGAAAGAGGGGCGTGTGCGCGTTGTGGTACAAGCATATTTTCCCGGCGTGCTTCGGCGGGAGTTATCGGATTGACGGCAGGGAGTCTGGACGATCCGTCGTTGTTTAAACCTGATATGCATTTCTGGGTATCCTCCAAACAACCATGGATAGACATTGCTGATGATCTTCCACAGTATCCAGAAGCGCCACCAACGCTATGAGTTGCCATCAGAAACGGACTGACAGGGCCATTAAATCTGTCGTCGATGGTCGGCGAGTGCTGGCAAGCTCGTCTTGTCCAAGGCAGCGTGATACTTCGTATGGGGGCGTATGAATATCCTTAAACTCGCAGAGAAGTCCATGTCCATGACTGACGATGTATGGATGAGGCACGCCAACCCATGGAGCGTGTACACAAGGTTTACGACGTTACCGATCATTTCCATTGCATTCTGGTCGAGAGACTGGATTGGCGCTTATTCCATAGCACCAATCTTTCTGGCCCTATTGTGGGTATGGCTGAACCCACGACTATTCAAGGTACCTGGAAAAACAAATAACTGGGCCTCAATGGGCACCTTCGGAGAGCGGATTTATCTCAACCGCAAAAACATCGCTATTCCGCATCACCATCGAACAGTCTGCCGGGTCTTACAGTGTTTATCCGCTATCGGTCTTCCAATTTTCATTTATGGCTTGGTTGCACTGGATTTCTGGGTTTTGGTTATCGGTAATGTGTGGATAATGGTTTTTAAGGCATGGTTTGTCGATCGTATGGTGTGGTTATACACCGATATGAAAGACGCTAACCCCCGCTACCAATCATGGTATAAAACATAATGCGAGAGCGTTATGCCACTCAGATTTAAAAATCAGGATGAATATGCAGTATTTAGGACTTCTTTTTGTATGGATGCTCTCAGCCAACGTATATGCTTCGGAGAATCAGCTCGAAAGCCTGTACCAGGACAACAACGTTGAAGGCTCAATACTGATTGAGTCTGCTGATGGAAAATTAAAGTATCAATACAACGTGAATAACGAAGCAAGTTACATCCCTGCTTCGACATTTAAAATTCCCAACACGCTCATCATACTTGAGGAAGGTTTGATTAAGGATGCCTCGGAAGTGATTGCCTGGGATGGGGTTGAGCGTGATTATGAGCCATGGAACGGTGATCAAACACTGAAGACAGCCTTTCAAGTCTCGTGCGTATGGGTGCTATCAACGTTATGCCAAAATGGTAGGCGACCAGAAATACCATCAGTACCTCAGTGATTTTGATTACGGAAATCAATTAACCGGCAGTGAAATCACACGATTTTGGCTGGACGGTGATTTGAGGGTCTCACTGAAAGATCAAATCCGCTTTCTGCGAAAAGTCTACGCAGAGACGCTACCCATACAGCAACAACATATAAAAACCCTGAAGCAGATTATGCTCTCCGACAGCAACAGCGCTGTAAAAATCTGGTCGAAAACCGGCTGGTCCGGTAAAGATGGATGGTATGTCGGCTATCTTATTGTCAACAATCAAACCTGGTTTTTTGCCAACCACATTGAGATAAAGCAAAGCTCTGATTTGGCGTTAAGAAAAGCGCTGACCCTGGAAGCATTCAGATTGCTGGATATTGTTCAATACTAATCGGCTTAACAGGGGCGCTGTTGGACTGAGTTTCCGGTAGGCTTCAAACGGCGCAATAGATAATATTGATACAGCGAGTCTGAGATGAACAGATAATTCGCAGTAGGCGAGCAGAATGAGCCCTATTTGTGAGGCATCTGAGTTTTTCAGACCAGCACAGTCACTGAACGTTAATCCACAAACGTGTGGCTGTTTATAGATATGTGCCCTGATATCGAGCTGGATAAAACTTATAAGCCATATTTACATGCGCCGGAAAGCTATAGGTGTAGACCCGCTGAGCGCCATGGCTAATAATCTGCCAGTTAAACAAGGATTGAACATGGGTAATTTGAATACAGTTGAAATCAAGGCTTTCGTGCCAGCTAGAGATTTTGAACAGTCTAAGCAGTTTTACTCAGATATCGGCTTTACCAAAGCCTCAGACTCTGGCGGCATTGCTTATTTTCGTTATGGTGATTGCAGCTTTCTGTTACAGGATTTCTACGTGAAAGAACTCGCAGAGAACTTGATGATGCACGTGCTGGTTGAGGATGTAAAAGCGTGGCATCAACACATAACCCGGTCTGGTGTGGCCGAAAAATACTGCGTTACGGTTTCAGAGATTACACAGCAACCCTGGGGGATGCTGGATTTTATCGTTGATGATCCCAGTGGTGTTGTCTGGCGCTTTGGTCAGAATATCTAGGTATTACCACCGTGCTTATAGTTATATCAAATATAGAAAGCCTGAAGCCGCTGTGGCCTATAGCTTGGAAGTCAGCTAAATGAACAAGGCATTAGTGACCGGGGCAAGTGGGGCGACCGGAAAGCGGGTCGTGGCTGAATTGCTCAGGCGGAACATTCATGTCGTGGCTATCGTGCGAGAAGGGAGTTCGCTGAGAGACATGGTTGGTAATCACGCTAATTACTCGGAAGTCATTGCTGATATTTCCCAGCTGAGTGAGTGGGAAGTCGCAGCTCATCTTGTTGGTTGTGGTGTGGTTATATCCTGTTTAGGTCATAAGCCCACTTTCAAAGGGTTGTTTGGCGAGCCCAGACGCTTAGTCACCGATACTCTCAAAAAACTTATCAGTGCTGTTGAGCGCGTGGAGCCAGACCACAAAGTGAAGCTCATTCTGATGAATACATCGGGAAACAGTAACCGTGATATTCCTGAAAAGCCGCCATTTTCCCAGAGATTTGTGATCTCAATTGTCCGTTTTTTACTGCCTCCGCACCGGGATAACGAGCTGGCGGCAGATTACCTGAGAACGCAAATTGGTCAGAATCATCCCATCATTGAATGGGTTGCAGTGAGACCGGATAGTCTCATCAACGAATCGGAGGCCTCGGCGTATAGAATCTTTCCTTCGCCGATCAGAAACGTCATTTTTAATCCGGGCACGACCAGTCGGGAAAACGTAGCTCATTTTATGGCCAGTTTGGCTGTTGATCCCGACCTCTGGTCTGTCTGGAAAGGGAAGATGCCGGTGATATATAACGATGCGGGCTAGGGACTGACGATGACACGCAACGGCTCAAATAATACTTTCTGAGGTGTTATACAAGTCTCTAATGGATGACGTGCATGGTGTCTGTAAATTAGGTACCTGACTTTAGATTGAAGCAGCTATCCTTTTTGCAGGATAGCCGCTTTATTGGTTTATCCGGAGTATTAAGCTCCAGCAGAGTCGGTGATTAGGTTCTCCATGGATGATCCGGTAAATCGCAGACACCGATGGTTTCGACTCCAGCTCTTGCCACTAGGTTGTCATTTTCAACAGAACTGCCACTGACGCCAATGGCACCGGACATATAGCCATCATCATCGACGATCGGGACGCCACCAGGGAAGGTAATCAGGCCGTTGTTTGAGTGCTCAATGCCATATAAAGGCTGGCCCGGCTGGGACAGCTGCCCGATTTCACCGCTGGGCATGCCGAAATACAATGCTGTCTGTGCTTTTTTTATAGCGATGTCAATGCTGCCCACCCAGGCATCATCCATGCGGTAGAACGCCTTTAATGCACCGCCGGAATCAACAATAGCTATGCACATGCGGGTTTCAGTAGACTCTGCTTTGGCGAGTGCACCATCAATGGCTTTATTCGCTGCTTCTGAAGTGACATGCATATAGACCTCCTTTTTGAATAACTGACAACGCCAAATAATCTTCAACACTCACGCGCTGTGCGAAATGGAAGAAGATAACTGTTTTGTTGTCGCGTTAGATTTAAGTTCTCACTAAAGCTGACAATTTTTCTGGCGACTTGGTTTTTCTGATGGCCTTATAGTCGAGTGGGGAAGAATTTGTTTCAGTGGAAATGGATGAGCAAAATAATTGAAATTAAGCCGGTTAAGCGGAGATAAACATGCTTTCGTCATATTTGCCGTTGATGGGGTTGATGTTGTTGATTGTTGTACTGAGGCCACTTTGCTGGTGGGCCTTTCGCATGGCTTCGGCGTTATATCAGAAAGCTGCTGTCTGGTTGTTAAAGGCCAAACAACGAGACGAGGTGGTCGGCCTGTGGTCTCAACTCAAAGTTCGCTACCCGAAAATGAGCCAGCTTGTGCAGGCGAGACTGACAACGTCGCATTTTTCAGGCTTACTACTAAGCCTCATCATATTGGTGATGCTATATCTGCTGGCATTATTCGCCGGGCTGGTCGAAGAACTGCTGGAAGCAGAAGAGCTGATCCGGATCGATTATTGGATTAATGAACAACTGACACTGATTCGAACCGACAGTACCCTGATGGCTTTTGCCTGGCTGACGGATCTGGGTGGCGCTCCGGCGCTTATCGCGGTGGCAGTGGTCGCTACGGGGATATTCTGGGCGCATCAGCTGAGTGGCTTTATTGCACCTCTCTGGCTGACAGTGTTGGGTTCGCAACTGATGACTTATACCGGTAAATTCCTGCTACAGCGACCACGACCTGAATCAGTAACGGATCTGGTCGAGATAACGCCTTCATTTCCCAGCGGTCACGCCACCAGTGCGCTCGCGGTTTATGGATTTATGGCCTACATCATCAGCCGGGGGGTAAGTTCGGCTTGCCAGCGATTTGAGTTAATTTACTGGGCTGCGGTGTTAATTCTTTTGATAGGGGGGAGTCGTTTGGTGTTAAGTGTTCACTATGCCAGTGATGTGGTCGCAGGGTTTCTGGTTGGCAGCTTCTGGTTGCTGATGGGAATGGCGGTGGCAGAATTAATTCACAGAAAATGGCAGCACCAGAGCAGCGGTGAGCTATGAAAGCGTCAGTGACCTGTAGGCAGAAGAATCGCCTCCCAATGTGGCTAAAAGTTGGCTACACCGTACTCGTTTGTATCATTGTGCCAATTTACTGGCATGAACTGGGCCCCACAAACTTTCTCTGGTTTTCTGATATTGCATTGATAGCACTGGTAGCAGCAGTCTGGCTCGAAAATCGTCTGATAGTGAGCACCATGGCGGTCAGTGTTTTATTGCTGGAGACGGCCTGGGTCATGGATTTTATGACAGGTAGCCAGTTCATGGGGATTGCCGCTTACATGTTTGATGAGACTGAATCCCGGCTTATCAGGCTGCTCTCTGGCACTTTTCATCTGATCCTGCCACCCTTACTGCTGTATCTGTTATTACGCCTTGGGTATGACCGGCGGGCTTTCCGGTCGCAGGTGATGCTTGCACTGTTAGTGCTGCCCCTGACTTTTGTAGTGACAGAACGGACAGACAATATAAATTGGGTTTATGGTCTTGGAGGGCCTCAAACCGTGCTGCCGCCATTAGCTTATCTGTGTCTGTTCTTTGTGGCGCTGGTTGTATTGATCTATCTGCCATCCCATCTTTTATTCAGACATTTTTTCAGTCAGCAAAAAGATTACCGGCGTGTGGCAGGGCAGTAACGTGGCAAAACGCGATAACACCTGCAACGAGACAGGGAGACTTCAACCCGATATTGGTGATGACGATGAGTGACTGGCTTCAACTTTCACTGCTAACCCTCATGGCTGGCTTGATGATGCCACTGGGGGCAGCGTTGGCATGTATCGAGCGGATACGTCCATCCTGGCTTGAGACCGACTTCAGACATAGTGTTATCGCCTTCGGTGGTGGTGCCTTGATTGCTGCCGTGGCGCTGGTGCTCGTGCCACAAGGCAGCAAGGATTTATCGCTGACGCTGGTCTGTATCAGCTTTGCCAGCGGTGGTCTCGCTTTTATGGGGCTGGATTATTTTCTCTCTAGCCAGGGCACGTCAGTCAGCCAACTGGCTGCGATGTTGACTGATTTTGTTCCTGAAGCATTGGCGATGGGCGCTACTTTTACCGTTTCTCCTGAGGCAGGGCTGCTACTGGCAATCATCATCGCACTGCAAAATTTACCCGAAGGATTTAATGCCTACCGGGAATTGGCTCAGTCGACCTCTTACCGGTCATGGTCTCTGGTATCGGCGTTTTCACTGATGGCGTTGCTGGGGCCACTCGCTGGTTTGACCGGACATTTTTTTCTTGCCGACCATCCAATTGTTATTGCTCTGATTATGATGTTTGCTGCCGGCGGCATCCTTTATCTGATTTTTCAAGATATAGCGCCGCAAGCAAGGTTGAAAAATCACTATGCGCCGCCGTTGGCTGCCCTGGGCGGTTTTTTGTTAGGTCTGATAGGTCATCAGATCATAAGCCCTTAAACTTTCATTCCCTAAACAATCAAAAGCCTACCGCTCAGGCATTTATATTAACCCGGGTTTGCATGTAGGTAGGTATAGAATGATACGATGTATCATAGCTTTTGACTGAGATGATTGACCTAATTCAGATTTATGTTGTTTCGACACGCTTATATGCAGGTGCTGCTGAGTTTGCTGTTGTTGGTGATGGTACAAGCCAACAGCCAGGTGCATGCGGCTAATCATCATTTATTTGATGTCCCCCATATTCCCGCTAGTTGTGATTGTGAGCAGTTTCATCTCACTCAACACATCGGCGATATTTTTTTCAGGGGCACTGCCAGGGCGCTTTTATCCTGCTGGCAAACATCGCCGACAGCATCTGAAGAGCCCATCGATTATGGCTTACTGTCAATCATTAACCATGTCAGAGCACCACCACATCTCTCTATCTGAATCTTAGACATGATTGGACGCACCTTATAGCGTGCGCTTTATTCAGCGTGGAGAAAAAGATGAAAACCATATTTAATGCCAGCGCAATGCTGGCCGCGCTGGTTGTTTATCCCGTGCATGCACAAGCACAGGACAAAAGCCAGACTTACAACGAGCAACCTCAGTTAGCTGCAGCCGAACTGGATACCTTAACGGTGACCGGCACGGCGAAGCGAACACCTGTGTTCAACACACCAGCCGATGTCCAGGTGTTGCAGGGCAGGGAGAAACAAAAAAATCAATCAGCCTCATTGGGAGAGACACTCGATCGCTTACCCGGTATCAGCAATATCGGTACTGGCAGCCAGACGGGCAAGCCGGTAATCCATGGGCTGAGTGGCAACCGGATACGGGTCATGCAAAATGGCATTGGTCTCTATCATCAGCAGTACGGGGTGCGTCACGCACCCAATATCGAGCCTTTTTTTGCCGACAGAATTGAAGTGGTGAGAGGGGCGTCAAGTATTTTGTACGGCTCCGATGCCATCGGGGGCGCAGTCAATGTTATCTCTACTCCCGTTCCCTTTGCCTCGCCAGGAAAAACTGAACTGGGTGGGGAAGTGACAGCAGGGTACGCCACGAATAATAACGAACGTATGGGTGGACTCAGGATCAATGCCGCTAATGACCAGTTCGGTATGACCGGGGCCTTTCTGGGACGGGAAGGCGGAAATATCACGACCCCTAATGAAGCTACTTTCTCAGAAAGTGGCCGTCCGGGTGCGCCCAATTTTTCCGGTGAACTGGATCATACTGATTTTGAACAGCGTAATGGTGAGTTTGCCGTGGGATGGTTAGCCCCATTCGGCACCATCACCGCGCGTTATAAACACTGGGAGGATGAGCATAACTACCTTCTACCGCCGCCTCTCAATCTACCTGATGGCATCGGGATTGGTCAGAATCTGGAGAATGATCTGCTGCAGGTTGAGGCGATGATCGATTTATCACCAGGTTGGCATCTGGAGCCCAGCTTTACCTGGTCGAATAATAAACGACAGTCAAACCCGGGACCGCCGCCTGCTGCCGATCGTCCACAAGGTAGTACGCGTGACTATTTACCTGAGGATATTGTGATTGACCTGGAGCGGGACAGCTACACTGGACGGGTAGAACTGGTTCAGAACGATATTGATGGCTGGCTGAGCGGCCGTTGGGGGATTGAGGTCGTCCGGGAGGAGCAGGTCTCCAAGGGACAAGTTGCCTTATCACCGGGCGGCGAAATCAGTAATTATTCGGTGTTTGGATTTGAAGAGTTCGAGTTGGGCGACTTGACGCTTAATGCCGGTTTACGTTTTGACCGTCGCGAACAGGAAGCCAAGGCCAGCGAAACGCGTGACCAGACGGTGATTCCCGCGAACGCAGGCTCAAGGGAACAGACCTATAGCGTGATGACCGGATCAGTCGTTGCCAGTTATCAACTGACCGATAATCTGGTTGCCGCAGCTAATCTGGGTAGAGGCTTCAGGGCACCAGACCTGTTTGAATTGTTTGTCAACGGGGTTCATGGCGGTGTCGCAGCTGTTCAAATTGGTGATCCGACGCTGGAGGAAGAAACCGCGATCAATACAGATTTTTCTTTGCGGTGGCGGTCGCAGCGGTTGCAGGCCAAAGCAACCATTTATCGAAACAAAATCAGCGATTACCTGTTTTTTGGTGATACTGGCCAGACCAACGCCGGTGGCCTCCCTATTCTGCAGGCAGAACAGGCGGATGCCACACTCTATGGCGCTGATTTGTCTGCGCATTATCAATTGAATACGCTGGTTGCATTACATGGTAGTTATGAGGTGGTCAGGGGCGATTTTGATGACAGCGGCAATGATCTGCCTCTGCTTCCGGCTGACACAATCAGAGTGGGCGTCACCCTGACGCCGACTGCCATGGGGGCATTGGAAAATCCTTATCTGACGGTTGAAGTGGTGCACAAAAAAGACAAGGATGCGGCAGGGCAACTGGAACCTTTCAGTCAGTTCGACAACACGCCTTTTGGTACAGCATCAACGGATGATTACACCTTGCTGAATTTATACGCTGGCTTTGATTTGCCTTACGAGGCCAGTGGTCAGCCGGGTAGAATTGCCTTGCGTGTCAATAATCTGCTGGATGAAGACTACCGGGATTTTCTGGATACCTATAAAGGTTATGCATTGAGTCCTGGACGTAATGTCACCCTGCAGATGAATCTGCCGTTTTAAACATCGCATGATGAGTTCCCGTTTCATACTACAAGGGACTGACTAACTGAGGGCGGTGATCTTTCATTCCTGACAAGATCACCGCCTGATATTTCACTGTCATAGCTACAGCTGTCTGGACTTCTCCTGTTTAAGCATAATTTCTTCCAATAACCTCACACAGGGGCCCAACAGAAAATAACTGCACCCAGGATACGCTTCTCTGGAAGCCCCCCGAACAAAAGCTTAAATAGCCTGTCAGAAGTTTTGATTAAGCTAATTGTGCTGTGTTAGCTTAGTTAATTGTGTTGAAAACATCGCTGTAAGAGGTGGGGGGCCTGTCAGTCGCAGCTTTCAACTCAAGAGAGAGATAAATCCATTAATAACAACGAGAGGACAGGTGCTGTATGGTGTCTGAAGGATTAAACAACAATACCCCGTCGTGGGCCAGCATCCTCGGTGTGGTGGCTATCATGCTGGGGGTTTTTCTAACTGCCGTTCATGGCAACGAAGCAATGAAACAGTCTGTAATCGTCAATAACATGCCAGCAAGTGGTGTTATGCCGGAAGCAGACTGTCCTGAAGAGGAACTTGAAGAAGAAGGAATCACTGTTGCTGAGTGTGAATATCTTATCGAGCACGTTAAAGGTATCGCACTGGCCGCCCCTGATTGGTTCCCTGCTGCACAAATGACACTGGCTGGTATTGGTGCAGTGTTGGCGTTTTTGTCCATCATTATTGGTGGGGCGCTGGTGAACTACACTCCCTGGGCTTCCAAAGCGGCTGTCACGGTTTTCGGTGCATTGGCTGCGGTCGACTTGCTGCAGTTTGCTGCGGTGGTTAATACCGGACCAACTTTGCGTGAAGTATACCTGGGCGGGATCCTGCTCTGGTTTATTCTTCACTTGATGTTAGTCGTCGGCGCACTCGCTGGCAGACACACCGAAGCCGAAGCTTAATTCTTCAATCATTGCAACGAACTATAAACGGAAGCTGTTATGCAAAGACAAGGTTTTAACAGAACGGCAGTAATCCTGCATTGGTTGCTGGCTGTTTCAATTTTCTTTTTATTCATTTCCAGTTGGTGGATGATGGGGCTGCCGCTACCATCTCCGGAATTGCAGTTCCGGGCTTTCCCATTCCAACTTCACAAAAACATCGGTATCACGTTGGTGATTATTATTCTGATGTTGCTTTATGTCCGGCTGAAGTATCGTCCGGCCCCAGTGGATTCAACAAGCATGAAAGGCTGGATGCACTGGTTGGCGATACTGGCACACGTAGCTATTTACGGTTTGATACTGGCCGTGTGTGTCACCGGTTATTTGTCATCAGCGCATACTCGCTGGGACACAGTCTGGTGGTGGAGCATTGAGTTTCCGCGTATTGCGGCGCCGGATGAAGAGATGAACGAGTTCTGGGGTGAACTGCACACATACACCGCCTGGGCTCTACTCGGCATCGTTGCTGTCCACGTCAGTGGCGCGATTTATCATGCGTTTAGAAATGACGGCATTGTTCGTCGGATGATGCGCTGGTAAATACAGCAAAATTGATGAAAAATGGGTCGCAAAGCGGCCCATTTTTTTATCTGTAAAAACTGAAGCATTCACAAACTAATCAAGGAGCGAATGATGCAAATCATGGATGTCACCTGGGGTAGAGCTGCCCGGGTCTGGTGGAGTATTTTCTGGCGTACTTTTCTGATCACAGCCCTGCTGGCTGTGGTGTTTGGCTTTCTCACCGGGTTTCTGCTCGCGCTTGCAGGACTGGAGCAAAAAAACCTACTCTGGTCTCAGGTAGTGGGCATTGCCTGTGCCGTTGTTGGCGGTATATGGGCAGTCAAAAAAGTGCTGGAGAAAGAATACCGTACTTATCGTCTTGCGCTTATCCCATCTACCGAAGCCCAAATGCAGCAAAGCCTGGACAATTAATTCCTTGGAGCATGGGAGCGAGTGATATGGAAGATCCCAGAGTCTTTTTCGCCGCTGAGCGCACGCTGCTGGCCTGGCAACGCACCGGCATGATGCTGATGGCATTTGGTTTCGTTGTCGAACGGGCCGGTTTATTGCTGAAAGTTCTGGATCAGACCGATCCCGTTCATGAGTTCACCCTGTTCTGGCTGGGGGTACTGTTCATGCTGTTGGGGGTGCTGACGGTTGCTATCGCTGTATTCCAGTTCTCACAGTTATTGCCGTCCTTTTCACAGCTTGAACGTCCTGCTGGTTATCGTGTCGGTATCAGCCTGGGTCTGAACTTACTGGTTGCGCTGGCTGGCCTGATGATGTTGTCGGTGCTGATATTCCTGCGTTTTTGAAACACGTCGCTTGCAAGGCCAGACTGTCGACCGGCATACTCGGTCATTCCACATGACAAGGAGGAAATCATGACTATTTCTTTAACCCCACTCATTTCTCTGATTGCCGGTATTCTGGTATTGCTGGTCCCGCGGCTCCTGAACTATATCGTGGCTGTCTACTTAATTCTGATTGGCCTGGTTGGCCTGTTCGGCGGTAGCCTCAATATCACCCCTTGAATCAGATATCCTTCCTGATCGGAAACAATCTGTGCTGCGCTGTGTCAAGACCACTAGCAGTGCCTGAGACACTGTGAGTCACTTGCAAATCCAAATTATTAATAAGGAGGAAATGCATGAGACATTCAACTGTTTTTGCACTGATGATCCCATTTCTCACACCAGCAGCCATGGCGAATGAATCTCCCTTCAGTCAGGCTGACGATACCTGGGTCAACATGACCGGGACTGCGATCGAAACCGGACCGGACAGCTTTTATCTGGATTACGGTCAGGGCACGATTCTGGTTGAGATGGATGACTGGTCGACCGACGCCGATGCGGCGCCTATTTTCAATGGTGATGAAGTGCGTGTTTACGGCGAGATTGATGATGACTTTTCTGAACTCGCGACCATTGAAGCCGAATCCGTCTATGTTGAAAATCTCGGTGTTTATTTCTATGCCAACTCAACGGATGAAGAGAGCGCCAGGTTTACTAACACGGCCCCCATCATTGTTGGGCAGACTGAAGTTATTGGTACTGTCACCTCGGTAACCGGTCGTGAGTTTACGGTGGATAAAGGTAACCAGATGTTGACCGTCGATACGCTGGGAATGGACTACAATCCACTGGATGATCGAGGCTTTCAGCAAGTCGATGTCGGTGATCTGATCAGTGTCACCGGTAATATGGAAGAAAATATTATCGACACTATGGAATTGGAAGCGGATTCGCTTGTGATCCTTGATGAGCAAAGCTGATTGAGAGCACTTGATAACACACGTCCCGGTTTTTACCGGGATGTGTGTTGAATCTATTGTTGTCACTGCTCAGTAAGCTCGTCCTTCACTGGCTAGCAAATCATTCAGACGACGGGATTGCTTTTGTTTTCAACTATTATCAGTCATGACGAGCCCAGTCACTACAGCATAACCTTATGGGCGCTAGACATTGTGATAGGCAATGATTAGCTTGCGTCGAGGCTTATCTACAGGATTGGCGATATTAATAATAATTGGCTGATAAATAGCCTTATGACACGGCGATACTTAGCTTGAGCCAAGCTTTCATTGCCCCTGAATCGAGTCTGACTAACCGCCGGAGCTTAGAGAGAACCTGGAGCCGGTCCCCTGAAATGTTGCTGAGGATAAGGGATGCATCCAACTGAATTGTTTGGGCTGAGTCTGGTGTTGCTGACGGCGGCCGCGCTGCCGACTTTGAGTACGCTCTTGGTGATTTCCAACACGATGTTACATGGCGTCCGTTCAGGCACGTCCACAGCAGTCGGCGTTGTACTGGGTGACTTATTCTGGTTGTCGCTGGCGCTTTCAGGACTGGCTGCGGCTTATCCTCTCCTGGCACGTCACTGGTTCCTGATCAAGCTGATTGCCGCAATAGGCCTTATATACCTGGCAATGCGACTCTGTCTCCACAAGCAACCGCCGGTGCGTTCGGAATATGATGGGGCTCAAAGCGGACGCGGATGGCTGGCCGGCTTTATATTGACATTAACCGATCTGAAAGCGGTGTTATTTTATCTGGCGATTCTGCCGGCCTTTGTTGACTTGGCCAATGTGTCTTCTGCAGAGATAATGATGATTATGAGTGTCACTGTATTCAGTGTCGGTGTAAGTAAACTGTTTTATGTGCTTATGACAGCCAGGTTGAGAGCGACTCTGAATCTGAAGCACATGAAGTTTTTGCGTTGGACGGCAGCCTTTATTTTTCTCCTGATAGCCACCTCATTGTTAATTCAAAACTGACTCACTCGAAGAAACTTTGTTTCAGCTGGAAACTGGGTGTGAGAAAACAGGTCTGTTAAGCGATAATTGTCTATTTACAGCAGCATCAAAAATTCTATGAGCGAGACCAAGCAGACCGAACTGGACGAAATCATTTGTGATTGCAGTGGCACCACCCGTGGCAAGATTCTCAGTCTGATCGAGCAGGGTATTATCGATCCTGACACTATTTCCCGTAAAACCGGTGCGATATCCGGCTGCGGTTCCTGCGAGTGGGATATTGAGACTATCCTCGACGAAGCGATTGCCCAGCTCTGATCATGACTGCTTCAGGTTTTCCAGATACAAGACTGTGGCACCCGCGACTGCGGCTGGAATGACCAGAAAATTTACTATCGGAATCATGGTTGCCAACATAGTGGCACCACCAAAGCCCAGTGCCAGCCCACGGTTGTTTCTCAGAATGTCACGTTGCTGACGAAAATCGAGCTGATGGTTGCCCATCGGGTAATCATGATAATCCAGCGCCAGTGTCCAGCTGGTAAACAACAGCCATAGTGCCGGCGCGAATAAATTCAGACCCGGAATCCATGACAGAATAAACAGCGGAATGATCCAGACCAGCAGATAAGCGGTTTTACGCAGTTCATTGAAGATCATCTTGGGACTGTCTTTGAACATCTGCGACCAGGGCATTTCCGGTGGCGGTGTCCCAGCCACGTTTCTCTCAACCATTTCAGCCAGAATGCCGTTGAACGGGGCGGCAAGAATATTGGCGACTACCGAGAAGCTGAAAAACACAATAATCACCAGCAGCAATACAAACAATGGCCAGATGATCCAGGTCAGAACACTTTCCAGCCAGGCTGGCAGCCAGTCCGGCATCAATGCATCCAGCCAGCCGCCGAAATGCGATAGCCCAAACCAGATAGCAGCACTGAACAGGATGGTGTTAATCAGCATCGGCAGATAAGCAAAGCGCCGAACACCGGGCTGATTAATCAGTGAAAATCCTTTTAAAAGATAGCGCGCGCCGCGAACAATATTCTGCATAAAGACCTCTGTCTTTTCATGATTATGCAGTGTAGTTTGCCACAGACAATGATTTGAGCCAGTCTGGTTGGTTGCAGAGCCAGAAAAACCAGACAGGGATTGGGAAGAGAGGCACCCGGCATTGGCAATGGCCGGGCGCATCAAGCAGCAGGTTTGATTTAAGGCAGGTGGACCGGTGTCGGCGGTACCCAGCCTTCTTTACGATGTTCAGCCACCACCGTGGTGTAAACACCACCACGAACGTTAAAAATACCGGTAACACGCATAAAACGCGGGTCGCAGGCCGCGACCAGATCGTTCAGAATAGTGTTGGTCACTTTTTCGTGAAACGCACCTTCGTCACGATAAGACCATATGTAGAGTTTGAAGGATTTCAGCTCGACGCATTTCTCGTCGGGTACATAATCAAGCTTAATCGTGGCAAAATCGGGCTGGCCGGTTTTAGGACAGAGACAGGTAAATTCAGGTGTCTCAATGTGAATGGTATAATCACGCTCGGGCGTGGCATTATCAAAGGTTTCCAGATGTTTGCTTGGTTGAGTGGACATGGACAATCTCAAATTGAAGTTAAACGACTATTATCTCTTAACTAAAAGATTAAATTAAGTGTTAGAAATCATCGTCCTCACTCTCATTGTTATTGTCGCTTTCATCGCGACCAGCTGGTATGCACATCAGCGCAGCCAGGAGCGGGCCAGAGCGTTCGAAAGAGAGTTGGAAATTGATGAATCCCGCGAGGACGACTCTTTCCAGCAGCGCTTTGACGCACTTTTCGAGCAAGAGTTGCATGATGACGAGCAAATTTTTTCAGAACAGGAAAAAACGCGCCTTACTGACACGCCGGACAGAGAACCCGATCTGTTCGATGAGCCGTCACCGAAAGTAGACGAATCCGCCCCTGCAGTGCAGCCTGAGAAAGAAGCCGAAGAAGAAAAAACCGACTGGGAAATGGTGGTCGCTTTCACTATTATGGCACCGGAAGGCAGAGCCTTTACCGGCCGTGCAGTCAAAGCAGCGCTGGAGAAGCATGATATGCACTTTGGTGACATGCAGATCTTCCACAAGCATGTCGCCGGCTCACGCAAGCAAATCCTGTTCAGCGTGGCCAATATTCTGGATCCAGGCACTTTACTGCCGGATAAATTCGTCTCCATGACAACGCCCGGTCTGCTGATTTTTACCCGTCTGCCGGGGCCGGTTAACGGTCTGGCGCTGTTTGATGACTTGCTGGATACCGCGAGAGGCATCAACGATCAGTTGGGCGGCATACTGTGCGATGAAGCCAGGCAGCCCGTCAGCGACGATGCACTGGAAGCCACCCGTAGCAAAATCCTCCATTACCAGATGTCAGCACAGGCAGAGAGCAGCCAATTTTCGAATGACTACTACAACTGAGTTTGAGCAACGCGCCGCAGAATTGCGCGAGCTTATTAATCACTACAATTATCTTTACTATGTCGCTGACAACCCGGAAGTGCCGGATGCAGAATATGACCGGCTGTTTCGTGAACTCCAGGAGCTGGAACAGGCCAACCCTGAGCTGCTAACAGCGGACTCGCCAACTCAGCGTGTCGGCGGCGAGGTGTTGCAGAAGTTCGCCGAAGTCGAGCATGCGATGCCGATGTTATCTCTGGATAACGTCTTTGATCAGGACGAGCTGACCGCTTTTGATAAACGTGTGCGTGACTGGTTGAACACGGACCAGCCACAAACTTATGCGGCGGAACCCAAGCTGGACGGGCTAGCTATCAGTATTCGCTATGAGAATGGGGTACTGGTGCAGGCCGCCACCCGGGGTGATGGCAGCCGTGGTGAGGATGTGACAGCCAATGTCCGCACCATCAAATCGGTGCCATTGAGGTTACAGGGCGACAACATCCCGGCAGTGATTGAGATCCGTGGCGAAATTTTTATGCCCAAAGCCGGCTTTGAAAAGCTCAATCAAACTCAGCTCGAAAACAATAAAAAAACCTTTGTGAATCCGAGGAACGCCGCTGCAGGCTCTTTACGGCAACTGGATTCACGAATTACGGCCCAACGACCGCTGGATATCTATTGCTATGGCATCGGTTATCTTGAAGGCATGGAGCGGCCGGATAGTCACTCAGCTTCGATGCGTTTGATTGAAAAAATGGGCTGCCGGATATCGCCTGAGCTCAGAACCCTCACAGGTCTGGCCGAATGTCAGGACTACATTAACTGGTTGGGGGAGCGCCGAGACAGTCTGCCTTATGATATTGACGGCGTGGTGTTTAAAGTTGACAGCACCGGGCTTCAGGAAAGACTTGGCTTTGTCTCCCGCGCGCCACGCTGGGCGATTGCCTATAAATTCCCGGCGCAGGAAGAAATGACGGTAGTCGAAGATATCGAAGTCCAGGTGGGACGTACTGGTGCCTTGACACCTGTCGCCCGGCTGAAACCAGTCTTTGTTGGAGGCGTCACGGTCTCCAATGCGACCCTGCATAATGAAGATGAGATCCGACGCAAAGATGTGCATATCGGTGATACGGTGATTGTCCGCCGCGCCGGTGATGTCATCCCGGAAATTGTCAAAGTCATTGAGTCAAAGCGTCCTGAGTCAGTGCGTGAATTTGTGATGCCGACACAATGTCCGATTTGTGGCTCTGATGTGGAGCGCGAAGACGGCGAAGCAGTGTCACGTTGCAGCGGCGGACTGTTCTGCGCTGCCCAGCGCAAGGAAGCGATCAAACATTTTGCTTCCCGCAAGGCGCTGGATATTGATGGTCTCGGCGATAAACTGGTCGAGCAAATGGTCGACAGTGGCATGATCAAAAATCCGGCAGACCTGTTTCTGCTCAGTGCCGAAGAGATTGCCGGTCTGGAAAGAATGGGGCAGAAGTCTGCCGAAAACCTGGTCAATGCCCTGCGGGCAGCCAGGGAAACCCGCTTTCCACGGTTCTTATATGCATTGGGTATCCGTGAAGTCGGTGAAGCGACGGCACGTTCTCTGGCCATGCATTTCCACGATCTGGATTCGTTGATGCAGGCCAATGAGGAAGCCCTGGTCGAGATTGAAGATGTCGGGCCGGTTGTAGCGCATCATATCGAGACCTTTTTCCAGCAGGAACATAACCGTGAGGTTATCCAACGTCTGCTGGAAGTCGGGGTCAACTGGCCTCAGGAAGAGCAGGGCACTACCAGCTCGGTCGTGAGCGGTAAAACCATCGTGCTCACCGGGACGCTGGATAAAATGTCTCGCAGTGAAGCCAAAGAAAAGTTACTGGCGCTGGGCGCCAAGGTGGCAGGCAGCGTCTCGAAAAAAACCGACTACGTCGTAGCGGGTGCCGAAGCCGGCTCCAAGCTGACAAAAGCTGAATCTCTGGGTGTGCCGGTTGTCGATGAAGACACCCTGATTGAATGGTTAACACAGGAATAATCTATGACAGCTGTTGCTGATGCGATCAAGAAAGTCGCCACGGGACCGCATTTAAGTAAAGATCTGAGCCATGAAGAGGCCTATGCCGCGACCATGGAAATTTTGTCCGGTGAAGCGGATCCAGTGAGAGCGGCAATCTTCTTTATTGCGATGCGCATGAAGCGCGAAACCAACGAAGAAAATCTTGGCATTCTGCAGGCGCTGCAGGCGAATACCGAACAGCAACAGGCAGAAGTAGATGATTTGTTGATTTTTGCCGATCCCTTTAACGGCTTTAACCGCCACTGTCCGGTAACGGCTTTCCTGCCGGCGGTATTGGCGGCAGCAGGTTTGCCGACTGTCTCCCAGGGCGTGTATGAAATGGGGCCCAAGTTCGGCGTTACTCATGCCCAGGTACTGAAACTTGCTGGTTACAACAATATTATTCAGGTGCCTGAAGCCACGCAGGCGGTTAATCATGTCGATATCGGCTGGGCTTACCTGGATCAATCGGCTGCCAGTCCCCTGGTTTATGCCTTGCAGGCACTACGCACTCAGATGATTAAACGTCCCAGCATAGCGACGTTGGAAAAAATGGTGATGCCGATAAAAGCCAAAGCCAGAACCCATCTTGCTATTGGCTTTGTTCATAAGGAGTACCCGGCCATTCTGGGCTGGCTGGCCAAGGCATTTGGTTACGATTCGGCCTTTATTGCCCGCGGTCTGGAGGGCGGTATTGTGCCAACCCTGCGGGAGGCTTCCAATAACCACCGCATGCTTGATGGTGACATGCAGGAATGTCGACTGGACCCGGCGGACTTTGGGATTGAACAGGACACCCGCGGTGTTAAAGTGGATGACGAAGTCACGGCTGAAAGAACGCTGGAAGAGGGTATGCAGGCCCTGAGAGGTCAGACCGGTCCGGCATATGACAGTCTGGTTTATGGTGCCGCCATTGCTTTGTGGCATACCGGGCTGCAAGCTTCACAACGTCAGGCGGCTGACCACGTTCGCACTATTATCAATAACGGCAATGCCAAAGCACATTTCGAGGCTGCTATTCAATCATGATTTATCAACACACACTCACCTATAACAACCAGGGTCGCAGTACCAGCAACATCACCCGCGATGTGCAGCAACTGGTGTCAGAATCCGGCATTCAGACCGGTACCTGTCACGTTTTTGTGCAGCACACCAGCGCGTCGCTGATGCTCTGCGAGAATGCCGATCCGGATGTCCGCCATGATCTGGAAACCTTTATGCAGCATATCGTGCCGGATGGTGATCCCATGTTTCGTCATCAGGATGAAGGGCCTGATGATATGAGTGCTCATGTGCGCACTGTGCTGACAAATCCTGATCTGACTGTACCGGTCAGTGGCGGGCAGTGTGACCTCGGTGTCTGGCAGGGCATTTATCTGTGGGAACACCGCACCCATCCTCAGCGCCGCCGCGTGATTGTCACGGTGCAGGGTGAATAAAGATGAGTGAATTTGAAGACGGCAGTGAAGAAAACTGGCCTCAGGACTGGGACAACGAGAAAAGTAAGACCCAGGTCAAAAAGGAGCTTCAGGCTCTCAGAGAACTGGGTAAAGAATTGATTAATCTGCCCAAAAGAGATCTGGACAAGCTGGATCTGCCTGAGGAGCTGCGTGAAGCCGTTGATGATGCGGCTGCAATGAGTAAAGGGGCTTTGAAACGCCAGACCGGCTTTATCGGTGGGCTGATTGCCGAGCTTGATCATGTCTCAATTGAACATCAGCTTAATCTACTGAAACAACCGCATCAGGGTCAGGTGAAACAGTTTCATCAATTGGAAAACTGGCGGGACCGGCTTTTAGCTGGAGATGATGACGTTTATGGTGAACTGATCAACGAGTTTGATGCCTTTGATGTCCAGCATGTTCGCCAACTGGTCAGGAATGCAACTCGTGAAGCGAAACAGAATAAACCGCCGAAATCAGCGCGGCAGGTTTTTCAGTATCTGCAGGAACTGCAGCAGAATCATTGACGTGGTAGCTCGATAACAAAGCTCGCGCCGCCCAGGCGTGAGCGTTCGAGATTGATATTGCCTTCGTAGGCCACGATGATATCGCTGACAATAGCCAGTCCCAGGCCCTGACCTTCTGCCTGGGTGTCAATGCGATGCCCGCGTTTGATGACAAAGCCTTCAGCCCGCGCCGGGATGCCGCTGCCATCATCTTCGACACGGATGCGAACATTGCCATTTATGGTGGTGACAATCACATGAACCTGGTGTTTACAGTATTTATAGGCATTCTCCAGCAGGTTGCCCAGTAGCTCATACATATCCCCTTCGTCGGCATGGATAAAGGCATCGCGTTCGATTTCACACTGACTGCGGATAGTCTTGCTTTGATACACCTTGTCCAGACTGCTGGTGATTTTGTAGATAATCTCGCCCAGTGATACCGGCGCAAGCAGACTACTTTTGCCTTCTGTGGAGGCACGTTGTAACTGATAATCAACCAGCGTACTGATGCGATCCAACTGTTCGTAGCCGGTTTTACGGAGTTGTTGCATATTGTCGCTGTTTTCCAGTTCACCCCGGAACACCGATAAGGGGGTTTTCAGACTGTGAGCCAGATCCGCCAGTGAGTGTTTGTAACGTTGTCGTCGCGATTCTTCATGGTCAAGCAGGGCATTGATTCGAAAAGTGAGCTGTTGCAGTTCTTTTGGATATTCATCATTGAGACGGCGGTGTTCTCCGGTTTCAATAGCATGTAAATCGATGGCTACGTCGTATAGAGGTCGAAGACTCCAGCGTAGAATAATCCACTGTGCAATCAGCAGCATCAGACCGGTACCGCCCAGCCAGTACCATAGACTGCGCTGAAAACTGGCGGTCTGTTCCTTCAGTACCTGCATATCCTCAGCCACATTAATGGTGTAGGCAATTTCTTTACCCTCATCGGTTTCCCAGACAATGCCAAATGCCAGGTTCAGCAGACTCATGCCGGTTTCCATCTCGACAACGTGGTATTCCTCCTGGGACGGCTCGGGGTTGAATGGCAAAGCCAGGAAGTGGCCAATCGCCGACGGTGATTGCCAGACAATCTCCCCTTGCTGGGTGATTTGCGCATAGAGACCGGAATTGGGAATCGAAAACTTGGGTTCTGCCAGATCAGCCGACATCACCAGTTCACCAGAGGCATTGATATCGGCTGCAGTCAGCAGGGTGTAGACATAATTCTGCAGACGTTTTTTCTGTTCATGCTCGGCGCTGCTTTCAAAAGCATTGTTAAGACTAACGGCGGATAAACCAAAGAATGCAGTCAGCACCAGGCTGACGGCTATCAGAAGTCGGTTGGAGAGGGAAAGCTTATTAACCACGTGGCAGATTCAGCCGGTAACCGCGACCACGTAAAGTTTCAATCGGGTTCAGTGCCTTGTCCGGGTCAAGTTTGCTGCGCAGGCGCTTAACAAACACTTCGATGACGTTACTGTCACGATCCTGATCCAGTTCGTAGATATGGTCGGTCAGTTCAGTTTTTGATATCACTTCACCGGCATGCAGCATCAGGTAATGTAATAGCCGATACTCATAAGCAGTGAGATCTATCTTGTTGTCATCCCTGGTGACTTGCTGCGTGCTGGGATTCAGACAGATGGGGCCGCAGCAGATTGTCGCGTTCGCCCAACCTGAAGCCCGTCTGGCCAGGGCATTGAGACGGGCCAGTAATTCTTCGAAATGAAAGGGTTTAACCAGGTAATCATCAGCACCCGATTCCAGCCCTTCCACCTTGTCCTGCCAGCGGCCGCGGGCGGTCAGAATCAGTATCGGGTAATCAAGGCCTTGTTGACGCAGTTGTTGGATCACCTCAATGCCGGAAAGTTTAGGTAAACCCAGATCAATAATTGCTACATCATAAGTGTATTCAGTCCCCATAAACAGGCCTTCTTCGCCGTCTGCGACCGCGTCGACAGTCAGGTTCTGATCGTTTAATTGTCTGGTGATCTGCTCACGCAGATGGATTTCATCTTCTATCAGTAAAACGCGCATGCTGTCTCAGGGAAGGGTATGACCGCTATCACGGTCGATACGGTGAACTTTTACTTTGCCATTGTCGTGGAGCACTTTGACCCGAAAAATCAATTGATCGCCGTTGGGTTGTTCCTCTACAGAGAGAATTTTGCCACCGGTTTCGATTTTAGCCAGTTCCGCTGCCGTATGCTTGGTCAGTGGCAGTGCGATTTCGTTGATGATATTGCCTGGTTGCTGCTCATATGGGATGGCGTCATCGGCATGAACAAGCGAGCCCATCAGCAAACAAAACAGCAGTAGACAGCGAAACTTAAACATGAGGTTACCTTATCATTATCAGCCGTATTTTTAACAGCATCTGCTGTTAAAGCAAGTCCGGACAGTCACTCACTATTGTCCTGGATTGGTTCATTTCATTTTTTCAGGTTTTACGGCATCAATTGCGCCATCAGCCCGGGCTTTAAGATAGCTATAAATGTTGTCCCGACCCTGCATCACAGACTGGTTTGATTGCCAGGCCGGCATCATCCCGATTCGACCGGTTTTGCCCTCGGCTACTGTTTTCATAAACTCTTCATAAGTGATTTTATTGAGACTTTCTGCCAGATTAGGTCCAGCCAGCCCCTGACCGTAAGTACCGTGACAGCGTGCACACCAGTTGCGGTAGAGCTTGAAACCATTATAGGTGTCGGCATCCAGTTTGTTGCCATTGGTAACCGTATAAGGTTTGGGACCCGCGGCTAATACCGGGAGGGCGGAGAGGTAAGAAATGGCAACGCCCAGTGTCATTGTCAAAAGCAGTTTTTTCATAATAATCACCTCAATAATTAGCAACGAAGCGGTTCAAGCTGAACTCGCGCGGCATGGAGTCCATCATGCTGGTGCTAACGCAACCATCATCCGGGGCACTCATTGTATTAAGTATTCCTTTTTTGCCGAGCTGATGCTCTATCCACTTCGTCAGAGCTGTCTGGAATCTCTGCTCCATAATCATCCTTGCATTAACCTGACCACTGCCCGAGAGAACACAGGATATGTCACGGGCGATAGCGCTGCTGTAAAACAGCTTGTGCCAGGACCGTGTGGCTGGGGAATCCTCATATCCAAGTGCTGCACTTTTTACTGTTCCGATTGGCTAGGCCGGTTCCAGAACGGGAAAACGGGCCTTAGCTCTACAGGAATAAATCCGATATTTACGATCATCGCGATCTGTGGTTCCACCTGCTGACAGGAATTTGAAAGCGGAAGCCGCAATGATACTTTTCATAACATAGACCCACGTGTGACAGTGTCTGGAAAAGATTAACAAGCGATAACTGAACCATCACTGAATAATGAGGGCTTTTTCCCAACAAATTATTTGTTAAGTTGTGAACTGGCTCACATGTTGAACTGTGTCACATATGATTTACTGTGCAAACCTGTGACAGAGTTCACAAATGCGAAAAAAGCGAAAATTGAGTCTGGAGTATCATTGACTACTAAAATCAGCATGAATAAGGATGTCCGTGCCGTTGAAGCGACCGCTTTCGATCCCATGCGGTTGCAGATCCTGTTACAGCAGGGACCCATTGCTATCATCACTAATCTGATTGTCAGCTCGCTGACGGCTGTGATTTTGTATCCTGCCGTTAATCAGCCGTTGTTACTCTGGTGGTTGGGTGTCGCACTTGTCGTCAACAGCGGAAGGCTATGGCTGTGGCGTACCCTGCGTAACAAAAGTGCAGAGCAGCTTGTTCAGGAAACCAGTCAGGCGTACGAAAATCACTATGCCATAGCCCTCTTTGTCAGTGGCTTGATTTGGGGATCATTGGGCCTTTTCTTCCATGCAGAACTGCCCCTGACACAACAAATGACCATACCGCTGGTTGCCTGCGGTATGTCCGCCGGTGCCGTTTTCTCATATCTCAGTAGTTTGCGGAGTTTCTTTGCGTTTGTTCTGCCCCTGTTGCTACCAGTTTGTCTTAGCATTTTTTCGGCAGGCCTATACACCGTGGCAATGATAACGCTGGTTTATCTGCTTGCCATCATGCTGCTGGCTCGTAACCTCAATCATAAAATGCTTGAAAGTTTGAAGTTACGCCATGAAAACCAATCATTAGTCAGCCACTTGTCCGATATTAACCGGAAACAGGCAGAACTACTGAGCGAGCTACGCGCTAAAGAAACCTTTTTGATGCACACCTTTGAAGATGCGGGTGTGCCTATGCTTTTAATGGATAAAAGCTTTGTGATTCTGGATGTGAATAAGGCCGGCTGTGAGTTGTTCGGTTTTGACAAAACCAACTTGCAGGGTAAACACGCCATTGAGTTATTGCATCCCGATGACAACGCAGAAATCAGCTCACAGTTCAAAAAGCTGCTTGCAGGTGAAATTAGACAATATCGAGTCACCCGTCGTTGTATCAGTCGTCAGGGAGAAACGCTATGGCTGAACTCAACCATTTCGGCAGTTCGCGGTGAAGATAACGAGATAGAGTATGTGGTTATCCAGGCGCAGGACATTACCGAGCAGTATCTGCTGAGCAACGATCTTCAACATCAAGCCCTGCATGATGCCATGACCGGCCTGCCCAATCGCCGGGCGCTGGAAAAACAGTTACAGGCGGTACTGTCCCAGCCATTGCGCAAAGGTCACGTACTTTGTTATCTCGACCTGGACCAGTTTAAGGTGATCAACGATACCTGTGGTCACATTGCCGGTGATGCGCTGCTTAAGCAGATAAGTCAAATACTTCGCAATGGGCTAAGAGAGCAGGATACGCTGGTGCGTTTCAGCGGCGATGAGTTTGCGATTCTGATGATAGATTGCTCGCAGGAACAGGCACAACGTATTCTCGAAAACCTCCTGGAACATATTCGCACATTCAGCTTTGAGTATGAAAATCATACCTTTAAAGTTTCTGCCAGTATGGGGCTCGTGGTTGTAGATGAAAACAGCACGCTTGTTGAATTGCTTAAACAAGCCGACAGTGCCTGTTATGCAGCGAAAGAAGCGGGACGTGATCGCTTGCATATATTCAGTGAGACGGATTCTGATCTGGTGCAACGCAGTGGTGAAATGCGCTGGGTAGCGCGCATTCAGCAGGCATTGAGAGATCATCGCCTGGTGCTTTACAGCCAGCCTATCCAGGCTCTGCATTCGCGCAATAAAGGCAAGTCACATTGTGAGTTGTTGATAAGAATGCTCGATGATGACGGTACAATTATCTCCCCGGGGGCGTTTTTACCGGCTGCGGAACGATACAATCTGGCCGCCGCGATTGATATGTGGACTGTGGAACACGCGTTATCGCGCCTAAAAGCAGCAAGTGCTGCAGGACGTGATATCAGTGGTATTTATGCGATTAACCTGTCAGGACAGTCACTCGGTGATGGTCGGTTCTATGAGCGGATTATTCAACTTATCATCGATGCGAGACTCAGTGATCATGATGTCGTTTTGTGTTTTGAGGTCACTGAGACAGCGGCTATTACCAATATGCGTTCGGCTTTGCACTTCATTAACGAACTGCGCCAGATTGGCTGTCAGTTTGCATTGGATGATTTCGGCAGCGGCCTGTCGTCATTTGCCTACCTCAAACAATTGCCGATTGATTACCTGAAAATCGATGGCATGTTTGTCAGAGACTGTGTGCACAATACGGTGAACCTGGAAATCGTCAATTCCATCAATGGTATCGGACAGGTTCTGGGCCTGAAGACGGTGGCCGAATTTGTCGAGGATGAAGCCACGCTGATCAGTATGAAGCATATTGGCGTCGACTTTGTGCAGGGCTATCTGATCGCTGCTCCTCAGCCGTGGGAAGTCTAGATCAGCACTGCTGCCACTGTTTCTCAAGACGTTTGGCACTGATTGGATAGGCCGTTTTCAACTCCTGAGCAAATACAGAGATCCGAAATTCTTCCAGCATCCAGCGGTATTCATAGAAAGCCTCGGTCTCGATCTTGTTCACCTTGCTGATAAATTTCTGCCAATGCGGTTTGACCTCAGCCATCCGCTGCCGGTCTTTGGCAGGATCGGTCAGTAATTTATCAAGACGGATACCCGCTGCCTGGCAGTAGACCGGTAATCTTTTCAGCGCTTCATCAGGGGTGTCGTGGACAAAGCCCTGATAGACCAGAAAGCCCAGCTGTTCCCTGATGTCATTAACTGCGTTGATAGCCGCCAGCGGGATATTGCTGCTCAGACGCTTGGCGATGGCATGATATTCAGCCAATGGCGATGCAATGTTCTGTGCCAGTTCCGATGCAATTTTGATTAAATCGCCACGGCGACTGTTGAGTCGCTGTTCAAATGCTTCGCGGCTGCGAATGGCTGCCTGCTCAAGAATAAAGCAGCGATCAAAGGCAACATGAATCAGATCAGTTTTCAGTTGCTCGCAGGGAGTCAGCCTGCTGTTGGTTTTATCACCGTAGGGAGATGGCGGCACATTGGCATAATGCAGGCACATCTCCTTAATACCGGGTAGGTTCTTGTGCAGGTATTTCACCGCATCGGCCTGTGCCAGCATGAACAGGCGGCGCAGCCCCAAGCGGGTCAACTGACGGGCCTGGGCGGCGGTATCCATCAGCGTCAGATCAACACTGTCTGTCTTGTCGACCAGGGCAGGATAAGCGGTCATTTCCAGACCGTTCTGCTCCAATGTAATTTGTTCCGGCAGCGCGTCAAAAGACCAACTGGTCAGCCCGGTTTTTTCATATTCACTGTCCGGAATCTGGCGGAAACTGGCAGCCGCTTCACGAGCCCAGTCTTGTTTCAGGCGATTTAAATCACGGCTTTCATCCAGCAGTTTGCCATCATCATCGACCAGCCTGAAATTCATCTGCAGATACAGTGGTAACTCGTCGGTACGCCAGTCTTTTTCATCAATTTCGACACCGGTCAGCTTGCGCAGACGTTCGCTTAAGGCTGGAAGCAGGGCACCGGATTCAGGCGATAAATCTTTCAGGCAGTCATCGGCATATTTCGGTACAGGGATGAAGTGACGGCGTAAAGACTTGGGCAGCGCTTTGAGCAGGAAGACAATCTTATCGCGGAGCAAGCCCGGCACCAGCCACTCATAGCGTTCGGCACTGGTTTGATTCAGCAGCGACAGGGGGATTGTCTGGGTGATACCGTCATGCTGTTTACCCGGTTCGAAGTGATACTCCAGTTTGAGCGGCACCCTGTTGACCAGCATCTGATCAGGATAATAATCGGCGGTGACCAGTTCCGCCTCATGCTGCATCAGCAGTTCCTTGCTCAGAAACAGCAGTTTGGGGTCGTCTTTTTCAGCCTTTTTACGCCATTTTTCGAAGCCGGCGCCATTGATAATGTTATGGGGGATGCGGCTACGGTAGAAATCAAACAGAATTTCTTCATCCACCAGTACATCGCGGCGGCGGGATTTCTGCTCCAGCAGTTCGACTTCCTGAATCAGCGACTGATTATGGCGGAAGAAGGGCGCCCGGCAATGCCAGTCGCCATTGACCAGGGCTTCACGGATAAATATCTGATTCGCGAGATCCGGGTCCAGCGGACCATAATGCACACGACGACGGGTGACAATCGGCAGGCCATAGAGCGAGACAGATTCGAAAGCCACCACCTGGGCCGGCTTCTTTTCCCAGTGCGGATCACTGTACTGGCGTTTGACCAGACTGCCTGCGATGGGCTCGATCCATTCCGGTTCAATCTTGGCATTGATGCGGGCGTAAAGCTTACCGGTCTCGACCAGTTCTGCCGCCATCAGCCATTTGGGGCCTTTTTTATGCAACGCTGAGCCGGGAAAGATACCCAGTTTCAGGTTACGGGCACCGGTGTATTCGAACCTGTCGGTCTTGACGGCAATATGGCTCAAAAGTCCGCTGAGCAATGCCTGATGAATACTGTCATAGGCGGCTTCCTGCGTATTGAATTTGAGCTTGAGTTCAGACAGCTGAATATGCAGTTGCTGGTGAATATCATGCCACTCGCGCAGACGCAGGAAGGAAAGAAAGTTTTCCTTGCAGTACTTACGCAGCTTGTTCTGGCTAAGGTGTTTTTTCTTGTCGTGATACAAATCCCAGAGCTTGAGAAAGCCGATAAAGTCGGAGCGTTCGTCTTTGTATTTAGAGTGCGCTTCATCGGCGGCCTGTTGTTTGTCCATCGGCCGTTCGCGTGGGTCCTGAATACTGAGCGCACTGGCGATCACCAGCACTTCAGTCAGGCTGCCGAGATCTCCGGCTTTGAGCAGCATTCTGGCGATTCTGGGATCAATCGGCAGTTTTGCCAGTTGTCGACCGGTATCTGTGATGCGTCGCTGACGATCGACTGCATCCAGCTCATCCAGCAGACGGTAACCATCGTTGATCATCTTCTGTGGCGGCGGGTTGATGAACGGGAATTTAGCCGGGTCGCCCAGTTTCAAGGCTGACATCTGCAAAATCACCGACGCCAGGTTGGTACGCAGAATTTCCGGGTCGGTAAAAGCTGGCCGGGCTTCGAAGTCTTCTTCATCATAGAGCCGGATACAGATACCGGCAGCGACTCGACCGCAACGCCCGGCACGCTGGTTGGCACTGGACTGGGAGATTTTCTCGATGGGCAGGCGCTGAACTTTGTTTCTGACGCTGTAGCGACTGATACGCGCATTACCCGGATCCACGACATAGCGTATGCCGGGCACAGTCAAAGAGGTTTCGGCGACATTGGTGGCGAGAATAATGCGACGCTGGCCGCCGGTTTTGAATACCCGGTTCTGTTCAGCGGCCGATTGTCTTGCAAACAGCGGCAGGATCTCGGTTTGCGGTGGATGATGCTTACGTAAAGCTTCAGAGACATCACGGATATCCCGTTCGCCGGCAAGGAATATCAGCACATCGCCCGGGCCTTCCCGGCAGAGTTCATCCACGGCGGCAACGATACCTGACACCATGTCGTAATCGGGCGATTCTTCATCCGGCGTCTGTAGTGGGCGGTAACGGATATCGACCGGGTAGGTGCGGCCACTGACTTCAATGACCGGCGCATTATCAAAATGTTTGGAAAAGCGCTCAGTGTCGATGGTGGCTGAGGTGATAATGACTTTCAGATCCGGGCGCTTGGGCAGCAGTTGTTTGATATAACCCAGCAGAAAGTCGATATTGAGGCTGCGTTCATGGGCCTCGTCAATGATCAGCGTGTCGTACTGATTGAGAAACTTATCATTCTGGGTTTCTGCCAACAGAATCCCGTCGGTCATCAGCTTGACGTAGCTTCGATCGGCGTTGACGTGATCGTGGAAACGGACTTTATAGCCAACGGTCTGACCAATTTCCGACTGCAATTCTTCAGCGATACGGGTGGCGACCGTGCGGGCTGCGATACGGCGGGGCTGAGTATGGCCAATCATGCCGGTCACGCCACGGCCGAGCTCGAGGCAGATTTTAGGTAACTGAGTGGTTTTACCGGACCCGGTTTCACCACAGAGAATGATCACCTGATTGTCAGCAATCGCCCGTTTGACTTCTTCGCGGCGCTCGATAACCGGCAAATCGGCCTCGAACGTAGGCTTGGGAATGTTCTGCCGGCGCTTTTCTGCCCGCTCAACCGAGGCTATGACCTGCTGCGCCAGAGCAGCGAGCTTGTCCTGATTTTGCTCTTTTTTCAATCGCTGCCAACGCTGAGTCAGACGGTGCCTGTCACTCAGCATGGTCGATTCTAGCAATGTGTCGAGATCGGGCGTCTGGTTACTCACAATAGAAACGCAAAAGCGTTTATTTTACAGTTTCCAGGCCAGCGACGCAGTATATTTAAAGTCATTGTTGTTAATGCCTTCTTCGGTGGCCGAGTCGTATTCGTTGAGTAAGCCCAGTTTGAGGGCGACTCCGACGTAACTGTTGAGATCAAGCACCCAATCGAGCGAGGTCAGGTTACGATACTCGGCGGTATCCCGCAGACTGGGGTAAAAGCTGTTTGCAAACTCGATTTGCTGGTAGTCATTCACCTTCCACTGGGTTTCCAGGCCGATCAGACCTTCCGGGGTGAACTCTTCTCGCTGGCCGCCAAAAGTCTGATTGAAACCGAGACCACTGCGGCCCAGCAGCATCCAGTTTTCGGTTTTGGCAAATTCGTAGCCGACACCACCGTTAGCGTTGACGCGCAAATCCCAGTCTTTGAACTCATCCCAATCAACACGCCCACCGGCGAAATGAAACCAGGGCGTCGTCGGCCGCAGCCAGTCACGGTTAATAGAGGAAAAGAAACTGTGATCCGAGAGTGCCTCTTCGGACTTGGCGCGGAAATAGGCGCTCTTGTGCGAAATGCGGGTGTAGTCACTGTCATAATCGGCACTGAAACCGATGTTGACCTGATGATTTTTGGATTTACCGGCACTGCCTGCAATGCCCAAATCTACCCGACGCTTCCAATTCACCAGGACGCCGGTGCCAAAAAGTCCGTTATCTTCGTTGTCAGCCGACTGCTCTGTGACGGTATCGGCCACGTCTACCGTCTCACTTTGCTCGGGGAGTGCGGCTGTTTGTCTGACTGCCATCACCTGATTTTTGTCGAGCTTAAGTTCGCCGAGGACCGGATGGCTGATCAGGATGTGTGCCTCAGTCTGGCTGAGGATCTCAGCGCTAAGTTGATCACCATTGATGAGTTCTATCTGAGACGGTGCCGCCTGCAGCGGAAAGCTCAGTAAGAAGAGCAACAGCAGCGCGGTTGATAGGATAGAAAGCCATTTAAAAGACACGGATAAGTTCCTGTAAAGAAATAAAAAAGGCAGCGTCAAATGACGCTGCCCGCGGATTATACCTGACAGGAACTGAAAAAAATCAGCAGTCGTTATTATTTATCTCACCATCGGGCATGATGGTATTGCAGTACAGAATGCCACGCATCTGAGCACCTTCAATATTCGCACCAGTGAGGTCAGCATCTCGCAGATCAGCGAAAATCAATTGGGTGCCGGACAGGTTGGTATTTTTCAGATTAGCACCATTGAGTTCGGCGTAATCCATCAGCGAACCGGAAATATCAGCGCCTTCCAGATTCGCGCCCTGCATGCGAGAGTGAGTAAACCAGACACCGACCAGTTTGGCATGGCTGAGATCGATACCTTTCAGATTAGCTTCGCTCATATCCGCGCCGCTCAAATCCTTGCCGCTCAGTTCGGCCTCACTGAGGTTGCAGAAATTGCACTGCCGGGTTTCCAGTAGTCTGTCCAGATAGACTTTTTCATAAGCTGCGGCACTGCCGGCAATGATAAGACCAAGGATGAGAAGCGCTTTATTCATGATTGTCTCCTGCTACGCTGCGGGCCACTTCCCGCGGAAGAATTGTTCGGATAATGGACGGCGCTGACGCGGTTTAAGTTCCCGTTCCATCTGTTCTTCAGTCAGGCTGTCCAGCGGGGCCGGGTGACCAATGGCAATCATCGACCAGAGGCGAATGTTATCCGGAATGTTAAACGCTGCCCGCATTTTGTCCGGATCATACCCTCCCATCTGATGACTCATCAGGCCGAGTGAAGTGGCCTGCAGACAGAGGCTGAGGCTGGCGGCGCCAGTATCATGTCCAACCCAGGGGTTATTTTTGTCCTTTTCGCGGAATTCGGTGACCGAGGCGGCAAGAATCAGCAGCGGGGCGTCCTGCGCCCAGGTCTGGTTACCAGGCATCAGCGAATCAAAGGCTTTGTCCCAGGCCGCTTTATCAGTGAACTTGTTGCAAATCAGGTAACGCCAGGGCTCTTCACCGGAACAGGAGGGCGCCCAGCGGGCCGCTTCCGTGAGTGCCACAATGTGTTCCTCGCTCACCTCAAGGTCCGGATCGTAGGCCCGGCCGCTCCAGCGTTCGGCGAGTATAGTATCAATGTCCTGTTCGGTGTCCGCTGGTTTCTGAATCATGTTGTTACCTGGGTAGTTGAATCGACGGATCTTTGGCAGGGCGGTAGAAACCGCCGATGTTGCCGATAACCAGTATCAGATCGGCACCGGTGGTTTGCGCAATCTCGTCCAGCATCGCCTTGCGTTCTGCGCGCTCCTGGCCGCTAATACGGACTTTAATCAGTTCGTGATGTTCCAGCGCATTGTTGATTTCCGCGACAACCGACTCGGTGAGACCGCTGTTACCGACCATCACTACCGGCTTGAGAGAGTGCGCCAGCCCCTTGAGGTAGCGTTTTTGTTTATCCGTGACTGCCATGAAGTGCGTTACCTGTTTAAAATATGCGGAGTATAACAGGAACCCAATATGGCTAAACAACACAAGTTCACGGTCACAGCGGCGCGCGGCATGCTGCCGCTGCTGGCTGAAGAACTCAAGCAACTCGGCATCAAACAAAGCAAGCAGGAACAGGGTAACATCCGTTTCACCGGCAGTCTGGAGGATGCCTACAAAGTCTGTTTGTGGTCCCGCGTTGCCATACGTGTTTTGATGCCTATCGCCACCATTCGTGCTGAATCGCCGGAACAACTTTACGAGGGTGTCACGGCCTTGCCCTGGGAAGATCATCTTGAGGCGGAAGAGGGCACCCTGGCGGTGGATTTCAACAGTTTCCGTTCCAAAATCAAACACAATCAATACGGCGCGCAGAAAGTCAAAGACGCGATTGTGGATCGTTCTCGCGCGCTGACCGGGATTCGTCCTTCAGTTGACCTTCACCAGCCGGATATTCGCATCAATGTCTACCTGCGACACAATCAGGCCACCATCAGCATCGATTTATCCGGTGAGAGTCTGCACCGTCGCAGTTACCGGGCGCGTAACACCGAAGCACCACTCAAAGAGCATCTGGCCGCGGCCATTTTGTTGAGTGCTGAGTGGCCCAGACTGGCTCGACAGGGTTGGGCATTAATTGACCCGATGTGTGGTTCCGGGACTTTTCTGATTGAAGCGGCGATGATGGCCGCCGATATTGCGCCCGGGATTCTGCGGGATTACTTCGGTTTCATCTACTGGAAGCAGCACGACAAAGACGCCTGGAAAAAACTCAAGGCGGACGCCGAGCGTCGACGTCAGGCAGGTCTGGCCAGAATACCTGTGATTATGGGCGGGGATGCCGATCCTAAAGCGGTGGAGGCTGCGCGGGCCAATATTGCCGAAGCGGGTCTCAGTGACTGGATTCAGGTTGCACAACGCAGATTACTGGACTGGCCGGCTGAAGCACAGGCGCTGCCGCCAATGGGGCTGCTGGTCTGTAATCCGCCTTATGGTGAACGCATGGGAGATGCTGATAGTCTGCCCCGGCTTTATGAGAGTCTGGGCGATATTATGCGAGAGTCTCTGCCGGGTTGGCGCAGCGCGATCATTACCGACAAGCCGCAACTGGGCAAATTTACGGGCCTGACTCTGTTCGAAAGTGTGCCCTTTGATAATGGCCCGATTGAATGTGAAGTGTTGTTTTACCGGGCCAGCAAAGTGGTGACCCAGACCAGGCAGCCAGAGGCGACACCGGAACCCATCATCAGTGATACGGCGCCGGATCTGCAGGAAGTTGAAATCAGCGAGCAGGGTGCTATGTTCGCAAATCGCCTGAAGAAAAACATCAAACACCTAGCGAAATGGGCACGTAAAAACAAGGTTAGTTGCTACCGTATTTACGATGCCGACTTGCCTGATTACGCGCTGGCCATCGACCTGTATGACGATCAGGTTCATGTGCAGGAATACGCCCCGCCCAAACAGATTGATCCGCAGAAGGCCGTAGAGCGACTGAAAGAGGCCATGCATATCATTCCCGATGTCTTGGAAGTGCCGGCCAGCAGCGTCAGTCTCAAAGTCAGACAGAAACAGCGCGGTGCTAATCAGTATGAAGCCCAGGCTGCACAGAACAAACGCTTCGAGGTTGAAGAAAATGGCCTCAAGTTCTGGGTCAATCTGAAAGACTATCTGGATACCGGCCTGTTTCTGGATCACCGCGATACCCGCTTGATGCTGATGAATATGGCGCGCGGCAAAGATTTTCTCAACTTGTTCTCATATACCGGATCTGTGACTGTCTATGCGGCCGCAGGCGGCGCTGCCAGTACCACCAGTGTGGACATGTCCAACACTTATCTGGGTTGGGCACAGGACAATTTGCAGCTGAATGGTTTTGATGGCGAACAGCACCGATTTATTCGTGCCAACTGTCTGGAATGGTTGCAGGCTGCGCAGCAGGAGGCTGAGCGCTTTGATCTGATATTCCTCGATCCGCCGACCTTTTCCAACTCCAGCAGGATGGATGGGGTGTTTGATGTACAGCGCGATCATGTCAGCTTGATTCAGATGGCGGCGAATTTGCTGAAACCCGGTGGCCAGTTGATTTTCTCCACTAACCGGCGTGACTTCAAAATGGCCCTTGATGTAATGGAAGGGTTGAGCTTAAAAGATATTACTGCCCAGACCATACCCAGGGATTTTGAACGTAATAAGAAAGTTCACCAGTGCTGGCTGGTGACAAAAAGCGACTGATTCTCTACGGGATTTTCCCGTCAGATTCACATCAAATTGTCATATCAGATGCGCATAATGCGCCTGACTTAAACAACGGGATAACACCATGTCAGGAGCACAACGCCATTTCAATTCTCTCAAGGAATGGGAAATGTTCGGTCCGGAACAGGGCAATGAATATTTTCCTAAATTCACCACACCCATACAGACCTACCAGCAGTGGTTGCAGGATTATCCGGAAGGTTATGTCTGTCAGGCCAATGATTAAGCTGAAAACTCTTTCAGTGTTGCTTTGATATCTTGCCAGAGTTGTGCATAGGCAAGGCTCACCGGCGAGGCACTATCAAATGCGGGCAGGGGGGCTCGATAATCTCCCATGCGTTCCACCGCTGCGGCATAGGGGATGGGTGTGGGTAGACCATTTTTCAACATTTTGGGTGGATGAGTCAGCATCACCCGATGCAGGCTGCGACGGCGATCCACCATGGTGAAAAAAGCATGCAGTCGTTTAGGTTTGAGCTTGTTTTCTTTAAAGAAATCCCGCGTCTGTTCAAAAGTACGCAAGGACAAATGCGTCGGAATAATCGGGATATACAGCGAGTCTGCGGTTTCAAACACCTGCTCAGTCAATAAAGAAAAGCTGGGCGGACAGTCCAGTACCACCAGCGCATAATTTTCTCCAAAAGGCTCAACCAGTTTGGCAATCAGATTACGTTTACCCTGCTCGCTTTGCGTGGCCAGTTGCTGGTCGAGATGACGCAAAGAGAAGTCTGATGGGATTACATCCAGATTTTCAAAATCAGTGCTACGCACCAACTCGCCGATGGGCGTTTTACCACTGAGTATTTTTTTGGGGCGCGTTTTTTCTTTGGCTTGCGCATTTAACAGCCAACTGGCCGCACCCTGAGGATCCAGATCCCATAGCAGTGTAGGAATACCTTCACTGGCCGCATGCCAGGCAATATTGACCGCTGACGTCGTTTTACCGACGCCGCCTTTCAGGTTGAAAAATGCAATCGTCTCCACAATGGCCTCAGTAGGTCTTGGCCATTTGTTCCAGCAAAGAGAGCTGTGCGGCGATTGCAGGCTCCGATTCGGTTTTTTCTACCCGCTGATAACGGGCATCGGCGTTAAGGATCCAGGCCTGGCTATTGTCAGACAGGTAGGTTTCCAGATCGTCAAGAATGCGCTGACGCAGTTTTTTGGACTCGATTGGAAAGCAAGTCTCGACGCGTCTCAGCAGGTTGCGTTTCATCAAATCTGCACTGCCACACCAGATTTCCGGGTTGCCACCGTTTTCGAAATAAAATACCCGGGTGTGCTCGAGAAAACGACCGATGATGCTACGCACATGGATATTTTCAGACAGTCCTTCAACGCCGGGCCGCAAGCAGCAAATACCGCGCACAATCAAGTCAATTTTGACGCCGGCCATCGATGCCCGGTAAAGCGCCTGGATCATTTCCTGCTCGACCACGGCGTTTACTTTGATAATGATGCGGGCGGGCTTGCCAGCTCCGGCATGTTCGATTTCCCGTTCGATTTTTTTCAACAGGCCTTCATGCAGGGTGAACGGTGCATGCAGCAGTTTATGCATCTGCGGAATTTTACCCAGACTGGTGAGTTGAATGAACAGGTTGTTGACGTCTTCGCCAATCTGTTTATCCGAGGTCAAGAGGCCATAATCGGTATAAACGCGGGCGGTACCCCGGTGATAGTTCCCGGTACCCAGATGAACATAGCGGCGTAACTTACTGTTTTCACGGCGTAATACCAGCAGCATTTTGGCGTGGGTTTTATAGCCTACGATACCGTACACAACGTGGGCACCGGCTTCCTGCAGGCGGGCAGCCAGTGCGACGTTGGCTTCCTCATCAAAGCGGGCACGAAGTTCAATGACTACTGTCACTTCTTTACCTGCCTGTGCCGCTGTGACCAGCGCATCAACGATTGGCGATTTGGCACCAGTGCGATATAGGGTCTGTTTAATCGCCAACACACTGCTGTCAGCAGCAGCCTGACGCAGCAAATCAATGACCGGGGTAAAGGACTGATAAGGATGGTGTAGCAGCATATCCTGCTTGCGCAGCGCCGCAAATATATCGACATCCGGTGTCAAGCCTTCCGGACGGCCTTGAGTGAATGGCTTGAACTTGAGATCGGGCCGGTCAACCAGTGAGCACACAGCCTGGATCCGGCTCAAGTTTACCGGGCCGTTGACCAGGTAGACATTGTCCCGTTCCATAGCACACTCATTACGCAGAAACTCAACCATATCTTCCGGGCAGTTGTGGGCAATTTCAAGCCGAACTTCATCACCGTAGTTACGCTGGGTTAATTCATCGGCAATGGTGGCCAGCAGGTCACTGGTTTCTTCAGTATCGATAGCCAGATCACTATTGCGGGTCACACGGAATTGATAGCATCCTTTCACTTTCATACCGAAGAACAGATCTTCTGCGAAGGCATGGATAATCGATGACAGGAATACGAATTTGTATTCACCGGGCTGGCACAGCTCCTGTGGGAACTGGATCACGCGGGGTAATGCACGCGGGGCTTGTAAAATCGCGTAGCCACGGTCGCGACCGAAGGCATCTTTACCCACCAGAGAGACGATAAAATTCAAACTCTTATTGAGCAGGCGCGGGAAGGGGTGAGCGGAGTCAAGCCCCATCGGGCTCAGGATCGGCAGAATTTCTTCCTGGAAGTAGTTCTGCAGCCACTTGGTGTGTTCATCATTCCATTGTGATCGCGGTAACACCCGGATTGATTGCTCCTCCAACTCCGGTAACAAGACCTCATTCAGTACACGGTACTGTTCTTCCACCAGTTCGTGAGCGCGCTGACTGATTAATCTCAGGCATTCCTGTGCCGTGACCTGATCAGCTTCGATATAGGGGTCGCCGATTTCAATTTGCTGAATCAGGCCGGCCACCCGCACTTCGAAAAATTCATCGAGATTGGTACTGGAAATGCACAGGTAATTGAGGCGTTCCAGCAGCGGCACACTGCTATCCAATGCCTGTTGCAAAACCCGCCAGTTGAACTCGAGCAGACTCAGCTCGCGGTTAATATAGAGCTCAGGGTTGTTCAGATCGATGGGTTGTTCTTGTTTCATAATTCCTTCTTGAGCGCCTGAGGCGTAGTTATCCTTGATAGTCTAGCTTCGCTTTGTGACAGCAAGATGACGACAGGCGTTACCAGCGGTATTTGTCGTACATTTCGGGGTTGGCCCAGTAACGTCTGTTGAGCCAGTCACGTTTAGGCTGATAATTTTCAATGGCATAAGTAAAGACCTGTAATCCGTCTTCGGTGCCAGCAAGATGTCGGAACCCCATCGCCAGGTAGTCAGTCAACTCCCAACCTTTATTATCGGCAATCGCAGGGTGGCTGATCAGAATGACATGGGGGGCGAGACGGTTTTTCACCATGCCCAGCCATTGTTGTGCGGCCGCTTTCTCCATCGATTCTGTCAGATGGCTGATAACGGCAAGGTCGGCCGGCTGTGTGTTACGCAACTGATCCTGGCTGAATGGTGTCTTCAGATGCTGCAATTTAGTATCATTATCGTTTTGCAGACACATTGCCGCCGTGTCGCCGGCAGTCAGAATCGACCTGGGGTTGAACTGACTGACAAACGGCGCGAGCAGGCTGGATAGGGCAACTGAATTGGTCATGATTGATCAGGATAAAACATCTGTTGAATTCTGGAAACACAAACGCTTGAGTCAGATGACTCATGATGAGTGGGAGAGCCTTTGTGATGGCTGTGCCCGCTGCTGTCTGCACAAACTGGAAGATGAGGATGACGGGCGTATGTACTACACCCGCGCTGCCTGTTCATTGCTCGACATCAACAGCTGTCGCTGCAAGGACTACGAAAACCGTCAGTCCATCGTCCCCGACTGCATTCAACTCAGTATTGAGAACGCGCATTATTTCGACTGGTTGCCCTCAACCTGCGCCTACCGTCTGCTGGCGGAAGGTGAGCCCTTACCGGACTGGCATCCGCTAATCACCGGTGATCCTGACAGTGTACATAAAGCCGGCATTTCAGTCCGCGAGTTTGCCCAGCCGGAATCGGACGTAGATGATCTGAATGAGGCGGTTATCAAACTCAGTCATGAACCCGACCCAGATGCATGACACCTGAAGAAAGCCGCGAGTTTACCGCCCGTCTGGAACAGGCAGCGCTGCTGTTACTGGAACTGGAAATTTATCGCAAACCCGATGATCTCGCGCGACGTTTCGGCTTGCCAGTACCGGTAGTACGTTACTGGTGGCGTCATACTGATCAGGAAACGCATCCCGTCGACCAGACACAGTTATCTCCGCGTGAAGTTAAATCTATTCGCAAAGCGACTCAAACGCTGGAGGGCTGGGAGAAAATCAAACGCTACCGTCCTCCCTGTGGTGCCAAGTTGCCAGGTGGCAAGCGCTGCAAACGCTCGGTCGCCATCCGTCCCCCTGAAGCTTGGGGTATGGGGGCACTGGCAACACGCTGTCGCCTGCATGGTGGCCTGTCAAAACGGGCGACATTCAAATTAAACGATGATAATGATGAAGATGTCATGTAATCTGGTGCACAACCATTCTTAATCATCGGGCTGTTACCACCTATGAGCGCGAATACGGACGTTCTCAAACAACTGGCCAGCGTCTGTCATGAGGCACAAACCGGCACCTTTTTTATTACCACCACTGACAACAAAGCCTGCCATATCGTGATTGAAAAAGGACGTATCTGTGCACTGTCGTATGGTCGGGAACGCGGTAAGTCGGTTATCCATTCGCTACCGTTTATGCAGGTAGCCAGGTTTTCTTTTCAGCAGGATGTGACTATGCCTCTGCCTTCAAAGGCCTTTGTCGAGGACGCTGAAAATCTGTTGGCCGCACTTGGCTTACATCATGCTGATCAAGCCGCTGTGTCCGGCAAGCGCATGTACAGGGGAGCGGAAGTAGAGACTAAAAGGGTAATCCCAAGTCTGAAAAAAGCTAATAAAGAAGCGGTCAAAAAGCCAGCCAGAATGTACCGCGGCCGTCCGGTTAAAGACTAACAATTGTCGAACCGCCTGTTTAAAATCGGTATCATACCGGACACTTCCCTGCATAAAGATTTGTTATGGCTCATTCTAGCAACACATTCAATCAAGGACTGTGCGATTTTCTCGATCAGTCTCCGACGCCTTATCACGCGGTAGCAGCGATGAAAAACCTGCTTGAGGAGCAGGGGTTCACAGGCTTGTCAGAAGGGGATAGCTGGGGCGAACTGCCGGCAGGCAAATATTACGTGACCCGCAATGATGCTTCGATCATTGCTTTCACCCTCAACGGGGAGTCGCTCACGCAGACCGGTATGCATATGGTTGGCGCTCACACTGACAGTCCTTGTCTCAAGGTCAAACCCAAGCCGGAGAAAGTCCAGCAGACGTTGCTGCAACTGGGGGTCGAGGTCTATGGCGGCGCACTGTTAAACCCCTGGTTTGATCGTGATTTATCGATGGCAGGCAGAGTCAGTGTTGAAGCAGAAAACGGTCGAATCGAACAACTGCTGATTAATTTCGAATGTCCGGTTGCTGTCATTCCCAGCCTGGCCATTCATCTGGACCGTGAAGCCAACCAAAGCCGTAGCGTGAACCCACAGCTGCATCTGCCGCCGGTACTGTGCCAGTTGGAGGAGGGCGACACGCTCGATTTCCGTGCCCTGCTGGAGAAACAGTGTCAGCAGCAATATCCGGATCGCCAGATTGGCAAAGTGCTGGACTATGAAATCTGTTTCTACGATACCCAGAAGGCCGCATTGACCGGCCTCTATGGCGACTTTATCAGCAGTGCCCGACTGGATAACCTGCTCAGTTGCTATGTCGGACTGCAGTCGATTCTTAAAGCGGATGGCAGACGGCCGGGCCTACTAATCTGTAATGATCATGAAGAAGTCGGTAGCCAGTCCAGCAGCGGCGCACAGGGTACATTCCTGCACTCAGTGCTGCAGCGCCTGAGTCAGACACCCGAAAATTATCAGCGCATGATTGACCGTTCGATGATGATTTCGGCAGATAACGCCCATGCGATTCATCCAAATTATCCGGACAAGCATGATGCCGAGCATGGCCCGATTCTGAATCGCGGCCCGGTGATAAAAACCAATGCCAATCAGCGCTATGCCACCAGCAGCGAGACCAGCGCCGTGTTCCGTCAGCTCTGCAATCAGCAGGATGTGCCGGTACAGGACTTCGTGGTCCGTACTGATATGGCCTGTGGCAGCACCATTGGTCCGATTACCGCCTCAAATATCGGCATTCGTACACTGGATATTGGTGTGCCCACCTATGGCATGCATTCGATTCGGGAAATGGCCGGCAGTCGCGATGCCGAGATGCTGCACAAGGTCCTGACCGCTTTTTATCAGCAAACTTCTCATTAAAAAGGAAACCCTATTATATGGCTGAAAACGTAGATGAACTGACCGTTGAATATTTCGAAGGCGAGACCATGACAGTCAAAGAGCTGGACAAGGTCGTACTGACTAAGGGCGCCTGGGCCACGGTGATGTTCCGCTATCAGGATCTGGATCGTAAAACCGGTGACTTTGGTCCCGATAAATACACTATCCGTCGCTATCAGAAGCGTAACGGTGAATACAGCCAGCGTTCCAAATTCAATATTTCCAGCCGTGACCAGGCAAGCCAGATCGTGGATGCCCTGACCAAATGGACCAATGAATAAAAGCCTGATCACTAACCTGCTAGCCGCAGCTTTCGTGGCAGGCGGGTTGCTTGCACCATTCCCTTATCGCGAACCGATTCTGAATACCGGCCTGTTTGCATTGGCAGGCGGTATCACCAACTGGCTCGCGATTCATATGCTGTTCGAAAAGGTGCCCGGTCTCTATGGTTCGGGCATTATTTCAGCACGCTTTGAAGACTTTAAGTCCGGTATTCACGAGCTTGTGATGTCGCAGTTTTTCAGCAAAGACAATGTCGATCGGTTTATGGCCGAGCTGATTAGGGATAATGCCCAGCACCGGCTTGATTTCAGCGATGTGATTGAGCAGACCGATCTGGCACCGGCCTACGACAGTCTGGTCGATACCATCATGGAATCTTCTTTCGGCAGCATGCTGTCGATGTTTGGCGGCAAGAAATCTTTGGAAGCCTTGAAACAGCCATTTATAGATAAAATGCGTGTGGCACTGGACAATATGGCGCACAGCGATTCTTTCCAAACCAGTGTCAAAGCCAAGCTCAGCAGCAACCCGGTATTTGATGACATTCACGGTCAGATTGAACTTATCGTGCAATCCAGGCTGGATGAACTGACGCCGCCAATGGTGAAAGATATCATCCAGCGTATGATTCGCGAGCATCTGGGCTGGCTGGTTGTCTGGGGCGGGGTTTTTGGCGGCCTGATAGGGCTGGCGACCAGTTTTCTGCCTCTGTAATGGCGCCAATTTGCCCGCTGTGCGGGAGCCACAGCAGTCTGTTTTATGATTTTAAACAGCGTTATTACCACCAGTGTCAGATTTGCCAGGCTATTATCAAAGACCCGGCAAGCTGGCCGGACAAGGGTGAAGAAAAACAGCGTTATCTGGAACATCTGAACGATGTCAGTGATCCGCGCTTTCAGGGCTTTGTCTCGCCCATCACTGAACAGGTCAAACGGCATTTCAGTCCCGCCCATAAAGGTCTCGACTTCGGGGCCGGACATGCGCCTGTCATAACGCATGTACTGGCTGAGCAGGGCTATGACATTCAGGCCTATGATCCGCTGTTTTTCGATCATCCCGCTTTGCTGCAACAGCAGTACGACTATATCTGCAGCTGTGAGGTGATAGAACACTTCCATCGGCCGGCGGAGAGTTTTGCCTTGCTCAGTCGCTTATTGAAGTCCTCGGGCATGCTCTTATGCATGACCGAGCTGTATCAGGAAGGGGTTGATTTTCATCGCTGGAATTATAAAAATGACCCGACCCATGTCTTCATTTATCACGCTAACACTATTTCTTATATTGCTGATAAATATGGATTTTCAGAGCCTGTTATTGATGGTAGATTGGTGCTGCTCAAGCGCTGAATTGCTGCTGGATAGCTTCTTTCTCCGAGGCAGGCAGGGAGATGATTAAACTCACTTTATCTGTGAATTGCTGGTCGATGATCTCACCATGAATCTGTTTTAGCTGATATTCCAGCAGTTGCAGTTGCGGGTACTCGATATCGAGTTTCAAAGTCGCCATCTCTACCCAGGGACTGATACTTGCGGCGGCAATGGCCTCTTTTGCGGCAGTGCCATAGGCACGGGTCAGTCCGCCGGTGCCCAGTTTGATACCCCCAAAATAACGCACCACACCGACCACGACATTAATCAGGTTTTCGCCCTCCAGCGGCGCAAGAATCGGCCTCCCGGCTGTACCTGAGGGTTCACCCGCATCATGAAAACGTTCAGTTAGGAATCCTTCCGGCTGACGAATCCGCCAGGCAAAGGCGAGGTGATTGGCATTAGGGTGTTGACGGGCTAACTGCCCCAGTTTGCGCAGTGCTTCGTCTTCTGACTGGCAGGGCATGATCACGCCAATAAAGCGTGATTTTTTGATTTCATAGTCGGCTTCCGCGGCGCGGTGAATAGTGTTGAACTTGGAGGCCATCGTTTGTAGCTATAGGAAAAAATGAGGCAACAATTTAACATATCGCTCCACGACACGCGTTTTAACACTAGGGCTTGTTGATCTTTCATATCCACCGCTGCCGATTGAGGCGGAGATGAGAGAGTCATAGCAGGAGACAATTATGAAAGCCATTCAAGTGGAACATCAGCCTGACCAGTCTCGCCTCACTGAACTCGGCGTTTATGCCTGGCCCATCTGGGAAAAAGAAGCATCAGAATTCCCCTGGCATTATGATGAAAAAGAAACCGCCTTCATCCTGGAGGGCGAAGTCACTGTCACCGCTGATGATGGTAGCGAGTCGGTGACCATCAAAGCCGGTGATCTGGTGACTTTCGCTGCCGGCCTCAGCTGTCGCTGGCACATCAAACAGGATTTGCGTAAACATTATCAATTCGGCTGAACGCCGGGGAAAAACATTGTCAGAAATTGAATTTATTATCGGCCAGCGCTGGGTCAGTAACAGTGAAACAGAGCTGGGCCTTGGCATCATTAAAGAAATCAGTGGCCGTCAAATTGAGGTCTTCTTTCCGGCGGTCGCTGAGAGCCGGTTTTATGCGGCCAATAATGCGCCGCTGAGTCGAGTGATTTACTCCGAAGGCGAGCAGGTCAAAAGCCGCGAGCAACAGAGCTTTACCATCTCTGCCGTGCAGCCTTTCAACGGCTGTATGATTTATCAGGGTGAGACCGCAGAAGGGGAAGCGGTCAGCTTTCATGAAATGGATCTCGACAGTCGGGTGCATTTCAATCAGCCACAGGATCGCCTGTTCGCCGGCCAGGTCGATAAAAACAGTCAGTTTGAGCTGCGGGCCAAGGCGCTGTCTTATCAGCACGAACTGTTCAGCTCAGCCGTCTTTGGCTTACTGGGGGCCCGGGTTCAGCTGTTGCCTCATCAGCTCTATATTGCGCAGCACGTGTCCCAGCGTCATGCACCACGCGTGCTGCTGGCCGATGAAGTCGGTCTGGGTAAAACCATTGAAGCCGGGCTGATTCTGCATCAGAAAATCCTGAGCGGTGAAGTGAAGCGCGCGTTGGTCATCGTGCCGGATGCTTTGTTGCATCAGTGGCTGGTTGAAATGCTGCGTCGCTTCAATCTGAGCTTCAGTCTGATCGATGTTGAACGTCATCTGGCACTGGTCGAGCTTGATGAGGGCAATCCCTTTGACAGTGCCCAGCTGGTACTGTGCGGCCTCGACGATCTGCTCGAAAACCCGGTGATGCAGGAAGATTTGTTTGCGGCAGACTGGGATATGCTGATTGTGGATGAAGCGCATCACCTATACTGGCAACCCGATAACAGCAGTCCTGCCTATCAGTTGATTGAGCAGCTCGCTGCCCGCATTGCTGCCTTGCTGCTTTTGACAGCCACGCCGGAACAACTGGGTATCGACAGCCATTTTGCGCGTCTGCGCCTGCTGGATCCGGAACGCTTTCATGATCTGGAAGCTTTCAGAGAGCAGGAAGCTGCCTATCAGCCGATTTCGGATTTAATTGATGATTTGGATGCACTGCAATCCGCTGATGACAAAAAGCTCAAACCCCTGTTAAAGGCACTTGAACCTTATTTGCCCGAGCAAGCTCTGCTTGATTTACAGCAGCATGAGGCGTTTGATGCGGCAAAACTGGCGGCGATCAGACACCTGCTGGATCAGCATGGCACCGGTCGGGTGTTGTTCCGTAATACCCGTGATGTGGTGAAAGGTTTTCCTGAACGAATCCTGCATCGCTACCCGTTGGAAGCCGATAGCAGGTTGTCCGGTATTGATGCCTTACAGGCAGAAACAGTGCTGGGTCATGACTGGCTCATCGAAGATAAACGGGTTGTCTGGCTGATTGATTTCCTGAAGGCCCATCGCGGCGAAAAAATTCTGCTGATTTGTGCCAGTGCCGATACCGCAACACAGCTCGACAGCTATCTCAGCGTGCATCATGGGGTTCGCAGTGCGGCATTCCATGAGAAGCTGACACTGGTGAACCGTGATCGCGCCGCCGCCTATTTTGCCGAGGAAGAGGATGGCGCGCAGCTTCTGGTCTGCTCCGAAATCGGCAGTGAAGGGCGTAACTTCCAGTTCTGTCATCACCTGGTACTGCTGGACTTACCACGCCATCCGGATCTGCTGGAACAGCGTATCGGCCGTCTGGACCGTATCGGTCAACAGCATGATGTTGATATTCATGTGCCTTATTTTGCAGGCACAGCGCAGGAGGTCTTACTGAACTGGTATCACCAGGGTATGAATGCCTTTGAACAGGTGTTTGCCGCCGGCGATGCCGTTCATAAGGCGACTCAGGCACAACTGGAAGCCTGTCTGAATCAGCCTGCTGATGAGAAAGCGCTGAAAGACCTGATTGAATTGACCCGCGATACGGCAGAAAAAGCGAGGCAAAGCCTGCTGTCGGGCCGTAATCGTCTGTTGGAACGTAACTCCTTCGATGACGATGCTGCGCAGCACATTATCGCTGAGCTGGAAGAAGCCACACGTGGACTGGAACTGGCTGATTTTATGGATGACGTGTTTGATGCCTTCGGGGTCGAACAGCAGCCTCACAGCAGCGACAGCGTCATCATCGAGCCAGGCAACCACATGGTTTATCCCTTTCCGGAATTACCCGAAGACGGTCTGACTGCGACCTATCAACGCCACCGGGCGCTGGGCCGTGAAGATATGGCTTTTCTGACCTGGGAACATCCCATGGTACTGGGCGCGATGGACCTGGTGATGAACACGGAAATCGGCAACAGTGCTTTCTGTACCCTGGAAACCGGTTTGTTTAAGCCCGGTACGCTGTTGCTGGAAGCCATTTTCAAGGTACAGGCCATCGGTGCGCTGCAGACCTACGTAGATCGTTTTTTACCGCAACGCTATCTGAGAATTGTGGTGGACGAGCAGGGCCGTCAGCACCAGTCCAGCCTGCCTGACAGGCAATTCAACAAACTGGCAGGGCGTATTCCCCGGGCCACCTCGCAGGAACTCATACGCCATGCCCGTCCACAGCTGGAAAAACTGATCCAGCAGGCCCAGCGCGCCAGTTTGGAACCCGGTGAAATGCTGAGACGGGAAGCGCTGGCATCAATGCAGCAGGAAATGTCAGCTGAAACAGTACGCCTGAAAGCGCTGGCAGAGAAGAATCCGGCGATTCGCCAGGATGAGATTGATAGCATGTCGACACTCACTCACGCTCTGGCGAATACGATACAATCAGCCGAATTAAGCTTGGATGCGGTTCGGATCGCGATAGTGACTGAATCCAACTGAATACGGACAGTCTCTTCCTTCTCATGATGGTTGCTTGGAGCATAAGTTGTTAAAAAAAATCGCGTTACCCATTCTCATTATCGGCTTTGCCATTGTGGCATTCATGTTGCTCAAAGTCAGTGAACCGGAAACACCGGCAATGGCAAAAAAGGAAAAAGCCTGGCTGGTTGAAGCGGTAACGGCTGAGTATCAGCGTATTGCGCCGGAAGTCACCATCTACGGCCGGGTCGAAACGCCGCGCGACGCCAGTCTGAAAGCGGCGCTTGAAGCCGATGTCATCGAAGTGAATGTACTGGAAGGCGATAATGTCACCGCCGGACAGACCCTGATCAAGTTGGATGATATTGATATTCAGCTCACACTGCAGCAGCGTCAGGCTGATGTTAGAGAGGCTGAGGCCCAAATCGAGACCGAGAATCAGCGCTTTCAGCGTGATAAGGCGCTGTTGGCCAATCAGAAACAGTTACTGGAACTTGCTGACAAGGCTGTTCAGCGTGCCCGTAAACTGGAGCAGACCCGGCTGGCTTCACAGGCTTCTCTGGATGATACGCTGGCGGCTTACGAGCAGCAGGCGCTGGCACTGAAGCAACTGCAGTTCGATATTGATAATCATAAGGTCAGGCTGGCTCAGTTACAGGCTACCAAGCAACGCGCAGAAGCCTTATTGGCGCAGGCTGAAGTTAATCTCAGTCGTACTGAAATCAAAGCGCCTTTTGATGGTCGCGTAGCTGGCCTGACGGTAGCGCTAGGCGACCGGGTGCGCCCCGGTGACACTCTGCTCACTGTGTATGATCTCGACAACCTTGAAGTCAGGGCGCAAATCCCCGGACGTTATATTCCTCAGGTCCGACAAATGCTGCAGCAGGGCAAAAATTTGCAGGCTGAGGCGGAAGTCGATGATCAGTTGATGCGTCTTTCACTCAATCGTCTGTCCGGTGAAGTCAGACAGGACAGTGGTGGTATCGATGGTCTGTTCCGTATTGAAAACAATATGACGCCATTGCCACTGGGCACCTTTGTCGAACTTCAACTGCAACTGGCTGAACAGAACAACGTCATCGAAGTACCGTTCAGTGCGTTATACGGTATGGATCGCGTTTACCGGATTGATGAAGGGCATTTGCAGTCAGTGGCCATAGAGCGTGTCGGTGAAATCGAGCGTGAAGCAGGTAAAAACAGTCTGTTGATCCGCAGTGATGCTCTCAGTCCGGGTGACTTGATTGCTGCGACGCAATTGCCTAACGCGATTACCGGGCTCAGAGTTGAGGTCGCAGACTGATGGAAGGTCATCGACGCGATTTTATCGGGATTTTCGCTCAGCACCGGGTTGCGGCGAATCTGCTGATGATCATGATGCTGGTTGCCGGGGCATTATCCCTGAACCGGCTGAACACCCAGTTTTTTCCGAACTTCGCACTCGACATCATTACCATCAGTATCACCTGGCGCGGTGCCAGTGCTGAGGATGTTGAGGAATCTCTGACCACACGTGTAGAGCAGGAACTGCGCACCATCGACTATGTCGACAAGATGACTTCCACATCGTCTTACGGCTCATCACTGGTCACGCTGGAATTCGAAGAAGATGCCGATATGGGCCGCGCACTGGATCAGGTTAAGGACCACGTTGCCCGGATCCGTAATTTACCTACCGATGCCGAAACCCCGGAAATCAGTCTGGTCACCCGCTATGACACTGTGGCGAGGTTGTTGATTACCAGCGATGGCGAACTGGATGAGCTTCGGGATCTGGCACATCAGATAGAGCATGAATTGCTCGATCGGGGCATTTCAAGAGTCAATATTACCGGTCTGCCGGAAGAAGAGATCGCCATTCAGCTCAGCACACATGAGTTGGAGGCATTAGGTCTGAGTTTCAATCAGGTCGGTGAACGGGTCGGGGAGCAGAGTCAGGATCTGCCTGCCGGTGAAGTCGGCAATAATGAAACCGCCAGACAGCTCCGCAGCGAAGGCCAGAAACGCGATGTCTATGCCTTCAGTGATCTCCTGTTGAAAGCGGATTATGCCGGCGGTCTGGTGATGCTGGATGATGTCGCCGAGATTGAACGGCGGCCGATGCGTAATCAGGTCAAGGTGTTTTATCAGGGACAGCCTGCGGTCGAGATTGAGCTGCAGCGCACAGAAAATGCCGATGCGCTCAAATCTGCGGAGATCATGAAACAATGGCTGGAAGACAGCCGCGATGAATTGCCGGATGGTGTCAAAATCAAAGTGTTCGATGCCGCCTGGGAGTTGATTGAGGAGCGGATTAACCTGCTGCTATATAACGGTCTCGGTGGTCTGTTACTGGTACTCGGCGTCTTGTTTCTGTTTCTGCATGGGCGTGTTGCGTTCTGGGTCGCAGTCGGTATCCCGGTCTCATTTATGGCGGCACTGTCAGTGCTTTATGTACTCGGCGGCAGTATCAATATGATCAGCCTGTTTGGCCTGATCATGTCACTGGGGATTATCGTGGATGATGCCATTGTGGTGGGTGAGGATGCGCTGTCTCATTACCAGCATGGTGAACGCTCTCTTACCGCTGCTGAGGGTGGGGCCAGACGGATGCTGGCACCGGTTATCTCTTCCTCATTGACCACAATTTCTGCCTTTCTACCTCTGATGATGATTAGCGGTGTTATCGGCAATATTCTGTTTGATATTCCCTTTGTGGTCATTTGCGTGATTATTGCTTCTTTGATCGAAAGTTTTCTTATTCTTCCCGGACACTTACGACACTCTTTTCACACAATGCACCATGCTGAACCGGGACGATTCAGACGTTATCTCGATACGCAGTTTCACCGTTTTCGTGATCATGCTTTCAAACCGCTGGTCACCCATGCCGTCAATTTCCGCGGGGTTACAATTGCAGCGGCGATTGCTCTGTTGATAGTGGCTATCGGTTTACTGGCCAGTGGTCGGATACTGTTTAACTTTTTCCCATCCCCTGAGGGCACCACGATTGTGGCCAATGCCCGCTTTATTGCCGGTACGCCTGCTGAACATGTTGAGCGGTTCCTGACCCATGTGAATCAGAAACTGGATGAAACAGCGCAGGAACTGGGGCCGGAATTACTGGATCTGTCAGTAATGCGCCAAAGCACAGCCAGTGCAGCCAACCCCAACGCGACGTCGCAGGTGGATGAACGCTTCGGCTCGATTCAACTGGAAATGATCTCACCGGATAAACGCGATATCCGCAATAAAGATTTTATTAATGCCTGGCGTGAGAAGATTCATCTGCCACCCGGCATCGAAACCTTTACCATCAGCGAACGTCGGGGTGGCCCTCCGGGCAGTGATATTGATATCAGGCTCACAGGCGCACCGGCAGATACGCTGAAATCGGCGTCTCAGGAAATCGCCGAAAAGCTCAAAACCTATCCTGGCGTCAGTGCCATAGAAGATGATATGCCCTATGGTCAGGAGCAGTTGATTTACCGGATCAAAGGTCAGGGTGAAGTCCTGGGTCTGACACTGAACAATGTCGGCCGGCAGCTTCGCGCCGCTTTTGACGGCCAGTTGGTTCAGATATTCCAGGATGGTGATGATGAGGTCGAGGTGCGGGTCATGTTGCCGGAAAATGAACGCAACACACTGGCTACACTGGAGAATTTTATGATCCGCCTGCCTGACGGTGGCAGTGCACCGCTGTCGAGTGTGGTCGAATTTGATGCCCGCCGCGGTTTTGATGTGTTGCGTCATACTGATACGCAGTTGGCGATTCACACCACGGCCACCGTCGATGCCACTGTCAATAACAATAATGAGATTTTGGCTGATATGCAGCAGTTCTTCCTGCCGGAACTAAGTTCACGTTACGGTGTGAATGTTGCCTATGAGGGGCGGGCAGAAGAACAGGCGGAAACGATTGGCGATATGGTGCAGGGCGTCCTGCTCGCCTTTGTCATGATTTACCTTGTGCTGGCCTGGGTTTTTGCTTCCTATGGCTGGCCGCTTGTGGTGATGTCAGCGATTCCATTCGGACTGATTGGCGCCTTATTCGGTCACTGGCTGCTGGGGATCGATCTGACGATTCTGTCTCTGTTCGGTATTTTCGGTCTGTCCGGGATTGTGGTGAATGATTCCATTATTCTGGTCACCTTCTTCAAGCAATTGCGTGAATCAGGCTTGGGCACGCAGCAGGCGATTATCGAAGCGGCCAGTCAGCGTCTGCGCGCTGTATTACTGACTTCATTAACCACAATTGGCGGTCTGACGCCACTGTTATTTGAGACTTCACTGCAGGCCCAGTTCCTGATTCCGATGGCGGTATCAATTTCGTTTGGACTGATGTTCGCCACTGCGCTGGTGTTGCTGGTGATACCGGCCATGTTGTCCGTACATGAGAGCGCTGCAGACAAAATCAGTGGTAAGCTTGTGCCACAAAAAAGTTAGTCTGGTTAAGTTTGTATTAAGCTTATGCCGTAATAGTAGCTGTTTGGCGTGATAGTAAGGGGCCAGCATGTCTTATTTGAAATACCTGATTGCCAGTTTTCTGGTCACTCATTCCTTCGTTGTCAGCGCAGGCGAGCTGACACCGGACTACTACTCTGACACACTCTCTCTGAGTACTGTCACCGAGCAGGTCTACCAGCGATTGCCGGGGAAACAGGCAGAGAACAAATTCGGCCAGTTGCAGCAGGCAAATGATGCCTTGGGCAATGCCTTATTTGCTGAGCCTGCGACTGCCAACCTTGATCATTTTAATGATGCTATCGGCAGTGGAGAGGGGTTGCAGGAATGGGAGGGTAGTGTGGATATGCCGTTATGGTTGCCCGGCCAGCAGCAGGCACAGCAGGCTTTATCGACTAAAATCCTGGCTCAATTACCCGCCTATCAGAATCAACTCCGTTTGCGTGCTTCGGGTGAAGTGCGGGAATTGGTCTGGCAGCTAAAGTTGGCAGAAGCGGAGCTTGAACAGGCTGAGCAAGCCTGGGAAATAGCAAAAAAGCTGGAACAGGATGTGGCATCCAGAGTGAAAGCCGGTGATCTGGCAGCCAATGAAGCGCTGCTGGCCAGCAGCAACACAATGGAAGCACACAGCAAGATGATTGCGGCTGAGTCCCGTCTATCGCAGCAGCTTAAAATTTATCAATTAATGACGGGATTGCAACTTTTACCGGTCACAGTGACGGAAGTTCCTCAACAACGAACAGACGTTCCTGCCCAGCATCCAGCCCTGCAAATGCAGGATCAGATCATCGCCAGGTTGCAGGCGGAAATGGGAATAGCCCGCTTTGAAGGCAGTGTGAATCCCAGTATCTCCGTTGGAGTGCGTCGTGAGCGGGGTGATGACAGTGAGTCCTTCAATAACAGTCTTGGCATTGGTTTCAGTATGCCGCTTGATAATCAAAGATACAGTAAGGTCGCTGTGGCTGAGAGTTCGGCGGCACTGGCCGATGCGCAGGTGATCAGACAGGAACTGGAGCGTCAGTTAGACAAGGATCTGCTGGACACTCAGGAAACCCTATCAGCGACTCGTAAACAATTGGAACTGGCCACTAAACAGAACCAGACCACCAATGAGTATTACCAGATGCAAAAACGCGCTTTTGATCTGGGTGAAATCAATCTGATTGATTTATTACGCAGCCAGGTGCTGGCTAATGAAAGCCGCAGCCGAAAACGCGAACTTGAGGTTCAGATCGAGCAGCAAAAAGCATTGGTAAATCAGGCGCTCGGCATCATTCTTTAAATTTTCATCAACGTTTTCTTCGCTTAATTTTTCGTTAAGACTACCACGCTAATCTGTGTCTCAAATGTCACAGACTGGAGTGGTATATGGAAGCAGTTTCATTCAATAATCTTGTGCCCGAACACGGGCAATTCAAACGGCACTCAGCCAACTGGGGCTTATTACCCCTGTATTCACTGAAGCTGCATACCCCTGATACCCCTTACAGGACAGCTGTAGAGCAGTTCATCTATCAGCGCTTTGCTCACCAGTATGGCGCTGATATCAACACCTTTCTTCCCATGCTGCTGTCAGCGGCTGATGATAAAGGTATCACTGCTGCACTGGGTTTTCAGCCTGCTTCTCTCCGTCGTTTGTTTCTGGAGTTTTACCTGGATTGCGATATTGAAACTACACTTGGACTCGTCACGCAAAGCGAAATCCACCGCCACCGAATCGTTGAGATAGGTAATCTCGCTTCGGGCAGACAGCGTGCAACACAATCCCTGTTTTTGTTACTGGCACAGATCCTTTATGCCGCAGGCTATGAATGGGTGGTATTCACAGCTAACAGCGCCGTAAAAAGCTGGCTGGCAAGGCTGCAGATCCCGGCATTTGTGCTTACCGAGGCTGACCCGAAACGTCTGCCTGATAAAGGCGCAAACTGGGGAACCTACTACGACGACAAGCCCGTTGTGCTGGCTGCCAATATTGATCGCAGCTTCAGTACTATGAACAGTCATCCTTTGATGGCCCATCTGTGTGATCAGTATGCTGATGAAATTGAACATGTCTCTGCCAGGCTGCCGCAATGAGTCTCATCGTTCAGCGATTACGCGAACTGGCTGCAGAAAATCCAGAAGCCGTTGCGGTAACGGATAAACACCAGCGTTTATCCCGGGTTGAATTGATTGGGGCAGTGCAGCTACTTGCTGAAATTCTCAAGCCCTACCAGGGAAAGGTTGTAGCCTTGCTTACAGACAATCAAATCGACTGGGTTGTCACTGATTTGGCCTGTCTTGAAGCCGGCGTAACATTACTGCCTTTGCCGGCTTTCTTCACTGACAGTCAACAGCAGCATGCGATAGCGCAAAGCGGTGCGGTGGCGCTGATAAAAGAGGCTGTTGATTCCCAGGGGGAGCCACTGACAAATCAACTGAAGATTCAGCCTGTCTATCCAAGGGCAGAGGCAAAAATCCCTGACACTACCGTCAAAATCACTTTCACTTCCGGTTCCACCGGCGAACCCAGGGGCGTGTGTCTCAGTGAAGCCAATCAGATCAATGTCGCTCAGGCCTTGCTAAAGCGCATCGGGTTGGAAAAGACCAAACACCTCTGTGTTTTACCTTTAGCGACCCTGCTTGAAAATATTGCCGGCGTCTACGCGCCCTTACTCAGTGGCGGCGAGGTGATACTGCTACCGGCCACTGAACTCGGTTTCAACGGCGCCAGTGACTTTGATGTGCAGAAACTGGCCGCCGCGATGGAGACCATACAGCCAGAGAGCCTGATTATATTGCCGGGCTTGTTATCGGCATTGATCCATATCATTCAGCAAGGCTGGCAGCCCCCAAGTAGCTTGAAATTCATTGCCGTGGGCGGCAGCCGGGTTGGCCACGGTTTACTGGAAGCAGCGAGGGCAGTGAGTTTGCCCGTGTATGAAGGCTATGGTTTGTCCGAGTGCAGTTCTGTCGTCAGTCTCAACAGCACTACCGACAATCAGCAGGGCAGTGCAGGTAAGCCACTCCCACATGTTGCTGTTTCGGTAGAAGACAATGAAATTGTTGTGTCTGGCAATACTTTTCTCGGTTACGTGAATGAGCCGGCGAGCTGGTATCCGCAACAGGTGAAAACCGGGGATCTCGGCTTTATTGACGATAGCGGTTTTCTACACATCCTCGGTCGTCGAAAAAATCTGCTCATCAACAGTTTCGGACGCAATATCAATCCGGAGTGGGTTGAAAGCGAAATCCTGGCCAATCCTGTGATTGCTCAGTGCGTGGTTACAGGAGATGCACGGCCGTTTTGCATCGCCCTGATTTATGCCCGATCAGCGGTAAGCGATGCGCTTATCGATAACTGGTTACAGCAGGTTAATCAGTCACTCCCGGTTTACGCCCGTATCAAGCAATGGTTACGGCTGCCTCAGCCTCTGAACCAGGGAAACGGCACGCTGACAGCCAACGGCAAACCGGTTCGCGACCGGATAGACCAAATTTATCAAGCAGAAATTAATCATCTTTTTAAGGAGCAGGCGTGAATGGCTTTTTTTGATGTTTTACAGGCTGAAACTACCGAGACAAGAGCACAGCTTTTTTCAGCCCCGATTTTTCAGCGGGCTTTTTCCGGTGACATTGATACTGAGCTTTACATCGATTTTCTGACACAGGCTTACCATCATGTGAAACACACGGTACCGCTTTTGATGACCGTCGGCGGCCGCTTACCTGAGAGCAAAGAGTGGCTGCGCACCGCGGTGGCTGAATACATTGAGGAGGAAGTGGGGCACCAGGAATGGATATTAAATGATATTGCCGCCTGTGGTGGAGATAAGGAAGCTGTCAGAAATAGTCAGCCCAATCTGCATACCGAGCTGATGGTCGCCTATGCCTATGATATGGCCCAGCGTGTGAATCCATTGGGCTTCTTCGGTATGGTGCATGTCCTGGAAGGGACCAGTATTACTTCTGCAGACCGCGCTGCAGAATCGATTCAACAGACATTGAAACTGCCCAATCAGGCATTCAGTTACCTGCGTTCCCATGGGGCGCTGGATCAGGACCATGTGAAGTTTTTTGAAGGCTTGATGAACCAGATAACTGAGCCGGAAGAGCAGGAATTGATTATCCGCTCGGCCCAGCGTTTTTATTATCTCTACGGCAATATTTTTCGTAGCCTGACGGGAGATGCAATGCCATGCACAGTCTGAAAGATAAAACGATTGTCCTGACCGGGGCGGCAGGCGGTATTGGCCAGTCTGTCGCTGAATTACTGAGCACGATGGGGGCCACGCTGGTATTGACCGATATCAACAGCGATAAACTGGAACAGCTGAATCACGGGTTTAATGACAAACATTACACCGTGGCAGCCGATTTGGCCTCAGCTGAAGGCCGCAGCAAACTGGTCGAATGCTGCAGCGAGATGCTGTCACCGCCGCAAATGCTGATCAATATTGCCGGCATCAACCAGTTTGATCGCTTGACTGATTATAGTGATGAGCAACTCGACAAGCTGGTGACCGTGAACCTGATCAGCCAGATTGCCCTTTGTCGTGACTTTTTGCCCCTATTCAGCCGTTTGCCGTCAGCAAGCATCATTAACGTCGGATCCATTCTCGGCAGTATCGGGATGCCAGGCTACAGCGTTTATTGCGCGACCAAGTTCGGCTTACGGGGATTTAGTGAAGCATTAAGCCGTGAACTGCTGGACAGCTCGGTCGCAGTGCGTTATTTCGCGCCCAGAGCGACTCAAACTGCACTCAATGATAAGCGGGTTAATGAGATGAACAAAGCATTGGGCAATGCGATGGATACGCCAGAGCAGGTCGCTGCTGAACTGGTCAGTTTTCTGCAAAACCACGACAAGCGCGGTTACCTGGGCTGGCCGGAGAAATTATTCGTGCGTATCAACAGCCTGTTTCCATCCCTGGTGGATAGATCTTTCCAGAAACAGCTGGCTGTGATTAAACGTTATATGTGAGGAATCAACCATGAAAATATATTTATTTTTGTTGGCGATGGTGGTCAGTTTTTCAGCGTCTGCTGATGTGATGGAACAGGTGTCTGAAGTCCAGCATCACTGGGCGGAAGCCAACTATCAGATCAAGGGCAAAGCGCAGCAAACCCGCTTTGAGGGTTTACTGAAAGAGGCCGATGCCGTGGTGCAGGCGAATCCCGCATCTGCCGAGGCTCTCATTTGGCGCGGTATTGTGCAGTCAAGCTATGCCGGCATCAAAGGCGGGCTGGGGGCGCTGGACCTGGCTAAAGCTGCCAAAGCTGACTTTGAACAGGCGCTGAAGATCAATGACAAGGCGCTAGCCGGCTCCGCTTATACCAGTCTCGGTACTTTGTATTTCAAAGTCCCCGGCTGGCCGTTGGGCTTTGGCGACAACGACAAAGCCGAGCAACTACTGAAACAGGCGCTGGCGATTAACCCGGATGGTATCGATAGTAATTATTTTTATGGGGTTTTTATGCTGGATCAGAGACAATACGAAAAAGCAGAGCAGTATTTATTGAAAGCCCGGCAGGCACCGGCACGGCCGGACCGGCCACTGGCAGATCAGGGGCGGCAACAGGAAATCACCGACGCATTGCAGCAAGTTCGTTATCAACTGAGAACACATCAACATGCAGGTATTGCTGATTGAAGATGATGCCTCTCTGGCAGAGGGACTCAAACGGTCGCTCAAACATGAAGGCTTTACTGTTAACCATCTGACGCTGGGTAAGCAGGCTGTCAGTGCCGTTGCTACATCAGCACCGGATATGCTGGTGCTGGATCTGGGCTTACCGGATATGGATGGTCAGGAGGTGCTCAAAGCCATTCGTAAACTTGATGCAGAACTACCCATACTGATTCTGACAGCCCGGGCTTCATTGGAAGATAAAGTCACGGGATTGGATAACGGTGCTGATGATTACCTAGCCAAACCCTTTGAAACGGATGAATTACTCGCCCGCCTCAGAGTGTTCGAGAGAAGGCTGAGCAGTTTTAAACATGCCGGATTAACAATCGGTGAAGTCACGATGGACACCAAAGCGCAGACAGTCAGGGTTTCAGGTAAAGAGATTGAACTCTCCCGGCGTGAGTTTATGTTGCTCAAAATGCTGATGGAAAATACCGGACGGGTGCAGACCCGCGATAGTCTGGAAAGCAAGCTCTACAGCTGGGGTGAAGAGATTGCCAGCAATGCGATTGAGGTGCATATCCATCATCTCAGAAAGAAGCTGCCTGAGCATTTCATCAAGACCGTTCGTGGTGTCGGTTACACCATCAAGGTGGCATGAAGTCGATACGCCTGTTCCTGCTGCTATCGCTGCTGGCGACGATCACGCTGGTGAATTTTGTCGCCTTGCTACATGGTTATCAGTCCAGCATGGAAAAGGCGCAGAGCCTGTTTGACTCCAGGCTGGCGAGCACAGCGAGACTGATTGCTTCTGCAAATTCCGAGCAGGCGATTCAGCAGGGGATTGCCGAACAGCAGACGCCGTTCACCTATTTTCAGATTTGGGACAGTGACAGCAGGCAGTTGCTCACGCGATCCCGAAATGCGCCCGGGTTTGTCACCGGCGAACTCAGTGAAGGTTTTCATGAGATCAACTTCGATAGTTATCGCTGGCGTAACTTTGTCTACCGTGATCAGCATCTGAACCGCTGGATTGTGGTGGCAGAGCGTATCGATATTCGCTATAGCCTGGCTGAAGAGGTGGTACTGGAATCCTTGTTGCCCATTGTGATTGGTATACCGGTCGCCGCATTGATTATATGGCTGGCCGTCGGCATCGGTCTGAAACCGCTCAAACAGTTTGCTGACCAGGTCCGCGCTAAAAGGACTGATGATCTGAGTCCGATTCAATTGGAAAGAGTGCCTTATGAACTGATGACGGTTGTTTCCAATACCAATGCTCTGCTGGGCAGACTGGATGATGCTTTTCACCGGGAACAGCGCTTTGCTTCTGATGCCGCGCATGAGCTGAGAACCCCCATCAGTGTACTCAAAGTGCATTTACATAATCTGAAACAACGCTTGGGGGAGGGAGATGAGGACGTGGCCCTGCTCAAGGCCGGTATTGAACGCATGGGGCATCTGATTGAACAGATTCTGGCCCTGTACCGAAGCTCACCGGACCAGGCATCAGCCCGTTTCGAATCGGTCGATCTCTACAAGCTGGCGCAGACAGTGATTGCCACTGATTTTGCCCGTTTTGAGCGCAAGCAGCAGAACATATCACTGGATGGTGAGCCCGCCTTGATACCTGGGAATCGGTTTGCACTGGAAACCCTGCTGCAGAATTTATTAAGCAATGCCAACAAATATACGCCCCCGGGTGGGGAAATCCGGGTCAGGGTGCGGCTGCTTGACAACAGGGTAGAGCTCAAAGTCGAAGACTCCGGCCCCGGCATCCCGGCTGAACAGTACCAGCGGGTATTTGAGCGTTTTTATCGGGTTGATGGCGACAGGCACGACAGTGGCGAACTCGGTTGCGGTCTGGGGCTCACCATTGTCAGTCACATCGTCGATTTGCATCATGCCCGGATACAGCTCGGACCCTCATCGCTGGGGCAGGGGCTGGGCGTGACCATTGAGTTTCCGGGGGAAAGCTAAATTGAAACAACTTTTTATTCTGGTGAGTTTATGCTGTCTATCACCGCTGGTTATGGCAGGGCCGCCGGTGATTGAAATCGAGATCAAGGATCATTTGTTCTTCCCTGATGAGGTGCGGATTCCGGCTGATACCAAGGTTAAATTGCTGGTAAAAAACCTGGACCCGACGGCAGAAGAATTCGAGAGCTATGAACTGAACCGGGAAAAGGTGATTGCCGGTCACAGCGAAGCCATTATTTTTATCGGCCCGCTACCGGCCGGTGAATATCCCTTCTTCGGCGAGTTTTTCCCAAAAACCGCCCAGGGCAAAGTGATCGCGGAGTGATGTGATGTTATTGAATGCAGTCATTATTATTCTGCGCGAAGTGCTGGAAGCGGCATTGATCATCAGTGTGTTTCTGGCGCTGAGTCAGCTGCTGAACCGTAATCTGTGGTGGATGTTGCTAGCTTTGATAATCGGTTTCAGTGGCGCGTATATCTACGCGGTAAATCTCAGCGCGATCTCAATGGCGATGGAAGGCACGGGGCAGGAGGTGCTTAACGCTGTATTACACAGCGTGATTTTCCTTGCCTTACTGATATTTATGATCACTGTGCCCCATCAGGCACACCCCATGTGGCGACGCATCAATCTTATGACCATCGTACTGGCAGTGATCACCGCTATTGTTCGTGAAGGCTCTGAAATCATCCTTTACATTAAAGGCTTTATCGGTATTCCGGATTTACTCAGCCCGGTATTAATGGGCAGTGCCGTTGGTGCCGGCATTGGACTCAGTGTTGGCGTGTTTTTTTACTATCTGCTGGTCAATATGCGCACCAGCCATGGTATCTGGCTGGGTTACCTGATTCTGCTGCTGATTGGTGGCAGCATGGTAGCGCAGGCAGTCGAATTTATGATCCAGGCAGACTACATCGCCGCCAGCGCACCGGTGTGGGACAGTTCTGCGATTATCAGTGAACGATCAGCGGTAGGCCAATTGCTCTATGCACTTGTCGGCTATGAAGCAACACCGGCACCGCAGCAGGCTGCGGCTTATTTCTGCAGTATAGGCCTGCTGGTTGTAGCTGCTGCTATCAGTTTTATGTTCAGAGGAAAGTCATCATGAAATTCATCCGTCTCATCATCGTGCCAGTATTGATGCTTCCCGGACTGGTGATGGCGGATGACCTTGCCATTGATAAGGTCTATCACCCTTATGTTCAGCCACTGGAGCGGGAAGTGGAATGGCGGATGGTGGCTGCGGACGGTGATCACTTGCAGCGGTTGGGTATCGGACAATCCTTAAATGATCGGGTCTTTGTCGAAGGTTATCTGCTGGCAGTTGAAGAGGGCGATACTTTCCGACTGGAAGGCTATGAACTGGAAACGCGGATCCAACTGACCGAGCAGGGCGAATATCCAGTTGACTGGGGCATGCTGGTTGAACTGGAAAAAGCCCATCACCAAGATGAATGGGAGCTGGCCACTGCCCTGTTAATGGAGAAACAGTGGGGCAGGTGGGTCGGGGCAGCCAATTTCTGGTTGGAATACGAATGGGGTAATCAGATCAAGGATGAGTTTGAAACAGCTGTCGCCCTGCAAACCCGTTATCGTCTTTCACCCGAGTTTGAGCCGGCGATTGAGTTTTATGGTGGTGAAAATACCCGGGCATTGGGACCCGTTGCGATGGGAGATATCCGCTTCGGTCCCGGTAAAAAGTTACATTGGGAAACTGGCATTCTGCTCGGTCTCAGTAAAAAAACACCGGATGCAACACTCAGGTTGCTTGCTGAATATGAGTTTTAGCTGTGGACAGTGAAACAAAAATTTATACCAGATGAATAGAGGAAGTTTGTCATGCCTAAGATAGTGCCAGGCGAAACAGCATTTTTAGTCAAGCGTATGACGCGCATCATTTTTTGTGTCCTACTAGTGTCGATAGGGTCACCGGTTTTCTCAGAACCCCTGATTCTCAATCAGCTTGAGCAGGAGAACCTGGGTTTGAAACTGGCGCCGGCGAAAGCCGTGTCAATCACCAGCAGTCAGTCATTTCCTGCGAATGTCATCATTCCCAATAATGCCCGCAACAGTGTGCATAGTCCTCAGGAAGGGATTGTGCTGAATCTCTTTAAAGCCGTGGGAGATACGGTCAGCCGGGGAGAACTCGTTGCCGTAGTTAACAGCTTAAGTCTGATCACGGTGCAACGTGATTATCTCCAGTCTCATGGCCGGCTCAAACAGATTGAAGTTGAGTGGCGGCGACTTAAACAGCTCTATGCCGAAGGGATAGTGGCTGAGCGGCGCTATCAGGAAATAGCATCGCAACGGCAACTGGCGATTAACGAATATCAAGCGCTGGCGCAGCAGTTACAACTGATGGGCCTGTCCCAGGCGCAACTGGATGAGCTTCGTTCCAGTGGTCAATATACCAGTGAATTACAGCTGCACTCTGAAACGGATGGGGTCGTCATGCAGCAACAGGTCACTACCGGCCAGCGGGTAACTGCGATGGACAGCATTTATATGATTGCGGACCTCTCAACACTATGGCTGGAGGTTCATGTTCCACTCGACGTTGCCAGGCAGATTAATCCCGGTAAACAGGCCGGTGTGGACGATCGCGAGGTCAATGGCACAGTGTCGGCTGTCGGGCGTGAAGTGCATGAAATTGATCGCGGTGTCATGGTCAGAGTCCTGGTTGAGCACAATACAGATTTGCTGACACCCGGTGAATTTGTTCAGGTTAAGTTCTATGAGTCTGCGTCAGCACCACGTTACGAGATACCTATCGCTGCGATTCTTAATCTGGATGGCAGGCCCCACATTTTTGTGAAAACAGCGTCGGGTTTCAGCCCGGTACCTGTTGTCGTCTACAGCCAGCGTAAAGACACGGCAATAATCGAAGTGAATGAAAACGGCCTGGACAAGGTTGTGGTGGCTGGGGTCGCGGCCCTCAAAGCGGCCTGGAACAGCAGGTAAGCCTGATGATAGATACCATTATCCGCCTTTGTCTTAGTCAGCGCCTGTTAGTGATGCTGGCTGTTATTGGATTATTGGGTTTGGGCTGGCAGGCTTTCAAACAAACCCCGATCGATGCATTTCCTGATGTTTCAACCACCCAGGTCAAAGTGATTCTTAAAGCACCGGGGATGACGCCTGAAGAGGTCGAAAGCCGAATTACTGCATTAGTCGAAGTTGAAATGCTCGGGATCCCGCGTCAACAAATGCTGCGTTCAATAGTGAAATACGGTTTAACCGATATTACCGTGGATTTTGAAGAGGGCACCGATATTTACTGGGCTAGGCAGCAGGTGGCTGAACGATTGTCTGCGGTTCGAGATGCCTTACCTGACGATGTCATGGGCGGGCTGGCCCCCATGACCACACCACTGGGCGAAATGTTCATGTTCACCGTCAACAGTGAAACGCTGAGCCTGATGGAAAAACGTGACTTGCTGGATTGGGTGATCCGACCGGCTTTGAGAAGCGTGGAAGGTGTCGCAGATGTGAATGCGCTGGGTGGCCGGGTCAAAACCTTTGAAGTGGTGCCTGATCTGGATCACATGGCTGCACTCGATATCTCGCTGTTCGATCTGCAGGCGGCATTGACGGAAAACAACCGCAATGATGGGTCCGGTCGCATTGATAAAGGTGAAGAGGTCCTGCTGGTCAGGGCTGAAGGTAACCTCTCAACCATTGAAGATATTGAGCAACTGGTGGTTAAAGCCGATCGTATTGAACCTGTCACTGTCGGTCAGGTTGCGACTGTTCAGCTGGGTGCATTGACCCGTTATGGCGCAGTCAGTGCCAATGGCACTGGTGAAGTTGTTCAGGGCCTGGTGCTGGGCTTGCGTGGAGCCAATGCTAAAACCGTTATTATGGGAGTAGAGCAGCGTATCAAGGAAATCCAGCCTGGCCTGCCTGAGGACGTTACCTTAGAAGTATTTTATAACCGGGGTGAACTGGTTTCTGATGCCATCCATAGTGTCTCCAAGGCCTTATTGGAAGCGGTCGTTCTGGTTCTGGTGTTTCTGCTTTTGTTTCTAGGGGACATTCGGGCCGCCATCACTGTGGCCCTGGTTCTGCCGCTGGCCGCCATGGTGACATTTATCATGATGCGCCAGTTTGGTCTGTCGGCCAATCTGATGAGCTTGGGGGGGCTGACGATAGCGATAGGGATGTTAGTCGATGCCGCTGTCGTCGTGGTTGAGAACGTAGTGTCACAACTGGCTGATGAAAAACGCCGGAATATGTTGCCGCGGCTACATCTAATTTACCGAGCCGTTCGCGATGTTTCCGTTCCGGTCATCTCGGGGATTGTGATTATCATCATTGTTTTCCTGCCGCTACTGACCTTACAGGGACTGGAAGGCAAGCTGTTTGCACCAGTCGCATTGACGATTGTTTTCGCTCTGGCCGGATCATTAGTCCTGGCCCTGACGGTCATTCCGGTGCTGGCATCGTTTTTACTGGGACAGGTCGGCCATAAAGAACCCTGGTTGCCGGCGTTGCTGAAACGGCTTTATCAGCCGGCACTGGACTGGTCACTGAATCATGCCGGCATTGTTGTTTCTGTCGCCCTGACGTTACTTCTAATGACGGTGATACTGTTCAACCAGGTCGGTAAGACCTTTATGCCAGTGATGGATGAAGGGGATCTGATTGTCCAGTTGGAAAAACTGCCCTCTATTACACTGGACCAATCCGTAGAAACAGATCGTCGTGTTCAACATACCTTACTGCAACAGGTACCTGATATTCAGGGTATTGTGGCCAGAACCGGGGCGGATGAGTTAGGGCTGGATCCGATGGGACTGAATGAAACCGATATGTTTATGGTGCTCAAGCCGCGTTCTGAGTGGCAAAGCGATAGTAAGGAAGATCTGAAAGATCGTATTCGTGCCGTCATGGATAAATTTCCAGGGCTTAATTACGGCTTTACACAACCTATCGAAATGCGGGTATCAGAAATGCTGACTGGGGTCAGAGGAGATCTGGCGATTAAGGTCTTTGGAGACGAGGGCGACAAACTGAGTCGACTCAGTGAAGAAATCAGCGATATTGTGCAACAGATTCCAGGTGCTGAAGATGTCATACTCAGCCAAACCGATGGGGCACAGTATTTTCAGCTTGAACTGGATCCCTTGAAAGTCGGACGACTGGGCCTGACTGTGGAAGCATTGTTACCGCAACTCAGAATGCTGATAGAGGGCGCTCAGGTCGGCACCATCTATCAGGCTGCCAGACGCTACCCGCTGGTAATTAAAGCTAATGAAAGGGGCAGTAGCAGTACGGAAGCGTTTGCTAATGCCAGACTGATAGTCAATAACGGTCAGGAAATCCGTGTGTCCGATATCGCCACATTGAAGCAGGTCGAGGGCCCTGTTTCCATCAAGCGTGAGCTTGGCAAACGGATGGCCGTAATAGTGGTTAATGTGTCTGATCGTGATCTGGTGAGCTTTGTAGAAGAGTCGCAAGCGCTGGTCTCTGAACAACTCGACTTACCCAGTGGTTACAGCCTCTCCTGGGGTGGGCAGTTCGAAAATCAGCAGCGTGCCTCGAAACGTTTGTTACTGGTAGTTCCCGTCGCCATGGTCATGATATTTCTGTTGCTTTTTTCAACATTTCAATCATTACGTCAGGCTGTGCTGGTGATGACAAATGTACCGTTTGCCCTGGTCGGTGGTGTCAGCGCACTGTGGCTCACGGGTGAGTATTTGTCTGTCCCGGCGTCGGTTGGTTTTATTGCGCTGCTGGGTATTGCTGTGCTGAATGGCGTCGTGATGGTGAGTTTCTTCAACCAGTTGCTGGCACAGGGACTGGCTATGAAAGAGGTTGTCAGACAGGGGGCAATACGGCGCCTACGCCCGGTGATGATGACCGCGACGATAGCCGCTTTTGGACTGGTACCGTTGCTGTTTGCAAGTGGACCGGGATCCGAAATTCAGCGCCCCCTGGCTATCGTAGTTATCGGTGGTCTGGTTAGCGCCACATTGCTGACCTTGATTCTGCTACCGGTGTTGTTTGAACGTTATGGCAGGAAAACCCTATGAAACAGTTGCTTGGCCTCACCATATTGCCAGAGTTTGCCGAAACGTTAACCGACTGGTTATTGATGCGGGAAGATATCAGTGGCTTTACTTCCAGTCTTGTAGCGGGGCACGGTTCACAGCATCCGATGAGCATCAATGAACAGGTTCAGGGTTGGCGAAAACAGCACCTGTATTGGGTTGAAGTGAATGCAGATTTGAGCTTGCAATTACTCAGGGAACTGCAGCAGGATCATCCGGGAGCGGATATTCATTACTGGCTGCTACCATTGGCTGCTGAAGGCCATCTTGGAGAACTGGCCCAATAATTACTGCAGTGCCTGTTCCTTCATCCGTCTCTCCAGATCATTCCATAGCGAGAGTTTGGAAGCTTCGCCAACCCGTTGGCCTTCACCACGGGATTTGGCGAGCCACAGTCCGGTACCGTTAAAGCTGTAGACCGGCACCAGATCATTGCGGCGGCTGGCCGGTTTGATATCGGTAATCAGGTTATCAAGTACCAGCGGTACTGAACGCTTGGTTTCAAAGTAGGTCAGCACCATGTGTGCCTGATCGATTTCAATGGCCTTAACATAGGTGATTCTCAGCTTGCTTTCATCGACGCCCAGCTCTTTGAGGGTGAAGTATTTGGCAATTGAATAGTCTTCACAGTCGCCGGCACCGATAGACAGCATTTCCAGTGGCGTCGCCCAGTAATCTTTTTTCTGCCACAAATCGATATCGTTAATAAACTGCACATTACTGTTGAAGAATTGATTGACCAGTTCCAATTTTTCTTTTTCCGGTAAGTCGTGATTGGCCGGATCGTCTACCAGTTCACGCCAGCCTTCAACACGTTTGCGCGCGAATTTATTGTACTGGCTCTCGATGCGGGCCAGTACTTCATCGCTGATATTGAGCTTGGCGATGCCCGGCAGGGCAAACAGCAGCGAAGCCAGTAGCAGCGTTATCAGACTGTGACGGTAAAGACGCATTTAATCCCCGGCGATCAGACTCAGCGGCTGATACCAAACAAGCCGGTCTGTTTCACAATCTCAAAGTCCTCATCGGCTTCTACCGATTCAGCCAGCACCTTAATTTCAATCAGGCTCGATACTTCCTGAATCAGCTCAAGGAAGTCTGGCTTGCTGGCATTGCCTCGGATGTTATGTGTCAGATCCCGCGCCAGTCGTATATAGTCGATGTGTAGATCATGCAGCATTTCGACAGGGATGATGTCGGAGGAATAACGTTTTAACAGCACGGTTGCCCCCTGAGACTCGACAAAGCTGCTGAAACTGTCGAAGGCTGCAATATCCTTGGCTGCGGCATAAGCGGTAACCGAAAAAGCCAACAGATGATTAGCCAGGCTGGTTTGTTCCATACGGGCTTTGAGCCAGCGGTGGAATGCCAGCGATGACACCGATGGCATTGACAGGTTGATGGTAACCGGCGTGGTGATGTTTTCGGCTTCCATTTTGAGAATGATTTTGTTGACGATGACTTTGTCCAGATCTTCAGCCAGATCAAACTCTTGTGCAACGGAGAAGAAGGTACCGATGGACAGCGCCTTGCCGCTGGCGTCTTTGACCACGGTAAAGGCTTCCTGCATCACCTTGAGGGGAATATCGGTATTGTAATTATAAGCTTCAGCCGTGAAAGTGATTTCAGGCGTGTTGTTGTCGATAGCATGGACGATGGCTTCGCGCCAGGCCTGTTCAGTCATCGAGCTGATGCTGTCCTGCTTGATGAAATAGGCATTCTGACCAATGTTTCTGGCCTGTTCATAAGCTTCGATCAAGGCCGGCATCAGGCGATCAAATTCACTGGTCTTATCGAAATACACAATACCGGTATGCACCATGTCATCCAGCTCATAGCGTTGACCTAACTCATTGATATCGTGCTTGAGTCGCTCAGCCAAAGCTGTGACCGAATTCACATCTGAGTCTGGGCTGATCAATGCAAATTCAGAGCCGTAAAGACGGTAGACACCAGCTTCTTCAGGGGCATTTTTACGCAGTAGTTCGGCGAATGACTGCAGTAATTTATCGACTTTTTGATTGCCCAGTTCTTTGCTGATTGTAGCGAGATCATCAAATTTGAAATACAGCACATAACCATGACTACCCGCAGAGAGGGCGCGTTTGACATCAACACTGAATGTTGCCTGATTGAGCAGACGGGTCAGAGGGTCACGTTTCAGGCTGTCACTGAGTGAATCCAGACGGGTATTCAGCCGGGCAATGGTATCGCCGATTTTACGTGACATGCCATTCATTGAGTTCGCGACATGGCGCACCTCGGTGGTCCAGGGCAGCCTGTTAATTGTGGTGAAATTACCACTGGAAATCTCATTAGCCTGTTTCTGTATGTCTCGCAGTGGTTGAAGCGTCAATCGCAGTACCAGCATTAACAGCAGGAAGGCCGCCAGGAAAATAAACAGGGAGTAAAGCAGCGTCTCCTTGGCTTGTTCGTACAGTTTGAGATAGGCATAGGAAGGGTTGCTGCTGACATAAAGTGTGCCGGAAATATTCCAGCCCGAGCTGATTTCAGTTCGCGCTGTGGCAGTTTTCATCGGTAACAGTCTTATCAGCCAGTCGGGTACACCTTCCATCTGTACTGGATTGGTCAGTGTGACCAGGTTTTCACCATCGACATTTTCCAGGCGCATTTCCTTGTAATAGCCCATATCAAAGATGGCATTCATCATTGTCTGCAAGATAGGATCCTGCTCATCAGTCATATGCGGGCTCAAGGATAAACCCAGCGAGGTAGCGGTATCCTGAACGTGAATCTGGGATTCAACCTCCAGATAATTGCGAATATTGTTCATGCTTAAATAAAAGCTGACCGAGAAGACAATCAGGAAAATCAGACTGATCAGGATCAGGAGTTGCTTGGACAGAGACATAATGCGTTCCTCGAAACAGGCCAATGCAGAATTAATTCACCATCTGATAAACCCTGGCTATCCTTCTGGTCTATCTCAAGTTAATGATGAAATTCAGTTAAAGATACGCTGCCAACCAGCATCAGGCAAGGTGATTCGGGCATTCACAGCGCTTTTGTTTTAGTGCAGCGGTTGCTAGGATCAGTTTTTCTCCCCGCAAGGCGAATGGCATGTTGTCGACCATGTTGCAGATGGGGCTGCTGATTGCCTTTGGCACACTCTGGCGATTGTTGGCTCCCAGGCATATCCCCGCGCTGGCTCACCGCCGGGCTTTGACTGATCTGGTATTTTATATTTTGCTACCGGCACTGGTGCTGGATGTGATCTGGGGCGCGCCGATTGATCTCACTTCAATGAAAATCTCGCTGGTCGCTTTATCAACTTTGGCGGTCTCTGCTTTGCTGATGATTTTGGTACTCCGTTCTTTCGAGATCAGCCGGCCGACTAAAGGAGCCTTACTACTGGCCGCCGTATTTCCCAATGCGACTTATCTGGGGCTACCGGTCACTGATCAGGTACTGGGTAAATGGAGTAATTCGGTTGTACTTCAATTTGATTTATTCGCCTGTACACCGGTACTGCTGACCCTGGGCATTTTAATGGCTAATCATTTTGGTGCGGACGGTCGGGAAGTTCACCCCTTGCGTGAATTGCGAAAAGTACCTCCACTCTGGGCTGTGGCCGTGGCCATGCTGTTGAATATCTTGGACGTCCCCAGACCAGAACTGGTTCACAATACCTTATCGACGCTGTCGGGCGGCGTGGTGCCATTGATGCTGATCGCGCTGGGAATGAGTATCCGCTGGGATACGATGCGCCTGAAGTTTTTGCCAATGCTGCTACCGGTCAGCGTGATTTCATTGCTGATAGCGCCTATTGTGGCGTTTGTTGTCAGTCATGGCCTGTCTATGCCACAGGATATTTCCACCGCTGTGGTATTACTGGCCGCGATGCCGACCATGATTTTCGGCATCGTGATATGTGAACGCTATGGACTCGACAGTGGTATTTATGCCGCCGCAGTCTTTCTCACCACGGTCATCAGTGTGCTGTCTTTGACCTTATGGTTTTATTTTCTGCCGCCGGCCTGATCATCCCAGATAAACCCGGACTTCTCGATTTCGGCAATCATCACGGCCATGGCCTGTTGCACCTGCTGTTCATCACCGCGCAGGCTGAACAGGATATAGGGCTCATCGCCCAAGTGAGGCAGGCTGGATAAAAGCAGATCAGGATAGTCATCGACAATTTGATTCATGGTATGCAGCAGGTCGGACTCGCGCCCCCTGGTAATGCGGATAATGCGTTCACTGCGTGGTCGCAGATCACGCAAATGGGCATATTCGTTGTCGAGCAACCATTCCACCATCGGCCAGGCCATTTCCGGAAAGCCAGGCATAAAATGATGATTATCGACGCTGAAACCCGCCACGCAACTCACCGGGTTGGGAATCAGCCTGCAGCCTTCGGGCAGGTGCCCCATCAGAATACGATTGGGGTAAGCCGCTTCACCGAATTTGTCTTCGATTTCCTTGACTGCCTGAGGATGTGGCACCAGGGGCACACCTTTAACCAGTGCAGCGGTCTGGCGGGTGCGGTCATCCGGGGTTGCGCCGATGCCGCCAAAACTGAAGACCAAATCATCACTCGCCATTGAAAAGCGCATGGCACGCTCGAGATCGGCGGCATCATCACCGACGATGAGGCTCCAGCTGAGCTCCAGTCCACGTGCGGCGAGCACTTCCTGTAAATGTGCAAAATGACGATCCTGTCTTTTACCGGATAGGATTTCATCACCGATAATCAATGCCCCGATTTTCATCCCGTGGTTTGCTCCTGTCTATTTCGCATGAAGTCAGCGGTTTGTACAAATGAGGACATTAATTGTTCTGCAAATAGCCGGTCAAGATCCATCGTTTTCAGAGCCTGTGCCATGCAGTAAAGCCATTGGTCGCGTTCTTCGATGCCAATAGAGAAGGGCAGATGTCGTGCCCGGAGCCGGGGATGACCGAACTTGTCTGTAAACAGGGGCGGACCACCAAGCCAGCCGCTCAGAAACATAAACAGTTTCTCTTCACTGCTGCTGATGTCTTCGGGGTGCAGGCTGCGGATCAGCTGTGTCTGCTCTGTCTCGCACATGATCTGGTAGAAAGTCTGACACAGCTTTCTGACACCGGCTTCGCCGCCGATGCGCTCGTAGGGTGTTGCAATATCTGCCATGGTTTTTAGCTTGTGGAAAAAAGGCTAGTTTAACTTGCCTTGTCTGACTGATAAAGCAAGCTTTTAGTGCCTGACAGGACAAAATTTGTCAATAATCAATAATATGTATTGCCTTGTTCACGCCAAACAGTGTTTGCTATTAAATCGCGCAGGGCATCGCTTTTTGCTCTGTTAATTCCGACAGACTCAAATTATTTCTACCCACCAGGCTTTGTTTTGCAGCTGCCATCAAGCCGCTGTATATGGTTGATTACTCTGCCAACGCTTGTCGAACAAGATGGGGCGCGGGTTGCGACGAGTCACTCAGAGCGGGATAATGGTGAAATTTTTTACGTCCAATCTTAAGGAGAATCTTAATGAGCGATAAAATCGTAATGCGTACCGGTGAAGCACTGGTCGGTGGTGGTCCCGCTTTCACAGCGGCTGAACCAGAAGTAGTTATCGGTGAACTGGATGGTCCATTCGGTACTGCTTTCGCCAACCTGATGGGTGACCAGGTACAGGGCCATTCTCGTGTGCTGGCACTGATGAACACCGATATGCAAGTTCGTCCAGCCACCATCATGGTCAGCAAGGTCACCGTTAAGAAAACGGCTTACACCAATATTCTGATGGGTACCGTTCAAGGCGCGATCGCCAACGGTGTTCTGGATGCGGTTCGTAACGGTACTATCCCTAAAGACAAGGTCAACGATCTGGGTATCATCGTTTCTGTGTGGCTGAATCCAAGCATCACCACTGTTGAAGATCTGGATCATGAAGCGCTGTTCAACATTCATCGCGAAGCGACCCGTCGCGCGCTGGAAAAAGCGATGAACAATGAACCTAGCATCGACTATCTGCTGGAGAATCAGGATAAACTGGTTCATAAGTATTACCAGAAAGAACTGGATGCAAAAAAATAAAATAACTTGAAACTCAGTTATTTAGCTGTGGTCTATCATAAAGAGGATTGATTCACAGCCTCGCACAATTAACGGTCCGTCTACGACAGTGGGTGGACCGTTTTTTTTGCCATGTATAATGAGCCTCATGACACACTCCACCCAGGTAGATATGGAACTGTACTCCATAGATAAATTGATGCATGAAACCCGGCAGCTGGCAGCAAAATATCGCCAGACTACTGGCAGTACCTTACCAGTGACCGGTGAAATCGCCCGGTTTGATGCTGCCAAAGCACTGAATCTCTCTCTACTTGACGACCCTGGTAGTCCAATAGACGCATTGGGTCTGTCTGGAGAGCGCAAAGACAAAAAATTTATCATCAAAGGTCGCGCCATTTTTGACAATACCCGCTCCAGTCCCAGAATTGGTCAGCTCAACCCGGATCAGGACTGGGATTTTGCCGTGCTGGTCCTATTTGATGAAGAATACGAAGCGGACGAAATCTTCGAAGCCAGTCGTGAGGCGATAGCCGCAGCGATGGAGAGCAAACCGGAAAGTGCCCGTAAAAAACGCGGCGCTATGTCGATCGCACAGTTTAAAATTATCGGCAACCGGGTCTGGACGCGTGAAAACGGGCCAGAACAGGAACTCTGGGATAACCAGGAAACATAACAAGGAGCGACGATGAGTGTAGGCGAGTTTATTTTCTGGGGGCTGGTTGCGGTTCTGCTGGTCTATATCGTCATCATTTACAACAACCTGGTCAGTTTGAAACACAATGTCAGTAAAGCCTGGTCCAATATTGATGTCTTGCTCAAACAACGTCATGACGAGTTGCCAAAGCTGGTCGAAACTTGTCGCCAATACATGCAATACGAGCAGGAAACCCTGGAAAAGGTGATGCTGGCACGTTCCTCTGTCGCTAGTGCGCAGCAACAGGGTGATGTCGCGCAACTGGGTCAGGCTGAAGGGGCTTTAAGATTGGGACTGGGTAACCTGTTCGCCTTGGCTGAAGCCTATCCGGAACTGAAAGCTGACGAAACCTTCCAGCATCTGCAGGCGCGTATTACCGGACTGGAGAACGCGATTGCCGATCGCCGCGAGTTTTATAACGAGAGTGTCAACATCAACAATGTCCGCATTGAACAGTTCCCGGATGTGATTATTGCGCGGCTGTTTAACTTTAAAGCGTTTACGCTGCTGGAGTTCAGTGCGGAAGAGACTGCTGATGTCAATTTGCGCGGCCTGTTTGAACAGTAAATGCAGGATTTTCTGGCTGCCATATCGCTTGAAATCCAGCAACTTGAAAACTGGGAGTTCTGGCTGGGCGCAGCAGTCGCGATAGCCATTGCGCTGTTTTTATTCTGGCGAATGACCTGTTGGTACCAGCACGCCAGACTGATACAGAATATTCCCACCGCTCGTATCCGATCAGCTCCTCAAGGGTATATTGAGCTGATTGGTCAGGCTGGCATGATGGAAGGTCCAGTCATTTTTTCACCGTTATCGCAAACACGCTGTGTCTGGTACTCCTACAAAATTGAAGAAAAGACGCGCGAATACAGCAGCAAAGGCCGAAGCCGTACCCGCTGGCGAGTGGTTAAGCAGGCTACCAGCGAAGAAGTGTTCCTGTTGGATGATGGCACAGGTGAGTGCGCTATCGATCCTGATGATGCGCAGGTCATTACCCGTAATAAACGGATCTGGTACAAGCATGATGTGGTGCCACCACGCCGATATACCGAGTGGACTATTCTTGAGGGCGAGCCACTCTATGCCATGGGACTGTTCAAGAGCGTCGCCAGTGTTGAAGACCAGACCATTCGCCAGCAGGTCAGCCATAAACTGCGCGAGTGGAAACAGGACCCGAACCAGCTACTACATCACTATGACACGGATAATGATGGTGAAATCAATCAACAGGAATGGCAGCGAGCGAGAGAGGACGCGACCATTGCAGTCAAAAGACAGATTGGACAGCGTGCCAAAGTAAAACAGCTCAGCATGATGCGAAGCAGCCCGCATAAGGGCCAGCCCTACATTTTGTCGACCATTCCAGAGGATGAACTCATCGCCCGATATCAGCGTCATGCCCTAGCCGCGATGACCGGCTTTCTGGTACTCGGCACGATCATTATCTGGGCTATGAACCAACGTTGAAATAAAGCATGCAAGACGATATTGAACACTTATTCGCTGATGGTGGCCTGCTATCCCAACATGTTGAGCATTACAGTGTCCGCAGCCAGCAGATTGAAATGGCAGAAAAAGTCACTGAGGCACTCACAAACCGGGAAACACTGATAGCCGAAGCCGGCACCGGTACCGGTAAAACCTATGCCTATCTGGCGCCCGCCATATTATCAGGGCAAAAAGTCTTCATCTCAACTGGCACAAAAAATCTACAAGATCAATTATTTAAAAAGGATTTGCCGAAACTGCGTGAAGTCCTGTCTGCGCCATTAAAAGCGGCTTTACTCAAGGGGCGCAGTAATTATCTGTGCCATTACCGGTTGTCATTGGCAGAAACTGAACCCAGTTCAGCGATGAACCAACATGTGTTGCAGGACCTTCGCGAATGGACCGGTAAAACTGATTCCGGTGATCTGAGTGAGACAGATTTGCTGGAAGCGCAATCGCCGTTATGGCCCAAAGTGACCTCGACCGTCGACAACTGCCTCGGGCAGCAGTGCCCGGATTATGATCAGTGTTTTATCGTCGAAGCCCGGCGCAAGGCGCAGGAGGCGGATATTGTGATCGTCAACCATCATCTGTTGATGTCTGATATGGCGCTTAAGGCGTCAGGGCAGGGTGAAGTGTTACCCGATGCCGATGCGTTTATTATTGATGAGGCACACCAGTTGCCCGCGATTGCCAGCCAGTTTCTGGGGCATCGTGTCAGTAGTCATCAGTTACTTGAGCTCAGCCGTGACAGTATCCGCGAAATGGAACTGGAAGCGAACGATATGGATAGCATTCGACGAGCTGCCGACAAGCTGGAAAGCCGTTTACATCAACTCAAACTGAGTTTAGGCGACAGCGAACAGCGTTTGCCCTGGCACCAATGCCTGCAACGTTTTCCTGAAGTTAAAGAACAACTTGAAGTCTTAATCAGTGCCCTCGAAACCCTGACAGAAACGCTGGAAACCGCCAGTGAACGCAGCCGGGGACTGGAACAGTGCTTTGAGCGTGGTCAGGATCTGATCGACCGATTATCGATTTTCAATGATAACGCTGAGGATGAGAACCTGGTGTTGTGGCTCGATATCCGGGGGAGTGGCTTTATTCTGCACGCCACACCACAGGAAATCAGTCAGCACTTCCAGCAGTGGATTGCCGATAAACCCAGTGCCTGGATATTTACCTCAGCCACATTAACCGTGGCGGGAAAATTCAACAACTTCATCCAGCAGCTGGGTTTGGATGACCCCGTGACAGCGAGCTGGAATAGCCCGTTTGATTATGCGAGGCAGAGTCTTCTTTACATGCCTTCGATTCCTGTCGAACCGTCACATCAGACCTACAACCAGCATATTGCAGACATTGCCCGCTCGGTGATTGAGCACAGCCGAGGTCGCACCTTTTTGCTTTTCACCAGTTACCGTGCATTGAATGAGGTGGCTGATGCGCTGCAGGATATGGATTACCCGATCATGGTTCAAGGCAGCCGAGCCAAAAATCAGCTGTTGGCCGAGTTCAGAGACCATGGTAACGCGGTGTTACTCGGCACCAACAGTTTCTGGGAAGGCGTCGATGTGCGGGGCGAAGCTCTGTCCTGCGTGCTCATCGATAAAATTCCTTTTGCCTCACCGGGTGATCCGGTCTTGGAAGCCAGAATTAATCATTTGCGGGAGCGGGGCGGTAATCCATTCCGTTCAATACAGATACCTTCAGCCGTGATCCAACTGAAGCAGGGCATTGGCCGACTGATTCGCGATAAACAGGATTCGGGCGTACTGGTGTTGTGCGATCCCCGGTTTTTAAGCAAACCCTATGGCAAAGTCTTTATGCGTAGCCTGCCGCCGATGCCCATCACGCAGCGTATTGATGATGTCGAGACATTTTTCAGCGAAGCAGCGCTGAGTCCCGCTAGTTAAGATCAGCAGCAAACGCTTTCAACAAATCCAGTGGAATAATTTCGGTTGCCCGCTGATGGGTACCAGCCAGGTAAACGCGGGGTGCCATATTGTGTTCATAAGCCTCCAGCCAGCGCACCGCACACAGACACCAGCGATCACCTTCCTTCAGCCCGGGAAAACCGAATTCATCCATTGGGGTAGTCAGGTCATTGCCGCGAAAACGTGAGTATTCAAGAAAAGCCTGATTCACCTGAACACAGACGGTATGCTGACCATAATCAGCATCGCTGGTGTTGCAGCAACCATCGCGGTAAAAGCCGGTCAGGGGTTCTTCACTACAGCTCTGAAGCGGTTCTCCAAACACATTCAAGGATTCATCGATATCCATTAATCACCTGGTTTCCTTAACATTTTCCTGACTTCACCGACATGCATTTCCTCTTCGCTGATTTTCTGGCGGGCATATTCTTCCAGCATCACGCTTTTTCCTTCAACCAGTTTGAGTAAGGCATGATATTTCTCAATCGACAACTGCTCATGTTCGAGGGATTCATGGAGAATCGCGCCGATGTCATGCTGCTGTGATTCCAGCAGGGTGCCAATCCCCAGCGAGGGATGGTAACCAAGGTGGGTGATGAGTTCGCCGGCTTCCTGAGCATGAGTAAGCGACTCGTCAGCCTGACTTCGCATCCAGGATACGATGGGGATACGGCCGTAACCATAGACCATAAAAGAGTAGTGGGTGTAGCGAACCACACCCGCCAGTTCAGTTTCAAGAATTTGATTGAGTAAATTGACTACTTTATCAGTGTCTAAAGCCTGGTCAGTCATATCAGACCTCCCGTGATTTAGCTCAGATGAATGGTGCCATCCACTTTATGCTTGATAGACAGCGCGGGGACGTCCAGCGTCATTTTGACTTCAATGGTTTCCATACCATTGAGTTCATCATTATCCAGCGCCCGGATAATCGCATGTTCGATTTCACGTTGAGAGGTGACACCGACCTGCTTCAGGAACTTGCGTATATCCATATTGAGCATTTCATCGTTCATGGCATCGCTCCGTCACTCATTAATCGTATTTGATGTATTTGAAACGGGGATCGTCAGGTGTCCCTGTTAATGCCCCGTCATCCAATCCCGGCTGCCACATGACCACTTCTTCAATTTTCCTGGCCAGTTCGAAATCTTTATCAGTAATGCCTTTGGCAGCGTGGTTGACCAGTTTCACAATGACAAAGGCATAGGACACAGTCAGGTCCGGATGGTGGAATGCTGCTTCAGCCAGATGACCTACCGTATTGACCACCATCAAGGTGCTTTTCCAACTACTGGTTTTATATTTCCGACGAATCCAGCCGTTTTCAAGATACCAGTGAGGCAGTTCCTGCTTCAGTCTGGCTTCAACTTCCTCATCCGTGTAGGTTTTTTCTTTGCCGTCTTCTCTCCAACTCATTGTTTCCACCTATTACAAATTAATTCTACTCCCAGTTAGACATATTTGAATATCACTGTCAAAACCAGACAGCATGCTGGTGACGGTTTGTCTCACGGTGTTTAAAGAGTAAGATGAAGTTATTGATTTTGAAGAAGGGGAGACAATATGAATGATGCCGCCAGCTTCAGAGAAGTCGGTTTTTTATCAGAACAATGCTGCCATGGCGATTTTGCCACGGAAATTAAGCAAAGCGGCTACTACACCGTTTGCAAAGACCTCAATAAGCTGGGGCAATCGGTCCTGAATCACTGTCACATTCACCCGGACGATGAGAAAGAGGTGTATCTGACACTGCATTTCCAGCGAATGCTGTCACATTTTCAGTCGATTATTCTGATGTCTGAACGTGGCATGACTCACCAGGTAGAGATCATGGCCCGTTGCATGCTGGAGCTGTTGTTTAATCTGGTAGCATTCCATCAGCACGATGATTTGCTGGAAGCCATGACAGTTGGCGATGATGACCAGAGGAGGGAAGTCTTGATCAGACTGTATAACCAACAGTTGGAAACACCGACCTTTACAGAGGAGGAAATAAACCACCTCAAAAACGTTATCAACAGTGCTGACGAAGACGATCGCGATGATATCCACGTGTTTATCAAAGCGGAACTGGCAGGACTACTCAATGAGTACCGCACGACATACCAGTTACTCAGTGAGAGCGTTCACAGTAACCTGCATTCCTTGAAAGCGGATCTGGAAGTCGAAGATCGCAGTGATGCGATTGTTGGCATCAACACCCGAGCAGACCATCAGGACAAACTCTCAACCTTGATGTTAACGGCAGGAGACTACCTGATAGCCGGCATTGAAATCATGCTGAAAATTCATCGTCAACCTGAAGAGCAATCTGAAAGCCTGGAAACGATAAAACACAAAGCGCAGGATTTCTGGAAACACACCGTGGTGAAAGTCTCACACCGATAACTTTTAGTTTTAGTACTTATCTTTTGAAGGCCCAACTGAAATTTTCAGTTGGGCTTTATTTTATGCTTTCAGAATTTAAAATCTGGCGATGATTACCGGGCATCATAACACATCAGAAATTAAATTCTGAACTGCTGCTTTTTGGATTTTTAGCACCTGAAGTGGAGAAGTGATGATTTCATATCGTAAGCACTTACATTTCTATCAGATATTATTCTTGAACATTCAATTTAACATAATATATATTATGCGAACTTAAATGTAAGCAAAAATACAAAGCGCAAACCACGCTTTCTTTGTGGTTCGTATCATTCAGGTTATGACAAATTGAGATTCAGGTGCTGACAGATAACTCGCGCTTCCAGAATTTAAAATCTGGACAGATTTACACTACTCAGCCCAGCAAGATTTCAAATTCTGAATGCGTAATGAACTATCAAACTTAATCGAGAAATTCTGATGCGCTGAGTTTTTTGATTTGGTCGTAAAGATGTTTACGCTTCAAAAAATCATGCATCTTTTTGGCGTCAGCAGGATCTTTTTCTTGGGTACTTTGACCATTGCAAAAAATGTAATCATCAGGATGCCACCATCCAGGGACAGTATTATTTACAATCTGCACTGCAAACCGTTTATAAAGCTCCTCTTCTTTTAACTGTTTGGTGAAAAGTCCTTTATGGATCAATATTCGTGGGCTTTGAATAAACAATAATGATAAGGACTTAATCATCATTCTGGTTTTGTAGTAATGCCAGTAGCCAAAATACAGTGGTTGATAACGACTATATGTAAATTCATCTCCATCCTTGGGCGTTGTTTTATGCTCGAGAATAACCATCAGACTGCCATCAGTGTCATGGTCAGCTACGGGTACAAATTTAACTCCATCCTCAACGACAAAATAAGCAATCAGCGTGGTCATTTCGTCCACATGATCTTGGTTGTTGGCTATCAAATCGTATAAAGATCTAAAGTTATATCCATATTCATAACGTTTCTGAATAGCACCGTAACCGGTGTCTAACCACTCACGGCGGATAAAGAAATGTTCAGCTAATTTGTCCAATAACTCGGGCGTCAGGACATTTATCAGCGAGTCCAGGCTATCAAAGTCGCTGAATTTGAAATTAAATTCGGGGAATATCTGAGGGATTCTGGTGACAGGAATCTGGTGTGCGTCAAATATACTCATCACTCTTATGGCGGTCGCTCTTAAACTACTTCGTTTGGCAAAACGCCAGTCATCCAACCACTCCTTGAGACTAACAAACTCTTTAAGCTGCTTCAGATACTTCAGCAACATTGCTAGCTGGCTGCTGCCAGAGCATTTTGATTCACGCGGTCAATCAAACTAATCACCTTGGTCGCCGCAGCATCATCAAACACGCCCAGCAGACCTTGATCGTGAATATGGGTAAATGGCGGTTCGAACAACATGGTTTTCTCAATCACACCATTTCTGTTCAGGTAGCTGATGATGTTATTGATAAACGTCATCTGATCGGCGCGTAAATTGCCGGCCTGAATAAACTCAGCAAAATGTGCCTGTGCGGCAGCCATATCGAGCCCGACAATATTCCTTATAAATACGCCCAGCGGTGTATCACCATAGGTGTCTACATACTCCTGCCTGGTGCCGACCGTCTGACCATCAAAAAGAATGCTTTCCAGCAGATTGATTTCGGTTTCGGTAATCGGTTTATTGCTTTTCAGCTTTTGAATCACCAGATGATCACTGTGACTTCGCACATACGACTCTACCCTGTCTTTATAACTTTGCAGCGTGACGTAGGTGCCGATGGGCTCATGAATGCTGATGCCGTCGTGATCGAGCGTGTCTTCAAATGAGGTGTTGACGATAGGCTGCTGATCTTTATCGAGATATTTCATCAAATCGCGCAAAGCGACCCGCACATTTTCCAGTCGGTTGACACTGATTGCTTGCCAGAAAATCTCGGTTTGTAATTCATTCAGCAGGTCTTTTTGCAAAGCGACAGCAGGAATATTCTGCTTTTTTAACAAAGCATTCGCGGTGCTGCTTATTTTGTTAATAAACTGGCTCAGACTATGCGAGCCGGTTAATAAGGCTATCTGAAAATTCAGCACCAGAACATCAAAGCGCCGGGCAAACTCATCATCGTTTTTATCAGCCAGCACCAGCTTGGCCAGTTCGGTATTGATATCCAGCAAATCACTTTTGGACAGATTCTGCCAACGGGCTTTGTCACTGAACTCAACCACATATCTGAGCTTGGCTTTGACTACAAAGCGGTTTCTGTCTAAACCGGCTATCGCCTGATACAACTCGTTGATATAACTTTCGGCCAGTTCCGCCTGCTCATCCGTCCGGGCAGTGTCACCGCGAATCAGCATGGCGACTTCCAGTTTCGCTTCAAATACCTGCTGGATCAGGCTTTTAACGATCTTGCCCTGGACACCATCGGGATTGGCATCAAAGAACTCAAAATTCTGGCAATAATCAAAAATCACAAAATGGGTTTTATGCTCACCGCTGCCAAATAAATCAGGACATAAACGGGTACCACGGCCGATCATCTGCCAGAATTTAGTGGGCGATTTGACTGGTTTGAAAAACACCAGGTTGACCACGCGTGGTGCATCGACGCCGGTATCCATCATATCCACTGATACGGCAATCTGTGGATCGTGTTCTTCGTATTCATCCACAAAGACTTCCAGCAAATCCTGGGCTTTGCTTTCGTAGTTATCAATCACCCGTAAAAACTTACCGGCATATTCGGGGTAATTTTTATTAAAGCGTTCTTCGATGTACAAGGCGTGGGCATGACTTTTGGCAAAAATAATGCTCTTGCCGAGCTTATCCCCGCCCTGCACTTTGATGCCATGCGTCATGAGGTGATCGAGCACCTTATCAACGGTATCGCTGTTAAATAACCATTTATTTAGTGCTGCACTGTCAATCTCATCGGGCGCTTCGCCCTGGGTCGGATCGCCAAATTTCTCTTCATACTCAGCTTTTTCAGCGTCAGATAGTTGATTGTAATGCACCCCTTCGCGCATAAATTTCAACGGTACCGACATCGCTTTGGGCGGGACTAAGAAGCCCTCTTCCACCGCTTTATCCAGCTCATAAGCAAAGGTTGGATTGTTATCCTCAATGCCGAATAAACTGTAGGTATTGTGATCGACTTCGGCTTTGGGTGTGGCGGTCAGGCCAATCAATATGGCATCAAAGTAGTCAAAAATCGCTTTGTATTTCTGATACACCGAGCGATGCGCTTCATCAATGATAATCAAATCAAAATGGCCGACACCGTAAAAGCGGGTATCGCTGTCCATGCCATCAATGCGGTTCATGATGGTCGGATAGGTCGAAAACACCAGGCGAGTGCCGTTATCTTCTTTCTCTTTAGTGAGATCGATTGATGATAAATGTGGCAGCAGCTCGCTAAAGCGGTTTTTGGCTTGTGAGACCAGTGCATTACGATCGGCGAGAAACAACACCCGCTTGGCCCAGTTACACTTAGTGAGCATATCGACAATGGCCGCTGCCGTGCGGGTTTTACCACTGCCCGTTGCCATCACCAACAAACTTTGCCGCGCCCTGCCCCGTAATTCGCCCTGACTGTTTTGGGTCACGGTGTTTTCAGCCACCCGGGCCACGGCTTCTATCTGATAGGCGCGTCCGGCAATGGCTTGATTAACTTTAAAATCGCGACAATCGGTTCGGGTGCTGCGTCGCTCGATGAGTAACTGCAATTCATCTTTGCTGTAAAAGCCCTGAACTTCACGTTCCGGATAAAACTGGTCATCCCAGAGATAGGTTTCAAAGCCGCTGCTATAGAAAATAATCGGCCGCTGGCCTTTCAACTGCTCCAGGCAATCGGCATACAACTCCGCCTGATGCTTGCCTTTACGCGAATCGACCATGGTCTTTTTGGCTTCAATCACCGCCAGCGGTAAACCATCATCACCCCACAGCACATAATCCACATAGCCTATACCCGAAGGGTTCGTGCTTTTAGGCATGCCAGTCACTTCATATTCGAGGTGATAACCGTCCTGCAAGTTATCCCAACCGGCTTCTTTGAGGGATAAATCAATATAACGGCGGCGAGTTTCGGCTTCAGAGACCAGTAACGGTACGGCCGCTTCGATATCTACCGTTTTTTCGCGGGCCTGCTTGCGCTCAGCCAACAAGGCTTTTTGTTGTTCCAGTTGTTGCTTTAACTGGGTGTTTTGTTCAGCCAGTTCACGTTGCCGTTGTTCGGCTTCGCGCTCGATGGCGTTTTTGGCTTCCACATCGGCGACGGTCTCAGCAAGCTGTTTTGCATTGGGCTGAGTAGCCTGACCATGAGGAATCAAGGCTTCATCAAATATCTGTGGTTCGGGCGTGTGTTTGCCGTAATAAATTGCCAGGTGCCGCATAAAGCGAAACAGGTATTTTAGCGACGCTAAAGCATCCTGCTGGCTGACCGATTTGCCGTGTGCGGCGACATTACCGGTTTTTCGAATCAGATTAAGTTCGTTAAATAAGGTGTTGTTAAATAATGATTTAAAGCTGTGTTCGTGAAGCAAGGTGCTTAAATCAGCCCGCCACGGGCGGCTTAAAGTGCGGTCATTATCGTAGAGCCAGTTCACGGCATTTTCGAGGCTGGATCGGCAGAAAATGGCAGCCGCTTTGGGAGAGAGAAAAGTCAGTTGTTCTGCTTCAACGGCATCGGTGTGGAGTGCCGGAAAATCGTTTTGCAGAAACTGAAAATTACTCATCAAACATTCCCTGTTGTGAACCCGTTTGTCTATGCTGCCTTATCTGCCGTTAATTCGCCAGTAAAAGCACGCTGTAACAGGCTGTTAAATAAGGCTTCTGACTTTTTCAGATTGGTCTGCGCTTGTTGTTTTTGTTGTTCGATAATGGCAACGCGTTCGGCGAATTGGTTTTGGAGCTCTAATGGCGGCTCGATAATAGGAAAACATTCAAGATGTTCTTTGTTAATCTGTCTTTTATCAATACCCCCTACACATACTCTTCTGATATAGCCTCTGTATTGTTTCGTTGTTAGCAAAAACAAAACAAATTTGTTGTTTATTTTCTCTTCAAGCCTTACTAAATAAACGTGTCCATTGATATTTGCCGTGCCGTCATCACCACAAAACATAGCAGCCCGACCTAAACTACTGTTTTCGGTATTGAATCGTCCAGTTTTCGTTATCAAAATATCTTTATTCTTCAAGCTGGTTTTTTTCATGTTCTGGTGTGTTTGTTCGTCAATATAAGCAATATCATTAAGCTCCAACTTGTTGTTCCACACATTTTGGCTTCTGAGAAACAAAACCCCCTTTTCGACATAAACATTGCTGCCTCCTTTTGGGGTGCTTCCACTACTAATTCTCTTTGATAAATCTTTTAGCGGTTTGATACTCCATTCCATAGGGTTTGTAATTGGATCACCAAACATCTCCAAAAACAGGGATTGGCTGAGGGCGGTGTAATGCTCGACCAGTTGCTGATCTTTTTGTCTGAGGCTATCCGCTGCATCCAAAATCGCGGCAATCTGCTTTTGTTCTGCTAGTTTTGGGAGTGGAATGCACATTTTCCCTAAATCTTTAGTACTAATATTGGGCTGTGCAACGCCCTGAGCTTTTCTAAGTATCTCTGACTTTAGTGTGCTCAAATAATAATATAAATATTTTGATTCAAGTACTGTTGAACTTTCATTCCTAATAATGCCTATACGTTGATTCAATAAGCAGGGTTTATGGTACTGATAGATGCCGTACTTACCGGTTGTTGCACCTGATAGAGCAATGACGACATCACCCTTTCTTACAATGAAATTTTTAAATTTCTCTAAGAACCCCTCACTTAGATAGGCTGTGCTGTCATCAAATATAACTTTTTCATTTTTAATGTTTGATATGCGTAATAAAGGTACTCCCGAATCAGAGAAATCTTCACTTTTGAAAGCATAGCCATTACTTATCTCGCAGACTTCATTCAATTTGCGGAGGTTTGAAACATCTTTCACCGCAATAGCTCCTTCAACATCTGCAAAGCTTGCCCACGCTCTTTATCTAGTTGTTCTATCTCAGCAATGATCTTGGCCGGTGGGTCGTATTCCACCTGTTCATACTCCACTTCTTTATAGCGGTTAATGCTTAAATCCCAGTCGTTTTGTTTGATTTCTTCAAACGGCACCATAAAGCTTTGTTCGGTGCGTTTTCGCTCCGTTTCTTTATCACGCTGTTTAAAGCGCTGGATGATATCGGGAATATCGTTGTGTTTAATCGGGCTGCGTTTATCGTCGAGTGAATAACCATCGGCCTGCATATCGTAAAACCAGACATTATCAGTACCGCCGTTATTGGTTTTGGTGAAAATCACCACTGCCGTGCTGACCCCGGCATAAGGTTTGAATACGCCGCTGGGCATTGATATTACCGCTTCGAGACGTTGTTTTTCCACCAGGGTTTGCCGCAGTTGTTTGTGGGCATTGGATGAGCCGAATAAGACGCCATCAGGAATAATCACCGCACTGCGACCACCGACTTTAAGCATGCGAAATATCAAAGCGATAAACAGAAGCTCAGTCTTTTTGGTTTTGACGGTTTTGAGCAAGGTTTTTTCGACGCCGTCGTAATCCAGCGAACCCTTAAATGGCGGGTTGGCCAGAATCAGGCTGAATTGTTCACGGCAGGCGGCATTGGCTTCGCCCAGGGCATCGAGGCCAATCAGATTCGGCTTATCGACGGCATGCAGTTGCAGATTCATCGCAGCGATACGCAGCATGGTGCTGTCAAACTCAATGCCGGTAAACATCTCGCTGTTGAAGTGCTCACGGAAAGTCTGATCATGCAGCCAGTCGGCATGATGGTCGTAAATATATTCACCTGACGCCACCAGAAATCCGGCGGTGCCACAGGCCGGATCGCATATCGTGTCGTCACGATTGGGCTCCATCATTTCCACCATCATTTTGATGATATGACGCGGGGTGCGGAATTGGCCGTTAGTGCCAGCGGTGGCGATTTTGGAAAGTAGGTATTCGTATAAATCGCCTTTGGTATCGCGGTTATCCATCTGGATTTTGTCGATCATCTGTACGACCTGATCCAGCAGCTTGGGCGTCGGGATCATAAAGGTCGCGCCCTTCATGTACTGAGCGAATACCCCGGCCTGATTGCCCACCTGTTTCATATGCTCAAATACGGTGAGGTTGTCTGCCTCTTTCTGTGGCTGTGTGAACAAGGCAAACATCGATTGCGGATCGAGTTCCCGGAAACTGTGCCAGCGGAAGCCTTGATGCTGTTTTTCATAGAGCGGGTTTTTAAGCTGCCCGCCTGTCATATTGGCCTTTTTTTCTTCCAGCAACTGGGTTTCATCCAGACGACGTAAAAACAGCAGATAGGTGAACTGTTCAATAACAGTGAGCGGATTACTGATGCCCCCTGTCCAGAAGGTTTCCCATATTTTATCGACTTGGCTTTTCAGTTCACCGGTGACCATCTAATGACTTTTCCAATTGGCAAAACAAGGGGGTTGATTTTCCCTGATTGGTAACAGGCTGACAAGCGTGGTTGTCAGCCTGTTGAGAGGCTTACTTCAACGCTAAAGTGATAACTGGATAAGACGAAAGAGAGTCAGACCGTGTTGATCAAGCCAAGACTGATTGAACTATTCCAGGTCTGCATTGCAGTAAGATTCGTTGACCGTCGGAACAGATATTACCTATCCTATTATTCCTTTATCCACCTCACAGGTATTGAATCATTAATGGAAAAGCTGTTTGAAAAACTGATGTATTCGTCCCGCTGGATTATGGCGCCTATCTATCTGGGGCTCAGTCTGGTGCTGGCACTGTTGGGCATCAAGTTCTTCCAGGAGATTTTTCATATTTTCCCGATGATTCTGGAAATGAAAGAGGTAGACCTCATTCTGGTTGCCCTCTCGTTGATTGACATTACCCTGGTGGGTGGCTTGATAGTCATGGTGATGTTCTCAGGCTATGAGAACTTTGTGTCACGGCTGGACGTGGATGAAGGCGAAGACAAACTGGGCTGGCTTGGTAAGCTGGATGCAGGCTCTCTGAAGAACAAGGTGGCGGCGTCGATTGTGGCAATCTCATCAATTCATCTTCTGAAAGTGTTCATGAACGCCGAACATATCTCCAACGACAAAATAAAGTGGTACCTGCTGATCCACATCACTTTTGTCGTGTCTGCTTTCGCCATGGGCTACCTCGATAAAATCACTCGAAGCAAGTAATTCAGGTGCTATCGCACGGTGACACCTGATGGTAACCGGCAGGTGTCGGTGTATGGTTACTTGAGCCTGTTTTATCACTAATATGAGTCTTCGAATAAATCACTTCACAATGTCAGCATATGCTGATAATTTAAAGTGACTGTCTGGCTATACAGGGGGGGGCCTTATGAACAAGTCTAAAATCAGACTGTTGTTTTATATGCCCGTTTTATTGACTCATGCCATGATCCTGTCGGGCTGTGACCAACCAACAGAGCATGATTCCTCATCTCAAATCAACAATGAAGTCACTGATGTTTCCCCTGCCGAGCCAATGGTAGAGCAGCAACCCAGTCAGGAATCGAGCAGTTCCCCAGAGGTCAACCCGCCTGACAAGCATGCTGAGCCCCCTGCTCCATCATCAGTAACACAAGCAGAATCAAGCGCTTCGTCGGAGGAAAAACAGTCATCTGACGACTTATATCAGGTTGTTGATGGTAACAAGCTGGATGAGTTCAGTTATGAAGGTTTTAAGCTTTACCGTAACTGGTGTGCGCGTTGCCACGGCACCTATGGGCAAGGCATGGTGGGCCCCAACCTTGCGGACAGTCTTAATGTCATCAGTAAAGCGGAGTTTGTCGACGTCGTTACGCATGGCAAGACTGGACAAATCGGCAGTATGCCTGCCTGGGAGTCAAATGCGACGGTGATGAGCGGTATGGATAATCTCTATGCCTACCTCAAGGCGCGTGCTGATGGCGCTATAGGCGAAGTTAAACCAGCTAAACAACAGTAATATTACCAACCCGCTCATCAGCGGCACTATCCTGGCAACGCAAGTTAACCAGCACGCCATCTCAAAAATCGATAGGACACAATACCCAGCAGATGTTGTGTTTTTGATGTAATGGTTTGATCTTCCAATCATCACCACCGATATCTATGATGTCAGTATGATGAACACTAGGTCACAGTCACAGCCCGGCTGGGTATTTTATATCTCACTTTCCTTATTATCCGGTTTTATTGCTCTGGCAACGCTATATCCGGATTTATTCTCAGAATCCGCTGAGCGAGCATTATCTTTTACAACGAGCCACTTCGGTTGGTTGTATTTATTTGTCACTACCGGCTTTCTGGTTTTTTGTATCAGCATCGCGTTATCTAATTACGGTCAAATTAGACTAGGTGCCGATGGTGAGGCGCCAGAGTTTTCATACTTGTCATGGCTGGGCATGATTTTCTCCGCGGGTATGGGGGTAGGCCTCGTCTTCTGGGGCGTGGCTGAACCCATGACGCATTATGCATCGCCACCTTTTGGTAGTGCTCCAGCCAACTCGCCAGAGTCAGCCGGGCTTGCCATGCGTTACTCCCTGTTTCATTGGGGGTTTCATCAATGGGCCAATTTCGGAATTGTCGGTCTCGCCATCGCCTATGTTCGTTTCAGACAACAACGGCCAGGCCTTATCAGTGAAGCGTTCCGTTCCACTCTGGGGGACCGCGTAGATGGCGGTATGGGGCATGCGATTAACGTGTTGGCAGTGGTGTCAACGGTTTTTGGTGTCGCTACGACACTGGGGCTGGGTATGCTTCAGATCAACAGCGGCGCATCATCTGTCTTTAATATTGAGTTTGGCCTCTCCTCGCAACTGGCGATCCTGGCCGGCGTGGGCGTTGTCTTTCTTCTCTGCTCACTGGCACCACTGGAGAGCGGAATACGTTATATCAGTGATCTCAATATGTGGCTGGCGGGCTTACTGCTTATTTTTGTTTTTTTTGCCGGCCCCACTGATTTCATCACTGCCTCGATGACCAACGCGATTGGAGACTACTTCGGTAACTTGATAGGCATGAGCCTGGTAATGACACCCTACACCGGAGAAGACTGGGTCGAGCGGTGGACGATATTCTACTGGGCATGGGGACTATCCTGGGCCCCCTTTGTAGGCAGCTTTATCGCCCGGATTTCACGCGGCCGTACGATAAGAGAGTTTATTTTCGGGGTGATTGGTATGCCGGTGTTACTCAGTGCTATCTGGTTTGCAACATTCGGCGGCAGTGCTTTGTATTACGAAGTGTTCGGCAACGCTCAAATTGCCCAGGCCGTATCACAGGAGATCAGCGCTGGCTTGTTTGCATTGCTTGCGCTGTTACCCGGCGCAGAAATGACGGCCGTTTTAATGCTGGTTTTGATTATTCTATTCGTGATTACCTCAGCCAACTCAGCGACGTTTGTATTGGGGATGTTCGCCGGTAAAGGCGCATTGATACCCAAACCCTGGCTGAGATTCGTCTTTGGCCTGATTCAGATTCTGGTCGCGGGTGTTTTATTACTGAGTGGCGGTCTGTCATCGTTACAGACCGTTTCTATCGTTGCCGCATTCCCGTTCATGATATTGATGGTTTTTATGGCCAGTGCCTTACTCAAATCGCTGAGAGATGAGCAAAGACAGATCGAGTTGCATGAAGCCTTGATGAGAGAAAGACTGCAGCGTCTTCTTGATGAGCATGAAGTTGAACAAACGAAATCTGAAGATAATCAAAATCAATAGCGTCGTTTAATCAGAAACTATCAATCCGCTTGACTGACACTGTGTCTGAAGCGCAGCAATGATATGGTAAAAAAGACCAGGCCGATTGCGAGCAAAGACACTATCTGTGGGGCGATGACATCAATACCAGCACTGCGGTAGAGAATGGCCTGTGTGCCGGAAACATAGTGCGTTGAGGGCATAAACTCCATCAACACTCTGGCAACCACTGGCATGCTCTCTCGAGGTGTCACCCCGCCAGACAGCATGAGCATCGGCATCATGACCAGCATCATCAGCAGTCCGAACTGTGGCATGCTTCGGGCGATGGTGGCCATGAAAATACCCATGGAAGTCGTGGAAAACAGATACAGGCCGGTCAACAAAACAAAAAACCAGATCGAGCCCTGAATCGGAATACCCAGCCAGCCTTTGATGACAAAAGTCACCGAGAGCGTGGAGGCAACCAGAACAATAATGCCGGTGGCCCAGACTTTTGCCAGCATGATCTCAGCCGGTGTCATCGGCATGACCAGCAGGTGCTCAATGGTGCCATGCTCTCGTTCACGGATGAGGGCTGCGCCAGCGAGAATGATGGAGAGCATTGTGACCATTTCAATCAACTCAATGATCGAGCCGAACCATTTCTGTGACATGTTCGGGTTAAAGCGAATCCGGTAAGTTAATTCAACCTGTTGTGCCGCTGTCTCACGATAGCCTTGGATAAACTCATTAATTTCCTCCATCACTATCTGCTGTGCATACCCTGCCCCACTGAAAGCCTGAGACATACGGGTGGCATCAACATTAAGCTGGATTGCAGGGGACTTTCCAGCCAGTACATCCCGCTGGAAATTTGGCGGGATATCAAGCGAGAAAGTGAAATAACCCGCATCAAGACCCGTATCTACTTCCTTCAGGTCAACAAGGTAAGGTGGTTGAAACTCAGGCGGCTGAAAAGCAGAAATAATTCGCGTAGATAAAGGCGAACGATCTTCATCCACAATCGCTATAGGCACCTTGTTCAGGGTATCCGGCATGGATGTGGCTGCGATATAAATCAGTAATGAAAAACCATAAGCAATGAGAACCAGCATGACCGGGTCGCGAAGAATGCTCCAGAGTTCTTTCCCGCCCAGACGGTAGACATGACTGATCCTGACCATGGCTATGTCTCTTGTTTCCCTAATAGCGCAATGGATAACAGCATGACCAGCAACGCTCCCATGGAGATGGAGAAAATAGCGGGCAGTAACTCGGGTAATGTCAGGGCTTTGCTGAATACACCGCGACTGATGGTGATGAAGTGCGTCGTCGGATTGAGTTCGCCGATGATTCTACCGACGCCTTCCAGCGAAGAGACGGGATGAATCATCCCGGAAAACTCTATTGTGGGTATCAGTGAGCCCATGGCAGTAAAGAATATGGCAGCGATTTGACTTCGAGTGAACGTTGACGACAGCAAACCAAATGCTGTGGCAAAACTGACAAAAAATATCGAGGCAATAAGCAGCGCCGGAAAGCTGCCTTTGATCGGTACTTCAAACACCCAGATGGCAAAAGCAACCATAAGAAGGAAATTGATCATGGCCAGAACAATATAGGGTAGCTGTTTGCCCAGCATAAACTCAGTTCGGGTCACGGGGGTGACGTATAGATTGATAATGGAGCCCAGTTCTTTTTCACGGACGACCGCCAGCGCGCTCAATATGGCCGGAATCAATAACAACATCATGGGCATCACCGCAGGCACCATGGCAGGCAGACTTTTGACATCCGGGTTGTAACGAAAGCGGGTTTCAATACTCGCCGCAGGTGCACTATTATCTCCCAACGCTGAACTGACCCAGCTTTGATGCATACCTTTTACATAACCCAGCACGGTTTCAGCACGTTGGGGCATAGCGCCATCTATCCAGGCGCTGATTTCTACTGTGTTGTCTCTGGCGAGATTTCGTGAAAAATTGGGAGGAATTTCAATAGCCAGTGCCAGTTCTCCGCTGCGCATTCTTCTATCCAAATCGGCATAATCCTGAATCGGTGCCTTCTCAATAAAATAGCGGGAGCCCGACATGTTGAGGGTATAGTTCTGACTCAGGACAGTCTGATCACGATCCAGAACTGCATAACTCAGGTCGTTTACATCCATCGAAATGCCATACCCCATGATGACCATCAGTAGCAGGCTACCCATCAGGGCCATCGTCAGACGAACACCATCCTGTTTCAGTTCAAGCATTTCCCGCATGCTGTAGCTGAGTGCCCGTTGCCAGCTAAACAGTTTGTTGTGACTTGAATTGTTTAAGCTTTCCCGATCATCAATCACGGTCTCAGGCCTTGTCGACTGTGTTGTGCTGGTGGATTCGAACGATGCTTCATGTTGTTTCAAATAAGCGATAAAGGCTGTTTCCAGCGTTGATGCCTGTTGTTTGTTAATGATTGCTTCCGGTGAGTCAGTATCAAGCACCTGTCCAGCATGCATCAGTGAAATGCGATCACAGCGCATAGCCTCATTCATAAAATGGGTGGAGATAAAGATAGTGACCTTTTCATCCCGGGATAACTCAACCAGTAAGGACCAGAAAGCATCCCGGGCAACCGGATCCACACCGGAAGTCGGTTCATCCAGAATCAGTATTTCAGGTTTATGTACAACAGCGACAGCCAGTGACAAGCGCTGTCGCATTCCCAGCGGTAATTTGTCCGGCAGCCCTGTTGCGACTTGATCAAGCTCGAATCGGGCCAGTAAGTCATCGACTCTGCCCTGAATTTCTGCTGAAGGTACGTTAAACAGTTGTGCATGCAGTACCAGGTTTTGCTTGACGCTGAGTTCGTTATAGAGAGAAAAGGCCTGTGTCATGTAACCGACACGACGTCGTGTTTCAACATCACGGGATTTAACTTGATGACCGAACAGCCTGGCCTGACCTTCGGTAGGGGCTAAAAGGCCTGTCAGCATTTTCATCGTGGTGGTTTTACCGCAACCATTGGAACCGATAAAACCGAAAATTTCTCCGCGTCTGATTTCAAAGTTCACCTGATCCACTGCAACAAAGTCACCAAATCGCATGGTGAGATCACTGGCTTCGATGGCGATCTCATCCTGGTTGCTGAATTCAGGAATGACGATAGATGAATGATGCTGCTTTTTCTGCTCGGGTAGTAAGGCAATAAAAGCGGCTTCAACGCTCTGAGTAACCGTCGTTTGCATCAGCGCTGCAGGCGTCCCTGTGGCCAGAATTTCGCCTTCATCCATAGCGACAAGCAGATCAAACCGCTCCGCTTCCTCCATATAAGCTGTGGCGACCAGTACACTCATGCCCGGGCGCTGTGCTCTTATTTGTTCGATCAGTTGCCAGAATTGATTTCTGGATAAGGGATCCACCCCCGTTGTCGGCTCATCAAGAATGAGCAGGTCAGGGTCGTGTATCAGGGCGCAGCACAGCGCCAGCTTTTGTTTCATGCCGCCTGATAATTTGCCGGCAGGACGATCAAGAAAGGGATAAAGCCCAGTCGCCGTTGTCAGGTGGTCTATACGACGACGGCGTTCCGCTGGGTCATGACCGAATAAACGGCTGATAAACTGTAAGTTATCTTCCACTGACAGGGAAAGGCTCAAGTTCTTACCCAGACCCTGTGGCATATAGGCAATCGTGGGACAGATTTGTCTGCGGTGATGTCTGGAAGACATATCACCATTGAGCACCCTCAGTGAGCCTGCCTGAAGTTTTCTTGCTCCTGCAATCAATGACAGTAAACTCGATTTTCCTACTCCATCCGGACCGATAAAGCCGACGATTGCACCGGCCGGGATGCTGAGGTTAATCTGCTTCAGAGCTTGTTTGGAGCGATAGTTCAGACTGACATCGTGCAGTTCAACAACGGGCTGTTTATCAACTGCCTGCACTATTCGGATACCCTAACCTGTAGTGATTCAGGCCAGTCCTGATTGTCATCCAGTTTCAGCCAGGCCACTCCCGGTAACCCTGTTTTTACCTGGCGAATATGTTTGTTCAGCAAATCCGGTGAAATACGGACTTTCACGCGAAACATCAGTTTTTGACGCTCCTCGGCTGTTTCGACTGTTTTCGGAGTGAACTGCGCGACACTGGAGATATAGCTGACTTTGGCAGGAATGACATACTCAGGAAAGGTATCCAGAATAATACGGGCATCACTCCCCAGCGCAACACGGCCAACCACGGTTTCAGGCAAGAAAAAGGTCATGTAGACATCAGTCAGGTCGACCATGTTGAGCACTTTGCCACCACTGGGCAATACTTCCCCTGGCTCGGCGACCCGAAACTGGACTCGTCCAGCTCTGGGCGCTTTGAGTTGGCTGTCTGCAATATCAACATTGATTCGCTCTATGGTGGCTTCAACAGCAGCGACAGTAGACTTGGCACCGTCGACTTGTGATTTTGCGGCAATGACAGCCGCCTCAGCGGCCTTTACCTGGGCTTTGGCCGCAGCAAGTGTCGCCTCTGCACTTCTCACTAAAGCCTCGTCGTCATCGAGTTGTTGTTTGGATGCCGATCCTTTTTGTGCCAGGGTTTCAGTACGGGCCAGTCGACGCTGTGCATTTTCCAGTTCACTGGCTCGCTGGACCACGACTGCTTCAGCGGCTGCCACGTCACTCTCCTGAACAGCCACTTGTGCCTCGGCGCTGGCAACAGCATTCCTGGCTTTCTGTAGTTGAGCCTGTGCTTCACTGAGTTGTGCATTGAGCACATCGATTTGCATACTGGCGACAATGTCGCCTGTCTCGATAAAATCCCCCTCCCTGGCGTGAATCTCTATCACCCTGCCAGCATATTTGGTGGCGATATCAATCTCAGTCGCCTCAATACGGCCATTACCACTCACCAGATAGTCAACAGGTTGACTACTTTTCTGAATAAACCAGAACCAGATAGAAAGGCTGACCAGCGCGATCAGTCCTACCAACAGCGATATTTTTTTGACTGTGTTCCTCATGTGTTTCCTTCACTGATGCGGCCATAGAACGCAGATAGTCAGCTTTCCAGTACGTGATTAACTTTTCAGGCACGTCAGACCTTGTTTCCGAATTGCTCACTTTGTTACTGAATTCATATTAAGGCTCAATTGTCCTAGCAGCAATAAGTTAAACAATAAGAGATTTCAAAATCACGGCAACTGATTCAGATCAAATTCCTGCCAAATGATGGCCTCAGGCTGGATAAAAATGCTCGACGATGAGCAACCTGATTTGTTTTATCGATAAGCTGGTTGCAATCAAAAACGATATTTCAAATTTGATTTGTCCCGGTTCCGGGCATACCATGAACTCAATTATTTCATTCATACGTTCACGTGAAACCGAACTTCCTGATCACAATCAGTTTACTTATCTGCATGGTTTTCTCGACCAGTGCATCGGCTTTTTTGCACCTCAATGAACACCAACTCGAACTGACGCATGCCGATTTGACGTACGCTGATCATCAAACTGATTCGGGTGTGCATGAGGAACATGATGCCAGTGCTGAGCATGCGCATCACTTCAACCTGCATATCACAGCGGATCTGATTGAACATGAAGCTATTCGTTTTATCAAATCGGCTAATCATATCTGTGGCGATGTGATGAGCCCGCTGATTACCCGCTCTTATACCCCCCCCTCTTCCCCCGCCCAACGCCTGATCCTTTAGCAACTGGTCTCTTAAGACACGCTTTTGCGTGTGAATTTGCTATGGGATTTGATCATGAAATTGTTGAAATTATTATGCCGCTCCGCCATGCCGGTGCTGGCAGTCGTCACCGGGCTGCTGAGTTCAGGCTCAGCACTGGCTATTGAGCCGTCAACCGCGGTAAAACGAACGCTGCAAGCCAGTCCGCAGTTACAGCTTTATCCTTACCATGTGCGCACTCTTGAGGGTGAAGCGCTGCAGGCCGACCTGAAACCCAATCCGACGCTGGGCGCCAGCCTGGAAAATGTGATGGGTACCGGTGATAGTCGATTTCTTGCAGGGCATGAACTGACGCTGTCTTTAAGTCAGGTATTGGAACTGGGTGGCAAGCGTGAGCGTCGGGTCGATGTCGTTGATCGCAAGTCGGCTGAGTTACAACACGACTATGAAGTCAAACGTCTCGATGTCGTGGCGGCTACCCTGCGAGATTATTATGCTGCACTGCGTTTACAGCACCTTATGGACTGGAACCGACAGCGGATTGTCAGCGAAAAGGCGGCTTTAGAAGTCATTCAAAAGCGCGCCAATGCCGGTGTGGTCGGTGAAGCCGATCTGATGCGTATGCAATTGCGTTTGGCGAAATCTGAATCCAAGCAACAAACGCTTCTCGCAGAGCATGAACAGGCGCTGAGAATGCTGGCTGCCAATTGGGTACAGGCGCCGGATTTCGAGGCTGTCGCTGGCAAACTCGCCAAGCTCCCCCGTCTACCGGATGAGAATGAACTTCAAGCGGCTTTAGTTAAAACGCCGGATTATCTGCTTTTAGCGGCACAGGCCCGGATCAATCAGGCGAGACTGGCGCTGGCTGAAGCTGAGCGTACTTCAAATGTCACGGTGGGTGCCGGTATCAGACGATTTGAGGGCAATGATGATCTGGCGCTGGTATTCAATTTCTCCATGCCCTTGCAACTGAATGATCAAAATCAGGGCAGCATCGCCGCCGCACAGGCCCGGTATCAGGAAAAACTGGCGCATCAAGCCTTGATGAAAAACCAGCTGGAGATTGCGTTGAGTCGCATTCTGGCGGTAATGCACAACAATATTGAGCAGGAAAATCGCCTTAATCAGGACCTTAAGCCTGTAGCGCACTCATTACTCGACGAAGTGGAGCGCGGCTACAAGCTCGGTATTTACAACGTCCTGCAATGGGTCGATGCCCAGGATGAGCTCTACGCTATCGAGCGAGACATTATCGAAGCCCAGTACGCTGTTCATCTGCAGTTTCTGGAACTGGAACGGCTCAGTGGCATGAGTCTGGTTAAACACTCATCCAGCGACGCTGCTGACAAGGAATAAGCACCATGAAATTTTATTTTTTGATATTCACTTTTTTTATTCATACCACTGCTTTCGCTGCCGGCGGTCACGGCCACGGTCATGATGACAGCGGGCATGAAGCACCACCGGAAGGTCCCCATGGCGGGCGTCTGCTGGAGAGTGACAGTTTGAACCTGGAACTCAGCATTTTTGAATCCGGTATTCCACCGGAGATGTGGGTTTATGCTTATCAGCCGGACGGTACAGCGATTGATCCTGAAAAGATTAATATGACCGTGACTTTAAACCGGACCGGTGGTGATCAGGATCTGATTGATTTTATGCCTGAAGCCGATTATTTGCTGGGAGACCAGGAGGTTAGAGAGCCACATTCATTTGAAGTCGAGGTCACTGCCCGTTACCAGGATGAGGAGCATCACTGGCATTTTGAGAGTTATGAGGGCCGTGCAGAAATCACAGACAGATTGCTGGCCTTATCGGGCGTTAAAACAGACACCGCCGGCCCGCAGACTTTGACAGTGACCAACACCGTCTACGGCATTATCAGTAAAGCCGAAGACCGGGTGTTTCATGTCCATGCGCCCTACCCCGGTATTGTCCAGTCGGTGCTGGTCAATACCGGTGACCAGGTTAAAAAAGGTCAGCGTCTGCTGACCGTGCTCAACCAGCAGACCCTGCAAACTTATGCCGTGACCAGCCCGGCTGCGGGTGAGGTGACGCTGCGTCCTGTTAAAAAAGGCGACCATAGCGATATGGGTACGCTGCTCGAAGTCAGTGACCTTTCCAAAGTCTGGGTGGAAATGTCGATGTTTCCCCAGGATATCGAGGTGATTTCAAAGGGCATGAAGGTGAAAGTCAGCGATTTGCATGGCGAGCAGACAGCAGAAACTGAACTCGATTATCTCTCACCCCAGATAACCGGGGGGCATATTGCCCGAGCCAGGGCAACACTGGCGAACCCCGATGGCAACTGGCGACCGGGTATGCATGTGATTGCCAGCGTTGTCACTGAACAAATCGAAGTGCCATTGGCTGTCAAACGCTCGGCGCTGCAGACATACCGTGACATGCCTGTGGTCTTTGCCCGTTTTGGCAATATCTTTGAAGTCAGGATGGTGCAGCTTGGCCGTCAGGATGAAGCGTATGTAGAAGTCACTGGGGGGCTGAAACCCGGCACCGACTACGTCATTGAAAACAGCTATCTGCTTAAGGCCGAAGTCCTGAAAGATGGCGCCAGCCACAGCCATTAGGAGCGAACCATGATTGATTCGATTATTCGCTTCGCGATAAATCAGCGTTGGCTGGTACTGGTGTTGACCCTGCTGATCGCCGGGCTGGGTGTTTACAACACTTATCAACTGCCCATTGATGCAGTACCGGATATCACCAATAAGCAGGTACAAATCAACACGGAAGTGCCGGGATATTCGCCACTGGAAGCGGAACAGCGTGTCACTTACCTGATTGAGACCGCTATGGCCGGTCTGCCGGATCTGCAATACACCCGCTCCCTGTCGCGCTATGGTCTGTCTCAAGTGACGGTGGTGTTTGAGGATGACACCGATATTTATCTGGGAAGACAACAGATTAGTGAGCGTCTGCAATCCATACGCGGTCAATTACCCGCCGATGCCGAGCCACAACTGGGGCCAGTCGCCAGTGGTCTCGGCGAAATTTTTACCTATGCAATCAGCGCTGAAGCTAATGCAGTTAAAGAAAATGGTGAGCCCTACAACACCGAAGATCTGAGAACCATCCAGGACTGGATCATCAGGCCGCAACTGGTCACGGTGCCTGGCATTACCGAAATTAACAGTGTCGGTGGCTATGAGCGTGAGTACCAGGTTGCGCCGGACCCGGCAAAATTACTGGCTTACAAACTAACGCTGGCCGACGTGTCTCAGGCGCTGATGGAGAACAATCAAAATACCGGGGCCGGATATATAGAGCGTTATGGTGAGCAGTGGCTGGTTCGCTCGCCGGGACAGCTCAAAACCCTGGATGACATTCGCAAAGTGGTGATTGCCAAGCGTGATGATATGCCCATCACTGTGGGCGATGTCGCCGAAGTGATGCTGGGCAAGCAACTTCGCACTGGTGCAGCGACCCAGAATAGTCAGGAGACCGTTTTGGGTACCGCTTTTATGCTGATTGGTGAAAACAGCCGGATTGTGGCTGAAGCCGTGTCTGAGAAGTTGGCGGCGGTTAACCGCAGCTTACCTGAGGGCGTCAAGGCCGAAGCGGTCTACAACCGCACCACCCTGGTCGAAGAGACTATCGCCACCGTACAGAAAAATTTGCTAGAGGGCGCCTTACTGGTCATCGTGGTGTTGTTTGCCCTGCTCGGCAATTTCCGGGCAGCCTTTATCACTGCCATGATCATCCCTTTGAGCATGTTGTTTGCGGTAACCGGCATGGTCAATAACCGGGTTTCGGGCAATCTGATGAGCCTGGGGGCGATCGACTTTGGTCTGATTGTCGATGGCGCGGTGATCGTGGTTGAAAATGGACTTCGCAGACTGGGATTGGCGCAGGAGCGACTTGGGCGCTTATTGACCCTTCAGGAGCGCTTAAAGGAAGTCACAGAAAGCACGCGTGAAGTATTTAATCCGGCAGTTTTCGGCGTCCTGATAATCATGCTGGTTTATTTGCCCCTGTTTGCACTGGGCGGGGTTGAAGCCAAGATGTTTGAGCCCATGGCATTTACCGTCATGGCAGCCCTCACCGGGGCATTAATCTTTGCAGTGACTTTTGTACCGGCGGCACTGGCGATTTTTGTCAGGGGTAAAGTGCGACACCGGGAAAATATTTTGATCCGCGGTGCACGTTTTGCCTACCGGCCTTTCCTGTCTCTGGCTATGCGTCTGCCGCTGGTAGTGACACTGTCTGCATTGATTTTCGTCATCTGGACAGCCAGTCTAACCACGCGTATGGGCGCGGAATTTCTGCCCAAACTGGATGAAGGTGATATTGCCATGCATGCGCTGAGAATCAGCGGCACAGGCCTGGAACAATCTGTTGATATGCAGAACCAGCTTGAAAGTGTGATTCGTGAATTTGCACAGGTTGAGCGGGTGTTCTCAAAAATAGGCACCCCCGATATTGCCACTGATCCCATGCCACCCAATGTCGCGGATACCTATATCATTCTCAAGCAACGCAGTGCTTGGCCCGATCCGACTCAGACCAAGACGGCGTTTCTGGATGAGTTACGTCAGGCAGTTGAAGCTGTACCCGGCAACAAATACGAATTCACCCAGCCGATTGAGATGCGCTTCAATGAACTGATTGCGGGTGTAAGAGCGGATGTTGCTGTCAGGGTTTATGGCGATGATCTGGATGAGCTTAATCAAATCGGCGAATCAGCCATTAATATCATCAAGCGTGTTTCGGGGGCGGCCGATGTCCGCATGGAGCCTATTACCGGTCTGCCGATGATCGCCATCGAACCTGATCGTGATCATCTCGCCCTCCTGGGCCTCACTATCAATGATATGCAGCAAACTATTCAGACTGCGATTGGTGGCCGTGAGGTTGGTTTGATTTATGAGGGCGATAAACGCTTTAATCTGATTGTCAGGCTGGCCGATGAAAAGCGTGAAAACATTGCGTACCTCTCAAAGCTTCCCGTAGCACTGCCAGATAGTGATGAGCCTGATTTGTCCTATGTGCCTCTGGGTGAAATTGCGACCATTAAGAGAGTTATTGGTCCAAATCAAATCAATCGGGAAAATGGCAAACGGCATGTGCTGGTGTCGGCTAATGTCAACCAACGTGATTTGGCCTCCTTTATCAGTGATGTTCAAACGGCGATTAATGAGCAGTTATCGATGCCGGCGGGTTACTGGGTCGACTATGGCGGCACATTTGAACAATTGCAGTCCGCCACGCAGCGGCTATCAATCGTGGTGCCGGTCACCCTGCTGTTGATTCTGGGCCTGTTGATTAGCGCCTTTCAATCACTTAGAGACGCGCTGCTGGTGTTTACCGGTATACCGTTGGCACTAACCGGTGGTGTCTTGTCTCTGCTTTTCAGAGATATGCCGCTGTCGATTTCCGCAGCAGTCGGCTTTATTGCCCTGTCAGGCATTGCCGTGCTCAATGGTATTGTCATGCTGTCATTCATCCGCCAACTGCGTGCGAAAGGGGAAAACCTCTTGATAGCGGTAAGAAGTGGAGCGATGCAGCGTTTACGACCGGTTTTAATGACCGCATTAGTGGCCAGTCTCGGCTTCTTACCCATGGCGCTCAATACCGGTACAGGGGCTGAAGTACAGCGGCCTCTGGCCACCGTGGTCGTGGGGGGCATAATCTCGTCGACCTTACTCACGCTGGTCGTGTTACCGGCGCTGTATATTCTGGCTCATCGACGTGCTGAGCGTCGGTCGGCGCAGCCATAAATTGACATCAGACCTGATACGGCATAAACGGAAAGACGCGATCATAAAAAATTCATCAATCATCTCTATTCTGGATGAATATGGCTGTGTCATTCGAGCTTGATTCAGCAGTGAACGGTCCGATTGACATAATGCTATTCTGCAATGGCAAACTGCTAATTCTGCCGTTTGAATGCCGGCTTTTATTTGAGAGGTCTCTATGCGTAATCAAAACAAGATAGATAAGTTGTCTGGCTGGATAAGTATCTGTTTTATGGCCTTTCTGCCGGGACTGGCATCGGCAGAGAGCGTCCATGCCAACATCGTCGATACCTTTGTGGCCCTGTCAGGTGGTCCGCATGAAGGTGAGCGGGTTAATCATGCAGAGGGCATTGTGGCTGAAGGCATTTTTACGCCATCGTCTCAGGCCAGCCAGATCACCACAGCACCCCATTTCCAAAAAACGCCCACTGATGTTGTCGTCAGGTTTTCAAATGCGACCGGTGTCCCGCAAATTCATGATGCGTCTGGCGAAGCTTTTCCCAAGGGGATGGCTATTCGTTTTTTACTCGAAGACGGGGATGAGACTGATATGGTGTTGTTATCCGTCAATCGATTCCCGGTCAGTACGCCGGAAAAATTTCTTGAGTTACTGACAGCGATTAAAGCATCCCGTGACAGTGATGCCACCCCTTCGCCGATTGCCCGCTTTCTTGAAAACAATCCCAGTGCCAAACGCTTTGTTGAACTGGACAAACCCGCACCAGAAAGCTTTACCACACAAAACTATCATGGTCTGAATGCCCTTATTTTCACTAATGCTGATGGTGAGCGCGTTTACGGGCGTTATCTGGTAGAGCCGGTTAATGGTTCACAGTTTCTGGATAAAGACGCACGCGAATCGGCAGCGCCGGATTATCTCTCCACTGAATTAAAAAGCCGGCTTGAACAAGGCAAAGCCGTGATGACAATCTCGCTACAGATTGCGAGTGAGGACGATATTAAAAATGATCCTACCGTGGTCTGGCCGGAAGAAAGACAAATCATCGAACTGGGTACACTTGAAATTCAGAACATCATGGTCAATGGCGCTGAATATGCCAAAAACACTCTGTTCAATCCGTTGGCACTGACTGATGGCATCTCGGCTTCTGAAGATCCGGTTTTACTTGCAAGACCCACGGCTTACGCGCTCAGTTTTCAAAAACGGGCAGACTGAACGCCAGTACATCATCGATAAAAAAATGCGGGTTAAAGCCCGCATTTTTTGTTTCAGTCCTGCTGTGGATTACGTACCCAAATTTCTGTTTGCTAAACGAATATGAACAATTAAGCGTCCACTGATAACATAACGACAAGCGTACTTATCCATAAAGCCTTCCCTGATACTTGAGCCTTCACTCATAAGCCGCATGGACATTTGATTTGCAGCGAGCGCAACGATTTCAGACCTTTCAATTTGTCGAGCCCTCTTCTCCTGAATCAAAAGGGCGGCGCAAGCGTTTACGTGCCTGTCAGGAATGTGACTGGGTAGTGGCCTTACCGGCACTCAAACCCAATCAGCTTGCCACATGTCCCCGTTGTCATCACACGCTGGCGCGACGACATTTCCGCCCGGCGCAACGCAGTATGGCGCTGGCCATCAGTGCCTTAATTGCGTTAATGCTGGCGGTCTATTTTCCTTTTGTCAGTTTTCATGCGCTGGGCATCGGTCAGAAAATTCAGCTCAGCCAGACGGCCACGCAGTTACTGAGTTTTGAACAGCCATTGATGGCCATTCTGGTGTCATTGACTATCGTGATTTTGCCGGCGTTGTACCTGCTAGCAGTGATCTGGTTGCAAAGCGGTTTGCTGCGGGGGAAACCACAGCCAATGAGTCGGGTTATTGCCCGATCTTTGAAACATTTGCATCCTTGGATGATGGCGGATGTGTTCATCATCGGCGCGCTGGTCAGCCTGTTTAAGCTGTCTGGGTCCGCTGATGTGACGCTCGGGGCTGGCTTCTGGGCCTTTTGCAGCTTTGCCATTTTGCTGCTGATGACGACCCGATCGGTTGATGATGACTGGTTGTGGTTTTCGATTGCCGGCGAACCACCGGCACCCGAGGGAACACAAACCGGAATAACAGCGGCCTCACAACAGCTGACCGGCTGCAGCACCTGTGGCCTGTTGCAGAGACTGCCGAATCAGGGACAGGCTCACTGCGAACGCTGTGGTGAGCGACTACGCCCCCGGCTCCCCCACTCCCTGCAGCGCACCTGGGCCTTATTGCTCACCGCCTGTGTGCTCTATGTGCCGGCCAACGTCTACCCGATTATGCATAGTACCCGGCTGGGACAGACGCAGCCACAGACGATTATTGGTGGTGTTGTCGACCTGATCAATGGTGGCTCCTGGCCGATTGCCCTGATCATCTTCACCGCCAGTATTATCGTCCCGGTAGGCAAAATACTGGCTCTGGGCTGGCTGTGTCTTCGTGTTGGCAAAAGCAGTGAGATGACGTATCGCAGTCGTATCAGACTCTACCGTGTTGTGGAGTTTATCGGTCGCTGGTCCATGGTCGATGTGTTTGTCGTCGCCATCCTGGTCGCGCTGATTCGTGCCGGCAACCTGATGTCCATCACACCCGGTCCGGCTGCACTGGCCTTTGCCCTGGTGGTAATATTGACTATGCTGGCTGCCATTTGTTTTGACCCGAGACTGATTTGGGATCAATCCACTGAACACAGAAACCACGCTTTCAAGGACCCACTGCATGAGTGAAAACGGTTCAACCGACCAGCCACACAACAGCGATTTACACAAAGCGACGACTGTCAGGGCCTCGCGACTATCGCCTATCTGGATCATTCCTGTTGTGGCAGCCCTGATAGGTGCCTGGCTGGTTGTCGACAACTATTTGCACACCGGTCCGTTGATCACCCTGACTATCTCCAACGCTGAAGGCATTGAGGCGGGTAAAACCCGAATAAAGACCCGCAATGTTGATATCGGCCAGGTTGAAGAAGTGAAATTATCCGATGATCTCAGTCAGGCCCTGGTGATGGCCCGCATCAACCACGATGCCGAGGAAGTGCTGGTTGAAGATACCCGCTTCTGGGTTGTGAAACCCCGTATCAGCCGTGAGGGCATCAGTGGTTTCGGCACCGTGTTGTCCGGTGCTTATATCCAACTGCATCCCGGCCAGTCACAGAAACAACGGCGAAAATTTGAGGTACTTGAGCAGCCACCGGTGGCGTTGGATGGCAATGAAGGGATCCGGATCAAGCTGGTCAGTCAGTTGGGAAATTCTCTGCGGGTGGGCGACCCGGTGACGTATCAGGGTTACACCGTGGGCCGTGTTGAGAGTGCCGAGTTTGATGAGGCCGCCCTGCAGGTCAATCACCAATTGTTTATAGAGCAGCCCTATGATGCCCTGATTAATGCTAATACCCGATTCTGGTCTGCCAAAGGTGTCAACCTGGAGTTGAGCTCCACCGGATTTGAGGTCAATATCGCTTCACTGGAAGCCCTGTTGAGCGGTGGCGTGACTTTCGGCATTCTGGAAGACTTGCCGGCAGGCCCTGTAGAACAGGATCAGGTTTTTCAACTATTCCCGGACGAAGAAAAAGCCCGTCAGGGACTGTTCAGCGATTCACTGGAGTATGTGCTGCTGGTGGAAGACACGGTGCGCGGTCTCAGTGAAGGCGCACCGGTGGAATTTCGTGGTCTTCGTGTTGGCACGGTCAAGGAAGTACCCTGGCGCTTTACCTCACCGGAACGACGGATTCGTGAAAACTTTGCAATCCCGGTGTTGATTAGTATTGAGCCGCAGCGTCTCGGTGGTCAGGAAAAAGTCGACCTGGCATCCTGGCGTGAAAGATTGAAAAACATCGTGGAGAATGGCCTGCATGCCACGCTGAAATCCGGCAATTTGCTTACCGGAGCCTTGTTTGTTGATCTCAACTTTCAGCGTGACCAAGCCGAAAACAGGAAGCTGGAAACCTTTGAGAAACGGCTTGTGATCCCCACTACCCCGACGGGGCTGGCGCAAATTGAGCTGAAGGTATCCAGTCTGCTGGATAAACTCAATGCACTGCAGATCGAGCCAATTATGAAAGGGATGGACAATAACATGCAGCAGTCCGAATCCCTGTTGCGGGAAGTCCGCAGTCTTACTGCCAGCGTTAAGGATTTGCTGGATAATCCGGAAATTCAGCAGGTCCCGACCAATATCAATCAGACTTTGACTGAGCTGCGAAAAGCCATTGAAGGCCTGTCACCGGAGTCACAGACCTACCAGGAACTGAACCAAACACTGCAAACCCTGGAAACCCTGCTGCGGGACCTGCAACCTCTGGCACGAACCCTGGGTGAGCAGCCTAATGCCTTGATTTTTAATCCACCGGCGACTTATGACCCACAGCCACCGGCAGCCACACCGTAATCAGGAATCGATTTTACTGTGATGACATTGAAAACTTATCTAAGCGTTTTGTTCATTCTGCTATTGTCGGCCTGTGCCAAGCCGACTATGGACAAGCAATATTATTTCCTGCCGGGACAGAGCGGCGAGATTGAGTCAGCCGATAAGCCGGGGAAAATGCAATTGCTACAAATCAGTGACGTACAGTTGGCTGACTTTCTGAATAAATCAGGACTGGTATTGCAACTGGACGACATTACCCTGAATCAGGCAAAAAACCATGTCTGGGCTGAAGATCTACGCCGGCAAATCAACCGTGGTCTGCAGGCACGTCTGAATCGTCAGTCACAGCCCTACACAGTGGTGGGACCTCAGACGCCGGCTGATTTACGTTTATCTATCGATATTCATGGATTTCATGGCCGCTATGATGGTCTGGCGTTGACCAGCGGACAGTGGCAACTGAAAAATCAACAAGGTGAAATCCAGCACATCCAGCGCTTTGAGCTGGAGACAGCACTCAAGGAGTCAGGTTACCCAGCGCTGGTCAGAGCGCTGGGGCAGAGTCTGGATAAACTGACGCAGCAGATTGCAGACTATCTGCAACCCTAGCGGTTGCCAGGATATGCGTGTGAAGCACCTTATTACAGCTCGTCGACACCCTTGATTTCATCCGCTGACCAGTTATTAATCGCTGCTTCGACGCTGCCATGTCGACTGACAGCACCATCAAACTGGTTCATATACACCATACCCAGGTTGACCCCGTCGAGAATAATATTGTGCACCTGCCAGGCTTGGCTGCTGTCTTTTCGGCCCAGGGCATAATCAATTGAATAAATTCGGTTGTTGCCTGCTTCTGCCTTCATTTTGATATAGGTCCGGTTATCACGCTGCGGATTGAAATCCGCCGGCAGGGGCTGGACTTCGATACTTTTGACTTCAAAGGTTTGAAAGCTTTTCATGTAGAGCTTTGACAGGCTGCGCTTAAAGGCCTCCGAAAAGGCTTGCTTCTGTTCCGGTGTCGCTGCTTTGCCGTGCTTGCCCATGACCCCGCGAGCAATGGCATCAAAATCCACAATCGGTTCCAGTACCTGAAACAGATCATCCGCCATCTCCTGCGTCATCTGGCCTTCGTCGAGCGTCTGGTGCTCTTTGATAATATCCAGTACTTCATTCGTGGATGCCTGGATGATGTCTCTCGGGTTGCTATGCCCCTGCTCTGCGCTAACAGCGAGCGCAAAGAAAAGCAGATAGGTCGCTAGAACCCATTGGAAAAACGTGCTGTGTCGCATAAGTGATATATCCCTTTTCCGAAGTTAGCATTTCAATCAGTCAGTCAGTTTTCGCTGGCCTGAGTTCGCTGCTTATCTTTTGACTGGTAAGCGAGGATCAGCAGTCCAGGCAGAATGGTCAAATTGGCGGTCAGCGCCAGCAGCATAGCCAGTGCCGTCATCAAACCAAAATAGACACTGGGAATAAAATTGGAAAACACCAGCACTGAAAAACCGATAATGACCGTCACCGAGGTGTAGTAAATCGCATTGCCAATACTCTGGTGGCTCTGGCTGACAGCAGTTCGGACATTATGGCTGGCCGCATATTCCTTTCGGAAACGATGCAGATAATGAATCGCATCATCGACACCAATACCGATAATAATGGCGGCAATGGTAATCGTCATCACATCCAGCGGGATGCCCAGGTAGCCCATCAGGCCAAGCGCAGTCGCTGCGGCAAGCATATTGGGAATCAAACCCAATACGGCCAGCGTCAGAGAGCGAAGCAACAGCATGAACATAATCAAGGTCGCGATAATCACAAACACCAGGGTGGATGTCTGCGAATCAAACAGGTGCTGTAGCATACCGTTGAACAGCACTGCCATGCCGGTGATGCGAATATCCTCTGCTGCAAAACCGAGTTCGTTCACCGCATGGTGTTCGATATCTTCGATCAGCCCCTCAATCGTGTAATCAGGCACCGTTTCATGCAGACGCAGGGTGATACGCATCATGCCAGTCTCGGGGGAGGCGTAGGGCTCAATCAGATCATGGTAAACCCGCTCAGGCATGGCTTTGATGGCCGTGACCAGCTCAACCGGCCCCAGGGGCTCACCATCATTGTAGGTCTGTGCCACCTGTTCCAGGTTTTCCAGCGAGATGATTTTACCGACAGCCTCTTTACGCTCCAGGTAGTCATGCATCTCACGCAAATATTGAATCTTGTTGGGGGTAAACCAGTAGAGCCTGACGTTACTATCTTCAGTGCCGGTGCTGAAAAAGCTGGCCTCCTCTTCCTCCGGTTCCTGATAAGGCGGGAATTGGAGAATGATATCCATCGGCATGGTGCCGCCCAGATTCTTATCAATAAATTCGAGCCCTTTATGAATTTCCGTGTGATCACGGAAGTATTCGACAAAACGATTATCCATGCTCAGTCGGCCGATACCGAGCGTTGCCACAACAAACACAATCAGCATCAGGATTAACACCAGCCGGGTACGATTTACGGCAAGACCGCTCAGGAAATGGGTGAGACGTGGTTCATCATGAAGGCGAGCATGGTCACCTGCTCTGGGTAGCAGCAGTAAAATGCCGGCAAACAGGGCGTAGGTCACCAGAAATGACACCAGGATGCCGATACTCATGATCCAGCCGAAATCCATCACCGGCACGATATCACTGGTGACCAACGAGCCGAATGCCACCATCGTGGTCAACGCCATATAAACACAGGGGGCCAGCTTGTCTTTCATGGTCTCGATCACCAGAGCCTGATGCCGCATGTCAGGGTGCTTACTGCCTAATTCGCGGTATCGAACGATAAGGTGAATCGCAAAGGAAATGCTGAAAATAGTCAGCAGAGATATGTAGTTGGAGGAAACGACCGTGGTCGGCTGCTGTAAAAAGCCCAGAATACCAGTGGTCAGAAAGATGGTGACGCCGGTGCTGGCAAGTGGATACAAAACCCAGCGCAGCTGTCGGAACAGCCAGAACAGCATCGCCGAGATGATGGCAATCACAATGCTGCCGAAAATCACCACATCCTGCTTCACGTAGCTGATCATGTCGGCGGCAATCATCGGAATCCCGCCGAGATAGGCTTTCACATCATCACTGATGTTGTCACGCACGGCCCGAATCTGGCTGATTAACTGTTCCCTGTCCTGTAGATGCTGGCTGTAGACTTTTTGATAGCGCTCCTCGACCGAGGCCAGCTGAAGCTGTTGTTCCTCTGTTGGGTTCTCAATCTTCCGTATCGCACGACGTTGTTCTCTAATTTCAGCGAGTGCTTGATTCGGTTCTAACTGAATACGGATTGCGGTAGTCTGACCCTCTTCTGATATCAACAGATTGCGGAATAACGGGCTTTGCGTCAGCTCTTCTCTGGCCAGGCTTAAATCCACATCATCTGACAGCAGTGTGCGAAAGCCTGTTGCCAGTTCTGAGACCGGCACATGGGGGCTTTGCAGTAACGGTGCTTCCAGCATTGAATCCACATTACTGACGCCATCAATTTCCTCCAGTCGACCGACCAGCTGCTGCAGGTTTTGAATGCTCTGCGGACTGATTAAAGGCTGGTTTGTGGGCGTATAGGTCAGCACCAGGAAGCCTTCGCCGCCAAACTGTTCACTAACATCACGGTAATAGGCCAGCTCCGGATCGCCCTCTGCCACCAGCGTGTCTTCCGAGGCATCAAAACGGAAGTCCTGAAAGTAGTATGCCGCGACCAGGCAAAGGCCTGTCAGCAATAGAATCAGAGAGAGTGGCGGAATTAAGCTTTTTTTCATGCGGTATCCAGTGTTGCTGTGTGTTTGAAGTAAATCGGGTCCACAAGTTCACGCCCACTCTGCCCAATCCTCGTATGACAGTAAAGTTCTGGACTGGTCTGTTGGAACCTTCGCCGCAACTAATAGCCAGATTAGCCATTGTATTGATCAACAGGAGACGTTTCATGGGACTGCTTATTGACGGTAAATGGCATGACCGCTGGTACGACACGGCATCTAATCAGGGCCGATTCAAACGCAGTGAATCCCAGTTTCGTCATTGGGTGACGCCGGACGGTCAGCCTGGCCCCAGCGGCAAAGGTGGCTTCAAAGCAGAAAAAGATCGTTATCATCTCTACGTCTCACTGGCCTGCCCCTGGGCCCACCGGACATTGATATTCCGTCAATTGAAAGGCCTGGAATCAATGATTTCACTGTCGGTGGTGAACCCGTACATGGGAGAGCATGGCTGGACTTTTGAGAGCGGAGACGGCGTGATAGCCGATCCAGTCTATGATGCCGGCTTTCTGCATCAGATTTATACTGCTGCTCAGCCTGACTTTAGCGGCCGGGTGACCGTGCCGGTACTGTGGGATAAGCAGCAGAATACGATTGTGAATAATGAGTCTGCCGAGATTATCCGTATGTTCAACACAGCCTTTGACGGGATGGGCGCCGAAGCGGGTGATTATTATCCTGAAGCACTGCGGTCAGAGATTGATGCAATTAATGATGAGGTTTATGACCGGATCAATAATGGCGTTTATAAAGCCGGCTTTGCCACCACGCAGGAAGCATACGAAGAAGCCGTCATACCGTTATTCGAAGCCCTGGATAGGATTGACGAGCGTCTATCACAGCAGCGCTATTTGGTCGGTGATCAGCTGACGGAAGCCGACTGGCGCCTATTCACCACCCTGCTCCGGTTTGATCCGGTCTATGTTGGCCACTTCAAATGCAATCTGCGGCAGATTGCGGATTATCCCCACCTGTCAGGCTATTTGCGTGAGTTATATCAATGGCCGGGTGTCGCCGACACCGTCAATATGGCCCATATCAAACAGCATTATTACCGCAGCCACGGCACGATTAATCCCACCGGGATTGTGCCTGCCGGGCCGGTACTGGATTTGAATCAGCCGCATGGACGTGAGCAACGCTAAATGGGCTGCTCTTCCTCGCCATTGACGTGGCGTTGCTGACGGTGGCGTCGATTGCAAACGGCTTGAGGCTTTGATCTGAGTATTTCGCTTCTAAGCCATATGATCGTGCAGACAGTCAGATCGAATCTGATGGCAGACGCTGTCTGTCCTGTAACACCAAGACAATTTTCAGCGGTCAATTTGTGACTTTATTTATCCCCCCCGCTGCCGCGCTTTCAGCACCGTGCCTTTCTGCTGACAGTAATTGGCTTATTCGGCAGTCCGTATTTGTTTAAAAGCAACTTATACAATGCGCCTGAATAGCCTGAAAAGCGCGCATTGCTCAGCCTCATTCCGGCAGCGAAGCCGTTTCAAAAAAAGCCTGGGTTAACGAGAATCAATCAATAAGCCTGTAGTTTTGGGCAAGCTTGTCTCTACGCTTCCACCTACAATGCTAATCACTTTCCTCAGCCCAATGACGGCCTGAGACCTCGGGCACAGCATTCAGCAGGTCTGTTTTTCCTGGCCAGGGCCAATCAATTAACCGGATTTTAATAAATGTATGCGTTCATTAGACGCAATCTGCCATGGAGTTTAAGCATGCGACTTTCATTTTCAGCTTTAGTCTTTTTAATGACATTGGCCTCCACAGCCTGCACGGATAGCACACACAATGCCGACGCTGCCCCAAGTCCACCCCCGCCGCCGGAAGTGGATGTAGCGACACCTTTAAAACAGACGCTGACCGACTGGGATGAGTTCACAGGGCGTTTTGAAGCCATCAACGATGTGCAATTACGTGCCCGCGTCACCGGTTATCTGGTGGAAAAAAGATTCAAAGACGGACAGATGGTCAAAAAAGGCGATGTGCTCTACGTCATTGACCCGCGCCCATTCAGCTATGAACTACAGCGGATAGAAGCACAGCACCAACTGGCACAGAAAGAATGGGAACGCGCCCAGAATCTACGTGAGAGCCGGGCGATTTCTCAGGAAGAAGCTGATCGGCGCTTTCAGGAGTTACAAATTGCCAAATCTTCGCTGGACAACGCACGTCTGCAAATGGCCTTTACCGAAGTCACCTCCCCGATTGATGGCAAGGTCAGTGACAGTTACGTGGATGTCGGCAATATGGTGGAAGAAAACGAAACGGTATTAACCCGCATCGTCAGCACCAATCCGATACATTTCCGCTTTGAAGGCTCGCAGACTGATCTGCTCAAATATCTGCGTCTGGATCGGGCCGGTCAACGTCCAAGCAGCGATTCCGCGCCGAATCCCATTTACATCAAACTGCTGGATGAAGATAAATTCTACCACCAGGGCAAGATGCACTTTGTCGACAATGCCGTTGATAATTCCACCGGCACCATTCAGGCGACCGCCACCGTCAATAATGACAACGGCATTATCTACCCGGGCCTGTTCGGCCGTGCCCGTCTGTTGGGCAGGGCCAATTACGAAGCGATTCTGCTGCCGGAAAAGGCCATCAATACCGACCAGGATAAAAAGTTCGTCTATGTCGTTGATAGCAAAGACATCGTACAGCGGCAGTATGTGCAGATCGGCAATCTTCTGGATAACGATCTGATTGTGGTCAGCGAGGGATTGAGCGGCGATGAACGCGTGGTGATTAACGGCATTCAGCGGATCCGTCAGGCGGACCAGCCCGTCACTCCTAATCCTGTTGAGTTAGCGTGGCAAGCCCGATACCCTGGTGCAGGCGGAAGGTACAGGTTCTGAGCAACGGACGGATCAGGAATAAGGAATTTTTATGCAATTTCCCAAGTTTTTTATCGACAGACCGATATTTGCCACGGTGATGTCTATCATGACCGTGATCGTCGGTGCGATGGCCTTTTTCACCCTGCCGATTGAGCAATATCCTTCAGTGGCTCCACCCACCATCCAGGTTTCGGCCAATTACCCCGGGGCCACCGCCGAAACGGTGGCAGAAACGGTAGCCACACCGATTGAGCAGGAAGTGAACGGTGTCGAAGGCATGCTCTATATGCATTCACAGGCTTCAGCCGACGGCAGTATGACCCTCACTATCACCTTTGAACTGGGTACGGATCTGGATACCGCCCAGGTGCTGGTTCAAAACCGGGTGGCGATTGCTGAACCGCGCTTGCCGGAAGTCGTCCGTAGCATGGGGGTGACTACCCGTAAAAACACCCCGGATCTGATGCTGGTAGTTAATATGTCCTCCCCGGACGGCACTTATGACCAGAACTACCTGGCTAACTATGGCGTGCTTAATGTTCGTGATCGCCTGCGCCGGATTGAAGGTGTCGGTGAGGTCCGGGTATTTGGTGCTGCTGATTATGCGATGCGGATCTGGCTGAAACCGGCATTGCTGCAATCCTATAATATCGCGGCCGGCGACATCATCAATGCCCTCCGGAGTCAGAACGTGCAGGTTGCCAGTGGCACGCTCAACAGTGCACCGCAAAAGGAACAGAACTACTACGAATACATTGTGCAGACTCAGGGCCGGCTGGAAACCCCGCAACAGTTCGGGGAAGTTATCGTGAAAGCCGAGGAAGGCCGGATTGTTCGCCTGAAAGATGTGGCCCGTATTGAACTCGGTGCTCAGGAGTATGTCACCAAAGGCTACCTGGGTGAAAAACCGGCCGTGGCGCTACCTATCTACCAGCGTCCGGGATCCAATGCGATTGCTACCACCCAGGCCCTCAAGGCTGAAATGGTCAATATCGCCAAGGATTTCCCGCCCGGAATCGAATACGAGTTTGCTTATAACCCCACCGAGTTTATTGAACAGTCGGTTGAAGCGGTTGAACTGACCGTGTATGAAGCCGTCTTCCTGGTGGTGATCGTCATTCTGGTGTTTCTGCAGACCTGGCGCGCTGCCATTATTCCGATTGTGGCGATTCCGGTGTCTTTGATCGGGACCTTTGCCGTGATGTCGGCGCTCGGCTATTCGCTCAATAACCTGACCCTGTTCGGTCTGGTGCTGGCGATTGGTATCGTGGTCGATGATGCCATCGTCATTGTAGAAAATATGGAACGCAACCTGCGCAATGGTCTTTCACCCCGTGATGCCGCCCGTAAAACGATGGATGAGGTCGGTTCCGCGCTGATTGCGATGGGACTGGTCCTGGTCGCGGTGTTCCTGCCAACCCTGTTCCTGGAGGGGATTTCGGGCAAATTCTACCAGGCTTTCGGTCTCACCGTGGCCGTGGCCACGATGATTTCGGTGGCAGTATCGCTGACCCTGTCCCCTGCTTTGGCCGCCATACTGATGAAGGTGGAGCCGCATGACCACAAACCGGTCAAATGGTACAAGTCACCGATCAAAGCCTTCTTTAATGGTTTCAATAAAGGCATGAACGGTCTGTCGAATCGTTATGGCTGGTTTGTCGGCAAAACCATTCGCATGGGCTTTATCATGCTGCTGATTTACGGCGGTCTGATGACGCTGACCGCGTTTCAGTTCGACCGTGTGCCGACAGGCTTTATTCCATCACAGGACCAGGGCTCGCTGATTGTTGCGATTACGCTGCCGGAAGGTGCCTCTCTGAGTGAAACCGATGAGGTAGTCCAGGCCGTTAGTAGCGAAATGTTGAAGGTGCCGGGCCTTGCCAATACGGTGGGTTTTACCGGTTTCTCCGGCGCGACCCGTACGCTGCAATCCAATGCCGCGGTCATCTTCACGCCACTCGAGTCATTTGATAAGCGGCTCGCTGAAGGCATTGAATATCAAAGCATTCTGGACAATATGCGTGCTGTTGCGGGCTCGTTCAAAAATGCTCAGATTGCCGTGTTTGAGCGACCGCCTGTTCCCGGTATCGGGAATGCCGGTGGTTTTAAAATGATGTTACAGGACCAGGGCGGGCGCGGTCTGGCTGTGCTGGAACAGGCAGCCAAAGATATGGCAGCGGCTGCCAACAGCCCTGACAGTCCGGCCACGACAGCAGCGTTTACTTTCTTCAATACCAATAATCCACAGCTTTACCTGGATATTGACCGCAATAAGGCTGAGCGTCTGGGCGTACCGGTGGATAACGTGTTTGAAGCGCTGGAAGTCTTTATCGGGTCGGTCTATATCAATGACTTTAATTACCTGGGCAGAACTTTCCGGGTCACAGCGCAGGCGGAAGCCGAAGAACGCCTCAGCATTGATGATGCATTGCGAATCCGGGTGCGCAATAACGACGGTGATATGGTGCCGATTGGCTCTTTTGCCACAGTGGAAAACACCTCTGGCCCCTCCCGTGTGCCGCGATACAACCTCTATCCGGCGGCCGGTGTAATGGGCAGTGCCAGTCCCGGCTACAGCTCGGGTGAAGCGCTGAACGCGATGGAAGATCTGGCCGCGCAGATCCTGCCTGACGGCATTGGTTATGAGTGGACAGAGATTGCCTATCAGCAGAAATCGACCGGCGATACGGCGGTCCTCGCCTTTGTGCTGGCGGTGGTGTTTGTCTTTCTGCTGCTGGCCGCCCAGTACGAGAGTTGGACGCTGCCACTGTCCATTATTCTGATTGTGCCGATGTGTCTGCTGTCGGCCATTACCGGCGTCTATATCGCCGGTATGGATAACAACATCCTGACCCAGATCGGTCTGGTGGTCCTGGTGGGGCTGGCCTCTAAAAACGCCATTCTTATTGTCGAGTTTGCCCGCGAACTGGAAGATCAGGGGCGTGATATGTGGCAGGCGGCGGTGGAAGCGGCGCGGCTTCGCCTGCGCCCGATTCTGATGACCTCCTTCGCCTTCATTCTGGGCGTGGTGCCGATGGTGATTGCCACCGGTGCCGGTGCGGAAATGCGCCAGGCGCTGGGGGTGGCCGTGTTCTCCGGCATGCTCGGTGTGACCGCCTTCGGCTTGATATTCACGCCGGTGTTTTATGTGTTGTGCCGCAAACTGGCACTGATTCGGGTCAAAAAGACCTCGGATAACCTGTCTTCGGAGTCTGTTTAATGACAAAGCGACCTTTACTAGCGCTACTTATCGGGGTTCTCATGGCAGCCGGCGGCTGCGCCTCATTTCGCGATTATCAGGCACCGGAAACGCCCGAGGCGGTGTCGGAAACTGAACTGCAACAGGCCGGTAATGATCGTGTTCAGGCCAACAAAAAACCGGTTGCCGACTGGTGGCGTGAATTTAATGATCCCCTGCTGACCGAATTGGTCAACACCGCGCTCAATGCTAATCCGGACGTGCGGATCGCCTACGCCAATCTGCAGGAAGCCCGGGCTTTGCGTCGTGAAGTCGGTTATGACCGTCAGCCTGCTGTCGATGCCACCGGCGATGCCTCGCGTAACCTGAATTCGCAGGAGAGCTCCAATGGGGCCAACCTGCCCAGAACCAATAACAGTTTCCAGGCGGGCTTTGATGCCAGTTGGGAACTGGATCTGTTCAACCGGGTATCATCTAGGATTGAAGCACAGCAGGCTTTGACGGAATCTGCCGAAGCGGACTTACAGCAGATTTATGTCACCATTGCTGCAGAGGTTGCCAGAGCCTACATCGAACTTCGCGGTGCCCAGCACCGGCTGGATATTGCCGAGCGTAACCAGAGCAACCAGGCTGAAACCTATGAACTGACGCAAGTGCTCCTGGATAATGGTCGCGCTACAGCGCTGGATGTGTCCCGGGCTGAAACCCAGTTGACCCTCACCAAGTCGACTATCCCCCCGCTGCAGGCAGCGGTATCTGCCGCCATCAATCGTTTATCAGTGCTGACAGCACAGGTACCGGACGCCTTGCGTAAGCGATTATCAGAAAAAGCGCCACTGCCTGACTTGCCGGTGACGCTGGCTGTGGGTGATGCTGAGTCATTACTCAAACGACGTCCTGATATTCGCGCGGCAGAGCGCAATCTGGCGGCCAGTGTCGCGGCTTATAATGTCGCTGTCGCTGATCTGTTCCCGAAAGTCAGCCTGCTTGGCTCGCTGGGTTTTGTCGCCACCAATCTCAGCAGCTTCGGCACTTCGGCGCTAGCTGGTTCACTGGGTCCTTCCCTGCAATGGCAGGTATTCAACCGTGACAGCATTCGTGCCCGTATCGATCAGGCTGATGCCCGCAGTCTCGCCCAACTGGCGAACTACGACAAAACGGTACTGGCGGCTTTGGAAGAAACACAGACTGCGGTCAGTGATTTTGCCCGCGAAGAGGAACGCCGGGCGACCCTGCAACAGGCGGCAAAGTCAGCCCAACATTCTGCCGAGCTGGCACGACAACGTTTTGATGAAGGCTATGATGATTTTCTGGATGTGCTGGATGCCGAGCGAACTTTACTGGAAACCGAAGATACTCTGGCCGGAAGTGAAATCAGTGCCGTGCTGAACCTGATTGCCATTTACAAGGCGCTAGGTGGTGGTTGGCAGGTAAAAAGCTGAGAACTGAATTTATCCGTGGTGGTCAGTTATTCATATCGGACGGGTTTACTGGAGAATCAGTCAACAAGGCTGTAGCTTCAGGCAAGTCAGACAAGCTGTCAGTCTCTAGAATTAAAGATTGATAATTTCCATGCTATCACGGCCACAGCGGTAGGTTGACCATGACTGAATTAAACCACACAGAAGCGCACGCTGCCAGCAGCGATGACAGTGCTGATGCCCGTGCGGCACTGGCTAAACTCATTAGTCGCTATGCACCGCATGACGGTCTGTTTGATCTGCCACTGCCCGGCGTGCACCTGCTCCGCACCGCCAATACCGACACCAACCCGACCCGGGCGGTGACCAATCCGGGCATGTGCATTATTGCGCAGGGTGCCAAGCGGGTCCTGATCGGACAGGATGTTTACGACTACGATAACTCCCGAATGGCGGTCTACTCCACCGAGGTGCCGGTCTCGGCCAAAATTTTAAGAGCCAGTGAAGCCGAGCCTTATCTATGTCTGATTGTCGATATCGAACCGCAGAAGCTGGCCGAGCTCACTTTAAAAGCTTTCCCCCACGGAGTGCCCCGGGTGCAGCATCCACGAGCTTTGTTTATCGGTAAGGCTAATCCGAAGATTGTCGAAGCCGGCACGCGTCTGCTTGAGCTGCTGGCACAACCTGAAGATGCCGAGTTTCTGCAGCCACTGATTATCGATGAAATCTTCATCCGACTGCTGCGTAGTGATATCGGTACCCTGGTGGCACAGATTGCGTCCACCGATTCCAGTCTGCAAAGAATATCCAAAGCCATCAGCTGGATCCGCGAACATTTTAAAGAACCGATGAAAGTGGAGGAACTGGCCACGCTCAGCAATATGAGTGTGTCTGCGTTTCACACGCACTTCAAAAATGTCACGCGCATGACGCCACTGCAGTTTCAGAAAGAGTTGCGACTGCACGAAGCCAAGCAAATCATGCTGACAAGAATGATGGATGTCAGCACCGCCTGCATGCATGTCGGCTATTCCAGCGTGTCTCAATTCAGCCGTGAGTACAGTCGTTTATTCGGGGTGCCGCCCAGCAAAGATGCCCGGTCACACCTGACAGCCAGTTAACACAATAAAAAATCAAACGCGTTTTCAAATTTAAGGGATTGTGTATGAAAATCACTATCAATGAGCAGGTCCATCAGGTTGATGTGCCTGAGGATATGCCCATCTTGTGGGCACTGCGTGATGTTTTAGGCATGACCGGCACCAAGTTCGGTTGCGGTCAGTCACTGTGCGGCGCCTGCACGGTGATGCTCGATGGTCAGCCCATCCGCTCCTGTGTGACTCCAGTCAAACAGGCCGAGAACAAAAAACTGACCACGATTGAAGCAATCTCTGAGCAACCAGCGGGTCGCGCCATTCAGGCTGCCTGGCTGGAAAAGAATGTGCCCCAATGTGGTTACTGTCAGTCCGGTCAGATAGTTTCTGCCACCGCGCTGCTCAACACTAATCCCAAACCCAGTGATGAGGATATCAACAACGCCATGAGCGGCAATATCTGTCGCTGCGGCACCTATACCCGCATTCGTGATGCCATCAAACAGGCAGCCAACAAACTGGAGGCCGGTCATGAAGGATAATATCGTTAACATCAGCCGCCGCGGTTTTGTCAAAGGTTTTGCGCTGAGTGGTCTGGTATTGGCCGTCGGTCTGCCGGGGCTGTCCGCCGAAGAAGAAAAGCCCAAGTATGGCCGAGATGCGATGCCTAACGGCTGGGTTGATAATCCACTGGTGTTCGTGTCGATTGCTGAGGACGGCACTGTCACCATCGTTGCCCACCGTGCCGAAATGGGTCAGGGGGTACGTACCAGCCTGCCTATGGTGGTGGCCGACGAAATGGAAGCCGATTGGGACCGGGTCAAGGTCGTTCAGGCGCCGGGTAATGAGCAAAAATATGGCAATCAGAACACCGATGGATCCCGCAGTGTTCGCCACTTCTTCATGCCGATGCGCAATGTGGGCTCAGCCGCCCGCATGATGCTGGAAACAGCAGCGGCGGCGATGATGGCAGTACCGGTATCAGAAGTGAAAGCGCTGAATCATGAAGTGATTCACCAGCCTTCAGGCCGCAAAATGGGCTATGGCGAACTGGCTCAGGCAGCTGCCCAGTTAGACGTGCCGGAACGTTCCAGTCTGCAATACAAATCTGCTGAAGATTTTCGCTACATTGGGAAAAACAGCAGTAAGAATATCGACGGTCACGCCATCGCGACCGGCCAAGCCGAATATGGCATGGATGTTCGCCTCGATGACATGGTCTATGCCGTCGTTGCTCATCCGCCGGCTTATGGCGACACGCTAAAATCCTTTGATGATAGTGAAGCATTGAAAGTCCCGGGCGTGATTAAAACACTGACTCTGCCCTCTTCCCCGCCGCCTGCGGTATTCAACCCGTTGGGTGGGGTGGTCGTGGTTGCCGAGAATACCTGGGCAGCGATTGAAGGCCGAAAAAAACTCAAGATCGAGTGGAACAAAGGCCCGAACAGCGACTATGACTCAAAAGCTTTTCGTCAAACGCTGGAACAGTCAGCCAAACAAAAAGGTGGCAAAGTCCTGAGACAGCTCGGTGATGCATACAAGACTCTGGAAAATGCTGAATCGACCCTCAGTGCCGGCTACTACATTCCGCACCTGGCACAGGCACCGATGGAGCCGCCTGTAGCGACCGCCCATTTCCAGGGCGATGCCTGTGAGCTTTGGGCTTCGACACAAAATCCCCAGGCCAGCGTGGATACCGTGGCCAAGTGGCTGGAACTCAAACCAGAACAGGTCACCGTGAATGTCACCTTGCTTGGCGGCGGTTTCGGACGTAAATCCAAGCCTGACTATCTGGTTGAGGCGGCCCTGACCTCCAAAGCGATGGATGGCAAACCGGTCAAACTGGTCTGGACACGTGAAGACGATATCCAGCATGCCTACTATCACACGGTGTCTTACGAACACCTGGAAGCCGCATTTGATGAGAACGGTAAAACCCAGGCCTGGTTGCATCGTACCGTCGCGCCTTCGATCTCTTCGACATTTGATGCCAGCTCTGTGCATCAAATGCCGATCGAAATCGGTATGGGCGTGGTGAATATCCCTTATGCCATTCCTAATATTCAGCTGGAAAACCCGGCTGCTAAAAACCATACCCGAATTGGCTGGTTCCGCTCTGTCTCCAATCTACCTCATGCCTTTGCTGTGCAGTCATTTATTGCAGAAATGGCGCACCAACAACAACGTGATCACAAGGAACTGCTGCTGGAACTGATTGGTGATGATCGTCAGATTGACCCGCGCACCCTACAGGATGACTGGAACTATGGTCAGTCACCGGAGATTTATCCCATCGACACCGGTCGCCTGCGCCGGGTTGTTGAGCTTGTCACAGACAAAGCCAGCTGGGGCAAGTCATTACCGTCAGGTAAAGGTCAGGGTCTGGCTGCCCACTACAGCTTTGTTTCCTATGTCGCCGCTGTGGTCGAGGTTGAGGTCAATGATGACGGTGAAGTCACGATACCCCAGGTCGATATTGCTATCGACTGCGGCCCGCAGGTGAATCCTGAGCGTATCCGTTCACAGCTGGAAGGTGCCTGTGTGATGGGGATCAGCTTTGCCATGCTGGGAGAAATCAGCTTCAAGGATGGTGTGGCAGAACAGGATAACTTTGATGGTTATCAGGTCACCCGAATGGATGGCGCACCGGGCAGAATCAATGTCCACTTTGTACCAGCCAAAGATTACAACCAGCCGCTTGGCGGTGTTGGTGAACCCGGCATGCCACCGATTGCGCCTGCCTTGTGTAATGCCATTTTCAACGCGACCAGGAAGCGCATCCGTAACCTGCCCATCCGTTATCAACTGGAGGCCTAGATGCAAAGCACCGATATCACGGTTCTGCGGCAGGTACTAAGCTGGCAAGAAGCCGGTCACGTTGTCTGGCTGAGCACGGTGATAAAAACCTATGGCTCCAGCCCCAGACAACCCGGTGCGATGTGCGCCATCCGGCAGGATGGCGCCCTTATCGGCTCAGTTTCGGGTGGCTGCATAGAGGAAGATCTCAAAGACAAGGTCCTGTCGGGAGAACTGGCTGGAACAAAACTGAGGCTGTTGACTTATGGTGAATCGGTTGAGGAACGTGACCGGTTTCGTCTCCCCTGCGGCGGCACTTTGCGCCTTTCTTTGGAGAAAGTGACGGATATCAACTGGGTGAAACAAGTGCTGGAAACAATTGAACAGCGCCGGACTATTCAGCGCCGGCTTGACATCGTTCAGGCACAAAGCTTTATTGAGCCGGCAGACAGTGAAGATCTGGTTCAGGAAAAAGCTACAGAGCTGACTTTCAGCTATGGTCCACGTGCCCGCCTGTTGTTGATTGGCGCCGGTGAAACTTCGAGTTATTTAGCCAAAATGGCCTCGGCAGTGGATTACCAGGTGCTGGTTGCCGAGCCACGTGAGGACATGCAACAAACCTGGTTGGCTGAGGATGGCGAGTTACTGGCGATGATGCCGGATGACGCAGTGCTCAATATCGCACCGGATCAACATACCGCCATTATTACCCTGACCCATGATCCCAAGCTCGACGACATGGCTTTACTGGAAGCACTGAAATCAGAGGCGTTTTTTATTGGTGCTTTAGGTTCCAGCCGTACCAATGCCAAACGGCGGGAACGACTGGCCATGTTTGATCTGACGCCAGAACAGATTGACCGCCTGCATGGTCCGGTGGGCCTGGATATCGGCAGCAAAACCCCGGCTGAGATTGCCGTTTCCATCCTGGCACAGCTGATTAGGCTGAGACGCAAAAGCCAGCAATCACAGCAGCAACCCGTTGTCCGTGCAGTCAGTAACGGTTAAATGACAGCACGATCCATCTGCCCTATTCTGCTGGCAGCCGGTCAATCACGCCGCTTTGGCAGTGATAAGCTGCTTCATGTCATGTCTTATCAGAGTGAGGCCAAGCCACTGATTTTGCATGCTTTAAATCCCTGGCTTGAAGTGTTTCCTCAAGTCAATGTGGTTATCCGGGCTGATAATACCGCCCTGCTCAATCTGCTTAGTCAGTCACCATTTTCATCCCGCTTAACACTGATAACCGCCGAGAATGCGCACAAGGGGATGGCCGCCTCACTGGTCAGGGGCATCAAAGCGAATCAGCAGGCCGATGGCTGGCTGGTTGGACTGGCTGATATGCCTTTTATTCAATCCCCTGTGATTGCAGAGTCACAAGCACTTTTACAAGAAGGCGCGGCGATAACCCAGCCTGAATATAACGGTCGTCGTGGTCACCCGGTCGGCTTTGCGGCTGCATTTTTGCCGCAACTACTGGCTTTAAACGGTGATAAGGGCGCACGAGACATTCTGTCTGTCTATGCCGGCCAAATCTCGCTTATCAACAGCCCTGACGAGGGTATTTATCGGGATATCGACACCGTCAATGATATAACTGGTGTCTAAGTTACCAGTAATACAGCTGAGCAGATGACGTATAAAGTAGCGGCCAGCGTCATAGCAATGCCTGCCATATGCTCATGGGATTGATTTGAGTATGGTTTATAGATTAGCGCTTCCGGGTAGTGCCGGAAGCGCTGTATTGGCAAGTGCTCTCAGAATTGCGTTTCAAAAGTCAGGGTAACTTTCAATGGCTCACCGAAATAACTTTGACGGGTAGGTCCAGACACCCGGCTGTAATAGCGTTTATCAGTCAAGTTAGTGCCATTTAGAATGAAACGGCTGTCATTACTGAGTTGGTAAGCCACCATCGCAGACAACGTTGTGTAACCGCCCTGCTCCCATTTAACATTGCCTGACTCATAGAAGGTACCGCTGTTGTACTCGGCGCCCAGACCCGCAGCCCACTGCTGGTTAAAGTTATATTTACCCCACAGTCTCAGGCTATGTTCCGGCGCATCGGGATTAAAGATATTGCCTTCTGCATCCGGATCAGCGGCTTCGAGTTGCTCGGTATCGGTATAGGCATAGCCGGCCAAAACGTCCAGCTTGTCAAACAGGCTGCCGGAAATCTCGGCTTCAAAACCACGGGCGCGAACTTTGCCGCCGGCAATAGAGAAAGTCGGGTTATTGGGGTCATTGATAGCACGATTCTTATCAGTCAACTCGAACACGGCTATTTGGTAGTTGGCAGCGCCGTTATTAAGGATGCCTTTCATACCGACTTCATACTGGGTACCGGTTCTCGGGTCGAGCAGTTTTTCATTGGCATCCAGATTGGTTTGCGGGACAAAGGATTCGGCCGCACTGACATACAGCGTGGTCGTGTCATTCAAATCATAAACCAGGCCACCGTATGGTGTGAATTCATTATCAAACTCGGACACCGACCCCATAGCATCGGTTTTCCAATCGGTAACTCGACCACCCAAAATCAACTTGGTTGCTTCGGTCAGATTGGAAGTGGTTTTGAAGTAAAGCCCCCGCTCACGGGTATCCGTTTTACCCCGTGAGTAGGCTGGTACCAGGTTAGGCACTGGATTGCTGACTGAGCCCGGATCAAACACATTGATGGATGGGTAAGCGTTATCAACCATGTACCCTTTGTTATTGTTTTCTGAATGGCTTCCGTTAGCGCCCAGCAGTACTTTGTGTTTCATGCCCAGGATGTTGACGGGCAAGTTGATATGAGCATCAAAACTGTTCTCTGCCAGTTCCTGATCTGCCGACAGCGACCAGCGATCAACATTACCTGTGACCGGATCAATTGGCGAGGTGGTGTAGTTGAGCAAATATTTCATATCACGATCAGAGTGATTCATTGTCACCACGGCTTCAGCACCAGAATCAAAGCGATGCTCAAGCTCAACAAACTGCCGACGCAGGCGACTTTCTTTGTAGTTAAAGCTGGTACCGGTATATAAATCGCGAGAGATGGGGGCAAACGAACCATCAGCGTACAAAGGCACCCCCACATAAGGTGTGTCATCGGTATCTTCCACGCTGGCACCAACAGAGATTGTAGTGTCACTGCTCAGGTCCAGTTCCAGCGTGCCATAGAACACTTTTTTCTCCATCTCCACATTGTCAATATGTGAGTCACCATCTTCATAGGCAGCGACAGCACGCCCCCGCAATGTACCGGCATCGTTCAAAGACCCCGTCACATCCAGATCCGTACGGTAACCGGGCCAGGAATTCGCTGAACCGCGAAATGCAACTTTATGCTCCGTCAGCGCGCGTTTACGAACCAGGTTGATAAAACCACCTGGCTCACCCGAGCCTTGTAGTAGCCCTGCTGGGCCACGTAAAACTTCAACACGTTCATACGCTGCCAGATCAGGCGCACCATGCCCATGTGTCCCTGTACCAGTAGCTGAACTTTCAATACCGTCAATATTGATGGTGTTGATCTCAAAACCCCGCATAATATAGTTGGCGGTACCAGTACCATAAGTCTTAACGCTGACACCCGTAGTATTTTGCATTGCGTCTTTCAGCGTTAACAGATTTTTATCCTTAATTAATTGACTGGTAATCACACTGACCGATTGCGGGATCTCCCGCAAATCTTCAACACCCTTTCCAAGGCTGACGGCACCAGTAGCATAAGAATCAGTAGCCTCTGTGTTGAGGCCGAGGTGCGTTTCCTGAACCTGGATCGCAGGTAATGCATAATTATCTGGATTCCGAGTAGATGCTGCCTTTTCAACCGTAACGGCATTATCCGCGGTAAACCTTGCTGTCAGGCCGCTGCCTGCCAGTAACTGATCCAAAGCAGCTTGCAGGGTATAACTGCCGTTCAATACCTGGCTTTGTTGATCAAACGCACTTTGTTCTGTGTAGAGTACCTGGATACCGGTTTGCGCTGAGAGATCGGCGATAGCCTGGGGTAAAGGTTTTGCCGGAATATTTAAATCCCAGGTTTGTAATCTCTGACTACTGCTGTCCGGATTGGGTGCGGTCTCGGCTGCAACAACTTGCGCCATTGGCGATAATGCCACTGTGATGGCCGCGGCAAGAACACGACGTTTGGAATTTCTCAGGAAATGTTCAGTGTAAGTCATAGATGCTTCTCTTGTAGTTGCTAATACGATTGATTACCAAATACATCTAAGACGAGTTGATTCTGAACTTTCCCCCACTCAAAATGTTAAAAAATTTACTTTTGTAGCAAAAAATATATCAAGTAACTGTTTTTATTTATTTTTATCTGGGAAAGAAGTTACAAATGTAAAAAAACCAGATAGTCACTGACCCGGGTTTGTTGAACCGGTAGCGTTTCCAGTATCAACGCCAGTGCTTCGTCAGGTGCTTTGGTGGAAAAAACACCACTGACTTTGAGTGAGTTCAGCGCTTTACTGGTAATGATGATATGACCCTGACGATGGCGGTTGAGCTGATCAACGACATCAACAAGCGCAGCGTTATAGAACACGAACTGATCACGACGCCAGGCTGTGACCGCAGTTTGATCAAATTCTTTGGGGGCACTAATTCGACTGTTCGCCAGGTTGGCTTGCTGACCGGCATGAAGGGCAGCTGAGTCAGTATCGGTATTTAGCCGCACACTGCCCTCTGTGAGACTCACTGTGGTTCCTCGTCGATCAAGCCGAAGATTAAATTGAGTGCCGGTGACCTTAACCTCACCGTGAGGTGTTTGAATAATAAAAGGGCGGTTTCTGTCATGACTGACATTAAACCAGGCCTCACCTTCAAACAGCTCAACACGCCGTTCACGGTCAGAAAAGTCGATGGACAGGGCGGTTTCCGAGTTTAAAGTGACTTCACTGCCGTCGACGAGACTCACTGGCAGCTTTTCTCCCACAATCGTCACGTAATCACTACGCCATTGAGTTATCCAGCCAAGCTGCCAACCCAGACCGCTGACCATAAACAGCATCAGACAGGCAGCAATGGCAAAGTGGACAAACCGTGTCGATTTCTGCTGGTGATCGTGACGTGGCCGGTCTGTCTGTAGCAGACTACCGGACGATTGCAAAATCGCTTCTGAGTCGAAAGCTTTGACGGGTAAATCCAGTAGCCCCCAAAGCAAAACAATTTCATCAAAAGCCTGTTGATGTTTTGGATCGGCGGCTAACCAGATTTCAAACTGCTGCAGGGTCTGCTTGGCCTGAGACGATTCAGGATCATATTCCCTCAGATTAGCATGCCAAACTGCAGCCTGTTCCAGTATTTCGTCTGGTATTGCGTTCCAGCCAGTCCGGTTTGGGTCATCCATGCTGTCTCACTGCCTTTACGCTTTGATATGTGAGTAGAATAATCTCATTGTTCATAAAATTAAGACGATATGTTGAGTGGTTTTCCCCCACTCAGCCTTGAGGCTCTAGTTTGTCGTGTAATAGACGGGGTGTAAGAAAACAATCAGCAATTATAAATCAGATCTGGCGGCCCGCCTCTTGCAAACGCTTGCGGCAATGCAGCATGGCACGGGCAATATGCTTTTCAACCGTTTTGGATGAGATGCTGAGACTGGATGCGATTTGCCGCATCGTTAGCCCTTCCCCACGATAGAGAAGAAATACTTCTCTACATTTTTCAGGGAGTTCTTCAATCGCGGTTTGCAGAATTGATAACTCCTGTCTGGAGATAACCGACTCTTCCGGTGACGGCACCAAAGAGATCTGCTGACTCTCATCGCTGCTGTCTACCGGGTTGTCCGGGGGGGAATAGGCGTTTTTATTAGTCTCACGACGTATCAGGTCAATGGCTAAATTGTTGGCCATACGATAGAGATAGGCGCGGGGATTGTCGGGGATTAATTTGTTATTTGAATTAGCACGGATCCACGTCTCCTGTAATACCTCTTCAGCCAGACTGTGAGAACCAGTTCGCTGTCTGATGTGCATCAACAACTCCTGGTAATACAGCTCCACAAAGCTGGCAAGAGAATAAACGGAAGAATCACTCATGAATGCGGTATGTGCCTGAACGGGTTACTAAGAAACGCAAAGCACTGTAAATGATAATTATTATTATCTAATAATTCAATCAGTTATTACCCAATAAGATGAGTTAGGCTGTCAAATTGAATCCCGAGATAGGAAAATAAATACTGAATAATCAGATAATTGGGAGCCTTACCTCAAACAGGCTGCCTGTCCCCAGCTGGCTCTCAACCGAGATAGAACCGCGCATCAGCTCAATAAGTTGACGGAATATCGTGAGACCAATACCGGTTCCCTCGACATGGCTATTTTCTGCTTCGAGCCGCTCAAATGGTTCAAACAACAATTCCAGGTGTTCTTCAGCAATGCCCCGTCCACTATCAGCAATCAGAATAACGGCATGACCGTCATTCGAAGTGACCTCAACCGAAACGTGACCGCCAGCCTGGTTGTATTTAATGGCATTGCTGAGCAGGTTCAACAGCACCTGCTTCAGTCTGCTTTGATCGGCCAGGGCGATAACGGGGTGCTGATTGTGATGCCTCAGATGAATTTGTTTTTCTTTGGCTGCCTGGGCTATCAAAAGAAGACTTTCTTCAACAGTTTCATTCAGATCCACGGCTTTGATCTGCAATGACACCTTTCCAGATTCGACTTTAGATAGATCCAGTAATTCATTGATTAAATATAGTAAGTGCTTTCCTGATTTCAAAATTTCAGCGGCATATTTCTTATCTTCCCAGTGCCCTCGCGGATTACTCTCAATGAGCTGGCTGTACCCCGTAACAGCATTGAGCGGTGTCCTAAGCTCGTGGCTCATGTTGGCCAGGAAGCGCGATTTCGTTTTGTTGGCTGATTCTGCTTTTTCCCTGGAAAGCTTGAGTTCAGCCTCAATCTCCTTACGCCAACGGATTTCACTGGACAGTTTCCAGCTCCAGAGCGCGAAGATCAAAATCAAACAGGCCGCCGATCCGGCGATGCTGATCAGTAATGTCAGGTCCGTTTTGTGTTCATAGGTGACGGCAACCCAGTTTCTTGAGATGACGTTTCGCTCCTGCTCGGTGATCGCGTTGAGCCCTTTAGTCAAAATCACCTGCAGCATCGGCATACTATCTTTGACTGCCATGTAGAGGTTTGTGCCATAAGGCGTATCAGCGGCTATTTTGACGTTCGCAAAGCCCAGATTTCTGGCGACATAGTTGATAACCACCAGGTTACCGATATAAGCGTCAACCTGACCGGCATTTAACGCTACAAGTGCCTCATCAGCGATATCCACACGATATAACTCGATTTGAGGGTGATATTTTTCGAGAGCACGGGCGGCGGCACCGAACTGGAAAACCGCCACTTTTTTATGATTGAGGTCATCTATGTCATGGATAAGCCTGTTATCTTCCCTCGTGAAAATAACAAAAGGCATCGCCAGGAAAGGTGTGTCAATCACTGAGTAGTGAGACTCATTGAGTTTATCCGGCGCAGCTACCGCTGACAGCATGTCTGCCGTTTCGTTGTCGGGATCTTCGGCAGATCGGACAAAACGAAAGCGGATAGGTAGTTTCTGTTCGATCTGTTTAAGATAATCAACAGAAATACCTTTGAACTGGTGATCCTTATCGGGGTCCTAGGGATTTTGCCTCCAAATACTGCAAAAACCTCCGAAGCCCCCGTGTTTGCTAGCCTGTAGAGAGGCATCAATTTTTACTTATCGGCCGATAGCCCTCAATCGGCGCCATTAAATCATCCAGTTTAGGCAGCTCTCCCGTCGGCGCGAACGTATACGTACCCCGGAAGTTGATATTCTCCCACGCGACAGGTGATGCGCCCTTTACGGTTTCCATGTGTTTTTCGCTGCCCTGCTCCTCGAAGCTGTCCAGCAGGTTGCTGAGTACTTTCGAGTTGAAGTAGATAATGGCATTTGCTACCAGCCGGGCGCTTTCGTTCCAGATTTGTATCTCCTCGTCGCTATTCCCCCGGAACCGGTCGCTGTTCACGTTGCTGATTGCCCTACGCAACTGGTGATAAGCTTCTCCCCGATTCAAGGCGCGTTGCACGTGGTTTCTAAGGCTGGCGTTATCGATGTAATCCAGCAGGTATTGGGCCTTCAATAGTCGGTTATATTCAGTCAGCGCCTTCAGTAGTGGGTGGTTTTTCTTGTAGCCAGAGAGTTTCCGGACCAATATGGCTTGGGTGGTTTTCCGGTGAGCCAGTGACACGGCAATTCGCTGGATGGTGTCCCAGCACTCCATAATACTCTGCGTGTTAATGGGTTTACGCAATGTGAGTCTCACCCGCTGACTCTCGTCCTCGGAGATATCGAACATCTCGTTGATAACCCTGCCTACCTGGGCATATCGGGGGGCGAACCGGTAGCCAAACAGATCGAGTAAAGCAAAATTCACATGGTTTACCCCATGGGTGTCAGTAGAGAGCGTATCCGGGATGATCTCAGTACTGTTGTTCATCAGGAGGTCAAAGATGTAATGGGATTCGTGTTCGTTAGCGCCGATCACCCGGGCATTGATTGCCATATGATTGGCATTCAGGCTGATCGCCGAGACCCCTTTGCTGGTACCGAAGTATTTTGAGGAATACCGGGTACGGAATGTCTCGCGCTTAGCTTCGAACTTTTGGCCATCAGCGCTGGCATGCAGGTTGTCATCCTGGATATTGTAGTGATTAAATATACTCAGTCGCGTAGTGGCGTTGTTGATGCGGTCATTTGCGGCATTCAACGTTTCCAGCCGAAGGTAGTTCGCTTGGATGGTACTCAGCTGATCATAGGTGCGGTCGGAGATCTGGGCGATACCGTAGATGCCCTGGTTTGTGGCATTGGCGATCAGGATCGCCAACAGGTCCACTTCATACTGGCGGCTTTTGGAGGTCATGCCCAGCACGTGCTCAAAGTCGTCAATAAATCCGGTATCCTGATCCACCACGCGCAAGACATCGGCGACTCCGATTGCCCTCATTTGCTGGAAGAACGGATTGTTCACCAGATGTTTTTTGCCGGTGGTCGGTAAGCGCCAAAGGTGTTTACCACCCTTCGGGCGCAGAATGATATCCCTGTTGTCCACGCGTTCCAGATAGTCGCTGACTTCGTATAGCCGAGTGGTCAACCGATCCGCCATGCGCGGGATCAGTTGCTTTGGATCCTCAGTAATTTTGGGTTGCTTCGTACCCTCGACCAAGGCCTGCTTCTGATTTTTCCAAGTCTGTGGTTTTACCAGATCGTCGTCCAGTGCACGATACCGTATGACTTCTGGCAGCACTAACTGGCCGTTTAGGCGGCTGGGAATCTGCAAATACAAGAACCATTCATATCTAGCCTTGTCTATGCCGCCGTCAGGTTTCAACAAGAGTGGTCGCGTGGCTTTTGGCGGTAGACGCCGGTCAATACTGGCATCTCTGAGCATGTTGCCGGCCGCCAGCTCCTGTCGAGTTTGGCTCAAGACCGCTGCCAACCGTTGTGTTTTATCGGTGCCTTCGATGCGTAGACAGCAAAAGAGTGATCGTAACAGGCCGGTTCTCAACGTGGATTCCGTATCCAGGTGTTGCCAGAACGCCTCATCCGCCGACTGCTTCTGATTGCCGAGGTACCGGCAGACTGAACTCAGCTCGTTGGCATTGAGAACCTGGAACGCTTGTTTCTGTACAGCATGGAATGACGTATTGGGGTCGATACGATCATCAACAAACAGGCACAAGATTTCTGCAGCCTTACTCACATTGGTAGCCGCCTTTTGCCAATCCCGATAAACTCGATCCTGCGCCAGCTGATGCGCTCGTTGCTTTACCTGTCGAACGTGGTGAATGAACCCTTCGGCCATGCGTTCCAACCCCTCCTGATATCGAAACTGTAGGTAGCAAAGCAGATATAGGCACTGGTTCTCTGGCGACTGACGCTTGATTTTGGCGCCGTAATATTGAATCCGTTCGGCATAGTGCTGCTGATTTTTTTGAGACAGAGAAAGCGAGTCGAGGACAACGGTCACCTCTGCCATCAGCGGTTGAATGTGGTGATACACCGCGAGTTCTTTCTGCAACTCGGTGCCGGTGAAATTGCGCGCGCCGCCGCGCAATTGTGTTAACGTAAGCTGGTCATTACCGGATACCAGTGTATTTAGTACAGTCGTCAATTTTGGGCTACACGCGGCGCCGATCTTCTCATGCAGTCGCTGCTGATGCTGGTTAACCACCTGACTGACGATCTTCTGCAGGGTGCTATAGGCAGGAATGGCAATTTTCTGGTGGGCCAGGAACTCAATCGCTGCATCAAAGAGAGCACGAGGTGCAACCCAGCTTTCAGCACAGGCCAATAAGTGTTCAACAAGCCGGGGTTGATGCTCAGGATCTTTCCAATTTTCATATTCGATCATGGAAAAAATCCGTTCATAAATGCGGGACTTTTGATCGGATTTCAGACTGAAGCGTCGAAATTTCAGGCCATCAAAGTGATTTTTCGCGATAAATCCCAAGTCATCCTGCATGGATTTAAACGTCGGATTGAGCAAGATGGGTTTGCATTTGAAATAGCCCAACAATGCGATGGCGATACAGCGGTACTTGCGCTGCCTTATTCTGGTCAGCTCAGCGCGCTCTTTATCATTCAGCGTGAAGTAAAACCGTTGATACGATTCGTTGAAGGAGGGGACGCCGTATAAATCCTCGATTTCAGCGGCAGTGAGAATTGATAGTCGCTTGGTTCTGCTCATTCTTTGACCCAAAGGCCGAAGAAGATACTGAAACTCGAGCTAAATTAAAATTAATAGTGGCTTGGAGGCCAGTAAATACGGGGCCTTCAACGGTTTTTGCAGTATTTGGAGGCAAAATCCCTAGGACCCCTTATCGAGAAATTCGACTGGTGCCCAACCATGGCTGACGGCCACAGTGACTTCAGGGTTCTGTTTGAGCCAGGCTTGTTCAGCTTCGGTGAGAAGGATTTGATTAGACGCTTGTGCTGCCAAGACCGCACTGCTGCCTGTAGACAGCGATAAAGAACAGAGCGACAGCAACAGCAATAGCATTTTCATTTAACAACCTGACCTGTTTTCGAAGCAGCGGAGGCTTTATCGGTCCTGCACCTCTACCTCTCCGTTGAGGTTGTCATGCTGCTAAATGTACCAGACAGAGTGTTCTATGTTGCCTCTATGCTGTCAAGGTCTACTGACCAGAATCAGTTCAAGCTGATGTTATTCAACTAGGTGCTCAATGAGGAAAGGTCCAAACATCCTGTTTGCGTTCGAACTTGAACAGCGTTTCATGCAACAAACGTAATTTCAGTAGCGCCATCATATCGTCTGGAGGAAAGCCGCTGCGGGTGTTGTTGCGGGTCTCTGTAAACAGTGAGTCAAGGTAGGGTTCACAGAATTCACTGCCCCAGAATATCACCAGCTTTTTCGCAATATGAGGATATCTTTGAGCGATGCTGATATAGGACGTGTCCTGCTGGAGTTGTTGTATTGTCGCATTCATCATATTCACCTGATCCAGGATGACCTCAGGGCGGAACGCCCGCTTGATGGGTAAGGCTTTATGTGGTGTGAACCTGTATAGATAACCACCACCTCTCAGTGGCTTCTATTGTTTTACGAGCCATAAGCAAGTGCTATTTCATCGCGTTTATGATGGCCTGTTTCAGTATCGGCAGATGCGATTGCTCAAGGTCTTTGACCGCAGAGAGCAAGGTAATCGGCTTTTTTTCTGCTAATTGAGCGACTGCTGCCATTGCCTCAGGCGCTGACTGGAGTGACTGGACATATTGCCTTTTGAACTGGGCATCACTGATTTCATCCTGATGCCAGGCTTTTCTTAGATCGTTGGGTGGACATAAAGCTTTAATCCAGTCGTCATAGTCCAGCTCGGTCTTTTTAATGCCACGCGGCCAGAGACGGTCAGCAAGCAGCCTGACACCATCTGACTTGGCCGACTTGTCATAGACTCTCTTCAGTTTGATTGTGCCTGGGTTTGTCATGACGAATCAGCCGTTGACCGGTTGTAGTTTAGTCAGTATTGCTTTGTTGAAAGCATCCAGGTCACCGGGGTGCCTTGATGTTATCAGGTTCTCATCAATCACCACGGGGGCATCAAGATATTCCGCCCCTGCATCTATCAATTCATTGGCAATTTTTTCAACACAAGTCGCCTTGCGCCCCTTCAACAAGTCAGCTGTGACCAGAATCTGTGGCCCGTGACAAATTGCAGCGACAAGCTTGCTTTCGGCGAAGAAATGTTTGGCGATATCCAGCGCCCGTTCTGACTCTCTCAAGTTAGCCGGAGCCTCACCGCCGGGTAATAGTAACAGTGCATAATCAGCCGTATTGACTTCATTGAGTGTCATCCCGGCAACTACTTCAGTGCCCTTCTTGCCTTTAATAATGCCGGTTTGCAGTGAGGCGATATCATATTCAACACCGGCCTGCTCCAGTTGCTTGAGCGGCTCGGTCACCTCGCTGTCTTCAAAGTGATCAGCACTGAGAATGATGGCTTTCATTTTTGCCTCCTTTCTCTAAAACCGCTATTTCATCCCAACATCTTTGTGGAAGTACTTCAAAATTTGGCTGAAGACTTAGCTGATTTGGAGGATTAGCTTTTATTTGTTACGGTTCAATTGTGGTGCTTGCAAAGTAAGACAGCCTTGAAGGCGCCATGTTCACAAAATCTGCTTTCAAAGAGACGCATGACTAGTTTAAGGTCAGCAGAGAAAGCAACTTCCTGCACTGGCTGAACCTTAGCCAGAATTGTCCCGAAAAATTTGTTGGCTTGTTATATATCGTTCGGACTCTTTGTAAGCGCGCCAGACGAAACTCGTCTTATCAAACAACAGAGAGGTGTTCACCATGAATATTCTGGATGTTTGTCAGCACAAAGTAGCCATGTTGGAAAAAAATGAGAAAGTTCAGGAAGCCGCCAGACAGATGAAAATACATCACGTCGGTGATGTGATTGTTGTCAGTAAGGAAAACGGTCAGAACAGACCTTTGGGTATCCTGACTGATCGCGATATCGTCATTAATTTAGTCGCCGATGATGCCGACCTCAGCGCCATCACAGTAGGTGATTGTATGAGCGATGACCTGATGACGGTGAGAGACAATGCGGATATCGCGGATACCATGAAAGAAATGAGTCGGCGCGGGGTAAGGCGGGCGCCGGTTGTTGCCTCAGATGGCAGCCTCTGTGGAATATTGAGTATGGATGACCTGATTGAAGTCTCATCCAATATTCTGCGGGATATGTCTGCGTTGATTACCAGAGAGCAGGCATGCGAGGAACTCAGACAACGGCCACATTGAAATCATTGCCTTTATTCAGGGGGGAGTTTGCTCTCCCCTGTCTTTTAGCTATTTACTTACCCAGTTTGCTTTTAATTTTGTTGCATAGCGCAATCAGTTGCGATGCTTCAGCTGATGACAATCCTGTGGCACACAATGCCTGCTGAGCTATCGCTTCAGCCTGGATGGCAAACTCGCGACCTTGCCGGCTCAGTGTGATGGCCATCGTGCGCTCATTGCCGGGCACCCTTTTGCGTTGAAGATAACCATGGTTTTCGAGGCTTCTCAGCATGGGTGTCAAAGTGGCTTTGCTCAGCCCGATGTTAGCGCCCAGTTCGGTGACTGAAACACCCTCTCCCTGCCATAGCCCCATCAACACCACAAACTGTGAATAGGTGAGCTGATGTGGCTTGAGCAACTGAGCATAAGCCTGCGTAACAATCCCGCTGGTTGAATACAGCGCATAGCAGACTTGCTCTGCTAATTTCGGGCCCGGCGTGCCAGGCTCAGTTAAAGAGGTACTTGACATGCATATTTATCCAGCATAACGTTAGGTTGCGAACAGTTGGTTTGCGAACATAAGGAGAGAGTACCATGAAATCAATAATTTATCTGTTTCCTCTGTTACTGGCTTTTTGCTTGCCAGTCACCGCCAGTGCTGAAGATATGAAAGCCAGTGACGACTATATGCCCTCACTGATTACCGACACCCCCTATGAAGGTCGTCAGCTTGCGATCAAGATAGTACGCAAAACTATCGGTACCATTCAGACAGACAGCGCTGCCAAGCACAGGGTCAGAGCGAAATACGCTGAAGATCCGGCCCTGCTGATGAACGCTGCTGAGCTGGTGGCAATTGAATTCAAGACTATCGCTATCGCCAATGATTACTGGCGCGATTAATGGCTTTCTCCGGGCACGGTAGCTATCAGCAACCTGCCCGGAGCCACGCTTTCACCGGGTTGAAGCAATGACAAATAAAGAATCACAACATGCGCTGCTGGATCTGGCTTTCAGACCTTTTTTCCTGCTTGGCGCAGCGTTCAGCATGATTGCATTATGGCTCTGGGGAGCGAACCTGCATGGCTGGGTAAGTTATGCATACCATGGATACAGCCAACTCTGGCATGGTCATGAAATGCTGTTTGGTTTTGTAGCGGCCATACTCGTCGGTTTCCTGCTGACAGCGGTACAGAACTGGACCGGCCTGCGCTCTGCTCATGGCAAAGTCCTCATTTTATTGATTAGCTTATGGTTACTGGGCCGGTTTACGGTCTGGTTCGCCGTAACGTTGCCGTGGTGGCTGGTTATTGTCGTTGACAGCAGCTTTTTGCTGACTGCTGCCTGGCTGCTAGCGCGGCTTTTAATTAAAAAGCAGCAGCGTCGTAACTATTTTGCCGTTGGCGCGTTGTTGTTACTGACTGCGGATAATCTGGTATTTCATTTCGCTGTGGCAGCCGGTCATTTCCAGGTAGCGACTCGGTCGCTACACAGTGTGATTTTACTGATTACCCTGTTAATGACAGTCATCGGTGGCCGGGTGATTCCGATGTTTACCGGCAATACCACCCAGATTTCCCCGAGACCACGGATTGAGGTACTGGATAAAGCCGGTCTTGGTCTTTTATGGGCACTGGTCGCCATTTACATTTTCCAGTTACAGGCTTATCTGGCTGACAGTCTGCTGGCAGTATTGTTTGCGATTACAGCACTCTTTATCGCTGCCCGCTGCGCCCTCTGGCGGCCCTTATCGACTTTCAGACATGCCCTGTTATGGTCGCTGCATCTGAGTTACTGGTTTACCCCACTGGGTCTGTTTTTAATTGCCTGTCACTATGTCGGCCTGGCAATCAGCTTGAGCACCGCTTTACACGCACTCACTGTGGGGGCGATGGGCGGACTGATCCTGAGTATGATATCCCGCGTTTCGCTGGGTCATACCGGCCGGCCTATAACTGCTGTGCTGGTGATCAGGCTGGCGCTGGGATTGGTACTGCTGGCCGCATTAACGCGTGTCGGGCTGGTGATATTAGCGCCCTCGCTCAGTCTCTGGGCCTGGTGGCTGAGCATGGCATTCTGGAGCCTGGCTTATGGCATTTTCCTGTATCGCTATACCCCAATTCTGATCTCACCCAGAGCAGATAGCTAGTGGAACCGGACAAAGTCCGGTTCCTCTTGATTAGCTAATTTAAGGGATTTCAGCCAATCGCCGCTGCATCTCCTCTGCAGTTGGACGCAACTGAGGCAGCCCTTTCTGCTTACGACGCTGTCCCAGAAAATACAGGATTGGCGCAGCTATAAAGACCGATGAACTGGTACCAATCACGATGCCAAATAACATCGGCAAGGCAAAACTGGCCACCGCCGAACCGCCGGCGATGCCCATCGGTAATAAAGCCAAGAAAGTCGTGACTGAGGTAAATACCGTCCGTGTCAGCGTGGATGAAATGGATTCGTTCATCAGCGTCATCATTGGCATATCCGGGTTGGCACGCAGATTCTCCCGGATGCGATCGAACACCACCACCTTGTCGTTGACCGAATAACCAATCAAAGCAAGCAAGGCCGCAACTGCTGTCAGGTTGAACTCCACCCCGGTCAGCGCAAAAAAACCGATAGTTTTAGTCAAATCCAAAGCAATAGTCAGAGTGGCCGCAACGGCAAAATGAGACTCAAAGCGAATCGCCAGATAAGCCAGCATGCCGAATCCAGCCAGCAAAATGGCCAGAATCGTATCATCGGCAAAGCCGCTGCTGACCTTGGGTCCGACCATATCCACTTTGGGAAACGCAGCATCAGGCTGCACGCTCTGAACCGCTGTTTTCAAGGCATCGACTTGTGCCGCTGTCGCTGCCGGGGCCTGATTTTCGGCCGGCAATCGGACCAGAAACTCACCCTGCTCTGCAGACTCCTGAATCGAGGCCTGCGCCATAGCATGGTTTTGCAGCGTAGCGCGTAAGTCTTCCACTGAGAGCTGACTGGCGTGAACTTCAACCAGCGTGCCACCGGTAAAATCAACACCGTATTTCAGACCCGGCTGAAAAAACAGCACAATGGCAGCGAGCGACAATAAAGCCGATGCAGTGAGCCCCACAAACCGTCCCCGCAGGAAATCCAGCGAGCGGCTGCTGAGTTTATCAAGCAAAGCAAAACCATTAATCTCTAAAGGTTTTTTCTCACGGCCTTTGATTGACCACTCCATCAACAAACGGGTGACAGCAATCGCGGTAAACATCGAGGTCAACAGACCGACACCAATCGTCACCGCAAATCCCTGTACCGGCCCGCTGCCAAACATGAACAGCAGACTGATCGCAATCAGCGTCGTCAGGTTAGAATCGAGAATCGTGGTGTAAGCTTTGTCAAAGCCTTGATGAAGGGCTTTCCAGGCTGATTTACCATTTCTGGATTCCTCGCGGATCCGCTCGTTAATCAGAATATTGGCATCAACCGCCATCCCCAGGGTCAGAATGATGCCGGCAATGCCCGGCAGGGTTAAGGTGGCACCCAGCAGACTCAATATGCCAAACACCAGCCCCATATTGATAGCAAGACTGACGCAGGCGATGAAGCCCCAGCGGCCGTAAATACCCATCATGAATAAAATAACCAGGGCCGCGCCAAATAGACCGGTGGTCAGCCCCATGGCAATGGCATCACTGCCGAGATCGGGGCCGACACTACGCTCTTCCATTACCAGGAGTGGCACCGGCAAAGCGCCGGCGCGAAGCAGCAAGGCCAATTCGGCCGCTTCCTGAGTAGTGAAGCTTCCGCTGATTTCGCCACTACCGGCAGCAATTTCACTTCGAATGACCGGCGCGGTAATGACTTTGTCATCAAGTACGATAGCGAGTGGCCGACCGATATTGTCACGCGTCATCTTGCCAAACAGTTTGGCGCCCTCATTATCGAGTTTGAAAGTCACCACCGGTTCACCACTGTCCGGATTAAAGCTGGCCTGCGCATCACGGATATGCTGGCCTTCCATTGCAATCCGTTTTTCCAGTCTGAACTGTTGTTGGCCATCCTGTGCTGGCAGAAACAGGGTGCCCTCTTCCCCGCCACCCTGAGCATCCCAATGAAAGCTCATCTTGGCTGTGGTGCCGAGCAGCTGACGAATCTCAGTGGGATCGGCGACCCCGGGCATTTGAACCAGGATGCCAGCATCGCCTTGACGGGTAATACTGGGATCGACCAGACCGCTCTCATCCAGACGCTTCCTAACCACTTCCAGACTACGCTCAACGGCATCAGCCAACACGGCTTCAGTCCAGCCTTTGTCTAGAGTGACTTGAATACCAGTAAGCTGGTTTTCAACATTAAAACGTCGGCTACCGGTCTGACTGTCACGGGCAAAAGATTCGGCAATGGCCTGAGCCTGCTGTACGGAGTCCTGACTTCTTAATGTTAAATCCAGACCGTCAGGTGTAATGACAGGTTGCTTGTAATAGATACCCACTTCACGAAGTCGATCGGTCAGTTCATCGACGACTGATTGGTATTGCTCGTTGATAAGTGCCTGACTGTCCGCTTCCAGCAAAAGATGGGAACCGCCCTGAAGATCGAGTCCCAGAGCCACACTGTTCTTGCTGTACCAGGCCGGTAATGCACCGGCGATTCTGTCAGGCAAAAGATTGGGGAGCGCGCTCATTAAACCGAGCACGATTAATAAGCCATAAACAATGGCCCGCATAGATAAAGATTTCATGCTAATCCTCAAAATAGAGTGAATATGTGCGCAGCCAGTAGAATCTGGCGACGCCATGGATTTCGGGATTAGCGCAGAGGTGGTGCTCTTAGATGAGGGCGAAGAAAACGATTGGCACTGGCTTTAGCAGATAAATACTGAGTCAGAGAAGACAGTGATGAATGAAAATAGAAAGGTGAAAGCCAGACAGAAACCAGCGCCTGCCAGTCAGGTGGGTCAATATCCACGGACGACTGCCCGGACTGCTCTGTTTTAAGCCCCAGCCTCAGACCATTATCATGCAGTGCTATCTGAGTATCGAGATGGGATACAAGGCCCGTGTCAGAATGGTTATTGGCCGAATTGAAATAGGCAGCAACCGGCAACAAAGCCATCAATAAGGCAAAACTCAGGATCCACAGCCGGACAGCTATGTGATGAGTTAACAATCTCTGTTGCTGGAGATACATCCGAGTTCTCTGAATCAAACCGCAGTCATCTGCGTATTACTAATATACAGGATTTAATTCATGACCAGCGTCATTTTTCTGCCTGTGATGACCGGCTTTTAATCCTGATAAATCAGAACCAGAACCGTACCCCGGCAACAAAGCTTGTTGTGCTGTCTTCACCGCCTTCACTCTCAGTCAGATCTCTGGTGTCACCAAACAATTGTGTCGCTGAAACGCCGATGTAGGGGGCAAACTCACGACTCAGGTGATAACGCAAACGTAGCCCGGCGGTGATGCCTGTCAGTCCTTCTGCCTGCTCGAATTCCTCTGCGTCGGAAAAAGCAAAACTGGTCTCCCCCCTCGTCTGCAGGATCAGCTTTTGTGTCAGGCGCCAGTCATATTCTGCTTCCAGATCAAGCCAGGTGACACCTTCATCACTGAGACGAAGATTAGTGTCGATTTCGAACCAGTAAGGTGCCAGTCCCTGAAAACCAATGATGCCGTAGTAACGCTCGTGCTTGTCACCGGCGCCGAAACTGGTCTGGGTACCGATACCGGTTTGCAGGTCCCAGAAAGGACTGATTCGACGGCTGTACTGTAAATCGAGATTTTCTATTTCACCACTGTGCTCATCATCATATTTGCCTTCCGTTTCCAGCCAGAAGCGATTCAAATCCTTGCCATACCAGGCCTGCGCATCCCAGAGCAGTTGTTCTTTGCCCTCGATACTTTGTATTTCGAAACGGTCGAACAGGACCTGGCCATAGGCCATATCATCATGAATGGGTTTAGGCCAGCTGGGATCGGCCTGCAGGCCGATGCCGTCAGCCAGCGTCTGGTTTGTCCCCACTAACAGGGCCAGCGAAAACATCGTTGTTAAGGTTCTGGATAATGGCATGAATGACTCCTAGGCCACCGAAACGACACGGAACATGCCGGCTTTCATGTGATACATCAGGTGACAGTGGAATGCCCAGTCTCCGAAGGCATCGGCGGTAATCAGGGACGACACCCGCTCACCCGGTTTGACAATAATGGTGTGTTTTCTGGGCCTCAGGTCACCATGACCGTTTTCCAGTTCCATCCACATCCCGTGCAGGTGGATCGGATGATCCATCATGGTGTCATTCACCAAAGTCAGTCTCAGGCGCTCGTCTTTATGGAATCGAATGGGGCCATCCACTTCCGAGAACTTTTTGCCGTCAAAAGACCACATGTAGCGTTCCATGCTACCAGTCAGATGCAGTTCAATTTCCCGCGCCGGCGGTCTTTTATCGGGCCAGCCATCATGGCTTTTCAATTGCGAATAGGTCAGCACCCGATGATCCACATGCTCAAAACCGACACCGGGGTCATCGAGCCTGGAGGTAGGTCTATCCACTACCATGGCGGCGCCAGGTCCATGATTATCAGGCCCGTGGGAAACGGTTTCTACTGTGTCCTCAGCAGCCATCTGATGTGCATGGTGTTCTCCATGATCCATCTGCATGTCATTTTCACTGCTGTCCATCGCCATTTGACCATGCATATCATGACCGGCTCCCATTGCTTCCATGCCCCTTTCAACTCGGGGATACAGGTCAGGAATCGGTGCTGTCAGACCGGGACGCGACGCCAGCGTGGCGCTCACAAAACCACTGCGGTCCTGTGACTGGGCAAAGAGGGTGTAGGCCTCATCCACAGGCTCTACAATCACATCATAGGTTTCGGCCACGCCGATACGAAACTCATCGGTTTTTACCGGCTGAACCGGTTGCCCATCAGCAGCGACAACCGTCATTTCGAGGCCGGGTATTTTCAGGTCAAAAAATGTCATGGCTGAGGCATTGATCACCCTCAATCGGACTTTCTCACCCGGATTAAACAGCCCGGTCCAGTTACCCGCAGTCGCCTTACCGTTAATCAGATAGGTGTATTCACTGCCGGTCACATCCAGGATATCGCGCGGGCTCATGCGCATCTGCCCCCACATCGCTGATTTCTGCCAGGCTGCCTGCCAGCCCATTTTTTCAACATCATCAAAAAAGTCAGCAACGGTACGGTGATTGTAGTTGTAGTACCCCTCCGCCACTTTCAGCTTGCGCATCACATCGGCCGGGCTATCAAAAGTCCAGTCGGATAGCAGAATCACATAATCACGATCAACGCTGATGTCATCACCCTGTTCCGGCTCGATGACCAGAGGGCCGTAATGACCTAACTGTTCCTGCATACCGGAATGACTGTGATACCAGTAAGTGCCGTTCTGCACGACCGGAAACCGATACTCAAAGGTTTCACCGGGTTTGATCCCAGCAAAGGAAATACCGGGGACACCGTCCATCTGATAAGGCAGTAAAATACCGTGCCAGTGAATCGAAGTATCGACATCGAGCTCGTTTTTGACCCGTAAAACGGCTTCTCTACCCTCTTTGAGCTTGAGTAGCGGCGCCGGGATAGTGCCGTTGATGGTGATCGCCTGGGCGCTAAACTGACCGTCAATCTCCAGTGGTGTTCGGGCAATGTTGAAATCGAAAATATCAGCATTGCCCTCAGCCCGCCCCGGAACCAAAGGCGTGAGCGACTGTTTCGCCATGGCCGGCATTAGAGGATAAACAGCACTCAACAATCCTGCAGATGCCAGTGCCTGTAATATTTGCCGTCTTTGCTTGTTATGATGCTGTGTCATAGTTATGTGCTTTTATGTTGATAACGCCAAGCTAGCAAACAACAGCTTTCAGCAAGGTGACGCCAACATGACAAAAATGTCATCTTGGCTTCATCAAGCTGTCAGACTCGCACTGGCAGGCTAACTGGATTTGGAACCTTTATGCGCCTGTTGATTATTGAAGATGACGAGAAAACTGGTCGATATCTGACGCAGGGTCTGACCGAGGCTTCTTTTGTCGTGAGCTGGGTTCGTCATGGCATCGATGGATTACACGAACAGGCCAGTACCCCTTTTGATTTGGTGATTCTAGACAGAATGCTGCCGGACATGGATGGCTTGCAAGTACTTAAGCAGATACAGGCGCAGGGAACGGCACCGCCCGTGTTGTTACTGACTGCCAAAGCCAGCATCGAGGACCGGGTTACCGGGCTGGAAGCCGGTGCTGATGATTACCTGGTGAAACCCTTTGCTTTTGCCGAACTGCTTGCCCGTATCAGAACATTACTCAGGCGCGGCCAGCAGCCGATTGCAGAGTCAGTTTTGACACTCGCTGATCTGGAAATCGATCTGATCGGACGCCGGGTCTATCGCGGCGGTCAACAAATCCGGCTCACCGCCAAAGAATTTGCCTTGCTGGAATTGCTGGTCAGGCATCAGGGCCAGGTCCTGCCCCGCTCCATGATTGCCTCCATGGTTTGGGATATTAACTTTGACAGTGACACCAATGTCATTGATGTGGCAATTCGTCGCTTACGTTCCAAGGTGGATGAAGGCTATGAACTGAAATTAATTCATACTGTTCGGGGCATGGGCTATGTCTGTGATGCAACAAGCCAGGACTAAACTCAAATCCTTATCGCTGGCTGCCAGACAAACCCTGTTGTTTGCGCTGATTATGTTGATTGTAATCAGCGGTCTGGGCGTGTTTGTTGAAACGGCTATTCGCCACCATTTCAAAGTCGGTGACAATGCCGAGTTAGAGGCGATTATCAAGCGGGTTGAAATCACCCTGGAACAGGGAGGTGACAATCTGACTCAGCGTTTCGAAGATATTCTTATTGGGCATCATCATCCTCTGCTGCTGGTAAGCGATGCCCAGGGGCAAAGGGTTTACCTGAGTGATCCGGACGCTGCTGAGTTATTGCGCTGGCAGGCTGACGTCGCGGATCAGCCCGTCACGCTGGAAACGGCGGATAAACGACATTATCGGCTTCGCTATCAAGGTTTTGAGACCGCAAGCGGACAGTCATTTCATATTACTGCAGCCATCGCGATTGATTATCACCTCAGCTTCCTGCAGCAGTTCAATCAGAGTCTGTGGCTGATTCTGTTAGCCGCGATTGTCATGTCCACAGTGCTGGGTTGGTTGGCGATTCGCTATTCATTACGACCGCTCTCGGCCATTGTGAAAAAGATTCGTAATCTGTCGGTATCGCAATTGAATGATCCGCTCGACACCAACCAGGTCCCCAGAGAACTGGCTCAGCTATCAAACTCTCTGAATGCCATGATGAGACGTATTGATGACGCTTTTCAGCATCTGGCCGATTATTCCTCAGATATCGCTCATGAACTGCGGACACCGGTGACTTCCTTAATGACCCAGACTCAGGTGGCGCTGAGTGCTGACAGAAGGTCCGATGAATACCGTGAGGTGCTCTATTCCAGCATGGAAGAGTTACAGCGCATGAGTCAGATGATCGCCGATATGCTGTTTCTGGCACAGACTGACAACACTCAGCAATTACCAGATATTGAGACAATTAATCTGAGCAATGAAATCAATAACTTATTAGAGTTTTATTCCATTCTGGCTGAAGATAAGGCAATGAATCTGTCTGCTGGGGGCGAGGCGACGCTGCAGGCTAACCGTTTGATGATAAGACGCGCTGTCGGCAATCTGCTCACCAATGCTATTCGTCACAGTCCCGAGGGAAGTTGGGTCAAACTGCACATGGCGTCTTTGCCGGACGAAGTGCAAATCACAGTATCAAATGCAGGCGGGCCGATACCAGAATCGGACAGAGACAAATTGTTTGACCGCTTCTATCGTTCCCGGGGTACGGAGAACAAAGGCACGGGCTTGGGACTGGCACTGGTCAAATCGATTGTTACGGCACATGGTGGCAGCATCTCGCTGGAATCTGACGAGGAGCAGACCTGCTTTACACTGCATTTTCCCCGTCGCGACTAATGCGGTGAATCTGCCATAAACATGCAATACCGACCGCCATGCAGGCTGCAGCCAGCCACAGCGCTCCGCTATAACTACCGGTCAGTGTTGCGATATAACCGGCAATCGCCGGTGCGGTAATCTGCGCGATGCCATAGCTGATGGTCAGTTTCGCCATCGCCTTAGCCGGGTTATGGGGAAACTTATGACCGATGAATACCAGCATCAGGCTGACGACACCGGCAAATGTCCCGCCGAACAGTATCGCCCCCAGTACATTGAGCCAGAGGCTGTTAGTCAGGGCCGGAATAATGATCGATATCAGCAGAATGCTGTAGCTCGCGATTAAAGCGCTGGTCTCCCCCAGGCGATGGGAAATTTTGTCCCAGACCACACAGGACGGTACCGCGGTCAGGCCCAGGATTACCCAGGTCCAGTCGCCCCAGCCTGCCAGAGCCGACATATGTTCCAGAATCGCTACAATAAAGGTGGCACTGACTACGTAGCCGACACCGGCACAGAAATACGCCGCAATCATCAGATTCATCCAGCTTCTGGAGGGTGGCCTGAACTGACCGTCATGCTGCTCAGATTGTTTGACCGGCGCTGGCATCCAGCGCCAGGCTGGTATAAAAAACACCAGACCGAATATACCCATCACAACCCATTGCAGCGCCCAGTCAAGGTGATGGTTCATCCAGACAATGGCCATACCCGGAATCGCTATACCCAGCCCCAGACCGGAGAAGTGCAGGCCCAGATTGCCTCGGAACTGATGACGTTTCAGCCAACTCATCACAAATCCCGCTGCGAGAATGATGCCGGCGGTGCTGGATAAGCCGGCAATCAGCCTGAACAGGCTCCATAAAACCACATGGGTAGTCATGCCCATAGCGATGGTGCTGAGCACAGCCAGGATCAAATTGAGCCTGTAGAGTTTGAATTTAAGCTCCAGATCACTGATCCAGGCAATCAGGATGACACCGAGCAGATAACCACTGTAATTAAAAGTAGCCAGCCAACCACCGGCCAGGGTCGACAGCCCTGCCTGTTCCAGCATTAATGGCAGAAACGGTGTGTAGGCGAAACGGGCAATGCCAACGGTCAGAATCAGGGCACTGATACCGGCAATGATGACTTTCAGTCTGCTTAAATCTGGAGAATTAATGTTCAGGCTCTTTCAGGTCAGGTTTTTGTGCTCATCATAGCGACTGTCGTCGTTGAAATAAAAGACAGGATGACAACAGTCAGCTGATCTGTTCAGGCTTATCCGCTTTTACCCATAAGCCCTGGGTTTCTACCACTTCGTAGCGAGCCCACTGGCGGAAGGTTTCGCGTTCACAGTAACCGGTTTTATACAAGTTTTGTCCGGCCACTGTTTTATAGATGACTTTGTCCTTTCCCGGGGATTGATTGTCAGCCTCATCGATGACTTGGCGGACGCCCCACAGACTACCGATATTACCGTTGCTGTAATAGTGGCCTCGCTTAATCTCATCAGGGTGATTCACACTGTATTGTGCATGCTGCCTGGCCTGCTCCAGCAGTTCAGTCAATCCTTCCTCAGTAATATCAACGAAGGAGTCCAGTTTATGGATCGCCGCATTGAAATCCTCCGTGGTAAGGACATAATCCGATGTCGATAATTGACCAGTGTTTTCAGTCAGATGCCGTGTGTTGATATGGGCCGGATAGCGCCGCCAGGGAAAGAAAAAATTAAAGCTCATCGCAATGCCCAGTATGACGATGACATTAAGCAGTAGCGGATAAAACAGAAACTGATAACCCATATCAACAACTTCACTGCCACCTATTACAGCTGTCAGGGCGCTGGCGCCACCCGGGGGATGGATGCAGCGTAAATAGTACATCACCCCCACTGCCACCCCGACAGCAATGCCCGCGGTAACAAAGCCAGATGGCAACCACTGTTGACAAGTTATACCGATAAAAGCGGCAGTCATATGGCCGCCAAAAACCGGCCAGGGCTGCGATAATGCCCCATGTGGCACAGCAAATAACAACACCGCCGAAGCCCCCATTGAGCTGATAATCAGCAAGCTTCCTGTAGCGCCGATATCCGTCTGTGTAATCAACCACATTGAAAACAGCACTGTCATCGCAATACCGGTCCCGGCGCCGAAAGCCGAAATCACTTTTTCAGTATGACTGGTCTGGTTGCGTTCAATGCCAAGCCATTGGGCCACGGCGTCTCGATTGGTTTTGAAGCGCATCAACTCACTCAGATTGCACAATAATGGTGCGTTATCATAACGATCCAGACCCGGTATTACCATATAAACAGGCAAAATAAATACCTATTCATTGTCACAGCTATTTCTTTTGTCGCTTTGGCTGAATTCTTGCTGCATTTTGTGCTGGATCAATGCAATAATTTTTTACTGATGCCAAACTATTAGTCAGCTAATTTTTTTATCTTCACAACGAGGAATGACTCTGAACCCTGTTTACCGCTTTCTGCGAGTTTTGTTTTTATTCGTTTTATCCGCTTTTATCACGGCCTGCAGTGACAAGGAATCAGCGCTGCGGGTTGCTACACATGTCTGGCCTGGTTACGAGTTCCTCTATTTGGGCCAACAACTGGGTTACATACCCCAAGAGCATGTGACTTTAGTCGATACCGGTTCTGCGACTCAATCAATTGAAAAGTTAAAACAAAACCAGGCCGACGCTGCCACCTTAACGCTGGATGAAGTGTTAGTTGCAAGGAATCAGGGGCTTGATTTAACCATTATTCTCATCATGGATATTTCTGTGGGGGCTGATCAATTGATAGCCAGGATGAACATTGATTCTCTGGCGCAACTTAAAGGGAAAACCATCGCGCTGGAAGAGACGGCGGTGGGCAGACTGCTATTTGCAAAAGCCACTGAAAGTGCAGGCATAAAAACGGATGCATTCACCCTCTTACCTGCCACCATTGATCAGCATGTTGATTTGTGGCGGGAAGGAAATGTGGATGCAATCGTGACCTATGAGCCGGCAGCCAGCCAGATACTGCGACAGGGAGGCCGTGTTCTTTTCGACAGCAGTCAAGTTCCGGACACCATTGTCGATGTATTAGCTGTAAGATCCGATCTGGTTGAGGAGCAGTCGGCCATGCTTCATCTTTTGGTGTCCGGTTTTTTCAAGGCCCAGAAACACTTTCTTACCAATCCTCAGGATGCCTCGTATCGAATGTCCAGCAGGCTTGATGTTCCCAGCGGTGAAGTGATGTATCTCTATCAGGGTTTGGGACTACCCAACATCGAACACAATAAAAAATTGCTATCACCAGACAACCCTCAGCTGACTCAGGTCGCTGAGAATATATTACGACTGGGGTTATTTCCTTATCATCAGGATGCAAAGCTGACCCAACAACTTTTTAGTGACGAATTCCTGCCATGACTAAAGAGCGTTTGAGCGTCGCTCTCTTATTTTTATTATTATGGCTGCCCGGCCTGAGTCAGGCAGCAGAAACCTTTCATCTCGGTATTTTTGCCTATCGCCCCGTCGAGGTTATTGAACAGCGCTGGCAATACCTTGAGTCTTATCTCGAAGAGCAGGTCGCTGATGCTGACTTTGTACTGCATATTCTGGAGTTGGATGAGCTGGAACAAGGGGTTCAGCAAAACCGCTTTGATTTTGTTTTTACTAACCCCCGTCACTTCATCCAGATGCGGACCAAATACCCATTATCAGGCGCTCTTGGTACCCTCGTCAGGTTAGAAAACGGTCATCCGGTTTCGGCGCTGGGCGGTGTGATTTTTAGTCTGAAAGATAGGGCCGAAATAAAAACGCTGGCAGATGTTAAGGCGCACACTATTGCCGCCCCCGGTGATGGTTTTCTGGGCGGTTATCAGGCGCCACTGTATGAACTACATCAGGCCGGCATCAATATCAATGCGCTTGATTTAGTCTTTACCGGATCGCCTCACGACAGAGTGTTGCAGGCATTACGTGATGGCGAGGCGGATGTGGGTTTTGTCAGAACCAGTGCATTGGAACAGATGGCGGCCGAAGGATTACTGTCGCTGGATGAAATTAATATCATCAATCGACAAGCACTGTCAGACTACCCGTTCGTGACCAGCACCCGTCTGTTTCCTGAGTGGCCCTTTATCGCACTGCCGAAAGTACGGGAGTCGACTGCCCGACGTGTAGCTTCGGCTATTCTGGCGCTGGAGCCCAGCCATCCGGTCAGTCAGCAAATCGGTATTTCCGGCTTCACCGTGCCTGCCGATTATCTGCCGGTGGAACTATCCATGCGAGAGTTGGGGTTGCCACCATTTGATGTCGAAGCCGATGTCAGCCTGGTGCAGATCTGGCATCAGCATTATGAGCTTATTATCGCGCTGGTTGTCGCATCCAGCCTGATTCTGCTGTTGTTACTGGTCATTGCCAGGCAGAACTACTCGCTCAGGATCAGTGAAAACAAGGTGACTCAATATCTGAAAGAAATTGAAAAACGTCACCAGTTTCTCCGCAGTACTTTCACAGCGATTCCTGACCTGGTCTGGATTAAGGACCCGACTGGCATTTATTTAGACTGCAACAGTCGCTATGAGCGCTTTATGGGCAAAACCCGGGAGGATATTCTGGGACAGACCGACCACGCGCATATGCCTGCTTCACAGGCCAGTCAGATTGAGCTTGATGATCAACAGGTATTGCAACTCCGCATGCCCAGTATTGAGGAAGAAAAGTATTGCTTCAAATCCGATGGTCATGAAGAAGTGCTCGAAATCATCAAAACCCCGATACTGGATGCCAGCAACGATATTATCGGTATGCTGGGCATTGGTCGTGACATTACCAGCCGTAAGCGTGCTGAAGAAGCACTGCGCCTTTCACGCGAGGTGTTTGAGAACATTCTGGAAGGCATCATGGTGACGGATCGGGAAGGCCTGATCGTTGACGTCAACCCGGCTTTTAACAAAATCACCGGTTATGAACGTCATGATGTACTGGGACAGAGTCCTTCAATACTGAACTCAGGACGTCAGTCTCAGACTTTCTATGAAGCAATGTGGCAACAACTGCAAACGGTGGGATTCTGGAAAGGTGAGGTTTGGAACCGGAATAAAAATGGGGAAATCTATGCAGAGCAGCTTTCTATCTCTTCCCTGAAAGACAAACATGGCAAGATTGAATTTTTCGTCGGGATATTTTCTGACATCACCCGTAGTAAGCAACAGCAAGAACAATTAAGCATGATGGCACATTACGATGTGCTTACCTCTCTGCCTAACCGCGCGCTGTTTGCTGATCGCTTCAACCAGGCGATCCTGCATAGTAAGCGGAATCAGACATTACTGGCTGTCTGCTTTATTGATTTGGATAACTTTAAACCGGTTAACGATAACTATGGTCATGAAACCGGGGATCAGTTGCTGGTCGAAGTGGCCCAAAGACTGCTGGACAGTGTGCGGGGAGAAGATACAGTATCCCGCCTGGGCGGTGATGAGTTTGCCCTGTTACTGAATGATATCAACTCTGAAAAAGAGTGTATGCGGACCCTGGATCGCATTCTTCACAACCTGGAAATGCCCTTCCTGATCAACGGTTACTCGCACTATATTTCCGCATCGATTGGCACGACGCTGTATCCACGTGATGATGAGGATGTCGACACCCTGCTCCGTCATGCCGACCAGGCCATGTATCAGGCAAAAATCGCCGGCAAACATCGTTACAATGTATTTGACAGTTATCACGACAAAGTCGTTACTGAAAAACAGCTGGTTCAGGATCAGGTTAAAAAAGCGCTCTATGCTGATGAATTAACCTTGTTTTACCAGCCTAAAATTAATATGGGAACAGGTGAAGTTTATGGTGTCGAAGCCCTGCTACGCTGGCAACATCCGGAACAAGGCCTGATCCCGCCACTCAGTTTTCTGCCACAAATCTCCAATACTGAGCTGGAAGTCGAAGTCGGTGAGTGGGTGATCAACCAGGCGATCCGTCAACTGCATGAATGGTCTAAGCAGGATATCGAGCTGGAGATCAGCGTTAATATCGCCTCTCACCATCTGCAGCAATCCTCCTTTGTCTCCAGACTCGCATACGCGCTCAATGAGTACCCGGATCTTAACCCTCAGCAACTGCAGCTGGAAGTATTGGAAAGCAGTGTGCTCGCTGACCTGAAGAAAATTCGTGAAACCATTGATGCTTGTCGCAACAGACTGGGCGTCAGCGTCGCTTTGGATGATTTTGGCACCGGCTATTCATCACTGACCCATTTACGCTCTTTCTCTGCCGATACAGTCAAGATTGATAAAAGCTTTATTCAGGATATGCTCGATGATCCGAATGATTATGTGATCGTGGATGGAGTGATTGGCCTGGCCGAGTCTTTCAGCCGCAAGGTAATCGCTGAAGGCGTCGAGTCCAGAGAGCACGGTCTTATGCTGCTGGCCATGGGCTGCCATCTTGCTCAGGGCTTTGGTATTGCCCGCCCCATGCCGGCCGGAGACTTTTCTTCCTGGCTGAAACGATACCGGCCTGAACAAAGCTGGCTCAATTATGCTGCCAAACCCCGGTCACTGGCCGATAACAAATCCACTTTACTGAACTTGACGTTCAAACAATGGCACGCCCGCTTTTTAGCCAGAATCAATGCTGCCGCGGATTCGAGTCTGGAGTGGCCAATCATGGACACAAGCCGATGCCACTGTGGGGTGTGGATTGAAGCCGGACAGAAAGAGCAGTTATTCAAAGCCAGTGACCTGTCGGAGCTAAGCCTGGCGCATGATGCATACCATGCTAATGCCCATGAAATTTATGCTTTATATCAGCGTGCTGAGCATGCGAGAGCCCAGCAGGGGGTTAGCAGTCTTAATCAGGCCTACGAAAGAATGTTGTCTGCCATTGTCGCCTGTCAGGCTGAAGAACTGAATGCCGATAAAATCGTCGCCAGTTACTCAAGAGGCTACCTCTAGGGTTTCTGCTTGCCTTCCAGCCGCCGCTCGATCGAGGCCACCTTCTCGTAGGCCTGAGACTCATTATGGATATTTTCAACCAGACCGCGGTGAATGGCGACCGATACCGCTTCCTGATTATTGAAGCGAGCACCATCCTTGAAAATCAAGTCAACCAGTTCACGTGCCGGCATATCCAGATAAGCAGCAAGATTCTGAGTTTCCTTGGAAAAGAACTTCAACACCTCTGGATGAGTGTGTTTGACCGTAAGAATCGCCAGATTATCAATCAGTACCAGTTCGTAACGGGTTTTTTCTGAGAGACCGTTATCCTGCACAAAGCGCAGACTGGTCAAACCGGTCAGCTCGTAGAAGGCATTCTGAACTTTAACTGAAGGTGCCTGCCTGTCAGCAACCAGGACTTTGAGCCATTTCAGACGATGCCGGGCGAGGATGATGATGCTCTTTTCCAACAAAATTCGCTACCTCCCTCAAGTGTTTGTCTTGAGTATTAGAGCTGGGGTCCATTGTAAAGTTTGTTGACGCCTGGTGGATAGTCTCGTGGTATTGCGCACAGAGTCGCTTCCAGATTTATCCTCAGACAACGCAAATCAGGCTAAGCAATTGATCCGGTATCCGTTCTGATTTGCTCCTCATTAAGCCACTTTACATTCCCACCTAATACTAGGAGACTCTGGCGGATAATGCCTAAGCCCATGAGGGCGGTCCTGATGATTTTGTTCAACGTTTTGCAAACCGGATTATGTTGAAATACACCTATATTCTCTTCGCCCTGTTTTTTTCATGCTTTGCCAATGCCCAAACTCCTGCTTCAGGTCCGGGGAAATATCTCGCTGAATTACCGGCCGGTGCCGAGGCCAGTCTGCTGGTTGCTGATGCAAACACCGGTCAAACCCTATTCAGCCATGATGCCGAAACGCTGAGACCGCCCGCCAGTGTACAGAAAGTCATTACCGCCCTTGCCGCGCGCCTGCAACTGGGCAAGGAGTTTCGCTTTCACACCGATATCGAAGTCAACGACAATGATGTGATTTTCCGTTTCAGTGGCGACCCGTCATTGCGACGCGATGACATTCGTCGCCTGGTGGCGTCATTGAAACGCGAGACGTCGATTATCCGGGGGAATGTCTATCTCAACGGCGCTGCCTTCGACGATTTTGAACTGGCAGACGGTCTGCCCTGGGACAATTTGGGTATCTGTTACAGCGCCCCTTCCAGCAGTATTTCACTGGATAATAACTGCGCGGTCGCCAAGATGCTGTTCACTGATGAAAACAAGACCCAGATCGACTTTCAGATTTCGCGCGATGCCCCCATTAATATCATTAACAAACTCGACCTGACTGATGGTCTGGAAAAGCGCTACTGCAAATTCAGATTAATGGCCGACAATACCAATCAGTACACGCTGGGCGGCTGTCTCGGCCGTCATGAAATACCCCGCTTTCTCAGCTTTGCGGTTCAGAACACCGAGCTTTACGCTGCTGAAATGATCCGCCGCGAACTCAAACACGCTGGCATTGAGTTACAGGGTAATGTCATCCGCAATGACCGAGCTTCAGGACGCATTATTGCCCGCCATGAATCAGAAGCGTTACCGGTACTGCTGGATGAAATGCTCAAGGACTCCGATAATCTGATTGCCGACAATCTCCTGAAAGCCGTGGGCCGTAGTTACTATCAGGAGCCCGGTAGCTTTGATAACGGTGTTTCGGCTACTAAAGCGGTACTCAAAGATAAAGCCGGTATTGATTTAGCCAGCGCGGCGCTGGCCGATGGCTCTGGCCTGTCTCGCAATAACCGGATGTCCGCCTCTCAGATCATGTCGGTATTGCAATATATTCATGCTCATCCTGAGCTCGAACTTTGGCAAGCCATGGCTGAAGCCGGTAAAAGTGGCACGCTGCGTTACCGCTACAGCCTGCGTGGTGACACGTTCAAAGGCAAAGTGAAAGGCAAAACCGGCACACTCTATGGCACTTTTAATATTGCCGGCATGATGACCACGGCTACCGGCACACCCCTGCTGTTCGTTCAGATAGTCACCAACTATCATCACCCGGATTACCACCGTCATGAAAAGCGGGAAATCAGAAACTTCGAGAAAAAGTTTTATCAGTCACTGTATTCGATGAAATAAGCCGTTTCTCCGGCGTCCGGGATTCGCAATCCTGTCGCCGGAGATGTAAAATTCAGCGCTTCTGGCAATTCAGGAATTTTGGAATTTAAACATGGCGCAATACGTTTACAGTATGAATCGCGTTGGCAAAGTCGTTCCGCCGAAACGCGAAATTCTCAAAGATATTTCCCTCTCATTCTTTCCCGGTGCCAAGATTGGTGTCCTGGGTCTCAACGGTGCCGGTAAATCCACATTACTGAAAATCATGGCCGGCCTGGATCAGGACTATATTGGTGAAGCCAGACCCATGCCCGGCATTAATGTCGGTTACCTGCCGCAGGAACCGGAACTGGACGACAACAAAACCGTTCTGGAAGTTGTCGAGGAAGCGGTTTCTGATGTCAAAGAGGCACTGGCTGAACTCGATGCCGTATATGCCGCCTATGCAGAATCGGATGCCGATTTCGATGAGCTGGCTAAAAAACAGGCCAATCTCGAGAATCTGATTCAGGCCAAAGATGGCCATAACCTGGAAAACGCGCTGGAGCGTGCGGCCGATGCCCTGCGTCTGCCACCCTGGGATGCCAAAGTCGGCACCTTGTCCGGTGGTGAGCGCCGCCGTGTCGCTTTATGCCGCCTGCTGCTGGATCATCCTGACATGCTGCTGCTGGATGAGCCCACCAACCACCTGGACGCCGAATCGATTGCCTGGATTGAGCGTTTCCTGCAGGAATACCCGGGTACCGTGGTCGCTATTACCCATGATCGCTACTTCCTTGATAATGCCGCTGGCTGGATCCTGGAGCTGGATCGTGGTCGTGGTATTCCTTATGAAGGCAACTACTCTTCCTGGCTGGAACAGAAAGAAAAACGTCTGGAACAGGAAGCCAAGGAAGAAGCCTCACATCGCAAGGCGATTGAAGCCGAGCTGGAATGGGTCCGTCAGGGCGCCAAAGGTCGTCAGGCCAAATCCAAAGCCCGTCTGAAACAATTCGAAGAAATGAACTCTCGCGAATTTCAGAAGCGAAACGAGACCCAGGAAATCTATATTCCACCCGGCCCACGCCTGGGTGACAAGGTCATTGAACTGCACAATGTGACCAAATCCTACGGTGAAAAACTGCTGTTTGAAAACCTGAACTTCTCGATTCCAGCGGGTGCCATCGTCGGTATCGTCGGTCCCAACGGTGCAGGTAAATCGACCCTGTTCCGGATGATTGCCGGTGAAGAACAGCCTGATAGTGGTGAAATCGAGATTGGCAGTACCGTTAAACTGGCTTATGTGAATCAATCACGCGAGCTGGATGGCAAGAAAACCGTGTTCGAGGAAATCTCTGACGGTGCCGATATGATTACCGTCGGTAACTATCAGACTCCGTCACGCGCCTATTGCGGTCGCTTCAACTTCAAAGGCTCGGATCAACAGAAGTACGTGAAAGATCTGTCCGGCGGTGAACGTAACCGTCTGCACATGGCGAAGCTGCTGAAAGAAGGTGGCAACGTTTTGCTGCTCGACGAACCGACTAATGATCTGGACATCGAAACGCTGAGGGCCTTGGAAGAAGCGCTGCTCGCCTTCCCGGGTTCAGCCGTGGTGATTTCGCATGATCGCTGGTTCCTGGACCGGATTTGTACCCACATCATCGCCTACGAGGGCGAGTCCAATGTGGTCTTCTTCGAAGGCAACTACAGTGACTATGCTGAAGACTACTTCAAACGTTTCGGTAAGGATCACCAGCCAGAGCGGATTAAATACCGCCGTATCAGCTGATAAAGCATAAACTCATCCGCAGATGACGCAGAGGGACACAGATTTTTGATTGCAGCTTTTATAGCCTTAGCTGTCCTCCTAAATCTGTGAAAATCTGCGAAATCAGCGGATAAATATTTGTCTACTTCTGGTTGATAAGCGGTTCATGCATCATCTGCGGGGTCCGCTCTTCACCGACAATGCCCTGACGCACCAGAAAATCACCGAAATATTCATTCTCGTGTCGCTCGGCAGCAAACTGCTCAATCATCGGTTTCAGCGTATCGAGTATCGTTTTCTCATCTACATTTTCTAAATACAGTCGGTTCAGCCGCTGGCCACTGAAATCAGCCCCCAAATAGAGGTTATATTTACCCATCGCCTTACCCGTCAGGCCGATTTCACCCAGGTATGGCCGGGCACAGCCATTGGGGCAGCCGGTCATCCGAATATTGATCAACTGATCCGGCAGACCGGCGTCGACCACGATCTTTTCCAGCTTCTCGATAAACTCCGGTAGATATCGCTCGGCTTCAGCCATGGCAAGACCACAGGTCGGTAATGCAACACAGGCCATCGCATTCAAACGCAAGGCTGAACCCTGACTACCATCATCAAGCTGATATTTTGTAACGATGGCTTCAATCTCTTTGCGTTGCTCCGGACTGATATCGGCAATCATCAGGTTCTGATTGCAGGTGACACGAAACTCACCCTGAAGCATTTTCGCAATCTCCCTCAAGCCGGTCCGGGTTAACTGTTTTTCAGTATCGGCAACGCGACCACCGGGTATGAATAAAGTCAGGTGAGACTGACCGTTTTCAGCTTCAGTCCAGCCGAACTTATCGCCATTTTCTTTTAGCTCGAATTCCCTGACCGCCTCCAGCGGCTGACCGTGATACTCGGCGAACTTGTCTTTAAACCAGTCCAGCCCGTTATCATCAATCGTGTATTTAAAACGGGCATGAGCACGATTGCTGCGGTCACCGAAATCACGCTGGATGGCGGCGATGGCTTCACAGGCCTTCACAGCCTGATCAGCGGGCACAAAGCCCACTACCGAAGCCAGCCGCGGATAAGTGGCTGGTTCGCCATACGACATACCGAAACCACCACCGACAGCAATGTTAAAGCCCTGCAACTGACCATTCTCGACAATCGCAATCAGACCGATATCGTTGGCAAGCACATCACAATCATTACGGGGCGGTACCGCAATCGCGATTTTAAACTTACGCGGCAGATAGACATCGCCATAAAACGGTTCTTCCGGTTCACCGCTCTGAAAGACCTTGTCCTCACCCAACCAGATTTCGCCATAGGCACCTGACTGCCAGCAGAGATGTTCGCTGATATCCTGTGCAATCTGGTACACCTCGGCATGCACCGATGACTGCTGCGGGTTGATACTGGTGACGACATTACGGTTTACATCACCGCAGGCGCCTTTGCTGTCCAGCAGCAGCTGATTGATCTGCTGCATAAAAGATTTCAGATCTTTTTTCAGGATTTCGTGAAATTGAAAGGTCTGCCGTGTCGTCAGACGCAAAGTGCCGTTGGAGCAGTCATCGGCGATCGCATCCAGGCCCAGCCATTGCTGCGGACTCAACACCCCACCCGGCAGGCGCAGACGCACCATAAAGGAATACAGCGGCTCCAGTTTCTGATGACGGCGTTCATCACGCAGATCCCGATGATCCTGCATATAACTGCCGTGGAATTTAAGCAGTTTATTATCATCATCGGAGATGGCCCCTGTTGCCATATCGGCAAGGCCCTCTTCAATATGACCACGCAAAAATTGACTGTTGAGTTTAAGCAGCTCTGCTTCGGGTAACTTATCGTTCATAATCACCTAAAAGGGTTTTAAGGTCTGCGAATCGCATTAATAGACATCGCGCTGGTAACGCTTGTCTCTGGTAAGCTGTCGCAGATAGTCGCTGGCTTCATCACGGGTTTTTCCACCCTGCTGGCTGATGATGTCCAGTAAGGCTTCATTCACGTCCGGTGCCATGTTGTCGGCATCACCGCAGACATAAATGTGCGCCCCTTCCTGCAGCCAGTTCCAGATATCAACCGCATTCTGTCTGAGACGGTGTTGCACATAAACTTTCTCAGCCTGATCACGTGAGAAAGCGACATCAAGACGCGTCAGCAAGCCGGATTTACGCCAGGCCAGCCATTCGACCTGGTAGAGAAAATCACTTAAAAAGTGCTGATCACCGAAAAACAGCCAGTTTCTTCCTGTCGCATCACGTTCCTCACGTTCCTGCATAAAGCTGCGAAATGGCGCAACACCGGTACCGGGACCAATCATAATGATGGGCGTATTGTCATCATCCGGCAGTTTGAAGTTTTTATTGCTGTCTATGTAGACCGGGACTTTGCTGTCTTCTGTCAGTCTATCAGCCAGCCAGGTTGAGGCCACACCACTACGCTCACGTTCATGTGCCGAATAGCGCACTGCAGCCACAGTAATATGGACTTCATCCTCGACCGCGGCCTGGCTGGATGCAATCGAATACATTCTGGGCGGCAGCTTGCGGAGTAGATTTACAAAAGTAGTCGCATCCAGGTTCTTGATCGGATAAGCCTGGATCAGGTCGAGCACATCTCTGCCCTGCAGCCATTCATTTAATGCAGCTTTATCAGCGACCAGTGAATTAAGTGCATCAGAGCCAGCCAATTCGGCCCACTGTTCCAACATCGGCCGGGTCAGAACCGTAATCTCGCGTTGATACAGCAACAACTCGCTCAGTTTTTGTTGCTCTGTGTCGTTATCAATCAAAGTTTCAGGGTCAAAGCCAAGTGTTTCAATCACAGCCGCTACCAAAGCAGGATCATTCTGGGCATACACGCCCAGTGCGTCACCAGGCTGATATTGCAGGCCCGAACCGTCCAGAGACAATTCCAGATGCAAGACCTCTTTACTGGAGCCGCGTCCACTCAGAACCTGCTTTTCCAATACCTCGGCTGGAAACGGATTTTTACGGTCATACGTAGTTTTGGCTGCTGTTTGAGCAGGTAGATTAAAACTCGGCGTGTTGCTAATAGCAGCGGTCGCTGACAAGGCCTCAATCAGCTCGTTAATCCAGGCATCAGCAGCTTCGTCATAATCCACGTCACAATCCACCCGTGGCACAATCGCCGTCGCTCCCAGAGCAGTGAGTCTGGCATCAAAATCCTTGCCGGTCTGGCAAAAAAATTCATAGCTGGAGTCACCCAGCGACAGAACGCTGTACTGCAGCTGCTTTAATTCCGGCGCCTTGCGGCTGTGTAAGAACTCATACAGATCAAGCGCATTATCCGGTGGATCGCCCTCCCCATGCGTAGAAGAGAGAATGGCAAGATATTCTTCATTTTTCAGCTGTTTGGGCTTGTACTCGGCCATATCCACCACCTTGGCTTCAATACCGCTTGCCAGTGCCTTCTCAGCCAGCAAATTGGCGACATCTTCAGTATTGCCGGTCTGCGAGCCATACAGAATAGTCAGTGCCACTGAACTGGGCTGCTGAGCATCAGGCACGGAAACAGCTTGTCCCTGCATTGCCTCCTGTGCAGCACGAAAGCCTGACAGGTAGCCAGACAGCCATTCGACCTGCCAGCTTTCCAGATCCTGCAGTAGATTATTGAGTTGCGCTAACTGCTCGTCAGTCAATGGCGCATTATCCAACCTGATATTCATTCCTGATTCGTCTCAAAAGTTGATGTCTATGTTGAGAAAATACCAAAATCACTTATAAATATAAAATATATATTATCTCTTTGTATATTTTAAAATTAAATATAGCTGTTTTGACAGCGCTTTCTTTTCTACTTTTTGTCCACCCATAACAATCTAAATGTTGTGAATGCGGCGTGATGCTTCTTCTGCCCATGCGTTGAAACCGTTATATAAAAAATTGCTTTTTCAGACTTCGCGGGTTATACAAATTTAACGTGTTAGGGATGGCGCGCCGTGTTGGGCTGCCAAATACAGAGTGGTTGTTAACAGGGAGTAGATTGGGCGATGCACACCGTAAGTGTTTTTCAGTGGTTTAACCGCCACAAGCAGGTGATCAACTATTCTGCTGCACCGATGTTGGTATTATTGACGATTGCTGTCGGTTTACTTGTCTACTACACCGGCGGTATTAAATATGTCTATTCCCATTCTATGTATGTTCCTATCGTGCTGTCCGGTATGATTTACGGCGTGACTGGGGGCGTGACTATTGCCTTGATTGGTGGTCTGATTCTTGGACCCAATATGCCGTTGGATATCGTCACCGGTGAAATGCAGCCAACGGTTAACTGGCTCTATCGAACGGGTTTTTTTGTTCTCCTCGGTTCTTTGAGTGGTGCCGTCAGCGCCACTGTACGAAACTACATTCGACACCTGCACTGGGTCTCACGTCATGACGTGGCAACACAATTACCTAACAGGCTGGCGCTGATGGATGACCTTAGCTTGATACCTCGTCGTAAACGTTCGGCTGTTCAAAACAGAATATTGCTCGTGCTGTCAGTCAATAGCACAGTAGAGCTCAAAGCGGCTTTTGGGCATGAGGTGATAGAAAGCATCATCACGCAGACAGCGCATCGTTTCAATCATATTCTGATTAATCGAGGACAGGTATACCGTGCCGATACTGAAGAAGTTAGCGCGTTGATTGAACTCATAGACATACAGGATATGAATGAAATTTTGCTGGATTTAAATCGTACATCACGTCTGCCTTACCAGTTTGAAGGCATACCGGTACATGTCGATTCCCGAATGGGCTATGTCACTATCACTGATGTTCATAGCAATCCGGGACTCTATCTACAACAAGCGGAGGCTGCGCTTAGTGCAGCCAATGACTCATTACTGGAATTTGTAGAATATCAACCCTCTATCAAACTGGCTACCAGAGAGAACGTGTCCTTGCTGGGCGAGTTAATGAGAGCGATTGAACAGAATCAGCTCAAACTCCATTATCAGCCAAAAATCGATATCCACTCCGGCAAGCTCCTTGGTGTAGAAGCACTACTTCGCTGGACTCACCCAAGCCGCGGTAATATTCCACCAGGCACTTTTATTCCCTGCGCTGAAAGAAGTAGCTTAATTCACCCGCTCACCGAATTTGTTCTCACTCAAACGATGCATACCGCGCTCAACTTCCAGGAGCAATCCATCTCCGTACCTATCGCAGTCAATATCTCTGCCCATAACCTCTGTCAGCCTGATTTCGCCGAGAATATATTTAAACTACTGGCTGAGTTCGGCCTTGAAGGTACAGTGCTGGAATTGGAATTGACCGAAAGTGCGCTTATCAAAGATATGAACCACACGATTCACGAGCTTACTAAGCTTGCTGACGCCGGCATTCAGATTGCGGTCGATGATTTTGGTACGGGGTATTCCTCTCTGCAATACCTCCATCGTTTGCCGATAACTCACTTGAAAATTGATCAGTCATTTGTGAGGCGTTTGCCCCGAGGCCAGGATGCCATACATATCATCGAGGCTGCTGTCAGCCTTGCCCACAAGATCGACCTGACAACAATTGCCGAGGGCGTTGAAAATGCTGCCGTAATGCAATTCCTTGGCGATATTGGCTGTGATATGGCACAAGGCTTTTATATTTCCAGGCCGGTGCCGGAGAACGATTTCATCGACTGGTACAAGCAGCATCAGGGAGCAATCAACTGGCAACACTAAGCCAAAATTATTTTTTCAGCTGAGTGAATTTTTTGCCTTTGCATTTGTCTTTGATATTGCTGCTTGCCAAAGCAGCATCTTTATCCTTGCTATATCTTGGTTGACTTTGGATGGCACCTTTCGTGCCATCCATTTTTTTAAACCTGACTATGAAAGCGTCTCAAAAAGCCCGCCTCAAACTTCGCTGTCCCATCTCTCTGGGGAGAAACCATCAAATTACAGTACCTGATGGCTGGTTCGATCTGGTTTACGGGATGTGCGCGAGTATTGAAGACGTAGCCCAGCAAGTCAATCTGAAACGCCGGCAACGCATGTTTCTCCCGCGTATACTTTTCATCGAGGAACATATGGGCAAACTGACTTGCGAGGTGATTAACCGCAACAGGGATATCAGCGAGATTATCAAGAAAGCTCAGATGCGTTCAGTACAGCTGTGTATGTATTGCGGCGAAGAAGCCCATCAGTTTCGAAGAGGCGGGCACCTCATCACCTGTTGCCATCGGCATCGCTCTCAATTTTCTCTCTAATCAGGGTTTATTACGCATACAACTGTCGTAGACCTGGGTTTCCACTTGATCTTCGTTAAGTGAATCATCAAAGTTAAAAGCCAGGTTGATTGCCAAATCCACGATGCGGAAAAAATCACTGTTAATAAATTCAGGTGGCGTGCTCTGCTGCATGTCCGCTTTAGACTTTCCTTCCAGCCGCTGAGCGTAATAATCGCCGGTCAATGAGGCAATCATAGCGCATTGTTTATGTTCATCCTGCGCCATGACGGATGAAGAGAAAAAACCCGTCATAAACAGCGCCACCCACATCCAGGTCAATTTGCTAAGCATGAGATTTCCCCGTTTTTTTCACGTATCGTTCGCAACTAGACTGCGATAATGTCCATTAATATCCGAGCTAAATTTAAATGACTGAAGGAAACAAGATGAAAGCCCTACTTATTGTCGCTCACGGTAGCCGCAGGCAAGCTTCAAATCAGGAAGTATTCGCCCTGGCAGAACAATTGCGTTCCAGTCAGCAGCCAGAGTTTGATTTGGTGGAGGCCGCTTTTCTGGAACTCGCCGACCCATCGATCCCAGATGGCGTCGCCCATTGCATCAGTGAGGGCGCCAAGGAAGTGATCGTGTTCCCCTATTTCCTCAATTCAGGTCGACATGTCACTGAGGATATACCGGGTATTCTCGATGAAGTACGCACCCGGCATCCCTCTGTCTGCATTGTTCTCAGTCAGCACATTGGCGCGTCTCCCGCCATGCCCGAACTGGTATTGCAAACCGCGACTAGTCATGCATAAAGCTACCAGAGAACTGATGTCCCGGTCGACGCTGATTCAGCTTGGTAATCAGCATCCGGATAGCCTGCTCGTCACCTGAAAACACATAGGGAGCCAGCTCGGCCAAACGGCCTTGAATATAAGGTGATATTTCGGTGTCTTCGACAAACATCTGTGAGCGAATTTCACAGATTTTCCTGATACCGTTGGCAAAGCGTTCTACATCGTGCGCCGGGGTATTGTCCTCACCAAGCACCCAGCCACGGGTCTTCCACTCGTTATAGCAATCGTTAGCAAGCGAGCCAAAGGCAGGTTCCGCACTGAGCGGCATAGTCATTAGCATGGGCATGCTGGCTATCAGGAAAAGATGTCTCATCAGTCGCTGTCTCCGTGTTTCATCAACGGACTCAAAGGCAATGACTGAAGTTCCTTATGGAGCGTTACAAGGCGCCTGACTGGCTGAGCAATTGATGAATCCGTTCAGCGAGCAGTCGATAACCGCTGGCATTCGGATGAATGGGGTCGGATTTCAACGTGTTTTCAGATTCAATCTCAACAATGATATTGTCTTCCAGGGGGACCTGCAGCGACTGCGCGACTTCCCGGTAAATTGGTGACGGCTTCAGAAACAAGCCTGGTTTGGGTACGGATAACATCACCACCTCAGCACCCTGCTGACGGATAAGTTGTATCATCTGGGTGAGGTTTTGTTTGAGCTCGACTTCGCTCAGTTTGCGAAGCAGGTCATTGCCACCATGACAGAGCAGAACCAGTTCTGGTTGGTGTTGTGTCAGTAAGGTTTCAATCCTGGCCAGGCCTTCGCGACTGACCTCTCCCGGCACGCCAGCATTAATCACTGTTCGCCCGCTGAGCTCAGCCAATATGGCGGGATAGCTCTCCGTCTGGTGTTCTGCACCGGTTCCATAGGTCAGGCTGTCACCAAAAGCCAGAATAACCGCTTCTTCGGATAGCGTGCGGAGCGATGCCTGGCTACTGTCGCCACAGGCAGCAAGCAAAGACAGGTTGAGGATCAGCAGCCAGCTGGTCAGCAGATGTCTCAGCCGCATGCTTACTGAACCGTAGAGGGGAACAGGCGCTGGAAATTAGCCGTCGTGGTTGCTGCAATGTTTTCGACTGTATCCCCGCGCAACTCGGCCAGAAACTCAGCCACATGTTTGACGAAAACCGGTTTATTGGTTTTACCTCGGTGTGGTACAGGCGCCAGGTATGGGGAATCTGTTTCGATCAGCATCCGGTCCAGCGGCAACTTCTTAGCCACGTCCTGCAGTTCTCTCGCACTCTTGAAAGTGACAATGCCAGACAGCGAAATATAGAAACCGATGTCCAGAGCGCGTTTGGCGGTTTCCCAGTTTTCAGTGAAGCAGTGAATGATGCCGCCAGCTTTTTCAGCGTCTTCGTTCTCGAGAATACTCATCGTATCTTCGCGCGCTTCACGGGTATGAATAATCAGGGGTTTCTGGGTTTTTTTAGCGGCTTCAATATGAACACGGAAACGATCACGCTGCCACTCCAGATCACCTTCACTGCGAAAATAATCAAGGCCGGTCTCGCCAATCGCGATGACTTTGGGGTGAGCAGCCTGTGCCACAAGCTCTTCAACAGTGAATTGTTCCTGCTCATCGACATTAGGATGAATGCCGACGCTGGCAGTGACTTGCGGGAAGCTGTCTGCAATCGATTTCACTTCTGCGCAACTGGCTTTATCAATCGCAATACAGAGAATGTGTTCAATACCGTTATCGCTGGCTTCACTCACCATGGCGTCAATACCGCCCGGCTCACCTGCCAGCATGTTGAGGTGACAATGAGAGTCAATATACATAAAAAATTCTTGAAAGCTTGATTGCGTAACGCGTGTGCGTTACATGGTGTAGGTGGCTTTATCGGATTTGAGCTTATCCACCAGATAATTTTCGATTTTACCCCGAACAACGGAAGCGCCCCCGTCGATATCACTGAAATGGACACCAATCCCCGCCGCTTGGTTGCCCTGTGCCCCGCGGGGTGTAATCCAGACAATATTGCCGGCCACGGGCAGCTTTTCAGCCTCATCCATCAGGGTCAACAGGATAAAAACCTCTTCACCGATCTGATAGCTCTTGTTGGTCGGTATAAACAGGCCACCATTTTTCAGAAACGGCATGTAGGAATGATAGAGCATATTCTGATCGGTGATTTTCAGTGACAGAATGCCCTTGCGTGGATTCATTGCCATAGCTGTTACCTTTGGGTTTCCTTGAGCTGATGGAGCTGATCAGCGTGCTGCATAACCGTCACCATAAAATCCTCTATTAACAATATCTTGTTCAGATTATTTTGAGATGATATTAACTTTATTGTGTTGCTGATGCAATCCATGATAGCCCAGTACTGACGCAGGATCACGCCCGGCACCGGCTCATCGTCAATGAGCAGATTGCTGATTTTAGTCTGCATCATCTGCTGAATCTGATACAGCACTGATTTCAAATCGAATTGTTGCCAATCAGCAGCCATTTGCACCGGGTTCGCTTTCGCCTGCATCAGCAGAGCAATGTCGTGAGTCACCTGCCGGCTTTGCTGCAGGCCCGCTTCGCCGGCAGCCATGGCAGCGAGCGGTGCGCCATGACTCACTCTCAACAATGACAACCATTCATCTTCTGAGAACGACATATCCGTGTGCTGCAACCACGCCAGTGCCGCTTCCTTGTCAGGGGTCGGGATAGCCAATGTCTGACAACGGCTTTTTATGGTGATTGGCAGCTGCTGACGGTTTTCCGAGAGCAATATCAGCACAGATTCCGGCTGAGGTTCTTCCAGTAACTTGAGCAGGCTATTGAAGGCAGAGATATTCATCTGGTCCGCCGCGCTAATGAGCACCACCTTGCCGCGGGACACCTTGGGCATCAATGTCTGACTCTGTTTCAAATCACGTATTTGATCGACTTTGATCTGTTTGCCGGGCTCTTCGGGACTCACCGCTTTATAATCCGGATGGGAACCGGCAGCCAGAAGCTGACAGCTATGGCAGTGCCCACAGGCATCAAACCCACTGTCGGTCTGGCTGCATAACAAACTGGCTATCAGCCTGTCTGCAAAAGCGCGCTTTCCCACACCGGCAATACCTGAAATCAGCAGTGCATGCGGCATCCTCCCCTGCTGCTGCATCGCCTGCAGATGCTGCCAGGGCTTTTGGTGCCAGCTGTAATCAACATTAGCCATCATGATGACAAAAGGGTCGTTAGGATGGTGGTAAGTTGTGCCTGAATGGCTTCAATATCCTGACTGGCGTCAATCCGTTTGATTCTATCCGGCTCTGTTTCAGCACGTTGCAGATAGCAGTCACGGATTTTTTCGAAGAAAGCCGACTTCTCCTGCTCGAAACGATCTTTCTGCTGTTGACGCTGGATAACCCGGGATTGACCGACCGAGACAGGCAGATCAAATAACAGCGTCAGATCCGTTTGAAGGCCTTGTAATGTCCAGTCAGAGATAGTCTGAATTCGCTTGCGATCTATGCCACGGCCCCCTCCCTGATAGGCAAAGGTCGCGTCAACAAAACGGTCGCATAATACCCAGTCGCCGCGTTCCAGTGCTGGCTTGATTTTCTGATGCAGATGCTCTGCTCTGGCGGCAAACATCAACAGCAATTCGGTATCTTCGCTCATGCCAGACTCGCGCGGGGCCAGCAATAATTCACGAATCTGTTCGCCCAGGTCAGTACCACCAGGCTCACGACTCACGATCACTGTTTTGCCATTTGCTTCCAGAAAGTCACGGATAAAGCTGATTTGAGTGGATTTACCTGCGCCCTCAATACCTTCAACACTGATGAATTTTCCGTTCATAATTACCTGAGTTGATAGCGTCTGACTGCCTGGTTGTGTTCTTTTAAGGTCGCAGAAAACTTGTGTCGACCGTCTTCACCGGTAGCAACAAAATACAAGCTGTCACCATCGGCCGGATGCAATGCAGCCTCAATCGATTCGATACTCGGCAGACAAATCGGAGATGGTGGCAGACCGCCACGAGTGTATGTGTTGTAGGGCGTGTCACTGCGTAAATCTTTTCTACGCAGATTACCATCAAACGTTTCTCCAAGGCCATAAATCACCGTCGGATCAGTTTGCAGCCGCATACCTTTCTGCAAACGGCGAACAAAAACCCCGGCAATTTGCGGTCTTTCCTCAGCAATACCGGTTTCTTTCTCGATAATTGACGCCATAATCAACGCTTCGTAGGGCGTGTCATAGGGCAGGTCTTCAGCACGGTTCTGCCAGGCCTGCTCCAAGCTCTCCTGCATTTGCTGATAGGCACGACGAAGGAAGGCGATATCAGTGGTACCTGAGGGGAAATGATAAGTTTCCGGCAGGAACCAACCTTCACCATTTTTCTCCGGAGCGCCCAGTTCAGCCATAACCTTGTCCAGATTGTGGGTAGCCAGCGTTTTAACAATCTTCGGGTGCGCGTGCAGGCTCGTGATCATCTCGCGGGCAGTCATACCCTCGATGATGGTGAAGGCATTCATCACAACTTTGCCTGATACCAGTTTATCGAGAAACGCAGGTAGCGTAGTCTCAGCTTCTATCTGATACTCACCGGCTTTAATTTTATGCGCCTGATCAGTAAGACGGCCATAAACCTGTAAATAGATCGGTGGTAAATCCGTCAGCCCCAGTTGCTTCAAATCCTCGCTGATTTTTTTCAGGTTCGTGCCAGGTTCAACGGTGTAGCTCATATCATTATCGAGCGCCAATGGTTCATTGAGAAAACGTTGATACTGCAGTGCAAAATAAGTGCAGACAGCGGCCACGATAGCCGCAGGTAATAAAACCTTAAATAACAGGGTCTTTTTCATATTAACGTTCGGCTTGTTTCAGCTCGGCTTGAAAACGACGGGTCAGCATGCCGTAAGGCCATTTCAGATCGGTGTTCCAAAGCTGTGTTACTGGCCAGATTTCAATAATGCTGTTGGTGAGAAAGACTTCATCAGCCTGTTCCAGATCATTGAGGCTCATGTCTTTTTCAGTAACAGGGATATCCAGTTTTGAAGCCAACTTGATGACTTCGCCGCGCATAATTCCGGCAATGCCATTTTCTGCGATAGTTGGTGTCACTAACTGCCCGTTTTGAATCATAAACAGGTTACTCATCGTGCCTTCTACCAGCTTGTCGTTAATATCCAGCATCAAGCCTTCACGAATAGTGTGATCATTCCATTCGCTGCGGGCCAGAACCTGCTCAAGACGATTGAGGTGTTTAATGCCGGCCAGTGCCGGGTTGATTCCCAGACGATGCTGACACAGTCGGACTGTGATGCCCTGCTGGCAGCTTTCCGGATAGTCCGGCATCGGATGAGAGGAAATGATTCGAAGCGGTTCCGCTTCTTCTGGGGCCTTGTAACCGCGACCACCACTGCCGCGGGTAACAATGATTTTAATCACACTGTCTTCGGCAGTCTGGGCACAGACTGTGGCCAGTTCGACCTCAAGCTTGTCTCTGTCGGCAAAGCCGATACCCAAGCGTTCACAACCCCGCATCAGGCGCTGCAAATGAGCGTTAAGAAACTCCAGCTTGCCCCGGCGAAAAGCCAGTGTTTCAAACAGACCGTCGCCATATTGCAGGCCACGGTCTGTCACAGGGATTCTGTTATCGGGTTGGCCGTTTATCAGAATCACTGAACGCTACTCTGGATTCAGTTCAGCTTTTTGAAGATAACGGTACCATTGGTGCCACCGAAACCGAATGAGTTCGACATGGCGACATTGATCGGCATTTGTCTCGCTGTATGCGGGACATAATCGAGGTCACAGGCTTCGTCAGGATTATCCAGATTGATGGTGGGAGGCGCCACCTGATCACGAATCGACAAGACACTGAAGACAGCTTCGACACCACCGGCAGCACCTAAGAGATGTCCAATCATCGACTTGGTCGAGCTAACAGCGGTTTTGGATGCAGCATCACCCAGCGCCTGTTTAATAGCCATGGTTTCTGCGACATCACCTGCCGGCGTCGAAGTACCATGCGCATTGATGTAGTCAATTTCATCTGCATTCAGGCCAGCATCTTTCATCGCATTTTTCATGCAACGGGCCGCACCTTCACCACCTTGCGATGGCATGGTCATATGATAGGCATCACTGCTCATCCCGGAGCCGATAAGTTCGGCATAAATAGTCGCACCGCGTTTAACCGCATGCTCGTATTCTTCCAGTACCAGCACACCGGCACCATCACCCAGCACAAAACCATCACGGTCTTTATCCCAGGGACGGCTGGCTGCCTGTGGGTCATCATTGCGGGTCGACAAGGCACGAGCAGCAGCAAAGCCACCCAGACCGGTTTTAGAAGTTGCCATTTCCGCACCACCGGCGATCATCACATCGGCTTCGCCGTACTGAATCATGCGACCTGCAGCAGAAATACAGTGGGTGCCCGTCGAACAGGCAGTAACGATAGCGGTATTGGGTCCTTTCAAACCATACATGATCGACAGGTTACCGGAGATCATGTTGATGATGTTGCTGGGGACAAAGAACGGAGAAATTTTGCGTGGACCACCACTGAGATAATTGTCATAACCGGCTTCAATACCTGGCAAGCCACCAATGCCCGAGCCAATGACTACACCAATACGTTCCGCATTGTCTTCTGTGACCTCCAGACCGGCATCTTCAATGGCCTCTTTGGCGGCGGCAATGCCGTAATGGATGAAGGTATCCATTTTCTTGGCATCTTTTTTAGCAATGACGCTGGTGACATCAAAATTTTTGACGCTGGCACCGAAATGGACACTGAAATCCGACACGTCAAACAAAGTCAGTGGTGCGACACCGCTTTTACCAGCAACAATATTTTCCCAGCTTTCTTTGACTGTCAGGCCAACAGGTGTGACGGCACCCAGACCAGTCACCACAACACGTCTTTTAGACATCAGGATTACCCCTTAAAACCTATACTCACTCAAGATAAGATTGTCGCATTGCAATCAGTTCAAGGCACTGAAGACGGTCACAAACCGGGATTGCATAAGTCAGTGATAACGACGAATGCAGCAATATTATCTTGATAGAGCACTGCTATACACAACATAGCCGCCTAGCGTGCACGCACACTAGACGGCTATCTTTAAGCGGTCAGCTATATTAAGACTGGTGAGCGTTAATATATGCAACAGCTTCTTTGACTGTGGTGATTTTCTCAGCTTCTTCGTCTGGAATTTCACATTCGAATGCTTCTTCCAGCGCCATGACCAGTTCTACTGTGTCCAGAGAGTCAGCGCCCAGGTCGTCGATAAATGAAGCGTCAGCAGTGACTTCATCTGCATTCACGCCCAGCTGCTCAACAACGATTTCTCTTACGCGAGCTTCGATATCACTCATAACTAATGTTTCCTTTGGTGGTTAATACATCAAACAATGTGCAGGCATTTTATAGTGCCAGCACCATGGAGACAAGCTAAACGCCGGCAGGCGCCACTGTCTCGTCAATAAAAATCAGTGCTGTCAGACGCTTAGCGCTGATTAACTCATATACATCCCGCCGTTAACATGCAGGGTTTCACCTGTAATGTAAGCGGCACTGGGGCTGGCCAGGAAGCTGACCGCCGCCGCAATTTCTTCCGGCTCGCCCAGGCGTTTGACCGGCACCTGCTCCAGCAGCGCCGTTTTATGCGCCTCAGCCAGACCACTGGTCATATCGGTATCGATAAAACCTGGCGCGACAGTGTTGACTGTAATACCGCGGGCGCCAACCTCGCGAGCCAGCGATTTACTGAAACCAATCACACCGGCTTTCGCTGCCGCGTAGTTGGACTGGCCGGCATTGCCCATGGCACCGACTACTGAGGTGATGGTGATGATTCTGCCCCAGCGGGCTTTGGTCATCGCACGCAAGCAACGCTTGCTGAGTTTGAAGATCGGCGTCAGATTGGTGTTGATAATGTCATCCCACTCTTCATCCTTCATCCGCATCAACAGATTGTCGCGGGTAATACCGGCGTTATTCACCAGGATATCGGGCGCCCCGAACTCTGTTTCGATGGCAGCAACAATGGATTCTATAGCCTCAACATCGGTGACATTGAGAACAACACCTTTGCCGTTAATGCCGGCTTCTTTGAGGAAGCTGCTGATAGTCTCAGCACCACTATTGGAAGTTGCAGTGCCCACCACAGTGGCACCCTGCTCTCCCAAGCACAGTGCGATTGCGCGGCCAATACCGCGGGTAGCGCCGGTTACCAGCGCAACTTTACCTTCCAGGCTCATTATCCTTCTCCCACAGCTTGTTGTAATTTTTCCAGTGTGACCGGATCAAATACCGGTAATGCATTCAGCGTCTTATCGATGCGTTTATTGAGGCCGGCAAGGACTTTACCCGGTCCGCTCTCAACCACGGTGTCGACGCTCTGATTCGCCAACCATTGGATTGTCTCCACCCAGCGTACCGGGCTGTGTAACTGCTGTGCCAGCAACGCTTTCAACTCAGAGATATCCTTTGCTGCAGTCACGCTGGCGTTATGAATCACCGGCATAGATGGCATGCGTAGATCAATTTTGTCCAGTTCCGCAGCAAGTTGTTCAGCAGCCGGCTTCATCAGTTCACAATGCGATGGCACGCTGACCGGCAATTGCAGGGCACGTTTGGCCCCTTTCTCTGTTGCCAGTGCAATGGCCTGTTTGACGGCAGGCGAGCTGCCGGCAATCACAACCTGTCCGGGAGAGTTGAAATTGACCGCTTCAACAATGCCTTGCGCGGAAGCTTCAGCACACAATGCGCGAACCAGGTCATCATCCAGCCCCAGAATCGCTGCCATGGCGCCTTCACCTGCGGGTACCGCCTGTTGCATAAACTGACCACGCTTTTCCACCAGTTTGACAGCATCGACAAAATCAATGGCATCAGCGGCAACCAGCGCAGTATATTCACCCAGGCTGTGACCGGCGAAATAGGCAGGCTTCAGGTCAGACACCGATTGCCAGACACGCCAAACTGCGACACCCGCGGTGAGCATGGCAGGTTGGGTACGATCAGTCTGGTTTAACTGTTCTTCCGGACCTTCCTGAGTGAGCTTCCAAAGGTCGTAACCGAGTGCGTCTGACGCTTGCTGAAAAGTCTCTCCAACCAGGCTGTATTCAGTGGCCAGACCAGCAAGCATGCCGACTGACTGTGAACCCTGCCCAGGGAAAACGAATGCTGATTTCATCAAAAACCCTCTGAATGATCAGTATTGAATGAGTGCTGAGCCCCAGGTGAATCCGCCACCAAAAGCTTCAAATAATAAAGTTTCGCCACGCTTGATTCGACCATCACGCACTGCCACATCGAGTGCCAGAGGAATGGAAGCAGCCGAGGTATTACCGTGTTCATCGACAGTGACCACGACATGATCCATCGACATATTGAGTTTACGTGCCGTGGCGGCAATGATACGGATATTGGCCTGATGCGGAATCAACCAGTCCACATCTTTTTTATCCATGTTGTTGGCTTCCAGCGTTTCATCGACAATCGTACTCAATGTCCTGACGGCCACTTTAAAGACTTCGTTACCCTGCATATCGACATAAGCCGTGTCTTCATTGAAGTCACGTGAACCCGGACCGGTAGGCACATGCAACAACTGGTTAAAATTACCATCAGAGTGAATGTGCGTAGACAGAATGCCCGGTTCTTGTGAAGCTTGCAGCACCACAGCGCCAGCCCCATCACCAAACAGCACGCAGGTGTTACGGTCTGTCCAATCTATAATGCGGGAAAAAGCTTCGGCACCGATAACCAGTACGTTGTTGACACCGCCAGCCTTGATGAATTTATCCGCAACAGTTAAAGCGTAAACGAAGCCCGTGCAGACAGCCTGAATGTCGAAAGCAGGACAACCGCCGATCCCGAGTTTTTCCTGAAGCAGTGAAGCGGTGCTGGGGAAAATTCGGGTCGGCGTGGTGGTTGCCACGATAATGAGGTCAATATCATTCTTAGTGATATCCGCCGCTTCAAGGGCTTTCAGCGCTGCCTGGTAAGCCAGATCGGTCGTGGTTTCATCATCAGCGACGATATGGCGTTTTTTGATACCGGTGCGTTCAGTGATCCATTGATCACTGGTCTCAACCATCTTCTCAAGATCGTGGTTGGTCAGCACCTTTTCAGGCAGATAGCTACCAGTGCCGGCAATACGTGAATAGATCACAGAACCTGCCCCTCCAGCAACACATCAAGATGTTTGCTGATATTTTTAGGCACATCTTTCTTGGCTTCAACAATCGCAATATCAATCGCGTTAGCAAAGGCAAAGGCATCCGCGCCGCCGTGACTTTTAATCACAATGCCCTGAAGACCAATCAAATTGGCACCGTTAAAAGCACGTGGATCCAGATCGCGGCGGAACTGCTTCAGCACCGGCGAGGCAATAATCGCTGCGAGTTTGGTCAACCAGTTACGGGTGAATGCTTCACGCAGGTAATGGCGAATCATATGTGCTACACCTTCACTGGCTTTCAATGCCACGTTGCCAACGAAACCGTCACAGACCAGTACATCCACTTCACCGTGATAAAGGCCGTCACCTTCGACGTAGCCCTGGTAGTTCAGATCAGTTTGTTCCAGCAGACGAGACGCTTCTTTGACTCGTTCGTTGCCTTTGATCTCTTCTGAACCAATATTGAGCAGACCCACAGATGGGTTTGGCTTGCCATCGACCAGTTCAGCCAGTACCGATCCCATCACAGCAAACTGCACCAGATGCGCAGCACTGGAATCAACATTCGCCCCCAGGTCCAACACATAGGTGTGACCGGTCATGGTTGGTAAAGCCGTCACGATCGCCGGACGTTCGATACCGGGCAAAGTTTTGAGGACAAAACGGGCTGTTGCCATCAGTGCGCCAGTGTTACCGGCACTGACACAGGCTGATGCCATGCCCTCTTTGACCAGATTTATAGCCACCCGCATAGAGGAATCTTTTTTACCCCGAAGTGCCTGCGAAGGCAGTTCGTTCATCTCTACCTTCTGTGAGGCATGGTGAACCTGCATTCGAGGATCATCCTGCACTTTATGCTGCTGCAGGTGGTAAGTGAGGGTGTCTTTGTCACCCACGAGGATGAAATTGACCTCGGGATGTTTTTTCAGCGCTGATAAGGCAGCGGGGATCACGACCTCAGGTCCGTGATCCCCGCCCATCGCATCAATTGAAATCGTCAGGCTCAATGTCTATCCAGGCCTTATTCGCTCTTATCTGCAACAACTTTACGACCACGGTAGTAACCGTCAGCTGATACATGATGACGGCGGTGCAGTTCACCAGTAGTTGCGTCGACAGACAAGGTTGAACCTTTCAACGCATCGTGTGAACGGCGCATGCCACGACGTGAAGCACTCTTTTTGTTTTGTTGAACAGCCATGTGTAAAACTCCTAAGCCTTAATTAAATTCAAATCATTTTTTTGTTTTCAGTGACGATAGCACTGAGAACGGAGAATTCGGCTTAACCGCCTCCTCCTCGCTTTCTTCGTCCCCTGAAAACAGCGCCGTTTCAGGCAAACAGTTTTCCTCGTGCTTTGGCACCAGGGGCAGTGCCAGAATCAGTTCGTCTTCAACCACCGATACCGGATCAGTCAGTTCCGAGTCTTCAACTACCCAGGGTTCGTATTGATCAGACAGCTTTTCAGCCAGCTTTTCGTGACGAACCAGACCCAACAGACTGTGAATATCCATGGGTAATGTCATTGCCTGCAAACAACGCTCACAAGTCAGTGACAAAGTCGTTTCAAAACGGCCTTCCATAAACGGTGTGCCGGTATCATCGATATCAAACCGCATCCAGATTTTGACTTTGCCATCGGTGTTTCGCAAAGACTCGGCCAGACGCGTCATTTCGGCCAGATCGACCTCGCCATTCAGCTCCCGCCCATTATGGGCAAAACGAAACGGATCAATTTCTTTAGGTAAATACTGGCGCATAATCGACGGGATTATATAAGAATTGTGACTAAACAGCAAAGCAGATCAAAGCAAGCTGCATGCCGCATTAAGCGTTATTGTGCAATTCTATAACGGCATTGCCCTTTTCTTTTGACTGCTTATTGGCATCATTACGAAGCGCATCAATGTAATACAGATAATTCGCATCAATATCACCGGTAATATAATTACCGTCAAAGCAGGACGTATCAAAGCGTTCGACGTTACTCTTCTTGTTGATGGCAGCGACGAGGTCCGGCAGGTCCTGGTAAATCAGCCAGTCCACACCAAGCTCTTTGGCAATCTCATCGACATTGCGATCATGTGCAACGAACTCATTGCAGGAAGGCATATCGATACCGTATACATTCGGGAAACGAACCGGCGGTGCGGCGGAAGCCAGGTATACTTTTTTAGCACCGGCATCACGGGCCATCTGAACGATCTGCTGGGAAGTGGTGCCACGCACGATGGAATCATCGACCAGCAACACGTTTTTGCCCCGGAACTCGAGGTCAATTGCATTCAGCTTCTGACGCACGGACTTCTTACGCATGGTCTGGCCGGGCATGATGAAGGTACGGCCGATGTAACGATTCTTGATAAAGCCTTCGCGATACACCACGCCCAGGTCATAGGAAAGCTGTAAGGCAGCGCTGCGGCTGGTATCCGGTATCGGAATCACCACGTCAATATCGTGCTCGGGATAATCACGTTTGATTTTCTCTGCGAGTTTGGTGCCCATACGCATGCGACTCTTATGCACCGAGATCCCATCCATCATTGAATCCGGGCGGGCAAAATAGACGTATTCAAAGATACAGGGAGACTTGACCGGGTTCTTTGCGCACTGCTGAGAATGAAAGTTACCTTCCGTGTCGATAAATACGCATTCGCCGGGCTCGACATCACGCACCAGTTCAAAATCCAGAATATCCACGGCCACACTCTCTGAGGCCACCATGTATTCCGTACCATTAGCTGTTTCACGTTTGCCGATAACAACCGGACGAATGCCATAGGGATCGCGGAATGCCAGTACCCCCACACCGGAGATCATCGCGACAGCAGCATAGGCACCACGACAACGACGGTGAACTTCTCTCACTGCGTTAAAGACATCATCCGGCTGGGGTTTGAGTTTGCTGCTGGTTTGCAGTTCATGTGCCAGGACGTTGAGCAGTACTTCCGAATCCGAATCGGTGTTGAGATGACGGCGATCGGTCTGGAACAGTTCTTCTTTGAGTATCTTGGTATTGGTCAAGTTACCATTGTGCGCCAGTGCAATGCCGAAAGGTGAATTGACATAAAACGGCTGAGACTCAGCAGAACTGGAGCAGCCCGCGGTCGGATAACGAATATGACCAATCCCCATTCTGCCTTTGAGCCGGATCATATGACGGGTATGAAACACGTCTTTAACCAGACCATTGTCCTTACGCAGAAAAAACTTACCTTCCTGGTCACAGGTCATGATGCCAGCGGCATCCTGCCCCCGATGCTGCAACACGGTCAATCCATCATATAAGGCCTGGTTAACCTCAGAATGACCAACAATACCAATAATTCCGCACATAAATTGCCCTGTCAGGAGTTAGTTGTAGTTGATGTGTTGTGCAATCTCTGCCGGTAAAAACTCCCGGACCCAGAGTGCCAGTTTCACAAAGTGATCGATAAGCAGTGAGTTCTGCCACCAAGTATCTGCAGGCATCGGTGTCGCGCCTGCGCCTAAAACTAAAATTGTCACGATGGCGAGACCTCGAAGTAAGCCGAAGACCACGCCCAGCGAGCGATCCGTGCCGGTCAGGCCGGTTTTTTCAACCACCTGACAGATAAGATGATTAACCAGTGCGCCCAGAATCAGTGTGACCGCAAATAAAACGAAGAATGCGAGAAAGAGCCTGATTGAGGGGGTGGAAATGTAATTTGCCAACAAGGTTGATAAATGGGAGTGAAACATCAGGGCGACCCAGAATGCCAGGATCCAACTGATTAGCGAGAGCACCTCTTTCATAAACCCACGGACGATACTGATACCGGCCGAGATGGCGATGATCCCGATAATCAGGTAATCAACCCAAACCATATACACTCCGCAATACCCTGCGTTTTAAAGTGCGAATTCTAACAGATTGGCCGGCAACAACCCAGCCATTTTTACAGTTATATTGCAGAGACAACTATGACCACAAATCAAGGGTTATGTTGCAGAATCTGGGCATTGAGTTTGAGTTTATCGCTAAGTCTTTCAGCGGTTTGCTGTAGCTTGATCCGGTCGGTGACCGGTTGAAGTCTGACACGGTATATCAGTGTGCCTGCATTGGAAATCGTCTCAATCATCGGGTCGTAACCCATTTGCTTGAGTTGAGTCGATAGCGCATCGGCATTGTCTCGGACAGAGAAGCTGGCCAGCTGCAATACCCACTGTGGCTCTGCCGTGCTTGTTGCGGCAGGCCGATTGTCTTGAGTAGCTTTGACGGGTTCAGGCTTCGCTTCAACTTCCGGCTCAGGCGCCGGTGCTGGTTTTGTCTCCGCTTTTTGCTCTGGTTCCGGCGCTGGTGTCGAGCTTTGCGGTGACGTTGCTTGCGGTGCAGCAGCTGAGGCATCCTGCGAATCGGTCAAGGATGCAGGCTCAGATAACCCCTGTGGGTCAACCAGTGCTTCTTCCGTTGGCTCTATCACTTCGACATCATCCGGAATCGGTTCTATCACCGAGTCAAAGGCAATCGGCTCTTCCTGAGGCTGTTCCGGTTGGTTTTTTTCAACCGTATCCAATAAAAACCAGGCAATGACACCGATCAGGCAAACCAGTAATACCGCGCCCAATAAGCGTTGTTGCTGAATCAGTGTCATCACCTGCTCCCGGAGTTATCAGTGTCTTTTCTGAGGAGAGTTTACCTCATGATAACTGGTTTTATCACTGGCAATAACACCTTCGGCTTCACCACTGCTCTCAGTACCGTGAGGCATATGCTGTAAGGCCACTTCCAGTACTTCATTGATCCAGCGAACAGGAAGAATGGTGAGGCCCTGTTTCACGTTATCCGGAATTTCCTTCAGGTCTTTCACATTATCCTGCGGAATCAGTACCGTATCGATGCCGCCACGATGGGCTGCCAGTAGTTTTTCCTTCAGCCCCCCTATGGCAAGCACTTCTCCACGCAGGGTGATTTCACCGGTCATCGCCACATTGGATTTGACCGGTATGCCAGTAATTGCTGACACCAGTGCCGTACACATGCCAATACCGGCACTCGGACCATCTTTGGGTGTCGCGCCCTCCGGAACGTGAACGTGAAGATCGTGCGTTTGCAGAAAGTCTTCACTGATACCCCACTCGGTTGAGCGTGAACGCACGACGGTAGTGGCAGCCTGAATCGACTCTTGCATGACATCACCCAGTTTCCCGGTGTAGGCGGATTTGCCTTTACCCGGCATCACTGCGGACTCAATGGTCAGCAACTCACCGCCAACTTCAGTCCAGGCCAGACCGGTGACCTGACCAATTCGGTCATTGTCTTCAGCAACCCCGTACTGATAGTGATAAACGCCGAGGTAGTCTTCGATGTTTTTGGCGGTAACCACCAGTTTCTTCTTGCTCTTCTCCTGCAGGATCTGCTTGACGAGCTTACGGCAGATCTTGGAGATTTCACGCTCCAGGCTACGTACACCCGCTTCACGGGTGTAACGACGGATAATTTCCAGAATGGCCTCTTCCGTGATTTCCACTTCGTCTTTTTTCAGACCATTCTGTTTGATGGCTTTGGGTAACAGGTACTTGACCGCGATGTTCAGTTTTTCATCTTCGGTGTAACCGGCAAGACGGATAATTTCCATCCGGTCGCGCAGTGCATCCGGGATGTTGAGGGTGTTCGCGGTGCAGACAAACATCACATCCGAGAGGTCATATTCAACTTCCAGGTAGTGATCAGCAAAGGTCGAGTTCTGCTCCGGATCCAGTACCTCGAGTAACGCAGAGGCAGGGTCACCACGGAAATCCTGTGCCATCTTGTCGATTTCATCGAGCAGGAACAGCGGGTTTTTAACCTCGGTTTTGCAGATATTCTGAATGACTTTACCCGGCATGGAACCGATATAAGTGCGACGGTGGCCACGAATTTCAGCCTCATCACGAACACCACCCAGGGCCATACGTGTGTATTTGCGGTTTGTCGCGCGGGCAATGGATTGAGCGATCGAAGTTTTACCTACACCTGGAGGGCCAACCAGACACAGAATCGGCCCTTTCAACTTCTTGACGCGTTTCTGCACAGCGAGGTATTCGAGAATACGCTCTTTGACCTTTTCCAGACCGTAGTGATCCTCTTCCAGTACTTTCTCTGCACGATCCAGGTCCAGGGTAACCCGCGAGCGTTTTTTCCAGGGCACTTCCAGTAGTGATTCGATGTAGTTACGAACGACGGTCGCTTCAGCTGACATCGGCGACATCATGCGCAGTTTTTTGAGCTCAGACTCAGCCTTTTCAAGCGCTTCAGCAGGCATCCCTGCTTTGTTGATACGGGCTTCCAGCTCATCAGCCTCATTGGCCGTTTCATCAATTTCACCCAGCTCTTTCTGAACCGCTTTCAGTTGCTCGTTCAGGTAATATTCGCGCTGGCTTTTCTCCATTTGTTTCTTGACGCGATTCCGGATGCGTTTTTCAATTTGCTGAATATCAATTTCGCCTTCGAGAAAGGCCATCAGACGTTCAACGCGCGCTTTGACATCGCTCATTTCCAGCAGATCCTGTTTGTCCTCAAGCTTGAGGCTCATGTGCGCTGCAACCGTGTCAGCCATCCGTGAGACTTCATCGATACTGGACAGTGAGGCAATCACTTCAGGCGGGATCTTCTTGTTGAGTTTGACGTATTGTTCAAACTGTCCCATCAAGGTTCGCATTAAAACATCGGATTCACGATCGTCTGTGACGTCATCGGGGAAAGCCGCGACTTCTGCTTCCATGTATTCAGTTTTTTTACTGAAATAGGCCACTTTGGCGCGCTGGGTACCTTCAACCAGCACCTTGACTGTGCCATCAGGCAGTTTCAGTAACTGCAGGATATTAGCCAGTGTTCCCGTTTCGTAGAGACCTTCTGATTCCGGTGCATCTTCAGAAGAGTCTTTCTGAGCAAGCAGCAAAACCTGCTTGTTTTCATCGGTAGCCACTTCCAGCGCCTTGATGGATTTATCCCGTCCGACAAACAGCGGTATGACCATGTAAGGATAGACAACAACGTCACGTAGCGGCAGGACAGGCACAACCTGCATGCCGTTATCGTTGGGAGTGGTTTTTACTTCATTTTCCATTGGGGAACCTCTTAAGAGCGCTCGCGGCACTTAAATCAAACATGATTTCAATATGGGGACAGGCATCAGGATATCAAGCATTCAATTGGATTAATTACTCAAATTATATGAGTGGTGATTGGTATCTTTGGTAACAGCCAGTGAAGCTGTCGTTTCAAGCCCTTAATCCAAAAGCGTTAAATCAGCATAAGCACTTTAAATGACTGATGCGGGTGATGTGATGAAATGATAGAACATGCCCCACTCCGGCCTGACGAACAATTGAATGGAGGTCAGGCCAGATGGGTGTCAACAGCCCCTGAGGACGATGCCGCGAATGTTTACAGACGCTTATTTGTCACCAGACGCCATGTCCGCACTCTGATCTTCGTAGATCAGGATCGGTGAATTTTCGCCAGCGATCACGCTCTCATCGATAACCACTTTTGAGACATTTTCCAATGAAGGCAGGTCGAACATGGTATCGAGTAGCACATTTTCGATGATGGAACGTAAGCCACGTGCACCGGTTTTGCGTTCCATTGCCTTGCGTGCAATAGCATGGAGTGCATCATCACGGAACTCGAGTTCGGCACCTTCCATTTCGAACAGGCGACTGTACTGTTTGGTCAGGGCGTTCTTCGGTTCAGTCAGAATCTGAATCAAGGCATCCTCATCCAGTTCGTCCAGCGTCGCTACCACTGGCAGACGACCAACAAACTCTGGAATCAGACCGTATTGAATCAGATCTTCCGGTTCGACAGAGCGAAGCGCTTCGCTGAGTGGGCGTTGATCATCCAGGCTTTTAACTTCAGCAGAGAAACCGATGCCGCCCTTATGAGTACGATTACGGATGACTTTATCCAGTCCAGCAAAGGCACCACCGCAAATAAACAGGATCTTGCTGGTATCAACCTGGAGAAATTCCTGCTGCGGATGTTTGCGGCCACCTTGGGGCGGGACAGACGCAATGGTACCTTCAATCAGTTTCAGCAGGGCCTGCTGCACACCTTCACCGCTGACATCACGGGTGATTGAGGGATTATCCGATTTGCGCGAGATCTTATCGATTTCGTCAATGTATACAATACCGGTCTCGGCTTTATCAACGTCGTAGTCGCACTTCTGCAACAGTTTCTGAATGATGTTTTCGACGTCTTCCCCGACATAACCTGCTTCAGTCAGTGTGGTGGCATCAGCCATGGTAAACGGCACATTCAGCTGGCGAGCCAGGGTTTCTGCGAGCAGCGTTTTACCGCTACCGGTGGGCCCAATCAGCAGAATATTACTTTTAGACAGTTCCACATCGTCTTCTTTGTGGCCACTGCGAAGTCGTTTGTAGTGGTTGTAGACTGCCACCGACAGGTAGCGCTTGGCTTTTTCCTGACCGATCACGTAATTGTCGAGTGCGGTATTAATTTCACGAGGCGTTGGCAGTTTGGTCTCGGCTTCATCCGCAGACATTTCCTGCATTTCTTCGCGAATAATGTCGTTGCACAGGTCGACGCACTCATCGCATACAAACACTGACGGACCCGCAATCAGTTTTTTAACTTCATGCTGACTTTTACCGCAAAAAGAGCAGTAGAGTAATTTGTCGTCGTTGTTCTTGTCGTCGCTCATAGCCTTACTACCTTACTCATCAAATCTATAATCATTATCGGCGGTTTATGCCGTTTCTGCAGGACGGTTGGTCAGTACAGAATCAATTAAACCATATTCAACCGCTCTATCGCCATTCATGAAGTTATCACGATCTGTATCGCGGCGGATTGTCTCAATATCTTGACCAGTGTGATGAGCCAAAATTCCATTCAGACGTTCACGGATGCTGAGGATTTCCTTGGCATGTATATCGATATCCGAGGCCTGACCCTGGAAGCCACCCAGCGGTTGATGCACCATGATTCTGGAATTAGGGAGGCAGTAACGTTTGCCCTGTGCACCGCCAGCCAGCAACACAGCGCCCATACTGGCCGCCTGGCCAATACAGAGTGTGCTGACGTTGGGTTTGATGAACTGCATGGTGTCGTAAATCGCCATGCCGGCAGTGACGGCGCCGCCCGGTGAGTTGATGTATAGATGAATATCTTTGTCCGGATTCTCAGATTCCAGGAACAGTAACTGGGCAACAACCAGATTGGCCATTTGATCTTCAACTGGCCCTACCAGGAAAATCACGCGCTCTTTCAGCAGGCGTGAATAGATGTCGTAAGAACGTTCACCCCGAGCTGTCTGCTCTACAACGATGGGGACCAGTGCGTTTTGAATACCTGGGAATTCTTCGTTAGAGAATTTGTTTGTCATAACCGTCCTATTTTCCGGATCCTAATAAAAAATCAGCCCGTGCCCATTCAAGATGAGCACGGGCTGCATTCATGTTAAGCGTCGTCAATTAGTTGGATACAGCGTTAACGACGTCTGAGAATGTTGATGTACTCTCTTCTACTTTAACATGGTCGAAAATCCATTCAACAACCATGTCTTCAACCACGGTCATCTGAATTTCTGACAATCTTTCCTGATTGTTCATGTAGTAGTTAACCACTTCTTCCGGGTCTTCGTAGCTGGCTGCAATGTTATCAATAGCCTGCTTGACACGTTCCTCGTCAGGCTTGATTTCATTGTCTGAGATGATCTTACCGATCAACAGGCTCAGCTTGACGCGATTTTGAGCATTGGGTTTGAAGTTTTCCAGGTCGAAAGGAATACCTTCTACGTTAACACCCTGATTGCGAAGGTTATTTTTAGCCTGCTCCGCCAGATACTGGGCTTCACGCTCTACCGGTGCTTCTGGCAGCGCCAGTTCGTTTTTCTCCGCAATCATATCCATTGCACGGCGCTTATTAAGGGTTTTGAGCGCCGATGTCAGTTCGCGTTCCATGTTGGCACGAACTTCTTTCTTCAGAGCAGCAATGCCCTCTTCCACACCACACATGGCGGCGAATTCTTTATCCAGCTTGGGCAGCTTTTTCTTGGCTACCTGTTTGACGGTAACATCAAACTTGGCAGTTTTGCCCTGTAGCTGTTCTGCACGGTAATCTTCCGGGAAAGTCAGAGTGACTTCGACTTCCTGATCCGCTTTTTTACCAATCAGTTGTTCTTCGAACTCCGGCAACATTCTGCCTTCACCCAGTTCAATCAGAACGTCTTTACCTTTACCGCCCTGGAATTCTTCACCGTCGATGGCACCAACGAAGTCGATAGTAACGCCGTCACCTTCCTTGGCTCCGCGTTTCAGCGGGTCCCAAGTCATGCGTTGTTCACGCAGGGTTTCGATCATTTTATCGACGTCTTCGTCGGTGACTTCAGCTACGGTTTTTTCCAGTGTGATGTCATCCAGTTTGACTTCGCTGACTTCAGGAAACACTTCGTAGTTGAGGGTATAGATGAACTTCTCGCCTTCCTCGTCCATGCTGTCGATGTGCGGCGGGCCAGCCGGGTTGATGTTTTCCTGGGTAAAGGCTTCGCGCATGCTTTCCTGCACCAGTGAGTCGATGACATCGCGTCTGGCAGCAGGACCGTGAGTACGTGCCACCATATTCATGGGCACTTTACCAGGGCGGAAGCCAGCCATTTTGACATTAGGTCGGATTGACTTGAGACGCTCCTGTACTGCTTTTTCGATATTGGCATCTTCGACTGTCACCGTCATTCGGCGACCGAGTTCGCTCACATTTTCTACAGTAACTTGCATTATCTACCTCAAACATGGGGTGAAGGCATGAATGGTGTGACACCATCTGCCTCATTGTTATTTGGTACGAGAGGAGAGACTCGAACTCTCACAGGTTACCCTACTGGAACCTAAATCCAGCGCGTCTACCAATTCCGCCACTCTCGCAAAATCTGGTTATCAGGCGGTGTAGTCCGCCTGAAGAAGTCCGACATTATAGCTAGTCGGCCGGCATAAAACTACCCTTGCATGGCCAAAATGGTTAAGCCCATATTCGCCTGCTGACAGAATTGCTGAAATGCCAGAAAGTCCGTCTCCGTCAGTAAGCGGCCGCTGGCGTTTCTATCAGCAATGAAGAGGCCGATGACTTTATTCTTCACTATCGCCGGCATCACCATGAAGGGTGGCTTGCCAAGCAGCTTTAGCGTGTCTTTGGACAAGGTGCCCCCTAATTGCGCTGGATCTCCGGGCAGTAGACGTGGCTTCTGTGTCTCGATGATCTGATGAAAGACATTTTCAGGGCGTCTGACATCAATCAGCAGTTTCTCTCTCAACAACTCAGCATCATCGGCAAACAGATATTTACAACTGAGGTGGCTTCTCTCAGGATTGAGCATCATAAATATTGCTCTGTCCGTCCCCACACCGCGATAAATACCTTCAAGCACCATTTCCAGAATAATGCCAATCTTGGGCCGTTCCTGAATCGTCGCTGAAATCTCCTGCATCACGGTCATTTGATAATGAATGTCTGGCTCTGGGTAGCTGGCAGCGATTATCGAATCGTCCTGCATTTCAGCCTTCTCTGAATCCTCCTCAGTCATCGGCACTGGGATAGCTTCACTGGCTGTTTTGCTACCATACAACTCGGTAACTTCCCTGGCTTGACGGGCGTTCTCAAAGACATGTCTGCGTAACTCGGCAACTTCCACATCAAAATGGTCTGCCAGTTCATGAATTTTCAGTTCGGCTTCAGTGCTATCCCAGCCTGCTCTGGCGGCATCAGCAAGACTAAGACCGGCATTAATACAGGCTGCTTTGTTAGCTTCCAGCCTCTTATAAAGATAATCACTGACCACATCACCAAGATGCCATTCATGACTCAATGCCTTAGTCAGCTCAACAAGCTCAAAACCGAGTACGACCTTCTCCGCCTCCGCTTCTTGCATTCCCTCCTCCAGCAGAGAAAGCAATTCATCTGCCTGCTTACCGGCAAAGGCCCAGAAAGCCATATTTCCCAGCCGTGACAACAATGTTGCAACAAACAGATCCTCGGGATCACCGGCATGGCTAATTTTGGCAAATTCCTGAGCCTGGGCGGCAGCATGAAAAGCACCGGCCATTTCGGTAATGAGTTTTTGTCGCTGATGTCCTCGGTTCAGGCTATCCACCAGTACCATCGAGAATGTCAGCGCGCGTACCTGTTCAAACCCCATAACCATCACAGCCCGGGAAACAGTATTAATAGTCTGGTTGGTGGGGTTGAAATGAAAACTATTGACGACTTTGAGGACCCGGCCAGTCAGTGAAGCATCACGCAACACCACATTAGCCACATCTGATGCCGATGTGTCCTCACTGTTTAATACGGCACTGACTTCGGCCACGGTACCGGAAAACACCGGCATATCTTTTTCACTGAGCTGTTTAATCCAGTTTTGGACAGCCCGACTTCTATGAACGGCCAATCTCAGTCCTGCTCAACAATGGTTTTTTTATTGGCAATGCCATGAGGAACATGCCCGGTGGCAACATGCTCCTTGGCCGAATGGCAATGCTGTTCCTGATCATCAAAGAAAATATCCGCACCGAAAGCCTTCAGGAACGGTCCCTTGGCCTTACCACCCAGGAATATCGCTTCGTCGATACGAATATCCCAGGCTCGCAGGGTTCTGATCACACGCTCATGCGCCGGCGCTGAACGTGCAGTGACCAGAGCAGTACGGATAGGGGCATCATTCTCCGGATATTCTGTCTGAATACGGTTCAGCGCCATCAGGAAATCTTTGAAGGGGCCACCCGGTAAAGGCTCTCTGGCTGTTTGCGTTTCATTTTCAGTAAAGGCTTCCAATCCTTTTTCTTTGTAAATCTTTTCAGAGTCATCAGAAAACACCACCGCATCGCCATCGAATGCAATACGCAGTTCTTCCGATTCGGGGTTATTGCCCACATTGGAAGGCAGAATCGTGGCGGCAGCGATACCGGCTTCCAGCGCCATAGCTACATCTTCCGGACTGGTAGAGAGAAACAGGTTGGCACCAAACGGTGCCACATAGCGGTAAGGACTGCTGCCTGAAGTAAACACAGCACGGATAATCGATAACTCGTGATGCTGGATCGAGTTGAATACCCGAAGGCCGGTGTCAGCGCTGTTACGAGACAAGAGGATGATTTCCACCTTGGGCGTCTTGGGATTATTATCATTTAATGCCAGCAATTTACGAGCAAGATTGAAGGCGCCACCCGGTGCCAAAGGCACATCCTCATTTTCAATCTGATGCCGACAATAGGCTTCAGTACCCTGCTCTTCGAATATGCGATGGCTTTCATCGAGATCAAACAAAGCTCGGGATGAAATTGCCACAACCAGCGGTTTAGTTTCCATCAAGATGACGTTTCTCTCAATCTACCTGACCGTTTTTTCGGCCAATACGCAAAATTCTTTCCCATACATTGACACTGCCTCCTGACATCTTGGGCGCTTCCAGAATCGCTTGCAAGTCCTGCTCCAGGCTTTGCACTGTCGAAACATTGTCTGGTTTACCTTTGGGAAAGTCACTGTGTCCAGTAAATATCACGCGATAGAAAATAGGAATTTTCGGTGCCAATGGTTGAAGTGCATACTTCGCATTCTGAATGTGGTGAAGCGGGTTGGCAAACTTGAAACTGCGCCCGTCAATGATTTGAGTCCACTGATCAATTTGTTCAGCACCGAAAAGGTGCCCATTCATCGGATAGGTTTCTATAATCAGCAGACCTCTGTCGGTCAGAATCAGTCGATCCAGCTCCATCAAACCACCAATTCCATCAGGGATCACGATAGACCGAACTTCATCCAGCTTATATCTGCGCAGGATTTTGTCGAGATGGCGCGCTTTACGGGATTGATTCAGACGGCGACGGACAAGAGAAGCGAACAAAGCTAATAACGCTAGCACTGCAATGCACAGCATTAGCATGGTTGAGTCTGACTTAAAGATAACTGTGTCCCCTTCGATTTTACGAGGCGGAATTATACGAGATTGCTTTCAGTTTGTGCGTTATTTCCTGCTTGCAGACCGGGGGGCATGTGTGTCACTGGATCTTCGTGAATGATGACCTCTGCATCATCAAACAATTCCGCTACTTTTTTCTCCAGTTCATCCGCTATGGAATGCGCCTGTCTCAGTGAGAGATTTTCATTGAGTTCCAGATGAAGCTGGACAAACACTGTATTGCCAGACTGACGGGTTCTCAGGTCATGAAAACCAATCGCATCAGGATGCTGGGTAATCAGTGCGCCTATTTTCTGTCTGTCCTCATCCGGCAACTCATGATCCATTAGCAGGTTCACCGCCTCGCGAACGATCTGCCAGGCACTGTACAAAATAAACAAAGCGATGGCGATGGCAAACAGGGGATCGACAAAATCCCAACCATAATAGGTCAGCAGCAATGCCACAATGACGCTGGCGTTGACCAGCAGGTCCGTTTTGTAATGCAGAGCATCCGCTTTTATCGCTGTTGAGTCCGTGCGTCTAATCACATAACGTTGAAAACTAATTAAAGCCAGTGTCGCCACAATAGACAGGAGCATGACACCAAGTCCGAGTTGCAGCCCTTTTTCGAGCGGTTGCGGATTGATCAGCCGACTGATGCCCTGCAGCAGCAGAATACCGGCTGAGCCGGCGATGAACATCGCTTGTCCAAGCCCCGCCAGGGCTTCAGCCTTACCATGCCCGAAACGATGCTCGCGGTCAGCCGGTTGCAGCGCGTGATGGACAGCGATGAGATTCACAACGGAAGCCAGCACATCGAGGCTGGAATCAACCAGTGTGGCCAGAATACTGACCGAATCACTGATAAACCAGGCGACCAGTTTGGCCAGGATCAGTGTCACCGCGGTCGCCACAGAAGCGTAGGTAGCAAGGCGCAACAAACGCGCTCTATCAATCTGTTGAGGCTTATTCATGGAGTCAGTATAGTTAATCGAAAAGTTAGGCTGAGTCTAACAACAAACCCGCAATGATGCTCGAATTCAACCAGGAATGATTTATGGCCTTTACGACGGTGATAACCGCCCCTTTCGATGACCAGAAACCCGGCACATCCGGTCTACGCAAAAAAGTTAAAACCTTTCAGCAAGCCCACTACCTGGAGAACTTCGTCCAATCGACTTTTGATTCACTGACAGACTGTCAGGGGCAGACGCTGGTCGTTGGCGGGGATGGCCGTTATTACAACCAGACCGCCATCCAAATTATTCTTAAAATGGCGGCAGCCAATGGCTTCAGTCATGTCTGGGTGGGTCAGAACGGTATCCTCTCTACCCCGGCCGCTTCCTGTGTTATTCGCAAATATCAGGCATTCGGCGGCATCATTCTCTCCGCAAGCCATAACCCGGCCGGTGTGAATGGTGATTTCGGTATCAAGTTTAACACCGCTAACGGCGGTCCGGCGCCGGAGTCCATCACCGGGGCGATTTTCAATCACAGCCGCCATATCAGCGAATATCGAATCAGTGATTGCGCTGACATCAACTTGACTGAGATTGGCACCCAGACACTGGATGGCATGACGGTTGAAGTGATCGATTCGGTCTCGGATTACGCCGAACTGATGGCCAGCCTGTTTGATTTTGATGCCATCCATGACTTACTGACCGGCGGCAACTTTAAAATGCGCTTTGACGCCATGCATGCCGTCACCGGGCCATACGCGACGGAAATACTGGAAAATCGCCTGGGCGCACCGAAAGGTACGGTGATCAACGGTATACCACTGCCTGATTTCGGCGAAGGCCACCCGGATCCCAACCTGACTTATGCTGAAGCACTGGTTACCGAGATGTTTTCGGATAATGCACCTGATTTCGGCGCTGCCTCCGACGGTGACGGCGACAGGAATATGATTCTGGGTGACAACATCTTTGTCACGCCGTCTGACAGTCTCGCCATTCTGGCCGCCAACGCGTCTCTCGTACCCGCCTATAAAGCTGGACTCAAGGGCGTAGCCCGCTCAATGCCAACCAGTCAGGCGGTAGACAGAGTCGCTGAGAAGCTTGGCATTGAATCACACGAAACGCCCACCGGCTGGAAATTTTTCGGTAATCTGCTGGATGCTGATCGTGCCACCCTCTGCGGGGAAGAAAGCTTCGGCACCGGTTCCAACCATATCAGGGAAAAAGACGGCCTTTGGGCAGTGCTGTTCTGGCTCAATATTCTGGCAGCCCGTGCCATCCCCGTCGCTGAAGTTGTCAATCGCCACTGGCAGGAATTTGGTCGCAATTACTACACCCGTCATGATTACGAATCGATCCCCAGCGAGCAGGCCGAAGCTTTGATGCTGCATCTGGAACAACAGTTGGCAGATTTGCCCGGCAGACAGTTTGATGGCCGAACGGTCGAATATGCTGATAACTTCAGCTATCGTGACCCGGTTGATAATAGTGTTGCTGACAAACAAGGCATTCGAGTCGGGTTTGAAGGCGGCGATCGCATTATTTATCGCTTATCCGGCACGGGGACTGAAGGGGCTACCTTAAGAGTCTATATCGAGTCTTATCAGGCTGATCAGAGTAAACAACGGCTGGACACTCAGCAGGCTCTGGCCGATTTGATTGAACTCGCGGAATCATTAGCCATGATTCGTGATCTGACCGGACGCACCGCGCCCACTGTAATTACCTGAAGGCTATTAAAGCATGCAACAACTTATCCTGGGTTCAAGCTCGCCGTTCCGGGCTGAGCTTCTGAACAAACTTGGTCTGACTTTTATTCAGGTTTCACCTGATATTGATGAAACGCCGCAGCCGGATGAATCACCAGCAACACTGGTACAGAGGCTGGCAGAAAGCAAAGCCCGTGAGATTGCACGTACACATCCTGAAGCACTGATCATCGGGTCTGATCAGGTCGCAGTGATTGATGATGATATTCTGGGAAAACCCGGCAACCATCAGAATGCGATGGCTCAGCTGAAAAGCGCTTCCGGGCGAAAAGTCACATTCCTGACCGGCCTTGCGTTACTGAATGCAAAGAATGGCCATATTCAGTCATCAGTAGAACCTTTCAGCGTTCACTTCAGAACTTTGACAGACAACCAGATTGACTTCTATCTGAAAAAAGAACAACCCTATCAGTGTGCCGGCAGTTTCAAGTCTGAAGGCTTTGGCATCAGCCTGTTTTCAAAACTGGATGGGGAGGATCCCAACACACTGATAGGATTACCATTGATACGTCTGATTCAGATGCTGCAGCACGAGGACATTGATGTACTGCAACTGAATCACTAGCGTTATTCGGCCGATTCTGCCTCTGCGTCCTGTTTTATTTTCTCAGCATTACTGGCTGCTTGGGCCTGAGCTGCCAGGTTATTCATGGTTTTGGTCATTAACTGACGGGCAGCTCGGGTCCGCATGGTTTTTGCCATGCCCTCAACCAGCGCAGGTTCAACCTGATTGTCGGTCAAATGTGCTTTGAGGGCATCGAGGTGGGTTTCACAGTTCTGCATGATCTGATCGGCGGCAGCCTGACCGCTTTCGATTTCAGGCAATGATTGCAGTCGGGTCTGCATCATGCAGCTATTGTACTGAGTCAGGATGCTGTACATTTTGTCAGATGCCTGCTCAGATAGGTCACCGGGAGTGACGTAATCCTGAGCCAGGGCCATACTGGAAGCTGTCAGCAAGGCGGCGGAAAGTAAGAATTTGTTCATTGCTACTCCGATATTACTTATGGTTTAGTACGCTATTACCTCGCATCATTGACAGGCAATGCGGGAAATAATTCCCTGATGATACATGAACAATTCTGATTCAGCAGCCGGGTCAGTTACAGCGCTTGAGACAGTCCTCAACGTAGAAACAATAATTTATTAAAATCAACGTGATATAGAACAATTCCAACGAAAACATGAAGATTGATTTAGACTCTGATCCGCGTCTTCGGCAGGTCAATGAATGGCTGACGGCGATACTACCCGACCGCGACTTCGAGCTGAAAGTGGCTTCCAGCGACGCCAGTTTCCGCCGCTACTTCCGCGTCTATCAGCATGGCCAAAGTCGGATCGTCATGGATGCCCCCCCTGAACATGAAGATATCGAGGCTTTTGTGCGCGTCGCCGACTTCCTGGCTGGCTCAGGCACACATGTACCTCATATCTATGCGAGAAATGTTGAACTGGGATTTCTGCTGCTCAGTGATCTGGGCACGACCTCTTATTTGTCAGCACTCAATCAGGATTCCGCCGATCGACTCTACCAGGCAGCGATTGATGAAATCATCAAAATGCAATTGGCGCCGGTTTCTGAGATCGAGCTGCCCGCTTATGACGATGAAAAATTACTGAGCGAAATGCGCCTGTTCCCTGACTGGTTTCTGGAGCGACATTTATCACTCGCTGTTCCGTCAGAACTGGATTCGATATTTGAGCTTCTGATAGACAACGCCAATAGCCAACCGCAATTTTTTGTTCATCGCGACTACCATAGTCGAAATCTGATGCTGGGACCGGATAATGAAGTCGGTGTCATCGATTTTCAGGACGCGGTGATTGGACCCGCTACTTACGATCTGGTGTCCTTGCTACGTGATTGTTACGTCGAGTGGCCACAAACCAAGCTCGAGCAATGGCTCGATTATTATTATCAGCAGGCGCAGAATCAACAATTGATGACCGGAATTGACAGGTCAGCTTTTGTCCGCTGGTTTGACCTGATGGGACTACAACGTCATCTCAAGGTCCTGGGCATTTTCTGCCGCCTTAATTACCGTGATGGTAAATCCGGTTATATGAAGGATTTGCCACTGACACTGAAATACGTGTTGCAGGTAACCGCGCGTTACCCGGCACTCGCTTCACTGCATCAGTTTTTAACCCAATCCTCAAAAATCATGGCCATCTTATGAAAGCAATGATCCTCGCGGCCGGTCGCGGTGAAAGGCTACGTCCGCTGACTGATACCACCCCGAAACCACTGATTAAAGCAGGTCCCAGGCGGCTGATTGAGTATCTGATTGAAGGACTGGTCAAAGCCGGGTTCGATGATCTGATTATTAACTACGCCCATCTTGGCGAACAATTCCCGACAACACTGGGTGACGGTCAGGATTATGGTGCCAGAATCCGTTACTCACCGGAACTCGAAGGCGGACTGGAGACAGCGGGCGGAATTATTAATGCGCTGCCCTTGCTGGGTGACGAACCATTTCTGGTGGTGAATGGCGATATCTGGACTGATTTTGATTTTGGGCAACTGGCAGGTTTTCAGCTGGATGCTGACAAACTCTGTCATCTGGTACTGGTTGATAATCCACCGCATAATCCGGAGGGTGATTTTGCTCTGGATAAGACAGGTAACGTACAGATCAACAATGCTGATAAGGCCACATTCAGTGGCATAGGCATTTATCGTCCAGAGATGTTTGCCGGTCTGAAGAACGAAAAACGTCCACTCAAACCCTTATTTGATCAAGCCATTACCCGACAGCAAGTTTCAGGTCAGCATTATCATGGCCAGTGGTCAGATATCGGCACGGTTGAGCGCCTGCGACAGCTTGAGGCTGACTTACTCGCCGATTAGGAATTCGAGCAGGGCCTTCTGTGCATGCAGTCGGTTTTCGGCCTCGTCCCAAACCACACTCTGCGGTCCATCGATCACTTCGGCGCTGACTTCTTCACCGCGATGAGCCGGCAGACAATGCATAAATAAGGCGTCTTTATTCGCCAGCGCCATGATTGGCTCGTTAACCTGAAAGTCGGCAAAAGCCTGTTCGCGTTTACGCTGCTCTTCTTCCTGTCCCATGCTGGCCCAGACATCAGTGACAACCAGATCAACACCCTCTGCTGCCGCTTTGGGATCATCGAACAACTGCACATCAGCTTTGCTAGCTTCAACAATGGCCGAATCCGGTTGGTAACCTTCAGGTGTCGCAATATTCAGCGTAAAGCCGAACTGTTCAGCTGCATTGATGTAGGAGTGGCACATATTATTGCCATCACCGATCCAGACAACTTTCTTACCCTTGATATCCCCCCGGTGCTCCTGGTAAGTCTGCATATCTGCCAGTAACTGACAAGGGTGATACTCATCAGTCAGGGCATTAATCACCGGCACCGATGAATATTTGGCAAAGGTTTCAATTTTGCTATGGGCAAAAGTGCGGATCATCACCGCATCCACCATACTGGAAATCACTCTGGCTGAGTCTTCCAGTGGCTCTCCGCGCCCCAGTTGCGTGTCGTCCGGTGACAGAAAAATCGAGCCACCACCAAACTGAATCATCGCCGACTCGAAAGAAACCCGGGTACGAGTTGAGGATTTCTCAAAAATCATCGCCAGCACTTTGCCTTTCAGTGGCTGGTAAATGTCCCCGTGTTTGTGCAGTTTCTTTAGTTCTCCGGCACGTTGAATCAGCAGTTTCAGTTCCGCCGGAGTCAGGTCTTTCAGAGTCAGGAAATGTTTCATTTTCAGGCTACGCTCTCAACAGCGTGGGATGACAAAAAGTCGAGTACCAGTCTGCAGACTTTATCCACGATAAGATCGGCTTCTTCTGCATTGATGATCATCGGTGGTAACAGACGTATGACGGACTCAGCCGTGACGTTGATTAACAGGCCTTCAGCGAGCGCCTGCTTGACCAGAGGCGCACAGGGCATGCTCAGTTCAATACCGAACATAAAACCCAGTCCACGAACATCCTTGACCCCCTCCTGGCCGGCCAGTCTGTGCTTAAACGCGTTCAGCATCTGCTGACTGAGCGTGGCAACATGATTGAGCAGTTGTTCCTGCTCAATCGTGTCCAGCACGGCGAGGGCGGCACTGCAAACCAGCGGGTTGCCACCAAAGGTGGAGCCATGGTTACCAGCTTGTAAGACACCGACGGCAGGACCAGCGACCAGACAGGCACCAATCGGCACACCGTTGCCCAGTCCCTTAGCCAGCGTCATCACGTCGGGTAGCAGTTCATCATTGTGCTGAAAAGCAAACCACTGACCGGTACGGCCAACCCCGGTCTGCACTTCATCCAGCATCATCAGCAATTTACGCTGTGTGCAAATAGCACGGACACCAGCCAGAAAATCGGGTTCCGGCACTTTGACACCGCCCTCACCCTGAACGGGTTCAACCAGTACTGCCACCGCTTCCGGCCAATGACCAATTGCCATACGCAGCGCATCCAGGTCGTTGTAGGGTACGCGGACAAAACCAGGCAATAACGGGTCAAATCCAACTTGGACCTTGGCATTGCCGGTTGCTGTCAGGGTGGCCATGGTACGGCCATGGAAGCTGCCATCCATCACGATAATGACCGGCTTTTCAATGCCCTTGCTATGGCCGTACTTACGGGCAATTTTGATTGCCGCTTCATTAGCTTCAGCACCGGAATTGGAAAAGAATACCTGCTCCATGCCGGACAGTTCGGTGAGTTTATCAGCCAACTGCGTCTGTAAGGGGATGTGGTACATATTGGAGGTGTGCACCAGGGTTTCAACCTGATGTTGAACAGCCCGGGTCACAGCAGGATGACAATGGCCAAGATTGCAGACAGCAATACCACTCAGTGCATCGAGATACTGCTTGTCATTGATGTCTGTTAACCAGGCGCCTTTTCCACTGGCAAAAGCCACATCGAGTCGCCCATAAGTCGGCATAACCGAATTTGTCATGGCTGAAAACTCCTTGCCCTGACGGCATGAAAACCGGGTCTTTTTCAGACCTTTGAAACGAAAAATGGCAGTTTCTGACGAAACTGCCATCAATCAAAAAAGCGGTATTTTATAAGTTAACGGGAGAGAAGTAAACTGACGCCCCTCCCGCTATTCTCAGGCCGCGTAGTTGGCTTCAACAAAGTCCCAGTTAACCAGGCCCCAGAAGGCTTCCAGGTACTTAGGACGCGCGTTGCGATAGTCGATGTAATAAGCATGTTCCCAGACGTCAACTGTCAGCAGTGGTGTCTGTCCTTCAGTCAGTGGGCAACCGGCATTGCTGGTATTAACGATGGCGATGCTACCGTCTTTGTTTTTCACCAGCCAGGTCCAGCCTGAACCGAAGTTGGTGGCTGCAGATTTGCTGAAGTCTTCTTTAAATTTGTCGAAAGAACCAAAGGTTTTATCAATGTCAGCGGCCAGATCACCCGATGGTGCGCCTTTGGCATCAGGTGTCATGCAGTTCCAGTAGAAGGTGTGGTTCCAGACCTGAGCTGCATTGTTAAAGATACCGCCACTGGCTGAAGTAATGATGTCTTCCAGAGACTTGCCTTCAAATTCAGTACCAGGTACCAGGTTGTTCAGGTTATTCACATAGGTTTGGTGATGCTTACCATAGTGATATTCGAGCGTTTCAGCTGAAATCGTTGGTTCCAGAGCGTTTTGTGCATAAGGAAGTGGTGGCAATTCAAAAGCCATATTTTTATCTCCTAAATGTGAAAAAAATAACCGAGTAATTAAGTCAATTAGTCTAAAAGAGCCCCTGCGCTATAGCAAGTGCTCATAAGTAGTACTGCCGTCTATTCATTGACGGTTTTTGATGACTGGCCTTAATAATGACAGCAGTGCTGCCGCTAAATTCCGCCGAAAATCGACTGCGACGAGAGATCCAGCCCCATCAAAATGGCATCCTCCCTGCCCTGCTCAGCCGGGTAATAGCCCCTGCGTATCGACATTTCGTTGAATCCCAGCTGGTGATAAAGCTGCTGTGCGCGGAAATTGGATTGTCTGACCTCCAGTACCACCAGATTGGCGGAGCGTGTCAGGGCATGGTCAATCACATGCTCAAGAATACGACGACCATAACCTTGCCTTTGCATCTCGGGTCTGACGCAGATATTGAGCAGATGCGCTTCATCAATCACCAGTTGCACAATGGCATAACCGATAACGACATCAAAAGCGTCACAGTAAACCCAGCAAAAATGGCCCGCATCAAGACTGTCCGCGAAATTCTTTCTGCTCCAGGGAAAGCGATTCGCCGCTTTCTCAATAGCATGCACCTCAAACAGATCGTCTTCAAGCATGACACGCGGAAGCATCATTTCAGGACCTTTTCAGAACACAGGGCTCAGATGTTTCAGTGCCTGCCAGGCTGCCGCTTTAAGGGATGGCTGCTGCAGCATCTCCTCCAGGCTGAAACAGGCTAAAAACTGCGCCTGATACTGGCTGACAGTCTCAGGATTGTCAGGGGACAAATCAGGCATCCGTTCAGCAGTTATGTCACTCCCCAACAGCAGCACCGACTTATTGGCCATGCTGGCGGTATTAATCTGTTCGAACTCCCTGCTGGTTAAACTCAGTACCTGATCTTGAGTGAGACTGGCAGCCTTTAGCATCGCATTAAATAAACGCTGCGCGGCCTCTGACATGGCCTGTGCTTGTGTTACCACAATCAGCTTGACTGGGGCAGCAACATTGATATCTGACTGCTCAATCTCGACAGGCGTTTCTGCTGCTCCCTGCTGCGGGTTCTCAGGCTCCGAGCGCCGAAGCGCCCAAAGCTGAATACCCATATCAGCCAGAATCCGTTGTTGTGAGTTCGAGAGCTGCATCAGACCTGTGGATGGGCTCTTTCTACATGCGCCAGAATTTTATTCAGGGCGTTAAGGTAGGCCTTGGCCGAGGCAATCACGATATCGGTATCAGCCCCCTGACCACTGACAATGCGACCGCCTTTTTCCAGACGTACATTAACTTCACCCTGGGCATCAGTGCCGGTGGTGATATTGCTGACTGAATACAACTGCAGTTCTGTATGACTCTGCACAATCGCTTCGATGGCTTTGTAAGCTGCGTCTACCGGGCCACTGCCACTCATCTGGGTATGGACTTCATCACCATCCACCGACAGCGTGACATTGGCTACCGGCGTTTCCCCGGTTTCACTGCAGACCTTTAATGACACCAGGGTTATACGCTCATCGGTAGCCGCTACCACATCACTGACCAACGCCTGAAGATCCTCATCAAAGATCTCATGCTTTTTATCAGCGAGTTCCTTGAACCGGGTAAAGGCCGCATTAAGCTCTGCCTCCGACTCCAGTTCGATGCCCAGTTCCTGCAGACGGCTGCGGAAAGCATTTCGACCGGAATGTTTGCCCAGAACCATGCGGTTGGTGTTCCAACCGACATCTTCGGCACGCATGATTTCATAGGTTTCACGGTTTTTGAGCACGCCATCCTGATGAATACCGGACTCGTGGGCAAAGGCATTGGCGCCGACAATGGCTTTATTGGGCTGGACCACAAAACCGGTTACCCCGGAAACCAGGCGTGAAGCGGCCAGAATGTGCTGGGTATCGATATGGGTATCACAGGGAAACATATCCTGACGGGTGCGGACTGCCATCACCACTTCTTCCAGTGCCGCATTACCGGCACGCTCACCCAGGCCGTTAATGGTGCATTCAACCTGACGGGCACCGCTCATCACTGCTGACAGCGAGTTGGCAACAGCCAGGCCCAGGTCATTATGACAATGCACTGAGAACACAGCTTTATCGGCATTGGGAATGCGTTCACGCAGCGTGGCAATCAAGGAACCAAACTGATGCGGCAAGTTATAGCCCACCGTATCCGGAATATTGAGTGTGGTCGCACCCGCATCAATAACCGCTTCCAGAATCCGGCACAGGAAATCGATATCACTACGGCCAGCATCTTCCGGTGAAAACTCGACATCGTCAGTGTACTGACGGGCGTGTTTCACTGCTTTGACTGCATTTTCCACCACTTGATCGGGCTCCATTCGCAGCTTCATTTTCATGTGAATCGGCGAGGTGGCGATAAAAGTATGTATGCGGGAGGCGTTGGCCGGTTTGAGTGCTTCACCGGCACGGTCAATATCGGCTTCCAGCGCCCGGGACAAACTACAGATACGGCTGTCTTTAACGGCTTTCGCCACCGCCTGTACCGCTTCAAAGTCACCCTGACTGGCAATGGCAAAACCAGCCTCAATCACATCCACGCGCATGCGTTCCAGCGCTTTAGCGATCCGGACTTTTTCATCCTTGGTCATCGACGCGCCGGGGCTCTGCTCACCGTCACGCAATGTGGTATCAAAAATAATTAACTGGTCTGTCATTTTCCTGCTCCGTATGCAGACGTTGCGCCGTCATTAAGTCCGGCCGGCCGGACAGCATTCAAGTCTGTTCTGGTATTCGCAGGACTGAAATCTGGTTTTTGGGCCATCGTCGGCATCACGCTGATTGGTTTTTGCACCTAAAGTGCATCGCTATGCGTTAAATATTAGGGCTAAAAGCCTCGTCTGCCAAGTTATTTGCCGGTGTTACGTTCACTACGATGCTGACGCAGTTTAAACAGGGTAAATACCGGACCGGAAACAGCATAGACCAGAAAAGCTGAAAACAGGATCAGCGGTGGGTCATTGGCGATCAGGGCAAAAATAAGTACCAGGGCCAGCATCTTGATAAAAGGCACCCGATTTTTCAAATCCAGTTCCTTGAAGCTGTAGTAGCGCATGGAACTGACCATCAAAATCGCCGCGAAAAACGTAATGGGCACCGCCACATTGCTGACCAGCGCTGGATCCAACCCCCGGTCGGTACCCAGCCAGACCCATCCAGCTACACAGGCTGCAGCAGCAGGACTCGGCAGACCCTGGAAATAACGTTTATCAGCAGTGCCGATCTGGGTGTTAAAGCGAGCAAGACGCAAGGCGCCACAGGCAGCATAGATAAAGGCAATCATCCAGCCGAATTTGCCCATATCAAGCAAAGCCCAGAGGAACACGACCAGCGCTGGTGCCAGGCCGAAGGCGACCATATCAGACAGACTGTCATATTCAGCACCGAAGGCGCTTTGTGTATTAGTCATTCTGGCGATACGGCCGTCCAGTCCATCCATGATCATCGCCACAAATATGGCGATAGCAGCAGCATCAAAATCCTGCCGGATTGCCGCGATAATGGCATAGAAACCGGCAAATAAACCTGCTGTTGTGAACAAATTCGGCAACAGGTAAATACCGCGTCGCTGCTGTTTGTCACTACTGACCATGAATACACTCCCTGATATCGAATAAAAGCATTATGACATCTGCGCTATACAAACAAAACGGGGACGGTCGTTTGCACAACCGTCCCCGTTCTTGACACGTGAAAAAGTCTTTTAGTTTTTAGACTTATCGACGATCTTTTGGATCCAGGGCATCATTGCACGCAGTTTTTCACCGGTTTGTTCAATCGGGTGTTCTGCATTCAGGCGACGCATCGCGGTCATTTCAGGATAGCCGGACTGACCTTCCTGAATGAATTGTTTGGCGTATTTACCTTCCTGAATATTCTTCAGTGCTTCACGCATCGCCCAACGACTCTCTTCGTTGATAACGCGTGGGCCGGTAACATACTCGCCATACTCGGCATTGTTGGAGATCGAGTAGTTCATGTTGGCGATACCACCTTCGTACATCAGGTCCACGATCAGTTTCAGTTCGTGCAGACATTCGAAGTAAGCCATTTCCGGCGCGTAACCGGCTTCTACCAGGGTTTCAAAACCGGCTTTAACCAGTTCAACGGCGCCACCACACAGAACAGCCTGTTCACCGAACAGGTCGGTTTCAGTTTCGTCACGGAAAGTGGTCTCGATGATACCGGTACGACCGCCACCGACGCCTGAAGCATAAGACAGAGCGATGTCTTTTGCTTTACCGGAAGCATCCTGTTCGATAGCAATCAGGTCAGGGATACCGCCGCCTTTGACAAATTCACTGCGGACAGTGTGACCCGGTGCTTTCGGTGCAATCATGATGACATCCAGATCACTACGCGGTGCGATTTGGTTGTAGACGATGGCAAAACCGTGAGCAAAGGCCAGAACCGCACCCTGTTTCAGGTTAGGTTCGATTTCCTGTTTGTAGAGTTGAGACTGGAATTCATCCGGTGTCAGTACCATGACCAGGTCAGCGCCTTTAACGGCTTCAGCCACGTTGTCAGAGACTTTCAGGCCAGCACCTTCGGCTTTGGCGATAGAAGATGAACCGGGACGCAGCGCGACAGTGACATCAACGCCAGAGTCTTTCAGGTTGCAGGCGTGGGCATGGCCCTGGGAACCGTAACCGATAATAGTGACTTTCATGCCCTGGATGATGGACAGGTCACAATCTTTATCGTAATAGATGTTCAAACTCATGATTGAATTCCTTAGATTTTTTCTTAAAGCGAAAGGGTGTTAATTACAGGTGCAGACTTTTCTCACCACGGGCAATACCAGTGACACCGCTACGCACGGTTTCAATGATTTTGTGCTCAGCCAGGGCATCAATAAATGAGTCCAGCTTGGCACAGGCACCGGTCAGCTCGATAGTGTATGTCGAGGTGGTAACGTCAATGATGTGACCACGGAAAATATCCGCCAGGCGTTTCACATCTTCACGCTGAGCCATGGAAGATGCCTTGACTTTGATCAGCATCATTTCACGCTCAATGTGTGGTCCTTCAGTCAGATCCAGCAGTTTCACCACATCAACCAGCTTGTTCAGCTGCTTGGTGATTTGCTCGATGATGCGTTCGGTACCCGATGTCACGATGGTCATACGAGACAAGGTCGGGTCTTCGGTAGGCGCGACAGTCAAGGATTCGATGTTGTAACCCCGTGCAGAGAACAAACCGGCCACACGCGACAATGCCCCTGCTTCGTTTTCGATCAGGATGGAAATGATGTGACGCATGTTAAGACAGCTCCCTCTCTGGGTCTTGTGGTGGTTCACAGTAAGGCGACATATGCATGTCGTTATGTGCCTTACCCTGGGCAATCATCGGATACACGTTTTCAGTCTGGTCAGTCACGATATCGAAGAACACCAGACGATCTTTCATCGCAAAACCGCGTTCCAGTTCTTTACGCAGATCTTCCGGCTTCTCGATACGAATACCGACGTGGCCATAGCTCTCGGTCAGTTTGACGAAGTCAGGCAGTGATTCCATATAGGAGTGCGAGTAACGGTTTTCATAGAAGAATTCCTGCCACTGGCGCACCATACCGAGATAACGATTGTTGAGGGCAACAATCTTAACCGGCAAACCGTATTGCAGACAGGTCGACAGCTCCTGAATACACATCTGGATACTGCCCTCCCCCGTGACACAGATAACGGTGTCTTCAGGGAAAGCAAACTGCACGCCCATAGCAGCCGGCAGACCAAAGCCCATGGTGCCGAGACCACCGGAATTAATCCAGCGGTTAGGTTCATCAAAGCCGTAGTACTGTGCCGCCCACATCTGATGCTGCCCGACGTCAGAAGTCACATAGGCATCGCCGTTGGTGATCTCATGGATCATCTCAACGACCATCTGCGGCTTGATCTTGTCGCTGTTGCGGTCATAGGACAGACACTTCATACCGCGCCAGCCGTTGATTTCCGCCCACCAGGCATCAATCGCCTTCTTGTCAGGTGACTTCTTGGTGGTTTCCAGCAAGCCGTTCATTTCCTGCAATACATCAGGCACGCTGCCGACGATCGGGATATCAACGGTAATCGTTTTTGAAATCGATGACGGGTCGATATCGATATGAATGATCTTGGCATCCGGGCAGAACTCGGCAATTTTGCCGGTAACACGGTCGTCAAAACGTGCACCGATAGCAATCAAGACATCGCAGTCATGCATCGCCATGTTGGCTTCGTAGGTACCGTGCATGCCCAGCATACCAATGAATTGCTCATCACTGGATGGGTAAGCCCCCAGCCCCATCAGGGTACTGGTAATCGGATAACCCAGCTTGCGCACAAACTTGCGAAGTTCTTCTGAACCTTTGCCCAATACCACACCGCCACCGGTGTAAATCATCGGTTTCTTGGCAGACAACAGCATATCCACCGCGCGCTTGATCTGACCGCTATGGCCTTTCAAGGTCGGCTGGTAAGAACGCATCTGAACCGTTTCCGGGTAGTGATACGGAATCTTGATATTCGGATCAGTGATGTCTTTGGGTACGTCGACTACAACCGGACCCGGACGGCCAGTGGTCGCAACATAGAAAGCTTTCTTAACGGTTTCCGCCAGATCGTTGATGTCTTTAACCAGAAAGTTATGTTTGACGCACGGACGGGTGATACCCACGGCATCGACTTCTTGGAAGGCATCACTACCGATGTTGGCAGTCGCGACCTGACCGGTAATAACCACCATAGGAATAGAGTCCATATAGGCAGTCGCAATACCGGTAACGGCATTGGTAGCACCAGGACCCGATGTGACTAAGACGACACCAGGCTTACCTGTAGCCCGTGCATAACCATCTGCTGCATGCGTCGCTGCCTGTTCGTGGCGCACCAGGACGTGTTTGACATCCTCCTGGTTATACAGTGCATCGTAGATATGCAGCACTGCACCGCCCGGATAACCGAACAGGAAATCGACACCTTCGTCTTTGAGACACTGAACCAGTATCTCGCCACCGCTTAATTCCACGTGTTTCCCTCTTAATCTCGTCACGAGAAGCTTAAAAACATCAAACGTGTAAAGTTACTTGTAATGCGTGATAAGGTCAAGAACAAGCGCTGTTGCCCTTCGAGCGCGGATCACAAGTTTTTCAGCTTAAGCTATTTGCTATGGCATAATTCGCGGCTATGACACAAATAAAACCAACTGAAATTACCCTCACCCGTCCCGACGACTGGCATCTCCACTTGCGGGACGATTCTGCCCTTTCCCGCACCGTGCCCGACACCGCGCGCGTATTCGCCCGTGCGATTGTGATGCCTAATTTACGCCCGCCGGTGACGACTGTCGACATGGCCCGGGATTATCGTCAGCGCATCATGGCCGCATTGCCTGAAGACAGTGTATTTCAGCCATTAATGACCCTGTACCTGACTGACAACATCCGCGCCGATGAAATTCACCGCGCCAAAGACAGCGGATTTGTTCATGCTGTCAAACTTTACCCGGCCGGTGCAACCACCAATTCCGATGCCGGTGTCACTGACCTTAAACATTGCCACGCTGCTTTGGAAGCCATGCAGGAACGCGGTGTCCCATTGCTGGTACATGGTGAGGTCACCAATGCCGATATCGATGTTTTTGATCGCGAAAAAGTCTTCATCGACCGCGTGCTGCAACCGCTGTTAAAAGACTTTCCTGAACTCAAAGTCGTGTTCGAACATATCACCACTGCCGATGCCGCGGTGTTTGTTGCCGAAGCGGAAGATCATATCGCTGCCACCATCACACCACATCACTTGCTGCTGAACCGCAATGATCTGCTGGTTGGTGGTATTCACCCGCATCATTACTGTTTGCCGGTATTAAAGCGCAATACCCATCAACAGGCGTTGATTCAGGCGGCGACCAGTGGTAGTCCCAAGTTCTTTCTGGGGACTGACAGTGCACCACACCCGCGTGCAGGCAAAGAGAGTAGTTGCGGCTGCGCAGGTATTTACAGTGCTCATGCGGCTATTGAGCTCTACGCTGAAGCGTTTGAAATGGCCGGCGCGCTGGACAAACTGGAAGGCTTTGCCAGCTTACATGGCCCTGCCTTTTATGGTCTGCCCAGAAATACCGACAACATCACCCTGACCAAACAAAACTGGCAGGTGCCGGATAAGTTGAGTTTCGCCGGTGATGAATTGGTACCGATGCGGGCAGGCGGGCTGATTGGCTGGCAACTAACGGCCTGATTGTTCTTTTTTCGATCGGTTTTTGCGCTGGTACATCAACTGATCGCCCTCGGCCAGCAGATCGTCCAGATCCTGATGTTTAGCTGGATCGAAATGAACCACGCCATGAGAGTATGCAATTTTGTAATCCAGCGGTTGCTCACGGTTGGCCTGCTCGACCATGCCGGTAAAGCGGGTCAGAATCTTGTCTACATCTGATTTGTTTGTGTTAGGCAGGAGCAGCGCGAACTCGTCACCGCCAATCCGGGCAGCAATATCGGTCTGCCGACAGATCTTTTTCAGCATACTGGAGAAAGTTTTCAGTGCCTTGTCACCCTCGGCATGACCGAATTGGTCATTGATGGGTTTGAAGTTATTCAGATCAAGAAACACCAGGCTGACAGGTAAATTCTGACGCTGACACAGACTCAGCGCCTGATTGGCATTTGAGAAAAAACCGCGGCGGTTCGGAATTTCAGTCAATTCATCGACTGTCGCCAATTGCACAGCCTGAATTTCATGTTCGACGATCTTTGCCAGATCTTCGAGTATAAGGCGCTCACGGCGACTGAAGTGACGGGGCTTGGAATCCAGAAGGCAAAGCGTCCCCAGTTTCTTACCATCAAGGTAGCGAATTGGATAGCCAGCGTAGAAGCGAATGTGAGGCTCACCGATGACCAGCGGATTATCTGCAAAGCGCGGATCCTGGTGTGTATCTTCAATCACGAACGCTTCATCGCCGAGAATGGCATGACCGCAAAAAGAGACATCTCTGTCTGTCTCTGTCAGATTCGCTCCCTGGCAGGACTTGAACCACTGACGGTTTTCATCAACCAGACTCACCAACGCAACAGGGACTTCAAACACATGCAATGCCAGTCGGGTCAGTCTGTCGAAACGCTCGTCCCTGTCAGTATCAAGAAGATTCAGCGACCTCAGCGTGACGATGCGTGATTCTTCGTCAACCGGTTTTGCTGGAATTTGCATACGGGCTCCATTTACTGACTGAATTGCAACATAACACACTCTGACACAAGAACTGTCACCATAACGCCAGTCGATTATGTGAAACAGCGCACAGAAATAAAAAACCCCGAGCCAGGGCTCAGGGTTTGTTTACTTGAATTTGTTTGAATCAGGACTCAGAGTGGTACACCAATGCGCTGAGCGACTTCTTCATAAGCCTCAATAACACCGCCCAGGCCTTGCCTGAAACGATCCTTATCCAACTTCTTGCGGGTTTCGGCGTCCCATAAACGACAACCATCCGGACTAAACTCGTCACCCAGATAGACGGCCCCTTTAAACAGACCAAACTCCAGCTTGTAATCGACCAGAATCATACCCGCATCAGCAAACAGCTTCTTCAAAAGCTCATTAACTTTGAACGTTAACGCTTTCATTTCATTGACTTCTTCAGGCTTTGCCCAGCCAAATGTTTCGATGTGATACTCATTAACCATGGGGTCATGCAGCGCGTCATTTTTGAGGAAAAATTCAAACACCGGCGGCGTCAGTTCCATACCATCTTCCACCCCCAGACGACGGACCAGACTGCCGGATGCCACATTACGCACCACACATTCAACCGGAATCATCTTCATATTTTTGACCAGAGACTCGGTATCGTTGAGCCGTTTTTCAAAATGAGTCGGCACGCCGTTATCGGCAAGATACTGCATGATGTGAGCATTGAATTTATTATTGACTTCACCTTTTCGGCTCAGCTGTTCAACTTTTTCCCCGTCAAAGGCGGATGTATCGTCTCTGAAACTCAGGACCACGTAATCATTGTCATCAGTGGCAAAAACGCTTTTGGCCTTGCCTGAATACAGTTCTTGTTTCTTTTCCATTGCTATTCTCTATTATCGAGTGACCAGTTCGCGCCAGCCAAAGCCAGCATTCTGTTCAGCGACACCTATCCAGTTTTCTTCACACTGCAGGGCCCTGGCCAGTAACGGGACGACAATCGACGGACAGTTGTTCTTTTCCGAGATATGCATCGCCATGATGTGTTGTAATTTCGAGGTGTCAATTTTCTCAAGTAACGTGGCAGATTGCACGTTATTTAAATGCCCCAGCCGACCGCCGACCCGACGTTTCAGATGCTCGGGATACTCACCCTGCTCCAGCATCGTGACGTCGTGGTTGGTTTCCAGCAACAGACCGTCGCAGGCGTTGAGTGTCTCTTCGATCAACGGCGTGATGGAGCCCACATCGGTGAGCAGGCCCAAGCGGTGCAAACCGCTGCTGAAGACGAACTGACTGGGTTCACGGGCATCATGTGGCACCGGGAATGGCTCCACCTCAATATCGTTGAGGGTGAAGCGCTCATGACAGTTGAACTCGCGAATATGGGTAGCGATATCTGCGGGCAGGCATCCTGCTGTACCGGGCGTGGCATAGACTGGCAGACGATGCTTGCGGGCCATAACCCTGACACCAGCCATGTGATCGGCATGTTCATGGGTAATCAGAATCGCTGTGAGCGAACGCGCATCAATATCAAGCTGCTGCAGTCTTTTCTCAGCTTCACGAGCAGAAAAACCACAATCAATCATGAGCGTGGTTTTTCCGTGCGTGACTATGGTTGCATTACCTCGACTACCGCTACCGAGGGACGCAAAACGCATTAGGGTGCAAGCTGCTCCTGAATCAGATTCAGCAGGCGTTTGGCAGTATCACTGGAGGTACGCTTCTCTTCCGCGTCCATGACCACCACTCGTGTATCTGATGCCTCTGAAATCAGTTTGATGTAGTAATACTCTTCCGGCTTTTCTTCTACTTCATCACGCCAGAAAGCGAGACCACTGAAGAAACCCTCTTCTTCCTGCTCGATTTCCTTGAATGGATCGATGTAACGCACAAAGTAGTAACCCAGGCTGCGATCGCGATCTTCAACAGAGAAACCTTTGCTGTCCAGAACGCGACCGACACGACGCCAGGCAGTCTGGAAATCCTGTTCGATAAACAGACTTTGTTGACCGCCCTCTTCATCGATCAACAGCACGCGGGCAGTTTCTTCCGGTGGCGGTGCCGGCTGGGCGATACGCATTTCCTGTACGTCTTCTTTGTACAGGGTACCCAGATAATCGGCGAGCTGACGCAGTGTTGCTTCATTCTTCTCAGAGTTAGTCCGGGTTTCATCCACGGCGCTTAAGTAAACTTTGGATTGTTTGGAGGTATCGCCCCGTTCCATGCGAATGCGATAAGCATAGCCATCGGCATCTGGCGCTGTATCCATCAGGCCAATACGACTGTCGATGCGTGCTATAGCCAGGCCCTGGGTGGCCCAGAACTCCTGAATACGCTGCCATGTCACGTCCCGCTCACCGGGTACAACAAGGTGACGGCTTGCCCCTTCACCCGCCAGAGACGGTTTTTTATCTGGCTGTATGTTGTATTTGGCAGCGAGCGGATTATTTGAGGCTTCCTCAAACTCTGAATAGGTGGCCGTCGAATCTTTCTCACCGGCAATAACATCATTGATGCGGTTGGTACTCAGCTCAGGCGGCACGTCCAGTGGAGGCATGGTTTCGGCACGGCGATATTCCTGCGTGTTGTCAGGCACCACCTGGTCCAGATTTGAAAATGCGCCACATGCACTCAGTACGGACGCCATCATGACGACCAGCGATGTTTGTTTGAAATGTTTCGCGTTCATTTAAAAAAGTTCACCCATTTATTCTAATTCAGAACACCCGCCGTAATGAGGGCCTCACGCACTGACTGATGGTATTTTTCCGATAATACCGTCATGGGCAGACGAATCCCTTTCGGAATCATTCCCATTTCAGCCAACGCCCATTTAACAGGAATCGGGTTAGCCTCGACAAATAAAAATTGATGAAGGGCAACCAATTTCTGGTTAATTTCCCGTGCTTTCTCCTCGTCGCCGTTGATGGCAGCCATGCACATATCATGCATCAGACGCGGTGCCACATTCGCTGTGACGGATATCACACCACAGCCACCGGCCAGGATAAAGTCAACGGTGTTGGCGTCTTCGCCGGTATACAACTCAAAGTCTTCCGTCGCCAACTGCCGGATTTGCTGCACCCGGGAGACATCACCGGAGGCTTCCTTGATACCAATGATATTACGGATTTCAGATAAACGTCCGACTGTCTCCGGTAGCAGGTCGGAAGCGGTCCGGCCGGGCACATTATATAAAATTTGCGGAATATCGACTGCCTCAGCAATCGCTTTGAAATGCAGGTACATGCCTTCCTGGGTAGGCTTATTATAGTAGGGTGCTACCAGTAAGGCCGCATCAGCGCCCAGATCTTTGGCGTATTCAGTGAGCTCAATCGCTTCCGAAGTCGAGTTGGCGCCGGTACCCGCCAATACAGGGATGCGACCATTAACCTGCTCTACCACCTTGCGGATCACACCACAGTGTTCCTCGACGCTCAAAGTAGCAGACTCACCGGTCGTGCCGACAGCGACGATGGCATCGGTTCCTTCGCTGATATGAAACTCAATCAGCTTTCGCAGGCTGTCATCATCCAGTGCACCATCTTCATGCATCGGGGTGACAAGCGCTACCATACTGCCGCTATACATAATCTTTGAGACTCCGGAAAAATAACAGGCATGGTACTTTGCCTGCCTGTTGATGACAAGATCAGCGATGATTGTGTAAGGTACGTTTCTCCCTAAATCGTTTCAAAACAGGATGATCAGATGAGTCAAGTTGCAGTGGGACAAAAAGTCCCTGACTTTGAAGTACCCAGCACCGGCGATAAAACCTTCCGCCTCTCTGACTTTAAAGGCAAAAATGTGCTGATTTATTTCTATCCCAAGGACAGCACACCGGGCTGTACTACAGAAGGTCAGAACTTCCGTGACAACATCGAATTTTTTGACCAGCACGATACTGTGATTGTGGGTGTGTCCCGTGACAGTCTGAGGAAACATGAAAACTTCAAGGAAAAACAGTGCTTTCCGTTTGACCTGTTATCTGATGAAGATGAAGCCCTCTGCCAATTATTCGATGTCATCAAGCTCAAAAAAATGTACGGCAAAGAACACCTGGGCATTGAACGCAGTACTTTCCTGATCGATAAAGCGGGTGTACTTCGTCATGAGTGGCGCAAGGTCAAAGTAAAAGGACATGTTGATGAAGTGAAAGAAGTTATATTAGCACTTTAAATACCTATTTTAAGCTAATGGTTTTTATCGCAAATATCGGCACTAATTTGGACCATTAATATTACAAATCAGTCTCATTCGCACTATTCCGGTGCACTGGCCTGATACCGGTGCGCCGGAATACCGAATGAAAACATCGGCTTAATCCGGTGGCGCAGGATTTGCTCGGTGTGTTTCGGATAGACCACAAGAGAAACACAATGAGCAAACTCAAAAGCCACACAATGAACCTGAGCCGGGCAGAGAAAAAATGGTTACCCTGGTTTGGTAGTACCGGCAAACTGGCGATGTCCCGTTCCTGCTTTCTCAATCGACACAATTACAGCGCTGTTGAGAAAACCTTTGAAGGCATTGCGGCAACCCGCGTCAAGTTACTGCAGCAATGGGTCGCCAGTCACTGGGATCAAATGGAATTGCTCGCCGAACAAGTTGCCAGCAGCTACCCTGATATCGGCAACAACCTACTCAATGAACGAATGGCAGCCGCGCCGGACTTCTCCGAACTGTTTGTCATTGACACCAGCGGTACCGTCACCCACTCCACCTACAGCGCCCACACCGGACAAAATGATCTCGACCGTAAAGCCGTAGACAAAGGGCTGAACGACGCTTTTCTGCACGGCCCTTACGTCGATGAGCTGACATTGAAGATCGGCCCGTCCAGTTCCAAGTTCCATGATGAAGTGACTTTGATGTTCTACCAGCCAGTCGTGCTGGATGGCGAGGTTTTCGGTGCGGTATGTGGTCGGGTACCCAATGATGTGCTGGGTGATTTAATCCAGCGCGAAGCCGGCCATATTTACCCGGAGTCGGGCGACAACTACATATTTATGGTGGATTCACGTTTTGACCCCAGCATTCAACAGGGTATCGCCCTCTCCCGTTCGCGTTTTGAAGACAATACCTTCTCACACGGTGAAAACCTGAAAAGCGGCATTCACACCAAGTTTGGCACCGTCAAAATCAACCGTCACACCGAATTTGAGATTCGCTTTACCGATCCTGCCACCGGGCAACTGCACCCGGGTGTGCGTGAAACCATTCGAAATGGCGACAACCTGTTTGTCACCTACCCCGGTTATTCGGACTACCGGCATTTTCCGGTTATAGGTAAAGGCGTCACCTTCCAGCTCAAAGGTTCGCCGGACCGCTGGGGCATGATGTGTGAGGGCGATCTTGAGGAGGTTTATCGTCGCCGTTCAGTTAATGTGAGCCTGATGAAAGGCTTCATCTACGCCATGGTAGCGCTACTTGGTGTCAATACAGGGCTGCATATTCTCACTGATTTGCCGGATCTGGCCATCGCCGGTACCTCAACGGTGATGCTGGTAATCATTGCCATGCTCTATAAGACATTTACCACCAACCCGTTAGCCAACCGCCTGGATGAAATGACGGAGGTCATTCGCACCATTGCCGAAGGGGAAGGTAATCTGGCCCAGCGTCTGGATACCGGACAGATGAAAAATGATGAGACTGGCGATATGGGGCGCTGGATCAATAGCTTTATCGATAACCTGGATGGCATTGTTGGTCAGGTCATTAAAACCAGCAGTAATGTCAGCCACACCAACGAAGCCATGCTCGAAACCAACCGCGAAGCCTTCACGGTCTCCAATGAAGTGGCTGACGCGATTGATAAGATGTTGCAACTGCTGGAGGCCCAGATTAATGACATTGGCAATGCCTCCAGTACCGCAGAATCGATGAAACAGGCGATGGATGAAGTCGTGCGCGACGCCCGCATTCAGTTTGAATCAGTCCGGGACGGCACGCAGGAAATCCGCGATGTAGTCGAAACCTCAGCCAAAGCCGTACAGAGCCTGCATAGCCGCACCGCGGAAATCGGTAATATCATCGGTGTCATTTCTGAAATCACCAACCAGACCAACCTGCTCGCTTTAAATGCCGCTATTGAAGCTGCCCGTGCCGGTGAACATGGTCGAGGCTTCTCCGTGGTGGCAGATGAAGTACGCGGTCTGGCTTCTCGCACCGCCAACTCCGCTGAAGAAATTCAGAAGATGATCGAGACCATGCAGGCGGAAACGCTGGAAGCAGTGAAATTCATGGAGTCCGGGGTGGATAATGTCGATCGCAGCCTGAAAAAGACCGAAGAAGCCTCCTCCGAAAATACTGCGTTGCATCAGCTGGTAGAGCAGATGTTTGCCACTATCAAGCAACTGGATCAGAACAGCCAGATCCATGGAGAAACCGCCCGCGATGTCGGTCATTCTGCCAGCTTGATGACGCAGGCGATTGACGCCCTCCAGCAACGTGCAGTCATGGTCCGCAACACGGCGCATAAACTCACGCAACTGGTCGGTGTGTTTCAGGTCAGCCAGCGCTGATCTGCAAGCCCCTGTTTTTTTCCCCTGCCGTGGATAAGGATATCTGCGGCTTTTTTATTGTCACCCATAGCAAGGGCATATCCCGAATCATTCAGGAGGTATGATGAAAGATATGAAAATGAATTTAGAGAAACGCCCACACACCGTTGCAGGGATTTTTGAAACCGAACAAACAGCGAAACACGCTGAAGAATCGCTGATTGATCAGGGTCACTTCCAGTCCGCTGAAGTGCAGTTACTTAAACCTGGTGACACGCATCTACAGGACCGTCTGGAACCCGAAACCAAGGCCATCGGTAAAGAACTGATCCTGTCACACTATGTTCTGGGTGCCGTCGGCCTTCTTGCCGGTGTCATTATCGCTGCGGTTGTGACCACGATAGGTCCAACATTCACTCAGTCCAGTCCATTACTCACGTATCTGGCACTGGGTATGGTCGGCGCATTTATGGGGTTGATCGCCGCAGGCGCATTTACGCTCCGTCCTGACCATGATCCGCTGATCAACGAAACAATCGAAGCAACAAAAGCCAACAAGTGGGCAGTGATTGTCCAGGCACGTGATCGTGATGATCAGCAGCGTGCTCGGCAACTGCTTAGTCCGACAGCCATTTCTGTGATTGACACACTCTGATCACAATTTAACTTCACAATGATGCTGTCGCCGGTGGTTGTTTTCTGCCATCGGCGACAGTATGATTGCCAGCCCCTGACTCAGGGCAGACAAAATTTGCTTTTTTTGCCTCGTTGAAAAAAATATTTTTTCAGCACCAAAATCGCTCAAATCCCGGGAGCTGGCACCCCTGCTACGCTACGTCGGGATCGCCTGCTACTTATCCACAAAAAGTGCACAATTTATGTGCAACTTTTCCACTTGCCAAGGCTTCAAAAACACACTATCTTGTGGTTCAATCATTTCAAAACCACAATCTCTAGTGGTTTTCATGATTTTTGATTTTTCACCAAATATGCAGGGAATTCATTATGGCGAGCGAACCAGCACAATCCATTAACAACGCCTCTGCCGAAAGCGGCTACAGCGTTATCCGTCGTAACGGCAAAGTCACCGACTTTGACAGCAGCAAGATTGCTGTGGCGATGACCAAGGCCTTTCTGGCCGTCGAGGGCGAATCAGCCAAAGACAGTCGTCGCATTCACGACACCGTTAAAGAACTGACCAAACAAATCACCGATAACCTGCTGCGTCGTCTCGATGAAGGTGGCACAGTCCACATCGAAGACATCCAGGACCAGGTTGAACTGCAACTGATGCGTGCCGGTGAGTACAAAGTGGCCCGTTCTTACGTGCTTTACCGTGAGAAACAAGCTGAAAAACGCGCCGAAGAAGAGAAAAAACATCCCTCACCAGCGAACGAGACGACCCTGCATGTCACCGCCGCTGACGGCACTCGCCAACCGCTGGATATCGACCGTCTGCACGACCTTATCACCGAAGCCTGTGTCGGTCTGGCAGAAGTTGATCGTGACCGCATTCTGCGTGACACCCAGCGTAACCTGTTCGACGGCGTGAAGTCGTCTGACGTTGAAAAAGCCCTGGTTATGGGTGCCCGCACCTTCATCGAAAAAGATCCCGCCTACAGCACTTTGGCCGCTCGCCTGCTGATGGACGGTATCCGCCGTGAAGCCCTCAGCTTTGTCTACAAAACCTACAGACAAGCCAAGCAAAGTGAAATGGCCGATATCTACCCGGACTATTTCAAAACCTACATCCACACCGCGATTGAACACGAACTGGTCGACTCTGAACTGGGCCTGTTCGATCTGGAACGCCTGGGTAAAGCCCTGAAACCGGAACTCGATTTCGAATTCACCTACCTCGGCCTGCAAACCCTGTACGACCGTTACTTCATTCACCATGACGGTACCCGCTTCGAACTGCCTCAGGCATTCTACATGCGTGTTGCGATGGGTCTGGCGATTAACGAAATCGACCGTGAAGAGCGGGCCATCGAGTTCTACAACTTGCTCTCAAGCTTCGACTTCATGAGCTCTACCCCGACCCTGTTCAACTCAGGCACCCTGCGTCCGCAGTTGTCTTCATGCTACCTGACGACCGTACCTGATGATCTCAGCGGCATTTACAGCGCGATTCGCGATAACGCCCTGCTGTCCAAGTTTGCCGGTGGCCTGGGTAACGACTGGACCCGTGTCCGTGGTCTTGGCGCCCATATCAAAGGTACCAACGGTAAATCACAAGGTGTTGTCCCGTTCCTGAAAGTCGCCAATGACACCGCGGTTGCGGTAAACCAGGGTGGTAAACGTAAAGGCGCGGTTTGTGCCTACCTCGAAACCTGGCACATTGATATCGAAGAATTCCTCGATATGCGTAAGAACACCGGTGACGACCGTCGTCGTACCCACGACATGAACACCGCCAACTGGATTCCAGATCTCTTTATGAAGCGCGTGGCTGAAGAAGGTCAATGGACCCTGTTCTCACCGGAAGAAGTGGAAGACCTGCACGACCTGACCGGTCTGGCATTTGAAAAGGCCTACACCGAGTACGAAGAAAAAGCCGCTCGCGGTGAAATCCGTAACTTCAAGCAGCTGCCCGCCGTCGACCTGTGGCGCAAAATGCTGGGCATGCTGTTTGAAACCGGTCACCCATGGGTCACATTCAAAGATCCATGCAACATCCGCAGCCCGCAACAACATGTCGGCGTTGTTCACAGCTCCAACCTGTGTACTGAAATTACGCTGAATACCTCTGACAAAGAGATTGCGGTCTGTAACCTGGGCTCGGTCAACATGGTCAAGCATGTCGACGAGAACGGTAACCTCGACAAAGAGAAGCTGCAGAAAACCATTCGTACCGCGATGCGTATGCTCGACAACGTCATCGAGTACAATTACTACAGTGTGCCGCAGGCGCGTCACTCTAACCTGCTGCACCGTCCGGTTGGTCTGGGCATCATGGGCTTCCAGGATGCACTGTACAAACTGCGTATGCCGTATGCCTCTGAAGAAGCGGTCAAGTTTGCTGATGAATCGATGGAAGCGGTCAGCTACTACGCGATTGAAGCCTCTTCAGACCTGGCTGCAGAACGTGGCAAGTACCAGTCTTATGAAGGCAGCCTTTGGAGCAAAGGCATTCTGCCAATCGACTCTATCAAGCTGTTGAAAGAGGCTCGCGGCGAATACCTGCAACAGGACGAAAGCAAAACCATGGATTGGGATATGCTGCGTGACAAGATCAAACGTCAAGGCATGCGTAACTCCAACACCATGGCGATTGCACCGACTGCCACCATCTCCAACATCTGTGGTGTCAGCCAGTCAATCGAACCGACCTATCAGAACATCTTCGTCAAATCGAACCTGTCCGGTGAGTTCACCGTCATCAACCCGTACATGGTTGAAGACCTGAAAGCACGCGGTCTGTGGGATGACGTGATGATTAACGACCTGAAATACTTCGACGGCAGCCTGCAGGACATCGACCGTATTCCTGATGAACTGAAAGCGCTTTACACCACCGCATTCGAAATGGATGCCCGCTGGTTGATTGAAGCCGCTTCCCGTCGTCAGAAATGGATCGACCAGGCACAGAGCCTCAACCTGTACATGGCAGAACCATCAGGTAAGAAGATGGATAACCTGTACAAACTGGCCTGGGTACGTGGTCTCAAAACCACTTACTACCTGCGCTCGATGGGTGCGACCGGTGCGGAAAAAACCAGCTCTGCCCCAACCCCGCCACCATCAGCCGAAAAGCCAAGTGGTCCTAAACCGGTTGCTTCCGGTCCGACAGCCGCACCTGTTGCCAGTGCCGCCACAACTGGCGCAACCCTGACCAGCACTGTTGCCGAAGCCGAAGAGTTTTTAGGTGAAGGTATGGAAGCACCGAAAGCGTGCTCAATTTTGGAACCAGATTGCGAGGCATGTCAGTAATGTTGAATTGGGATGATCCATTCTCAGCACCGATAGCCGGTACCGCTGAGGCTAAAAAAGAAGAAGAGAAAGCAGAACAGGCCGAAGCTGCAGCCCCTGCAGCCAATGACCTCACCGAAGCACCCGCTTCGGCTGAGGTCAAAGCGATGCCTTTGAGCAACGCCAAGCCGGTCAATGTCGATGACAAACGCGTCGTTAACGGCGACACCGACATTAACCAGCTGGCACCGTTCAAGTATCCCTGGGCCTGGAACTACTTCCTCAACGCCAACAAAAACCACTGGACGCCGCTGGATATCAACATGGCGCAGGACGTTCACGACTATCGTCACAAACTGACGATGGAAGAACGCCACGTCTATGAAAACGTGCTGTCCTACCTCACCACCTCCGATATTCTCGCCATGCGTAATATTGGTCTGGCGGTCATGGAAAAAATGGCGGCGCCCGAGCTCCAAATCTACCAGGCGCGTCAGGTCTATGAAGAAGCCCTGCACACCTGGACTTACCAGCACTGTATCGAAACCATCGGTCTGGACCAGTCGGAAATCTACAACCGCTACCGCGTGGTGCCGGAGATTTACCAGAAGATCAAACTGGCTAATGACCGTCTGAACACCGTGCTGCGCAGCGACATCGACCTGCGTGACCGTGACGAGCTGGAAAACTTCGTGATGTCCTACGCCTTCTTCGGCGGCATCTTCGAAGGCGCCTGGTTCTATAACGGCTTCTCACCGATCTTCGCCCTGCAACGTCGCGGCCTGATGAAAGGCACCGCCGAACAACTGCAATACATCATGCGTGACGAAGTCATGCACGCCTCGTTCGGTATTCGCGTCTGCAAGCAGATCATTAAAGAAGAAAACGTCAAACTGGATCCGAAGAAAATCCAGACCATGTTTGAAGAAGCCGACGCAGCCGAAGAAACCTACGCCGGTTACATTCTGCGAGACCCAATTCTGGGCTACTCAAAAGAAATGCACCACGGCCAGTTCCGTTACACCGCTAACCGTCGTGCCAAACAGCTTGGCTTTGAAGAACCGTTCCCCGGTGCCGAAGCCACCCTGCCCTGGCTCGATGAACAGGCCAACATGCGGAAGGAGAAAAACTTCTTCGAGACCAAGGTCACCGAGTATCAGACTGGTGCTGGTCTTAAGTGGGACTAATAAGTTGATTTGTAGAGACGACCATAAGTTGCAAATTTAAGACCATAAAATAGTAATTTGTTAAAAATTACAATTTGATTGTTTTATTAGTTTACAGCCACAGATGTTTTCCATCTGTGGCTGTTTTGTATATTAATCCAACGGACAATATGTAACGCTCAAATTAAATGATCTACATGTTGCAGTTCCCAATAATTGAGCTCGTTTCTAATACGTGTTGTATCTGGAAAATTACTGGTTTTGGATTTATGCAAGTTACTAACTTTTATGGCGGTTTCCCTTGGAACCCCTCTGTCAGATAAATACCTGGCTAACGGGGTATACATGCCAAGCTCGATAACAGAAATGATGTTAGATTCTTGCTGCCCCAGATCGGCAACTGGCTTTAATAACATGGGCAAGCCAAAGCTGACATGTTTTGTCGATTTTTTCGTCTATAGATTCGTCATTAACATCAAGTCGAGACTCTAGGGAGTGGGACTTTTTCTTGTAAATAAATACCTTGTAGTCGTTCCAGATCCAGAGGTTCCCAATAACGATTAGAAAGGACAAAGTCGCGCTCAACATTCAGGGGTCCTCTAAACCGGACATTACCTCTTTTACTAATGTCGATGACAAATCTAGTCCTACGTCTCTAAGCCTTGGTATGTAACTAAAAGTTTTAATCAAGTTCTATTAGTAAATAGTTACTTATAGAATGAATAGAATAAAAAATTCACCCATTTCTGATGAAACGATCATAACTTGCAATTCTAGTCTTCAAAGCCTATATTCACTCCATTACTTGGCATGGCAAAGAGCCACTTTATAGGAGCATTTGGGTGAGAAAACCTGCAAGGAAGATCAACAATGGCGGTAAAGACCGTGTCATTGGAAATTTTCCCAGTTACAAAATGGGGCGCATGGTTGAGTGGGACTCCCAAGTAGAGCGTGATTACCTCTTCTATCTTGAGTTTGATGACGATGTAATTGAGTACCACCCTCAACCTATCAAATATCGATATTCATTCAACAATAAATATCACAACCACTTCCCAGATTTCGAGGTTGTCCGCCAGTCAACGCCCAAACTGAAGTATGTGGAAGTAAAAACGTATTCCACCACACAAAAACCCGAATTTATTGAAAAAACTGCTGCCATTACAGCAGCGATGGAACGAGACGGTTTCGACTACGCTGTGGTAACAGATGTCGACCTACGCGTTCAGCCTCTATTCGGTAATCTCAAACTGCTATATCGATATATCTGGCAGGAACTTCCGCCAGTAGAGACTAATTCACTTCTGAATGATGTTGATAGAATTCACAACGGTATTCTCACTCTATCTGATCTCAAAGATCTTGCAGATTCACACGGGCTACAACTCGTACACTGTTACGCAGCTATAGCGAAAAAATACTTTGACTTTGAGTTGGCAACTCATCCACTTGGCCCGGATACACTTCTCAGACTCAGTCAGGTGCAGATTAATGGCTAATTACAAATTTGAAGTGGGTGCAAAAGTACTCATGGAAAAACGGGTTTATGAGATCACATCAACCCAAAAAAACAAAACATATCAGCTGACAGATCTCAAAACAGCCATTAACTCATACTTCAAAGAGAGTGAGCTGCATTCAAAGCTAGCCAATGGTCAACTTACCTTTCTAGATGAAGATGAAATCGACTTAACATCAGTCACCGAAACATCTCCCCTAGTAGACTTTCAAGCCCACCCGAAACATCTGAAAGAAAATGCACTTCGTAAGTTAGCTTATGTCAATGAAGCAAAACACTTCTATGAAGTCCGTCTTAGCCATAAACAAAAGCTTGAGCTGATTAATCGTGTAGCAGAAGAAATTCAGGACTCAAAGCCACCAAAAAGCTGGACCACCATCACTCGTTGGCTAAAAAGCTACATAAACTCTGATGAAAATATCAATTCGCTAGTTGATGAACACTTTAAAAAGGGAAACAGAACGCCCCGTTTCAATATTGATGTCGAAGACCTTATTCAAAAGGCAATTGATCATTACCTCACTCCCAAAAGACCGACGATCAAAAAAGCATATAAGCGCCTCGCCACTCTAGCTTGGGAGTCTGAAATAACAAGTTATCCTTGTTACGACTCTTTCCGTAAACGTATCGAAGCTTTGGACCAATTTCTGGTCCTTGAGCGAAGATTCAACAGACGTACAGCAGAGAGAGTGTTTAGATATTACGGGGCAGGTTCAAGACCAACTCGGCCATTGGAAATTACTGAGATAGATCACACGCCCATACCTTTTTGTGTTGTTGATGACGAGACAAGGCTACCTCTTGGACGTCCCACACTGACAACACTTATTGATAAATACTCCAAAATGGTTTTGGGCTTTTATCTTAGCTTTTCCCCACCCAGTATCCTGAGCGTAATTGAGTGTTTAAGACATGCTATTTTGCCAAAAACTGAACTCAAAAATATATATCCCAACATACAATTAGACTGGCTTGCTTACGGTATTCCGGAGGCTATTCTGGTTGATAATGGCAAAGAATTTTTAAGTGACGACTTCAATGAAATTTGTGGAAGTTTAGGAATTCAGAAACCAAGATCCCCCCCAAGACACCCATGGTACAAAGGACTTGTTGAAAGACACTTCAGAACTATTGCTGATGGATTACTTAGTGATATACCAGGAAAAACGTTCAGCAATATTTTTGAGAAACACGAGTATGACCCACAGAAAGATGCCGTTGTTAGCTTCAGTGCATTAGTAGAGATTGTTCATCAATGGATTGTCGACATATACAACAACAACAAAAATAGCAGCACTAATGTTCCACCTAATGCCTTGTGGAGTTCAGAAATTGAATGGTATCCACCTCGCATGCCTAAGAGCCTTAATATGCTGCGCATTACATTGGGTAAGACTGAGGAGCGCAGCCTGCAACACTATGGCGTGGACTTCGAATCGCTAAGATACAACTCAAGAGAGTTAAGCTTACTGAGAAGAAACTTGACAGGCACTAACCGAGTTAAAATCAAATATGACCCCAGCGATATTGGACAAATCTATGTCTTTGATCCTATTGATGAGGTCTATATCGTTGCCCCATGCCTCGATCTGCAATATGCAAGCAACAAAACCTTGTTCCAACATAAGATGATAAAAAAATATGCTGCTCAAAATTTCGACTCAACTGATATTGAGGCATTAATGCATGCAGAACAAAGAATTCAGCAAATTATCGATAAAGAGAGGCTAACAACTAAAAGAATCAAACGGGCTTCAAAAAAAGCCCGTTATCGCAATGTGGGCCAACAAACCCAGCGACAACTCACAATGCCTAGAACGCAAACATCCTTTGCTGGATTGTCAGACTTTGGGGCAGACACAACATCGCATGAAATAGAACATGGCCATTCAGCTCAAAGCACTGCTTCATCTGTTGTGACCGATGATGATCTAGAAGAATTCTATGCAGACAATGAAGACTGGCAAGCTGACTATTCGTTAACAAAAGATAAATAAATAATGACTGATCAAAAAGATAAACACCTGCTCCCTGAGCGTGAGCGACTGCAACTTCTCTACAATATCTACATTGCCCATCCACAATCTAAAGAAATCTTAAAAAAGATGGAGCGCTGTCATGAGACTATGACTCTCTCTCCTGAGCCGAAATCTATGAGTATTATTGGACCAACAGGCTCTGGTAAATCTACAGTTATAAAAAAATATATGGAGCAATATCCTTTATCAATCGAAGACAAATCTACAAAGCTTACTATCTTTAATGCAGTTATCCCATCTGACTCGACGCCAAGAAGATTTATCAGAAGTCTTCTTAGATCATTGGTTGCACAAACAAGTAACTGTAAGCCAGAACATGTGTCTGAACATTTAGCTAATGACCAAGATTCTGACGCAACAAAATTACGACTCTATAAGTTTCTCAATGACGCTGGCGTGGAATTGATCATACTCGATGAGTTTCAACATCTCATTTCAAACAAAAAAGATACTTCTAACAGAGTCTTATTAGAGCTAGCTAAAACCATCAAGGTCATGATCATCGAAACAGGCATTCCCATCATCATGGTCGGTACAGGTCGAGCTAATATGGTATTTGATGCGGATGAAGAAGTGTCGCGAAGATTTCATTACTCAGTAGAAATGCGACCATTTATGCTGGATAGCGATGATAACGTAAAAATCTTCAGAATGTTTTTAGGTCAAGTCGACAAATTACTCCCGTTTGAAACTCGTAGTGATCTAGCCTCTATAGATCTCGCCATTCGTATGTATGCTGCTTCAAACGGCTTTATCGATGACATCATGCGCATTATTCATGCCGCCGGCGAAGAAGCTATTGAAGATCAGGCATCATGTATCACGATTGATTACCTTGCTGAGGCTTTTGAAAACTCACCAGGAGAAAATCAAACAGCAGAAGGCAATCCTTTCCGAGTACCACTTGACACAGTAAAGTCTTGGCGATGCATTCAAAACGCTTATAGAGGAATTATCACCAGTGCTGACACCATCCGTATGCAATATTCACAAGGTGCCAAAATGCGCTTGGTGAAGGACATATTTTGAACATAAACACTCATGCGAGACTTCTAACACGTCCCGCTCCCTATGAGTCAGAGAGTTTTATGGGGTACCTCCTCAGGCTAGCTGATTTAAACTACTATGCTAGTCCATTCAACATTGTGAAGGCAGCGTTAGAGGGAGAACCAGAAAAGGCCAATCTCAACGATTACGTAAAACTTTTGTGCTCTGGGGAAATAGATTTATCTGGTTTTTCAGAACTTACACAAGAGACGATCGGAACACTCGAGAGTCTTCGTTATCCAGTTGTTCTGTCCTCTGTTGATCATCATCCAGATATACATGAATTTTTCTATTATGATGTCCCATCAAATTTTCTTCGTTTCGCATACCCAAGGGTATGTGTCGAATGTTTGAAAGAAAATTCCTACCACAAATCTATATGGGACTTCGCTCCCCTTACTTGTTGCCCTCAACATGATGTCCTTTTAGTAGATTATTGTATCAATTGCAAAACACAGCTTACCTGGAACCGAAAGGGAGTTAACTTTTGTCATTGTGGCTTTGATCTTAGACAGATCCCCTCTATCAAAGTCGATCACAATCAAAGCTGGTTATCTAAAGAGATCCAATATCTTCTGAATTACACCTCAGACGACAAAGATTTAATTTCAGCAGATGAGACCTCAACACGTCGTTTTGATGACTTAATAGACATCTTAGATTTAATTAATGAGAAAAGTCATAAGCTAGCTGACTCTAAGAGAAAACAATACAGGTTTGAACATCAATGGCAGCCAAATCATGCTTTGCACAAAACTCTGATGTTAACTGTTTGTAATTTAGATACTGGGCCGTACCTGTACACATACCTTAACCCAATATCTGATAAAAACTTCTTGGCAAGGACGTTAGGCCTCAAAAACATCCATAGCAACAAAACAATTGAGCAGAAAGTCCAGCAGCTGCAGTCAGACTTTCTAAATAAACAGAAAAGTACTATCGTGAAAAGCGACCTTTGTGCCTGCTTGGGTATTTCACAAACATTACTTCACAGCATGGAACTTCAGGCTATTCTAATTCCAATTTCTGGCCCTTCAATAGATCGCTGTGGCGACTACCATTATTCACTCATGGAAGTTTCTGAAATGCTTGATAGGCTCAGGGAAAAAAGCGTCTCAGATCTGAGCAACTTTATCAGTATTAAAGACCATTTAAGAGCATGCAGCGTAGCGAATAAGCGTCCGTTTGGACTTCTCATAACGTCGATGCTAGCCGGCAAAGTTATGTTTGAAATTGGAAATGATGCCGAAGGTCTATTAGACATTCATATCAATCAGAAATCTCTTAAGGCTTTTATTAACCGTACACGGAAGAAAAAAAATAATAAGGCTTATATTTCAGTCAATGAGGCTGCAAAAAAATTAGAAACCTATCCCGCCGTGGTTTATTCATGTCTAGGGAAACTACTTCCATGCGTTAACCTGAGTAATAGAAAATTTATTCACCGTGACCATGTTGAGGATTTTCATCAAAAATACGTACTCATTTCTGAGTTAGCAAAAGACTATGAAACTAACCCCACAAATCTTTCTGAAAAAATCATTGATGAGGGAGTCAGGCCCATTTCAGGACCACGATATGATGGAAACAAGGTATATATTTTCAAAAGAAGTGCTATTCAACAGCTAGATATGCTGACAGTCATAAACAAGAAAAAATATGACACGAACACAGGCCGCAAATCAAAAAGAGCAAAAAAAGCCAATTATTTATCAGTCATCCAAAACCTATCATTGGTTACGACACCCGAAGCTGCAGCTATTTTAAACATTTCTTCGCAGCAACTCTCTCGGTTAATCAAAAACAATTTTATCCGGGTAGAAAAGCATCCTGACCTTCCTTTGAACAAGAAATATATCAAGCGTTCACAGCTTCAAAGATACATTATGAAATATAGAAACAATCCATTTCTGATGCCTTTCAGCAAAGCGAGTGAGAAGCTGAATGAGTCTCACACAAGGTTTTACTACAACTGGATAAAGTACCGTAGACTCAGCGTTATCAATGATGGACTTGGTAATGAATACGTGCACTTTCAACAATTGAAGAAAATCATCAAATTCAAACAGAACGCCCTTTCAGGAGCCGATGCGGCCGACTTACTAGGTGTACAAAAATACGTAATTGACAACCTGAGGAAGCAAAAAAAAATCAAACCAATATCAGGCCCTGGTATAGATGGTTTCAATAACTACTTTTACAAAAGACAAGACATCGAAACGCTGTCACATGAAAATTGGTGGTAAGCATAAGATGTTAAGAACATCGCTGGTTACAATGCTCATGACACCGTGTCATGAATACACCTCCAATCACTCTCAACTCCCCGCCACCACCACAGATTTCACAGATATGGTACGACTTGTCCTCAGCCTTTGAAATCATGTCGTACACCTCATTGGTTCCATGGTGAACATAAAAACGAAGACCTACGAACTTTTCCTTAACCTGTGTAACTATTGGCAGATTATCGATTTCTTCGCCCTTGCCCCTCTGGTTTGAAGCAACTTTCTCTACCGACTCAGAGAGTAAGAGAATCATCTCAAACCACCCAGAGCCACATTCGAAGCCGAAACACATAAGTTTTTTGTCAGGACCATCTTGAGCTCCACGGTAAATGATTGGACAGCGTTTCATAATCTTTCCTGATAAATCACCTCTCATCACGAGACTCTTCAAACTTAAGTGAAACGTCGGCTTTTCCCCATGCATCCAGCTTGTCAAAGACTTCTTGAGCTAACGGATGCAGCTTTCCAGGCTCATCAAGAAATTGATAAACCGAACCAGACGTTGTGCTCCCCCTTTTGGTCTTTTCATCGTATTCGAGTACCTGGCTACTGATTCGATAGTGCTCATCGTGCACGCTATAACCAAGAAACTTCTCTATCGTCTTACCTTCGTGAACAATCACAACAATGTTCCATTGACTCATCGTTACGTGCGCAGGTGGTAGTGAAATATCCATCATTATCTCCTTTGTTAACTGTGATGGATTCAATCACCTGGCAAGGGAAATATCAAACAGACCAATTAGTTACACTTGATTACGTAATGCATACACTCTCGGTTTATCTGTCTTAATTATTCACGCTTTTCTGTGCAATAACGCATTTAATCTTCTTAAAGTGTAATGAAGTGTAATCCTGAATCTGATGCTTAGCTCGAATATGCGCAAAGATGCGAACAGGCTCAGTTGAAATGCATTCAAATTGATGTAATTTTGAACGTGTATAACTTGGCAATAGGTTGAGTCCGACCATGAAAACCGTATTTACAAACAGTTATGGATAATGATGGAATTCCTTGCTTCATCGACTTCGAAGCTTCCAGCTTGGGTCCAGATAGTTATCCTGTAGAGGTGGCATTTAGCTTGGAAGATGGCAAGGTCGAAAGCTATCTTATAGATCCTTCCAGCATCAGCTACTGGAGTGACTGGGATAGTTTTGCTGAGTCAGTGCACAAAATTACGCAAGAACAATTAAGACGCAAGGGTCTGCAGCCAAGTGTCGTTGCTGAGATTATGAATCAGCGATTAAGAGGCCGTGTTCTCTATAGTGATGTACATGAATATGACTGGGTATGGTGCAAGAAGCTTTTTGAAGCAGCAGGTGCTACACCGATGTTTAAAGTCAGCGATGCATCGATCCTCTTCTGTCATAAACTCAATGACATTCATGAGCCTTCGCTAACACAAGTGATGACAGGCATTCCTCTCAGCGATGGTCAATTGAGTTCTATATTAAATCGCTACTCATCGCAGGCTTGGGAGATACTAGACTGTGCCCCTCACCGTGCAGCATGTGATGTACAGCATCTTATTGAGGTGTGGAAGCTGATTACAGCCACTCACTCAAAAAATTATTGAAAAAGTAGATTGACCAACATGGCTAAAATGACACTTGCACTCGACTTGGAGGGTGTCCTTATAACTAATGCTATTAGCCAGTTTCCAAGACCTGGCTTAATGTCATTTTTAAATGAGTGTGAAAAACTGTTCGGCCATGAAAACATTTGTATTTTTACGACCGTCAATGAAAAAAGGTTCAGGGACATAGCAAAGAGACTGGTCTCAGATAAACTGGCCCCGGAATGGTTTTCAGGAATCCGTTACATCGAATGGGTTGGAGAACACAAAGATTTACGCTTCGTCGATGACGACATCAATAATGTGATTATTTTGGATGACTATCCGCCCTACATTAAGCAGACGCAAAAGCATCGACTGATTCAAGTAAATCAGTATTTGGAGCCATACACTCATGCAATGCCTGATATGAGTGATAGAGAGTTTGAGATACTAATTGAGAAGCTGAAGGTATTTATTTCAAACTGAGTAGTTGTCAGGCTTATATGCCTCAGCTAATTCCTCTGATGTTGCTGAGAATAATTTATCAGATGCCTGTTTAACTGACTCAGATGTCAAATATTGATACATCTTTTGGAAGTCAGCATTCTGCTTGAGCCGCTCTTTCCTGCTCTCATCGTTTTCATGATTCATGGCAATAACCAATCTTAAAATATATTAAACATCAAATTACATCATCTGGATAAGATTTCAAAACAGGTGCTTGTCGACCCCAAAACGCGGTATGTGAAACAACCTTACTCTCACTGAACGCACTGCTCAGTGACGAATGTATTTCTTCCTTCTATGCACTTTTTTGATTACCACTTTGGCTGAAAAGTGCAAAGCAAATCGGTGGATAATCATGGTCGGTGGTTACATTATTGTCATCAATGGGTCATGTCAGCGTAATGCGTAATGCACTAAACTCCCAGCTAGAACAAAAGCAAATCATTATGAGTAGCTCAAAATTAAACAAGGAAACCTGCAATGAAAAGAAAAGTTACACACATACTCTTGGCACTGTTTGCCCTTCAAGTACCTGTTATTGGTTATGCCCATGAAAAAGGAAATTATGCGTCTGCGAATAACCAAAAGCCGAATTGCGAGACCATGCAAAACATGGACCGTAGCAAAATGGATATGAATGATCCTGCTATGCAGGCCATGATGAAGAAATGCATGAACCATGATATGGAAGGTAGCAAGATGGACCATAGTAAAACGGGTATGAATGATCCTGACAAGCAGGCCATGATGCAGAAATGCATGAACCATGATATGGAAGGTAGCAAGATGGACCATAGCAAAATGGATATGAATGATCCTGACATGCAAGCCATGATGCAGAAATGCATGAACCATGACATGAAAGGGAACCATATGGACAATGAAAGTAAAGCCGATAAAAGCTCTTCTGAAACAGAAAAAAGCTCTGTGTCACACAAACATAAGAAATAAAACTGATTAAACTGGAGACCCCGATTGATGAGGATGGGGTCTCCACATTATAGGTCGACACAAATTTATCGCATCTGCAATCAAGAGAAACTCTGCACTTTTACTGGGTAGATGAGCGCCGGTTAGTGTCAATCCCAGAGGTCGCAATTATGTTAAAGTCTTTGACTCGAAGGCGTCAGCCGATCTCTTGATAGAACAAAAACCATTACTTATAGCGGGGCAGCCAGCCAGACCGAACACTTTAAAGAGTTCTCCGCCTGAAACTTCATGAGTATGGTTGAGCGTTACGAATCAGTTGGATGAAGATACAGGGAGTAAATAATGTCAGCTCATAATGATCATAGCACTCATTACCAAAAAAATAGTTTATCACTAACTGGTACTGTTGCCCTCGGCACCGGTGTCATGATTGGTGCCGGGATTTTTTCCTTAACCGGGCAGATGGCGCAGTTAGCTGGTTCTGCGTTTCCTTTTGCATTTCTTGCTGCTGCTATCGTCGTCAGTTTCAGTGCGTATTCTTATATCAAAATCTCTGATAAATATCCGTCTGCTGGCGGTATCGGTATGTATCTGCATAAGATGTATGGTCACTCGCTTACTACAGCTTTTCATGCTCTGCTGATGTATGTATCGATGGTCATTGCTCAAAGCTTTTTGGCCAGAACTTTCGGCAGTTACACACTGCAGCTATTTGATGTTGAACAAACTGCATTCTGGGTACCCGTTCTGGGCGCCGGCCTAATAGTGGGCATATTTGCGATTAACCTGGCCAGTAACCGTTACATACAAGGCGCCGCCTATTTTCTGGGCATAGTCAAGATCGCTGGCATTCTGGTGTTTGGTGTGTTAGGCATTTATTTGATGGTAAATTCAGGTCAGGCACTGGAGTCTGAAATCAGTCTTGTTGCAACAGAAAGTGACTGGACGGCTTTTATTGCTGCAACCGCTCTTGGTGTATTAGCGTTCAAGGGTTTTACTACTATCACGAATAGTGGCTCAGAGGTTATCAATCCTCAATTGAATATTAGCCGAGCCATCATCATTTCAATTGCGTTCTGTATCGTCATTTATGCACTTGTTGGTTGGTCTGTGGCTGGCAATCTCTCTATTGATGAAATCATCGTCGCTCGTGACTATTCTCTTGCTGCGGCAGCCAGACCGGCGGCCGGCAATGTTGGTGTCTGGTTTACAGTAATAATCGCCATTGTTGCTACAGCAGGGGGGCTAATGGCGAGTGTCTTTGCCGTTTCTCGCATGCTGGCAATGCTGACTGAAATGAAGTTGGTTCCGCACAGTCACTTTGGCATGCCCGGAAGCATTCAAAAGCACACGCTTGTATATACCGTTGTACTGGGGCTCATCTTGACAGTGTTTTTTGATCTGAGCCGAATTGCCTCGCTTGGCATTATCCTCTATCTCGTTATGGATACTGCAATTCATTGGGGGGTCCTCAAGCACCTGCGAAAAGATATTGGAGCTAACCCACTAGTTCCTACATTAGCTATCTGTCTAAACCTGATCTTGCTTACTGGGTTTGCAGCAACTAAATGGCAGAGCGACCCATTAGTCATATGGGTTGCCCTTGCAGTGATGGCAGCAATCTGGCTTGTCGAATATTACTTTTTAAAAATTGTTAATGGTGATGTTCATGAACATTGACTTGGCTGGAGATAGCATGAAATCTTGCAATTTACGTCTCATCAAATATTTAGCGTTCCTTCTCTTTGCTACAACCATCTCATTGTTGCTCTTTATCTATTCTGGCTTGTATCCAATGGGAGCAGACACGCCGCATAACAAACTCACTTATTGGGCTTTGGAAACACTGCGAGATCGTTCCGTAGCAAGAGCAGCCAGTAATATTAAAGTGCCTGAAAACATATCTTCATCAGAACGTTTACTCAGAGGTGGGCCTGATTATAATGAAATGTGTGTTTCTTGCCATTTAAGTCCCGGTAAGTCGGAAACTGACTTTACAAAAGGGCTCTATCCCTCCCCGCCCAATCTAACGGAAAGACCTGAAGCAGCGTTGACCGAAGCACAACTTGACCAGCGTCGTTTCTGGATCATCAAACATGGTATCAAAGCATCAGGCATGCCCTCTTGGGCTCCCGGACATGATGACCAACGGATTTGGGATATGGTTGCTTTTCTAAAAAAACTCCCCGAACTTTCCCCTGAGCAATACCAGATCTTAACTTCAAGGAATACAGGAAATAGTAATCATGCACATTAATTTCGGCTTGAGGGTATTAATCCCATTCTCTGAATTGTTTGGCTGACTCAGCATTATTGATTACTCTTAACGGATACAAAGGCTTTTCCCTTGAAACGAAGTGATAATTCTTCACAGCAGACACAAGCAGAGAGACTCAACCAGCACTGTGGGTGCATGACTCTTGATTGGTCGACGGTCAAGCTTAATGTTACTCAGCTGTTAGGTGATGATGCTGACAAGGTCCTATCCGGTTCTACCCTGCACCAATTCTTCTCCAATGTCGCTGTGTTTGTCCCCGATTCTGACCTGAACCAAATGCTTGCCATTGTTCAGGCCATTGAGGCTACAGCAGCGCTGCCCGAATATCAGCGAAAAGTCCTATCTTGGGCGCCAGAAAGTGCGCATTACAACCCAGGACAAGCCGGTGCTTTTATGGGCTTTGATTTCCACCTCGGCAAGGATGGTCCTCGTCTTATCGAAATTAATACTAATGCTGGTGGCGCTTTCCTGAATTCAATTTTGGCACGGGCCCAATCAAAATGCTGTGGTGGCTCAGTGCATGCGTCCTGGGCTGAAAATTTCGATGACGCGGTAATGGCCCAATTCATAAGCGAATGGCGTGCCCAGCGTGGCAGCGGACAACCGGAAAGAATAGCCATCATCGATGATGCACCTACAGAACAACATCTGTATCCAGAATTCATACTGGCGCAAAAGCTTTTAAGTAAAAATGGGATCGATACGGTGATCCTTTCCTCCTTTGATGTCAGATATGAATCAGGGAGCTTGTATTGTGATAATCAACGAATTGACATGGTATATAACCGCTTGGTCGACTTCGGACTAGAAGCGCCTGAGCATGCTGCTCTTCGTTCTGCTTGGTTAGAGGGCAATGCAGTCATCACTCCGAACCCACATACGCACGCTATGTTCGCAGATAAACGTAATCTGGCAGTGATGTCAGATCAGCAGAACCTGATAGATTGGGACTTAAGCCCTGAACATGCTGAATTACTTCAAAATGGTATTCCACACACCGTTCGGGTGACAGCGAGAAAAGCAGAGTCGCTCTGGCAACAGCGTCGACAGTGGTTTTTCAAACCAGTGGCAGGTCATGGCAGCAAAGGTGTTTACCGCGGAAGCAAACTCACCAAAAGCACATTTGCCCGGATTCTTGAAAGTGAGTATGTTGCTCAAGCGTTTGTAGCGCCTTCAGAGCGCATGGTTGTGGTTGATGCTGAGCGAAAAATGCTGAAAGTCGACGTGCGTTTATATACTTATGGTGGTTCTCTACTCTTGGCGGCGGCCAGACTCTATCAAGGTCAGACCACCAATCTACGAACGTTGGGGGGCGGGTTCGCGCCCATACTCACACAAAATAATTAACTTCAAAATCGATAAACCCTCACGACTGCTCTAAGCCCGTTTTATAAATGATAGACGAGCCTTAATGGCAACTATCTGTCTGTATGCTTCAATCAGGTTTGCCTTGGTCTTTTTCTCCTGGCCAATCGGCAAACGCAATGAAATATAGAAATGCGAGATTAACAAAAGGAATCAGGATCAGGATCCCCACCCAACCGGGATACCCCGTGCGCTGACAAATCCGCCATGCCGGAATAACAACCACAATGGCAAAAACTAGCATCCACAGCCAATGTCCTGTCCACATTGTGTTGCCAAACATGTTATCTCCCATCATAGTAAAGCCTTTGATGTTGAATACTTTGTTAATAATAATGATGACACAACTGCACCGATGCCTTTGCTATGCTTCACGTCTCATTTTCTGACATAAATAATACTTACAACCATAATGAAGATATTAGCAGCCTTTCAGGCTATACATTCCTGTTTTTATCAGTTAGTAGGCCATACTAAATCTCATACCTCTGGGGATTCACTGGCTACTTGCCAGATCAATTAATTATGTTGATAAAACCCGTAATCTAACGGCTATCCTCATGGCACCAAATATTCATTTCAAGCCCGTCAGTCCTGCAGCAATTACTGTGATGATGATGTGGGCATTGTGCTACCCACTTATCAAGCTCAGCCTGCCTTTTGCTCCCGTTATGTTGACAGCTTTTTTACGTGCCATACTTGCTGGCTGTGTGATCGTACTCATTGCTCACCTTACGAACCGCCCTTTTCCTAAAGGTTGTCGACTCTGGGCCTATATAACAACAATAGGCCTCACCGCGACAAGTCTGGGTTTATGGGGCATGTTTTATGCCGGCAGTTTGATTGATCCCGGGCTTGCAACTGTCATCACTAATACGCAACCATTGATTGCCGGTATTTTAGGCTGGTATTTCCTGAAGGAACGAATGACCACCGTACCATTCATTGGTACTGGTATTGGATTTATAGGAATAGTCATCATTTCTTTGAACAGCCCGGCCCATAGTGAGAAGCAAATTTTATTGGGAATAGGCTTCGTGCTAATGGCAGCGGCTGGCGTTGCTGTTAGCAATGTTTTACTCAAGAAAATTGCAGGTCAAGTCGATGTACTTTTTGCAATGGGATTCCAGTTACTCATCGGTGCCATACCGCTTGGTGTTTTGGCTTATTACACTACTAGCCCAGGCTCCTTAAACTGGAAAATGGATTACACCTTAATTCTCCTTGCATTGGCATTATTCGGAACCGCACTGCCATTTATTTTGTGGTTCTGGTTAATGCAACATGCACCACTTTTCAAGTTAAACGTATATAACTTCCTAACCCCTCTATTTGGTATATACCTAGGCCATACTTACTTTTCAGAGTCATTAACCACTATTCAATGGCTTGGAGCAACATTAATTATTATTGCTATTTTCTTAGTCACAGTGATAAATGGAAAGATAAAACCTCAGCATTAACATAGCTTCAAGCTTTACCGTTAAGCCTCACTACTGAATCAAACTCAACATTTCAATTAAGCATGATTAACTTCGAGTCGAGAACAAACTTGTATTCAGTTCATTATCAGCAATGAAAAGCATGCTGGCTTCTCATTCAAGACTTTTATTTCATAAGTCCTCTAGTCGGTTTGCTGACTGCACCATCTGCATCATTTCATGTTCTTCAAATGATTTGAGTGTTTCCATCAGCTCTTCTGCCGAGGGTATATCCGCACGTTCATATAAATAACGATACAGGTCAATGACCTGCTTATGCTGATGAATAATTACCTGCATGATTTCTTTAGTCGATAGCTGAGAAAATGGTGCATCACAATCATGATGTTGAACAATTGGATGTTTATTCAAATACTCATAGCACCAGGTATTTAACGCGTGTTCGTTACCTGTGACTTCAAACTCGTGAATAACGTGTCTAAGCTTTTCTTCATGTTCTGATAAATACTTGAGAAGCATTTGAGCACGAGTACTCTCATTATTGTCGGCACAATGCTTCAAACACTCGCTGAGGTGTTGATGAAACTCGCTTGTCCAGTGAAGGACATCTCTTAAAGTTTCAACCTGCATAATTGGATCTCCTGATTTTGGTTCGACAGCCTAATTAGTCGTACTTGTAAATTGGCTCCCTATTTAGCCATATTAACTGCAAATGGCATGTTTCCTTTAAGATATATACGAAAAGCGCCAAGTTTATTTCTGTAGCTGAGCAGCGAAAATTTTGAAGCTGAATTTCTGACTACCTATGTTTGTTACCTGAAGGTACCTTATTGCAGCAATGGGGCTCATGTTTGGCGTTATTTTTTATGTTTTCGTCAGTTTGTCGTTGCCAGCCCAGCTTAGTTTGACTCCACCAACTGTCCTTAATCGATGCGCCATGTTTTTCAACAATTGCAATCAATTCATCGATACTATGGTGAGATGCCTCGTAAGCAATTTTTATTGTTTGTTTCTCGGCATTTAGCCAGACACGATCAACCCACGGTAGTGCGTCAATCTCAGTAAGCAACTTCTTACTATTGGACTGCTCAAGCCCGACAAGTCCTAACTGATGTTTTGTCAAAAATCCGGGATTAATGCCCAACCTATGCTCAGTCATTTCATCATCTCCACTATCACACCAGGCTATGTTGTTGACGTTTCCTTACCAATTTAGAGTTTAGGAATCCATGCTGGTGTCGTTTGCATATAACGTCTGTATTCATCTCCAAACTCATCAAGCGCCATGCGCTCTTCTCGCTTGGCTAACCGGATATAAACAAAGACCAGAATTGGAAACATTACCAAGGTGGGGATGGTTGGCCATTGCAACAGAAAACCAAACATAATCATGATAAATGCGATGTATTGTGGATGACGGAGCCGAGCATACCATCCTGTTGTTGCTAACTGCCTGTTTTGTTGGGCACGGTGTAATACGCTCCAGGCCGAAGCCAGTAAAAAGAAACCAAGAATAATGACAACATTGCTTGCAATATGCAGTGGGTCAAAATGCGGGTTACCTTCAAAACCCAGTATCGTATGCAATAAATGTCCATTTTCATGCGCCATAAAATTGATATTGGGATATTGCTCCGCCAACCAGCCAGATAAAAAATAGATTGTTAGAGGGAAACCATACATTTCTGTAAACAACGCAATAATGAATGCAGAAAAAGCACCTAGACTACGCCAGTCTGTTTTTGTCTGAGGCTTGGTAAAGCTGAAAGCAAAAAAGATAAATATCGCTGAATTAATCAATACCAGCGTCCAGAGACCATAAGCTGATTCACCATGCATGCTATTTCTCCTGTAATGTTGTCTTATCCTGAGCCTTAATGATGATGGTGCTCATGTTCCCGGGGGTCACCCTCGACTTCTCGTTGATTCGAATTCTGTTCACTTCCGTGTTGGCCATGGCCAGCATGTCCTCCATGACTACCATGCATAAACAGATGCAACAAAGGGCAAGCCAATAGGATCAAGTAAGGCAAAAACTGCCAGACATGCTGGCGATGTTCCATCAAAAGAAAGTAACTAACGACACATATCAAAACCAGTGCAGCGAAACCAGCAGGGGTTTTCCAAAATGATGGCTTTTGTGTGTCCATAAGGCACCTCACGTGTGAGTAAAAATTAGCGTTTGTTACACTCCGCTTATCGTAGCGCTAGGAGTGTTCACCCATTCTTAAAAAACATCCAACCTGAATCAATTGAGACAAACTGATTCAGATCCGTGCCCGGCGCAGCCTCAGAGAATTGAGAACAACAGAGAGCGACGAAGCACTCATGGCAAAAGCAGCAAAAATGGGCCCAATCAATATCCCAAGGAACGGATAGAGAATGCCTGCTGCGATAGGAACCCCTGAAGCGTTGTAAATCAGCGCAAAGAAGAGGTTCTGACGGATATTATGCATGGTTGCATGTGCAAGGCGGCGTGCGCGGACTATCCCGTCCAAGTCACCTTTTACTAGAGTGAATCCTGCACTTTCAATCGCTACATCAGCGCCTGTTCCCATCGCGATCCCAACATCAGCCTGTGCCAGCGCTGGTGCATCGTTAACACCATCGCCTGCCATAGCCACTTTACGTCCCTGTTGCTGCAATTCTCTAATAATGCGAGCCTTGTCAGCAGGCAGAACATCAGCACGAATTTCATCGATACCAAGTCGTGCCGCTACGGCCTGGGCTGTTCGTTCGTTATCACCGGTTGCCATAATGATATGAAGTCCCAGCTCATGCAGTGTCTTTAAAGCAGAGGGTGTAGTCTCCTTGACAGGATCAGCAACGCTGACCAATCCGGCAATCGTGCCATCAAGCACGATAAACATCACGGTTTCACCCTCATCACGGCGCGCATTGGCCTTAGCGGTCAAGTCTCCGCTTTGCAATCCCATATCAGTAATCAGGGCAAGATTACCCAACGCCACAGCTTTACCGCCTACAGTGCCTTTAACACCTTTGCCTGTAATCGCCTCGAAGTCTTCAGCATCAGCAAAGGCTACGTTACGCTCCTCAGCACCACGAACGATGGCCTCAGCCAACGGGTGTTCTGAGCCGCGTTCAAGCGAGGCCGCCAATCGAAGTACCTCAGCCTCGTCGTGCCCTGCTTCAGGCAAAACGGCAACCAGCTTCGGTTTACCTACCGTCAACGTACCGGTCTTATCCACGATCAGCGTATCGACTTTCTCAAAACGCTCCAGAGCTTCAGCGTTTTTAATCAACACACCAGCTTGTGCACCACGTCCAGTCGCCGTCATGATCGACATTGGAGTAGCCAAGCCCAGAGCACAAGGGCAAGCAATAATCAAAACAGCCACAGCTGATACCAGTGCATACGACAAGGCTGGCGCTGGCCCCCAAATAGACCAGGCAATAAAAGAGACAATTGCAACACCGATTACAGCAGGCACAAATTTGCCGGCGACCATGTCAGCCCATTTCTGAATGGGTGCTCGTGAGCGCTGCGCCGCTGCCACCATTTCCACGATTTGGGCGAGCATCGTGTCAGAACCGACACGCGTTGCTTCCATAACCAGACTACCTGTTCCATTGATTGTCGCCCCTGTCAGCTTATCTCCCTCGGTCTTTTCCACGGGTACGGGTTCACCTGAAATCATGCTTTCGTCAACTGAAGAGCGGCCATCGACCACTACACCATCAACGGGTACCTTATCGCCGGGTCTTACCCGAAGCCGATCACCAACCTGCACATCTTCAAGCGGAACTTCTTCCTCACTGCCATCCGGACGTATCACCCGGGCTGTCTTTGCGGCAAGATCAAGCAGTGCACGTATGGCCTTACCCGTGCCTTCTCGGGCACGTAGCTCCATAACTTGGCCAAGCAGGACTAATGTGACAATGACTGCTGCCGCCTCAAAATACACACCGACGTGTCCGGTTTCCTGATCACGAAAGCCAGGAGGGAAGATACCTGGTGCAATTATCGCAATCATTGAGAAGATATAGGCCGCCGAAACCCCCATGCCGATTAGTGAAAACATGTTGAGGTTCATGGTGCGGAACGAGTTCCAGCCGCGTACGAAAAATGGCCACCCTGACCAAAGAATGACAGGCGTAGCGAGCACCGCTTCAAGCCAGAGCGATGTCGTCTCACCTAAAAACTCACGAATTTGCGTAATCCCTATAAATGGACTCATTGTCAGGATCAGTAAAGGAATCGTCAGTGCTGCCCCAACCCAGAAACGTCTGCTAAAGTCCACTAGTTCGGGGTTAGGCTCATCTCCAGCCATCGCAGCTGATTCCAACTCCAGCCCCATGCCGCACAATGGACATGAGCCCGGTTCTGTCTGGCGAACTTCCGGATGCATTGGACAGGTGTAGACAGGTCCGCTCCAGCCCTCGGGAACGCTATCGTATTTACTACCTGCCATACTTTTGCTTTTGTTGGGCGAGCTATGTTCATGGTGCACGTGGGAAGAAGTGTCATGACTACCACAACAGCCCGCTTCGCCATCGCTTTTTGACTCAGCATGGTGGACGTGTTCATTATGAGATTTGAGTTCACCTTCTGGCACAAGGTGCATGCCGCATTTCGGGCAGTCACCTGGTTGCTCGGACCTCACTTCCGGGTGCATTGGACATACGTAGATAGTATTTTTTTCTGCACCTTGCTGGCTGTGCTTATTTGACGATTCTGTATTCTCAATATCCATGGCTAACTCCGGACTTAGTTGACAGCAGTGGCTGGGTATCCCACATTTTCGAGTGGCTCAATCAATTCGTCAGTTTGTACTGTTCTCGCCACTGATAAGACACGACTGGCCAGATCCATACTGACATCTGTAACGCCAGTCACGGCCCTAAGTGCATTCTCAATACTCTTTACACTGCTTCCACATGAGGCGCCTTCAACCTTTAACTGCTTGACTGGAAATTCACTGACAACGGGCTTAATAGCTACGCTGGCTGTAGTGGAGGTTTTTGGGGCACAACAGCAACCTGGCTTGGCTGTTCCAATTTGAACTGTTAAATGTTTTATACTCATTTTTCTTCCAGTATTAATGGGATCGTAAATTCTTCTATCAAATGGCAAATCATCTCGCCTGTGGGCTCCATATCTGGCATTCGTTGCCATACTGCCAAGGCCTTTTGCATCCTTTCTCTCAGTTGCTGCATTTCCTGGAAACGCTCTTCAGTTTCTTGCAAACGCTTTTCAAGCAAGTGCCTTACCTGAGGGCAAGGCGACCTCTTCTTGTCGGCGTCGGCCAATATTTGCTGAATATCATCAATCGAAAAACCCAGTTGTCTAGCTGTTAATACAAACTTCAAACGCTTTACATCTTTTTGGCTGTATTCTCGATAGCCATTGAATCGGTTTTTTTCAGGATGAAGCAACTTGGCACGGGTATAAAACCGAACCTTATCAGGGCCTACGTTCAGTAGTTTCGCAACCTTGTTAACAAGCATTCGACCACTCCCATTGTCAGACTTTTGAACCCCAAAGCTGAGTTTTAAACTTTGGTTTGACTAACAGGTTAGTCCAACCTTAAACCTGTGTCCTTGACATAGGTCAATACGGTTGTAATTAATTATTTAAAATGTAACCCAATGCCTCTACCCATCATTTATTCACTTCTTATATTTTTATCTCCCTGAAGGGAATGTGCCTCTGCAAGGAGCGTCTATCCCAGAAGGGATTAAATAGCTCCGTCTATTGGATATACGTATAAGCATTACAAAGCTGAATAATAGGTTTCTACTTTGATTTCAGCTTCCATAGGTAATAGAAAGCGGGCAGTACTAATAAGGTTAAAATGACCGCACTTACCATTCCTCCTACCATCGGAGCAGCAATTCGGCTCATTACCTCAGAGCCAGTTCCTGTACCAAGTAGTATGGGTATCAAGCCTGCGATGACCGCTGCTGCAGTCATCATCACCGGACGAACACGCAATCCCGCTCCAGTGATAACCGCTTGCATCAATTGAGTCTTGGTTAGTGAGTTCCCGATTGAATTAGTTGAATTCTTAGTGAGCTCTTCTCGCCAGGCTTGATTGAGGTAAACCAGCATGATCACGCTGATTTCAACAGCCACCCCAGCCAGTGCGATGAATCCCACACCAACAGCAATAGAAAAGTTAAAGCCCATCAAGTAGAGCAACCAGATACTCCCAATCAAGGCAAAAGGCAATGTACCCATCAGTAGGACAACTTCCGTAAAGTTTCTGAAATTCATGAATAGGAGTATGGCTATAATCGCTAGTGTCAGTGGTACTACATAAGTGAGCTTTTCTTTGGCTCGAAGCATGTATTCATATTGACCTGACCAATGGATTGAGTAGCCGGTAGGGAGTTCCAGTTCTTTACGGACGGACTCCATAGCTGTTTCAACATAAGAGCCAATATCAACACCTTCTATATCAACGAATGTCCAGCCATTGATACGGGAGTTTTCACTTTTGATTGCTGGGGGGCCACTTTCAATTTTTATGTCAGCTACATCACCCAGAGCGATCCTTTGTCCTTTAGCCGTGACAATCGGAAGTAATGCCATCTGCTCTGGTGAATCCCGATAGGACTGTGGGTATCTTATATTCACGGGATAACGCTCAAGCCCCTCTACAGTTTGGGTGACATTTACCCCGCCAATCGCAGATGCAACGACTTGTTGTACGTCGGCAATATTAAGACCAAAGCGTGAAGCTTTTTCTCGATCAATATCCACCTTGATATAACGCCCACCGGCAACACGCTCGGAATAGACTGAGGCGGTACCAGGCACATCTGCCAATATTGTTTCAAGTTGTTGGCCTATCTGCTGAATTACAGGGAGTTCTGCGCCAGCAACTTTTATTCCCACCGGGGTTTTAATCCCCGTTGCCAACATGTCAATCCGTGTTTTTATCGGCATGACCCAAGCATTGGTCAGACCGGGCAATTTAACCAAATTATCAAGCTCTTTTTTCAATGACTCTGTTGTCACACCTTCACGCCATTCACTTCGCTCTTTTAACTGGATGAAAGTTTCGATCATCGTCAATGGAGCTGGATCGGTCGCTGTTTCAGCTCGGCCAATCTTGCCAAATACCGTTTTCACCTCAGGTACGGTCATAATTAACTTATCCGTTTGCTGAAGAATCTCTCGGGCTTTACCAATGGAAATGCCAGGATAAGTGGTGGGCATATACATGAGATCGCCTTCATCAAGTGGAGGGATAAACTCACTGCCAATTTTCTGTAAAGGCCAGTAGGTTGAAGCCAAGCCAAGTAGCGCAATGAAAATGGCAGTTTTTGGAAACGCTAAAACCGTTTTCAAAACCGGCATATAAGCGGCGACCAACAACCGGTTGATGGGATTTTTGTGTTCCGGTAATACTTTCCCTCGGATGAAGTAGCCCATCAAGACCGGAACTAGCGTAATAGCCAACGCTGCAGATGCCGCCATCGCATAGGTTTTAGTGAAGGCGAGCGGTGAAAACATTCGTCCCTCTTGTGCTTCCAGTGTAAATACCGGCACAAAACTGACAGTGATTATCAGTAGGCTGAAAAATAATGCTGGACCAACCTCAGAGGCAGAATCAGCCACTACTTGCCATCGGTTTTCCTTGGTAAGAGGCGTTTTTTCCATATGCTTATGCATGTTTTCAATCATCACTATAGCACCATCGATCATGGCGCCGATGGCTATAGCGATACCGCCCAATGACATGATATTGGCATTGATACCCTGGATATGCATGACGGTAAATGCGGTGAGAATACCGACAGGTAGACTAACAATAGCAACAAGTGATGACCGAACATGGAATAAGAAGAGCATACAAACCAGTGCAACAACGGCAAACTCTTCCAGTAATTTATGCCAGAGGTTGTCTACGGCGCGCTCAATAAGTCCTGAGCGATCGTAAACCGTCACAATCTCAACACCTTCTGGTAGGCCTTGTTTGAGTTCCTCCAATTTATCCTTGACACCTTCAATGGTTTTTTGTGCATTCTCGCCAAAGCGCATGACGACAACACCACCTACGGTTTCACCGAGGCCATTCAATTCTGCGATACCTCTACGCATTTGTGGACCAAGCTTGATTTCTGCAACATCACCAAGTGTAAGGGGGGTACCCTGGCTATTGACGCCCAAGGGAATTTGGGCAAGGTCGGTTTGGGACTGAATGTAGCCGGTCGTTCTCACCATATATTCGGCTTCGGCCATTTCTACTACAGAAGCACCCACTTCTTGATTGCCACGCTTGATGGCTGTTTGAATGTGTGACAGAGGGATACCAAAAGCTCGAATTTTTTCAGGATTCACATTTACCTGATACTGCTTGACCATGCCGCCAACAGCAGCAACTTCTGATACCCCTGGCACAGTCTGTAATTCATATTTCAGGAACCAGTCCTGCAATGAACGTAATTCGCTGATGTCTTGTTTACCGGTTCTATCTATGAGCGCATACAGGTAAACCCATCCAACACCCGTAGCATCAGGACCCAATTGAGGTCTGGCATTTTCGGGTAGTGACGGTGCCACTTGACTCAAGTATTCCAATACTCTGCTCCGCGCCCAGTATAGGTCTGTGTCCTCATCAAAAATTACATAGACATAAGAGTCACCAAAAAATGAATATCCTCTTACAGTGACGGCACCCGGCACTGATAACATTGCTGTGGTCAGAGGGTAGGTCACCTGATCCTCAACAACCTGGGGAGCCTGTCCCGGATAGCTAGTCTTGATAATGACTTGAACATCAGAAAGATCAGGGATCGCGTCTACCGGTGTGTTTTTTAAAGAGAACACCCCAACACCAACCAAAATCAAAGTGGCAAGCAAGACAAAAAAGCGATTACTGATTGACCAGCGAATGATTGACTCAACCATTGTTGTTCCCTCCTACATGCCTGAGTGTTGCTGGTATGAATGCTCAGGGTCTTCAGCATCCGCCTTTTGAGTACTTGTTGCCTGATTAAGCGCTATACGGTCAGACTGAACATCATCACGTATCGAACTCATTGGCCTGTTAGTTTGAGTTGCAGAGCTTTGGTTTGTAGTGCCATCAGCATCTTTGATATGTATCTCGGTGATTTCGTAGCGATCAGTACCTGATTTAGTGATTTCCATGTGCAGTTGTGTACCTTTTGAGAGAGCGCTCAGATCAATATTTTCACTGACAGTGAAATCCATAGTCATTGCTGGCCAATCCCACTCAATGATTGCTGAATGGGTAGCTGTGACCATGCGATGTTCCGCCATAACTGACTCAATCTCTGCCTCAACCCATACAGATTGAGGCTTGGAGTCTTCATGATGCATGCGCTTGAAATCTGAAGTCTTGCTGGACTCTGAATCAAGAAGAAACTGTGCAGAACTGACCACTTCCTCACCCGGTTCAAGACCACTGATGATTTCTACATGATTTTCACCAATGTTGCCGGCGATAACTGCAATAGACTTAAATTTGCCCTCTCCAAGAGCAAGCACAACACGATCCTGATCGCCTGTTCGGATAAGCGCTTCGGTTGGGATCATCAGTTTTTCATCCCCTTCACCAGTGGCTATTGTCACTTGTGCAAACATATTCGGTTTGAGGGCATAATCTTCGTTATCAAAGCGAAGCCTGACCCGAACTGTTCTCGTCTCGTCATTTAATGTGGGGTAAACATAGTTGACTTTTCCAAGCCACTCCCTTCCGGGCATATAATCTAGAGTCATGGTGACAGCTTGCCCTGCCTCGACTAGCCCTGCCTGACGTTCAAAGATTTCAGCTTCAACCCAGACTGTGCTGAGGTCACCCACCGACATCAAATTCATGCCCGGCTTGACATAGAATCCCTCACGCACATTAAGGTTATCGACGACCCCAGTCTGTGGAGCATAGAACGTTATGGCTTGCTGAACCTTGCGTGTTTGTTTGATTTGGTTAATAACTGAGCCAGCTATTTGTAATGCTTTCAAGCGATCTTCAGATGCTTTAATTAAGCGTAAATTGTCTCGATTAAGCGCCAAGACAAGCTCTTCTTGGGCGTTTACAAGTTCAGGTGAATAAAGCTTATAGAGTGGTTGTCCTCTTTTAATGGGGTCACCGGCAGCTTTGACATAAAGCTTTTCTACCCACCCCTCAACCCGTGGATGGATATGAATTAGCTTGTCTTCATCGTACTGAACATAACCTACCGTTTTTATTTCTGAATGAATGGGCAGGTATTCAGCCTGAACAGTCCTCACCCCGATATTATTGACAACATCTGGAGAGATGGTGATTGTCCCTGGGCCCGAGTCCATGGAGGTTTCGTTTTCTTCATACACAGGAATCAGATCCATACCCATTGGTGATTTACCCGGTTGGTCTCGGCGATAATTGGGGTCCATAGGTGCAACCCAATATAACGGTTGTTTTTCTACGGAGTCATTATCATGAGCCGTGTTATCTTCAAAGTACTTCCGCGTCATACCATATGTGATTACTGCGGTTAGCATTATTGCAATCAGCATCAGTAATATAGTCTTGTGTGGACTAGTCATTTTGATTCCCGTTAATGGATGTCTTGTATTCAGATGAACTTGAGAAATAGTTCAGTTCCGCAATTGTTTTTAGCCGGTCTATGTTGATAGACAAGTAGTCGATGTTGGCATTGAGCTCAGCAATACGAGCACGAACAACTTCGGCAAAGTCGCCATCATCATTGGTATAAGCGTTTAAAGAAGCTTCAGCCTGATCATTCATCTCTTTTAACAGGCGCTCACTGTACAGTTCTCGGCGCTTCTCCAGCCAGACTAGTCTCTCTTTGGCTTCATGAAAACGAGCCTTGATCGTACGTAATGCGAGGGTTTTATCAGTTTTTAATGCTTCCTTACTGCTTACTGCTGCTTCAACTTCCTTGTCTTGTCGTTTTTCCGTGAAAATAGGTAAATCAAAGCTGATACCTAATGAAAAGAAATCACTGCGGTCTTGACCACCGGGGGCGTCATCTCTGTAGCCATAGCTTGCATTAACTCCCCATTGTGATTTGTATTTCTGTCTTGTCAGATCAACATTGGTCTCTGAAGCCGTGATTTGTTGCTCTAGGCTCCTGATTATTGGATGGTTAATAAAATCTGGGGTTTCATACTGAGCTAGGTTGACAGTTTCTTCGTGGTCAGTTTTAAGCTTTAATTCTAATTCCGGCAGTGTTTGTGAAACTCCCGCTTCCTGCCAATTTGTTCCCGTGCCATAAAGCCATTCGGCAAGTTTTTCCTGAGTCTCACTTCTTTTTCTATCAAGTACTGTTAGTCGGTCTTCAATTCGTGTCAGCTCGAGCTGGGCTCGAACAAGATCCTGTTGGCGGCTTCTTCCAAATGTACTGCTGTAACTTACTTCAGCCACTTCGACAAGATACTCAAACAATGATCTGTCCTTTTCAATCAGTCGAATAGTCTCTTGGCTCTGATATAAGTCGAGCCATAATTGAGTAACTGTCAATTGCACTTTCGCGTATCTGTCTTGACGCAAAAAAGGGTGCCGGCGACTCATTTCTTCCAACTTTTGTCTTTGCAACTCGAGCGTTTCACCCCGAGGAAAAACTTGGGAGACACCCGCTTTAAATTGTGTCATTGGCTCTTGATTAAAGTCGAAACTGTCCAGAGGCATATTCGCGAATCCAAGTGATATGACAGGATCAGGTAACTGACCAGCAGCTATGCTCTGAGCAATATTGGCCTGTTCTTTCTGATAACTTCCTTCTATCCAGGGATCATTTTTCTGAGCCATCTCGATAGCTTTTTCAAGAGAGAGCTCTTGAGCTGACAGAGACAAAATATTGAGAGCTAGAGCCATAAAAACAAAAGCTTTAAGTGACTCAGCGCTAAAAATTTTAAACCGTAAATATTTGATATTACGCATTGGTACTGTTCCGGTTTGAGCTTCATGAACGTAGTGTCTGCACTGATTTTTGTTTGTCTTTTTGAAGACTGGGAGTCAGAAGACACTCAACTCTGTGTTGATGTGGATAATTTAACCGCAAGCAAAAATGCTAAAGATGCTGTTCGTCCCGTGAAACTTGAGCTGATGGTGCAGAATTATTCACACCATTTGAACTCTACAGTCGTCTAAAGCAGGCGGATTTATCCTGTGATTAGGAAAATGGGAGGACGAAAAAATGAGTTCGAATCAAAGTCTGAATAGCTTTCCCCAAGGACAGGGCGAAGGTAGTTTGAAATTTTGACTGAAAACAATTGAGGGGGAATGGAAGATGTATGAGCTACCTGGCTGAGGGACAAACAATAACTGATATTACAAGTCGAGGTATCACAGCAATCTATAGCTAGCTCTTTACCATGTTTGACATGATGAGTTTGCTCAGTATCACGTTTGTCACTCGATTCCAAAAAATGAGAGCCAGACGTATGCATGGCCATATCTTTGCATGGCGCAGATATAGCAATTAGTGGCTGAGCTAAAAAGGCCATCACTACAATGACCTGCAAAAATAGTTTAGTAACTCTGAGCATCCTTTCATACGCCTTCAGGCAACATCTTTGGATTTCATAATAACGCCTGCCCCAACAAAAAAGAAGAGATGTAATGAACTTGTAATGATCTAAATCAAATGTGACAAAGATGTAATGAATTACAGCATTTTATCTATTAGTATTTTTACTTTTTTATCAACGATTATCATTAAAGTTCATATATAGCTGGTAATTAATTTTAGGGATGATGTCTGAATGAATATGCAGTACGTATGGTTAGTTTGGTCTCTGGCATTTCTTGTTCCATGGCTGATTGTATACCGGCCTACCGCTCCATAATGTTGAAAGCAAGTTTGATTACCATGCTATTTGGTTTTACTGAGCCGTTGTTTGTGCCTGAATATTGGAGCCCACCAAGTTTATTCAACTTGGCTTTGGAAACTGGGTTTGATGTAGAAAGTTTGATTTTTTGTTTCGGTATCGGTGGAATCGGTGCGGTGGCTTATAACGGGTAAGCGGATTAAATGGTTGATCTTACCTTTGCATGAGAGTGAGACAGACCGGCATCTCATCGGATTATCTGGTTGATGTTTCACCTACTGCTGGTGCATGTTTCCTTCGCTAATTCCAGCAAGAACCCCACACGCCTCAACTTCCCGGTCATCGTTGCAACTCGCTCTCAGTGAAACGAGTTGTTTCTCAAGCGCTTGCAGAGCGGTTATCTGCGACCGCACATGAGAGATGTGATCATCGAGCAAGGCGTTGACGGCGGTACAAGGCTGATGAGGGTCGTCCTGATAGCTCTGTAGTTCGTGAATCTCAGCCAGTGACAGGCCCAGGATTCTGCAGCGACGGATGAAGGCCAGCCCCTCACCATGCTTCTCGGTATAGACACGGTAACCGTTGTCCTGCCGATCAGGCGGCGGCAACAAGCCCTGCTGTTCATAGAAGCGGATCGTCTGTGTTTCGACCCCTACCAACTGCGCCAACTGACCAATGCGCATCAGCCTCCTCCCCAACGGATTCTTTACTCTATTGACCTTATAGTAGCTTTATAGTTTTAAATGGTACCACAACATTGTTCAAGTGGAGTCGTATCATGAGCAAATCCTGTGGTGGCGCCTGTGGCGGTGATGCAACGTCCGCAGCGGATACCGATATACAGGCCTCCTCCGAGGCGCCAGGGAGATGGGTCAGTGTTTATGCCGTGCCGAAGATGGACTGTCCATCAGAAGAACGAATGATTCGCCTAGCCCTGAACGGCTTTGAGGAGATTCGGGCGCTGTCCTTCGACTTGTCGAACCGCCGGCTGAAGGTCGTGCATGACGGCGAGGTCGAGCCCGTCACCTCGAAACTGAAGACCTTGGGGCTAGGCGCCTCGCTTCAGGAAACCGTCGCTGCAAATCCGGAGACCATCAAGGCCGCCGAGTTTTCGGCAGCTTCTGCTAAGCAAGAATCCGGGACCCTGCGCTGGTTGCTCGGCATCAATGCACTTCTGTTCGTGGTGGAAATGACTGCCGGTCTGATCGCCCAGTCCACCGGCCTGATTGGAGAATCCCTGGACAATTTTGCCGATGCGGCGGTGTACGGGCTTGCCCTTTATGCGGTTGGACATAGCGTGAAAATGCAGGTACGTGCCGCGCATCTTGCTGGTGTACTGCAACTGATCTTGGCTGTGGGCGTGCTCGTAGAGGTGGTGAGACGCTTTGTATTCGGTAGTGAGCCTGAATCGCTGGTGATGATGGCTATCGCATTCGTCGCATTGATTGCCAATACCAGTTGTCTGCTGCTCATATCCAAACATCGGGAAGGCGGGGCGCACATGAAGGCAAGCTGGATATTCTCGGCCAACGACGTGGTGATCAACCTGGGGGTCATCACCGCCGGCGCCCTGGTCGCGTGGACAGGCTCCAATTATCCGGATTTGATTATCGGTACTATCGCGGGACTCGTGGTGCTTAACGGTGCCAGACGCATTCTGGCGCTCAAGGGTTAAATAATGTCCATTATTGGCAAAAAGCTCTCGCCGTATGCCCTGTTGTCCATATCGGGCCTACTGGCAGCGTCTGATCAGTATGTAAAGTGGCTGGTGCAGCAATCAATTGCCTATGGTGAATCTGTTTCGGTGTCATCGTTCTTTAACTGGGTGCATCTATGGAACACCGGTGCCGCATTCAGTCTGTTCGCGAATGCGGGAGGCTGGCAGCGCTACTTTTTTATCGGAATCGCGGTGGTGATCTCGATTTTTCTGATCAAGCTGATCAGTGAAAATCGTAATAAAGGAGAAGCCATCGCTTACAGTCTTATCCTCGGTGGCGCAATGGGCAACCTAATTGATCGGTTATTTCGCGGCTACGTTGTGGATTACCTTGATTTTTATTGGCAAGACTGGCATTGGCCAGCCTTCAACCTTGCCGACATCGCAATTTTCCTCGGCGCTTTACTTTTCGTTTGCGTCAGCTTTTGGGGTGAAAAAACAAACATCAATGCCTAGCTGGATGAATCTTACTGGCACATATGCTTATACCACCAAGATCGAAACGCACGGAAATATCCTGCACCTGCCTTGATGCTTAATGCTTGGCTGCAAATCAATCGATGATGAAATGCACTTTCAGGTGGACGCGCCCTTTACGCAGCCCTGACCTACTTGGATGAAAAGATTGTAAGAGAAATATTCGGCGTCCGCGCTGAGTTCCTGAGCCGCTAATACCGCTTATAATCGTCCCGTATTTTGGGCTTCAATAAGCTATGCATAAACTTGAACAATCGTTACCGCTGTATACATACCAACACTATGTAAGGAGAGGGATCATGCCCGACTTGCTGGCTGGACACCCGACACAGGACGTGGTGATCAAGTACAACAGTATATATAACACTAGACGGATACATTCCTGCTACCAGCCACCTAGAAGCACTTGGTGCTCGACCTCACAGCACCAAGGAAACTGCCTGATAAAACCCCAAAGGACCATAAAGAAGGCTGAAGTATTCTCATAATAGCAGCTTCCACAATAAAACCATGCATCAGAGGCTGCTTACTTTGCTTATGGGTTCTTTTATTGAGACACTCTATCAACCATATGAAATCAATATAACTTTTCATTAGGGCTTTAACCTGAGACCTTGGAATGAGTATCACATGGTTTAGGTTCCTAATTACATGCTCTCGGCTTTTTTGATCGCTTTTCTGGCAAGACGACCAGCAGCACCCTTAGCATCAGCATTTTTGATTTTCTCAAGGTTTACCGGGTCACCAACAATGACCGCTCCACCCATTCCCGCTCCCCAATGAGGAACACATTTATACAAGTAAATTCCATCTTGCGTGAACGTGTGATCATAATTTTTACCAATTTTTGATTCCCAATGTTCCGCCCCCTCAGGAATAAAGCCTTCTAATGACTTGGTATTATGTGTCGGCATGTTTCTCCAAGAAACTGTATCACCATTATCAATGGTAACCACCAACGGCATAAATTTAAGTCCTTGAGCCTTAACCGTGTGTGTTTCTGAATCAGCAGAATGTGCAGACATAGGCATCAATAATGATAGGACTAAAGCCACTACTAATTTTGTGACCGATTGAAGAGATTTTGATGTTGTAAGCATATAAGCCTCCTCTGATTTTAATCAACAGCGTCCTCAAATTTACCCTAACATGAACTTGTATGAAAAAAATACACCAAGAGAAAACTAATGCTTGCTGGCTATTACAAAGTAACATCGTGCGCGTGCGAATACATAAAGCCAGTTACACTTTTTACGTAACTGACGTTAGCGCGAATTCAGAAATGATCCTGACACAAGTTTATTGCGTTTACGGATAGGATCTCACTGCCTCCGACTTAATCATGATCAATCAGAATAATCGCAGCAGTATTCTTCCCTGAGCTTAAATTCACTGATGGTGTGAGCCAAAAATAGTTTCAAAGTACCCACTACTAAAATATTTCATGCTTTTGTCTCGCCGATTTCAGCGGCTTCTAAATGACAATGTGAACTGTTCGTAACTACTATTCAGCTTAAATGTTCGGTAATTCAGTCTCTTTGTTGAGGGTGCCCAAGTGGCATATCGTAACGCTGCTGACGATATAGCCATGATGGCAGTAAAACATGTGCCAGCGCTTCGTGTGCATCTTCTTTATTTGCTGGTCCGATAATTTTTAACTGCCCTACATCAGGTGAATAATAGCCCTCAAGTGCTTCTTTTTGAGGCCTCAATACCGTCACTTTTTCACCCTGCATCAATGCAAAATAATCGGCAAATTGCATCAGGGCTCGACCGGGTGATTGGTGTTCTTCAGGGCGGCTCAGATCTCTGCCGATCATTGGTGTTTCCGCCGAAATGCCCATTAACGACAACAATGTTGGCGCCATATCTATCTGACTTGCCACCGTCTTAATTTGCTTTGGCTTAATATCGGCGCCAAGGATAAGCCCTGGAATTTGAAATCTTTCAATAGGCACCAAAGCATCACCGTAAACATTCAAATCATGATCAGCAATAACCAAAAATAGCGTGTCTTGCCAATAATCACTTTGCATAGCCTTATCAAAAAACGCGCCTAAGGCGTAATCTGCATATTTAACAGCATTCAAATCAGTTTGCTTCTCAGGCAAATGCAGGTCGATCCGCCCATCCGGAAACTCATAGGGAGAATGGTTACTGGATGTAAATACCAAACTAAAGTAAGGCTGTCCTTTTTGGTGCATTTCGCTGATGCGATTATGGGCTTTGTTAAACAAATCCTCGTCCGAAACACCCCAACTGCCTTTGAAGACCGGATTTTCGTAGTTGTCTTGATCGATAACCGACTCAAAGCCATTGCCAATGAAGAATGTCGCCATATTGTCAAAATGCGATTCGCCACCATAAATAAATTCGGTGAAGTAGCCTTTTTGATTTAATAAATCTGCAATGGTGAAAAAATTCTGTTGTGACAGAGATAGCTTGACGACACTTCTTGCCGGCGTTGGCAAAAAGCCACTGACGATCGCTTCAATTCCGCGAACGGAGCGCGTACCGGTGGCATAAAGCTGTTCAAACCACCAACCTTTATCTTTTAACTTTTCAAGTTCGGGGGTTACCGAGTGTTCACCGCCCAGCGACTCGACAAATGTTGCCCCCAGGCTTTCTTCAAGAATAATCACAAGGTTGAGCGGTTTGTCGCGTTTTACCGATGCTTCACGTTTGTTTAGGGTTGGAAACGGCGCATCCGGGTCAGCGTTTAACCAAAGATATTTCTGGTGCATTTCTGCCATGATTTCATCATCAGTCAGCGTCCCATAAACTTCGCCCGCTTCCGCCTCATGCTGCATATTGTAGATTGCGAAATAAACTGACCAACTGGAGTTGATGATAAGACTGTTCACCATGGCATCGGAGGTGATTGCAAAAATCGCTGGATTTGCAGGTCGGTGTGCCAGCGTTGAACGAATCATCACCACCAGAAGTAATACCAGAATTGGCCAGGTTAACCAAAGCTTCCATACCGGCCAGTCAAGCCGATACTGCGACAACCATTTCTGCAAAACCTTGCTAATAAGCCAGCCGGCCAAAATGGTCAATGACACACCCAGCACCAACGGTAAACGAAAACCTTCCCATAAGGTTGAGAAAACCTCTTTCGGATACTTTAGGTATTCAACAAATAGTCTGTTCGGCCGTAAATCGTATTGCATGATAAATGCAGGCGTCGCAGCCTCCATAAATACAATCAGAACAATAATCGCCACACTCCAAAACCAGACCAATTTTTTCCAGAGTGGCCATGAGAACTTATTCGCTAGTAGCGGCATCAGCAAAGCCAGTGGGGCAATTAGCATACCCATGATAATGAAATCAGCCCTAAGCCCTTGAATAAAAAATTGGGGTAAATCTACCGCAGCGATTACTCGCTCCCATTGCCATACAGCCAAACCAAGCCGAGACAATGAAAGAATCAATAGTCCGACTAATAAAACCCGTACTAGAATTCCGTATGGTCCGAGTAATGAAAAACTTTTTCTTAACATTTTTTTCAATCCGATGTCAGCTGATCTTGGGCCACAAAAATAGTGTCCAAGCCGCTATTGAGATAAAGAGGGTAAGCATAACTGCGAGTGAACCATAATCCTTGGCACGCCCAGCTAAGGGGTGAAGCTCCGTACTGACTCTGTCCAAAGTGGACTCAATCGCTGAGTTGATTAGCTCAACAACCATCACGGCAACCATGCTGACAATCAGTATGAAACGTTCAAAAGCAATGAAGTCTATCCAGAACACAAGCGGTGTTAGCAAGACAAAGGCAATAAATTCTTGCCGGAAGGCCGTCTCATGGCAAAGCGCAGAAATCAGTCCTTTGTATGAATAAAATGACGCCCAGATAATACGCTTGAAGCCAGTCAGTTTTTTAGGTTGTTCATGAGTAGGGTCTATAGTTTTTTTGATTAAGCACATTATTGAGACATAGCTCCATGGTCGTTGAAATCTCTGCAGCCCTCCTGGAGAAGCTCAAGCTCAATGGTAGTGTGGGCAAGATCATATTGAGAGAGGATGTCCGCGACAGTTTGCTTCATCGCCAGATAATAGTTTGCAGAGAAATTATCATTATCAAGCGTCAAATGTGCAGTGAGTACATGATGTTCCCCATCAAGTGACCAAAGATGTAAATGATGTATCTCTCTAATACCCTCAATGCTCGTTAAGGCTTGTTTTATCTCGTCATGAAGTGCTTTGTCAGGCACCGCCTGGAAAAATAACTTGCCCGTGATCCATAAATTACGAACGACATTAAATAAAATGAAAAGCGTAAAACCAATAGAGAGTAAAGGATCCAGAATTGGCCATTCGGCAAACTGAAGGATGATTGCTATTATTAAAATAGCCACCCAACCCAACACATCCTCTAAGAGATGCCAGTTTAAAACGCGCTCATTTAGCGATTTTCCCTTACTGAGTTTGTATGCGGCAAATCCATTAACCGCAACACCTAATACTGCCAATGCCAACATACCCTCAGCTTTGGGCATCACAGGATCAGCTAAACGTGGAAGTGCTTCGGTCAGCACCCATGCCGACCCGGCAATCAGGACCAGACTATTGATAAGTGCACCAAATAAAGACAATCGTCGATACCCATAGGTAAACACATTGTCCGCATTCTTTTTGACGGCCGCCCGATTTAATAACCATGCAGTCCCGATAGAAAGACTGTCGCCCAAATCATGAACGGCGTCAGCCAATATTGCCGTACTGTTTGTCAACCAAGCACCGATGAACTCAATAATGGTAAAACTAACATTGAGAAAAAAAGCAGTGGTAATTCGGCTATCACTGGATGTATCTCTATGATGATGTGAATGCATAATATTGCCTCTATTGAACCTCAGTCCCCTTAAAAAATGGCGACCATCAGGCCGCCATTTTTTCATCAGGCTTTCTTACGGCCATGAACTATCCTGTAGAGCGAAGGAAGCACCAAGAGCGTTAACAGCGTTGACGAAATAATGCCGCCAATAACGACTGTCGCCAGTGGTCTTTGCACTTCAGCGCCAGTACCGGTATTAAGCGCCATAGGCACAAACCCTAAGCTCGCGACCAAAGCCGTCATCAATACCGGACGCAATCTTGTCATTGCGCCCTCGACGATAGCTGTTTGCAAGTCGCCATGCCTATGCCAATAGTCACGAATAAAAGCCAGCATGACGAGACCGTTAAGCACCGCAATCCCGGACAAGGCGATAAACCCAACACCGGCTGAAATAGACAACGGCATATCTCTGAGCAGAAGCGCCATCACCCCCCCCGTTAACGCCAGTGGCACACCGGTAAAAATAATGGCTGCATCCCGGAACGAGCCCAACACAGTTACCAGTAAGCCCATAATAATCAGAAGTGTTACGGGTACGACGATGGATAGTCTTTGACTGGCTGACTGCAGCTGTTCATAGGTGCCACCATATTCAACCCAGTAACCAGCGGGCAGCTCAACTTGGGCTGCAATACGTTGCTGGGCTTCCTCAACGAATGAGCCAAGATCGCGTCCTCTGACATTACTGGTCACAACCACTCGTCGTTTGGCATTTTCCCTGGAAATCTGACTGGGCGCCTGAGTCAATTCGACTTTGGCTACTTCAGAGAGTGGGACATAATTACCATCCGGCAGGCTGACTGGAAGCACTGACAGTGCCTCAATATCTTCCCTGATTTTTTCTGGTAGACGAACCACAAGACTGAAGCGTCGATCGCCATCATAAATAAGACCGGCCATGCCACCGCCTACCGCTGTGGAAACCATATCCTGCAGATCATCAACATTAAGACCATATCGTGACATTGCCATCCGCTTAGGCTCGACGGTCAGCATGGGCATATCATCAACCTGCTCAAGACGTGCATCCGCGTTACCCGGGATCTGCTGTACGACGGCGAGAACCGCTTCTGCACTTTGCTTAATCAAGTCTAAATCGTCACCGTATACCTTAATGCCCAAATCAGCACGAACCCCTGAAATCAGCTCGTTAAACCGCATTTCGATGGGTTGGGTAAACTCATAATTATTGCCTGGTAATTGTTTAACCGCAGCTTCAATTTGAGCTAAGAGTTCGCTTTTAGGTAATTCCGGTTCAGGCCACTCACTTCTTGGTTTAAGGATTAAGAAAGTGTCGGCCACATTAGGCGGCATAGGATCCGTGGCGACTTCCGGCGTCCCCAATTTACCAAAGACTTTATCGATCTGAGGAAATTCTTTTAACCGTTGTTCGAGCAGTTCCTGCATCTTGATCGACTGCTCAAGACTGGTGCCTATACTGCGTAGCGCATGGAGTGCTATATCCCCCTCATTGAGTTGCGGGATAAACTCAGAACCCATTTTGCTAGCCATATTGATTGATACCGCAACCAAAATAGCCGCAACGAGAAGAACGACCCAGCGCAATTTCAAACTGAGCAGCAAAACAGGACGGTAAAGCCATTTTGCGCCGCTGATAATGAGGCTTTCCTTTTCTTTTACCCTGCCCCCCATAAACGTCGCTACTGCGGCTGGCACGATGGTGAGCGTGAAGATCATGGCAGAAACCAGAGCAATAATGACTGTCGCTGCCATCGGTTCAAACATTTTCCCCTCAACACCTGTGAGTGAAAACAGGGGGATGTACACGACGGTAATGATCGTTACCCCAAACAGACTGGGCCGAATGACTTCATCAGTCGCTTCATAAACAACCTGTAAACGCTCTTTTAGAGCTAATACCCCCCCTGCATGCCTTTGCGCTATAGAGAGTCTGCGGATCGCATTTTCAACAATAATCACAGCGCCATCGACAATCAAACCAAAGTCAAGCGCCCCCAGGCTCATCAAGTTGGCAGAGATGCCCGCCTGGACCATACCGGTAATTGTTGCCATCATTGCCAGCGGTATGACTGCCGCAGTAATCAATGCGGCCCGAATATTACCCAACAATAAAAACAACACAACAATGACTAGCAAAGCACCTTCCAGTAGGTTTTTCTGCACGGTCTTTATTGCCTTGTCGACCAGTGTTGTGCGGTTATAGACCGCCTCAGCTACGACGCCTTCGGGTAATGTAGTCTGTATCGACTCAAGTTCCTTTGCGACCCTTTCAGAAACCTCGCGTGAGTTTTCCCCGACCAGCATCATCACCGTGCCTACAACGGTTTCTTTACCATCACGCGTACCCGCGCCGCTACGAAGCGGTTTGCCGATGACGACCTCGGCGACATCTTTGACTAATACCGGGCGATCATTGATATTTTTCAACACCACATGGCGAATATCGTCGATAGTCTTGAGTTGTCCAGGTGATCGAACCAGAATTTGTTCGCCGAACCGCTCAATATAACCGGCCCCCCGGTTATCATTGTTTTGCATCAATGCCTGTTTCAATTCACTTAGGCTGACACCAAAGTTCAGTAGCTTCGCAGGGTCTGGCTGAACATGGTATTGCTTGTCAAAGCCACCATTGGTATTGACTTCAGTGATACCTTTAACACGCTCAAGGCGTGGCTTAATTACCCAGTCCTGTATGACCCGCAACTCGGTGGCGTCATAAGGTGAACCATCATCCTGCTTGGCACCTGGCTCGGCTGTTACCGTGTACATCAGAATCTCGCCCAGCCCCGTCGCAATAGGACCCATTTCAGGTTCTAACCCTTCTGGTAGTGAGCCTTTGATGACCGCGAGACGATTATTGATAAGATTACGAGCGAAATAGAGATCCGTTCCTTCCTCGAATATCACGGTGACTTGAGATAGTCCATAACGCGATATTGAGCGGGTGTAATCAAGATTTGGCAGGCCCGCAATTGCTCTTTCGACCGGGTAAGTGATGCGCTGTTCTGCCTCCAGTGGCGAATAACCGGGTGCATTGGTATTGATTTGTACTTGTACATTGGTGATGTCAGGTACCGCATCAATCGGTAGTTTCTGGTAACTCCATACCCCCAGACCGATAATGATTAATATCAGGGACAACATCAGGCCCCGTCTCTCTATTGAGAGCGATAGAATGTTATTTATCATGTTGGACTCCGTATTAATGGGCGTGTGCCGCGCCTTCTTTTTCCAGATCAGCTTTGATGAGATAGCTGTTTTCTACGACGATTTCGTCGCCTTGCCGGAGTCCGGAAATAACTTCACTGAATCTGCCATCCGAAATACCCAACTGCAGGGGTTTGACCTGATATTTTCCATCCGTTTTGAGAAAAGCAACTTGTGAGCCTTCATAACGTTGAATGGCACTGTTGGGGATTCTGATGTCCACGGTTTCTTGCTGGATAATGACCTGAGCCTCAACCAATAAACCCGGAAACAGTGCAGCTTCTGTGTTTTCAATTGGGACACGGGCGATTCGGTAGGGTTTAGCCTGTTCACTTGGCAGCAATTGCTTGATGGTGGACACAAACTCTCGTTCACCGTTCATCATGTGAACTTTCTGGCCAGCTTTCACTGCAGAGGCCTGTTCAGGGAAAACTTTAAGCTCAGCCCAGAGTGAACTCGTATTGGTGATGGTGAACAGAACTTGTTCAGCTGCGACTTCGCCTGTGCTGGCCTCTTTTGCTGTAATGGTGCCAGAGATTGGGGCAAGCAAATTGTAACTTTGCAAACTGTTATTGGACTCCACACTGGCCAATAATTGCCCTTTTTTGACCTCATCGCCAAAGTTCACATTAACGCGGGTAATACTGCCCGGGAAACGGGCTCTAACATGACTCACTTTATCGGGTGAAAGCGCAAGCCTGCCATAAAGCTTAGTTGTCAGTGACACCTCTCCAGCAAGGGCTTTCGCGGTCGAAAGACCTTGTTGACGGGCCATGTCATCACTAATTTCGACATGTTTTTCATCCTCACCTTCATGCCCTTGTCCGTGCTCACCCTCATTACCTGTCTCAGGTGAAGCATGTTCAGCATGCGCTTCAGTAGCCTTATTCTCTTGTTCTTCATGCTGATGTCGATCGGTACTGTGTGGGTCTTCTTCTTTATGATTAGAAGCCTCAGGATCTGCATCGTGCTGATGCATTTCTTCAGCACTGTGCTGCTCAGTTTTTTCATCACCATGTTCATGCTCATTTTGAGCCATTACCGGTAATGCAGGTACTAGTAACAGCGCAAGCAAGATTAATATGCCGCTACTAAAGGAAGAAAAGATAAATTGTTTTTCAAACATATTTTTAATGTGGTTCATTTTGGTTACTCCGTTTCAGCCAGAGGCTCTGCTGTCAATTGCTCAATCTCAGCTTCGTATGTGAGCGCTGCTGTGGCAGCCTCGATAACAGCTCGTCTGGCGTTGAGCAAATCCTGTCTGACAGTAAGTAAATCCAGATAACTATAGAGTCCACGCTGATAACCCTCGCGGGTCTGCTCCAAACTTGTATTCAGTTTCGGGATGATTTGTTCCTGTAGCTTCTGAATACTGATGATTGCTTGGCTACGGCCTGAGTAGGCGCGATACAGTTGAGTGTGAAGCTGTAACAACAAGTCCTGTCGACGATAGGTCACCTCATTTCTCGCGGCTAATGCTTCTTCAATCCTGCCCTGGGCCCGCTCTCGGCTGAACAAAGGCATGGAGATACCCGCAACCAACGCTGTGTCATCTATGCCTTCATCTCGCCGAATGCCAACTGACCAGGTCAGGTCGGCAACTTGCTGGGTGCGCGCCAGCCGAACTTCCGCATCACGAATGCGTGTCTCTGCGGCAAACATTTCGATCTGTGGATTTTGTTGTGCCTTAGAAAATAAAGCATCAAATGGCACCGCTTCGTTAAAGGAATAGAGTGAACCTGATACCGTGTCAAAAGCAGGTTGGTAGCTACCCCACAAGTTAGCCAGCGCCATGCGATTGGCTTCAAGCTGTCGCTGCTCTGCAAGCAAGGTCAACTCGGCTTGTTGAACCGCAGCTTCAGCACGGCCCAGGTCGGCCTTAGGTGCCACGGCAGCACTGACTCGCCGGTTGACTTCTTTTAATGTCGTCTGAGCGAGCTCCAGCCCCACTTCTGCTAGTTTTACTCGCTCCTGGCTGTTGAGCACGTTGATGAACCGTCTTGTCACCTGACCCAGTAAATCCAGTGCTTTGACCTTGCGCTCAACACGAACAACATCGCTTTGTTGTTCAACCAAATCGACACGCGACTGGCGTTTACCACCCAGCTCTAACACGGAGGATAATGTGACCCGTGTTTCAAGGGCCTTGATACCGCTTAGCTCCCCTGTTCCGGCGACATTTTCAACTTCGGCACCGACCACATAGGCCGGTTTAAGGTTGGCAGTTTTTTTCTGCGCTTCCAGTCCCTGCTGGCGTAGTGGAAAAACTTGCAACGAAGGATGCTGCTGTAGCGTTTGTTGCATCGCTTCCCTCAGACCCAATGCCTTTTCTTGTTGCCCGGCATCAGCATAGGTGAGCGGCGCCATCGCTGTTAGAAGCAATGAATAAACTAAAGCAAGCACAACGGGCTTACGTGAACTCTGCACGCAATCATATTGCTTTTTCATGAAAAAAATCCTGTATATCTGTGAACAACGGACTCAGATCGGGTCCGCGTGAAATGTCAGCAGATCAGGATTTAGGAGGGCGGTACATACTGACTGAAAAGTCAGTGACAGAAGCTAGCTGGTAGGGGTAATAAAAGTTTTCCGGACTAGGATAAACTTCGATGCTTGAACTGGTATTTATAGCTATAAAGTGTGAGCAGTGGCAGTGCATACACAAAACACAACTTTCAGCAGGATCAGAAGAGGGTGAATTCTGTTCACCAGCGAGTTGAGCCTGGTCTTGGTGGCTGTCATCGAAATCATTATTGTCAAGGTGTTGCTCAGAAGCATCCTCCGGCACAACACTGTGAACGTCAGCCGCAACAATACCTGATTGCATGACAATCATCAGAATAAGTACTTTAACGAAAGAATGGACTGACATTGGTTTAGAATTTATGATGACAATAGGCTTTAGTACATTCAATTATGAATCAGTTCCAAGTTTGAGTCCAATTCAACACTCTAATCGGCTTGTTTAAGGTTTTCACGGATACTGAATCTCCACTAATTCTTTATGTAATCCCCCCAATAAATAACTGAGTTCAAAAGTAGAATTTTCTCGTAAACTAAAGCGCAGGAGATTCTGCATGAAGACATCAAAATTTACAGATAGCCAGATCATGGCGATCCTCAAACAAAACGAAGCGGGCATAAGTGTTCAAGATCTTTGTCGAGAACACAGTATCAGTAGTGCCACCTTCTACAAATGGCGCGCGAAGTATGGCGGCATGGACACCGCAATGGTTAAGCGCCTCAAAGAGCTTGAAGATGAAAATCGCCGCTTGAAGAAAATGTATGCTGAGGAATGCTTGAAATCCCAGATCCGCCAGGAGGCGCTTGAGGGAAAGTGGTAAAGCCATCTCTGCGTAAAGAGATGGCGCAGCGGGTCGTCGCCAAACTCGGCCTGAGTATTCGTTTGGCCTGCGAGATCTTTGGGATCAGCGAAACCTGTTATCGCCACCGAGCCAAGCTGTCCAACATTGAGGAGCGAACCCTGCTCGACCTGCTGGCCACCCGCCGCCAGGACGTGGTGACCAACTACCTGATGAAGCTGAAAGACCGGCAGAAGGTCGAGATCGTCAGCATGGACATGTGGAACCCCTACCGGGCAGCGGTCAAGGCTGTGCTGCCCCAGGCCCGTATCGTGGTCGATAAGTTCCATGTGGTGCGCATGGCCAACGATGCCCTAGAGAGAGTGCGCAAGGGCCTCAGAAAGGAGCTGAAACCGTCCCAGAGCCGGACTCTCAAGGGAGACCGGAAAATCCTGCTGAAACGCGCTCACGAAGTCTCAGACCGGGAGCGCCTCATCATGGAGACCTGGACAGGCGCGTTCCCGCAACTGCTGGCCGCCTACGAGCACAAGGAGCGCTTCTACGGCATCTGGGACGCCACCACACGGCTCCAGGCAGAAGCCGCCCTGGACGAGTGGATAGCCACCATCCCGAAGGGCCAAAAGAAAGTCTGGAGCGATCTGGTCAGGGCAGTGGGAAACTGGCGCGAAGAGACCATGACCTACTTCGAGACGGACATGCCCGTCACCAACGCTTACACGGAGTCCATCAACCGACTGGCCAAGGACAAGAACCGTGAAGGGCGCGGTTACTCCTTCGAGGTGATGCGGGCACGAATGCTCTACACCACGAAGCACAAGAAGAAGGCACCGACTGCGAAGGTCTCTCCTTTCTACAAGAAAACCATCGGTTACGGACTGCCGGACGTCGCAGAGGAACTCAACTACGGAGTCGATCTATCAACCATCTGAGGGTGGTATCAGATTGATGGGGTGAAGGTGCCCCATCAACCATTAAATCCGTATACCCATTATTCTTTTGTGTTCACGATTTCCTTTGCTTATTACAAGGATTATGGAAGCCTCAGGCAGAATGTTCATCCTGTTTAACTATAGAGGACGTCCAACAAAGGGGCTTTAAGCAGGCTGGTAAAGATTGCAATAACGGTCACTAATCAAACTAAACACCTATGATTTAAAGTTAACCGTTGGACATTAATATAACGTTTTCCGACAGAGGAGAATCAATGAAAAAAATCGATAGTTCTCAAGAGCAGACAAGATCACAACGGCTAAACCATCACTGTACCTGCGTTACTCTAGATTGGTCAGCGATTATTCGCGATCTCAACAACCAATTGGGTGATAACGCTGAAGGCATCCTGTCTACTTCGGGCATGCGCCAATTCTTCTCAAATGCCGCGATTTTTGTTCCAAGTTCTGATCTTGAACAAATGCAGGCGATTGTTAAGGCAATCGAATCCGCTGCTTCACTTGCAGAATATCAGCAACAGATCATGTCTTGGGCACCTGAGAGTGCACGGCATAATCCCGGTCCAGTAGGCGCTTTTATGGGCTATGATTTCCACCTCAGTGAGGATGGTCCTCGTCTTATCGAAATCAATACCAATGCCGGTGGCGCTTTTCTTAATGCCATCCTGACTCGCGCCCAACTAAAATGTTGTAGCGGCAATACACAGGGGTCTTGGGCAAAAGATTTCGATGAAGCAGTCATTGCGCAATTTATAAGTGAATGGCGGGCCCAGAGAGGTAGCGGACAACCTGAGCGAATTGCAATCATCGACGATGCACCGGAAGAACAACATCTCTATCCGGAGTTCAAACTCGCGCAACAGCTATTCATCCAACATGGCATTGATGCCGTCATACTTTCACCAACGGATCTCAAATACGAATCAGGAGTCTTGTATGGTGATAACCAGAAAATCGATTTGGTTTACAACCGTCTGGTCGACTTTGGACTAGATGCACCTGAACATGCTGCTTTGCGTTTTGCTTGGTTAGAATGTGGAGCAGTTATCACCCCGAATCCTTATACACACGCCCTATTTGCTGATAAGCGAAACTTGGCCTTAATGTCAGATCAGCAGACTCTACTAGATTGGGGGTTAAGTACTGAAAATGCTGAACTTTTAAAAAAGGGTATTCCCCACACCATTCAGGTTACCGCCCATGATGAGCAATCACTCTGGCAACAACGGCGGCAGTGGTTTTTTAAACCGGTGGCAGGTCATGGCAGCAAGGGTGTCTATCGCGGCAGCAAGCTGACCAAAAGCACATTTGCACGTATTCTTGAAAGTGATTATGTTGCACAGGCCTATGTGCCACCCTCAGAACGTGTTGTGATGGTTGATAACGAACGTGAAATGCTTAAGGTTGATGTGCGATTGTATACTTACCGAGGGGAATTATTACTTGCTGCAGCAAGACTTTATCGAGGTCAAGCTACCAACTTACGTACACCGGGTGGTGGATTTGCACCTCTACTTTTACAGCAAGGTTAGAAGAATAGTTGTTCTCGGCACCAGAGTTAAATTGAAATCATCTAATTTAAGTACTAGTACTTACGAAAAATCCCCTGTCAGCCTTTGATGAATACTTTTCTTTATTGCCTTGAAAATCGTAGACAACTTCCGGCTATTATTTGGACTTCCCTCAGTACCGTTGAAAAAATCCAGCCTAAGCATCAATTTAATCTGATATTTCTATCTCGGCAGTAGGTTTTTGACGTTTTATGGTTGTATATGTAGGTTTTAAACATTTTATGGTCGCATATTTATTTTTTTATGAGCGCATAACCACCATAACCAATTGATAATTATGTATTAATAACGTAATTTATGATCGCCCCTACATGATTGAAAAAAGCCGACCTTGAGTCGGCTTTTTTATTGAAATTTTGACCTTCAATTAGTGGCGGTTCAATAAAAAACTTCCTCAACTAAAATTGATCAAATTAGAAAATAATAGTTATAATAGGTTCTACCAGTGATTAGGAGCATCTCCAGTCGTAAAGCTGGTCCCTACCTGCCTAGAATTTAATTTCTTCTGTCTCCCCCTCAAGTGTATAGAGGGGTGAGGTAGTTGAAAATATACTTTATCTTCAATTCACTATCCCCCACAAGTTACGTAAGATTTGATAACTTATCGTTTAATCAATGTATGGAAATTATTTCTGATTATCGGAAACGACTACATTTCCCATCTTAGGATAAAAGGTTAAATGTGAGTAAAAGGACCCTAGAACAAGCATTTAATGCCATTTTCCATAATAAGGCTGCCTACAAAGACTTTCTGTCCACATCACTGGAAACAGAAATAGAAAAATTTGAAATTGATGAACGCGTAATAATACGCCAGTCAACAAAGCTTAAGAGCTATCTAAGGTTCATCAACAAAGTTTTGTTTAAATATCTTGCTAAGGAAATTGCTGTAGTTCATTCGTTCATCAAAGAAAAAAGCACATTAACAGCTGTGAGCGCACACAGTGAAAATAAATATTTTTTCTTAACGGACATTGAAAGTTTTTATCAGAATATAAAAAAAAGTGATGTCAAAAATATTTTGCAGCGTGATAAACATCTAATTCCAATAATGGATATTGGAGATTACATTGATTTTATTACTGATATCACAACTTATGATGATTCAATCCCGGTTGGATTTCCAACTTCTCCTGAACTCAGTAATGCATTCTTATATGAATTTGATTGTGTACTCAAAGATTACTGCGAAACAAAGTCACTAAAATATACGAGATATGCAGATGACATAATCATATCTGGTAAAACTTTTGATGAGCTATCTTCTCTGAAAGAAATTGTCCAAAGCATGCTTATTGAATATGCTTCGAGTTCACTGAAACTGAATGAAAGCAAAACTCACATAACCAGCTTAGGTAACAAAGTAAAAATTCTTGGTTTAGTAATTTTACCTAATGGACAGGTAACAATTGATAAAAAATATAAAACTCAACTTGAGTCTCTTCTGTATTTTTATTCAAACGACAAAAATAGATACCAAGATTATCTAGAAAAAACGATGAATGGAGATGAAAAATCTCTTTTCGGCCTACTGCATTACGCTAACTCGGTTGATCCTAGATATATAGATAAGTTACAGAAAAAATACGGTGCATTAACACTTCGCTCCATGATGGAGTCAAAAGAAGATGACTAAGGATAGAATTACTCTTAGACATATAAAGTCATTATCAAAGCTGGAGGTATGCTTTGACTTCACAGCTTCAAATATAATAGTACTGACAGGTAAAAATGGACTAGGGAAAACTTCTCTTGTTAAATCATTTGCATTGATTGATGATCCGACAATATTTCAGAAATCATCAAGCCTTAATTCAGTAAAAAAAAATAGCCAGATAACTTTCGAAATCGCTGGCTTTAACGAGTTTTCATACACATATAACCCAAAATTAGCTGCACTCGATACCAAAGATAATTTACCACCCCGAAAGTCTATAGTTGCTGAGTTATCTGTTCCTCATGGCAAGAGGTTTCAACAGTTTTCTCTTATCGCTCAGTACGATAACGACATAAGAACTAACATAGCTTCATCAGAGTACTCATCTGCAGATGAAATGATCGCCTTTCTGAAAAGCATTTACTCGACTGATAAATTCGATAACCTGAAAGTTACTTCAGTAAAAAAAAACAACTTTTATTTTATTCTCCTAAAAAATGATTATTACATTCGTGAAGATCATTTAAGTTCAGGTGAATTTTTCTTGATACAGCTTTTCAGACTGATTACTTCTAAAGCATCCTTAGTAATTGTTGATGAAGTGGACATAGCTTTGGATGCATCTGCTCAGGTCAAACTATTCTCAGCAATAAAACCTCTGGTATCCAAACATGGCACAAGACTAGTGCTTATATCTCACTCTTTAGCATTCATGAGCACTGTTGACCCTGGTGGGATTTACTACATCGAAAGCACAAAAACCGGGACCATATCAATCGAAAATCGTTCGTATGGGTATATTAAATCTGACTTATATGGGTTTAGAGGAAAAGAACGATATATTCTTACGGAAGACGAAATGCTGAGTGGTTTTATTAAATATCTTATAAAAAATCACATTCAAACATTTTATGAATATGAAATTATTGAGGTAGGAGGAGAACCACAAGTTAGAAATATTGTTGCGAAGAATGATCAACACCAAATATTTGGACTCGAAAAGCATGTCCTTGTCGTTGTCGATGGCGACATACATCACCAATTATCGAAGAACTGGACAAGTAAGAGTTTATTAGTAAGCTCACCAGTGGATGATCTAGAAGTTTACATTTGGGATAACCGAGAAAAATTACTCACAGATGTACATCTTGCACCTTTCAAACATGCGGAAAAAAAGAAAAAAACAGCTAAGACTTATTGGGGAAAAGTAATATCTTCTGGTCAAAAAACTGAGGATGAACTCTACGGATTGATTCATGAGCACAATCGAGACCTGACCACCACTCTACTGGGTATAATAAAGACTCACCTAAACTAGGAAAATCAAAACCCCTAACTACTCAAATCAAAAGTTTCAGACACGTTTGATCATTCCACCCTAAATTTCAGTTTTTTGGAGCAGATTATTTCTTCTTACGACGCCCAGCCCTGTTCCTGTTAAACGCAAAGTAAAGCTGATAAAGAATATACGGGGTGATAGCCAATATCACCATTTCTGTACCCGTCATTTTTTCGCCTGCCAGTACCAGAATAATGATCAGCAGAAATCCCACTGCTAGGAGCTTGAGCAGCTTGATAGACTCTTTCACTAACACCTTTTTCTGCATTTTACTTCCTTCTCTATAATCCCAACACTGCTAATGGACTGGTATAAGTCACCCCAACGGGTAATCTACTCCTATGTCTGGTGCCCTATCAATGAATTAGGTCAGTCAGGCCGATAATCATTCGATGATTTAATTTTGAAGTCGGTATATGCTTGACTTCGGTAGGCATTCAAAAGGAATTGATTAATGGACTTTTCTCCAATCTATCAAGCATTACTCTCGCTCTGGTATCTAATTCCGCTTTTACTATTCGTTGCGGTCATCAAATCACCCTGGTTTAAAGGGGTTTTCGGCGAGTTCGTGGTCAATGTATTTGCTCGCTGGAAATTAGATAAAGACGTCTATCATCTCATCAAAAACGTCACTCTCCCTACTATGGATGGCACCACCCAAATCGACCATATCATCGTATCTGTGTATGGCGTATTTGTTGTAGAGACGAAAAACCTCAGAGGCTGGATTTTTGGAACACCCAATCAAAGAACCTGGACTCAGAAAATCTACAGGCACACAAACAAATTCCAGAACCCGCTTCACCAGAACTATAAACATACGAAAACGCTACAAGCCCTGCTTGGCCTTGAAGAGAATCAAGTCCACTCAGTTATCGTGTTTATTGGTGAAAGCGAATTTAAAACACCTATGCCAGACAACGTGACTTATGGCATGGGGTATGTTCGCTACATCACGACTAAAACCCAGCCGGTTTTAAGCCCCAAGCAAGTCATTGAAATCACCCAAGCCATCGAATCCGGACGTTTAGCCAGAACCTTTAAAAACCACCGTGAGCATGTCAAACATGTTCAAAGCATTGTGGCTGAAAAACAGAACAAACAACGTTGCCCTAAGTGCGGTAGTGACATGGTGTTAAGACAGACCAGAAAAGGTGAGAACAAGGGCCAATCGTTCTGGGGCTGCTCGACGTACCCCAAATGCCGCAGCGTGATTGCCTATGAAAATACACGCTGATCTTGTAACCTACTTTCCCCTGTAATCATATCGACCGGCGATATGAGATTAATCAGGAAAATAAATTGAAACAAATCACCGTAGAACCGAACCCAAGCGAAGAGCAACTGAAAAAACTGGGTATAAAACACTGGCCGACATGGCAGAAAGAAGTCTCTGTATTCCCGTGGAAATTTATTACCACTGAATATGCCTATATCCTTGAAGGCGAATGCGTGATGACACCGGAAGACGGTAGTCCGGCAGTGACATTCAAAGCCGGTGATTTGGTAATTTTCCCGAATGGCTTCAAAGGCACCTGGGAAGTGAAAAAGCCTTTCAAGAAGCATTTCAAACATGCCAATGGCAATGTTGTTAAATGCCTGTTGAGCCGGGTTAAAATTATGGTCAATCGAATCAAGTCACTGTTTGGCTGAGCAAAACTTAAAACAATTATTAACGAGAGAGACAATGAGCGAAAACGCCCCAAAAGAAAAAACCTTCCAGGAACGTTGTGATGAATTTATTGCGGTCGCTAACCAGCAGCATGCAGAAACCGAAGTCGATAATGTGAATGCAGCCCTGCTGTTTTCTGCTGCTCGCTTCAACGTGTTCAGCACCGTGCGTCAGTTTGACGATGTTGAAAAGCTGAAAGAAGAAAAGCAGAAAATGGTGGATTACTTCTCGCAGCGTTACAGAGAGATGATGGAGCAAAACATCGAGGAATATATCGAGCGTTTTGATGACTACAACCCAAAGTAAGTTGAAGTCAGCACTCTACTGAATAAAAAGCCGACGCAAAGTCGGCTTTTTTGTGTCTGTGTGCTTGAGACAGCTCTATGCTGGCACGTTCTGAAGCTTGTTAATGGCTATGGATGCTGCCGCTGTGCGTGTTTCAACGCCAAGCTTGATATACACATGCTCCAGGTGCTTATTGACTGTTCTAGGGCTACTCCCCAGGATCTGGGCAATTGTTTTATCTGTTTTCCCCATGATGACCCAGTGCAGCACTTCTGATTCCCGTTTGGTTAGATTAAACGTGGCTCTCAACTTCTCTATTTGTGCTTTTTCTGACTCTTCCTGAAGCAGGATGAGCCATTGCTCATCACTCTGAATATCGGCAGCCGTTAACACCAGCTTGCTGGCATTTTTTTCAATGACCAGTGAACTGCGTTGTTTGGGCTGTTTCTCATCCAACTCTGCTATCCACTCAGAGAATTTAGAGCCCTCATACGAATGACCATCAGGAAAGTAGTCCTGCATCAGTTTTTTGGCTAACGCGGTTTGCCAGATAATACGGTCTGTGCCGGGCAACAATGCCAAGGCTGCCTGACCAAATGCATCAAACGCTCCCTGTGTGTGACTCATCAGGCGAGACGTTTTCATGTGGGTATTCAACCGTGCAATGACTTCAACCGGAATCAGCGGCTTAGTCACGTAGTCGATGCCCCCCGCATTAAACCCGGCCACAACATGCTCAGGCTCAGTGAGGCCGGTCATGAAAATAACGGGAATGCCCCGGGTTTCCGGCTCCGCTTTAAGCGCTTTACAGACTTCAAAGCCATCCATGTCAGGCATGACAGCATCCAGAAGCACCACATCCGGCTTTGCCTCGTTGCAGATTTTCAAAGCGGACGGGCCGTTGTTCGCAACAAGAACAGAAAAGCCGGACTCAATCAGGGCGTCATGCAATAAAGCCAGGGTATCTGGAAAGTCGTCTACGACCAGTACCAGCCCACTGGCGTTTTGTTCATCTTTCATTTGAGTACTTCTCCAGAAACTGTTTGATGCCATCCAAATCAAATGAGGCCAGCATCGGGCTCATTGTCTCAACAAAGTCCCGGCAATGCGGTGATGTCCGTGTCACATCCTCCAGACACTGATTGATGGCTGTGATGTTGCCCATTTCCAGTAACTTCATGAGCTTGTTGATTGTCTCCTGTGGTGGCGGGATAACTGTCTTTGCCAGCTTTTTATTATCGTCGCTTTTATGAATCCATTGGATAGCGAGCGCGCGTTCCAGCCAATTGATTAACTCAAACAGGTTAATCGGCTTGGGCATGAAGTCGTCGGCGGTAATACCCGATGAGTTTTCAAGCCCCCTGTCAAAGGCATTGGCCGACACGATACAGATCTTGACCGTGGCGAAATGAACATTTCTGATAATGTGCGCGGCTTCCCAGCCGTCCATCTCCGGCATCGCCAGATCCAGGAAAATGACATCCGGCTTTAATGTCTGGTACAGCGTTATACACTCCATCCCAGAGGCAGCTTCAATCACATTAAAGCCTAACGGGACCAACAGGTTACTGAGCAGTTCTCTATCGACGGGGTCGTTATCAACGACCATGATTTTTTTGCGTTCCCCTTCATAAGCGACGGGCATTCTATTGGGGATAGTATGTTCCGGCTGAATACTGCGAATCGTCGGCAGAAACAGCCTGATATCAAATTCACTCCCCTCGCCCAGCTCACTCTTGAGTTCAATAACCCCGCCCATTAACTCGGTCAGCAGCTTGGCAATGGTCAACCCCAGGCCCGTGCCACCAATTCCCGTTGCCGTATTGCCACGGGCGAAGGGTTCAAAAATTCGAGCCTGTTCTGAAGCGGATATCCCGGGGCCTGTATCTTTCACCTTGATATTCAGAAACTCCCGGGCATAGTTAAAATGCAGTGACACCTCGCCTTGATGCGTGTATTTCACGGCGTTGCCGATGATATTGGTCAGAATCTGAGTCAACCTTTTATGGTCTGCCTTGACCACGGCTGGCAAGTCTTCATGCCCGCTATAGTTGAATTGCAGGCCTTTATTTCGGGCCTGGATTTCAAACATGCTGACGATTTGCTGAATGTAATCCGGCAATCGCAGTGATTTCAGATCAAATTCAAGCTTGCCGTTTTCTATCCGGGCGATGTCGAGCGTGCCCTCTATCAACGACAGTAAATGTTCCCCACTTCGCAAAATGACCTTGGTGGCATGACGGTTTTTGTCATTCTCCTGGTCACTGTTATTGAGTAACTGGGCATAGCCAAGAATACTGTTTAAGGGTGAACGGAGCTCATGACTAATCCCCGTGATGTAACGACTCTTGGCCTGGTTCGCATCCTCGGCGACTTTTCTGGCATGTTGCAGTTCGGCATCGGTTTCTTTGTGCAGCAGGATCTCTCGCTGCAGCAATGCATTCTGGTGATTGGACTCCTGGTAGGCCGCATTTCTTGATTGTGAGGCCAGCACGATCCACCACACGATCACGGCGCTCACCAGCACCAAGGCAAAAAATGCCTTGGTGAAGCCAATCATGATCTGGGGCATGATTTGCGCGGCATATTCTGTCACTGTCAGCGAAATATGGGTGTATAAAAGCCCGAATATCGCTGCCAGCAGAATAACCGTGGCTGACAACAACAGCAGATAATGTCCCAGCCCACTGTGTACACTGCTCGACCATTTATTGGGAAGCAGTTTATTCACCAGTGTCTGCCATTGCGAACTCAGCGTGGCGTGAGGCTTACAGGCATCATTACAGCGTGCATCCAGACTGCAGCACAGGGAACAAATGGGCCCTTGGTAGGCAGGACAGTGAGCCACATCATCAGTCTCATAGTCACGGCCACAAATACTGCAGGTTTCTTTACCGGTTGTTTGATGAAACTGGTAAGGCTGACGGGCCAGATAAAAACGTCCCTTGGTTAAATACGCCAGAACCGGCGAGACAATCAGCGCCACGATAATCGCGATGAAGGATGAAAAAGCCTGGGCCTCCAGCCCGAATGCGCCAAGGAATGCGGTCACGGACAGTATCGAGGCAATGATCATGGCCCCGACCCCGACCGGGTTGATATCGAACAGATAGGCTCTGCGGAATTCCACCCCTTTGGGGCTGAGACCCAAAGGCTTATTGATGACCAGATCGGCGACGACAGCAGTGATCCAGGAAATCGCAATATTCGAATACAAGCCTAAGATTTGTTCCAGCGCCTGAAACACGTCCAGCAACATCAGCATCGTGGCAATCAGCACGTTGAATATCAGCCAGACCACTCGGCCAGGATGACGATGTGTCAGCCGGGCAAAAAAGTTTGACCAGGCCAGCGAGCCGGCATAGGCGTTGGTAATGTTGATTTTTATTTGTGACAGCACGACAAAAAACACCGTGACTGCCAGCACGACATCGGCATTATCAATCAGCTCACCGAAGGCCACCATATACATGTAGGTGGGATTCACTGCCTGTTCAAAAGACAAGCCGGCTGTGACAGCGAGATAGGCCAGAAAAGTGCCGATAAACATCTTGACCATGCCCATGCTGATCCAGCCGGGACCGGCAGCAACCACGCCGGCATACCATTTCAATCGGTTTGATTTGGTTTTTTCAGGCATGAAACGCAGGAAGTCGACCTGCTCGCCCACCTGGGGAATTAGGGCCATGCCAATCGCCACCGCAGAGCCGAACATATAAATGTTGAAATCTCTGTCGTAACCGGACTCACCGGCAAAATTAACCAGGCCGCTCAGTGCATCAGGGTGCTTAAACAGGATGAATCCAATGGGGATAAAGGTCATTGCCAACCACACCGGCTGAGTGACCATCTGAATTCGGCTGATAAACGTCACGCCGTGTGTGACCATCGGGATAATTGCCAGGGCCGATATCAAATAACAGACATAAATTGGCAATGGAAAATAGAGGCTGATGGCGTACGCCATAATGACGGCCTCTAAAGCAAATAAAATGAAGGTAAAGGTCGCATATATAAAGGAAGATATTGTCGAACCGATATAACCGAAACCTGCACCACGCGTCAGCAAATCCATATCTAATCCGTACTTCGCCGCGTAGTGACTGATGGGCAGGCTGGTCAGGAAGATGATCAAAGTGACGGTCAATATTGCCCAGAAAGCATTATTGAAACCGTAATTGATGGCGATAGTGCCACCGATTGCCTCGAGAACGAGGAAGGATATCGCCCCCAGAGCCGTATTTGAAACACGGAATATAGACCACTTACGAAACGAATGGGGCGTGAAACGCAGCGCATAATCTTCAAGCGTTTCATTGGCCACCCAGGTATTGTAATCACGCCGGATTTTTACAATACGTTGTGGTGCATCGGGCTCTGGATGTATTGATTTGGCCTGGTTTGTGTTCAATGCTGCTGTCCTGACAAAGGTTTAATGCTTGTCCGGGTCTCAAACATTAGATTGCTCAACGGGCATCATAGCGGATACCCATTGATGAGTTATCTACGTAATTTTACGTAGTTACCTTGCCGACGCTTCGGATGAGACGCGACAGGGCGTAAGCAGCATTGCTTTGTTAACTGAGCAGGAACAGTGCACCAGTAAACGTTAAACAAGAAACGATAATGTTTCTGAAGTAAGCACCAACCCGACCCTGGCGCTTACCAAAGTATACACCCATAACAATAAGCAGTGAGGATGACAGCAGCATACCGGCGATCACTGCGAGTGCATTGTCTGCAAGCACTAATTCATTGCCATGCGCCATGCCATGGAACAGCGCAAACAGGCTGGTTAATCCATATTTCACCATGTTGTTGACGTCACTGGCGAGCATAAGAACGACGGCCATCGTGAATAAACTTGCCAGTATTCCCCACTCGACAAAAACGGCACTCTGGAGACCGGCGCCAAACAGCAGTCCAATCAACATAAAGCCGATAAAGATAGACGGTAGTTGCCACATTTGTCTGGATGTTCGGGCAGCCCAAAAACCCACCGCCAATATCACTAATAAATGATCAATCCCTGTCAAAGGATGCAGGTAGCCACTCATAAAAGTGCTCGTGTCATGTCCCGGATGGGCCATTGAAGTGAGTGGGACCAATAGAAAAAATAATGCTGTTAAATAAGCGCGTTTCATCCAAACCTCCTGTTAGTGTTGTATTAATTGAGCATCAAGCCCTGCTTTTCGATAAAAGCAATAATCTCGTCAAGCCCTTCTTCATCCTTCAGATTGGTAAAATAGAAGGGTCGGTCAGCGCGCATTTTTTTGGCGTCCCGGTCCATCACCTCCAACGACGCGCCAACCAGGGGTGCCAGGTCAGTCTTGTTGATGATAAGTAAGTCAGACTTAGTAATCCCCGGCCCCCCTTTTCTCGGAATTTTCTCACCGGCAGAGACGTCAATCACATACAAGGTCAAGTCCGAGAGTTCCGGGCTGAAAGTCGCTGCCAGATTGTCGCCGCCACTTTCTATGAAAACGATATCCAGGGGATCAAACCGCTTACTGAGCTGTGCCACGGCTTCCAGGTTCATGGAGGCATCCTCTCGTATCGCTGTGTGGGGACAGCCCCCCGTTTCGACACCAATAATCCGATCAGCCGAGAGCGCTTCATTCCGGGTAAGAAATTCAGCATCTTCACGCGTATAGATATCATTCGTGACCACGGCGATGTTATAGACATCGCGTAGACGTCGGCACAAAGCCAGTGTTAATGCCGTTTTACCTGAACCGACAGGACCGCCTATACCAACTCTTAAAGGTTCTTTCATGGTTGTTCTCTTAATCATTGCATCAGGATCTAAAAAGCCGTGTGTACTGCGTTTCGTGACGACAACTGGCGATCGTCAATGCCGGAGAAAAGTTTGATATGTCATCCTCGTCAAGACACAGGGATGACTCAACAGTAGACGGTATCAACAGAGACACCTCTCCCAGCATTCGCTGGCCTGCAACCTGCCCTAGCGGAATCGTTTTCATCGCCACACTGACCTGGTTCTCCAGCCATGACCATAAATAGGCATGCAGACAGTCTTTCACGGGAATTTCCCAACTCACAGCAACGGCAGCATAAAGTGTTGGAAATGCCGGTTCGCTGATGCGCTCAGCGATGGCTAATCTTTCTTCGGATAGCGTAGACAACGCTTTTTGCAGTGTGAGTAGAGAATACCCCATTTGCCTTGATTCCAGCAGCGTCTCTGCTGTATCACGCCCAGCTGTGTATCTTGCATCCCAATGATGAATTTGCACTTCGTTCACTGCCTGCCAGGCTTCATAAAGACGCTTGATGACGGGCAAATCAAACACACCCAGATAATTATTCATTACCTCGGCCATCCAGTTTTGTGCCTGCTCCGGCGAAGCAACGTCACCGGACTCAATGGTCCACTCCAGACCCTGAGAGTAGCTATATGCCCCTATTGGCAGTGTTGGACTGGCTAATTGCAGTAAACGGGAAAAAGCAAATCTATTCTCCATCAGTGATCATGCCCGTGATGATGTCCACCACCATAGGCACCCGCCTCAGGCTCAAAGGGGGCATCTAAATCTTCAACCTCGATATCGCCCAATCCCAGTAACATGTCTTTGAGCACGGCATCCTGCTCGAAGATCAACCAGCTCGCTTCTATCTGCAGAGGCACATGACGGTTGCCCAGATGGTAAGCGGCTCTCGTTAATGCCTGAGCGGTTTTTGCAGTCACTCTACTGACTGCCTGATCCGCCGCAATCACCCTAATTTTTCGTCCGTCACTGGCTACCAGTATGTCTCCACCGCGTAATATTGATCCCCTGGGCATGAAAATCGCCGCCTCTTCCCCATTGCTCAACGCCACTCTGATCCGGCTTTTCTTCCTGGCGTCATAACTCAGTGCCACACTGAGATCGGTCATCGTTTCATGGTGATGAGATAATTTCTCACTAATTTCCAACATGATTAACTACCTAAAATAAAAAATAGCGTTGGGCCATAGGCAGGACTTCAGCAGGCTCACACATCAAGAGCTCACCATCGGCCAGCACCTGATAGGTCTCTGGGTCAACCTCAATCTGCGGTGTTGCGTCATTCAGTACCATATCCTTTTTTGTCACGTTCCGGCAGTTTTTGACGGCGACCAGCATCTTGTTCAGCTCCAGCATTCGCAGCTCGGGGTTTCGCATTGCAGCCTGAGAAACAAAAGTTAATGAATTATTTGTAACTGACTTACCGAAGCTGCCGAACATGGGACGGTAGTGAACAGGCTGCGGGGTCGGAATTGAGGCATTGGGATCCCCCATGGCAGCGGAGACGATGGTGCCGCCCTTCAGAATCAGTGTGGGTTTAACGCCAAAAAATGCCGGTCGCCAAAGCACCAGGTCAGCGAACTTACCAGACTGAATGGAACCAACAATATGTGAGATACCATGCGTTATCGCCGGGTTGATCGTGTATTTTGCGATGTACCTTCTGACACGGAAGTTATCGCTATCTCCCTGACCTCGACTTTTATCCTCTTCCAGGGGCCCTCGTTGCACCTTCATTTTGTGTGCCGTCTGCCAGGTGCGCATGATGACCTCACCCACACGTCCCATTGCTTGTGAATCAGAGGACATCATCGAAAATGCCCCGGTGTCATGCAGAATATCCTCGGCAGCAATGGTTTCACGACGAATACGGGATTCGGCAAAGGCGACATCTTCAGCTATTGACGAATCCAGATGGTGACACACCATCAGCATGTCGAGATGTTCATCCAGTGTATTCACTGTGAATGGCCGGGTTGGATTGGTAGAAGATGGCAGCACGTTGGGCGAACTGATCGCTTTGATAATATCCGGCGCATGGCCGCCACCGGCACCTTCGGTATGGAAGGTATGTATGGTCCTGCCCTTGAAAGCGTCCAGCGTGGTCTCGACAAAGCCTGACTCATTCAATGTATCCGTGTGGATTGCCACTTGAATATCCATGGCCTCGGCAACACTCAGACAGTTATCGATAGCCGCTGGGGTTGTGCCCCAGTCTTCATGGAGCTTGAGCCCGATAGCTCCGGCGCTGACCTGCTCTTCAGCCGCCTCCGGTAGTGACACATTCCCTTTACCGAAGAACCCCAGGTTCATCGGAAAGGCCTCTGCCGCCTCCAGCATTCTGTGAATATGCCAGGGGCCCGGCGTGCAGGTCGTGGCAAAGGTGCCCGTAGCAGGCCCTGTGCCACCACCAAGCATCGTCGTGATGCCGGAAGTCAGTGCCTCTTCGATTTGTTGTGGACAGATCCAATGAATATGACTATCAATGCCCCCCGCCGTGAGTATCATCCCTTCACCAGCTATGATTTCCGTCCCTGCCCCGATCGGGATTGTAACCCCAGGCTGAATATCCGGGTTCCCCGCTTTCCCCACACTACTGATATAACCATCTTTAATGCCGACATCCGCCTTAATCACACCAGTAATGGCATCAATAATGAGCGCGTTGGTAATGACAGTATCAGCCACATCGATCGAAGTCAGTTGAGATTGGCCCATACCATCACGGATGACTTTACCGCCCCCGAACTTCACTTCTTCACCATAGCTAGTGAAGTCCTGTTCCACTTCCACCCATAGCTCGGTGTCTGCAAGCCTGACCTTATCGCCTGTTGTCGGACCAAACATTTCAGCATAGGCCTGACGATCTATTTTGACACTCATTTCAAGGCCCCCATGATTTTGCCGGCAAAGCCATACACAATTCGGTTTCCGGACAGACTGACTAACTCTACGGTTCGCATCTGGCCGGGCTCGAACCGGACCGCTGTGCCTGCTGTAATATTGAGTCGAAAGCCATAAGCCTTGTCTCGGTCAAAGCTCAGCGCCTCATTCACTTCATAGAAGTGATAATGCGAGCCAACCTGAACCGGCCTGTCACCAACATTAGCGACATCGACCTGTCGTGTCTCACGGTGGGTATTGAGTTCGATATCGCCTTCTGCACAATGTATTTCACCGGGAATCATCATAGTTTCCTCAAACAATTGGGTGGTGAACAGTGATGAGCTTGGTCCCATCGGGAAAGGTCGCCTCGACCTGGATCTCCGGGATCATTTCTGGGATGCCTTCCATCACCTCATCACGGGTCAGTAAGGTTGCCCCATATCCCATTAGCTCACTGACACTTCGCCCTTCTCTGGCACCTTCCATGATCGCAGCTGAAATAAAGGCGACAGCCTCCGGATAGTTCAGCTTGAGTCCCTTATGCAAGCGTCTTTCAGCCAGGAGTGCCGCCGTGAAAATGAGTAACTTGTCTTTTTCTCTGGGAGTTAATTCCATATTTCTTCAACCTCAGTGATGATGAAGTCACGTTGCCCATATTCTGGGACGAACGGCATTTTTTGCGGCATACCAGGGACGCAAACAGGACCAGATTGCCTCGAAGTACTGCCTGGCTTCCTGGGCACAGTCCCCTATATATCGAGCGGTAAAAATGTCCGGCAAGGCTGATACCCCATATAACGCCTCGGAACTCAATGCGACCTCGCGACAAGCCTTGATCAATTCCTGGGGTAACTCACTCGCCGCCAAAATCATATTGCCGAAAACAAGTCTGTCACGCAGGCCCGACACGGATGAAAGTACGGGGCTATCAGGCCTCAGAACCACACTGTCGTACCAGATAAGCTTTTCATCCCGAAAAACCTCGGTACATTGCTTAAGTCGACCTTTTTGCCAGGACTCACCACTGGCTTTCCGGCCCAGACAGGTGATTTCCCACGTCGAAAAAATCGCATTACCACTCAGCGCTACTGTGGTTGAAATATCAGCATCAGCACCATCGAATACGATATTTTCCTGGGGTAACCATTCCAGGACTGTTTCTTGACCTTGCTGAATATGAATGGATTGTTTGGCTCGTCTTCCCAGGCATTTGTACCACTTGGTCGCTCCCGGGGTTGTGAGTAAAACCTGTGACTCGTCATTGAGCTGAAAGCTGATATCAAGACTGTCCCCTCCAGCTACACCGCCGGGAGGATGGACAATTAATCCGTGAGCCGTGTCCTGTCCTTCCGGATAGAGCACTTTTTGAAAAACCAACGGCCCCTGATGCTGTCGTTTTATCAAACGCGTAAACGGAGAACGATAGGCAAACTCCAGCTTCAGCGAGGCGTTCCAGCCATTCATGTAGGAAAGTGCAGTCTTTTTGTCCCTGGCACAGTTCAAAGTTAGTCTCACCAATACCGTTGTGGTTTAACAGACCCGTCTGCCGTCCCTGGCAGTCCAGTGATTGACTAGACAGTCAGGTACTGCTTTATTTTATCTGCATCGACATTATCCCGGTGGTCTTCATGAATAAGCTTGCCTTTGTCGATGACCATGATCCGATCGGCTATCTCCATGGTGAAACTGAGCACCTGCTCGGAAACGACGATAGTAATATCGCGCATTTGTCTGATTTCATTTAGAACTTTGGCAATATCCTTGATGATGGAGGGTTGTATACCTTCCGTGGGCTCGTCCAGCAGTAATACCTTCGGGTTGGTCACCAGGGCTCTGGCAATCGCCAATTGCTGTTGTTGCCCGCCAGATAAATTACCCCCTTTTCTATGCCGCATTTCATGCAGGACAGGGAAAAGATCAAAAATATCTTCTGGAATGGTTTTCTGTTTGGACACGCCAAGCCCAGTTTCAATATTTTCCTTAACGGTCAGGTTAGGAAAGATCATCCGTCCTTGGGGCACATATGCCAGCCCACTGGCGACCCGTTGATAGCTTTCCGCTTGACTGACATCCTGCCCATCCACAATCACTTTATCTGATTGGCTCGGTAAAATCCCCATCAGCGATTTGAACAGGGTGGTTTTCCCCATGCCATTTCGCCCCATGATCGCAACGGTTTCATTTTTCTGGGCGGTAAAACTCACGCCATGAACCACTTCACTCTGGCCATAGCTAACATGCAATTTTTCAACTTCAAACATGATTGAATCTCCAGTGATATTAGTGGCCGAGGTAAACTTCAATAACTTTTTCGTCGTTTTGAACTTTATCCATATCGCCTTCAGCAAGAATCTGCCCCTGGTGCAGCACCGTGACTTTGCGGGCAATCTTCTTCACGAATTCCATATCATGCTCGATGACAATAACGGAGCGGTTTTTACAGATCTGATTCAACAACTCGGCGGTTTCATCGCGCTCTTTGGCACTCATGCCGGCAACGGGCTCATCCAACATCAGCAGCTCCGGGTCCTGCATCAGTAACATACCGATTTCAAGCCACTGTTTTTGTCCGTGACTTAATACCGCCGCCTCGGTCTCCAGTTCATCCAGTAACTGGATTTCCCCGGCGACTCGCAGCACGGTCTCACTGACCGCTTCATTTGATTCGAAGAACAGGCTCCCAAAGACCGAGCGTCCCTCCGGGTAAGAAACCTCCAGATTTTCATAAACGGTCAGCGTTTCATAAATGGATGGGGTCTGGAATTTTCTGCCCACGCCTGTTCTGACAATTTCATGTTCTGCCTTTTTGGTCAGCTCCTGGCTTTTGAACTTAATGGTCCCCGAACTGGCTTTTGTCTTGCCGCATATCAGGTCGAGCAATGTGGTTTTACCCGCACCATTTGGCCCAATGATGACGCGTAACTCATTCTTATCGATGTACATATTTAATGAGTCAACCGCCCTGAAACCATCAAAGGAGACGGTCAAATCTTCGATGGCCAACAAGAAGTCAGTTTCAGTACTCATTTGGCAGCTCCTTGTAATTTATTATTTGGCTTGTGGCTGTCGCTGTCACCCGCTTTTTTGCCTAACGACATCAGCTTTCTGACCACCGGCAGGTTTTTGAAATACTTGTCATAGATACCAGCCAGGCCATTAGGGAAGAAAAGCACGACCGCGATGAACAAACCGCCCATCAGGAAAAGCCAGAGCTCGGGGAAGGTCTCTGAAAAGGCGGTTTTACCGGCGTTGATAAGTAGCGTGCCGTAGACGACGCCGACCAGAGACATCCGGCCGCCGACAGCAGCAAAAATAACCATTTCAATCGAAGGGACGATGCCCACAAAAGACGGTGACATGAAGCCAACCTGGAGCGTGAACATCGCGCCACCGATGGCAGAGATAACGGCAGCGACGCAGAAGATGAAGATCTTGAAGCTGGAAACGTCATAACCGGAGAAGCGAACACGATCTTCCTTGTCCTTCATGGCCAGCAACAGCCGACCGAACTTACTGGTCAGAATGAATTTGCTCAGACAGATCACGGCCAGGAGCAGGATCGCATTGATGAAATACAGTGTGTACTTGGCGGAATCGGTTCTGATATCCCAGCCGTTTAAGGTTTTCAAGTCGGTAATACCATTGATGCCACCGGTATAACCCTGCTGTCCCACAATCAAAATGGTCAGAATGAGTGCAATGACCTGTGTGATAATCGCGAAATAAACACCACCGACGCGGCGTTTAAACATGGAGTAACCAATCAGATAAGCAAACACCGCCGGCACGATGAAGATAGCCAGAATGGCGACCCACAAATGCTCAAACGGCACCCAGAACCAGGGCAATTCGGTTAACTGATTCCAGTCCATAAAGTCAGGAATACCCGGGGTTGACTGTATCTTGGTACTTTCCGGATCGGAAGCCTCAAGTTTGAGGAACATGGCCATGGCATAGCCACCCAGACCAAAAAACACCCCCTGGCCCAGACTGAGAATACCGCCGTACCCCCACAGCAGGACCAAGCTCAATGCCGCAAAGGCATAAGTGAGATATTTACCTACCAGGTTGAGCCTGAAAAGATCCAGACTCAACGGCAGGACAATAAGAATCAAAATGGCGAGAATAGCGACGCTGATAGCCCCTTCACGCCCACCCAAAAATCTTTGCAAGAAAAAGTTCATCTTTATCCCCTTTATTACTTGCGAACTTTCGCTGAGAACAGGCCTTCAGGGCGAAGCATCAGAATGATGACAAGCGTCAACAGTGTCAGCACTTTGGCCATAGAGCCGCTGATGAAGAACTCAAGAATGGATTGCGCCTGGGCGATAGTAAATGCGGATGCGATAGTGCCAAAGAGACTGGCAGCGCCACCAAAAACCACAACCATGAATGTGTCCACGATGTAGAGAGAGCCTATCGTTGGACCGGTTGAAGCGATCGTCGTGAAAGCTGCGCCTGCGATCCCCGCAATGCCGCAACCCAGTGCAAAAGTAAGACGATCTGTTCTCTTTGTATTAATGCCTACAGCACCACTCATCATTCGGTTTTGTGTGGTAGCACGGACATTGAGGCCCCAGGAAGAGCGATACATCAGGATGAATACCCCCAGTGTCACCAGGGTTGTCAGTCCAAGTACAAACATGCCGTTGATAGGGATAAAAATGGTTTCTGTCGGTGTATAGGAGCCCATCAACCAGTCCGGTAAGGTTGGACTGACTTCGCGGGCACCAAACAGTGACCGGAACATTTGCTGCATGATAAGACTCAGGCCCCAGGTGGCAAGCAAGGTGTCCAAGGGTCGCTTGTACAAGTGTCTTATCAGCAGGAACTCAACAAAGTAACCGACGATGCCAGCCACGATGAAAGAGGCAAATATGGCGAATATGAAGTAGTAAGACATTAACTCCGGAAAGTATGTCTCTGTCATTTTGGAGAGCATATAGGTGGTATAAGCACCAATAGCCATGAACTCACCATGGGCCATATTGATGACACCCATCTGTCCAAAAATAATGGCCAGCCCCAGTGCCATTAGCAATAAAACACTAAATAGACTGATTCCGGCAAAACCTTGCATGGCGAGAATTGATGTCAATTCTTGTATTGAGTACTCACCCATAATTCTTACTCCAAGGGATTAGTCAATAAAATCAGGATTCAAGATAATTGTGAGAAGGAAGGCAGGCTGCCAGGCAGCCTGCCAACGCAGACAGATGTCTATTGATAACCTTCTGGGAATGGGTTGGGTTCAATCAGCTCAGGCGACTCATAAACCACTTCAGCCTGACCGTCTTTCTTCCATTTACCCACGCGGGTGTAACTCCACAGGTGATGATTAGGGTGAAGTCTGACGTAGCCTTCTGGCGCTGTATCGAGTGCAATTTCCCCTTTCTCGGAGACAGCCACTACTTTATCGACATCGAAACTACCGGCTTCCTCAACAGCCGCTTTCCAAAGCCATGGACCAAGGTAAGCAGCCTGAGTCACGTCACCAATCACACTATCGGCACCATGCATCTCTTTGAAGGCTTTCACAAACGCTTCATTGTTGGGATTATCCAGGCTCTGGAAGTACTTCATGACTGAATAAAAGCCTTCCAGGTTTTCACCCCCAATGCCCAATACTTCATCTTCCGTTACGGAAATGGTCAGCAGCGTTTGCTTATCCGCGGTGATACCGGCAGCGTTCAATTGTTTGAACCAGGCCACATTGGAACCACCCACAACGGCAGCGAAGATAACGTCAGGCTTTTTCAGGCGGATCTTGTTGATAACAGAGCCAAACTGAGTATCACCCAGTGGCTTGTATTCCTCACCAACCACTTTGCCACCCAATACATTTTCAATGTGCTTGCGGGCAATTTTCATGGAGGTGCGTGGCCAGATGTAATCTGAACCAATCAGATAAAACGTCTTGGCACCTTTCTCTTCAGCGACCCAGTCGAGACCTGCAAGGATCTGCTGTGTTGCTTCTTGACCGGTGTAAATCACGTTATGCGACTGTTCCAGGCCTTCATAGAATGTTGGGTAGTACAACAGACCATTCTCTTGCTCGAAAACCGGCAGAGCAGCCTTGCGTGATGCTGATGTCCAGCAACCAAACACCGCGGCCACTTTGTCCTGAACCAGCAGCTTTCTGGATTTCTCCGCGAAAGTTGGCCAGTCACTGGCACCATCTTCCTGGATAATCTCAATCTGGCGACCTAAGATACCGCCACTCTCATTGATTTGTTTGATAGCGAGTTTTTCAGCTTCCTGTGCGCCTGTTTCACTGATGGCCATGGTCCCGGTCAGTGAGTGCAGGATACCGACTTTGACGGTGTCATCGGTCACGGCCAGACCTGTAGTATTCACTTCGTCAGCAACGACCGAGCTACTCATGACACCCGCAGCCATCATGGCACCCAACAGGGCACCTGTTTTGCCTAAAAAGGTTCTTCGGTTAAATATTTTCATCTTCTTTCTCCAGTTGAAAAAATCGAATTGATGCTCAATGCCCAAGCATCCAGGGTCTTGCTGTTTTCTTGGTTTGCATCTGTAGGCCGGGCTTCTCGGTTTGCTGATTTGCAGAAGCCCTGGCTGTAGTGGAACAGGTATGCGTTCCACTACAGCCACAGCTTGAGCGCCTTGCATGCCGAGGAGCATGGGCCGATGCTTCGTTACGCTCCATGGCTGTTCTTGTGCCCCGGTCCATGAGAGCCAGGCGTGGTGCCGAGATAATTCGGTCGGCCATGGCGCCACAGGCGGGGCAAACAGCAGGAGCTGAGGATTGACTCATTTTTTGCATGGCAGAGAATGAACCACATGAGTCACAGCGATAGTCGTATAAAGGCATTTCATTAGCCCTTAAGAGGTCTTACTCATGTCGGTGCCGGGCGTGACAAACTCGACTGGACCGTCGGGGCTTGGCAGCATGTCGAACTCAAAGATTTCCGTCGGCAGCCACAGCGTGGCGCAGGCATTCGGAATATCGACGATACCGCTGATATGACCTTCCACAGGCGCCGTACCGAGTATCGATAAGGCCTGTTCACCGGTGTAACCAAACTTCTTCATGTACTCAATGGCATTCAAACAGGCTTGTTTGTAGGCCACATTGACGTCCATGTAGTGTTGCTTGCCCTGTTCATCGACAGAAATACCCTCGAATATCAGGTAGTTGCTGTATTTAGGCTCGACAACGCTTGGTTGGAATAACGGATTCTTGATGCCATATTTCTTCACGCCGCCTTTGATCAGATTGACTTTGATGTCCAGGTAACCGGCCATTTCAATCGCGCCACAAAATGTGATTTCACCATCACCTTGAGAGAAGTGAAGATCGCCCATTGAGAGCCCGCCGTCCTTAACATAGACAGGGAAGTAAATTCTTGAACCCTTGGTTAAGTTCTTGATATCGCAGTTACCACCATGCTCACGGGGCGGTACTGTTCTGGCGCCTTCTTTTGCCGCGGTAGCAGCTGCATCTCCTTTGAGCTTACCCATCACTGCAGCTTGCTCTGTGGGGGGGCATGCTAATGGCGGCACAGCATTCGGGTCAGTCGCAATTAACTCGCCCTCACGCTTATTCCATGTTTCCAGCATTTCCTTGGAGGGCAGGCAGCCAATCAATCCCGGATGCATGATGCCAGCGAAACGAACATTGGGAACGTGCCGTGAGGTGGTGTAAATGCCGTGGAAGTCCCAGATGGACTTACGTGCTTCCGGGTAGTGGTCGGTCAGAAAACCGCCGCCATTTTCACGGGCAAACAGCGCATTAAAACCCCATTGCTGATCTTCAAAGGTGCCGACATCCAGGATATCTACCACCATCAAATCACCCGGTTCTGCGCCTTCGACACCAATTGGTCCACTCAAATAATGGACCTGCTCCAGTTCCACATCACGAATATCGTCGGCACTGTCATTGTTTCCAATTTGGCCACCGGTCCAGTCCATACACTCGACCCGAAACTCATCTCCCGGTTTGACCATCGCGATCATGGGCAGGTCCGGATGCCATCGATTGTGAATCTGGCCATCCTGTTCCCATGGCTTTTTGTCTAAATCTAACTTCACTAAGGTTTTCATCTATCGCTCCTGTGTTGAAGAAAAGCGTTTGATTTCATGAATTAAAATTGCAGCTGAACCGACACATCGAAAATATCGGCGTCATCGTCACCTTCAATTTCAAGGTCTTTATAAACGGCCGTCACTGAGGCGTTGTAACCGTCAATGATGTAGTTCACACCGAAGTCTGTTCTTTCAATTTCGCTACCACTATCGCGATCGAAGCTTTGGTAACGGGCAAATGGCATGAACTGGCCCCAGCCCACTTTTTCATTGAAGATATAGCCGAGGCTGGCGTAGTAAGCCTCGCCCTGTTCGGTCAGGAAAACGTCATCGGTGTCATAGTCGAAGTAAGCTGCCTCAAGAGACACTGCCCCCGCTGCCAGTTTTTTCTCGAGCAACAAGTCAACAGTCCATTGGGAATAATCACCGACTTCGGTTGTAGATGCTGAACCGTCGCCTTTTTCACGGGCAGCGACACCAATGGTGAAAATGTCTTTTTTACCCAGGTAATTACCAGTGCCGTAGTAACCCGGCTCTTTGTCCCAGAAGCTGTATTGCAGGCGACCCGCGTACATCAGGTCATCGTCTTGATCAGGATTGCTGGTGCTCTCAAGGCCACTGCCATCGGCACCGACAGAGAATCGAAACAGGTCTTTGCCTTCAAAGGCACCAAAAGAATAGGCCAGGCGTTGATCCAGCGCGGTACCGACAATAGCCACACCGTCATCACGACCAATCACACCACCATTCCAGCCGTAACGTGCAGTGATATCAGCCCAGTAGCCATCGCCTGATGTAAAGAATGGGCCTGCCATATTGGCGCGGCTGCTTGGAGACAGGAAACGACCTGCCCAGATTGAAAATTCAGGCGTCAGCTCAAAAATACCCACGGCATCAATAACCTGAAAGTTGTCATTACCGCCTGACTTTTCGGTATTGAGCATGCCTTTGATGTACTTGTTCAATGCACCGGCTAAATAAAGCCGTCCATGATTCAAGGTAAAGTCATTTGAATCACTGCCGTCATTGGCGGCATCTTCCGTGCTGTTATAACTACCGATAAATCCAAAGCCAACGCTGACGTACTGATCTTCGCCGAAAGTGATTGTACCTGCTGCCTGTGACGATAACGGCGCGGTCATAGCGACACTGCCTAATGCTACAGCGTAGGTAAGTGACTTGAAGTGTGTTTTCATCTGTTTGCCCCTGTGAGATGTCGAAAAAACAATTGCGTTTGGAAATTGCTTCAGGGGCAATGTTAGGTTCAGCAGCGCGATGCAGGAATACGTCAAACTGCGTAGAAAAAACTCAGCTTGCTTAATGTAATCTGTGATTAGTCAGGTTATTTAAGGGAGCGCATAGAGAATGAAATCATTTATTAAAATCAAGGCCTTGGAATCGATACCTCTGGTTATTACTTTTACACTTCTGTCAGCCTGTGGCGGCGAGTTCAGCTACAAAAGAGGCGCTGGCGTTGATGAATTAGAAGATCAAAAGTCGCTCTGTAAAAAGCAAAGCCTGACTGAAGAGGCCCTGGGTGAATGTTTAAGAGAAAATGGCTGGGTCGTGGTTGATTTAGATAACGATGCCCCCCTATTAGGCCATTCACTCAAATCCAGAAAAATACTTAATCCGATATCCACCAGTTATAAAAAAGCCTCTAATGATCCATTTGCTGACAGTACAGAGGCAGCCCTTACAGATGAATCAACTGAGGTAACAGCAGAAGTTGAACCTCAGAACCCCACAGACATGATCAAAGTTAATTCATGGTGGAAAGCTGGGGCAGGCGCCGATGAGCTCAAGCGAGATGGCGCTGATTGTCTGCAAACACTCTCAGAGCCACACTCTGCAAATGAGAACTACAGCGAAGTTACGCTGGGCCTCGCCTATTGCATGCAGGATAGAGGGTGGCGTGTACTTTTGGCTCAGTGAATCATTTCGATGCTTTTCTACTGACATCCATTACCACCCGGTGTTGAGCTTGTTTGTCTATTGCCAGACAACGCTGATGAGCACATCCAGTATCAATTCCTAATTTGAATAAACAACCCCAGAAATGTGAAAAGAAACATGAAAAAAGTCGGCATTATCAGAGAGATTTGGAAATATCCGGTTAAAGGTATGGGGGGCCAAAAAGTCAGTGAATGTCATTTGGGCATGAAAGGACTGACTGGAGATAGAGTCTGGGCCCTGCGTGACACCAAACGCGGAGAGATTCAGAGCTGTAAGATGAGACCGGATTTACTCAGATGCAAAGCACAATTTAAACAACAATCCGAGCCCCCATCACAGCGCCACGAGGTAGATATTTTTATGCCCGATGGGACTGTAATCAGTACCCAAGATCCTGAAGTCGAGTCGGTTCTATCTGAACTTGTCGGTCATGAATCCACGCTGGAATATCTGGGCTCGGTTGATAATCAGGATTTCTTCAGGCGATACAAAAAAGATCAGGTTCAATGGCTTGAGGAGCTTAAAGCGACCTTTGAAAGAGAGCCTGGCGAGCCATTACCCGATCTGGATAACTTGAGTGATGTTCTGGTGGACTACATCACTATCCCAGGCACTTTCTTTTTAGTCATGCCTTTTCATATTGTGACCACATCAACAATCTCACATTTGAAAAAATTGAACCCTGCTGCTGACTGGCGTATTGAGCGGTTCAGACCAAACATCGTTATTGAGACCTTGCCAGACATTGAGGGCTTGGTTGAGCAGGACTGGCTGGGGAAGAAAATCTTCATTGGGAAAAGTGTCGTCAGTTGTGAAAGTTCAACGCCACGCTGTGGCGCTGTAACCAAGAAGCAACAGGATCTCGAACAAGACACCACTCTGCTTAGAACAATAGTCAAAGATGCTGCTCAGAACTTGGGCGTATATTCACAGACAGATACTGAAGGCATGATAAAAGTTGGCGATGAAGTGTTTATTTCAGACTAGCCTTAACCTATCAAGCTGCGTTATCACTGAACTATTTACCGTATTTTTATGCGGTGTTTAATTAAACTGACAAGCCATATCACGTGAAGACGCCCATACCCTAAATATTGATTCCGTATTATTGATATCGAGCTTAATCGATTAAAAAAGCCGACTTTGCGTCGGCTTTTTTGTGTCTGGACTGTCTCGCTCAGAGATGGAACTCCCCGGCTCTTTCCGGCTGATAAAGGATCTCTTCCACTTTCACTTTCATGGCTTTGCCATCCGGTGTCGGCCACTCAATTTCATCGCCTTCCAGCAAACCCAGCATGGCGCTGCCCGCCGGAGCGAGAATAGAGAAGGTTTTTCCGTCGTCGGTCATATCCTTGGGATAAACCAACGTCAGACAAAATGTTTGCTGTGATGATGACACACTAAACTTCACCGTGGAGTTCATCGTCACGACATTGCCGGGGACGGCGGCAGGATCAACGACATTGCCTCTTTCCAGTTCGTCTTCCAGCGTCATCAGTTTTTCAAGTTCAGCCGGTGACAGCTTGGACAGAATCCGTTCAATACGTTTTACATCCAGTTCTGATAAAACGATTTCGGGTTGTAATGCTTTCATAATGCGTAACTCCAACGCGTACTTTCACCCGCCCCGCTTGGCAGGTGTAAACTATTTGATAGGGAATTGGCTCACGGAAAGCGAGCTGGAATGGCTATCATGCCATAAGCGTATCGAAAGTGATATGACAAAAATCCGGTGACAATATTGTCGCTGCGGTATAGTCTGATGACTCTACCATCTCACTGGCTGCAAAGCCTTTTCACACATGCAATTAAAGTATTTAACAGGCTACCCGGAACCCGTTCTAAATCAAGTCAGATCAGCGATTGCTGCTGAAACACTCGGCCAGTTTATGTTAAAGAAATACCCGGTTACCCACGACATCAAAACCAATAAGGCCCTCTATGCTTATGTGATGGAATTAAAGAACCAGTACCTGCGTCAATCCAGCCCCTTAAGCAAAGTGATCTATGACGACAAGCTGGATGTACTGCATCAGGCGCTGGGCTTACATACTTATGTCTCACGGGTTCAGGGCAGCAGACTTAAAGCCAAGAATGAAATGCGAATCGGTTCAGTGTTTAAAACCGCCCCTCCCGATTTTCTGAACATGATTGTGGTGCATGAATTGGCGCATTTGAGAGAGAAAGACCATAACAAGGCTTTCTATAAGCTCTGCACGCATATGAAACCGAACTATCACCAGCTGGAGTTTGATGTGCGGGTTTATCTCACTTATCTGGAACAGTTTGGCGAACTGTATTAGCCTTTGTCATTACAGATTTCAACGTACATCTGTTACAGACATGCATAGAAAAATACTGACTCACAATCAGCATTTTCCGCAGACTATCTCATGTTTTTCTCCAGTTACCGTGTCATTCGCTTCTGCAATGATTGGTTCAATACGAAGCAGTCGCTGACGAGATAAAAACATACTGGAGAAAGACAATGAAACGACTATTAATTCCCCTTCTGCTGTTACTGAGCGCCCCGCTTTATGCCCAGGATAGGATCGAGCGGATGACTGCTGATGAAATGCAGTCTTTCCGTGCAGAGGAAATCGTCTGGAATGATGAAGCTTTACTACCGGATGGGGCTAAAAGCGCCCTGATAGTGGGCGATCCATCTAAACCCGGCGTCTTTATTGCCTGGCTTAAATTCCCTGCGAACTACCCTATCCCGGCACATACACATCCTTTCACCGAGGTGATTACCGTGCTGAAAGGCAGTCTGGGTAATGGCATGGGTGAAAAATTTGATAAAGCATCAGGCGAGATTCTGAATGTCGGAGACAGTTTTGTCTTACCCGCAGGTCATGCTCATTATGTCTGGACAAATGAGGAAGAGACGATAGTCGAACTCATTGCTACAGGCCCATGGGATATTTCCTATATCAACCCGGATGATGATCCAAGAAAGTAATTCACATGCTTCTCCGTTCACCCATCTCCTGGGTGAACGGTTTTTTTTGTTTGCCAGCCACTCTCGTTCAATCCAGTTTTCTGCCGCCGCTAGTACCAACCTGCAAGGAACAATCTGTAGGGTTTTGACGTCAGCTTCTGTAAGGGTCAACAAAGAAAGAACGGATCCTTTCTGTAATCTCACATTTGACAGTGTGTGGAGAACATACAGCATCTCACCAACAAAGGAGAAGCGAACATGTCTCACAAACTTACGAAACGAACGACGAATATTATGGTGGCCTCGGCCATTCTGGCTGGCTTGCCTGCCATGGTCACTGCAAATACTGGTGCGCCCGAACTCAGCCAGACCGAAGTGATCTCCGGTCTTGAAAACCCTTGGGATATCACCTTTTTCGATGACGGCACGATGTTATATACCGAAAAATGTCGTGGTCTGTCAGTCAGAATGACTGACGGGTCAGTGAACCATCTGTTGGGTATGAAAGACACGAAAGACTATGCCACGACGGAAACAGATCTTTTCTGTCAGGGTCAGGCCGGTATGAACGGCGTTGCAATCGACCCGAATTTTGAAAATAACCGTTATATCTATGTCTATTCGGCCTCTGACAAAACACCACCGGCAACCAACCGGGTGCTACGCCTGAAACTGAATAAAGACTTCACCAAAGTATCGGATCGTACAGATATCGTTGAAGCTATACCCTTCAAGCCAAAACCGACCGATCACCCTTTCGGTGAAGCCGGTGCACATAACGGGGGTCGAATTGGCTTCGGTCCGAACGATACCTTTCTTTATGTGCCCACGGGTGACAACCACAACAGCCGAATCCCACAGGACCCGCAATCCCTGGGCGGCAAAGTGCTGCGGATTGACCGCAACGGTAACCCTGCACCCGATAACGGCCTGTCTGACAAATACGATCCCAGAATATACACCTATGGTCATCGGAATGTTCAGGGCCTGACATTCCATCCGGAAACCGGCCAGCCCGTAGTCACCGAACATGGTCCATGGCACTCGGATGAGGTGAATATGCTGGTCGCCGGTGGCAACAGTGGCTGGGACCCGAAGCCTAACATGGCGGGTCGTGGCGACTGCCCGGATGACTATTGCGGTTACATGCCTAACCAGAAAGAAGGTATGGACCCGGATAAACGTGCTGAGTACATGCCCATCACGGATATTGAAACCTATCCGAATGCGATGAAACCACTGTGGCAAAACAATCAGCTGTCTCAAGGTATCAGTACCGCTGATTTCCTGACAGGTGAACAATGGGGCGCCTGGGAAGGCCGCCTTGCCATCGGTTTCATGGGGATTGGCTTCGGTGGCACACCGGTCGGCAACCGCATTGATCTACTTAAGATCTCCGATGACGGTGAGCTTGCTGATGTCACCGAAATGACATTGCCAATGGAACCGGGTCGCTTCCGGGCCATCGCTCAGGGACCTGAAGGTGACCTGTATACAGTCATGGGTGAAGGCACTATCTATCGCCTTAGCCCTAAATAAGCGATTGATCGCACGGCAGGGAAGCTGTGCTTTTTCCTAAACTAAATCTTTGACTGTAAAACCCGGCCTTGCTGCCGGGTTTTTTATATCTGATCGTTGTTTTATAGGACTGGGTGGAGTGCGCCACCGCATAGGCTTTTTTGCGTGAGGTCGATGCATAAAAAATCGGGCAGGATTAGCCTGCCCGATTATCTCTCAATGGTGGCAGCGTATGCCCCGTTCAGCAATTTAATACGCGGTGTTAACCGCCAAATTTTTCATTTTCGCCAATATCGGGCGTGGTGTTTTTGATATTGGCTTTGGCAAACTCATAGAGCTGAAAGGCTTTGCTTTCCTTCGCTTTCCAGTGTTCGCCCATTTCTACCTTGACTTCCAGCAAGGCGACTTCAGGATCGTCCTTGCCTTCGGGGAACCACGCGGCGATAAAAGGATTCCAGTACTTATCGACCAGTTCCTGATTATCAATCAGTTTCGCTTTACCTGAGAGTGAAACGTAAACACCCTCCTCCTGGTCGGAAAAGGTCAGGCAGACATCATGGTCCTTGTCAGTTTCCGAGACTTTCTCGGCACTGCGACGGGTATAAAACCAGAGCGTGCCGTCATACTCATCCTGAACAAGGTGCATGGGCCTGGCACGTGGCATATCCTCGTCCAGAGTCACTAACATGCCGACTTTGATGTCTTTAATCATTTCCCAGATTTTCTTCTTATGCTCAGGGCTGGACATAAATAAACCTCCTGTGGAATAAGAAATAAACAAGCGTGGCTGAGCCACGCTTTAAGATTGGGCCAAACTCGTCTGACCACAGCCGATTGTCCCGGAATGTGGTTCTGGCGAGTTCAGTAAGGTGGTGAAACAGATGAAGTTGAGGGGCAGCACATCGCTTGCCCCTCGAAGTGTTGGTGAAGTTCTAGTGGTTACGCTGGCGCTCGATAATCTTATCCAACTGACGCACCAGCTTGTCTTCAGCGCCGGTGAGGGCTTGTTTGACATTGGCCCCATCGTGACTGACCACATTGGGTTGATGTTTTTCCAGTCTGGCTTCAATCAGACAACGGATATCATCACCGCCGCCGCGTTTATCGCTGTTTTTATCGCTAATGTGCACCTCGACCCGAGTGAGATGTTCATCAAAACGCTTCAGGCTACGCTGTAACTCTTCACGAATTGAATCGGCCAGTTCTACTGCACCATGGATATTGTGATCCGTATTCACTTGGATTTGCATGTACGCTCCTTTTGCGTGATTTGAAAATGTTTACCGCTTCAAATCTGACCCTGTTTTCGGGTGTTTATTCCATGACTCCTACGTATTCGAATCGTGCTGCGGCGGGCACTAACCATATGACTTCCTGTTAACAGACTAAGTTTTTTGAGAAATGAATTTTTTGCTGGATCAGCACGGGAAAAAATACGCTGGAAAGGCATTAGTAGCCGTGTCGGCTACGTGCTAATAAGCCACTAGATGACTGTCACTACTGGTGAAGTCAGCGACTGACAAATTTAGGCTGAGAACTCAGCGTAGAGATTTGTTTTTGTCAGCGCCTGCCTGGTTTATTGGTAACCAGGCAGGCTTTCTTCAAGGATTGGTCTCAGCGGCTTATACCTTGAAACGCCCCATCAATTTAGCCATGGCGCCTGAGAAATCACGAATTTCTTGTGACAGCAGATCACCGGTTTCTGCGACCTCTCTGGCCGACTCTGTCTGTTGGTTGAGGCCGTGCAGATTTTTACTGATCTCATCGCCAACCGCCGTTTGCTCTTCAGTCGCTGAAGCGGTTTGCGTTGCCATGTCGTTTACACGTTCTGATGAGTGTTGGATACTTCTGAACACTTCTCTGGCTTCATCGAAAGACTCTGCGGTTTCATCGGCGTTAACTTTACCCTGGTTGATTGCCGTGGAAGATTCCGACACGGCCTGTTGCAGTTGTCCAATGATCTCATTGATATCATCCGTGCTCTGCTGTGTCCTATTGGCCAGCGAGCGAACCTCGTCAGCCACCACGGCGAAGCCGCGGCCATGTTCACCGGCACGGGCTGCCTCAATCGCGGCATTCAGCGCCAACAGATTCGTTTGTTCGGCCACACTGCGAATGACATCCAGGACAGAAACGATATTCTCGGCATTCTGCTGCAGTATGTTTGAACAGCCCAGTACCCGCTCCATATCCTGACTGAGCGCATTAATACGTTCATCCGCCCGTTTAACCACTTCCATACCACGGGAAGCAAAACCTGCTGTTTGATCGGCTTCTGACGCCGAATTCGTGGCGACTTCTGCCATTTCTTTGTTCGCCAGTGACATTTCATGTACGGCACTGACGATAGACTCGGTAGACAGGTTAAGATTTTCATTAATGGATTTTGTCTGTTCTGACGAGGCAGATAACTTCGAGGTAAGGCCTGTGAGGCCATTGACCTGCTCAAGAATATTTTTGACCAGTTCCTGCAGGTTACCAACGAACTGATTGAATGCACCTGCCAGCTGACCAAATTCATCGCGTGAACCACTCTCGATTCTTGCCGTCAGATCACCATCCCCCGTTGCTATCTCGTTGACGCGTCCGATCAGTTTATTCAAATCATCAGTGAGTTTCTTGGGAATGATATAACTGAAAAACAAGGACACCGCCAGCACCAGAAAGACCACCGAGATGGTAATCAGCAACATTTTTTTGATGTCTGCACGCACCGCTTGATCCAGCGCTTCAAACTTGACTAACAGGGCTTCACCGGATTTATCCAGCAAGTCACGTAATGTGGCAAAAGCCTCTGCTTCCAATTCAGCTTGCCGGTTCACGCCAATCGAATTTTTGCCCATACTGACCAGCTTGTTAGCCTCTTCCAGCCACTGTTCGTAGGCGGCATTGAAGGCCTGCTTATCTCCCAGCACTTCCGGATAGTCCGACATAAACTGACTGAACTCGACATAACGCTCTGCGACCTGAGCCGCATTTTCAGCAAAGTCAGCACGTGCCTGTTCCGTATCTCCCTCACCATGCCAGACATCATTGGCGGCGAGTTTGGCTTGGTAGAGGTCTCTGTCGGCATTGAGTATCGTCGCGTTGGCAGGCATAAATTGCGTACTCAAACTCTCAATAGCCTGGCTTTGCATTCGGAGCATCAGTGTAAACAGAACGATGACAACGATGAGAGTGATGACCATCGCCAGGACGGGCAGCGAAGTTTTGATGCGGATGCTGTGAAGATTCATGCTTTGAACGCCTTAAAATAGTGTGGTTCCATGTAGTTAAGCGGCGGATTTCTGGAAATCTTTAACCTATTTCACTGATAGCATCTTTTCTGTGTCAGGATGATGACAGGATCTTTAATTATCGACATCTTAAGCTTTGGCATGATTGTGGGTGAAAGCCACAGCGTCACTGACAAACGTTGTGCTAAAACTTACCATGACGTCCCGTGAGATGAACCCTATTCGGTCAGGCTATGCGCGATAAAAACGGTGCCGTATGAACTAAGCTACGTTGCCTCGGTCTTTTTTTCTTTCAATACAGGTCAGACAAGTGTCATTTATTGTTTCTCACGACTTCATCAAAGCAACGCAACATCCCGAACTCGCGCCCTACCGTGAGAGAGTGATGCGGGAAGAAGCTGACCAGCGTGGTTATATCAAAACCACGGAAATGGAAATTGAGCCCCGACAATTATCGCTTGCCGCATTGCAGGATATGGCTGAGGTCGCTAAATCACTGGACGATGTGAAGTCATCACGTGCTATCGAAGCTATCCTGATGGCGCGTGATGGTGAATTTGATTCCCCCATCCCCAATTTCAAAGCCTTTTCCTCCACACTGGAAGCTTATCTCAAACATAAACTGATTGATGGCTGGGTCTATCTAAAAAAGGCCGACGGCAAACTTTACCCGGCCCTGGTAACCGATTTCAGTTACAAACCGGCCACCGCCCACGCGGAAGAATCCCTGCTGATGCATGTCTGTCACCTTTCGCCCAACCTCAAGAAAGGCTATTTCGGCTTCGAGCATGACTACATCGCCTTCAGCCCCGGTGATGTCAACAGAAAACGTATCAATGAAGCTTTGGCGCTGAAACAGGTTTATAAAGAAACAGCTGCACTGAAAGCCGACTATGAAGCGAGTTATGCCCGCTATTGCCGGGAAATAAAAGACCAGTTTTCCGAGCAGTTTATTGCCAGCGGCTCGATCTACACCGACAAAACCCAGGCTAATTCCGATGGCACACCCATCGATACCAAAGTCATTCATGATATGGCGGCCAGTGATGTCAAAACCTATTCACAGTTAAGAGAATCCTGTCTGGTCGAGGGCGAGGATAATGTACTGGCAATGCCCGAATGGCCGTTACTCCGGGTGTTTAATCTTAAAACACAGGGTTTCGTCTGGATCCACGCTGATTACCTGACACGTTACCACTATGACCTGTCACTAAAAGACAAACTGATTCTGCCTAAAACACATCATGATCTGCTGGATGTGCTCACCAGCAATGTCGATATCTTTAGTGGCGATATTATTGAGGGAAAAACGGCCGGCAATGTGATTCTCTGTAAAGGCGTGCCCGGTGTCGGTAAAACCCTGACAGCAGAGATTTATTCGGAACTGATTCAGCGACCTTTGTACCTGCTGCACTCCGGTTCCCTAGGCACCAATGCCAAAGATATCGAAGCCAATCTTCGTGTCATTTTTGCGCGTGCTGAGCGCTGGAACTGCGTGCTGCTGCTGGACGAAGCCGATGTATTCATTGTGACCCGCGGTAATAACATTGAACAGAATGCGATCGTCGCGGAATTCTTACGAACAATGGAGTATTTCAGCGGCTTGCTGTTTATGACGACCAACCGACCTTCCGATATTGACGAAGCCATCATCTCGCGATGTGCTGCGATTATAGAATATCAAATCCCGACCCCGGAAAATGCCGCCCGCATCTGGCAGGTATTCGCACAGCAATATGAGTTTGACTTATCCAGGGCATTGCTGGCCCAGTTACTTGCCACGTTTCAGGAAATCAGCCCAAGAGATATGAAGATGCTGCTAAGACTGGTATTACGGGTGTCGCGCAATATGAATGTCGAACCGGATATTAACGTCTTCCGTCAATGTGCGATGTTCCGTGCCATTAAAATTACTGACACCTGACTAACACATTCAACGAGACCTGGCGTCAATCTAATCAAGAGTAGCCCCCATCCTGGACAAATTTCAGTGGATGTCCTTGGTTTGCTGAGATGTTGTTAAACTGAAACGTTATAGATCAATGAGCCAGCAAAGAGCTCGGACATAAACCAAATAAAGGCTATGCTTCTGTCGCCGCGGTCTCGGCAAACTTTTCAGTTGCTACGCCCTGCTCTGACAATTGCGCCTTGATTGCCAGTATCTCCGGTAATTCTTGCTCAATTAAGGGGGGCAACGCCGGATCGAAATGTTTACCAGACTGCGACTTGATGAATTCGAGCGCATCTTCTACTGACCAGGCTTTTTTATAGGGTCTTTCACTGGTGAGTGCGTCAAATACATCGGCAATCGCCACGATTCTGCCTTCAATGGGTATGTCTTCGCCTTTAAGACCGCGGGGATAACCGGAGCCGTCCCATTTTTCATGGTGGCTGAGCGCCACTGAATGTGCCAATTGAATCAGCCTCGAATGTGAGTTAGCCAGGATCTCGGCACCGATCTCGGCGTGTTTTTTCATTTCCGCATATTCTTCATCGCTCAATTTACCGGGTTTGAGCAATATCCGATCGGCAATACCAATCTTGCCGATATCATGCATTGGTGCTGCCATCATCAGCTCATCAGCTGCTGTCTTGTCAAAGCCGTAAGCCATGGCAATAATTTTTGAGTAGTGACTCATACGCTGTACATGCAGCCCTGTCTCATTGTCTTTATATTCAGCGGCTCGCCCCAGTCGCTGAATCAAATCAATCTGTGTCTCATGAAGCGCTTCCGCACGAACCAGAGATATGTGTGTTTTGACCCTGGCAAGTACTGTTGAGGGCACCACTGGCTTAACGATGTAATCTACAGCACCAATCTCAAACCCCTGAGCCTCATCAACCGAATCCTGCAATGCGGTCACAAAGATAATGGGAATATGACTGTATTCCGGGTCAGCTTTGAGTCGTTTACAAACATCAAGACCGGTCATTTCGGGCATCATGATGTCGAGAAGAATCAGATCCGGGCGTTCCTTAGCAACAAGCTCCAGCGCTGCCTGTCCTGAGCGTGCAAAAGAGAGTCTGTAGTCATGCTGCAAAACCTGTCTCAGCACTCTTAAATTGGCCGGCTCATCATCAACAATCAGGATTTTCGGCGAGGATGCATTTCTTAGTGTCATGACTTAACCCTTCGTCAGTTGCTGCTTGATGCTATCAAGATGATGTTGTGCTGTTACAAAGTCGAATTCATCCAGGGCATTTTGTACGCCCTGCGCCAGGCTGTGGAGATCCGCTTTAATGCCATTGACCAGTTTATCTACCATGGACTCATCCATTTCACCCAACCCCGTCAAGGCTGAGAGCTGTTCTACCAAATCGAGTGTGTCCGATTCAGTCAGTGTCTGACTCTGGCGGCTGTTTTTTTGCTCCAATTGATGCAGTTCAGCTAACGCTTTCACTTCCAGCGCTAATGCCGACATCGCCTCCTGCAGCGCTTTTATCTCTTCGCTGCATTGCTCACTATCGCTATTCCCCGCCTGTTGCTCCAGACTGATCGAGATCTGATAAATTGCAGTGAGTCCCAGATTACCAGACAAGCCTTTGAGCCGATGCGAATCGGCCTTTAAGGCTGCAAAGTCGGATGCTGCAGTCAGATTCAGCAGATGCGCAGGCAGATCAGCATGCTGGTTTAAAAACCGGCTTAACTCCTCAACGTAGGTGGCGTGACTCCCCCACAAATCAAGTCCCTGCTGAAGGTTGATTTGACCACTATGGTCATCCACCACGGTCTCGGGTTCAATGTCATCATCAGCAATGCTGATTCCCAGCACTCTGGCCATTTCCCGGGTCAAAGCATGTATATCCACCGGTTTATGAGCAAAGCCATTCATGCCGGCACGTTTCGCTTCCATTTTGTCCTCTGACAGCACACTTGCAGTCAAGGCCACAACAGGCGTTGGACTCAAATCATTTTCAGCTTCATAATCCCGAATCAGTTTTGTCGCGGTAAACCCATCCATCACCGGCATTTGCAGGTCCATCAGCACAATATCCGGTCGAATGTCTTTAAATAATGCCAAAGCATGTTCACCATTTTCTGCCTGAACCGTTTTATGATGTTGGCGCTCCAGCAATAGTGTCAGTAAGGTTAGATTTTGTTCAATGTCATCAGCAATGAGCACTGTCTGAGGTGGCAATGAAAGGGGGGTTCCTTCTGAGACGGGCTCGATCACCACGTCGGTCTTCTGCAAAGGCAGTTCAAAGTAGAAAACACTACCAACACCCAACTCGCTTTTTGCATACAACTCGCCGCCCATCAGTTCGACGAGTTGTTTCGATATGGTCGTTCCCAAACCGGTTCCACCGAAACGGCGACTCATGGAAGCATCAGCCTGAGAAAATGGTTCAAACACCTGCGCCAGGGTAGACGCATCCATACCGATACCCGTGTCTTCTATCACGAAGCGTAGCTGTTGTTGCGGGCTTGTCGACACACTGAGCGTGACCCCGCCTTTTTCCGTAAATTTAATGGCATTACCGACCAGGTTGAGCAACACCTGGCGCAGACGACTTTCATCACCGATATAGCTTGGATGAATATCGCTGGGGATCTCAAAATTAAGATATAAGCCTTTATTTTTGGCTTGCAGCCACAGTGTAGAGACCACCGAATCGACCAGGCGTGTCAGGTGAAAAGCCGACTCATCCAGTTCTAATTTATCTTTTTCCAGCTTGGCACTGTCCAGCACATCATTGAGCAAGTGCATCAAAGAGCGGGCTGATTGGCTGATCGTTTTGAGGTGTTTTTTGTCTTCCACCGACAAGCTGTCGGCGTCATTCAGAATATCTGTGAAACCGATAATGGCATTCATCGGTGTGCGAATCTCATGACTCATGTTGGCCAGGAATCTGGCCTTACTCTCCGCTGACAGCTCTGCTGCTTCCTTGGCCTCGATGAGATTGTGCTCCATTTGCACTCTCTCGCTGATATCGAGAATCAAACCATCTATCCATAATGGTTTGTCATCCTTCCAGATGACAGAGCCATTCTCCAGTACCCAGATATAGTCTCCATTCCTGTGCTTCCAGCGAAACTCAACGGTGTAATTAGATTTGCTCTCAAGTGCTTGCGCCACTGCCTGATCCGTCTTCTCAACATCATCAGGATGAATCAGGTCGGAAAAATGAATCCTGCCTTCATAAAAATCTTCCGGGTGCCAGCCACACAAATCAAATATGGCATCACTGACCAGCACGGCGGTCCAATGCTCATCCAGAAGACAACGAAAACTGGCGCCGGGAATATTTTTGATCAGTGAGCTGTATTGCTCCTCGCTTTTCCTGAGCTTTTCCTGCATTTCCCAGCGTTCAGAAATATCAGTCACAAAACTCACAAACATTGAGCCCTGTTCTTTTAACTGGATATGTCCCAGCCCAAGCCGTACCGGAAAGATATGGCCATCTTTATGCTTAGCAAACACCTCTCTTGCCTGTCCACTTATCTGAGTTTGTCCGGTTTTCTGAAAGTTGAGTAAATAGCCCCGGAACTCTTCTACCGCCTCGTCAGGAACGAGTCGGAAAAATGACTGACCGATGATGTCTGAAGGCTGCCAGCCGAAAATGTCAGTGGCAGATTGATTGAAGTCCTGAATAATGCCGTTACTGTCTATAGTAAAAATACCGTCAACGGCCGTGTTCATCATTGTTTGCAGACGACGCTCATTACTGGTTTTCTCAACCAGTAGCTGACGGTAACGTAGCTGTGAAGCGATGGTTGCAGCCAGGGCTGAAATGATTAAGGTTGTGAAGGCAACAATGTAGGATAATTGCTGGTGTTCCTGATTCATTGCCTGATGAATAACCGTCACATCAATATCGCTAAACCTGGCGCCAGCCATACCGGTGTAATGCATACCAGAAATGGCAATGCCCATGATAATCGCACTGATCGCATTGATCAGGTTTGCAGATAAGTTCTGGGAGAACTGAGAAAGATAATAGCGAACTGACAAGGCGACAAAGGCAAGCACAATGGCGACGATAATGGAAGCGAAAAACCAGGCCGGCACATACTGGAGCTTGGCCTCCATTTCCATCGCCTCCATGCCTGTGTAATGCATCATGCCGATACCAGCACCCACAAACAGGCTGCTGTAAACTAATTGCCAGAACGTCAGCCTGGCTTTCATCAGTATTTTAAGCGTGATGTAAGTCGCTATCAGACTGGGGATGACTGACAAAAATGTCAGTGTCAGGTCGTAGCCCACATGCCCGCCGATGTCGTGGGCCAGCATTCCGACAAAGTGCATACTCCAGACACCAGCGGCCATGATGCAGGCACCCGCAATCACGGCGATATGTCGCTGTCGTTCGACAAGCAGGCTTTGCGCCATAGACGCAAAATGCAGAGCGATAAACGATGCAACCGCGGCAACTATCACTGACAGTACAACTAAGGTGTAATTGTAAGACCCTGTTATATAATTCTGTTGTTCTTGCGGGGCAATAAAAAACGCGTCGAGCCAGTTCATTCAGGGTCCTGATGGTGTGTTGTACCTCAATGTGCAACAGTCGTCCCTGACGTTACCTGAGATTATGCGAAAACATTGTGTACTACTTAAGTATATTTAGCGACCTTACACTCTTAAACTTTAAGGTTGTACATCAATTAATCAGATGTAGGATAAACTAGCCTCAATAAGATTGTGTGAAGACGCGATGACGGCATCGGCGAACTTAAGCATTACCCGTCTCCATGCAGTTTAATCCCGGCGCTGATAACACCCACTCGATGATACGATTACTTACAGCGCTACCCCGCACCTGAGCCGAGCTCCTGCTAAAGCGATTGAAAAACTAGAGCAGCGGATAACTGGGCTTGTTTGTTTTGCTTTCACAAATCCAGTTTACCCAGAGTTTCTCGTCTGTCCCTGCTTCCAGCGTGACATAATTTCTGGCCCGAATATATTTATCTGAGCTGAACGGCTTCAGCATGGAGATTTTAATCGTTCTGTCTTCGTTCAGAAACTCATCATCATCGTTAGTCACCGCCATAATACCCAGCCAGGCAATCCGGCTGGGAGAGCTGTGCACAACACCCGATGACACTACCTGATGGATTTTTATTGGCCTGGCTGTTTTGCGAGCGTCGTTAATGACGCCAAGGCAACCTAAATGCACATCGCCTGAGAGAATAACGGTTCTGTGCTGTTTGTTATCAGCCCGTTTTTCAGCATTATTCAGCAGGCGCATAATCAGCCTCGCCCGCTCGCCCTGATGCTCTTTGGCGCGCCAGTGATCTTTGAGATCATCCGTGAGCTCCTCCTCCCAGGGCGTGACATCAAAGCTGGACTCAGTCAATGAAAAGTCCCGATAAACGACTGGCACTGCAGACAGTACCAGGAGATCGCCCGCATTGATTTGATTATCAAGGTGGTCATTAACGGCCTGCCACTGCTCGTCACTCATTACCTGTTCCCGTGTACGTTCAGCCCGGTTATCCAGTGCCAGCAGATGATAGTTGCGAAAGGAAAAGCCAAAGGCATAATGATTGGCGCTGTCATCCAGCAGACTCTGATTAGCGTTTGAGCGGATCTGAAACAATTCAAAGTAGCGCCTGGCAATGCTGTATATGCCCTGGTAAACCTCACAGTTTTGCATCGGTTCCGGGAAGCTGCCCCAACCATCAAAGATATCATGGTCGTCCCACATCATGACACTGGGGATTGAAGCCAGCATCAGGGCCATAGCGGAGTTAGTCCAGCGCTCGCAGTATAGTTTCTCGTAAAAGCGTTCAACTTGATCACGCATTGTGGTATTGAACTTACGCGTGATTTTGTCGGCTTTGTCGAGCATGGACCATTTCTGCAGCTCAGGAACCACAGACCAGATTTCATCAGCGTAGAGCTGGTCTCCTCCCATCATCAGCAATGAAAAAGGGTGCTGGTAATGCTGGCGCTGCATCTGTTCCCAGAGCGCATAAGGTTTCTCAGTTTTGGTCAGGATATCGGCACTGGAAAAGCCATTGCAGGAGGTGTAGGCAAAGCGCGGCTTTTCATTGGCGGCAGGCACATAAAAAGTCCAGCGATCACGCTGGTGAATATCTATTGCCCGGGTTTCGTTTAAGCGGATGGTGTAGCCAACAAGATAATTTGCCTCTCGGGGCGGCAGCTCGACTTCAGCGCGCCAGAAAAACCCTTTGGGCGTTTCGGCCTGTCGCTGCGCTTCAACCGACTGGTTATTAAAACTGACGGTCGCTTTATTCACCGACTTGTCAGATAAGAAGCAAACGGTGTAAAGCTGATTGGACTCAATGCCAAGCAAGGGTCCGGCAGATAATTTAATGGCCATATTCTCTCCCTGATTTTATGCATTCCGATCACAGGATAGCGTGACAAACAATGCGTATTTATTCCAGTGAAAGGGCCCGCTTTTTTTGCGGTTGGCTCAGCCCTGTTATAGTCACTCCACTAAGGCGTTACACTTGATAACTAGATCGCAACTGAAATGAGGCCCTATGGAACAGAATAAATCGCTCTCCCCGGGTGCAAAAGCACTTGCCGTTAATCTGGATGAAATTCGCTATGGTTCATTTGCCGAAATCGGTGCTGGACAGGAAGTGGTACGTTGGTTTTTCCGGGTCGGTGGCGCCGCCGGCACGATTGCCAAAAGTATTTCCGCCTATGACATGAAAGTCAGCGATGACATCTACGGCAAAGCCCCGCGCTATGTCTGCAGAGAGCGGCTGGAAGACATGCTTGATCTCGAGTATAAACTGAATATTGAGCGCCTCAGCGAACAGCGCGGAGAAAACACGGCCTTTTTTGCTTTTGCTGATACCGTATCCGCCCGCAACTATCATGGCACCAATGAGTGTCACGGCTGGCTGGGTATCCGTTTTCAGACTGAACCAGGGGCAGCGCCCAGCGATATCATCATTCATGTGCGCATGCTGGATAATGAAAACGCGCTGCAACAGGAAGCACTGGGCATTATTGGGGTGAACCTGATCTATGGCGCTTTTCACCTCAGTCATAACCCGGATCTGCTGGTCAAGTCACTACTGGATAATCTGACTACGGATCGTATTGAAGTTGACATGATTGATCTCAGCGGCGATGCCTTCCTGCACGTCGACAATCGTGTGGTGAGTCTAAGACTGGTTCAACTGGGGCTGAGTGATGCCGCGATGTTCTCGGCTGACGGTAAAGTGCTGCAGCCTTCCGAACACCTGCGTAAGAAAAATGTACTGGTCGAGCGTGGCCGCTTCCGTCCGGTGACCCATGTCAATATTGATATGCTCAATGCGGCCCGGAAACAGTTTGAAGCAGAAGATGATTCGGCGCCGGATGAAACCATCTCTATCATGGAAATCACCATGCATAACCTGCATAGTGGTGATGACGGCATTGACCTGGAAGACTTCATCAGCCGGGCCGATGTGCTTGAAGCCACCGGCCACACGGTCATGATTTCTGATTATCCGGAATATTATCGCCTCGCTACTTACCTGTCCCGCTACACCAAGCGCCGGATTGGGATAACGATGGGGGCACACAGCCTGATCGAACTGTTCGAAGACAAGTACTACAGTGACCTCAAAGGCGGGATTCTGGAAGGCTTCGGTCGGTTATTCAAAAACAACGTCAAGCTCTATATTTACCCCTACAAAGATGCTGCGACGAAAACGCTGTATAAGGTCGATAATCTGCAGGTTACCGAGCAGCAGAAACATTTGTATCAATATCTGAAACAAAATGATGAGATTGAACAGATTCAGGAATTCAACGAAGAATATCTAGATATCTTCTCTCCTGAAGTGCTGAAGATGATCACTGATAATAAGCCGGGATGGGAGCGTCTGGTGCCGGATGTGGTGGCTGATAAAATCAAGCGCCAGCAGCTGTTCGGTTACAAGCCCTAGCTACCCATCAGCCTGAAAAAGCCCTCATTCGAGGGCTTTTTTACGTGCGCTGATTGTGACATTATCAGGTTTTATATTGAGACATCATGTTACTGATTGCCAGTGCCATACTTTGCAGCTTCTGGCTGGCTTTTGATGTTTCTGCTGCATAATCAGCACTCTCGCGCGCATGCTCCTTGATACTCGTGACATTGCGGCTGACCTCCTCAGAGACTGCGCTTTGCTGCTCGGCAGCACTGGCTATTTCACTGTTCAGTCCGTGTATCCGATCTGCAGCCGATAAAACACCCTCTATAGCGGCTATGGCTGTCTCGCTGGATTGCACATTGTGATTCGCATGCTCAATCTGCATCAGCATGGTCTGTGACACTTTGTCCACGTCCTCATGCAGGCGCTGAATCAGTCTTTCAATTTCTCCGGTGGAGCTTTGTGTTTTACCGGCCAGGGATCTGACTTCATCCGCGACCACCGAAAAACCGCGCCCTGATTCACCGGCTCTTGCCGCCTCAATGGCCGCATTCAGTGACAGTAGATTCGTCTGCTCAGCGATACTATGAATCACCTCGGATACCTGACCAATGTCCGAGCTGGCTTTTTTAAGTGATAACAGGGTTTGTTCTGACGCTTTGATTTCATCCGCCTGGGATTTCAGCGAACCGGCCATCTCTTTCAGGAATGTTGAGGCTTCAGATGCCTGTTGTTGTACCTGGTTAGAGGCCTGCTCCCCGGACATTGTACTCTCTGCAACGCTCTGTGCAGTGGCACTCATCTCATTGACCGCTGTCGCCGCCTGCTCGGTTTCCTCGGCCTGCTCTTTACTGATTCTGTCTGCGTCCTGAGCGATTTTATTGAGCGACTCAGCAGAATTGACCAGTTCCCTGGACTTCTCTTCTACTGCGACGATGGTTTTCCTGACACGCTCAAGCAGACTGTCAAAACCCTTCGCCATCAGACCAAATTCATCTTCGCTGCTGGCATTAAACCTTTGTGTCAGATCGCCCTCGCCCTCGGTAATAGAAACCAGTGCTTTCGTGGTCTGACTCAGCCGGCTGATCACGACTCGCTGTAGCAGCAGATAAACCAGCGCGACCACAGAAAAACCCAGTACGGACGCCACCACGAAATACATCAGGGCTTTTTGCCAAAGCAAGCCGGTAATGTCTTCTTCTGAATAGGCGGCGACTATCTCATAGCCCCATGGTTTGAAGGATTGCCGATTAACACGCCAGCCTGATCCCGGGTTGTCGATCACTGAACGGATAAGCGCCTCAGTCTGGTGCGCAGCATGTTGGCGGATTTGATTGTTACCATCTACCAGAGCGATAAATCCCTGATCCAGCAGTCGCCCGGAAGCAATCACCGCATTGACTTCCTCCATGTTGACCTTGTAACCGACATAAGCAATGCCGATGACTTTCCCCAGGGCATTTTTCAGGGGCTCATAACCCGTAAAATAAGGCTCTCCCAGGATATCCACCACACCATAAAAAGCGTCGCCCTGTCGGATCTGTTTGATGGCCAATCCATTGGGATCAAGGATGGTACCGACTGCACGCTTTCCTTCTTTCTGAACGTTGGTACTGACCCGGACGAAATCATCATTATGTTTACTGAAGATCGTTGCGGTGCCACCGTTAAGCTGAGTCACCTTATCCACCAGCGCATAGTTCAAAGCCTGCGGCTCACCCCCAAAGCTGATATCCGTGACGCTATTGCCGTTAACAGTGATCGAACCTGATTGTGAAATACGGCCTTTGCTGCGAATCATCTCCAGGGTAGAACGCATGCTGCTATTCACCTGATCCAGCATCAGGTTGTTGATCACATTCAGCATGTTCGCCGTGGAATTAGTGAGTTGTTGTGACTGGGCGGAAAGGCGTTTATGCAGGGATTGATTTTCTGAATAAGTTAAGCCGGCAACCGTTAGCATGGCCAATAACAGCATGCACGAAGCCAGGGCGATGAGGAATTTCTTTTGTATGCTCACAGGTGCGCTCTCTCTGTAGTGATGGCTCAGGCCATTCTTTAGTTATTCACTACACAGGGTATCGCCCTGATTTCAAGCAACTTTAATATGCAGACAACGGCCTGATTCAGGGATTACACTGATCACAAAAACGTTCATCACCGCTGACAAGCACGGTCTCAGTGTCCCGGTAACCACAGGATTTGCAGGTGCTTGTGAGCGCTTTGACTTCATTAGTCGGGTAACCACACTGTTGGCAGGCCGGACCATACGCCTTTTCATCCGGCCAGAAATCGATAGCGTCGCACTGAGGACATTTGGATTGAATACGCTCAGCGAGGTTCAGTGCCGCCTTCTGGATCATGAGCTGTCTGAGTGGTGAGTGCATCGCTCTTAAGTCGGGCTCCAGTTCGACGGGCCATTGGGTGAAGGGAGCCTGATAAATACCTGCCACCTCATCTTGCGTGAGCCCTTTGAGAATACCGTCCGGGCAGCGGACAATCCATCGCTGCAGCTGAAAATCCGACATTTTGCTGACCAGCTCGTCGATATTATCGGCTTTGATGGCCCTGATCGCAGTTGGGCCCTCAGCAGAGGCGTAGACGACCAGTTCCGGCTCTTTCTGGTACAGGCAGATAATCTCCTGATTCCAGTTCATCAGACCACCAAGCGGTCCGCCACCGAAACTGCCCTCACTTCCCAGCCCCATGTTGAGACCACTCATTTCAGCAGCTTTTTTGGCCTTTTCCAGCGCGCATTCACTGGGCGTCAGGACTCTTTCAACTTCTCCGGCAAAAGTCCCCAGCGTGTCGGTATCGAAAAAATCGATTTCGACCAACTCAATACCGATATCGTACAAAACAGGCGCCAGCTGTTGAGATTTACGATGCCTGGTAAGCAACGCAGCCGTTTTCAAAAATACCCCTCCTGTTTTTTCCGCTCCATGGAGTTGGCCTGGTCTTTATCCAGCATGCGTCCCTGCCGCTCACTGGTTCGGGAATTAATCATTTCAATAATGATATCGCCCACTGTTTCAGAACGGCTCTCAACTGCGCCTGTCTGGGGATAACAGCCCAGCGTTCTGAAGCGTATCCAGCGTTCTTCAATGCTCGCTTTTTCCGATTCAGACAGGTAAGGCAGGATACGCTCATCATCCAGCCCCAGAATCTGGCCAGTGCCCTCATCGACCCAGGAAAGTCTGGGCCTGGCGAAATAGAGCGGCACGATATCAATGTTTTCTCTGAGGATGTACATCCAGATATCCAGCTCAGTCCAGTTCGATAAAGGAAAGACTCTCACTGTCTCCCGCGGGTTCAACCTGGTGTTGTAAATATTCCAGAGTTCGGGACGTTGCGCCTTGGGGTCCCAGCGGTGGGTGGGGCTTCGGACTGAAAAAATGCGTTCCTTGGCTCTGGAGCGTTCTTCATCACGGCGTGCCCCGCCCAGGGCAGCATCAAAACCGTGTTTATCCAGGGCCTGTTTCAGCGCCACCGTTTTCATCAGGTCGTTGTAGACCACCGAGCCTGATTCAATCGGGTGTACTCCTTCAGCCAATGCAGCCTCATTCACATGAACAATCAGATCCAGGTCGTGCCCGTCGACCAGCCGATCGCGGAAGCTGGCCATCTCGGCAAACTCCCAGGTGGTATCAATGTGCAGTAACGTGAATGGCACTTTACCGGGCGCGAAAGCTTTGCGGGCAAGATGCAGCATGACGGTTGAATCCTTGCCGATCGAATAGAACATGCAGGGATTCTCAAAGCCAGCGGCCACCTCACGCATAATGTGAATACTTTCGGCTTCCAGTTGCTGAAGGTGCTTGAGTGACTTCATTTCGCCAGCTCCCACTGATTACCTGGCAGGTATCGTTCAATCACGTTGTCATCATCCCAGCAGAACAGGAACAGCCAGTTGTTATCGACTAACTGCCTGACGGTCTCATGGTCCGCGATGACTCTCTCTATCGCGGCTTTGGGTGCCGCAATATAGACATTGAGACGCAGGGGCTGATGACGCCATTGATTGCCGTCGTGGATCGACTGATATGACAAGCCGATACGTAAGTCGCCGCCGTTGCCCTCAAAAACCCCGATGTGCTGATTAACCGCATTGTGAAGCAGCTTGTTGCCACTGCCGAAAAAGTTGTTATCCGCGACAGACAGGTTGTATTGCATATTGATCCAGTGAGTCACCACCATGGGGGCGGTCATGATCTGTTCCAGTAAGGCGGCATCCGGATCCTGACGCCAGTCGTAATCATGTAGAAATACCCGACCATCGAGCGGCAGGGCGCGTGTGCGATCACGCGGTGCCACAATAAACGCGGCATTGTTGGCCAGTCCCCATTCAGGGCGGACTTCAGACCAGTCTCTGGCACGGTTTGACAGGGCTTTCTCCAGTTTATGGTCGTCAAGCTCCTGCAATCCCGTCTCCATCGTCGCTACGCGTTCACGGCGCGTGGCGTTGGAAGCCTGTTTCAACCAGCCCTCGATCTCCGTGTCGATTTCCCCGAAGCAGCTCACTTCATCGGTGGTGGTGTTATGTAAACCGGCAACAAAACGCGTCTGTTCTGGAATATGAATGCCCGTTTCTGCCAGCTTCTGTCTTATGGCCGCATCATTGAGCAAACTCGCCAGCACTCGTACATTGACCTCACCGGTCTGGCCGCCACAGGCACCGCAATCCAGACCCGAGGCATGGAGATTATTGCGGGTCTCACTGCCATGACCGAGCAGGAGTACGGTCGGAGCAAACTGCTGGGTCAGTCCCATGCCCTTCAGAACGCCACTGACCAGACTGGTTTTCTCCTCAAGACTGAGCGGCTGGTCCTGATTCAGCAGTTCCCAGTCATGATGGTGACTGAGTGAATCAATCAGATTCTCTTTTTTCTTACGCAGAAAATTGTCCTTGAGCAGCTTGAACGCATAAGTCCAGCCCACCGTTTCGACCATGGTGAACGCCGAGACGGAAGAATTGCCCCAGCTCTTCCAGTGGCTCAGCGTGTGCAGGTTATGAAGCTTATCCTGACTCGCTTTTTTCTCACTGACTCTGATCGCCGGTGCAACCAGCCCCGGTAACTGGGGACGCACTGTCGGTGTCTCTGCGGGCTGATAACTGATAGGCAGGCCATAGAAGCCGGCAAAGCCGATGGTCTGAATCGCCGGACTCTGATTTTCCAAAGCTCTTCTGAAACGTTCGGAACGAACATCGATGCAAAACGCGGCCTGCAACACAGGCGTATCCTGACCGGATCGTGCTGAAGTTTTCAGGATCTGATGCAGCTTTTTCTGGTATTCCAGTTCCGCCGCATGCGTCCAGGCCCAGAAATAACGTAAATGCTCGATATGCTCGTCAATGAGCTCGTTAATTTGAAACTTCTGTTGGGCCCAGCGGGCTTCCAGGGTGCGAAAGTCTGTGGTCTCGTTTTTCTTTTTTAGCTGACGCCAGACAACCAGGTCCCAGGCCATTCTGATCGCGAGCAGTGATTCCACATACTGGCTGTCCTGTCCCTGCAGTTGTTTTTCCCAGCGCTGCCAGGAGAAATAGCTGGCCCAGCCATTGATACTGAGAAGCAGTTTGTGTGCGTATATCTCCAGATCGTAGTCGCTGAGATCGAGTTCAGCGGCGACTTCGGCAAACAGGGTATCGAAATCACCAGGCAGATCGACGAAGGCTTCCCGCAGATGCTTCTCCCCCATCAACAGAGACATACCATAATCATGCGTCGTGAAAACCAGCCAGCGGGCATAGAGGCTTTCCAGGTTGTCCGGGTGCTGATTGATAAACTCACCACAAAACTGGCTGATTTGATGGATAGTCTCGTCCTGCCAGCGCATTTTGTGGTGGTCGCGACTCAGATCTGCAATTTCAGCGATACTCAGCCAGACAGCCGGGGTCGATTGCTTCAGACCGGCTCTCAGATCAGGAATGTCAGTGCTCAGCTTATAAGCCTTTGCGGCTGTAATAAGGGATGATTTGGAGATAGTGCCATTATCAAAACTGGCCAGCAGTTCATCCGCAGACAGGGTTGTTTTGACACCGGCCAGCGCCGCGTACCTGGCTGAGACCAGTTCGATGGGATGATGACGACACTCCCACAAGGCATTGACAGCGATGAAACGGTCCAGTGGCCAGTTGGGCGCAATCTGGGCGCAGGCATGACGAATAGCTGAAAGCTGCTCGGCACTTGCTTCCCTGTTGAACTCAGCTTTGGCGTCAATCATACCCAGGACTCCTCAATAGATTGTTGTTCGGTCTTGTTGTGCTGAAGTTTTGGACGAAGCACGACAGGCCAGAGCTGAAGTGTCAGGCGTGTCATCATCTCATCCAAGTACAGGCCGGAGAATAACCAGCGATAGAGGGTTTGTGTCTGTTTGGCTTGCGGGAAAACCCGAATCTGCACCGTCAGGATAAACAAGGCCAGCACCAGCGCCATTAGCCAGAAATCCATGGCTGAGAACATGCTGGTTACTGGCAGCTCAGCTATCAGATTATCAAGCAGCGCCTTGCCGCCAAGATAGAAACCGACTAACCCTGCGGCGATGAACACTGCAGACAGACTGGCCAGTGACAGCCCCTGTCTCAGTGCCGAGACCAGATACAGCGCCAGCGCGGCGTTCACCAGCAACCAGATGCTAAGAGGCCCTTGATAAGCCGTCAAAAGAGGAATGGATGCGGTCGCGACGACAGCCAGTGACAAACAGACAAGTGCGGTATCAAACGTCACTTTTTGCTGTGGTGCCAACTGCTTGAGCGTGTAATCCTGAACCGCTTCACCGGTACTCAGGAATGCATAAGCCTTATATAGCGAGTGCGTCAGAAGGTGTAGCAAGGCAAGCTCATACAGTCCCAGGGCACATTCGATCAGCATCAGTCCCATCTGGGCACAGGTCGACCAGGCCAGCCGGACTTTGAGGCTGATTCGGGTCATCATCACCAGCGCACTGATCAATGTGCTCAAGCCGGCCACCACAATCAGGGTCCATTGGGCGACCGGTGCCAGTGCCATTAACGGCGCAAAACTGATGAGCAGAAAACCGCCCAGGTTGATGATACCGGCATGTAACAGCGCACTGATAGGTGTGGGTGCCTCTACAACCTGAATCAACCAGCCATGCAGCGGTAACTGGGCACATTTTATCAAGGCAGTCTGCACGAGCAGGAAAGCCGCCGCTTTTTCGGCAAAACTCAGTTCGTGGCCGGGTGCGATACTGAGGTAGTAGTCCAGAACGGCGTTGAGCTGGAATGTACCGTGCTGATAATACAACAGCAGCACAGCGCCCAGCAGACAGATCTCGGCGACCCTGGCAAGAATAAATTTCTTGTGCGCAGCCAGCACAGCGCGGGGTCTGTCGGGATAAAACAACAACAGGCGATGGAAGCACAGACTGATCGAGACCCAGCCCAGCCATAACAACAACAGATTATTACTCAGCACAACCACAGAAACTGAAGTCAGGCTCAGTAATAACCAGCGCCAGAAGCGGTCAGAGCGTGCTTCTGAACGGATATATCGCTCGGAAAATTTAATCAGAATCACAGCCATGAAGCTGATCAAAAACAGAACCGTAAGATTGATGCCGTTGATCGCCAGAATGCCTGTCGAAGCCTGGTGAGAGAGCAGAAAATAACTGGCTGTGACAACGAACATCGAGACTATGATAGCGAGGGAGACTGTTCTCAATATCCTGCGGCGTTTGTTGTCAGAGAGACCCGGGTTGCCGGCCAGCCAGGCACCCATGGCTAGAACCAGAGGGATAAGAATGGATAAGTGAGACGAGATGAATTGATTCACAGGCATACCTCCTTTGCTGGCAGCAGTATGTCAAACGCGTTAACATAAATAAAATAGATAATAATTAACAAATTAATAAGTTTTGGTTAACCATGGCTAAAATTAACTATCATCATCTTTATTACTTCTGGCGGGTTGCGATCTCAGGCAGCATCACGCGAACGGCGGAAGAGTGTCACGTATCGCAATCAGCGCTGTCACAGCAAATCAAACAGCTTGAAACCACCATGGACGTACAGTTATTTGAACGCGTGGGAAGACAGCTTGTCCTGACCGATACCGGCAGGAAAGTGCTGAGTTACGCCGATGAAATCTTTACCACCGGTGAAGAGCTGCAATCCTTTCTGAAGAAGGGAGAACTGGCGACACAACGTCATATCAATATCGGCGTACTGACTACCCTGTCGAGAAACTTCACCGAATCCTTCATCAGTCCTCTATTACAGGAAGCCAATGTCAGCTTTACGTTGAGTACCCGGGGGATGACAAACCTGTTGAATGGTCTCAGCAGCCACGAACTCGATCTGGTATTGACCAACCGCTCTGTCAGCCAGCAGAACGACGACGCTATCTGGCAGAGTCAACTGGTTTCAAGGCAATCCGTCTCTATTATCGGACCTGCTGAACTTAAACCCGACACGACATTCCCGGACGGCTATGACGGCTTGAAGTGGGTTCTGCCTACGGGGATCACAGAAATCCGTTCTGCCTTCGATGCCTATTGTTCGACAGTCGGTTATAGTCCAGCAGTGATGGCAGAAGCCGATGATATGGCGATGCTGCGCCTATTGGTCAGAGACACTGGGGCGGTTACCGCCCTGCCCTCAGTTGTGGTCAAGGATGAAATCGCTAATGGCCGATTAGCCGAATACCAGGTACTGCCAAATGTCTATGAGCACTTTTACGCCATTACCATTCGACGCACCTACGTACCAGAAATTGTGACGGATCTGCTGAAAAAGAATATGGTGGATTGACTGCGAGACTCATTCAGGCTCTTAACCCGGGGCAATTACTCAATGTGTAATCATTAATTGCCATCTCAACCACCCTGGCCAGATAGCTGGCATCACACTCTCGACTCAACTGGTCAGTTTAAAATCGACTGGCACAACAACAGAGAAAGTCTTTCCAGCCAGATCGCCTCGCACGGGGATGGCTCTGACTGCTTTTTCCAGCATCTTCCTCGCCGCCCTGTCCAGCACTGCATGGCCACTGCCCGGATTGACGATTTTAATCTCTACCAACTCCCCTTTCACGAACTGCACGTTGACCAGCACGATGCCTTCCAGATTCCGGCGTATCGCCAGCTGCGGGTATTCCTTATTCTTGGACACCATCGCATAGAGCAGTTGCCCATAGCCTTTCCAGGCCGCATTACGATCAACCTCGCCGGTGCTGACATTACCCTGGTTCCTTGAGTCTGTGTCTTTGCCGTTAGTGCTGGCACTGGTCGCATTGGGATTAGTGACCTCGGCTGTTGTCTCGGCGCTATTCTCTGTCACAGTCTGATCCGGCGCGGTGTCAGCCTCGACAAGCTCGGTGGCAGGCGGCGCTTCTACCGGCTCGGGCTCAACCTTTTCTTTCACGGGTTCCGGCTTGGGTTTCGGTTTTGGATCTGGCTTGGGCTGTGGTTTCGGTTCTGGCTTCGGCTCTGGTTTTGGCTTCGGTTCAGGCTTTTTTTCCGGCTCGGGTTGTTTCGGTTTCTCGACTTCAGGCAGCGCTGGCGATTCCGGCTCGACTTTGGGTTCGACCTGTTCCACCTGCTCCGGCACCAGGATCTGATCCGGTTTCTGCAGCTCATTTTTAGCTGTCAGCAATGGTTTGCTATCAATCGGTTTTGGCTGCATGACTTCCGGCACCGGCGGGGGTGGCTCAGGTTCAGGCATGGGCTCAGGCTCGGATTCCGGTTCTGGCCGTAGCTGATTCACTGACACGACGATTTTCGTAGGCGCTGCCGGTGGCGCCGATTGCATGGAAGGCATAAAGGCCACTATCACCAGCAGATGAATCAACAGTGCCAACAGAAAGCCGGGCCATAGTCGATCAGCCCCAATAGCACTTGATGATGATAAATCTGTAACCAGGGCAGTCATAAAAAGACCATCTGAACAAAGGCGCTTTCAAACTCACTGCACCTTCTCAGGCTGCATCACAAAGGTGAAATTACTGATACCGGCACGCTGGATCGCAGCCATCACATCAGCCACCACGCCATACTCGGCCTTTTCGTCAGCAAAGATCTCAACAATCTGATCCTGATTAGTTGCTGCCACCAGTAGCCTGGCATCCAGCGAATCAGGCGTCACCGGTTCTTTATCAAAAAAGGTACTGCCATCCTTGGTGACACTGATAGTGACAGACTCAGGCTGCGTCACCGCGATATCCGCTGTGACCTTGGGTAAGTTCAGCGGCACCGCATTCATCAACAAAGGTGCCGTCACAATAAAGATAGTGAGCAACACCAGCATCACATCCACCAGCGGGGTGACATTGATTTCGCTCATCATGTTTTCACTACCACCGCTATTCATTGCCATGGCGTTTGCCTCTTATGAATAATGAAAAATCAGTTGCCGGTTTGTCTGTTGGATATCGCACCGGACTTAAGGGCTAATAACTGAAAAGCGGAGGCGAAATTATTCATCGTCGCTGATGACAGACGCACCTTACGCAGAAAATAGTTATAAGCCAGCACCGCCGGAACCGCCGTGGCAATACCAACCGCTGTCGCAATCAAGGCCTCGCCAATCGGCCCGGCCACCACATCCAGACTGGCCGAACCGGAAGCCGTGATTTCTTTCAGCGCATTCATAATCCCCCACACCGTGCCGAACAGACCAATAAACGGTGCCGTGGAACCCACGCTGGCAAGAATCGACAAGCCGTTTTCCATCCGGGCCTGCTCCACATGCGCCTGCTGCTGCAATGCGTGGTTCAGAATCTCCCGTTTTTCATCGTTACTGACCTTGCCATCCAGTGTCTGAATTAAATCCAACTCAGCCAGCCCAGCATGGCAAACACGGGCTAATCGACCTTTTTGATTCATCTGCGCGTCATCAAGCTCCCCTATGTGGTCGAACTCGGAAAAGCGTCTGAGAAAAACCCTATCTGCCCTTGCATAACGCAGGAACGTGACATATTTGGACATGCCCACTGCCCAAATCAGGACGGATAAAAAGATAAGAAAGATAAGCACGGATTCAACGATATTCGGCGCAGTGATATCCATTGGTGATTTTCCTTAGTGATGATTGGCAGATTGAGAATGTACCCAGCTAAGCTCTGGGAAAAGTGACGCCTCTATTAACCATGCCAATTAAGAAAGACAAAGTGACAACGGCCACCCAATCAAGCATCCGGCTGCATAAGTTGAACTACCAGCAAAAAGAGGATGAAAACGGCAATACAAAGGTATTTGATTAACTTCAAGCTCAACCGGAATTTACGGTGAATATCCATATTCATTGATCCAAAAGTACCGCAGCCAGATTTAGAAGTGAGGTAATGCTGGCTCAATGAGCCAGCATTCAATTCAAAATTGCCAATTAATTCCGACCCAAGCCGCCCTAGGGGCGCCGGGAGAAACAAACGTATTACTTTCCCATTCAAGCGAATTGTGGTTAAATCCGTCTGGTCCAATCGCACCATACTTGCCTGGAGAGAACGGATTTAATTCAAGTGCACCTGCTGTGTAATATTCTTTATCGAAGATATTATTGACGAGTAAGGTTGCGCTTAATCCCTTGGTAAACTGATAAGTTGATTGAAAATTAAACACCACATAGCCGGGTAGTTTGCCGGGATTATTTGATGCTTTTCTGGTAGTGAGATACCGATCATATCCAGGTGCATCAGGATCAATAATCGTCTCCGTCGTTTCCTGATAACTTTCACCCGCTTTGTGTTTATTATTTTCATTCCCACGCACATAACTCGAGGAATGAGCCACTGCAGTCAGTCCTATTTGCCACTTGGGTGTGGCTTGATAGGTAATCGTTGCATTCAAGTTATGCAATGGCACTCCGGGCATAGTGTCACCGGGTTCAACTTGTATCATACGACCCAGCTGATAGTAGCCGTTTGGTGTCTCGAATGAGCTGCTATTTCCCTCGCCAGCGGTTGTAAAATTGCTCTGGAACGTGGCATCAGTCAACGAGTAGTTCACCATAAAGCCCCATTTACCCGACTTGCCTGCAAAGCCGGCCTCAAGTCCTCTGCGACGGGTTTCACCAATGGTGTCAAAGAAACTTCTATCTCCAGGAAAAGTTACCATGTAGAGATCATCTTTAACGTCAATCTGGTATGCCGATACATTCCATTGAAGAGAATCGCCCCAGTGACCACGCAAACCGATTTCACCTGTTTGGGCTTTTATCTGAGGTAAATAAGGGTCACCTGATAATGTTGAAGGTAATGAACAGGTTCGGTTTTCCTGAACACTTCTTGGAAGATAAGTTTTCTCACCTGTAATTGGATTGTTATTCACAAGAACAGGGGTGTTGTCCAACGCACACCCAAGCTCAATAACCGAGGGAACACGCACACCTTGCGAAAAGTTGGCATAAATATTTAAATTCGGTTTAGCTTGCCATGCCACACCTAAAGACGGATTTAACGAGTAGTAGCTGTAATGTTCTGTCTCCTCCTCGTTCAGTACATTCGATGTGTCAGGAATAATATAACCAGTGGGGCAGTCTTCTCCCGGCGAACAGACATCATAGTAATTGGGGAAGGCTTCCAATCTGGCAAGACTGTACACGTACTGTCCATGAGTACGTGAGGCCATTGTATTGTGACCTTTGGTATCGTTGTATCGCGCTGATGCACTGAAATGCCAGTTATCAACCGGACTCCAGGTCTCACTGAAGTAGAGGCTTTTGGTAAGCTGTTCACCATCGAAATTATTATTCGCTATGGCCACATCAGCAGCAGCATACTGATCCCGCGCCTGATCCGGATCGAAATAAAAATCACGATTGGCATCAAAAAAGCCCATCTGCTGGGTATTCTCATAACTGGCAGTAGGTCGGTCGATTGAGGCGCCTATCATGAATTTATGATGATCTGTGTTCCAGTTAAATTGAATGGAAGCCCCATCAGTAACTTGCTCAATCGTGTTATCAGTTAATACGCCTGTCGGCACACCATCAACAAAACCAGGATTGGTTGGCCCCCACTCACCGCCATCAGTTAGAATGCTTCTACCCTCTTCATCCACCACGTCAAGTGGCTGGTCACCAGGAAAAGTCGGATCACGAACATCACCTTGACATTTATCGGCATTAGTCGGCGGTTTAATCAAAATTAGGTGCTGTACATCATCTGGCGTTATGTAGTGATACGCCGACCAAGCAGTGACTGCTATTAGCGCAGGATCATTTACCGCCTCTTTTAAGCTGGATAAACTCGTAATAACCTCATACTGAGCGGTAAATTGTCCATTTTCATCAGTCGGGTTGGGCATTAACTCAGGAAAATCTCCAGCCGCATCTTGAAAGACTTGTGTTGCCTGCCAGTTTTGCCAAAAATAAAGGCTACTTTGAGCCAAAGCGACGAAATCATCTGGTAATGGTGCATTAAAGCTACTAGAAGGAAGACTGGCAAAGGCATCTTCAGCTGTCGCATAATTAAACGCAAAGTCCATGAATTCTGCTGAGCCAAACACATCACCATCGGGAATATCCATGACATAGTAATCCGGTATGCCATACTCATTGGTTGTCTCGAATAAGCAGGTGAATTCTTCACCAGGCTCTAAATTACGTTTTACATGCTGATTATCGAAATCAGTATAGACATCGGCGCCTCGTGCAGTGCGTTTACTATTACGCCGATACACTTGTCCCGTAATACTGAATGTGTCATTAACCTGGTAAGCTGCCGACATTTGAAACTGTTCTAATTTATTGTCTGTTTCGTCAGGTGAAGTAAATACGGCCGTAGAATCTGCTTCATATTCGGTTAGTGGAATGCCACCATTTCCCACCAGTTTATTACTGACAATCAAAGTGCTTAAGTTGATATCCAGCTTATCGCCCCGATAACTGGCCTTACCAAACATTTGATTCACTTCACTGGGTGAGTTGTCTCGCCACCCATCCTCCATAAAAAAGCTACCAGCACCAAACAATGCAATAGTGCCGTTATTCCAACCACTTTCAGCTTGTAACTGTTCTCGACCAAATGAACCTTTCAGAACATCAACATGCGTTTCTGTGAAGTCAAAACCATCTTTCGTTTTTAAAGCAAAAGCCCCCCCTAATGTATTCAAGCCAAATATGGGGTTAGAGCCAGGGAACAGATCCACATTGGCAATCGCATTCATTGGAATCATGTCCCAATTCACGACATCACCGAAAGGTTCATTAACACGCACACCATCGAAAAAAACGCTTAACCCCTGTGCTGTACCGATTTGAGGCCCGGCCCTGAATCCACGGTACTGTACATCCATCTGAAATGGATTACTTTGTGTATCGTTAACAGTAACGCCCTGAAACTTTGTGTTAAACAAGTCGGTCATACTGACTGAGTGTGCTTCTCGAATCTCTTCAGCAGTGATGCTTTGAACATTTGATGGAATTTCTTCCTTGGTCAGACCCAGTCCGGGTAAGGGACCCACTTCATAAAAGCGCTTCGCACGCACTTTAACGGTATCCAGAATCAGACGGTCCTCCCCCAATCCAGGCAATCCTTCCTGTCCCGGCACCAGGAAATAACCGCCAGCCTGATCATCCACCACTTGCAAGCCACTGCCTTGCAGTAGTTTTTCGAAACCTTCAGTAACCTTGTATTGTCCTTGCAGCCCATCGGTACTTTTACCGTCAGCTAAGGCCGGGTCGAAGGTTAAACGCACACCGTTCTGGGCAGCATAACTGGAAATCGCCGTGCTCAACGGGCCTGCAGGTATGTCGTAAGTCTTTTCTGTGGGCGTAGATTCAGGCGCATCAGCAGCAAAGGCGGTTTGCTGCATATCAACGAGTGGCGTTGCCCCGAGGATGGCCAGGGTGATACTAAGGTGGAGGATGTTCTTGGGGCTGATCGCTCCCGGATTAACTGGTTTCACTTTTCTCTCCCGCTATATTTTTTGGCTTTTATACTGGTTATGCCAATCGAGATTGGAAAAGTGTCAGTCGATTTTGAAAAAAATTATTAACTTTTGAAATTCAACGTTTCATCTAGCCAGACTCTTTCTGAGCTGGCTTTATCATGGTCCAGTAACGGGTATGGCTCTCGACCTGAATCGGCAGAATCTGGCTGATGCTTTTCAGGGTGGCATCCGTGTCAGTCAAAGGGAAGGCACCTGAGATAGTCAGATCAGCAATAGCCGGGTCACAACGTAAAACGCCGGTATGGTATCTGGAAAGTTCATCGACAAAGGTTTTCAGCGGCATTTTGTCAGCAATAATAAAGCCCTGTGTCCAGGCTTTGGCTGAGAGGTCGAAAGCCTCTTTTTCAGGGAGTTTATTACGTGTGAATGAGACTTTCTCACCCGCGTTAAGCCTCACAGAGTGTGAACTCACGTCACTGGCCTTAACTTCGACCGCATCTTTGAACACACCCACCTGACTCTGCTTGTCATGAATACGCACACTGAACTGGGTGCCGAGTGCGGTGGCAGAGCCATGTTCGGTTGTGACAATAAAGGGGCGATGTTGCTCGACGGGCTGCTTGGCAGTTTCGATGTATATTTCACCCTGAAGCAGTTGAATATGACGGTATTGCTTATCAAACTGCACCGCCACTGTTGTATTGGTATTCAGCACCAGTTTGCTGCCATCCTGTAAGGTGACATGCTTTATTTCGCCTTTGGCTGTAGCGAAATCAGCCATCAGTCCATGCCAGGGTTTGTGCTGATAGGCGAGCCAGCCACTGGTGCCGACCATAAACAAAAGGCTCAGGTGTTTGATAGCACGACGTCGTTGCTCAGCGAAAATGGCGTGCCTCTCATGCAGTGGACGATCCAGCACAGAAAGACTGGCTCTGCTGTCGAGCCCGGCAAAGCGTCCTGTCACCGATTCCACTTTTTGCCAGGCTCGCTCATTTTCAGCAGAGGCTTTGAGCCAGTCTTCCCAGTCCCGGCGATCTCCGTCGGTGGCCTCGCCGGACGTCAGCAGCACGTACCAGTTAGTGGCTGAGGTGAGTGGGTTGGTGGTCTTCGGGTTCATTGTCATTTTGCCAATATGCGGGGGTTGGCTGGCGTGCTAGGCGAATTCGATACAGTGCAATAAAGCTTTGGCAATGTATTGTCTGACCGAGCTGACCGAAACCGACAGACGAGAGGCAATTTCGGCGTGACTGATCCCTTCAAGCTGGAACCAGAGGAACGCACTACGAATATGATCCGGCAGACCATCAAGCATCTCGTCGATCTTAGTCAATGCTTCTACCATCATACAGAGCGTCTCTGTGGATGGTGACTCCGCTTCCGGCAACTGGGATAGTGCCATGAGATAAGCTTGTTCAATATCCCGCCGCCGCAGATGGTTGACCATGATGCCATGGGCAATGGTAGTCAGAAAGGCGCGAGGTTCTCTAATATCGGACAAATCATCTTTCTGCAATACACGGGAAAAGGTATCGTGCATCAGATCCGCGGCGTCATCACTGCAACCCAGTTTTCTTCGCAGCCAGCTCAGGAGCCAGAGATTATGTGAGCGATAGAGATCGCCGACGGTCTCATTTTTGACTGACGTTGTCGTGTCATTATCTACCTGCTGATGAATAGATGGTGTATTCATCACACACTCCCCCAGAGCCTGGCTAGCTCAGCAAAATAATTGATTGACTCCAAGATGTGATGAAATTCACACAACTTGTTTCCGTTAAATTACTACTTGCAAACCCTCATTAAACATAGGAAAAAATCCTGAAATTTAAATTTCTGGGTTTACGCCAGGAGTGAGTGGTCTTTTCCGTAGGTAGCAGGCTTGACCAAAATCATCTTCAAACTCAGCGTAGCTTTGCCCTCTGGTCAGCGGCATCGGATCTGGCCACCTTCGGCAGGTGGAGACCAGTTAGATGTGCGATTCAGTGTCATTGATCGTCGCTGAAAAGCCCGATCACCCGGAAACGAGTTGAATATGCTGAATGAGCCTCGCAGAGGACATTAATATAACCTCGATCCCGTGGCGATAATCCCGGGACTATGAACGGTTTTTTACCGATTTACTCTCCGCTGGATTGCTACAGTGCCGGCAGACACATCATGCTGATTGCATGTGCTGCATGCATTTATTTCATCACTGTCATAAAACTTTAATCAAACTTCTTTAACGTGCAGCAAATACACATGAAGTATTGCATTAGGTTTTTCTAAATCGGGAGTTTTTATGAAGTTATTAGCACGCAACTTAAAGTCGGTCCTGTTGGTAGGTGCTGTTGCTGTCGGCCTGTCATCAGCCACAGCTCACGCAGAATTGAAGCTGAATGGATCTGGCGCCAGTTTCCCCGCACCGCTTTATAACAAATGGTTTAAAGACTACAGCAAACAAACCGATGGCGTTCGTGTTGATTATCAATCAAAAGGTAGTGGCGCGGGTATTCGCGACTTTATCAATGAAACTGTCGACTTTGCTGCCAGTGATGCGGCAATGAAAGACAGCGAAATTGAGCAGGTTAAAAAAGGCACTATCCTGCTGCCGATGACGGCTGGTGAAGTGGTGCTTTCTTATAACCTGGATGGCGTTGAGCAACTGAAACTGCCTCGCGATGTTTACCCGGCTATCTTCATGGGTAAAATCAGCCACTGGAACGACCCGAAAATTCAGGCTGCCAACCCTGGTGTTGAGCTGCCAGACGAGAAAATCACCGTGGTTGTTCGTTCTGATTCCAGCGGCACCAGCTATGTATTTACTAACCACCTCGCTGCGATTAATCCTGAATTTAAAGACACCGTCGGTGCTGCTAAATCTCCCAACTGGCCCGATGATATCAAACTGGTCAAAGCACCTAAAAACGATGGTGTGACAGCCACTATCAAACAAACCCCCGGATCCATTGGTTACATTGAGTACGGCTTTGCCAAACTGACCGGCTCACCCACTGCGATGCTGGAAAACCAGGCTGGCAACTTCATTCCTGCTGGTAGCGAAACCGGTGCAGCCGCGCTGGCTACAACCACCTTCCCGGAAGGCAATCTGCCGGGCAGCGACGTTCCTGACCTGCGTGCCTGGGCCACTGACCCATCTGGTGAAGATGCCTACCCCATCGCTTCATTCACCTGGCTGCTGGTTTATAAAGACCAGGATGATGAAAAAGCCAAAGCGCTGCGTGACCTGATCGAATACATGGTGACCACCGGTCAGGAATCGGCTGAAGCGATGGGTTACATCCCACTGCCCGAAAATGTAGTAGAGCGCGTTCGTAACGCTTCAGCAATGATCAAATAAATCATTGAGAGCTAACTGCTTTGGTTCAATGCTGCAAGCGCCTGACTGGTGCTTGCAGCATTTTGCTATCAATCTCCGTATCCTGAACAGGTCTTCTCATGGTCTACGATCCCTTTAAACCAGCCAGCAGCACGCGGACACTCTCTGCACCACCCTCTGCTTCTGACTACCTGAAAGATGCCATTTTCAGAGCCTTTGCTTACTTCTGTGCGCTTTCCATTCTGCTTCTTGTGGGCTACATCGTATTCGAGCTGGGCTCTCAAGCCATGCCCGCGATAAAAGCACACGGCCTCGGCTTTGTTACAGGCACCACATGGGACACCAACGAGCAAGTTTTCGGGGTACTACCGGAAATTTGGGGAACAATCTACAGCTCACTACTGGCCTTACTGATTGGCGGTGGGCTGGGTGTAGGCATTGCCATTTTCCTGACTCAGGGGTTTGTCCATGCCAAGATTGAAGTGACATTCAGAACCATCATTGAATTGCTGGCCGCCATTCCTTCTGTTGTCTACGGTTTATGGGGCATTTATGTACTCATCCCCTTACTCAGACCTGGTGCGGAATGGTTACATGAAAAACTGGGCTGGTTCCCCCTGTTTGGCACTGAACTGAGCGGCCCTGGCCTGGCACCGGCTGCCCTGGTGTTATCAATCATGATATTACCCACCGTCGCGGCTATCTCTGCTGATGCCTTCCGTCGGATTCCCTACAAAGTGAAAGAGGCGGCTTACGGCATGGGGGCGACGAAATGGGAAGTCATACTGAAAGTCATGCTGCCCACCGCCTCTTCGGGCATTTTAGCCGGTATGGTACTGGGTTTCGGCCGCGCTCTGGGTGAAACCATGGCACTGGCGATGCTGATTGGTAACGTCAATAACATCAGTGTTTCCCTGTTTGCGCCTGCCAATACCCTGGCCTCATTACTGGCCTCCACTTTCCCTGAAGCAGGCCAGTTGGAAATTCAGGCACTGATGTACGCCGCCCTGGTGCTACTGGTTATTACGTTTATCGTTAATGTCGCTGGGCTCGCAGTACAGCAATACACCATGCGTAAATTTGAGGGCAAAAAGTGAATCAACTCGACGAACAGGTCATGCCACCCCAATTCGATCTCCCCTCGCTGGAGAGGAATGCACTTGAGTGGCGGGCGCTGAAAAATACATTGTTGACAGGTTTGGTATGGGTACTCGCTGTCATTGCCAGTATCCCACTGTTCTCTGTCATCTACATGCTGATTGTGGAAGGCGGTGCACGTCTTGATATGGAAGCAATCACCGCCCTGCCACCGGCCGGGTTTGAAATGGGCGGCGGTTTCGGTAACGCGATTGTCGGCACCCTGGTGATGGTGGGTATTGCTGCCGCTATCAGTATTCCTCTCGGCACCATGGCCGCCATCTACCTGGCCATACTCGACCCCAGCAGCAAGCTGGCCACGACTTCCCGCTTTCTGGCGAAAGTACTGACCGGCTTCCCTTCTATTCTGGCTGGTGTCTTCATTTATGCCGTACTGGTGGTGACTACCGGTACCTACTCGGCCTGGGCCGGTGGCGTGGCATTGGCGGTATTGATGCTGCCTACCGTGACCCTGGCTGCCGAAGAAGCCATGAAACAGGTACCGCAAAAGATGAAAGATGCGGCATTCGGTATGGGCTGTACCAATACACAGGTCATCCTGAAAGTCGTTTTACCTACAGGCCTGCCGGGTATTCTGACGGGCGTGATTCTGGCTGTAGCTGGGGCCGCCGGTGAATCTGCTCCATTACTGTTCACGGCGCTGTTCAGTAACTACTACATGGCGGAACTGGCTGAGCCAACCGCATCCCTGTCAATTTTGATTTACAACTTCTCCGGTATGCCGTTTGACAATCAGATCGAGCTGGCCTGGGCCGCGTCCCTGGTACTGGTGATGATTGTACTGATATTCAATGTCCTGGCACGCGTTGTCGGCAAAAGCAAATTTAAAGATTAGTCGAGGTTTAACATGAACAATCAATCCGAACTGGACACTTTTATCGCTGAAAAGTACGTGCCACAAGGCCCGGTCGTGCTGGACTGTCAGGTAAACAACATTTACTACGGCGACTTTCGTGCCGTGCGTGACACCAATATCCCGGTTGAAAAAAACAAAGTCACCGGTTTTATCGGCCCCTCCGGTTGCGGTAAAAGTACGGTGCTGAGAAGCATGAACAGAATGAATGATCTGATTGATTCGTTCAGGTTCGACGGTCAGATTCATTACCATAACCAGAATATCTACAGTAAAAAGGTCGATGCCGTTGTCGTCAGAAGATACATCGGCATGGTATTCCAGTTACCGAACCCGTTCTCGATGAGCATTTATGACAATGTCGCTTTCGGCTTGCGTCTGAACCGCTTTAAAGGTGACGAAGAAGAAATGGTTGTCAGAGCATTAGAGCGTGCTGCTATCTGGAACGATGTGAAAGACAAGCTCAATAACAGCGGACTGTCTTTGTCAGGTGGTCAGCAGCAGCGTTTGTGTATTGCCAGAGCTATCGCCACTGAGCCGGATGTCCTCTTGATGGATGAGCCCTGTTCTGCCCTGGACCCCATTGCCACACGTCAGATTGAAGAACTGATGATCGAGCTGAAACAGCACTATAGTGTCGCGCTGGTCACGCATAACATGCAGCAGGCGACCCGTGTTGCAGATGTGACGGCATTTATGGGCGTGGATATCTCTAAAGGCGGTCGCACCGGTCATCTGGTAGAGATGGGTGACACGCAACAGATTTTTGAAGATCCCAAGCAGAAATTGACTCAGGCTTATGTCCGGGGTGAGTTCAGCTAATTGATGATGAGTATGATTAAAACGGATGTTAATCAGACTCGGGCTGCAGTTACTTGTTTTATCACGGTGTCGGGGTAAGGCTTGATCATGACACCATCACGGTTAAACCTGGCTGAGATCCGATCTTCTCTGAACCGGACACAACAGCGGTTCCATCAAATCAATGCTACGCTGACTGTTAAAAAGACGCCCCCCTCAGATGAGGTCATCGCCAATCTCCTGTCGGGGTATGCCTTGATCGATCAGTTTATCGCTCAGGGCATTGAGCTGTTTGAGTACGGGAATTCGCATTACTTACTTGAGCTCAATCATACCGTGCTGTTTGAACATGCACCGGTGTCAGCGACTGAAGATGCCTCTCAGTTTGAAGCAACCGAAAGTTACTTCTACGAAAACCAGACAGCAGGTATCGGACAATTAATGGAGTGGCTGAATATTCACGACCACGACAGTGTCTGGAAGCAAGCTGCCGGCATTTTTACCTTTATGCTCAGTCAGCCACAGTTATTTCTCGAAGGCAATCACAGAACCGGCTCGCTGATCATGAGCTACGTGATGATGCAACAAGGTCATGCCCCTTTTGTTCTTACTGCAGAAAACGCCAAATTCTTCTTCGAACCTGCTGAGATGACAAAAAAACGCAGTAAAAATAATATTGTCGATGACTGGCTTTACCTGCCAAAGCAAACCAGAAAGTTTGCCGGCCTGTTGGAAAGTGAACAGAACAGGGACTTTGTGCTTGCTCTGTGACTAGTGGTAAGCATCAGTAGATTTTTTCTGCTTGAGCTCGCCACGATTTGATTCCAGTATCCGCTCAAACTTATCGGGGTCCTGTTTGAGGATATCGACGTATTCCTGAACCATTTGCTGCCAGCCCGCTCCTGCGTGAATAGAGAATTTTTCCAGGGCCACAATCAATAGCTTGGCGGCCACGCGTAACTCTTTTTTATCTGCTTCACCATACCAATTGACTAACTCGTTATAGAGCACTTCAATTTTCTCCAGTGGCGTAAATTCAATAGTCAAATCATCTGGTGATTGTGTTTTCATACGCTTCGTGCCTGCTGATTACAGTGTCTGAAATTATGCCTAGTGGATGTCGGCCTTATTGATTAAGCACCTGCCATTGACATTATCTACCCAAATCGTGTGCCCAGGGGCTGCCAGATCAATTTAATTTTGCGCCTGGCAATGCCCGAATCGCTGAGCAAATGCCTTAATTCTGAAAACCCAGCTTTCCTAAAATAAGGCGTAAATGTCTCATTATGACCGCAGTCAATGACGCTAATATGACAAGCTTGAATGATGACGCCAGTCAAACAGCATAAGCATAAAAAAAGCCCTCTACTGAGGGCTTTTCATCTGCTATTGGCTGTTGCTGTTAAATCAGTTTAGCCAGGATCTGGTTAAAGGTCTCGCTGGGACGCATGATATTGAGCATCTCGGCATCATCAGGCAGGTAGTAGCCGTTCATATCGACACTTTTTCCCTGCACCTTATTCAACTCATTAACGATCTGCGGTTCCTGATCAGACAATGCCTTGGCGATAGGCTCGAAAACTGTTTTCAGCTCGGCGTTATCCTCCTGCTCTGCCAGCGCCTGTGCCCAGTACATTGCCAGATAAAAATGGCTGCCACGATTATCCAGATCACCGGTTTTCTCTTTGGGTGATTTGTTTTCCTGAAGCAGTTTGCCAGTGGCTGCATCCAGCGTATCCGCCAGCACTTTAGCTTTGGCATTGTTCTGCGTGTTGGCCAGGTGTTCGAGCGATGCAGCCAGGGCCATCAGTTCACCCAGAGAATCCCAGCTCAGGTGATTTTCTTCCTGCAATTGGCTAAGCAGTTTCGGTGCGGTACCACCGGCACCGGTTTCAAACAGGCCGCCGCCTTTCATCAGTGGCACGACGGACAGCATCTTGGCAGAAGTACCCAGCTCCAGAATCGGAAACAGGTCGGTGTTGTAGTCACGGAGCACGTTACCGGTTACCGAGATGGTATCTTCGCCCTTACGCATCCTGTCCAGGGTAATTTGCGTTGCGACCACCGGATCAAGAATACGAATATCCAGACCGTCGGTGTCGAGATCCGGCAGATATTGATGCACTTTACTGATCAATTGGGCATCGTGGGCGCGATTCTGATCCAGCCAGAAAATCGCCGGGGTGTCAGACAGTCGTGAGCGATTCACGGCGAGTTTGATCCAGTCCTGAATCGGCTCGTCTTTGGTTTGACACATACGGAAAATATCACCCGCCGCCACATCAAATTCGAAGATGGTGTCACCATCCCGATCTGTCACTTTTATCACGCCTTCGGCTTGTGCCTGGAAGGTTTTGTCATGGGAGCCGTATTCTTCGGCTTTTTGGGCCATAAGGCCAACATTGGGCACAGTGCCCATAGTGACCGGATCCAATGCGCCTTTGGCTTTGCAGTCATCAATAACCGTTTTATAAACACCGGCATAGCAGCGATCAGGAATCATTGCCAGCGTGTCTTTCTGCTCGCCGTTTTTATCCCACATCTTACCGCCGGCACGAATCATCGCCGGCATGGAGGCATCCACAATCACATCAGACGGCACATGGAAGTTGGTAATACCTTTATTGGAATCAACCATGGCCAGGCTCGGTTGCTCCGCATAAACCGCTTCGATATCGGCTTCAATCCGGGCGCGGGTGTCAGCATCGACATTGTCCAGACGACTGTAGAGATCACCCAGACCATTGTTGAAGTTGACGCCCAGTTCATCAAACAACGCACCATGCTTATCAATCAGATCCTTGAAGTAGGTTTTCACGGCAAAACCAAACAGAATCGGATCCGACACCTTCATCATCGTGGCTTTGAGGTGCAAAGACAGCAACACATTCTCATGCTTGGCTTTGGCAATGGCGTCGGCATAAAAAGCCTGCAGACTGCTGGCACGCATTCGGGTGGCGTCAATCACTTCACCGGCCAGCACCGGAATGGATGGCTTGAGCACCGTTTCCTGGCCGGTTTGGTCCACAAAAGTCACTTTATATTCATTGACTTTGCTTGAGGTCACAGACTGTTCGCTGCCATAGAAATCATCCGCCGCCATATGCGCAACATCAGTGGCGGAATCGGCTTTCCACTCCCCCATAAAATGCGGGTTGCTGCGGGCATAGTTTTTCACTGCTGCCGGGGCCCGGCGGTCAGAATTACCTTCACGCAGGACTGGATTCACAGCAGAACCAAGCACTTTGGCGTAGCGATCTTTAATTGTCTGTTCTTCGTCGCTTTTCGGGCTGTCCGGATATTCCGGCAGATCATAACCCTTGGCCTTGAGTTCTTTGATCGCGGCTTTCAGCTGTGGAATAGATGCCGAGATGTTCGGCAATTTGATGATATTGGTGTTGGGGTCCTGGGTGAGTTTGCCCAGTTCTGCCAAATGGTCAGGAATGCGCTGCGCTTCAGTCAGATTATCCGGGAAGTTGGCAATAATGCGACCCGCCAGTGAAATATCACTGATCTCAAAATCAATATCCGCCGGTTTGGTGTAAGCGCGGATGATAGGCAGCAACGAAAACGTCGCTGCAGCGGGTGATTCATCAACTTTAGTGTAGATAATTTTCGACATGCTAATTCCTATGTAACACCTTATCCAGACCGCAGAGACACTGAGACTCTGCAGCATTGCAGTTAACAGGTTTGTGATGTGGATTGTAATGGGCGCAGTGAAGTTAAGCTATACGCCGCTCAATGGCGATTTATTATACCGATTCAGCCAGGCTTTGTTTGCCTGGTTTGGTAAAACGTTCAGGGCTGAGTCACTTTTCTAGGCTTGTAGATGTCTCGGCTTCGCTCGACATGACACCATTCTTGTCATGCCGACAAATGGAGGCATCTCTGCACAGCGTTGAGATGTTTCGGCTACGCTCAACATGACATCATTCTTGTCATGCCGATGAATGGAGGCATCTCTGCAGGGTTTGTGTTGACGCAACTGCGCTTGATATAAACGCAACCGCTATCAAACTCACCAGCTACGAGGCTTGCTCCCCACGGGCAAAAACAGCCAGAGGATGCGTGGTAATGATGTGCATCATCACACGCTGGCCCGGCTCTGCGATGTTCTCATGACTGCAGCGAATTTTAACCATAGCGCCAGTATCAGTTTTGATACCGTACAAGCGGGCACTTCCTTCATAACGGCTCCAGATGATCTCGCCATTACCGGTGTCATCCAATGTTAACGAGAGATCGTCCGGTCTGAGCAATAAGTCGACATCACCCTGCGCACCATTCACCGGTGCTGCCGGTGCATTACCCAATGCGGTGGCAACGATATTACTTGTCGCATCCAGCGTGCCGGGCAGAAAACTGGCATCGCCCAGGAACCGGGCAACAAAGCGATTTTGTGGTTCGCTGAAACAGCGCTCCGGTGTTCCAATCTGTTCCAGCTTGCCGTCTTTGAGTACGCCAATCCGGTCGCCGACAGACAGGGCTTCTTCCTGATCATGGGTGACCCAGATAGCGGGTACACCGGCATCTTTCAGTGCATGACGAATTTCCCAACGTAAATCGTCTTTCAGTGCCGCGTCCAGATTGGATAAGGGTTCATCCAGCAAAACAAAAGCCGGCTCATGCGCCAGTGTCCTTGCGAGAGCAACACGCTGTTTCTGACCACCGGATAGATTCGCCGGTCTGGTATCCCGCCAGGGGCTCAACCCCAGCAGTTCAATCCACTGTTCTGCTTTGCTTTTGTCTTTGAGTTTGAAGCCGACATTTTCAATCACTGTCAGGTGCGGAAATAAGGCAAAGTCCTGAAACACCATGCCGACCTGCCGTTTTTCAGGGGCAATCGTTTTGCTGGCCGTCACTGTTTGCGAGCCCAGCCTGATCGTGCCTTCTGAAATCGGAATCAGTCCCGCCAGTGCCTGGAGAATGGTGGTTTTGCCACACCCGGTGGGACCGACCAGTGTCAACAGCTCGGCATCACCCAGCGTGAAACTGAGGTTGTCGACAACTTTTTTCTGACCGTAATGGACAGAGACATTCTGCACTTCAATCATGAGAGAGAGGGTTCCTCTTCGATGACATCGGTCTGGTTCCAGCGCTCGCCATAAAACATGACGGCCAGAGCCAGAGCGGAGATCACGACTAATAACAGCCCGGGGATCGCTGCCTGTCCAAAATAGCCGGCTTCATAGACACGCCACAGGTAAGTGGCCAACGTCTCAAAATCCAGCGGGCTCAGGATCAACGTTGCCGGTAATTCTCGCATGACCTCAAGGAATACCAAAGCGGCACCGGCAACGATGCCACGAATACTGAGCGGCAGTGTTATGCGACGGAAGGCCTCTTTGCGACTGGCCCCGAGCAATCTGGCTGCCTTCACCAGACTGGGATCAAGACGCTCAGAGGTAGAGCGAATCGACCCCACCGCGAGGGGTAAAAAGCGCATCACATAAGCCAGCACCAGCAGAGCCAGCGTCTGGTAAAGCAATGAGAGCTGCAGACCAACATAGACCAGGGCTGTGCCCATCACGATACCGGGCACCCCAAAACCGAGATAACTCACCCGCTCCATCAGTCGACCAAATTTACCGCTGATAGCCGCCTGAGCTACAGGCAAGGCAAAGATGACCGTTGCGATCGCCGCAAAAAACGCAGCATAGGCTGAGTTCCAGGCATAAACCAGCTCAAAATTACCGGCGCCCTCCCGCCAAAGCCAGATAGCAAACACAGCCAGCGGCAGGATGATGGATAAGGCGATCACCGGCATGGTGGCCAGTAGCATGGCTGAGATACGAAGCCTGCCCGGCCATAACGTCAGCGATTTGCCCGGTCTTTCATGGGTTCCCTTCACGCGTGACTCCAGAAACAAAATCAGGCCGACGATTACCAGCAATTGTAGCGACAGCATCGCCGCCTGACTTAAACCGAAGCTGTTGTACTCGACATAAATCATGCGGGTAAAGGTATCCAGGCGCAGAATAGCTGGGGTACCAAAATCAGAAAGCGCATACATCGCAGCCAGGAGTGCACCGGCTGCAATGCCATTGGTGATTCGGGGCAACACGACTGACCACAAGCTGCTGAGCAAAGACATTCCCAATGTGCGGGCAGCGTAAACCAGACTGGCATCAAGACTCAGCAATGAGGCTCGCACGGTTAGCATCACAAAAGGATAGGTGTACAGCGCCATCACCACACTGGAACCAAACAAGCCATCAAAACTGGGGGTAGTCAGGCCGGTTAACTGTTCGATTTCGCCACCGGGACCGAAAGCCGCATAGAGCGTGAAAGCACCGATATAACTGGGGATAGCTAATGGTGCAGCCAGCACAACCAGCCAGAACTTACCCCAAGGCAGCCTGACATAGGCTGTGAGCAGTGCCAGCGGCACGCCAAGGAGTACCGCCCCGCCTGCAGTGAACAGCATCAAAGCCAGCGTATTGGTGAGAATCTCCAGATTACGGGCATCAAAAAACTGCGGGCTGTCTGCTGCCAGTGCTATCAATACCACCACCGGCATCACTGCAATCAACGCAATGATAAATGCCAGTGGATACGACGGGGACCATCGCTTCATAGCACCCCGACATTGCGCATCAGATCGATGGTAGGTCGCAGATCAGCCAGACGAGTCAGATCAATTTGCGGCGGATTGATGGTATTAAGTCTCGGCAGCCCTTCCGGTGGCATAACGCCATTGACCAGCGGAATCTCACAGGCCTCCTCGGCCAGATATGACTGAACTTCCCGGGTCAGCAGATAACGGATGAAATTAACCGGCAGCTCCCCTTCCCTAAGCGCCAGAATACCGGAAGCATTGACCAGACAGCCGGCATCATTATTGGTGAAAGCCAGATCCACATTGGCATCCGGTTTACCGGCTTTCAGGCGCAGCGAGTAATAATGATTAGCAAGACCGATATCGACTTCACCACGCTCTACCGCCATGACCACACCCAGTTCACCGGCAAATGTTTTGGCTTTCCTTTTCATGGCTTTCAGCCAGTCGGCAGTCACCTCATCTCCCTCGAGAATCCGCATCCCGGTGACAAAAGACTGAAATGCTGCATAAGCCGGTGCCCAGCCGATACTGAAGTCGGTATCAGGCAACGCCATAATATCCTGTGGGATTTTATCAACAGTCAGTCTTTCCGAATTGAAGGGAATGGTTCTGATTCGGCCCGTGATCGGCACCCAATCTGGAAACTGGAATTCCTCTCGCAGCTGGCCGGTCAGGTCACTGGGTAATGGTTGTGCAAGTTGGTCGGCGGTCACCATGCCCACCGCACCAGAGTCAACCGCCCAGAACAGGTCTGCACGACGCACCCCGGCTTTGGCTTCAGCCAGGATGGCATTGGTCAGTGAGGCGGTCGGTCCCCGTCGGATCTTCAGGTCCAGATCCGGGTTACGGTCCTCAATGGCTTTAATCACATTTTCATACAGACCACCCTCGCCACGTCCCAGGTAAAGCGTTAGTTCACCCTCCAGTTTGGGCAGTTCATCGACAGATAAGGCCCTGGCCGGATCGGCGAGCACCTGTCTGATATTGAGTGGCAAAGCCCCGGCAGCGGCGAGCGCTGCCAGAGTTTGTATGAATGTTCTGCGTTGCATTTAGAAAACGTCCTTTCTCTCTTGAGCAGATTGTTCCAGCAGCGCATGGGCTGTGTCGATTTTCCCTTTCATGCTATCAACGACATCACGGACATCATCAAGGCTTTCATCATTCTGAATAGCCTGTGGCAAGATCACGTTGAAATCTTTTTCCAGATCTTCTACCAAGTCGGCATCCAGTGAAATCAACTCACCTTCGACACCTTCAAACAGATTCAGGTAAGTGTCGTGAACGATACCTACGGCTTCTTTAGGCAACTTCTCAGCATATTTAGCCACGACGCGATCCAGACGGTTTTTGATGGCATCGAGCGCTTCCAGTGAGTTGGTCGGGTTTGCCTGCGTGGTAGCAACCTTCTCAGTCAGGCCTTTGTCCTGATACTGAGCGGCCAGTTTCACGGCACCGAGTGCCTGCCACAGTGACTGTTCCAGGAAGCGTTGTTGTTTCAGGATTTCTTCCATTGGGGCCTGCTCTTCCAACGCGCCTTTAACACCGAACAAGCCCTGCCAGATTGAGGCATAGACTGGTACGTAATTGGTTTCAATGGCCGAGTGGAATTTGACTTCTTCCCAGTATTCAACCAGTTGTTCAGGCTTGGCAGCTTCGACACCCCCTTCCTGATAGCGGTTAATCATGGCTTCCACTTTTGTACTGAGCCAGTTTACTTCTTCGCTGTAGGTGTCGATATTGTCAGACAGGTGATTAACATGCTCACCCACAGGGCCATTTGCAAATGTAACCGGCGTGGTAAACAGTAAGGCAGCACTCAGTAGTGTGATCAGGGGCTGGCGTTTGAACCGATTGCTTATCATCGTTTTATCTCCTGGAATTAGGATAAGTCAGTAAATTAAGGACACTCATGATAATGATACTCATTTCTATTATCAGGGTAAACCAGATACAACATTGTTTCGCATTCTCGACTAGTGCCCTACTTCAAACTCAAATCAGACATACTTGTCATGTTTGAGTTCACCCCCACCAACGCCTTCGGCCAGGACTTAAAGCGGCTTATTATGAAGCAAAAACACGCTTTCTCCTATCCTCGGACTATCACTGGCGACCACCCAATGCTGATGTGAATTAACCAGACAATGTACAATTGCTTCTTTTTTCTGAACTCAAAAGAAGCTGAACACTATGAAAATTCAAAGCGATTTTGTTGATCTGGATACCCCCACCGGGGTGATGCGAACCTATATTCACCGCCCGGTTGGCGACGGCAGTTACCCGGTCATTCTGTTCTATTCTGAAATTTTCCAGCAAACCGGCCCGATCGAGCGTGCAGCACGTCTGATGGCGAGTCACGGCTATGCCGTGCTGGTTCCAGAAGTCTTCCACGAATTAAATCCGATTGGCACCGTGTTGGGCTATGATGACGCCGGCCGGGATAAAGGTAATGCCGACAAAGAAGCCAAAGACGTTCAGGGCTATGATTCAGACAATGTCGCAATGATTGAGTACGTCAAAACCCAAGACTGGTTCAACGGCCACATTGGTGCGATGGGTTACTGCATCGGTGGTCATCTGGCATTCCGCGCCGCGCTGCAACCCGAAGTCAAGGGCACGGCCTGTTTTTACGCCACCGACCTGCATATCCAGAAGATTCCTAACAAGCCGGGGCAACACAGCATGGAACGACTGGATGATATCAAGGGTGAGCTGCTGATGATCTGGGGCAAGCAGGATAACCATGTGCCGAGAGAAGGTCTGGATAAAATCCACCAGCAATTGAATCAAACCGACATTACATTTACCTGGCATGAGTTCAATGCAGAGCATGCTTTTATGCGGGATGAAGGTGATGGCGGCCGCTACGATGCCCAGACTGCCATGATTGGTTACCAACTGGCACTGAACCTGTTTAGTCGCACGCTGCGATAGTTCAAAACTGGCTTTATTCAAGGGGAGTTACCTGTTTCAGGTCTCCCCTTTTTTATTTTGTTAACCAGTTCACATTATGAAACAGTTCACAAGTGCAAAATTCCTACATCAACTTGTGAGCGTAGAAAGATGACTCAGCAAAAGAAAACACCCTTGTTATTAAGTTGGCATAAGGAGTTCGAACAGGACAAAGAAATCATAGATGAACAGCACCGTGCCATTCTCGCCAGCATCAACTCCATCTATTACCTGTTTTTAAAGGGCGAGGATAACAATCTTATCAAGCATCTCATGATGCTCTATTCCCAACTGCAAATGCATTTCAAAACGGAGTTGCTCATACTGCGCCAGCATGAGTCACCATTGGTCAGCGATTATGAGCATCAAGCCGAGGCATTACTGACATCTTTGCTTGATATCTGTGATGTTAAAAACCTGGATCATCAAACACAGGCACTTTTCGAGCAGTTCAAGAAATGGTGGCAAGCCCATCTTCAGTTGCATCAGCAAATTACCCCCTACTTATTCAAATGGGATGGCGACTTCTGTCGGGTCGTCGCCTGATTCGCCCAGATAACGGGCCCTGGCTTCAGGAGCGTGATCTATCGCACTGAGTCGAAGCAGACCGCTTTTTTTAAAGTTCAAAGTCAATTTCGAGACAGCTAAGCACCTCTTTCTTCGTGGGTTTCCAAAAAAAACCAAACAAACGCTTCACATTCTCAAAAGATGTTGTAGAATGCCACGCTTTCTTGGGGTGCTTAGCTCAGCTGGGAGAGCATCGCCCTTACAAGGCGAGGGTCGGGGGTTCGATCCCCTCAGCACCCACCAAGAAACCTTCTTTTATACAACAGTGCCGCTGAACCTTTCAGCGCTGTAAAAACTTCCGGTGTTTCTCTTTAGCTATAAGACAGTCATTCTGTTTATTGCCAGCGTCCTGTTTGCCCGCCTCTCAGCAAACAAGCAAAATAGCCATGGTTATCAAAATTCTGGAAGCTTATGGAAAATAAAGCTGGCTCAGTCATGACCCTCTATCACTGGAATATTCTGATATTACCCAGTGAACAGGAAATTTTCGTCGGCTTGCGGCAACGTCCTGAAACGGTGCCACCTTTCAAACCCGCCGTTGATGAGGATGAATTACTGCCATTCACGCTCAGAAACAGCAGCCCGATAAAAGAGTTTGACGAGGCTCGCGGACTCGGCTTCACCGAATCCGGACGTCGCTACATCGTCATCGGCCAACCGAGTGATCCAACCGGCATGATAAGAATGAGTGTGAGTCAGATGATGCCTGCTGAGGATATTCGCTGGAAATTCCCTTTCGCTGATTAATCACGACGCAAATTTCACTGGCACTGACACACAGTGTCGTCATGAATTCTACACTCATCATCGGAAGTAACAGCCATATCGCCCGGGCCATTATTCGTCGTCTTCAAGACGCTGAACCGTCTGAAAAGATTATCGCAGTCAGCCGTGGTCAGCAGCCTGCAGAGTTAGAGGGTGTCGACTGGTATCAGTCTGATTATTCCGAACCTTCAATCGCTGAGCTGGTAAAACGTTTCACGGATTCAGCGTTGACCTTCAACCGGGTTTTTATTTGCCTGGGGATATTACACGATCAAAAAGTCAGTCCTGAAAAGCGACTGGAAGAGCTCAATTCAGACGCTATACAACACGTCTTTCAGATCAACGCCATAACCCCGGCTCTTTGGCTGAAACAACTTCTGCCACTGTTGAAACAGGCAAGGGGCTGCAAAGTCACTATCTTCAGTGCCCGGGTAGGCAGCATTGGAGACAATCACCTGGGTGGCTGGTACAGCTACCGTGCCAGTAAAGCAGCACTGAATATGCTGCTCAAATCAACCGCTATCGAATACGCCAGACGGGCGCCTAATGTGAAACTACTGGCTTTTCATCCCGGCACAACCGACACGCCTTTATCGAGACCATTCAGTAAACAGGTGCCCGAACACAAACTGTTTCAGCCGGACTTTGTGGCAGAGCAGTTGCTTAAGATTCTTGAACAGCTTGAGCCGGACGGCGAATTATCTTTTCTCGATTGGCAGGGTCGACGTGTTGACTGGTAATTATTGACCGGTCATTTCGCTGAAGATCTGGCGCATGATGGACGGATCCACATCTTCTTCCAGAATAGCTGAAACCTGTAGCAGCCCGATCTGTGCACGCAAGTGTTGTTTCAAAGCCGCACGATGAAAATAGTCACGGGATTTTTCAAAATCAGGACGTTGCCCTTCCGTCTGCATTATCGCTTCAGCAAGCAGGGTTTCTGCCAGTGTATTTTTTTCTGCAGCCGCTTCTTCGAGATAGGCTTTGGATTTATCGGGATCTCTTTCAACCAGATCTGTAACCGGTAATTGAAAGTTTTCAACGTAATTCTGCATTTTTGGCGAGGGCACCATCACCATGTTGGATAACACTCTCCCTTCACCTTCCTCATTGGGCAAGCTATAGACCAGCCCCATTAATGTCTGTGAATGGACATTACCTTGCTCGGCGAGCGATTCGATTTGCTCCAGATCCTTTTCATCGATCTGAGTGACCAGGTCCATTGCGAACTTTTCATACTGATTGGGGTGTTGATCGGCATCAATGCCACCAGTGGTGAACAGTTCAATCGCCACGGGAATATTCAGGCTGGTTTGATTTTCCTCTGCATTGAGTTGTAGGGGTATCAGGCTTATCCCGAAAAACAATGTCAGCATCATTTTCTGGTGAATAGTCATAATTCGCTCTCTCTTGGTAACGAAATAAAGACAGGCTGAAGCATGAAAAAGTCCCTGATCCACTGAAAAGCTGGAAGGTGTGCTTCACCCAACCCATGAATGGTGATTTGTCATCATAAAAATTGAGCATCATTGAGGTGAGAGCCCCACTCTCCCCTAACCAAGCTCAATATGGATGCTGCCACAATATCAGCCACAAAGAATGAGGGTTGAAACTACTGCAATTCGTTTTCAAGAATATGCTGATACTCTCTGATACGCTGCACATAGCGGACCGGTTCAGTCCCCCTGGCGTAGCCGTATTTTAAGTTTTGATAGTACTTCTTCTGGGAGAGTAAAGGCAGCACCTGCTTCATATCATGCCACTCATAGGGGTTTAAATTGAGCTGCCTGGCCAGTGACTGCGCATCATGCATGTGACCTCTACCGATATTGTAAGCAGCGAGCCCGAGATAGAGTCTGTCGAGGTCTTTCACCCGGTCATCAAACCGCCCCATCATTCGTCTCAAATACCGTGCGCCACCGATAATACTCTGTTTGGCATCAGTCCTATCCACCACATCCATGGCCTTGGCAGTATTTCTTGTCAACATCATGATGCCTTTGACGCCAGTAGGTGAAACTGCGTCGGGGTCCCAGTGAGATTCCTGATATGCCTGGGCAATAAGAGTCAGATAAGGCAAGTCGTATCTGTCTGCCGCCACCCGGAAAAACTTTTTATAACGTGGCAAACGTTTGTCGACACGACGTTTCAGCACACTGACATCGACATAATCAAACTCTCTGAAGTAACCGAAGTAGCGGTCCCTCAGCTTGCTCATGGCTTTGCTTTTTTCAAACTCTCTAAACCATTGTTTCAGCTCAACCTGTAGCTTAGCTGCGCCAGCGGGCAGGTACAGTGCAACAGGCTGTGATTCGGTCAGTTGCATCATGACGCGCAACTCAGGGAAATAACGTCGATTGATTTGCATGATTGTGGAATCGGCAACAGTGCAGTCCAGTTTCTGCTCAGCGACGTGCTCAAGTAACTCTTCGGTGGAGCGCTTCTCCGTCTCCTGCCATTCAAGCTGAGGATTCCTGTTCTGCTTGATTTCACTCAGCCTTTCCGAATAACTGCTGTCTGCCACAACGGTCATACTGACCTCAGAGAGCTCATCATAACCTTCAGGCTTATAGCCATCCCGATGGCAAACAAGCACCTGATGAACGCTATCGTAAGTCGGTCCGGGAAGAAATTTCTGATTTCTTGATGGCAGAGCTGTTAAGCCGGCCGCAGCCACATCCGCACTGCCATTTTCCAGGGCATCAAAAATATCACCAATACTGTCTTTAACGATAAACTTTGGCTCTAGATTCAAAAACTCGCTGTATCGTTGCCCCATGTCATATTCAAAGCCTGTAGGCTCTCCATCGGCATTGATATACCAGGTGGTTGGTGAGTTGCGAGTGACAATTCGGAGCTGTCCCGAGCCTATGATTTCCTCCAGCGTGCGTTTCTTTCCGCTTTGCGGAGACTCGCCGCAGCCGGTCAGCATGATAAACGGGATGAGAATGAATAATCTGAAGTGATGCATGGTTCTAACATGACATCAACAGTCTCGTTTTTCCAGGCCGGCTCAAGCAGCTGAACACCCTAATTCATCGCCACAACTGGTTTTGGAGAGGTTTGTAAAATAATGACTGCCCACTAAACAGGCTTGTAAAAAACTCTGTTGTGCGCTACCTTCAGTAGCAGGCTTCTCTCAAAGAGAGCAATAAAGATGACTACGCTTTCATTGTTAATTCTGACTGTCTCAAACCTGGCTTCAGCCCCAATTGAACGAAGCAATATCACGAGTTGCGCTTACCAGGCTGGTACCGCTTATGAGATTCAGCAGATCCGACAAAAAGAAGGACACAACTGGAAAGAATTTGAAGCCAATATCATGCAGATCTACAGTGAGTCCCAGGGCCGCAAAGATTTGCTTGTCATCGCCGAGCGCGTATTCATCCAACCGGTCGAAACCGACGCCGATACCATTCATGATCAGATTTTCAATGCCTGTGTCCAGCGTCAGCAAGGGACAGAACCCCTGATTTAAGCTGCTTATTTTAATTGTCTGCGATCCTAACTTTTTCAGCCTGATTTCTGTGCTCGTACTTTGCATAACGTCTATCAGTAATGAGAAAGTTAGTTCTTCAAAAGACTTGACGGACTGTAATCCCATATCACAGACATGATATCTGCTGATTTGAAATCGCATCAGAATTTTGAATTGTGCTCTCCGCTGTGGAGATCACACTATTGGTCAGGTTCCAGTGTGATGAAATAGTGGCGGGGAGAGAACCCTAGAGCTTACCCTGCGCCCGCCGGTAATCAGAAAAATCAACAACACGGGTATTGCGCTGTGCTGGAAGAGAAATTAACTCGGCGGTCTTGCCGTCAGCATGAAGATTACTGAGGATGATTTCTGTCTGTTGCAAGAGATTCTCGACCGGCGTCATGGCCTGTTCAGGTCTAATCACCAGCCCGGCTATCAAGGAAGAGGCCCCCTCTTCATCTTCGCTGGGATAATCGCGCATGATGGCCCTTTCAATACGTTGCATGAGGTTTTGATGACTATCAGCATCACTCTCTGCAAAAAACAGAAACTCGTCATCTCTGAATCTCACCACAACATCGCTCTGCCTCAAAATCTGAGCTAACTGATGAGCCAGTTGGATGTATATTTTGTCATGCACTTCATGCATAAAAGAACTGTGCTTTTCATGACTGAGCCGAACATGGCAATGAACCAGCAGTCCCTGCTTTTGTTTTTGCCGGGACAACCTTGACAGGGCTGAACTGATTGCCTTGAGTCCGGATTGGCGGTTCATAATCCCGGTAACGGCATCAATCTGCAGCTTTTCCTGCAACTTTTGATTAGCCACAAGCAACTCCAACTGGGTTTTTATCAGGCGTCGTCCCAGCCTGAGCTTGGCCTCCATGTCAATTCGATTGACTGGTTTTGAAATAAAGTCGTCAGCCCCCGCATTGAGCGCTTCCGCCTCAGCATGTCGATCTGTATTGGCTGTCATCATCAGAATAAAAGGTTCAACCATCAGGTGCATACTTCGTATATGCTCACAAAGCGCTATACCGGTCACTTCCGGCATGAACCAGTCCATGACAATAATGTCCGGCGCCCCTGGTTTTTGAAGAATTTCCAGTGCTTCTGAAGCCGAGGAAACGGCTATTGGCCGATAATCGAGGCTTTCAACTATCTTCTGACAGATTAAAGAGTCGATTTCTGCATCATCAACAATCAACACTTTCATAGTATTTTGTTAACTGGTTCACATAAAACCACTATAGACCTGAATTGATAGGAAAACCAGTACCTTAAATTCACCTCTGAAGGTCAATCAGGTCGTTTTTTTTAATCCATCCCAGCTTTGATCTGGTCTCAATCTAAAAGCATCTCTGTACTTTTATCCCCGTGCTCAGTCGCCTGACTGCTTCGGCGCTTTGGAGAGAGCATTTGCTGTATTTGTTGTTCGAAGACATTCAGCCATTCACCCTCGGCCTGTGGATGAGTGATAAAACTATACTTAATCCGGGGAGCCGGTGATGTCAGTGGTCTGAAACAGGTGCCTTTGAGACAGGCCGTTGCCATAGAGTGGACAATAAAGGCAATTCCTGCACCGGCTGCCACAAAACCAATAGCAGCATGGCCAGACTGCGCTTCAACAATTTTTTTAGGGTAAAATCCTGACTGCTCGCAATGTTGAATGATGTCGTCGAAAAGCATTGGATTCATTTGCCTGGGGAAGAGGATTAGTGTCTCCTTTGCCAGGGATGATAATGACACTTCTTTCATCATAGCGAGAAAATGGTTATCCGGTAGCATCAGACCTAAAGGTTCCGATCTGATATCAATTCGCTTTAACTTGGGATCTTCAGGCCGTGACATGATAAAGGCACCGTGCAGATGCTGTTGTGTGACATCCTCAATCAACTTGTCCGTCATTGCTTCTGAAAACTCGAATTCACACGCAGGCAGTGCCTGTCTGACCTCTCTGATCAGACCAGGGAAGAAACTAGCCATCGCAGCACAGGTATAGCCAATCTTGATGGTTTCGGCTCCCTCCTCTCTGGTTTTCAATGAGGCGACGGTCTGCTGCAGCTGCTCCAGCACGATTGGCAGCGTGCTATATAAAGCCTTACCCGCGTTTGTCAGCACGACCGAATTTTTATCTCTGATAAACAACTTGCACTCCAAAGCAGCCTCAAGTTGAGCAATATGTTTCGATAATGCTGGCTGTGAAATGAATAGTGCTTCAGCGGCCCCCCTGAAGCTGAGTTTTTCAGCTACAGCAAGAAAAGACCTGAGTTGTTTCAGGTCAAATTTAAACTGATAACCCCGAGCAATCAGCTGATTCATATTTAGTATTAGACCTTTCCAGTAAATAGCTTATAACCTCGACTACGTCACATTTTTCACCTTGTGAAAAAATGTTAACGAGAGGTTCCTGACAATTGCTTATCTCTGTGAACCCTTCTGCTGGAGATTAAGCGGCTGTTGAAAAGTGAGGCCAGCCATGAAGATTAATGAACCAGTTACTCAGGTGGAAGAAAGTTATTCGAGTCAAGCCAATATTCTTTCCACCACAAATAGTAAGGGAATTATTAGCTATGTCAATAAAGACTTTATTGAAATCAGTGGGTTCACAGAAGCAGAGTTAATCGGTAAAAGTCACAATACTGTTCGTCATCCGGATATGCCTCCGGAGGCATTCTCCATGCTCTGGAGCAGGGTTAAGTCCGGGCAATCCTGGATGGGGCTGGTCAAAAACCGCTGCAAAAACGGAAACCATTATTGGGTGGATGCTTATGTCACCCCCACAGTCAGGGATAACGGAGAACTCGAATACCAATCCGTCAGACGGAAACCGTCACCTGAACGGGTAGAAAGAGCCCGATATCTATACCAAGGCCTTAGAGCTGGCAAAAAAATGAAAGCGCTCAAAAACAACTTATCTTTTCGAACAGTATTGATGCTTTGGGCCGGTTTACCCATCGTCTCGGCGCTCTTACTAAGTTTCTCTTTTCCTTCCCTCCCTCCTCTCTTATTAGTCTTTATCGCTCTTCTAATCTCAATAGCCGGCCTCTGGCGCTCAAGTCAGGCTCTGAATGACTTGTTCAAGCATGCCGTCGAAATTGTTGATGATCCGGTTGCGCGGTATGTTTATACCGGTCGGCAGGATGAAGTGGGTAATCTGATGCTGGCGATGCGTTTTCTGGAATCGGAGACAGCCGGACTGGTTGGACGTATCGCGGATAGTGCAGGTGCAATGGGTCATAAAACACAGTCACTTGGAGAAGCCATCATCGCCTCCAAAGGCTATGCGGAACAGCAGTTTAACGAGACTGAACAGGTGGCTACAGCGATCAATGAAATGGTGGCATCGATTCAGGAAGTATCCCAAAGTGCACAAAGTACCAGTTCGATGGCCAATGAGGGCTTACAGGCTGTTGAAAAAGGTCAGGCTGTCATCAACACCAGCACAGAAATTAATAAGCAGCTGCAGGAAAGCCTGGTCAATGCCTCAGACACTATTAAGGCACTGGAAAAAAGCAGTCAGAATATCGCCATTGTGCTGGATGTGATCAATGATATTTCCGAGCAAACAAACCTTCTGGCCCTTAATGCGGCAATTGAGGCTGCACGGGCCGGCGACGCGGGTCGTGGCTTTGCCGTAGTAGCAGATGAAGTCCGTTCTCTGGCCAGTCGAACCCGGTTATCGACCGAAGAAATTCGCAGCATGATGGAGCGTTTACAAGATGATGCCACCACGGCCGTGAAAGCCATGGAAAAAGGTATTAGTCACGCTGAGGTGAGCGCCAGGCAAGGTGAGGAGATTGTTGACGCTTTTAAACACATCATGCACACCATTGAAAATATCAATGATATGACGCGACAAATTGCAGCCGCTGTAGAACAACAAAGTCAGGTCTCTGAAGAAATCAACAAAAGTATTCACACCATCAGAAACTCTTCTGATCGTAATTATAAAGAAGCAGATAACACCGTGACCATCAGTGATCACATGAATCAAGTTATCTCAAACTTCAAAGAGCTGACGACACAGTTCTGGGCGAAACAAACCGACTGAAGGGAACGATAACGGTAATTGTATGCTCAACCTGAAAAATCACCCTGAGATTCTGGAAGAAATATTCAAACGCTCCCAGGAAGGGATTATCGTGACCGATGAAAAGGTCAACATGATTGCCTGTAATGACGCTTTTTGCCGAATCACCGGGTACAGTCGGAGTGAACTTCTGGGTAACAACCCGAGTATGCTCAGTTCAGGTAAGCATGATACCGATTTCTATGGGCGGATGTGGCAAACAATCCGAGAACAAGGCTGGTGGCAGGGAGAGGTTTGGAATCGTAATAAACACGGCGAGTTTTATGCAGAACTTCTGACAGTCAATCGTTTAAAACTCAGTGACGATCAGCCACCGATTTATATTGGAATGATGTCTGACATCACCAAAATGAAAGAGCATCATGCCACCCTGGAAAAACTCGCTCACTATGACTCCTTGACTAAGCTGCCCAATCGTAATCTGCTGGAAGACCGGTTTGATCGTGCTGTAGCCAAAAGTGATCGGATGCAGGAAATGCTGGCTGTGTGTTTTCTGGACCTGGATGATTTTAAACCCGTGAATGACACCTATGGTCATTACGTAGGTGATTTATTGCTGATTGAATTAACACACCGGATAGAAAAAACCATACGCGAGCAGGATACTGCTTCACGCTATGGTGGCGATGAGTTTGTACTTTTACTTGGAGAGCTTCACAACCGGCAGGACTGCGAAAACCTGTTGCATAAAATTCTCAATGTATTGAGCCAGCCTTATGAAATTGAGGGCAATATTATCAATATCGGTGTTTCTATTGGTTATACTTTGTATCCCTTTGATCGTGGCTCACTCGAGTCCTTGATTGATCACGCCGATCAGACACTTTACAGAGTCAAGAACAGTGGTAAAAACAGCATCTCTATGTATGGCGATGCCAATCTGGTCAATCAAAATTCGCGACATAGCTTTAATCAACCTGAGGTACTCACAGCGATACATGAAGGTCAGTTAAGACTTCATTTTCAGCCCAAATTAAACATTGCCAACGGTGAATTGATCGGTTTTGAAGCACTGGTTCGTTGGCAGCACCCGGAAAAAGGGTTGTTAATGCCGCTGGAATTTCTTCCCTCGATCAATGAGTCAGAAGTTGAGATCAGTCTGGGCTTGTGGGTCATACATGAAGCGCTGACAGAGCTTCAAAGATGGCATGAGCATGGAATGAAAGTCACCGTCAGTGTCAATCTTTCTGCTTATCAACTTGCCCGCGGCAATTTTGTTGAAGCGTTGAGAAAGATTTGTCATGACTTTCCGGAATTGGATCTGAGTTATTTCCAAATAGAGATTCTTGAGAGCCATGCACTCGATGAGCTGTCTACAATCAAAAACGTCATACATGCCTGTAAAGAACAGCTCAATATCACAACAGCCCTGGATGACTTTGGTACAGGTTATTCCTCCCTGAGTCATATTCGAACGCTACCGATCAGCTCAGTAAAAATCGACCAGTCATTTGTTCGGAATATGCTCAATGACCCTAATGATTTCAAAATTGTCGAAAGCGTAATTTCTCTGGCGACTTCCTTCGATATTGATGTAATAGCCGAAGGCGTCGAATCTCTTAAGCATGGTCAGATCTTACTTTGCATGGGCTGTAAAATGGTGCAGGGTTATGCCATTTCCAGACCGATACCCGCTGATGAAGTACTGACCTGGTCTTGCGATTTCGTCGCCCCTGCTCTTTTGCTGGAAGAATATCGCAGCATCAGTTGTTTGAGAGTTTCCCAGCTTCGCTTATTTGCTCATTTTCTTGATGTTGAGGTGGAACACGCAAAACGTCGTATCCTGCCTTCGGATCCGCTGCGTCGGGCAGTTCGCCCCGATACTATTTTCAGCGAGAACAGCCACTGCCGCTTCTGGCTGAAAAAAGCGTTTCATGTACATTTCATAGAACATACTTTTCTGCACTATCTTGACCAGGAATACAGCCGACTTTCCTATCTGATCAGCAATTGTCTGACACTGCTGAAATGTGGTGATGAAAAAGATGCCGCTGATGACTTTCAGATAGCGGAAACCCAGTACCGCAAGTTACTTGATGTCATCGCTAAAAAGCTGGAACGCCTGAATCAGGATGCTGCAGTGAACACGGTGCATTGAGACATCAACAGTCAGCCTGTATTGGCTGACTGTCGATAGCCTAAGCCTACCAGAGTGACTCACCCGTCTCCGGATTATACATTTCGTGATGTATGGTGTTGCGGTTTTCAATCAACGCATCAATGCTCGGTGATCCCGTCATGGCACGTTGAATCGCCAGTTTCATCGCCTCGTAATTAGTCCGATAAAGGTCTTTACGATCGACATCAGGATTCGCCGCCGCTTCCGGCGAAATCCAGATCATGGCAATGATGCAGAGTTCTTCTGCCTGTTCTTTCGGGATTACGCCTTCAATCACACTGTCCAGGACAGCATCAGCCACTGCAGATTGGACAACGCCGCCAAACAGGGCGACATAAGCACTGGATTTAATCGTGACTTTGGGCACAATCATAGTGGCCGGTTTGACCTGTTGATTGGTGGCACGGATGGCAAACATTCGGGTATGCCCCTCTGTTTGTCCCATCAGGTTGGCAAAGGCCGTACCTGCCGGACCTTTAACACTACCTATCAAAATCTCGGGCATCGCATCGGTGCCTTGATCATCACTTGCGAACACGGTGGCCTCACCGGTTCTAAACCAGACTGGTTCTGACATTATTTCACTCCAGAAAATAGAAAAAGCGCGCAATTTTATGCCTGTTTTCAGATGACTCACAAGCATTAATTGATCATGCGTGAAATCGCTAGAAAACGGTATTACCCAAAAGGCTTATTGGCTGAGAATCTGGAATAAAAAAGCCGGCTTGTGCCGGCTTTTTCCAGTGTTTAATGTGTTTATTGATTGACCCACTCACCACTGGCGTTCCGACAAGCGGTGCCCGTCACCACCTCCTTGTGTCCATCCATGTAAACATCCATCTCGTATTCACGACAGGGCTGACCACCTGAATTGTAGGTCCGGGTCGGCGTGAAGTCGTAAGCATTTCCGGTATCAGGGTTCTGCCAGGTGTTGGTTCTACCCGTGGGGTAAGTCTCCAGGGTACTGGCTGCGCGGCGGCGATCCAGTTCATCCATGTCGGCACCGATTTTGCCACCGATAATGGCACCAAGCAGTGTCCCACCGATGATAGCCGCTGTCTTGCCGGAACCGCCGCCGACATTAGAAGCCAATACGCCGCCAACAGCACCACCAACACCGGTGCCGACGGTTTGTTTATCAACGCTGCAACCTGTTACAAAGAGGGGCAGACTGAATGCGACCGTTAGAATTAATCTGGATTTCATAGCTTGTCCTTTTTGAAATCAGCCATAATTTGACTCATCCTAGACAACTCAGGTTCAAGCTTGCACTGTTAAATTTGTTTTAATGCCTAATAGTTCACAGCTAGCTGGATCAAGATTGTTTCAGCAGGCTTATTTTTCACATTATTTTCGCTACTGGCCACCTAATATGATCATCTTTAGCTCTGGGAAAAAATAATGACAGAAACAAAATCAAAGCCTGCTGCAACGGGCTCTGCCACTCGTCTGCCTTGTCGGGGATGCACCAGAGATTGCAAACTGTATCCTGTCTGCAATGGCACGCCATGGCGCCTGTCGGACTCAAAATCACCACTTCATTAACGCTGCTTAAGGGCAACACGCCCGATAATACAGACAGTGTCTGAGGCAATAAACATAAAACGGTAGAGGCTGGGCTGTGAACGTTGAACTGCTGATCGTCGTCAAAAGCTTGTCAGCGCGGTGATTTGAAGAGAATCAACCGCCTTTGACCAGCGACAGTTCCCCCAGCGCCTGGGCAAAAACCGTATTCCGGCCCGCGGCCTTGGCACGGTAGAGGTGCCTGTCTGTCCGTCTCAACAGATCAAAGCCCTTCTCATCATGTATGTTAAGTTCTGCAACGCCAATACTAATCGTATAGTGTAAAGCATGGTTTTCCCATTCCACGCTGTCATTGCGTACTTCAGACATCAGGCGTTCGGCAATGACACTTGCCTCATCGATAGTAGTCCCAGGCAATAACAGTGCGAACTCCTCACCACCATATCGACAGACCACATCACCGTCACGGGTGACCTTTCGGCATAAAAACGATAAGGAACACAGCACCCGATCACCGGCCAAATGCCCGTATTTGTCATTGACACGTTTAAAGTGATCAACATCCAGCATTAACATGGACAAGGGTCTTTGTTCCTGACGTGCACGCAGATACCCAACATCCAGTTCCAGCGCCAATCTGCGCCGGTTCACCAGGCCCGTCAGCGGGTCGGTCTCTGCCTGAATCCGAAGCTCGGACTCCCGATGTTCACTGTGGCGGACGGTTCTGGTCAAATGTAAACGAGTCCAGAACAACCAGATAAGTAAGGCAGCCAGTAAGCTGAAAGCCAGACTGATTGGCCAGAGCCAGTGATTGAGCTTGTTTGATGTCTCTGGTGAATAAATGAAGCGTTGAAAATCGATGGGATCAGCAATGCCAATTTCACGGTACAGATCGGCGATCCTTTGCCAGCGTTCCAGGTTGCTGTAACCTAGTTCAATCAGCTCTGGCTGAATATAGCTCCTTAATACTCGCGCCTCTTGCAACATAAATTCCAGATCATAGTCAGCATTTCGAACTGGATAAGTCTCCAGGATATGCTTGGCAACCTGCTTCGGGTTTTGTAGAGCGTATGCCCAGCCACGTAACACGGCTTGCCTGAAACCAGCGACCAGCTCAGGCTGATTTCTCAGGGTTGATTCATTGGTAAATAGCAGATCACCGTAAAGATCAATACCGTAGTCCATGGGGGATATGACACTGGGCTGGTAGCCTCGACGCTCAAGAATAAAAGGTTCATCACTGGCGTAGCCGAAAATCAACTGACTTTCACCACTTTGTAAGCTGGCGAGGTTCCATTTTTCAGCATTGTTATTAAGCCGGTTCATCTCTACGCCCGCGCGGGCAAGGGCAGTAATAATTTCAACATCTATCACCGAGGCAGATCTATCTGTCACCAATGGAAGTGAAACAGGTTTATTCCCGATGTCTTTGAGGATGTTAATGCCATATTGCTCGAGTGTAATGAATACGGCAGGCGAACGCTGCATAATGGTGGCAAGCATCACCACAGGTAAGCCGTGAGCGTGATGAATCAGTAAATCACTGCGGGTAACGCCGAATTGAGCACGATGGAAAACCACTTCCTCGACCGGATTGAGGCTGTCACCCTCTTTATTGACACCGGCGCGAATCTCAACATCGATACCCGCCTCAGCAAAATACCCCTGTGATTTTGCCGCGTAGTATCCGGCAAACTGAAATTGGTGATACCAGGGAAGTTGCAATATAACCTTGTCGGCCAGTGCCTGACCGGTAATGGTCAAGGCAAGCAGAAGAAAGGCGAGTCTATGGATTGATCTCTGAGGTAGGCGCATAACGATGAGGCTTCGTCATCCTGACCTATCAGCCCTTCACCACTCCATTTAAGCCAGCAATTGAGAGCCCCTCAATGATGCAGAAATGTACTCTCACCAATTACCCGTCCCACACTTTCCCTGGACAGATATGTCTATATCAATCACTGTGGAGTCTAGCAAATCCTCTGCACACGACTACCCCGTGAAATGAGGGGGGTGTCATTTAAATTACTGGCTGTTTCTGGAGGCCTTTTATTGTTTTTCCACTTGTTGCTGACCAAGCTGAGTCTATATTCAGGCTGTGCTGATTGCCACTTTCAGCACACCATCACGCTGATGTGAGAACAAATCATACGCCTCAACGATCTGGTCGAGACTAAAACGATGGGTCACCATGGGCTCGAGGTTCAAGCGGCCGGATTGGATCACACGCATTAACCGACGCATCCGTTCCTTACCACCTGGACACAAACTGGTAATAATTTTGTGATCACCCAGCCCAGCACTAAAAGCATTCAGCGGAATCGACAGATCAGTAGAATAAACGCCCAGGCTGGAGAGCGTGCCGCCAGGTTTAAGCACGCGCAAAGCCGCTTCGAAAGTATCCTGTATCCCCAAAGCCTCGATCGAAGCGTCTACACCACGCCCGCCGGTGAGTTTCAAAATTTCATCTACGACGTCGACTTTGCGAAAGTCCAGTGTGATATCAGCCCCCATCTTTTTGGCCATGTCCAGGCGTTCATCCACCCCGTCCACGGCGATAATCAGGCCGGCACCGCGAAGACGCGCCCCAGCTGTGGCACTCAGCCCTATCGGACCTTGAGCGAAAACTGCCACCATATCGCCAATTTTAATATTGGCTGATTCGGCGCCGGCAAAACCGGTAGACATGATGTCCGGGCACATCAGCACCTGCTCATCGGTCAGTTCATCCGGGACGGGGGCAAGGTTGGCCTGGGCATCCGGCACCAGCAAATACTCAGCCTGCGCCCCATCAATCGTGTTCCCGAAACGCCAGCCTCCCATAGGCTTGTAACCATGCGCATGGCTTCCACCATCCTGTGCCGGATGGCCATCCTGGCAGGCATAGGAATGAAAGCCCGGACAGATAGCACCGGCAATCACCCGCTGCCCTTCCCGGTAGCCGTTCACATTCTTACCCAGCTTTTCAATAATGCCCACGGGCTCGTGGCCAATCGTCAGCCCTGTTTCAACCGGGTATTCACCTTTGAGAATATGCACATCGGTTCCACAGATTGTGGTTGTGGTGACACGGATAAGCGCGTCATTGTCACCAATAGCCGGCACGGGTTTGTCTTCAATCTCAATACGACCAGGCTCAACAAAAACCGCTGCTTTCATCATTTCAGCCATAACAAGCTCCCGTAGTTATCTATAAAACTAAATTTAACAGGGGGTTATGAGTGCTTCAACATCGATCAGCAATGAGACTGATCCAGATCAAATCTTGGCTGTGAAACACAAAATGTTTACTGTAAAGGTACCAGCCAGGCTGCGCCCCCCAGTCTTTCCTGTTGCTCCAGATTCCAGTGAGCACGTTCTACCAGGTGAGGCTGTGGCCGAGCGGGGTCATACTTGAGCGGACTGGGCAGCGTCGACGCCAGCAACGCAGACTGCATCGGTGTCAGTTGGGCAGCTGATTTGGAGAAATGATAGCGACTCGCGGCTTCCAGACCGAAAACCCCAGGTCCCCACTCAGCAATATTGAGATAAACCTCCAGAATGCGCTGCTTACCCCAACTCATCTCTATCAACAACGTAAACCACACTTCCAGCCCTTTTCTCAACCAGCTGCGCCCGGTCCACAGATACATATTTTTAGCCACCTGCTGGCTAATCGTACTGGCACCGCGCAGTCCTTTTCCTTTTGATGCCGCTTTTAACGCCGTCAGAATCGCGTCGAAGTCAAACCCCTGATGCTGGGGAAATCGCTGATCTTCTGAGGCCACCACAGCCAGGGCGGCCCGTTTGGGGATTGCATCCCAATCGAGCCACTGCTGATGAAGATAGAAACTGCCCTCACTGCTCAACCAACGGTCCGCCATCACCATCGTATAAGGCGGATTAAGCCAGCGAAACGGCAGCACCATCAACAGGCTGAGAGTCACCGCGGCCAGCACGATCAACAACAAATAGCGAATAAGCAGTCGTTTAAAATTTTTCACATCGAAATCCTAGCAGATGCTGTTCACGAGGTAACCAAATGCTGACACTGCTTGTGGCTTTGATACCAGTTTAGGTAGTATGAAGAGATTGTCAGTCAACGGCGGCTGCCGCGCTCATTAAAACCTGATTGGGATACATTATGAATAAATTTTTTCTTGCCGGCCTGATATTGCTCTTGGTCGGTTGTACTACGGCATCGCCTAAACAGTTTTATCGTCCGGCTAACTCAGAAGCGCAACTTGAAATCAGCGGCCGTTTCAATGAACTCACCTTTGAACACCAAGTGCTTGTTAATGGTGAAACAGTCATAAAGGGTGACCTGCCTTACGATTATGAGGCGACAAGCTTTTCGGGTATTTATCAAGGTCGTACAGTCAGCTCAGACTGTCAGTGGAAAAAGAAAATAGACCTTTCCTGTCTGGTCAGTATTGATGGAGAAAAAGCCGCCACACTGACTTTCTAATATTATCACCGCCCCAGATTCATATCATCATCAGGTGAACGTTTTTCCTGCTCATCTGCCAGCAGGTTGACGATATGCTCAAATTGATCGCGTTCGTCAATGACGGCCTGTACACATTCCGGGTCAAGCTTTCCAGCCGCAGTCATTGATTGAAGCTCTATCAGTGCCTCATCAACAGACCAGGCCTTTTTATAGGGACGTCGACTGGTCAACGCATCAAAAATATCAGCCACGGTAGCGATTCTGGCTTCCAGCGGAATCTGCTCACCGTGGAGACCGTTTGGATACCCTGATCCATCCAGATACTCATGATGATATGCCACAATGTTCTGCATTACTTCGGTATCGCGCATGTCTACCAGATCATAGTCGGCCAGTAGCCGCCGCAGTAGTACCACGCCTTTGTTGACATGGGTTTTCATGATTGCACGCTCTTCCTCATTGTGCCGGCCGGGCTTACACAGAATACTGTCAGGCACACCGATCTTGCCGATATCATGCAAGGCAGCAAACATGAAAATATGTTCAATCCATTCATCACTAAGCTGATATTTCGGGGCAAGCTGTTGAGCGATTATATGAGCGTAATGGGCCATTCGGTCGAGATGCAGACCGGTTTCGAAATCCCTCATATCAGTAAAATCGCGAGCTACCTGAGTCGTCGCCAATAATGACTGCACCATCGACATTTCTGCGGCGATCGTCATATTGATGACTTGTACATGAAGCACCAGCTCACGCTGAGCGCTTTCACTGAAAACTTCCGGCTCTATCGCATCAAAGAAAATAAACCCGATAAAGCGTTGTCCATGCAGCATTGGCACAATAAAGGTAGATCGATAACCTTTCTCCCTGAGCCAGTCAGCATGGTTCGAGTCCAGCTTATCAAAGCTGTCAGCCTCATTGACGACACAATATTGGATTTTTTCTGCCAGCTCAGCCAGATGAGGGCAGTCAGACAGAAGCAGTTTTTGCGGCTCATCACGCGACCCAGTGATGCAACTGGTCAGGAATGTTTTCAGCTCATCCGTTTTGCTGTCATAGAGCGCACAGCTCAAACGGGTGATCGCGGGTATTTTTTGCAATACAGCCTGGTGAAGAATTTCCAGCCGACCGTTTAAAGTATCCGGTTGGTTGGCCAGCATGGAGATAACTCTTGCATCCATTTCAACCTCCCACTCCTGTGTATGGTTCGATATTACGCCTGGACGGGGCGACTTTAAAGTCATTTCGACCCGGCTTTTAAATTCACCTTAAACAAACAAGTTCTGCTACTATTCGCCGGCCGCATTCTCTGCGGATTTAGTCAGTCCTGCTATGCAGGGAGTTTCTTTATACAGGGATCATCAATGCCTAAAATTATTATTGACAAAAACCCGTCCGAAGCGCGTCTTGAAGAACTGGGAGTGGCCAGCTGGGAAATCTGGGATTGCCCGGTGACAGAGTTCAGACTGGATTTTGACGAAACTGAGAAAGCCTATTTGCTTGAGGGTGAAATTATTGTGACTCCGGATGGTGAGCCACCAGTGACCGTCGTTGCCGGTGACTACGTCGAGTTTCCTGCCGGTCTCAAAAGCTTTTGGCAAGTCACCAAGCCCCTTCGCAAACACTACAGCTACGACTAGACAACAAGGCATCTTCGGGTGCCTTTTTTCTTATTAGCTTTGGACTGCTGTTATATCAGTCGAACAATCAGGCTATCGCGCTTATAACATGGCTGGGCCCAGTAATATCAATATCGCCATGTTGTTCAGTCCCCAACTTGAAGCTGGCAAGATGGCCGGATTCAACTGGCGGAGCTGCTTTTAAGGCGTCTTGCTGTACGACTTGAAAACAATTAAAGGCGGGGTCAGGCCCCGGGCATGAGTGCCCGGGGCCTAATCAATCAATAGAAATCAACGGTTGCGGTCAGACTGACTGTTCTTGGTGTACCAAGCGCCAAATAACCACTATCACCGCCATTACCACCGACTGAAGCCCAGTAGTCACGGTCAAACAGATTGTGTACACGTGCTCTAAAGGTCAGATCCTGATTGCCGATGGCAACAATATAACGCGCGCCAATATCGACCGTGGTCCAGTCATCCACTTTGAGGGTATTGGCATTATCCGCGTAGCGTGAACCGGTATAGGTGACACGGGTATCCAACGCCAGGCCATCTAAATGTGGTACTTCCCACTCCGCACCCATTGTTGCCTGCCACTCAGCCACACCGATGACATCGTTGCCATCCAGCGACGCATCGCCGGTATCTTTTTGTTCTGCATCTATCCAGGTTAGGCCTCCGAGAACTTTGAGATTGTCTGTGGCTTTACCATACAACGTCAATTCCACGCCCTGGTGCACGTCTTCACCAGATTCAGTAAAGACGTTATTTTCAACTATTGAGCGTGGCTTTGAAGTATTGAAATAAGCAAGACCCAGACCCAACTTCTCAGTTTCGTATTTCACCCCGAACTCTTTCTGTTCAGAAACATAAGGCGATAATGAATCGCCCGCGTTGAGGACAGGAGCGCCTCCTGATTGATTAGGAGCAGTCTCACCCTGCGCCAGACTTTCGATGTAGTTGGCGTAGATAGACATTTCATCTGTCAGTCTGAACACAGCACCCAGTGCCGGCGTGATCTTGCTATCTTCATACGAAGAGCGCTGACCTGCAGTGCTGAATTCTGAGTTGGTAGTGAAATTATCGATTTTTATGGCTTGATGGCGTGCGCCCAGTGTTAAAAGGAAACGCTCGTCCATAAAAGCCAGGGTATCACCAATGGCAAAACTGTTTAGTTTAGTACGAGTGTTTAATTTTGGTGAAGAGAGGTCATTGCCATAGAATGTTCCGGTGGCAAAACCAGAACCAAAAGCGGGTTGTTCGTAGTCCACAGGCTGGTATAAGTTGCTGTTTTGTCTCAGGTCTACGAGTTCACTAGCGAAGTTTCCAATGAAAGCATTTTTCGTTTCTAATTGAAAATAGGAATAAGCCACCACCCAATCATGTTTGATGCTGCCAGTTTCGAAGGTACCTTTGAATCCCAGCTCACCAGTTTCTACAAAATCCTCTCTGGTGTTATCAAAACGCCCCATTTTTCCATCACCAGATTGCGCATCAGTCATAGTAAAGTTTGCCAGAGAGTTATCCTCTTCTGTATTGCGCATACCATAAGCAGCCCAGGCTGTTACCTGGTCATTGAGGTCGTATTCAGCACGAAAGGTCCCAAACTCATCCTCTTCATTAGAGTATGTCCAGGGTTGTGCCCAGTTATGGCTAGCATCAGGAGCAGAGGGAACGCTGGACAACCCTGAAATCGTGACGTTGGTTCTGGTCTCGTCCAGTTGGTGGTTCTGGTAGCCCATATCTGCGGATAAACGCAATTTATCACCACGATAATCAAGACCCACGCTGAACAAGTTTAATTCAGCCTCTTCGTCTTCAACTGCGGTACCACCATTGTGGTGAGCTGCATTGACGCGAATACCGAACTCATCATCTTCACCGAAGCGTCGTGCCACATCTGCGGCTATATTTCTTTTGTCGTTGTGAGACGCTCCGAGTGTAAAACGATTCAAGTCATAATTTGGTGCCCGCTTGGGTAATAAGTTGATAACCCCACCAACACCGCTTGATCTTCCACCGGGGCTGGCTCCTGTAAGAAATGCAGAGGCACCTCTTAGCACTTCCACTCTTTCGAACAGTTCAGTCGCGATGTACTGGCGTGGCAGTAATGAATAGAGTCCATTATAAGCAACATCGTCCGAATACAGGGTAAAGCCGCGAATAAAGTATGATTCCTGAAAGTTACCAAACCCACGCGCTACTCTCACTGTCGGGTCTGCTCTTAGTACATCCCCCACGCTTTGAGCCTGGCGGTCCTGAATAAACTCATTTGTATAGCTGGTAATACTGAATGGGGTTTCAAGATGATCTTTAGTACCGAGAATACCGGCACGACCGCCCTCAGCGACCTGACCACCCTCGAATGCCGGTGACAGCCCTTCTGCTGAAGCATCAGCACTGGCAGTAACGGTTAAGGTATCCAGCTCAACTGCTTTTTCTTCTTCATTGCTGTCAGCGGCTAATACCGGGAAACTGAGGGATCCTAGAGCCAGCGCAATGCTGAGCGAGATCTGTTTGAAATGGGGTGACATCTACCTGTTCTCCAAAGAAATGCTTTGGGGCGGTATTTTACGAGAGGCCTATGATTATGTAAATGATAATGTTTACTATTTAGATTTTTTGAGAATTTAGAGTCCGTTATTGCCATTAGCCGATCACAGTTATGTCAGAAACTGATGTCTGATTAAGTCGAGTCGCCTTTGTCTTTCACTATTCGCTGAATAAACGTTTTCAGGGGACTACAGGCTGGCTCGCCCGCAGTGAGGAGACCGGGTAGTCTGTCAACTTCACTGTGTCTGATTGTGTGAGACTGATATTGGCGGCAGGTACCTGATAACAACGACAGCGATACAGCCAGCTGGGTAAAAGTGCATGAGCCAGTGTGGGCTCATAGGGCACATATTCTGGAGAGCCGTTCATATTCAAAGCCTGCGTTTTATGATCATACTGACCGTACAAGGGCGTGGTTTCCGGCCTCAATATGACGACTTTATCCCCCACCACCTCGGCAAAGTAGTCATCGTATTGCATAAAAGCGCGGCCGGGTTTACTTTGTTCTTCTGGCAGCGTCAGGTCCCGGCCTATCATTGGGTGTGAAGCCGAGATTCCCATAATCGACAGCACTGTGGTCGGCAGATCAATCTGGCTGGCAATAGTAGCAAGCCTGTTGGGTTCAATATCGGCACCCAGAATCAATCCGGGTATGTGATATTTCTCTATTGGAACCAGGTTATCACCCTCAACACGGTTGTGATGATCGGCCACTACCAGAAACACGGTATCTTTCCAGTATTCGCTCTGACGTGCTTTTTGGAAAAACTGCCCCAATGCGTAGTCGGCATAACGGACTGCATTTTCCGGTGTTTGCTTTTTTCCCTCTATCTTTATCCGACCATCGGGAAACTCATAAGGAGAGTGGTTAGAGGAAGTAAAAGCAAAGCTGAAAAACGGTTGGTCAGTCCTATGGTGCTGCTGCAACCTGTCATGCAGTTTGTTAAATACATCTTCATCCGAGGCTCCCCAACTCCCCTCAAATACCGGATGCTCAAAGTGATCACGATCGATAATGTGCTGGAAACCATTACCTACAAAGAAACTTGCCATGTTGTCAAAATGCGCCTGCCCACCATAGATAAATTCGGTGAGATAACCTCTACTCTCTAGTAATGAAGCAATGGTAAAAAAGTTCTGCTGTGATAGAGACAACTTAACCACACTGCGCGCCCGGGTAGGCAGAAAACCACTGATTACCGCTTCAATGCCGCGTACTGATCGCGTGCCTGTGGCATAGAGGTTTTCAAACCACCATCCCTCCTCACTGAGCTTGTCCAGTTCCGGTGTGTCGCCGCTGCCACCCAGTGTTTTCACATAGTCGGCACTGAGACTCTCTTCCAGGATCAGGACCAGATTGAGTGGTTTCTCACGCTGACTGCTTGCATGTTGTGGATTGATGATGGGTGGCTTAGCGTTGGCATTCACAATCAATTCAGGCTTTTCTTTATCGATTTCAGTCAGGATCTGTTCATGACTAAGCTCGCCATAGACCTCGTTGGATTGTTCCTCATGCTTGAGATTGTAAATGGCAAAATACACGGACCATGCTGAGTTCAGCATCAAGTCATTGACGAGCGGATCGGGTGTGATGGCAAAAGTAGAAGGATTTGCCGGACGGTGATCGAGAGAGGATCGAATCATCATTACCGTGAGTAGGAACATCAGTGGCCAGGCCAATATCGTCTTCCAATAAGCCCAGTCTGGCTGTTTCTGCTTCAGCCATAGTTTGCTGAGCCGAAACATGGCATAGGCTACTGTCAGGGTAATGAGTAAACCGCCAATCAATGTCAGGCGATACCCCTCCCACAACATTGACATGACTTCCTGTGGATATTTCAGATACTCGATAAACAAGCGGTTTGGACGCTGACCATATTCGATAATAAAGGTGGGCGTGGCCAGTTCCAGAAAAACGATAAGCGTCACCGTCAACACCGCCCACAGGCCAACAAGGCGTTGCCAGAACTGCCAGCTAAATTGATGCGCTAAGAACGGAATCACTAATAGCAGCGGTGACAGCAACATGCCTGAAAGAATAAGATCTACCCTGATCCCATTCATCATGACTACAGCGAACTGGCCAGTGCCATCCAACCGTTCAAATTGCCAGACTGTCAGCAATAACCTTGATAAACCGAGAATAGTAAGATAAACCAACAGCAGTTTAATTAATGCTGAATATGGACCAAGAAAACGGTTACCAGGATAAGTGTGCTGTGTCATCGCCTGTTATTTCTCTAGTAAAGCTGGCGAGACTCTAGCTTGCTTGGCTTAAAGTAAAATTAAATGTGCGTTATCCCCCCGTGTCTTTCTGATCAAATCTTTCAGTGTTTCTGTGGTTCAATCAAGACTATAAAACGCCTTTAAATCAGGAAATTCCCTATTGATGACAGGGGTTTATCATGTAAGCTAGCAAAAAACTGCAAAGGAATGGCTGTGGCACAGTTTAATAGCACCTCCCATCCCAAGGTAAGTAATGATTTGCTCAGGCAATGGCAAACCATGCTTGATTTGCTGGCTGAATACATCGCGGTTCCGGTTGCGCTTATCATGCGGCTAGACCATGACAAAATAACGGTTTGTGTTAAAAACAGCGCTGTCAGCAACCCTTATCAAATCGGAGAAACAGAAGTCCTGCTTGGCTCGGGCCTTTATTGTGAAGAAGTGGTGAGAAAAAATGCGCCGCTATTCGTTGAAAATGCCCTCAATGATCCCGCCTGGCAGGCTAATCCTGATGTGGAAAGGCACATGATCAATTACTTTGGTCTACCTTTACGCTGGCCTGATGGAGACATATTCGGCACGCTCTGTGTGCTTGACTCCAAGTCTCACCATTACGATGACAAACAACTTGGCCTGATAGAACAGATGCAACTGATGGTAGAAAGTCACCTGGATCTACTGGAAAAAAATCATAAACTGGAAAAATTAAGCCGGGATTTGAAAAATCTCGCTGACACGGATGAATTGACCGGTATCTGGAACCGTCGTGCCTTTATCGCGGAAAGCAATAAAGAATTGCAGCGCGCCCAGCGTGGTAAAAACCCCGTTTGTCTGTTGATGATGGATATCGATGATTTTAAAGAAATCAACGATGCCTTCGGTCATGAAGTCGGGGATGAAGTGCTTAAACTCTTTACTCACTGTATCTCAGCCAACAAACGCACCTACGATATTTTCGGACGCATTGGGGGTGAAGAGTTTGCCATGTTGATGCCTGAAACCCGACGCGCTGAAGCGATGGACCTAGCGGAACGGATTCGCTGTAAAGTGAGTGAAATTTTCTTCCACAAACACAGTGGTGACATCAAAATCACCGTCTGTATCGGTGTCTACGAACTGGCCAGTAATGACACCACGATTCTGGCGGCGCTTAGCAAAGCTGATGAAAGACTCTATGCAGCCAAACGCGCCGGAAAAAACAGGGTCATGGACTGCATCAGCTGAGTTAACCGGCCATCGGTTGCATACCACACTGACGTAATAATGCCTGCCAGTGCGCTGTGTGCTGTTTAATCGCCAAATCAAACTGCTGCCAAAGGCTGTCGTTATTGTTGATATTTAACACCTGTTGGTAATAAGGCTCGAAGGCGTCAGGCATATCAGACGCCTGAGCTCCGGCCAGTGCAGCCAGGCCGCCAAAAATCTGCTCGCCATCACGACTCACCGTCGAAATATAGGGCTGTATCCGGGCAATGTAGACATTAAAAAACACCCCCTTCACCCGCTCTGCCTGGGGATTAGGTCTGCCCTGATAGCATAATGGCTTTCCATCGATTTTCTGTTTCAGCAGCGCTGAAGCATCATTGAGACGGCTAATGAGTAACCGAACGCTGTTGATGAGCTGACCGCCACTGTGATCGAACACCCAACGTTGCTGAATCCTGCCCATTTTCTCCAGTGCCGCATCGGGCGAAGCTGATTTGAGGCTATGCAGTACCTCCCGGGCATGATTCAGGTCAGCGCTCAGTGTGCCCGGACTGACATGGGTCTCGCCCTGCTGATAAAAGCCGCTCGACTGACTCATGAGTTCTGCCATGGGTTCATCGGCCCAGACCGCATTCCAGAAATACTGTGGGAGAGAGGCTTTTTTCTGTTGTATCGCCTGCATCAGCGCCGTTTTCAACTTATCCTGCTCAATCTCAGGCAGACACTGCCCGGCTTTGTCGATAAACCGCAGTTGGTAACGCAAGTCATTGAGTGGCGTCATCACCCTGCCCATGGCGGAGTTACGTTCCCCAACAACCACCTGCAGTTCACAGCCATACAGCGACAGGAAATCCAGCATGTTGATTTTGATCTCATCAATATCAATCCGCCGATCACGCATTCGGGGAAAGGTCTGCACTTCCATCAGCGGCGTAGTCCGGGCATTGAGCTCCAGTACTCTGGCCAGACGGTCAATATAACTCTCCATCATGCTGTCAGGCTGAGAAAACGGATCACAGGCCGTCAACAACAGCATCAGGAGGGTGATGAAACAAAGTCGGAAAAAACGTGGCATGGACTCAGGTGATCAGCGTCATTGCCTGTTGCGTTGACAGAAAGATCTCGCTGTCAGTGAGAGCAACAATGTCGTGTTCCTCACCGGATTGAGCAAACAAATAATCACCTTTGTGCAACTCCACCCCGCCAATCAATACCTGACCGTTGAGAATCATCATCTCAGCATCCCCTTGGTAGACATGCTGAGGAAAATGCGCGCCTTTTTTCATTCTGATGATGGCCGTTCTGCCGCCTTTGTCATTGACTCTAAACAGACTTTTGTCGATGCCCTGTTGATCGGCGAACTGCCAGTCGCGCTCTGTTGCTCTGTTCACTAACATTGTTATTCCCTGATTACACATTGCTTATACGTTCAAGCCCGGGGCGCTGAGTGGCCATATGACTGCTCACTGGCTTAGCTTGTGTATTGTCCCAGGTCAGCTGCCCGAGAATCGGTGGACACTCCCCGACAAGATTGCTTATCTGTGATGTTGAGAACATCGGGGGTGACCGGAGTTCCGGTCAGTCGATCAGTATTTTCAGAGTGGTTGAATGCTGAATCGGCGTTTGATGGCAAACGCCAGGCTTGGCTTAATCAGTAAATTACTGAGTCATCGGACGTAATTTGCTGATTTCAAAATACTTGCTCTGTATTAATGTGTAATCGTATTAACAAAAAGTGTCGGGAGGTGAGAACCATGTGGACCAAGCCAGACTACAATGACATGCGTTTTGGTTTTGAGGTTACGATGTATATCAATAACCGTTAATCAAAACTGATTAATCGACTGGGAAACCCCGCTATGGCGGGGTTTTTCATGTCTGAAAATATTTTTTGACAGCAACAGATAAACCCGATAAATTGAACTCAGCTTGAAAGTTGATCTGAATATTTATTTTTCATTTCGATGCATTACCTTAAGTAGCTCGTCCTGTTTATTAATAAGTACTTCTGCACACCTTCCAGCTATACCGCCTGTTAGGGCATGTTTTTATTAGTAAATAGGATTATCTATGTCTACATCTACCGGTACTGTAAAGTGGTTCAACGAAACTAAAGGCTATGGCTTTATCGAACAAGAAAGCGGCCCGGATGTTTTTGCGCATTTCAGCCAAATCAAAGGCGACGGTTTCAGAACCCTGAAAGAAGGTCAACGTGTTGAGTTCACCGTAAGTCAGGGCGCTAAAGGTCCTCAAGCTGAGAACATCACTGCACTGTAATCTGATTACAGTCAGTCATAAAAAAAGCCCCGTTTTTCGGGGCTTTTTTTTAGGCCGTACCCGGTTCGATTTCAATCACTTCTCTGGCAAAACGCTCATAGGCCTGCCATAGCTGTTTAGCCATACTGTCCGGGAAAACATGACACTCGCCCTTTCTCAACGCGTCAATGATGCCATCCGCCACCAGGCTCGGGGGTTCAGCCACATCACTCAACCCTGCACTGTCCGCCATATCGGTGGCAATCGGACCGGGATGGACGCTCAACACCACCGTTTTCTGCTCTGCCATTTCGTGGCGTAATGCCTGGGTAATGGAATAGGCTGCTGCCTTGGAGGCGGCATAGGTGGCGAAAGCAGGAAACGAACGCAGTGATGCAATTGAATTCAACTGCACAAAGGCACCACCGCCGTTGGCTTTTAGTACTGGCGCAAAGGCTTGAGCCATCCGCAGAAGTCCAGCAACGTTAATATCCATCTGGGTTTCCAGCGCGTCAATCGACTCTGGCTGTAGTGGGCTGGCATTCTTCAAAATGCCGGCATTGTTGACCACAATATCCACATCCTGTGCGTTAGCCGCCGCAGAAATAACGGTGCCGGGTTGGCTCAGGTCGATATGAATGGCTGTTACTTTATCCGCGTATTTTTGCTCGAGATCAGCGACTGAGTTCAAGTCACGAACGCCCAGATAAACTTTACGGGCACCTCGCGCAAGAAAAGTCTCAACGATAGCTTTGCCAATGCCGCGATTAGCGCCGGTCACCAGAGCCACTTTGTAATCAATATCAAAGGATGTGTTCATGAGTTCGGCCTCAGCTGTCCATGATGGGGATGTCATGCTGACTCGTCGAAATCGATAAAGTTCAGCCGCACTTTTATTGCTATCAGTCGCCGAGTCACCTACATTATTCTTCAACCGACTCAATCAAAATGACAATGACGCCAAACAATGGATAACTATAAAGCACTTCTGGATCAGTTCCTGACAACGAGTCTGCATTGGCTGAGCAGTCCCAAGTTCTACTCACAGATTGGCCTGATTCTGCTGGCGCTGCTCATAGCTTTCCCATTGGCGAAGTTCCTCAAATCCCGCTCCCCCCTGCTTCGTCAGGCGCCCACTGATGGAGCCATGCTTAACCTGAGACAGGGGATTTACCGTTTGCGGGATCTTGTCCTGCCCCTGATGATGATACTGGCCTTGTCGGTGGCAGCAGACATCGGTCAGGCATTGTTGGCGCAGAGCTGGCTGATCAGGATCAGCCTCAGCGTTGCTGTGATCTTTATGCTTTACACCATCATTAACCGCTTCGTTGAAAAACAACTGTTCAGAAAACTCGCATTGTGGATGATTTTGCCGATTGCCGTGCTGCATATCCTGGGCTGGCTGGATGAGGTCGTTGCCTATCTTGAGACGATTTCACTGCAAATCGGTAACTTCAAGATTTCCGCCTATGGCGTAGCCAGGGTGTTGATTTTCGGTTCAGTCCTGTTCTGGCTGGGCAGACTCTCCAATAACGCCGGACAGCAGATAATCCGCAACCAGGAAGACCTGGATCTGGGGACGCGAGAAGTCTTTGCCAAGCTGTTCCAGGTAACCCTGTTCGTGGTGGTATTCCTGATGTTGCTGCAAATCATGGGCATTAACCTCACAGCCCTTGCCGTCTTCGGTGGTGCTGTCGGTGTGGGTTTAGGCTTTGGTCTGCAATCGATCGCCTCCAACTTTATTTCCGGGATCATTTTGTTGCTGGACCGTTCTCTTTCCGTAGGCGATTATGTCGAAATGGAAGACGGTCGAGCCGGCACCATTCGTGAGCTGAAAATGCGCTCTACTACGCTGGAAACCTTTGATGGCAAAGACATCATGGTACCTAACGAACAATTTATCACCACCAGTTTTACCAACTGGACGCACAAAAATCAGAAACAACGTTACTCGCTCACTTTCCAGGTGGCATACAAAACAGACCTGCACAAACTGTTTGAACTGGTTCGTGAGGTGGTGGCCAGTCATCCCCAGGTCATCAGTGGACCGGATATTCCCATTGAGGAAAGACCGGATGCAGAAATCCAGGGGTTTGCTGATTCCGGTATCGATATCCTGGTTGAATTCTGGATGGAAGGCATCGATGACGGTCGTAACCGGGTGGGCGGTGATTTGCTGCTGATGATATGGGATATCCTGCAACAACACGGTATTGAAATCCCGTTCCCGCAACGCGAAATCAAAATCCTGGGACAACCCGCTCACTAAGCGTCCAGAGCAGAGCACGCATTGACTGTCCAACGACTTACTGTCTTGTGCGCAACATTTCATGCTAAGATGATGACAAAGCGTTTCTGACCTTCACTTCTTATTCACAAAAGCTGTTATTGAATGGCAACAGGTCAGTGACAACAATAGCGAGGTGAGTATGAAGTTCTCCCCCTTAATCGCACCGTCAGTCGTCTTGATGATAGTGGCATTCAACCAGACATTTGCCGGATCAGCACCGGATAATCAGCCCGGTGCTCACATCAAAGCAGAAAATCAACGCATTTCCCAGATCAGCAAAACCTGTTATCAGAGCTGGAAGCAACTCAACTGGACCATCGGTGAAAATGCCATGTCCGCTGAGGATCATCCGGCATTCAGCCAGGGCATCAAACGCATCTGTCAGGCTCGTGCCGAACTGTTCTTCGAAGGCTATGAGATTACGCCCTTCATTGAACCTGAATCACAGGCGCAGATCTTTCCCATTGTGTTTCGGCCCGATGTTGAAGAAATCAAACAGCATCTGCGTCAGAACCTGCCTAAACTTCGTTTGATTTAATCCGGGGCTGAAGACTGAGCCCCTCTGTGCAGGGTGTCTGAGCACTTCAGGAAAGTCATTTTACTGCCGGTGTGCCGTTGTATTTTTTGCCGCCTCGCTTAACAGCGGCTGTAAATCTTCCTATATTATGCATAATATGGTGTGCAAATGGATAAACACGTTTTGTGTTGCACGCAATGCATAACAATGAGGATTAAGGCATGTCGCAATTCGAAAACCTGAAACTGGACAAGCAATTGTGCTTCGCGCTGTACAGCGCTACCAATAACATCACCCGTCTCTATCGCAGTTTGCTGGATGACTACGATTTGACTTATCCGCAGTATCTGGTGTTGTTGGTATTGTGGGAGAAAGACGGCATCGCCATCAAAGAGGTCATGAAGAAACTCAACCTGGATTCAGGCACCCTGTCACCGATTATTAAACGCCTGCAGAATGCCGGCATGGTGGAGAAAGTACGCACAGATAAAGACGAGCGCATCGTCCGCCTGCTACTGACTGACAAGTCCAGGAAGCTGGAACCAATGATTGCCAAAGTACAGGAACAGGTGGCCTGTCAGACGCAACTGAACTCAACCGAGTTTTTCGAACTGCTCGACCGGCTAAATCAACTGGCCAGCAGTCTCAGTAACCGAAATGCCCGGGATTCTGCCGCCTGATCAGTCAACCAACCAGCTTTACTTAAAACTTGAAAGGCCCCAATTTATTGGGGCTTTTTATTGCCAGTGTATAGTGTTGGCAATTCGAAGCGCCAACCAAACAAACAGCAATGGTAACAGGACCATGATCAGCACAAACTCGGCAAGCAGATAGACGGCTGCCTCGACGCCCTGCTCAGCACGACTTTTCACCTGACTCAGTTGAGTCTGTAGATCAAACCTGTCACGCAGGTGACTCAACCAGCCCCTCGACTCTGACTGGTAACTCTCGTTGAGTTGATCAACACTGCTTTGCGCTGATTCGAGCACGGCAACAGCTTGCTGACGCTCTGTCTGTAACCAGTTTTGCGTCTGGTGAGACACCACAGCCAGCATGGGCACAGTGAATCTCAACACGGTCAGGATCACCAGCATTTTTAAGACGACTCGACCTGAGTTACCGACTGCTGGCCGCAGAGTCGACAGCAGCAGCGCCATCACAGCGAGCAAGACAAGCAGTATCTGAATTAAAGCATGATCTGTCAGCATCAGAATAATCTTCTGCACGCCAATTGATGCTGAGGCAATGAGTAAAACCGTAGAGACTTGCTCTATCAGATCATTCAGTGGGTCGAGAACCTCTCCGGGTGTCAGTGTCAGACCAACGCCCATAGGCTCAATCGACATTTCCGTTCCCTGAGCAACAGAAATCACGGCATTGAGTCCCCTCGCCAGTGCATAGACCGTCAGCGTAATCTTCAGCATCTGTGTCAGCTGCTCACTGAAAACCGCTTCCAGAGGCAGACAGGCAAGCAGCAGGCAAACCAGTGCGACTGCAATCGATAACTTCTGTCTCAGTGCCATCCTGTCTCCTGCTCGTTTTTCAGCTCAGGATAATCCTGAACAATATCGCGCCAAAGCCTGATTGTGCATCTGGTGGCGATCTCTAAAATAACAGACAACTACTTGAACTTCTCAAGTAATCACTCAACGAGGAAATTTGTTATGTGGACTAAACCAGAATATTCAGACATGCGTTTTGGCTTTGAAGTGACTATGTACATCTGCAACCGCTGATACACAGCCTGAACGCAATAAAAAGCCCCTTTCAAGGGGCTTTTTTTATGCCTGATGGTTTATTCCGCGAGCTTGATGCAGTTCCTGCCAGCCCCTTTGGCAAGGTAAAGCGCCTTATCTGCACGCTCAATCAAGGTGGTCATGCCCTCCCCTTGTTTGAGTTCAGAAAGGCCCGCGCTCACAGTGACGGTCAGTCTTTGATCCTCAAAATGGAATGTCCAGGCTGAAATAGCACGTCGAATTGCTTCTATTCGCTGCATGGCATGAGTCTGGTCGCAGTCAGTGAACATGACCAGAAACTCTTCACCGCCCCAGCGACATAAAACATCTTCCTTACGGATGTGTAGCTTGATAATACGGGCTACCGCTTCCAGCACTTCATCACCATGCTGATGACCATGGTTATCATTCACCTGTTTGAAGTGGTCGATATCAATCAATGCCAGAGAGATGGCCTGCTGACTGCGTCGGGATTTAGCCAGGGCCTGCTCGAACAGACTATCAAAGACCTGGCGGGTGGCAGCACCGGTCAGCTTATCACGGGAGGCCATGGTCTCGAGTTTTCCCTGATATCCCCGCAGCGCCAGATGAGCGATGATCAGCACCACGACACTGATAGCCAACGAGACCAGAAGGTTAATCCATAAAGCGGCTTCAACTTTCTCTGAAGCCGGATCATTGATCTGTTCCACGATCAGAAACCAGTCAAATTCCGGCACCAGACGACTGTTGAGATAGATCACATTACCGTTCTTGGCTTCGAAGGATACGGAAGCACTGGGCGTGGTCAGAATACGGGTGAACAGTTTATCCAGGCCTTCCTTATTCTGAATATGCAGTTCATCACTGTACTGACTGCTCTGCAGCATCACATCGCCCTGGCGATTAACGAAATAAATTTCGCGGCCATAACGACGCTGATAATTTTCAATCAGCTGAACCACACTCTCCATAGACAGCCCTACACCAATAAGACCGATAAATTCCCCCTCACGGTCTTCCACCCGATAATTGACGAAAATACTCAGTCGGCTTCGATCAGCCGTATCCTGGTCGATGTTGATCTCGTAATCCTGATTCATATGGCGGGCATGGAAGTACCAGTCATCTGCCGGTTCATCTTTTGAGACCTGTTTGATGATGCCGTCAGGATGATAGTAGAGTCGGCTTTTTTCAGAAACGAAAAAGGCCGTGATGGTTTCGTATTTTTCCTGGATTTGAGCCAGATAACGCTGCATCTGCTTTGGATCCTGCTCGCCGTTGGCGACCCAATCTATCGCGAAGGTATCGTTGGCCATCAATGAGGAAATCAGCACCGGCTGCAGCAAATCCCGTTGAATCTCGGAGTAGATATTGTCACTGGTCAACGGCAGCATTTCCTGTTGCAGGCGTTCTGCAATGGAATCACGCGCAACAAAATAACCGATCAGACTGGTTGCCAGAAACCCCAGCAATACAATGACACTGATGATGACGCTATAGAGACGTTTACGGCTGCGCATAATAGGCCTGACTTGCCTGAAAAAAGCTGACATGATAGGCAAGCTGGGTTTTAAATACCAGTTTTAAAAAAACATTTTTGTGATCAATGCAGCCTGCTATCGTCAGCGGTCGCATAACATCTGGCGCCTGCTCACTCAAATACTGCCAGAGGCATCAGCGCTCATCCTCATCGGGTAAATGATAATGCCGGTCTTCGGACTCTTCACCGCCAATCCGATTGAAGTAAAACACACCAAAGGCAAAGCTGACCACAAGCAGCAGGTAGAAAATGTCCAGATCGTCATCCTTGAACAGACTCAGCACTGCCCAGGCCGGTGCGATATAAAAGACGATACTGAAAATCACGGCCAGTGGTCTGCCAAACTCATTGTAAGCACCACGATAGGCGTATCGACTGAACAGACCGGTCAGAAATCCACCAAACAGCGCCAGAATGAGATAGAGAACCATACCGATAATGCTGACGTTCGACATAAATGCCCCTTCATTGCCTTAAACTACACTACTTAGATGTCTGAGTTGGCCTGAGGTTCAGGCAATTGTAGACCTGTCTCTGTAATTATCCGCATCATGGGTATATCCAGCGCGTGCGGATGAATAGTTTCCAATCGCCCCATTTCCATTCCCACGCCAATAGTCTCGACAGGCTCCGACCTCTCAGCCAGGGTCCTGTCGTAATAACCGCCACCGTAACCCAGTCGATAATGGGCTTTATCAAAGCCGACCAGAGGCACCAAAAATCTGCTCGGCGTTAACCACTCAGGCTGTGCTGGCACCGGAATATTCCAAGTGCCCTGAATCATCGGTGTATCCGGCTGCCAGCGCGCAAAGTCTAATAGACGGCTGCGATTGTTGATAACAGGCACAGCGAGTGTCCAGCCTGCCCCAAGCAACCCCTCCGCAAGGACACGGCAATCGATTTCACCTTTAATGGGCCAGTAAATACCCAGTATGTCGGGCGGACAGTCTTCCAGATACATTGCGACGTGTGCCAGACAAGATTTACTGATCTGTTTATGTGCCTTTTCAGTCAGCGAAGCTCTCTCTTCAAGCAAGCGCTGACGTTGTTCCTGTCGCCAGGTTTTCATTGAAATATTCCTCTCATTGGATTATCCACTTGACGAAATTATAACTGGTAAATAATATGCATCTTATAAATACGCATTTTATATACTTGTTTTAAGGAGCCCTGCTCATGCACCCGGAAACCATCAATACTATCAAAGCCACAGTCCCCGTTCTTCAAGCCCATGGTGAACAGTTGACCCGTCTTTTTTATCAGCGGATGTTTGAAAATAATCCTGAAGTGAGGGTTTTCTTCAATCAGGCTCACCAGCAGGCTGGCAGTCAACAAAAGGCGCTTGCCGGTGCCATTTGTGCTTACGCAGAAAACATTGACGATCCGACTGCCCTGGTAGCAGCGGTAGAGTTGATTGCACAAAAGCATGCCTCATTGGGGATCCAGCCGGAACACTATCCGATCGTAGGTCAGAACCTGCTGGGCGCAATTAAAGAATTACTGGGTGATGCGGCAACTGATGACATCATCAATGCCTGGGCAGAGGCCTATCAGGTGTTAGCTGATATATTCATAAAGCGAGAAGCGGAAATCTATCGCCACCACGAACAGCACCATGGCTGGCAAGGATTTAAACCTTTCACGGTGGTTAAACGGGAAGCCAACAGTGCAATCATCAGCTCGTTTTATCTTCAGCCGCTTGATAATCAACCACTGTCCCCCCATCAGGCGGGTCAATACATTAGTGTGCGGGTTCCAGCAGGCAAAAATGCCGAGTCGATGCGTAACTACAGCCTTTCCAATAAGCCGGGAGAGGACTTTTATCGGATTAGTGTCAAACGCGAAACAGCCGTTCAGGATGATGCACCCAACGGTTTGGTTTCCAACTTTCTGCATGATCAGGTTGATACCGGTGATACCATTTGGGTGGGACCGCCCTGTGGCGAATTTACCATTCGTACGCCGACGGGCAGCCCCATGGTGATGATTGCCGGTGGCGTGGGAATCACCCCACTTTTGTCGATGCTGCATGCCAGCCTGGAGGAGTATGAGAAGGCAACGGTGACCTTAATACAAGCCGCCGTAAATGGAGAAAAGTTGGCGTTTGCTGATGAAATTGCCGCATTGAAAGCGCATCATGAACACTTCGATTGGCATATCCGCTACAGTGACCCGACGGATAATGATCGTTATCTGGGACGCTTTCACAGCGAGGGCTGGATCGATGAGGCATTACTGACGACGCTGGATAAATCGGCAGATTATTATCTGTGTGGCCCCAGCGGCATGATGCAGCACTGCTACCAATTACTGACAAAATCCGGCGTTGCGCGCGAACAAATCCATCTGGAAGCATTTGGGCCAGCGCTTCAGCTGGCCGGCTGAACCTTTACACAGCTCAGGGATGAGCGAATCAGGCCACATTCAAGCTTTGCTGAAGCTTGGCTTTATTTTTAACTACATCTTCAAGCGTATAGCCGTCCAGTACTTCCAGGAACGCCTTCTGTGCTTTACGCAGTGCACTGTAAAGGATGCAGACATTGTCTATTGGGCAGGCACACTTATCACCGAAACATTCAAGCAACTCCATATTCTCAGTTTTCCGGATCACCTTGCCGATATTAACCTCTGCAGGTGGCATGGCCAGCTTCAAACCACCACCTCGGCCACGCTGACTGAGAACGATTTTTTCCTGCACCAGTTTCTGGGCGACTTTTGCCAGATGGTTGGTGGATATACCATAGCGCTCAGCCGCGTCTTTAACCGTCGCTGGCTTATCACCGGGATGAATCGCCAGGTAAATCAGCAGACGCATCGCGTAATCCGAGTGTGTAGTGAGCTGCATTAACGTACTCCTTAAAACTGCGGTATAGTCTATCCCAATTAAAATGGGTATAATTGATACCGGTTTATTTATTATGGCTGTTTCTGACTCTGGTCATCGCCCCGTTATTGCAAGCAATTTTCCAGCCACAGGCAAATGCCACCTTTAAGACAGCAGCCAGATAATAAAATTCTTTATTCACAGTTCAACCGGAGAGTCACTCCTCTTCTTCGGTTCGCTTTGAGCCTGACAGTTGCAGGCTCTTTTTTTGCCCGGCAGATCTCTTCCTTTTTGTTGCACAGATTGAGGGCAAGCCGCGCTAAACTGGGGCTTCACGACAAATTCACAGATGCGAGCCAACACTGACTCAAAAATTAGGAGTCAGTTATGCCCTCATTAAAAAAAGCAGGCCTGATAGTCATGGCCTGTTTCAGTCTGTTTGGATGTCAGACCGTGTCAAAACCGCCACTGGAAACCGTCGACTATGTGGATATCGAACGCTTTATGGGCGACTGGTATGTCATCGCCAATATACCCACTTTTATAGAAGAAGAAGCATACAACGCCGTAGAGTCTTACGCGCTAAATGACGACGGCACCATTGCCACCACCTTCACCTTTCGTGAAGGCAGCTTTGACGGTGAGCTGAAAACCTACCATCCCAAGGGGTTTGTTGAGAATACTGAAACCAATGCGCTCTGGGGTATGCAGTTCATCTGGCCGATCAAGGCCGACTATCGCATTGTCTATCTCACTGAAGACTACAGTCAGGTGATCATTGGCCGGAATAAACGGGACTACGTCTGGATTATGGCAAGAACACCACAAATTCCTGAAGACGACTATCAACACATGCTGGCACTGATTGGAGAAATGGGTTACGACACCAGCCTGGTCAGAAAGGTGCCACAGCAGAGACTGGGTGACCGGGAATAAGCCGGTATATATTTTGTCAGACTGGTCTATGACAGCAGTTGTGCCGAACATTGACTTCTACCCGATTCTGTCAGCACCGGGTAGAAACAATGCCAGAAAACCTATCACTGGCAGTCAATGAACGTTAGAGAAAAATTTACAATCATCACCGACACTTGTCTGACCCTGCTTCGATCAGTGCCCCATGCTCTCTGTGCCAGATACCAGCATCGCTGAGTCACATATCCCGCCGTACTCCGGTGAAAAGCCGTTCAACGCTTATCAATCGCACTACAGTCATCGGGTGAATAGCGCTCGCAACCCGCCAAACGACTTATAGCTTTAAATCGTCGACAGAATTAATCACTGCTGCATAAAGATCACGGGTAGAGGCCAGCGCCGCTTCATGAACCTGTTTGGCGGGTAATGTTGAGCCATTTGGTGCATCAAGACTGCGTGTGGCAGTGGCACTGGCCACGACAGTGGGGTTATAGCCCAGGTTGAACCCACCATGAGCGGTAGAATTGACACACATATGCGTCATAAAACCCGCCAGAATAATATTATTTATCCCCTGTCCGCGAAGATATTCATCCAGCGGTGTCTGAACAAAAGCATTAGGGAAATTTTTGGTGATGACGTGCTCACCATCAATCGGCGCGACTTCTTCAGCAATTTCACCCAGCGCGGTGTTGAGGTCATAGGGTGAACCGGCTCCGCCATCATGCTGAATGTGGAACACCGGCACCCCGTTGTCCCGGGCCAGTTGCAACAGTTTTTGCGCTTCTTTGAGGGCGGGCTCTACCCCTTCCAACTGCATGACGCCCTGACGGTAAGTATTTTGGCAATCAATCATAATCAGGGCCGAATCACGCAGGGCTGAGGGCTCATGCCCCAGGCCGACGATATCTCTCAATGTCGTAGTCATTAATGGTATCTCCTGTTTTTTCCTGACCTTAGCACAATACGATTCATGGAACACATGACGCTTGCATTAATCCGGGCGACCGCTATTATTCCGCGGGAAGTAACTACCGAACCGGAGCCACAATGCAAGGTCTTCACAGCAAATCATCGTTCAGCCTGACCCGCGTTTTTAACGCCATCAGAAGCAACCCGCTATTTGAGATTATCGTGGTTGGGGTGATTCTGTTTTCCGCCCTGCTGGCGGGCGCAAAAACTTATGATATTCCACCCACTTTTCTCAATATCGTCGTCTGGTTGGATTACAGTATTACCGTGTTTTTTCTTGTTGAAATCAGCATTCGCTTTTTTGCTGAAGAACGAAAATGGCAATTCTTCAAAAGCGGCTGGAATATTTTTGACAGCCTGATTGTTATCGTCAGTCTGATCCCGATCGAGGACAGCGAATTGGCCCTTGTCGGTCGTTTGATTCGCATCTTCCGGGTGTTACGGATGGTTTCGGTTATCCCGGAACTGCGCACGCTGCTCAATTCATTACTGAAAGCCCTGCCTCAGCTGGGTTACGTGGCATTGCTGATGTTTATCATTGTTTATATTTATGCCGCTGTAGGCACCACGTTCTTTGCCAAAATCAATCCGACATTATGGGGAGATATCACAGTATCAATGCTGACATTATTCCGGGTAATGACTTTCGAAGACTGGACCGATGTCATGTACGAAACCATGGCCGTTCATCCCCTGAGTTGGGCTTTTTACGTCAGTTTTATCTTTTTGAATGCTTTTGCCTTTTTAAATATGCTGATTGGTATTGTGGTCAATGTGATGGAAAAAGAAAGCGCCGAACAGTGGCAGCGGGATCATGCTGATGAACCCACAGTGGCTGATCTGTCACGCCAGATTGCAGAACTCAAAGCGTTACTGGTGCAACAATCGGAGCTTCAGGCAATAAAAAAGGGAGCCTGAGCTCCCTTTTATCTAACCTGGCTGAACCAGATTACTGCATGGCACGCAGCATCCATGCGGTTTTTTCATGAACCCGCATGCGATCACCCACCAGTGCGGCAGTGGATTCGTCATCAGCATCCTGCGCTTTTTTAAGCACTTCACGGCAGGTTTTCACCACTTGCTCATGACCGTGGGTGAGCGTCACAACCATATCAGCGGCGCCAGGGACGCCTTCAACTTCTTCGATGCTGCTCAGTTCGGCAAATGACTTGTAGGTGCCGGGCGCTGCAATACCCAGTGTACGAATGCGCTCAGCGATGTCATCAACAGCCTGAGCCAATTCAGTGTAATGCTCTTCAAACATCAGGTGGAGTTCGCGAAATTGCGGACCGGTCACATTCCAGTGGAAGTTGTGAGTCTGCAAGTACAGTGTGTAACTGTCTGCCAACAGGCGCTTGAGGCCGTCAGCAATATCTTGTCTATCCTGCTTGTTGATACCAATATCAATGGTACTCATTATTATGCCTCCTTGTTCAGAGTGAAAATTGACCTTAGTCAGGCGACGAAAACGAGTTTCGTCTGATTACGCTTCACATTGTATGAGTTACTTACATTAAAGTGAAACAAGTAATTCTGGTCACATTAATCGACTGTGTCGATGAAATATCGTTCTTTTATCTATTACGTTTTTTTCAATCACATTGATTGAACTAATTTGTTTTACCTGTTCAAGGTAATTAATGATAATCATTCTCAAAGGGAGGAATGATTATGGCTAAAACAATCAGTTTCGCAATTGTGCACTTCAGTGTCGCTTTTACCGTAGGTTACCTGTTAACCGGCAGCATACTGTTTGGCAGTGTCATGGCAATGGTGGAACCCGCTATCAACACGGTAGCTTTCCACTTCCATGAAAAAATATGGAATCGCTTGCAGCAAAAAGCAAGCAAAACACCGGCTCAGTTTGCCGGCTCTGCTCAAACCGGCTAGGCTTCTGTTTCGGTGACTTGCAATCCTGACTCAGGCAAGCATAATTCACGCTCATGACAAATGAATGGACACAGCATGAGCAAGCAAGGTACAGCAGCTGAAGTTTTTATCGCCTTCATCAAACTGGGGCTGACCTCATTCGGTGGCCCCATTGCTCATATTGCCTATTATCGTGAGGCGTTTGTGCAAAAACGCCGCTGGCTCACGGAAGAACAATTCGCCCAATTGTTGATGCTGTGTCAGTTTCTGCCCGGCCCCGCCAGCAGTCAGATGGGTTTTAGTGTGGGCCTGATGCGTGCCGGGTGGTTGGGAGGACTGGCTGCATTTTTTGCGTTTACGCTGCCCTCCGCCTTTCTTCTGTTTCTGTTTGCCCAGTGGTTACCTTATTTATCTGACACGGTTGGCAGCGCTGCTATACATGGTCTCAAACTGGTAGCGCTTGCCGTTGTGGCGCAGGCTGTCTGGCTGATGTCAAAACAACTGACACCGGACTGGCGCCGACGTTTTATCGCGCTGGCCACTATCCTGTGTCTGCTCGTTATCAATCATCCCCTGATCCAGGTAGCAGTCGTTATTGGTGGTGCTCTGGCCGGCTTGATACTCTGCAGAGACCAGCAATTACCTGCCAGCCGGTTTGAGGTCGATTACGGTAAACGGGTAGCCTGGCTTTTATTAATCGTGTTTTTTGGTCTGTTGTTTTTTCTGCCCGTGTTGGCTGATAGCCATAGTCTGGTTGCCGTCATGGATGCCTTTTACCGCGCCGGCGCGCTGGTTTTCGGTGGGGGACATGTGGTACTGCCACTGCTGGAACAAACCGTCGTTGAACCCGGCTGGGTTGCCGCGGATGAATATCTTGCCGGTTACGGTGCTGCTCAGGCTGTACCCGGACCGGTATTTTCTGTCGCAGCCTATCTGGGTGCGCTGTTGCCGGGAGACATGGGCGGCATGACCGGCGCAATATTAGCTTTATGTGCCATCTTCTTGCCCGGTTTTCTGCTGATTGGCGCCATGCTGCCACTCTGGCAGTCGGTGCTGAAGTATCCATTGGCGGCAAGCGCACTGGCTGGTGTTAATGCGAGTGTGGTCGGATTGCTGGCGGCGGCCTTGTACGACCCTATCTGGGTCAGCGCTGTTCAGCATATAACTGATTTTATTATCGGTCTGATTGGTTTTATTATGCTGCAGTTTTTCAGATTGTCAGCACTTCTGGTTGTTGCCTGGTGTGTGCTGGCCAGTATTGGCGCTGCGCTATTATGAATTCAGCTCGAATTCGTCCTGCCACTTCACAGGACGTCCCTGAGATCACCTCACTGTTGCAGGCCTGTGCTCAGTGGATGAGTAACAAGGGCATGCACCATTGGCTGGGTGTTTATGATGAATCCGCCGTATTGGCTAATCTAAAGGCTAAACAGGTTTACGTGTTGGAGACTGGGGACGGGGTTCAGGGCTGTATTGCACTGGGCACCCATAAATCGGATTATTACGATGACTGTTGGCCGCAGGCACCAGATGCCGACTTTTATATTACCCAGCTTGCTGTTAATCCTGATGCGCAGGGCCAGGGATTCGGCAAACAGTTGATGCATTACTGCATTGAGCAAACTGGCAACGCAACCCTGCAACTCGATGCGGTGGATCACTATCCTGCCCTGCTCAGCTTTTATCACTCACTCGGCTTCGAGATTATCGAGACCGGTATCGGACTCGGCGATAAACGTCATCTTTTCTGCCTTTCACGCTGAGCTTGTTACATGACACAATGGACTGAAGCTATACATCCCATTGATATGGAGGCCAGACCATGCTTCATCCATTGGAAGAAGACACCATCATGTGCCCATACTGTGGCGAGCATTTCACAGTGCTGATCGACTGCAGCGTATCTGAACAGCAGTATATTGAAGACTGCGAAATATGCTGTCGACCGATCGAGTTTCATGTGCTTGTGAATGATAACAATGACTTCGATGTCACCGTCCATTCAGAGAATGAGTGACTGACAGTATCAACTGGCGAACTCAGTCAGTTGTGACTACCCTGTGGCAAGCAAAACAGAAAACAATGCTAATGTCGACGCGAACCCTGTTCTTTTTCCTCATGACCCTGCTGGCAGGCACGGCCCATGCCGAAAACTTCAGTATTACCCCGGTTAAAGACAATATCTACCAGTTCAGTAACGGCACCCATCATGCCGTGTTTATTGTCACTGATGACGGTATCGCGCTCACTGATCCCATTTCCACGGATGCGGCTCGCTGGCTCAAAAAAGCGCTCGAGACACGTTTCGAACAACCCGTACGTTATGTCATATATAGTCACAACCACCCGGATCATGTTTACGGGGGGGAAGTCTTTGCCGGTCCCGGCGTCACCTTTATCGCCCATGAATGGGCCCGGGATGATCTATTGGCTACGCAAGCCGAAACAGCAATCCCCAATTTGGTCTTCAATGATGAGATGCGCCTCTACCTCGGTGATATACCGATTCACCTCCGCTATCACGGCCCCAATAACGGCAAAGGCTCGATTTCGATCCACTTTCCCAGCGAGGGTGTGTTGCATGTCGTGGACTGGATCGTCCTGGGGCGCATGCCTTACAAAAGTCTGCCGGGGTATGATATCCGCGGTATGATCAATTCAACCCGTGACGTGCTGGCGATGGACTTCGACATACTGGTGGGCGGCCATGCTGAGCGTGGAGATAAAGACGATGTCCGGTTTTATCTGAGTTATCTGGAACAACTCTATGCTGCCGTACTTGATGGCATGCAGGCGGGCAAAAGCCTGCAACAATTGCAGCAGGAAATCCGACTTGACCAATTTCAGTCACTCAACATGTATGAGGCGTGGTTACCACTTAATATTGAAGGTGTGCATCGGAATCTGATTGACCAGTCCTACTTACATCTTCGCCCCCGACAATAGCAAAGCAAGCTTGAACGATACAAGCCGGCGCCTATCGCCGGCTCTTTCACTTATACACTTATACACTTATATCACTTGATCCAAACCTGTTTGGCGTTTACAAACTCTTTAATGCCATGAGGTCCCAGTTCACGACCATAACCGGATTTTTTAATCCCCCCGCTCGGCAGGCGCGGATCCGTTTTAACGATACCGTTAATAGCAACCTGACCGGCCTCCAGTTTCATCGCGATATCTTCTGCTAATGCGGCATTACCGGTCCAGACACCGGCACCCAGTCCGAACTCACTGTCATTGGCAAGTTCAACCGCATGCTTGGCATCTTCGGCGCGGATGATGCACATCACGGGCCCGAAGGTTTCTTCACGAAATGCCGTCATTTCAGCTGTGACATCCACCAGCATCGTGACCGGATACAGAAATCCTTCGCCATCGGGCATTTCGCCTCCCATCAGGCAACGGGCACCATCAGCGATCGTCTCAGTGACCTGACGGTGCAAGTCTTCACGTAAATCGAAGCGCGCTATCGGACCGATGTCCGTTTCTTCTGAGAGTGGATCCCCCAGTCTGAGCTTCTGCAGTCGCTCGAAAACCCGACCAATAAAATCATCGTAAACCGGCGCTTCCACGATCACACGCTTGGCCGCAATGCATGACTGACCGGCATTGATAATACGGGACAGCGTGGCTACATCTGCCGCCGATTCCAAATCGGCATCCTGCAATACGATAAACGGGTCACTCCCCCCCAGTTCCAGTACCGAGGGTTTGATTTCTGAGGCTGCGGTCGATGCCACCTTACCGCCGGCAACGGGTGAACCAGTGAAAGACACTGCGGCAATGCGTGGATCACGAATAGCCTTTTCAACCAGGGGGGTTTCAACCGGCAGATTCACCATAATATTGTCTGGCACACCCGCTTCACGAAAGACAGTCTCGATCGCCTCAGCACAGCCGGGCACATTGGGGTCATGCTTCATCACACAGGTGTTACCGGCCATCAGTGCCGGCGCCAGATAACGAAAAGCCAGCCATAACGGTGCATTCCAGGGCAGAATCCCGAGTAGCGTGCCCAGCGGCTGGTAGCAGACATAACTCAGAGAGGCATCTGAAGGCAGTTCTTCCCGGGTTAGATACATTTCTGCATGTTCTGCATAATGCTCAGCACACCAGGCGGCTTTCTCGACTTCCGGCCCCCCTTCCTTGACCGGTTTACCCATTTCCTCTGCCATTAACTTAGCGAGCAGGACTTTGTTGTCACGTAACCTGGCTGCAACGGTTTTTAATACCTCAGCGCGCTCGGCTAAGCTTTTCCTGGACCAGGCCTTGAATGCCTGATGTGCAGCAGCGATCTGGCGCTCAATGCCGGCCTCATCCAGCGCCTCGTAATTGTTCAGGACCTGGCCTGTGTACGGATTGGTTGCATGTAACATCAGCACCTCACTTTGCATTTTTGGCGGTTTTAGGGGTCACATCGTCATTCTGTGGATCGGTTTTCTTTTCGGCTTTTTTGACCGGCTCTAATTCCACTGGCTTTTTCTGCCCCTGATCCGGTTTGACGGTAAAGTTGCGATCCAGCGAGAAGAATGACTCGCAGCCATCGGCAGTAATATGGATGGTGTCAGAGATCCCGCAGGTCTTATCACCATCCACGCCCCACATCCAGGGAATGACATGAAATGTCATGCCTTCTTCCAGAATCGCTGATTCGCCCTGCTTGAGGCTGCAGATATACCCCTCATCCCAACTGGGCGGGAAAGCGATCCCGATCGAATAACCGGAGCGGGTTACCAGCCTGGCACCGACATCGTTATTGGTGATGATATTGCGAACCAGGTTATCCACATCAGATACGGTCATTCCCGGTTGAACCACTTCATGCACGGCATTCAGTGCCATTTTCATGCGCTCCTGCGCTTTGTACATGGAGTCACTCAGCTCACCCAGCACCACGGTACGCATCAGTGCTGTGTGGTATCGCCGGTAGCAGCCACCGACCTCAAGAAATACATGCTCGCCCGGCTGTACAGTCCGTCCTTCCCAGGTCGCATGACCGATCATGGTTCTCGGACCAGAGGTGACATAGGGCATCACAGCGGGCGGCTCTCCCCCGGCTTTGAACATGGCACTGCTGATGGCGGCCCCGATCTCATTTTCGGTCACCCCTGCGGCTGACGCTTCCAGCCCCGCCTGCATTCCTGCCTCAGTAGCCGCGGCGGCTTTGCGCATCAGGTCAATTTCAACTTCGGATTTGCGGATCCGGCCCTGCTCGACAATACCGAAACAGTCCAATAGTTTGCCGTCAGTCAAGGTGGTGTGAATGAAGTCCTGCTGGTAGGCCGGGAAGAAGTAACTATTGCGTTCATAGCCTATGCGCTTGTTGGCGAGGCCAAACTCACGCAATGCATCGACCAGCATCTGGATCGCATCACCGGTATCGGGATAGGGCCGCGTTCGTTCGACCCAGGTTCGGGCGATGATGTTGGATTCCTCCATCTGCCGGGTGATCATGAAGGGTTCCTGCTCCAGCGGCACCACCAGCGCCTGGAAAAAGGAATAACCGGTGGTCTGATAGTCTGTGAGGTACATGATGTTTTCCGGATCGGTGATCACCACCGCATCCAGTAGACGCTGGGCAATCCGCACCCGTAACTCACTGAGCCGGCGTTCATATTCCTCAAAGGGAAAAGTCATGTCATCACGTTGTCTCATGCCGCTTCCTCCATGACTTTTTCAGTGATTTCAACCAGAATCTTCAGCCCTTCCTCCAGATCACTGTCCGGAATCGTCAGGGGCGGTATCAATTTCACCACTCGGCCGCCGGTGCCACATGCGGCAATCAACAGGCCGGCATCAAAGCAGCGTTCGACAATCGCTTTGGCCCGTTCGCCGGTCATCACATCCAGACCGAGTATCATACCTCTGCCGCGGATCTGGACCTGGTCGTAGCGCTGTTCAAGTGGTGCTAAGGCATCATTCATCCGGTCGCCCTTCTCATGCACTTCTTTCATCAGACTGTTGTCTTCGAAGTAACTGAGCGCCTCGCTGCCGGCAACAAAGGAAATGCTCTGGCCGCGGAAGGTGCCGGTGTGCTCACCCGGAGACCAGTACTCATCCACTTCCGGCTTAATCAGGTTCATCGCAATGGGCGTGCCCATTCCACCCAGGCCTTTAGCGAGACAGATGATGTCGGGGTCAATACCCATGTCATCAAAGCTGAAGAAGGAACCTGTGCGGCCCATGCCCACCTGGATATCATCGACTATCAGCAGCGCGCCTACTTCCTTGGCCAGTGCCGCCACGGCCTGCAACCACTCTTTCGAGGCGACATTCACCCCGCCTTCAGCCTGCACCGTTTCCAGCAGAAAAGCGGCCGGCGGTGTCACGCCGCTTGAGGTATCGCGATACAGACTGCGCATATGCTCAATGCTTTCCAGACCACAGCCGGACTCGCACCCCATACAGGGCTTGTTACAGCCAAAGGGATAATGTGAAACATGATTCAGGGGTACACCCGCTGCGCCGCGGAAATACCGGTTCGCTGTGGCTGCCAGTGAGCCCAGCGTCATACCGTGAAAGCCCCGTGTGAAGGCGACAATTTCCTGTCTGGCCGTCACCCGTCGTGCCAGTTTCATCGCTGCTTCCACCGCGTTGGTGCCGGTGGGGCCGATGAACTGCATCTTGTGATTCATGTTTCGCGGTTTCAGCACGACCTTTTCGAAGCGCTCCATAAACCGGCGTTTCGCGGTAGTCATCATGTCCAGCGCATGCGTCACCCCGCCGGATTGAATGTAATCCACTACGGCCTGAGTCATGCGCTCATTGTTGTGACCAAAATTGAGCACCCCGGCACCAGCGAAAAAGTCGATATATTCTTTGCCGTCCTCATCCCGCTGCCTTGCATTGCGTGCCTTATCGAACACAACCGGGTAAACACGGCAATAGGCTCGGATGGCGGACTCACGCTGTTCGAATACACTCATTAAATACCTCCACAAAAGAAACGCCGATGCTACGGCAACGGAAAACGGGTCGGTTATTCTGCAATCGGCGCACCGACCAGGCGCGAATAGAGTCGAGTGACAAGCGGTATCAACCTGTCATTGAAGTCATACAAGGGGCTATGGCACACGGCCTGATGTTCAGGACCGTCATCGGCACCAATCAGGGCAAAAGCCCCCGGAATCTGTTCCAGGTAATAACTGAAATCTTCTGAAGCCATCACGGGTATTGGCAGGCGTTGATCCAGGCTGTCTTCTCCATGATCCTGCTGCCATTGATGACGCACAAAAGCCGCCTGCGAAGCATGGTTAATGGTCGCGTTGTAGCGTGGAAAATGTCTGACTTCGGCTTCTACACCATAAGCTGCAGCGGTTTGCTGGCTGATCTCGGTAATCAGTGAATTTACCCGATCCCGGGTAGCGATATCCGGCACGCGGATACTGCCGCCAATCAACGCCGTATCAGGAATCACGGTCGGTGCACTGGGCGCTTCGATCGAAGTCACACTGACCACAGCGGGAGACTGGGGCGCCAGGTTGCGGCTGACGATTTGCTGCAGGGCCTGTGTCACGGCACTGGCTGCCAGCACCGGGTCATGGCAGAGTTCCGGCTGACTCGCATGTCCGCCTTTTCCCTGCAGACTGATCTGAAAAGTACCGTTGCCACACATCACAATGCCGTCCGGGCAGACCAGTTTGCCAAAGGGAATAACCGGCCAGTTGTGCCAGCCGAAAATCATATCAATCCCTTCCAGCGCGCCGTCGTCGATCATTTTTTTTGCGCCATGCCCTCCTTCTTCCGCTGGCTGGAACAGCAGGGTTACCGGCCCCGGCAGGCTGAACTCAACCGATTTCAGCCAGCGCGCTGTCGCCAGTAATGTCGCAGTGTGACCATCATGACCGCAGGCATGCATAAAACCCTCATGCTCCGAGCGCCAGTCATGCTCATTTTGCTCAAGGATGGGTAATGCATCCATATCTGCTCGAAGCGCGATATGTTGACCATTGCTTTTGGGGTTAAGACGTCCCAGGGTGCCAAGCTCGGCGCAGGCTTGCCAGGGAATCTGCAGGGCGCTGAGTTCACGACGAATCAGATCAGCGGTACGCACTTCCTGCCAGCCCAGCTCGGGATGCCGGTGCAGGTCACGGCGCAGTTGCTGCGCACTATCGATCGCTTGTTGCCAGATGTCGCCCATCTTGCCCCCTGCGGTTTGACTCAAAACGGTGCACGTTTTGAAGAAATGTGATGTGGAAGCCCGATGTGGAAGCATTTTGCTTCGACAACGAGACTTTCAGGCTCAGACTAACACCAAGCAAGCCTTGTTCCAACATTTTGAACCCTAAACAATAAGTCTTTGTTCAAGCTTCGATAATTGTGACTAGACGACTGGTCTATTTTTTGAAATAATAAGCTTCATGAATCAAGCAGCCAGTTCACGTTACAGTGATACCCGACAACATATTCTCAGCACTGCCCAAACCATCATTCTGGGTAAAGGCTTTGCTGCGGTCGGTCTCAATGAGATTCTGAAAACGGCTGGCGTACCCAAAGGGTCCTTCTATCACTATTTCGACTCAAAAGAACATTTCGGCAGTGTGCTGCTGGAAAATTATTTTGATCAGTATATGTTGACCCTGGATAGCCACTTTCAGGGTGATGACAGTAGCGCGGTGGATCGTTTACTCAATTATTTCGATAACTGGAAAAATTCACAGTGCAGTGACACCTCGACCGATAAGTGCCTGGTGGTTAAACTCAGCGGTGAAGTCACCGACCTTTCCGAAAGCATGCGTCTGGCGCTGAAACAGGGAACCCACCGTGTTATCAACCGACTGGCAGCCGTTGTTCAGCAAGCCATTGACCATGGTGAAATCTGCATTGACGATGACGCTCGAACTGTCACAGAAGAGATCTATTATTTATGGATTGGTGCCACCTTGCTCACCAAGGTCAACCACAACCCTGACGCTTTGCATGTCGCGATGAATGCATTGCATGCACGTTTGAATTTAACCAAGGCTGCTGTCTAAGGCCTTTTTATTTGCCCAATAACTAGACGACTGGTCTATTAAATATCAAAGGATCTACGTGAATAATTTTGAGTTTTATAACCCGACCCGCATTGTCTTTGGCAAAGGACAAATCAATGCCATCGACCAGTTGGTTCCGGCATCTGCCAGAGTACTCATCCTTTTTGGCGGCGAGAGTGCTAAAAAATACGGCACCCTGGATGAAGTAGAGACGGCACTGGGTCAACGTCATGTAGCGTTTTTCGGCGGTATTGAAGCCAATCCCAGCTACAGCACCCTGATGAGAGCCGTTAAGCTTATCCGGGATAAAAAACTGGATTTTCTGCTGGCTGTCGGTGGTGGCTCGGTTATCGATGGCACCAAGTTTGTTGCAGCCGCAGTGGCCTGCGGGGATGATCCCTGGGAGGAAATCCTGGTCAAGGGCGCTCGTGATATTCGCACTGCGCTGCCGTTCGGTAGTGTGCTCACTCTGCCGGCGACCGGTTCAGAAATGAATACAAACTCAGTTATCACCCGTTATGAAACACAGGAAAAACTGGCATTCAGTAGCCAGCTTGTTTTCCCCCAGTTTTCAATACTGGATCCAAGCAAAGCCTACACCCTCCCCGGCAAACAACTGGCCAATGGCGTGGTGGATGCCTTCACCCATGTGGTTGAACAATATCTGACTTATCCAGCATCTGCCAGGATTCAGGACCGCTTTGCCGAGGGGCTGTTACAAACCTTGATAGAGATAGGCCCTGCGCTTCTGGAAAACCCGGAAGATTATGCGCTTCAATCTGATTTCATGTGGACAGCGACACTGGCTTTGAATGGCTTAATCGGCGTCGGTGTGCCACAGGACTGGGCCACACATATGATCGGTCACGAAATTACGGCTTTGCATGGCCTCGACCATGCGCAAACCCTGGCCATTGTGCTTCCCAGCGTGATGCAGGAACAACGTGCCGCTAAACGCGACAAACTATTACAGTACGCGGACCGCGTCTGGCATATCAATGAGGCTGACGAAGAACGCCGCATTGATCTGGCCATCAGTAAAACCCGCGGATATTTTGAGCAGATGGGCGTGAAAACACGGCTCAGTGATTACCAGATCGGCGCAGAGGCTATTCCGCTGATGGTCCAGCAACTGGAAAAGCATGGACTAACCCAACTGGGTGAGCGTGAAGATATCGACCTTGATAAGAGCCGCCGGATTCTGGAAGCCAGTCTCTAAAAACAAGGAGTCAGCCATGTCAAAAGTAGTCAGATTCAATCAAACCGGGGAACCGGATGTTCTAAAGCTTGTTGATGAAGAAGTGCCGCCACCGGGCGAAGGTGAAATACAGATTCAGGTCGCAGCCATCGGACTGAACAGGGCCGAAGCCATGTTCCGTCGTGGTCAATACCTGGAAGCGCCTCAATTTCCGGCACGACTTGGCTATGAAGCTGCAGGTACCATCAAGGCCGTTGGTGAAAATGTGCATGGCTACAAGGTGGGTGATGCCGTCAGCACCATACCCAATTTCCCGCTGAATCGTTATGGCGTCTATGGCGAAGTCATTAACGTTCCCGTCACTGCGGTGGCTTTTCACCCGCTCAACCTGAGTTGGGAGGAAGCAGCCGCAGTCTGGATGCAGTACCTCACGGCTTACGGTGCCCTGATCGATATTGCCAAGATGCAACCCGATGACTTTGTGCTCATTCCGGCCGCCTCCAGCAGCGTGGGTCTGGCCGCCATTCAGTTGTGTAATCTGGTCGGGGCCGTACCCATCGCGATGACCCGCCATAGTGATAAGAAACAGGAATTACTCAATCATGGCGCCCGGCATGTAGTCGTCAGCGAAGAAGAGGATGTCATCGCCGCGGTGGAAAATATCACTGAGGGTCAGGGTGCCCGTATCATCTTCGATCCGGTTGGCGGTCCGATGCTGGCGACCCTGGCCGAGGTCGCTTCCAGCCACGGCATTATTTTTCAATATGGCGCCTTGAGCCCTGAACCCACTCCATTCCCCTTGTTCAGTGTGCTGGGTAAAGGTCTGACTATCCGTGGCTATACCCTGTTTGAATTCACCCAGGATCCGCAACAACTGAAACGTGCCAAGGACGATATCTACGGCTGGCTGGAAGGCGCTCAGCTGAAACCGCTGATTGCTAAAACCTTCAGCCTGGATGAGATTGTCGAAGCGCATCGTTATCTCGAATCCAATACCCAGTTGGGCAAAATTATCGTTACTGTCTAAAAGGAATGTCTATGAAGCAAGCATCAGAATCCACAGCGGATTTGCAGTCACCATTACAGGTTGGCGCCATTCAGCTGAAAAATCGTTTTGTCATGGCACCGCTGACCCGCAACCGTGCCGGTGAAGGTCTGGTTCCGACCGATATGATGGTCGAATATTACCGTCAGCGTGCCTCAGCCGGTCTCATCATCACCGAGGCCACACTGGTCTCTGAGGACGGCATCGGTTATCCCAATATTCCCGGCATTTACAGTGAGGCCCAGATCGAAGGCTGGAAAAAGGTCACCGACGCGGTCCATCAGGCCGGGGGCAAAATCGTGATGCAGATCTGGCACTGTGGCCGTGTTGGTCATACTTCCCTGCTCAACGGCAAGCTGCCGATGGCGCCTTCGGCAATTAAACCGGCTGGAGAAGTCATGACTTATGAAGGCATGAAGCCTTATGAAACACCGCGAGAAATGTCACTGGACGATATCAAACGCATCAAAGAAAACTTCCGCCAGGCCGCGCACAACGCTTTAAGCGCCGGTTTTGATGGTGTTGAAGTCCACGGTGCCAACGGCTATCTGCTGGATCAGTTCCTGCGTGACGGCAGTAACCAGCGTAGCGATGAGTATGGTGGCAGCCTTGAAAATCGGGCAAAGCTGTTGCTGGAAGTGGTTGATGAAGTCACCCGGATCTGGGGCGCGGATCGAGTCGGTGTCAGACTGTCGCCATTGCAGCCATTTAATGATGTCCACGACAGCCATCCAGAACAGACTTTCCGCTACGCCGTCGAGCAGCTCGACAAATTCGGTCTTGCCTATCTGCATATCACCGAAATGGGTATCGATAACCCGGGTGCGGCCGGTCCGGCATTTGATATTCACTCGCTGCGTCCGCTCTGGCATGGCATTTATATGACCAATTACGATTACAGCCTGGACAAGGCCAATGACATCATCAACAGAGGCGAAGTCGATCTGGTCTCATTCGGCAAACTGTTTATCGCCAACCCCGATCTACCATTACGTTTCGAAAAAAACGCGCCGCTCAACGAGCCCGACCCGGACTCATTCTATGGCGGCGACGAACGTGGCTATATTGATTACCCCTTCCTCGAAGCTTGAGGCCTCAATCCATTAAAGGAGGAATGATGAAACTCAAATTTTTATCTCTAGCAAGCCTGGCGGCCTCATCGCTGGGACTGATGGCGGCACCGGTCATGGCAGACCGTGCAGCCGCCGAAGCCAACCTGCATAAACTCAATGTGCCAGACGGTTTCAAAGTTGAAGTCTACGCTGAAGTGCCGAATGCCCGTCAGATGGCTTTCGGACAGTCCACCGGCACCGTCTTCGTCGGTACCCGTGGCAAGAATGTTTATGCCGTGGTCGACAAGAACAAGGACCGTCAGGCTGATGAAGTCGTCAATATTCTCAGCGATCTTAAAGTCGGTAACGGTGTGGCCATGCACCAGGGTAACCTGTATGTGGCAGAACAGCACCGTATCGCCCGCTATGCTGCGCCGGGTTTTGATTTGACCCTGCCATTCGAGCAGATGCGTGAAGTCGTTTTTGAAGACCTGCCTGATAAAGCCCATCACGGCTGGCGCTATATCGATTTCGGCCCGGACGGCAAACTGTATGTCACGGTCGGCGCCCCCTGCAATATCTGTGAGGTCAATGGCTACGAAGGAACGATTATTCGCATGAATCCGGATGGCAGCGAAGCGGAAGTTTATGCACACGGCGTGCGTAACTCTGTGGGTATGGACTTCCATCCCGAGACCGGTGATTTATATTTCACTGACAACAACGTCGACATGATGGGTGATGATAATCCCCCGGGCGAATTCAACGCGGCCCAGGATAAAGGCATGCACTTTGGATTCCCGTTTTATGCCGGTGGAGATGCCCGTCATCAAGACTGGAAAGACAAACAGCCGCCGCAGGAAGTCACTTTTCCTGAAGTCGAGTTTCGGGCCCATACAGCCAACCTCGGTTTCAAGTTTTACACCGGCAAAATGTTCCCGGCTGAGTATCAGGGTGACGCCATCATCGCTCAGCATGGTTCCTGGAACCGGACTGAGCCGGTGGGCTATAAACTGGAACGTGTCACTTTCAACGACAACAATCAGGTCACGGGTCACCAGACCTTTATCGATGGCTGGTTGATTGAGGGTGAAGCCTGGGGTCGTCCGACCGATGTCCTGCAACTGCCCGATGGCTCTTTGCTGGTCTCGGATGACTACAATGGCGTCATTTACCGTGTCAGTTATGGTGAAGAGCAGGAAACCACTGCTGTCAAACCGGCTCAGACCAGTAAACAAACCGTGACAGGACTGAGAATGCCGGAATCGGTTATTGCTCACCCGGACGGTCGCCTGTTTATCAGCGAAATCGGCGAGTTTGGCAAAAAAGATGACGGTCAGATCAGCATCATCAACACTGATGGCAGCAAAACCGTGCTGGCCAGCGGTTTGAATGATCCCAAAGGACTCGATTTATTCAACAACGAACTCTATGTTGCTGATATCAATCAGGTCCTGAAGATTGATATGGACGGCAACATTGAGGTTCTTGCTGACAGCAGCGACTTCCCGGGCAAAGCCGAATTCCTCAATGATGTGGAAATCGACGGCAGTGGCAATGTCTATGTCTCAGACAGCGGCACTGACACCGGTCAAAATGCCGGTATTTATCGAGTTTCCACCTCGGGTGAAGTCACTGAAATTATGGATAACCAGGCTGGTATCAAACGTCCCAATGGACTATTGATGGATGGTATTGGCAGTCTGCTGGTTGCCGACTTCGGTACCGGTGATTTGTATCGTTTTGATATCGCCTCAGACAAGGTCAAGGATCTGAATACCGGATTCGGTGGTGCTGACGGTCTGGTTCGCGACACCCGCGGTTTCCTCTATATCAGTGACTGGAATAACGGCAAAGTCTGGCAACTGGCCGGTCCGCGAGCGACCCCTCAGATCATCGCCGATAATCTGCAGGCTGCGGCTGACATTGCCCTGTCAGCGGATGGTCAGTATCTGCTGGTGCCGGACATGAAAGCCGGTGAATTAATTCATCTGCCATTACGGTAAAATTCACTTTAAGCAGACTTTAAAGCCGGGGTCCTGGGATCCCGGCTTTTATTTGACCGCCCTCTGCAATGTTTAACTTCGCTTCAGTGTCGGTTTATGTGACTGTTTATAAAAAAACTGACCTACGCACCCGGGTCTATTTCACACAAAAGACATGACTTTTTCACACATCATCACTACATCATGCTAAATTGATATCAGGACAGTCTTTGCAAACAGTTTGCTGTTTCGGGGGGCGTTCAGATGCGACAATTTCTCCTGCTTATCCTGAGTATGGTCTGGGTGTTGCCTGCCAATGCTGTGATTCACGGCTCTGCTGCAGACCCGGTTTCTGTCTCTACCGGTAAAATAAGTATCGACCAGTTACGCTGGCATGCCTCTGTCAAAGGCCTGATAACCGAAACCAGTGAATGTAGCTCGGTGGTCGTTGGCACTTCACCATTGACACTGCTGACAGCGGCGCATTGCCTGCGCAATGCCCGGCTCAACCCCGTGACTAAAACCCCTCTGATTCAACTGTTCTTGGGTGTGCCCGTGCCACCTATTCGAGCTGCGGTTTACAGCGAATATGACAGTCTGGATGAAAATATGGCCAGGGACATTGCGGTGCTGATTTTTGATGGCGATGCCCCAAGTAGTGTTGAAGCTGTTCCTGTGACACCGGCAAGTGCATCTCCCAAAGCGCTGTTATGTGGTTATGGCCAGGGCTACAAAGCGATGGTGACAGAAGTGCCCAGTTGCGCGATTAAACCCCTGATGACGGCCGATGAGGAATTTCAACGTTTTGTACCAGATACCTATGAGCCTCTGGATCCGTTGCTTTATATGCAGTTCCGCACACAGTTCGAAGCCAAAAAACTGCTACTTCGTTCCTACAATGCCTTGCTGGCGGTCAACCGGCTGCATCAGAATGAATACCAGACATCCCTGCCCATGCCCACCCGAGGCGACTCCGGCGGTCCCTGGATGATTAACCTACCTGGGCCTAAACGTGGCGTGGTGGCATTAACCAGCTTTATTGAAACCTTTTACCGCAAGAACAAACAATGGCCGTTTTTCAAACAGACACGTGCTCCACTCAGTGACTTCCCCTATGTCGCCTACGGCGTGCGACTGGATACCGATGAGGCACGGGCTATATTCAAGCAGGCAAGACTCTTGGGCGCGGATATCGACACCTGGCAGTAACTGCCTCTGCAAAATCAGGCACCAAAATCAGTTTGGGCTGTCACAGATTTAAGCCCGAAGTTCAGAGGGGATGCCCCGATGATAATCAATTTCGAAGAATGGTCATTACTGGCAAAACAGGATCAGGCGGCATTTGAAAAAAAACGCGCAGCTGTGATTCGTCAATGCATTAACGAAACTGCTCAGAGCGATGCTGAACGGCGTCGTCTCAATGGTCTACAGTTTAGAATTGATATGGTTCGTCGACGTCACAGTCATGCGCTCGGCGCCTGTATCGAAATTTCAGACATGTTGATGGCACAGTTTAATCGACTGATTAAGCTGGATTTGGAACAGATTATTCAGCAGGATCGGCATGAATCGAAAAACAGCTGCCAGATACTGCAATTCAGGCCTGCATGCAAAAGCAAGAACTGGCTTGGATGAAATCCGTTTGCTGACACTTTCAGACACACACAAAAAGTTTTTCACATTACTCACATTTTCTGTGGAGAAGTATGTGGATAAGTTTCTGGAAAGACGCTAAGTGATTCTTTTATGACAAGCTTTAAAATATGGTTAATTTTTAACCAGCATCAAACAAATCAGACTTGACAAACAGGTTTGCCATTCAACGCCCACTGCCCTATCAAAGACTTAAAGACGGGCTTCTTTTTGTAACAATATTTTTTTGCGTTCACGCCCCCAACGATAGCCAGAGACCTCACCGTCCTGCCTGATTATACGGTGACATGGAATCGCCAAAGCCAGTAAATTTGCGGCACAGGCACCCGCGACCGCACGCACAGCGCTGGGCGAACCAATTTCGTCGGCAATCTGCGTATAGGTCCGGGTTTGTCCTGGTGGAACCCTCAGCAAGGCTCGCCAGACCCGTTTCTGAAACTCCGTTCCCTGGATATCAAGTTCAAGCTTGAGATCCGCATCCGGCCATTCGGCAAAATTTAAAACCTGTTGCAAACGTGACAGTAAAACCCGGTTCTGCTGCCCTTTTTGCACATGTGGATATGTTTGCTTGAGCCATTCAACCAGTGGTCCCGGTTCATCACCAAGCGCAATGGCACAAATCCCATTATCACTGCTTGCTACCAGCACGCACCCAAGTGAACAGCTGCCCAATTCGTATTCAATCATCCTGTTCCTCCTTGACTGTCTTTAAAACGGGCGCGGCGAACTTCCATCTCGGTCGAGTACTCATAAAAGTGATTATGATAAAACGTGTCGGTCAGGGAATCATTGCCCCGTTGTCTTACTGAGATAAAGCCGGCCGGATGCGTTATCATCTGACTATACACTCAATCAGCTATGGAGCAGAATCTTGAGACTGAGTTTATTTTTTGCCCTATTTTCCCTCTCTTTCACAGCCTTGGCTGGCGGCGTGCCGCCGGGTGTCTATCAGCATAGCGACGATACATTACAAAAACTCTACGCAGAGCTGCATTACCTGAATCAGGTGGGTCGGGAGATACATCAGAAATATGACGACAAAATCAAAGCCGATCCTGCACAGATGCGATTCTGCCTGGGTGAATACAGCTATATCAGCAGCAGGGCCAAAGCGACCATTGGCATTGCAAACCGCCTGGGCGGTCCGAACCGGGAGGAATATATTAATACCGGCTGGCATGCCCTCGAATGTATTAAATGCAGTGGTGATGTCAGTCACTGCGATGCTATCCCGCCTACGCTTGAGACCATCAAAGCAGAATACAAATCGCAGCAGTGAAGTTTATAAGTCGAACGCAGCCAGGATGGCACAGGGCTGAGTTTTGGTGCCACAGGCGCAGTCACTGGCAAGCTTTTTCAGGCTATCTCTTGCCTGCACCATCTCCCTGATCTTTGCTTCCAGTTGCTCAAGCCGCTTCATTGCGAGTCGATAGGCCTGCTCATGATCCTGCGTGGCATCCAGCTTGATCAGCGTTTTGATCTCACTGAGGGTAAAGCCTGCTTCCTGAGCTTTCCGGATAAATTTCAACTGGCGTAGTGACGCTGGACCATAGCGTCTGACGCTGCCATCCGTTGAGGCAGGGACTGCCAGTAAGCCTTTGCGCTGATAAAAACGAACCGTTTCAACGCTTACGTCTGCCATGGCAGCAAATTTTCCAATGGTCAGTGATAGCTTCTGTGTCATTAGCGCTTGACTCCGTACCCAGGTACGTACTTTATAGTAGAAATTAACCTACTGACACAAGCTGAGTCTGGTTGGCAGTACCCCGAATTAAGATTTACATTGGCACTGCGCCACAATGCTTAGCTAAGGAGATAGCATGGCAATCGATCCGGTATGTGGTATGACTGTTGATGCAGACAACGCGCGCTATCACGCGCAGCATAATCAGCAGGATTATGTGTTCTGTTCCCAGCATTGCATGAATAATTTCAAAGCCGATCCAGAACGTTACCTCAAGCAATCAGAAGCAGATCACAACTGCTGTGGAGGTGATGACAAGGCACCACAAACTGAAAAACAGCCACACAGCTGTTGTGGCAGTCATGAACAGGCTCACAGACCCGCAGCATCACGACAAGGCAGTGGCGATTATATCTGCCCGATGTGCGAAGGCGTGCGCCAGGCAGGACCGGGCAGTTGCCCTAAATGCGGTATGGCCCTGGAGCCCGAATCACCGCAACTGGCGAACACCAGAACTGAATACACCTGCCCGATGCACCCGCAAATCGTTCAGGATCATCCCGGTAACTGCCCTATCTGTGGCATGGCGCTGGAAGCGAACACAGTCGAAGTCGAGGAGGACAACAGTGAGCTGAAAGATATGTCCCGGCGCTTCTGGATTGGCGCAGTGTTAACGCTGCCGGTGTTTATCATCGCGATGCTGCTGGATATGGCTCCCGCCCTATTGCCCGCCAATATCTCAACACAGCGCTGGTACTGGCTGGAGTTCCTGCTGGCAACACCCGTCGTGCTCTGGGCCGGATGGCCGTTTTTCATCCGTGCTGTGCAGTCAGTCAAAACCATGAACCTGAACATGTTCACACTGATTGGCCTCGGTGTCAGCGTTGCCTGGCTATACAGTGTCATCGCACTGATTTTCCCGGCTATTTTTCCAACCTCGATGCAACATGCTGATGGTAGTGTCGCCGTCTATTTTGAGGCAGCAGCGGTTATTACCGTGCTGGTATTGCTGGGCCAGGTACTTGAACTGCGCGCCCGCAGCCAGACTAATACCGCCATCAAAATGCTGCTGGGCCTTGCGCCCAAAACAGCCAGACTGGTGACTGAGGATGGTCAGGAGCAGGATATTCCTCTCGAGGAGGTCCGGGTAGGCCAGCAATTGCGGATCCGTCCCGGAGAAAAAATACCCGTTGACGGCACGGTGATAGAGGGTAATAGCAGTGTTGATGAATCCATGGTCACCGGTGAGCCAATACCGGTCAGTAAGCAAAAAGATGACAAGCTTATCGGTGCTACTGTCAACGGTACCGGAAGCCTGCTGATGCGTGCTGAGCGGGTCGGCAGTGACACCCTGCTTTCCCAAATTGTGCATATGGTGGCCGAAGCACAGCGCTCACGTGCGCCAATCCAGAAACTGGTCGACAAAGCAGCGGCCTGGTTTGTGCCCGCAGTGGTGCTTGTCGCTATCCTCACCCTCGGTGCCTGGTTTATCTGGGGGCCAGAACCGAAACTGGCGCATGCCATCGTCAATGCCGTTGCTGTGTTAATCATTGCCTGTCCCTGTGCCCTGGGTCTGGCGACGCCGATGTCGATTATGGTCGGAACCGGTCGCGGAGCCTCAATGGGCGTGCTTATTAAAAATGCTGAAGCGCTCGAAGCCATGGAGCAGATTGATACCCTGGTCGTAGATAAAACCGGCACGCTGACCGAGGGTAAACCGAAGCTGGTCATGGTTGAGTCAATGACTGATCTGGATAACAGCACCCTGCTCACTCTGGCTGCCAGTCTGGAACAAGGCAGTGAACATCCGCTTGCGATGGCGGTAATTGAAGGTGCCAAAGAAAAAGGCCTGAGCTTATCCAGGCTAAACCAGTTTGACTCTGTAACCGGCCAGGGTATTAAGGGCGAGATTGACGGTCACCCTGTGGCATTGGGTAATACTGCCCTGTTTACCACGCTGGGAATAGATTCAGCGCCATTACAGGAAAAAGCAGAGGCTTATCGCAAACAGGGCCAGACCGTAATGCTGGTTGCCGTTGATAATCAAGCGGCCGGCCTGATTGGTGTGGCTGATCCAATCAAATCATCCACCGCTGAAGCCATAAAAGCCCTGCATCAGGAAAATATTCGCCTTGTCATGTTAACCGGCGATAACCGGGTCACCGCAGAGGCCGTCGCCAGTCAGCTTGGTATTGATGATATCCGGGCCGATGTCTTGCCTGAGCAGAAAAATCAGGTGATCAAAGAGTTACAGGCAGAAGGCAGAACCGTCGCCATGGCGGGTGACGGTATCAATGATGCGCCAGCGCTGGCTCAGGCAACGATTGGTATCGCTATGGGTAGCGGAACCGACGTGGCCATGGAAAGTGCCGGCATAACCCTGGTTAAAGGTGACTTGCGTGGCATTCATCAGGCATTGAAATTAAGCCGGGCGACGATGCGTAATATCCGCCAGAACCTGTTTTTCGCCTTTGTTTATAACTCGATGGGCGTACCAATCGCAGCCGGTGTCCTGTATCCCTTCTTCGGCCTGTTGCTGTCACCGATGATTGCAGCAGCAGCCATGAGCCTGAGTTCGGTATCGGTGATCGCTAATGCGCTCAGACTGCGGCGGGTGAAACTCTAATTTGTCACTGTTTAAAAATTAACCACAGAGGCACAGCGGGCGCAGAGTTATAAAATGCTCCACAGATTACGCAGATGAGCGCAGATTATTTTGGCAGAAAACATTCAAAGCTCAATTCAGAAGCCCTGTCGCTGGATAACGATATCAATGAACTGTTGTTTTAATCTGTGAAAATCAGCGAAATCTGCGGATAAATTTTTAGCCATTCTGAGCTTTGTGCCCTCTGTGCCTCTGTGGTTCAAACTTTTCAATCAGGCAAACCGTCCCTCACGGTAATCGTCAAAGGCCTGCTCAAGCTGCTCGCGGGTGTTCATCACAAACGGTCCACCCCGGGCAACGGGCTCTTTCAGCGGCTGCCCCGACACCAGTAGAAACTGGCTTTGCGTTTCTGCCAACAAGCTCACAGTCTGTCCTTTCTCCAGTACACCCAACTGCCCCTGATTCAACGGCCGTTGATGACCACCAATAGATAGCTGCCCCTTAATCACATAAACAAAGCTGTTATCTTTCTCCGGAACCTGCTGTGCGAAGTGGCTGCCTGCCGGTAATGTCACGTGCAGGTAGAGCGGTTTGACATAAGCGTTGTCAATCACTCCGCGGGTGCCTTGATCTGTCTGCCCGGCAACGACTTTAATCTCCCCACCATTTTCAAGGGTCTCAACCGGGATCTCAGCCGCAGAACGTTCCTGATAACGCGGTTCACGCATTTTTTCAGCGGCTGGCAGGTTGACCCAGAGTTGAAAACCGGCCAGTAAACCTGCTTCCTGCTCTGGCATTTCTGAATGAATAATGCCCCTGCCCGCAGTCATCCACTGCACGCCCCCTGTCTCGATCACACCCTGGTTACCGGCGCTGTCTTCATGCCGCATTTTGCCGGCAAGCATGTAGGTGACTGTCTCAAAGCCACGATGTGGGTGGGGTGGGAAACCGGCGAGATATTCCTGTGGTCTGTCTGAGCCGAAAGCATCGAACATCAGAAACGGATCCAGCATATTCAACTGTGGTGAACCAATCACCCGTTTCAGCTGCACACCGGCACCATCAGAGACCGGGATGCCGTTCACAATTTGTCTGAGTTCTCTTATGCTCATCACTGTTCTCCTGCTGCAATCGCTGCCAACTGTTGTTGAATATCGCCATGATCATTGGCTGCCCTGTTCAGATCATTGGCATTCACCAGGGTGACATCATCGATACCGAGAAAGCCCATCACATGCCGTAAATAGCTCGAAGCATAGTCAACCTCGCTGCCCAGGGGAACACCGCCTGAGGCAATGACCAGATAGGCCTTTTTGCCTTTAAGCAAACCTTCCGGTCCATTTTCGGTATATCGAAACGTCACTCTGGCTCGTGCCACCTGGTCAATCCAGGCTTTGACCACCGCCGGCACGCTGAAGTTATAAATAGGCGCAGCAATCACGATATGACTGGCCTGCTTTAATTCGTTAATCAGGCGGTCCGACTCTGCCAGTGCGGCCTCCTGCTGTGCGCTGCGTTCTGCAGGATCGGTAAAATTGGCGCCGACCCACTGTTCATCAATAAACGCGATGCCGTCTGCCAGATCACGTTCAATCGTGCTCAGGCCGGTTTGTTGCTGAAGCTGCTCTACCAGTTGTGCTGAGATATCACGTGTTACCGAACCCTGAATCCTGCTACTGGAGTTGATCAGTAAAATGCTGTTGTTCATTGGATTCTCCCTGTTTTGTTGCGTTTGGTTAAACGATGGTGACAGTTTATCGTTTCCATTTTTTTGAAAAACACGCTATTAATAAACTTATTGTTTCTTATAAGAGAACATTTAATGAATCAACTGGAAGAAATGCAGACTTTAGTCCGGGTTGTGGAAGCCGGCAGTATCACCCGTGCAGCAGAACAGATGAATACCGTCAAATCGGCTGTCAGCAAACGACTCAGTGAGCTGGAAAAACGGCTTGGCGTCAGCCTGCTTAAGCGCACCACCCGCAAACAGACCCTCACTGACGCCGGCCGTGATTATTACCAGCATTGTGTGCGGATTCTGGATGATATCAATGAAGTGGAAACCGCCATCAGTGAGAGTCAGTCAGCAGTATCCGGCCGAATCAGGGTGGCGGCCCCCATCAGTTTTGGTCTGATGCATCTGAGTCAGGCCATACGGCAGTTCAATCAAGCCAATCCGGATATCATTTTTGATATCGACTTTAATGACAGGCAGCAGGATCTGGTGGCTGAAGGCATCGATCTGGCCATCCGGGTATCAAACCTGGCTGACTCCAGCCTGATTGCCAGAAAACTCTCCACAACGCGCTTATTACTCTGTGGAAGCCCGGACTACTTTGCGCGCAACGGTAAACCGCAGACCGCCGAAGATTTATTCTATGGCCACGTCAAATTACATTACAGTCACGTCAGTCCGAGCTGGCAGTTGAAAAATCACCGGGGAGAACGTCTGTCGGTCAATCTGCCGACAGTCATGACGGCTAATAACGGTCAGTTTCTTATGGATGCCGCAATAGAGGGTAAAGGATTGATCCTGTCGCCGGATTTTATTTGTGCCGGGGCCATCCGCAGCGGCGAGTTACTGCCCGTCCTTGATGATTGTTTATTAAATAATGATATTGGCGTTTATGCGGTCTATCCACATACCCGATTTCTGTCGCAACGCGTCAGGCTCCTGATTGAATTTCTGCGCGATTACTTTGCACAACGGCCAGACTGGCAGTGCCCGAAATAAGACACAGAATTGCAGGACCCAAGCGGTGTCAACTGAATCAAACAGCTTATCAACTGGCTCTGAGAGTCCCTTGACACGCTCTTTGATGATGCCAGATGCAGAGGATATTGACCGGCAGTGTGAGTGTAGCGATCCATCTCAATCGGCATTAACCCGGTCGATACCGCTATCCGGCCCAAGCTGAACCTAATCATAAACATCAGGGTGTTGAGCGCCAGCACAATCAGCAGGATTTTTTCTTCTTACCGGTCAGATCCTTGATGCCACTGTCATTTCAACAATCATTCATAACCCACTGACAGGATTAGTTTAGAAAGTAGTCAAAATCGCGTTTATGCCGGTCCACACTGGCTTTACCCTCCTCAATAGCTTCACTGCCCCGGTAAAATTCCAGGATGCCGATCTGAGAGAGCCTTGGCGATAAAATGATTTCCGGCGGATCGCCGGCCATGCGACTGCGGGTAATGCGATCCTGAGTGATATTAATTGAAGCGGCTATGGCATCCATCAAATCCGGTGCCTCGTCTTCTTTATCAGCATTGTTAAACAGATTACTGGTGTAATCAGCGATCATATCGGTGAAACGCTCAGTGAAACTTGGGTTGGCCGGTTCACTGGTATCGACTTTTTCCGGTGACTCGGCCCGAAAATGTTTGCCGACAATGTCGCTGTTGAGATTCACAGCAATGACAACATCTGCTCCCAGTGCTCGACAGACGGATACCGGCACCGGATTAACCAGGCCACCATCAATCAGCCAGCGGTCATCGTGCTTTATCGCCGGAAACAGACCCGGTAGTGAAATCGATGACCAGACCGAATCCAGCACTTTTCCTTTTGTATTCCATATCTCTCGTCCCGTATTGAGGTCGGTGGCGACGGTAGCAAACGCCTTATTCAAATCCTCAATCTGTTGTTCGGCGCCGACAACATATTCATCCAGAAAGTGATGTAGTCTGTGCTTATTAACGAACCCTCGCAGAGAACGGTTGATGGTGAAATAGCGAACTGTTTTCAACTTATCCAGCTCAATGACCCAATTCTGCAGTTTATTAATATTACCGCTGACATAGGCCGCACCAACCAGGGCACCAATAGAACTTCCGCACACCACATCGGGTTCGATTCCCTGCTCGATCAGGCGTTGGATGACACCGATATGGGCCCAACCTCTGGCAGCGCCACTGCCCAGCGCGAGACCGACTTTAATCTTTTTCTTCATTAATTTATTTCTATATTATTCTGAATATTACATAGGTAAATTAAAGTAAAATGAACAATAAATACTTATTTGTCTACGGCACACTGATGCACAACAGTGAGCATCCCATGCATCAGGTATTACAAGCCCATAGTGAGTTTGTCTGCCACGGCAGGATACGCGCACAACTGTATCAGATTCATGATTATCCGGGCGCGGTCCTTTCAAATATGGCTGACGACGAGGTGCATGGTGAGGTTTATCGTCTGACCACCCCTTCAGTCCTTGCGCAACTGGATGACTTTGAGGAATGTTCAGCGGCCTTCCCCGAACCACGTGAATACCGGCGACAAACTGTAGAGGTCACAGTCTCTGGCGGCAAATCAATCAGCGCCTGGGCTTATATCTATAACCACCCGGTCGATCCGAACAAACGTATTGTCAATGGGCGTTTCCAATTAAAATCATGGCAGTGAATTAAATTTCTAAAGTTCATCAAAATCAAGTCGATAGAGAAGTTACAGAAGATGAAAGTGAAGCATGATGAACGAAATACCGCGTCTCAGTCACTACAATATGGTCACTGTCAGCAGCCCGACTCAGGTCGGTCCTGCACGTCCGATTGCGGACAAAACCAGAACCGTGTCGGAAAATGACAGAAGACAGCAGCCTGACCGACGTAAACGCAATAAAAAACCGATGATTGAGCGCAGGGTCTCATCAGATCGTCGCGGCCCACGCTTTGATGCCAGAGTCTGAGGAATTAATCTGCCGCTGGAAAATCAGCCGCATTTTCAGCTATCCAGCGAAAAGCAGCCTGCTCACTGGTGAGTTTTACCCCTGTCTCCTGCTCCAGGCGATGTCGGAAAGCTTCAATATGGCAGACCTGCTCCACCATCCGCATGGCATATTGCACTGCCCTGTCCCTGAAGCCGACACCAATTAAATATTTTCTGCCTTCCCTGCTACACCAGCGCACAATGCCCTCTGCACTAAAGCCTGGCCTGCCGCATTTGATTTCGACAAAGATACTCTCACCGACCAATGCCCGCTCTTGGCTCGTAAAGCAGAGTCCGCCCTGACTGATATCTCTGGCTGGCTGAATATGATGCCGCTGCCCCAAACGGTAACTGATAGGGATGCTGCTTGGGTGGCGGATATACTGCCGTAGTTCTTCAATCATTCCAGCAACTTAGCACAAGCGGCTAAAAGTGTGAATCAATAGAGCTTTTTTAGCTTGTCATTGATTAACCCCAGCCGGCCGGTGCTGACCGCACGACGGCGAATACCACGAACCGGGGCAATAAAAAACAGATCCCCATTCTGACCTTCCAGTTGCTCCGGCACTCCGACCGATTTTGCCACCCGGGCATTGGCCCGCATATGTCGATACTCCCCGTGTACAGGAATTGCACAGGCCGGCTTCACCCACTGATACATGGCTTTCAATTCATCCTGAGCCGGATGCCCTGAAGCATGGATGGGAAGACGGCTGTTATCTACCGTGATGACATCAACCTGCATGGCTTTGAGACGATCGATTAAGGCTTCGACTGCCGCCTCGTTGCCAGGGATAACTTTAGCGCTGAATATCACCGTGTCGCCGGGTTCCAGCTGCATATCCCGGAAGCTGTTCTGACTGAGCCGATTCAGTGCCGTGCGCGGCTCACCCTGACTGCCTGTTGCCACCAATAGCACCGTCTGTCTTGGCAGGTACCCCAGATGATGCGGATCAACAAAGGTCTCCACATCGTGCCAGAAGCCGGTTCGTTTGGCTGCGGTGTAGGTATTGATCAGTGACCGTCCCAGTAGGCCCAGATGACGTCCGGTTTGCTGAGCGATATCGGCAATGGTCCGAAGCCGCGCGATATTACTACCGAAGCAGGTCACCACGACACGACCTTTGGCCTGTTCGATATGGTGCTGCAGGCCACGTCTCAACGAGGCTTCTGATGCTGACCAACCGGGCAAATCGGCATTGGTAGAGTCACACACCATGGCATCAATATTGAGTTCAGCCAGTGCCTCGAAGTCAGCTGGCTGATACCGCTCCCCGACCACAGGATCACTGTCAAGCTTCCAGTCCGCAGTATGAAAGACGCTGCCGGCCGGTGTGCTGATCAACAGGGCAAAAGGCTCGGGAATGGAATGTGTTAACTGAATCCAGCGCACATGGAATACCCCGATATCCATTTCCGCTCTCGGCTCAACGATGCTGACCGGAACCTTATCCTGCAGGCCAACCTCTTTGAGCTTGCGGCGCAGAATTTCAGCGGTGTATGCCGTGGTGTAGACCGGGCATTGAAACCGTGACCAGAGGTAAGGCACGGCACCAATGTGATCTTCGTGCGCATGGGTAATAATAAGTCCATCCAGACGATCCTTACGATCAGCGATGAACTGCGGATCAGCCATTTGAATTTCAGCACGGCTGCCAGGAATCGGCTCACCATCGACATCGGTACGGGATTCGAAAGTCAGTCCGCAATCCACCATCAACCAGCGGCCATCATGACCATACAGGTTGAGATTCATACCGATTTCGCCCGTTCCCCCCAGGGGCAGGAACCAAAAATCTTCTGCGTCCGGCGTCATACCATCCTCATTTATTCAAAATCGGCACCATTATGCCAATTGAGACCGGATTCCGCAGTGGCTGACTGCAATCATGCTCAGCCCTGAGTGTGAATTGCCTCACAACCCGATGCCATGCCATTTGCGTTAAGCGGGCCAAACCCAGACCGTCCAACAGTGGTATAATCTGCGGCTGTTTTGAATCAAGTCATTGATTTAATGACGTTCGCGATGCACAGAGGAGGTCGCTATGACTGCATCCAATCTGATGTCTGAAGGTCTGAACCTGATGCTGGTGGGCATGGGGTTTGTCTTCGTATTCCTGACATTACTGGTTTTCGTGACCAGTTTGATGTCAAAAATCATCACACGCTATGAAAAAGATGTCGGCACCCTGCCGGAAGAAGGTATTCCCGCCCCGACGGCTGTTATCAGCCAGGCGATGAGCAACAGGCAGCACGCCAACGATGATAAAAACCTGATCACCGTCCTTTCCGCTGCGATTCACAAGTTTCGCTCTCGTCGTTAAATAAAACCGCCTGCGTCAGTCAGGCAGTTTCCGTTAGATCAAACCAAGGCCATGAACATGACCGAAGCAAAAAAACCACTTGGCATTACCGACGTCGTTCTGCGTGATGCCCATCAATCTCTGTTTGCCACCCGGCTGCGTCTCGACGACATGCTGCCGATTGCCGACAAGCTCGATCAAGTCGGTTTCTGGTCAGTGGAAAGCTGGGGCGGTGCCACTTTCGATGCCTGTATCCGCTACCTGGGTGAAGATCCCTGGCACCGCATCCGTAGCCTGAAAGCCGCGATGCCAAACACCCGTCAGCAAATGCTGCTACGGGGGCAGAATCTGCTGGGCTACCGTCATTATGCTGACGATGTGGTGAAAAAATTTGTCGAGCGTGCGGCAGTCAATGGGGTCGATGTGTTCCGCGTATTTGACGCAATGAACGACCCACGTAATCTGGAAACCGCGATAAAAGCCGTTCTCGAAAATGACCGTCATGCCCAGGGCACCATCGCCTACACCTTGAGTCCGGTCCACAACCTGCAGATGTGGATTGATATGGCAAAGCGCATCGAGGATATGGGCGCTCATTCCCTGGCCATTAAGGATATGGCTGGTTTGCTTAAGCCTTACGCAGCTTACGAGCTGGTTCAAAGTCTTAAGCAAGCTATTGATATCCCGATTCATATGCAATCGCACGCCACAACCGGCCTGTCGACTGCCACCATTATGAAATGTGTTGAAGCCGGTATTGATAATGTTGACACCGCCGTATCCTCAATGTCGATGACCTACGGTCACTCTGCAACCGAGTCTGTGGTGGCGATTTTTGAAGACACCGATCGCGATACTGGTCTGAATATGCAACTGCTGGAAGAAATTGCTGCCTATTTCCGTGATATCCGTAAAAAATATGCCCAGTTCGAAGGCTCCCTGCGTGGTGTCGACTCCCGCATTCTGGTGGCCCAAGTGCCGGGTGGCATGCTCACCAATATGGAAAGCCAGCTGCGTGAACAGAATGCACTGGACCGGATGGATGAAGTATTGAAAGAAATTCCCCGTGTGCGTGAAGACTTAGGCTTCATTCCACTGGTCACACCCACCTCGCAAATCGTAGGTACACAGGCTGTGATCAACGTGATGACCGGTGAACGATACAAAACTATCAGCGCCGAGACCGCCGGTGTACTCAAAGGTGAATATGGTGCGGCACCCGCGCCTTACAACAAGGAGCTTCAGGACCGGGTACTGGAAGGCGCAGAACCGATCACCTGTCGACCTGCGGATCTGCTGGAACCGGAAATGGACAAACTCACCACTGAGTTGCTGGAGAAAGCCGATGTGGACGGTATTCAGCTGGCAGAAGGCGAACATCAGGTCGATGATGTACTGACTTACGCCCTGTTCCCGCAAATTGGTCTGAAATTCCTGCAAAACCGTGATAATCCGGATGCTTTTGAACCGGTACCCAGCGATCAGCCACAAGCATCAGCGACATCGGCTGCCAGTTCTGCAGGCGATCAGGAAACCTACACCATCAAGGTCAACGGTCAGGCTTATGTAGTGCAAGTTAACGAAGGCGGCGATATCAGCCATGTTGAAAGCAGTGAAACGACTGCACCACCTGCTGCGTCAGCAGAACCAGCCGGCGAAGGTGAACCGGTTACAGCGCCGTTGTCGGGCAATATCTGGAAAATTCAGGTTAGTCCCGGCCAGCAGGTCAACGAGGGTGACACCCTGCTGATCCTGGAAGCCATGAAAATGGAGACCCAGATTGTGGCATCCAAATCCGGCACTGTCTCGTCTATCTCCGTTAAACAGGGCGACGCCGTCAAAGTCGGTGACCATCTCGCCACTATTGCATAAGCAAGGATTCAATTCATGGAAAAACTGATTCACCTTTGGGAAGTGACAGGTATCTACCAGATCACCCTTGGTCAGGGCGTGATGATATTGATCGGCATGCTGCTACTCTATCTCGCCATCAAGAAGAACTTTGAGCCATTACTGCTGGTACCAATCGGTTTCGGCGGTGTGCTGGCCAACATCCCCGGCGCCGGTCTCGCTGAAGCCGGCGGTATTCTGCATATCTTTTACACGGTGGGGATTGAGAGTGGTGCCTTTCCGCTGATTATCTTTATGGGGGTCGGCGCAATGACCGACTTCGGACCGCTGCTGGCGAACCCGAAAACCCTGTTTCTGGGCGCGGCGGCGCAATTCGGTATCTTTGCCACGTTGATGGGCGCCGTTGTTCTGTCCTACTACGGTATTTTCGACTTCAGCCTGGCGGATGCAGCGGCTATCGGTATTATCGGTGGCGCCGATGGACCCACTTCCATTTATGTGGCCAGTAAACTGGCGCCGGAATTACTGGGCGCCATTGCTGTTGCCTCCTACTCCTATATGGCGCTGGTCCCGCTGATCCAGCCGCCGATTATGCGTGCTCTGACCTCCGAGGCCGAGCGTAAAATCAAAATGGTCCAGCAACGCCATGTTTCACAGCGTGAGAAAATCGTATTCCCATTGCTGCTGTTGATTCTGGTCGCTTTCCTGCTGCCTGATGCGGCGCCACTGTTGGGTATGTTCTGCTTCGGCAACCTGATGAAGGAATGTGCCGTGGTCGATCGCCTGAGTAACACCACCCAGAACTCATTGATCAACACCGTGACTATCTTCCTGGGTCTGGCAGTGGGTTCCAAGCTCAGTGCAGAAAGCTTCCTGGATATGGCGACACTGGGCATTCTGGTCCTGGGTATGGTGGCATTTGCGATAGGTACCGCGTCCGGTGTCATCATGGCCAAGATACTGAATAAGCTGGTAAAAGCACCGATTAACCCGTTGATTGGTTCCGCCGGTGTATCGGCAGTGCCAATGGCTGCACGGGTGTCGAATAAGCTGGGGCTGGAATCAGATCCGCATAACTTCCTGTTGATGCATGCGATGGGGCCGAACGTGGCCGGGGTGATTGGTTCCGCGGTGGCGGCCGGTATCCTGATAAATTATGTTGGCGCTTAAACCCTGATAAAAACCCGCTTCGGCGGGTTTTTTATTCTTCCTCAAGCAGGCGGGCACTGGCAATTTTATCAACCGCGCCGCTGATGACACAGGCAAAACGATCAATACTGGCAGAGGAGTCAACAGATGTCATCCATTGCCCGGTTTCATTACTGTTGGGAATATGCAGGCTGATATGCTTTGTTTCAGCCAGTCTTTGCAGCTCTTTGGTACTCATGCCGGGCTTAATGAGGTTACAGAACGCTTCGACACGACTGGTATCCCAAATGTAATAAACCGGGTATAAGAGCGCAATAACAATCAAGATTTGAACCAGGCCGACCAGTCCTTTCATAAGCAATACCCCGTTAAGGTAGAATCGCTACACTAACTTTATCCGACGCAAAAATACGCGCTGTACGTCACAGATACTGATGCCTATTTTTTGCTGTTTTTACGAACAGGTCAATTTTCCTGAAATCACCTGTTATCCAGATATCAAATTTCGACAAAGGCATACGATGAGTCAGACTATTCAGGTTACGCTGAGCAAGAGCCCGGTTGAGTTATACAAGATTCTCAAGTTTGAAGGTATTGCCGCCAGTGGCGCCGAGGCAAAAATGATGGTCGAACAAGGCCTTGTTCGTGTCAATAATGAAGCGGAGACACGCAAGCGCCGTAAAATTATCGGCGGTGACCGGATTCAGATTGATGACATCTATCTGGTGATATCTGACTGAGCTTCACTATCATCGGCCAACAATTTTTTAGCCTGAAGACGGGGTTTTCTAGCTGCCTGCCTCCCTGTACTGGTGCCATGACAATCGTCTCCTCTTTCAACCGTTTACTCAGGAGCCAGTGATGACTGATATCGAGTCCGAACAGAATCAGATTGTCATTCTCCTGCATGGCCTTGCCCGCTCTGCACGCTCAATGCGCAAGCTGGAAAAGGCACTGCAACAGATCGGCTATCAGACACGCAATATCGACTATCCCTCTCGCAAGTTTCCTATCGCGAACTTGAGTCAGCAGGTTATCAGCGAGGCGTTGAGAGGGATACCACCATCGATGACAATCCATTTTGTCACGCACTCGCTGGGCAGCATTCTGGTCCGGCATTACCTGGCATCTCAACCGATCCACAACCTGGGTCGTGTGGTGATGTTAGGGCCGCCGAACCAGGGTAGTCAGATTGCTGATTGGCTTCAGCCTTACACCCTGTATCATCGTTTTTTCGGACCGGTCGCTGCACAATTAGGTACCGATCCGCAGAGCCCTCTCAAACAGTTAGGCAGTGCAAAGTTTGAGGTTGGCATTATTGCCGGCTACCGTGCTGTGAATCTTTTATGTGCACCGTTCCTGCCCAAACCCAATGATGGTCAGGTCACGGTGGCAAGTACCCGACTTGAAGGGATGCACGATCATCTCTGTCTGCCTGTCAGCCACGCTTTTATGATGAACAGGCCGATGGTCATCAGACAAGTGCTGTGTTTTTTGAAACAGGGTCATTTTGACCATAACGGGAATCATTGCTGAACGCTATCTGTCAGCAATAGCAGCTGAAATAGAAACAAGGAGAAAACATGCATATATTGATGGTTTTGACCTCTCATGACCGACTGGGCACCACTGGTAAGAAAACCGGATTCTGGCTGGAAGAGTTTGCTGCCCCCTATTATGTCTTTCATGATGCAGGGGTAAAAGTAACCCTGGCCTCGCCCAGAGGCGGCCAGCCACCACTGGATCCTAAAAGTGACAGCCCGGATTTTCAGACAGAGGCGACAGAGCGCTTCAAGCAGGATAACGCTGCTCAGAAACTGCTCGCCAACACCTTGCCCCTGGCACAGGTTCGTGCAGCGGATTACGACGCCGTGTTTTATCCAGGTGGGCATGGACCAATGTGGGATTTGGCGCATTCCTCTTACTCAATCAGTTTGATTGAATCCTTTCTCCAACAGGATAAACCGATCGGCTTTGTCTGCCATGCGCCAGCCGCTTTAGTGAATGTTCACGATAAAGACGGCCAGCCTGTGATCAATAATCGTGCCGTGACGGCATTCAGTAACAGCGAAGAAGCAGCGGTTGGCCTGACTGACATTGTTCCTTTCCTGCTGGAAGATGTACTCAAAGCCCGGGGTGGCTGCTATGTGAAAGCTGATGATTGGACTGAGAACTGCTGTGTAGATGGCCCTCTCATCACTGGCCAGAACCCTCAATCCTCAGAAGCCACAGCCGAGGCCTTGCTCGAGAGCCTCAAACTGGCCGCTTAACTGTTATAATCTGTGGTTTTAACTGAACGGAATAATACCGATGGCAAAAGCGACAGCAAGACATATCCTTGTCGACAGCGAAGAAATCTGTCTGGAACTGAAACGTGAAATCGAACAGGGCGCAGATTTTGGCGATATCGCTAAAGAGCACTCATCCTGCCCTTCGGGCCGCAGCGGCGGCGATCTGGGTGAATTCGGCCCAGGCATGATGGTGCCGGAATTCGACAAGGTCGTTTTTTCAGCACCGGTCAATACCGTGCAAGGTCCCGTGAAAACCCAGTTTGGTTATCACCTGCTGGAAGTGACCAGTCGTAGCGAATAAGACTAACCGTCTTGTGTATGAAAAGCCCCTTGATTGGGGCTTTTTTGTTTTTAACCACAGCAGTACAGATCACACAGACTGATTAAAAAGCCAGAGGCGTTTTTCAGCAACTGCGAGTCCGTGTCTGATACAGCGAATTATTTTAATTTTCCCAGTCATCTTGAGCGAAAGCCGAAGGATCTCGCCCCAACCCTGGAAAAAGATGCCTCCACTGCGGTCGGCATGACAGCCATGGAATCGTTTTCATCCCCCCTGTCATCCTGAGCGGAAGCCGAAGGATCTCATCCCAGCCCTGGAAAAGTTACCTCCACTCCAGTCGGTATGACAGCCACGGCGTCGTTTTCATCCCCCCTGTCATTCTGAGCGAAAGCCGAAGGATCTCATCCCAACCCTGGAAAAGATGCCTCCACTTCAGTCGGTATGACAGCCACGGCGTTGTTTTCATTCTCCCCTGTCATCCTGAGCGGGAGCCGAAGGATCTCATCCCAACCCTGGAAAAGATGCCTCCACTACGGTCGTCATGACAGCTATGGAATCGTTTTCATTCCCCCTGTCATCCTGAGCGGAAGCCCAGGGATCTCATCCCAGCCCTGGAAAAGTTACCTCCACTCCAGTCGGTATGACAGCCACGGCGTCGTTTTCATCCCCCCTGTCATTCTGAGCGGAAGCCCAGGGATCTCATCCCAGCCTTGGAAGAGATGCCTCCACTACGGTCGGCATGACAGCTATGGAACCGTTTTCATTCCCCCTGTCATCCTGAGCGGGAGCCGAAGGATCTCATCCCAACCCTAGAAAAAATACCTCAAGAACGGACGCCATAACAGGTTTGCTGGATACCGCCGTTCAGATCACTATGAGAATCTTGTGTAGTCACTACTCTCTGTGAAGTCTGTGTCTGTGCGTTTTAACAACATCAGCGGACAAGACGATAATCCGGCAAATGCGCAAGCAGTTGCTTACCGTAACCTTTCGTTAACAAACGCCGATCCAGAATCGTAATGCGGCCGCTATCCGTCTCTTTGCGTAGCAAACGCCCACAGGCCTGAATCAGCTTTACGCTGACTGCCGGCAGAGACAAGGCTGTAAATGGCTGACCGCCACGGCGAATGATCCATTCCTGCTTGGCTTGCTCTATAGGCCGGGTAAAGACAGGAAACGGCAGCTTGGTGATAATCACATGCGTGCACAGATTACCCGGCAGATCCACGCCCTCGGCAAAGCGATCCATGCCGAAAATAATGCTACCGTGACCCGCTTCCACTTGGCGAATATGGCGCTGCACCATGTTTTTGGGTGACAGCGTATCCCCCTGAATCAATACCAGCCGGCTGATCTCAGCAGGCAACTGCCGATATACCGCTTCCATCACCTCACGGGAAGTAAACAGCACCAAGGTAGCTTCTGAGGTATCAATCACCTCTTTCAATCTGCTAACAACCTCTCGACGCCACTCTTGTTGCTGTTCATTAGGCAGGTATTGCATCGCCGGCAGGTTTAAGGTGGCCTGATCGTTGTAGTTGAATGGCGACGGCACCGCCAGGAAATGCTGCTCATCAAACCGGTGCAGACCACAGTCCATTCGGAAACGATGAAACAACCCCATTCCCCGCAAAGTCGCTGAAGTCAGCACCATACCGAAGGCTCGTGTCCATAGACTGCGATCCAGGAAATAGGCCGCTGTCATGGGCCCGGCATGAATCACCAGGGTTTGTTGTTTGGCAAACTGGTCCACTGAAAGCCAGCGGACATTGGGTGGCCGATCTTCCTGATCCGGCTCCAGAAACAGTGCCATAAAGTCAATCAGATAACCGAAAATGTTCTGCACAGTGCCGACCTGCGGTAGCAGCGCTTCACCAACTTTGTTGGAGAGCTGGGTTTTCTCCAGCCCTTCTTTAATCCATTTGGCCAGCACCGAATAATGCTTATAGATATTATTTGCCCTTTGCAGCAGGTTCTGACAAGGGATCAACAGAGCGTTGACCAGCGGACTGTTCCAGAAAATACGCGGTTCACTAATTCGTTTTTCCAGTAAATCATGAACGAGTCCGTCGCTTTGCAGAATGGTCTCCATCTGCTGCAGATGACTGATCACAGCGGGTAAGTCACGACGCAACTCACTGAGCATATAACCAAAATCATGCTGACGAAATGCCAGTGCAGAGGGAATTTTTTTGAGGACACTATCAGCCGTTTCGGTGGTTTGGTATAGCTGAATAAAGTTGAGCGCTTTCGCCGCATGGTCCAGTGCTTTGCGCGGCAGGTTATGTGCTTCGTCGAAGACAAACAGGACCTCTTCCGGGTTGGGTAATACCAACCCACCTCCCAAATCGGCATCACTCAGTATCAGATCATGGTTTGCCACCACCACCTGGGCATTGACCATCTCACGGCGTAATTTGTAATAGGGGCAGCGAAGATAAAACGAACAACTCTTACCGGCACACCCCTCGGAATCAGTGGATATCTGATTCCATAAATCCGCGCTGACCTTGTCCCGACGGCTGTCGCGATCACCATCCCAACGTTCCTGGTCCCACTCACTCAACATCTGCTTCGCTGCCGCCATATGCAGCGCCTGCTGGTATTTGGCGTCGATATCAATATCCAGCGTTTGTTGCTCGGGTGCGGTTGCCAGTTGGCTGAGTTTACTGGGACAAAGATAACGCCGCCTTCCTTTGACCTGAACGAAGCGAATCGGTTGCGCCAGGGCTGCGGAGAACTGGGGCAAATCTTTCTGGATCAACTGTTGTTGAAGATTGACCGTGGCGGTGCTTATCACCAGTGTTTTTTTGTTATTGATGGCCGACTCAATCGTGCCACTGAGATAGGCCAGTGTTTTGCCAACACCGGTGGGGGCTTCTACCACAGCAATACGCTGTTGCGGTGGTCTCGCCATTTGCCTGGCGATAAACTCACTCATCTGCTGTTGCTGTGGCCGCGGTTTGAAGTCAGGGATCGCCGCCTGCAAACGACCGAAGATGGATTCTGACAAGTTCAGCCTCCGACCTGATAAGTCAGCGGCTCATCACGGAGGTATTCGAGAATGTTGCTGACCGTGGTCTCTGCAATGTGCTGCAGCGCTTCTTTGGTGAAATAAGCCTGGTGGCCGGTGACGATGACATTAGGCAAGGTGATGAGACGCTGAATCACATCATCCTGAATAATATCCAGCGAATGATCCTCAAAAAACAAACTACCTTCCTGCTCATAAACATCGATTCCCAGGTAGGCAATATGGTGAGCTTTCAGACCGTCCAGCACGGCCTGAGTATCCATTAATGCGCCGCGGCTGGTATTGATCAGCATCACGCCCTGCTTCAGACGGGCGATGCTGTCACGGTTAATGATATGCCGTGTGTGTTCATTCAACGGACAATGCAGGCTAATGATATCGCTGGTCTCAAACAGCATCTCAAGTGTTGCGGTCTCGTAACCCCGTTGACGGCAGTTGTCTTCGTTAAAGGGATCGTAAATCAGTATCCGGCAACCAAATGCCCGCATCCGCTCGGCGACCAGCATGCCAATTTTGCCGCCCCCTATAATACCAAGCGTTTTACCGTAAAAATCAAAACCCAGCAGCCCATCCCGTGAAAAGTTGCCATCGCGGACACGATTATAGGCGCGCGGTAGTTTCCGGCTCAGCGCCAGCATCAGGGCAATGGTATGCTCTGCCACCGCATAGGGAGAATAAGCGGGCACATTAACAACACGAATGCCGAGTTCTTTCGCCGCCGTCAAATCCACCTGATTGAATCCGGCACAACGCAAGGCAATCAATCGGGTGCCCCCTTCCGCCATCAGCGTCAGGGTTTCTCGCCCTAAATCGTCATTGACAAAGGCGCTGACGATTTCGGCGCCCTGTGCCATTACGGCCGTCGACGGCTTGAGCTCCAGTTCAAAACACTGAAACGCCAGTTCAGCGGTAGCTGCCCGGGCTAGAAATGTCTGGTCATAGGGTTTGGCACTGAAAACAGCTATCTGCACGATGTAGCCCGATCGGTTGGTGATGATTTAAGCCCCTATTGTCCTAATCTGACCGAGGCAATTCAATCTTTATCCGGTGCAAATTGTCTGGAAATTTCTTACACTGCTGGTAAGCGTCGACAGGAAGCACGGCATTATGGCGATAACACCTCACCGCCCCATTAGCACCTTATGCCTGAATCCGGCACTGGATGTGACTTATCATGTCAACAGGCTGATTCCTGATGAGAAGTCCCGTGCACACGCCGCACGTTACGATCCGGGTGGTAACGGCATCAACATTGGCCGGGCCCTGACCCGCCTTGATATTGAATCTCACACTATCTGCGTCATCGCCGGCGCTGTCGGCCAAATTTTCAGAACCCTGCTTTATGAGCAGTTGCCTCATGTCGTCTATGAAGAAGTCAGCGGTGAAACCCGAATCAATACCACCATTATTGAAACAGGCTCGCACAATCAATTTCAGATAACCAGTAGTGGCACTGACATCCCTGAGCCGGATATCAAGCGGATCGCTGATGATTTTATTGAAGTTACCGGTGATGGCTACGGCATTATCACCGGTTCCTGTCAGCCCAATGTCTCGCTCTCTCTTTATGCCGAGTTGGTAGAGCGAATTAACCGCCAGGGCGGCCGTGCTGTGGTTGATGTGCATGGCGAAATGCTGAAACGGGCTATTGCTGCCAAACCGTTCATGATTAAGCCCAATAAGTACGAACTGGAAATGATGCTGGATGAGTCCTTACCGACACCGGAAGCCGTCGCCCACAGTGCCCGCTTGATCCAGCAGGGTGGCGTGGCCTATGTCTGCGTCTCACTCAGTCATGAAGGCGCCCTACTGGTGACACCGGAAAACAGCTACTTCGCCAAAGCGCTGGACGTGACGGTTAACACCACTGTTGGGGCGGGTGACTCAATGGTTGCGGGTCTGGTTGCAGGTTTCAGCCTGCATGACACGCCGGAAAAGATTCTGACTCTGGGACTGGCCTGCGGTGCCGGCACAGTCATGCATCCCGGCACCGAATTATTTGACGGGAGCGATATCGACTGCCTGAGCAAACAGGTTGTCATTACCAAGCTCGATATCTAGCAGACAGATCATCCGTATTCAGCTCATTATTATTGCTGATCAAACTACGCTGCGCTCAACGCTTCTCCAAACCAGACCAATCAGTGCCAGCCCCACTGTGACAAAAAGCATGATTGCTGTCGGTATATCCAGAGCCCACAAAGTCAGGCCTGAGTATGACAACCAGAGGATAGGGATCACTGTCATAAGCCACGAGCGCCAGCCTCTGAACAGGACCAGGGCCAGCCCCAGTGTGGTGACTGAGGTTGGGTCAGGAAAAACGCCGAAAACCTCTGCCTGCCACCAGTTACCAGTCATTAAAAGACCGGCAACGGGCAGGCCTATCAGGCCAGAAAGCGCTATTATGCTAGCAAAAAAAGTAACAACAGCATTGCCAGGGCTGCTATTGAATCCAGGGCTGAGAAAAGCCGTCAACAACAATCCGGCCTGGATAAAAAACGCATAGGCCATATAGCGGCCAGCCCAGTTGAGTTCGGTGTACAACTGTATAAAAAAGGCCACCGCAAGAAATGCCCATATTGGTGCCATCAGCAGGCTTACGATCCGTGCACGTTGATGCAGCGCCAGCCAGAAACTGACCATCCCCAGTATCACTGTCAGCAACTGTAACGGCCAGTATGTCTCCCCCATACGTTCCAGAAGACGGAAATATATCTCAGAGGTAAAAGGAATAAAATCCTGCAGCGCGTAGCTGGACCAGTCACTCATAGGGACTCAATATAATCCACCATCCTCTGCCGGGTTTCAGCGGAAGGCATGGGGCCTATGCCAGCATGCATATTTTCACGCAGGTGCACGACTTTCGTGGTGGCGGGAATCGCGCAGTTTATCGCCGGATGACTGACGATATATTTCAACAGAAAATCGGCCCAGGTGGTGCAGCCACATTCTTCAATGGCCCATTCGGGCAATGGCTCATTACGGCGCTTCAAGTCTTTAATCAACCGGCCGCCATCATAAGGCCGGTTGGCGATGACAGCAATCCCCCGCTCCTGAGCTAGCGGCAGCAGTCGCTTTTCCACCTCACGATGGGTAATATTGTAGGTCAACTGAGCAAAATCAATCTCCTCAGAGGCCATGATCTGCTCAAACTCGCTATGGCGGCGACCATGCGAAGTGGTAATACCAATATGTCGAATGAGACCCGCTTGTTTCATTTCCCACAGCGCTGCCAGATGCTCCCGCCAGTCTCTCAGGTTGTGAACCTGCACCAAATCGAATTGCTGCAGGTTCCAGCGCCCCAGGAGATCAGCGACCTGCTCCTCTGCTGAACCACCCGCCGGACTCCAGACTTTTTCTGCCGAAAACAGGCTGTCGGGCACACCTAACTGCTGCAAGGCATAACCCATCACATCGGGGGCCGAACCATACATGGGCGAGGAATCAATCAGCCCGCCACCCAGTTCAAAAAAGGCCTTGACTACCTCAGTTCGGGCAGCGAGCAATTTGGGATCAGTACCGACATTGAAAGTCTGCCAGGTGCCAAGGCCGATGACCGGCAGCGTTTTGTTATCTGAATAGGGTTTGCGTAGCAGTTCCCTATTTACCGCAAAGCTTGGTATTGATGGAAACAGCGTGGCGGCCAAACCGGCACCCAGCATTTTAAGACTCTGTCTGCGAGTGAAGCGATTTTTCATGGGTCACGCTCCTGAGGAATTATTAGAGCAAGGGCGCTGGAAATACTAAAGATTTCATCAAACCATAGCAGCACTCTGCGTTGACTGACAAACCTCTGCACTCATCTAATCCGGTTCGTAGCTCGTAGGTTGGGCTGAGGCACGAAGCCCAACACGCTTGGGATATTGGGCTTCATAAAATCAGCCCAACTTACCCAGCTGAGCCAGCTAAACTCAAACTGGTTGCAATAAATCATCCACCAGAAACTGCACCGATTTTGTGGCCCGGAATTCGTTCACGGCCAGCCGGTATCGAATCAGGACTTGTGTGCCCCGCTCCAGCCAGTCGGGTTTGCCTTGTCTGAAGGCCATCGCTGTGATTTGCCGGCTATCGGGCAGGCTTAAACTCAGGCGTAAATGATCCTGGTCCTGCCCCACCAAACGCCAGTCAGCGACTTCAAACAGGCCGTGGAAGCGCGGTTCTTCAAAGCCCTGGCCCCACGGGGCGGCGTTAGGTAATTGCTCAGCCAGAGTGAGATTGATTTCACCGTGATGCAGTTCACCATCGGAATGCAGGTGTTGCTGATAAACAGAGGGATCGACCATTTCTGTGAGCACGGTTTCAAAGGCATGGACAAAGGTTTGGAAATCATCCTGTTTCAGCGTTAAGCCTGCTGCCATGGCATGACCGCCAAAACGTTGCAAGATGTCCGGGTGACGGGTGGCAATACGGGCTAAGACATCGCGAATATGCACGCCGGCAATCGAGCGAGCCGAGCCTTTAATTTCGCCTTCATTGCCCGGTGCGAAGGCAATCACCGGCCGGTGCAGTTTTTCCTTGATCCGTGAAGCCAGTAAACCAATCACGCCCTGATGCCATTCTGAGTCAAACAGACAAAAACCGGGGGCAGTGTTATCGGCGTCCAGTGACAGTTTTTCGAGCATGCTTAGCGCATCCTGCTGCATCTGCTGTTCGACACTGCGCCTGTCCTGGTTTATCTGATCCAGTTGTGCGGCCGCCGTCAGCGCCTGCTGCCAGTCATCGCTGAGCAGCAGGTTAATACCCAGGCCCATATCATCCATGCGCCCTGCCGCATTGAGTCTTGGAGCGATACTGAAGGCCAGATCGGGGCTGGCCAGTTTGGCGGCCTCGCGGCCGGCCACTTGAGCCAGAGCGAGAATGCCGGCACAGGCACGCCGCTGGCGCATCCGTTTCAGGCCCACATCCACTAAAGTCCGGTTAAGCTGATCCAGTGGCACCACATCCGCCACCGTGCCCAGTGCCACCAGATCCAGCCAGTCGCTGACATTGGGTTGTTTTATGCCCTGCTGTTCGAACCCGTTCTGCTCACGTAAAGCTTGTCTCAGCCCCAGCAGCAGATAAAAGCAGACGCCAACGCCGGCCAGGTTTTTTGAGGGAAAATTATCACCGGGCTGATTGGGATTAATAATGGCATCGGCTTGCGGCAGGGTTTCACCGGCCAGATGATGATCCGTGACCAATACCTTAATACCACGCGCCTGGGCAGCATCCACCCCCGCCACTGCGGCAATACCGTTATCAACCGTGAGCAATAAGTCCGGCTGGCTGTCAGTGGGGATTTCATCGAGCAGCTCTGGCGTCAGGCCATAACCGTGAACAAAGCGGTTGGGGACGATAAAGTCGATTTTTTTCAGTCCCATGGCTTTGAGCCCACGAATGGCCAGTGCACAACTGGTGGCACCATCGCTGTCAAAATCAGCCACGACGGTGATTTTCCATTGCTGTTCTATCGCCTCAAGCAGCAAAGCTACAGCTTGCTCCATACCCAGCATCTGCTCGGGTCGGGGCAAATCCGTCAATTCAAAAAACAGGTTTTCGGCCTTTTGAATGCCTCTGGCGGCCAGCACCCGGCGCAGGCAATCCGGCCAGTGCTCCGGCAGGTTCTCCCAGCCGCTGCTGTCTCGTTGTTTGATGTCGACCTGTTTCATTTCCACAATTGCCAGCTTTTCAAAGGTGTCAGCCGGTAACGGCCCCACTCCGGTATGATTATATTCAGCTCTTTAAGCTGCCCGCGACGCAGCGCCTGAAAGGCGGGTAAAAGCCAGTTATCAAGCAAATCATCCAGTTGCTGCTGCCAGTCCTGCTCGATTTCGAACTTGATCATATGAAGTGCCTGTTTGTCTGCCATCCCTCGATAGGCTGACACCACAGCGTGAAAAACCGAGTGACTCTCTTTGGCCAGTTTCGCCAGCACCTTGTCATCACCGGATACATGCGGCCATGATTGTAGCGTCGGCAAGCTGCCCTGCCCCCAGAACCAGAGACTATTGATGGGTACTTTGCCAGCCTGTTCGCGGGCCAGATTTTCCGGACAATCAAACAGCAGCATCTGGATTTCATTCCACAGTCTTATCCAGTCGCTTGCCTGTAAACCTTGTGGCAGCTTATCACTCACAGGCAGACCATTAAGGCCTTCTTTGGGCGTAAAGTCCACCTCGGGCAAGCTGTGCAGTTCCAGCAACCACTCCTCGGCACTGATCACATTAAGGTGACCCTGGTAGGCATCCAGCAAAGGCTGAATACGGCAGGCGAATGCATGCGCTTCTTCAAGCGTGATATCCAGATCACGATAAAACAGCAGCAATTGATCCCGATCCGGGTGCAGGTAACAGGGATCAGCACAGAGTGAATTGACGCTGCCCCCGCGCAGCTGCGCTACCGGCAAACCGGCCGCTTGATTAGATTCGGAAAATAAAGCCAGTAAATGCAGATAATAAGCGCGACTATCCGGCTGAAAACGGGCTTTATTGAGAATTTTATGCAAAGCATCAGGCCATAAGGCCCGATTCAGTTCATTGGCAAATACAGCGGCAGCATCAGGCAGAATCAGGCTGAGATGGCGTTTAGCCATTGCCCAGCACCTGCCTCACAAAAGGAATGGTCAAACGTCGCTTGGCCTGCAGTGAGGCTTTATCGAGCTGCTGCAATACCGTCATCAGTGCCGGCATATCACGGCCGTAATGGCGGAGCAGATATTGCGCGACCTCGTCACTCATGCTCAGCCCGCGCGACTGCGCCTGCAATATCAAAGCCTGCTGCTTTTGTTCATCACTCATGCTGGTGAGCTGATACACCAGACCGGTGGCTAGTCTTGAACGTAAATCAGGCAGTTCAATTCGGGTGTTGGCCGGATTATTTTCAGTGGCCACCAGTAAATGACCTTTGGCATCGTGCAGCCGGTTAAAGCAGTGGAATAAAGCCACTTCCCACTCCCGGTTTCCGGCAATCGCTTCCAGATCATCCAGACAGAGCAAGTCAGCCTGTTCCAGGGATTCCAGCACCCCAGGCTGAGCAGTTTGAGTCAACTCAGCCAGTGACAAGTAGATCACACGGTAGCCCAATTGCTGAACGCGTTCAGCACAAGCAATCAACAAGTGGGTCTTACCGGTGCCACCCTCGCCACAGAGATAGAGAAAATCAAGACTGTCGAGATCACAAAACGCCTTGAGCGCCTGCTCGGTTTCGGGTTTGGCGAACAGAAAGTTATCCAGGCGATAAATTTCCTGTGGCGTCAGGCGCAGCGTTAACTGAGTTTGGGCGACCGTCATGATAATCAGAAAAATCAGGAATAAAGGTGGCTGCTGACGTAGCGCTGATGCGCATGACGCAGGAGCACCATGACTACCGCGGCCACCGGTAACGCCAGCAAAACACCGGTAAAGCCAAATAACTTACCGCCGGCCAATACCGCAAAGATGACCGCGACCGGATGCAGACCGATACGTTCGCCGACAAAATGCGGGGTCAAGAGCATGCCTTCTATTGATTGAGCAACAGTGAACACAATCACCACATAAAACACCGGTAACCACTCGCCGAATTGGAAAAAGGCCGCCAGGCCCGCCAGCGCGATACCGACAATCAAACCAAGGTATGGGACAAAGCTGACCAGTCCAGCAATCACGCCCAGCAACAGTGCCAGTTCCAGACCAATAAGACTCAGGCCAACGGTGTAAATAATCGCCAGTGCCAGCATCACCATCAACTGCCCTCGGATAAAGCCTGCCAGCATGTCATCACATTCCAGTGACATTTCGATGAATTTACCCGATATTCGACGGGGTAACAGCTCACGAAAACGCGCTACGAGCACATCCCAGTCACGTAACAAATAAAACGTCAGCACCGGGATCAACACCAGGTTCCCGACCCATTGCAGCAGTGCCATGCCGGACTGGGTGACATAACTGAACACACCACCGGCAACATTGCCCATCTCAGACCAGTAGTTGTTGAGTGCCTGTTTCAGCGTTTGCAGATTAAACACATCGCTGGGCAGTCCCGCACCGATAAGCAACGGCTCCAGCGCTTTTTGTGCCATGTTGAGATAACCCGGCAAATTGGTAAACAGCTTGGTCACCTGACCACTGAGCATCGGCAACAGCACCAGCAACAGGATAATCATGGCGATAAACAGCACAGCAAACACGACAGTCACGGCAACGGTGCGTGACAGTTTCCAGTTTTCCAGTCTATCGACCAGCGGATCACCAAGATAAGCCAGCAGAGCGGCAATAAAAAATGGCATCAGCACCGGCGATAGCTGGAACAGCAACCAGCCACCCGCAATCAGACTGACCAGTAAAATCAGTTTATTGGTGTCACTCATCGTTTTTGTTTGATCTGCCGCCATGCTCTTGTTCCCCATACCAGAACATATTCCGTGCCGCTGTTAATGACACTGGCAACAACCAGCCAGATGCCAATCGTGACAACCTTGTCCAGACCCGGCAGCCACTGTTGCTGGATCATCACCAGCAGGACCAGTGCTATCTGCAATGTGGTATTAATTTTACTGCTCCACAACGGGCTGAGATCGAATTGTCCGAGATAGTAATGATAAGCAAGCCCACCGCTGATTATGATGACATCGCGGGCCAGCACCAGCCAGAGCAACCACACTGGCAGTAGTCCCAGCCACGTTAATGTCGCAAAGCTGGCGACCAGCAGGAGTTTGTCGGCAATCGGATCCAGAATCGAACCCAGCCGGGATTCCCAGTGAAAATGCTTGGCCAGAAAGCCATCCAGCCCGTCGGAAATCCCCGCCACGGCGAACAACAGCAGGGCTAAAAGGAACTGCTCTGATGCCAGTGCCCACACGACGGGCGCAACCAGCAGAATGCGAAGCATGGAAATCAGATTGGGAATATCTTTCAGACTCAAGGTGTTAACCGATAAAGTTTGGCATCGTTGCTGTTAGATTGCGGTTCTTCGACTAATAAACTGCCAACACTGAGCGTTCTTTGCAACACTTCCAGACTCCCCCTGAAGGCAATATCCAGGTCCAGTTGCTGCGCCCCCAGATTAATAACACGGATATCGCTGATCAGTTCAAGCTGTTCCAGATAGGTCATCAGGCGTGTGAAATCAGCGTAACTCAGCACGTCTTTTATTTGCAGGGTCAGTCTCTGAGCTTCACCGCCGTCACCCACGCGTTGCCCGTATTGCAGCGCCAGTTTATCAGCCAGATGGCCAACCCCGGCAGCAAATGCCTCCTGCATGTCCCCCTGCGACTGCCAGGTGTCATTCAGGCCAGCGCCGTTAGCAGACCATGACACCTGAGCCTCATCATCATTCAATTTCACCACTGCAGTCATCACAATGTCGGCACCGTATCGATCAGAGGCACTGTCAATCGCAGCCTGATTACTTTGTTTGAGATCGCTTATCGTCACGGCGCGCTGATCCTGCAAATCCATCAATGGCATCAGGATGGGCAAACCACGCTGATCGGCGGCCTGACTTAATGGACGAAATACGCCCATGGGTGCCGTTTCCAGTCCCAGAATGCTGGATTCACCGCTGGCCTCAATGACAGCCCAGATTAAGATATCAGGCCGGTTACTGCCCCAGATGGGCAACTCAAGCGCTGTTAAAGCCCGATTCACCGCAGCGGGGTCAAATCGTAACGTGAGGGAAAGTTGATCGGGCTGGGTTAAATCTGCTGCCGCAATATTGGTGCGGCGGTATTCATATTGCTGCATGTACTGTTCTGCTTCAGAGAGAAACGGCGCCAGCGCTGCGGTTTCCAGCAGAGCTTTATTACCCACCACTTTGAGCATCACCTGTTGCAGTAGCTGGGGCATCAATGCTGCCCTTTCCTGCGCATCGCGGGAACTGACCGGCGATGAAGCCTGGTAAAGATTATCCACCTCGGCGGCATGGCTGCCACAGGTCAGACTGAGTAAAATTAGGGTAATAAATAGTCGATGCATTGTGGTATTCTAACACGCTGTTTTCAACGTGTGACGACCTATCAACCGGTCCGTCAGGATCGAACTTTTAAGCGTCAACAATCCATATTTATTTTCAGGAACAAACCATGACCGATCGCGCGGATTCTTCTCGCACTTCTCTCAGTTACCGTGATGCCGGTGTCGATATCGAAGCCGGTAATGCACTGGTAGATCGCATCAAGCCCCATGCTGCCAAAACCCGCCGTCCGGGCGTTATGGCAGGACTGGGTGGTTTCGGCAGTCTGTTTGAATTGCCTCTGGACCGCTACAAGCAGCCAGTACTGGTGTCTGGCACCGACGGTGTCGGTACTAAGCTGCGTCTTGCTATCGAATCCGGTATTCACAATACCATCGGTATCGATCTGGTCGCCATGTGTGCCAACGACATCGCCGTCCTGGGTGCCGAACCCCTGTTCTTTCTGGACTACTATGCCACCGGCAAGCTCGATGTTGATGTTGCTGAATCGGTGGTGTCGGGTATTGCTGAAGGCTGTCTGCTGGCCGGCGCCGCCCTGGTCGGTGGTGAAACGGCAGAAATGCCCAGCATGTATGAAGACGGTGACTACGATCTGGCCGGTTTCTGTGTCGGTGTCGTGGAAAAAGACAACGTCATTGATGGCAGCAAAGTGGCTGCGGGCGACAAACTCATCGGCCTCGCCTCCTCAGGTCCCCATTCCAATGGTTACTCGCTGATTCGCAAGATCCTGGAACGCAGCGGTCAAGCCCTGGACGAGGCATTCGATGGCGGCACGCTCGGCGACAAACTGCTGGCACCCACCCGGATCTACGTCAAGTCTTTACTTGAACTCAATAACAAAATCAGCATACATGCCCTCTCCCACATTACGGGCGGCGGGCTGCTGGAAAATATTCCCCGCGTATTGCCGGCGGACAAAAAAGCCGTGATTGCTGCCGACAGCTGGCAGCGTCCCGCGGTGTTTGACTGGCTCCAGCAACAGGGTAATGTCGAAGACAGTGAAATGTACCGAACTTTCAATAACGGCATCGGCATGGTCGTCGTCGTCTCTGCTGAACAGGCGGACACGGCCCTCAGCCTGCTGCATGGTCTCGGTGAGGAAGCCAGCCTGATTGGTCAGATTGAGGATCGCAGCACTGATGAAGAAAGCGTGGTCATTAATTAAATGAATGATTCACGTCGCTCAGCCCGGCTGGTGATTCTGATTTCCGGCCGTGGCAGTAATATGCGCTCAATTGTCGAAGCCGCGCAGCAAGGTCAGCTGGCTGTCGATATCGCCGCCGTTATCAGTAACCGTCCGGGGGCTGCCGGTCTGGAATTTGCTCAACAGGCCGGTATCGACACGCAGGTCATTGATCACAAGCAGTTCGCCAGCCGCGAGGTATTTGATACCGCCATGGCAGAAGCCATTGATGTTTATCAGCCTGACTATGTCATTCTGGCCGGTTTCATGCGTATTCTGACCGCGGACTTCGTTGCGCATTATGCCGGTCGGCTGATTAACATCCACCCGTCTCTGCTGCCCAAGTTCAAGGGACTGCACACGCACGAACGCGCCATCGAAGCGGGTGAGAGTGAGCATGGCGCCAGTGTGCATTTTGTCACAGCAGAACTGGATGATGGTCCGGTAATATTACAAGCCAAAGTCCCGGTATTGCCGGGGGATGATGCCGACACCCTGGCAGCAAGAGTCTTGGAGCAGGAACATCTGCTCTATCCGGCTGCCATACAGAAGCTGGTCTCGCAACAAACGGAATAATTATGCTCAGAATGTTCAGCTATGTCCTGCTTTTTTGCCTCAGCAATCTTGCTGTGGCCGAGGATATTCCTGACTTTTCCGCTAACTACCTGGTTAAGCTCAACGGCATTCAGGCCGGTGAACTCAAGCGCACGCTCGAGACTCAGGACAACGGTTTACGCAAATTCAATTCCGTGTCCCAGGCCAAAGGCGTATTTTCATTCTTCAAGCCCGATGTCATAGAAGAAACCAGCGTCTGGAAACTGGTTGACGGCCGCGTAGCACCTCAGCGCTACCGTTATCAACGCACCGGCGGTAAGAAAGACAAGTTTTTACAGATGCAATTTAACTGGCTAGATAACAAAGTCAGCATCGACGACCGTGAGCACCCCTGGCAACTGGATATTGAGACCGGCGTACTGGATAAACTGGTTTATCAAATCAGTCTGATGCGCGACCTGAGCCAGGGTATCGAACAGGTCGACTACCGCATTGCCGACGGCGGACACCTCAAGACCTATGAAATCAAAGTGCTGGGAAAAGAGACCATCACCACACCCATGGGTCAGATTGAAACCATCAGACTGACCCGTCACCGGGAAAAACCCAGCGACAGGGAAACCACGCTGTGGTGCGCTCCGGCACTCAATTATCTGCCGGTCAAACTGGAGCATGTCGAGGATGATGCTGTCTTCACTGCGCTACTGCGTCGCCTGCAGGGAATAGATAGCAAACAGGCCTTCACCCCCATGCAATCAGCTAAAGCCATCAACCCATCATGAGCGAGAAACGTTTCCGCATACTGAAAGAGGAGATGCCTTTTAAGGGCTTCTTTAACGTCAAGAAATACACCCTTGAGCACACACTCTATGAGGGCGGCTGGAGTCAGCCGGTTGAGCGTGAAGTCTTCCATCGCGGTAATTGTGTCGGCATCCTGCTCTATGATCCACAGCGCGATGAAGTCGTTATTATCGAACAGTTCCGCGCGGGTGCGGTACTCAAAGCGGAACAGGAACAAGCCTGGCTGCTGGAAATTGTCGCCGGTGCCATGGAAGCGGGTGAGACGGCTGAAGCGGTTGCACGGCGGGAGTCACTGGAGGAAGCCGGCTGCGAAGTCCATGAAATCATCAAAATCCGTGAGTTTTTCACTTCCCCCGGTGGCACCTCTGAATATCTGACCTTATTCTGTGGCCGTGTCGATGCCAGTGAAGTCGGAGGTATTCATGGCCTTGATCATGAGGATGAGGATATAGCCGTCCGCAGTGTTTCCTTTGATGAAGCCTGGCAGCTTCTGGAAAACGGTCGGATTGAATCAGCCATCCCCATCATTGCATTACAGTGGCTGGCACTGAACCGGGAAGCGCTGCGCCAGCGCTGGTGCTGACTAGTCAAATTCCAGCGGTGCCCGACCTGCCCGCCGTCTAAGCCACGCCACACCCCGATAGACAGATGGCCGCTGAATCAACCAGCGTTCAAACGTGTATTTACCGGGGAAGTTAAGCAATAACACCCCTATCAACAGCGTTAACAACCCCTGCCCGGGCAAGACCAGCATCGCCAGCCCCATAAGCACAAAAATCAAACCGAAGACATTCTTCACGACCATCACAGCCCAGCGAATCACAATGTGCTGCTCCGCCCAGGGTGAGCGCTGGCGTTTGTTTCGCGCGAAATAATCTACCGGAATTCTGACCACCAGAAAAGGGATCAAGAACAAGCTACCGACAAACATGGCAAAGGATAGCAACCCCAGTATCAGTAACAGGGTTTCGTTTCCCCAGATGCTATCAAACAAATTCTGAAACACACTCATTAAGGCGACATCAGCCAATGGATAGGCAGTATTCAGTTATCGGGATTGATGCGGTAACTCACCTGCATATGATGCACCGCCCCCGGTGCCACTATGATGCTGTTAGCAATGGCATTGGCAGTTTCCACGCAGATGAACTGTTCGTAGTCCTCTGCAGACATATCATTGAGCTGCGCGGCCTTGTCCCAGGGATTCCAGACCACGAAGTTGTCCGCGCCCTGGTGTTCAATTTCAATACGACGCTTCAGGCTGGGGTCTACAATTTCTACCCGGCTTGGTGCATTGAGGTAAACCCGATCGGTTTCGCCTTTAGCGGTGATGTCACCGGTTTGCTTCTGGCGAGCAAAGCCAAGCGTTTTATCCAGGTAGTCAACACCATCCAAACCACTGACCCGGGTTTGCTTGACGTCACCAACCCGGAAATAGCTATGCAGGGCTTTAGAGACACTGAAAGGGATATCCCCCTTGTTTTCAGTGGTGAGCGAAATATTCAGCTGGTCGCCGATATGAATTTTTTTGCGCAGACGAAATTCGCTTGGCCACCATTGTTTACTGGTGGCGGTGGATTCCAGGCCCAGGGTAATTTCAACATTGTCATCATGCAGCTGACTATCGAGCACATCCCAGAACAGATTACGGGCAAAGCCATGGGCCTGACGACCAAGGTCACCCGGGTCATCGCCGAACCACGGCCAGCATAGTGGCACGCCACCGCGAATCGCTTTACCCTGCTCATAAATCGCTTTTTTGCTTAGATAAAACAGATCATGGTCGGCACGGGCCGGTTTAAATGACAGCAACTGGCCGCCGTAGAGTGCCACACGGGCCTGTGCTCGGGCCGTTGATACCTGGATCAGAGGCATGCCAGACGGGCCCTCGATAAAACTGACCTTATCTTCACGCCCGAAAATGCGATTAAGTGTGTTTAGATCCTGCATGTGTCAATGTCCAGACAAAAAAGACGGGCTGTTTGCCCGTCTTTCCATAGACATGGCTGACTGAAAATCAGTCAAGCCACCCCTTAGTGCTGGTGACCACCCTCACCGTGAACGTGACCGTGTTCCAGTTCTTCTTCACTGGCTTCACGCACTTCACGAATGGTCACATCAAAATTCAGATGCACGCCGGCCAGTGGGTGGTTACCGTCAACGGTGACGCTTTCCTCTTTGACATCCACGACGGTTACCAGAACCGGCCCCTGTTCGGTTTCGGACTGGAACTGCATGCCAACCTCGACGTTATCGACACCACTGAACAATTCACGTGGCACGTCCTGTTTCAGTTGTTCGTGACGTTCACCGTAGGCTTTAGCCGGTTCGATACTGGCCTGCACTTCATCGCCGGCTTCTTTACCCAGCAGTGCGTCTTCAAGACCGGGAATAATATTGCCGGCACCGTGCAGGTATGCCAGCGGGCCTGCGCCTTCAGAGCTGTCGATGACGCTACCGTCGTTATCTTTCAAAGTGTAATCGATAACAACGACTGTATTCTCTGCAACTTTCATTGATTGTCCTCTACTTGGATGTGTTGGATTTCAGCTGCAGCTTACTCACTACAACCTAAGGGCATTGACGCCAGTGGCCTCAGCCATATCACAGCGGCGCTGTGAGTCTAAGTCAGCGTCAGAAACAGCAACTACTGATCAGCGGGCTCTGGTGTCCCGGAAGATGCAATAGTCTGTGTACAGATGCTCTAATAATGACCGATTTGTCATTGTTTTACCAGCCGCTACCGGGACAACGATGCCCACATCGGTATGACTGTTATACTCAAACGCCACAACAAAACCTGTTGTCACGCTGAAAGGCGGGCATTCTAACATCAATACCAGACAAGCACATAATATGAGCAGACTGCTTTTATTTAACAAGCCTTTTGACGTCCTGACCCAGTTCACTGACAACGAGGGTCGACAGACACTCAAAGATTACATTGATGTCGCCGGCGTCTATCCCGCCGGTCGTCTGGATCGCGACAGCGAAGGACTGCTTCTGCTCACTGATGACGGCGTACTGCAACAACTGATTGCCAACCCCCGTTTCAAACTGGCAAAAACTTACTGGGTTCAGGTCGAAGCGATTCCCGATGCAACAGCATTACAGCAGTTGCGGGAAGGTATCATGCTGAAAGATGGGCAGACGCTGCCCGCAGAAGTTGAACTGATTGATGCCCCTGACATCTGGCCGCGTCAACCACCGATCAGAGAGCGAAAACACATCCCGACCCAATGGCTGGCACTGACCATCCGAGAAGGCCGCAATCGACAGGTCCGGCGCATGACCGCCGCGGTCGGCCACCCGACATTGAGGCTGATACGTTCAGCAATCGGTCCCTGGCAGATAGGGGAACTGCAACCGGGACAATGGCGAGCCCTTGATGAAAGAGACGTGATAAAATGGCGCGATGATTTGGAAACCAAGAACCACCGTCGCCGCCGTCGTCGAGCGCAACAACCAGTTCCTACTGGTCGAAGAAGAAATCAACGGCAAAATGACACTCAATCAACCCGCCGGTCATCTCGAGCCAGACGAAAGCCTGATTGACGCCGTCATTCGTGAAACCCAGGAAGAAACCGCCTGGCAGTTTGAACCCGAATCACTCGTCGGTATCTATCGTTGGGTGCATCCGGTCAAAAAAGACACCTATATCCGCTATTGTTTTTCCGGCCGGGTGACACAACATGATCCGGAACAGCCGCTTGATGGTGATATTCATCGCGCGCTCTGGTTGTCACTGGATGATATCAGGGCCAGACAGGCGCAGCACCGCAGCCCGCTGGTTTTGCAATGCTTTGAAGATTATCTGGCGGGTCATCGCTATTCATTGAGTTTATTACGTAACTGACTATGGCAGAAAAGAAAAAAGTAGTCGTCGGCCTCTCCGGCGGGGTCGATTCTTCCGTCGCAGCGCTGCTGCTCAAACAGCAACATGACAAAGTCGAAGGCCTGTTTATGAAAAACTGGGTCGACTTTGCCGATGAAAGTGAGTGCACGATTGAGGAAGACCGCAAGGATGCGATGTCCGTCGCCGACACCGTCGGTATTGACTTTCATGAAGCCAATTTCGCGATGGAATACTGGGACTATGTGTTCAAACATTTTCTCGATGAATACCGTGCCGGCCGCACACCCAACCCGGATATCCTCTGTAACCGTGAAATCAAGTTCAAAGCTTTCCTCGACCATGCGATGGAACTGGGCGGAGTGCTGATTGCAACTGGACACTATGCCCGCGTTCAGGAACGTGACGGCAAATTTCATTTGCTTAAGGGTAAGGATAATAAAAAAGATCAGAGTTATTTCCTCTACACATTGGGCCAGGAGCAATTGTCACGCACCCTGTTCCCGCTGGGCGAGTTGCCTAAAACCGAAGTCCGCGATATTGCTGAAAAAGCCGGTTTTATCAACCACGACAAAAAAGACAGTACCGGTATCTGCTTCATCGGTGAACGCCAGTTCCGCGAGTTCCTCAGTCGTTATATCCCTGCCCAGCCCGGCGAGATGCGCACCCCAGAGGGTGAATATATCGGTGAACATGCCGGCCTGATGTATTACACACTGGGCCAGCGTCAGGGCCTCGGCATTGGTGGTCGCAAGAACAGCACCGGCGAGCCCTGGTTTGTAGCTGGTAAAGATATGGATAGCCGAACGCTCTATGTCGTCCAGGGCGATCATCCCTGGCTATGGAGTCAGAGCCTGAAAGCAGAACAATTATCCTGGGTGATGGGTGAAGCCCCTGCCTTTCCCTGCCGCGCTGCCGCCAAAACCCGCTATCGCCAGCCCGATCAGCCCTGCACCATTAGCCAGGATGAAAACGGCCTGATTCATGTCGAATTTGATGATAAACAGCGCGCGGTGACGCCGGGTCAGTCCGTGGTGTTCTATCAGGGTGATGACTGCCTGGGTGGCGGGATTATTGTTTCCACCGATGCGCCCGGGGTGCATCCATGAGTATCTCTGAACGCCAACGTGACCGAACCATCGCGCTTGCCGCTGTCGTGCAGTCAGCGATGCTGGTGCAGCATATTGCCGAGAGTGGTCAGGCCAGTGCCACCGATATCGAAACCCTGTTACAGAGCCTGCTGGTTGAAGAAGCCCCGACTACCGAGGCCGTGTTCGGTGGTATTGGCAGTCTTCGCCCGGGTCTGCGTGAGCTGAATCAGCAGCTTTCGAAAAAGAAACAACAAAAAGATGTCGTATTGCTGCGTTATGTCATCAGTCTGTTACATCTGGAACGCCAACTGGCCAAAAACCCTAAAATGATGGACACCATCGGCCTGGAACTGGAACAGGTGCCTCAGCAGATTGAATATTTCGGAGAGATTATGGCACCGCAGGTCATCGCCCGTTTTGCTGATATTTATCACCGAACCTTAAGCCAGGTGAAACCCCAGATCCAGGTTTATGGCGATCCCAATTACCTGCAGCAACCGGATAACGTCAATAAAGTCCGGGCTCTGCTGCTCAGTGGTATCCGCGCCGCAGTTTTATGGCGCCAGAAAGGCGGTCGCCGCTGGCAGTTTCTGTTCCAGAGTAGCAAGATCCTGGAAGCGGCTCAGGAGCTTTACGCCGCCTGCTGAATTAAACGCTATTGCCAACGACTGATCGAGACTGAGCGTGGCGATTTTCGCTTATAAAAAAAGGCTGTTTTCCGTCAGGAAAACAGCCTTTTTTGTTTTGGTGTATTAACCCGGATCAGCTTGCTACCTGACGATACTCATCCAGTTCGTTGAAGTTGAGATAACGGTAGATTTCCGCCGCCATGGGTTTAATGCCAGCCACCGCTTCCAGATATTCCGCCACCGTCGGGATTTTACCCAAGCTGGCCACCACAGCAGACAGCTCCGCCGAAGCCAGGAATACATCCGCATTGTTACCCAGACGGTTCGGGAAGTTACGTGTTGAGGTCGACACCACAGTCGCGCCGTCAGCAACCCGGGCCTGGTTACCCATGCACAACGAACACCCCGGCGTTTCCGTCCGGGCACCAACCCGACCGAAAGTGCTGTAAACGCCCTCTTCGGTCAGCTGATGTTTGTCCATTTTGGTCGGAGGTGCAATCCACAACTTGACCGGCAGGCTCTTCATGTTTTCCAGTACCTTACTGGCGGCACGATAATGTCCGATATTGGTCATACAGGAACCGATAAACACCTCATCCACCGGCGTTTCCTGCACTGCCGACAGCGGCTTGATATCGTCCGGATCGTTCGGGCAGGCCAACAGTGGTTCAGTGATTTCATTGAGGTCGATATCAATCACCGCGGCGTATTCGGCATCAGCATCCGCTTCCATCAATTCCGGATTTGCCAGCCATTCTCGCATTGAATCGATCCGACGTTGCAACGTACGGGCATCCTGATAGCCTTCAGCAATCATCCATTCCATCAATGAAATATTGGAGTTAAGGAACTCGATAATCGGCTCTTTGTTCAGGCGCACAGTACAACCGTTGGCACTGCGTTCAGCGGAAGCATCAGACAGTTCGAATGCCTGTTCGACTTTCAGATCCGGCAGACCTTCAATTTCCAGTACGCGGCCGTTAAAGATATTTTTCTTGCCTTTCTTCTCAACGGTCAGCAGACCCTGCTGAATCGCAGCATAAGGAATGGCATTCACCAGATCACGCAAAGTGATACCAGGCTGCATTTCGCCTTTGAAACGAACCAGAACCGACTCCGGCATATCCAGTGGCATCACCCCCAGTGCGGCACCAAATGCGACCAGGCCGGAACCGGCCGGGAAGCTGATGCCAATCGGGAAACGGGTGTGCGAGTCACCACCCGTACCGACTGTATCAGGCAGAATCATCCGGTTCAGCCAGGAGTGAATAATGCCGTCACCCGGACGCAGTGAAACCCCACCGCGGGTACTGATAAAGTCAGGCAGTTCGTGTTGCAGCTTGATATCCACCGGCTTGGGGTAGGCAGCCGTGTGACAGAAAGACTGCATCACCAGATCGGCAGAGAAACCGAGACAGGAGAGTTCTTTCAACTCATCACGGGTCATCGCACCGGTGGTATCCTGAGAACCGACTGTGGTGACTTTGGGTTCGCAGTATGTGTTGGGACGGACACCTTCGACACCACAGGCCCGACCGACCATTTTCTGCGCCAGGGTGAAGCCTTTGCCGGTATCGACCGGGTCAACCGGACGGACAAAAATATCAGATGGCTCCAGGCCCAGCGTTTCACGGGCTTTGTCTGTCAGGCCCCGACCGATAATCAGTGGGATGCGGCCACCGGCACGGACTTCATCAGCCAGTGTAGTCGGACGCATGGTGAACTCACTGATCGTCTCACCGGCTTCGTTGACGATTTTGCCCTCGTAAGGGTAGATGGTGATGACATCACCGCTTTCCATATGCTGGACATCACACTCAATGGGCATGGCACCGGAATCTTCGGCGGTATTGAAGAAAATGGGGGCAATGTTATTGCCCAGAATCACCCCGCCCTGGCGCTTGTTAGGCACGTAAGGCACATCATGTCCCATATGCCAGAGCACCGAGTTAATCGCGGATTTACGAGATGAACCGGTACCGACCACATCACCAACCAGTGCCAGCGGGTAGCCTTTTTCCTTCAACTTTTCAATGGCAGCAATCGGATCATCCATCTTGCTCTGCAGCATGGCTTTGGCATGCAACGGGATATCCGGACGGCTCCAGGCTTCGGTCGCCGGGGACAAATCATCGGTATTGGTCTCACCCGGCACTTTGAACACGGTCAGGGTAATCTTATCTTCCAACTTGGGTCGTGACGTGAACCATTCAGCTTCAGCCCAGGACTGCAGTACACGTTTTGCGTATTCATTGCTGTCCGCTTTTTCCACCACATCATGGTAGGCATCGTAGACCATCAGGGTTTTGCATAACGCTTTCTCAGCGGCTGGCGCAGTCTCTTCAATATCCAGCAGTTCTATCAGGGACTGAACGTTATAGCCGCCCATCATTGTGCCCAACAGTTCAGTAGCACGGACCGGCGTAATCAAATCGCATTGGGTATTGCCCTTGGCAATGTCGGTGAGAAAACCGGCTTTGACGTAGGCGGACTGATCAACACCGGGCGGGACGCGGTGAATCAGTAAATCCAGCAAGATTTCGCTGTTCTCATCACCGGCCTTGAGCGCTTCAATCAGGCTGGAAACCTGTTCAGCATCAAGCGGTAATGGTGGCAGCCCCTGCTGGGCCCGTTCCTCAACATGTGATTGATATTCAGTCAGCACAGATAGTCACCCCAAAAGTTTCCAAAATCAGATGCAGGCATTTTACCTGAAAGCATCTGGAGACCGCGAACTCTGATATAATTTCGTTCACTTTTCTATCTAATCCAATTAACACAGTTTCATCGGAGTATTCATGGATTTAACTGCTTTAACCGCGATTTCGCCGGTTGATGGTCGTTATGCTTCCAAAACCGAAGCCCTGCGCCCGTTTTTTAGTGAATATGGCCTGCTGCGTGCCCGCGTCGAAGTCGAACTGCGCTGGCTGCATCTGCTCGGCAATAATGCGGAGATTCAGGAAGTCCCCAAGCTGAGCAGCGAGGCGGAATCCTTTATCAATGACATGATTGCCAACTTCTCGGTCGCAGATGCGCAAGAGATCAAAGATATCGAGCGCACCACCAATCACGATGTTAAAGCGGTTGAATACTTCATTAAGAAAAAATTCAAAGCCAATCCAGAACTGCATGCGGTCAGTGAGTTCGTACACTTTGCCTGTACCTCGGAAGACATCAACAACACCGCTTACGGCATTATGCTGAAAAATGCCCGTGAACAGGTCATTCTGCCGGAAATGGACAATATCATTGCCGCCGTTCGCAAGCTGGCACAGCAGCATGTCGATACCCCGATGATGTCACGCACCCATGGTCAACCGGCCTCTCCGACGACACTGGGTAAGGAGCTGGCCAACGTGGTTCAGCGACTGGAACTGCAACGCACTCACGTCGCTGCGGTGCTGCTCTACGGCAAAATGAACGGTGCGGTGGGTAACTACAATGCCCACTACGCCGCCTATCCCGAGGTAGACTGGCCAATGATGGCGCATGCTTTTGTGACCGGTCTGGGTCTGCGCTGGAATCAATACACCACACAGATTGAGCCGCATGACTACGTGGCCGAACTGTTCCAGGCAATGATTCGTTTCAACACCGTACTTATCGACTTCTGTCGTGACGTCTGGAGCTACATCTCAATCGGTTATTTCAAACAAAAAACCGTCAAAGGCGAGATCGGCTCCTCCACCATGCCGCACAAGGTCAACCCAATTGATTTTGAAAATGCAGAAGGCAATCTCGGTATTGCCAATGCCGTGTTTGATCACCTGGCGCTGAAACTGCCGATCTCCCGCTGGCAACGTGATCTGACCGACTCCACTGTACTGCGAAACCTGGGCGTCGGCTTTGCCCACTCCCTGCTCTCCTACAGCTCGGCACTCAAAGGAATCGGTAAGCTGGAACCGGCACCGGATGTTATGGCTGCCGATCTGGATGCGAATTGGGAACTGCTGGCAGAGCCGATTCAAACCGTGATGCGCCGTTACGGCATTGAGAACCCCTACGAGAAACTCAAAGAGCTGACTCGTGGTCAACGTGTTAACAGAGAAATCATGCAGGATTTCATTGATGGCCTGGAGTTACCGGAACAAGCCAAAGCCAGTCTCAAGGCAATGACACCGGCCACCTACCTCGGTAATGCTGCGGAACAAGCCAGAAACGGATAATCATGACTGAACATATGCCGACTGCCGAAAATAACACCCTGTTGCACTTCGACAGTCGGGATCAGGCTGCCAGGCTGGCACTGGACCTCATCAACGAGGCCCGCCATGAGATCTGTTTTTTCGGTCCCATCATTGATCCGGTTTTCTTTGATAATGACGCGGCAGCGGCAGCACTCAGTGAGTTCGCTCGCCGCAGTCCCCGTACCCGAATCCGCATCGTCGTTCATGACACGCAGAAGAATGTGGTTAATAGCCATCGCCTTCTACCACTGGCGCAGAAACTGACCAGTTCCATCGCCATCCATCTCAGTAGTCACAAACACCGTGATCTGCGTCAGCAATATCTGCTGGTAGATGGCCGTTCCTATCTGTTTTGTCCGGTTGCCGATCGTTATCAGGGAAGGTCTGAAGTGCAGGCTCCGGCCGCAGTCAAACAAATGCAGCAAGAATTTGAAGAAATCTGGAATCAGAGTAAACCCGATATCAATACCAGGCGGCTGAACCTATGAGACTCTATCTGTTAGTGAGCGCACTGCTGTTATCGTTATCGGCTTATGCTGAAACACAAATCCACACCATCAATTTAAAACATCGACTGGCATCTGAAGTGCTACCTCAGGTAGAAGCATTCCTGCCCGACGATGCCACAATTACCGCTTATGACAATATACTGATACTGAAATCAGACCGGGCCACACTGGCTAATGTGCAGCAGATTCTGGACAAACTGGATAAACCACAGCAAAGCCTCATCGTCACTGTGACCCGAAGTACAGAAGATTTATCGCAACAACGCGGCAGCAGCAACCGGGTTGAAGTTGATGCTGGTGAGGATATCAACGCCTCAGTAGGTATCAAGCGCTGGTCCACTCAGGGACGTGATGACCGTGATCAACGCTATCGGGCCCGCACACTGAGTGGTCAGCCGGTGTCGATTTCCCTGGGCGAGGATGTGCCTCAGCAGCAACAACTGGTTTTCATCGGTCCGCGGGGTGTCGCTGTCGCCAATGAAACACGCTACATCAGCACGAGTAACGGTTTCCAGGCTGTACCCACGCTGTTGCCCGACGGTCAGGTCCGGGTTGAAATACATCCTTTCTTCAGTAAGCTATCGCGGGTCGATGGCGACATTCGCAACAGTGAAGTGATCACCACGGTCGTGGGTCAAACCGGTGACTGGCTGGAAATAGGACATATCACAGAAAACGCCGAGCGTGAACGTGACGGCGTCACCTACTACCGCAGTCACGGCGAACAGAATCAAATTTTGTATCTGAAAATCGAATTATCCAATTAAGCAAGAGCGAATATGAATGTGAAAGAAGCGATCGTCAGCCGACGGTCTGTGAAACACTACGACCCTGAGCATGAGATGAGTAATGCTGAAGTTCAGGAACTGATGGAACATGCGATCCTGTCACCGACGGCGTTTAATATCCAGCACTGGCGATTCGTCAACGTGGTCGACAAGGACATGCGTGAGCAGATAAAAATTGCCAGCTGGGGCCAGTCACAGGTGACAGATGCTTCGATGCTGCTGGTACTTTGTGCCGACCTCAATGCCTGGGAGAAAGACCCACAGCGCTACTGGCGCAATGCCCCCAAGGAAGTGCAGGACTTTATGCTGCCGGCCATCGAGAACTACTACACCAACCACCATCAGGGCATGCGTGATGAGTGTATCCGCTCAGCCGGTATCGCCGCGACCAATATTATGCTGATGGCACGGGAATTGGGTTATGACTCCTGCCCGATGGATGGCTTTGACTTTGATAAGGTGGCGAGAATCATTAACCTGCCCCACGACCACATTATCGTGATGATGATTACGATTGGTAAGAAACTGCAGGATGCCAAACCGCGTGCCGGCCAACTGCCGCTGGAGGAAGTGCTTTTTACCGATCACTTCCCGGGTAAAGACAATAAGGCCTAGATTATCGGCGGCGGCGCTTCTGAAACGCAGTTGCGCCCTTTGCGTTTAGACATATACAGTGCCCGATCGGCGCGTTGCATGAAGCTCTCGACACCTTCAGTCGGCACATAGCGCGCCACGCCGAAGGAAATCGTGATCTGACCCAGTGATTCATGAGTGTCTTTACGCTGAATACGTTTGGAGGCGATTTCCTGACGAATATTGTCGGCGACGGTCTTGGCATTCTGCAGACTGGTATTGAGTAGAATAATCGAAAACTCTTCACCACCGTAGCGTGCGACAAGATCGCGCCCTTTGACGCTGTCCCTCAGTGAATTGGCAATCACCTTCAGTACCTGATCACCGACCAGATGCCCATGCTGATCGTTGATCTCCTTGAAGTTATCCAGGTCACAGAACAACAAACAGACATCGAGCCCACTACTGTCGGCATCATCGGTGACCTTAGCCACCAGATCATCAAAAGCTTTGCGATTGGCTAAACCGGTAAGGGTATCGGTCTTGGCCTCACGCTTGGTGACTTCCAGTTCTTTCTTAAGCTTGTTGACCTCGACCATCGCTGTGTTGAGGCGCTCAGTAAGCAGTTCCCCGTTATTGATGGCCATTCGGGTTTCATTCAGGATTTCATCGACAATCTCATGAATCTGCTGCGGCGTCATGTCCCGGTTGACTTTGGCCATTAACGTATTCAGGTGCTGATTGACCTTGTCATTATGCGCCACACTGCTGCAGACAAAGTTGACCACCTCGCGTAGTAACCGGGCCAGCTCCAGACGCAGTTCAATCACTTCCTGCCGATCTTTTTCCAGGTTGAAAAACTGATCATGCAGTGCCTTGCACTGCGCCTGACTGAGCTCGGGATTGACCGCCAGCATAGACTGGATTTGTTCAGACAACTTCGCGTTGGCGCCTGACACATGCTCGTACCAGACCGCGTAATTATCAGGTGTCATTGGCACACCGTGCTTACGCATCAGTGGCAATGCCAGCCGCATGTATTCAGCGGCTTTGTCTGATAACTCGTTGTAGTCCATCCAGCCTTACCTCGACTCTGTGCTTAACGTTTTTTGTTGCCGGCGATCTTCAAACGCAGTGCATTCAGTTTAATGAAGCCTTCCGCATCTTTCTGATCATAAGCACCGGCATCATCTTCAAAGGTCGCAATCGATTCGTCGAACAGGCTGTCTGTTTCAGACGCTCGGCCAACCACGATCACATTGCCTTTGTAGAGCTTGACTCTGACCACACCGTTTACGGTTTTTTGCGACTCATCAATCATTGACTGCATCATCACCCGTTCCGGTGCCCACCAGTATCCGTTGTAAATCATCTGCGCATATCGTGGCATCAGCTCATCTTTCAGGTGAGCGACTTCACGGTCCAGTGTCAGCGATTCAATCGCACGGTGTGCTTTCAGCATGACGGTACCGGCCGGCGTTTCATAACAGCCGCGGGACTTCATACCGACATAACGGTTTTCGACGATATCCAGACGGCCGATACCATTGTCACCGGCGACTTTATTCAAGTAGCTCATCACGGTAGCCGGTGTCATCCGTTCCCCGTTGATGGCGACGATATCACCCTGCTCATAGGTCAGTTCCAGATAAGTCGGCTCATCCGGCGCATTTTCCGGTGATACCGACCAGCGCCACATGGATTCTTCCGGCTCGGCCCATGGGTCTTCCAGAATGCCGCCCTCATAGGAGATATGCAGCAGGTTGGCATCCATCGAATAAGGCGATTTCTTGCCCTGCTTCATTTCCACCGGAATGCCATGCTGTTCTGCATAATCCAGCAGTTTCTGACGCGACAGCAGATCCCATTCACGCCAAGGGGCAATGACTTTGATGCCAGGCTTCAGCGCATAGGCACCCAATTCGAAACGCACCTGGTCATTACCTTTACCGGTGGCACCGTGAGAGACGGCTTCGGCGCCTGTCTCGCTGGCGATCTCTACCAGCCGTTTGGCAATCAAAGGCCGGGCAATGGAAGTACCCAGCAGGTACTCACCTTCGTAAATGGCATTGGCACGGAACATCGGAAAAACATAATCGCGGGCGAATTCTTCACGCAGGTCTTCAATAAAGATTTCCTTGATGCCCAGCGATTTTGCCTTGGCACGGGCCGGCTCGACTTCTTCACCTTGTCCCAGATCGGCAGTAAAGGTCACCACCTCGGCGTCATATTTATCCTGCAGCCATTTCAAAATAACTGAAGTATCAAGGCCTCCTGAGTAGGCCAGCACGACTTTATTAATCTTAGACATGGGCAAAAATGATTCCTGTAAATTGAGGCCCGGCTACCCTTTTCCTGTAACCACAGTTAGCGGTCAACCGGCGCGTTTCTTGAATTAAAAATGAGGCGCTATTGTATCAAAGTCCCTTCAGCGCAAGCACTTCTTTCACTGCCTGACGCTCATTGCCTTTGCAGCTGATGAGCCTGGGCGCATCGAGAAAGCGGAGACGAAAACCCAGCTTGCGGTAGAGCTTGAGCACTCTGTCGGTGGCCTGATTGGATAAGATCACCGGCCCGGGATGGCGACTGAGCCATTCAGCCAGCCTTTCCTGGTCGTCCCAGTCAAAACCCTGTTGAGAATATTGATGAAACGGTGTGTCGTAGGGCGGATCAGCATAGATAAAGTCGTCATCAGCCACTTTCAGTTGTTCAAAGTCGACATTACTGAACTGCCACTGTGAGAGCACCGGCTGATAATGACTGAAGTCATCCTGATAGTTGATGGTTTTGTAGCGACCGAACGGGACGTTATAACCGCCCTTTTTATTAAACCGGCACAAGCCGTTATAACCGGTACGGTTAAGGTAATAAAACAGCTGAGCGGCCATCAGTTTCGAGGCCGGGTCGCCATTGAGACGGTTAAAGGTGTCACGACTCTTGTAATAAACCTTCTCGTTATTGACCATCTCGATATCAATCACCAGCCCCTGTTTGAGATGCTGGTAAAAATTAATCAGAGCCGGATTCAGATCATTGAGCAGTGCGCGCTCGGGATTCAGTCCCAGCGCCACCGACAGACCACCGCAGAACGGCTCGACCAGCCGCTTTTCTTTATGCTGACGCCAGTAATACTGGAGATACTGTATTAACCAGCGTTTGCCTCCAGCCCATTTAAGTGGCGGTTTCAGTGTGTGAGTGTGTTGCTTTTTGACGGCCATGAATATGGGAGAATATCACGCAAAAAAAGGGCATGCTTGCATGTAAAGCAGGCATGCCCTGATTTCATCTGCTCTGGCGGCTGCCAGGTAAATCCAGCATTACTTGGAATGCAGGGTTTTACGTGGCGGCATCAAATCGGTAATGCTGCCCTCTGCCATTTCGGCAGCAAAACACAGCGTTTCCGACAGGGTCGGATGCGGATGGATGGTCAGGCCGATATCTTCAGCATCTGCCCCCATTTCCAACGCCAGCGTGGCCTCAGCAATCAGTTCACCGGCATTCGGTCCGACAATACCGGCACCGAGCAAACGACCTGTCTCTTTTTCGAACAGTGCTTTGGTCAGGCCTTCGTCACGGCCGAGACTGAGGCTACGGCCACTGGCTGCCCAGGGGAAGGCGCCTTTGACGTAGTCGATGCCCTGCTTCTTGGCTTCATCTTCGCTGATGCCCATCCAGGCCACTTCCGGATCGGTATAAGCCACTGACGGAATGGTCATTGGTTCAAACACGGATTTCTGTCCGGCAATCACTTCGGCAGCCACTTTGCCCTCGTGGGTGGCTTTATGTGCCAGCATCGGCTGGCCGACGATATCGCCAATCGCAAAGATATGCGGCACATTGGTGCGCATCTGACCATCGGTGGCAATAAAACCCCAGTCATCGACAGAAACACCGGCAGCTTCGGCATTGATCAACTTGCCGTTAGGGGTACGGCCCACCGCCACCAGGATCTTGTCGAAAGTATCTTCCTCCGGCGCATCTTTACCCTCGAATTTGACCTTGAGGCCTTTTTTCTGTGGTTCGATGCTCGCCACTTTGGTGCTGAGGAAAATATTTTCATATTTATCCTGAACCCGTTTCAGCAGCGGTTTGACGATATCCTTGTCCGCACCCGGAATCAGGCTGTCCTGCATTTCGACAACGGTAATTTTAGAACCCAGTGCGTCATACACAGTGGCCATTTCCATACCAATAATGCCACCGCCGATGACCAGTAGTCTCTCTGGCACATCTTCCAATTCCAGCGCATCGGTGGAGTCCATCATGCGTGGGTCATCGTGCGGGAAAACAGGGATCTTGGTAACACGTGAACCGGCTGCAATAATGCAGTTCTCGAATGAAATGGTCTTAGTGCCATTTTCACCCTCCACCTGCAGCGTATTAGGGCTGGTGAAGCTGCCTTCACCGTGGACGATGCTGACTTTACGTTGTTTGGCGAGGCCCTGCAGACCACCGGTCAGCTGTTTGACCACACTGTCTTTCCAACCGGCCAGTTCTTTCAGGTTTATTTCAGGCTTGCCGAACTTAATACCATGGCCGCCCATTTCATCGGCTTCATTGATGATCTGTGCCGTATGCAGCAGCGCCTTGGACGGAATACAACCCACGTTAAGACAGACACCACCGATACGCTGATGGCGCTCGACCATCACCACGTTTTTACCTAAATCAGCGGCGCGGAATGCGGCCGTGTAACCACCAGGACCTGAACCCAGTACCAGTACTTCGGCATGCATATCAGCATCGCCTGCTGGCGCAGCGGCTGGTGTCGGTGCCGGCTTGGATTCTGTTTTAGTCTCGGTTTTGCTTTCCTGTTTGGCTTCGGCTGGTTCTTCATCAGACTGTTCAGACTCGGCCACTTCCACAGTCAGAATGACATCGCCTTCACTGACTTTGTCACCGACACTGACTTTCAGGTTGGCGACTTTGCCGCTCACCGTGGAAGGGATTTCCATCGCAGCCTTGTCAGATTCCAGGGTAATGATGTCCTGATTTTCGCTGATCTCTTCACCTTCGCTGACCAGCACTTCAATAATTTCAACGGCGTCAAAATCGCCGATATCGGGGACTTTAACCTCGATTACACTCATAGTAATACCTTCCTGATATCTGACAACATCTGGCTCAACATCACGGTGAAACGGGCACCGGCAGCGCCGTCAATCACACGGTGATCGTAGGAGATGGATAATGGCAGCATCAGACGCGGCTCAAACTCTTTACCGTTCCAGACGGGTTTCATGCTGTGACGGCTGACGCCCAGAATGGCGACCTCCGGTGCATTCACAATCGGTGTGAAAAACTGACCACCGATACCACCCAGGCTGGAAATCGAGAAAGTACCACCCTGCATGTCTTTGGCGCTCAATGCACCATCACGGGCGCGCTGGCTGATTTCACCCAGCTCACCGGCCAGTTCCAGAAAGCCTTTCTTATCGACATCCTTGATGACAGGCACCATCAGACCGTTCGGTGTATCCACCGCCACCCCGATGTTGTAGTACTCCTTCAGAATCAAGCTTTCTTTGTCTTCACTCAAAGAGGCATTGAATTCCGGATAGGCTTTCAGACAGGCGACCACGGCTTTCATGATGAAAACCAGCGGGGTCAGGTTGACGCCGCGATCTTTGGCCATCTGTTTGTTTTCCTGACGGAATTCTTCCAGCTCAGTAATATCGGCTTCATCAAACTGGGTCACGTGCGGAATATTGAGCCAGCAGGCATGCAAGTGCTTGCCGGAAATCTTCTTGATACGTGACAGTTCCTGGGCCTCGATATCGCCGAACTGTTCAAAGTTGACGGTCGGTACCGGTGGGATGGCACTGCCACCCTGAGCAGGCGCCGCTGCTGGCTGGGTCAGGGCATTCTTAACATAACCCTGCACATCTTCTTTAGTGATACGACCTTTAGGACCGGTACCGGTCACTGAAGTCAGAACGACACCCAGTTCCCGGGCAAAGCGACGCACCGATGGTGAAGCATGGGCCCGGCGGATACCGGACTTGTTATCAGGCGCATAAGGAATCGGATCCTTCAACTGCGGCTCCTGGGAGACACTGCCCGCCTCTGCCGTTGTTGGTGCCGGAGCCTGATCCTGCTTGGGCGCTTCTGCTTTTTTCGGCTCAGTAGGTTTTTCTTCTGCTTTGGGTGCTTCAGCAGGCTTTTCTTCCTGCTTGTCTTCTGCAGCAGCGCCACCTGCGGCCTCAACCAGTGCAATCACCGTGCCTTCGCTGACTCTGTCACCGACGGAAACTTTCATTTCCTTGATCACCCCGCCCTTGTCGGCCGGGATTTCCATCATCGCCTTATCAGACTCTACCGTGATGACTTCCTGGTTTTCATCAATGCTGTCGCCCTCGGCAACCAGCACTTCAATGATTTCAACGTCTTCGAAGTCACCAATATCGGGTACTTTAATTTCAATCAAATCTGCCATTGTTTATGCCTTAACCGGGTTCATTGCATCCGCTTTGATGTCGTATTTCTTGATCGCATCAGCGACAACTTCAGGCTTGATTTCGCCCTGCTGTGCCAGCGTGCTCAAGGTAGCCACGACAACGTGATAGCGGTCGACTTCAAAGAAACTACGCAGTTTCTCACGGGTGTCGCTGCGGCCAAAGCCGTCAGTGCCAAGCACAGTAAACGGCGCTTTAACCCATGGGCGGATTTGCTCAGCATAGATGCGGATATAATCCGTTGCAGCAACCACAACACCCGGCTCGTCATCCAGGCATTCAGACACGTAACTGCGTTTCTTGTCAGCACCCGGATGCAGGCGGTTATAACGATCAACTTCCTGACCGTCACGGGTCAGTTCATTGATGCTGGTCGCGCTCCAAACGGTGGCAGCCACTTTCCAGTCTTTTTCCAGCAGTTCTGCAGCCGCTTCCACTTCACGCAGGATAGTGCCGCTGCCCAGCAGTTGTGCTTTCAGCTTATGCTTACCACCCGCTCTGAGTTTGTACATACCTTTGATGATGCCTTCCTCGGCACCTTTTGGCATTTCAGGGTGCTGGTAGTTTTCGTTCATCGCGGTGATGTAATAGAAAACATTCTCCTGCTTCTCGTACATACGTTTCATACCGTTATGTACGATAACCGCCATTTCATAGGCATAAGTCGGGTCGTAGCTGACACAGTTCGGAATCGCGTTTGCCATCAGCAGGTTATGACCATCCTGATGCTGCAGACCTTCACCATTCAGGGTAGTACGACCGGCAGTACCGCCAATCAGGAAACCTTTGGCCTGCATATCGCCGGCCAGCCACCACAGGTCACCGACTCGCTGGTAACCGAACATGGAGTAATAGATGTAGAACGGCACCATGTTTACGCCGTAGTTGGCATAAGCGGTTGCCGCAGACACCCACTCGGCCATGGAGCCGGCTTCGTTGATACCCTCTTCCAGGATCTGGCCTTTGGTATCTTCGCGGTACCACATGACCTTACCGGAATCTTCCGGTTCATATCGCTGACCGGATGAAGAGTAGATGCCAATCGAGCGGAACAGGCCTTCCATACCAAAGGTACGAGCCTCATCCGGTACGATAGGCACAATGTTCTTGCCGATTTTCTTGTCGCGAATCAGGGCGGTGAGAACGCGGACAAAAGCCATGGTGGTAGACAGTTCGCGATCACCACTGGATTTCAGTACGGCATCAAAGGTTTTCAGCTCAGGAATTTCCAGTGCCGGTGCATCGTGATTGCGTTTAGGCAGGAAACCACCCAATTCTTCACGACGTTCCAGCAGATATTTTTTCTCAGGACTGTCATCTTTGAGCTTGATGAACGGAATTTCATCAATGTCTTCATCGGAAACCGGAATATTGAAACGGTCACGGAAACGCTTCATCTGTTCGATTTCGAGTTTCTTCTGCTGGTGCGTGGTGTTCTGACCTTCACCGGCTTCACCCATCCCGTAACCTTTTACGGTTTTCGCGAGAATAACAGTCGGCTGCCCCTCATGCTCAACAGCACGTTTGTAAGCAGCATAGATCTTACGAGGATCATGGCCACCACGAGACAGGTGCCAGATGTCCTCGTCGGTCATATCGGAGACCATTTCCAGCAGCTCAGGATATTTGCCGAAGAAATGCTTACGTACATAAGCACCGTCTTTGGCTTTGTAGTTCTGGTATTCACCATCAACCACTTCTTCCATGCGCTTGAGCAGCAGACCTTTGGTATCGCGGGCTAGCAGTTGATCCCAGCCACTGCCCCAGATCACTTTGATGACGTTCCAGCCGGCACCACGGAACAGGGCTTCCAGTTCCTGAATGATTTTGCCGTTACCACGTACCGGGCCATCAAGGCGCTGCAGGTTACAGTTAACAACATAAATCAGGTTGTCGAGTTTTTCACGACCCGCCAGCGTGATCGCACCCAGCGACTCCGGCTCATCCATTTCACCGTCACCCAGATAAGCCCAGACATGGCGACCTTCGGTGGCGACGATTTCACGGTGCTGCATGTATTTCATGAAGCGCGCCTGGTAGATGGCGAGAATCGGACCCAGCCCCATTGATACAGTCGGGAACTGCCAGTAGTCCGGCATCAGCCAGGGGTGAGGGTAAGAAGACAGACCATTGCCGTCCACTTCAAAACGGAAGTTTTCCAGTTGCTCCTCGGTCAGGCGACCTTCCAGGAAAGAGCGGGCATAGATGCCGGGCGCCGAGTGGCCCTGGAAGAAGACCATATCGGAGCCGTTGCCATAATCATCCCCTTTAAAGAAGTGATTGAAGCCAACGTCGTACAGGGTGGCGGCGGACGAGAAGCTGGCAATATGACCACCGACAGATCCGGGTTTCATATTGGCTTTAACCACCATCGCCATCGCATTCCAGCGGATATACGATCTTAATTTATGTTCCATCGCCTGATCGCCAGGGATGCGTTCTTGCTGATCGACCGGAATCGTGTTGACGTAGGCGGTGTTGGCGCTATACGGCAGGTTGATGCCGGTGCGGCGTGCCATATCAATGAGTTTCTCAATGATATAGTGCGCTTTTTCATCACCACCGGCCTCAATCACAGACTCGAGTGCATCAAGCCATTCCTGAGTTTCCTGTGGATCGTGATCGACAAAATCAGTCATAAATACCTTCTTTAATCATTACGCGATGAGTATCAGCGGGACATTGTAACAGTTTTTGTTCAAAATCATCTTCACAACACCCTGCTGAGACAGGCTGAATGCCGCTCAATGCGAAGAAAAATCTTTACTGGCAAATATTTATCAAACAGCAGCGATTCTCAACAAGATTAAAAATTGTTGTGAATCTGCTTGTTGGGAAAAACGGGGAAATGTGGACTGCCTGACGACGATATCAGACATCATCTCCACCCTTTAAGGCTGACTCAGCTTTTTTGTCGCGCCGCATGCACCAGGCGCACTCCCAGCAATCCGGTGAGAATCACAATGTAGACTACCGGCTCGCGGATATCGGCCTTGACCAGCATGAGGAAATGCACACAGGCTGCGGCGGCAACAAAATAGGACAATCTGTGTAATTTTTTCCAGCGACGGCCTCCCATACGCTTCACCATTTTGTTCGTGGAAGTCATCACTAAAGGCAACAGTGCGACAAAGTTGATGAAGCCGACCGTAATAAACGGTCGTTTAATGATATCGCGCCAGATTTCACTCCAGTCGAAAAACTGATCCAGCCCCAGATACAGCAGCATGTGCACCGTGGCATAGAAAAAGGCAAACAGCCCCAGCATGCGACGAAAACGAACCAGCTGATTGAGCCCGGTCAACCAACGCAACGGCGTGACACAGAGTGTTATCAATAAAAAGCGCAGCGCCCAAAGCCCGCTCAGGCGCGTGACCGTATCAATCGGATTGGCACCAAGCTGATGGCTGAAAAAACCCCAGACCATGTAGACGAAAGGCCACAAACACAGCAGGAAGAGTCCTCCTTTGAGGTGGCTGACTTTGATCAGCTTGTGCTTGTCTTTGCTAGAAATAGCGTTTGAGGTCCATGCCTGTATAGAGCTCAGCAACGTCATCACCGTATCCGTTAAACATCAGCGTATCGCGTTTGAGAAACTCACCGATACGACGCTCTTTGCGCTGGCTCCAGCGCGGATGATCCACATTCGGATTGACGTTGGAATAAAAACCATACTCGCTGGCATTGGCTTTAACCCACGCCGTGTAGGGCATTTTCTCGACAAAACGAATGCGGACTATCGACTTGATGCTTTTGAAACCGTATTTCCATGGCACCACCAGTCGAATCGGCGCGCCATTCTGACCCAGCAGTTCCTTGCCGTAGAGTCCCACAGACAAGATAGTCAGCGGATTCATCGCTTCATCGATACGCAGGCCCTCGACATAGGGCCACTCGAGTACATCACGCCGTTGCCCGGGCATCTGCTCCGGGTCATACAAGGTGGTGAACTCGACAAATTTGGCTTTTGACGTTGGCTTGGCCTGCTTGAGCAACTCTCCCAGCGGAAAACCAATCCATGGGATCACCATAGACCAGCCCTCCACACAGCGCATACGATAAATACGTTCCTCCATCGTGAAGGGTTTGACCAGATCGTCGTACTCAAAGACACCCGGGTTCTCGCATTCCCCATCTATCTCCACACGCCAGGGCTTGGACTCATCGGGAAACTCGGTGGCATAGAGAGAAGGCGCCTCTTTACTGGTGCCGAATTCATAGAAGTTGTTGTAGGTGGTAATCGCCTCAAACGTCGTTTTTTCTTCATCAGTGGAAAACTGGCTTTTTTTCAGCGTTTCATAGACCTTGAGTTCGTCAACCGGTTTGGCAAGCCCTACTGAAGGCAATGCCGAGGCGAGGCCCACCGAAATAGCGGTATTTAGGAACTGTCTGCGGTTTTTATAAACCTGATAATCGGTGACTTCTGACTCGGGCAGGTCCCAGGATTTTTTGCGTTTGATAAACATCTAATCACCTCGGTTTTGCCAGCATTGATGCACAATCCAGTAATCCAGACTCAAATACTTACCGGCGCCGATAAAAAACAACGTCAGCAGCATGACAAAGTAAGTTGCAGCAAATTCAATGCCGTTGTTGAGCACAACAAAACTGCCGGTTTCGGTCAGCCAGTCGTAATTGCCATGTTCCTGCAGAATGCTGCGAGCTTTCTCCATTCTATCCATGGCACCGTCAAGATTATCTGAAGGAAAAGCACTCATTTTGTCGTGGATTGCCTGCCAGCCGTTTTGCCAGTGCACAGTGACCGCAGCGACGACCATCGTGATCATCAGGGGAATCGCCATCCAACGCACCGCCAGGCCCAACAACAAGGCAATGGCACCGAAGTACTCAGCCCCCCAGGCGAGATAGGCCATCAACTCGGGAAAGGGTAAACCCAGCCCCCAATCCGGGTTGGCAAACCAGCTAATGGTGTTTTCCAGCGAGCTGTCAGCATCAAACGGATTCCATTTGTTGTTGGCAGCCACCCAGAACACCGGCGCCAGATAAAGTCTTAACAGCAGTGGTGCAAAAAAATCGACACTGCGCGTTTTATCCAAGCCATTTTTAAGACTACAGCCGAGGCGAGTCAGTATCATGATGATCCCCTATGAAAGGATAAGGGCTCTGATGAGCCCTTATCCGTCTGTCAGATGTGGGCAGTTGGCTTACTTGTTACCACCACACTTGGCTTCACCACATTTTCCTTCATCCATTTTTTTGTCGCCGCCACATTTACCTTCTTCAGCTTTTTTATCACCGCCACATTTGGCTTCGCCGCATTTACCTTCTTCGGTTTTCTTATCACCGCCACACTTGGCTTCACCACATTTGCCTTCTTCAGCATGATGTTCTGCCAGTTGCATATAGCCGTTGGACAGTTCCTGAGCAGCAAAGGGGTTCTCAGCACTGGCGATGCTGGGAGACAGTGCCAGACCAGCGGTCATAGCAGCAGAGGCAGCGATTGCAATAGAGGTTTTCTTACTTGTAGCCATGGTTATATCCTTCTCGTTGTGAAACAAAAAACAACCGGCCACGCATGAGCCAGTCCTGCTACCATAGACTTTTGTGTTGGGTGATTGTTACAAACAGAATGAAAAAAATTGCCTCAGCCGGGCAAATGGACGAAAAAACACTGATTACAAAGCTGATTGAGGGTGATGCTGACGCCTTTGAATTTGTCGTTGGGCGCTACCATAGCATCATGCTCTCGGTCGCCAGAGCGATAATCGGTGAAGCCTTTGCAGATGACGTGGTTCAGGAAGCCTGGATATCCGCCATCAATGCCCTGCCACGCTTTGAAGGCCGTTCCAGTCTCAAAACCTGGCTATTACAGATTACAGGTAACACTGCCAAGAGCCGTCTGCGACGTGAGCGTCGACAACTGTCATTGGATGATGGTTGGCAGGCCGAGCCGGATGAAAAGTTCGATAAACGGGGACATCGGATTGATGATGTGCTGCCGTGGAATATTGAAACGCCCGATGCCCTGCTGGAAAACGATCAACTGAGACAAGTCATCGAGAACACGTTTCAGCAGTTACCGCCACATCAACGTGCGGTGCTGACCATGGCAGATATAGAAGGTCTGGAGATGACAGAAATCTGTAACATTCTGGATATCACCTCGTCTAATGCAAGAGTCCTTTTGCATCGTGCCAGGACAGCATTGCATCACAGTATAGAGAAGTATCAGGAAAGCTAATTGATGTTTGAATGTAAAGATGTCGCTGAAGAAGCCAGTAACTATCTGGATGGTGATTTACCACTGGGTAAACGGGTAGGACTGTTCCTACATCTGGTGTATTGCAGCTGTTGCCGTCGTTACTTACAGCAATTACGGCAGACTATCAGTACAGTCGCTGTCCTGCGCCCTCAAGAGCAGCACCAGACTGATACGCAGGCACTGGCCGAAAAACTGCGTGCGATATCTAAAACTGAGTCCTGAATTTTTTTATCCGCAAATTACACTGGATAATTTTTAACCACAGAGGCACAGAGGTTATAAAGAATATTAATTCGCAGATTGTCCTGACTGGAATCACTCGAGTTGAAACATCCTGCAGTTGCCATCGTTTAATTTAATCTGTGGAAATCGGCGAAATCTGCGGATAGCTATTATTGACTCTGTGTTCTCTGTGCCTCTGTGGTTGATAAATCAATCAGCGGATTACTGCTTAGGTCCAGTCTGATATTTGTCTTTCCACTCACTGTAAGGCATGCCGTAAACATATTCCCGCGCCTGGTCATAATCCATCTCAAGACCTTTGTCTTCAGCCGCGGCGAGATACCACTTGGATAAACAGTTACGGCAAAAACCCGCCAGATTCATCAAATCGATATTCTGAACATCGGTGTTGGCCTGCAGATGTTCCAGCAGGCGACGGAAAGCGGCTGCTTCGAGTTCAATTTGAGTCTGTTGATCCATAGTTATCCTCATATAAATAGCATTTAACGGTGTGGCTGCGACTGAGCTGACTTAAATCCGGGTAGGTTTCCCGGCAAATCGGCATCACATGCGGGCAGCGCTGATGGAAGTGACAACCTTTAGGCGGATTGGCCGGAGACGGTAATTCTCCTTCCAGTTTAACGCTCTCGCGCTGACTTTCGCTGTCTATTTTCGGTACCGCTGATAACAAGGCCTGGGTGTAGGGATGCTTGGGCGAATTCAAGACTTCGTCGCGCAATCCTTCTTCCACCACACGCCCCAGATACATTACTGCTACCCGGTGGGCCAGATAGTCAACCACGGCAATGTTGTGGGTAATAAACAGGTAGGACAAACCAAATTCATGCTGGATATCACGCAACAGATTGAGAATCTGCGCCTGGACCGAGACATCCAGAGCACTGGTCGGTTCATCACAGATAATCACTTCCGGTTCTGCCGCCAGTGCTCTGGCAATGCAGATCCGCTGGCGTTGCCCACCGGAAAATTCATGCGGGTAACGGTATTTGATATCAGGTCTCAGCCCCACCCGTTCCAACAATTCATCGACTTTCTTTTCCCGCTCTGCTGGGTCTTTGATCGACGACGTCAGCATGCCCTCCTCAATAACCTGGGTGATCGTCATCCGTGGGTTCATCGATGAGAAGGGATCCTGAAAAATGATCTGCATCGCCGAACGAGCTTCTTTGAGTTCACGTTCAGGTAATCGGGTCAGAGCCCGACCACGGAAACTGACTTCACCTGATGTCACTGGTACCAACTGCAAAATGCCTTTACCCACTGTGGTTTTACCACAGCCCGATTCGCCCACCAGGGCCAAGGTTTCTGCCGGTCGCAGATCAAGACTGATGCCATCGACGGCTTTAACGTGACCCACAACACGCTGCAGGATGCCTTTTTTGATCGGAAAGTGAACTTTCAGGCGATCGGCCTGCAATAGGGCTTTATCCGCCGGTACCACCTCAGACAGTCGCGAACTGGTGACAGCAAGTTCCGGCCTGACCCGCTCTGCTGAGACCGCTGGATCGTACAGGTGACAACGCACGCCATGACCTTCTGACGCCAGCCAGCGCGGTTCAACATCATGACAATGCTGCCAGGCAAAATCACAGCGGTCAGCAAAACGGCAGCAGTTAAACGGCTGGTTTAATGGTGGCACACTGCCTTTGATGACCGTGAGTTTTTCTTCGCGTTTCTGTTCAGAAGGCAAGGCTTCAAATAGCTTTCGAGTGTATGGGTGCTGAGTATCGTTAAAAAACTGGCGACGGCTCGCTGATTCAACAATCTGACCGGCGTACATCACCGCGACATGATCGGCCATCTGTGCCACAACACCCAGATCATGGGTGATCAACATGATCGCCATGCCAGTTTTCTGCTGGATATTCTTGAGCAAATCCAGGATCTGCGCCTGAATGGTGACATCCAATGCAGTCGTAGGCTCGTCGGCAATCAAAAGCTCAGGCTCACCGGCCAATGCAATCGCAATCATCACCCGTTGTTTCATACCGCCGGATAACTGATGAGGATATTCTTTAATTCGCTGATGCGGATCAGGGATACCAACCGACTTCAACAGCTCAATAGAACGCTCGTGGATACGTTGCTTATCGGTGTTAAAGTGCCAGTTGAGTACCTCGGCGATCTGCTGCCCCACCGTCAGTACCGGATTGAGTGAACTCTGGGGCTCCTGGAAAATCATGGAAACCCGGCGTCCACGTATCTTCTCCATTTCGCTTTCCGAGAGCGGCAGCAGGTTCTGCCCTGAGAGCAGGACTTCACCGGCCACGATACGACTGGCTGGATGTGGATTGAGTCGTAACAGGGATAAGGCAGTCATCGACTTACCACAGCCGGATTCACCCAACAGTGCGAAGGTCTCACCGCGGCGGATGCTGAAATCAACACCATCGACGGCTCTAGCCGGATTATCGCCGTCACCGAACCAGGTTTTCAGCCCTTTTACTTCCAGCAGGGTGTCTGTCATCGTGCCCCCTGCATTCTGGGGTCAAAGGCATCGCGAACTACATCGGCGAACAGGTTAGCGGCAAGCACCAGAATAAACATCGAGATAAAGGCAGCAGTCAGAGACCACCAGACGACGGGATCGCGTGCCATTTCCAGACGCGCGCTGTTGATCATATTGCCCCAGCTTATCATCGACGGGTCAACGCCAACACCGACGTATGACAATACCGCTTCAGCCAGAACGAGACCACTGAAGTCCAGCACCACGGCAATTAAAACCAGATGCATCAGGTTGGGAAGAATGTGTTTATGCAGAATACTGAAGTTACTGGCGCCCAGCGATCTTGAAGCGAGCACATATTCGGCTTCACGCAGTTTCAGCGTTTCCGCCCTGAGAATACGGCAGAGACCCGTCCAGCTGGTCACCCCCAGAATGGTGCATAGGAACAGCAGACGCATATCAGCCCTTTCAGCAATCGTCTCGAACTGCTCCGGGTTGTTGTTCATATAGACCTGCAGTATCAACACCGCAGCCGCAATCAACAGAACGCCCGGAATCGAATTCAACGTGGTATAGATGTACTGAATAATGTCGTCAATCCAGCCACGGAAATAACCGGCGGCAATCCCCAGCATGATGGCTAGCGGCAGCATCACCAGGGTCGTCAGTGTACCGATGACGAGACCGGTTCGCACACTCTTCAGTGCCTGGTAAAGCACATCCTGACCCACTTTATCAGTGCCGAAGACGTGATAATCAGCACTCAGCGCCACCAGATTGACCAAGGTGACTGTCAGCAAAAACAGCATCAGATAGAAGGTGCGCAGCGGATAGTCAGACTCACCTCGGCCTATTCTCACTGCCTGTTTAATGACACTGCCACCGAGTCGCTTGCGGTTGAACAGGCAATGCAGGATAAAGACTATGATGACCAGCAACAGACTCAGCAGCGTGGCGCTGATAATGGTGCTGATAATGTCGTCGACTTTATTCACGGGGTCATCGAGATGGCTGGCACCGTATTTCAGCCGCGGATAGTCATAAATCAGTGAGCCGTCATCGGCTGTCTGCATTTCCTTGACGTAGAGTCGATGCGCAAACGGTGCGGAATAGGTTTTTTCAACCTGCTGGCGCAAAGGTTGGGCGATGCGATCAAATACGCTGATGACTTCGGTCGCGTAATGAGTGCTGGTCGAGTCACCGTCATTTTCCAGTGCCGGCCGATAATGCAGAGAATCGAGAAGACCGATGACCACATAACAGCTCAGCACCATGATGGCGATCATGCCACGACGGCGTTGAATAACGGATTTCCAGGGCGCCCTGAGATGCGGACGGCGACGGATATAAATGACGGCTGCGACCACTACTGCCAGTAGCAGGAAAATCAGTATGTCTGTCCAAAGAAATACGGGCAAAAAGGGCATGTAGGGCCTTAATTTTTATTTTCTCAGACTGCTCACATCTATCTTAAGTTCTCTCGGTAACGAAAACTCAATGTCTTCACGTAAACCATCATCTTCCTGCACATCGACAACCCCCAGTTCGGACAGTCTGGAAACCACTTGCTGCACCAGAATTTCCGGTGCCGATGCGCCGGCAGTCAGACCAATCCGCTGCTTGCCTTCGAACCAGTCAGCCTGAATTTCCTCGGCATTGTCCAGCAGGTAAGCCTGTGTGCCCAGCTTTTCCGACAATTCACGCAGCCGGTTAGAGTTGGAACTGTTAACCGAACCGACAACAAGCACCAGATCACAGTCTCTCGCCAGTTTTTTCACTGCATCCTGACGGTTTTGGGTGGCGTAGCAGATATCATCTTTGCTGGGACCGGTGATATACGGAAAATGTTCTCGCAGTGCGTCAATAACTCTCGATGTGTCATCAACAGAGAGCGTAGTCTGGGTGACAAAAGCCAGCCGCTCAGGATTTTTAACCTGGAGTCTGGCGACATCTTCCGGTGACTCCACCAGATACATGCCCCCTTCTTTCGAAGTGTATTGCCCCATGGTGCCTTCTACTTCCGGATGACCTTCGTGACCAATCAGAATGCATTCCATGCCCTGCTTTTCATAGCGGGAGACTTCCATATGCACCTTGGTCACCAACGGACAGGTGGCATCAAAGACCTTCAAACCACGCTGGGTACCCGCATGCTGGACTTCTTTTGACACGCCGTGGGCACTGAAAATGACCGTGCTGTTGTCCGGGACCTCATCGAGTTCCTCAACAAACACGGCGCCTTTGTTACGCAGGTCATCAACCACAAAACGGTTATGTACCACTTCGTGACGAACATAGATAGGTGCACCGAAAAGCGCCAGTGCCCGTTCGACAATATCAATCGCCCGGTCGACCCCGGCACAGAAGCCACGGGGGTTTGCCAGTACTAGTTGCTTCATTAAAGGACTGCCTTGGGATAAGACCCCAGAATTCTGAACATCGAGGATTCCTGTTCCAGTCGCTGCAGGGCCTCTGCCACTGCCGGCTCCTGAATATGTCCCTCGATATCAATAAAAAACACGTATTCCCAGATGCCTTTGCGCGACGGACGCGACTCAATGCGCGTCATACTGATGCCACTCTCGGCCAGTGGTTTCAGTAGAGACTGCAAAGCGCCCGGTTTGTTCTTGGTCGCCACCAGTAAGGCAGTTTTATCGACGCCGGAAGGGCCGACATTCTGCCTGCCAATCACCAGAAAACGAGTGGTGTTATCAGACTCATCTTCAATATTATTGGCCAGTACTTTCAGGCCATAAATGGCAGCTGCTGTACTGGCTGCAATCGCAGCGGCACTGGCGTCCATTGCAGATACCCGCTTGGCGGCTTCGGAATTACTGTCAAGCGGTATCAGTTCCGCCTGTGGCAACTGATCACCCAGCCACTGCCGGCACTGTGCCAGGGCCTGGGGATGAGCAAATACCTGGCGAACTTCATCCAGCGATTCAGCCCGACCCAGCAGATAGTGATGAATCGGCAAGGTCACTTCACCATTAATCTTCAGTGAAGAGGAAATAAAGCGATCCAGGGTGTGACTCACCACACCTTCGGTTGAATTTTCAACCGGCACCACACCATAACAGGCATGTTCGGTTTCGACAGCACGAAAGACATTGGCAATAGTGCTGACGGACTGTAATTCTACCGAGCCACCGAAGTGCTTAAGTGCTGCCGCCTGAGTGAAAGAACCTTCCGGCCCCAGATAGGCAACCTGCAGGGGTTTTTCAGCCGCCAGGCAGGCGGACATGATTTCACGAAACAGTCGTGCCATTTCCTGTGATGACAATGGCCCCTCGTTCCGGGCCATCACATTACGCAGCACCATCGCTTCACGTTCAGGGCGGTAGAAATCGGCTTTCTCGCCATTTTCTATTTTGATTCGCGCCACTTCTTGCGCCATCGCCGTTCGCTGATTCAGCAAGTGCTGAATTTGCTGATCGGTTTCATCGATCTGCTGGCGAATCTTTTCAAGGGCCTTTTGCTCTTGTTCGTTCATCGGCGGCATTTATCCGTATTGACGCTCAAACTGTTGCATGAATTCGATCAGTTTATCAACACCGGCTTCCGGCATGGCGTTGTAGATGCTGGCGCGCATGCCGCCGAGATCACGATGCCCTTTCAGTGTCAGCAATTGTTCTTTCGCCGCTTCCTGCAGGAAGGTTTTTTCCAGACTGCTGTCAGCCAGGGTGAACGGGATGTTCATCCAGGAGCGATAGCGCGGGTCGACCGGGTTGGCGTAAAACGGACTGCCATCAATCGCACTGTAAAGCTTGTCGGCTTTACGCTTATTGATTTCAGCCATGCCTTCAAGACCGCCTTGCTGCTTGAGCCAGTCGAAGACCAGACCAGCCAGATACCAGCTGTAGGTCGCCGGCGTGTTGTACATCGAGCCGTTATCCGCATGAGTCTGGTAATTGAGCATGGTCGGTGTGCCGGGCAGGACGTCACCCATCAGATCTTTACGCACAATCACGATGCAGAGACCGGCAGGACCGATATTCTTCTGCGCACCGGCGTAAATCAAACCGAACTTGGTGACATCAATCGGCCGTGACAGAATCGTCGATGACATATCCGCGACCAGCGGCACATTTCCGACTTCCGGCACATAATGCATTTCCAGACCATGAATGGTTTCATTAGGCGTGTAATGCACATAAGCCGCTTCCTTGGACAACTGCCACTCACTGGCGTCAGCAACTGTCGTAAAGCGGTTAGCGCTGGAATCAGTCGCAACATTGACCTCACAGAAACGTCTCGCTTCCGAGATGGCTTTGCCGGACCAGGCACCCGTGTTGAAATAGTCGGCCCGGGTCTTGCCACGCAGCAGATTCATCGGAATCATCGGGAACTGCAGCGAAGCACCACCCTGTAAAAACAGCACAGCGTAGTCATCGGGAATCGACATCAGTTCGCGCAGATCGGCTTCGGCCTTCTCGGCAATCGATGTGTACTCGGGACCGCGATGGCTCATTTCCATCACTGACATACCCGTTCCCTGCCAGTCCAGCATTTCCTGCTGGGCCTGTTTCATCACGGCATCCGGCAGCATGGCCGGGCCGGCACTAAAGTTATACGCTCTCAAAGTTACTCTTCTGTTGCAGTGTCTTCGTCTTCACCCACCGGCAGTTCGGCGTCTTCTTCGTCTTCAATAACCCGCTCCACACCGACCAGCTTTTCATCGTTGCTGAGGTTGATAAGACGCACACCCTGGGTGTTACGACCAACCAGTGACACATCTTTAACCGGCGTGCGAACCAGCGTGCCACCGTTGGTGATTAACATGATTTGATCTTCATCGCAGACCTGAACCGCACCGACAACGCTGCCGTTACGGGCGGAAGTCTGAATCGAGATAATGCCCTGGCCGCCACGACCCTGCACCCGGTATTCGGCCAGATCAGTACGCTTACCGTAACCATATTCGGTGGCAGTCAGAATCGCCCCTTCTTCCTGCGCAATTATCAGGGCAATGATGCGTTCGTCATCGGCAATACGCATACCACGGACACCGCGGGACACGCGCCCCATCGAACGGACATCGCTTTCAGGGAAACGAATGACTTTACCGGCTGAGCTGAACAGCATCACATCGGACATACCGTCAGTGACCGCCACATCAACCAGTCGGTCGCCTTCTTTCAGATCAACGGCAATGATGCCGCTGGAACGTGGGCGGGAATAATCCACCAGCGGTGTTTTCTTCACGGTACCGGAAGCGGTTGCCATGAAGATAAACTTGTCCGCCTCATACTCACGAATCGGCAGCACCGCATTAATGCGCTCGCCTTCTTCGAGTGGCAGCAGGTTTACAATCGGTTTACCACGAGCGGTGCGTCCGCCCTGAGGCAATTCATAAACTTTCTTCCAGTAGACCTTACCGAAGCTGGAGAAACACAGCAGCGTGTCGTGGGTGTTGGCCACAAACAGATGCTCGACAAAGTCTTCGTCTTTCATACCGGTCGCGGCTTTACCCTTGCCACCACGTTTCTGCGCCTGATAAGTGTCAAGCTGGGTGGTTTTGGCGTAACCCGCATGAGACAGCGTCACCACCATCTCTTCTTCACTGATCAGATCTTCCAGCGTCAGATCCAGGTGATTAGCCAGGATCTCGGTGCGACGTTCATCACCGTATTCATCTTTGACGGCAATCAGTTCATCACGAATCACTGCCATCAGGTTGTCCGGATCACTCAGAATCGCCAGCAGCTCGGCAATCAGGTTCAGAACTTCACGATATTCATCGAGGATTTTGTCCTGCTCCAGGCCGGTCAGACGGTGCAGGCGCATATCCAGAATGGCTTGCGCCTGTGCCGGTGACAGGTAATAGAGACCATCGACCAGACCCAGTTCAGGCGCCAGATCTTCAGGACGCGAAGCTTCAGCACCGGCGGCACCGAGCATTTCCTGAATCAGATCAGAGGCCCAGCCCTTGGCAACCAGTGCCTGCTTGGCTTCAGCGGGATTGGGTGAGGACTTGATCAGTTCGATGACTTCATCAATATTCGCCAGCGCGGTCGCCAGACCTTCCAAAATGTGGGCACGTTCGCGGGCTTTACGCAGATCATAAATGGAACGGCGGGTCACCACTTCACGACGGTGACGGATGAAGGCCTGCAGCACTTCTTTCAGGTTCAGCGTACGCGGCTGACCATCAACGATGGCGACCATATTGATGCCGAACACAGTCTGCATCTGAGTCTGCTGGTACAAGTTGTTGAGAATCACTTCCGGCACTTCACCGCGCTTGAGCACGATAACCATGCGCATACCTTCCTTATCGGACTCATCACGCAGGGCGGAAATGCCTTCAATTTTCTTGTCCTTGACCAGCTCAGCGATTTTTTCCAGCAGGCGGGCTTTGTTGACCTGGTATGGCAGTTCGTTGACGACGATGCTCTGCTGACCGGTCGCCTCATTGGTTTCAATCTCGGCGCGGGCACGAATATGTACACGGCCACGGCCAGTGGCATAGGCCTCGGCAATACCACGGGCGCCGTTGATAATGGCTGAAGTCGGGAAGTCCGGACCTGGAATATGTTCCATCAGCTCCGGAATGCCGATCTCCGGCTCATCAATCATGGCTACCGCAGCATTAAGCACTTCAGTCAGGTTATGCGGCGGAATGTTGGTTGCCATACCCACCGCGATACCGGAAGAACCGTTAACCAGCAGCGCAGGAATTTTGGTTGGCAGAACGGCCGGCTCGGATTCCGACTCGTCGTAGTTGGGAATGAAATCGACCGTTTCCTTTTCCAGGTCGGCCAGCATTTCGTGGGTGATTTTAGCCATGCGCACTTCGGTGTAACGCATCGCAGCAGGTGAGTCGCCATCGACCGAACCGAAGTTACCCTGGCCGTCTACCAGCATGTAGCGCATTGAGAATGGCTGTGCCATCCGCACCATGGTGTCGTAGACCGCGGTATCACCATGTGGGTGATATTTACCGATAACGTCACCGACGATACGGGCAGACTTTTTATAGGGGCTGTTCCAACTGTTGCCCAGCTCCCGCATTGCATAAAGAACCCGGCGGTGAACCGGTTTCAGACCATCGCGAACATCCGGCAGCGCCCGTCCCACGATTACGCTCATGGCATAATCGAGATACGATTGCTTCATCTCGGCTTCGATACCTATCGAATCCAGTTCTAAGGCAATTTCACTCATTGATTATTCGTCCAGTTAAAGCTCAGCTATCTGCAACCGGTGGAGTTATCCACCAAAGCGATAATCCTACCACCAACGGCGATTTCCTGCACGCTAATCTCTAACTGCTACCTAGCATCGACTTTGGCAAAATAAGCGCTCAAATCCTGCTCCAAAGTCGCGAGAAGCTCCCCAAGCCCTTGTTTCCATCCTGTTACAACGTTTCCCGGCGTGGTTTCTTCGATATCGACATCCACTCTAAGTCCGGTCTGGAACAGGTTTTTATTGTCATCGGCCGAGGTCATGAAGAACTGCATTTCCAGCACGGCCTGAGGCGAGTATTCAGGCCGCTTTTCACCGTAAAGCCCGGTCACCGCAGATTCTAGGACCAGATCAGCTTCCACTGACTCATCGGTGACCACCTGACTGAACATGCCCGATTTCTGCAACCAGCGTTTGAGCTGGGCGGTGAACATTTCTTCCGGCTCGGTAAAAAGCTCATGGGGAGGCTGTGCCTGGTATTCGCTTTCATTGACCCGGAATACAATGGTCTTGTCACGGAAATGAGGCACCACTCTGACCGGCTTAAGCAATAATACCCTGTCCTGAGCAAACTCCTGAGCGACGACGCCGCGGTCTACGTCCACTACGTAATAGCGGGGAGTCGCGTCTTCATCTTCGCCTCCGCCCCAACTGAAACAGGCGCTGATCAGCCCTGCCAGAGCGACTACTAAGATGACTTTGAAGAGGTGACTAATCGCTTTCAAAACGACTCCTTTTAAATGCTGAAATGAACACGGGCTAAAAACTCAAGCCTTGCTGCCGATATAATAAACGCCCACTTTGACTGGACTCAATGCAAGCCCGATGGAAACTTTGAAAAACAAAATCCGCGATATCGTGGACTTTCCCAAGCCCGGAGTGGTGTTCAAAGATATCACACCGCTGGTCAAGGATTCGGCCACGCTCAGACACTGCGTTGATGCCTTAATCGCGCCCTATCGGGAAAGCAGGATAAATGCTGTTGCCGGCATGGAAGCGCGGGGGTTTATCTTCGGATCGCTGGCGGCCTGGGAACTGGGCGTCGGCTTTATTCCGCTTCGCAAACCCGGCAAACTGCCTTACGACGTTCAGCGCGTCGATTATGATCTGGAATACGGCAATGCCTCCCTGGAAGCGCATATCGATGCGATCAGCCCCGGTGATCGCATTTTGCTGATCGACGATGTGCTCGCTACTGGCGGCACAGCCAGGGCCAGCTGTGAACTGGTGGAGAAGCTGGGTGGTGAAGTTATCGCCTGTGCCTTTGTGATGGAACTGACTTTTCTGCATGGTCGTGAGCAACTGACCTCCTACCCTTTACATTCACTAATACAATACTGATGAAAAAAATCCTGTTTTTACTCAGCTGCCTGCTCACTCAGCCCCTGCTTGCCGAGCAGTTCCAGGCGCCCGTCACCGATACCCGCTGGCAGGTTGTCGAATCCCCCCTGGAATGTTCGTTGACTCAGGAAATTCCGGGATTTGGTCATGGCGGCTTTTACCGCCGTAATGGTGCTTCTCTGAAACTGGTCTTCAACACGCTGTCCCAGCCTGCTCAAGACGGGGAAGTGAGCTTTCAAATCGCACCGGCGCCCTGGCAGAACAGTGATGAAGTTGACATCCTGACCAGTCTGCCGACCGACACGGGGCAAAGCCGTTTCCAGATCGAGGGCAGTGTCGCCCTGGAGGCCCTTGCTCAATTGCAGGAAGGTCGCTTCCCCTTGATTGAATATCGCTCGCAATCCTTTTCCAGAGACATTCGGGTCATGCTGTCGACAATCAGACTCAATGATTCACTGCCCGCTTTTCAGCAATGTCTGCAAAGCCTGCACCCGGACAGTTTTGAGGAAGTCAATAAACTCACCGTGTATTTCCCGCTCGGCAAAGCCACGCTGGATGCTGCCAGCAAAAAAGCACTGGACCGACTGGCTGGTTACGTCAAACTGGATGACAGCATCCGCCAGATCCGCATCAGCAGCCATACAGACAATTACGGTCGGAAACGGGTGAATGAACCTTTGTCTGATGCCCGGGCCCACGCCGTCAAAACATACCTCCAGGCAGAGCATGAGATCCCGGCAGAACTGATTCGGGTCGAATCCCATGTTGATCATAAACCGGCCGCCAGCAATAAAACCGCAGACGGCCGTGCCCGTAACCGACGTGCTGAAATTACCCTGCTTCGCTAAGATTCCCTCTTTCCGCTGGTGACATTTAATGTCACCATTGCAGACTGTTTTAATAACGCTCGTATGAGCCAGGGTAAGGAATGAATCAGGAAGCCGTCGTCGCGCTGTCAGTTATCGGAATCGTTGCCATCCTCTGTCAGTGGTTTGCCTGGTGGATAAAACTTCCCGCCATTGTTTTCCTGCTGATTGCAGGTATCGTGCTGGGTCCGCTGACCGGCTGGCTAAATCCTGAAGCGTTGTTCGGGGATCTGCTGTTCCCCATGGTTTCACTGGCCGTCGCGGTAATCCTGTTTGAAGGGAGCCTAACGCTCAAATTCGAGGACATACGTGGGCTACAGCGTGTAGTCCGCAACATCCTCACCGTCGGCGTACTCATCACCTGGAGTCTCATCGCCGTTGCCACGCATTTACTGTTGGATTTTTCCTGGGGCTTATCGATCCTGTTCGGTGCGATTATGGTTGTCACAGGACCCACGGTCATTGTGCCCATGCTTCGAACTGTCCGGCCCAATACTAAAATTTCCAACATTCTGCGCTGGGAAGGCATCGTCATTGATCCGCTGGGCGCGATTCTGGCGGTACTGGTGTTTGAAGTCCTGCTGTCGATTCAACTGCAGGGCCATGTCTCGGTCGGCCACACCGTTTATATGTTTGCCAAAACCCTGGCCGTCGGTCTGGGGATCGGTGCTGTGGCGGGTTATCTGTTCGGCATTGTGCTGCGTCGTCACTGGTTACCGGAATATCTACACAACGTCAGTACCCTGGCGCTGGTATTTGGCACCTTCGCGATTTCCAATGAAATTTCGGAAGAATCCGGTCTGCTGACCGTGACTATTCTCGGTATCTGGCTCGCCAATATGAAAAACGTGTCAGTGGAGAACATCCTCGACTTTAAAGAGGACCTTAGTATCCTGCTGATTTCCGGTCTGTTTATTTTGCTGGCAGCCAGGCTCAACTTCGATTCCTTCACGCAATTGGGTATGGGCGCGGTTCTGCTGTTTCTGTTTATCCAGTTTATCGCCCGGCCGGTTAAAGTTTTCCTGTCGACCATCGGCTCTGATTTGAGCTGGCAGGAAAAAGCCATGATCAGCTGGATTGGCCCCCGCGGTATCGTAGCGGCAGCGGTGACAGCCCTGTTTGCCCTGCGTCTGCAGGATATCGGCATGGAAAACGCCGACCTGCTGGTGCCCCTGGCTTTTGCCATCATTATCGGCACGGTGCTGGTTCAGGGCTCTACCGCCAAGTTTATTGCCAAGCGACTGGGTGTTGCTGAGCCGGAAGACAGCGGTTTTCTTATTGTCGGTGCGAATCCAGTGGCAAGAACGGTAGCCAAGGCCCTGAATGATAATGGCTTTCGCACCCGGCTGACCGATGGCAGCTGGACCAATGTAAAAGAAGCCCGCATGAACGGTCTCGATACTTATTATGGTAATGCCGTCTCCGAACATGCCGACCGTCATCTGGATTTAATCGGTCTTGGCGGTGTGCTGTCACTCACGCCACAGAGTGAACTCAATGCCCTGGCCGGCTTACGTTACAAATCAGAATTCGGCAGCAATCAGGTTTACTTTCTGTCTACCGAGAAAGAAAAATCCAAGGAACGCAGTGAGGCTAAATCCCGTAAAGCCATCAGTCATGACTCACATGTGCTGTTCGGCAGTGAGGTCACCTACGCCAAGCTGGCCAGCCTGCTCTCCCGTGGCGCCAAGCTCAAGCAGACCAAGCTCACCGAAAACTTCAGCTTTGAAGACTACCTGCAACAGCATGGTCGTCGGGTTACGCCGCTGTTTGCCTTTAACCCGCGTCGTCGCCTGCGCTTCTTTACTGCAGCTGCCTCACCTAAACCGGAAACCGGCTGGACAGTGGTCTCACTGGTTCAGGATGATGCTGATCCGACCCAGACCGAAGGGCCAACGAATGAAAATGGCAATCTGGACGAAAACCGTTTGCCCAGTTGATTAAAATAAAGCAATCCTGCCTGTGTCCGATAACCCTATCGGACACAGGCAGGACAGACTAGAACCATGGCAGAAAAAAGCGAAGACGACATCCAGGAAGAAGGTAAGGCAGAACCCGAGGCCAAGAAAAAAGGCTTATCGACCTCTTTACTGATTAAAATTGCAGCCGGGCTTGGGCTACTGCTAGTCGCCCTGATTGTCAGCTATTTTTTCCTGTCCAAATCAGCGGATATCGATCCAGAGACGACAGAAGATACTGCGCAGATCGAGTCTGACACAGCCTCTGAGCCGGCCGCCGAAGCAACTGAAGCGACATCCGAGGACACAGAGCCGGAAGAAACCATTGCCCTGCCTGATGTGCCCGCGACTGACACTGATGAATCCAACAACACTGATAATGCGGCCAGTGAGATAAATTCGGCCGTGGGCATGGCTGCGACCGGCGCTGCGGCAATCACGAACCCGGTGACACAGCCTTCCTCAAAAATTCTGTCTGAGCTGGTTGCGCTACAACAGCAACTCGCCAACATGCAGGATGAAAATCAAACCCTGATTAAACGCATCGAAGAGCTGGCTAAAGAAAATGAGGCTTTGAAATCCAGAACCCGTCAGGTCGATAACACCAATCCCGATGCCGTGATTAATGATGATCGACTGGTCAACAGCGATGAAATCCCGAATTACTATCGAGGGAATGGTTCAAGCGCGCCACAACCCGAACTTGAACCCAAATGGGGTGAATTTGAGGAGTACAACAACGGCAGCTGAGCTTACTGCCAGAGTGCCAGCAACTCACGTGTCACAGCGCGGTAATCCTCGGCCAGTGTAATCGCTGTGATCATCGCAACCGAGCCCACACCGGTCGGTTTTAACTCCTGTGCCCGCTGATGATTGATACCGCCAATGGCGACCATCGGATAGCGATCACTGAGAATATCCACCCACTGCTGAAGACGTTCAATGCCCTGTGGTGAAAACGGCATTTGCTTACTGGTCGTTTCATAAATCGGCCCCAGCGCGATATAACTCGGGTTCACGGCCAAAGCTCTGGCCAGTTCCCAGTAGGAATGCGTCGAGATACCCAGCCTCAGTCCTGCCTCAGCAATCGTTTGCAGGTTGGCATCGTGCAGGTCTTCCTGCCCCAGATGCACACCATACGCCCCAGCCTCTATCGCCAACTCCCAGTGGTCATTCACAAAAAAGCTCACCGGGTTGCCATCTAGGTGTGACAAAGCATCTTCAATTTGCTGCCGGGTTTCAGTTTCATCACGGTCTTTGACGCGCAACTGAATCGTCTCAATTCCCTCATCCACCAGCTTCTTAATCCAGTCACTGTTATCAACCACCGGATAAATACCCAGTCGTGGCGGACAGGCCGGGAATTCAAATTGTTTACCAATGAGTTCCGGCTGGTAACAAAGTTTGGGTATGTCCGCCAGTTGCATGGCCTCACGACTGTGAGCAATGACCTGATACGGTCCCACTGTCTCAGACAGACGAATTCCACGTGAGACATAGGCATTTGCCAGTACCACCGCATCACGGATATCCTGACCAGAAGCCAGGTGAGCAGCAATCGAAGATGCCATCACACAGCCAGTGCCTCGGACCTGCTTATCCAGCTTTTGCTGATAGCAATAGAACTCGGCCTCATCAAACACAAAATAATCGGTGGCGAAGTTACTGTCATTGTGCCCGCCTTTGACCAGACAGGCTTTAATTCCAGCGCGGCGAAGTTCGCTTGCGCCCTGCTCCGGCGAGTCTGATGTAGCAGTCAAAACCGCCAACTCCGGCAAATTCGGCGTTAGCAGTGTGATAAGCGGTAGTAACTCTCTCAGTAGATAGCTCTGCACTTCGGCTGACACTGACTCTCCGCCACTGCTGCTGGCCAGTACCGGGTCGAGCACAACCGGGATATCGTCGCCCAGTTGCTCAAGTATGCCTTTAATCGCTTTGGCCACATCGATGTTCGGAATCAAACCAATTTTGACGGCAGCAATATCAAAGTCCGCCCTGCAGTTATCAAACTGAGCCAAGAGTTTTGCCGGGCTCACCGCACCGAGCTTTGTCAGGCCTTTTGAGCTTTGCTCAGTCATCGCGGTGATCAATGGCAAGGCGTGACAGTCATGATGCTGAACGGTGGCGATATCCGCCGCAATGCCGGCACAGCCCTGAGGGTCCAGGCCACCAATCAATAAAACTGCAGGTTTAGTTTGTTTAGTCATTAATTATTTCTGTTGATGGGTTTTGCTTATCTGATTACCTAGAAATACTGGAGACCGTCATCGCGAGGCCGTTAGGCCGTGGCGATCCAGGCACCAGCCTTGAAAAGCGCGCCGGGCTGGATTGCTTCGTCGTGCCTCCTCGCAATGACGGTGCTGGAACGGGTTACTATCCAGTACGCTCACTAAAACTCGGATCCCGTCATCGCGAGGCCGATAGGCCGTGGCGATCCAGGCCCCAGCCCTGAAAAGCGCACCGGGCTGGATTGCTTCGTCGTAACCTCCTCGCAATGACGGCGCTGGAGCGGGTTACTATCCAATGCACTCACTAAAACTCTAATCCCGTCATCGCGAGGCCGCAGGCCGTGGCGATCCAGGCCCCAGTCCTGAAATGCGCGCCGGACTGGATTGCTTCGTCATGCCTCTTCGCAATGACGGCTAAGGAACTGGTTACTATCCAGTACGCTCACTAAAACTCAATCCCGTCATCGCGAGGCCGCAGGCCGCGGCGATCCTGGCCTCAGCCCTGGAAAACGCACCGGACTGGATTGCTTCGTCGTACCTCCTCGCAAGGACGGGTCAATATGAAACCGGTTACTATCCAGTGCATTCACTAAAACTCAATCCCGTCATCGCGAGGCCGCAGGCCGTGGCGATCCAGGCCCCAGTCCTGAAATGCGCGCCGGACTGGATTGCTTCGTCGTACCTCCTCGCAAGGACGGGTCAATATGAAACCGGTTACTATCCAGTGCATTCACTAAAACTCAGATCCCGTCGTCGCGGGGCCGCAGGCCGCGGCGATCCAGACCCCAGCCCTGAAAAACGCACCGGACTGGATTGCTTCGTCGTAACCTCCTCGCAATGACCGGTGAATATGAAACCGGTTATTCGCTATGCATCAACCCTGCTGCCAAATCGGCTGGTCCAGGGTCGGTGTACTCGGTTTCGCATTATCCCGCTTTGGCATAATCCCGGCTTCATAAGCCAGACGACCGGCATTAATGGCATCGGCAAAGGCGTAAGCCATGGTTTCCGGCTCCAACGCTTCAGCAATGGCCGTGTTTAAAAGAACTCCATCAAAGCCCAGTTCCATCGCCTGCACAGCATCCGAAGGCTTGCCGATACCGGCATCGACCAGCAGAGTGAGTTCAGGCAAGCGCTCACGCAGGGTTTTAAGCGCATAAGGGTTCAGCAAACCCTGCCCGGTGCCAATCGGCGCGCCCCAGGGCATTAGCACTTCACAGCCCAGCTCGGCCAGTTTCTGACACAGCACCAGATCATCTGTCGTGTAAGGGAAGACCTTGAAGCCATCCTCAATCAGAATTTTGGTGGCTTCCACCAGCGCAAAAGGATCCGGCTGCAGGTTGTAACTGTCGCCCATCACTTCCAGCTTCACCCAGTCGGTGTCAAACAGCTCCCGTGCCATATGCGCGGTTTTCACTGCTTCCTTGACGCTGTAGCAGCCGGCGGTATTAGGCAGCAGGTGACAGTTCAGATCTTCAATCATCTGCCAGAACTGTTCGCCGCTGTGGGCCTGATTGGCGGACTGACGACGCAGCGAAACGGTAATGACCTCGGCCCGTGATGCACGAATCGCATCGACCATGACTTTGGGCGAAGGATACAGGGCGGTGCCGATAAATAGACGGCTGCCCAATTCCTGACCGTAGACTGTCCAGTTAGATGCTTTCATTTCCGCTCCTAACCTCCACTAATGGGAGACATAATTTCGATCTGGTCACCGGCCTGAATAGCATGCTGGTCCCAGTTTGATTTCGGCACCACTTCATCATTGATGACGACAATAAACCGCCCGGCAACTGAGTGACTCTCAAGAAAAGCCGAGACAGTCTGTGACGGCTCAATCGCCAGTGTTTCACCGTTGAACTCAATCTGTTGTTGATTAGATGTCATATAACTCTCCGAAATGCACCTGATCCCGCTGCCCGGCCAGAAGCCGCGTCAGGTCATCAACCACGGCAGGCCCAAACAGATAACCATGGCGGTAGAAACCGTTCACAATATAGCCCCAGTCCGTGCGTTTGATGGTCGGCATATTATCCGGCAGGCCCGGACGACAATGCGCGGTCATCTCCACAATACGCGCTTCAGCAAAGCCCTTATGCAGGCTGTAGAGGGCTGACAACAGTTCCAGCCCACTTCGCACCGTAATCGGTGAACGATCGTCACTCTCTATCACTGTCGCGCCAAGAACATATTCATTGTTAGGTCGCGGCGCCAGATAAAACGGATAACGCGGGTGCATCAAACGAATCGCATGTTTGAAGTTCACCTCCGGCGCCTGCACCCGAATCACTTCACCACGCACGCTACGTAGATTATTCAGGTTGTCTTTACCACCGTTGCCGCGACAATCAATCACCGCATCAAATTGCTCGGCTTTGCAGTTGAGATACTGCTGACAGAGCCGGTCAATTTCAGCCGGATTAAGCTCACCGATATCGTCGGTCTGCACCCAATCACATTCTTTTTCGAGCAGGGTTGTTAACTGCCGATAAAGCTGGCGGTTATCGATACAGGACTCCTGCTCGAACCACATCGCCTGCGAAAAGTTATCCGCCAGTTCCGGCTCACGTGCCTGCAGACCCTGACGATCCAATAGCTGAAAGTCAGACGCATCCAGTACATGCGATGCCCGCCGCTGGAATCTCGCCATATCGGCCTGATCCCCGGCATGAGCCACCACCAGCGTGCCTTCATCCTGGTAGTACACCGGCTCGGTAAGATCTTTCAGCCACTGCGGCCACAAAGCATAAGAGCGCAACCCCACAGTTTTCACCATGGGTTCAGCGCTAATCGCCTCCGTGGCTGGGGCCACCATTGATGCCGCGACATAACCGGCACTGTCACTCCCCTGCTTATCATCTTTCGACAGGAGTGCAACCTGATGACCGGCCTGAAGCAGACGCCAGGCTGTCAGGCGTCCGATCAGGCCACTTCCGATAATCAGATAACGATTCATATGTGCAATCTGTTGATTGAGGTTTGGCTGCCCCTCCCACCCTCACCCTAGCCCTCTCCCATCAAGGGAGAGGGGACGTAAGGAGCAGGGTTTATCCATTTAATGATGGAAAGCCCTTAACTAGTCGCTCCTAACTCGCCCCTTCCCCCTTGCGGGGGAAGGCTGGGATGGGGGGGTAGACTAAAAAGCCAAATCAAATCCTCAGGCTTTCACCTCGTGATAGATTTTGCTTCCGCCTTCTTTGAATTCCTGCGACTTCTCAGCAAAAGCTTCTTTCACATCGTGAGAAATCTTCATTGAGCAGAACTTCGGTCCACACATGGAACAGAAATGCGCCACTTTGGCTTTTGGCTGTGGCAGCGTTTCATCATGGAATGCACGGGCAGTGTCCGGGTCGAAACCGATGTTGAACTGATCTTCCCAACGGAATTCGAAACGGGCTTTGGAAATCGCATCATCACGAATCTGTGCACCCGGATGGCCTTTACCCAGATCCGCCGCATGCGCTGCGATCTTGTAGGTAATGATGCCGGTTTTCACGTCATCCTTATTCGGCAGACCCAGATGCTCTTTCGGTGTTACATAGCAAAGCATCGCCGTGCCATACCAGCCGATCATGGCTGCACCGATACCGGAAGTGATGTGGTCGTAACCTGGCGCAACGTCTGTGACCAGTGGGCCAAGCGTGTAGAACGGTGCTTCGTGGCACAGCTCCAGTTGCAGGTCCATGTTTTCCTTGATCTTGTGCATCGGCACGTGACCCGGACCTTCAATCATCACCTGCACATCGTGCTTCCAGGCAATCTTGGTCAGTTCACCCAGGGTTTTCAGTTCGGCAAACTGGGCTTCGTCGTTGGCATCAGCCTGTGAACCCGGACGCAGACCATCACCCAGTGAGAACGAGATATCGTAGGCTTTCATGATTTCGCAGATATCTTCGAAGTGGGTGTACAGGAAGCTTTCTTCGTGGTGCGCCAGACACCAGGCCGCCATGATCGAACCACCACGTGACACGATACCGGTGGTGCGGTTCACGGTCAGCGGGATATGTGCCAGACGCACACCGGCATGAATCGTAAAGTAATCCACGCCCTGCTCGGCCTGCTCAATCAGGGTGTCACGATAGACTTCCCAGGTCAGGTCTTCGGCAATGCCGTTTACTTTTTCCAAAGCCTGGTACAGCGGCACGGTACCCACCGGTACCGGTGAGTTACGGATAATCCACTCACGGGTCTGGTGAATATGTTTACCGGTGGACAGATCCATGATGGTGTCACCGCCCCAACGGGTACTCCAGACCATTTTCTCGACTTCTTCTTCAATGGAAGACGTGGTCGCTGAGTTACCGATGTTGGCATTGATTTTCACCAGGAAGTTACGACCGATAATCATCGGCTCAGATTCAGGGTGATTGATGTTGGCAGGAATAATCGCACGGCCTTCGGCGACTTCCTTACGCACGAATTCGGCGGTGATGTAATGCTCCATATCTTCCGGCAGCTCACCACGCTGAGCCAGCACTTCACGGCCCATGCTCTCACGGATGGCAATGTATTCCATTTCCGGTGTGATAATGCCCTGACGCGCATAGTGCATCTGCGACACATTTTTGCCCGGCTTGGCTTTACGTGGCAGGCGACGGTGCTCGAACAGCGGGATATCAAAATCCTGAGCATCCTGTTCACGGGTGTATTTTGAGCTGAACTCACTCAATTGCTCACAGTCACCCCGCTCTTCAATCCACTTCTGGCGGATCAGCGGCAGACCGGCTTCGATATCAATTTTGGCATTCGGGTCGGTATAAAGACCGGATGTATCGTAAACCACAACCGGCTCATTCGGCGTACCCGGCAGGCTTGGGTCTGCATTGGGTGTATCGGTCAGGTTGATACGGCGGAAAGGCACCAGCAGGTCATCACGGCTGCCTTTGAGATAAAACTTTTCGCTGCCAGCAAGTGGCTCGGTCGTAATACCGGTGCGATCTTTGAGGTTGATTACTTTGCTTGTAGCTTGTGTGGACACGTCACTTCCCCCTGTCTGAAAACCAACGTCGGGGAAGATGAGATCGTTGCGCGAATGCGAACAAGAGGTGGATACAAGGTACAGCTACATTACGACTGTTTGCAGGTATCCTGCTTGTTTCCTACGGAAGTCTTAACTTCTTCAGGTTCAACGGGTTTCATCTCAGCCTCCACGGAAAATTCCGCTCGGGCACCCCGACAAGTGACTGGCATGTTAAATCAAAAGCCGTTTTTTACACAAGCGGCATCTGGCACAATAAGATTAAGTTACCTCACCCGGACACAGGTTTTATCCCGCTCATGGCTGACAGGCAGAAAGAAAAGGAGAATGATGACTTTGCGCTGTTTCGTGAAGAAATGCGCGATGCCACCCCAATTCGTCATAACAGTCAGCTTGTCGAGCGCCCCAAACCCGAAGTCAAAACCCGTCGTAAACGCACTATTGAGCATGAAGTCACCGGCCAGGCCTTTTCCGATATGTTCGCTCCTGACACGGTGGGTAATGAAGAATATCTGGAATACCGCGGCCCCGGCATTCAGCACAAACTATTCTCTAAACTCCGCACAGGCAAAGTCCACCTGGAAGCCGAACTCGACCTGCACGGCATGACCATCGCCAAGGCCGAACCCGCCCTGGGTCAGTTTCTCGACCTCTGCCAGCAACAGCAGATCCGCTGCGTTCGCATCATTCATGGCAAAGGCTGGGGCTCAAGAGACAACAAGCCCATCCTCAAAAGTAAAATCAATTACTGGCTACGGCAAAGCCCAGCTGTGCTGGCGTTTTGTAGTGCGACTGTTGAGGATGGTGGGACTGGGGCCTTGTATGTTTTACTTAAGCGACAGCATCAGGAACAGCCTCAGCCTCTGTAGGCTAGGAAATACAGAGACATGACATGGAGTTGATATTGTTGAAAAAAATTCTAATTAATATGCTCTCTACATGCCATGCTACTAATTTCAGAGTTAACCGTGCATATTTCACCGTTATTTTTTATGGCCAACAAAATCAAGTTGGCGGCCCCTTGATTTATTTATGGGCCCACCGGCCTCATTAATGTTCGGTTATCTTTATTAGTAGGGCCATGGCGATGACTAAAAAGATCATACTGAAAAAGAAGCAAACAGAAATTCCAAAAATAGAAGTTCGTAAAAAACCGCCTAGGAGCATCACGCTGGTGCGGAAGAAAAAAGATTCCATAAAGCCATATTCAGAGTCCACTGACGAGGAAAAGGTCGAACGGAACTGGAATAAAACGGTTGGGTTGTACGAACGAGGTGAATTTTCAGTTTCGATATTGAGAGCAGCGACTTGCATTGAGTTGGCAGCGAACTTCGCAATTAGACATGAGCTTATAACTAACAGGGGCTTACCCGTAAAGTTTGTGGATTCGCTGCTAAAAAATGCAAATGGACTAGATGGAAAGATTCGACGATTAATGCTTCCAATATTTGAAGATTACGAAGTACACGAAGAACTCCGAAGCATGTGGACCAATCAAGTTCAACCAGTTGCAACTGAACGAAACTCAGTTGCACACAAAGGTGAATTTAAGTCACAGGAAACTGCAACAGAAATGTTGTCAAACGCTCAGCAATCCTTGGTGCAGATAATGAAAACTTGTGGTCGAGAGCTTAAATATGAGTTCAAAGAAAGATAACAAAAGTAAGCAAACCGACGGCTTTTTCTTTCGCCTAGAGTTGCACTGCAAAGCCGGGTTATTAAAGGCGTTAAGAACCTAAAGCGGAGAACAATAGCTTATGAATTATACTGCCCCGTTATTTAAGCTAGATGCATTCCACTGCCCGTTATGCGGTACGTATGCGCATATGGATTGGTCAATCCTGCATAGTAGTAGTGGTAACACCATGTATTACGAGGCGCGGTGTTCTCGCTGCGAAGAACCGAGCCTTTGGCGTGTAACCGATTACACCGCCCATCAATTTGGCAGGCAGGACAAAAGTGCGGAACTTATATACCCAGATAATGGCTTTGCAGCATTACCAGAACCAGATATGCCAGATGATGTAAAGAGAGATTACATCGAAGCAGCCAGGATATTTTCTAAGTCTCCTCGTGGTTCGGCAGCTCTCCTGAGACTTAGTCTGCAGAAGCTATGCAAACATCTCGGTCAAGATGGGAAAAACATTAATACTGATATTAGAAAACTAGCTACCGAAAACGTACTTCCACCATTGGTTGTAAAGGTAGCAGATACAGTTCGAATTACCGGTAACAATGCAGTACATCCTGGCGAAATGTCAGATGAAGATTTCGACCAAGTCGCCTCAAAAATGTTTGAGCTTTTGAACTTTATCGTGAAGAAAGGGATTTCGGAACCACAAGAGCTCCAAGCGCTTTACGAGTTAACTCCAGAAGGGCCAAGGAAGGATGCAGAGGCAAAAGATGCTAAAGCTAAGTCAGGTGGCGCTTAACGCGTGTAGGCTGTCGGACAAATCAGAATCAAGGGGTCAGTCAACTTGATTTCGTATCTTGAAAATTCTGAATACACTTTCATTTCAGCGCACTGATAACTAGCTTGCTTTTTTTCATGGCCACCGAACAAAGTTAAGCTCTTTTAGCCTGATAGCCATTGCTGAGGTTGAAACACCAAATATCTGTGCAAGCGAATAAAAATGCCGACCACCAAATGAAGTACATCTTGCCAAAGCAAGCTCTCTTTCTAGTGAATCTTCAGAAGCTTCCATCAGTGAATGCGGGTCTGTTGGCTCAAGATGAAACGCTGAGGTCTCGTTAATCACAAACGGTAATTCATCGCAAAGAAACAGATCTTTAAAATAACTCGTTAGCAATTTCCTAGGCATCAAAAAACAAGCTGCAAAATAGTCAGCCTCTTTTTCAAAAACCGGCTTTTGTTCCTGACTTAGGTAATTACTGCTAATTGGTCGATCACGATGCATCACTTCTCGTGGGTGTAACAACCAATGACCAATCTCATGTGCACCAGTAAACCTCATAACTTCAGGCTTATCCTCAAGTACTGCAATTGTTTTTTGTTGTCTATCAACCAAGCCGGCAACTTTGTATCTTTGCCCTCGAAACGAGAATCGATGATCGCCCAGGTCTTGGTATGTCCTATAGCTGAGGCCAATCACCTCAGCGGCTAGTTCAGGTTTTAGCAAATCAATAGCTCTGGGTTGTTGGCCTGGTAGCAACTTTTCTTTTGCATACCAAATCTTCTTGTGTAGCTGATATGCTTGCTTTTCAATGTACTGATAATCCATAAAAAATACCATATATAGTGCCTAAGCAAAATAAAACACACAACATATAGTATGTCAATATGATTTTACTATTCAAATAATGATCGATAATTGGACTAATTGGAGACTTAATCAAGGGGGGGCGATAAGGTAGTTGATGGTGTCTGACTTTTGAATTTCTACTTCATTGGGCATTCTATGGATTTATAGTGGTTTACATACGAGATGAAAACCAATGATTGGTTCTAACTCTGATTACTTAGAAGAAACCTTCACACTTGAACAAATTCACGAGCTATCCGGTGACACGCTACTTGAGTTTGGCGCGCCCTCGTGTGGTCATTGTCAGGCCACGACACCTGCCATAAAACAAGCCCTCACTGAACACCCAGAACTACGTCATATCAGAATCTATGACGGCAAGGGCAAACGTCTGGGTCGTCTTTTCAAGGTTAAGCTTTGGCCGACTTTGATACTGCTCCATGATGGTAAGGAAGTGGATCGTCTGGTACGGCCATTAAAGATTGACGAGGTTCGCCAGCTACTGTCGAAAATCAGTTAACCGCCGCTGAAAAATTAAGGTTTCTAATTCAGTATCTTGCTTGTCTCCCGCCCACCTCCAAGACCGCGCTCAACGTTGGTCTGATCCCACGTTAAATTTCATGACAGTGATTTAAAAAGCGCGGATAATATCGCAGCCCAGAATCAGGACCGGGCACACCCCGCGAGTCATCTCGCTCTTACCACTGGAGCATCGAATGAAGCACATTGGATGGCTGCTTTTCATCTTATTCAGTTCGAACGCATTCTCTGCGGACGAAGTTGAAATCCCATTGCTGGCTGAAACCACTCATTTGCAGTCTGCGATTAGCCGCGTCCTTGAACTTGATGACAAGGGCCAGAGCACGCTCCGCAACGATCTATGCAACCAGCTTGAATTATCCGATGTGCAGGTCGCAACTGACGGTGACAAACTGTCTGTCGGCATGGCGCTGACCGCTACAACAGGTGCTCACGTACTAGGCGTCTGCCGCGGCCCCAAACCGTGGCTGGGACGTCTTGCACTGAAACTGACGCCCCAAGTGACAGAATCGGGACTGGCGATCGAGTTTGTGCCTGACTCCATCGAACTGTCACGTCCGGATAATAGCCCCGGCCTGTTGAGCAAACCCGTCAAGATCATTGCTGATGCGCTGGTGCTGCCACGCATGAAAAGCGTCAAAGTTGATCTGGCGGGACCACTGAACAATCTTGATGAATTGATCGAACAGTTGCTGGGCCCGGATGGTGAGCCGTCCCTGGTTGAGCGAACCCACATTAGCCGCATTCAAACCGAAGAAACCGGCGTCAGAGCCTGGCTGGCTTTCCAGGTTCAACCTCCTGCATTCGCCGATGTATCACCTGAGCCCATCCTGGACGACAGCGAATTGGCTGAATGGCAAACACTTGAAGATGAATTAGATGGTTTTCTGACCGCCATCATTACGATGCTGGCTCAATCCACGGACTCGCGTGCCCTGCGCCTTGAGTTATTCGCTGTGCTGCTGGATGCAAGGCACGCCATTGCCGAGGCGCTGACGATTGATGACCCCGAGTCTGATCCGGTTCGCGAATTGTTCCTGACTACCTGGGATCGCTTGCGCCCATTGATGGGCATACTCGAAGGCCTGGACACACCGGGATTGGAAGTCGACTTCAGACTGGCCGCATTTCTGGCAGGTGGTGACGCACTGCGGGCACTCGATGCGCTGGGGCCGGAATATGGTCTGGAAATCACCCGTGATGGACTGCGTAGGCTCGCTCGTCTGTTGATGGCTGAGTCGGTGCCGTCGAGTTTTACGCCTTTGCCACTGGAAGTCGACCCCGAGTTTCGTGATCTGTTCGGTTTTAATAGCGAGGGGAAGCCAGAACTCCAGCCCATGCCATTAAGTGAGCAAATCACCGGGAGCTTAGGCCGTGTGGGTTCCTGGCTGATGCCAGCCGCACATGCTGATAGCATCAACCCCGCCGAGGCATTAAAGGGCATGGTCCCAAAGCCGGGAAATCTTGATACTTATCTTGAGCTGGTCTCCCGTCTGCTGGAGCAACAGTCCAGCGCCTGGCTGGACAACAATAACAGCCTGCCAGAAAGACTGACAGAGCGGCTTGATCCGCTGGTTCGTGCGACCGCCTGGAAAGAATCCTGCTGGCGTCATTTCGCCGGGTCAAGCAGTCCGCCGGCAGTGTTGCGTTCCGCAGGTGGCGCCGTGGGCATGATGCAAATCAACGGCCGCGTTTGGCGCAAGGTCTATGATCTGGATCGCCTGGTTAATGAGGTCGACTACAACGTGAATGCCGGCATCGATATTCTGACCCATTACCTGGTCGATTACGCGCTCCGGCGTGGTGAACACGAGCAGCCCGGCGGTGATGACAACCTGATCAAGGCCACCTATGCCGCTTATAACGGTGGACCCGGCCATTTGTCACGCTATCGTCTTGATGACACTGCCACGTCATTGAAAGCCATCGACAAGGCATTCTGGCACCATTACACCACCATCAAGAAGGATGAATGGCCGGATATCTCAACCTGTTATAGTCAATAATGAATCAGGTAGGTTGGGCTGAATGCAATGAAGCCCAACATCTGAATCTCAGGCCAACCTACACTAGGATTTCTGAGGTCTGAAGCCTGGCAGTAACATGCCAGTGTGCAGCAACTCTCGCAGCGTGGTCAGGCCCTCTTCCACTTTTGCCAGACCGTCATCCAGCATCAGCATTTCGCCACGTTCAATCAAAGTTTGTCGAAGTGCCTGCTCATCCTCATGGTTGAGGATCATCGCGAGATCTTCTTCCGTCGGCTGCCAGACTTCAAAAATACCCAGCCGACCTTGATACCCCAGTTCATTACAGGCATTGCAGCCTTTTGCACGCCAGACTGTTGAGGGCACTTCACGCCCGTGCTCCTGAAGCCATTTTTTCTCCAACTCATCGGGCGTGTCTTCGACTTTGCACGTTGGGCAGAGCCTGCGGACCAGCCTTTGCGCTACCACCAGCCCGAGATTGCTGGATATTTCATAGTCATCCAGGCCCAGATTGCGAAAGGCTGTGATGGTGCCCACGGCATCACGACTATGCAATGTAGCCATCAGGGCCCGGCCACTGGTTGCCACGCTGACAGCAGCACGGGCCGAGGGCACATCCCTGATTTCACCAATCAGGACGTAATCCGGATCCAGCCTGAGCATGGCATCCGCGCCATTAGCGAAGGTGAGATTATGGGTCGGGTTAACCTGGATTTGATTAATGCCGGGGACTTCGTACTCAACCGGGTCCTCCAGGGTGATGACATGACTATCATTGAGTTTCAGTTCATGCAGCAAGGCATAGAGTGTGGTGGTTTTACCGCTGCCTGTTGGGCCGGCCACCACAAACAGGCTGCCGTTCGCATCCATCCAGCGCCGGATTGATTCGACACCCTGGCTGTGAATACCCAGTTGTCTGACCTCTTTCACCGCTTCCGGTGGTGATAACAAGCGAATCGCCAGCTTATCTCCGGAGATACAGGGGACTGCTGTTACCCTCAAATCCAGGGTTTGATCCTCGATCTCGTAACTGAAACCGCCTTCATCACAATTCACGCTGGGCAACGGATCGATATTGGCCAGCACCTTGAACTGATGTGCCAGCCGCTGCCCCTGATCACGTTCAATCTCAATGGCGTCAATCATGACGCCATCAATTCTGAGACGTACCTGATAATGAGTCGGAAACGGGTCAAGATGAATATCAGACGCCCTGGCCTGGAGCGTGTCGTGCAGCAAGGCGTGGGCACCGAGCCCCTCGTCATCTGACAGATCCTCGTTATCTGCAAATAACTGACGGAATTCGACCAGAATATGCTCACGAAGTTGACGGCCAAAGCGTTGTTCGGCTTGCCGTTGTTGGCTTTCTCGGGTGTCCTGGCTCAAGGTAATATCCTCCGAAAGACAAACTACATTCATTGTATCAACACAGCGCGCGATTCAAAGCAAAGCCGGCGCTCAGTAGGCGGGAATTCTGTATTACAAATTCCCCAGCAACAGGCCATCCCATGTGCTGCCGACTTCATCCTGATTCCCTATCTGGCTCGCAGGGTTGAGGCTTCTTCATTTAATTCATTGATTGTCATGATAATTGTCCTCAATTCTGTCCCAGCTGTTGTACTCGCCGCGGTCACCGGGATAGGGATCAATCCATTCATTTTCGTCCAGACGATTGTCTTGATTCTGATTCCAGCCTTCATAACGGCGTGTGTCGTCCTCCCTATAGCTGTTGTATTGCGGCTGCGAAATCTGGCCATCCTGATCAGAATCCAGTGATGAGTAGGGCTCGTCGGCCAGCGCGCTGTTACTCAGTAGCGCGAGGATCACGCTGAGGGCCAGAGAATGTAAGCTGAAGATCCTGTTTTTGCTATCAAGCAATGTCATGTTCAGGCTCCTTTCAAATGGCTGAGTAGTGTACGGTTTAATCTGGGCACGCCATTAATAAACGGGGCCAGAATCAATCCGTTCACTTCTCGTGAGAAAAGGCACAAAAGCTCTTTGTGCTTGCTGATAAAACGTTTCTTGTCACTATTTTTCAGACGATCAACAACAACCGTTTTTGAACAGCATCCTATTCCGTTACGACACCCTGATAATGGAGAAGTTGAGCTTGGATGAGGTTCCGCTTTATTAAGCTCTGAAACAGCACAAGTGAGATGAAAAATATCGAGCGTGGCTAAAGTCATCGTCGTGTTTGGCTGGTCACAAAGGTGATTGCTGAAATTCAAGACAGGTGAATGATGAAATATGCAGCGCTGTTAATCGCTTTCTTATTATCTTTTAATGCCATGTCCGAAAATCAACCGATACTGAACAATCTGGAGCCGCTGATCTGGAAAAACCGGGTCATTATTTTCTTTACCAACGACACTGAGCAATACCAGACTCGCCTGCAACAGACGAAAGCAGCGATAGATGACCGGGATATCGCCTGGTTCATTATCGATGGCAATGAGACTAAAACCAACTATCAGGGCGGGGTCACGGATGCCTTCGCCACCACTATCAGTCGGCAGTACTCAGCACTGGATGCAGCGGTCATTCTGATTGGCAAGGATGGCGGCGTGAAGGAAACCGGCGACTTGCTGTCACTGAACGGTCTGTTTGATGAAATTGACTCGATGCCAATGCGGATTCGGGAAATGAAAAACAAGTCATCCAGTCAGAGCGATTAGCTTGTGTCCACAACTGATAAGGCTAGACGCCAGGATGAAATCCAGCTTAATCTGAACAGGTCGTTTTATACGCACAACAGGAGCGTGTGATGGAGACAGACAAGGCCAGCAACACTGAGACGGCCTGGCACAGTATCCAGTCAAAGCAAGTGCTGGAACAACTGGAGAGCCACAGCAGCGGATTGAGTCAACAGGAGGCGGAGGCCCGGTTGGCGAATTATGGCCCCAACCAATTGCCTCAACCAGCCAGACGCAGTGCATTGATGCGGTTTCTGTTGCAGTTTCACAATATCCTGATTTATGTGCTGATCGGGGCGGCGGTCATCACTGCCCTGCTCGGTCACTGGATTGATACAGGTGTGATCCTGCTCGTTGTGCTCGTCAATGCTGTGATCAGTTCGATCCAGGAAGGCAAGGCGGAACAGGCAATGAATGCCATTCGCCATATGCTTGCACCCCAGGCCAATGTGATCCGCGGTGGCGAACGCATGACAGTGGTTGGTGAGAACCTGGTCCCCGGCGACATTGTGCTGCTGGAAGCTGGCGATAAAGTGCCCGCTGATCTCAGGCTGCTGACTGCGCACAGCACGGCTGTGCAGGAAGCGATTTTGACTGGTGAGTCGGTGCCGGTGGATAAACAAACCGAGGCTTTGCCGCTGGCCTCACCCTTAGGCGACCGCAGTTGCATGGCTTTCTCGGGCACACTGGTCAGCAGCGGGCAATGTAAAGGGGTCGTCGTCGCCACCGGTGGCGCTACAGAGATCGGCCGTATCAGCGGGATGCTATCCGAAGTTCAGACCCTGACCACACCACTGGTGACACAAATGGCGGTGTTCGCCAAGTGGCTGACCGCCGTAATTCTTGTTCTGGCTATGGCGCTGCTGACATTCGCTTATTTTGCAGCAACGCACGACTTTACCGAGATGTTCATGGCCGTGGTCGGCTTGTCAGTCGCAGCAATTCCGGAAGGGCTACCAGCTGTGCTGACCATTACCCTCGCTATCGGGGTTCAGGCTATGGCCCGCCGTAATGCCATTGTCAGACGTCTTCCAGCGATAGAAACGCTAGGCTCGGTATCTGTCATCTGCACCGATAAAACAGGCACCTTGACCCGCAATGAAATGATGGTGGCCTCGGTGCTGACCCATCGCCATTTGTTTGATCTCGAGGGCATGGGTTATGAACCACGTGGCGCGCTCAAACTGGATGAAAGCCATGTGCCACCAGCTGAACACAGCATGCTGGAAGAACTCGCCCGTGCCGCGACGCTGTGTAACGATGCCACCCTGCGACAGAATGACGCCATGTGGCATGTCGAGGGTGACCCGATGGAAGGCGCACTGCTTGCCTTTGCCGGCAAAATGGATGTAGATATCCGCCAGGAAAAAGTCGGTTGGACACGCACCGATGCCATTCCTTTCGATGCCCGACATCGCTTTATGGCCACGCTCAATCATGATCATCAGCGTCATGCCTTTGTCTTTGTTAAGGGTGCCCCCGAACAAGTGTTGGCTATGTGCCGTGACCAGCGTGCTGCCGATGGCGCTACGGAAGCCCTGGATCAGGCTTACTGGACAGAACAAGCCCAATCCATTGCTGACCAGGGTCAGCGGGTGCTGGCTTTTGCCATCAAAGCTGTCCCCAGCGGGCAGACTGTGCTTGAACACGATGATATTGCTGACTCACTGACCCTGCTGGGCATGGTGGGCATGATTGACCCACCCCGCACTGAAGCGGTGAAAGCAATTGCTGAATGTCATGCCGCGGGTATCCGGGTCAAAATGATCACCGGCGATCATACTGGCACCGCCGCGGCTATCGGCAGGCAAATCGGTTTGCAGAATGCAGACAAAGTCCTCACTGGTAATGATATTGATACGCTTGATGACGCCGCTCTACGTCAGACTGTGCTCGAATGTGATATCTACGCCCGAACCAGTCCGGAACACAAATTACGGCTGGTGATGGCTTTGCAATCTCATGGCATGACAGTGGCAATGACCGGCGATGGGGTCAATGATGCCCCTGCCCTCAAACGCGCCGATGCCGGTATTGCCATGGGTAAAAAAGGCAGTGAGGCAGCCAAGGAAGCGGCCGAGCTGGTGCTGGCTGATGATAATTTCGCCTCGATTGTGGCGGCCGTCCGGGAAGGCCGAACCGTCTACGACAATCTCAGTAAAGTGATTTCATTTATGTTGCCGGTAAATGGCGGTGAGGCTATCAGTATTATCTGCGCCCTGCTGCTCGGACTCACACTCCCCATCGCTCCCACCCAGATATTGTGGGTCAACATGATTGGTTCCGTGGTTCTGGCCGTCACACTGGCGTTTGAGCCGTCAGAGCCCGAGGTGATGAACCGGCCGCCCAGAGATGCCACTCAGCCGATACTGTCACGCTTTGTTATCTGGCGAGTGCTGTTTGTCTCTCTGCTTTTCGCCATTGGCATATTCAGCCAGTTCAATCTGGCAATGGCGATGGGGAAAGATCTGGACACCGCCCGCACGATGGCAGTGAATACGCTTGTTACGATGGAAGTCTTTTATTTGTTCAGCATTCGCTATGGTTATGGCACTTCACTCACCTGGCGTGGGGTGCTCGGCACCCGACCAGTGTTGATTTCGCTGGCACTGGTCACGATCGCCCAACTGGCATTTATTTATCTGCCCTTTATGCAGGCCATTTTTGGCACAAACACGCTCAATATTGGTGAACTGGCACTGGTGTTTGCTACTGGTGTACTGCTGCTTCTGATCATCGAAGTTGAGAAAAAAATCATGCAATGTCTGCGACTGGGACAGTCCCGGCATGCTTAGGCCAGAGCACGTTGAAGATCAACTAATACAGGGTGGTTGATTCTGAGTGAAAACAGGCTGCATCATAGAACAGACCCAAGCGTTGAGTCAGTTGCCGGTATGCTCTTCTGTGACCAGAACGCCTGGTTTTCAAGATGCGCTGAGAGGAACATCTCCCCTTTTGTGAAGTCCAGATTAGTAACTCGCGTTTACTTACTGAAAGGAGATTGTATGAAACTGAAATACGCTCTGCTATCGTCACTGTTCCTCACATCGAGTGCCTTTGCTGCAAGCTCGATTACGGTTGAAATGACCAACCTGCAAACCGGCGAAGCTGCCGGTACCGTCACTATCAGCGAACATCCTTTTGGTACGGTGTTCACACCTGATATGCAAAACCTGTCTACCGGTAACCATGGTTTCCACGTGCATGAAATTGCTTCTTGCGGCCCGAAAAAGAAAGATGGGGAAATGGTCCCCGGTGGTGCAGCCGGTAGCCACTTTGACCCAGCCAATACTGGCCGCCATGGCGAACCCTGGGATTTGTACGGTCACGCCGGTGATTTGCCAGCCTTATACGTCGACAAGAACGGCATGGCGACACAACCGGTACTCTCCCCCAAACTGACATTAAAAGAGATTCGAAACCGGTCTTTAATGGTCCATGTGAACGGGGATAACTATTCCGACCATCCCAAACCACTGGGTGGTGGCGGTGCCCGCCTCGCCTGTGGCGTGATTCAATAAGCACTTTGAATAAAAAGAACCGGTCAATTGGCCGGTTCTTTTTTATCCACTTTCAAAAATTCGCGCCGGCGCTGACTTGATAAACAAATCCTGTTCCACCTCGTCAACGAACCCAGCGTTGAGTGTAAGGTTCTCATAGAGCCAATAATGAAAGCCCCCCTCATAGACCTTGTATCGCCAGTGATAACGGCACTGCACCCAGCCGTCCGTTAAATCTGCCACCGGTTCAGTTGGCAGCATCGAGTCGGGTTGTGCGATGTATTCCAGGGTTTTTTTATTTAGGTCAAAACGAAAACGGTCGATAATGAAACGGCCATCATCACTCAGTTCATACTGGATGCGATTACCCATCACATCATCGCCGTGCTGATCCAGGAGCACCTGATGATCGGACAGATAGCGGGCATTGGGTTGTTTCACTGGGAGGCGATCCGGCTTCTCCGCCCGGGCTTTGAGGTCGGCTTCTGAACGTTGGCCTTTATCCCATTGCTGAATCACAATTTGTACGACTAGTGTCGTCATAACCGTCCTGTTAAGTGTCTGAAACAACATCAGCATAACCAAGACTGAGACTGAATACACCTCCGGCATGACGAGTATGGGCCACACTGAAAACATAGAGCAGCGTAATCAGGGCCAGGCTCCAGAAAATATAGCGTTGCTGCATTGTACGGGCAGTATAAAAAAGGATCTGCCCGAGACAGAGGTAAGCCGTGAACAGTACGAGTTTCACACTGAGCCAGCTACTGATAAACGGATACTGCTGCACAATATTGGTCAGCATCAGTGCCGCTGTTATCAGGACGGTATCTGCCCCGTAGCGAAGGAACCTGATTGACCTGAACACAAAACCATCGGGGTAATGCATAGTAATAAGCCCCTGAATAAACAGCAGACAGGCACTGGCTAGTGCCATCAGCATATGCACCAGCCTGACCTCGCTGTAGAACTCAGTCACAATGCAATACCCCCTGACTTATTCGGTGGCTACCCGCTCTGATGCTGGCTATCAGCATACTTGGGCGACATCCAGAGGCTGGCGATAAACCAGGCCAACAGTAATGCGCCAATGGCAAAGATAGTGTCACCAGGCACCCGCATCCAGACCAGTAAATCCACCAGTGGTTGCTGCATGAACTCGGCCGATCGTGCATACCAGTAACCTTCATTCAGACTGGCGAACAACTGCAGCACACCCAGTGGCAGCAGTGTGAGCAGCGCCATCAGGGCCAGACCGATATTCAGACACCAGAAGCTTGATTTCAGAATGGCTTCAGGCCATACAAGATTCGGTTTGATACCACGCAGACAAAACAGGGCCAGACCGATACCGAGCATGCCGTAGACACCGAATAATGCGGTGTGTCCGTGCAATGGGGTCAGGTTAAGGCCCTGCATGTAATACAACGATAATGGCGGGTTAATCAAAAAGCCGAACAGTCCGGCACCGACCAGGTTCCAGAAAGCAACTGCAACAAAGAACATGACCGGCCAGCGGTAACGCTTCATCCATTCGGTGGCTTTGCCCAGTCTGTAGTTGTGGTAGGCCTCAAAACCAATATAGGCCAGTGGCACCACTTCCAGTGCTGAGAAGCTGGCACCCAGTGCCAGCACAGGAGTTGGCGAGCCGACAAAATAGAGATGGTGCAGCGTCCCTATCACCCCACCGGACATAAAGATAATGGTCGCGAACAAAACAGCGACTGTGGCGGTTTTGACCGGTATCAATCCCAGCCGAGTGAATAGAAAAGCGATAACTGCGGTCGCAAACACCTCAAAGAAACCCTCTACCCAGAGGTGGACCAGCCACCAGCGCCAGTACTCGACCATTGATATATGGGTGTGTTCATTCCACACCAGTGCCGCGCCGAAGAATAAACCGATGGCCACAGTAGACAGGAATAACAGACCAATGATTGACCGGTTTTCAGAGGGTTGCCGTAATGTCGGCCACAAGGCACGGCCAACCAGAAACAGCCAGAGCAGCAAGCCGATAAACAAAAACCATTGCCAGAAACGACCGATATCCGCATATTCCCAGCCTTGGTGACCAAACCAGAAATTATGCTCCAGGCCCAGGGTCTGATTGATTGCCAGCCATTGACCAGCAAAGGCACCGACCACAATTAGCAACAGGCAAACCCATAACACATTGACACCGAGACGTTGATAAGGCGGCTCGTAGCCAGACACGGCCGGACCGATATAAAGCCCCGTTGCCAGCCAGGCTAATGCAATCCACAGTACCGCCAGTTGCGTATGCCAGGTTCGCGTGATCGAGTAAGGCAGAATATCGGCCAGCTCATAGCCATACATCACCTGTCCTTCCACCTGGTAGTGAGCTGTGATCGCTCCGAGCAGGATCTGCACCAGGAACAGTGCCAGCAGCACCCAGAAATACTTTGCTGTTGCCAGCATCGAAGGCGTTGGCTGCAGATCCTTCATCGGATCGGTTTCCGGCAACTGGCTGCTTGCTTCCTCTTTGTCATGCGACACGGCGTAGTACCAGCCCATCAGTCCGATACCGGCGAGCAGGAAGGTGACGCTGAAGACTGACCAAAGGAACATGCTGGCTGGCGGTTCGTTGCCAATCAATGGCTCACTCGGCCAATTGTTGGTGTAGGTGATATCACCGTCAATACGGTTGGTCATGGTGGCCCAGCCAGTCCACCAGAAAAAGGCTGACAGGACACGACGGTTTTCATTACTCGCTACCGTGTTGTCCTTCATGGCATAAGCTTCACGGAGTTCAGCCGTCGCCGGATCGTCACCGAACAGGCTCTGATAATGCTCGGCTACCTGGCTGATAGCCTGTGCCCGATCCTCACTGAGCGTAATGACGCCTGACTCGGGATTATAGTTATTGGGTCTGACACGCGATTTGAGACGACCTTCCAACGCGGCCTGTTGTTCTGTTGTGGCCGCTTCGTAGCTATCCAGGCCATACTCTTCGCTGGCCCAGATATTGAGTAGGGCCATCATCTCCCTATGCATCCAATCAGCACTCCAGTCAGGCGCAACATAACCGCCATGGCCCCAGATTGATCCCAACTGCATACCACCAAATGATTGCCAGACCTGTCTGCCGCGCTCAATTTCGTCACGACTGTATATTAATTCACCCTGGCTACTCACCACCTTGTCCGGCATCGGTGGTGCTTTCTGATAAATTTGGTTGCCACTCCAGATCAAAACACCAAAAGAAACAAACAGTAACAGGGCAAGAAATAACCAGAGTTTTTTTACGTTTGTCATCAGCTCACTCCTTTTTGTGATAACACCCGTGCCTGATAACCGAAGTCAGTTACAACTTCAGCGCATCAATAATGATGGGGCAACGTAGCGAATTTTTATGTTCTATCAAGAAGCTATCAGGCTCGGCCTGGACTGATTTCTCAATAGCGGTCAGGGCAATAAGCGCATGCGCTTGATTTCTGATTTGAATTAACGCTATATCATGAATGGGATGTAACACATTAATAGTTAATGTTTTTTTCTATTTTTACAGTCAGCGTTAAGATCAAGCTACGCTGATCTTACAGAGAATTCAATAATCAGGTATATATTTTACCTATTTATGGGTAAAGACATGAATCTACTACCAAACACGACTTATAAGAACATCACCGAGAAGGCGTGGAAGGTTGCTGAGTCCGTTTGAGGCTACGTGGCCAGGCGTTCATCAGGGCTTTGAGTAGCGTCGCCAGGGGAATGGCGAAGAAAATGCCCCAGAAGCCCCAGATTCCACCGAAGAATAAGACGGCAAGAATGATGGAGACCGGATGCAGGTTCACCGCCTCCGAAAACAGCACGGGCACCAGTACATTACCATCCAGTGCCTGAATCACGCCGTAAGCAATCACGACGTAGAGAAACTCATTGGTCAGACCAAAGTGAAAACCAGCCACGGCCGCTACCGGCAACGTAGCCACCGCAGCACCGATGAATGGCACCAATACTGAAAAGCCGACCAGCACCGCCAGCAATGCCGAGTAAGGCAGACCGAACAAGGCAAAGGTGATAAAAGTTACTGATCCAACGATGATAATCTCTACCACCTTACCGCGGACATAATTGGCAATCTGATCATCCATCTCATTCCATATCCGGCTCATCAGCCCCCGCTTTTCCGGCAGCACAGACAAGGTGAAACCGACCAGTTTCTCGCGATCTTTCAGCATGAAGAAAATCAGAATCGGCACCAGCACCAGGTAGACAATCAGACCAATAACGCTACCCAGTGAGGCCAGCGATAGCGTCAGTGCGCGCTGGGCATAGAGATTGAACTCACGACTGACGGCGGCAATCCAGGTCTGGATCTGGTCCTGGGTAACAAAGTTGGGATATTTCTGCTGCAGTTCATCCAGCCACTGCTGGCCACTGGAGAGCATCTTGGGAATTTCCTGCACCAGGTTGACCATCTGGTTCCACAGCAAAGGCATGAGTAAAAATGCCAGTGCCAGCATGGCACCGATAAAGCCCAGAAAAACGACACCGATTGCGACCTTTTCCGGCACATGTCTGCGGGTAAGCAGATTAACAACACCTTGCAACAAAAAAGCCAGCACCAGCGCGGTAAAAAACGGTGCCAACATGCTGCCAAACCAGATGACTGCTGCAAACCCCAAGACCAGCACTATCAGCATGATCACCGCTTCTTCATCGGAGAAATAGCGCTCAGCCCAATCACTAAAAATTGCCCGCAAGGTCATTTTTTTCTCTGTCCTTTTGACCACCCAGATTTGTTGTGTGTATTGTGGCACAACCCTTGTACTCAAGTTGAACAGAATCCTGCTGATGACGCAATTCTTGCTGCCTGGCATTAAAGATAAGCAGGTGCCTAAGATGACTTTTCTTGTGCTATTTTTAGCCTGAATCCATTATTTATCGTCATTATTGAGTCAGAGCAGGCTATGACAGAAGAAAAAAACCCAGGTCCAGATATACCATCTCCCCCCTCTCCACGGCCTTCATTGAGTAGTTATTTATTTGGTCTGGTGCAACACCGGCTCTGGCTGAAAGTGCTGATTGGGATGTTTCTGGGCCTGATAACCGGCATTTTCCTGGGCCCATCTACCGGCCTGGTAGCCCCGTCTACCGGTTCTATTATCGGTAACTGGCTGGCGTTTCCGGGGCGATTGTTTATCGCCACCATTCAGATGATTGTGATTCCGCTGGTAATTGCCTCTGTTGTGCGTGGACTGGCAGCCACTGAGGATATGGAGCAACTGCGCAAAGTTGGCGTTCGTGTCGTGTTGTTTTTTACTGCCACCACCGCGCTGGCATCCGCCATTGGCTTATGGATCGGAAACTTGTTCAATCCTGGCAAATTGCTACAAAACGTGACACTGCCAAAACAGGACACCAGTGATATCGCTCCGGCTGCCATGCCGGATGTAACGTCCCTGCCTGATGTCCTGTTGGGACTGCTACCGGGCAATCCACTGGATGCGATGGTGCAGGGACAAATGCTACAAGTGGTGATCTTCTCAATTATTGTCGGTGTGGCACTGGTATCAATGCCCGCCGAACAATCCCGACCCATGCTGGACTTACTGCGATCTTTGCAGCAAATCTGCATGACCGTCGTGCACTGGGCAATGCGACTGGCGCCTTATGCTGTTTTCGGATTGATGGCACAACTCACCACAAGTATTGGGCTCAGCGCCCTGCTTGGAATGGCCTCATATGTTTTCACCGTGCTGAGCGGACTATTGATATTGATGCTGGTCTATTTATTGTTGCTAAGACTGATGGCGGGTCAGCACCCGATGCAGTTTTTGAAACATTGCCGTGATGTATTGCTGCTCGCCTTTTCTACCTCCAGTTCTGCTGCAGTGATGCCACTGTCCATTCGCACTGCTCAGGATAAACTGGCGGTCAGACCCTCCATTGCCCAGTTTGTTATTCCGCTGGGTGCGACGATTAATATGAATGGCACGGCGCTGTATCAAAGTGTGGCGACCGTTTTCCTGGCACAGGTCTACGGGGTTGATCTCAGTATGGCCAGTATGGCACTGGTTGTCGCTATGGCCGTGGGCGCCTCTATCGGTTCACCAGCAACGCCTGGTGTCGGTATTGTGATACTGGCCATGGTACTGACCACGGTGGGTATTCCACCCAGTGGTATCGCCCTGATAATGGGGGTCGATCGTATCCTGGATATGTCGAGAACCGCAGTGAATGTGACCGGTGATCTGGTGACATCGCGTTTGATGGAAGGCTGGGCACGGAAACAGTCCGGTCCTGCTGATAATCTGGCAGACACTGCGCCGATCACAGTGAAAAATGACTAAAAACAATATTTTTTCAGACATCCCATCATGCATTGATCAGAAAGTCTTTGAAGCGCTTGTAAGCAGAGACAACATACGGATAGAGCGTATTATTTCACACGGTCAGGCCTCACCTGAAACTGGCTGGTATGACCAGGCTGAAAATGAATGGGTTATCGTGTTGAGCGGTTCTGCCAGTTTACTGTTGGAAGGTGACAGTGAAATGGAACTGAAAGCAGGCAATTATGTTTTCATTCACGCTCACCGTCGCCACAAGGTACTGAAAACGGATAGCGGGCAGCCCACTGTCTGGTTAGCTATATTTTTTGAATAAGTAACAGACAATAAAAAACCGGCTGCCGAAACAGCCGGTTGATTACGTCACGCCGGATGGATTTACAGGCCTTCTGCAAATTCGATTGCTTCATCAACGACCCGGCCCAGGCCGCCTTTGACGTCCTGTGATTTAATCTGCTCCAGATTAACCGGGTTACCCACAATCACAGCGCCCCCCATACCTGCACCGATGTGCGGGTCACATTGATAAATGTAGATGCCCTCTTTTTCGAAGGTATGGTTGATATTCTCACTCATCGGTGAGGTGAATGCTTCAGTTCCCTCTGGGATCAGGTTTTCCAGCATGTTGACGTTATGCGTCATCATATTTTCCCAGTAAACCGTGTCACCGGGCTGGATATGGATATTCATTGGCATAAACTTGAGACCACGTGCATCTACCGTGTGGTTCTCGGCCACTGCTGATCCCGCTGCCAGTAGTCCCGTGATCAATAACGCAGTTAGGATTGATGTGAGTTTTCTCATGTAACCTCCTGTTGATTGTTCGCTATTAGGACAGGAGTCTTTCCCATGAGTTCAATAGAAAAAAGTGGTTGTTTCAATCAGTTAACCCAATGAGCATGGCCGCACAAGGATATGCCTCTACCTGACTATCTCTGCCTCACCGTTTTTTTTCCGCGATCACTGACACGGGTCAGAATAAATGGCAGCAGACCTCTCTACCCCGGTTAGCTTTCAAGCTTCACTGGCGATACAAATTCTGCCGGCTTCACCACCAGCACTGAGCAGTCCACCTGTTCCAACACCATTTCTGCCGTGTTGCCAATAAACACGCCACTCATTCCCGTACGGGCAACACTGCCCATGATCAGCAGATCGGTACCCAGCGACCTGGCCTGCTGGGGAATAACCGTTTGTGCGGCACCTTCAATCAAATGAAAATAGGCATAGCGTCGTCCCTGCGCCGACTCGCCGAGACTTGGATTAATGTAGTCAGCAATACGCTGCAGACTTCGCTGATGGGCTGATTTCTCGTCATGGACGTATTGGTGAGTCTGCTTATCATCCAGGTTTCCCCATGCTCTGAGCAGCATTTCATCAGGCGGCTGCCAGCAATGCAATATATGCATTTGGGTCTCGGCCTCACAGGCCATCTGGGCTGAAAACTCAAGCAGTGTCTCGTTAAACTGGCTTAATGCAGAGCCTGGCTCCGTAGTGTCAAAGTCTAATGCCAGCAGGATATTCTTATATTCTGACCGGCTTCCGGGTTTGATAATCCACAGTGGGCAGGGGCATTTACGCAACAAATGCATATCGTCACTGCCGAACAGTCGCTCCAGCCAGGGTGGATTTTCTGCCGCTTTAATGAGCAAATCATAGTGCTCAGCCATGACCGCCCTGATTGCTTCAACGAAGCGTTTACCTGTCTTGATCTGGATGGCAACCTGAGCCTCTGTCTCCAGTGAGTCAAGTAATGCATTCAGGTCTTGGCGTCGTTCATTCTGGAGTGCTTGTTCCAATTGTTGGATATCCAGATTCTGCGGCAAGGGATTCAACTGAGAACGAACCTCAGGCATCACTTCCAGTATGGTGAGTTCGGCGTCTTGTGCCTGGGCGAATAATATCGCTTGTCTGACTGCATCAGTCTGCTCGGAAGCAGGCTCCGAGAGATAGAGAATCCTTTTTATCTGGCTCATTGTTCGCCCTTTTTTTCTGCTCGCCCAGCCAGTAGTTTATCTACAGCCTCTTTGGCAGCGTCTGAGTATGGTTCCAGCACAACATTGACTCCTTCGTCAGCAAACAGAATCTGATCCTGTCTGTTAGTCACTGAGAAAGCCGTTTTTCCTGTATATCCATGCTGTCTCAGGCCGTGTAGCAACATGCGGTTTATCTGGCTGTCCCGAACGGTACTAACGACCCAGTTAATTTTGTCGAGAGGGAGTGAAGCAACGAATTCGGGGTTTTCAACATCACCATAGCGAACACTGTAACCGTCTCTGCTATGACGTCTCACAGCTTCCGGGTCGAAATCCACAGCCATAAACGGGCAATCTCTTTTGGCAAGATTACTGGCCACCGACGCACCGAACCGTCCCAGCCCGACCAGTAAGATGTCTATGTTTTTCTCCGCTTCGGCCGAATTGTTTATTTCACGATAAGGAATTCGTCGTTCAAACAGCGACAAAAACCGAGAATAGCGTTCGTATATCTGATGCGAGTATAAAATCATGTAGGTTGATGCACTGATGGTAATCAATCCGACCAGGGTGATCAGGCCGACCACTTCCTGATTCAGGTGCCCCAATGACAGTCCCAGTGCAGCCAGAATCAGGGAAAACTCGCTGATCTGGGCTACAGTCAGACCAGCTAGAAAACCGGTGCGTTTGCGATAGCCCATATAGCCCATGATCGCCATCACAATCAGCGGGTTACCAAATAACACGAATAGCGAGAAGATACTGGCAGCGAATACCTGCGCCCCCAGCAGACTCAAGTCCAGCGTGGCCCCCAGTTCCACAAAGAAGAACAGTAACAGGAAGTCCCGCAAACTGACCAAGCGGGCCGCGACCTGCTCCCGATAGGCGGTAGAAGCAATAGAAATACCGGCCAGAAAAGCGCCAACCTCTTTACTGAAACCCAGCACCTCACCTGTCGTGGCGCCTATCACTGCCCAGGCGATAGCAAATAACATCAACAGCTCGGTGGAATGGGCCAGTCGATGGAGCAGCCATGGGAGCACGTAACGCATCAACAAGGCCACAACGATCAGCATGGCCCCGCCTTTGAGAATGATCTCAACCGCTTCCCAGCCCAGACTGGTCTCGCTATCTGCCTGACCATAGGCGGTGAGTCCAATCATCACCAGCACCACCACAATATCCTGAACGATCAGGAAACCAACGGCGATACGGCCATGCAGCGCGTCCACTTCTCTCTTATCAGAGAGCAACTTAACAATAATGATGGTGCTGGAGAATGTCAGTGCCACCGCGATATAGATAGCAGGCACATGGCCAAAGCCAAGCAGTAAAGCTATAAAATAGCCGACGACAGAGGTAAAAAAGACCTGGCCTAAACCTGAGGCAAGCGCCACCGGCCCGACAGTCCGGATTACATGCAGATCCAGCTTGAGTCCGACAACGAACAACAGCAACGCGATACCCAGCCGTGCGAACAGTTCGATCTCACTGCTGTGTGACACCATTTCAAAGCCGGATGGACCTATCAGAATGCCCACCACGATAAAGGCCACTATCAATGGTTGTTTTAGAAACTGCGCGATGATGCCACCTATAGCGGCAAGCGCCAGGATGACACCAATCTGGCTAAAGACACTGTCAAACATACTTATTTCCGGAACATGAGCTTTGACAACTTTAGCAGTATAGCAAGGGAAAGTCGCTCCTCTTCGTGCCCCACAGAATCCGCTTTTCTTTACTGTATTTCTGACCGGACCTGCTTTGTATCATCCGCTGAAACAACGCGATTTCGCCCTCTCTGCTTGGCAGCGTAGAGTGCCTGATCGGCCTGCCGCAGTAGCGTTTCAGCATCCGTGTCCGGTCCTGACAATGAGGAAACACCAATTGAGATGGTCAGGTGGGAAAGTTTCTCGTTACGATAACTGATTTCCAGTGACTGTATTGCTTCTCTTAAACGCTCTGCCTTAGAGATGGCATCTTCAAGTTCAGCATCCCGCATCAGCACCACAAATTCCTCACCACCGAGCCGGCAAGGAATGTCACTCTCACGAAAATAATGCTGCAGCGTGTCAGCGACGGCCTGTAAAGCGGCATCTCCCGCATCATGACCAAACTCGTCATTGAAGTGTTTAAAATGATCGATATCACAAATCAACAGGGACAAAGGGGATTGATGACGCTTTGCCAACTGAATATCACGCGCCAGCGCATCATCAAAAAAACGGCGGTTGCGAAGACCGGTCAGGGCGTCTTCGAAGGAGTAACGCTGCAAATCTTCTCGCAGTTTGATATTGCCCAGTGTCACCGTCATTCTTTGTGTCGTTCTGTGAAGAAAATCGTCTAACTTCGCTTTGGGGAGCGCTTCATCACCCGCATCCAGTGTGAGCGAGGCCAGTACATGACTTCCCCCTTCAAGTGCCTGCAATCGAATCTGTGCATCAGGTAATGCGTTGACATTATCGCCGTCCAGCGTGACATTGACCCGGCTGGGTTTAAAGACACCGGCAAGCTTGTCACGGATCAGGGTCTTGGCTTCTTCAAGGTTTTCACAGGATTGCAGCGCCTGATTAAACTTTTCCAGTTCAGCAATAAAGCGGTTCTCCCTCTCCAACTCCATGCGCCTCTGTTGCTCAGTTGCCGCATAGGCGTGCAGTTCCGCTGTGCGTTCGGTTACCCTGTTCTCGAGTTGCTGATTCAGTTGCTCTATTGCCAGGTTGGTCTGCACATAACTGCGAATTGAGATCACCACTAACACCAGCGCAAACAACAACCCTCCTATGGCGATAGGAAAGTCGACCCATGGCAGGAAGCTGTGTGCCACCAGCATATCTACCAGCAGAAAAACGGCATAGACAGTGAACGCCGCAAGTACCAGTTTCTGTGAGAAGTTGACGCGTCGTGACATTGGCAGCACCACCCGCATCATGATGAGCAGTGAAATGACAAACAAAACGTCAAACACCGGGAAGAAGAGCGCGAGATCGACAGTTCCGCTCAGGGACAACAGGACTGCCAGGAGCAGATAAGTCAGGTGAAACTGGGCAACAAATTTCAGCAAACGACTGCCAGTTGCGCCGTTCAACCAGTGATAAAGCAACATGGAGATAAATATTGGCATGGCGAAATAGCAACCTGCCGCCAGATACGTTTTCAGTAATGGCCACTGCATTACCAGCTGTATCGCCAGATTCTCTCCGATAAGCACACCTGCTGTGGCGAGAGAAAACAAACCCAGGTAGAAAAACTCTTTTTTGGTACCCCGAAACAGGGCGAAAACCAGACTGACAAAAGCAACCAGTAAAGAGAATGCAGCGACGATCAGTTCGTGCATGCCACTACTGATCACATGCAGCAGCATGTCAGAGCGTTCCATCAGTTTGGCTTCGCCCCATAAACCGATGTCAGTGTAATCGGAATAAATTCGAAAATAGATTGGCTTGTTGGAGAACGCTGCAGGCAGGGAGATCTGATGCCAGGGCCAGCCCATGAATGGCTTTTTGCTGTTCTGCTCCAGTTTGCCGAAACGGTAGATTATCTGATCATCGAGATAGACTTCGACGTTAAGGTTAATACTGGTAACAAAAATAACGGGGGCAGAAAGCGCCACATCCGGCAGTTCCGTTTTGAACCAGACATACTGCCGACCCTCACGATCGGGGGGATTCGCTGGAAACGCTATCGGTTGCCATTTGGAAGAGACAGCATCAAAGTCAGGCCGGGAATCACGAAAAGGCAGATCTCCCCAGTAGTATTCCCAGTCAAGCTCGGCGAGTTCAACTGAAGGTGTTGCCGCTTTCACACCGGTGATAGCGATCAGACTGCCCATCACCAGCAATGAAAGCAAAAGCAGTATGCCCCGCAGGGCGAATCTGCGAGGCATCATATCGTTTTAATCCACCCAGCGTCTGGCATTCTGGAACAATCGGGCCCAGGGACCTTCCTTACCCCAGTTATCAGGATGCCATGAATGCTGCACAGCGCGGGTCACCCGCTCTGGATGCGGCATCATAATCGTAACGCGACCATCTGTTGTGGTGAGTGCCGTTAAACCGCCTTTGGAGCCATTGGGGTTAAATGGATAGGTTTCAGTGGCTTGACCGTAGTGATCAACAAAACGCATGGCTCCGATGGCATCTGACTCGGAACCGGTATCGCTGAAATCAGCACGACCTTCACCATGAGCCACAGCAATCGGCATGATGGAACCCGCCATACCCTGCAGCAGAATTGATGGAGAATCGAGCACTTCAACCAGTGAGAATCGGGCCTCGAATTGTTCAGACAGGTTGCGCGAGAAACGCGGCCAGTGCTCACTGCCCGGAATCAGCTCTTTAAGCTGAGACAGCATCTGACAGCCATTACAGACACCCAGCGCAAAGGTATCCTGACGCTGGAAAAAGTCAGCGAACTGCTGACGGGCACGCTCATTATGCAGAATCGTGCTGGCCCAGCCGCGACCGGCACCCAGTACGTCACCATAAGAGAAACCACCACAGGCAACCAGACCGACAAAATCGCTCAAGTTGACCCGGCCTTCCAGGATATCGCTCATGTGCACGTCAATGGCACAGAAACCGGCATGGTCAAATGAGGCTGCCATTTCTACCTGGCCGTTGACGCCCTGCTCCCGCAGGATAGCGACTTTAGGACGCTTACCACTGACAATCAGCGGTGCCGCCACATTTTCCGCGACATCAAAGCTCAATTTAGCAAACAGGCCCGGATCCTTATCATCCAGAATGCTGTCGAATTCCTGCCTGGCGCATTCGGGGTTATCACGCAGTGCCTGCATCTGGTAGCTGGTTTCAGCCCAGAAACGCTGCAACGTGACACGGGACTGATCGATAACCTGTTCACCATCCACCTTGATTCTCAGGCGCTGTTCTTCGGTCACTTGGCCAATCACAAAAGAGAGAGATTCCAGACCGTTTTCAGCCAGCAGTTTCATGACCTCATCCCGCTGCTCGCGGCGAATCTGAATCACGGCGCCCAGTTCTTCACTGAACAGCAGCGGCAGCGCTTCGCCCATGCCGTTCAGTTCAACATCGATACCGCAGCGACCGGCAAAAGCCATCTCAGCCAGTGTCACCACCAGACCACCATCACCCCGGTCATGGTAAGCCAGGATTTTGTTCTGAGCTTTGAGCTGCTGAATGGCTTTGAAGAAGTTTTTCAGATCCGCAGCATTATCCAGGTCGGCGCCTTCTGTGCCCACTTGTTTAAACACCTGTGCCAAAGCAGACGCTGCCAGACGGTTGCGGCCGCGGCCCAGATCGATATAAATCAGATCGGTCTCGCCAAGGTCAGTGCGTAGCTGCGGTGTACTGGTATTGGCTGCATCGCTCACCGGCGCGAAGGCACTGATAATCAGAGACAACGGTGATGTAACTGTTTTGGTCTCACCCTTTTCATCCCAGACGGTTTTCATCGACAGCGAATCCTTCCCGACCGGGATCGCAATACCCAGCTCGGGACACAGCTCCATACCAACGGCTTTGACCGTGTCGTACAAAATGGCATCTTCGCCCGGATGACCACATGGCGCCATCCAGTTGGCTGAAAGTTTGATATCACTCAGCTTATCGATTTTAGCCGCGGCGATATTGGTAATCGCCTCAGCGACTGCCATACGACCAGACGCCGGACCATTGACCAATGCCAGTGGTGTGCGCTCGCCCATCGCCATCGCTTCACCCAGCAGTTCATGATGGTCAGCAAGCGTCACGGCACAATCAGCGACCGGCACCTGCCATGGACCGACCATCTGATCCCTTGCCACCAGCCCGGTTACCGTGCGGTCACCGATGGTGATCAGGAAGTTCTTACTGGCGACAGCCGGTAGTTTTAAAACCCGTTCCAGCGCATGTTCTGCTGAAATCTCACTGAAGTCGAGCTCAGCATAGGTTTTCTCGACATGGCTGACATCACGCAGCATTTTAGGTGGTTTACCCAACAGCAGAGACAGCGGCATATCAATGGGCAGTGTTTCATTGTCCGCATCGCCCAGCAGCAGATGCTCTTCTTCGGTGGTTTCACCGACAATCGCCCAGGGGCAACGCTCACGGTCACAAATCGCCTGGAATTCGTCGACCCTGTCCGGATGAAGGCCCAGCACGTAACGCTCCTGAGATTCATTACACCAGATTTCCATCGGTGACATGCTGGATTCATCATTCGGTATCAGACGCAGTTCAAAACGGCCACCCCGGCCACTGTCATCGACCAGCTCAGGGAAGGCATTGGACAGACCACCGGCGCCGACATCATGAATCGCAATAATCGGGTTATCGTCACCCAGAGCCACGCAGCGATCGATGACTTCCTGACAGCGGCGTTCCATTTCCGGATTGCCACGCTGAACCGAGGCAAAGTCGAGGCCCTCATCGCTGGTGCCGGAAGCCACCGAGGAAGCAGCGCCGCCACCGAGGCCAATCAGCATCGCCGGGCCACCCAGGACAATGAGTTGCATGCCCGGGTCCATAATCCCTTTTTTGACATGCTGTGGACGAATCGAGCCCATGCCGCCCGCGACCATGATGGGCTTGTGATAGCCACGCACTTCAAAGCCCTGACTGGACTCCACCTGCATTTCAAAGGTACGGAAGTAACCGCAGAGGTTGGGACGGCCGAATTCGTTATTAAATGCAGCGCCGCCTAATGGTCCATCCGTCATGATTTCCAGCGCCGAAGCCATCCGGGCCGGTCTGCCATAGGGTGTTTCCCACGGTTGTTCAAAGCCCGGAATTTCAAGGTTGGAGACGGTAAAGCCGGTCAGACCGGCTTTAGGCTTGGAGCCACGACCGGTTGCGCCCTCATCACGAATTTCCCCGCCGGCGCCGGTAGCAGCACCGGGAAACGGCGAAATGGCAGTCGGGTGGTTGTGGGTCTCCACCTTCATGATGATGTGCTGAAGTTCGCCCTCATAGTGATACTGGCCATTAGCCATATCGACCTGGAAACGATGACTGCGTGGCCCTTCGATTACAGAGGAGTTATCGGAATAAGCGGTGACAACACCCTCAGGGTTTTTATCGTGGGTATTACGGATCATGTTAAACAGCGTATGCGGCTGCGTTTCTCCATCAATGATCCAGTCAGCACGGAAGATTTTGTGGCGACAATGTTCGGAGTTGGCCTGGGCAAACATCATCAGCTCAATATCATTGGGGTTACGATCGAGCATGGTGAAGTTGTCGTACAGGTAATCGATTTCATCTTCGGCAAGTGCCAGTCCCATGCTCTGGTTGGCAGCAACTAGGGCTTCGCGGCCGCCATTGAGAATATCGACACTGACCAATGGTCTGGAAGCAGCGTGAACAAACAGGCGATCGGCGTCATCAATGCTCTCAAAAACAGACTCGATCATGCGATCATGCAGATGACCGGCTACTTTTTGCCTGTCTTTGGCTGACAGCGGCGCAGTGCTTTTGACAAAAAAAGCGACGCCGCGCTCAATGCGCTCTACATCATTGGCACCGCTGTTTTCAGCAATATCGGTGGCCTTGCTCGACCAGGGGGAAATTGTGCCCGGACGTGGTGTGACCAGGAAAAAGCTCTCGTCTGTTTCAGGCTGAGTATCACCGACTTTGGCTTCCAGCATGGTTTCGACCAGGTTGAGTTCCGGCGAAGGCAGGATACACTCACCTTCAACTTCCACGAAGTAACGATATTCAGTTCTGATTGCGCTGACAGCAGCGACCTCAGCCTGAATGGCGCTGAGTAATTTCTCCAGTCGGAAAGCAGAAAAAGCCGGACGGCCAATCAATTGCAGCATGCGGAACCCAATTCAAGATAAATTAAAGCGATAATGATACTTTAAGTGGGGTTTAACGCCCAAATAAAATGCGACTTTTCCAGGTTTTCTATGACAGACACTAATACCCGTCCCGGCCCGCTGCGACAGCTGATGGTCATGCTTTACGATTTTCTGCTTCTGCTCTCTGCACTGCTTCTCGCGACAGTCATTCCTGTCGCGCTGAACCAGGGTGAAGCCATCCAGGCAGGCAACCCGATATTTCTGCTTTATCTCTTGATGGTCAGTCTGTTTTTTTATGGCTGGTTCTGGACCCATGGTGGTCAGACGCTGGGCATGCGCGCCTGGAAGGTTTATCTCGTCGGCCAGAGTCAGGTCGCCATCACATGGAAACAGGCCACAATTCGTTTTGCAGTGGCGATCCTATCCTGGTTGTGCCTGGGACTGGGCTTTCTCTGGCAATGGCTCAGCAGGGATAAACAGAGCTGGCATGACCTGATGTCAGGCACACAGCTGATTGTGCATAAGGTTGAGAAGAAATCCTCGTGACTTCACCCTAAAATTTTTTCAGTTCACCACCAGCTATCTCTCCTTCCCATTTCTGGAGGACGGCCCTGATGTGGCGAGGGAGGCAGTCAAGCACTGTCGGAATGACAGGAGACATAGCGAATTGTTTGAATGATTCCCCTCACCCTAGCCCTCTCCCGCGAGGGGGAGAGGGAACACATCTGAATACAGGCCAGGTTTCAACTCCTTCCCCCCTTGCGGGGGAAGGCTGGGATGGGGGAATGTAAAATTTAATGACATGCAAGGAGCTAACGTTCATGGAAGAACTTCAACAACGCGCCCGACAACTCCGCCGAAATATGACTGAGGCTGAGCAAACACTCTGGCGCAGGATCAGAAATCGACAGTTATTGAACGCCAAATTCAGACGTCAATTTATCCTGGGTAGTTATATCGTGGATTTTGTCTGCCTGGAACAGCGGTTGGTGATCGAAATTGATGGCAGCCAGCACCTGCAGAATAAGTCTTACGACGATAACCGAAGTGCCTATCTAACACAGCAGGGTTTTGTAGTAATTCGATTCTGGAATCATGAGGTGCTGGGTGATATTGAGGCTGTTTTGGAGGTGATTTTGAATCATTTAGCCCAGTCAGTCCAACGTTCATAAGGACTCTTTCAGACCTTCTCCCCTCACCCTCGCCCTCTCCCCCAAGGGGAGAGGGAATAATTTAGACACTAGCATGCTTCTGGCTCCTTCCCCCCTTGCGGGGGAAGGCTGGGATGGGGGGCAAGCGCTAAAACAAAAACCTAAGTTCCAATTCGCTCCAAAGACTGCAGCTTGTGGTTGTCATCAAAACGTATCCGGAATAAGCCGTTCACGCCTGCAGCGTCAACGAAGGGACGGATGTGGTAGGCAGGAAAACTGATAGTCTGACCGTTGTGAGCACGCACAATGACCGTGCTTACCTGGCCCTGGTAATAACGAAGCGCCTCTTGCCGTGGCAGATGCAGGCGAAATCGCAGTTCTGTCATCGTTTAAATCAACAAATCATCCAGCACTCTTCTCAGCTGTGACAGCATCGCTTTGGCTGCCACCTCCGAATAGGCCTGCGCTTCACCGATCCCCCACACCGGCAGCGGCCAGGTCGCATCGGTAGTGAAACGAGCCACATGATGCAGGTGCAGTTGTTCAACCACATTGCCTATGGCCGCGACGTTCATTTTCTGTGCTGAGAACAGCTGCATCATCTGCTCCGAGGTGAAGCTGGACTCGTAAATCAGTCTTTGCTGTTCTGCTTCCGTCAACTGATGAATTTCACGTACCTTGCCCCGCCTTGGCACCAGAATGACCCAGGGGTAGCGGGTATCATTCATCAAACGCACATCAGAGAGCTCATACTCGCCGACGCTGAAGGTATCCTGGGCCAGTTTCGGGTGCAGTTCGTACATATCAGGCAGCGAGATACTTGGTCACAATCTCGTAGACATCGGCTGACAAAGATTCTTCAGCTGCAATGCGTTCCAGTGCCTGCTTCATCAATGCCTGACGCTTGCTATCGTAGCGACGCCACGAATTCAAGGCCCCGAGCATACGCGCGGCGACCTGTGGGTTGAGTTTGTCGAGTACCAGAATCTGATCAGCCAGAAACTGATAACCGGAACCGTCCTTGGCATGGAAGTTAACCGGGTTATTTCGGCAGAACATACCAATCAGTGCCCGTACATTATTCGGGTTCTTGATGTTAAAGGCCTCATGCTGCATCAGCCCTTTCACCCGGATCAGCGTATCCGGCAGCTTGGACGCGGCCTGCACCGCGAGCCATTTGTCGACCACCTGTTTGTCGTGCTTCCATTGCTCATAGAAGGCACGCAGGGCATGTTCGCGCTCCGGCCCAATCTGATCGGCCATTAACCTCAAACCTGAAAGCAGTTCAGTCATATTGTCGGCTTGCTTCATCTGCCGCAGGCAACGTTGCACCTGGAACGGATCGCCACTGGCCACCAGGTAGGACAGACATAGGTTCTTGAGGCTGCGACGCGCCATTTCCGAGGCATTGAACTCATAAGCTTTATTAACATTCAGACGCTGATAAGCCTGGTCGAACTGCTCTTTTAACGCTGCTGCCAGCTGACGTTTGACGAATTCGCGGGCCTGATGAATGGCATCGACATCCGGCGTTTCCATCTGCGCAGCCAGGTAATTCTCTGTCGGCAAGGTCAGCATTTTCGCAATCAGTGCCGGGTCCAGTTTCTTGTCGGTTAATACCTGCTCAAACTGATTGACCAGCAATGGCGAGAGGCTGAGCGGCTTCTGCTGCTGTATGTCCGCGACCAGCGTCAAAATGATGTTGATGATCAGCTTCTGACCTGCATCCCAGCGATTAAAGCTGTCCTTGTCATTCGCCATCATAAAGGCCAGCTGATGATTGCTGAGTCTGTGATTGAGCTTGACCGGCGCTGAGAAACCGCGCAGCACTGAGGCCAGCGGTTCACTGCTGACATTGATAAATTCAAATGTCTGAGTAGATTCGGTCACTGATAAAACGCGGGTATCAGCCGGATAGGGTTTGCTCTCCCCCGCCAGTTGCAGCGGCAAGCTGTCGCCATCTTTGTCCAGCAGCCCCACTGCAAACGGAATATGAAACGGCAGTTTTTTATCCTGTCCCAGTGTGGGCGGACAATGCTGACTGACTGTCATGGTCAGACGCTGTTCCACGGCATCATAGTCTGTGTCGACAGTCAGTTCCGGCGTACCGGCCTGGTTATACCAGCGTCTGAACTGAGATAAATCCAGATGGTTGGCATCTTCAATCGATTTGACAAAATCGTCGGTGGTCACCGCCTGACCGTCATGACGGTCAAAATATAAATCCGAGCCTTTGCGGAAACCTTCCTCACCGGCCAGGGTTTTGATCATGCGAACCACTTCGGCACCTTTTTCGTAGATGGTGACGGTGTAGAAATTACTGATTTCGATATAGGAATCGGGTCTGACCGGATGAGCCATCGGTCCTGCATCTTCGGCAAACTGCATGCTGCGGAGCTTGTCGACATCATCAATACGGGCAACCGCAGCCGAGTTTAAATCGGCACTGAAACTCTGATCCCGCATCACGGTGAAACCTTCCTTAAGGCTCAGCTGGAACCAGTCACGGCAGGTGACACGGTTACCGGACCAGTTGTGGAAATACTCATGGCCGACAATGCTCTGAATGGTATAGAAATCCTGATCGGTGGCAGTCTCCGCACTGGCCAGCACACAAGCCGCATTGAAAATATTGAGGCCTTTGTTTTCCATCGCGCCCATGTTGAAGTCATTCACGGCGACGATCATGAACACATCAAGATCGTATTCACGTCCGTAGGTTTCTTCATCCCATTCCATCGCCTGTTTCAGCGAGTTCAGCGCGTGGTCACATTTATGCTTGTTTTCCGGGTCCACATAAATTCTGAGCGCCACTTCGCGGCCGCTCAAGGTGGTATATTTGTCCTGCTGCACGTAGAGATCGCCGGCAACCAGTGCAAATAGATAGCTGGGTTTGGGATGCGGATCATGCCAGCGCACCCAGTGACGGCCATCATCAAAGCGGCCCTGATCTTCCAGGTTACCGTTGGACAGTAATACCGGCCATTTTTCACGATCCGCCACAATGGTGACAGTGAATACCGACATGACATCGGGACGATCCGGGTAATAGGTAATTCGACGGAAACCTTCGGCTTCACACTGCGTGCAAAGAATACGACCGGAATGGTACAACCCTTCCAGCGCCGTGTTCTGATCCGGATGTATATCGGTGGTGATTTCCAGTTCAAATTTTTCCGGTGTATTCGGAATCAGCAGTTGACTGTCCGAGCGCTGATACTGGCTGGCAGACAAAGTGTTGCCATTCATTTTGACCGAGACCAGTTCCAGCTCTTCACCATCAAGGATGCAGTCGCCACCGGGGCCTTGAGGATTGCGGCGCATCGTCAGCGTGCTGACTACGCGGGTTTTAGCACTGTCGAGGTTAAATTGCAGCAGTACTTCTTCAACCAGATAGGCTGGCGGCTGGTAATCAGCCAGCAAAGTCACTTTCGGCGAGATTTCAGTAGCGGATGTATCCATGGTTTAAGCTCTTGATTCAGAAATCGTCTATTGTCTTTACAGACCAGACTTCATAGGCCGGGGTTTCGTATGGGTGGGCCGATATCAGTGCCTGCAGGATGGTTTTTATCGAAGAGGCTGGGCAAACGGTTTCAACCCGGAACTCATCCACCCGCTCAATTTCACCCTGCTTACCGATAAAGGGATCACTACCATCCAACGGCCGGAACTGGCCCGTGCCCTGACTTTCCCAGCTGCAGCAATCATAACCGTCATAATGCCCGGCACCTGCGGCAAAAATAGCCGCTTTCACCGATTCTTTGTGTGACTCAGGTACGAAAAAGACCAATTTGAGTAATGGCTCAGTCATCTTGAAACCTCCACTTCTGTGCCAGACCGTTACCAGTCTCACTGTAAATGGATTGTCCATCGGGACTAAATGTCAGCGCCTGCAATACGACCCCCGGTTTTAATGCATCTCGGCGCAATGCCTGCCAGCAGCTGATGTTGTCGCCGTTACTGGCACGCCAGGTGCAAATCCGCTGGTTAGGATGGCCGGTGACAATAAACCGGTTATCGCTGGAATAGCCTACCGCGGTGGTGGTTGTTTTAAATACCGGGAAATCACCCCATGGCCCATCCACCGGAATCGGTGACGTAGTCAGTACCGCGATTTCCTTGCCATTGGCGACAGCCCGAATGCGGGTCTGATCATTGCCGGCACTGGTGACTGCATAATCATCCTGAGGGCTGAAACTGACAAGCGTCACAGCATTGCCGTGTTTCCACTGACGCAGCTGTTCACCGCTTTGTAAATCCCAGAGCCGGGCGGTCTGATCGTCACCACCGGTTAAAGCCAGTCTGCCATTGCTGGATAAGGCGACAGCATTGATGAGCTGGTTTATCGGGGAGTTAACCGGGGTACCGTCGTGTTCAAATATCTGGCGTACCTGGTTGGCCCTGACATCAAAATAGACGGCTGTGCGGTCCTGCAGGGCCAGCAGCAGGTGGGAGCCATTGGCTGCCAGCGCCATATCCTTGACCGTGGTTGGAAATTGCAGTCGGCTAATCGGTTTGCCGTCTGCCATGCTCCAGAGCACCACGGTGTTGGACTCACAGGTGGCAGCTACCATGCCGTCTGGTGAGAAAGCCACATCGGTCGCGGTGCTGGCTTCACCCGGCTGATTCTGCCAGGTATAGCGGATTTTGCTCGCTTCGATATCCCAGAGTTTGGCAGGCAAATCAATATCACCGACCAGAGCATAACGTTTGTCTGGTGAAAAAGCCGCAGCGTAATTGCCGTACTGGCTATGCTGCCATGACTCTATCGGTGCCTTTTCACTGTTGCATGCCACCAACAGGGCACTGGCCAGAAACAGCCTGAAAAATGTTGCGATGGGGTGCCTGTTTACCATGCCCCTGAATCAGGACCGCGGCAAAGTGACGCCGGCCTGCCCCTGGTATTTACCACCGCGGTCGGCATAGGAAGTTTCGCAGACTTCATCAGACTCGAAGAACAGCATCTGTGCCACACCTTCATTGGCGTAGATCTTGGCCGGCAGGGGCGTGGTATTGGAGAACTCCAGCGTCACCTGGCCTTCCCACTCGGGCTCCAGTGGCGTGACGTTAACAATAATGCCGCAGCGGGCATAAGTTGATTTACCCAGACAGACAGTCAGGACATTACGCGGAATTTTGAAGGTCTCCACAGTGCGGGCCAGAGCGAAAGAGTTAGGCGGGATGATACAGACATCAGAAGTGACATCCACGAAGCTGCTCTCATCGAAGTTTTTCGGATCCACAATCGCCGAGTTGATATTGGTGAAGATCTTAAACTCGTTGGAGCAGCGTACATCATAACCGTAGCTGGAGGTGCCATAGGAAATGATGCGGTTATCGTTGTGATAACGGATCTGACCCGGTTCAAAGGGTGAGATCATGCCCTGCTCCGCCATCCGGCGAATCCATTTGTCCGATTTGATCATAGTGAGCCGCTTAGCCTTGCATAAAAAGGATAATGATAACGTTAATTTCCGATTTGACTGAAGTCATTTAGCTTATCCGAAGATGACACGGATTATCGCAGATTATTAAATAAGCAAAAAGGCACGGAGACACAGAGAGAAATGTTGTCAGCCGTGCGAATAGCCAGTGTTGGATGGAACCAGTCCCCGCGGGGACTGGACTGCCACGGCCTGAGGCCTCCAAATCACAAAAATATCTCTGTGCCCTCTGTGTCTCTGTGGTTCTTTATTTCTCTGCTTTTCCTTGATTCACATTCAATCTGCGGATGAGCAAAATACTAATCGTTTTTAACGACGATATTGGGGAAGGCTGCGGCATAGTTCTTACCCTGCATCGCCAATCTTGCTGCGAGACGACGGGCAATATGGCGATAGGCCATGGCGATATCCCCTTCAGGATCAGTCACAACGCTTGGCTGGCCGCCATCGGCATCTTCACGGATGCGGATATTCAGAGGCAGACTGCCCAGCAGGTTGATGCCATACTGGTCGGCCATGTTCTGACCGCCGCCGCTGCCGAAGATGTGCTCTTCGTGACCACACTGACTGCAGATATGAGTGCTCATATTTTCCACCACACCCAGCACCGGCACTTTGACTTTTTCAAACATCTTGTAGGCTTTGCGGGCATCCAGCAGCGATATATCCTGCGGCGTAGTCACAATCAGCGCGCCACTGACCGGCACTTTTTGCGACAGGGTCAGCTGGATATCACCGGTACCCGGTGGCAGGTCAATCACCAGATAATCCAGTTGTTTCCAGTTAGTGTCGCCCAGCATTTGCTGCAGCGCCTGGGTCACCATTGGTCCGCGCCAGATCATTGGCTCTTCTTCATCAATCAGAAAACCAATTGACATGCTCTGTACGCCATAGCTTTCAATCGGTTCAATGGTTTTACCGTCCGTTGATTCCGGACGTTTGGTGGTACCCAGCATACGTGGCTGGCTGGGACCATAGATATCAGCATCCAGCACGCCGACGGTAGCGCCTTCAGCCGCGAGTGCCAGTGCCAGATTCACCGCGGTGGTGGATTTACCGACGCCGCCTTTACCGGAAGCAACCGCGATAATGTTTTTGACGTTTTCCAGCGCGGGTACACCCTGCTGGACTTTGTGTTTGATGACTTTGGTATCAACTTTGACGCTGACACCGTCTGCGCCGGCAGCGCTCAGCTTGTCTGCCAGTTGTTGCTGAAGTTCAGTCGCATAGCCTTTGACCGGATAACCAAGGGTGACAGTAACTACCTGTTTATCGCCCTCTTGCTCCACTTTGATGCCTGGTTTGGTCTCACCGAGCTTGATTTCGGTGGCGGGGTCCACAAAATCATTGATGATTTCCTGAACTTGGTTTTTATCTAACATTCATCACTCCTGTCTGTTCAGCGCGTGCACTGTGTTTTTGAGATACCCCTTATTCTAACGGCTGGCTGCGACGGCTTCATCCATACAGCTATTGTGGCTTTTGCAGCAGACGAAAAAAAACGCCATCAATGATGGCGTTTCAGCTCATAAATACTAGTTGGGGCCCCGGAGCTTGTTTTGCAAGGGCCAGTCACGATAATTAAACACCTGCCCGGCCTGACGCACGCGGGCTATTTCGGTCAGGTCCAAATCAGCATAGACCCACTGGGCAGTCTCGGCACTGCCCTCGGCCAGAATGCCGTTATCGGGAAAGCCATAATCGACCGGGGTATAGACACTGGCACGACCGGTATTGAAATCGACCGCTTCCGACCATTCAGCATTACCAAAAGTGGGTGACTGCAGCACATAACACTGGTTTTCCAGTGCCCGGGCCTGACAGCCGATACGGACCCGGTAAAAACCGGCCTGAGTGTCAGTGCAGCTGGGTGCCAGAATCACATCGGCACCGGCCTGAACCTGCTGATGGGCAATCATGGGAAACTCGGTGTCATAGCAGATATTAATGCCCAGTCGGCCGATATCCGTATCGATCACCTTGATATCCTGACCGGCGTGGATCAGCCACTGCTCATTCTCAAAGCGGGTCATGATCAGCTTATCCTGGAAGTCAATCAGTCCCTCCACGCCATAGAGGTTGGCACGGTTACGGAATGTGCCGTCTTCCTGCAGGACCGGGAAGGTACTGGCCAGAATCATGACATCAAACTGACTCGCCAGCTCGATGTGCAGCGCTTCGTAGTCCTGATAAATTTCCTGCATTGAGTGCAGCTGTTTACCCAGATCCTTGTAGACTTCTTCACCGAACAAAGACGCCAGCTCCATGCTGCCGTATTCGGGAAACACCAGCAATTTGGCCTGATGCGTGGCTGCCTGTTTGACCCAGTGAGTGAGCTTGGTTTCAAACTCGCTCCAATCCTGGAAAAAGCCGATGTCGTACTGTGCGACGGCTGCTTTTACTTTGCTCATTAAATTTTCTTCATCCAGAAAGTCATCGGCTTGGGCGACTCATCCGTTTCATCCAGTTCTTTCCAACTGAAAGTCGTGTTGAGATCATCATATTTTTCATAACCGCGCTTGCGCCAGAAATTATCCAGCGGCACGTAATCGGCCGGTCGTCTCGGGTGGTTTTCAGGACGCTGCACACCGCAGAAGCAGCTGTACTCAAAACCGCCGATTTCCTGCGCATGATCTTCACGATGATCGAAGAAAGCGACACCGGCCCCCTGCCCGCGGTATTCCGGCAATAAGACCGATTCACCGCAGTAGAAAATCTTGTCGACATCATAGCCGGCAGCGATAAAGGGCGCTTTGACCTCTTCCGTTTCATGCTTAAGCGGGATGCCGGTTGAGGCACCCACCACTTTATCACCATCAAAAGCCAGCACGATCACGCTGTCAGGGGCTTCAATATAGGTTTGCAGATACTTTTCTTCGTAGGCCAGGTCGCCGTCGTAGAGATAGGGCCAGTCACGAAAAACCTGAATCCGGAGTCGAGCCAGTTCAGGGATGTATTGATTCAGCTTATCGCCGGAGAGTCGTTCCAGTTTCAGCATTGTCATTCCAATCGTCGTTTTATGCTGTGAAGATTTTTCCTCAGGCTAAGGCGGATTCAAACTAAGAATGGCTTTGACATGATGTCAGTGAGCACTTTAGTTTGAATCCGACACCATCGCGGAAAAAGACGCAGCAGTTTAACCTGCGACTTGGGCGATCCAGTCTTCCAGGTTGTAGTAGTTAGTGATACGGGCGACTTTGCCGTCACGAATCACAAAGAAGGCACCGGCAGGCAGACGGTAAGTCTGACCAGCAGCTTCAGGCAGGCCTTCGTCAGTTGACAGGTATTCACCCAGGACGGTGAATTCAACCGCAGCGCGATCACCTTCATCATCGGTGGTGATGGAAATATCAACGATTTGCTCTTTGTAATGCGCGTTCATGCGGTCCATGAACTTGGAGAAAGCTTCCTTACCGACTTCACGACCGCTCTGGTTAACGTCATGGATCACGTCGTCAGTCAGCATGGCCAGGAAAGCATCCATATCCTGACGGTTGAAGGCATCGTAGTAGTCTTGCAGCAGTTTTACAGTGGCTTGGTTCATGGTCAAAATTCCGCACAGAAAAAACGGCGGATTTTAGCCCGTAAACGCTTCAATGAAAAGCATAAATTTTGATTGTTAGCTCAGAGGAATAGAGTAAGTTTAATTAAAAACTTTTATCCGCAGATTTCGCTGATTGGCACAGATGAATAAATGGATTCTTTCGCACGTGCTCAGCAATGATTAGAGAACCTGCCCCACGCCCTGACTGTTATGACATGCGTTAACTTATTTCATAAGCGTTCAAAATGAGTTTTACTTAAATCTGCGACAATCCGCGTCATCTGCGGATGAATCAATCACTGGCTACTTAAGGTTGATTGCGCTGGACGATACCCATCAGTTTGTAGGTCAGCATTGACGCGGCGAAATCATAAGCATGAAAGCCTTCAATCGGCGCAAACTCCATTACATCAAAGCCGATGATCTCGCGTTGTTTGGCGACCGATTCAAACAGGTTCAGCGTCTGATACCAGCCCAACCCGCCTGGCACCGGCGTGCCGGTGGAGGGAAACACAGAGGGATCCATGCCGTCGATATCAACCGTGAAAAAGACTTTCTGCGGGAAGTCGTCGGGCAATGTGATGCTCTGGATATTATTCTGCACCAGTTCATCGGCGTCTTTGAAATGCACACCGAACTCCTCGCGAAAGCCCATTTCTTCCTCGCAGAATGCCCGGATACCGAGTTGATACAGCGGAATGCCCATATCCACCACCCGCTTCATCACCGAGGCATGACTCAGCAAATCGCCTTCATAGGCCTGACGTAAATCAGCATGGGCATCAATCTGTACCACGCCGAAATCGCTTATGCCGGCATCAACCAGGCCTTTGATCACGCCATAAGTGACGGTGTGTTCGCCGCCCAGCACCACGGGCATCGCGCCCTGACGGACGATATTGGCGGTAGTCGTAGCGATGTTGTCGATAACCTGTTTGGCATCGACACTACAGTCAACCGGCTCGCAGGTGTAAATACCGGCATCACAGGGTTTACTGTATCCATCCCACTCTTCCAGTTGCCATGAGGCTTCCAGAATCGATGAGGGTCCCAGACCGGTGCCGCCACCGTAAGAGACGGTTTTCTCAAACGGGACCGGCAGTACATGAAACATCGCCTTGTCGGGCGCTGGCTGGTCGATTTCCGAGCCAAGGAAAATGGGGTATTCGAGTTGTTTCATATCAGGAGAGCCTGTGTTTAAAGTCCTGGTAGCCAAATTCTTTGACCACTCGCAGCGCGTCAGTTTCCGAGTTCCAGATCGCGATCGCCGGTAATTTGGTGCCGTTAAAAGTCGTGGTTTTGACCATGGTGTAATGGCTCATATCTTCAAATATCAGCCGCTGACCGATCTGCAACGGTTTGGGGAAGCTGTAATCGCCGATCACATCGCCGGCGAGACAGGTCAGACCACCCAGACGATAGGTATGTTCAAACGCATCCGGCTCACCTGCGCCGGTAATATCCGGTCGGTATGGCATTTCCAATGTGTCAGGCATATGGCAGGTGGCTGAGGTATCCAGAATCGCCTGATTTAACTGATTCCAGGTGATATCCAGCACTTCGCAACTGAGGATACCGGTACCGATCGCCATGGCTTCGCCCGGCTCCATATAGACCTCGACATCATGCCGCTGTTTGAATGCCTGGACCAGTTCCACCAGGCCATTGATATCGTAGCCCTCGGCGGTGATGTGATGACCGCCACCAAAGTTAACCCAGTGCATTTGCGGCAATAGATGGCCGAACTTGTCCTCCACCGCCGCGACCGTTCTGGCCAGTGGTTCAAAGCCCTGCTCGCAGAGGGTATGGAAATGCAGACCGCTAATCCCCTCCAGCGCCGCCTCATCCAACTGAGACAGCGGAATGCCAAGACGTGAACCCGGGGAGCAAGGGTCATAAATCGGCACCGTGCCCTCGGAATGCTCCGGATTGATTCTCAAGCCAAAGTGAAGTTCAGGCCGCTTCTTTTTGGCGGCCAGACATTGTTCACGAAACCGCAGCCACTGGCCGCAGGAGTTGAACACAATGTGGTGGGCAAAAGTCAGCAGCTCATCGATATCTGCCTGACTGAAGGCCGCAGCAAAGGCATGGACTTCGCCGCCGTATTCTTCATAACCCAGTCTGGCTTCATGCAGACCACTGGCGCAGGTGCCGCTCAGATATTTGTGGGTCAAATCACCAAAAGACCACATCGAGAACGCTTTCAGCGCACCCAGCACCTTGGCGCCGCTGGCCTCAGCGACTTCGCTCAGAATACGAAGATTACGCTCGACCGCGACTTCATCGACCACAAAACAGGGTGATGGCAGGCGTGAAAGATCGAGTTTGGAGAAATCGGTGAATTGCATTGAAAAATTTTTATCCGCAGATTACGCCGATTTCACAGATGAAAACGCCTTTCAAAATAATCTGCGTCCATCTGCGAAATCAGCGGATTTATGTAAACCTAATCCAGATCGAAGTTATCGAGCTCAACCACCTGCCAGGGCAGGCCGTATTTGTTCATGTCTTCCATAAACGGATCCGGATCGAACTGTTCCATATTCCAGACACCCGGCTTTTTCCATTTGCCTTCCAGGATCATTTTAGCGCCGATCATGGCCGGTACACCGGTGGTGTAGGAAATCGCCTGGGATTGCACCTCCTGATAACAGTCCTGGTGATCCTTGATGTTGTAGACGTAAACAATTTTTTCCTTACCGTCTTTGACCCCTTTGACGACGCAACCGATACAGGTTTTACCCTTGGTACGCGGTCCCAGCGTGGATGGATCCGGCAGCAGGGCTTTAAGGAACTGAATCGGTACAATCTGCTGGCCCTGGAATTCAACCGGCTCGATACCGGTCATGCCGACATTGCCCAGCACTTCCAGGTGCTTGAGGTAGTTGTCACCGAAGCTCATCCAGAACTGGGCCCGTTTCAGGGTCGGGAAATGCTTGACCAGCGACTCCAGTTCTTCATGGTACATCCGGTAGATATTGTAGGTGCCGACTTCATCCGGGCAGGTGAAACTGGCTTTTTTCGACATCGCCGGGGTTTCAACGAACTCACCGTTTTCCCAGTGACGACATTCAGCCGTCACTTCCCGAATATTGATTTCCGGATTGAAGTTGGTTGCAAACGGATAGCCGTGATCACCGCCATTGACGTCGATGATGTCGAGTTCATGAATTTCATCGAAGTAGTGCTTGGCAATCCAGGTGGTGAACACATTGGTCGCCCCCGGATCAAAGCCACTGCCCAGCAGCGCGGTCAGGCCCGCATTCTTGAACTTGTCCTGGTAAGCCCACTGCCATTTGTATTCGAACTTGGCGGTATCCAGTGGCTCGTAGTTGGCGGTGTCGAGATAATCGATACCGGCTGCCAGACAGGCATCCATAATGCTCAGATCCTGATAAGGCAGGGCCACATTGATCACCAGATCCGGTTTTTCCTGCTCCAGAAAGGCTGTCAGTTCAGCGACGTTGTCGGCATCGATTTTGGCGGTTTTAATCGGGCGTTCCAGTTGCGCAGCAATCGCTTTGCATTTTTCTTCGGTGCGGCTGGCCAGCACGATGTCAGAAAACACTTCCGGCAGTTGTGCGCATTTGTGTGTCACCACACCGCCGACGCCACCGGCGCCGATAATCACCACTTTAGACATAACAAGAACCTTTCCTTATTAATTAACTATTCGGGAAAACAAGAATCTTAACGTTCGAAGAATGTGTAACCGTGCATGCTTTCACGGAAGGCGCGCAGCATCTGCTGACGCATCGGCACCGAGATCCGGCCGTCACGCACCGCCTGTTCGGCGATACGGCGGAACTGTTCCTGAATCAGTTTCGGATCATATTCCACATAGCTCAGGACATCGGCAATGCTGTCACCATGGAATTCACGGCGGAAATCAAAGCTGCCGTCTTCATTGATATGCACGCTGACCACATTGGTATCACCAAACAGGTTATGCAAATCACCCAGGGTTTCCTGATAGGCACCGACCAGGAATACACTGACGTAATACTCCTCGCCTTCCTTCAACGGATGAAGCGGCAGCGTTTTACGCACCCCTTCCGGTGAAATGAAGTTGTCAATTTTACCGTCGCAGTCACAGGTCATATCTGCCAACACGCCGTCACGCACCGGCGCTTCATTAAGCCGGTGGATGGGCATAATCGGAAACAGTTGATCAATAGCCCAGATATCGGGCAAAGACTGGAACAGGCTGAAGTTGCCGTAATAAATATCGGACATCAGTTCCGGCAACGCCTCCAGTTCCTGTGACACACGCCTTGCCTGTGGCAGCAGGTTGGAAATCTTCTCCAGAATGGCCAAAGTCACATTTTCCGCCAGCGCCCGATCCCGGAGTGTCGCCTGTCCATGGTGGAACAACTCCCGCACTTCGTCACGGTAGTACAGGGCATCGTTATAGCATTCCTGCAGATGCTCAACCTTGACATAATCCATCACGCCGTACAGATTGACGATAAGATCATGACTGTCTTCGGGTGGCTCGGGCGGGATGATTCCCGGTTTGTGCTCACGGACCTCCAGAATATTGAACAGCAGCATTGAGGAATAGGCCACCAGCGCTCGGCCTGACTCGGAAATAATCACCGGATGTTTGATGTCCTGCGGATCCAGGCATTCCTGCAGGGTCTCGACGATGTTATAGCAGTATTCATCCAAACCGTAGTTCATACTGTGAGTGCTGTTACTGCGAGCACCTTCATAGTCCACTGCCAGACCGCCACCGAGATCGATGTAGCCCATCGGCGCGCCTTCTTCAATCAAACCGGCATAGAAACGACAAGCTTCCATCACCCCGCTGCGAATATTGCGGATATTGGGGATCTGCGAGCCCAGATGACTGTGCAGCAGTTGCAGACAATGCAGCATATCGGCCTGCTTGAGCTTTTCCACCACATTGAGCAAAGCATTCGTGGACAGGCCAAAGATGGAGCGATCACCACTGTCTTCGTTCCAGTGCCCTTCCACCATCGAAGCCAGACGGATTCGTACGCCGATCAGAGGGTCGATACCCAGCGCCCGGCTGCGCTCAAGGATGATATCGAGCTCCATCGCTGTTTCCAGCACAAAAAAGCACTTGATTCCCATCTGACGGGCATAAAGGCCCAGTTCGATGAACTCTTCGTCTTTGTAACCATTACAGATAATCAGGCTGTCATGGTCTCGCAACTGTGACAGGGCAATAATCAGTTCAGCCTTGCTGCCGGCTTCAAGGCCGTGATGATAGCGGCTGCCGTAGTCAGCGATTTCCTCAATAACATGGCACTGCTGATTAACCTTGATGGGAAACACGCCGCGGTAATCATTCTGATAATTGGCGTCTTTAATGGCTTTGCCAAAAGCTTCGTTGATCTGGGTGATGCGCTGATCCAGCAGGTTCTCAATGCGTAGCACGGCAGGCATATCCAGACCGCGTTCGCGCATGCCCTTGACGATATCAATGATGGGCACCTGTATGGTTTTATCACCGAACTGCAGCGAGACAACTGCATTGCCATCATCTGACACATCAAAATAGTCACTGCCCCAGTCACGAACACCGTATAAACGGGCACTATGTTCAGCACTCCACTCAGCGCTCAAGTCCAGGTCATTGTCCAGCATTGAGGAGAGGTGGTTTTGCATCGGCAGCGATTCCTAATGATGTGGATTAAAGTGCGCGATTTTCACTACTTTGGTGTGAAAATGCAAAGAATAATTACAACAAATAAGTCCTAAACTTTACAGTAGCATGACTGCAGATGCCCAGAGACTGTTCCCACCTCTTTCCCAGGCTCTCAAACTGTGCAGCATAGCCACATCATCAGGATAGGTCTCCCCTCAACTTAGGGGATAATGATATCCTTCTCGACTGATAACCTAGGGCTTGTGAATCCGTCATTTCCGCCACCCTGGCGACGATGGAGTCACAGTCTCAGAATGACCTGAAATGTGATGTATGAGCATCATGGTAATTGTTGTGGAACCACTTGTCAGCCGCGTGGATTGTCCCCAACTCACAGCGGTACTGCCGGATAAATGAAAAGCATACTTATAGTTGAAGATTCTGAAGCTACCCGTCATCGCCTTGAAGATGCGATAACAAATGGTGGCCAGTTTGAACTCAGTGGCGCTGTCAGCACCTATACCGAGGCGCTGGACTTTATCCGTCAAACCCCGCCCGACATTCTGCTCACCGATCTGGATTTGCCGGATGGTAATGGTGTCGACCTGATTAAGCTCATCAATCTACCTGCGGTGAAAACCCAGCTTGCTATTGTGATCACAGTATTCGGTGATGGTTATCATGTCATCGAGGCGCTGAAAGCCGGCGCGTCGGGTTATCTTCTTAAAGATGATGATTTTATGGATATCAACGAGGCCATCTCCCAGATGGTTGAGGGTGGTGCACCTATCAGTCCCAGCATTGCCCGTTATCTACTCAACGAACTGTCCATCACTGAATCCTCCAGCGAAGATCAAAAACCGGCCGCCAGCATTCTCAGTCCTCGTGAAAAAGAGGTATTGCTGCTCGTCAGCAAGGGATACACCTCTAAAGAGATAGCCAAAATGCTGGATCTCTCTTATTACACTGTAAGGGAATACGTCTCTAACGTTTATAAAAAACTTTCAGTGAAAAATAAGATGCAAGCTGTGAGTGAAGCGACGCTCCTGGGCATCATCTAAAGGTAGAACAATGAGAACAAAATCTGTGCCCTTAGTCATGACATTGATGCTGGGGCTGACGCCTCAGTACGCCCTGTCGGACGAGTTTGAGGATGAATTTTTTAGTGAATTGCCTGTGATAACAAGTGCCAGCCGTCTGAACCAATCAGTGCTTTCCTCGCCCTCAGCGGTGACGGTCATTGACAGTGCGATGATTGAAGCCAGCGGTTTTATTGAAATCGCCGATATTTTCCGACTGGTACCCGGGTTCCAGGTAGCACATGCCGATGGCAATACCCATGCAGTGGTGAATCATGGCGATGGCTGGGAATATCCAAGTCGCATGCAACTGCTGATTGATGGCCGCTCTACCTATACATCGGCTCTGTCAGCAATCGATTGGAACACACTGGGCATACAGATTGAGGATATTGAACGGATTGAAGTAGTCCGTGGCCCGGCCGCTTCAGCCTATGGCGCCAACTCCTTTTCAGGCGCCATCAATATCATAACCAAAGCGCCGGAATTGGATAATGAGTGGGAAGTCGGTGCCCGTTTTGGCAACATCGGAGAACGTCGCCTGTTGCTCCGGCATAGCGGTGAAATGAAAGGTTTCAACTATCGAATCAGTGCCGCAGGCCGTGATAATGGCGGCTTTGATGATTATCAGGATACACGTGACCTTCACGACCTGTCCCTGACTGGTCGCTACAATTTCAGTCCACGTAACGCAATTTTTGCTCATTTCAGTGCCACCACCGGTGATGCTGAAATGCCCCCGATTGATCCTTCAAACCCCACCAGTTTTTATGACCGAAAACGAGATACTGACGCAGTGTCAGCGCACATGCGCTGGGATCACCTGATCAGCGACACCCAGGAACTCAAGGTTAACTTTTATCACAACTACCGTGATGAAGATGACATGACGCGTTCATATCCACTCTGGCAACTGCTTGAGGCTCCGGCACCGGGATTTGTCCCGGCAGAACTCGGCGACCCACAACAGACCATTGTCGCCGGTGAACGTACCTATCGCAGTCACCGTAGTGATCTGGAGCTCCAGTACAGTGAGATTCTCAATAGCGGCATACAATACGTGGTCGGTGTTGGTGGTCGCTACGACACGATGGAAAGTAAGGCGTTCTTCGCAGATAAAGGCACAGTCTCCAATACCAGTTTCCGTGCTTTTGGCAATGTTCAATGGCCACTGGGCAAAAAATTTACGGCCAATGCAGGTGGTTTTATCGAAGACAACCGTACCGATAAACCGCGCTTCTCCCCACGTGCCAGTCTGACATGGCATATCAAGGAGACACAGTCTCTTCGTCTGGGTTACTCCAAGGCATATCGTATACCTTCACTGCTGGAAGAGAACTTTGAGGTGAATTTGCGGACTGCGAATGGCGCTACACTCGACCAGGTATTTCTGTCAAACGACGACATTGAACCTGAAGAGGTCAGGGCCATCGATATCGGTTATGTCGGCCGTATGGAAAACGTTCCATTGAGTTGGGAAGTGCGTGCCTACCGTGAGGAATACGACAAGGTCATCGATTTCTACATCGATAATGATCCCGGAACCGGTGACCCTGACGATGAATTAAAACGCATCGGCAATGTCTACGAATCGACGATGTATGGTTTTGAGGGCTCAGTCTTGTTCCGTCCCGAACAAAATAGCTTTATTCGACTGCATTTCAACCGTGGACATGAAACCGGCTCTGCCATAAAAGAAATCAATCAGAGCCCCCCAAGACCCGCTACTGAAATCACCTCGCTTGACAGTCGTGCACCACGGAAAAGTTATGGCATTCTGGCAGCTAAAAGCCTGGATGATTGGCAATTCAATGTCGGGCTCTACCATGTGGGCACCATGGAGTGGTATGGCCGGGGTGACAAGGTCGATTCTTACACGAGGCTTGATGCTTCAGTTATTAAACGAATACCTCTGTCAGGACGTCAGGAACTGGTATTGAAGCTAGGAGGGCAAAATATTGGTAATGAAAAATACAGCGAGTTCATGCAGGATGACGACGATGACTTTCTGCTGGAATATGAGCCGCGTTACTACTTCAGCGTCACCTACCTGAATTTCTGAGTGAGACGCTTACTGGCAGTCACCTTTCTGCTGCTGTGTGCGTTGGGGCCGGCACATGCTGGCTCCGTGCATCTCTTGTTGTCTGACAATACTGACGCCTACCTCAGGGCCGCTGAGCGTATTCAGCACCAGCTTAGTACACAGTCCCGTCCAGACAAAATGACCGTCAGTTCAATCTCTTCCGCTGCCAGCAGCGCCATTAGCAAGCAGGACTTAATCGTCAGTATTGGCGAAGCAGCGGTTCGATACAGTCAGCAGCATTACACTGAAAACTCTCAGCTATACAGTTACGTCGACAACAGCGTTTTGCCGCTCAACAGTCAAGCCCCATGGGCTGCAGTACTCCTCGAGCAGCCGCTGCAACGCCGGGTCGATACAGCGGTGAGCATTGCCAGCAAGCGTTATAACAACAAAATTGTCATTGCTGTTTCAGATAATAACCAGGCAATAAAACAAGCGATAGACCAACTCATCATCCCGGAGACGGTAACGTTGGATGTTGTCAGTGTGGAAGCGAACATTGAACCCGCCAGACAAGTCGATAAAGCACTCTTCAATGCCGGCGTTTTGATTGCTGTTCGTGATCCGCACATCTGGTCGGGTGAAAATGCCAAATGGATGCTCTATCAGAGTTATAAATATAAAGTCCCGGTCATCGGCTATTCCAGGAGTTTTCTGAAAGCTGGAGCACTGTTATCGGTTTACGCGGCACTGGAAGATGTCGCTGCTACAACGGCAGATATCATCAACGATTGGCATGACAGTAATGGAAAACTCAGTCGGGAAGGACCCCATTATCCGCCGATGACCATTTCGGTTAATAAAAACATTGCCCGGGCGCTAAACCTGAGCCTTCCCGAAAATCTGATCCAAGGTGAGCAAGCCAATGTTCGTCACTAAACTGAAAACTCAGTTACTGCTGATCACCATTGTTCCGTTATTAATCACGATTGTTTTCATTGCTCTGTTGATCCTGTTTGACGTGCTGGAAAGTATTGAAACCGAAGTCACAAACCGCGGTGAAAGTATTGCAGCACAGGCATCAGTGATGTCAGAGTTCGCGCTTTACACCGGTGACATTGATACCCTCGAGCAAGTCGCTGATTTAATGATCAAAACACACGAACTTGCACATATTCGCTTTATTGACAGTACCGGTGAGCAGTTGCTGCATGAAACCGGCCCTACCGGGAACGACAGTATCAGAGAATTCAGTTTGCCAATCTACGCCCGAGGCCCCGAACTGGAGGATTTTGGTGGTCGTGTCCAGGAAGCTGACAATCGCATACCACTGGGCACGATTGATATCGGGCTAACCCGTAACAGCGCAGAAGCCCAACGCTTCCATGCCTATATGAAAGTACTGGGCATCTCTTTGCTCGCACTGGGTCTGGGGTTGCTCCTGGTGTATATTTTCAGCCGCAGAATCAGTCATGCCATCAATGCCCTGATAGCCACGGCAGCCAAACTCGAACAACGAGATTTTACGGCAAGAGTCAATGAAAACGGCACCGGAGAACTGCTCAATTTTCAACGTACTTTCAACAGCATGATCGCATCACTGGAACGAAATGAAGCTGAGTTGCAGGATAAAGTCAGTGCTGCCACCGCCTCATTGAGTTACACCATCAATCAATTATCGGAAAAGAACGAGGCACTGGCGCAGCAGCGCCAGGAAACGATCGATCTTGAGCGCAGTAAAGCCATTCTGGAAGAACGGGAGCGCATCATGCGCGATATGCATGACGGTATTGGCGGACAACTTGTGGCTTCCCTGGCTATTCTGGAGCGTGAAAAGGACACTGAGATGAAACGTAACATTCAGACTGTACTGACTGAGTGTCTGAATGATTTACGTTTGATCATTCACTCTCTCAGCATGCAGAACAGTGTGATGGGATCGTTGCTCGCTGACTTTAAATACCGCACCAGCCGCAAGCTGGAACAACTGGACATTGATCTCGACTGGCAAGTGGCCAGCGAAGCTGAGACCCTGCCGATCAAGCCGCAAACAGGCCTTCACCTATTGCGTATTCTGCAGGAAGCTTTTACCAATATTCTGAAGCATTCCGGTGCCGCTAACATCCATTTCAGCGCAACTCAGACTGGAGAAAACTTTCAGATTATCATTGAGGATGATGGCTATTTTGCGCCACAGCCTGATGAACTCAATCAAGGCCACGGCATCAGCAATATGAAGTCCCGAGCCGCCAGGCTGGGTGGTCAATTACATATTGGACAAAAAACCCCGGGTGGCTGCCAGCTTATCTTAACGTTTCCACTGAATTCCACTCCCCCCTAATAGAGGGGGTAACTGTGACCGGCCCTCAGCCGTATCCTTGCACAGGCATGAAATTCTTTAGGACGTTGCGCTGCAACAGGGTAGAAATTTTATGTTTTCCCTTTACATCCTCATGGGCTTTGCCCATGAGGTTTTTTTAATCAACACGGTCTCTAAATAATTGGCAATTCTTCGGGCATGCCATTATCTGTTGCCGGGTTGAGCCCGGAATGAAAAGCTTCCACGCCCTCAGCCACTTCATCCGGCTTATTAAAGCGGGCTATGTGAAACAAAGCCTCGCCTTCATTGACCAGTGGGATATTCGTTCTGCCGATAATCACACCGGCACTGGTGGCAAATACTTCCGTCTCCGAATTATCTTTACCGTAGGGTGCGGCGACCATGCCCAGTAGATCCCCTTTATTGACACTGGCCCCCATCGGTACCAGCATCCGGAAAATACCGCTTTGCGGGGCTCTCACCCAGACACTGGAGCGAGCCACAAAGGGGTCCCGTTTTTTGGTTTTTTTACTGGAAGGAGCCAGCATGCCGATTTTACGTATGACCTCCAGCACGCCTTTCACACCCGCACGGATCGCCAACTCATTAAAACGCAGCGCTTCACCGGCCTCATAAACAATGACCGGTACATCGGACTGCTGAGCCGCATAACGCAATGAGCCCTCAATAAGACCTGAGTTCAGTATCACCGGGGCATCAAAGGCTCTTGCCATGGCTTCTACTTCAGGGTTGGACAGATCAGCCCGCATTTGCGGCAGGTTGTCACGATGAATGGCGGCCGTATGCAAATCAATGCCATGACTACAGTGCTGAACGACTTCAGTCATAAAACAATGCGCCAGGCGGGCGGCCAGTGAGCCTTCATCTGAGCCCGGAAAGCAACGATTAAGATCACGTCGGTCCGGTAAATAGCGAGATTGATTGAGGAAACCGTAGACATTAACAACCGGAATCGCTATCAAAGTACCGCGAAGCCCTTTCAGGCTCTTGCTTTTCACCAATCTGCGAATAATCTCAACGCCGTTAATCTCATCCCCGTGCACCGCCGCCGAGACAAACATCACCGGTCCTGAGCGACGACCACTGATAACCTGAACCGGCATACTCAATGCTGTGTGCATGTAAAGGTCAGGTAGCGGGACTTCGATAATACGATTCTGGCCCGGCTTGATCTGTTCGCCGGCAATCATCAGCGGGTCAGCCACAATCAGCCTCTCCCACGTGTCTGGGTCTTGCCCAGCTTGGCATTTTTCTCGATGAACTCAATAATTTGATTGGCGATGTCTTTACCGGTTGCCTTCTCAATGCCTTCCAGGCCCGGCGAGGAATTGACCTCCATGACTACCGGACCATGGTTGGAACGCAGCAGGTCAACACCGCACACATTCAGGCCCATGGTTTTTGCCGCCCGAACGGCAGTGGCACGTTCTGACGGCGAGATACGAATCAGATTGGCGCTACCACCTCGATGCAGGTTGGAGCGAAATTCCCCCTCCTTGCCCTGACGTTTCATTGCGGCGACCACTTTGTCCCCCACGACAAAACAACGAATGTCTGATCCACCGGCTTCCTTGATAAATTCCTGAACCAGGATGTTGGCATTCATACCCAGAAAAGCCTCAATAACACTCTCGGCCGCTTTCTCGGTTTCAGCAAGAACCACACCGATGCCCTGAGTCCCTTCCAGCAATTTAATCACCAGCGGCGCACCACCGACCATTTTGATCAAATCATCCACATCGTCAGGCCGATGGGCGAAACCGGTGACCGGCAAGCCAATCCCTTTTCGTGACAGCAATTGCAAGGCACGGAGTTTGTCACGCGAACGGCTGATAGCGACAGATTCATTCAGCGGATAAACGCTCATCATCTCAAACTGCCTCAGTACTGCTGTGCCATAAAAAGTGACTGAAGCCCCGATTCTTGGGATCACGGCATCGTAGCCTGTCAGAATCTCGCCTTTATAATGAACTTCCGGCTTCAGTGAAGTGATGTTCATATAACAGCGCAATACGTCCAGCACATGGACTTCATGCCCCCGGGCCTCGGCTGCCTCAACCAGTCTGCGAGTGGAGTAAAGTCTCGGGTTACGCGACAGGATGGCAATCTTCATTCACTTTCTCCGTCAAGGATCTCTTTGCGTGGTTCGGCATTTGCTTCATTGTTACTCTGCCCTGCCAGAAAAGACAAAGCAGGGTTAACCACAATATTGCCCGCTGTCATCGCTGTGCGACCCAACAGCATGCGAAACAGCATATTATCGCGGTTTGTCAGTGTGACTTCTATAGGCCATGTTTTGTTACCCAGCCTGACTTCTGTGAGGATAACGTAACGTTTTTCAGTGTGGCCTCCTGAATCTGTGACATTGCGCTCGTCTATGACCTCGGCATCACACCAGACGACTGTGTCCGTGTCCCCCTGGTTCGGATGCAGACCAAAGCGCACTCTCGTTTTACCGTCTTTTTGGTATGGATCGACCTCAAAGGCATGAATTGCAGATGTTCGGGCACCGGTATCAACCTTGGCCTTGATTCTTTCAATACCCAGTTGGGGCAGCGAGAGCCATTCACGCCAGCCGACAGTCAAAGCGACACCGATATTGTTCTCAGTGTTTCCAGTCATCTTGTTTCCATAGCATCATGATTATCAAGTGTTGCACAGAGCAGGCTGATTTCAAGACTTTATTCCCAGTCTTCCATCCCGCTTTGCTCAAACAGGACTCAGTCTGTTTTTCGTCTTCCACGCCGGACCGTGTCACGCCGCTCACGCTCCGTCGGATAGCCTTCTATGTGCAGTTCCTGAGTTTGTATGTTGGATGAACGTCGACGTTCATGGCGTCGGTCTTTGTAATGGACGTAACTGCAACGGCAGTCATTGGGTTTACCACAGTCTCTCAGCGGTAAAGTGGGTGCTTCTCTGGCAAGAAATATCCGGCAGGAAGCTTCGTAAGCAGCTTCGCAAGCCTCGTGTTTGATAGGTTTTATTTTTACCGCAGCATAGGGGTTGACAGGCTTGGGAGCGGGAGCCGCGGCGTTTTGTTTACGCCGGCTCAGGAGCCAGACAACAACAACGAGCAACAGCACGATCAGCGCTGATATCATCCAGGCAAGCTGCACTCTCGTTCTCCCTGCTCAATACACTGCCATAAAGTTGAAACTATAGCTTTGTCTGCAGTGTAGAGCAATGCATCATTTATCCGCGACGGTAGAGCAGGCGATTCATTTTGGTGATGGTGCTGACCTTGATTTCTTTGGGGCAGACGCGCTCACATTCGCGGTAGTTGCTACAGCTGCCAAAGCCTTCCTCTTCCATCGCTTCCAGTAATTTTGCCGGCCTCGCTTGATCCAGTTGCCCCTGAGGCAGGGTCGACAGATGTGCTACTTTTGCTGCCACAAACAAGGTGGCAGAAGCGTTGGGACAGACGGCAACACAGGCTCCGCAACCAATACAGGTAGCGGCATCGAAAGCCTGGTCGGCGACTTCTTTTTCGACCGGTAAGGTATTGGCTTCACAGGCCGAACCGGTTCGGATAGGTATATAACCACCTGACTGAATAATGCGATCAAACGCGCTGCGGTCGACGATCAGATCTTTAATAACCGGAAACGCAGTGGCACGCCAGGGTTCAATCCACAGCTCTTTATCCTGCTTGTAGTCACGCATGTACTGCTGGCAGGTCGTGGTGGCCCTGTGTTTACCATGCGGCGTGCCGTTAATGACCAGATTGCACGAACCACAAATGCCTTCCCGACAGTCAAAATCGAAAGCCACCGGCTCTTTATCAGCCAGAATCAGGTTTTCATTCAGCGCATCCAGCATTTCCAGAAATGAAGAGTCTTCACTGGCATCGACTTCATGCGCCTCAAAGAAGCCCTCGGCTTGTGGGCCGTTTTGTCGCCATATGTTTAATTTAAAGATCATTGGTAATTTCTTATGCTGGGTCGGACAAAATCGAAATGCAGATACTCACGGAATAACTTCGGTTTACTGGTATCACCACTGTACTGCCAGGCTGCCACGTAGGAATAGTCCATATCGTTGCGCTTGGCTTCGCCATCATCAGTCAGATGTTCTTCCCGGGCATGACAGCCGCAGGACTCTTCCCTGTCAAGCGCATCAAGACACATCAGCTCGGCCAGTTCGAAGAAATCGGCAACGCGACCCGCGCGCTCCAGGGTTTGATTAAGCTGTTCAGCATCGCCGGTGATTTTGACTTTTTGCCAGAACTCCCCGCGCAACGCCCTGATTTTCTCGACTGCCGTCAGCAGCGTATGCTTCTCCCTCGCCATGCCGCAGGCATGCCAGAGGATCTGGCCCAGCCGACGGTGAAAATCATCGGCTGTCACTGACGCTTCTGGCGCATTCATCAGTTTATCAATCCGTGTGCGGGCTTCCTCAATCGCCGCATCTGCCTGAGACTGATACTGCGCGGCCTGGATTGGCTTGTGGCGGGCAAGATAGTCAGAGACGGTGGTAGGCAGTATAAAATAGCCATCCGCCAGCCCCTGCATCAGAGCACTGGCACCCAGTCGGTTCGCGCCATGGTCAGAAAAGTTGGCTTCACCACCGGCAAACAGGCCATCGATCGTCGTCATCAGGTTATAGTCCACCCAGAGACCGCCCATGGTGTAATGCACAGCAGGATAGATACGCATGGGAGTCTCATAGGGATTTTCAGCTGTAATCCGCTGATACATTTCAAACAGGTTGCCGTATTTTTCGCGGACGGCGTCCAGTCCCTGCTGTCGGATCACATCAGCGAAATCGAGATACACCCCCAGTTTGCGACCATCAATTTCCGGTCCAACGCCTCGGCCCTCATCACACACCTGTTTAACCACACGTGACGCAATATCACGGGGTACCAGGTTGCCGAAGGAAGGATACAATCGTTCCAGGAAGTAATCTCTGTCCGCTTCTGGAATGTCTTCAGGCCTTTTATCTGCATCCGCCTGGTTTTTTGGCGCCCAGACTCTGCCGTCATTTCTCAGCGACTCACTCATCAGGGTCAGTTTGGATTGCAACTCACCCTGCTGGGGAATACAGGTCGGGTGTATCTGGGTAAAACAGGGATTGGCGAATAAAGCGCCTTTCCTGTGGGCCCGCCAGATAGCGGACGTATTACAGCCCTTGGCATTGGTCGACAGATAAAAGGCGTTACCGTAACCGCCTGTGCAGAGCACCACGCAGTCGGCCAGGTGACTCTCCAACTCACCGGTCATCAGATCCCGGGTCACAATGCCGATGGCCCGATCGCCATCCATGATGAGATCCTGCATCTCACAGCGTGAACGGTGGGTCACGCTACCTGCAGCAATCTGTCGACTCATGGCCTGATAGGCGCCCAGTAATAACTGTTGACCGGTCTGACCTCGGGCATAAAAAGTCCGTGACACCTGCGCGCCACCAAAGGAGCGATTCGCCAGATAACCGGAGTATTCACGGGCAAAAGGCACGCCCTGAGCGACAGCCTGATCGATAATCGAGGTGCTGAGTTCGGCCAGACGGAACACATTGGATTCACGTGCCCGGAAGTCGCCCCCTTTGATAGTGTCGTAGAACAGGCGCCAGACGCTGTCACCGTCATTCTGATAATTCTTGGCGGCATTAATCCCACCCTGGGCGGCGATGCTGTGGGCACGGCGCGGGCTGTCCTGAAAACAGAAGGTTTTCACCTTATAGCCCATCTCGCCCAGTGAAGCAGCGGCTGAAGCGCCGGCAAGCCCGGTGCCGACCACAATCACCGTGTATTTTTTACGATTGGCCGGGCTCACCACACGGGAATTGAATTTGTGCTGTTTCCAGCGGTCCTGCAAAGGCCCTTTGGGCGCGTGACTATCCAGTTCAAACTCACTCATGCTGTGATCCAGATATAAAGTGGAACGGCGGCAAATCCAGCTGTCAGTAGCACCACGCCAGCGCTGATTGTCAGCTTATGCATATTCGAGCTGATGCCAAGAGTCTGTAAAACATTGACCAGCGAATGCAGCAAATGCATCGCCAGTATCAAAAGCCCTGCCAGGTAAAACAACAGCATCCAGGTAGAGCTGAACCACTGCAGCATAACCTGTCTCACCTGGCTGGTATCCATCAACAGGGTCTGGCCGATATGCACCAGAATAAAAATAAGCAGGAGGATGATGCTAAGGGTGACCAGTGGTGCAGGAATATGCAGCTTATCGTGCTTTTTATAACCGACTCTGCGTGCTTGACTGTTCCTGACTCGAATCGCGGCTGCCGCTCTGACATGAATCAACAGAGCAACCAGCACCAGGGCCAGAACCGGCCAGCGAATCCAGCCTTGATTATAAACGGCATAGAATTGCTCGAAAGCAGGGGCAGAAAAAAAGCTGAGGTTAGTCAGCATGTGAAAAATCAGATAGACGGTCATGATACTTCCCGCCAGGGTCATGCTGCGTTTTTTGAGTTGTAATAGCGTCATGACTTTAGCTTTCCATATCCAGTCTGGCGTCCTTGTTATCGGGCCGCGGTTTCAGCTTTTCTTTTTCAATAGTACGGATACAGCTGTTCCAGCGAAGAATCGACTCGTCATTGTGCTCTGGACGGATTTTTTCGGCTTTCTGATAGAACTGTAGTGCTTCAATAAAATAGTCATAGGCAAATACGCGCGCCATGCTCTGGGTCAACATAAAACGGGCTCGTCGCTCATGTAACAGGCCAGTGTAGTAATACTGCTGATAACGACTTTGCAGCTTCTGAATGGCCTGCTCAATCGACTGCACCTGGGTTTTCTTACCGGCATGATGCAGTTGATCACTAAGCGCCAGGATATAAAGCACCAACGCTTTTTGATTTTCCGGCTCGATGTGGAGAATATCCAAACAGATACTTTCGGCAATTTCAGGCTCATGCAGTGAGCGATATTGACGGGCCTTATCAAGCGCAAGCTCAATAGAGTCGGGGTGTATGTCGTGTAAGTCGAGCTCCATCAAATCCCTCACAAATTGCAAGTCTTATATAAGAGTTGAGAGTTCAATCTAGACTAAACCAAGGCAACTTTCAATAGCTCTGAATGATAAATTCATCACAAAGGCACAGAGTCCACAGCGATCAAACCTTTTAACAGTTACCTCTTTTATCTGTAATCGTAGAAAGTTTTCGATGAATTTTTGGTCAACGCTCTAAGTTGGTTATAGGTTCGTGCTTTATCCATCTCACCCCCGCAGGTCATTGCGAAGCTGGTGAAGCAATCCAGGCCATATGTTGAGAAGCCATGCTGAGCAAGCAGGGCGATTGACACCAGGCTCATCAAAGCTGGCATCCTATGATGCAAAAAATTATTTCTCAGTGATCTCTGTGCCTCTATGGTTTATCCGCCATAATCGCGCTGATTGCTTACATGGTGCCAGAGCGCGATTTCTGATATCTTTTGTCGTTTTTCCCATCACCAAAACACGGTCCCACCATGCAAAGAAAAATTCTGGTTACCAGTGCCCTTCCCTATGCTAACGGCTCGATTCATCTGGGCCATATGGTCGAATACATTCAGACCGATATCTGGGTACGGTTTCAGAAAATGCGTGGCCATGAAGTGCATTATGTCTGTGCCGATGATGCTCACGGCACACCCATCATGTTGCGGGCTCAAAATCAGGGTATCAGTGCCGAGCAACTGATTAGCGAGGTCAGTAAAGAGCACCAGGCCGATTTCGCCGATTTTGCGATTGGTTTTGACAACTACCATAGCACGCACAGTGATGAGAACCGTGAACTCGCCAGCCGGATTTATCTGGCTAATCGTGATGCCGGCCATATCGAAGCACGCACGATCAGTCAGGCCTATGACCCGGAAAAAGAAATGTTCCTGCCGGATCGTTTTATCCGCGGTGAATGCCCAAAATGTGGTGCCGCTGATCAATATGGCGATAACTGTGAAGTCTGTGGTGCCACCTATGAGCCGACCGAGCTCAAAAACCCGGTCTCGGCTGTGTCCGGTGCGACACCAATAACCAAAGAGTCAGAGCACTATTTCTTCAAGCTGGGCGACTTCGAGAAAACCCTGCGCGAATGGACCCACAGCGATCACCTGCAACCGGAAGTCACCCGCAAGCTGGGTGAGTGGTTCGACAGTGGTCTGCAGGATTGGGATATTTCCCGCGATGCGCCCTACTTCGGCTTTGAAATCCCGGATACCGAAAACAAGTTTTTCTATGTCTGGATGGATGCGCCGATTGGTTACCTTGCCAGCTTCAAAAATTACTGTGAGCGTGAAGGCGTCGATTTCGACCGCTTTATGCAGCCCGGTAGTGATACCGAAATGGTGCACTTCATCGGCAAGGACATCATCTACTTCCATGCCCTGTTCTGGCCGGCGATGCTGGAAGGTGCCGGGTTCCGTCAGCCGGATAATATTTATGCCCACGGCTTTTTGACGGTCGATGGCAAGAAGATGTCCAAATCCCGTGGCACCTTTATCAAGGCCCGGACTTATCTGGACCATTTGAATCCAGAATATCTGCGTTACTACTTTGCTGCCAAACTCGGCAGTGGTATCGATGATATCGATCTGAGCCTGGAAGACTTCCAGACCCGCATCAATGCCGATCTGGTGGGTAAAGTGGTCAACATTGCCAGCCGCTGTGCCGGTTTTCTGACCAAGCGTTTCGATGGCCAATTGGCTGGCGAACTCAGTGAACCGGGTCTTTTCCGTGACTTTGCCAACCAGGCGGAAGCTATTGCCAAGCGTTATGAAGCCCGTGAATTCGGGCAGGCCATGCGTGAAATTATGGCGCTGGCGGATCGTGCTAACGTCTACATCGACGAAATGAAACCCTGGGTACTGGCCAAGGAAGAAGGCAAAGAAGATGAGGTGCAGGCTATCTGCAGTATGGGCATTAACCTGTTCCGCGTGCTGGTTGCCTATCTCAAACCGGTACTGCCGCGCACGGCTGAGCAGGCAGAGGCATTCTTAAGTATCGATCCCTTGCAATGGTCGGATGTGGCTACGCCGCTTGTCGGTCACACGATAAATAAATTTAAACCGCTGATGACCCGTATCGAGCAGGACAAACTCGATGCTATCCTGGCAGCGTCCAGGGAATCGATGGCATCAGAACAAAAAGCTGATGCTAAAGAAACCGGCAAAAAGTCCAGCGAGATCGAGCCGATTGCCGATGAAATTCAGTTTGATGACTTCGCCAAAATTGATCTGCGTGTGGCGAAAATCGTTAATGCTGAGCATGTTGAGGGCGCGGATAAATTATTGAAACTGACCCTGGATATCGGTCTGGCTGAAAAACAGGTGTTTGCCGGTATTAAATCCGCTTATGCGCCGGAAGATTTAATTGGGAAACTGACCGTCATGGTCGCGAATCTGGCACCGCGGAAGATGCGGTTTGGACTGTCAGAAGGGATGGTGCTGGCCGCTGGGCCGGGCGGCAAAGATTTGTTTATTCTGAATCCGGATACAGGTGCGCAGCCGGGCATGCGTGTTAAATAGAGAAATATCTATTCCAAATGTATTTCACCCATGTTGAAGCCAATCTCAATATGATCTATCAAAAGCCGCCTAAGCTGACTGTGCAAGTTTTCTGTCATCACAGGCGTAGCATTAAATAAAATAGCCCCGGCTATCGCCGGGGCTATCTAAAGTAATACGACTTCAGTTGATCATGACAGCAAAGGTCACTGACTTATGTTTACTGCTTAGGTAAGTACTTGGCATCAACTGAACCGCTTACTGCCCAATCTGTACCAACGTCACTGCAGCTAGCAGTATAAACAACATTCTGACCATTTACTTGAGATGGAGCGTCATAAGCGATAGTGATTGTGCCCTCACCTTGGCCAGTACCTGCAAAAGTAATGCTGCTGACATAATCACTGCCATTACCGTAACTCGCAGCTACAGGATAACCCAGCGACGCATTACCAAAGCCACTCAGGTTTTCAGCTTCGCTGCAGGCCACACCAACAGCAGTTCGCATCGGCGCTGACATGCTCACGCCTTCCTGTACCTTACTTCTGACGGTGTAATCCTGATAAGCAGGAAGTGCGATAGCTGCCAAGATACCAATGATGGCAACAACAATCATCAACTCGATCAAAGTAAAACCTTGTTGTGTTCTTTTCATTTCTCAGTCCTTAAATTAAGTTTTGAACAAAGCAAAAACCAATTTGCTAAGAGTATCAGAAACAAGAAAGATGCCAACGAATAATTATCATTAATAACAAATACTTAAAATAATCTTCGAGATTAAAAAGAACCCTAAATGTCAGTTATTGACAGAAAACGTCACTCACAAACATCGGGTTTTGTCTCCAGATAGCCACTTCTCGGGTAGATTGATTTAGCTAATCGGTAATTATTACAGGCGTCCTCATTTTTTCCTAAACCGAGTTGTGAGAGAACTAAGTTTCTATACAGTAAGGGTGATGGCTGGATGGTAACTTTTTCCTGTGCCCATTTCGAATACAAATTGAGATAATCTCTGTTGCCCACAGCTAATGCAGTTTTTAGGTATGTTGCCGCTTCAACCTCATAAGCAAAACTACTCATATAAGGATTATTCAAAGCGAAGGTCATTTTGTGTCGCTCAGGGTCTCGGTCAGCGTGCATGAACTTATTGAAATCCCAGTTGGCGAAAACAGTGTGTGATAAGAAAATGAACATTATGAGCATCACAACTGATAAAGCCATCATAGTGAGCTTTTGTGCTGATGCCGACATAACATTGAATGTCGATTTCTGATAACGCCTGAACGGCAAAGACAAGAGTAAAAGAAAAACGAACCATGGAAGCGCTGAAACGTAGAAAGGGACTTCAACTTGAAGATGTAAAGCTAGTGGCAAAAGTAGCGCTAGATAAGCCCCTCCTCTACTCCAGCCATTGGATTTGATGGCTAACAAGGTGCCAATAACGAAAATCATAAGCCCCACAAAAGCAACTAGACCACTCTCGACCAACCATAGCAACATCTCATTATGCGGGTGAGAGACCATTTGTGACGGTAAAATAGCTTCGTTGTTGTCGCTGAAGAACTCGGGACGCGCCATTTGAAATTCGAAAGGAAAAGTACCAATCCCATGCCCCACGAGGGGACGCTCTTTTACCAAATCAAGGCTGATTTTATAAATGCCAAATCTGGCATCTTTGCTGAAGCCGGACTGCATTGCCGTGGTCTTTTCCAGCACACGATCAGCACCATTGAACGAGGCGCCGATACCACCAATTAATAAGGCTGATAAAGCCACTAATACGAGTGTTCTAGAAAAAAATAATTGTTTTTTCCTCGCTATCAGCATGATGGGGAAAGCGAGCAGCAACCCCAGTGCACCAATTCGAGAGCCAGATGCGACAACAACATAAGTTGAACTTGCTATGGTTAGGAAAACAGGAATACTCCAATACCACTTCGACTTGCTTAGTATCGGTCGGCTGAGTAAATAAAAAGCAAGCACTAAAATTGTAACGAGAATAGTCGCTTCAATATTTACCTGCTGAAAAAAGCCTGAGGGGATCCCTTTTGGTGACTTCAAAAATGGTAAATCCGTCTTAAACCAGATTTGTAAGCATCCCAAGAAGCTATGGATCATTCCGGCAATGAGCAGGATGTACAAAAGCTTATCTATTCGTCCCTGGCTCATTCTCTCTTGGAACAGACCAAAGAAAAACAGCAAACCACCCCAGATAAACATGAACCTAAAAAGCCATTCCAAAGGCGACTGCATGCTAGCTATAAATCCTGCTAACGTCGCAAACAGTGGGAAAGCTATGACATAACTGAAATATCGAGGGATTCTGAACTCATTATGTTTAATTGCTTTTCCAAGCGAGTAGGTAACAAACAAAAGAGCCATAGCCCAGACCCAAGGACTGTGTGGAATTTTAAGTCCGTCACCACCAGGATTGGCATGATAATAAAGCGGTGCAACCAGAAACAATATGGCCAGCATGACCTCTGCAGGCGTCCATCTGGACATAAATGACTGGGACGTTTGAGACATGCGGTTTCCTTATTTTGATCCAATACTTGAGCTGCGCTCCGGACAGCAGAACTCGATTGTAGCAGGCATTTTGGTCAATATCGGCTACGGGAGGCACTGCCGTGCGAATTGTTTTGGCTCCATTTTGACGCCCCCATCCTAGCCTTCCCCCGCAAAGGGGGGAAGGAACGTTGCCTGACTGCTTCTGTTTGTCCGTGCGCTTAGCCTTTCACCGCGAGGGGGGGATCGAAGCAACAGCATAGGACGCTTTTCTGTTGTCTGCGTCAACAAGTTGCCGCTACTGAGGCGTATCAGGCTGGTTTGAGATCGAATGCGATACAGATCCGCTCATTATCAGAACTGAACGGGATGGTCCTGTGAAACACCGATGACGGGAACATGACCAGATCACCGACTTCCGGAGCGATGGTTTTGGTGGGAAAGTTATCGTGCTTCTTGGGATACTCATCACCATGCGTGCTGAGTTCAATACTGCCCTCATGCTCATGCTGTTTGTTTTTGGGTACGGATAAATAGAGAGACCCGCTGACCCAGCCTTCCTCGTGGATGTGTGAATTGAGGTGCCCGCCGGTTTTCATTCGGACATACCAGGAGCTGGCAAATTCGGTGTTTCTGGGGAAAGCTTTGACGAACTGACAGTTTTCACCGGCAAAAGTCTGTCGATAACGCTCGACCGCCTGCGTCACGCATTCAGCCAGTTTTCTGAACGAAGCTTCCGGCCGCTTGAAAAGATTGCCTGACGATTGCACCCCGTTATAGAGTCGGCCCTGTGATTTTTCTTCCGCATCGCAGGTTTCGATGTCATGCAGCAGTTGCTTGAGCAGTTCACTGTCGCCCTTAAGTTCGGGGATTTCGGTATGGAAGACAAAGTCCAGCGGATTTTTACAGAAGTTGTAGTCATTCTCGACGCCAAAGTTTTCAGCATAATGCCCGGATAAGGTCGCCAGAAACGGTGAATTGTCCTTACTGCGTTTCAATTCATCCAGGCCTTGTTTGAACGCTTCAAACTGACCTGTCTTATACAGGCAGTAAAGCGAACGTTCCTGCCAGTCGGCGTATTGTGATTGCTGGAAGTGTTCTAATGCACCTGCCAGATCGCCGCTATCGTATAAATAGACCGCTAAGCTATAGTTGGCGAGCGGTAATTCAGGATCGAGTTTTAATGCATGCTGATAAGCCTTGACGGACTCGTCGTAACGCCCCTGCTCGCGGAGAACTTCGCCTATATTACTGTGTACCTCGGCGTAATCCGGGTTGATATCCAGTGCCTGGTTGTAGGCTTCAATGGCCTCGCCCAATTTGCCTTGATTTTTTAAGGCGGTACCAAGGTTGAACCAGGTCTGGGCATCGGAATGAATTGCCAGCGCACGCCGGTAGGTATCCACGGCTTCAGTCAGTAAGCCCTGCTCCTGCAACACAACACCCAGATTGGCCATGGCTTCGTAAAAGCCGGGTTCCAGTTCAACCGCTTGCTGATAACTTCTGGATGCCAATCCAAACTCGCGTAAGTTCTGATAAGCGACTGCCAGGTTGTAATGCGCATCCACCAGTGTGGGTTTGAGTTTGACCGTTTTTTTATAGCTTTGAATTGCCTCTTCAGTACGGTTCAGATTGGTCAACAATATGCCCATATTGAAGTGCAGCTCAGCGATATTAGGGTCGATTTTCAGCGCTTTACGAAAAGCATCGACGGCTTCTTTAAACTTGTTCTGCCCAGCCAATGCGTTGCCGTAGAGGTTGTGGAGGACAAACGCACTGGGAAACTGCTTGAGCATTTTCTTGGCAGTGGCTTCAGCAGCCCCCAACTGCCCGGCGTTAAGGGCATTCAAAATCGGTTGAATTTCTGCTTGCGTCGGTTGTCTCAGTTGCGCATTCTTTTTCATATTGGGCTTAGCTTTGCAGGTTGGCGGAACAGGTCTTGTGCCTGTTTTCATCAAGAGACGAATGTATAACAGGGAATTTTTTCCCGCAAGCGGCTGTGCCTACCTCCTTATTTTTGACTGGATTTAAACAAGAGAACGCATCAGCTAATGGACACATTGACTCAGGCATTGTTGGGCGGCGCTGTTGGTTATGCGGTAGCCGGGAAACAGTCGCGCAGAAAAGCCCTACTCTGGGGTGCAGGCATTGCGGTGTTGCCGGATCTGGATATCTTTATTCCCTACGACAACGACCTGGACTCAATGACCTTTCATCGTAGCTGGACGCATTCCTGGCTGGTCCATACACTCGCCGCGCCCATTATGGCGATGTTGCTACAGCGATTTGATAAAACATTCTCCTTGTCCACATGGTGGCTGCTAATCTGGTTGGTGCTGGTAACACATGCCGGACTGGATGCCCTAACGGTCTACGGCACACAGTTATTCTGGCCTTTTACGCCGCCACCGGTTTCCGGGGGCAGCGTATTTATCATTGACCCCATCTACTCAGCGGCGTTGTTGGCCGGGTTTATCGCTGTGCTGCTCTGGCCTGAGCGCAGGCGCAGCGACAAAATCATGCGTTATGGTTTTGCTTTCAGCTGTGTCTATCTGCTATGGGGCTTCGGTGCACAGCATTGGATAGCAGCGCAAACCGAGCGGGCGCTTGCTAAGCAAAATATTCAGTATGAGAACATGCAGGTATCGGCAACCGCTTTCAATACGCTGCTGTGGCGAATGATTGTGGTTGGCGATGACTACTATTATGAGGGTTTCCGTTCCCTGTTTGATGACGGTCAGAAAATAACTTTCCGCCGCTATAATCGTGGTGGCGAATTGATTGAGCAAACCAGAGCGCTACCCGCCTTTCAACGTATCGACTGGTTTACTAATGGCTTGTTCAAGCTAGAAAAACAGGAGAAGCAAATTGTTGCGACTGATCTGAGAATGGGGATGGAACCGGCTTACTTTTTCCGTTTCAGTCTCGCTGACGATGATGGGCGTGAGCTAAGACCGGCTACCCCCAATCAGGTCAGAATAGAATCCAACCGGGAACAGGGGGTTAGGTGGGTGTGGCAGCGGATCTGGAATCCGGCGGTGGAGTTTGATTTCGGGCCAGCGTTACATCAATAACGAGCAACCACACAGACACAGAGAAAATAAAAAGCTATCCACAGATTTCGCTGATTTTCACAGATTAAATGTGGCCCATACAAACTCATTGTGTATCATCATGACGTTTCAGTTGTGTCCCGATTCTGTCTTTCCTAACTGGTAATATGCGTTCATCTGCGTAATCTGCGGATGATTCTAAAAGCGCTGTAGCACCCCGCTGTGTCTCTGTGTTTCCATCAGTCTCTCAGCACCGTTTCAGGGCTGACATAATCATATCCATGCGCTTCAGCCACAGCCTGATAGGTCACCTGCCCGCGATAAACATTCAGCCCGGCAAGCAGGTGAGGATCTTCTTTGAGCGCATTGTTTACCCCTTTATTCGCCAGCGCCAACACAAAAGGTAGCGTGGCGTTGGTGAGAGCAAAAGTAGAGGTTCTGGCAACTGCCCCGGGCATATTGGCAACACAATAATGAATCACGCCCTCGTCTATATAAATCGGCTCATCGTGAGTCGTGGGTCGTGAGCTCTCAAAACACCCGCCCTGGTCGATCGACACATCTACCAGCACCGAACCATTTTTCATCTGTTTCAACATCTCTCTGGAAATGAGCTTGGGTGCCTTAGCACCCGGTAACAACACCGCGCCAATGACAATATCCGCCGATAGTGCTGCCTGCTCTATTGATTCCGAGGTGGCATAGAGGGTTTTAAGCTGAGGACCGAACTGCTCATCCAATGCTTTTAATCGGGGAATGGATTTGTCCAGAATCGTCACATTGGCGCCCAGCCCCATTGCCATCCTGGCCGCATTGATACCAACCACGCCACCGCCGATGACAGCGACATTAGCCGGCGACACACCGGGCACACCACCTATCAGAACCCCCATGCCACCCTGTGTTTTTTCAAGGGCATGGGCTGCCGCCTGAATTGCCATCCGGCCTGCCACTTCACTCATTGGTGCCAGCAAAGGCAGACCACCAGCGGTATCGGTCACGGTTTCATAGGCAATGCAGGTCGCACCGGAGCCAACAAGCTCCCTGGTTTGTTCTGCGTCCGGTGCCAGATGCAGATAGGTAAACAGAGTCTGATCACTACGCAGCAGCGCACGCTCCTGTGTCAGCGGTTCCTTGACCTTGATTATCAGCTCAGCTCGTTTGAACAGGTCCGTGACCTTATCTACCAACTCAGCTCCGGCCAGGCGATAATCCTCGTTGCTGAAGCCAATTTCTGTCCCGGCATCTGTCTCAATCAGCACCTGATGACCGGCTTTGCTCAACTCTCGGACACCTGCCGGTGTCAAACCAACGCGGTACTCGTGATTTTTTATTTCCCTGGGTACACCGATTAACATCACTTTTCTCCGGTTTTTTGTTGCCCGCAATTCTGATGTAATGAGCCTTATGACTGAACATATAGCACAAACAGCCACTGAAACAAGCAGTGAACTCGACTTCCATTTCGACAACAAGTTTGTCCGTGAATTACCGGCCGATCCGGAAACAGACAATCATCGACGCCAGGTGCTGGGTGCCTGCTATTCCTTTGTGAAACCGCAGCAGGTCAAGGCGCCAGAACTGGTTGCCTATTCAAAAGAGATGGCGGCTGAACTGGGTTTAACTGAAGCCGAATGTCACAGCGAACAATTCACCCGCGTTTTTGTTGGTAATGAACTGTTGCCAGGTATGGAGCCACATGCTCAATGCTATGGTGGGCACCAGTTCGGCAACTGGGCTGGCCAGCTCGGTGACGGCCGTGCCATTAACCTGGGGGAAGTCATTAACGATGAAGGCAAACGTTTCTGTCTGCAGTTGAAAGGCGCCGGAGAAACGCCTTATTCCAGAATGGCAGATGGCCTTGCGGTGATGCGCTCCTCCATTCGCGAATTTCTCTGCAGCGAAGCGATGTATCACCTGGGTATTCCCACTACCCGGGCACTTAGTATTATCGCCACCGGTGAAGATGTGACCCGCGATATGTTTTATGACGGTCGTCCCAAGGCGGAACCCGGCGCGGTGGTCTGTCGGGTGTCGCCCTCTTTTCTGCGCCTTGGCAGCTACGAAATCTTCACTTCTCGGGGCGATATCGACACGCTGAAGCAACTGGTGGATTACACACTGGAAACCGACTTTCCTCATCTGGGTGAGCCCGGTAAAGAAACCTACCTAGAGTGGTTCAGAGAAATCTGTGAGCGCACCGCGGATATGGTGGTCGACTGGATGCGGGTCGGTTTTGTTCATGGCGTGTTCAACACGGATAACACTTCGGTATTGGGCCTGACTATCGATTACGGTCCTTATGGCTGGATTGACGATTACGATCCCAACTGGACGCCCAACACCACTGATGCCGTCGGTCGCCGTTACCGCTTCGGGGCTCAGCCGCAGATTGCACAGTGGAACCTGTTGCAGATGGCCAATGCCATCTATCCGCTGATTGATGATGCTGAAGCACTCAGAAACATGCTTAACGACTACGTCACGGTTTATACAGATAAATGGCAGCAAATGCGCGCTGACAAACTGGGGTTGAGTGAATTCCGGGAAGGGGACGAAGAACTCAACCAGGAGCTCAACCGGGTCATGCAGTTCACTGAGACCGATATGACCCTGTTTTATCGTCATCTGGCAGATGTCAGTGTGGATGATATAGATGCCGACGAAGGCAAACTGCTGGCGCCGCTGATGATTGCCTTTTATGCACCGGAGAGCCTGAACAGGACGGATAAGAATGATTTTGTCGCCTGGCTACGCCGCTACCTGAAGCGCGTTCAGGAAGACGGCATTGATGATGAGACCCGCAAAGCCAAAATGAATAAAGTGAATCCCAAATTTGTGCTACGCAATTATCTGGCTCAGATGGCTATCGATAAGGCGGAACAAGGTGACTATTCGCTGGTTGAGGAATTACTGGATGTGATGCGTCACCCTTATGATGAACAACCCCAGTATCAGCAATACGCCGCCAAACGACCGGATTGGGCGCGTAATCGTCCCGGTTGTTCAATGTTGTCCTGTAGTTCTTAAGGGTTGAGGAGTAGGCGTCTTAGTCAGAGACTGGACGCAGAATCGTTCCGCTCGCTCAATGCTCTCCTCTCGTTGTCGATGGCCGTCTCGCCTGTGTCAGTCCGGGACTGGATTGCTTCACTGCGTTCGCAATGACACTGAAAATGTGAACTGCATTGCTGACCTTGTCTCCAATCAAAGAAACGCCTCGCCAGCAGACTCTCATAAAGCCGTCAATCTCTGATAAAACCGTCATTGCGAGCGCAGCGAAGCAATCTTTTGCAGCCCGCACAAATTGAGCGGATAAAGCCTCTCCTGAGCTTATTGTTTATTACATTTTTCACCAGCAAATAGGGAGGAGCCCCCAAAACGTATCAGCAAACAGAAAAGCCACACCACTGTTGTCATCGCGAACGTTAGTGAAGGAATCGGGGTCCGACATAGTGGCGCTTACAGCACTGCACAGGCAAGCGCCACTTTAAGAATACTCTGTCAACGCTTCATGCTTATTTGAAACAAGGAATTGATTATGAAATGGCTACAAACGCTGATTCTGGGACTCACCTGTGCTTTAACTTTCTCCACCCATGCTGAGATTGCCCGCGACAAAGATCTGAATATCGAAAAAGTCGCCAGCGGACTCAATATCCCCTGGGGCATGGCTGTCATACCGGATAATCACTTGCTGGTGACTCAGCGTGACCAAACATTGAGCCGGGTTGATATGAACACCGGTGAGATCATCGAAATAACCGGTTTACCTGAGGATATCCGGGTCGGCGGTCAGGGTGGTCTGTTTGATATCCGCCTGGCACCCGACTATCAGGACAGCGGCTGGATTTATCTCAGCTACAACAAAAATGTCGATGGTCAGGGGGCGACTACCCTGTCGAGAGCGCGTATTAGTGGTAATCAGCTTGTCGACTGGCAGGATATTATCGTGACCCGTAGCCGTACCGGTAACGACGTGCACTTCGGCGGTCGTATCGCCTTTGATGGCAAAGGCCACGTATTCCTGTCACTGGGTGACCGTGGCGAGCGCGAGAACAGCCAGAACCTGGCTAACCATGCCGGCAGCATTCTGCGCCTCAATCTCGATGGCAGCGTGCCGGAGGATAATCCGTTTGTGGGTCAGGACAATGCCCTGCCCGAAATCTGGAGCTACGGTCACCGCAATGTCCAGGGCCTGTTTTACAACACCAAAACCAACACGCTGTGGGCCCAGGAACATGGTCCCCGTGGCGGTGATGAAATCAACCTGGTCAAGCCCGGCAATAATTACGGATGGCCCGAAATCTCCTATGGCAAGGAATACTGGGCTCCCCTCGCGGTGGGTGAAGAACAAAAAGCCGGTATGGAACAACCGGTAAAAATGTACGACCCGTCAATTGCGCCCAGCGGGCTGATTCAATACACGGGGGATCTGTTCCCTGCCTGGCAGGGCAAATTATTATCGGGCGCGATGAAGCTGCAACACCTGAATATCGTCACGCTCAATGAGAATAACGAAGCGGTGGACGAAAAGCGCTTACTGAGAAGCCTCAACAGCCGCATCCGCAACGTGATAGAGGCGCCGGATGGTGCTGTGTTGGTTAGCACTGATGCCGGTGTAATTTATCGTCTCACCCCCGCGAACTAAGCACTTGCCAGTAGCACTAACGCAATTGCATATTCAGCCCCTGCCGGTAAGCATTAATTGCCGGTAGCAGGGCTGAAATGACTGCGGCCACCACAATCCCAGCCAACAAGCGCCACATATCAGGCTGTAACAAACTCTCAGACAGAAACAGGCCGAATTGTGATAACAACCATTCCCGTAACCAGATATCGCCTATCCACAGTCCTATCAAGGCAACGATAATCGCCGACAGGGTTATCAATAGTGCTTCCAACTGCAACAATGCGAACAGGAAACCCGGCCGGTAGCCCAGTGCCCGTAATACGGCGAGTTCATGTTGCCGCTCCCGCATCGAGAGTAACAATACATTGACCATCCCGATCAAAGCACCTAAAAGCACCAGTAGCGAGATAACCCATAAGGTCTGTTCGACCCCACCCAGCATCGACCACAGGCTGCTCAACGCAACCCCCGGCAGAATCGCCTGTAGCGGCTCAGCAGCATAAGCATTGATTTCCCTTTGCAGCGTAAAGGTTTTGATTTTGGACTTAAGCCCGACCAGGACCGCGGTGACTGACTGCGGGATGAGGTCCGGCGAGGTGTTAGCACCGGGAAAGTCGGCATGCATGGCTTCCAGACCGGTCAGACTGATGAACACGGATCGATCCACAGGGGTACCGGTGGGTTTGAGGATACCGCTGATTTGAAACGGGTGGTTCTCATGACGACTGAAACTGGTATCGGCAATGCCGTGTGCCAGCACAATCTCATCGCCGGTCTGATAGCCCAGACTCGCCGCGACCTCTGCCCCGACGACCGCGTCATAGGTGTCATTGAAAGCCTGACCAGAAGCGAATTCAAGTGCCCGATCAGAGCGATAACGAAAATGATCGAACAAAGTCTGCTCGGTCCCCACCACGCGATAGCCTTTGTGTGAATCTCCTAAAGATAAAGGAATGGTCCAGTCAACATCGCGGTGCTGTTGCAGCATTCTGTAACTATCCCAGCCCAGATTATGGGTCGGCACGCCGATATGAAAAATCGAATACAGCAGCAGATTGATTTGCCCGGTGCGCGGTCCAACAATCAAATCCACATCAGACACGCTTTGCTGAAAACTCTCTTTGGCCTGGTAACGGATATTTTCCACACTGAGTAAGACAAATACGCTCACGCTCATCATCAGCACGGTCAAACAGACTGTGCCCAAACGTGAGCCCAGACTGTGCCAGGCAAGTTTAAGCAGCATCATGCTGTAACGCTCCTATCTCGACGTGACGACTGAAATGTGACTGCAGGCTGGTATCGTGACTGACAAAGATCAGACTGGTTTTGGCTGGCGCCAGTTGCTGCATTAATACATCGATAAATTTATCCCGATGCGCAGTATCCAGGGCTGAAGTTGGCTCATCCACCAGTAACAGTTCAGGTTCATTAATCAGCGCCCGGGCAATCGCCACCCGTTGCTGCTGACCGACACTGAGCTGCCCGGCCTTGCGTCTGACTTCTGTTTGAGTGAGTCCCAGTTTGTCCAGGAGCTGCAGCGCGCGCGTGTCGGCTTCAGTAGCAGACGATGCTGAAAAATGACTGGCAAGGCGAATATTGTCAGCCACAGACAGGTAGGGAATAAGATTGAATTGCTGAAACACCATACCGATATGGCGCGCCCGAAAGGCATCACGTCGACGTGCAGATAATTGATTGATGGCTGTATCCAGGATACGGATTGTGCCCTGTTGCGGCGTGAGAATACCGGCTAGTAAATTAATCAGTGTCGATTTGCCACTGCCGGAAGGCGCGGACAAAAAGATCGCCTCCCCCGCCGCTACCTGCCAGTGCGGGATATCGAGCAAATCATTGTCTTGTTCCGGATATCGATATTTAAGATTTTCAATAAGGAGCATAATCATGTGGTCGTATCATGTACAATCAGGTTCGATGATACAACATATCAAGCCAAAAACGAGTCACGTATGCCTATCATAATGTCTGCTGTTCTTCGTCCTGCGTTTTTTCTAGTCCTGCTTAGTCTATCCGGGCTGGTCATGGCCAAAGATTACCAGCGCATCAACTGGGTGGATTTGTTGCCGGAGAAGGATCTCAAAGCACTGGAAAACCCGCCCGACTATATCAGTGACATCGAAGACGGCAGCCCCGAGGATGCGCTCAGTAACAAGATGTTAAGTGCGCTGGAACAGTCCACGATGCCGGATGACGCTTATCAGCGGGCACTGGTGTCGACTGATGTAGTCGAGACATTCAATGGCAAGGCCATTCGCCTGCCCGGCTTTATTGTGCCAATCGAGATGAACGACAAACAGGAAGTGACCGAATTTTTCCTGGTGCCCTACTTCGGTGCCTGTATTCATCTGCCACCGCCGCCGCCCAACCAGATAGTCTATGTCACCTCAGAACAAGGCATTCTGGTCGAGGATATCTACAATGCCTACTGGCTTGAGGGTACTATCGCAACCAGCTTCACCGAAAATGAAATCGCGCAGTCGGCTTACAGCATGACAGCTGAGACGGTCGAACTTTACACCGAGGAATAATCGCATCGACAACCCAGCAAGGCACGCTCCAGCGTTGTCGTTGCTGGTTTACTGCGGAAAAGCATCTCCAACCGGCTTTCGCCATCCCCAGTTTGCTTGCGCTGATAATTGAGCTGGTCTTCAACCCGGTTAATGATCAGACTGCCCTGAGGGGTGTTGATGACCGCTTTGATCCTCTCAGCCTGTTGAGACTGGCACCAGTCTAACAGCCGTGTTTCATCAATTTGCCAGTCTTGGGCAAACCGCCAGCCACAGCTGTACCAGCCGTCCAGTTGCTGATCTTCTCTTAAAAAGCCGCTTTCAGGGAGTGGTGATTCGACTGATTCAACATTCAGCACGCGGGGCGGATTAGCCCATTTTGCCTGATCAAATTTGGCGGGCGCTGTCAGCCAATCCAGATCCAGTTGTGCATGCTCGCAATACCGAACCGTTAATTCATCCAGATGCAAAGCCATCAAGGTTTTTTCCATCTGTTGAATATCACTGAGCTCCGACAAATCGCTTTTATTCACCACCAGGCTATCGGCAATATGCAGTTGCTGCTGGAACACCGGGTGTTGTGTGTAACGCGGATCCTTGAAGTGTCTGGCATCGACCAGGGTCAGCGTAGCGCGTATGTCCAATAGCCCGCGATAATTCGGGCCAGCCAGGGAGGCAATAACCTCTTCCGGGTGACCGAGGCCGCTGGGCTCAATCAGCAGGCGATCCAGCTTGCGGCTTCGGAGCAGTTGATTGAGGGCAACCTGCATCGGCAAGCCTGCCGAGCAACACATGCATCCCCCCGCGACTTCACGAATTTCAACGCTAGCCTGTTCCGTTGAACTGCCCAGAATCTGGCGATCAATCCCCACCTTACCAAATTCATTAATCAACACCGCCCAATTCTCACTGGCCGGTTTCTGTTTGAGCAGATGTTGAATCGCCGAGGTTTTACCGACACCCAGAAATCCTGTGATGACATTGGTCGGTAAGGCCTGCTGAATGACACTGAGATTGATGGATTGCATGACAGGAAGGGATAAACTGTGGTGACAGGCTATCTGAGCGGTATCGTGTCGTTGTTGCTGGTAACAATCTGCTGAGATTGGCCGTGCGTGCTAATCAGCTGAACTGTGAGCTTATCAACACCGGGATAGGCAGTAAAAAGCTGAGGTTTGATGTGAGCAGCCTCACCAATGTCACGGCATTCTAGATAATACTCACCATGCCACTCAGCATGTGCATGACCCGCCTCGGTAAACGGCGACTCACTCTGTTGTCCAGTCTGGGTACAGCGTGCATCGGAAACGCCGAATACAGCTTGAGAATCGGCAAGATCTTGCAGTAGATCCTGATATGCCTGTTTTTGTTCCGCCGTTTCAGGCACATGCTCAAAACCTAGCAGGTTTTCCAAGGGCGAGATAAATTCAGCCAGAATCAGTTCACCATCGATGACAATGTTCAGCACTGCCTCACCGTGTACATGAGCCGCATAAGATTGATGCTCATTGTCATGATTGTGATTATGTTCGTGATGCTCGTCCTCGGCAGCCTGCAATCCTGTCGCTGCCAGCGCAATCAAGCTTGCCTGCACCGCGTTCAAAATGAACCGCCTATGACTTTGTCCTTTTAAACGTGTTTTAAATTTCATCAATAACTCCAGTTATGCAGCTTGATTACGGAATGTGGTCAGGCTTGCGGCGCAGCCATTTTAAGCCGCTGACGCTGCAACAGTATACTATTCCAGCTATGTGCCATAATCAGTAAACTCGCGGCTGGTATGGTGATCCATAACTCCATGGTTTCAGGCAGAAAAAAAGCGCTGCACAGGGCGGCAATGCCCAGCACTGCCAGCACCATCGGCCAGTGGGTGCGATGACTGCGATAGGCTGATGGCAGACTGAATACCGCCAGCGCCACGACCGGAAATAACATCACAATATGAACCCATTCAGACTCCAGCATGTCGCCGACAAAGCCCATGACGCCGACCCCTATAATCAGCGGTGTCAACACACAGTGCACCAGACACAGCCCGGAAAAGAACACAGCCATTTTATCTTTCATCAATGCCTCCTAAGTTTATGATGTATCGTATCAATGTGGACAAATTAAACAAGTTTCAAAAGTATTAACCAGAAAAGGCGCCACTGACTTTATGCGTCTGAAAAGCCCTGCCGGGACGCGCATCACTCTCTGTAACGCCATAGTTGTTAAGACGCAGACTGTAAAACCTGTCAAAGTAAGATTGAATATGACTTTCAATATTACGATCATAGCCCACCTCAAGCGCCAGGGTGCTGCCAACTGACGTGTTCTGAATAACACCCTGATCCAACACCAGCTGACCATTTTTGAACACTTTCTCGGCGCGCCGGAACATCGCGGCCTTATCCGCTTGCTCGCGGTAAACCGCAATATCTGCCCTGGCCCCGGGTTTCAAATGGCCCCGGTCACTTTGCCCCAGCAATCTGGCAGACGCAGCACGGGTCATCACCGCTACCTCATACAGGGTGTATTCACGTTTTATATCCGCGAGCAGCGTCATTTCAGTGATATCCGGATGCAAATGAGACAGACATTCCATGCGGTAGTCGTAATCCATCAACAGCCTGAGCAGATCGGGATAACGGGTAAAGGGCGCGCCGTTGGGATGATCGGTCGTAAAAAATAAACGCCAGGGATCATCACACAACAGGAATATTTCCAGACCAATAGCCCATTGCAGACCATTCACAAATCCGGTCGATTTATACTGGTATGGCACGATACCGCCGCTGCCCTCGTTTTCAGCATGCCAGACATGCCATTTCTGTGGTGAGGCGTCATGCCGGCGATCAAACTGTGCTATCACGTCACCCGATAAAGTCACCGTCTGACCAAACAGGACCTGACCAACATCCATCGTGATATTCGGATGGCGATTAAAAGCCTCCATCAGTTTGGCCGCAGAGGAAGAAAAGCCGTATTTCCCTTCATCGCCGTAACCATAGAACTGCACATGCGCCAGATGCATGGGCAAGCCCTGTGCAGCTTCCATGGTATCAACAATGGTTTGAATATTTCCCGGTGTGCCCAGGTTGTTACAGTGGACATGCACCGGATGCGGCAGACCGGTCTGAACCACGGCGGTTTGCAAGTGCTGTAATAACTGACGCGACGAGATGCCGTATTCCGGCACCACATCATCGAGACCAAAGGTGGAAGCGCCTTTTTTAAAGGCCTGTGAGCCGCCGGCATTGATGACTTTCAAGCCCAGCGCTTTGGTCTTGTTCATAGTCCAGCTAACATAGTCATTGATTTGCGCCTGACTGGCATTGGCCCTGAGCAGACGCACCAGAAAGTCATCACTCCCCAGCACGGCCAGCGCCGCCGTATCGATAATGGGAATATCAGCGAGCTCAGCATGAACCTGTGGGGCATTGACCGGTAACATTGCCGGCTCCAGCACCATGCTGTATCCCATTTCAGTATAGCGGTAGCCGGTCTCAAAGGCGGACCACTTGGCATTGGAAAACGGGATTTTCATATTGCGCTCGAGATGACTGCGATGCTGTTCCGGCAGCATCAGCCTGGCCGTATTCACGTTACCGCCGGCGATATGACTGTGAATATCCAGCGCCCCGGCCATCGTCACCGCCCCGTCAAGGTCATAAACTGTGGCTTTCTGCTGTAACTCAGGGGCAGGTTCGCTGATTATGCGATCATCTGCTATCCAGAGCGTGGTGAGTTTCCCATCAGCCTGCTGAAGTGGATCAAATAGTCGGGCGTTTTTCAAACAGATAATATTCATCAGTTAACTCATTTACTTTGCCAGAGCCCAGCCACAACTATGCGTCTGGCCTTGCTCGCAGGTATAGACAGGGAACCATTCAGAACGATAAAACCACATGATACATCATATCATTTACAGCATAAATCATTTGTTTAACAAACGCACGGTGACGTAAAGTAGCGGCTATAATTGAGAACATCACATGCTGCACTGACAGGAGCCTCACTATGCGTCTTCCGTTTTTTCTTTACGCCCTCAGCACCACTTTGCTGGCGCCTGTTGCCAGTGCTGAAACACCGGACTTGAAACCGGGCTTGTGGGTTTACACCCATAACACGGAAATCGAAGGCCCCATGTCGATTGCCCCGCAGACCAGCGAAAATAAGCAATGCGTCACCCAGGCCGACCTGGATAAAGGACTGGACGTGCTGGAGATCCCTAAAAACTGCAAACTCACACGGGTTGATATTCAGCCAGCGCGTGCTGATTATGCCGCCATCTGCGATATGCAGGGTATGCAAACCCGCTTCAGCGGCTACGCCACCTTCCATGGTGAACGTATGCAGGGACAGATGAACAGTGAAATGGATACCCCACTGGGCAAAATGATCATGACAATGGATTATGAGGCCCACCGTCAGGGCGACTGCTAGTCACCTCAGATTCGAACGTTTCAATCCCCAGACACTGAGACCGAAAAACAGCAGACTCAAGCACAGCAACTTGAGCAGTGTCTGTGTGAACAGGCTGTCACCGCTGGCCTCATAGTCAAAGCTCGGCATACGTTCGAAGTCGGCTTTGTCAAAAGCTTTGTCGAAAAACAGCACAGACCAGATGAAGTCCTGCATGCGGCTGTGGTAATCCATGACTTGTCGGCTGAAATCAAGATGGGCGACAGTATCGGCATCAGCCAGACGGTTCAGGCCGTACTGCATGGCCATCACCGGTGAGAACCAGGAAACAGCCCGGCCCTGCTCGTAACTTGTCTGCTTTGCGGTCATACGCTGGTTGACATGATCGGCCACGACCACGTCACTCATATGCTGCATGGCGTAATACCAGCGCCAATCAAAGGCGTCACCCAGCGGTGCCGTATCACGCCACGCCGGGAAGCGCTCCAGATAGGCGGCAAAATCGGCTTGCTTATCGCGATCCCAGCTATCATTCATCATTTGCCGTTGCTCGAAGACGATAGCAGCATCCGCACCGGGACTTTGCTGTTGAATCTGATACAGATAGGACAAACCGGGCACCACAAAACTGAACAACAGCCAGAGACTGATGAAGCTCAGGTAGTTAAAACTGGCGTTGCGATTCAACATGACGATCCAGCCACAGATGAGCCACCAGCAGAGCTGATACAGAAGCAGCAACACTGCCAGACCGGCGACAGCCCAGCTCAGTGATAGGCCGGTGATAAGCACCGCTGAAAGCAGAATCAGGAGATTGGTCAACGCCAGGACCACTGCTGGAACAAGCAGCTTTTTGAACACAATCGAGATAGCTCGTGGCAACTGTGATTGCAGTATCGGCCAGCGTCCGCTGCTGCGCTCATCGGCAAGCACATTGACGCCCATCGCCGCCACCAGCAAAGGCAGCAGGTAAAGCCAGATAAAGCCCAAATCGAACTGACCGCTGATCTGCTGATCCGGGTTCGCCGGATCACTCACATTCATCTGTGTCTGCAGTCCCAGCAAACGCACTCTCAGGTGATCCGCATTTTCATCACGCTCGCCACGAAACAGGCTGGTCCAGAGAGAAGGGGTCTGCACCACCGGATGGAACAGATAATAGCCCATATAACCCGGTTGCAATTCGCCCTCAGCATGCAGCTCACGATAGTGATCCAGCTTTTCCTGGTAATCGGTTTCAGCCACAGCATAGCGTTCAAGTTCACGCTCATAAGTCTGGTGGCCCATGACAACGGCCGCCAGTGCGGTCAGAAAATACGCGACCAGCAACCAGCGGTTGAAGCGGTTAGCCCAGAATAGTTTCAGTTCTAATTGATAGAGTTTCATCATGCCACCCGGGTACGCACAAACAGCAAAGCAGTAAAAATGGCCAGGCACCACCCCATCAACAACAGGATGGAAGACCACATCGCGTCAAGGTCCTGACTCAGGGTCGGCGTCTGATAATCAAAATCCGCTAATTGCGGCCAGTATTCGCGGGAAACGGTCTGCGCCCGATCATCCTCCAGTTCAATCTCTTCGGTATGCAGTTCGTTCAGCGATTGAATCAAACGATAACGATACTCTTCAGCGGCGCGTTCATAGTCGCTGACCTGCTCTGCCGAAGTCATCGACAAGGTATTGGATAATTCACGGCCGGGAAGATAAGGCGTCAACAAGGCTCCCCACAGGGCCCACTGATTCTGTTGTTCGATACGACGCATCACATCGGCATAGACCGCTTCAAAAGCCTCACTGGTAATACGCTCCCCTTCCTGCATCACCAGACCGCGCCAGTTGACCGGTAAGTCCTCGACCCGGTCGACACCATACTTTTCCAGCGTCTGTTGTCTGAAGGTATCGAAATGCGGATCATCCGGGTTATGGGAATCGCCGATTTTGGCAATGGCTTCTGCGGTTTTGATATCAAACACCGCTTTGTCGGGCAGAGGATATAGCCACTCAGCGCTACTGTACATCAGCTTGGGCACAATCACGGTAAACAGCAACCACAGCAGCAACAGGGCAGACAGGCTCTGATTATTGGTACTGGCAAGCGATGACACCAGGATAATCATCCCCACCCAGATAGCACTGTAGAGGCTGTAAAGCACAAATAACCAGGCAAAGCGCTGGATGATATCGGCGCTGACTGTGACCTGACTCAGAAAGAAGGCTGCAATAGCAAACACAAACAACAGAAAAACCAGCGACACCAAAAGATAGGCCAGCGCTTTTCCCATTAGCAAGTGACGGAATGACAGCCCCAGCGACAGGATCTGTCTCAATGTCCCCTGCTGTCTTTCACCGCTCACCGCGCGGTAGGCCAGTGCAATCATGACCAGTGGCCAGACCAGCAGAATCAGCGTCGCCGCCGATAAGGCGCCGAGCTGCATATAATTGTGACTGCTCAGATATTGCTTGAACTGGCTGCTGTTCTGACGGTGTGCTTCCAGAAACAGCACATTGCCGACATAAGGGTTGACACCGGCATCAATAAAACTGAGTGGTGAAATCACCCGGAATACCATCGAGCCATAATGCGCCACACGGTGTGGATGCCGGTCCGGCTGGGCTTCCCATTTCTCATTATTGAGCTGCTGCCATTGCTGCTGCACCTCGATAAAGTCCTGCTGTTGCTGCCAGTGGTTGAAGGCTACCAGCAACGTCAGCAGGGTCATCATCGGTAACAGAATTTTGAGCGTGCGGTGACGCCAAAGCTCAGTCAGTTCATGACGGGCGACAGTAAGGATCATCTTGCTTCCTAGAAATGATAAGCCACAGAAACACTGGCATTAATGCCATTACCCGGCGAATGAATGGTATCCAATGTGCCGGGCGAACCCTGGTCATAAACATATTCATAGTATTCATTGAACAGATTATTGACCTGCACATTGATATTGCCCCAGCTGGTGGCATAGTCGAGGCTGGTATTGACGAGGTTGTAGTGACCGTATTTGCCGCCGATATTTTCCTCGTTGACATAAGATCCACTCTGAGAATCGAGATGCACCCGCCAGGTCAGATCAGGCAGCACCTGATAACTCAGTCCCAATGACGCCGTGTAATCCGGAATACTGCGCAGTTCATTGCCTTTATTAGTGCCATCTGTCTGAATTTCTGTCTCGACGCCGGCAATATTGCCTCACAGGATCAGCTTGTCGTTGATATCCCAGTCAAAGCCGAAATCGACGCCTGTCCGCTCGGTCTCACCAACGTTTCGTGGCAGCCCGTCCACCAATACAAATTCGTCACTGGCCTTTTGCTCCCAATACGAAGCCCTTAGCTGAAGTGCTGTGAACAGGCGCCATTTGACACCGGCCTCCCAGCCATCATTAATCGAGACATCCCGGGCTGCGGTGTTGCCAGTGGTATAAGCGGAAGCGCTGAAAGGATGCTGGAAACTGCGGCCATAATTGACGAACAGCGTGACATCATCGCTGGGGTATAAGAACAGATTGGCTTTGGGCTGAACAATGGTGCCAAAGTCATAGATATTGCGGTCTTCCTGCTGACCACTATTATCAGTAGCGGTAAACTCGCCGCGAATTCTGTCGCCCCGGAGTGCGACATTCCAGGCCAGCCAATCCACCGGCATATGGCTCAGTTGCAGATAACTGCCGTAAGTGACGAAGCTGAAATCGTAGTCTCTTATCACATCGCTGTTATCACGCTGACGCTGGAAGCCGACCGTGCCGAAGCGCTGTTCCAGTACTTCCTGCTTTTCAGCATCCACACCCCAGCGGACTTCCCAGTCCGGATGAAGTTGCCAGCTCAGGGTTGAAATTACGCCATAATGATCCTGATCATCAAAACGGTTCTGCAAATCAGACCCTTCACTAAAGCGGACCCAGCGTTCGCGTTCATAATGATTGAAATAGCTTTTCAATGACCAGTCGAGTTGTTCGGTGAAAGCATGATCCAGGTGCAGGCTGAATGACTGGGTCTGTTTATCTCCGCCATCGAGGCGGGCATAATCAGCAGACCGGGTCGGATGTTTGCGCGCCTCTTCACGCGGCAGATAACCGGCTGCATCCGCATCGTAGTCGGCAACACGGGCGATGAAGCCCAGTGTGGTCGCCTCTGTAAAATCGTAGAACCAGCGACCGGACACACTATACTTTTTGATGTGTTCGTTATCGCGGTAACCATCCGCCTCGCGATAGCCGGCAAAATAACTATGCGTTAACCGACCGCTCTGCTCGCCGGCATAAGCCTGAATCTCACGCGCATTGAAACTGCCGTAGGTCGCTTCCACTTCCCGCCCCAGATCAGAACGGGTTTCGATATTGTAATTACCGGCGACGTTGAACAGGCCATAACGCGGGTCACTCGAGCCTTTGTAAACCTGGACCGACTCGATATTGGCCGGAAACAGCTGGTCCATCTCGCTGTAGCCATTATGCAGATTGGCTGGAATCCCGTCGATCAACAGTTTGGCATGAGGTGTGCTGCCCTCGGCAGCAAAACCGCGTATGCCGATATCGGTATTAATAATGCCCTGGTTATAGCGGGCAAAGTAAACACCGGGGACCTTGCTAAACAGTTCCATGGTGTCATCGACGTGACTGATAGCCAGTTCATCGCGACTAATGCTGTCGACGGAACCGGCCAGATTGTTGGTTTCATAACTGGGCGTTGCGCCCACCACAATTAGCGGCGACATCCGGTTGGCTTCCGTTTCCGCCTGCGCGGGGGCAATTGTCAGGCTTGCCAGCAGGCTGGCAATCAGGGTTTTCTGCATGATTTTTATTCCTTTAATTCAGGCGGCGAACTGCTTGAAATAGCGTTCATTCAGTTCTGAGATAGACAGGTCGTTGCGGTCCATCAGCTGCTTGAGCTGCCCCTGGTGCATGATGCCGATATGATCAGCGAGCTCATGCGCACAAAGCAGATCATGAGTCACAATCAGCACCGCGGTACCGCGCGCCTTAATCGTATTGATAACATCGATAAATTCGCGTGTGGCGACCGGATCGAGGCCTGAAGTGGGCTCATCCATTAAAACCAGTTTGGCGTGTTTCAGCAGGGCAAAAGCGATAGCGACTTTCTGACGCATCCCTTTGGAAAAACTGCCCAGTGGTTTTTGATGATGCACCGTGTCGATACCGGTTCTTTCCAGTGCCTCGACCATACCCTGGCGGCTGACTTTCAAGCCTGCCAGTTCAGCGAGATAGGCCATATTTTCCAGCGCGCTGAAACTGGGATAGAGGTGTACATTTTCCGGGATATACATCATATGCTGGCGACACAATGCGGTCTGATGATGCATATTAACGCTATCCAGCGTGGCTTCCCCCGAGTCCGGCTGGGTAAACCCCAACAGCATATTGAGGGTCGTGGTTTTGCCGGCGCCGTTGGCGCCGAGCAGACACAATACTTCGCCAGACTGTAGCGAAAAGCTGAGATTCTGCACCGCCCGGTTAGCACCGAAGGATTTATTCAGATTATTGACGTCGAGCATAAGAACACCTTAACGTAAGACGATATATCGTATCATTAAATACTAAAAAGAAAACCGGCTAGATGTCCGGTTATTCAGTGTGTCTGGCAGTTTTCACACAGACCATGCAGTTCCAGTTGCGGGCTCTTGAGCTGGAAGTGATTGTCCTGGATGCTTTTTTCCAGCGCATTGATCAGGCGATTATCGATACCGACTTCGCGTACTGACTGGCAGTTATCACAAATCAGAAACTGTGGCGTCTGATGTCCGTGATCACAGGCGATGTGAGAACAGGCGATAAACTTATTGGCAGACGCCAGTTTATGCACCAGCCCCTGGGAAATCAAAAACTCCAGCATACGGTATACCGACATTGCAGGGATCTTTTCATTGACTAATTGCTGGTAATGTTCGGCAATTTCGTACGCTGACAGAGGCTGGGGATTTTCCAGTAATATTTCCAGCACATGGCGTCGTTTAGGCGTCAGGCGTCCGCCCTGCTCAAGACAGGTCTTTTCAGCTTGCTGAAGAATTTTATCCGTTTTCATATTATCTCTGCCCGCAGTACATCACTTTCAAAGCTGGGTTGCATTGAGATTCTAACAGTAAAGCAGCCCGACGACATGGGGTTTCCCGCTCAGACCAGATCCAGGGTCAACAGCAGGCGCCTGTTTTCAGCGCTCGCCTGTCCCGATCGGTGCACAATGCCCTGCACGTCTTCCTGAGGCCACGCCTCACCTTTGAACAGTAGCACCTCACCGGCCTCAGCCTGCTTTAGTCTGGCCGGATCACACACCACCTGCTCATGCTGGCGGGCTTTGAGCGCCTGACGGTTAATATTATCTTCCGTCAGCCATTCGGTGGCCGGCCCGTGATAAGTCGTCACCATGCGTGCCATGACCTTATCCATATGAAACAGCGGGCACAAGGTTTTGTCGACCAGTTCCAGCCGCATGCCGACATGGGTCTGATCAAACAAATCCGCGAACATCGTGACCAGTTTCTGTACATCAGCCTGGAATGCGCTGAAATGGCTTGACGGCCATTGGGCCTTGAGCCACTCCGAGACCTCATCTGGGCGGAGAAGAACCCGAAAGCTAAAGGTTTTCTGCTGCTGCAACAGGTTGGCAATGTCCTGTTTTAGTTCAGCACTGAACTGGCGCTGCCAGATAGCAAAATCGACACCAGGCTGATAAATTTCGCTCAGCACCAGTGGCGCCTTCGATGTGACGACCGGTTCCTGGGTCAGTCTGTTGGCGACGGCTGACATTATGCCTGCTCCCAGCGTGGAAACGGATCCGGCATGGTTTGCCATAAGGCTTTACCGGCCAGCAGTTCCTCATCACTGATAAGGCAGTCATCCAGCATACCTTTGACCTCGTCCTCATCCATATTCTGGCCGATAAACACCAGTTCCTGGCGCATATCGCCGAAGGGCTCTACCCAGTTTTCCATAATCAGTTTTCTGGATGCTTCATCCTTCGGCCAGCGGTTTTCAGGGACCGCCCGCCAGAACATGCCGGCAAAACCATGCCGTGCAATACCACCTGCCTGACTCCAGGTACCGGCAAACTGCGGTCGACTCGCCAGCCAGAAGTAGCCCTTGGATCGAATCAATTTGCCACAGGGCCATTCCTGGTGCAGAAAGGCATAAAACTTTTCCGGATTAAACGGCCTGCGCGCGACATAGGTAAAACTGCTGATGCCATACTCCTCTGTCTCTGGAATATGCTCGCCACGGACTTCCCTCAGCCACCCCGGTGACTGTTCCGCTTTTTCAAAATCAAATTTACCCGTTGCCAGCACCTGCTTCAGATCGACCCGACCCCGCTCAATGGGGATAATCTCGGCTTCCGGGTTCAGACTTTTAATGACCCCAGTCACGGCTTTGAGTTGTTCCGGACTGCACAGGTCGGTTTTGCTAATCAGAATGACATCACAGAACTCAATCTGATCCACCAGCAAATCGGCTACACTACGGTTATCCTCTTCCCCCAGTGACTCACCGGTTTCCTGCAACATATCAGCCTGTTGGAAATCATTCAGAAAATTGGCCGCATCGACCACCGTCACCATGGTATCGAGACGCGCCACTTCGGAAAGACTCTCGCCGGAATCGTCAGCAAAAGTAAAGGTTTCTGCCACCGGCAAAGGCTCAGAAATACCAGTCGATTCGATAACCAGGTAATCAAAACGACCTTCGTCGGCCAGGCGCCGTACCTCAAGCAGCAGATCCTCACGTAAAGTGCAGCAGATACAGCCATTGCTCATCTCGACCAGCTTTTCTTCTGCCCGGTTGAAGTCGACTTCATTATTGATTTGCTGAGCATCAATATTGATTTCGCTCATATCGTTGACGATAACCGCCACCTTGCGGCCTTCACGGTTATTCAGTATGTGATTCAGTACCGTGGTTTTACCGGCACCCAGAAATCCCGATAGTACGGTCACCGGAAGACGCGGATCCTGCTCAGTGTTCATAGTGGCTTTCCTTTCTTTCGTTCATTGTTTTAACGTCGGCACAATATTCAGCTGTGGGTCTGATCAGCAGACGAGCGATGCCGATAGGCTCACCGGTCTGCAGGCAATAACCATAATCCCCCTGCCTGATTCTTTGACGGGCGGCATCAATTTTGGGAATCAACTGACGTTTTCTGTCGGCGATACGGATAGCAATAATGGCTTCTTCCTCCAGTGTCGCCCTGTCACTCATATCGCTGACCCTCGCCGAGGTAATTTCTTCCCTCAAGCTTTCAATTTCGGCCAGAGTTTCCTTTCTCAGGTCCTGTAGCCGCTGATCAAAAAATGCCAATTGCTCATCATTCATATAATCCTCTTCGGCGGCATTCAGCAGTATCGTTTCGTCCATTTTTTCTCCGGGCGACCTGGTTAATTTCAGCGTCTCGAATGTTGAGCTGAAATATTATGATGTCCTTGACGCCATAATTTATGATATATCGTATCATATTATTATTTACTGACACTGGCAACTGTTTTCAGAACCGAGAGTGAGAGATTCAGGGAGTCAGGTAAATAAAATGCAGTACGAGGAAAGTTCTGGTCTCTTCCTGCACACGGATCGTGATTTCATCATCGACCTGTTTGCCCAGCAGTGCACGCGCCATCGGTGAATCAACGCTGATATTACCTTTTTCAAAGTCAATTTCATCTGGACCCACAATCCGGTAGGTCACTTCATCACCGGTTTCGGTTTCAAGAGTCACCCGGGCGCCGAAAAATATTTTGTTCTGATTATCAGGCGTATCGTGAACCACTTTCAGGTCGGGCAAGCGTTTCTGAAGATAACGAATGCGACGATCAAGCTCACGCAATTCTTTTTTACGATAAATATATTCGGCATTTTCACTGCGGTCCCCTTCGGCTGCGGCTGCGGCAAGGGCTTGCACGACCTCGCGTCGACGTTGCCAGCGCTCGCTGAGCTCCTGGTTGAGGCGGAACATGCCTTCAGCAGTGATATAGGGGGAAGACTTCATCTTGTTGCAGAAATGATTCAGGCTTGAGCAGTTTGCAATGCTGCGTTATCGGCCAGTTTATTTAAATCAAAATACAAACAGTCCGGCTGGCTGTCATGGGTGTATACCCCGGTCAGCACATCGCCGATTTTACGAAACTGCGCCAGCGCGCCACTGGCACTGGACTGGAAATTCGACGCATCATAACTGATGACATCGTTAATTTCATCTATCAATAAGGCATAGCGAGGGGTTACGCCATCTTCAGTGACAAACAAAAGCACCTGGCGCATATCGCTTTGCAATTGTTCGCAGGCGCGCGCAATCAGGTGTTTGAATTTTTGCAGTGGCTGACTGGCCTGCTGGCGGAACAGCGTGGCCATATGATTCGGATCCTGTCCCTGCGCCTGCCTGAGGGCAGTTACGCCGGCGTTATGAAGTTGCTCATGCGGCTCCACCAGGGCACTGACCAATTCATTGAGTGTGTCATCGCGTGTTTCGAAGTGACGCAACCAGAGACTGGTAGCGCACTCTGCAGCTTCCAAGTCAAGCTGAAACGCTTCCTTGTCACGAATGGCTGCCGCCAGCGAGTCCAGCCACTGCTGATGCCATTGCAGTTGTGACTTGAACTCGGCGATCAGGGCTTTTTTACTGTCCATACCGGACTGCATATTCAACCTGTGAGCGAAATCCAGCACCGGCACCATCAGGCCCTGAAACTTGATAACACCTGAAAAGCCCTGCTCTTCCACCGGCAATGGCTGAATCCTGTCAATGTGTTGATCCAGCATCAGCACCTGCCCCACATCCAGTCCGAATAGCATGTCCTGTACAAAAAAAGTAAACAGCTGTTTCTGTTCAGAGCGCTTGATATTACTACTCATTCTGGACGACGGTTTATGCATTGTATCTCCCTGAGTGAGACATTCGTTCCTGGCGTTATATGATCTCGTACCGTCAACAATTAACTGTTGTCTATGCTACTTGTGCAGGATCGTCTTGAGTCGCGTTTCATCGATTTTCGCACCCAGTCTGCCAGCAACGAATCGCATATCCAGCTCTGCATTTTCCAGGCAACTGGTGGCGCCGGGTGATGGTGTCATATTAAAGACAATGCCACTGCCAGGATTGATTTTGGCCTCACCCAGCATCAGTTTGGACGACTTTTTATCTATCAGCTGCGGGCGAACACCACCAAAGCCCTTGGCAAAACTGACATCTTCCAGCTTCAGTGAGGGTACGATTTTGCGGGCATCCCGCATGAACAACCAACGGCGCAGGCCGGGCACTTCAAACAGGAAGTTCTTAAAGATGTAATTGCGGATATCGCTGACTTTAAACAGGTCCCAGAAGACTTTGAATACCCGACGGTCCAGTTTCAGCACCCGCAGAAATTCGACGAAGGTCTTGCTGTTATATCGCTCCAGCATCGGCAATAACAGCGCGGTCGGGCCGAAACGGGTTTTACCTTCCACCAGCACATCCGGGTCACCATGGACTGCAGCAAAAGGCAGTTTGTCGTTCTGAACAGTGTAGACCTTGCCGTTCAGCAGTGGCGGTGTGAAATAGAAGCTGCCGGCGACCGGCAGACAGGAATACTCCAGGCCATAACCCATTTGCTGGGCCAGCAGCAGACTGTGTCCACCGGCTGAAACCACTACGCTTCTGGCTTTAATCACCTGGTTCTGAGTGATGATAGAAAATACGCCGTCTTTTTCCACGATGTTTTCAACATGGCTGTTGAGACACAGTGAAATCGCTTTATCGGTATTTTTGTTGGCTTCCTGCACAAAGCGCTGAGCCAGTTGATGGTAATCGACCGCAGAGTATTCATCGAGCACGGCCAGTGCGACACAGGGCTCTTCACGCATTTTGCCATCCACCATGATGACATTGGGTTCGATCTCGGCGATCTGCTCTTTTTCCAGCAACTGCATGGTGGTGAACACGGTTTTGAATTTGTCAAAGCGCTCACGCAGTTGTTGACACTCTTTTTCACCGACGCCCAGGACCATTTTCGGGTATTTGAAAATCACTTTGTCGTGATCGTCCAGGGTTTCAGCAAAGTTGACCACCATCTCGGCCGCGGCTTTCACCTTGGCGGCTTTTTCCAGCGTGTAGTTAGTCTCAATATCACCGCAGTGCAGGGTCTGGCTGTTATTGCGACCATGAGAATTCACCTTGGCCACATCATCATATTTTTCCACCAGCGCGATATGCTGGATATCCGTGTATTCACTTAAAAGATACAGCAGCGCTGTACCACACACCCCGCCACCGATGATGGCGACATCATGGACTTGTTCTGTCATGGTTTTTCCCGATAAAAACTGCGCCAGATTTTAGCAGAATAGACGTGCTGGCGCAGTGGGAAATCGCGGTTGATCCGTGCTTATTGGTCGGACTTTTTATTCATTTGTGAAAACGACGGAATCGAGGACAAAATCGATTTCAGTTCATCTTTCTCTACGGTTTTGCTTGGCCGCAGACTGTCACCCGCCGACAGAGATTCATCCTGATCCAGTTGCCGAATTTCCTCAAACATCGATTCCAGGTCTTCCTCAGAAGGCAATGGTTCCTCAGTCAAATCACCCCACATTTCAGATAAAGCGGCTTTAGAATCAGTCAGTTTCACCGGTGGACCGGTGTCGATATCTTCATCTTGTGCTTCGCTGCTCTCTGATTCAGGTTGCTCTGGCTGCTGAGGTTCCGGCTCAAGTTGCTCCTGAGTCTTCTCTGAAGATGATTCATCCTCGACAACATTTCCCTGTTCCCAGGCAGCAGCCAGTGCCGCCTCTCTCTCTGCCTCAGCCTGTTCCTGATCGGCAATTTCGTTCGCCTGGGTTTCAGAAAAGGCGACAAAGCCATCATCCTGGACCTCATCCTGTTGAGCTTCTGCAACTGGCTGTTCAGCCTCGTCAAGCAGTTCTTGTTCCCACTGAGCCAGCATCGCGGCCTCGTTGGGCTCTTCTGTTATTTCCTGCTCACTTGAGGCCGGTTGTTCACCCTGGTTAACTGTTTCAGGTTCTGCCTGTTGTGGCTCCCCAACATTAACTTCCGGATCCTGCTCAAGCTGCTGCTCCCATTCAGCGGCAATCCTGGCTTCACTATCAAGCGCATCAAGGGCTGATATCTCTTGTCCTTCGGCCTCTTCCTGCGCCGCGTTGGGCTCTTCTGTTATCTCCTGCTCACTTGAGGCCGGTTGTTCAGCCTGGTCAACTGTTTCAGGTTCTGCCTGTTGCGGCTCCCCAACATTAACTTCCGGAGCCTGCTCAAGCTGTTGCTCCCATTCAGCGGCCAGTTCAGCTTCTTCATCCAGTGGCGCAATATCCGCCTGAGCATCCTCAACTTCGTCCTCGGCCGTCTCTGGCTCAGGATCTGCACCCGCCACAACTGATGCTGTATCTGAGTGTTCAAACACCTGAGGCTCAAGCTCGGTCTCCTTAGCCTGCTCATCGGCCGGATTTTCCACGTTTTCGGTACCAGAAACGGTTTCAGCAGATGAGTCGGGCTCGAGCTGTTCCGATACCTGCTCGGTTTCCACCGACGGCGTCTGCTCCAAAAGCTCCTGCTCCCATTGGGCAGCCAGGAGGGCTTCATTTTCGGCGTCATCTTCAGGTGTGGATGCGGTCGACTCCGTGCTTTCTGGCGTCAGCGCATCAATCGCTGTTTGTTCAGCTTCTGCTGGATTGAACGCATCATCCTGCAGTGACGGCTCAATGACTTCATCCACTTCTGGAGCCGGCTCACTCTCAGCCACCTGCGCTTTGTATTCCGATGACGCATCAGGCGACTGTTCATCTGCGTTGTCTGCCGCTTGCGTCGATTGAAGTTCTTGCTCAGCTTTTTGTTGCTGCCTTGCTTCAGCCTCCGCTTTCAGCTGTGCTGTTCGGGCGCGTAATTTGGCTCGCAGATCTTCGAGTTCGGAGCGGACTGCCGCCTGCTCTGTGGCTGGCTCCACTTCTGGGGCATCAGTTACTGCTTCGGCTTCGGCTTCGGCTTCGGCTTCGGCTTCGGCTTCGGCTTCGGCTTCGGCTTCGGCTTCGGCTTCGGCTTCGGCTTCGGCTTCGGCTTCGGCTTCGGCTTCGGCTTCGGCTTCGGCTTCGGCTTCGGCTTCGGCTTCGGCTTCGGCTTCGGCTTCGGCTTCGGCTTCGGCTTCGGCTTCGGCTTCGGCTTCGGCTTCGGCTTCGGCTTCGGCTTCGGCTTCGGCTTCAGTATGTGTTTCTGCGCTTTCAGACATCAAGCGCTGCAAACGCGCTGCCTCAGACTCAAAGTCAGTGTCAGCGATGAGTGGCTCTGGCTCTGGCTCTGGCTCTGGCTCTGGCTCTGGCTCTGGCTCTGGCTCTGGCTCTGGCTCTGGCTCTGGCTCTGGCTCTGGCTCTGGCTCTGGCTCTGGCTCTGGCTCTGGCTCTGGCTCTGGCTCTGGCTCTGGCTCTGGCTCTGGCTCTGGCTCTGGCTCTGGCTCTGGCTCTGGCTCTGGCTCTGGCTCTGGCTCTGGCTCTGGCTCTGGCTCTGGCTCTGGCTCTGGCTCTGGCTCTGGCTCTGGCTCTGCAATAGTGTGTTCTTCGGCCTGCTGCTGTAAAGGTGCTGCTTCCGTAATCTGTTGCTCTGCTGGCGTCGCTTCTACATCTTCACTTGAGAAGCTGTCTGTATTGTTCCAGTCCTCTGCGGCATCAATTTGTGATTCAGGCTGCTCCTCTTGCGGCTCAATTTCAGATAACCGCATTTCATCATCAGCGGGCTCGGTTGTATCCGCAGTTTCTGCCGTTTCCTCTACATATTCTTCGGGTATTTCATCGGTGTCTACTGTCGTGTCAACATCAGAGTCAGATGGCAACTCAGGCTCCGTCACGGTGTCAGTCAGTTCGCCGATATCATCCATTGAATCAGTCATTTCGGATTCTGACTCCGCGAGACCAGACCCTGCTGATGCGGGCGGCGCTTCATCCGTGTACTCCGATTCCGTTAATGCCTGCTCAACCCGGGTGACCGTGTCATTGCTGATGGCTGTGTCGGGCTGCTCATCCATATCGGCCGGTTCTGGAACCGTATCGCTCTGTTTCGGCGCTTCAGGCACATCCTCAGGCTCCGCCGGGATGAGCGGACTTTGGTTATCATCAGGTTCATCCACTGGAGTGCTAGATGCCTGAAATGATTCAGCAATACTTTCAGAGCTCGGCTCAGATTCAGTCACCGAATCGATGAGGGAATCAATTTCTTGCTCAGCCGTGTCGACTGCTTCAGGCACTGGCTCAGCCACCTCAGGTTGCGACTCGGCTGTGGGCTGTACATCGTCAGTATTTTCTGCCGCCATAGGCGCTGGCTCAGGCTCTTCGACGGCTTGGTTCACCAGGCTTGTGTCTGGCTGCTGTTGAGTCTCCTCCTCTGCTGACGTGGCGACGTTCTGCTGAAGCGAATTTTGTGTCTCGCTCATCTCCGTCGTTTCAGGCGTTTCCTGCGGTTCGATCGGGGTCTGCTCAATTTCAGTCTCTTCTGACATCGAATCAGGTGTTGCCTCTGGCTGCACTGACGGTCTGGGCTGGAAACTGAAACTGTCCGCCTTGAGGAATTGTTTCAAGCTGCTTGCTGTTTGAGGCTCCACCTCTTCTGACTTTGGGGGTAATTCAGCTTGAGCTGAAGGTTCAGCTGGCTGTTCAGCAACAGTGTCTGCCTCCGGTGATTCAGCACTGATCGTGGCATCCAGATTGTCAGGATCACCGGGTATTTCAATTTCTTCATCACTGTCAGCGAAGCGTTCAATGTCTTCATCCCGCAGACCAGCGTTGGCATACTCCTCGTCAAGAGCGAGATTGCCTTCAATTTCTGTTATCTCGTAATCCTGTTCTTCCTGTTCTGACCCAGTATCCGTTGTGGCTGGCGAGTCAGTTTTTTTGGCAGTCTGTGTTTGTTCACCTGAGAAGCCGGTGTTTCTCTCATTAGCCTCTTCAAGCGCTGGTTCGGAAGAAATATCGCTTTCCAGATCAAAAGACTGGCCTTCGAGTAAGGCTTCAATATCATCGGTACGCAGTGTTTCATCCTGCAGCTCAGATTCTGTTTCTGCTGCTGTCTGACTCTGAGCATCAACTGCAGCTGATGGCTCTTGTTCAGCGACCGGTTCCTCCTCGCCTGGCTCAGTTTCATCACCACTAGCTTCCGGCGTCAGCTTTTTTTCAGCGTCATCCTCAGACTTGATTTCAGTTTGGCTATCGATGGCACTGCTGTCACTGAATAGCTGATCCAGGTCTTGCTCCTCAGTGGGCTCTGGCTCCGCTTCAGATTGGTCACTGTCGACGCCTTCATCAATGTCAGATGCCAAAACCTGCTCGTCTGTTTCGTCTATTTCATCTACTTCGTCTGATTCCGGCTCATCAACTGTTTCAACATTCTCTTCTGCTTCAGTCTCATCAGCCTGCTGTCTGGTATCAGGCCTGATAGACAGTGCCGAATCAATCGCCTGCTCGATTTGCTCAGGCAAACCGGAGAAAGCCTTGCCATCCTGCTCAACAAAGGCTTTCAACAGGTTCTTATAGATCAGTTTTTCTCTATCCAGCAGTTCAGCGGCCTGATTATCCAGCGCCTCACCGGACAATCCATAACGACCCGCCAGCAAAGATTTAACCTGTAAAGCACGCTGCTCCTGATTCTTTTTGATTTTCTTAACTGTTTTGCCGGTCTGTGAATGGACTCGCCGATGCCTTTTCAGATTTTTAACAATAAGCAGGCCTGCTATCACCGCAAAAATGAAAGCCACTTCGTATGCCAGGAGTTCCAGAATGGGATCAGTGAGGTTCATTAGATCAAATCTCCTGCCGGCACAGCTGAGGTGGTTTGTCTGCGCCACCAGATTATCCCGGCCAGTAACAGCAATAGAATCACAGCATTACCCAGCAATAATTTCATCGTATCCGACATCGGTTCTGATTCGGCATCTTCAGTATCCTGCGTCGTTGTCTCGGCTGTAGTTTGGTCCGATGCTGCAGGCTGAGTATCGGTGTTATCAGTCGGCGATACAACGGGTGTCTGGGCTGCTGTGGTTTCAGTCTGGGCCAGGTTGTTATCGGTGAGTGTCATTGGCTCCGGCTGCAGGAAAACCTGGCGTCCTTCAGGGGTTGTGCCGCGCAATTGCAGCGACAAATGATAATCCAGTCCCGGGTCCAGATCGGTTAAGGTCAGACGCCAGCGGTTATCGTCGGTTTTTAACATCTCGTAGGGCCATTCATCACCATCCTGTTCTCTCAATAAAGCGGTTATCGACAAGGAATCAGGATTAATCAACGCAGCATCAGCTTCAACTTCTATTCTATGGCTGCGAGTGGGTTGTTCAAGCTGTGTTGTGTCGACGGAGATCGGGGCGGCGATGACATTAATGCTTTGTCGGCGCTGACGCTCAAAAGTCTCACTTTTCATTGTCACAATAACATCATTACGACCGGCCTCGAAACCAGTACCCAGCGTCGCCCGATAGACCGCCTCGTCGGGACGTCTGTCGAGTGGCAACTCCGCCTGTCCGGAAGCTTTCTGGCGGACCAGTTGCCCCTCAACGAGGTGGAGAAAGGCGGGTCGGGTAATGACTTCGCCTTTCTCTGTCAGTCTGGCTTCAAATTCAAACTGTTCTCCTACCAGTACATTATTGGGTAAATCGCTGGTGCGCAATTGCATATCCGTCACCACCATCACGCGGTTATCCGGATCAAGCTCAGCATTAATTTGCCACTGTCCCGGTGTCGGCTTGTCAATGGTGATCAGATCAAAACTGTTTTCATGCTGCCAGCGTATACGCTCAGAGGCTTGAGATTGATCAATGGTTGAACCATCGGGCAACTGGAGTTTGGTCGCAGCTGAGCCAGGTTGGCGAAATGCCAGCACGGTCATTTCCTCTACGCTTTGATCAATAGAAAACTGGTTATCAGCCAGCGGCACTGTGTCACGATTGGTGGATTGTTCGAACAGATGCAGGAAAATACGCTGAAGGTCTTCTGCGGTGTCGGCCTGGCGGTACCAGCCATCGGTAGCCATTGACAGTGCTTTCAGTAATTCGTGATCGGCATTATCAGACAGCGCGATGGTGTGAACTGTCATTTGAAGGGCTTTGAGGCGGGGAACCAGCTTATCCAGAATTCGTTGACGTGAAGCCTTTGTTGCCGCCTCGCCGGGTTTCAGGTCCACAAAGCCGTCGGACAACAAAATCATACTGCGTTGAAAACCGGGATCCGCCTGTTTCTGATTGGCCGTGGCTTTCTGTAAAGCCTGTTCAATATTGGTGAACAGGCCATGTGAGTGAATCTGACTGGATTTTTCGATCGCGTTCTGACGCCAGTCATCATTGACCTCGCGCCAGGGCACCAGCATGTTGACCATGCTGGCGAAGGTCCAGACACCGGCACGGGCATCCTCTCCCGGCATCAGCCCGACCAGCATCCGCATTGCCGGCGCTCTGAGATTATTGGGGTCGTTCTGTTTCATGCTGCCGGAGACATCAATAACGACCCGAACATCACTGACCGGTTCCTGAGCCACTGAGTAGCCCATCGGCAGCAATATCAATAACAACGGTACAACGTATTTATTGATTAATGACATAGCATAATCACTCATCTTGTTGTGTCAGTCTGCCCCACCCTCGCGGACGGGACAAATTTCTGACGTTAAACTCGCTTTTTGTGATGTATGCAGGTTTTATGCCGCAGTTTTAGAGCGCTGCAAAGCCCCGGCTCAGATCCGCCTTAATATCGTCGACTGTTTCCAGGCCGACAGAAATACGCAACATGCCGTCAGTGATACCGGATAAAGCTCGGGCTTCATCACTCAGTCGACCGTGCGTGGTGGTCGCTGGATGCGTAATGGTGGTTTTGCTATCGCCCAGGTTGGCGGTAATAGACAGCCATTCCAACGCATTAATCAGCTTCCAGGCATCCGCCTTGCCGCCCCTGATTTCAAAGGCAATGATGCCGCCGAAAGCCGATTGCTGTTTCTTTGCCAGCTCATGCTGAGGATGGCTGGGCAGTCCGGCATAAAAGACCTTGCTGACAGCCGGCTGCTGTTCCAGCCATTGAGCCAATTCCAGCGCAGACGCCGAATGCGCTTTCATCCGCAGGTCCAGCGTTTCCAACCCTTTGATAAAGGTCCAGGCATTGAACGGGCTCATGGTCGGCCCGGCAGAGCGCAGGAAACCGTATACCTGCTCACCGACTAATTCAGCATCGCCTACCACCGCACCACCGATGCAGCGTCCCTGCCCATCGATATATTTTGTCGCCGAGTGGATAACAATATCCGCGCCCAGAGCCAGTGGCTGTTGCAAGGCCGGCGTGCAGAAGCAGTTATCAACCACCAGCAGACAATCGTTTTCTTTAGCCAGCGCTGAAAGAGCGGCCAGATCGGCAATTTCATTCAGTGGATTAGATGGTGTTTCCAGAAACAGAATTTTGGTCTCTGGTTTAATGGCCTGTTTCCACTGTTCCAGATTCGACAGCTGCACATAGTCGGTGCTGACCGCAAATTTGCTCAGATACTTATCGAACAGAACACGCGTGGTGCCGAAAATACTCATGGAAGAGACCACATGGTCCCCCGCCTCCAGCAGGCCCATCATGGTAGACAGAATGGCCGACATGCCTGATGACGTCGCCACGCACGACTCGCCACCTTCCAGTGCCGCCAGGCGTTCTTCAAAAGTACGCACAGTCGGGTTGGTAAAGCGGGAATAAATATTGCCCGGCTCATCACCGGCAAAGCGCGCCGCAGCCTGCTCCGCACTGTCAAAAGTGAAGCTGGAAGTCGGGAAAATCGGTTCCGACTGCTCGCCTTCAGGCGTGCGGCGATGGCCAACCCGCACCGCGCGGGTCGCGAAACCTTTGTCTTTGAATTCTTCTGTCATCTGGAAGTAAATATCCGAGTAAATTGTTCAATTTTAATGGCTAAGACAGCCTGTGACCAGCTTCCTGTGTCTTGACACAAAATTGACATAAAAACAGTTCGGGATTAGAGTCTGCGGCTCTGATACGGGTGCCTGCTCGAAAAAAGCAGGATAATCGGGAAATTGGTAAGCCCCTGGCAATTCCAATACTGCCCCCGCAACGGTATTCAAGTTCAGACAATCACAATGCCACTGTGCATGCATGGGAAGGCGATTGTTTTTTTAGCTTGTAAGTCCGGAGACCGGCCTGTGTCAGCGGGATTTCGATCCCAACATTCGCGTCGCGGTGGGCGATGTGGCGAATCTTCATCGGCTCTGCCGAGCTTTCGTCACGCCTGCAGCGGATAGGACTTACCAGCAGTATCGGGTGGATGCTGCCAATCACAGGCGTACATCATGTTATCTAAGAAAACTCTCCTCTCGCAGGTTATCGGGGCGGCTTTATTGACTGGATTATCAATAAACACCTACGCAGCCGGTACCGATTTCAACAAAATCGTTGTCACAGCAACACGTACCCCAACGGCCGTCAAAAATACCGGCAGCAGTGTTTCTGTTATTACCCGCGAAGAAATTGAACTTAAACAACTTCACAGTCTTGCAGACGCATTAAAAGGCGTATCTGGTATCCGAGTAGCTGAAACCGGTGGCCGAGGCTCACAAACGTCGGTTTTTGCCAGAGGCACTAATTCCGACCACACGCTGGTCATGGTCGATGGTATCGAAATTAATGATCCCAGCTCACCCTCCGGCGCGTTTGATTTCGGCAACTTCCTGCTGGATGACGTAGATTCAATCGAAATCGTTAGAGGTGCACAAAGCGTGCTCTATGGCGCAGATGCCATTGGTGCTGTAATTCATATTCGTACCAAAGCTGGCGAAGGCCCGCTAAAAGCTCGAGCTAAACTGGCCGCTGGCAATAAATCAACACACCATGAGACAGTTTCGGTATCAGGCTCCCAAGACCGCTTCAATTACTCTTTCACCGGTGGGCTCTATGAATCAGATAATGACAGTGCTCCGACAAAAAAACGAATGCCCGCAGGAATTGCTCGTGATGATGATGGCTACCAGAATAAGATGATCTCTGGCCGTTTAGGCTGGCAGGGCGAAAACATTCAAGCTTCATTCTTTGGTCGCCACATAGAATCTGAAATTGATATTGATGGTTTCCTGTCAGAAGATCTTGATGCATACAACAGCAGTCGTCAGACCTATTTGGGCGCAGAAATCAAAGGACAATTCTTTGATGGTATCTGGCAGCCTACGCTGACTTTGACGCACACCGAAGTCGAACGTAAAAACCGTAATGAACGGCAAGATCCGTTAGGTGACATTGACAGAAGCAATTACGATGGTGAGAAGCAAAAGCTCAGTTTGCAGAATGACTTTCACCTCGTTGAAAATCACCTAATCACTATCGGGTACGAATTCGAAAAAGAGGATATAGAGGCTGAAGGATTCAGTACTTTTGGCAGTACTTTTGGTGACTTTACACAGTTACAAAGGACCGATAAAAAAAGAAATAACCGTGCTTTCTTCCTTCAAGATCAGATTTCCGTCACTGATAAGTTATCGGCCACATTTGGTGTTCGCCACGATAATACTGACGACTTTGACTCAGAAACCACCTATCGCGTGGCAAGCCGGTATGAGTTAACGCCATCGACTCAAATACGAGCTGCATACAGCGAAGGCTTCCGCGCACCATCACTCTATGAGATGTATGGTTTTACCCCTAATAGTTCCTCCCTTGCCTATACCGGTAACCCTGATCTGGATCCGGAAACCAGTGAAAACTGGGAGTTGGGCCTTGACCAGAGCTGGTTAAACGGCAAAGTACAGACCAGCGCCACTTTGTTCAAAAACGATATTGACGACCTAATTACCACTGTCTTTCTGCCCAGCTTTGATAGTACCAGTGTGAACGTTGACGAGGCTGAAATCCGAGGCCTTGAAGCTGATATGAGTATTGAACTGACTAAGCAATTAGATGTTCACCTCAATTACACCTATACCCGTAGCCAGAACGAGGATGATCAGCAGTTAACGCGTCGCCCAGTGCATCAGGCTAACCTCGACCTGATTTATCAACCAGCGGCAGACTGGCGATTGGCTGGTAGCCTGCATCATATCGGTAGCCGTAAAGATGTCGACGCTGATGGTGATCGGGTCAGGATGGGGAGTTATGCTGTAATTAACGTTAGCGCTGATTACAAAGTGAACAACAATACCCGCGTTTTTGCTCGCGTGGAAAACCTGACAGACCGTGATTACGAGCCTGTTTGGGGCTACCAGGGAACCGGCATTACCGGTCTCCTTGGCATTGAGTTACAACATCAATAATCCCGATAAGGGCGGCCCTGCCGCCCTTTTTTTGACTGGCTTAACCTCAACAGTTTCTATCATCAAAAAATTTACAGCTAATTATTGCTGAAAATTCCCTCAGAACACTTCAGAGCACGACTTTTGATACTTTACAAACAGCAGATTCATCGCTTTTTGCTGGTGTTTGTAGTGTCAAATCATCTAATGACTGACGGATAGGGTCGAACAGTGTCTTGATACTGATAAACTGATAAGTCTTTTGCGCTGAGTCGGCTGGGACCAATACCAATTGCTGAGCTTAATGATTAATGATGGAAATAAGATGAGTGAGACCGAACATTCAGAGCGCCATAAACAGGCGATGCAAGAGCAGAAAACACAGGTTGATGAGCAAATCAAACGTGCTGATCAGAAAAAGGGCCTGCTCCTGGTCATTACCGGTGATGGTAAGGGTAAAAGCTCGTCTGGCTTTGGCATGGTTGCCCGGGCACTGGGGCATGGCATGAAAGTTGGCGTCGTTCAATTCATAAAAGGCGCTTTCAGTACCGGCGAGGAAAAGTTTTTCCGACGCTTTCCTGACGACGTTGACTACCATGTTGTCGGTGATGGCTTTACCTGGGAAACCCAGAATCTCGAACAGGATATTGCCTCAGCAGAAAGAGGCTGGTCTATTTGTAAGGAGATGCTGTTAAACCCCGATCTGGATATCGTACTGCTGGATGAATTGAACATCGTGCTGGCCATGCGTTATTTAGATACCGGCAAGGTCCTGGCCGATCTTGCAGAGAGGCCGAAGATGAAACATGTGATTATCACCGGCCGGGATGCGCCCGAAGCATTGATAGAGGCAGCCGATACCGTCAGTCGCATTGAGGATGTGAAACATGCTTTCCGCGCCGGTATCAAGGCGCAGAAAGGCATTGAGTTGTAGCGCTTGTATTTGAACCACAGAGCAGAGAATTAATTAGCGTGATTGGGTTGAAGCTATAAAGCCCAACAATACTGAAGCGCAGTGGACAAAGTCAGTTTTAGAAATGCCCATCATCATTTTTCTCTGAGCCTCTGTGGTTAATATTTAATTTGCCTACAATGGCTTAGATTTTGCTGCGTCATATGACTGTAAAGTTACTCACATTTTCTGTGGATAAGTCTGTGATTAACTTTGGGGTTAGTCGCTAAGTGCCTCTTACAACAAGACTCCCCTCAAAATGGTTAAAATTTAACCAAGAAATAATTACCATATTAATCATATACTTACAGTTGCACAATGCAAAATCAATCACTTGCATGTGCTAGTTAAAATAGACTTTAGGAAAAAGTTCCCGAGGTGAATAACTTTTGAATAATTAGCTAAAGCTAATATCTATAGCCAGAGACAGCTGAGCCCGATAGTGTTCACTATCGGGCTCATTTTTTGGAAAGGATAGAAGCGTTGAAACGGGGTCAGGAGCCAACCGATTCTGCTGCGTCCTCCATCTCAAGATGAATTTCATCATCCTGTAATGTGACACGGACATGCCCACCACGTTGACTGAGCTTACCGAACAGGAGTTCATCAGCCAATGGACGTTTGATTTTCTCCTGAACCAGACGTGCCATCGGTCTTGCCCCCATCAGCACATCGTAGCCATGATCAGCCAGCCATTGACGCGCTTTGTCATCAATTTCGATGGTGACATTTTTATCCTGAAGCAGCATTTCCAGTTCCAGCACGGCTTTATCCGCAACACGCAGAATGGCGTCTTTCTGCAGCGGTTTGAAGTGGATGATGCCATCCAGACGGTTACGGAATTCAGGTGTGAAGGTCCGCTTAACCGCTTCTGTACCGTCAGTCTGATGTTCCTGCTTGGTGAAGCCGATGGAGGTTTTGCTCATTTCAGCCGCACCGGCGTTACTGGTCATCACCAGGACTACGTGACGGAAGTCCGCTTTACGTCCATTGTTGTCAGTCAGCGTGCCGTGGTCCATGACCTGCAGCAGCAGGTTGAAGACATCCGGATGCGCCTTTTCGATTTCATCCAGCAGCAGGACCGCATGCGGTTGCTTGATAATGGCATCAGTCAGGAGACCGCCCTGATCAAAACCGACATAGCCCGGCGGCGCACCAATCAGTCTTGATACCGTATGGCTTTCCATATATTCCGACATATCAAACCGAATCAGGTCGACTCCCAGGTTGTGCGCGAGCTGACGGGTGACTTCGGTTTTACCGACACCAGTCGGGCCAGCAAACAGGAAGGCACCGATGGGTTTTTCCGGATGACCCAGGCCCGAACGGCCCATTTTGATCGCTGAGCTCAGGGCAGAAATGGCTTCATCCTGACCGAAAATGACATGTTTCAGGTTATCTTCCAGCTTACGCAGATTGTCTTTATCGGCGTTACTGACCGTCTTGGCCGGAATACGTGCAATCTTGGCGACAATTGCCTGCACATCATTCACGCCAATCAGTTTTTTACGCTTGGATTTAGGCGCAATGCGCTGAGCCGCACCGACCTCATCCAGCACGTCAATGGCCTTATCGGGCAGGAAGCGATCATTGATATGACGATGCGCCAGTTCTGCTGCCTGCTCAATGGCCGCTTGGGAATAACGTACATTGTGATGTTCTTCCAGCCCGGGTTTCAGGCCTTTCAGAATCTCAATGGTTTCTGCCACAGTCGGCTCGGGCACATCGATTTTCTGGAAACGACGTGCCAGGGCACGGTCATGTTCGAAAATGCCGCGGTACTCCTGATAGGTGGTTGAACCGATGCATTTAAGTTCGCCACTGGCCAGCAATGGTTTCAGCAGGTTAGCCGCGTCCATGGTGCTGTTACCGGCACTGCCGGCACCAATCATGGTGTGGATTTCGTCGATAAACAGAATGGCACCGGGCTGTTTTTTGAGTTCACGTAGCAGCGCTTTCAGGCGTTTTTCAAAATCACCACGGTATTTGGTACCGGCCACCAGCGCGCCCATATCCAATGAGTAGATAACGGTGTCCTGCAGTACCTCCGGCACATCACCCTGCACAATGCGGCGGGCCAGACCTTCTGCCAGTGCGGTTTTACCGACGCCGGCTTCCCCGACAAACAATGGATTGTTTTTGCGACGGCGGCACAGCACCTGCAGCGTGCGCTCCAGTTCCATCGCCCGGCCAATCAGTGGATCGATACGACCTTTTTTCGCTGAAGCGTTGAGGTTTTCCGCGTAAAGAGACAGCGGATTTTTACCATCCTCGCCGCCCTCTTCTGCATCGATTTTGGCTTCTTCGTCAGTCTCTTCGACAACTTCATCAATACCGCCATGGCTGATGGCATTGACGACATCCAGTCGCGTCACGTCCTGCTTCTGCAGCAGATAGACCGCCTGGGATTGCTGTTCGGAAAAAATAGATACCAGCACATTGGCACCAGTGACTTCAGTACCGCCTGATGACTGCACATGCATCACGGCACGTTGCAGAATGCGCTGGAATGCCAGTGTCGGCTGGGTTTCACGTTCACTGTCTTCAGGCAGGGTCGGCAGGTTGTCTGCCAGAAAATCACTCAGTTCCTGGCGCAGTGCCGGAATATCGACATTACATGCTTTGAGCACGGCCAGTGCCTGACCATTTTCCAGCAGGGCCAACAGCAGATGTTCAACTGTGAGAAACTCATGCGAGCGCTGACGCGCGTAGTTGAATGCCTGACTGAGAGTCTGTTCGAGTTCTTTGCTTAACATCTTGCGTTCCACCTAATTGCTTGCGTATCTGAACCTTTAGAAACTGTGTTCAGTTACAGCTATCGAACGGGTCATTCCTCTTCCATCGTACACTGCAATGGATGGCCGTGGCGCTGAGAGTAGCTGTTGACCTGTTCGACTTTCGCTTCAGCTATCTCATAAGTGAAAATACCACACAAGGCACTGCCTTCGGTGTGAACTTGCAGCATGGTGCGTGTGGCACGCTCACGCCCCATGCCAAATAGGTTTTCCAGAACCTCAACCACAAAATCCATAGGCGTATAGTCGTCATTAAGCATAATCACCCGATACTTGGGGGGACGCTTCAAATCGGGCTTGGCCGGAGCGACTGCGTAGTCGTTTTCGTGCCAGTCGTGATCGTGTTCGTCAGTCATGCGTCTTCTTAGCTCGCAGTGGCTTCTTCAACCATTTTTTTCAATTCGCCGTTTTCATACAGCTCCATGATGATGTCGCAACCACCCACCAATTCACCGTTGATGTAGAGCTGCGGGAAAGTCGGCCAGTCTGCATAACGGTGCAGATTTTCACGGACTTCCGGCTCTGCCAGTACGTTGACATATGCAAACTCTGAACCACAAGCAGCGACTGCCTGTGATGCACGACTGGAAAAGCCGCATTGTGGGAATTCGGGCGTGCCTTTCATAAACAGGATGACATCATTACCTTCAATCGCCTGTTTAATCCGCTCCATAACATCCATTAGTTGATCCTCGTGATTGCAAAAAAATTCTATTGTATAGGTGGGGATACCTATCTTAATTTCAAGCTTAGGCTAGTTATATTCAAGCTGCAACAGCCCCAGAATGGCTTCCAGGCCATTGTGATTGATCGCTGTATCCGCCTGAGCCTGCACCTTGGGCTTAGCATGATAGGCAACACTCAAACCGGCCGGTGCCATCATCAGTAAATCGTTGGCACCATCACCCACCGCAATCGCCTGTTCCGGTTTCAGGCCCAGTTGGTCACAACACTGATGCAGAAAATCTGCCTTGGCCTGAGCACCGCAAATGGGTCCGTCAACTTCCCCGGTCAGTTTGCCGTCTTTTTCCGCCAGCACATTCGCCTGGGTAAAATCGAGTCCCAGGCGCTGCTTGAGCCGGTCGGTAAAAAAGGTAAAGCCGCCCGAGACCAGGGCGAGTTTGATGCCCTGAGCTTTGAGCGTTTCCACCATGATTTCCGCACCCGGGTTGAGCTGCAGCCGCTCGTCATAAACCCGCTCCAGCACCGACACATCCAGACCTTTCAACAGAGACACACGTTTTCTGAGTGAAGTTTCAAAGTCGATTTCCCCCTGCATCGCCGCTTCAGTAATGGCAGCAACCTGGGGTTTGATGTTCATAAAGTCAGCAATTTCATCGATACACTCAATGCTAATCAGCGTCGAGTCCATATCACTGACCAGCAGGCCGGGCTGGTTATCTGTGAACTGTTCCGGAATGACATTGATATCGAAATCAAACTGTTGACGCAGACTGTGCAGCTGGTCATGACTGATGTGGTCCGATTCGATGACGGCAAACTTTTGCCGCCAATTCAGTTCACCACTGAAATCATCGGCAATTGTCTCGGCCTGTTGCCGGCTCAGGGTAGTTCCCTGCAGGATGAGTTGGGTCATCTTGATTCGCTTTATAAAAAAACGGCGAGACTGAACATTCAGCTCGCCGGATAATTAAAAAAGATTAATAAAATCAGAATTGCGGTTTGACCGGTGCTGATTTAAAGCGTTCGACACTGGCGACGATTTCCTGTTCGGCTTCTGCTTTGCCGACCCAGCCTTCAATTTTGACCCACTTGTTCTTTTCCAGATCTTTATAGTGCTCAAAGAAGTGTGCCAGTTGGTCCAGCAACAATTGTGACACATCACCGATATCATTGATGTGGTCGTACATTTTGTCGTGCGGCACCGCAATGACCTTGGCATCCTCGCCGGATTCATCGGTCATTTTCAACATACCCACCGGGCGACAGGCCACAACGGAACCGCTGATCAAAGCATATGGGCTCATCACCAGCACATCCACCGGATCACCATCGTCTGACAGCGTATGGGGGATATAGCCATAGTTGGTGGGATAGAACATCGCCGTATTCATGAAGCGATCAACAAACAAAGCACCGGTGTCTTTGTCGACTTCATACTTCACCGGATCGGAATGTGAAGGAATTTCGATAATGACATTAACGTCTTGCGGCAGATTCTTGCCCGATCCAACACGGTCGAGGTTCATAGCGGTTGTGCTCCAGTTTAGTGAGTTTGAATAAAGCCGCTGATTATAGAAGAAAAAGCAGTCGGATTAAACTCAGTCTAAGCGGAAACAAGGCTTATTCTTCGAGTGGAATCATCTCAAAATCTTCCTTGGGGGCACCGCAGTCCGGGCAAACCCAGTCATCCGGTATGTCTTCCCAGGCAGTGCCGGGCTTGATGCCCTCTTCCGGCATACCTTCAGCTTCATCATAAACAAAGCCGCAAATGGTGCAGATCCACTTTCTCATGATGTCACCTCCGTTCAATCTAAGTCCGGGTGAGCAGCGTCAGGCCCACCGCCAGCAGTACCAGAGAAAACAACTGGCTCAGCTTTCTGTGCGATAGGTGTCGGGCCAGCCGGGCACCCAACGGGGCCATGAAGACACTGGTGGCGATTATGCCGATGAAGGCCTGCCAGTGCACAAAGCCGGTCAGCCAGTCTCCACTGATATCGTGCACCCGGGTCCCCATCCAGATAAAGCCTATCACGCCACAGACGGCGATGGGAAAACCACAGGCTGCGGCTGTCCCGACTGCTTTTTGCATCGTTTGCCCCGCCATCACCAGATACGGCACCACCAGCGTTCCCCCACCAATGCCTACCATGGCTGAAATAATGCCCGTTGCAGTACCGTAGAGAGTCATGAACAGTTTCGATAACAACCGGGTTGACAGCGCTTGAGGGGTTGGCATCCACATCCTGCCCGCCATCAGGATCGCAAACGCCCCAAACAGCGTTTGCAGGACACTACTGGATAACTTCGCCGCTATCACCGCGCCCCCCAGACTGCCGACCATCAATCCTGGTGTCAGACGACCAACCAGGGGCCATTGGGTCGTACCATAACCATGGTGTGCCCGCATTGACGATAACGACGTGACCGTAATAGTCATTAATGAAGTGCCGATGGCGACATGAATAGCAATCTCAGCTGACATGCCCTGCCAACTGAACACCGTCACCAGAATCGGCACAATAATCAAACCACCGCCAATGCCGAACAGGCCTGCGGTAAAGCCGGCAATAACGCCCGCCAGGGCAAAACTCAGCCATTCAACCATCAATTTCTGTTCTCCAGAGGGCCAAAGCCCTGACTTTACTTGCCGATACGATACAGGTATAAAAAACCAAGCACCATCCAACCAAGCAAGGAGTTCCACCGCGCACGATTTTTTCTAACGATAATAACGAGGTAAGACTTATGACGTCACTCAGCACCGTCCCGGCCATCCTGGGAATTTTCGGACTACTCTGTGCCTTTCTTGTTTATAAGAAAGTTAAATCCTACTCACCGGGTAGCGGTAATGTCGTAGATATCGGTGATCAGATTCATCTGGGCGCCATGGTCTTTATGCGGGCGGAGTACACACGCCTCGGTATTTTCTGTTTGATTTGTATCATCGGCCTCGGGCTGTCTGATCTGGGCTGGCATAGTGCGCTGGCTTTTTTTGTCGGAGCGATAAGTTCGGCCTCAGCCGGCTTTATCGGCATGTACACGGCGACTCAGGCCAATGTTCGTACTGCCATCGCTGCCCGCGACAATGGCGCTTCAGAAGCACTGACCGTCGCTTTTTTCGGTGGCTCGATCATGGGGCTCACCGTCGCCGCCATGGGGCTGCTGGGACTGGGGATTCTGTACTTGCTGTACGGCAGTGATCCGCATACGGCACACACGATCCACGGTTTCGGCATGGGGGCTTCATCAGTCGCGCTCTTCTCCCGTGTCGGCGGTGGGATCTACACCAAATCTGCCGATGTCGGCGCCGATCTCGTGGGTAAAGTCGAAGCGGGTATTCCCGAGGATGATCCGCGCAATCCCGGGGTTATTGCTGATAATGTCGGTGACAATGTTGGTGACGTGGCCGGCATGGGTTCGGATATTTTTGAATCATACTGCGGCGCGATGATCGCCAGCATCGCCATTGCGTCCACCATGAGTGCGGTGGCAGTCAGTCAACTGGCCGACTCTCAGGCCACCCTGATGTTTATGCCGCTGGCCCTGGCCTCTGTCGGCCTGCTGTGTTCAGTGGCCGGTATCCTCACCGTGAAACTATTCTCAGCGAAAAGTCCTGAAGTGGCGCTTCGCATTGGCACCATGGGCGCTTCGCTACTGTTTATCATCGTATCCTGGCTGCTGATTACCAGTCTGGGTGGTCTGACCAACCTCTGGATTGCCGTTCTGTCTGGCGCCATTGGCGGCATCGTGATCGGCCTCAGCACCGAGTACTACACCGGCGGTGCACCAGTTCGTAAATTGGCCGGCAGCGGCGAAACCGGGCCAGCCACCGTGATGATTGGCGGGCTTGCTCTGGGCATGCAGTCTGTTGCCGTACCGGTGTTAACCATTGCCGCCATTATCTTCACCGCGAGTTATTTTGCTGATCTTTATGGTGTCGGTATTGCTGCTGTGGGTATGCTCGCCACCGTCGGTATCACGATGGCGATTGATGCCTACGGTCCAGTTGCGGACAACGCCGGCGGCATTGCCGAAATGGCGGAAATGGGTAAAGACACCCGCAATATCACCGACTCGCTGGATGAACTCGGTAATACCACCGCTGCCATTGGTAAAGGCTTTGCGATTGGCGCTGCGGCGCTGGCGGCACTGGCGATTATCAGTGCGTATATCGAAACCATTACTCAGGGTGACCCGAGCTTTGCGCTGCTGATCAACAATCCACTGGTATTGATGGGTATGTTCCTGGGCGGTATTTTCCCCTTCCTGGTCAGTGCACTGACGATGACGGCGGTGGGCGATGCGGCTTTCGATATGATTCATGAAATCCGCCGTCAATTTAAGGAAATACCGGGCCTATTGGAGGGAACCGCCAAGCCTGATACCGCACGCTGTGTCGATATTGCCACCAAAGCCGCACTGAATAAGATGATTCTGCCCGGCACACTCGCTGTGGTGGCCCCGATTGTGGTCGGTTTCGGCCTGGGGGCGGAAGCACTCGGCGGCATGCTCGGCGGTGCACTTATCTGCTGCGTGATGATGGCGCTGATGATGGCCAATGCCGGCGGCGCCTGGGATAACGCCAAAAAGCATGTCGAGAAAGGCCATCATGGCGGCAAAGGCTCAGAAGTGCATAAAGCCGCCGTGGTCGGTGACACCGTTGGTGATCCACTGAAAGACACTTCCGGCCCGTCGATGAACATCCTCATCAATGTAATGGCGATTGTCAGCCTGGTAATTGCCCCGTTATTGATTTAGCAAAGGAGACGGTCTCCCCCTGTGCTTATGCAGGGGGAGGACAATCAAAAAGGCTAAGTCGATCAATTTGTCTTGAATGCTCAATCCTGCCTGATTTCATAATCTGTGATTGAGTATTCAGACTTAAGGCTCCCTGCCTGGGACAATCGTGTCTTATGAATCAACTGCATTGTCAGCGTAAATAGCGTTACAGATGTTTGTCCCTAATCACACCAGGTTGAATACCTGGCATTGATCCTTGAACATGACGAAGACGCTAATTGTTCACTAAAATAAGGAGAACACTATGCTAAGTTGGGCTTTAACATTTCTGATCATCGGTATTATCGCAGGGGCGCTGGGACTGAGCGGCATTGCCGGCACCGCCACCAACATTGCCTGGATTTTATTCGTCATTGGCCTGGTCCTGGCCCTCATCTTCTTTGTCACCGGTCGCCGTCCACCACTTGATTAGAGGGTGATGGTTGCCGATACAAACAAGGGGTTAAAATCGTTCGGTTTTGACCCCTTTGATTTTTTGGTATCTTTTTATTCTTTTAATGCTTTTCTTTTAGCTCTTTCTGACTAAACGCATTTACTCTCTTAGATACTAACGCCGCCATAAATTGCTGCACGAAGCGCAGCGTAGTGCGGTCAATTTGATGGCTTTGTTAAAGGCCAGGGCACATTTAGCTGACGCATGCATTTTAAGTTTATAAAGTTTTGATTAATGCCTATGCTAGTCACATATTCCAGCTCTTTTTCTAAAAATTGCTGATGAAAAAGCATACAGTAATCCTCTTTGAGGAATAGGGAGTTGCCAAGCAACCCCAAAACTTCTTCATGCTTCAGTTTAAGTGTATCGATGAAATAGTAATCATAGAATTCAAATATAGCTTCCAAAGCTGCTTTAGCATCTCTAGAGAACCAAAACATGGATGACTTATCGATTTTTGTCTGTGGCATAGGTGATGCATCGAAACTAAGCCCAAGCTCTACTAAATCCTCATATTTTTCATGATCCAGAGACAACTCAACAGGAATCTTTATTTTTTGGGGGTGAACAGAAGCATCACGTACCTTTTTTAACTCAGCAACTTTTTGATATTTATTATTTCCTCTATCTATATAGTCAGATTCGCGAAACTTGGAAAAAATATCAAACTTTGAAAATGATGGGAGCTTTTCAATATCGTCCAGAAATTTAGGCGGCCCACTGATACTTGATACGCAACAATTGGCCGCCGACTCAATGGTAAGTATCGAATTTATAATTGATGCACGTGAAAATCTCTGTGATTCATACTGATCAGAAGTCTCGTTCGAGAGCATTTCGAAGTGTATTGCATCTGAAAGCAATTGAAAAAAAGATTGATCTGAAAAATACGGATAATCCATACTGTGAATGCCCTTTAACGTTTAAGCTAAGGGGCGCGACGCTTTTTCGCGTCCCTGCTTAAGCGCCTTGTTGTGTGTTTATTATCCTAAATTGTCATTATCGAAAGGGTTTGATGGCGTGTTTTTGGTTGAGCTTGCACCCTTGGCAATAGCAAAGCCAGAAACTGCTGACAATATTGGTAGCCCAGCTTCAGCTGATATGACTTTTGTTAGCATTAATATTGCTAAAACAATGACGATAAATACTGCAACTATTATTTGGCCGTAAGTTGACCAAAATTCATTTCTTTTTTGTAAATAATCAGAGTAGGCGTCATTTAAATATTTTGGAATATTGGGCCTAATGTCCTTTTCCTTCCAAAACTCGATAAATAATTCATACTCCACGAACCCTCTTGTTTTTATTGAGAATGCACGCCAAGCAAATATAGCAACCGCTCCTATTACTAGAAGACCAATGATGCCTGTGAATATTACTATCCAAAACATATCTATTGTTACAGTTACTTCATTCATTGTTCATTTCCCATTTACACATAACGCTGAGCGGAGCGGCGGCCCCTCAGGGACGTCCGCCTTACGCGCCTTGTTAACTTTTGTCTCGGTCTGCAATCTGCTGAACCCCCTTGGTGACTGAGACAAATGACTTATTGAGCGCTTTAAACTCTTTTACCAAGTTAGGCCCATACCCGTGTTCTGCGGATTCGCTACGCTCAAATGTCCGGACATCCAGCGAGGACTTTGCACTCAGCCGACGAGAGAAAAATCTCGGTTTTCCAACTGCATAGTACCGTGATTCAACCTGTATAGGGTCATCACCGATATATTTGTAAAGTCCACCATATTGTCCCCAAGTTAGGGTAATTTGTTGGCCTGGTGCTAGAAAAGGAATGCCTGTAACAATGGGGCCGACCTCCATTGTCGCTGGCATTTTATCTGGTACTTCTATGCTGAACGCTTCGTATGGCAATGGCCTAGTCGTCTCAAATTTCACGTTGTGCGCCGCACCATTACCGATATTCTTGATGATGAGATTTAAAATGGAAGGCCGCTTAAGGTCAGGATCGGCATACACGATAACAACTGGATCAGTGGATGAACGAAAGACAGAATATGTCACCACCACAGACGCTGTTGCGATCAAAGCCATAAAGAGTGAAATCCAGTTTCCAACATCCATCTCGTCACGAACTCCCTGAAGTTAACGCCAGTGGTAATGGGCGCCAACGGAGCGCAGCGGAGTTGGCGTCCCGTTGACCACCTTGTTAGTGCTTTTCAAATTCCTTGGTCCGAATTTTCCGGTCGATTTCACGTTCAATCGCACCAAGAGCATAAGATTTATTTCCCCCGCTAATTGACGCAATAACGGAGTTTTTGCAATTCTCACAAATAAAATCTGTACGACTCGTATTGGCTAAGTAGTTACGGCAAGTACTGTCGTCGTAGACCAGAGTTGCCTCACAATGCGGACAAAAACACCAAAGGCCGGAGATGTTGTTAGATGTCCAGCGCCATCGCCAGACAGCACCATGGATCACATCCTCGGTATAAGAATGGAAATCCTTCTTCCCCAAAATTTCACGCAAAAATAGTACTACTGTGACGAGCCCAATAAGAGCCATTACTGTTATGAGCACTATTATCCAACCGAAGACTAGATGCTCGACCCAAAGAGCACTCCACAAACTAGTAATTCCTGACCATAACCAAGAGAAAAAGCTACCAACATAGCCTCGCACGGACGGAATGAGCATCAGAATAACGCCACCTATCACCGTGGCGATAACTCCGTTCCGAATACTTTTTGCCGAATTCTCGCTCATCTCTTACCTTGCACTAACGCCCGGCTCACGCGCCGGTTTGGAGCCGCGAAGCGGCGGAAAATCGGTCGCTGTGCAGCCGATTGTTAGGCATTCTCGAAGGCTTAGAAAATGCCCCCTTTGAGTAGCTCTCTGATCAAAGCCTTTATCGATTCTAAGGACACAAACTTGAACGATCCTTTCACCCAAGAAATGTACTTAGGCTCAGGTTGGGCCTTATCCCCTGAAATATAGGCACTAATTAATCCATATAGCTCATGGAATCCATGAATAAGATCGGCACTATCTAGCCTTGCGACCGATATATCTGTAAATCCATCAGATGAAGTTCTGCAGAATACGACGCATGGTGTCTGAGCCTTTTCATCCACGCCGAGAGCAGCCATAAGTGTCTCGTTAAACTTCTTGAGGAGCCTATCGCTGCCAGAATGCAAGTAAAATACACTCAAGTCTTTTCCGGAAAGCCGATCGAGCTGAGCGAAAACACCATGATCATTTAGTATCTGCTTAAATTCTCGATCTTGAAAATCATAGAACAGGAAGGCCAAGGCTTTGGCTCTACCTGACTCTATGTGGTCTACCGCTATTTCATGGAAACGCTTGAGAAAGGAATCTGCGCTGTGCCCAATGCCCTTGCCGGAGCCCTGCTCAAAAATCGGTATCACTTTATTCTCCTTATGGCTGCTACCGCTCCCGATTGCCTAACGGTTCGCTTCAATTACGCGCATGGAGCGAAGCGTCTGAAGCGTCAATTGAAAGCGGTGGTTAGGCATATGCTTAAAGCGCACACAACACCCCAAGAGCAACGACGATGCCACCTAACAGCAAAAGAACAGATGCAACCCCGAGCAGCCACCAGACTACCGTTAATTTCTTTTCTCGCTTATCCGAGTATGGGCTATTAAGAAACCCAAAATGGAAAAAGAAAACAATAGCGGGGAGAAAAGCCGAAACCAAAAAAAGCGACAACGAACTGATGGCAAATGGCTTAAAAGCAGGAAAATCCGGTTTATCGATTAACGCTTGAATGAATGCAAGCACACCGACTGCAGCACCGCCACCAAGCAAAGATAGTCCTTTTGACCCCTGAACAATCAATCCGTGAAGGCGTTCAAGTGCCCGCATGTCTCTATCGTGTTCTAGCTGGCGCTCAAGCATGCTCATTTGTGCATCAGTTTCTCTACTCATAAAGAGCCTCGAATATGCTGCCTAACGCCGCCAACACGGGCAGCCGAAGCGCAGCGTAGGCTGTCCAGTGCAATGCGTTTTTTGCATTGCACGATTGTGCTTGGCTTTGTTAAGCGCCACTGTTGAGCAACCGTACATTCGACGTAGATATGTCACGCTGTTTGTTAATTTCTCGGATTGATGATTCGAAGTAAGCAGATACATAGAGCCGTGGAGTATCCATTGAATTTTTACTTTTAATATGATCTGCCTGCTTTCCACTTAAAGATGTCTCGATCATTATTCTAGACTTGGAATGCGGCTTTAGCTCAACTCGCTGAAGTGACTTAAAGTCTGCCACTTTACCAACCCAATTTAAAGTAGCCTCAATGCCAACAAGCTTAAGGGTAAATTGAGATAAATTAGTAATCTCAATCCATGCCCTGGCATCGGGAAGGTTCATACAATTTACAACTATACCGTCATTTTCACTACTGACTGTGATCTCTATAAGATTTGATAGCTTTTCATGCGTATATATTTTTCGAAATATTGTTGGTAGCAAGAAAGATAATATCTTCAAAAGCCAGCTTCGGATTGCTTCAATCAAGGTTGATGCCTCGTTGTTTTTTACGCTTAACAGCCTGTTAATGAGGCCGTTGGCCTCATAATAATTATTATCGGGCGGCCTTTTAATTTTTCTGTAAGAGAAGCCGCAGTCTCGATAATAACCTGAAAATACGATAAAAATAATGCACCGATGCTTTTCTACAATAACTGAATCGGGCCGAAAATAGGTGCAACTGTGGCTTTAGCGTTGAGGTTATTCAGGAATGAGTTCGTTTGCATATACAAACCTATCCGTTTCTATGGCCCAAAGTGGTCGGGCAGGAAAATAAAGGCACTATCCGTATATCCTTAATGACTTGAATATTTCACAAGCCTGCACTTGAGACACCCCCTCAAAATTTGATGGTGAGCATCGTTTGCTCCAAGTTACTGCCTGATTGATTGTCGGTGGCGGTGCCACATATTTACCTGGACAGGTTAGGATATGCGTTCACTGAATTACTCACGCACACTCAACGTCGAAAACCACTTTGCAGAATAACAGCATTACACATCAAAAAATCTGGGCGATTGCCGGGCCGATGATTCTGGCCAATTTATCGACGCCGCTGCTGGGCATGGTCGATACGGCGGTGGTCGGTCACCTGAACTCGCCTGTTTACCTGGGGGCAGTGGCACTGGGCAGCATGCTGTTTACTTTCCTGTTCTGGGGCTTTGGTTTCCTGCGCATGGTGACCACAGGACTGACCTCGCAGGCTCATGTCAATGCGGATCATGGCAGTCCCAGGGATGTATTGCTTCAGTCCGGTCTGCTGGCAATGATCATTGCGGCTCTGTTACTGCTGTTACAGGCACCGATTGGTTGGCTGGCTTTTAATATCATCGATGGTAGTGCTGAAGTTATCGCCCAGGCCGAGCAATACTATGCCATTAGAATCTGGGGGGCTCCCGCTACTCTGATCAACTATGCCATTCTCGGTTGGCTGATTGGTCTGTCTGCCTCCCGATCTGCGCTGGCAGTTGTACTAGTCATTAACCTCAGTAATATCGTTTTCGACCTGCTGCTGGTCAATGGTTTCGGCATGAAGGCCGATGGTGTCGCACTTGCCTCGGTGATTGCCGAATATACCGGGCTTATTTTTGCTATTTTCCTGCTGCAGAAACGCCAGCTGAAATTACATGAAGTGAAGCTGCTCGATGAGTTTCGCTTTATGTTGGCCAACCGCCATCATCTCAATCTGCATGGCAATTTTATGCTGAGAACACTGTGTTTGATTTTCAGCTTTGCCTTTTTCACCAACCAGGGTGCCCAGGCGGGCGATACCACGCTGGCAGCCAATATGGTGCTGCTTAACTTCATCACTTTTATGGCGTTTGTACTTGATGGCTTTGCCAATGCCACCGAAGTGATGACTGGACAGGCGATTGGTCATAACAATGCCCTTATGCTGAAGCGAAGCCTGGTCCTCAATGGCTTCTGGTCATTATCAACAGCGGCTGTGTTCAGTCTGGTTTACTGGTTGTTTGGGCTTGAGATCATCGCGCTGCTGACCAGCATCGATAGCGTGGCCGGGATGGCCGCTGATTATCGACTCTGGGTCGTGCTTGCCCCCTGGCTCGGGGTCTGGTCTTATCTGTTTGATGGCTTTTTTGTGGGCGCTACACTGGGGCGGGAAATGCGGAATACCATGCTTTTATCCACGTTCTGCTGTTATCTACCGGCCTGGTATCTGATGCAAGACTGGGGCAATCACGGCTTGTGGGCTGCCTTGATGGTGCTGCTCGCAGCCAGAGGTCTGAGCCAGAGCGTGTATCTGCCCGGCGTGATACGACGTCTTAATTAAGGGCTTGTGCCGGCATCCCACACGGAGTGGTGATCTTTGCGTCTGTCTTCAATCTGGCGACGGTCGTCTTTATCTGGTTCAAACCGAATCATATCCCGTCTGTCCTCGCCTGAACGACGCTGTTGTTTGCGTCTCTCTTTACCGCTCCTGACGCTTCCCACATTATCACCTGCTTTTGATTCATCATTATGGGTCATGACTGATCTCCCGCTCTTTTGTCTGAAATTACCCCCGCTTTTGAAATCTTGTCAACCAACAGAGCGGCCGTCATTTCCTGGGTTTCGCTCCCAGTCCTGTTTATTAGCTGCCTGAAAGCTGTATGACATTTGATGATTATCCGCTTTGGCGTAAAATGATTTTTATTTCTGAGGTGCAACTATGCGTGTCCCTGGTTTTGTCAGGCTCAGTCTGCTGTCGGCGACTTTGCTACTTGCTTCAGGCGTTAACGCCGAAATCTACAAATGGGTCGATGAGAATGGTCAGACTCACTACACGCAACAGCCGCCCGCATCAGGACAGGCTGAAACCATCCAGGTCCCGCCACCACCACCTATAGATGACACAGCTGCTGAAGTTCAGGAATTGATTGAGCAACAGGAAGCCGCTGAAAAATCAGCCAGGGAAGCAGAACAGGAACAGCAACAGGAAGCAGAGCGACAGGCGGCTATACAGAAAAACTGTGAGATCGCACAGGCAAACCTGAAGTTGTATCAGGATAATCCCGGGCGACGAATGATGGATGAAGCAGGTAACGTTTACCGGCTCACTGAAGAAGAAAGACAGCAAAAAATTGAAGAATCACGGCAACAGATTGAAGAGTTTTGCCAGCAATAAAAGGAGAACGAGATGCCTTATCTTAATATCCGCACCAATCAGGAAGTAAAAGACGAAGCGACATTGATGAAAGTCGCCAGTCAGACTGTATCGAAAGCCTCCGGCAAACCGGAAACCTATGTCATGGTCACCATCGATCAGCAAAAACCCATGCTGTTCGGTGGCAGCGATGCACCGACCGCCATTCTCGATTACCGCTCACTTGGACTGCCCGGCGACAGACAGGGCTTTTCCGATACGCTTTGTTCGTTGATCAACGAACAACTGGGTATCGATGGCAGCCGGATCTATATCAGCATGACCGATTCAGAGCGTCAGAACTGGGGCTGGAACCACAGTACCTTCTGATCATTTAATTTATTACTCAATTGAGACTGACACCGCCGGCTTCCGGCGGTGTCGTTTTTGCTACACAGGAATAATAACAAGCGATGCGTGCCTCTAACCTGCTCATTTCCACTCTTAAAGAAACCCCTGCCGATGCCGAGATCGTCAGTCACCAGTTGATGCTGCGTGCCGGTCTGATCCGTCGTCTGGCTTCTGGTCTATACACCTGGTTGCCAATGGGGTTGAGAATTCTCAGAAAAACCGAAGCCATCATTCGTGAGGAAATGAACAACAGCGGTGCCCAGGAAGTATTGATGCCCTCTGTGCAACCGGCCGAGTTGTGGCAGGAAAGTCAGCGCTGGGAAAAATACGGCCCGGAACTGCTGCGACTGGTTGATCGCCACCAGCGCGATTTCTGTTATGGACCCACCCATGAAGAAGTCATTACCGATCTGGTGCGCCAGGAGATCCGCAGTTATAAGCAACTGCCGGTCAATTTTTATCAGATTCAAACCAAGTTCCGTGATGAAATCCGTCCCCGTTTCGGTCTGATGCGTGCGCGTGAGTTCCTGATGAAAGACGCTTATTCCTTCCATCTGGATCAGGCCTCTCTGCAGCAGACCTATGACGATATGTACGCCGCCTATTCACGCATCTTCAGCCGTATCGGTCTTGATTTCCGTGCCGTTCAGGCCGACACCGGCAGCATCGGCGGTAATGCCTCTCACGAATTCCATGTACTGGCCAGCTCGGGTGAAGATGCCATCGCCTTCAGTGACAGCAGTGATTACGCTGCCAACGTCGAATTGGCTGAAGCCGTCGCCCCACAAGGCGATCGTCCTGCCGCCAGCGAAGCTATGGCCAGTGTGGATACGCCACAGAAACACACCATTGAAGAAGTCAGTGAATTTCTCAACAAACCCGCATCACAGTGCTTAAAAACCCTGCTGGTTGAAGGCGCTGAAGAAGGCAGCGTGGTGGCGCTGGTGCTGCGTGGTGATCACGACTTGAATGAAATCAAAGCCGAAAAACACCCGCTGGTTGCTTCCCCTCTGACCTTTGCGACACCGGAACAGGTCCTGGAAAGCTGCGGTGCCAACATCGGCTCCATCGGTCCGGTGGGACTGACTATTCCGGTACTGGTCGATCATGCCGCTGCATTTGTGGCTGACTTTGTCTGCGGTGCCAATGAAGATGAAAAACATTTGACCGGCGTGAACTGGGGCCGGGACCTGCCGGAACCACAAACCGCTGATCTGCGTAATGTGGTGGCCGGCGATCCGAGCCCGGATGGTCAGGGCACACTGGAAATCGCCCGCGGTATCGAGGTCGGTCATATCTTCCAGCTGGGCGATAACTACAGTAAGAAAATGAATGCCGTGGTGCTGACCGAGTCCGGTAAATCGCAAATCATGACCATGGGCTGCTATGGCATTGGTGTGTCACGGGTTGTGGCTGCAGCGATAGAACAGAACCACGATGAGCGCGGCATTGTCTGGCCCGAAGCCATTGCCCCTTTCCAGGTGGCACTGGTGCCGGTCAATGCGCATAAATCTGCGCGCGTCAGGGAGAAGGCCGAAGCAATCTATCAGCAACTGACTGAGGCCGGTATCGATGTCCTGTTTGATGACCGTGGTCTGCGTCCCGGCGTCGCTTTTGCCGATATGGAGCTGATGGGGATTCCACATCGCCTGATTCTGGGTGAGCGCGGTCTGGATAACGATCAAATCGAATATAAAAACCGACGCACAGGTGAAGGCGAAGACGTTCCACTGGCTGACGTCATCAATGCTATTAAACAAAAACTGAGTTGAATCAGCCCATGAGTTGCATCAAACAATCTGACCTTATCGACAGCGTCGCCGACGCCCTGCAATTCATTGCCTGCTATCACCCGAAAGATTTTATTCAGGCGATGAGCCAGGCTTATGAACGCGAACAATCACCGGCAGCGCGCGATGCGATAGCTCAGATTCTGGTCAACTCAAGGATGTGCGCTGAGAACAACCGTCCCATCTGTCAGGATACGGGTATCGTGAATGTCTTTGTCAAAGTCGGCATGAACGTGCAGTGGGATGCGGAGATGAGCCTGGATGAGATGATCAACGAAGGCGTTAGACGCGCCTACATGCATCCGGATAATGTGCTGCGTGCCTCGGTGGTTTCAGACCCGCTGGGCAGCCGTCAGAACACCAGAGACAATACCCCGGCGGTGATTCATACCCAGATTGTGCCCGGAGATACGGTGGAGATTCAGATTGCGGCCAAAGGCGGCGGCAGCGAGAACAAGGCTAAATTCACCATTCTTAACCCCAGTGACAGCCTGGTCGACTGGGTGTTGGAGACGGTACCCAAGATGGGCGCCGGCTGGTGCCCACCGGGCATGCTCGGTATCGGTGTCGGCGGCACCGCGGAAAAAGCCATGCTGATGGCCAAAGAGTCGCTGATGCACCCTATCGACATCCAGGAACTTATTGATCGCGGTCCACAGACTGCGGCTGAAAAACTGCGTGTCGAGTTATATGAGAAGGTCAATAATCTCGGTATCGGTGCCCAGGGCCTCGGTGGCCTGACCACTGTGCTTGATGTCAAAATCAGCGACTACCCCACCCATGCGGCTTCACTGCCGGTGGCAATGATTCCCAACTGTGCAGCCACCCGGCATATCCATTTCAGTCTGGATGGCAGCGGTCCAGCGGAATTCGAACCACCGAGCCTGGATGACTGGCCGGATATCACCTGGGAGGCGGCCGAGAACACCCGTCATGTCAACCTCGATAGCGTCACTCAGGCTGATATCGAGCAGTGGCAGCCGGGTGAGACATTGCTGCTCTCGGGTCATCTGCTCACCGGACGCGATGCCGCGCATAAGAAAATCGCGGATATGCTGGCTCAAGGTCAGCCTTTACCGGCAGGTCTCGATTTTCATAATCGCTTTATTTACTACGTCGGTCCTGTCGACCCTGTGGCAGGCGAAGTGGTCGGTCCTGCGGGCCCCACTACCGCCACACGCATGGATAAGTTCACAGAAATGATGCTGGGTGAAACCGGTCTGCTGGGCATGATCGGCAAAGCCGAGCGTGGTGAGGCAACCATCGAGAGCATTAAAAATCATCGGTCTGTGTATCTGATTGCTATCGGTGGTGCTGCGTACCTGGTCTCCAAAGCCATCAAATCATCCCGCCTGATTGCCTTTGAGGAACTGGGGATGGAGGCGATTCGCGAGTTTTATGTTGAGAACATGCCAGTGACGGTGGCTGTCGACAGTCACGGTGACTCAGTGCATCAAAGCGGCCCGAAAGAATGGCGGATCAAGCTTGAAGGGCTTACAATCGATTCATAACCCGTTGAGAAGGAAACAGTCATGTCGCTTGCCATTCCACTGCATCTCCTTGCTGCCGTCATCTGGGTCGGGGGTATGTTTTTCGCCTACATGGTGCTGCGACCCAGCGCTGCCAGCCTGTTAGCGCCTGAGTCACGCCTGCCATTGTGGAGTCAGGTGTTTAAACTGTTTTTCAACTGGGTCTGGGTGTCGATTGTTACCTTGCTGATCACCGGCTTCTGGATGATTCATCTGCTGGGCGGCATGGGCGGCGTTGATGGTGTGGGCGTCCATGTCCATGTCATGCTGCTGACCGGCATATTCATGATGCTGATTTTCATGCATGTTTTTTTCAACCCATTCAAAAAACTGAAATGGGCCGTCGCGGAACATGACTGGATCGCCGGTCGCAACGCCCTGACGCAAATCCGTAAACTGGTGCTGCTTAATCTCATCCTGGGTCTCATCACCATTGTGATTGGTGCCTCCGGAAGATACTGGCCCGTCGCATGAAATTGACGCAAGCTGGGACACTCCTCCTGCTGATTTTGCCTGTGATGGCAACGGCAGAGAGCATCAAACGTATTCAGAATGCGGATGGCAGTGTCGAATTCAGTAATGTCGGCGCTAACGCCGGCCAGCACACCATCATCTATAAATCTCAGAGCGGTGAAGGCTTTGTTTTTTCCGATCAGAAACCGCAACACGGCAGCTTTGAAATTCTCAAGTACAGCTGTTTTGCCTGTAATCCTGACTCCAAAATCAACTGGCATACAATCAGCCTCAATAACGCCGCTTATTCTGCAGAGGTCAAACGCATCGCGATGAAATATGAGGTTGATCCGGCTCTGGTTCGTGCCGTGATTCATGCCGAATCCGCCTTTAATGTTAAAGCGCTATCCAACAAAGGGGCTCAGGGCCTGATGCAACTGATGCCGGGCACAGCCAAAGATTTGGGTGTTCGCAATGCTTTTGATGCCAACCAGAATATAGAAGGCGGCGTGAAATATTTAGCCGGGCTGCTGAAACAGTTTGACGGCGATATCAAGCTGGCTATCGCCGCTTATAATGCCGGTCCCAACGCGGTTAAAAAGTACAACGGCATCCCCCCTTATGCTGAAACCAAGGTCTATGTAGAACGCGTTGGCATTCTGCATCAGCGTTATCGCCGTGAAAGTTAAAAGCACTAAAAAATTATTGAATGAGCATGAAGCGCTCACGCATTCCACCATGCAGAAAGTCAGCTCTCATGTGCAGCGTCGGGACGGAGACTGGGTGCTGAACACGGTTTTGGTGGAGGGTCAGGAAATCCCTTTCAAATATAAGCGCCGCAAGCTGTACAAGTCGCTGAAGGGCGCACGCGTCGATATGATTTATTACCCGGACACGGAAACCATTGCCGGCATGGACTTCCCTTTCATGCGCGTGGTGAAGATTAACCTATCCTGAGCCCGGCACTGTCAGCGTCAGCGTTCCCTCGCGCTGTGTCATATCCAGGTGCTTCATAAAGCTCATCCCCAGCAGTACCATGTCATCGGGCATATGCGGATTGATACTGGCCTGAATGTTGTTCAGGGTAATGCCGCCGAGCTGCACGCTTTCCAGTCGGGTTTGATAAACCGCAATCACACCGTTTGCCGTTGACACCATGCTACGAGCACCTTTCTCCAGGCCAACGGCTTCAGCCACGCCCTCGGGGACACTGACATGGGTCGCGCCGGTATCAAGCAGGAAGTCGACCGGGTGACCATTGATCAATCCCGGTGCCAGATAATGACCGGCGCGGTTACGCTCCAGCACCACTTCACCACTGGCGGACTCAGTACTCAACAGTGCGTGATTGGGATTGTCACGCTGCAATATCAGTCCATTGAAGAACAGCGTTAAAGACGCCATAAAAAACAGCCAGAACACGACTGTAAGTAGTCTGCCGGAAAATAATTTGGGGGGCTCAGGTGCGCTCATAACTCAGATTTTAACGGTAATCCGTCAATAAGACACCCCGGAAACAAAATGAATCCGGGTCTCTATCCATAAGCTCGTTACGTTAAAATGGACAGGATAATAAGAGAGGTGATTTATCGATACCATCAGTATTCTTGGTAGTGGCTGGCTGGGCAGGCCCCTGGCAGCCCATTTTGCAGCCAAAGGCCATCCAGTGAGACTATCGACCCGGCATCAAAGCAAACGGGATGAATTAGAACAGGCTGGCTTTGACAGCTACATCGTCGATATCGATCAGGAAGCCACCGTTGACAGGGCGTTTCTGAATGCTGATATCGTGATCATCAATATTACCTGTAAAAACCGGGCTGGATTCCAGCGCCTGATTGAAGCGATTGAACAGCGCCCTGTCAGCAAGGTGCTGTTTGTCAGTTCCAGTTCGGTGTATCAGAACCTCAACCGTGAGGTCAGTGAAGATGAGGGAGCGGAAAATCACGACAGTCCGCTGTATCAGATAGAGCAACTGTTTCAGGCCTCGCCTGCATTCAAAACCACCATTCTTCGATTCAGTGGTCTCGTGGGTAAAGGCCGTCATCCGGGTCGTTTTTTCCGTGGCGGCAAAACAGTCAAACAACCTGACGCTCCGATTAACCTCATTCACTTTGATGATTGTATCGGCATCATTGACCACATTATTGAAGCCAGTGCCTGGGGAGACACATTCAACGGTTGCAGCGATACGCATCCTAAAAAACGTGAATTTTATCCTTTAATGGCCAAACAGGCGGGCTTTCCATTGGCAGAATTCGCTGAGGATGCCACACTGAGCTTTAAGATTGTTTCCAATCAAAAAATCAAACAACAATTGCATTATCAACTTCAGCATCCGGACTTGATGCAACTGAATCAGGAGCATTATGAGTGATTCATCGCGCTGTCCCTGCAACAGTGGATTATTGTACAAAGAGTGCTGCCAGCCTCTGCATCTGAACAAATCAGTGGCTGAAGACGCTGAAAAGCTGATGCGTTCCCGCTACAGTGCTTTTCAGCTGGGTCTGGTTGATTACCTGCTGGATACCCTGCATCCCTCCAAACGCCACCCGGGAGAACGTCAGGCGCTGCAGGAGAGCGTCAACAATACGCAGTGGCTGGGTCTGAAAATTCTCGATCATAAAGCCGCCAATAACCTGGCCGAAGTCGAGTTTGTGGCTTTTTATGAAGATGATCCCATTGGTCAGTTGCATGAACGTTCCCGCTTCACCCGCGAAGCCGGTCGCTGGTTTTATCACGACGGGCTGTTTCTACCTGCGGTGAAACTGGGCAGAAATGAAAACTGCTTTTGTGGCAGTGGTAAAAAGTTCAAACATTGCCATGGCGGCTGATCAGGCCGCCGCCCCCAGATATCGTTTGCGTTTGCTGGCTTTCAACTGTTGCAGGTCAACCATCACCAGGCCATCAATGCAGTGGCCGAAGTCAGCATCAATATTAAAATCGATAAAACGGACCCCACCCTTTTCACAGACATCTGCATACTGTTTGTAAAGTGTGGGCACAGTGACGTTCATATGGGCCAGTTGCTCACGTAAGGCAGCAAAATCCTCATCGGCATCTTCACCGGTCAGCGTCTGCCAGACCTGTTGTTGCAGTTCAGCATCGACACTGTAGGGTACCCGGGCACTGGCCAGCTTCTCCTCATCGGCAAAATAATGCCGGTAATAACTGACAATCAGCGCCTGGGCAAAGTCAGGATAGCTGTTACTCAGGCTCACAGGGCCGAACAAATAACGTATCTCCGGGTAACGTTGCAGGTAGGCACCAATACCGTACCAGAGATAATCCAGACTGCGCCGCCCCCAATATTTGGGGCTGACAAAACTGCGGCCCAGCTCGATGCCCTGCTCAAAAAAGGGCTGCATTTTGTCCTGGTCGTAACTGAACAATTCTTCACTGTATATACCGCGACTGCTACTTTGGGACTGAATCCGTCTGACTTCGCCCAGCCGATAGGCCCCCGCAATTTCCAGTTCCTGTTCATCCCAGAGAATCAGGTGACGATAGTCACGATCATAACGGTCCAGATCCCGACGTTTCCCGGTACCCTCCCCGACCTGACGGAATGTCAGCTCACGCAGACGCCCAATTTCATGCATCACTGCTGAATCCGGTCGATAGTCGAACAGATAGATTTTCTTGTTATCCGCTGTCTCTCCCAGCAATTCTGCCTGCTGCAATTCACGCTTGATAAAGCGTCTTTCTATCGGGTGGGCGATCGTTTGTTCAGTCTTGAACAAAGACTTTTTGCCTTTTGCTATCCGGTAGAGGTGGCGACGCAACAGCTTGGCTTTTTCCGCTTTGACCAGTGGCAACTGCTCAATTTGCTGATAGGGAATCGTTTCACCTACCCGCATAGTAATGTTCTTGGAATTTTTGTTGAACATCTCATGCGCCAGCATCATCCCTGAAAGCGGTTTGTAGACCATGGAGGCACTGTAGAACAATGAAGAGTTACGGGCACCGATAAAGATCGGCAGGATGGGGGCGTTGGTTTTTTTGGCGAAATTTAAAAAACCACTGTTCCACTTCCCATCACGCACCCCACTGGGTCGAATCCGGGAGACTTCTCCGGCAGGAAATACAATCACAGCCTCATCATTGTTGAGACTCTCAACAATCCGTGTAACACTGCTTTTACGGGTCGACTTGGACAAATTATCAACCGGCAGGAATAAACTTTCCAGGGCTGAAAAATTGATTAACATATCGTTGGCAACAATTTTGACATCACGCCGGACTTCGCCCACCAGCTTGAGCAAAGAGAGACCGTCCAACGCACCCAGCGGGTGATTGGCGACAATCACAACGCGACCGGTGGCAGGAATATTAATGCGGTCACGGTGGCTGATGCTGTAACTGAAATTAAAGTAATCCAGCACCTGCTCAATAAAATCAAAACCACGCAGATCCTGATGCAGATTCAGGAAATGATTGACCTCGTGTTCGTGGGTGATTTTGCGAAGGAACCCTAGCGTCGGTTTTTTCAGCCAGGGACGCGTGTGCTGGAACCGGGGAAATTTCTGCTGGACTGCCTGTTCGATATTGAGCATCGTTTCTCTCTTGCTTGCCTGTCGATGGCAAGCTTAGAGCGATGCTGTTACCGCATGATGGCAGTTTGATGACGCTTAGATGACAGCATCAAGCCGTGCTGGACAACTCAGTTCCCCAAAAAAGCGGATACCAGCGGAAGCCGGTGAGAGAACCGGCGTCATGGCTGCAAGTCGCAGCCAAAAGTGATTGATTGTGGTCGCCGAACTACCAGCCCAATTCAGGCTGCCTGTACCGGAATGGAGTGACGCATGTGCGTGATATCGTTGTTTTCGTCGAGATAAACCAGGGTCGGTTTGAAATTCTCGGCTTCATTTTCGTCCATGCTGACATAAGCACAGATAATGATGCGATCACCCGGCGAAGCTTTGTGCGCAGCAGCACCATTGACGGAAATAATCTTGGAACCGTCTTCAGCGCGAATGGCATAGGTGGTAAAACGTTCACCATTGGCGACGTTATAAATCTGGATTTGCTCGTATTCGCGAATACCGGCGGCTTCCAGAAATTGACCATCGATTGCACAGGAGCCTTCGTATTCCAGTTCGGAATGGGTCACACAGGCACGGTGCAGTTTGGCTTTTAAGAGTGTCAGTTGCATAGCGGACAAATCTTGTGGGTTAGCCCAATATTATCGCTTGTTAGAAAGACTCAGGCAAGGTCACACAGAATATTATCTATCAACCTGACTGAGCCAAGTCGGGCGGCAGCCAGAACTCGCAGTGCCGTTTTATCGCCGGTTTGTAACGGCTGCAGATTGTCGGCACGGCGGATTTCCAGATATTCCGGCTCAAATCCCGCTTCCTTGAGTTGAGTTTGAGCAGCCTGAAGCAATGCGTCAAGGTCGGTTTCGCCATTTTCCAGCGCTGTGCGTATTGTCATCAACTGCTGATACAGCAATGGCGCCTGTAAACGCTGTTTTGCGGTCAGCAGATTATTACGCGAACTCATGGCAAGTCCACTATCCTCACGTCGGGTGGGCGCGCCCACAATATCCACCGGAATATTGAGATCGGCCACCAGCGTTTTGATCATTAACAACTGCTGATAGTCCTTTTCACCGAACACCGCAATATCAGCCTGAACCATATTGAAAAGCTTGGTGACCACGGTAGCGACCCCATCAAAATGGCCGGGCCGCCCCAGACCGCAGAGCTTGTCATCCATTCCGGGTACATGCACGCTGGTCTGCTTAGCCATTCCCAGCGGATACATGACGCTGTCATCGGGCGTAAATACCAAATCGCAATCGAGTTCACTCAGAAGATTGATGTCTTCGTTCAAAGTGCGTGGGTATTTTTCCAGATCGCGCTGGTCGTTGAACTGCAACGGGTTCACAAAAATACTGACGACGATGCGGTCGGCCAGTTCTCTTGCTTTCTTCACCAGCGACAGATGGCCCTCGTGCAGATTGCCCATGGTGGGCACAAACGCAATGACTTCGTTATTCGTCCGCCAGGTCTTGATTCGAGTGCGTAAGGCAACGGTGCTATCGACCACCTGCATCAGAATTGCTGCTCCGGCGTCGGGAAGTCACCGCTTTTGACATCCTGCACGTATTTGCTGATAGCCGCCTGTATCGCACCGGTATCTGCCAGAAAGTCATGGCTGAAACGCGGCCGCCTGCCCGGCGTCAGCCCCAGCATGTCATACACCACCAGCACCTGACCGTCACAGTCTTTACCAGCACCAATACCGATAACGGGGATAGACAATGCCTGGGTAACGCTGGCTGCAAGGGTGGCCGGTACACATTCCAGCACCAGCATATCGGCACCGGCCTGTTCCAGTTTCAGAGCATCAGCAAGCAACTCATCGGCCGCCTCTTTCTCACGCCCCTGAACAATATAGCCGCCCAACCGATGCACTGACTGCGGTAACAGCCCCAGATGGGCACAAACCGGGATCCCGCGTGCGGTTAATTCGGCAATCGTATCAGCGATGATCGCACCGCCTTCCAGCTTGACCATCTGCGCGCCCCCTTCCGCCATCAGCCGCGCCGCATTGGCGATGGCCTGGCCGGGATTGGCATAGCTCATGAATGGCAGATCAGCGACGATAAACGCTTTTTCGCTACCGCGGACCACATTGGCAGTATGATAAACCATGTCGTCCACAGTGACCGGGACCGTGCTTTCCTGGCCCTGTACCACCATACCCAGAGAATCACCGATCAAAATAACCTCAACGCCGGCTTCCTCCAGCGCATGGCTGAAACTGGCATCGTAAGCAGTCAGTACCGCGATTTTTTCCTGCGCCGCTTTCATTTTACGCAGCGCGGTCAGGCTCAAGCGACTCATGATTATTTCTTCTCTTTAATCGGAAGTGGATTGTAATAATGGCGTCCGCTTTGAATCGTACAGATTTGCTCCAGGAGTTGCTGATAATCCTGTTCGCTGTTGACCAGATCAATCTGCTCAGCATTCACAATCAAAAGCGGTGAGGCATCGTAGTAATGGAAAAAGTCAGCGTAGGTATCAGCCAGCCGTTTCAGGTAGCCTTCTTCGATATGCTGTTCATAGCCGATACCACGTTGGGCAATTCGTGATTTCAGTACTGGCAGCGGTGCCTGCAGGTAAATCACCAAATCCGGGGTACGATGATGCAATGTGAGGTTGTCATACACCATGTGATACAGCGCCAGTTCATCATCATCCAGTGAAATCTGGGCAAACAGCTTGTCCTTTTCCACCATGAAATCGGCGATATGCAGATCATTGAACAAATCGTCCTGATTCAGGGTTTTACTGAGTTTGACCCGCTGCATCAGAAAACTGAGCTGGGTGGGCAACGCGGATTGCTTTGGGTAAAGATAAAACTTTTCCAGAAAAGGATTATGTTCCGGTTGTTCCATCAGGGTGGTGCCACCAAAGCTTTCCGCCAGGCGTTTCACCAGGTGCGTTTTGCCGACGCCGATAGGCCCTTCAACAACAATGTAATGATGGGGTAAAGACTGATTCATGACGGCTTGTTTTCCAACGGCTGTAATCCTTCCGGCGGGCAGTTGGCCTTTAGCATGACCAGGTCACCCAGCCCGGGAATCTGCAATGACGGCGCAATTTCCGCCAGGGGATAAATCACAAAAGCACGCTCTGCGATGCCGGGATGCGGCACCGTCAAGCGTTCATCTCTGATGACTTTATCAGCATAAAGCAGGATGTCGAGGTCCAAAGTGCGCTCACCCCAGTGACGCTTGCGGATACGGCCATGCTTTTGCTCAATCTGCTGCAGCGCATCCAGCAGTTGATGCGGCGATAATTCAGTCTCCACCGCCACAACCGCATTGATGTAATCAGGCTGATCCTGTGGCCCCATTGGTGGGCTGTGGTAGAGGGATGATGCTGCGGTCAATGAGGTCGCTGAGATAGATTGAATAGCTTCTATCGCGCTACGAACCTGCTGCTGCGGATCGTCAAGATTACTGCCGAGCCCGATATAAACCCGCATTAGTCATCCCTTTCCGCTTTTTTCGTGGCCGGCTTTCTGCGACGACGGCGACGCCGCGGCTTGGAAGTGGTTTTACCATTACCAGACAGACCCGCCACCATTTTTTCCTGTTCATTGGCCGAGACATCCTGAAACCGGGTCCACCAGTCAACGATTTCTGACAATGGCTCACCGGCTTCATGGCGCAGTGCCAGAAAGTCATAAGCTGCGCGGAATTTGGGGTGTAACAAGGCGCGGAAGGCGCGCTTACCCTGACGCTTCATCAATCTGGGCTGCATATTCCAGATATCTTTGGTAACCAGACTGAAACGTTTGGGGACAGCCACTCGCTGGACTTGATCCATAATCACTTCAGATGAGGCACGTTGCGTCGCCGGAATTTCCGGCATACCGTTTTCCATCAACAGCTGGGCCCGCTGTCTGACCGGTTCCCATAACAGGGCGGCAAACAAAAACGCTGGTGTAACCGGTCTGTCATCATCAATACGGCGGTCGGTGTTTTCCAGTGCCTTCATCAGCAAGGTACGGGGATAACCGTCTTTTTCTTCATGCAGCAGGGCGGCTGTTTGCGGGTACATTTCATCAAACAGGCCGTAGTGACACAACAGTTCGTGGGTAACGGCAGCATTACCGGTCAGGTACAGCTTCAGCGTCTCATCGAACAGTCGCGCCGGGGGAATATCCGCCAACAGAGCGGCCCATTTGAAAATGCCGTCCTCAGTCTGTTTGTCCAGCTTTAATCCCAGCTTGCCGACAAAACGAATGGCCCGTAGCATTCTGACCGGGTCCTCCCGGTAACGGGTTTCGACATCGCCAATAAGCCGGATCAGACCGGCATTGAGGTCATCGATGCCGCCGGTGTAATCGACGATGGAGAAGTCACGGATGTTGTAGTAAAGCGCGTTGATAGTGAAATCACGGCGCCAGGCATCCTGTTCCAGCGTGCCGTAAACATTGTCCTGCATGATCCGGCCCTGTTCGTCCACATGGTTACTGGCTTCTGGGGGGGCACGGAATGTGGCGACTTCAATGACGTCACGGCCGAAACGGACATGAACCAGTTTGAAGCGACGCCCGATTAGGCGGCTGCGGCGAAACAGGCTGTGCACCTGTTCCGGTAAGGCATTGGTAGCAACATCAAAGTCTTTGGGTTCATGCCCGAGCAGCAAGTCGCGTACACAGCCGCCGACCAGGTAGGCTTCATAGCCGGCGTCTTTGAGTGTGTAGAGAACATTCAGCGCATTCTGGCTGATTTGCTTGCGCGAGATGGTGTGCTCACTGCGTGGCACGATAACAGGCGCCTGAGGACCACGACCTTTAGTGTCGTTTTTGCCTTTGACCAGTTTGTTAATGAATTTATTCAGAGACAGCATAAGCCGGGAATAATACCATGGGAATTAGCATCGCTCGTTTTTAATCCTTTTCAAAGCAGACTCATCTGTACCGGACTGAAAGAGCGACGATGAATGTCGGTCACACCCAGTTCGAGCAGCGCCTGTTGATGTTGTTTGGTTGGGTAACCTTTGTGTTTGGCAAAGCCATAGCCCGGGTACAATGCCTCCAGCTCAACCATCTCACGGTCTCGTGCGACCTTGGCAAGAATTGAGGCAGCAGCAATGGCCGGTTCGGACTGATCACCTTTAATCACGGTTGTAACCGGGCAATTCAAAGCCGGGGCATGAATGCCATCCACCAATACATGTTGCGGAGTAATTGTCAGTGACTCCACAGCCCGCTTCATTGCCAGTAGTGAGGCCTGCAAAATATTGAGTTCATCAATTTCAACCGGCTCGGCCCTGCCGAGTGACCAGGCCAGGGCTTTTTCTTTAATCAATGGCTCAAGCAATTCTCGGCGCTTTTCGGTGAGCTTCTTGGAGTCGGCAAGGCCGTCAATCGGATTATCCGGATCCAGAATGACAGCTGCGGTCACCACGGGACCCGCCAGTGGGCCTCGACCTACTTCATCAACCCCGGCGACCAGTACAATCTCAGTCATCCTGCTCATCCAGCCTGTCCAGAATCACCTGCGCGGCATTATCCGACCCACCCGCCGGTCCCAGGGCAGTCAGCACCTGCTGTCGAATATATTCGGCCTGTGACTTAGCCTGTGGATCGGTAAGCAACGGCGTCAGATGCTGGTCCAGATTATCTACTGTGACGTCATCCTGAAGCAGTTCGGTAATGATATTGTCATTAGTGACGATATTGCAAAGCCCGACATAGGGGATTTTGACCAGATGCTTGAGAATCCGGTAACTCATCGGCGCCACCCGGTAGACGATAAGGTGCGGTACGCCCATCAAAGCGATTTCCAGCGTCACGGTGCCGGAAGCAGCGACAATCGCATCACAGCTACGGATCACATCATAAAAGTCGCCGGACACCACCTTGATATCGAGTCCGGACTGTTTGAGCATCGGCTGCAGAAATGCCCTATCCAGTCCCGGCGCCAGTGGCAGTAGCACTTCCAGATCAAAATGGCGTTGCTTAATTTTCTCCGCTGTCTGCAGCATGATCGGCAACAGGGCTTCCACTTCGCTGCGGCGACTGCCGGGAAATAAACCTAAAACCCGGTGTTCCGGGGCAAGCTCAAAATGCGCTTTGGCCTGCTCGGTACTGAGTTCGGAATGCACGGCGTCGACCAATGGATGCCCGACACAACTCACCGGCACGCCCGCATCCTGGTACAGGGTTTCTTCGAATGGGAATAACACCGCCATATGATCGACATAACGGCGAATGATTTTCACCCGGCCCGGCCGCCAGGCCCAGACTTTGGGGCTGATGTAATACAGCACCGGAATGCCCAGCTTGTGTGCCTGTTTAGCGAGTTTCAGATTAAAACCAGGATAATCCACCAGGATCAGTAAGTCCGGTTTTTCCCGGCGCAGGCGCTCGACCAGCTGATTAAAGACAGCTTTAATCTCGCGGTAGCGCTTGAGCACTTCTACCAGGCCCATCACCGCCAGTTCTCTGAAGTCGGTAAAAATCTCGGCACCGGCCTGACGCAGCACATCACCGCCGATACCAGAGACTTCGATCTCCGGGCGCCGGGCTTTGAGCGCGGCAATCATGCGGCCGGCATGGGCATCACCCGATGCTTCACCGGCAACAATGACAATCCGCTTAGGATCGCTCAAAACTCGTCGGCCTCGAGATAACCGGTTAATTCCAGACCGAAACCGGAGACCCCGGTCAGCTTGGTGGGCGTACCAATGACCCGCATTTTTCTGACCCCTAGATCGGCGAGGATCTGGGCGCCGACACCGAAGGTACGTAAATCCCAGCCACCCACTGCCGGCGGTGGCGTTTCCGCTTCATCTTCCAGTTGGTAACGGGCAATTTTGGCAGCCAGCTGCTTATTCTGCTCGGGCTGACGCAGCACCACCAGCACCCCTTTGCCAGCCTGCTGAATCTTCTGCATGACTTCCGGAATCGGCCAGTGACTGGGATCCCGGACTGAGCCAAGCAAATCACCCAGCGGGTCGGCCATGTGTACCCGCACTAGCGTTTCTTCTTCAGCCTCAATATCGCCGTAAACCAATGCCAGATGCACCTGGCCGTTGACTGAGTCTTGATAACTATGCAGCTTAAAATCGCCATAATCGGTAGGAAAATCACAGTGTGACAGTTGCTTCACTGTCATTTCATTTTCCAGCCGGTAGCTGATGAGATCGGCAATTGTGCCAATTTTAAGATTATGGGTCTGGGCAAATTTCTCCAGATCCGGTCTTCGTGCCATGCTGCCGTCATCATTAAGAATTTCGACAATCACCGCCGCCGGTGAGCAGCCTGAAAGCTGCGCCAGGTCGCAGCCGGCCTCGGTGTGGCCGGCCCGGGTCAGGACACCGCCCGGCTGCGCTTTCAACGGAAAGATATGACCCGGCTGCACCAGGTCATCCGGTTTGGAATCGGGATTGACTGCCACCTGCACGGTCAGCGCGCGATCGGCAGCGGAAATACCTGTCGTGACACCTTTGGCGGCTTCAATTGAGACAGTAAAATTGGTCGAATACGGCGTCTGGTTATCGGAGACCATCAGCGGCAGCCGCAATTCACGGCAGCGGTCTTCAGTCAAAGTCAGGCAGATAAGACCACGGCCGAAACGGGCCATAAAGTTGATGGCCTCGGGCGTCACCTTCTCGGCGGCCATAATCAGATCGCCCTCATTTTCACGATCCTCATCATCCATGACAATAACCATCCTACCCTGTTTCAGGTCTTCGATAATTTCAGCGGTTGAGTTGAGCTCCATCAGATAAATCCGTGTTTTTGCAGGGTATCGTGGCTGATGCCATCCTGTTTCTGTCCCGGCAACAGGCGTTCCAGGTATCGGGCAATCAAATCTACTTCCAGATTGACTACCGTGCCGGTTTTATAATCACTGATGATGGTCCATTCCATGGTGTGTGGAATGATATTGACTTCAAACCAGCCCGGTCCAACCTGGTTGACAGTGAGGCTGGTGCCATCGATACAGATTGAGCCCTTTTCGGCAATATAACGTTCCAGATTGGCCGACACTTCAAAGCGAAACTTGACCGAACGGGCCGAAGGTTCCATCACCGCCACCTTGCCCAGGCCATCAACATGGCCACTGACGATATGACCACCAAGCCGGTCGCCGACGGCCATTGCTTTTTCCAGGTTGACCCTGGAGCCCGGCGTCGCCTGACCCAGGCTGGTTCGCTCCAGACTTTCACGCGATACATCAAAGCTGAGCTGTTTGCCCTGGATATCCACCACGGTCAGACAGACACCATTGACAGCAATGCTGTCCCCCAGTTTGACGTCATCGAGAGCCAGTGTATCGGCATCGATTTTCAGTCTCAGATCCCCGCCGCTGGGCTGGACTGACTCCACTTTACCCACGGCTGCGATTATTCCGGTAAACATGCTTGTGTTTCCTTTAAAAGGCTTCGTTGTATTCGGGGGTGGCGGTAATACGCCAATCCTGACCGATGGCCCGCATATCAGTGATATGCAGGGAGATGTTCTGTGCCATGGTTTCCATGCCGGGCAGATGAAACACGCCGCGCGCCATATCGCCCATGATTTTGGGGGCCATGTAAATCACCAGTTCATCGATGAGACCGGCTTTAAGTAAAGCGCCGTTAAGTACGCCACCCGCTTCTACCATCAACTCGTTGATTTCACGCTGAGCCAGCACCGCCATCAGGGCATTGAGATCGATAATATCGCCATCGCCCGGCAACAACACCGTATCGGTATTGTGCGGTGAGGGTTTATCGACCGCGGTTGCCAGTAACACTCTGTCCTGACTCAGAAGGCGAGCATCGGCAGGTATACGCATCTGCCCATCTACAACAATACGTAGCGGCTGTCTGATTTTCTGTCCCTCAGGATACCAGTCAGAATTCCCTTGGTGTGGCCGCACATTAAGCAGCGGATCATCAGTCAGAATCGTGCCGATGCCGGTCAGAATGCCACTACTGCGGGCGCGTAGTTTCTGAACATCATTTCTGGCCTCCGGGCCAGTAATCCATTTACTCTCTCCGGATGCCATCGCGGTGCGGCCATCAAGGCTCATCGCCAGTTTGCTGCGGATATAGGGTCGGCCGATACGCATCCGCTGACAAAAGCCGGGATTCAGTTTTTCTGACTGGGCACTGAGAATATCGGTATGTACTTCGATACCGGCCTCGCGCAGTCGCTCGATACCGGTGCCGGACACTACCGGGTTAGGGTCTGTCATCGCCACAAAAACGCGCTTGACCTTAGCATTGATTAGCGCTTCTACACAGGGCGGTGTTCGGCCAAAATGGCTGCAGGGTTCCAGGGTGACATAACAATCAGCACCTTCAGCCTCTCCGCCTGCCTGATAGAGTGCATTGACTTCGGCATGGCCTTCACCGGCACGCATATGCCAGCCTTCAGCGATGATCTGATCGTTTTTGACCAGCACACAGCCAACCCGGGGATTGGGGTCGGTTGTATACAGGCCACGTTCGGCCAGTTGAATGGCTCTCGCCATATAATGTTCAGGTGTCGACATGACAATCTCTTGCTGAACCGGTTGCCTCGGCGAATTTTTATTATGCCTGATAACGAAGCCCCTGACGCTATCAGCGAAACGGGTTTATTTCTTATCGGTGTCCGGCTCGGTCTGACTTTCCATCCGCTCGATCTCCTCGCGGAAGGCATTGACGTCCTGGAAGCTGCGATAGACTGAGGCAAAGCGCACATAGGCCACTTCATCCAGTTCCCGCAGGGCATCCATGACCCAGTCGCCCACCAGGCGGCTGTCCACCTCACGTTCCCCTGTCGCCCACAAGCGGCGGGTGATGCCTTTCACCGCAGTATCGACATCATCAATGCTGACCGGGCGTTTTTCCAATGCCCGCATGATACCGGCCCGCAACTTGTTCTCATCAAACAACTCACGGGAACGGTCGCGTTTAATCAGTCTGGGCAGACTGAGTTCAGCGGTTTCATAGGTGGTGAAGCGCTCATTACACTCGACGCACATGCGCCGCCGGCGGATGGCATCGCCTTCCGCCGACAGCCGTGAGTCAACGACCTTGGAATCATCAGCACCACAAAACGGACAGCGCATCAGTTAAATCTTAGCTGTAAACAGGCAGACGATCACAAACAGCCACGACCTTGGCTTTCACTTCGTTAATGACGTCGTCGCTGCCTTTGGCTTCAATGACATCACACATCCAGTTTGCCAGGTCACGACATTCCGCTTCCTTGAAACCACGGGTGGTGACAGCCGGCGTACCGACACGGATACCGGAAGTCACAAACGGTGACTGGGGATCATTCGGTACCGCATTTTTGTTGACGGTGATATGTGCGTTACCCAGCCAGGCGTCGACTTCCTTGCCAGTCAGCCCGGCTTCGATAAAGCTGACCAGGAAAAGATGGTCATCAGTGCCATCAGAGACGACGTCATAACCACGGCTCATGAAGACTTCAGCCATGACGCGGGCATTCTTGATGACCTGCTCCTGATAGCTCTTGAACTCCGGCAGCATGGCTTCTTTGAATGCGACCGCTTTCGCTGCAATCACGTGCATTAATGGGCCACCCTGGAAACCGGGGAAAACAGCTGAATTCAATTTTTTCTCGATTTCAGGATTGGCTTTAGCCAGGATCAGGCCACCTCGCGGACCGCGCAGGGTTTTATGGGTCGTTGTGGTGGTAACATCAGCAATCTGAACCGGATTAGGATACAGACCCGCCGCGACCAGACCGGCGATGTGCGCCATATCAACCAGCAGGTAGGCGCCGACAGAGTCTGCAATATCACGGAACTTCTGCCAGTCGATAACGCGGGAATAGGCTGAGAAGCCGGCAACAATCAGCTTGGGCTGATGTTCTTTGGCCAGGCCGGCGACTTCATCATAGTCGATTTCACCGGTTTCGGTATTGATGCCATAGGACACGGAGTTATAGATTTTACCGGAAGCACTGACTTTGGCACCGTGAGTGAGGTGACCACCGTGGGCCAGACTCATGCCCAGTATGGTGTCGCCCGGTTGCAGCAGCGCAAGGTAAACTGCAGCGTTCGCCTGTGAGCCCGAATGGGGCTGCACATTGGCATAATCAGCACCGAACAGTTCCTTGGCACGGGCAATGGCGATATCTTCAACGGTATCAACATGTTCACAGCCGCCGTAATAGCGCTTGCCGGGATAGCCTTCTGCGTATTTGTTAGTCAAAGACGAGCCCTGTGCTTCCATTACACGCGGGCTGGTGTAGTTTTCAGAAGCGATCAGTTCGATATGATCTTCCTGACGCTTGTCTTCGGCTGCAATCGCGTTGAACACTTCATCGTCAAAACCAGCGATGCTCATGTTTTTCTTGTACACCGTAATCCCCTGTGTCTGATATAAAATGGGACCTTATTCTATCTCACAAAGCAGCCGTCATCTATGGCATAGTGACAGTTTTATTCGAACGAGGATTTGCTTGTAGATTATGAAAATCGGATTAATCGGCACAGGCCTGATGGGACAAGCGCTGGCAACGCATTTGCTGGCCGAGAACCAACCGTTGATGGTGTATAACCGCAGCCCGGAAAAGAGCGAAGAATTACAGGAACGCGGCGCCGAAGTCGCAGCCAGCGCACAACAGGTTGTAGAAGCCTGTGATATCTGTCTGCTGTTCCTGAGTGATGCCGAAGCGATTCAGATGGTACTGGACTCGATCGATACGGCTGCTTTCAAAGACACGCTGATCCTCCAGATGGGTACGATTGCCCCCGAGGAATCACGACATTTTGCCGAACTCGTCCACGGCCAGAAAGGCCGCTATCTGGAGTGCCCGGTGCTGGGTAGTCTGCCAGAGGCCCGCAGCGGCAAACTCATCCTGATGGCTGCAGGCAGTACGCAGGACTTCAAAACCGCTCTGCCCCTGCTGGAGCTTATTGGTAAAGAACCGCAACATATCGGCACTGTTGGGCAGGGCGCCACGGTCAAACTCGCGATGAACCAGTTAATCGCTGGCCTGACTGCGAGCTTTGCGCTGAGTCTGGCGCTGGTCGAGAAGGAAGGCATTGAAACCGAACAGTTTATGAAGATTGTCCGTGACAGCGCACTGTATGCCCCGACTTTTGATAAGAAACTCAGCCGCATGCTGGAACGCGATTTTGATAATCCCAATTTCCCCACCAAGCATCTTGCCAAAGACACCCGTTTATTTCTGTCTGTGGCTGAGGAGCTGGGACTCGATACCAGCGCCTTACAGGGAATCGAGACTCTGCTGCAGAAAACCTTGGAGATGGGTCTGGATAACACCGACTATTCAGCCCTGATGGCGGCTGTGTCGCCGAAACAGAAATAACCCGTAGACTGATCTTCTCTGGATACAAAAAAGCCCTCTTTCGAGGGCTTTTCTTTAAACCTGAAACAGGTCACGGCGAATAATCGTCTCGCGGCGGTCCGGTCCGGTTGAAATAATATCAATCGGTACCCCGGCCAGACTTTCCACTTTTTCAATATAGGCACGGGCATTGGCCGGCAACTGATCATATTCGGTGACACCCAGGGTTGATTCCTGCCAGCCCGGCATATCGACATAAACCGGCTTGCAGCCCTCGAACTCATCAGCACTCAACGGCAGAATATCGACCGGTTCACCGTCTTTTTCATACGCCACGCAGAGACGGATGGTCTCCAGACCATCCAGCACATCGAGCTTGGTCAGACAGAGACCGGTGATACTGTTGATCCAGCTGGCGCGATTCAACGCCACCATGTCGAGCCAGCCACAACGGCGGTCACGACCCGTGGTAGAGCCTTTTTCCATGCCTTTTTCGGCAAGGTGTTTACCGACATCGTCGAACAGTTCAGACGGGAAAGGACCACCACCAACACGGGTGGCATAGGCCTTGGTAATACCCAGCACATAATCAATGTGGCAGGGACCGACGCCGGCACCGGTAGCGCTACCGCCTGCGGTGGTATTGGATGATGTCACATAAGGGTAAGTACCGTGATCGATATCCAGTAAGGCGCCCTGCGCGCCCTCGAACATCACGTTTTCACCGGCTTCATAATAAGCCTGCAGCATCGCCGGAATATCGGCAATCAGCGGCAGAATGACTTCGCGCATGGCCAGTGTATCTTTCAGCACTTTGTCATAACTGACCGGCTCCACTTCGTAATAGTTAACCAGGGAGAAGTTATGGAACTCAATGACTTCTTTGAGCTTTTCGGCAAAGACTTTTTCGTCCAGCAGGTCACCCACACGCAGTCCGCGACGGCCGACTTTGTCTTCATAGGCAGGGCCGATACCGCGACCGGTCGTGCCGATAGCGGCTTTACCACGGCGCGACTCACGGGCCTGATCCAGGGCAATGTGATAAGGCAGGATCAACGGACAGGCGGCACTGATTTTAAGGCGTTCGCGCACAGGCACACCGTTGGCTTCCAGCTCTGTCATTTCTTTAAGCAGCGCTTCAGGGCATAACACCACACCATTGCCAATCAGACACTGTACATTTTCACGCAGGATGCCCGATGGAATCAGATGCAGAATGGTTTTCTTGCCATCAATTACCAGGGTATGGCCGGCATTATGCCCGCCCTGGAAACGCACCACAGCGGAGACATTATCGGTCAGCAGGTCAACCAGCTTACCTTTACCTTCATCCCCCCACTGGGAGCCAATTACTACTATATTTCTAGCCACGAGTTTGTGTTCCTGTTTCGGTCACTTGCCAGTGACCCGCTTGTTTAATCAATGTATGGGTTGTTGTAATGTCAGTGCCGGGCATTTGATAAATCACCACTTTGCCGTCATTTCGCAGTGAGGCCACCATCTCTTCCAATGCCGGATCATCCTGCCATTCAACGGAGATAGATTCTGCCCGGCAGGCATTATCCGCTGTTGGCAGCAAGGTGGCGATTTTTTTCAGGTCCATGCTGAAACCGGTGGCAGGCTGAGCATGGCCAAAATGTTCGCCGATGTCGTCATAGCGGCCACCGGCGGCAATCGCCTGGGCGGATCCCGGTTTATAAGCAGCAAATACAACACCGGTGTGATAGTGATAACCGCGCAACTCTGCGAGATCAAAATTAATCGCAATGTTTGGAATACGTTGTTTCAGCATCTGATTGATACGACTCAGCGTATCGAGGGCCTGCTGAACAGAGGCTGGCGCTTTGGCAAGCTGTTGCTTGGCGCTGGTCAGTATGCTGGCGTCACCATTGAGTTCAGCCAGTGACCGCAACATCTCACAGGCGTCATCGGTCAACTGGTACTGCGACAGCAAAGCGTCAATTTCTGCCGCCGCTTTTCGTTGCAGCGCTGAAAACAGTTCCTGCTCCTGATGGGCATCCAGGCCGGCATAACTGGCCAAGCCACGGTAGATACCGACATGACCGATGTCTAATGCCACTGTGCTGACCGCACCCGTCACGGCTAGCAGATCCACCATCAATTGAATGCTTTCAACATCACTCTCCGGTCCGGCGTGACCATAGATTTCCGCGCCCAACTGAATCGGGTTGCGCGAGCTGGCCTGACCTTCCGGAAGCGTGTGCAGCACACTGCCGATGTAGCAGAGACGCAATACATCAGACTGTCCACGCATTTTGTGAGCAGCAATTCGGGCCACTTGTGGGGTCATATCGGCACGGATACCCAACATCCGCCCCGACATCTGATCGGTGAGCTTGAATGTTTGGATATCCAGTGTTTTAGCGGTACCTGTCAGTAAAGAATCCAGATACTCAACCAATGGCGGTACAACCAGTTGGTAACCCCAGCTTCGCATCCGATCAACCAGCGCCCGGTGCAGGCATTCCAGTTGTGATGCTTCTTCAGGCAGCAGTTCATCGATGCCTTCAGGCAGCAGCCAACTCTCTTTGATAGTCATGTCGAGTTAATTAATCCAGTACAAAAAAATCAGGCCGGCGAGCATGCTGAAAAAACCGATCAGACGAACCTGCCTGTCTGGCATCGCGGCCATTTGTAGTAAAGCCCGTTTAAAATTCTGCGGGCTGAGAAATGGCATGATGCCCTCGATGATGAGCATCAATGCCATTGCCACCCAGAGACTGTGCAACAGCTCCGGGTTCACTGCGTAAACTGATCAGCGTCGTTAAAGCGTTTGAAAAAGTCGCCTGTGGGTTCGATAACCAGCATGTCGTCACCTTTAAATACATTCTGATAGGCACTCAAGCGACGATAGAGTGAATAGAAGTCTTCATTGGCACCATATGCGTCAGCATAAATCTCAGTTGCCCGGGCATCACCCTGACCACGGATTTGTTCTGACTCACTTCTGGCCTCAGCCAGAATGACGGCACGCTGGCGGTCCGCATCAGAACGAATCTCTTCAGCCTTCTCAGCACCCTGTGAACGCAGCTCTTTTGCGACCCGCTCACGTTCCGCTTCCATACGGGTGTATACAGACGTACTCACTTCTGATGGCAGATCAATCCGTTTGATACGCACATTAGAGATGGCGATACCAAATCCTTCTGCAACACGATTGGCTTCTTTCAGAATATCCTGCACCATGCTGACCCGGTCACCAGACACCACTTCCTGGATGGTGCGACGACCAAATTCGCCACGCAGTCCATCCTTGATAATTTGCGACAAACGCAACGCGGCACGTTCCTGATCGCCCCCCATTGAGGTCAGATAAGTGCCAACATCCTCGATGCGCCAGAGTATGAAAGAGTCGACGATCACATTTTTCTTTTCGCCAGTCAGATATCGCGCAGGTTGCGCATCCAGCGCCATCTCACGCGCTTCGAACTTACGCACATTGGTTACAAATGGCATTTTAAAATGCAGGCCAGGCTCAAAGTCAGTCCTTTCGATCTGACCCAGTCTGAGCAGAACGGCTTTTTCACGCTCATCCACAATAAACAGCGATGAGCTCAGGGTGATCAGGGCCAGTACGACCAGCACCAGAATCAGCGTCATACGTGAACTCATTTAGCGACCTCCTCTGCTGCGAACGTCATCACGTGACGCGCTGCTTGATGTGGAACTGTTGTTGTTAGATGAATTCGGATAACTAAATTCATCCAGATTCAGACGGGCCGGATTGCTGCTCGAACCACGCATACGATCCAATGGCAAATACAGCACATTGCTGCCGCCATTCTCAACATCCACCATCACTTTCTGACTACGTGAATACACTGATTCCATGGCATCCAGATAGAGACGTTCAGTGGTGATAGCCGGTGCCTTGTTGTATTCTTGCATGACCTGGGTAAAGCGGCTGGCATCACCCTCCGCCTTGGCCACTACCTGGCTCTTGTAGGCTTCTGCTTCCTGGAGGATACGGAATGCCTGCCCCCTGGCTTTCGGCAGGATATCATTAGCATAGGCTTCGGCCTGATTGATCTGACGCACTTCGTCCTCACGAGCTTTGACCACGTCAGCAAAGGCTGACTGAACCTGCTCAGGAGGCTGGACGTCCTGCATATTGACACTGGTCACCAACAGACCGGCATCGTGCGCATCCAGCATTGATTGCAGCAGTTGTTCCGTACTGTTGGCAATGGCGCTACGCCCTTCAGTCAGAACGAAATCCATTTTCGAGCGGCCCACGGTTTCACGCACCGCACTCTCCATCATCTGACGCAGAATAATGTCCGGATTTCGTACGTTAAACAGATACTTGGCAGCATCCTGCACCCGATACTGAACCGCGATTTTCAGGTCGATAATGTTTTCGTCCATCGTCAACATCAGGGATTCAGAGGGAATCGAATTGGTGCTGGCGACGCCAGTCGAGCGATAACCGATTTCAGCGGTTCTGATTTCTTCGACGTTAACAATCTCGACCTTGTCGATGGGATAAGGCAAATGCCAGTGTGGCCCCGGCATGGCGGTTGAATGATACTGACCAAAACGAAGTACCACGCCACGCTCCGGCGCTTCGACAATATAGATACCAGACAGCATCCAGACGATAAATGCAATGAGTGCAATCAGGCCAATACCGAATGAACCCTGTGAGGAACGGTTATTGTCACCTGAACCACCACCTTTACCACCAAACATACCGCCCAGTTTTTGTTGCATTTTACGGACGACTTCGTCCAGATCGGGTGGCCCATCTTTACCACGATTACCCCACGGGTCTTTACCACCGTTGCCGGGTTCATTCCAAGCCATGTAGCTCTCCAAAATGAGAAAAGAGATTTACTTCCAAAACGACTATTTTACGGAGATGGGCGGCATACGCAACCAAAACCCATCCTTAAGTCAGATACTGAGACTCTTCCAAGTGCGGAAAATATTCCTGCAGCGCCTGACGCAGTAATTCAAGGCCCTCACCGGTTCTGGCCGAGAGCCAAATCCTCTCAATGTCACCGTCGGCATTGCGCTCAATTCGCGGCTTCATGCCTTCGACCTTGTCGATTTTGTTGTAGACAATCAACTGCGGCACTTCGTCCGCTTCAATTTGCTGCAGCACATCATTCACATGGTGCATCAGATCATCACGATCACTGGCCGCGCAATCGACGATGTGCAATAGCAGGGCCGCATCACGGGTTTCTTCCAGCGTGGAGCTGAAAGACTCAACCAGATCATGAGGCAATTCGCGGATAAACCCAACCGTATCAGCTAAGATCAGCATTTCTGTATCGTGTAGTTTGACCCGCCGCAACGTGGGGTCCAGAGTGGCAAACAGTCGGTCATCGGCATACACCTTGGCCGATGTGATTTTGTTGAACAATGTCGACTTGCCGACATTGGTATACCCCACCAGTGAGACCACCGGAATGCCACCACGACTGCGAGAGCGTCTGCCCTGTTCGCGTTGAGAACGGACTTTATCCAGCTTCTTCTTTAAGGTTTTGATCCGCTGCCCCAGCAAGCGTCGGTCAGTTTCCAGCTGGGTTTCACCAGGACCACGCAGACCGATACCACCTTTCTGTCTTTCAAGGTGAGTCCAGCCCCGCACCAGCCGGGTCGACATATGCTGAAGCTGGGCCAGCTCGACCTGGAGCTTGCCTTCGTGTGAACGTGCACGACGCGCGAAAATATCCAGAATCAGTCCAGTCCGCCCCAGAACACGGCATTTAAGCCGTTGCTCCAGATTGCGTTCCTGACTGGGAGACAGTTCATGGTTGAAAATCACCAATGCCGCGTGAGATGCCGCGACATAGTCGGCTATTTCATCGACTTTACCACTACCGGCAAAGTACTTAGGATCGGGGCGGTGTCTTTTTCCCTGAACGATGGCGGCAATATTGGCGCCAGTGCCGCCAACCAGCTCCTGGAATTCCTCCAGGGATTCGTCATAGTTGGGGTCATTGAAGTTGAGATAAACAAGAACAACAGCTTCCTGGTTCGATGAATCGTCAAAAGCGGCCTTACTATCGGGACGATCAAACAATCAATGTGCTCCTATTCTTCCTGACTGTAGTTAACATTACGTGCTGGCACAATCGTGGAGATGGCGTGTTTGTAGACCATTTGATTGACTGAATTTTTCAGCAGAATCACAAATTGGTCGAATGAGTCAATTTGACCCTGTAATTTAATGCCATTAACCAGGTAAATCGAAACGGGGATGTTTTCACGACGTAATGCATTTAAAAATGGATCTTGAAGGGTTTGCGCTTTGGCCATTATCTGCTCCAGATATTGTTATTATTGTTGAAAATCACCTGCCAATGTTTCATTCTAAAAGCCCTAGCGGAATCGTCAAGCATTATTCTGTAATTGTGTGACTTGCATCGTCAGATAATGGTTCACGTCATCCAGCGGCAAGGATTGACCACTGTCAAACCAAACACCATCTTGCTGTGCGCGTAACCAGGTAATTTGTCTTTTCGCCATCTGTCGCGTTGCCACGATCGCCTTGTAAATGAATGTTTCCATATCGCATTCACCACTGAGATAAGACCAGGCCTGACGATAGCCCACAGCACGAATTGAAGGCAGTCCGGGATGGCAATCCTCCCGTTCGAAGAGCCTCTCTACTTCAGCAAGAAATCCTTTATCGACCATCTCTTGGTAGCGTCTGGCAATACGCTCGTGTAAAACTGCGCGTTCGAAAGGCGCCAGAATGATTTTGCATACCTTGTATGGCAACGTTTCTCCCTGCTCTGATGTCAATTCAGTCAGGCTCTTTCCGGTCAGTTGATAAACTTCGAGCGCGCGTTGCAGCCGCTGAGGATCATTCACATGGATTCGGGCGGCTGCAACGGGGTCCACTGCCGCCAGACGCTGATGCAAATAGCCTGTCCCAAACTCAGCGGCCTCGGCATCCAGCTTAGCTCTGACTGACGCATCGGCTGATGGCAGTTTCGACATGCCTTTTTGAAGCGCATTAAAGTAAAGCATGGTGCCACCGACCAGTAACGGCACTCTGCCACGGGAGGTAATGTCGGCCATCAAAGCCAGCGCATCATCGCGAAAACGTCCTGCTGAATAGGCCTCGGTCGGGTCCAGAATATCAACCAGATGGTGGGGGAACTGCTTAAGGATGTCGCTAGCGGGTTTGGCGGTACCGATGTCCATACCTCGATACACCAATGCTGAATCCACGCTGATAATTTCTACGGGATAACGTTTGGCCAGCTCCAGCGCCAGATCGGTTTTACCCGCTGCCGTCGGCCCCATGATGAAGATGGCCGGCGGCAATGTGTCCTGCATAGCCAGTCCTGTTTAGCCCTGCTTCATCATGTCGAAGAACTCGGCATTGGTCTTGGTCGACTTAAGCCGGTCCATCATGAATTCCATAGCTTCGACCGGTTCCATTTGAGAGATCAGCTTTCTGAGAATCCACAGTTTCTGCAAATCATCTTCAGAAGTCAGCAGTTCTTCACGACGCGTGCCAGAGCGTGTGACATTGATAGCCGGATAAATACGGCGATCAGCCAGCTTGCGTTCAAGCAGCACTTCCATGTTACCCGTGCCTTTGAACTCCTCAAAGATAACCTCATCCATCCGTGAGCCGGTTTCGATCAGCGCGGTCGCGATAATGGTCAGGCTGCCGCCTTCTTCGATATTACGTGCTGCACCGAAGAAACGCTTTGGACGCTGCAGTGCGTTGGCGTCGACACCACCGGTCAGCACTTTACCTGAGGAAGGTGCAACAGTGTTGTAGGCACGTGCCAGACGAGTAATGGAGTCGAGCAGAATGACGACATCATGTTTGTGTTCAACCAGGCGTTTGGCCTTTTCAATGACCATTTCTGCCACCTGAACATGACGCGCTGCAGGTTCATCAAATGTACTGGAAACCACTTCACCACGTACAGAACGCGCCATTTCAGTCACTTCTTCCGGACGTTCGTCGATCAGCAAAACAATCAGATCACTGTCCGGATAATTGGCCGCAATTGACTGGGCCAGAGACTGCAGAATCATGGTCTTGCCGGATTTAGGCGGGGCCACGATAAGACCACGCTGACCCTTACCGATTGGCGCGGCCAGATCAATAATACGTGGGGTTAAATCTTCGGTACTGCCGTTACCACGCTCAAGCGAATAGCGTTCATTGGCAAACAGTGGCGTGAGGTTTTCAAAGGGAACTTTGTTCTTGGACTTGTCCGGTTTTTCAAAATTGATTTCTTCAACTTTGACTAGTGCAAAATAACGCTCACTATCTTTTGGCGGCCTGATTTTGCCTTTAATCGTGTCGCCGGTACGCAAGTGGAAACGTCGAATCTGACTGGGTGATACATAGACATCATCCGGGCCAGCGACATAAGAGTCTTCCGGAGAGCGCAGGAATCCAAAACCATCTGGTAATAACTCTAACACCCCGGTAGTGACGACGTCTTCACCCTGCTTGGAGTGGGCTTTGACTATCGCGAAGATTAATTCTTGTTTTCTGTTCCTGGCGAGGCCCTCTAGATTCATGGAAAGGGCAAGATCCATCAATTCAGCAGCAGACTGCTTTTTCAATTCTGTCAGATTCATGTATTACCTGATTGGGATTTTTTGATATAGAACAACCTTGAGAACGCCACAGTATGGGCGCTGATATGTACTAACGGGGAGGGGTTTTCGAAAAAACTGTTGGCAAGCATAGCAGCTCGGGATCCGGGCGTCCAGTATTTGGGTGAAAATATTCTCTTTTTTGTTGTTAAGACCTATGGCATGTGGTGCATGAGCATATATTGTTGCCTGCAAAATAAACCATAGGGCATCCACGATAACTAAGCAGACAATGAACTCACAGCAATCCACTGAAATGAATTTATCTGTTTGAAATGGGTCAGACAAAACAAATGACCAGTAATCAAGAGTATGACAAAAGAGTCCTCGTCCAAGTGTTCGCACTAACAACAATCAGGAAATAAATTGATGACTCAACGACTGCCCACGCCTTACTTCCTCAAGACTTTTCGCAGTGATCAGACTATCAATCACTGGCCTATCCACTTCGCCATTATCCCATCAGCTTCTAATCACCAAACAGAGCAAGAGAGAGAATTACAGCATCTTAGGAAGCATTATTCCTGGGTACGCTGCTTAACCCTACATGATGCTGACGCAGAACACGGACAAAACTGCTGGGCTGTCAACATGGGATGGCAACAGGCTTGCCAGACTGGTATAGAATTCGGTCAGGAAGCAGTATTTTACGTCTCGGATAATACCCTATCTGTCACCTTTTGTGATGAGCGCAGGAAACCCTTTATTGTGGATGGTTTTTTGAAACGATATCGTGTTCGGGAGAAAAATGTGACCCGCGCAAGCATGTAATCATGAAACCACCCCGAGGTTTGTCTGCATGACATAACTATCAGGGAATGAAAAAGCCTGGCAGTGACCTACTTTGTTTACCCCATCCCTGGGGCAAATCGCTGCGCGACCTCCCTTCGGTCGTCCAAAAACGTTCCTAACGTTTTTGTCACATGGGGTGTTCACATGCTCAGGTAAGGTCCAATGCAAATCTGATAGACAAAAAAATACCCGGACCACTATGTGGACCGGGTATCTTTTTGTATAAAAGCCTGGCAGTGACCTACTTTCACATGGGAACTCCCACACTATCATCGGCGCAGAGCTGTTTCACTTCTGAGTTCGGGATGGGATCAGGTGGTGCCAACTCGCTATGGCCGCCAGGCATAAACGGTATAAGCTAGCTTTCAGTCTAGCTTGTGGAATTCGGTAACAAGGGGAAAAACGTCGTCTTTCCACCCAAGCCTAACTTGGGGTTATATGGTCAAGCCTCACGGGCAATTAGTATTGGTTAGCTTCATACATTACTGCACTTCCACACCCAACCTATCAACGTGGTAGTCTTCCACGGCCCTTCAGGGACTTAAAGTCCAGTGAGAACTCATCTTGAGGGGGGCTTCGCACTTAGATGCTTTCAGCGCTTATCCCGTCCGTACATAGCTACCGGGCAATGCCATTGGCATGACAACCCGAACACCAGGGGTACGTCCACTCCGGTCCTCTCGTACTAGGAGCAGCTCCTCTCAATTCTCAAACGCCCACGGCAGATAGGGACCGAACTGTCTCACGACGTTCTAAACCCAGCTCGCGTACCACTTTAAATGGCGAACAGCCATACCCTTGGGACCGGCTACAGCCCCAGGATGTGATGAGCCGACATCGAGGTGCCAAACACCGCCGTCGATGTGAACTCTTGGGCGGTATCAGCCTGTTATCCCCGGAGTACCTTTTATCCGTTGAGCGATGGCCCTTCCATTCAGAACCACCGGATCACTATGACCTACTTTCGTACCTGCTCGACGTGTCTGTCTCGCAGTCAAGCACACTTTTGCCATTGCACTAACCGTATGATGTCCGACCATACTTAGTGTACCTTCGTGCTCCTCCGTTACAATTTGGGAGGAGACCGCCCCAGTCAAACTACCCACCATACACTGTCTCTCGCCCCGATAAGGGGCGTAGGTTAGAACTCCAAACATACCAGGGTGGTATTTCAAGGGCGGCTCCACGATAACTAGCGTCATCGCTTCAACGCCTCCCACCTATCCTACACAAGTAGGTTCAAAGTTCAGTGCAAAGCTGTAGTAAAGGTTCACGGGGTCTTTCCGTCTAGCCGCGGGTATACGGCATCTTAACCGCAATTTCAATTTCACTGAGTCTCTGGTGGAGACAGTGTGGCCATCGTTACGCCATTCGTGCAGGTCGGAACTTACCCGACAAGGAATTTCGCTACCTTAGGACCGTTATAGTTACGGCCGCCGTTTACCGGGGCTTCGATCAACCGCTTCGACAAAGTCTAACAGCATCAATTAACCTTCCGGCACCGGGCAGGCGTCACACCCTATACGTCCACTTTCGTGTTTGCAGAGTGCTGTGTTTTTAATAAACAGTCGCAGCCACCTGGTCACTGCAACCCTCTCCAGCTCCACGAGCAAGTCGCTTCACCTCAAGGGCACACCTTCTCCCGAAGTTACGGTGCTATTTTGCCTAGTTCCTTCACCAGAGTTCTCTCAAGCGCCTTGGAATTCTCATCCTATCCACCTGTGTCGGTTTGGGGTACGGTTTGTTATTACCTGAAGCTTAGAGACTTTTCCTGGAAGCCGGGTATCAATCACTTCGCTCAAATTTGAGCTCGTCGTCCTGTCTCAGCTAAGCCGCCCGGATTTTCCTAAGCAGCACGCCTACACAGTTAAACCAACATATCCAACAGTTGGCTGACCTAACCTTCTCCGTCATCCCATCGCAGTAATAACAAGTACGGGAATATTAACCCGTTTCCCATCGACTACGCATTTCTGCCTCGCCTTAGGGGCCGACTCACCCTGCTCCGATTAGCGTTGAGCAGGAAACCTTGGATTTTCGGCGAGGGGGCCTCTCACCCCCTTTATCGTTACTCATGTCAGCATTCGCACTTGTGATATCTCCAGCATGCCTCTCAGCACACCTTCGCAGACTTACACAACGCTCCTCTACCATGCACTAAGTGCATCCATAGCTTCGGTATATGGCTTAAGCCCCGGTACATCTTCCGCGCAGGCCGACTCGACTAGTGAGCTATTACGCTTTCTTTAAAGGGTGGCTGCTTCTAAGCCAACCTCCTAGCTGTCTGGGCCTTCCCACATCGTTTTCCACTGAGCCATAATTTTGGGACCTTAGCTGATGGTCTGGGTTGTTTCCCTTTCCACGACGGACGTTATCACCCGCCGTGTGTCTCCCGTGATTGCACTTCTCGGTATTCGGAGTTTGCATGGGTTTGGTAAGTCGGGATGACCCCCTAGCCCAAACAGTGCTCTACCCCCGAGAGTGAGACACGAGGCGCTACCTAAATAGCTTTCGAGGAGAACCAGCTATCTCCCGGTTTGATTAGCCTTTCACTCCTATCCACAGCTCATCCCCGCATTTTTCAACATACGTGGGTTCGGACCTCCAGTAAGTGTTACCTCACCTTCATCCTGGCCATGGATAGATCACCGGGTTTCGGGTCTATACCTTGCAACTCGTCGCGCAGTTAACACTCGGTTTCCCTTCGCCTCCCCTAGTCGGTTAAGCTCGCTACAAAATATAAGTCGCTGACCCATTATACAAAAGGTACGCAGTCACCCCGAAGGGCTCCTACTGCTTGTACGCACACGGTTTCAGGTTCTATTTCACTCCCCTCAACGGGGTTCTTTTCGCCTTTCCCTCACGGTACTGGTTCACTATCGGTCGATAAGGAGTATTTAGCCTTGGAGGATGGTCCCCCCATGTTCAGACAAGGTTTCTCGTGCCCCGCCCTACTTGTCGCAAGCTTAGTACCAATAACGCCTTTT
>OZ245877.1:2052500-2897766 GCA_965229455.1 uncultured Methylophaga sp.
CACACTGGAAAAACTTGAGCTGAAACTGAGCCCGGTAGAGACCCTGCAATTAACCAAAACAGAAAACGGCTACCAAACTGAAACTCTGACGCGTGAATTCGACAGCCGTCAGAAACAGGTCGCCGGTCAAATCGAAAGCTCATTATTCGAAGCCGGCCTTAAAGCCGGTATGTCAAACAAACTCATCATGGAAATGGCCCATATTTTCGGCTGGGATATCGACTTTGCGCTGGATCTGCGTCAAGGCGACAATTTCAAGGTCATCTTTGAAGAATCCTACCTTGATGGTGAGAAGTTTGATGACGGTGACATTCTGGCTGCGGAGTTTACTAATCGTGGTACGACCTTCCGCGCAGTACGCTACACTGACCCAGAAGGTAACAGTCATTTTTACACACCTGAAGGTCATAGCATGCGCAAGACCTTCACACGAACCCCCGTTCATTTCTCTCGCATCAGTTCACGGTTTAATCCCAATCGCCTGCACCCGGTTCTGAAGACTTCTCGCCCTCACCGCGGTGTAGACTACGCAGCGCCCACTGGCACGCCTATTCTGGCCACGGGTGATGGTAAAGTTGAATTTGTAGGTACCAAAGGGGGTTATGGTCGGACAGTGGTACTGTCGCATGGCGGCAAATACACAACGCTCTATGCCCACATGTCACGCTTCAAGAAAGGCATGAGAAACGGACAGCGTGTAAAACAGGGGCAGACTATTGGCTATATCGGCAGCAGTGGACTTGCTACCGGTCCCCACCTGCATTATGAATTCCGTATCAATGGTGTTCACCACAATCCATTGACGGTCGCTTTGCCTAAAGCAGAACCGCTTAATGCCAAATACATGGCTGCGTTCAAACAACAGTCACACCCCTTGCTGGCACAACTGGAAGCGCTGAAACTGCCAGCACTGGCATTCAACCAGCAGTAAGCTTATGGCTCTCTATATTGGCGTCATGTCAGGCACCAGTCTGGACGGGATCGATGTTGCTATCGTCAACATTGATGCTCATGCTATCTCTTTGAAAGCGGCCGAGACCTTCCCCTTTAACGACAGCCTACGGAAGGACTTGCTCAAGCTCATCAACGCCGGCAGAGCGCACTTGCAGCAGCTGGGGCAAATAGATATGGCACTGGGTTATGCCTATAGCGATGCCATCAATCAGTTGCTTACAGAGACGCATATCCCGGCAGACGACATCGAAGCCGTCGGATGCCATGGTCAAACGGTCTATCACGCTCCCGATGCTGCCTATCCTTTCAGTATGCAAATCGGCAATGCCCATGTTATTGCTGAGAAAACCGGCATTGATACTGTCGCTGACTTTCGTCAGCACGATATGATCCTGGGCGGTCAGGGGGCACCCTTGGTACCGGCTTTTCATCAGGCCTTGTTTCAGCATTCAGAACGTAACCGGGTGATCGCCAACATCGGTGGTATCGGTAATATCACCGTTTTGCCTGTTGGCAATGCCGATGCCGTGACCGGCTTCGACACCGGTCCGGGCAACGTGCTGCTGGATCAGTGGTATCAGCAGCATCACAATGACCTCTATGATGACAACGGTCAGTGGGCGCGAGATGGTGAGGTCGATCCAGCCCTGCTGAATCTGCTGATGAATGATCCGTTCTTTTTTCAGGCAGCGCCCAAGAGCACAGGGCGTGAATATTTCAATCTCAACTGGCTGACACAGAAGCTGGCCGAACTGGATAAGCCGATTAAAGCAAAAGCAGTACAGAAAACCCTGTTACAGATGACCGCGAACTCAATGAGCGGGGCTATCCGGCAATATGCGGACAGTACTGATGAAGTGTATGTCTGTGGCGGCGGTGCTCATAACGAGGTGTTGATGCAGGCGCTGCGCGATTCACTGCCTGGCATGAAAGTGGAGACTACCGCTGATTTGGGCTTGGCACCAGACTGGGTAGAAGCCTGCGCCTTCGCCTGGTTGGCCCGGCAATACATGCATCATCAGCCGGGTAATCTGCCTTCGGTTACCGGTGCCGAAAAGCGACGTTACTGGGTGCGCTTTATTCATCCAGCGCTGCATCGTAAGTAAAACTATCCAACAAGTGCTCACTGCTTGCCGTTTCATCGGCGCTGAGCTTGAATAACCAGCCTGCTCCAAATGCATCCTGATTGACTAGCTCCGGATCCTGTTCCAACTCCTGATTGACACTGAGTATTGTCCCCGTGACCGGCATGTGAATATCCGAAGCAGATTTAACTGATTCGATAAACATGCACACATCACCGGCCTCAAACTGACTGCCAGGCGTGGGTAAGGAAACGAAAACCACATCACCAAGCTGATCCTGGGCAAAGTCAGTGATGCCGACTGTCATTTCATTCCCCTCTTCCTCATTCACCCATTCATGAGTCGGTGCATAACGCAGATGATCCGGGTTGGCGTCCATCAGAGTCTCCCATACAAACCGTTAAGTGCATGCAATCTTGCCGCAATACTGCTATCGACGCTATCCCAGCTGAATTGCCAGCACCAGTTACCATCGGTTGTGCCGGGAATATTCATCCGATGAGCCCCATCCAGCGATAATAAGTCCTGCATTGGCACTACAGCGAGTTCTGACACCGAGGACAATGCGGTTCGAATCAGTAACCAAGGCATGTTTTCAGTACTGTCACCCATATAAGCGTGGAAGTGTGCTTTTACATGGGGCTCCAGTGACTGATACCAGCCCAGCGTTGTATTGTTATCATGCGTACCGGTGTACGTCACGCTGTCAACACACTGCTGATGTGGTAAGTAGGGATTACTGGCATCACCACCAAAAGCAAACTGCAGGATTTTCATCCCGGGCATCGCATATTTTTCCCGCAGGGCTGTAACTTCAGGCGTGATGATACCCAGGTCCTCGGCAACCAGCGGTAATTCGCCAAAGTGAGTCAGCAGGCTGTCAAACAGCTGCTCTCCGGGTGCTGCAACCCACTGCCCATCAACCGCCGTTTCGCAACTGGCGGGAATTTCCCAGCAGGAATCAAAGCCACGGAAATGATCGATACGAATTAAATCAAAACATTCAAGCTGTGTCTGCAGACGACGGTGCCACCAGTCAAAATGCTGTTCGATATGCTTTGACCACTCATAAAGCGGGTTTCCCCAGCGCTGACCGGTCTCTGAGAAGTAATCAGGAGGGACACCGGCAACACGGGTGGGCTGACCGCTATCATCAAGTGTAAAGAGCTCCGGTTCGGCCCACACATCGGCACTGTCATGTGCTACGAAAATCGGCATATCACCAAATAATTTGACGCCGCGTTCATTGGCATAAGCTCTCAGTTGGTGCCACTGACGAAAGAAAATAAACTGTTCAAAACGACGAATGGTGAGTGCATCTTTACGCTCGATTGCGACGCTCTCAAGGGCTTCAGGCTCCCGATCACGCAACTCCGGCGACCACTCAAACCAAGGTCGTGACTGGTTGAGATGACGCAGCTCACGGAATAGTACATAGTCATCCAGCCAGTACCGCTGCTGTTCGCAAAAACCATTAAAAGCTTCACGCTCAGTCTCGTCAGCACGCAAATCGAACTGACGATAGGCATGCGCCATCAGGCGCGACATTTTAGGGTCATTTAATTTGGCTGGCTCAGCCCAAGGCTGCGATTTCAGCAATTCACGACAGATCAGTCGGTTATTTCCAGCATGTGCAGAGAGACACTGATAGGGAGAGCGGTCATCATGGGTCGGCCCCAGCGGCAGCATTTGCCAGACGGTCACCCCTGCTGATTGCAGGAAATCGACAAAACGATAGGCGTCTGCCCCCATATTGCCGGATGGCAGACTGGTAATGTGGAGCAGTACACCGCTGCGTCGCTGATCAAATATATGAGCCTGTTGCATTAATTACCGCGGCGCATCGTGCCAGCCTGTTCCATAATACCTCCGCCATGCGAAATCACTTCTGACAGCTTCTGTGGAACCTCCTCACCCAGCATCTGATACAAATTGGAAAGATGCAAACGATACAGGCGCTCAAAATCACTGACACTGTCAGCAGAATTGTAATCACCGAACCACCAGAACCAGTCCGAGCCTTCACAGATGGCCAATTGCCGCTCCAGTGCCTGTTGTGTCTCCTCATCAAACGCCTGACTGGCCATCACCCGGTCGAAGGTTTTCTTGGCTTCGCTGAGTAAATCCCAGCCGCGATTTTTGTCCGGGTCACCAATCCAGGTTGAATAGGTACCAAAGACCCAGCTTCCGCCGACCATTTTGGGCAACTCGGCGGGCTGTACTCCGTTATGCAGACAATCACTGAAAGTGCAGAGTTCAATGTCCGGATGTTCTGACAAACTGCGATACAGGCTTTGCAGAAAGTAATAGCCGTTATAGGAGTAGTATTCCCAAGCATTTTCACCGTCAAGAATGACCGATACGACCCGGTCAGGATCGCCCTCCGTGTTCTTTTTGATATTCAACAGGTGGTGGATAAAGTCGTTAACCGCATCATCCGCCCCCCACTTGGTGTAAATAAAACCAATCATATCTGACAGACCATCATCACGGAAAAAGCAGGCCGGAGAAGCACCGGGCAATTTGTAGGGTTTATGGATGTTGGCATCAGCCATATCAGACAGTTTCAGACTGTTTCTGAGGACATTTTCGCCGGTAGCCGCCCATTCAAAGCCATGTTCGGCAATCACACTCAAAGTCTCTTCCGAGACGGCACCCTCTGAGGGCCAGCAGCCCTTGGGCCTGAAACCAAAGAAAGATTCAAATACCCTGAGCCCCTCTTCCATATGCCAGTGCGCACGCGCCTGACCACCGGGGTAGTGGGTGATCTCAGGCAGCACAGCATCGGGCATGGCTTCGAGCGTGGTATTAATATCCAGTAACAGAGGCACTATTGGATGAGCGTAAGGGGTGACGGAAAGCTCAACACGACCACTCTCAGCAAGGCGTTTATAGCGAGGAATCAAATCGCTCAACAGCTCACCGATGACCATCATCAGTTGTCGACGATCATGGAAGGTGTAGAGACGTCCTTTTTTCATCAACGCCTGAATCCGCACATCACTGCGACGAACCGATTCGGCCATCCACACCAGGTGATACCACACCAGCAGGTCGATCATGAACTGATCGTTGACGTAATTGAGGCGCTCTGGTTCTTCCAGTGCCCAACGGGCCATTTCCACCAGTCGGGCGAAATGGGGGAAAGGCTCAATTAGTTTCTCTTCATTGGCGCGCAGACAGGCGTTAATCAGAGTCTTGCGCTCTTCAGCATGCATCGGCTGCACTGGCGAGTCGAGCGCGATCAGCAATGGGTCCTTGAGTCGGCCGGTTCCCTTGAAACGACCTTTGAGCTGCTCGTCATAATCAGCCAGTTGTTCCAGCAGCGTAGGGGCAAAATTGACAACAGCCCTGGCGCCCGGAACATTTTCCAGGTGCCAGGCCATATCGACATAATCTTTGATCGCGTGCAGATAGGTCCAGGGCAACTGATACATGCCGCCCATGGGCTCACTGTACTGCGGCTGGTGCATGTGCCAGCAGAGAACGACCTTGAGTTTATCTGACATAACGATAGTTTTGTCCTAACATTTCGGGTGTCACCAGAACGACACCTTTGGGTGAGACGTGATAGCGCTTGGCATCCTGTTCCGGGTCCTCACCAATGATTGTGCCTTCCGGAATCACACAGCCCTTATCAATCACGACTTTCTTCAGACGACAGTGACGGCCAATCGTGACATCCGGCAAGACGACGGCATCTTCAACCAGTGAATAGCTGTGTACTTCCACGTTAGAGAACAGCACAGAATGGCGAACTGTCGAACCGGAAATAATGCAACCTCCGGACACCATTGAGTCCACGGCCATACCACGACGATCATCATCATCGAATACGAACTTGGCCGGGGGCTGCTGTGCCTGATGAGTCCAGATAGGCCAGTCATCATCGTAAAGGTTGAGCTCAGGGGTGACGCCGATCAATTCCAGGTTGGCAGACCAGAACGCGTCTATGGTGCCGACATCACGCCAGTAGCCGGGATCGTTGCCCTGTACATCTTTGTAAGGAAAGGCAACGACTTTATAGTTTTTGATCAAACTGGGGATGATGTCATGCCCGAAATCATGCGTTGAACTGCGGGTGTCTGCATCCTTGATCAGTTGCTCGTAGAGAAACGCTGCATTGAAAACATAAATACCCATGGATGCCAGCGCCACATCATCACGCCCGGGCATTGGGGTTGGGTGTTCAGGCTTTTCATCAAACGCGACGATGCGTCTGTTGACATCCACAGACATAACCCCCAGCGCTTTTGCTTCGCTGATCGGCACCTCAATACATCCGATGGTCATATCGGCATTTTGAGCAACATGCTCTGCCAGCATATCACCGTAGTCCATTTTGTAAATATGATCGCCAGCAAGAATCAACACATATTCAGGACCATGGTTACGCAGGATATCGATATTCTGATAAACCGCATCCGCTGTCCCCTCATACCAGCCTTTTTCATTACGTTGGGATGCGGGTAGAAGCTCGACGAACTCGCCCAGTGCACCCCGCATAAAGCCCCAGCCCTGCTGGATGTGTCTAATCAATGAGTGAGCTTTGTACTGCGTCAAAACCCCGACCCGGCGAATACCCGAGTTCACACAGTTGGATAGCGGGAAATCAATAATGCGGAATTTACCACCAAAAGGCACAGCAGGCTTCGCTCTCCAGTCAGTCAACTGCTTGAGTCTGGACCCACGGCCACCAGCCAGAATTAGTGCCAAGGTATCCCGCGTCAGGCGACTGACAAAACGCGTGCTGTTGTTATCACTCATACGATAATTCTCCGGCCAAAGCCCTATGATTTGTGGTGTAATACTGTTAGCCTGCCATAAGCGTATGGCGGTCAGCAATTAAAAGATTATACGGGATATTATGGCGATGATTTTTGACAAGAATTTGAACGATGACATTATAAAAATCATTGAAGCGCGCCATCATGATCCTTTCAGTGTGTTGGGTTTTCATCAGCAAAATGACAAGGCCATCGTCCGTGCATTTCTGCCAGATACTGCGGAAGCAAAAATCGATAACACACTGCCGATGACTCGGATTGAAGGCACGGATGTTTTTATCTGGCTGGGGCATGCCAGCGAAATAAAATGGCCCTATAAAATCCATCGTCAGCGTCACAATGGTGAAGCCGTCGCTTTCCATGACGCCTACAGCATCATGCCACAGCTATCTGAATACGATTTGCATCTGTTTTCAGAAGGCAAACACTGGCACGCCTACAAAATTCTGGGCGCCCATACTTATGAAGTTGAGGGTATTAAAGGGACTTTGTTTGCCACCTGGGCACCAGGTGCTGAACGGGTCAGCGTCGTCGGTAATTTCAATCAGTGGGATGGCCGCAGACATCCGATGCGGGTTCGCGGCGACACCGGTGTCTGGGAGTTATTTATTCCCGAGTTGGAACCAGGTGAACTTTACAAATTTGAAATACGCAGCCGCCATGATGGTGCCCTGCATTTGAAAATGGATCCTTATGGACAACAGTGTGAACTGCGTCCCGGCACTGCCTCAGTAGTCACCCGCCCCAGCCTGCATCAATGGCAGGACGAAGACTGGATGGATGCCCGCGAACATGCCGACTGGTTGCATGAACCCCATTCGGTCTATGAAGTCCACATGGGCTCCTGGAAACGTCATGCCGACGGCCGCTTTTACAGCTACCGGGAAATGGCTGAAGATCTGGTGCCCTATGTCAGCAAGATGGGGTTTACCCACATTGAATTACTGCCGGTCACGGAGCATCCACTGGATATTTCCTGGGGTTATCAGACCACTGGATATTTTGCGCCCACCAGCCGTTTTGGCAGCCCGGATGACCTGCGTTATTTCATAGACTGCTGTCACCAGCATAATATTGGTGTGTTACTCGACTGGGTACCCGGTCATTTTCCCAAAGATGCACACGGTCTGGCTCGTTTTGATGGCACGGCGCTCTATGAACATGCTGATCCTCGGCGTGGCGAACATCAGGACTGGGGAACGCTGATCTTTAACTATGGTCGCAGCGAGGTGTTTAACTTTTTACTCTCCAGTGCCTTCTATTGGCTGGAGGAGTTTCACATTGATGGTCTGCGTGTCGACGCCGTCGCTTCCATGCTGTATCTGGATTATTCCCGAAAAGAGGGGCAATGGTTACCTAACCAGTATGGTGGCCGCGAAAACCTGGAAGTCATCGATTTTCTGAAGCACGTCAATAGCGTGCTGCACAAAGAACATCCGGGCTGCATTATTGCCGCCGAAGAATCCACGTCGTATCCGATGATTTCACGGCCGACACATATGGGCGGTCTGGGCTTTTCAATGAAGTGGAATATGGGCTGGATGCATGACATTCTGGAGTATATGCAACAGGACCCGATCCATCGGCGTTATCATCATGACGCGCTGACTTTTGGTCTGCTCTACGCATTTACCGAAAACTTTGTCCTGCCGTTCTCCCATGATGAAGTGGTCCATGGCAAGCGCTCGATGCTCTACAAAATGCCCGGTGATGAATGGCAACGTTTTGCCAACCTGAGATTACTCTATACCTTTATGTATAGCTATCCGGGCAAGAAACTGCTGTTCATGGGCTGCGAGTTCGGTCAGGGCAATGAATGGAACTGCGAAACGGCGCTGGACTGGTATGTGCTGGATTATCCGATTCATCAGGGGCTGCAGCAACTGGTGGCGGATCTTAATCACCTCTACCGGGAAACCCCGGCGCTGCATGCGCACGATTTTGATCCACATGGCTTTGAATGGATTGACTGTAATGACCGTGAACATTCGGTACTGAGCTATCTGCGTAAAGATGCCAGCAGTCATATTGTGGCTGTGTTTAACTTCACACCGGTTCCTCGTGATGATTACCGCATCGGCGTCCCTGAAGCCGGTAGCTATGAAATTATTATCAATTCCGACTCGGAATTTTATAACGGGAGCAATTATCACAATTTGCCGGTCATCGAGAGTGAGAGTTTACCGAGTGCAGACCGCCCCCACTCCATCCGGGTTAACTTGCCTCCCCTGTCCGGTTTGATCCTCAAAAAACAACATTAAAGGGCCATCGGATGACCCGTCCCAAGCGAATCTCACGCAGTTACTACCAACAACAGAAAGAACGCTTGCAAATAGAACTGCTGAAGGTACAGGAATGGGCAGCTGAAAACGGCGAGCGTATTGCCATCCTGTTTGAAGGCCGTGATGCCGCCGGCAAGGGGGGCGCGATTAAACGCTTTGCCGAACACCTCAATCCGCGCGGCGCCCGCATTGTCGCGCTGGGCAAACCCAGCAATGTCGAGCAGGGTCAGTGGTATTTCCAGCGCTACCTGTCGCAGTTACCATCGGCAGGTGAAATCGTCATGTTTGATCGCAGCTGGTACAACCGGGCCGGCGTTGAAAAAGTGATGGGCTTTACCAACGAAGAAAAATATCAGCTGTTTCTGCAACAGGCTCCCGAACTGGAGCGTTTACTGATTGACGATGGCCTCAGGTTGTTCAAATACTGGTTTTCCATCAGTCGCAAGGAGCAGGAAGCCCGGTTTGAAGCCCGGCGTAAAAATCCCCTGAAGACCTGGAAACTGAGCCCGGTGGATATCGCTGCGCAGGAAAAATGGGAACAGTACAGTGAAGCGCGGGATAAGATGTTTCAGTTGACGCATACCACTCACTCTCCGTGGACAGTCATTGAAGCCAATGACAAACGCGCAGCACGCATCAATTGTATGCGGCACTTCCTGTATCACCTGCCCTATTCAGGCAAAGATAAAACCCTTGTGAAAATGCCGGATGATACGCAGGTCTACCTGCCGCCCTACCCGGCATTCAAGCGCCGGGCGAGCGATAAATAAGACTTATTGCCGCAGCTCACGAATCAGTTTAATCAAACTGGTGGTTGAACTGTCATGGGATGAGATTTCAGAACCATCCTGTAGGTCAGGAATGATCGCTTTCGCCAGCTGCTTACCAAGCTCCACACCCCATTGGTCGAAGGAATTGATATTCCAGACTACGCCCTGAACAAAGACTTTGTGCTCATACAAGGCGACCAGCTGACCCAGCATTTCCGGAGTCAGTTTGGGGAATATAAGGACATTGCTGGGACGATTGCCCGGAAAGACTTTATGCGGCAACAGGGCTTCCAGCGCTTTACCTTCAAAGCCCTCTTTGACCAGTTCGGCACGGACTTCCTCAGCAGTTTTACCCTTCATCAGCGCTTCAGCCTGAGCAAGACCATTTGCCAGTAGGATAGACTGATGGTCACACTCCGGATAATGGCTGTTAACCGGCAGGACAAAATCAACCGGGATCAGTTGGGTTCCCTGATGAATCAGCTGGAAGTAGGCATGCTGACCGTTAGTGCCCGGCGTACCCCAAATCACCGGACCGGTTTTGTAATTGATGCGCGCCCCTTCACGATTGATAAATTTGCCGTTGCTCTCCATATCGAGCTGTTGCATATGACTGGGGAAACGTGCCAGTGAATGATCATAGGGCACAATGGCATGGGTCTGGGCATTGAAGAAATTGATGTACCAGATTCCCAACAGCCCCATGATAACCGGAATGTTCTCCGCCAGCGGCTGATTACGGAAGTGCTGGTCCATCTGGAATCCACCTTCGAGCAGACGTTCGAAGTTATCCATCCCCACATAGAGCACGATTGGCAGACCGATCGCACTCCAGAGTGAGTAGCGACCGCCAACCCAGTCCCATATTTCGAACATATTCTCGGTGTCGATTCCAAACTTGGCCACTTCTTTGGCGTTGGTGGAAACGGCTACAAAGTGTTTGGCGACATCTTCCTGGCTGCCTGATTTAAGAAACCAGTTGCGTGCCGACTGGGCATTCGTCAGCGTTTCCTGAGTGGTGAAGGTTTTTGAGGCGACGACAAACAAGGTCGTTTCCGGGTTCAGCTTTTCCAGTGTGGTACTGAGATCCGTGCCATCGACATTAGAGACGAAGTGCACACTGATACCTTCAATGCCATAAGGTTCCAGCGCATCGCAGATCATGGCCGGCCCCAGGTCGGAGCCACCAATCCCGATATTCACAATATCAGTCATTTTCTTGCCGCTGTAACCCAGCCAGCTACCATTATGAACCTGCTCAGAGAAGCGGCGCATCTTGTCCAACACCGCGTTGACTTCCGGCATCACATCCTTGCCATCGACCATCACCGGTGTATTAGCACGGTTACGCAGCGCTGTGTGCAGCACGGCACGAACCTCGGTGTGATTGATAGTGTCACCCTTGAACATTTTCTCAATCCAGTCCTCAAGCTCGACGGCTTCAGCCAACTGAATCAGCTTGTCCATGGTTTCCTGGGTAATCCGGTTTTTGGAATAATCCAGCAACAGTTCACCGCTCTGGGCGGAAAAACGTTCAAAACGGCCGGAATCCAGGGCGAATTGCTCGCGCATTGAGAGGTATTTCAGGTCCTCATAGTGACGGACCAGAGATTGCCATTCAGGTATGTTCAAAGGTGTCATAGTTCTGCTATATCTTTAATTATTTATAATTATTGACGGAGGTGCGTTGCCAGGTCGCACCAACTGACGGTTTCCTGTTCACCGGTGGCCATGGTTTTGACACCGACCGTCTCGTTGTTGATTTCTTCCTCGCCCAGAATCAGCGTCCAGCGTGCACCACTGCGATCAGCCCGTTTGAATTGGCTTTTAAAACTACCACCACCACAGTGGCTAATCAACTTAAAGCCCGGTATCTGATCGCGCAGCATTTCCGCCAGCACCGGTGCCTGCTCGGCAGCCAGTTCACCGACGGCGACTAAATAAGCATCCAGTTGTGGCCTTTCAGGCAAGGCATCGGTCGCTTCAAGCAACGCAATCAGCCTTTCAATACCGATGGCAAAACCGATTGCCGTCGCCCCTTTACCGCCCAGTTGCGCAACCAGTCCATCATAACGGCCACCGGCACACACTGTACCCTGCGAGCCGAGTTGGTCGGTTACCCATTCAAATACGGTTTTGCCGTAATAGTCCAGACCGCGAACCAGCTTCGGATTGATTTCATAGCTGATGCCCGCCTTGTCGAGCGTCCTGCAAAGTGCTTCAAAGTGAGTTCTGGACTCAGAGTCGAGATGATCAATGAGTTTAGGCGCGGCATCATTCAATGCCTGCATATCCGGGTTCTTACTGTCCAGAATGCGCAGCGGATTAGTGTGAAGCCGACGCAGACTGTCCTCATCGAGCTGGTCCTGATGAGCCTGGAAATATCGGATCAGTTCTTCGCGGTAAGCCAGGCGGGCGTCAGTTGACCCCAGAGAGTTAATTTGTAGTGTGATACCGGTCAGTCCCAGCGCTTTCCAGAGCCTGGCTGTCAACAGAATCATCTCGGCGTCAATATCGGGACCGTCAAAGCCATAAGCTTCGACACCGACCTGGTGAAACTGTCGGTAGCGTCCCTTTTGTGGACGTTCATGGCGGAACATCGGCCCCATGTACCAGAGTCGCTGAGTCTGGTTAAGCATCCCGTTCTGCATCGCTGCCCGCACGCAGCCTGCGGTGCCCTCGGGTCGCAGAGTCAGGCTGTCGCCATTGCGGTCATCGAAGGTGTACATCTCTTTTTCGACGATGTCGGTAACTTCGCCGATGGAGCGTTTGAATAATTCGGTTTTCTCTACGATAGGAAAGCGGATTTCCTGATACCCGTAGCCGCTCAGTACGGTCTTCAGAATGTGTTCAACTGCCTGCCAATAGGGCGTCACATCGGGGAGGATGTCATTCATTCCCCGAATAGAACGGATAATCTCTGCCACGTTTAACTGATGTCCTTTATCGGAATAATTTTATCTTTATCTGCCTGTGGTTGGCGCAGTGCGATACGTTGACGAATTTGTTTTTCCAGCTCATCCACCAGTGACTCATTATCCACTTTATGATTGGGTTTGCCGTCAACATAGAGCAGGTTGGGGGTACCGCCGGTCAGGCCGATAGCTGCCTCTTTGGCTTCACCCGGCCCATTGACAACGCAACCGATAACAGCCACATCCATAGGCTCTGTAATGTCTTCCAGCCGGGCTTCCAGTGCGTTGACGGTAGAAATCACATCAAATTGCTGGCGTGAGCATGACGGACAGGCGATAAGGTTTACGCCCTTGTTCCGGATTCGCAGGCTTTTAAGAATATCGAAACCGACTTTGATTTCTTCGATCGGATCCGCTGCCAGCGAAATACGGATCGTATCGCCAATCCCTTCTGCCAGAAGCATACCCAGACCGATAGATGACTTCACAGCACCACTGCGCAGCCCACCCGCTTCGGTAATGCCCAAATGCAGGGGCTGTTCGATCTGATCGGCCAGCTTGCGATAAGCATGAACAGTCATAAACACATCCGAGGCTTTCAGACTCACCTTGAAATCAGGAAAGTTCAGACGGTCAAGAATGTCAATGTGGCGCAGCGCCGATTCCACCAGCGCATCCGGTGTCGGTTCACCGTATTTTTTCTGCAGTTCTTTTTCCAGAGAGCCGGCATTGACGCCGATACGGATTGGAATGCCGTAATCGCGAGCTTTATCAACCACGGCACGAACCCGATCTTCGCGACCAATATTGCCCGGGTTGATCCGCAGGCAGTCAACACCGAGCTCTGCCACTCGAAGCGCGATTTTATAGTCAAAATGAATATCGGCCACCAATGGGATGTTGACCTGCTTGCGGATTTGGCCGAAGGCTTCGGCCGCATCCATTGTGGGCACAGACACACGGACAATATCCGCTCCGACTTTTTGCAAAGCCTGAATTTGTTTGACTGTCGCAGCCACATCGGTGGTGGTGGTATTGGTCATGCTCTGGACAGCGACCGGCGCATCACCGCCTACCGGCACGTTTCCCACCATAATTTGGCGAGATTTTCTACGCTTGATATAGCTTGTGGTTTCCATCAGGACTCTACCCCCAAAGTCAGTCTCGCAACATCCCCCTGAGTGTATGGTGTTAAATCAACCTGCTCGTCATTTAAAAATACGGTCGCCGCATTAGCTCTGCCCAACAAGATGTTGAGTGTGTGTTCAGACGACAGTTCGAGTGAATCATCAGCTTGCATAACCTGACTCACAAGGACATCAGCATCATCGCTGGTGACTTCAACCCAGCACTCAGCAGTAAAGCTCATTCTGAGCGTCATTTTTTGACTGGCATCTGATGAAAGCTGAGTCTCGATCTGATTGACTTGTTGTGTGCTGTTATCTGTCTCTGCGGTGCTCTCTTCTAACCCAGCGATATCGTTGGTTCCGGACTCAATGTCTGTCTCGGGTGCCTGAGCCTGAGGGCCAGATTCAGAATCTGATAATGCCTCAATGGGCTGTGCTCCGGTTGTGACATCAGATTCAACAGGTTCGACAATACTATCGGCAAAACTGTCCTGCTCGGTTTCCGCACTGACTTGAGGCGCGACAACAGCGTTGTTCTGTTGGGCCAATTGCGTGGTTTGCCATTGCTGATAGGCCAGCCAGGCTACCAGCATGACAATCGCGATCAATGCCAGCATAAACCAGGGAAAGCTGCTTTCTTCACTCACATGCTGTTGCTGCCTGAGATTGACAGCCGGCTCAGTGGCCGTGTATTCCAAGTTGAACACGGCCAGCATTTCATCGTAAGGGAGCCCCAGAAATTTAACGTAGCTGGCAAAGTAACCGCGCGCATAGGTTCGACCGTTAAGACGCTCCCATTCCTGATTTTCGAGATAAGACACAATATCTTTAGTCAGGCGAAGCTGTGCTGCCACCTCAGCAATTGTGTATTTTTTCGCTTCACGAGCCTGTTTCAGTCGCTCGCCCAGTGTTGGCGTTGTGCTGGTCATGACGGGCTCTTCATGTGTTTCGCTCATCAGTCTATCAACCCTTGATTAACTATCTGCAGCTCATCAGAGTCAGGAAAACGTGATCGCAGAATCAGTGTGTAGCTGGATACCGCGTCCTGGTCATCCAGTTTGTTTTCGTTTTTTATCGCCAACAGTAGCGCCTGAGGCGTCCAGCTAGCTGCAGACTGATAGCGCTGGATATAACCCCGGGCTTGTAGATAATTCTGCTGTTCGTAGCTCAACTCTGCCATTCGCAGCAGAGATTTGGGCAGTGTCGGCTCAAGTTGCAATGCTTTACGGAAAAAAGCCTCTGCCTTATCGGGACTCGGAATCATGTTTGCACACAGGCCTGCATTTTCATAGGCCAGTTCCGGTGTTTCGTACAATGGATTCTCTACCGCTTTCATAAACCGGGCTTCGGCATCGTCATAGCGACCCTGATTACAGAGAAAAACACCGAAATTATTCTGAGCCTGAGAATAATCCGGCGCCCGCTCAACCGCCTCCAGAAAATGGCTTTCAGCCTTGTCGGTCTCGCCCAGTTGCTGATAAAGCAATGCAATGGTGTTGTGGGCACTGGGCAGATTCGGATTCTGTTTTAGTGCCTTTTGCAGTTTTTCCAGCGCTACCGCATAATCACCACGCTGCATATAATTGAGACCCAGCCGCATATTGATTTCAGCTGCTTTGGGATCCGGCGCGACATATTCCGGACGCGTACCTGTGCTGTTACATGCAGTCAGAAATGACAGCATTAACGCAAACGACCACTTCTGCAAGCCTTTGCTCATCGATACAACACGACCTCTCGCTGTTGGGCCATTCGCACGCTGCGACGGCTTTTATCCTGTACTTCACCGGCCAGCTGACCACATGCGGCCACGATGTCATCACCGCGGGTTTTTCGCACTGTCGCAACCAGTCCTTTGTCCATCAGGTATTGTTTGAAGCGCTCAATCTGATTGCGGGAAGAACATTCATAGTCTGTACCCGGAAACGGATTGAAAGGTATCAGGTTAATCTTGGTGGGCAGATCTTTCAAAATTCTGACCAAATCTCTGGCGTCCTGCATCGAATCATTGATCCCGGCCAGCATCACATATTCCACCGTGATGTGGCGTCGTTTCTGGTCACCGGCGACATAGCGTTTGCAGGCAGCGAGTAACTCCGAGATGGGATACTTCTGATTAATGGGCACGATCTTATCGCGCAGTTCGTCATTGGCTGCGTGCAAAGAAATCGCCAGACTGACATGGCAATCTTCACGCAGCTTATCGATCATAGGCACAATACCGGACGTACTGAGCGTCAAGCGACGCCAGGAAATCCCGTAGCCGAAATCATCCCGCATCAGGTTCATCGCAGTCACCACATTGCTGTAATTGGCAAGCGGTTCGCCCATGCCCATCATCACGACATTGGTGACGACGCGGTTACCTTTCGGGTCTTTACCGAGCGCTTCGTTTGCAATCCAGAGTTGAGCCACAATTTCAGCGGCATCAAGATTACGGTTGAACCCTTGCTGCGCGGTTGAGCAGAAAGTACAGGTCAGGGCACAACCAACCTGCGATGACACGCAAAGCGTCCCGCGGCCGTCTTCCGGGATGAAGACTGTTTCAATGGCATTGCCACAGGCGAGTTTGATAATCCATTTACGGGTGCCGTCACGCGAGATGTGCTCATGCATGACTTCCGGTAGACGGATCTCAGACACAGTCTGTAATTTTTCCCGCAGGGCTTTACTGAGATTGGTCATCTCGGCAAATTCCGTCACGCGATATTTATGTATCCATTGGAGCAACTGACGCGCACGGAAAGGCTTTTCGCCGAGTTCGACGAAAAACGCTTCCAGACCTTTAAGGTCCAACCCCAGCAGGTTCGTGCATTTAGTCATTTGAGCCTCTTAGCGGGTACGGGCACAGACTTCATCAGCTGAGAAGAAGTAAGCCACTTCACGCGCTGCACTCTCAACAGAGTCAGAACCGTGAACGGCGTTTTCATCAATGCTTTGAGCAAAGTCAGCGCGGATAGTACCGGCAGCGGCATCAGCCGGATTTGTCGCGCCCATCAGGTCACGATTGGTCAGCACTGCGTTGTCACCTTCCAGTACCTGAACCATCACCGGGCCGGAAGTCATGAAGCTGACCAGGGCACCGAAGAAAGGACGCTCTTTGTGCTCAGCATAAAAACCTTCTGCCTGTTCCTGCGACAGATGCATCATTTTGGCAGCAACGACCTGCAGACCGGCTTTTTCGAAGCGGGTGTAAATCTCACCGATGACATTTTTTGCAACTGCGTCAGGTTTGATGATAGAAAGTGTACGTTCAATCGCCATTTCGTTCCTCTGTTGGTTTGGTTAAATATAATAAAATCCCGATATTCTACCATTTCTGCAGCCGCTAATATCAATGTTATCGACGAAATCCAGCGGCCCCGGCTTTTCGCTTTGGATTTTATGACAAAAGCTTTACTATCAGATGACGATTTCTCAGCAACGGAAGCCCGTTTTGACCACTGACCTAACCTTCAAACGCATTGGCCTGTTTATCCGTAAAGACGACACGGTGATGGAAAATGCCGTCGAGCGCGTGAACGCGTTTCTCAGCCAGGCCGGACTTGAAGTCGTCTGTAACGAAAAGCTGAGCTTTCTGCCGGATTTAACGCTGGTACCGGCGACAGCATTTCCGGCGCATTGTGATTTGACCATTGCGATTGGTGGTGATGGCACCCTGCTGTCTGCATCCAGGGCGCTCGCAGGTACCGACATGCCGATTGTCGGCGTCAATGTCGGTCGCCTGGGTTTTCTGGCTGATGTCACCCTGAATAATCTCGAACAGCAATTACAGCAGGTGATCAGCGGCCGTTATCGTGACGATCGTCGCTTCATGCTGCAGGCCCAGATACAGGGTCATGATGAAGCCCCCGGCATCGCGATGAATGATGTTGTCATTCATGCTCACCAGAACCTCCACATGATCGAGTTTGAAACCTACATCAACGGCAAGTTTCTCAACAGTCAGCGCGCCGATGGCCTGGTGATTGCCACACCGACGGGTTCCACCGCTTATGCGATGTCTGCCGGTGGCCCGATACTGGACGTTGATCTGGACGCCATCGTTCTGGCGTCAGTCTGCCCTCATACATTGAGCAACAGACCTTTGGTTGTCGCGGCTGACAACCGGATTGAAATCACCTTAAGTGAAAATAATATCACTACCGGTATGGTCACCTGTGATGGTCGACCCGGGCAGATTCTGCGTCCTGGCGATACTGTCAGAATAGAACGCCATCAAAGTCAAATCCGGCTATTGCATCTGGAAGATCACGACCATTATTCTATCCTCCGGGCAAAACTGGAATGGGGTAGAAAACTGACATGCTGACCAGCCTGAGTGTACGTAATCTGGCCGTTGTCGAAGACCTGGCTCTGACATTTGATACCGGTATGACATCCTTGACCGGTGAAACCGGGGCCGGTAAATCAATGCTGGTGGACGCACTGAGTCTGGTGCTGGGTGACCGTGCGGATTCCAATATGATTCGTCATGGTGCTGACCGCGCTGAAATCGAGGCGGATTTCAGCCTGAATGATAATTCCGTTCTGCGTGACTGGCTCATCGTTCAGGAATTGGATGATGACGAGCAGTGCCACCTGCGCCGTACCATCAGTCGAGATGGCCGCTCCAAAGGCTACATAAACGGTCGGGTCGTCCCCTTGACACAATTACGTGAAGTCAGTGAGCGCAGCATCGACATTCATGGCCAGCATGCACACCAGTCTCTGGTAAGACCCCAGACACAGCGCGAACTGCTGGACATTGTGGCCAAAAATAAAGCACTGCTTGATGAACTTAAAATCAGCTATCGCGATTGGCAGAACCTCAAACAGCAACTCGATAATCTGCAGCAGCAATCCGAGGAACAAAAAGCCCGTCAGGAGCTGCTGCAATATCAGGTTGATGAACTGGAGGCGCTGAACCTATCGGAAGACAGCATTAGCGCTTTATTGCAGGAGCAGGGACAACTTGCCAATGCCTCGCAGCTTATCAGCGCCGCCGAATCCGGCCTGCATCAGATTTTTGATGCTGACCAGGCCGCTGCCTATGATGTGCTGAGTCACGTTTTAAGCGAGCTGGAAAAACTGCAGGATTATGAGCCACGCTTTGCCAGTGCGGTGGAAACCCTCAACTCAGCGGTGATCAATCTGGATGAAACGGCAACCGATCTGCGTCATTACCTGGACAATGTCGAACTGGATCCGGGCCGACTCAACGACATCGAAAACCAGTTGTCCCTGCTGCACGAGTTGTCACGTAAACACCATGTGGAAATTGAACAGCTGCCGGCTTTGTTTGAATCACTCAGCCAGGAATTAGAAGCACTTACCGGCAGCGATGTAACCCTGGCCGATTTAGAAAAGCAGGTCACAACAAAAGAAAAGCACTGCCGAGAGCTCTGTGAAACATTACATCAGCGTCGTCACAAGGCAGCCGCGCCGCTGGCGGAACAAATTACACACTCTATCCGGCAATTGGCGATTCCGGCTGGCAGTATCAGTATTGAAGTCGAGGCTCTTCCAGACGGCAAAATCACTGAACACGGCGCCGATCAGATTCGCTTGCTGGTGAAGACCAACCCCGGTCAGCCCGCCGGTGATCTGGCTAAAGTCGCCTCAGGAGGTGAATTGGCTCGGATCAGCCTGGCAATCCAGGTTGTCACTGCCGGCCAGAGAACAGTGCCTACCCTGATTTTTGACGAAGTCGATGTCGGTATTGGGGGCAGTGTCGCTGAAGTGGTGGGCCAGCATCTGCGCGAACTGGCAGCCAGTCAGCAGGTCATCTGTATCACCCATCTTCCCCAGGTTGCCGCACAGGCACACCATCAATTACAGGTCAGCAAAAAACACCGGGATGACACCACACATATCACCGTGGATAAGCTGGATAAAAATCAGCGTGTGGAGGAAATTGCCCGCATGTTAGGGGGCGTGAACCTGACCCAGAAAACCCGCTCTCATGCAGAGGAGATGCTGGATCAGGCCCAAAACTGACTAACGGTCGTTCTTGCAGTCTTCGCTGTTGCAGATGCCATAAATGTATAGGCTGTGGTCAGTCATTTCGAAGCCTTTTTCTTTGGCAATGGCTTTTTGGCGTTCCTCTATCACTTCATCATAAAACTCAATAATGCGATTGCATTTTACGCAAAACAGATGGTCATGATGTTCACCGCTTTCCAGTTCAAATACGGCATGGCCGCCTTCGATATTCAGGCGCGATACCAGGCCCGCGCCCTCAAACTGGGTCAGTACCCGATACACGGTGGCCAGTCCGATTTCCTCTCCCATTTCCAGTAATGCCTTATAAACATCTTCAGCACTCATGTGGCGCTGCTCGGCAGTTTCCAGGATTTCCAGTACTTTCAATCGGGGTAAAGTGACCTTAAGTCCGGCTTTTCGTAGATCTTGTCTTTCCATTATTGTTATCGCCTCGTAGAAATGCTGCGAATAGAGTATCATCGCAATCTGGTAATCAACTACATCAAGTAATACTAAATGAAAAGTTTCATCGTTTACAGCCTTTCCGTGACTGCGTTTTTACTCCTGTCTGCCTGCAGCACCGATAATATCCCAGGTCTGTATCAGATTGATGTTCAACAGGGCAACAATGTTGATCAGGAGATGATCAATAAACTCGAGCCCGGCATGACCAAGAATCAAGTGGCCTATGTCATGGGCACGCCATTATTGATTGATACCTTTCACCCCAACCGCTGGGACTACATATACAGCTACCAGCCCGGCGGCGAAGAACGTGAACAGCGGCGTATTACCCTCTACTTCAATGATGATGAGACTCTGAGTCATGTTGAAGGTGATACCCGAATTGTTGCCAGCCGTGAAGAGCTGCCACAGGCCGACCGTCAGGACAAAAACGTTGTTGTACCACTCAATCAACAGAAAACCGGATTCTTCGGTGGTTTGATGAACCTGATTGGACTGGGTGATGATGAGGAAGTAGAGATCATCGATGACCCAGAAAACACTGAAGAAGAGGCGCAGGAGGCTGCTAACAAAGCGATGATGGAAGAAGCCGCCGGTGGCGAACTTGATAGCGATACCGGCGCTGCCAGCGAACCTGAATAAACAAAAAAGGCGCTCTGCCAGCGCCTTTTTATTGCTCCCTCACTCTCCAGCTAGGCCTGCGGTGGTTCAAACTGGTCTTTCTCGGCGTTATAGCAAAACAGTTCCCCAGCCGCCAGGTCGAAATACCAGCCGTGTATCTTCACTGAGCCTTTTTCTACACGCTCTCTGACAAAATCAAACCCCATCAGATTCTTTAACGACACCAGTATCGAGCGCTGCTCACAGGCTTTTAACTGGGCGGCATGGCTGTCCCCAGCATGATTCACCTTAACCCATTCCTTGGCTTCCTGGGCAATGGAGACCCAGCGATGGATAAACTGTGAATCATCCAGGCTTTCACTCTCCCACAAACCTTTTATGCCACCGCAGTTAGCATGGCCCATCACAACAATGCTTTCTACCCCCAGGCCCTTGACCGCAAACTCAATGGCGGAACTGGTGCCATGATAATGCTGATCTTCCTCACAGGGCGGCACCAGGTTGGCGACATTACGCACTGTGAAAATGTCACCGGGGTCACAATCAGTCAAGATTGCCGGGTCCACTCTTGAGTCACAACAGGCCACCATCAGAATTTTGGTTGGCTGCCCTTCTTTCATGCTTGCGTAAAGCTTGTTGTCATCACCAAAGTAATTATTCTTAAAGCGTTGAAAACCTTGTAAAAGTTTGTAAGTGTGCGCCATAATTATTTTAATGTGTGAAAGTTAAAAAAGGATTTGTTTCGCGTTCTTGTGCCAGCGTGGTTACAGGACCATGGCCACTGTGGACGCGTAAATGACCGGGCAGTAGCATGAGCTTTTCCAGGCTTTGTTGCATCAGCGCCGTATCACCCATTGGTAGATCCGTTCTGCCCACACTTCCGGCGAACAGCGTGTCACCGACAAAAATATCCTGCTCGTCGTAATAGCATCCCTGCCCGGGGGTATGACCCGGAGTCGAAATGAAATGCAGCGTGGTCTCACCCAATTGAATACTATCGCCGTCGTCGACATAGTGATCGATTCGACCACAAGCCCGGTTCATATGCGGCGCCCCGAACCAGTCACCTTGCTGCGGCAGGGTCTCAAACAACGGCTTTTCCAATCGTGGCAGATAAGTCGGGACATCAAAGCTCTGCTGAAGTCGCAGCAGTGAGCCGGCATGATCAAGATGACCGTGGGTCAGCAGAATCATACGGATATCCGCCGGTGGCGCCAGAGACTCCAGATACTCGGCGAGTTCTTCTGTTTCCCCGGTATCAATGATGGCTGCCTGACCGGTCGCTTGATCTCGAACCAGGTAGGTATTGACCCGGAAGGCGCCCACCGTGATGCACTCAATCTCCATACCATTATCCATTCTAGATTTGCTGCTGAAATACCATTGTGAGAGTCATAGTAGCAGACACAAAAAGGCCGCCAGCAGAGTCCGGTTGAACACCACTGACGGCCTTAAGACGATTTCAGGAATCAGTCTTCAAACTGATCCCATTTTTTGCGTGCTTCACGGGCAATGATCATGTTCTGACGGAACCAGTCCTGCTTGACTCTCTGAGCACGAACCAGGTCAAGGTTGGACTGCCACCATTTTTTCTTCAGTGACAGGTGCGGATCCGGATGCATATTGGCTTCATACCACTTGTGATGATTGACACGGGCCTGTTCCAGATTCGCTTTCCACCACTTTTTCTTGGTTTCTGTTGCCACCTCATCACTGATTTCATACCAGTGCTTCTCGGTCGGCGTGTTATCCAGGTTGGCTTCGTACCATTTGTGGCGTTTTTCTCGGGCCTTTCTGAGATTCTCCTCACGAAACGCCAGCTTCCAGTCTGTATCACCAGCTTCTTTGAAGTCATACCAGTGACGCGTGGTCGGCGTATGATCCAGATTGGCTTCGTACCACTTACGCTGATCACGCACTTTAGCAATCGCTTGTTGCAGATTCGCTTCGTACCACTTGTTCTTGGTCTGCTGATGCGCGACCTGGTTAGCTTCGTACCATGGTGTTTCTACCACTTTAGCCGGGCGCTGATTAGCCTCATACCACTTCTGATTTTCATGCGCACGATTAGCGCTCTCGGCGAAATATTTCTGCTTGGCACGCTGGGTACGAACCAAACTCAGGTTGGACTCACGCCAGCGTTTTTTCAACTCGGCATGAGGATCCGGATGGATATTGGCTTCGTACCATTTATGACGAGACACACGGGCCTGTTCAAGATTGGCCTGCCACCATTTTTTCTTGGTGTCGGTAGCGACCTCATCACTGATCTCATACCAGTGCTTTTCAGTCGGCGTGCTGTCCTGATTCGCTTCGTACCATTTGGTACGACGTTCTCTGGCTTGCTCCAGATTCAGACGCATCCAGTTTTTTTTCACATCGCTGTACATTTCTTCACTGAAATGCTGCCAGCGTTGTTCTACCTCAGACGGCTTCTTATTGGCCTCATACCATTTGCGGGTGGCACGAACGGACTCAACAGCCTGATGCAGATTCGCTGCATACCATTTATTTTTGGTCTCCTGATGTTTGACCAAATTGGCTTTGTACCAGGGAATTTCGACTTCTTTTGCCGGACGCTGGTTAGCGTTGTACCAAGGCTCAGCGGAAGTTGAAGCGGGTTTTTTATTCGCTTCATACCACTTGCTACGGCTTTCACGTGCTGTCTTTAAATTCGCTTCGTACCACTTTGTTTTAATATCAAGTGTGCTACTCATCTCTCATACCTCTTGGGGTAATTGCTATAGCTGATATTACATGAGTTATCATCAAAGCAACAACAAAATAGCTCGAAGTGTTGATCCTGATCAGGTCTTATTCGTAGCAGTGTTTTTCAGCTTTGACCCGCTGAAGAGAGGCAATCTGTTGTTCGACGTGAAGCTGTCTTCTGTCTTCTTTTTCATCGACTAGCGCCGAATAACCGAGATAGCCCAAACCAAGCCAGCCTTCGACCAGAGGCACACTGTCAAAAATCACCATAGCGGTGGCCAGTTTGTTGGTGCCATCTTCATAGAACTGCGGCTTGTAACTATAGCGATAGGGATGTAACTGATTGATAGCCATATCCAAATCATAGCAACTCAGCGCTTTGACTTCAGGTTCAGCGTGAACCACCGGGGGCTCAAAATAAATGGGTTCGGTGGGAACCGGCGGCAGCGACATGGCATTTGCCTCCAACCAGCATAAACTCCCAATCAAAAGCATGTATCCGCGCATATTGGCACTCCCGAATATTTCATCTTCAATCACCTTATCGGCACTGACACAGTTAGCATGAATTGCCTGATTAGTCCGACTGATTCTCTTTATCATGTCGGTGCAGGTCGGCCCATTTTTTCAGTCTTTCTGCGACGGCGGCATTAAAGCTGTTTGCGGTAAACTCACCCTGCTGATCCCGCTCTCCAGCATCGAGCCCCGATAACAGGCTGAGTGCATCATTGACATGATAAATCGCATGAATATGAAACTCGTCTTTACTGACAGCATCAATCACATCCTGGCGAAGCATCAGGTGCTGAGCATTGGAAGCCGGGATAATCACCCCCTGTTTGCCGGTCAGGCCACGCATCTTGCAGATATCGAAAAAACCCTCAATCTTCTCATTAACACCACCAATTGCCTGAACATGGCCATGCTGGTTCATGGAGCCGGTAATGGCATAGGACTGCTTCAGCGACACCCCGGCTACCGAGGACAGCAAGGCGCATAATTCGGCTACGCTGGCACTATCACCATCCACCTCGCCGTAACTTTGCTCGAAGACAATACTCGCAGCCATCGATAGCGGCGCATCGGCCGCGTAGGTTTTGCCCAGATAGCCACTCAAGATTAAAACACCCTTGCTGTGAATATCTCCGCCGAGTTCGACTTCACGCTCTATATCGATGATATTGTCATCGCCGAAACGGGCACTGGCGGTCACTCGGGATGGCTGAGCAAAACTGAAACCGCCGATACTCAATACTGATAGCGCATTGACCTGACCAACCTGGTTGCCGATAACGTCGATATCAATAACCTGGCGTTCAATTTGGCTGTAAATCTGTGATCGCAGCCTGTCCAGCCGTTGTTCGCGCATATTGATGGCCGTTTGCACATGTTCCCGGGCCACCAGTTTCGACTGGGTTTGCCTCGCAAGGTAAGACGACTCTCGCAGCAGATCCGTCATATCGCCAAGGTGTAAGGAAAATTTACTGTTTTCCTCAATCGACCTTGCACTGTGTTCTATGACCCGAGCCACAGCAGCCTTATCCAGGTGCAACAGGTTTTCCTTATCAATGGCACTGGCCATCATCCGCGCAAATAACATATCGTTATCGGCACTCCGGGGCATATGCTCTTCAAAGTCGGCAACAATCTTAAACAGGCCGGCAAATTCCGGATCCATCTCATACAGAAGGTAATAGAGATGCCGGTCACCCAGCAGGACCACCTTCAAATCCAGCGGAATAGGCTCCGGCTCCAGTGAAACCGTCGCTACCAGACTATAAATACGTTCCAGTGTATCAAAGCGTACTTCTCGGGATTTCAATGCACGTTTCAGGCCTTCCCAGCCAAACGGCTGCATCAGCAATTGCTCGGCATCGACGATGAGGTAGCCGCCATTCGCGCGGTGAACGGCACCGGCTTTAATCAAGCTGAAGTCAGTGACCAACGCCCCCATCATCGCCATGTTCTCAACACAGCCCAGCAAAGTCTGGTGATGGGGCAGGTTTTCGTAGATGACAGGGGCACCCTGCGTTTGTGAATTATCTACCACCAGATTAATCTGATAACGTTTGAGCAAACTATCCTCACCCGCAGCCTCTTCAGCGTTGCCAGCTTCCTGCTTCACAACAGCATCGACATTGTCACGAATGTCTTTCAGCATAGCCTCAAAATAGAGCTGGAGCTTATTCGAGCTGGGATAGGCATGTTTGATTTTATTGATGTGCTTACTGATAACTTCCAGTGCGACTTCATCATTCAGCGCCTGCAGCTTGCGGAAATTATCCCGCTCCCATTCGCGTAATTCGAGCAGCGTGTGTTGCAGCTCTTCGTGCAGGTCGGCAATCGCGTCTTCCGTCTTTTCCTGCTCGTGGGCCGGTAATTGCTCAAATTCCTCGGACGTCATCGCCTGGCCATCACGCTGGGCAGCAAAGGCATAGCTGCCATCCTGCATCCGCAGCAACACCACGCCTTTCCTGTCAGCTTCTGTCTGTAATACGCCGAATAATCTGACCCGGTGTTTGCGCGCGGCCTCTTCCAGCGAGCGCATCCTTCCCCGATAGTACTCATCATCAAAAGCCTGCGGTAACTCTGTCTCAAGATGACCGATAATGGTTTCTATGTCGTGTCTGAGTTGATTGCCCTGCCCCGCTGGCAGAGCGACAGCCCAGGGCTTTTGCGGATCGGCAAAATTATTGAGGTAGGCCCAGTCCTTGCCACGCGGCTGATTTCGTGAGTGCTCATCAAGGAAACGTTTAATCAGGGTGTATTTACCGACACCGGCTGGTCCCATGATAAAGAGGTTGTATCCCTCAGCATCGATATTCACCCCGAAATCGATGGCAGACTGGGCGCGATCCTGACCAACAATACTGGGCAGGGTGTCCAGTTCTGCCGTCGAATTGAATTGCCAATTACTGGGGTCACAATGCTGATATAAATCACTGACCTGAAGTTCGGTACGTCTCTGCATGGTGTTCCCTGTTTGAATGCGTTACCTTAAGCTTAGGTTAGCTGATACAGATAGGCAACAGAACAATTACGGAGTCGTCAATGTCCCAGGATTATGAGGAAAAACGCTCGTTCACCAGAATGCGGGTTGAAACCAGCGTCCGTTTCAATGTGAACAAAAACAGTGATATTACTTACGAAGGAGTGAGTAAAGATCTCAGTGCTACTGGCTTGATGATGCAGACTGACTATGCACCACCCGTAGGCGCTGAGCTCGATTTAGAGATGCATACGGACAATGACCGCTTCCCCCCTTTTATGGCCAAAGGCGAGGTGTTACGGGTAGAAACAGACCCCTCTGACAGTAGCAGGTACCTGATTTCAGTGGCGTTGAACAATATTCAGTAAGACTGATCCAATCAGATCCAGTAACTGCTTCGCGTCATCACCTTGGAAATCATCGCCATCAAATGAGTGATAGGCTGCGGTAACAATGCGCCCCCGGCTTCGAGCGCGTTTGTGCCATGATGCGCTTCGTCGATTTTCATCTGCTCCAACACGGCACGGCTTTTCTTGTCGTGTTCACTGATGACTTTCAGGTGACTATCGATATGCTCGACGACCTGCTTTTCAGTTTCAGCCACAAAGCCAAGGCTCCATTTATCACCGATTTTGCCTGCGATTGCGCCCAGCGTGAACGAACCGGCATACCACAGGGGATTGAGCACACTGGTGTGTGATGACAAGTTATCTAAGCGTTGCTGACACCAGACGAGATGGTCATTTTCTTCCCTGGCCGCCAGTTCCATAGCTTCTCTGACCTGGGGTAGTTTTGCTGTCAGAGCCTGCCCCTGATACAAGGCCTGCGCGGATACTTCGCCGGCATGGTTAACCCGCATCAGGCCTGCAGATTGCTTGCGCTCAGCGGGGCTCAGCTCCGCCTCTTCAATATCATGACCGGGTATCACCCGGGCGGTGGTTTCCGGTTTTCCGGCGACCGTTGTCAGGGCTTTATCCACTTCAATGATAAATTTATCGAACAGGCTGTAATGTCTCTGGCTCATGGTAATAACTGACTGATGAATTTCAGAATAATTCTACATCACCATGGGCGAGTTTTGACACTGGATGGATATGGCCGTCTGAAACCAGCTGTCTGTGACTCTGCACCTGGTTACGGCCGTTTTGCTTGGCATAGTATAAGGCTTCGTCCGCCTCACCTATAACATCTGAAGGTGATTGCTGATGACTGATTTCTACAAAGCCGATGCTTGTTGTCACCTGCTTGAGCTGTGGAAAGTCATATTCGGCGATCATCTGACGTATGCGCTCGAAGGTGTTCATTGCATCATTTTCATCAGGTGCTCTCAGCACCACTACAAACTCTTCACCGCCATAGCGATAGACCAGATCATCATCACGAATCACCCCGGATGTCATGAGGCGCGCCACCAGTATGATGACTTCATCACCGTAAAGATGACCGTAGTTGTCATTAATCGATTTGAAGTGGTCGATATCAATCACACCCAGCCAGTACTTGATGGAATAGGCGCGACGCCGGGAATCGTTTGGAGAGGAGACCTCTTCTTCCAGATGATCGCTCTGCCGGACCAGAATTTTGGTGATTTCATTATCCAGCGTTTCCCGGTTGTAGAGACCGGTAAGCTTGTCTTTCTGCGTTTTCTCGATCAAGGCCAGGTAGTTCGAATAGACACGAAGAATACCGTAGACAAGACGCTGATCACTGGCAGAAGGCAAAGTATCGGTAGAAATCAGGAGAACCGCAAATATATCGCCATGAGAATCAAAGGCTGGATACACCACATTCCACTCGCCTTTTTCCGTGCTGCTTAGTTCCACATCGCCGGTTTCTATGGCCCGGTTAATCGCATCACTGATCTCGGAATCATTGCCTAGCAGTTTGGGATTATCATCCGTCGAGACAATAACGCTGTTGACGCAGAAGGCCAGCAGGCTCAATTCATGACCGTCGGACTGCTCACGCACGCGAAAAAGCCGCAAATCCTGGGTTGGAAACAGTTCATTGAGCGTTTTCAATAAACTTTTTTCAAGTACATGTCGATCGTGGTGACTGGTAATTTCAGCCAGATTATCCACAATCCGGATACTGTTGTGGATCATGCCACGCGCCTTGTCTGCTTGTTATGCATCTTTCCCTTGCTCCGCATCCAAATGTGATGGATATCACAAAACGTGACAGGTTAGTCTAATTTCTGCCGCGTCGCAATTGTTACTGATTGATTTATTGGAAGTTTCCAAAGTTCTATCTTTTCAGGAAATGCTCCAAAGTATCCGCCAGCTCGCGTGGTTGGAACTTAGATACATAAGCATCGGCACCGATGCCACGGCCCATCGCCTGATTAGCCTGCGCTGTCAGGGACGAGTGCATGATAACAGGGAGATGTGATAGACGCGGATCAGCCTTGATTTTCTGGGTCAGCACGTAACCATCCATTTCCGGCATTTCCACGTCAGTCAGGATTGCCTGCACTTCGCTGGTGATATCTCGACCTTCCTGCTCACATTGATCAGCCAGTTTAATCAGCAGTTGCCAAGCCTCTGCGCCGTTTACTGCGCCAATATGGTCAACTCCCATCACATCCAGAGTCTTTTTGATTTGCTTTCTGGCAATATTGGAATCATCAGCGAACAATAAACGATACTGGTGGTGCTCACCGATATGCCGAATACCGTCGAACACAGTTTCATCATAGAATTCGCCTGCGTCGGCCAGCACCTTCTCAACGTCCATGATCATTACCAGACGTTTGTCACTGAGTTCAGCTACCGCTGTGACCAGCCCGCCCAAACGTTTAGAAATCAGTTGCGGCGGCTCTTTGACCTGCTCCCAGTTCAGTCGCTGGATGGTATCCACGGAGCTGACCAGAAAGCCCTGCACATGCGTGTTATATTCGGTGATCATCAGAATCCGGGGTTCGTCCTTGGATTCAAGATGGCAAAACTTCTGCAGATTGATAATCGGCACCATATCACCACGCAGGCTGACAAAGCCCTCGATACCATCAGGCATCTCAGGTGCCGAGGTGATTTCCGGTATGTTCAACACCTCGCGTACTTTAAAGACGTTGATGCCGAAGACCTCATTACGCCCAGTGGCATCACTGGTGCCCAGGTTAAATAAGAGTACTTCCAGGTGATTGGTGCCAGCAAGCTTGGTGCGCTCGTCAATGGAATCGATGAATGTTGCCATAAAATTTCCCGCTATAACCGCTGCCCTGATGTGACAGACTTATCATAAATTTTATAACGGACAGTATCATGAAATCTTGAATCAACTTCGACAAAAGTTTGCAAAAAGCTTGTGATAGGGAGATTGAAATAAAAGGCAAGCGTAGGCATATTGCTGTAACATACAGGCTATGCCAGAGAGCACTAAGCCCTGTCAGGGAGTCTGCGAGTGAAAATAGGCGCAGCATTCTTCTTTTCCTGCCGCATCAGATTAAGCCGATGGCGCGGGAAAATACATTACAATAATTATTTGGATGAAGCGGCAACTGAAGGTGTTGCCTATTCGGAAGTGGTGCCCAGGGGGAGACACCGAACCTTAATAGATTCAGCACCTTATAATTGATTGGTGCAATTACTTGCTGTCAGTTTGACCTGATGACGTGATCTCTTCCTCACCAAATGCCCCATCCCAATTACTGCCATAATTAAACACACGCTGCCGCAAACCAATATCAATGCGTCGGTCGATATGGATGAACACATTATTCAGGCCGACAGACCATCCCAGTGACCAGGCGAGTCTGGCGAAACGCAGTCGCGCATCATCGTCCCAGTCATACCATCGCAGATCGGCGGCCATCGTGCCGTGTGTCCAGTGCTTGGGGTTTTCTGTTAGGTGAAGGCTGTTTTTGTGACCTCGTTCGCGCTGGTTGTGCTCTGGAGTGCGACAGACACTGGTTGGCACTAACGGGTGTCCCCATGCCAGCCTGAGTTGAGGCAATGCTGCTGCAAACCGCATATCAAGCTTGATGACACCCGTACCCTTGCAGGCCAGTTCATGTTCTGGAAAATACGGTAAAGCCTCCTCCCAGCTGTTCATGAGCGGCCACCTTTGTTTCTGTGCTTATATCTGTCTCGCAAAATGATGACAGCGAGCAGGCAAATACCACCGCCGGATAAAGCGGCCACCAATAACCAGAAATCAGCTGCAGACATATCAGTCGCGCTCCTCTTCGATGAGCATGTTGATGTATTCAGCAAGATCCGCCGATTTGAAAAACACCTCACTGTGCCCCTGAACGCCGAACAAGTGGAAGGTTTCGTGATTAAACACGCGCGGATCATCGCCACGGTAACCGGTGCGGCCCATCTCGCCCCACGGGTGCCAGGGCCGGAACCGTGAGGCCGTGACAACGTTGTCATAGTTGTTGTGCAGCACATCAACGCGATCAACCTGCAGCGGGATTTTGGTATCTTTATCCAGCGCCGGGTTAATCAGAATCAAGTGCCGGAAACTGGCCCCAAACTCACAGGCCTTCATCAGCAGCGTGCAGCCATTGCTGTGACCAATGCCAATAGACTGCGGCGGCGTCATGCCCTTAATCATCCGGGCAATGTTGTCGTTATAAAGCCTGACACTGAGCAGGCCAAACCAGCCATAGTCAGCTTCAAGCAATCGGAAGTCGCCGAGATAAGGCTTCAACTTATCGATGCTGCCGGCACCACCGTCTTTGACATTAAACCCATGCGTCAGAATCACAGTCTCCTGCCGCTCACAAACAGCCTGTTCCATAAAACCTCCGGGCATAAAAAAGCCCCGGAACCGGGGCTGATTGATTAATCCAACGCGGTTGGGTCGTAGACTATACCGCCATTACCATCGGGCACGTGGTAACCGTCCGTGTACAAAAACTTGCTGTTCTCATTGTCATAATAGCCGTGACCAGACTGTGAACCTGGTGGCTCAGGAATATTATCTGTCCACACTTTTATCTGTGTGACACCGATAAGCACACCGTTTTGAAATTTCTGCAACATATTGTCCATTGCGGTGAAGCCTAAAAAACCACCTGGCGTCATCTTATCAATGCTGGTCTGTTTTATCTGAACATTATCAAGGTAGATGTCTACCTCGCCCGCTTTTACATGAAACGTCAGAACAGGGTTCTTGTTATAATTAAAACCATTGACTGGATATTCAATTGAATAGCTTGAAGATTCTACCGTTTCCTGGCCAATCTCAACTCGATCAGTATCACTTCTTTCTTGAGTCAGAATATCGATAATATTTTGACTCCCGGCCTGATCGCTTAAAGTCTGCTTGTCCATTATCATTGCAAGGCCGCTATCAGCTGAGCTAAATGAAACAGAACTGCCAGATGTACTGGCTGATACAGTAAAGCCCGTGTAATTACCCATCGAAAAGTTGAACTTTTCAGAGATTATCAAATCATTTTTATCTTTGGCGCCAGAAAGAAAAAGCCCTAAAGATAATCCACGTATATAATCCAGGCGGTCATAGTTTTCCGGCAACTCAAGAGTGACTGAAACCTTGTAATTTTCGGCCTTTACTGTTCTGAGATAGCTTATAGCATTAGCGTCACTGTACTTCTCAGGGAGCAAAATGTTTCCAAACAAACTCACTCCGGCCGATGCAGTTGTCGAGTACTCGCCATCGTGAGTGTCAGAGCTTTGATATGTTGAACTGATCGGCGCGTTCGTTGTGAGTGATGCGTTTACTGTATTCCCGCCTAAATCTTGGTTGTATACGGAACCTCCGGTTACTCCCGCACCAGCGCCCACTTGGAAAAAGTAATAAGGTTTTCTATTCCTGGCTCCAGTCACCTCGGTATTGGTCACCATACAGCCCGACCTGATAAGAAATTTATTGATTGCGGTTGAGTCCCAATAGGTGCCAAGTGAATCATTGTTAGCTCTATCGAAGTTATCAACAATGAAATCTACTGCAGCTGTTTCGCTATCAGTCTCATCAATGCTTGCAGAAGCGGCATACCGAACTGGCAAGTTTGCCATTCGATCTGTCATCTGCTTAATTTGAGCCTGCTGGCGATTAAACGCTCGGCCTACACTTCTAAAATCAGACATGCCAGGAATATCCAGCATTGCCTGCAGATCCAGCTCAGCATAGCCGGTCCGAATCGTCGTGGTCCGACCGACAAAATCATAATCAATACTACTCAGCACCGTGCCGATGTTTTCCTTATGCCAGGAGCTGGCCGCAGAGGTCACCAATGACCCGAGGCTGAGATTTGATGGCAGGTTGCGTGTTGTCAGCGTAATGCTCGAACGTTTCTGACCATACCAACCTGTCGCCAGCGCCGCCAGATAACGCAGCTTATCCGTATCATCACGCACGGCGCCACCGGATTCACGCTGCAACTGTCCGTTCTCAACGCCGCGAACCGTATCAGGCGTCACATACCAGAACTCAGCATCATGCACTGTCAGCACCAACACACGTGCATTATCGGTATCCGCATTCAGCATCACGTCCACTGACGGTCGGGTATCTGTCTCAATACTCACCGTGGACAGTAAGGTTTTATAATCCACCACAGGGGTCGTATCGCTGCCACTCACCTCATTATCAAAATGGTTTCGTGCGAGTGCGTGGTTGATGCCGGCACGCAGAACGATCCCGGGCTTCTCATCCATCATGCGAACCAGCGACTTAGCCTGCCCCAAAACCTTACCGGATCCGTCCAGTTGCACGTAACGATCACTGTTTTCAGTGCTGGCCAGACCGATCACGATGGGCGCGACTGGATCACCATTCTCATCATAAAAAGGCAAGGTGCGATTAAAGGGCCTGCGGATCTGCATCGCCGGTGAGCTGCCAGACTGCAACTGGGCCAGATCATTAAATGCTGGCAGCACTGGCAAACGATCCCCGCCCATTCCGTCGTTTGCCGTCTCGTTCCAGTTATCACTCAGAGTAAAATGCTGATAAACCGGTGCAAAGCGATCTGACTCCCGTTCAGCATCACGCTCCTTGTTGGTCACGCCCGCAACCGATTTATATGCAGCTTCATCTGATGCAGACCAGGCCGCATTCAACGAACCCTCCTGGAGAGAAAGAGTGAATACCGTCCGAGCGCGTGCCCCCTGGACTACAATCCGGTCATAAAGCTGACTCTCAGACTGCGAGATAGTGACTTCCTGCACATCCAAAGTATCGGCATTGATTTCGACCTGCTGCGGATTTCCCGGGATCTGCACATCTCCCAGGCCAATATCACGCTCGAAAACTGTAAAAACATGAATGCTCACCGTGCTGCCATCGGACCACACGTACCAACCCAGGCCGCGGCGGCGGTCGATCAGCTTATCCAGCACCTGTCGAACCGTCAGCCCCTCAAACCAGTAAGCGCCATAAATATCGGCCAACACATCAAACTGCCCAGACAAATCAATCTCAAAGCCAAAATCCGTGTGATGGGCCAACACATAACGGATAATATCCAGGTTCGACCAGCGCGCATCGTTATTGGCAAACAGGTACACCCCATCAACCAGAGAGTCACTGCGATTGCCACGCACCGCGCCACCGTAGTTTTCAACCAGGTTGAAAGTCGGCGTGTGAGAAATCGTGCCACTCAGCGTTACGGCTCCCAAAACAGAAGCCCGATCAAGCAAATGCTCCAGCCCATAGGCGGTCATTGCCTGGTCACCTGATGGCTGATTATTCAGCGCGCCCAGCAAATCGAAGCGGTCATCCATCAAAATACCGACAAACACCTGTTGATCATCAATCAGCACACGCACATACCAGTTAGACAGGTTGAGCGGATCAAAGTCGACAAACTCAGCATTATCCTCGCGCTTGATCTGCCCGTAGTGATACATAAAATCAGCGCGCGGCATATCCGGCGATATCGATAACTGGGCAGCCAGGGGCGTCAGATAAGGCATCGTCTGCCAGTCATCGGCCCAACGACGCTTCACTTGCACAAGCAAAGACTCAGCACCAAAGATGACCGCGCCGCCGTCACCAGTCAATTGCACTGTTGTCATTAAAACCTCGGGATTACTTCTGGCCGGCCACGCGGCCGAATAAGGCGCTACCTAATGGCGCCACAGGACCATCTGTACTTGTCACGACCTGCAACACACTGCTGGCCGGGCTCAAAGTGTCATCTACCGAGCGACGTGTCATCACAACCGCCTTCACCGTGACCGCATCACCGTAAGGCAATGTCAGGTATTTCAGCTTAGCCCGACCGTCAGACTTTGTCATTGACACATAAACCGGCGTGTCATTCTCAATGTCCGGTTCTGACCCATCTGTGTTAATGAATAACGCAAACTGATCGGCGCGGCTTTCGTCCGCTACATAATCATAATAAGCGGTCACCAGTGCCCGTCCATCAGCAGCGGCACTGATAGCAGGCTCACTTGCTGCAGCAGGTGCCGTCAAAGCCTCACCGGCATCATCAACCACCACCGACCAACTGCGCACGTTCTTAGATTGCAGATCCCAGGCATTACGCTGACGCAAAACAAAGTGATACGTGCTACCAGCAGACAAGGCATCGGTTTCAAAAGGCAGCGAGGTGAATGTTTCATCAGGGTCAGCATCGAAATCCGGATCAGAATCCACGCCGATATAAAGCTCATACGCCACCAGGCTATCATTGGCCATACGTGACAAACCACGTTGCTCATTCAGATAAGTCTTGAGCTGTGACGCTGCCCCACGCAGCACTGTGGACTGCGGTGTGTAACCCTGCAAATCATGGTGACCCATTACCTCAGCATGATATGACTCGTAAGCGACTGAGAAGCCGCCGCCCAGGTGCTGTGAATAAGTTGCCCCACTGATGCCATAAGCACCGCGGGCAATCTCACCATTGACGGTTCGCAACAGCAATGCTTTGCCGCTGGCACTGCCGGTGTAATTCAGATACCAGCGACTAGCGCCGGACAGCTCAACATCATAGGTCTGAATCCTTAAACCATAAGCGCCTACCTGATCAGCCGCAAAGCTTTTGAACAAAATGGCATGTCCACGCGCTTCAACTTCTTCAAAGCGCAGGTAAACAATGCCATAACGACCATAAAGCGAATGCGCGGATGCATTATATTGAACCGCAGAGCCAGACAGGTGAACGTCATACGTGATCTTGAGATCATACTCAGCCGCACTGTTCAGCGGCAGTCGGTTAAAAGGCGCTCGGTTAAGCATCAGTCATCATCAATCGTTGGCCAGCCGGCAGCAATATCAATCAAATCCAAGTCTGGCTGATCTTCGGCATCTTTGATTGCCTGCACCTTGTTGTTGCGCTCAGCAATAACATCATCATAAAACGTGATTTTAGGGGTCAGCATTGACGCCAGACTGGCGGCATTATAAGTGCCTTCATCCACCACCAACTGCATATAAGGCCCAACTGTGGCATCAATATTGTATTGTTTCACCTCATCGCGAATCATCGGCCATGTTGCAATCTCTGATTGCGCATAGCCTTGCTCCTGGCTGGCAATCAATGTCCGTGACTGGGCATAGACTTGACCGACAAGACTATCCTGACGCTCTGAAAACGGCATATCGGTAATGGTATAACTTACCTGCGCCTCAGTATCAGTGAAGGTATATTCAGGGTCTGACTTGCTTTGCCACCATTCAAGAGCGGGCTCGCCCGTAACGGGGTAAATGCCGAACCGTTTTATCAAATCAGCATCATTCAGTTTGTTAAAGCCAGAAACGGTTCCGCCTGTTGGTTTTTTGTAAATACTAGGAAGACTCCTGATTACTTTTAATGACTGCTTGTGTATGTGCATATCAAAGCCTTATTTTTTTCAAAAACTATACTGGGCAACGATGTCTGAATCACTTCCCACTATATACATGTTCGCTCCATCAGAGCTGAATGCTAGATCATTTGGCGAACTTTCCTGAGCACCAACAGAAAAGGACACAGAATCATAGCTGGCACTTGATAAATCCCAGGCGGTGGACAAGGTGTATTGATAAATTGAGTCGTTGCCAGATCCCACTACGTACATCTTCAAACCGTTATAACTGAACTTGACTCCGGTTGGATTGGAGTCTTGAGGCGAGACAGAAAACGACACAGAATCATAGCTGGCACTTGATAAGTCCCAGGCGGCAGACAAGGTGTATTGATAAACTCTGTCCGTAGCACTTCCGACTATATACATCTTTGTGCCATCAAAGCTAAATGCTAAACCATGAGTCGAGCTTTCCTGGGAGCCGACAGAAAACGACACAGAATCATAGCTGGCACTTGATAAGTCCCAGGCGGTAGACAAGGTGTATTGATAAACTCTGCCCGTAACACTTCCCGCTATATACATTTTTGTGCCATCATTGCTGAAAAAAACAGACTCAGGGTAGTTGTCCTGGGTGCCTACAGCAAACTGCACTAAATCGTAACTGGCTGTTGATAAATCCCAAGCTGTCTCTAATCCATACTGACTAACTCTGTCGGTCCCTCTTCCCACCACGTACATCTTATCGCCATTGGTGCTAAAGGTAAGACCGAGAGAGATGGGCTCTTGAGAGCTTACAGATAGAGAGATTGAATCATAACTGGCTGTTGAGAGATCTGCCTGCCATGCACCTAGGTCATCACCGTTGTCAGACATAATTAATAGAGCCCGCTGTGCCACCCCAACCGTCACGCCAAAGCCCCCATAGCCAGACCCGCATCAAATGTGCTGCCATCTTTAGTGATCACGCTCACCACATCCACCGCACTGGCATCACTGGCAATCGCCACGCCATTACCACCGGGCGTGCGGAACTGGCTGAAATCCACACTGCGATCACCGGTCGCGTCCTGCTCAAAGTACAACGTCATGCCCGCACCTTTTCCGCTGGGCCAGTTGCTGAACGTAAAGCTGGTGATATCTTCGGTGAGACTCACGGTCTGCACGCCGCCGAGTTCATAATCCAGCGTACAGACGCCGGAGGTAATGTCTGCCGTCACGTTGCCCGGTTCGGCGACATCCTTGATCTCGAAGTTTGAAAACCCCTTGCCTTCCATATCGATATGGTCGCCGGTGATGGGTTTCAGCGTGCCCGTTTTGGTTTTGGCATTAATGGTGAAATCATCGCCTGAAAACGGCTCAACCTCATTCGCAACAACTTTACTCATTTAAATCTCCCAGCACGACCAGCGTCGCATCAGCGCCAACTGAAAATGTTTTGCCCGCACCTGGGCCAACAGGGCCAACAAGCGCCGCATTGTAGTTGTCAGGCACATGCAAATCCTGATCAATCGTTTTGGGGTGTAGCAGCGGCCCGAAGCGGGTGTTGGTGGTCAGCGCCTGGTAGAAATATTCACCCGTGATCCAGCTCTCATCTGGCGTGCCTTCACGGCCCTTGATGACGCCGGTCAGTGTATAAGGCCCGCTGCCGGTGCGGCCGGTGTAGTAAATGGTTTCCAGCTTGGTCGGGTTTTGCAGGTTGTCCACCAACGTCAGGCAGGCAATGCCGCCATTCGGATCCGGCGGTGGGTTATTTACACCCGCAGGCGATCCGACCGTGACCGATGTCGCGCCCACAGAGACCGAACCGGCCAGCTGGCCCAGCACATTATCAGCAAAGGTAAATATGCTACTCATGCCGCATCAAAACTGAATTTAATCATGTTCAACACCGACGCCTCAGCAGTCGCACCGGCCACCACGCTGCGCTCAAACCACAGCCCCAGTTCGCCATCAGCAGCAAGATCACCCACATCAATGCCATTGGCCGCCGTGATAGCCGTTCGCCACGTCACCCCGATCGGCGCTGTTGACTCGTTCGCGACCTCCTGAATTTCACTGTTTGATGGTGTTTCAGTCGCAATACGCAAGCCTGGCACCGGATAAACCACATCCGTCGCCGCACCCGCCTGCGCTGATGTGCCTAACTGGGACCGGCCTGCTGCGGGCACGGTCAGCACCGTAGACGTGCGACTCGAGTAATACACGATCTCTTTCAGGTTGCCGGCATTGTCCTCGATTCGGGCAAAGCCGGAATCAGGCCAGTCGTTGAAGTTACCCGCAGCAGGTGACACCGTGCCGCCACCTGACGAGCCCAACTGGGTGCCGCCGGTGGTCAGCTGCGTGCCCAGCGTGCCGATATAAATCTTCACGTTTTTGACCTCGGTCGCCGCTTCATTACGCAGCATAATCGCGCGATACTCGGTATCACCCGCTGCTGCCTCCGCACTCGACACGTTATCCATACCGATGACGTTGTTGAACTGATCGGTTAATGTCAGCGTCGCGGTACCGGTCAGCGGATCCGTGCTCGTCCGGCTGACGCGGATGAATTTCTCAGGCGCACCAGCCGCTTCCAGAATCTTGGTTTCACCATTCAGAATCGTCACCGCTGGCCCGGCACTGCCGCCCGGCGGTGTCCAGGTCAGCGTGTCATCACCGGTCACCGTGATCGTGCCGCTGCCGGTCCCGTTTGCCCCTGCCAGGAAGTCAATCGTCAGGTTGCTGATCGGGTTACTCACCGCATAAGCCAGATGCGTGATTTCATTGCCGCTGCGGAAACCGCCCAGCGATGCATTCGGATCAGCCTGCGAGGCCCCTGCCGAAGCCGCACCCGTCAAATACAGCCGAATCGAATCGGCATGCGTTTTTTCATCTGGCATGTTCACACCCTCAAAAATAAAAAAGCCCCGGAATCGGGGCCTGAACTAACTGATTGTTACTGTCTGCGTTGCCGCACTGTAGCTGTAGCTCACATCCGGCGGGTCCGGATGCCGCACCATCAACACCGAAAACACCAGCGGATCGCCGTCATTTCCGTTGGTACCGACCGGCACCACCCGGAACTGATGCACTGTGCTATCCTCAAGCCAGCGTGTTTTCCACTGGTAATAGCCGCGACCGGTCTCAATCACCCGTTTGCGCTGCACCCAATTGGATGACACATATTCCTCGATGCGATACGACGCGGCATTTGCTACCGAATACCAGCCCAGCGTCAACCGGCCCGGGAAGGCCGCCTCGGGTTTGATGGCCGGATCATCCAGCACCTCAACCACCAGGCTCTCGCCCGCCGGCACACTCAGCACCCGCGTCGTCGCCTTGGTCGTATCGACCAGCAAACCATCCTGATAAATATAAAAGGTCGGGTTCGGCAAATCACTCTGATAGCTCAATCGCCAGCCGTTCGGCCCGATCTGCTTCACCTCAGTGACTAAAACACCCATGACGTCTCCGTCATCTGCAAAGTCCAATCGGCCCGGACAATCAACCCACTGGACACCCCGGCCAACCCGCCGGATATGGCTGTCGCATACTTTGGCTGCTGCATTCGCACATTCAGCACGATCACGTTGTACCAGTCATTTCCCAGCTCATCGGTGATATCGATGATCTGCCCCTGCATTTCCTTGTAATAATGGATCAGATCCTGCGCGGCCACCTCGTTGACGACATCACGCACCGAAAACATCCGGAACGGATACCCACGGCGCCCGACCCGGCGGAATGCCACCCCATCGACACCAGAACGTGTCAACTCCTGCAGCTGCTGACCGGTGCCGGGGTTCACTTCCCCCTTCAGGCTGACAAAGTCATAAGTCACGCTGTCGTAATAAAATGCCGGTGTTGTCATTACTCAACCATGCCGTTGTTGCGAGCCATCGGTTTGTTGGCTGATTTTTTGGTCTGCTCTTTTGTCGCTTCAGTGTTTTCTGTGACAGCCTGATAGAGCTGCTCAAACATCTTTCCGACATCTTTTAATAAATCCAGAGTTGTCCCTGATGCAAACGCGCCAACATCGCCTATAGTTGAAAGCCCATCTGCACCAACGCCTCCAAACTTCGCGGCTTCCATGAATTTCTCACGACCAAAGCCGCGGAACATGCCTTCGCCGGCCACTTCTGATTTGGCCATTTCATTATCAATAACAGCCTGAGCTTGGAGCTCTGATTCTCCACGACGTCTTTCTTCAGCTATCTGACGACGCTGAGCGGCTTTTGAAGCCTCTCTGACTGCAATTGCGTCTCTGCCAGAGGCCGTGTTCGGGTCATAAAGGTTATTTAGGACACGAGATGCGGCGCCCTGACCTGCGGGTAACGCATCTTCTTCGATTAAGCGTTTTTCCAGGGCAATAATTTCGTCACGAGACTTAATGTAGGCATTGAAACCATCTTTTGCTCTGACGTTCTGGAACACCTTATCTTTCAGCGCCGGGTCTTTTTCTATTTTTCTAATCGCCTCTGCGTAGCCTTTGGTTCCAAGATCCAGTTTGTCGATAGCTGTCGCCAAGGCTCTTTGTGCAGTCGCAGCCTCTTCTGATGAGGGGAAAGCCTGTGATAGTTTTGCGATGATAGCCAAGGCTTCTTCATCGCTTGCACCGATATTCGCCGAGGAAAGCCCGACCCTGGATGCTGCCGTACCCATTTCGTCAGCATCGATATCAGATGTTTCCGAGGCCACCATGATCTTGTTGGTCGCGCGACGGTAATCACCAACTTCTTCTTCCCCAAAACCTGCCAGTAACTTTTTCGAGCCTGTAATCAGTTTGCTGGGGTCTTTCGATGTGCCATACAGGCTTGCGTAAAACTCCCGGGCGTCGGCGCCACGATAGTCAAATCCATTTGAAGCCAGCTGAAATTGCAGATTCTGCGCTTCTTCACGGCTCATACCGGTTTGAGAGCGTGTATTCTCGACTGCCTGACGGGCCAGTTCCCGTTCGTTTGGATCCTGATAAACCTGAGACAGCTTGGCACCAGTAAATCTGGTCTCTTTCAGGCTTTTTGCTGCCCGGTCATTGGCGGCATTCATCTGGTTAAGCGCACCGGTGACCCCAGCAATAATGCCGGTCATGCCAGCCAGTGATTTGCCCCAGCCAATGAGCTCGCGTTTTGTATCTTTGAAAATGTCCCGCTGCCGTGCAGAAGCCAGGGATGTCTTTCTGGCTTGCATCTCGGCTTTTTGCTCAGCATCTGTCAGCTGCATAAAAGCCCGAACTGCTGAGGCAGACTTGCCATTTAATTCAATCGAGAGTGAACTCATAATCAGCGCCCATAAAAAAGGGCGCCTTAGCGCCCTTGTTTTTGCTCAATGTGTGAGCTGGTTATTTAATTTCACCCAATCTGGCCTGGGTGGTAGTGATTTACCAATTTGTTGCTTAAACCGTTTTTTTACTGTCGGTGTCCATATTGAATTACCAAGGATAAACTCGTTCAGCAGATAGCGTCGAATGTCATTGAATACATCGATCATCTGTTCGTGTCTGGCTGAAACCTCTTTAACCATTGCCATCACGCTATCAAAATGAATCGCAGGCAACTCATCAATATGGTGAAGGTTATATTTCACCCTGACCAAGTTGTAAAAACCGAAACCTATATCCTCATGCTTGAAAACCCAGCCTGAGTCGAGTTTATTCACTTCTCGCTTTAACGCCATTCTTTGAGCGTGACTTATTGGCTCAAGTGATGGCATATCGCCCTGATAACTGCCTGTCTTTCTAATTTGGGGCAGAACTTCATTAAACACCCAGTCCTGAAATTGCTTGGCTTCTTTTTTGTCAGAACGGAAGATCAAGCGATAAAGATTGGGTTCATTAATCATATTGTTTTGCTGGCGACGCCCCATAGAATCTATGAGGTAGTTTTGAACTACCCCATCGGCGTCAAGCCGCGATTTTACTAGATGCTTACCGTTTTTAATGTCCAAAACCCGGCAAACGTCAGCTGCACAAAACCACGGTTCGCCATCACGAACAATAACTCTTACTTGCTGAGATTGGTTGAATTGAAAAACTGAAACTTCATTAGTCATGGCTATCTCCTTATTAACTGATAACCATCACACAACGCTGTCAATCATTGGGTGATGGATGTACGCGGGTTGACAGACCGACTAAGGAGATAACCGGCAGGCACCGAAGTGCCTCCCACGCACACCCACCATAAGGCATAAAAAAACCGCTTGCGCGGCTTGGTGCGCTCCTTAGTTCGGGCTGTCAAACCCGGTGACGGATTTTGCCGCCACAAGCGCAGATTATGCCTATGGTCCAATGATGTCAATTTTTCAAAATCATCTCCTCATTTGTTTGCATGATATTTATCCCAGCCAGAACACATCGGCGAATGTGGGGTAATAATCCTTAATCAAACCCGATCGCCATCGCTCAAACTGTCGGTATCTTCGTCCTTTTTTTTTGAGTTGATGAAAGCTTTTATTTCAGGCCCATCAATCAGTGCTAGAAGCGTTTCAGTGACATTGGCATCAGTTAAAAGACGCAGCATTGACACTTCCCATTTATCCAGGCGATAGTTTTGTGCCAGTGCTCTGATAGCAGCATCCCACGCCTCTTGAAGGTTCATTGTCACATCTTCGCCAATATGCCATTCAAATACGCGCTCTGCGTCCTGGCTCAGCTTGGCAAACTGCGGCAGTGACTCAGTGACCAGCTCCCCATCCGGTCCTAGCACCAATGCCTGTGGCAGCGCTGTGCCTTTTGGAAATACTCTTGCCAGTGGCACCATCCAGTCATGACCGTCGGCCAGCGTCACCTGGTGGCCTGCAATCATTTCTTCGCGGACCAGATCCGCCGGCTCCGGCCGGTGACTGGTTTCATAACCCAGCCAGAACTTGCCATGGTTACAGGACTGCCAGGTCTGCTGGGCGGGGTAATAACCGATCCGGGGCGCTTTACGGTCGCTGCTGACCGGGCCAGCCAGGAACAGGATCCCTGACTCACCTTCAGGGCCGCGCTCAATGCCGATAAAACTCAGGCCTTCGGCTTTGCCGATGGCTTTAATACCGGCTTCTTCCAGCACCTTGTCATCAACGTGCTTCTTGCCGGGAACAAAATACAGAAATCCACTCATCAGCTAATCGCGCTCGCTGTGTTAATACCGATCACATCGTTGGTGCCGTCATACACCGGATGCACTTCAATCTCTGCAGCCACCGGCTCACCGGAATCACCGTTGATGGTTCTGACCAGCAGTGTGCCCTTGGTGGTGCTGAGCTTGATATGCTCTTCTGTGGCATCGGCGACGCGGGCGCCGCCGTTCGCGGCTTTACGCAGGAAGTAATTACAAGTCGCGCTGTGACCAGTGCCATTTTCACCGATCACGCTCAGCGCGTTCTCGACATCATGCGTGGTTATCCGAATCACCGGCTCACGGTAGGCAATGTTCACAAACTTGTCATAGGGCACACCATCACCACTGATGCGGTTCAGGTTGACGCCAAAGTCAAGATTGATGGACTGCACGCCCTCGATGGTGGTGCCATTGAGTTGAACAGGACCGGCGAAGAACATCTGGTTCGCGTCGATCTCATCTGCTGGCAGTTCCACACTGGCGGTATAACTGATCGGCTCATTCGTGCCGTCATAAACCCCGATAGCCAGGAACTCCATGCTGGCCATATCATCGGTCGAGGCTTGCAAGTTCTGCGGCACCAGGATACCTGTGGCCAATGTCGCCTTGATATGATCGGCGCCGGTTTTACGGGTGCCACCCTGCTGATGCTGCTGCAGGTAGAAATCAATACCCGGGTTGGTGCCATCAGAAGCAATCGCAAAACCAGACAGGCCGCCTTTGCTCAACGCCGTGGCCACCTTGGCGGTGGAGAAGCTGATCTCCGAAGCCCGCTTGGCAATCGCTGAAAACGTGGCATCCGCCGCGCCATCTGAACGCAGCTTGGACAGGGTCTGGTTCAGGTTGTGTGACTGGTTGGTGATCTGGTCCAGAAACACATCGTCGTCTGTGCCGGTCGGGTTGACCTTCACGGCATAGATGGAAAACATTTTGAATGACATGGCTATAGCCTCACGGTTCGTTTCTTGTTGTACTGCTTCAAGTTGACTTCCAGATTCCTGTCTAGCTCAATGGCCATTTTGGAGGCTTCATCTGGTGTCAGCCTAGTGATTTCATCAGCCTTGTCTGGCTGGCCGGGTTTGTAGGTATACAAATATCGCGGCGCTTTCATGCTTGCTCTGGCCCTTTTACTGGTGCCTCGAATAGTTGCGGCGCGACTCACCATTCTCTGCAAGTCACCAGTTTTTACGAGTGGCTTGCTGTGCCCATAACGGCGCTGTTTATATCGGTTATATTTTTTGTCGCGCGGCATATAACCATATCTACCTGCGGCACCTCTTCTAAAGTGTCGCGGCAAGGTATTCTTGTGCCAGTTCCTGAGTGCTTTTTGCATCAGTTTTTTGACTTCCCGGTTCAAGGTGCTTTTTTTGAGCCCATCAAACCCTCGATAAGTCAGCGTCGTTGTGAACATCAGAAACCACTCCACACCACGTTGAATATGGCGTTGTAATAATCTTCATTCAGCTGCGCGTCTTCTTCATTTTCACGCAGCGGTGGCTCTTCCATTTCCAGCTCGATGACATTCAGATAATCATCGGTACCGGCTTTTTCCAGCATTTCGCTGACCACATCACCCATCGGGTTCATAAACCCGAAGATGGCATCAGCTGGACTCGCCTGATCGGCCTCGGCGACATCCGCCTCAAACATCAGAAACAGCTCGCCGGTTTTGGTGTAAAGCTGAACCGAGCGCTGCTCTGTCTTCCACCGCGCACCGAAACCAATCAACGCGAACGGCCGCACCAAATCACCTTGCGGCAACTCGACCAGGTGAATGTGTTCGAGCGCCTCTGTAGCATCAGCAGCGCCCGTCCACGTCTGAAACGCATCGCACTCAGACACCAACCGCCGCAAATGCGACAACGGCAGACTCATCAATCCTGACGGTGTCTGTGGCATCAGAAACGTCTCCGGCTGGTTGAAGCGCGTTCAAGTAATTCACGGCGAAGCAAGGTCAGGCTGTGCGTGGCAAGAGCGGTTGAATCTATCTCTTCAATTGCCCACTCATCACCATCGATGGTGACCTTGTCTTCAACGTGAGGCTCCTGGACGCCATCAGCTGGCATGCTCAGGATAGAAATCGTTTTTTCACGCACTCGGTAGCGGCCATCATCTTCATCTGGCTCATGCTCTCGATAAGCCATTGGCCAGAATGGAATGGTCACACTGCTGCCGGTGCTTTTGACCTGATAGGTCAGTGTCTGGGCATCCTTGCTGGTATTAAACAGGGTGCTTTTCAGCACCCTGTTCATGCTTTGCTGAATGGTCATTATTCAGATGCTTTTTTGAAAATATTCCACGCTTCGTCACGCTGTTTGCCGGATACCGGGTAGCCCAGCAGTGCTTCCAGCGCTTCGACCTGAGGTTTGCCGCCCTGAGTCCAGAGTTCTTCGTCTTCAGGGTCTAGTTCTCCAATCGCGTCAACGATGTCATTGCTATTGGATTCGGGCACGGCGCGAGCTTTGCCCAGCGATACGACCAGTCTGGCTTCCTGTTCAGTGCAATCCTCACCGACAGTCAGCTCATCACCAGGAAAAACATCCTTATTGGCGATGACGGTCGGACGCAGCATTTCAATAATGGTCAGTTTTTTTGCCATGATTATCACCTTGAGATTAGGCGGCCGTCCGTGGCCAGGAATCCTTAGCTAGTCAGCGCGTCTTTCATTGCTGCGAAAGACTCAGGGTGACGCAGCGCCATATCCACCAGGATAAAGCTGGTGATTTCAATCAGGCCCTGCTTCTTCAGGCGATATGGGTCGACCAGCAGTTCCATCGCGCCCCATTCACCAATCATCAGATCGGCCCAGTTGCCGAAGATGATGGCGGAGCAGATGCTGTCTGCCGTGCCTTTGGTCAGGTTGCCCGGTACCTGGTTGGAAACACCGGCACGGTAGCCATTCATCATGCCCATGCCTGCTTCACCGCTGTCACCCCAGATATACTGGGCAGTGCCGCTGGCTTTTTCGGTGACTTTCAACTTGCCGCGCACCTTGGCATTCGTCAGGTAAGCGAGGTTACCGACGTCGGCGTTGTCGACCGCGACTTCTGTTTCCAGTTGAACGATGTCAGCCCAGTCCGGTGCTGCGCCGTTGGTGCCACCAACGACACTACCGATGCCGGTGGTGTTCAGAATGCCGCGGGGCTGGTTGTTGCTGCCCGAGCCATTGATGGCGGCCAGGTCAATACCGAGGGCATTGATGGTGGCCAAATCGTTACGGACGAAGTTTTCAATGTCCGCAGATGACTGAACCAGCAGTTGACGGCTGTAAGCAGTCGAGGCCTGCGCGGTTTTGGGTGACATCGACACCTGGTCGAAGGTCAGGTTGGTGTCAGAAACATCAGAACCCGGATTTTCACCGACCCAGCTCAGACTGTTGGCGCTATCCTGACGTGGGAATGACAGGTTGCCGGTCAGACCGCTCAGCACCTGTGCACCCATCTGGCGAACCATCATGCGATTGCGCAGCAGACTGATGATGTCCTGCACTTCGGTTTGTACGGTGTGACCGCCGGTAGTGGTTGTGCCGACTTCCATCACATCACGCTGCATGCGCAGGCTGGTCGGTACAAAAACGCCGTCGGTATCACGGCCCAGTTGCTTGGCGATGGTGCGTGAAACTTCACGCTCGAGGCCTGCTTTTTCCCAGTCACCGGTGGCCACGGCATTCATGGCGCGGATGATGGAGAACTGGCGCTGTTCCTGATCGTTGAGCTCCAGATCCAGTTTGTCAGCGGTCGGCGCTGGTTCACTGGTGCGTTCGCCCATCTTTTCCAGCAGCGCGGAGTTGAACTCAGCCACGCTGCGACCGTTATCAATGAACTGGCGTTCCAGATCCTTGATGCCGTCAACACGGTCACCATAGGCAGACGCCGTTTTGCTGATGGTGCGGATCCGCTCCAGCTCAGCGGTGCGTGCATTGGTTTCGATGGCTTTCACATCGACTTGTTCGTGACGCTTGTTTTCTGGCGCCGGGGTTTGTTCTTCTGTAGGCATAACCTTTTCCTCTTGAATAAATGAACGGATATCAAAATCAGCATGGCGGCCCACACCGACCGTGTCGTCTGCGGGAACAGATACGAAGCTCAGTTCGTAGGGTTCCCAGTCGGTGATGCGGTAAGTGTCCGGGCCATCGTCGCCGGTTTCTTCCAATACCGCCTTGTGAATCCGGTAACCGACCGAAATGTGCCGGCGGATACCATCCACCACATCCTGAAAGATTTCATCGGCTCGCTGGTTACGGCTAAACCTCACCTTCGCCCGCCCCCGGCGGTCGGAGTCGACAGATACGGATTCCACAACACCGATGTGGTCGCGGTGATTGTGGTCCATCAGGACCGCGCCACCATTCTGCATTCGCCCCAGGCGAATCGAACCGGTGCCGTGATCCAGAATTTCATTACCAAACCAGCGTTCGACAGGGGTTTCACTGGAGAAAGCCAGCTCCACCGTTCTGTCATCCTGGCTGATGACGTCTCGCGACAGTTCAATGCTGCGCGTCAATGACTTTTTATCGATATCAATCGGCATCGTCATTGTCCTCTTGGTTTTGGGTTTGAGTGTTGTCCTGACGGGACGGTGTCGGGTTTAGGCCCAGCTCTTCCATCCGCTTGTTTTCTGCCGCGATTTCCTGCCAAACATCTTCAGGGTCACGACCCTGTTCGCGGATGATTTCGCTGCGGGAGCGAATGCCCAGGTCATAGGCTTCGCGGTGGGCAATCATTTCTTTTTGCGGATCCACCCAAGGCCAGCGACGCCCCTGCCAGCTGGACTTGATGTATCGGTCCAGATCATCAGCACGTAGCGTGCCGCCATTCGGCAGCGAGATACCTGCCAGCAGGGCATTGGGCAACCACATGGCAAAAACACGTTCACACAGTGACTCGATAACGAATGACTGCAAGTTCATCCAGGCACTGCGCTCTTCCAATGCGCCTTGTCTCAAGCTGGAATAGTTAACCCCTTCCAGATCATTGGCCAGCGAGTTGTAGCTGATACCAAGGCCGGATGAAATCCCGCGCAGTGTCGCTTTAACAAAATCTGAAAAGGCCGCGTTCGGATGCTGCGGGTCCCAGGCATTGAAGCGCATGCCTGCGGGCAGGCGCTCAAAGGTGCCGGGTTCGGCATCGGTGATCGTGTCACCATAGGCGTCGACTTCATCGCCAACATATTCGGCATAGAACTCGGGGTCGGTTTCGAAAAAGCCCATCTTGCTGGAAGCGGTTCTCGCAGCCACCAGTTCGGCTTCCTCGTAACCATTGAGCATGTTCAGGCGCTGCAGGCCGCTGGCCACCCATGGCACACCACGGACTTGATCTACCCACTCGACAACAAAGTCATGCAGAATCCGATTCGCCGGGATCCGCTGATAGTTTCTGCCGTTGTGCTGATAATGTTCACTGCCGGCACTGTGTGTGCTCAGCAGATGATAGGCAACGGGTCGTTTATACTTGTTGAGCTCAACACCCATCACCACTTCATTGCCATTTTTCATGGTCACGTTATGGGTGACGTCAAGCAGCTCAACGTCGATAAACTCAAGCGCAAAACGCCAGCGGTTATTGTTAAAGCCAGCATGGAACTGGATCAGCACTTCGCCGTCTCTTGCCATGGTCTCGACATACAAGTTCTGGATCATCTTCCAGCTGAGTCGGCCGGTTACATCGGCATTGCCGCGCTTGCCCCATGCAGCAAAGTCGGCCTCGATGGCATCACAGGCCAGCTTGTCGAGGCCTTCATTGTTTCTGTTCTGAACGCGAGACTGCAGGGTGATTCCCTGGCTTCCTATCACGTTGCTTTTTAGCAGTCTCAAAAACCCGCGAACGTGATCGTTGTTTTGGGCCTGGTCGCGCGTTCTGGCACGCAGGATCCGAAGCCCACGCTTTATGTCAGCGTTGATGGGTTTCGGTGTCGCTGTCCAGGCGGCAGTCAGCCGGTCAATCTTGGCACCGGAAAAACCCCGGCGCCGTGGTGCCAGATAGGGTGTCTTACGTTGTTTTGGTGCCGACTCGGGCGCCTGACGTTTGAATAAGTCACGAATTCCCATCAGAAGCGCACCTTGATTTTATTGCCACCGCTCAGGCCGTTTGCCAGTCGCGTGGCTTGCAGTTCGCGCTGGTATTCGATGCGATACTTGGAACGCAACGCCAGCAGCTCGCCGTGAGGGATGTTGGTGATCTGGGTTGACCCGATCATGATGTAGTTCTGTTCTTCTGAAGCCCGGTTTTCCAGCACGGCTTCAATGGCATCAAGCACTTTTTTGACGTGCGAGCGGTTGTCATAGCCTGAGGTCAGTGTTGCAAAGTCTGGTTTGACAGATAACTGGCCATTGGCGACCGTATAACGCTCACCAGCCTTGGTGACATACGCCTGCCAGTGATAAATGCCGACTTCAAAATCTGACGATGAAAAAGACACCAGGTGCGTGCCATCGCCGTTATCGGTCGCAGTGGCATCCTGATGGTCACTGCTGGCACCCTCAAGCACGAAAGCGTAAGTCAGTTCCCATCCGTCACCGGGCAAATAGTCCGGCAGTGACTTTTTCCATTTAACCGTGTCGCCCTTGATAATGGCGTTCGGTTCGATGGTTGAGATAGTTGCCATAATTCACCCATAAAAAAACCGGCGATGGCCGGTTTATTGTTTCCAGTTGCTGACGTAGTTCCCACGCCGGCGTGGTCGCGGCCTTGCGGCTGGCGCTTCCTCGACCTGCTTGACCTGCTTCTCTTCTTGAGGCGATGTCATTTCGCTGAACATATCCGCCTGCTGCAGCTTGGCTTCCAGTGCATCCCATGCCGCAGGCGACATGCTGTGTGTTTTCACCGACCGCGCGGCATGCAATGCCATGACAGTACAGTCGAGGCCTTCATTGCGAACGCCGGACTTCACTTGCCAGGTCAGCTTGCGGCGGTTAAGCCGGTGCGGGACCAGTACTTCCGAGACCAGCTGGTCATAGAAGTCAGCCCGCACACCTTTGTAAAAATGCATCCGGCCCGGGCCGTTGCCGGTCAGCGTGATGCGTCCCTTGCTGCCGATCAGCAGTTCCTTGGCCTTGTAGGTGCCGACGATGAACGTCCGCAGCCCGTACTTGCTGACCTTGGTTTTTGATTTCGGGTCGATCTTCTTCGGCAGGCTGAATATTTCCCGCGAACCGTAGTCGTCTGATGAACCCTTGACTGCTAGCACGCCCCGCTTCTGGCGTTTCCGCACGAAGCTGTATACCGCGTCATTGGTCTGGCCGTCCGATGAATCCACGGAGGCCGCTTCAATCGACATCTGCCATCCGGCGGCATGTTTGTACGGTCTGGTCAGTAGCTGGTCGAGCTCTTCCCAGACCGGGTCATTCACGTCAACCGTGGTGCTTTTGGCTGCGAGTTCACCCCAGTAAACCAGGTACATTTCCTCGCCGCGGCCCCAGGCCCAGATAGTAACGGCAAGGCGATCATGCTGAACGTCGACACCGGCGGTCAGGATCAGGCCGCCATGCGGGACGGTAAACTCTTCATAATCCTCGGCACGCTCTGACAGCTCGTCGGCTTCCGGCGTGTTGCTCTTGTACTCGTATGGCAGTGCCAGTTTCGAGTTGGTAAATACGATCCGGCCCGATTCGTCACCGTGCTCGGCTTCGTATTCCGCCTCAAGATAATCACGGACCACATCAGCCAGACTGGTACCGGGTATGCAAACATACAGTTCGCTCAGGTTTTCCACCCCGATGAACGCACCATTGGTCGGTGTGCTTTCAAACTCCCAGCCGCAATACGGATCACCTTCGTCGAACGCCGTCTTGACGGTCTCATAAATGTTTTTCTTGCGCTGCCAGTCATCCCAGACACTGCCGCAGTGTGGGCAGGCATAAACAGCCGATGTCGGATCGGCTTTGCCATAAACCGTGTGCGTCACGTTATCAGTGCGTTCACCCCAGCTGACGTTTTCCCAGTCAAGCACATGCTTTTCGCCGCAGTCATGACAACGAATCGGCAACGAGGCCCGATCCGACATGTTCACGAACTCTTCCACGCGGGACACGCCCTTCACCGAAGGTGTGCCGCCGAGTATCAGCTTGCCGCTGCGTTGGCGTTTCAGACGCTCCCGAACCAGACGCAGGGCATCGCCCTGATCTTTGACGTTTTCACTGGTGTCGTCCGGCTCTTCGGCAATCACCAGCTGCGCCGGGGTTGATTTCACGTTACTGGCCGAGTTTGACCCGACCATCTTCAAAAAGCCGCCGGGAAACTTCTTAAACAGTGACCGCTGGCCGTCTTTCCGTGCTTTGCTGACATCGACCAGGCGACTCATCGCCGCGGTAGACCGTATCGACGGCACAAGCTTTTCTTCACCGAACGACTGGGCCGCACCTTCTTTCGGAAACAGCACCATGATGTTGCCCGGCATGCACTCGATTCGTTTGCCGAGAAAGCCAACCAGGTAAAAGGTCCAGCCAATCTGTGCGGCTTTCATCAGTGAAAGCACGCGGCAGGTCGGCGAGTCCATCATGTAACTGACGCCCCAGAAATAAGGGACATAGTCGACATTATATTTACCAGCCAGGTCACCAGACTCAGGCGGCAACACGAACTCATCGCGTAGCCATTCAAGCGTTGCTCGGTTTTCAGGCGGTATCCATTTCCTCGCCACCCGATTCAGCATCGCCTGCAGCGTCGCTCTGGTCGCCTGCCGGATCTCTTCCGGGATAGTCACCGATGATGCGATAGGCTGAGTTAATGTGACCATTTACCATGTCCTGATCGACAGCAATATCATGAGCACCTTCGATATCAGCGACGATCTTGTTCAATGCGTTTGCCACTTCCGCACGCGAAACCGTGGCCCACTGTTCCAGCAGTGGTTCAATATCTTCCACCGCCACCAGGGCACCCAGTGACTGCAGGTTTGAAATCTCAGATGATTGCGCCTTGGCCAGTGACTCGCGGATCCGTGCTTGCGTCAGTTCCTGCTGAGCCTCACCGCCGCGGCCAGCTGCTTCATCGCTGAGTCGCGAGAATATGGCTTCCAGCAATTCACCGTTCGTGGCGTTACGTGACAACCCGATCTTCCTGGCCAGCTTCGACACTGCCTGCTGGCTTTTGCCAATCGCCATCGCGATATGGCTTTTGTTCGCAGTCGCATCCAGGTCAATAATCATGATTGTCACTCAAAGAAAGCTGTCTCAGCGGCGCTACTGCCGCGAAATGCCTGCCACTGGTCCAGGGCAATGTCAGTTAGACCGATAAGAGAACCTGACCACCATGGCGTCCCGGGATACAACCCCCCATATACCGCCACACCACTTTTTTCACCGAGCAGAAAATCCACGCGGGCTGGCACCCCCGGGGAGGACCCAAAAAGTTACTGGCATGAAGTACCGGTCAGACATCTCGGTTATCCTCATACGATGAATCGTTCAGCGCATTAGTAAGCTCAATCTGTTCGATCAGCTTTTTCTTGTATCTATAGTTGATTGCTGCTGTGACTATCATTGTGATGATTGAACATACCCCGACCGCTACCCCGGTGATTTGTTCAATTGTCAGTCCAGACACAAAAAGCCCCAAAGCGCTGAATCCATATGCGGTCTTTGTCAAAACAGCCTGGTAACCGTCGGCTATCTGCTGAGTCAATTCAGAATTAAACAAAGGATAGTCTCGATTTTTAGGCATAAAAAAAGCCCCGGAAGCAAGCTTCAGGGGCAGTTATGGAATCTTGAGAGACTTTATACACCTGCTTGGGGTCCCTTTGCAAACTTTTCTTTTAAATCGTTGATTTCATTGGCTTCGAGTTCGACCTGAACATCACCACCAAAAGTCTCCTGCGCAGATTTAAAGAAGTCATCCTGCAGCAAATCTGCCAATGCAGGCTTGTTTTGCTTTATCCAGTTCCATGCGAACTGTTTCTTATCAGCTGGTAAGCGAGACAGGTTCAGGCGGACTGTCGACACTGCGCTCTCCCGAGGCAGGCTGCAACGTAACCAATGGCCAGGTTATGGGCCGCCCGGACTTTTTTCAGCCCACAACCGGCACGTTCAGCAACTTGGTCCCAACTGAGTTTATTGCCGTCATCATCCAGTCCGGTGTAATACAGTTTTGTCACTTCCATGGCCAAAGGATCGAACTGGCCGAGCTCAACCAATGCCTGCTCAACCTGTTCCTCAGTTGGAAAATCACCTTCGTGATATTGGGTGTGATCCATCAAGTGAGAAGACACTGCAGGCAAACCCAGTGCCCGAGTTTTATCCCTTGATGCCCATTTGCCCCAACGATACAGATACGCCTTGGTCTGCTCTTTAGGAAACTCATCAATCATCAAACCCGCCCCCGTTTTCTGATTTTGAAGACTCAGCATGCTCAGATTCAATATCCATCTGCAGCATGAACAGCAAACAGCAGCTCGCATGCGCTAAATGATGCAGGCCGCTTTCAGGATCTCGACTCTCACCACCCAGGAAAGACTGAAGATGACGCCGCGCTGCACTGTAGTAGCGTTGATTCAGCGGTGACACATTCCGCCAGTTATGTTCGTCATATTTCATCGCGCCATAAGTCAACACCTCGACCACTTCCATTTCGGCCAGCAAAGGCATCAAGTCATAACGTGGTTTGTCCTGATCAAACTTCTTCCCGGCTTGATTTAAAACTGACTCACTCATGAACGATAAAGCCTCCGCTTTCTTTCATCGGCAGCAGCACAATCAACACAAAGGTCAGTCCCCCCGGTCGCTTTTTGTCGCTCAGAACTGATGGGTGCATCACACTCCACACATTCATCAGCCATAGCGTGAGGCAATTTGTGTGCAGTAAGCACCGTATCCAGATGACGTTGAACCACATCATTCGCTCTATCGACCTCATCAGCCATCAAATACCCTCCAAAAAGTAAAAATAAGAAGTGTTCCAACCGTTCCAACCTGTTCCAGCCCCATAAGCAGGAGGTTGGAACAATATAAGTTTTTGTTTTGTGGTTATTTATTAACGATGTTCCATCTGTTCCATCCATATCCACGTATACACACATACATGTGTACGTGTGTGTGCATGCCTCACGTGTAGAGGTTGGAACGGTTGGAACACCCCGCTGAAAGCGAGATACAATGCGGCTTAAGGCTGTTCCAACCTGCGTTAAATAGGTTGGAACAAGGTTGGAACGGTTGGAACACTTTTGGTTGTATACAGCCAACATCAGAATTTATCCTCGTTGGTTTCCGGTCTCAGATACACACGGCGGTTCACTGATTTGGCTGTTTTCTTGTCTGGCACCCGCTTTCTGCTATGCCGCCAACCCAATGACTGCATAATCGGCCCCAGCCGGTTCTGGTCGGCTTTCTGCTGCGTGCCGAGCGGTTTGCCCAGGCAATCCTCGAGAAGCTCCGCACTGGTGAAGTATTTATCCGTTCTTTCAGTCAGGAAATCCTGCAGCTTGCTCTCCCACGGGTCCTCCTGCATGCGGCTGTCCTGCTCATTAATGAACAGCTCCAGCTCATCAGGCCCTTCAACCCACCATCGCTCACCCTGCTGATACGCATGAAAGGCTTCCGCCCACAACTGGTCCCTGAAGGCCAGCAAACCCTCAATATCAACCCGTTTTACCAGCACCGGCCAATAGCGGCGGTTACCCGTGTAATCCTTTAAAAACACATCCTGATTGGTTGTGCCTATGAACAGCGTCTGCCTGGGGAAAGACTGCGCGTTATGGCCGTAACTCGGTCGGTATCGGTCCACCTGCTGCGAGATAAACATCTTTGCTGCCGTGCTCTCAGCCTTGTTAAAGCTGTCCAGCTCCGCCATCTCCTGCCCCCAGACACCCTGAATAACCTGATAAGCGTCTTTATCACCAATGGGCACCGGCGAATCAGAAAACCAGTCACCGAACAGCGTAGAGATAGAAGTCGACTTTTTAATACCCTGATCACCCTGCAAGATCAGCATCGTATCGACCTTGTTTGTTTTCCCGTTTCGCCCGGTCATCACCCGCGCCACGGCAGAAATCAGAAAGAATCGACCAACAAGGCGGATATACTCCCGGCCCTTATCAGCATCATTGCCTATCGACTGCGCCCCATATAGCTGGAACAGCCACTTATCCAGCCGCTCCTGGCCATCCCATTTCAGGCCCTGCAGATATTCCCGAACAGGATGAAATCGCCGCCCTTGCGCTGCAGCCATCAATGCAGAAGACATCTCCCGCTGACCCGGCTTAAAGCCATAACGATGAGTCAGCCAGATGTCCAAACGGGCAGTGTCAGCATCCTCCCACTCCCCCTCTGAAAACTCAGGGATATCCGGGGCACGGCGCTTCAAAAGCCGATAAGAAAAATCACAATAAGCCAGCACACCCTGCCAGGCAGGGTCATTGTCCAGAATCAAGCGGATGTTAAAGGCATTATTGATAATCGCACCCTTATCAGTGCGTATCAGCTGCTCAACCCAAAGCGGTGCCGCAGGCTTTACGCGCGGCTTATCCCCCTGGGAAGGCTGGCGCTGTGCGTCAGGCTGTTCCAGTTGCTGCGTAATGGTCTTTTTTACTGCTTGTGGGCCCATGCTGGCAGCCAGATCGTTAAAGTCGGTTATTCGCTGCTCACTCATGGCATCAAACCCAAAATCTTGTTCTGAGCAGCCACAATCAAATCTGTAATATCAACACCATCCCAGCTGACAATCAGAGAATAAATATCATTTTCAGTCAGCTTTCTGGCAACAAACTCACCAGAGCTAAGTACACGAACACCGTCGTTATATAAACCAACGGCACTGGAATCAGGGTTTTCAACAATCTCATTAATGACGCAAACCAACTCTGCTATCTGGTGGTGCTTGTTTTTATCCATCACTCAGCCTCCTGTAATTCAGGAAACACGGCCTTCCCATTCACCGCTTTTGCAGCGGCCATAGCTTTTGTTCTACCGGGGTTTCCTTCGGTCTCTCTATCGTCATCACCAAAAATGATGATCTCTATTTCGGGCCAACGTTCACGAAAAGCCAGCGCAACAGGCAAAAGGTTGCCTGCATCGAAAGCAGCTGCAGTTGGTATCCCCGTAATTTGATATATGCTTGCCGCTGTGGCATACCCTTCTGCAATGCCAACCTGCTTGTCTGGCTCTGCGACAAGGTGAAAGCAGCCTCTTTTGGCTGTCCCTGTTAAAAATTTTTTCCCACCTTCGGCGTCGATGAACTGAAGTCCTTTAAGACGGCCCTCAATATCTCTGACAGGAACAACAACACTATCCCTTGAATACTTCAGCCCATAGCCTCGAACTTTCTTTTTGAATAAATACGGGGCTTTACCTGACTCTGGTAGCTTGTCCCATATTTCAATTGCTCTTGCTCTCGCTTCGTACTCTCTTGCCTTTGTTTCTGCATGCTGCTTTTTTTTGAATGCCTTATTCTGCAGCTCTAGCTCATTACGCTCCTCAACAGTCATATCCTCACTAGAAACTGTGAATCTCTCGATATGACCAGTGACATGGTTCTGGGCAAACCCAACCACAGCAACACGCCCGGATTTCAAAATAAAATCACGCAAACAATATGCACCGGCTCTGTTGCTTGCTTTTTTTCCCTCAACCGGCACCCGTTGTATTGTCCCATCAAGGTAAAGGTCGTCGACTACCAGCCCCATTAACGATAGCTTCTCAGTTACCTCTTTAGGGTTCACTTCATTACCCCCAGCCAACGCAGCCCCCGGGCAGGCAAACTAAAGCACCACCCCAAAAGCCACACACACGCCATAAATCCGCAATAAAGTCCCAGCACCACATAACCGATCGCAAGCTGCCACCATGCGGGGTCCTTATTGAACATCAAAAACCCCCGGCTCAAACTCATCGCGCTTACGGCTCGCACTGCGACCACTCGCCCCAGTACGAACCCGGCCACGAACACCCCCGCGAACACGCTGGAACGGCTGCTCATGCCCCTTACTTAACCAATCACTCGCCATCACATCAGGCGATGGCGCCACACCAACCAACGACAACAACAACATCAGCACCGAAGTCGCGCGGCCAATAACCCGCTTTTCCGATTTTGATGCCGGCACCTCGTCAGGCTGACTCGCCGCAATAGTCAGAATCCCCATCGCGATAGAAAAAGAAACCGCCTGAGCCGCGTTCGTCGCCCCCAGCTTCTCCCGCATATGCATATCGTGGGTCACAATCGTCGCCACACTCCGGTGCAAACGCTCAGCCATCTCCCGCTTCGTCAGCCCCATCGCCCGCAGCTGCAAAATCACCTTCTCTTTCTTCGTCAAAAGCGGGTGCGACTCACTCACCTGAATATCTAATTCCATGACCGACCTCACAATTCATACAAAGGCCTGATTCAAACCAGGCGCAAACGGGGCATAATCGAAACTGAAAAAACCGGGGCTAAACCGCCCCGGAACGAGGACCGTGATGAAGCTGAAACAAACACCACGAGAGAAATCATGCCGCTGACTCAATTTGTTCAAAGTGTTCAAGGACTTCTTCAAATGAAACAACACCTGAAGTGGCCTTTGAGATTAATCTGAGTTTTGGGAGCGGGGGGAGCCTGTCGGGCGGCGAGTTTTTGGGTATCAAATGTATTTGCACGTAGGAATGAGAGTAATCAATTGCATCAGCAAACTGGTTTCTCTCAGCTACACTTTTTGAGTAAAAATATTCATGTAGTTTCATGATTCAATTATTTACCGCAAAGGTTTATTTGTCAAAAAATTATTTTACCGCTAAGGGAAAACAATTGTGATCATGCAAATGAGATAATCCTTTTATGGACATAAAACAGATTAGGTTGCGCAATTTATCTAAAATCATTGATGAGAAGCATCAAGGTAAAAAATCCTCTTTTGCTTCTGACTTGAACATATCTCCGACAGTTGTATCCCGATGGTTTTCAGCTTCAAAAACTGAGCACTCGAGATCAATCAGCAATGATATGGCTAGAAAAATAGAAGATTTCTACTCGCTTTATGAAGGATGGATGGACACTATCCATTACAACAACTATTCATCTGAAGCGCGCGGCGGTTCAAAAATTGCTGAAGACTCTCCTGCCACTGAAGGCTATGGAAACAGGAGAATCCCGTTGTTTGAATACAAAGAAATTGTAGAGCGGTTTGACCGAAATCATTTGAACTCAACTAACCATCAGAATGTTAGTCAGATACCTATACCAGCCGGACTAAACCTAAGCTCATCTGCTTATGCTACGAAAATGTCCGGAGATGCAATGACTTCAGAGGTTGGTCAATCTATACCAGACCAAGCCACTGTTTATGTTGAACCCAATGAAAAAGAAAAAAATCTTGATGTTGTTTTGGTTGTGGATCTCGAGAATAAGAATCTTATGATCAAGCAAATTGTTTTTGATGGACCAAACAGTTATCTAAAGTCATTCAACAATGACTATAAAATGATTCAGTTCGGACATAACCATAAGATCATAGGTGTAGTAGTCAAAGCATTGGCGGACACTTTCACTAGGTAACAACTGCGGGACTAGCTCCCGCCTTTCTCACAAGCGGCATGAATGGCAGCCGCTACAGAATCTCCACCCTGAATGTCGAAGCTAATTTCAATAGGCGGCACATTACTGGGCAAAAACCGAACAGCAATTTCTTTTGATATGGAGATTGCCCTTGCTAGATTCACACCATCCCCTGGAATGAAGGCAGACTCGCCATCAGTTGACAATCCCCACCGCTCTTTACTGGGCTTTACATCGTCAATACGCATGATGACATCAACGTTATCAGCACCAAGATATACGCCAACATTAATGTAAGACTCAATAACTGAGTCATGACACCTCAAATAAAGCCTGGGTATAACGATCTCACCATAATCATCACGAAAGGTTTCGTTTGAATGGACGTATGCATATAGAGAAGTATTGTTCTCTATTTTTGATTCAAATGCACCCATCTCCCAGCCGCCGATGTAGAAGTCTGAACGGCCAAGTAAGCCTTTGACAGCTAGACCGTCCGCAATCCTGCCAAAACAATCTTCTCTCAACGCTTTATCAGCTACCTTTTCACAAAAATCTATATCTTCCTTTGAATAATCCGCAAGGGTCTCGCTCGAATTAATAAGAGCAAAAATAATCAATAGAACCTGCATTCAACATCCTCCCTTTTTCTACCCAAAAATATCAAAAAAACAAACCTCTTACACGCCCAGCAAAAAAATTTACCGTTACGGTATTGACATGTTTTTACCTCAGCGGTAAATTGTAATTGCAGTTTACGAATTGTCGCGCCTGGCGGCTTTTAAAAATGGAGCGCATATGAACAAGAAAGCTTTTTCACTAAACATCAGGAAAAGACGCATCGAACAAGGACTCTCTCAAAAGGCACTGAGTCAAGCCACATCAATTTCACGCGTCAGCATCAATCACTACGAAACCGGTAAGAAGCTGCCAAAGCCAGATGCGCTGGAAAGGATTTGCAATCAGTTCAAATGCACCGCAACCGATCTTCTCGGATTTTAAGGGGCGACTCATGCACCAGGCACACAACACCATCGAATACCGCGGCACATCACCGCACAAACAATACAGCCTGCTCACCGTATTCCGTATCACAGCGGGCGCTGGCTTCTTCTGTGGCGTCTGCGCCTTCGGGGTTTTCCAATGGATCTTCGCCTAACACCCCGTCCGGCTATCGAAGCCGTGATCATCATCAGCATATTGGCTATTGCCCAATGGCTGCCTGACTACCTGCTGAATGGAGCCTGACATGAAAGCAAGCACCACTGGCGTCGAATTCTTTCTGTTCCTGGCTAATAAGGACGCGCTGCAAAAATTCAGACAACTGAGGCACGAAGGTGGTCGCCTTGGAAGCATCAGCGGCGACTTAAAAGAAGACCCGCACGGCACCGTCTCATCAGCATTTATGTGGCAAGGCACAATCAACCCGCTTTACTGGATGCGGATTGAAGACCAATGGCGCAAACACATCAAAGGAGCCTGACCCATGACCCTGCGCTACCAACTTATCAAAGACGAAATCATGCACACCATGATGCGCACCCCGGCGGCCAGCTACAGCATCACCGGCTTGCACGAACGTCTCGCGCATAAAATGACGCGAACTGAAATAGACCGCGCCGTGGCCTGCCTGCTCTCCCGTCAGCACATTAAGAGAACAGCCCGCCACACCTACAGCGTCGGCGACGATGGCAGCACAAAGCCATACGACCTCAGTGGCTACAAACACGACGCCCTGCCTGACATCCAGCAGCCACAGCAATCCAACAGACAAAAGATTGCCCAGGCCGAAGAAAAGCGACGCCAACAATCAGCCGGCAAGAAAACCATGCAGGACTGGCACAACGGCAGCAAACCAGCAGTGAAGCCACCGGCACCGCCTGCACCCGTTCCAGCAGAACCTGTCATTGCGAGCACAGCGAAGCAATCCAGCCCCGAATCGCAAAAACAAACACCCAGCCAGAAAGACATCGACTACGCGATAGAACAACTACAAAACCGCCTCATCGAACCCACTGGCAAAACCATTAAAGACCTGCCGCTCAAGCTCAGCGTCCTCGAAAAGCTCTCGCAAATCGTCGACCCCACTATTGGCAGTGTCCTCGAACAAATCAAAACCGACCTGCAGGGAGAAGCGGCATGAGCCTTGACGCAAACATATCCCAACTAACAAAGCTCGGAAAAGTCACCATCGAAGCCCACCCGACCAAAGGTGTGGAAATCAGAATTGAAGAATTTGAGGCAGAAAACTGCACCTGCCGTGATCTGGCTGTTCAAGCCTGTAACTGGGCAATTATCGAACTCGCAAAAGAAATGGCCGAATCAATCGAGAGACCCGGCCGCGGCAACGCAATTGTTGATTAAGGAAAGACCATGAACCCTATCTACCCACTAAACAAAAAACTCGACATCAGCCGCGAAAACATCCTGCAGCTGCAAAACATCGTCGACCAATGCCATGGCATCATCAACACCACCAGAATCGAACCCTGCCCCAGCTGCGGCCAACACGATCACCTCGAACTCGGCCCCTGGTCACACCCGAACCCGGAGCACGACGACCACGCCGTCATCATCCAATGCAACCGCTGCGACATTCAGACCAAGCCGCAATACTGGTTCATCAACACACCAGAAACCGCCATAAGCGCCCTGCAAGCCGTCTATGACCGCTGGAACACCCGACCAGCCAAAGTCACACCAGCCATGGAAGCGCAAGCGTGAAAGCCGTCACCAAACTCCTGCGGGCACTTATCTGGATAGAAATGAAGCTCATCATCAGCCTCAACATCCTGTTCGCTGCAGCAGCACTTATGGACCAACACGGATAAGGAGTCATCAATGAACATGTCACTCGAACAAAAGAAAATCTGCATCCACTGCGACCAGGAAAAAGACATATCGCAGTTTGCCAACTCCGAATGCCACACCAGCGGCAAAGACAACCGCTGCCGTGACTGCAGAAACGCCATCAACCGTGAACACAGGCGCAGAAAACGACTCGGCCTCGTTACCCCAAGGCAACGAATCAAACGAGCCTCACAAGTCAAACTGGAACCTTTTGACGAAGACCTCGAAGCCCGCCGACGGATACAAAACCTCATCAAACAATTCGGCCACGAAGGCGCAAAAGCCAAAATCAAACTGGAGGCATTTGCCACATAACAAGTTGCTCATGGCTGATGGCCTTACCCATCAGCCCGCCCAGCGGACCTGGCGACATAAAGTCCGCGGCAGCAGGCTGGAGCGCTCCTAGATAAACAAAGGCTCGTCGAACCTGCCGGCCGGTACCGAGGCACCGGTCAGTGAAACACCAACGGTCAGGCAATCACCTGACGCCGGAAAACGTAACCGGCACAAACAACCCGAGGCGTCTACCAGTCCAGGACGCTGGAGCTAGACAACGAGAGCCGGATACCGACTGGCAGCGGTAGGCCGGACACATTAACCAATCAAGAGGATTGATATGAAAGACCAGCACGAAAAAATCACAGGCTACCGCGACCTATCACAGGAAGAAATCGACCTGATGAACCGGGTTAAAGACCACGCGGAAGCGACTCGTAATCTGCTGCATGAAATTAGTCAGCACATCGAATCACAGCCAGAAACCATTGACAACGTTCATACCGTAACAACCAGTCCGGCCAGATGGTTAAGTGAAGCAAGAACAGACCTGCAAAAAGGATACATGTGCCTTACGCGAGCGGTCGCACAGCCAACAACATTTTAACAACCGGAGCGAGTGGCTGGCGTAACCAGCCTCGTATTACAGAGCAGCCTGAGCACTTTATTAACTAAACGCATATTTGGTGAAAAATCTATGCCCGCTCAGGTTGCTCTCTAATGCGGAATCACAGCTTAAATGACAAGGAGTAAGGCATGACAGTAATCATTTCCAGTGTGAAAGAAATTGATGATCTGCACATTGACCAGTTGCCAGCAGGCAAGCCGCTCAATGTTGCTAAAGCCGTCCGTATTGACCGGCTGACACTGTTCGTCACTGAAGACGGCAGGCTTTATAGCGATCAGCTTGGCAAATATGCGTATTGCCCAGGCGAATGGCCGTGGATGAATAGCTTGATGCGAGCACTCCACAAGATGAAGGTCATCACTAAGGCACAGATGGATCAGCATCTGGCGCTTTGTGAATGCAGGTCACGGGCGCGTAGCAAAAAGCACGCAGCAGAATATATGCAAAAGCTGGCTGATGAGCATGGTTTTGAGTTGAGCGATGAACAGAAATCAGCACTGGAAATCAACGCATGAGAATCGGCCGCTGCACCACCTGCACCTATGACAACTGCCCGACACCGAGCATCAAGAACAAGCCCGGTGCGAACTGCTCATTCTGGACAGATGGCAAACCCGCCGTCATGCGTAAAAGCGAAATGGCAAACAACGACCCCAGCTATGACCACTTTAAAGGCATCAAGGAATGCGGCCATACAATCACCCGCCGCCTCAATGAGTGCCCCAAGTGCAGCGGACACATGGATACCCTCACCTGCAACGACTGCGGGTATGAATTTGAATTGGAGAGAGCATGAGTCTTGAAATTGCTGAAGCTCGCACGGCAGAGCAAACGGTTTATTTGCAATGCCGTTTTTTGAAATATCAGGAAGAAATAAATGTGCCTGCCAAATTCACGGACATCCGATGCCCATGCTTAAAACTTGTGAAGCTCAGACATGCATACCGGTGCTTGTATTGCGGTGTTTTCTTTTGCAAGGAATGTGCAGAGCAGCACTTTGGCAAAACAGTTGAACAATATAAGAAAGAACGGAGTGAACTACAGTGAACAACCTGTTCAGGGAAATCATAGTCGACAACTTCGCCGGTGGCGGCGGTGCCAGCACCGGAATCGAACTGGCCACAGGCCGCAGCGTGGATATTGCCATCAACCACGACCCAGACGCCATTGCCATGCACAAGACCAACCACCCGACCACCGAGCACTATGCTGAATCGGTTTGGAACATCAACCCGCGTGATGTGGTCAAAGGCCGCGCTGTGGCACTGGTCTGGCTCTCTCCCGACTGCAAGCATTTCAGCAAAGCCAAAGGTGGCAAACCGGTCGAAAAGAAGATTCGAGGCCTCGCATGGGTCGCCGTTCGCTGGGCCGCCACAGTCAAACCCCGCGTCATCATGCTCGAAAACGTCGAAGAGTTCCAAACATGGGGGCCGCTGAACGGTGACAAGCCATGCCAGAAACGCAAGGGCCGCACATTCAAATCATTCATTAATGCACTCAAGCGCCAAGGCTACCAGGTAGACTGGAAAGAACTCCGCGCCTGTGACTTCGGCGCTCCAACTATCAGAAAGCGCCTGTTCCTGATCGCCCGCCGTGACGGCCAACCCATTACATGGCCCAAGCCAACACACGGCGCACCCGACAGCCTGCCGGTCAAAGCCGGCAAGCTGCTGCCATACAGAACTGCAGCGGAATGCATTGACTGGTCAATTCCCTGCCCCTCGATATTCGACCGCAAGCGGCCACTGGCTGAAAACACCATGAAGCGAATCGCCCGAGGCATTCAGAAGTTTGTTCTCGATAACCCTGAGCCGTTCATTGTCAGCTACTACGGAGCAAAGAAAGATGATGATTTTCGTGGCCTGCCGCTGACTCAACCACTGCCAACGCAAACAACAGAGAATCGCTTTGCCTTGGTTGAGCCCTTCATCGCCACACTGGCACACGGTGAAGGGTCAGGAAAAACCAAACGCTGGGGATCTGGTGTCAGAGAACTTGACCAGCCATTACCAACAATCACCGCATCAGGCGGTTATGCACTAGTGGCGCCATTCATCACAGAACACGCCAACGCCAGCAACCAACGCAACATGCCCATCGATGAACCGCTGCGCACTCAATGCGCTGCAGTCAAAGGCGGTCACTTTGCCATGGTGTCCGCTCATCTGTCCCCGCAATATGGCGGGGGCTACACGGGAGCTGGCCAGCCCCTATTCAAACCCGTGCCGACCGTCACCGGTATCGATCACAACGCACTGGTCACCAGCAACCTCATCAAGCTACGCGGCACAAACACCGGCAGCAAAACAGACGAACCCATGCACACCGTCACAGCAGGCGGCCTGCACATCGGTGAGGTCCGGGCATTCATCCTCAAATACTACGGCACCAACATAGGACACAAAGTGGATGAGCCCCTGCAAACCATTACCGCCAAGCACCGCTTTGGCCTGGTCACCGTCAAAGGCGAAACCTACCAGATAGTCGACATCGGCATGCGCATGCTGCAGCCGCACGAACTGTTCAAAGCGCAAGGCTTCCCCGACGACTACATCATCGACGTGGACCACACCGGCAAACGCTACCCCAAGCACAAACAAGTAGCCCGCTGCGGCAATGCCGTGCCCCCGCCTTTCGCTGAACACCTGGTCAAAGCCAACCTGCCTGAAATGTGCCAAGGCGGCCACCTGTATGACGAAGCCAGAACTAAACGCGGAGAAGCATCATGACCACCCGCCACTACAAATGCACCCGCTGTCATCACGAATGGGGAGCACATCAATCACCACTCGACGAAAACCTTGTTTTCTGCCCGTGGTGCGACAAACCAACAGCAGAAGCTGTTAAGGGAATGGAGGAAGAAGGGTGAAACGAAGATCGCTAATTTTCAGACATCAAGGCCCCATGCTTATAGGTGCAAACCAGCTAAAGAACTGGGATATGCAAGAAAAACGGATCTGCCCGATTGCTGGTGAATATTGGGTGCCGGCAAGACCGTTATCTATAACCGGCATTAAAACCAGAATCACACTGGCCTGGAAAGTTTTTACGGGCGAATGCGACGCCCTTACATGGAGAGCCTAATTATGTTGATACTCACGCGCAGAATCTCTGAGTCCCTAATTATCAACGACAACGTAAAAATTGAGGTTTTAGGGGTTAAAGGTAATCAGGTCCGTATTGGATGCACCGCACCTGCAGACGTTGAAATCCACCGTGAAGAAATATGGGATCGCATCCAGGCTGAAAAGCCAAAGGCGGTGCAGTCATGAGCCCATGGAAGCATGAAAGCGACCCATTAACTATCCGACGCATCGGAAAACTAGGTGAGGAACTCGCTGAGTTAAGCAAGGTTGTATGTCGAATCCAAATCCAAGGCATCAGCGGAATTGACCCAAAAACAGGTAAATCCAACAAGGAGGCATTAACAGAGGAAATAGCAGATGTTATTGCTCAGTGCGAGCTCAGCATATCCCAGTTAAGCCTTAGGGGCTCAATCATTGCTGACAGGATTGAGGTTAAAAAACAGCGAATGGAGGAATGGGAATTAGCTCTGAGAAATGAGGTGCAATCATGATCGGAAAAGCAGAACTCACACAAGCACTGGCCCTGACAGTCGGCACCGACATGGGCTCAATGGGGAGCATCAGAACTCCTGAACCCTACTGGCATTACCCATATAAAACACGCAGAGGCAAGTACGGCAGGAACCTACAGCGCACCTGCAAGCTGCTGCGTCGGATTAAAACTACTTGCTGAGGTGGCAATGGAATTAACACACAAAGCCTTGTGCGACATCGCCGTTCGTTGGCTTAAAAGGGCCAACAGCAGTAATGGCCCAGGATGTCAGGTAGCCGTAAGCGAGGTTGCCACAGGCTGGAACGGTGAAATGCCAGACGCAATCGGTTTTAAAACCGGATATGGCTACCAAGGCTCCATCGTCGTTGAGGTCAAAGTGTCGCGCTCTGACTTTCTCGCGGATTTCAAAAAGCCACACCGCTGTGGCGAGGTAGAGGCACTTGGTAACTGGCGTTACTACATGTGTCCCACAGACATCATAAAACCAGAAGATCTGCCGCCTAAATGGGGACTGCTCTACGTCAATAACAGAGGCCATGTGAAGCATATTGTCTCACAGTTCCCAATCAATAACTGGAACGAGTACCTAGACCAACTAGACGCCATGAAGTTTGAGGCTAACACCCATCGAGAAATGTACCTAATGACAAAGCTACTCGCCCGTATTGGCGATGTTGAGAAGTACAACAGCCAACTTAAAGAAGCGCGCAGTAATGTTTCAAGCCTGCTGAGAAAGATTGAACGCATGGAAGAGCGAAACAGGCAGCGTATGTTTCGTCAGTTGGGGCAGGCTGCGGCAGCTACCCCTGGCGGGAAATGAAATACAAAGACCGGATTATTGAGGTGATGTGATGAATGATACAGAGTCAAAAATATTCGCGACAAAGGCTATTAATAAGCCGTACCACGAGCTGGAAATAATTCACATAGATGCGCTTGCCGAAAGGTGTGGCGCGTTTGATTCTGGCTCTGAATTAAACAACGGATATGGCTGCAAGGCAACAGCTCAAGACATCGATAGCGAAAACCCCGGATGCTGTTATACGTTCGCCTGCCCTTTAGCCGTTGAGGCTGATGAAGAAGACGAGCAATGGGAATCTAATTTTTCTGAGGGTGATTGGGTTATTCAGCATTCCGTTTTTGCTAATCATGGTGATGTGAATGAGTGAATTAACAATAAGAGCCAAGACTATAATCAAGACAACCAATGAAAGCATAAACATTGACTGGTCGTATCAGAAAGGCACTCCTGTTGAGCGAGTCGCTAACGACATAACTGGCGGCAGATATGAACAGCTCCAAGCCACAAACCAGCAGTTGGTTGAGGCGGCTGAGAATGCAAGGCTGTTTATCTTAAATGGGGTTGAAAATGGTTATGTGAGATTACCTGATGCTGACGTAGCAGACCCTGCACACGATACTTTGCCAATGCTTGAAAAAGCCATCACCAACGCAAAGCAACAGAAAAATGATTAACCAAGACCGCCACCAGTTATCCGTCACCTGCGACTGCGCTCAGTGCGTAGAAAGGCAATGGGAAGCAGTGACAGCAACATACACCCTGCCAACAAGGCTGCAATGCATCAGCGCTATGGAGCGGGCAGGATGGGTATTTGAAGACGACAAACACTATGCGCCTGGACACTTGGAGAATTACGGGCGGCATGTGAGTGAATGGGAGAGGTTGGGATGACTAAACCAACAAAAGAACAGATAGACAAAGCAACACCTGAGCAGTTGGCAGAGTGGGTGGCTGTACATTGTATGGGGTGGCTTGACAATGATGCTTACTGGATGATTCCGCATCAAATCGACGAAGATGGAAATGTTGATTTTGAGGGCTACCCAAAAGAGGACTGGCAGCCACATCTACCCACTGAAAAAGGGATAGTTCAAGCGATTAGCTTGGCTGAGAAATATGATTTAGTCATCAGCTTTTGCAAGATGAGCGGCGGCAATTTCCTTGTTACGTGCCCTCTAATCGACCCTATTAGGGAAGTAGATTTGTCATGGCAAACCGCAGTCCTGCGCGCCTGTTTGTATTCAATTATAGGAGAGTGAGAAATGAGTGTTGGGACACAGTTAGCCATTATCGAGAAGCATAAAAATAGTTCGTCTGAGCAGGCAGTGGGCGAAAGGCAAGCCGAAACCATAAAGCAGCTTGAGGCGACGGTGGAGCGTTTACGAGTTCATGCTGAAGCCGCTGCCGAAAGACTGCGCACTGACGAAAACCCTTACGCAGGCGTGTTAGACAGGGTTGTTAAACAGACAAAAGAACAAAGCCTTGCTGCTATTCAGGCTGAGGCGGCTAAGAAAGCGTTTTGGGCTGGCTTTGAAATATCACGCAGCTTCCCTGATGACCACAAAATCGAATGGTTTTGGCATGAATGGGCAAAGACGAATTACCCAGTTGAACACGCCAACCAACTTCGCCAGCAGGCAGATAAGTCGCTAGAGGAAAACCAATAATGGTATTACCCAACAAAATTCAAGCCGAAGACATCGCCCAGGAACTGGGTTTCAGCGTTCGTCATGTTAAGGACCGGATCACAAAAGAGCCCGGATTCCCAAAACCCCTGAAAATAGGCCGTAAACGGTTCTGGCTACGCGAAGAATTTCAACAATGGCTGCTCAAGCAGCGTGAGCACTAATCCAGCAGGTCAGCCACCTCATCCATTTTGGGCGCATAGTATGTTTTTAAAAGGATACGAACATCACGGTGACCCGTTATCTTTGCCAGCGTCATCACATCGACCTTTTTGGCCAGTCTGGTTGTGCCCTCTCTGCGGAAGTCATGAAAGTGCAGATCATCGATGCCGGCCTTCTTGCGCATCTTCCGAAAGTTCGCGTCCACCTGTGATGGTTTTAACTCAAACACCAGGTCATCGGGCTCCTGATCATCTTTACGAAATATATCGATCAGCTCACGGGCATAGCGGCTCAACGGGACAGTACGCGCATCACCGTTCTTTGTCTTGGGTATCTCCACAACACGGTCGCTGACATCCTGCCAGCGCATCGCACACATCTCACCGGTTCGCATGGCCGTCTCGATACCGAACAGCATCACAAACGCCAGACGCTGAGCCACAGAAACCGGATAAGCGCCATCAAACTGCATCACCTCCAGCAACTTATCAATTTCATCCCGGGTCGGCCTACGCTTTCTCTCCGGGTTTGACTTCGGCCTCGTGGCCATCCGCATCGGGTTCAGCTTCAACCAGCCCCACTCCCGAATCGCCCGATCAAACACTGCGCTCAATAAAGCCCACTCCCTGTTAACCGACGAACCAGAAAGCCCCGCAGCTAGACTCCGATCACGCCAATCTGCGACATCCTGCGCACTCAATTCGCGGGTATTGACTGCTGCCAATGGATCACGTTGAAGCTTCAAGAGCCGTATGTGCTCCCATCGTGCACCACCCTTGTGAACAGACACCTCGCGGTCGTACCGATCCAGCAAATCATTCACCGTTTTGTTAGGTATCATGCCGGATTGCACGTCAGCACTGTCCCTTTCCATCATCCGCGCCCAGGCTTGCGCATGAGATTTAGTCGGTAATGTTTTACTTTTGCGTGTACCATGGACGGTAACCTGCACACGCCAGCGGTCTCCGCGCTTACTATAGGTGGCCATATCTTCACAAATCCTTGGTGCAATTTTGGTGCAGTCAGGTGTGAAAATATACGCCTAAAAAGGAATTTTTGTGAAGTATTGTGGGTGTAACGGCAAAGACAAACTAGCCGCAAAGCAAGATGCCGCAACAGTTTGCGGAGATTTGAGAAAATACACGTTAACGTGTGATAATGGGAAGTGGTGCCCAGGGGGAGACTCGAACTCCCACGTACATAAGTACACTAGCACCTGAAGCTAGCGCGTCTACCAATTCCGCCACCTGGGCTGAAGAAGGCGCAAAGATTACAGAGTGAATTTGAAACTGTCAATGACTAATAACAAGAAAAACGATCCCAACTTCGAACGCGAAGCCGAGAAATACGATAACCCCATTCCGAGTCGTGAGTTTATCCTCTCGATTTTAAAGCAAAATAATGTGCCCCTGACGCGAAAAAGCATCGCCAAATTAATCGGCATAAAAGGTGAAGAAGAAACCGAAGCGTTACGGCGTCGGCTCAGGGCCATGGAGCGGGATGGACAACTCTTGCGCAATCGCAAGGGCGCTTACGGTGTTGTCTCCAAAATGAATCTGGTGAGCGGCCGGGTCATGGGACATCCGGAAGGTTATGGTTTTCTCATTCCTGACGAAGGGGGGGAAGATCTTTTCCTTGGCGAACGGGAGATGCGTAGTGTGCTGCACGGTGACCGTGCCCTTGCCCGCATTACAGGTATTGACCGCCGTGGTCGCAAGGAAGGCGCTATCGTAGAGGTGACTCATCGGGCTAATACCCATATTGTGGGCCGCCTGATTCGAGACGCCGGTATTTATTTCGTCATTCCCAATAATCGTCGTATCAGCCAGGACATACTGATCCCGCCTGAAATGCTGATCGGCGCCAAAGAAAATCAGATCGTCGAAATCGAAATTACTGAGAATCCCAATGTGCACCGTTCGCCATTGGGCCGGATCGTCGAGATTATCGGCGATCACATGGCTCCGGGCATGGAAATCGATATTGCCTTGCGCGATTTCGAACTGCCGCATGAATGGTCTGACAAGGCGCTGCAGCAGGCACAACAGTTTGGTGACAGCATCCCTGAGAATGCCGTTGAAGGTCGCCTGGACCTTCGCGACATGCCTTTGGTGACGATTGACGGTGAAGATGCCCGTGATTTTGACGATGCCGTCTGTGCCGAACACCTTGATAATGGCAACTGGCGATTGTGGGTCGCCATCGCCGATGTATCACACTATGTGCAGCCAGGTGACCCGCTGGACCTGGACGCAGGCGATCGCGGCACCTCGGTCTACTTCCCCAGCCAGGTCATTCCTATGTTACCTGAGGCACTGTCAAACGGCCTGTGTTCACTAAACCCGGAAGTCGCCCGCCTGTGCATGGTCTGCGAAATGGAGATCAATCAGGACGGCAAAACCGAATCATACCGTTTCCACGAAGGCGTGATGTTCTCCAAAGCCCGGCTGACTTACGATAAAGTCGCCGCCATGCTGGTTGATAACGATCCCGCCTTGCGAGAACAATATCAACACGTCTTGCCGACACTGGAAACCATGTATGGACTGTTTAAAGCCATGCAAAAAGCTCGTGATGAGCGTGGTGCCATTGACTTCGAAATGACAGAAACCCAGTTCCTGTTTGACGAGAATCGTAAGATCCGTTCCATTCAGCCTCGTGAACGCAATGATGCGCACCGCCTGATTGAAGAATTCATGATTGCTGCCAATGTCAGTGCTGCCCATTTCCTGTTCGAAAACGAGATCCCCGTTCTTTATCGCGTTCACGAAACCCCATCTGAAGAGAAACTCAGTGGCCTGCGTGATTTTCTGGGCGAACTGGGTCTGTTCCTGGGCGGCGGTGATGATCCGGAACCGCGGCACTATGCCTCATTACTGGAAACAGCCAGCAAACGGCCTGACGGTCATCTACTGCAGACCGTGATGCTGCGCAGTATGAAACAGGCGGTATACAGCCCCGATAATATCGGCCACTTTGGTCTGGCGCTGGATGCCTATGCCCACTTTACCTCGCCCATCCGCCGCTACCCGGACCTGCTGGTCCACCGGGCTATCCGTCATATCATCAGTGGACGTAAAGTCAACAAATGGCGTTATTCTCATGAAGATATGGTCCAGCTCGGCGATCACTGCTCTATGACCAGCCGTCGTGCGGACGAGGCGACCCGTGATGTGAGTGACTGGCTCAAATGTGAATACATGCGTGACCGCGTCGGTGAGACGCATCAGGGGGTCATTAGCGGCGTGACCGGCTTCGGCCTGTTTGTCGAACTCAGTGACATCTATATAGAAGGTCTAGTGCATGTCACCTCGCTGAAGAACGATTACTACCAGTTCGACGCAACGGGCCACCGTCTAACCGGCGAACGGACCCGCAAGGTCTACCGTCTCGGTGACACATTGACCGTGAAAGTGGTTCGTGTCGATCTGGATGAAAAGAAAATCGATCTGGAGCTGGTGTAGACAAAAGCCGCTTAGCAAGCGGCTTTAACGCTGATCAATTTGGCCGGAGACACAGATTTTCCTTGACCAGAAAAATAAAGACAGTAAAATTATCGTCTTTCTAAAGCACGGGGCTGCAAAGTCTCGCTGTCTGCAAAAATTAATGGTGAGTGTAGCTCAGTTGGTAGAGTCCCGGATTGTGATTCCGGTTGTCGTGGGTTCGAGCCCCATCACTCACCCCACTTTTTGTCCGTACTGATTCTCTTTCTAATACTCCCCCCTTCATTACACTGTAGAGCGCCAGCTTTACCTTTTCCCTCAGCGTTTAGATCTCAGTTTTACCATGCTTCAATAACTTAGCGATGCTTTACAAAAGTGGCTGGCAAATGACTTGCAGAGTGATGGGCTCCTACGTATAATGCGCTTCTTCATTGCCGGTGTAGCTCAGTTGGTAGAGCAACTGATTTGTAATCAGTGGGTCGTAGGTTCAAGTCCTATCACCGGCTCCAGAACAAATAAAGGGTCATGCTTTTGCATGGCCCTTTTTTGTTTTGAATATGGCCAAGCCGTATACCTTTTGTAGGACGCCACATGAATTGCGATCTCTCGATTAATCATCAGTAGACGAAACGACCCCACGCTTGATCAGACGCCTTAAGAGAATTTTAGCGACTTCATCTGGTCGCATGCCTCCAAGAGTTGTCTGCTCCACTTCAGTCTTATCAGGATCGCCTAAGTCACCATAAACTCTGACCACGCCACCGACTTCATGATACTCACTCTCATAGCGCTTCCCAGCTACCTCAACAGATACAAATCCAGACATAACAAACTCCAAACTGAATATTGGTGGGTAGTGGTGTATTAAAGCTTCTTTATGAAAGAAGAAAATGCGGCTGATTCATCATAACTACCGCCAAGACGATCAAGAGGCTTTAGGTTTTCTCTGGTTAAAAACTCTCTGGTATGGAGAATCGCTTGCCTTGCTTTAGCGAGTAGAGAATCGACTTCCCTTACCCACTTAGCCCATTTCTCTAGGTCTTGATAACTGAGCTGATTTATGTCGAGATCTCTCAATAGATTGAGATTACTTTCAAGCTGAATAACAACCAACTCCCTGATGTCATTCTCCTCATATAAAGCCTCTAAGCCAGCAATTTCAGCTATAGGACGTTCAATATAATGAGGCCTTTCAATGGTTACGTTTTGAGCTACCTCAATAGCCTGAACCTCTTGCTCAGTTGCTTGCACTGGAATTATGAGTTGATTATTGCGTGTCTTAATCATGCCAAACAACGCTTTGGATATGGTAGGAAATTTATTCTGCTTAAAGGGACTAAGCTTAGTGTTGACCCAGTTGGCCCCTTTTTTCTGAGCTTTTAGTTCTGAAATTTGTTCTTGAATAGAATCAAGATCAAACTCTCTTAATGTGCCACGATTTTCTGACTCAGTAACAAAACGGTCGAAGCGTTTCGATAGAGTATTGAATTCAACACCGAAGTAATTGGCACCGCATATCTGGCCGATGTTCGTCGCATGGCCATCTACAGTTGATACGATATAGCCCTTGTTGTGGGGCGAATGACAAGTTGATAAACCACAACGAATTTTCTCAGTAAAAGTATATCTACCTAGAATCTCCTTTAGTTTATGGTTTGATGGGTCAAGGTCTTCCACAAAACCAGCTAAGTCTTGAATTTCTTCCCATGAATCAACACGGATTAAGCCTTTCTCAGTATTTAGTGTAATCATAGTTTAAGAGTGTAAATCCCTTTCAAAGGTCACCAATTCCATATTAACAGCTCACGGGATGCTTTTTTATTGTGGTTTCCACCGACTGTGTAATTGATGTTTAAAGGCTTATTTGAGAGGCCTTTAAAGACCTTTCTAATGGTGTCGTGGTCGTTGATGCTGATCAGCATTGAACGATAAATAATTTGTTTGTTGTGCCCAGTGTATGAACATAAAGCGGATAATGGTGTGTTTAATTGATATAAAAAAGCCGGCCCAAGAGCCGGCTTTTTCCTGCAAGGGGCGAGCAAAACTAAAATTGAATTTGCGCCCCAAGTTTTACAGTGCGTGGTGGCCCTTGCAATACCCCACCAGAGCTTGCTAACCAATAGGCTTCATCAGTCAGGTTTTCTATATTGAGTCTGATGGTGAGTGGTTGCCCATTCAGACTGGTTTCATATCGTGCTCCCATATCGAACAGCGAGACTGAGTCGAGGTGATATTCATTGGCACCGTCGTAGGGACGCTCACCTGTGTACGAGGCGCCACCTGTGAAGGTCAGACCACTTCCCGCTATACGATATTCACTAAACAGGCGGAGTTCTGTCTCAGCAATATTGACCGGACTCTCACCCTCCCATTCCGGGTTGCTGACAGTTTCATTTTCTGCATCAACCAACATAGCACTTGCCCCCAGCATCCAGACAGGCGTTACCATTGCTTTGACGGAGGCTTCAACTCCCTGATAATTGACCTCCCCGTTTTGCGTTGTTATTTGGCTCACGGGGTCAGTGTAAAGCTCCGCTTTTTCCAATTGAAATAAGGCAAGGCTGGCTGACCAGTCATCGCGATCAATTTTCATCCCCACTTCATATTGTTTACTTACCTTGGGCGGGAAAACCTCACTGGCATTAACAGAAGTGGCTGCCGCGATGCCACCTTGTTCAAGTGATTCTATGTAGCTGCCATAGAGAGACATCCAATCGACAGGCCGATAAACCAGTGCATAGGTTGGGGTATTCTCACTACTGTCATAATCCGCATGTTTCTCTTTGAGACTGCTGCGCCTTATGCCCAGTATCAGGTCCCATTTATTACCAAAGTGCAGCGTATCTGAAATAAAGAGATCTTTGCGTTTAGTCGATGATATTTCATTAAATGTCGCGTCACCCTTATCACGGTGACCAACCGGACGAGGTATATCAGTAACCGGGTTAGCCAAATTACCGCTCGCATCAGGCAAGGCGATAGTCGCAACGCCCAAACCGATACTGTTGGTTGAAATGGTACGGCTTTGTGAATACCCAATCGCGATATCATGCTCGATAGCGCCTGTTCTGAAAGACCCACTGATGACGTCTTCAATATGATGCGTTTTAAAACGATTATTGAAATAAATCAGCGTTGAGGTGTAATTACCGTTAGGTTGTGCCACCATTTGCGGCACCGCTGGGTCACGATAGTTGCTTGAATAACGGTAGGAAAGTTTATTGCTCCAGTTTTCATGGAATTGCCATTTGAGACTGGTGCCGTATGTTTTGTGATCAGATTGATATCGTACCCATTCAGGTGCCAGACTCTTATCTCCATCGATGGGTGACAGTAAATTTCGGCCCGGTGCAGGAGGAATCAGAATAACCCGTCTATAACCACCGTAAGTTTTACGATCCGCCAATATGGCATCAGCTTCCCAGACAATATCGGGGTTGATTCGCCAGTCTGCTGCAATCGAGCGGATTTGCGATAAGAACTCCCCACATCGGTGTAGGTATCACCGGCTTCTCGAACGGCGTTCACACGGATACCAAACTGCTCTTCCGGACCAAATCGGCCGCCAACATCCACGTGCCCCAACAGCAGACCACTGTCCATAATTTGCGTATTAAAACTGGCTGCGAATGTCTCCGTTGGACGTTTTAAACGGTAGTTAACTACGCCACCGGGATTACCAAAGCCATAGAGAAAGCCACCTGCGCCTTTAAGTATTTCTACACTCTCAAAATGCTCAATAGGGATATCTGAAGCACGGTTATAAATTGGCAAACCGTCTATACGCTGACCGGTATCAGAGTCTGGAAAGATCCCTCGGATCTTAAACTCATTGTTTTCATTTAACAGATTGCCGGAAGAGAGGCTGACACCAGCGTCATATTTAACTACATCTGAAATAGATCGTGCCTGTATGTTGTCAATAAAGTCGTTGGAGTAATTTTCAATCGTGAAAGGCGTGTCTTGTATTCGTTTGTTACCCAATGCGCCGACAGTGGCACTTTTTTGTCGATATGCCTCGCGTGCACTCCCTGTACGCTGATGCTGGCCTATGATATTCATTGTTGGCAGGTTCAGAGCATCATCTGTACTTCCGCGTGCGAGTACGTACTGGTCGTGATCCTGCCTGATAGCCTGTAACCCGGATCCCTCCAGAATAGCGGTCAAACCATGCTGAATTGTATATTGCCCTTTAAGCCCCTGACTTCTGACACCTTGGGTTAATGCGCCATCAATCGTCAACATAATGTCCGCTCTGGCAGCAAACTCATTCAATACGGCATCCAAACTGCCAGCCGAAATAGCGTAATTTTCTGTCTGGGTCTGTACTAGGTTTTCAGCATGAACCTCGCTTAGCATCATGCTGTTTCCGAGACAGACCAAAAGCACTGCCTGCGGCAGCATCGCCAATTTTGATTGTTTTTTCCTACTATCGTTAATCATCATATCCTCGTTCCTGGTTGTAATCAGGCTCAACAATTTATTGAGCATCTAATTGATATCCCGAACGAGAAATAAAAAGTGCTACATTTTTTTCTTATTTTTTTTGTGTGCTGAAATACTCACCCAATATGGCGTCAATGTGCTTATCGTTATTGGTAAGCCCCGCACTAAAGATTGCAGGATGGCATCTGTATCATCCAGAGGGTAGACGCCTGACACTATGAGGCCTCTCACTGCGGGATCACAACGAATGATTCCCGGACGATAACGACGAAGTTCAGCGATAACATTAGCCAGCGTCTCACGCTCTACAATCAGCTTGCCCTGCTCCCATAATTGACTGTTCGGCTCTAGTTTCTGGCTGGGTTGTATTTGATGTGCCGAAAAAACTTGCTCTTGATTGGCATTTAATTGGTGTTTTTGTCCACTATTAGAAACAATCTGCACGCCGCCCATATAGACTCTGACCTGCGTTTGTCGGCTGCTATCATTAAGGCGACGAACACTGAAACGTGTGCCAATGGGCTGAACAGCTCCTGCATCAGTCATTACCGTGAATGGACGGGATAACACATCGGCACCTGTGGTGATCATCAATTCGCCACGATGAAGGTGGAGTTTTCTCTGCGAATGGGTGTAATCAATATCAACGGCGGTATCAGTATTCAAGGTTAAGCGGGTGCCATCGGACAAAGTGACAGTTCGACGTTCACCGATTTTGGTAGACTCATCAGCCAGCATGATTTGCCAGGGCTCTGCCCGCTGCACGCCATAAGCGATAGCACTCAGACTGCCCAGCAAACCCAAACTGAAAAGTATTTTTCGACGCTGTAATGAGGTGTGTCCCTGCCTTAAAACCCGACGAGCAATATGATCAGAGACCTGGTCTAGCGGTTGATTCACGCTCTGTAACCATTCCCAAGCTCTTTTGTGCTCTTTATTCTCCTCCAACCAGGTATTAAAAGCAGCCTCCTCTTGCTTGGTCACCTCTCCTGACCAGAGCACCACCTGCCACTCTAATGCTTGCTGTTTAACAGTTTCGTTCATAATGTCGTTATTGGTTGACTATATTGATGCAGCCCTGCATGGCTTTCAGCATGTACTTTCTGACCGTGGCAATAGAAATATTCAGCTGCTCAGCTATTTCCTTATACGTGAGCCCATCAAACCGGGACAGTAGAAAGGTCTCACGAATAATGGGTTTAAGGCCGAACAACATAGCATCAATTTTTAAGATCGATTCCAGAATCAGAGTATGCTCTTCCGGCGAGGCTGGACTCTGTTGAGGTTGATGAGACAGCGCCTCAAGATAGGCCTGTTCCAGATGTTGACGTCTATACCGGTCTATCACCAATCCTTTTGCGATTTGAACCAGATAACTTCTTGCTTGGTCTTGTGTGGGCATCCGGGTACTGGTAATGATGCGGACATAGGTATCCTGGGCCAGATCTGCCGCACTGTGCGAGCAGCCTAACTGTCTACGCAACCAGTTGTATAACCAGTTATGGTGGTCATAATACAATGTGTGAATCCGGCCCTGTTGCTGAGGCTGTATCTTCGACAAAACTGCGTTCCCTGACTGACCGTTATGCAAATGAGAATTAATATCATCGTAAAGGATCGTATAACATTCTGGCAACTCACCGATTGTGATGATGCTTTTCTCACATCAGAGAAATCGTGATGTCCCAATGAAAACTGAGTATCAAACTGAGATAGCGGTCAATTTGAAACCGGTCAGCGTCAACCGGCATAAAATGACCACAAAATTACTCACAATAACTGTGGATAAGTCTGTGAGTATCAGGCGCAAAAATCCTTAAGCTACTCTCGGCATGACACTTAATTGAACTGCTCAAAAAATCACCAGTTCTGAGCCGTATCCCCCACCATTGCGGGCGTTGCATCTGACCGGCTGCCTGATTATGCTTGAACTGTCCGGCAACAATTGTCGCCTGAGTCTTCCCGATTTCTTCTGTTAGCTAGTCCGAGGTTGTTACGTTATGGTCGCTAAAACCAAACAAATCATGGTCTTACGTCATGCTAAAGCTGAAGCAGCTTCGCCAGCCGGTGATTTTGCCCGATCCCTCACCGACAGTGGCAGGCAACAGGCAACTGATGTCGGTGCGGCTTTACTGGAACAGAAACTGATTCCACAAACGATATACAGCTCTACAGCAAAACGGGCATTGGAGACTGCTGAGCGGGTCTGTGAACAACTGGCGATAGACAAACACGACATCGCAATGCGTGACGAACTCTATCTGGCTGACACAGAGACTTTCCTGTCACTGCTCCATAACATCAATAAACGGATCAATCGCGTGCTGATTGTGGGCCATAATCCGGCACTGGAGGACCTGGTAGAAGCTCTGAGCCACACTGGCTTCGTCAGTGATCAACCCAATGGTAAGAGACTGTTGCCAGCGTCCATGGTCCTGCTTGAGTTTGACGGTGAATGGACCGATCTCAAAACCGGCAGCTGTGAACTCAAACAACGGCTTCACGGTAAACTGCTAAAAAAGCACTGAAAGGCAATGCTCCCGCCTGCCGGGCATTGCAGCAGCTACTCTTAAGTGAAGTGTCGGCCATCAGGCAGTGGCGCAAAGTTGCGATTAAAGGCAAAGACCCGGAAGGCGTGCACCAGCTCAGGGTCAGTCTCAGAAAAATGCGCAGCGCGCTGACAATTTTCAGCCCGGTCATCAATCCCACTTATCGAAAGTACTGGCGCAGGGAATTGAAAGCAATGTCGAAACAACTCGATGCTGCACGGGATCTGGATGTATTTATGCTGACCCATTTCCAGTCAAAAAACGGTGACTCTGCTCTGCATCATGCACTGAAAAAGCAACAATCCAGGATATACAATCAGCTTTCAGAAAGCCTCAGGGGTAAGTTCAAGCAGCGCCACCATCAGCTCAAAAAAGCGTTAAAACAATCACGCTGGCCACAGCAGCATTGTCGCCAGCATAGCCTGTCACTGTCATCTCTGGCACAGCAACAACTGAACTGGTTGTATCAGAATGTATGTCAAAAAGCGCAGGGCCTGGATCTGAATGATGAAGCAGCGCTGCATCAGCTTCGCATTGCCTTTAAGCAACTACGTTATGGATGCGAGTTCCTTGCCCCTGTGCTGGACGAAACCCAGAGCCCGGTTTTTATGAATATGGTGAAAGCCTTACAGGATCAATTGGGCGAGATTCATGACGCGGCCGTGCAGCAGGAAATGCTGGCCGTTCTGCCGCTGGCGGCGCATGATGAGCTTCAGGAAATCGTCAATCAAAGTCAGCGAAATAGTCAGCGCCTGAAAAAAACACTGACAAAGCAACTTAAGCGTTTCAACAGTATCACCGTGCCCTGGCAGCAGCTCAATTTGGCATCAGAATCTGTCTGAGCGGCGCTTTATCGACCAGTAAATCAGTCAGGGTATATTTGTCCAGCACCTCATACATTGCCTGCTGAGACTCTCGTAATATACCAGTCAGCCTGCAGACAGGAATCAAACAGCAGTCGCCTTGCCCTTGCACACAGGGTAGCAGCCCCTCGTCACCTTCCGTTTTACGGATAACTTCACCCAGATTAATCTCTTCAACCGACCGATTCAGCATCAGGCCACCGCCTTTACCACGGATTGTTTTGATGTAACCGGCTTTAGCCAGAAAGTGCACTACTTTGGTTAGATGATTATCGGAAATCTGATATCGTCGCGCGATATCGCCGATAGTCACTCGTTGTCCCGGCTGTACGGCAAGGTACATCAGAACGCGCATGGAATAATCAGAGAAAGTGGTAAGGTGCATAGCTGAAGCGGCGATGGATATGTGAGTAAGACTATCTTACAGGCATCATCCGTGGCTCAGAAAATAAATCAGGATCAGGTTAGTGATAAACAACAATAGAGCCAGTCCTCGCCAAAATCCGACCGGGTTGCGCTCTATCAGTGGTAATTGTTCCTCGCGCAGGTAATCCGGGTTGGGTTTGACGAGGTCTGATTCAAACTCCGACAGGGCTTCATAGCGAGATTCGGGCGATAACTGTACCGCCTTGCGAATAGCCTTATCCACCCAGTGCGGAATATCGCTGATGGATTCGCTGACTGAGCGGTAACGCAACCGGTTCACCCCTGCCTGGTCACGTACACCGGCCAGCTTATCCCCGTATGGCAATTTGCCGGTTAACATCTGGTAAACGATACAGCCGAGGGCAAATATATCGGACTGAGGAGATCCGGGTTTGCCAAGCAGATATTCCGGCGCCGTGTAATGCTTGGTGCCCAGTAATTCACGACGTTCCACAGGCGTTGAAATATCAGCGATACCGGCGATTTTGGTGGAACCAAAGTCAATAATTTTAAGTACGCCATCATGACTGACCATGATATTGCCGGGCTTGAGATCCTGATGCAGCATATCCAGCCGGTGAAAAGCGCGCAGACCGGCCGCTACCTGTGGCACCAGTTCACGGACCGATTTCAGATCCAGCGCACCGACATCATCCAGCCACTGCTCCAGTGTTTTGCCATTGACGTATTCCAGCACGTAATAGAGAAAGCGACGAGGCCGCTTCTGCTCAATGGTTCTCACTACATGAGGACTGTCAATGCGACGACCAATCCATTCCTCCAGTTGAAAACGTTCCAGATAGGCCGGATCATCCTCGAAGTTGACTGACGGTGTTTTGATGACGACTTTCTCACCGGTTTCGGTATCCACCGCCAGATAGAGCTGACTGGTGGAACTCGCATGCAGCTCACGGCTAATCCGGTAACCATCAAGAACCACACCTTCATAGAGTTCCGGCGGAAAGGGTAGTGCCGTCAGTTGTGCAAAAACCTCATTGGGATCCTGGGTGGGCAATTGCTCGACCTCAAGAATCAAACAGCTGACATTGTCCTGACTGTCCTGCTCCAGTGCCTGCTCACAAAACTGCTTCGCCAGTGCATCCAGATCACCGTGATCACTGCCCAGCAGACTGCGAAGCTGTTTATGGCTAAGTACATCGTGAACGCCATCTGTGGTTAAGAGAAAACGATCACCCGCTTCCACCGTCAGCGACTTGTAATCAATATCCAGACAATAATCGACGCCGAAAGCGCGTCCAAGATATTCCTTGTTGTCATCAATGCGAATGCGATGGTCGGTCGTCAGTTGCTCAAGTTCACCATCACGATACAGATAAATCCGTGAATCGCCGACATGGAACAGATGCGCTGTGATCGACTTAATCACCATGGCACTGAAGGTGCTGGCAAGGCCTCTTGAGGCATCCTTGAAATGATTGCTCTGACCATGCAACCAGGTATTAATCGCCGTCAGCACCTTGCCGCCGGACTGTTTTACCGACCAGGAATCAGGGGTGCTGAAATAATCACTGATAAAACCGGTGACGCAGGCCTGACTGGCCTGTTTACCTTCGGCGCTGCTGCTTATGCCATCAGCCAGAGCACAGGCCACACCCTTGGTCTCCAGCAGCGCCAGGTTGCCAGGCACGGAGAAGCCCAAAGAATCCTGATTTTCGGCTTTACGGCCTCTATCAGAATACTGGCCGACCGTGACCTTTAACCTGGCTACCATCTGCGTTCCGTTTTAATGAACGTCAATCATCTGCACGGTCCCATCAGGCAGGATTTCCGCCATCTGGCCGCGCGGCTCATCCATAAACTGTACCGCAATCAGGGTCACTACGGCAGTCGCTGCAATCACAAAGAAGAAGGTCTGGGCCGAAACCAGTGACAACACAGTCAGGAACGTCACCGCGCCGACATTACCGTAGGCACCGGCCATACCGGCAATCTGACCGGTCAGGCGACGCTGGACCAGTGGAACCACCGCAAATACGGCGCCTTCACCCGCCTGCACGAAGAAAGAACAGGCCATGGTCGCCAGTACCGCGAACACCAGCAACCATTCCGGTGTAATCATGCCCAGTACCATATAACCCACAGCGAGACCGCTGATACAGATTGTCAGTGTACGTTTGCGACCCAGCTTGTCACTGAACAGCCCACCGACCGGCCGCGACACCAGGTTCATAAAGGCAAAGCCGGAAGCCAATAAACCCGCCTGTACCGGGCTGATATCAAAGGTGTCACTGAAATACAGCGGCAGCATCGAGACCACCGCCAATTCAGAACCGAAGGTCGCGAGATAAGCCAGATCCAGTACTGCCACCTGTTTGAATTTATAGCGATGAATCTCCGGCACGGTTTTGGTGAAGACGTCTTTATTAACCTGATAGATGTGATACACCTGATAGCCAAATAAGGCCACCAGCCCGATATAGACGGCATAAGTGATGCCCTGTGACAGCAGTTCCACACCACTCGGCGACAGCTTCCAGGTCAGCAAAGCCAGTGCGGCATAGAGCGGAATGCTCATCAGGATATAGAGGAAAAAATCGCCTTTGCTGGTGACTTCCATCGCCCCGCTTTTTTTGGGCTTGAAGTAAGTCGAACCCTTGGGCGTATCTGACACGCTGTTGTAGTAGATAAATGCATAAATTAAAGCAATGGCACCGGTGGTCGCCAGTGCATAACGCCAGCCGTTGTCACCTCCGTACATCAGTGCCAGCGTAGGCAGCGTCATGGCTGCAGCGGCTGAACCGAAATTACCCCAGCCACCATAAATACCTTCAGCCAGGCCGACCTGTTTGGCCGGGAACCACTCTGAAATCATGCGGATACCGATCACAAAACCGGCACCGACAAAGCCCAGCATAAATCGGGCAACGGCCATCTGCTCAAAGCTGTCAGCAATGGCAAAGAAGAAACAGAGAAAACTGGAAATGCCCAGCAGCATGCTGAACATGATTTTAGGCCCGTATTTATCCACCAGCATGCCCACCACGATGCGGGCCGGGATAGTCAGCGCCACGTTGAGGATTAACAGGGTTTTGACCTGCTGATCATCAAGCCCCAGCGTGTCCCGAATGGCCACCATCAAAGGCGCGTGGTTGAACCAGACAACAAAGGTGATAAAAAAGGCCATCCAGGTCAGATGGAGCGTTCGGATGTTTCCGCTGAAAGACAGCAGGTTTAGCTTTTGACTAGACATGAATTCAGTTCTCTCTTTAGAACACGTTACCAACATTGGTTTGCGTTCTTAGTGCTGGAATCATGCCAGTTGAATAAGTATTTGTTTTATCGAAAGATGGGAGAATAAATAGGTATAACAGGGTCTGATTTAAGTCTAAATCGGTGCAGGCTGCACTACGATTGTGCGTGTTTCAGGTCGGTGACTCATCTTCATCTGGCCAGTCGAGATCGCAACAAAATACATAAACAGCGCCAGCGACCTCAACAGCCTGAGAGACAGTGACACACATGTGTGAACCGGCGACGGACAAATAAGGGCGGCTAACCTGGGTCACGCCGGGATTATGAATGGCGCGGTAATGGTAGTGACGGTGTGACCAGTTGGCATTTTCACCGGCCAGCAAAGGGGTAAAACGAATATCCAGCTTCGCGGTATACTGTGGCGAGTATAAGCTTTTACCAATCTGGAAACCCTTTTCATCCAGGAGGTAGCAACGGACCGCGCGTTCATCTTCAAATACAGAAGCACCGCACTGTTCAAACGGTGTCTGCTGTTTCAAAGCCGCTATCTCGATTTCATAACGATGTTTGAATTTCTCAAAGTGAGATTGCAACTTTCGGTTGTACTGACTACGGACATTGTTCTGACGGTGAAGCAGGTCCTCAAGCTTGCTGGCGAAGTCACGATCGCGCTTAATCTGTTTATCCGGTTTGGCGAAGTAAAAGCCCTGCACCATATCGGCGTTACTGGATATGGCGACCATCGCCTCTTTTTCGTTTTCCACGCCCTCGATCACCACGAGACTGCCGGTTTCGTGAATCAACGAAACAATGCCTGTCAGGATCCGCTCGACTTTGAGTGAACGGCCGGCCTGTCTGACCAGGCTACGATCAATCTTGACGATATCCGGCTGTAGCTCCCATATGCGGTCAAAGTTGGAGTGGCCGGCACCGAAATCATCAATAGCAATCAGGCAACCCAGGTGGCGAAAGTGCTGGATCAGTTCTTTCAGATAAACCCGGTCGTCAATTTCACTCTCCAGAATCTCAATGACGATTCTCCTGGCAGCGATGCCGGTCTGGCTCATAAGATCGCGCATGAACCCGGCATCGGGCCGCTCTGTGACCAGACACTGGGAGTTGAGATTGATGAACAACCAGCTTTCGTTTTCACCGGCATGGGCAAAATTACGCGCGTGCAAAGCACGGCATGTGCGGTCCAGTTCCAGATGTTCACGACTGTTGCCCGGCCGCTGCATGACTTGAATGGGGCTGATATAGCGACCATCACTGTCGTACGCCCTCAGCAGCCCCTCGTAGCCTACGGGCTTTCGATGCGCAATACTGAAGATAGGCTGAAACGCAGACGACAGAAATAAACTATCGTATTCGGCAGCGAAGCCTCTCTCGCTGAAAGAAAGTTCTGTCATCCCAACCCGGACCTTTGTAGATGATTGCGCCCAACAGTCTAACATTTTGTCTATTTTTTACCCGGTGAATTTATCATTAATTATGTTGTGTTCTTAATAAAAAAGCCTGCATCAAAATGATGCAGGCCCAAAGTCTAGGCTACTTTCCGGGCGTGTCGCTCATGTAGAAAGTGAATCACTTCAGAACGATAATGGTTGTAGTCTGGATTATCCGCCAGTGCCAGACGTTTCCGGGGTCGGGGAAGGTCGACCTCCATGACTTCCCCAATGGTCGCTGCCGGCCCATTGGTCATCATCACAATTTTGTCGGATAGCAGAACGGCTTCATCGACATCGTGGGTAATCATGATGACCGTGTTATTCAAATCGGCCTGAATATCCATCAATGAATCCTGCAGGTGAGCACGCGTTAATGCATCCAGGGCACCGAAGGGTTCATCCATTAGAAGCACCTTGGGCTCCATTGCCAATGCGCGCGCAATTCCCACCCGCTGCTTCATACCACCGGAAATTTCTGAAGGCATTTTATGCATCGCATGCGTCATATGTACCAGCTCCAGATTATGTTCCACCCATTCACGAATCTGTTTTCTATTACGGGTCGAACCAAAGACCGATTTCACTGCCAGTTCCACATTCTGATAACAGCTAAGCCAGGGAAACAGAGAATGATTCTGAAAAACGATGGCACGGTCAGGACCGGGCTCATCAACTTCCCTGCCTTCCAGTATCACCCCGCCCTCTGTTGCTTTGTAGAGGCCACCGACAATATTCATCACCGTGGATTTACCACAGCCTGAATGGCCGATGATGCTGACAAATTCGCCTTTTTCAATTTTGAGATTGACGTTCTCCAGTGCTCGGAAGGGACCATTAGGTGTCGGAAAATCAATGCTGACATGGTCGATATTGAGATATTTGTCCATTGTCTGACTCCTAGCGAATAACAGCGTTTTTGTCGTATGAGAAAAATTTCTGAAAGCTCAGGGTGATGCGATCCAGAATGAATCCAATAATGCCGATAGTCAGCACTGCCACCATAATGCGACTCAGTGACGAGGAACTGCCGTTCTGGAACTCATCCCAGACGAACTTGCCCAGCCCCGGATTCTGCGCCAGCATCTCGGCAGCAATCAGCACCATCCAGCCAATGCCCAGAGAAATACGCAGACCGGTAAAAATCATGGGTATCGAAGCAGGAATAACGACCTTCCAGACGGTAGTAAAGTAATTCAGCCGAAGCACGCGAGCGACATTGATCAAATCCTTATCAATCGAGGATACGCCAACGGCAGTGTTAATCAGTGTTGGCCAGAGAGAACATAAAGTCACCGTCAGCGCCGAAGTGATAAAGGATTTTTCAAAAATCGGGTTATCACTGACATAGACGGCACTCACCACCATGGTCACAATCGGTAGCCAGGCCAGCGGCGATACCGGCTTAAACACCTGAATCAATGGATTCAAAGCTGAATATAAAGTGTCCGACAATCCCGCCACGATGCCGACCGGCACGGCAATGACAGTCGCTATCAGAAAGCCGACGAATACCGTAAACAGACTGGTCAGAATTTGGTCAAAAAAAGTCTCCTTACCGGTATAAGGACGAATCGTGACTTCGGCATCGGGATTTTTCTCCAGCTTGGCGGCATTGCGCTGTTCCTGGCGCTCATAAAACGCCTGCTCGCGATCACGCGCTTCATAGTGCTCATCGACCAGCACATTGACCTGCTCCCAGACCTGGGTTGGCCCCGGCACCTGACCGAGACTGGTGATGACTTTCGCCGCGCCAAGATGCCAGAGAAACAAAAACACAGCGATGGCAAACAGCGGAACGCCGACCATCTTGCCCAGTTCCTGCATCTGATGCTTGGGGGACTCACCTGCTGACAGTCTGACCAGCGGTATAAACCAGGTAAAACCAGTCATTTCGAGAAAATAAATCAGTTTGTCTTTCATAGTGACTCTTTCGTTGGTTTGGACACAATCACCCTGCCTGCCAGGCAGACAGGGTGGCTTGCTGTTCCGGTGTTACTCGACAACCTCTTCACCCTTGAGGCCAATCGGGAACTGTTCCAGATAGGCATTAGGCTGGGTGCCGTCGTAAGCGATACCGTCGATAAACTCGGTTTGCGTCGGTTTGAAACCGGTTTCAGTTTCAAAATCGGGGAAGGCCGAGGCCGGCAGTTTGCCTTCTTCGATCAGCTCTTTTGCTGCCAGGGCATAGATATCGGGACGATAGACTTTCTTGGCGATATCCATATACCAGCTATCCGGTTTAGGCTCGGCAATCTGCCCCCAGCGGCGCATCTGGGTCAGATACCAGACGGCATCACTGTAATAGGGATAAGTCGCGTTGTAGCGGAAGAAGACGTTAAAGTCAGGCACCGCCCGCTTGTCTCCTTTTTCATATTCAAAGGTGCCGGTCATACTGTTGGCAATCACTTCATAGTCAGCACCGACATAACGACTCTGTGACAGGATTTCCACGGCTTCAGGGCGGTTGGCATTACTGTTTTCATCCAGCCAGTGCGCGGCGCGGATCAGGGCCTTCACGACCGCGATATGCGTATTGGGGTTTTCTTCTGCCCAGGCTTTACTGACACCGAAGACTTTTTCCGGATTGTTTTTCCAGATTTCATAGTCGGTAATCACCGGCACACCAATGCCCTTAAACACGGCCTGCTGGTTCCAGGGTTCACCCACACAGTAACCGTAGATCGTGCCGGCTTCCATGGTGGAAGGCATCTGTGGTGGTGGGGTGACCGAGAGCAGCGCATCAGCCTGAAGCTGACCGCTGGTGTCACCTTTATGTGGCGCATAATAGCCGGGATGGATACCGCCTGCTGCCAGCCAGTAACGCAGCTCATAATTATGCGTGGAGACCGGAAACACCATGCCCATATTGAAAGGTTTGCCTTCGGCTTTATAGGAATCGACTACCGGCTTCAACGCTTCTGCACTGATTGGATGCACCGGTTTACCGTCTTCCCCCATCGGCACATTGGGTTTCATCTGATCCCAGATTTCATTAGAAACGGTAATACCGTTGCCATTCAAATCCATACTGAAGGCCGTGATGATGTCAGCCTTGGTACCGAATCCGATAGTGGCCCCCAGCGGTTGCCCTGCCAGCATATGCGCTCCATCGAGAGTACCGTCAATGACACCGTCCAGCAGCACTTTCCAGTTGGCCTGCGCTTCCAGGGTGACGTAGAGCCCCTCGTCCTCAAAAAAGAATTTTTCATAAGCAATGGCGAGCGGCGCCATATCGGTGAGTTTGATAAAACCGAATTTGAGCTCCGGTTTTTCTACTTCACCGGGTGCGGCATAAGCACTGGTGAAGGACATCATGCCGGTACTGAATACCAGACTGGCAGCAGCCAGGCTTTTAACCAAATGACGGCGGGTGATGGATAACTGTTTTCGCATTATCTGCTCCTGAATTTTGTTCAAAAAAAAGACGCACTCACAGGCTTGACCTGCAAGGACGTCTTTATCCGGAATTGAAATTTTGATTTACCCGTCGTTGGGTTGTGACTCAGTGTAGCGTTTGCAGATAATATGCCAACTAGATACCTAAATAACTAAATAAACAATATCAATGACTTGAAAACGTTCCGCTTAACTCTGTTTAGTGGTGCCTGCACACTTTAGGGTCATGGGATGATTCACGCACAGGCGTGGTGCGACTCCAATTCGCGTGGCTGCTGAGCAGTCACTCAAACTGACTTTTGGGGTTCAAGCAGACTGGCAGTGGCAAGAATATTCTGTGCCAGTTGTGCCAACCGCATGTTCTGGTTCATCGCTGAAGTTCGCAGTAATCGATAGGCCTCATCTTCACTACAGTTCCGTTGTTCCATGATCAGGCCTTTGGCCCGGTCAATGACCTTACGATCAGCCAGCGATGTTTTCAGCTCTTTGATGTGCTTCTGCATCGATTGATACTGGCGGAATCGTGCCATGGCGGTTCTCAAGATAGGTAAAACCCGATCCTGACGAAAGCCATCAACGATATAAGCACTGACTCCAGCCTGAATCGCCTGCTCGATGGCATCATCACGGTCATCATGGGTGAAGATCACAATCGGTAACGGAAACTGCTCATTAATCACTTTGAACTTGCTGAGCATGTCACTATCACTGTTGTCCATTACCGCGATAATCAGTTCCGGTTCTACCGTCCATTTTAGAGTCAGCAACTGTTGCAGCGTCGAGCCTTCAAAAATAATCTTGTAAGGCGTTTCTGCCAGCGTCATTTTCAAGCTATGGCTGACTTCGCTGTGTTCACTGATAACAATGGTATTAACGTTCGTCTCGGTGTGCATGGCAGCGCTGCTCATATCATTCTGGTGTGTTGTTGAGAGGCGTAATGGATAATGATGCCGAACACTTTCAGCACCTCATCAATCGCCCGGGTGGAAACATTGAAATAATCATTGGAGTCAACCTGCACACGGCCGTCGTGAAGCACATTGTGCTCAACCATTTCTATCAGTTTTCCGATACTCTCACTGATGGCTTTAGCGGCATTTTGCAATGTATGATGCAGATCCTCATTCTTGATACCGTTGATTTGCTTGACTAATTCGCTGGTCGTGCTTTGCACAGAAATGCGGAGGAAATCGAGGATAATGCGATCAGCACCTTCGCAAACACCACGAGCGCAGATACCGGAACCGATGGCACGGGTCTGTCCCACCGTTTCTGCCACACGCAAAGTGTCCAGGCAAACCTCAGAAACGCGTGTACAGCGGTCCAGCATCATACGATGCAGCTCGTGATCGCGCATCACATCGTCCAGTAGAGACAGTTGGCCATCTATCATCAGACTGTGCTGACGAACCAGATTCTGTGATTTGAGATCACCGGCGAGTGCATGCTTTTTCAGTCTCGGCCAGTGTTCAGTGAACGATTCCCATTGAGGAAAGCGTTTAAGCTGCAAGCTGTCACTGCTGGCAATTAACTGATCAATATCATTCTGAAGACTGGCCAGTTGGGGCTTCAGTTTGTCATTACCCTGACTGACAGCATTGCTGGTACCCCGATGTTTCTGGCAACTGTCAATAATGCGTTTCATATGCACGGTGAGCAGAATACCCTGTTCAATCCGGCTTTGTTCCTGCCGCCGCAACACGGCAAGACGGCTGATAAAATAAATAAGGCACACAACGGTGAGGCCACCGATAAACATCGGATACATCTATGCTCTCCACTGAACAAGATAAGTGACGACCCGGCAGCGGTCTGATTTGATACAACCGGGCCCGGCAATTACTCCCAGGCAACTAATAAGCCGGCCATCAGCCCCAGCGGGGAAATCATGACCATAAAGAGTAGTTTCCCCAACTCTTTCAGCAGAAATACAAAATCGATGAGATAACCCATAATCTATCTCCTGTAGGTTGGTCTAGGCTTAAATTTGCATAAGCTGTGCCAAAGAAATAAACCATATATTTCATACAGTTAAGAAAAAAGCTAATTCACTCTATGCAACAAAATGGTGTCGACTCACGGCCACTGAACGAATATGGTGCACATATTGCTGAGGGTCTGCTGCTCATCAACAGCAAATAAAAAAGCCGGGCTAAGCCCGGCTTTTCATACGAACGCCCTGTTGATTCAGAATTTAACCTGTCCATACACCCAGAATTTTTCGGTATCGGTCAGTCCATATTCATCATCCGCATTGTAGTCTGCGTATTTCACCCCCAGGGTATAGTGTTCCTTGAAGGTCTTTTGCAGCATGATGTCGAACTCGTCACCTGCGTCGAGGCTGCCTTCGTCAGTTTCAAAATCGTGATAAACCGCGACCAGTTTGGCCCCCAGCACATTCCCCACCAGCGTGACATAGGTATCTTCCAGGCCCTGATCCGGCGTTGAGAGAAACTTATCTGCCCAGCCCTGATAGGCATGGTTGGTGCCCAACGGCGTTCTGAAAGCATCTGTGCCATCGCCTTCCTGAACTTCATGAGACAACTTCAGCATCCAGCCTTTGTATTTTCCGCCCAGTTCCAGCAGGTAATAATCCTGCTGTTCCATTTCGCCCTCAGCGTAATCATCCTGGATGGCATACTCAGCAGTGTAGAGCACACTGAAAGCATCGTTGAGCGCTTGTGAACCCGATAATCTCAAGCCATAAGTAGCTGTAGAGTTCCTGTTATCATCCGGCGCGTCCTCATAATCCAGCAAATAAGCATAGCCTTCCAGTTTACCGACAGGCAGACCGCTGTACTGCAAATTGAACAGATGGCTATCCATATCAATGTCACCATCATTGATCAGCGGTGCCACATCACGGTCTTCACCGAAGATAGTATGAACCTGGTTGAGATAGGCATAGCTGAGGGTGGTATCAGGCAAAGATTGATTGACAATACTGAAGGCATCAAAGGTCTGCCAGTTCTGACGCCAGCCGACAGTGCCGATAAAACGGTGGAACGGCGCATCCCTGAATGTCACAATCTGCCGACCGAATTTAAATGTTGTATCGAAATTGTTGTAGGCCAGAAACGCCTGATTGACTTCCGTACCCTCCGGATCGGCCACAATCGGATAATCGGGCTCGCCGTTGGTGCCCGCGGCATTAAACTTATCGGACCCCAGATGAGAAACATCTTCAAACTCAACAAAGCCGCTGAAGCCATGGAATGCTCCTGTTTTATAGCCCAGTGTTGTGCGCAGCGTATAGGCATCCGCTTCTTTATCGATGCCATCCTGATCCACATTTTCATAACGGGCACGCGCAGAAAAGCTGACTTTTCCGCCGGTTAACGCTTCCATAAAGGCATCTTCAGCCTGGGCGATGGCAGGCACCATTGTCATGCTGCTCATGCCTGTCGCCAACAGACTCAGGGCCGTCAATTTTTTCATTTTTGGCATTGTTTATCCTCGTATAAAAAAAGCCATGCAGGTTGCCCTGTCATGGCCTCGTTACCTTGATTAATGAGTGATTAATATCGAAAAGAAAGATGGCTGCACCGTTGCAGAGTCACTGTTCCTATAATTGCAACCATAGTGCCAATTCAATAAGTGTCTGTTTTTATTTAATTATTTATATTTTCGTGAAAATATCGTGATGACAAATGCACCATTTAAATACTTATTTATCTCCTCATGCACTACAAGGTAACAATCAGAAAGATGTGAAGCCGCCACAAACAAAAACGGGACATCTGGAAGACGTCCCGTGACTGCAGGTATTGTGAGAGTACGTCATTGGCCGAGCAGTTTCTTCAACTCAGGAACACAGGAGCCACAATTGGTTCCAGCATTAAGCTTGCTGCCAATATCATCCACATTCTTGACGTGCCCGGTGCTGATGGCGTCTTTCAGCGTGTTCTCTCCAACACCGAAACAGGAGCAGACAATCGCACCACAGTCTTTCTGGCCCTGACCGGGCTGTCCAACCAGCAAACTGTAGCGCTCGGCATCTGACAGGCTGGTTGAGCTAAATAGCTGTGATAGCCAGGAACGGGCCGGCAGGTCATGGCTGGGCGCAATAAATACCACCCCTTCCAGTTGATTACCGACAATCTTGCCGGCACGATAACGGCCCGCTTTTTTGTCGATAAAGTCTAACCATTCGCCTTGTGTGCCCAAGTGCTGCTGCGCCCAGGAAGCGGGCTGCGTGATCTCTTTTTCACCGGCAATTTCATAACGCCAGAACTGGGCGCCCCGAACTTTGACCCAGTAATTGGCATCTTTCACCGTAATGGGCTTACGCGATAAGATGAAGCCATGCCAATTAGGTTGATAAGGTCGGATTCTGACCGGGGTATGTTTGGATTCAGGCTGTCCTGAGATAGGGTCATACACCGCCGCGACCAGCGCATCGACACGCGCCATCGACGCATACTGATTACTCCAGTGAATCGGCACAAATACACTGCCCGGTCGTTGTTCATCAGTGAACACGACCCGCACAATCATTTTGCCCCACTGGCTGCTGACTTCGGCCAGTGCGCCATCGACCAGGTCCCAATTCTGTGCATCCACAGGGTGAATCTGCACCATCGGCTCAGGAATATGGGCATTCAGTCGCACCGCACGCCCGGTACGGGTCATGGTGTGCCACTGGTCACGAATCCGCCCTGTATTCAGCACCAGCGGATAGTCGTCCGAAGTCCGGTTCTGGGGCAGTTTAGGTTCAATCGGCACCATGCGTGCTTTGCCGGAAGGGGTAAAGAAAAGACGATCAGTAAACAGTCTCGCCGTGCCGCTGGGTGCTTCTGCAGTGACCGGCCACTGGATTGGCGCCAGGTTCTCATAAGCCTCATCCGTGATATCGGCAAGGCCACTCAGATCAAAGTCACGACTGCCCGCATTCTCAAATGCCGACAATCGCGCATGTTCACGGAACACATCAACCGGCTTTTCAAACGGAAAAGCTTTTTCAAACCCCATCCGTCGCGCCACCTGAGTCATCATCCACCAATCCGGCTTCGCCTCTCCCGGTAGTGGCAGGAAAGCCCGCTGATGACTGATACGGCGTTCCGAGTTAGTCACGGTGCCGTCTTTTTCACCCCAGGCCGCTGCGGGCAGCAGAATATCGGCCAGTTCCGTGGTGTCGGTATTACTCTCACATTCTGACACCACCACCAGTTCGCATTTTTCGAGTGCCGCTTTAACACTGTCTGCTTCAGGCAGACTCACCACCGGATTGGTCGCCATAATCCAGACAGCTTTGATTTTGCCATCGACCACATCTTTGAACATATCGATGGCTTTGGCCCCGTTTTCGGTAGCGAGTCGATCGGTTTCCCAGAAACGGGACACGCGGTCATGATGCTCCGGGTTGGTTATCTCCATATGTGCCGCCAGTTGATTACTCAGACCGCCGACTTCACGGCCGCCCATTGCATTGGGTTGGCCGGTAAAGGAAAACGGACCCATCGCCGGTTTGCCCACCCGGCCGGTAGCGAGGTGGCAGTTAATGATGCTGTTGGTTTTATCGGTACCGGAGGTGGATTGGTTAATGCCTTGAGAATACAGCGTGACGACCTTCTCGGTTGAGGCAAACAACTGATAGAACTTAACAATATCCTCTTCGGGGAGTTCGGTAATTGAAGAAACCTGCGGAATGTTGCCGGCGCTCTCCTTGGCCGCTTTAATCGCAGCCGAGAAACCTTCGGTATGCTGCTCCAGAAAATCCAGATCCAGATAGTCTTCCTGCTTGAGAAAATTGAGCAAGCCATTAAATAAGGTCGCATCACTCCCGGGTCTCAGAGACAGATGCAGATCGGCAATGTCGCAGGTCGATGTCTTTCGAGGATCGATCACCACAATCTTCAGATCGGGCCGCTGTTGCTTGACCTGGTTGATGCGCTGATAAATCACCGGATGACACCAGGCCAGATTGGAACCGGCCATCACCAGCAAATCCGCCTGTTCCAGATCTTCATAGCTACAGGGCACCGAGTCACTACCGAATGCACGCTTGTAGCCGGCCACCGCCGACGACATACACAGACGTGAGTTGGTATCAATGTTGGCACTACCGATAAAGCCCTTCATCAGCTTATTGGCAGTGTAATAATCTTCGGTCAGGATCTGACCGGACACGTAAAAGCCGATCGCACTGGGGCCGTGTTTATCGATGATACTTTTGAATTTCCTGCTGACGGTGTTGAGCGCCTCATCCCAGGAAACACGTTTACCGGCGACTTGGGGATAAAGCAAACGGTTGTTCAGATCGACGGTTTCCCCCAGCGCTGAGCCTTTTGAGCAGAGTCGACCGAGATTAGCCGGATGACGCGGATCGCCCTCAATACTGACAGTGCCGTCCGGTTGCGGTGTCGCCAGGACACCGCAACCGACGCCGCAATAAGGACAGGTAGTCTGAATAGTGTGTTCTTTACCCAAAACAGATGACTCTTTTATAGCGAAATATAGACCACGCCATTTTCGATTTTGGTCTCAAATGTGCGTGTACAGCCTTCATCAGGCCCGGTTGCTTCACCACTTTCCATATCGATGACCCAGTTATGGAGCGGACAGGCGACCCGTTTATCATAGACGATCCCCTGTGATAGCGGGCCGGCCTTATGCGGGCATTGATCGTAGAGGGCAAACACTTCATCGCCTGCGGTTCTGAAGACAGCCACATCGCCATCCTTCGTCACCAACACCCGTGATCCTTTATTGGGAATATCGGCCAGCGGGCCAACTTCGGTCCAGTTCATGCTTACCTCTAGCTTACTTGTTTAATGGGGATATAGTTTTCTTTGTGCTTGGCAGCGTGCTCAGCCCACGGATCGGTCTGTGCATTTTCCTGTGATTCATAGAAACGCTGGGCCAGACGTTTGCGGTTGGTTTCATCTTCCACCACCAGCGCCTGTACGTGTTTCAAACCGACACGCTCAATCCACGGTGCGGTGCGTTCCAGGTAATGGCCTTCTTCACGGTAGAGCTGCATATAAGCCGCGATGTATTCCATCGCTTCTTCTTCAGTCGCCACTTTGCAGAGGAAATCAGTAGCCCGGACCTTGATACCACCGTTACCGCCGACATGCAGTTCATAACCGGAGTCGACACAGACCACACCGATATCCTTAATGGTGGCTTCGGCACAGTTACGCGGACAACCGGACACAGCGATCTTGAATTTATGTGGGGTCCAGCTGCCCCAGGTCATTTTCTCGACCTTGATACCGAGACCAGTCGAGTCCTGGGTACCAAAGCGGCACCACTCACTGCCGACACAGGTTTTAACGGTCCGCAGCGATTTACCATAAGCATGCCCGGAGACAAAACCGGCATCGCTTAAATCCGCCCACATTTTGGGCAGATCATCTTTTTTCACACCCAGCAGGTCGATACGCTGACCACCAGTGATTTTGACGGTGGGAACGGAATATTTCTCGGAGATATCGGCGATCGCACGCAGCTCTCTCGGGTTGGTCACCCCGCCCCAGATCCGCGGCACAACGGAATAAGTGCCGTCTTTCTGAATATTGGCGTGGACCCGCTCATTGATGAAGCGTGATTGTGGATCATCTGCGTACTCGTTAGGCCAGCTACTCAGCATGTAATAGTTCAATGCCGGCCGGCAGGAATGACAACCATCAGGATTTTTCCATTCCAGCGCTTCAATCAGCTGAGGAATATTTTTCAGTTCCTGTTCTTTAATCGCGGTTTTGACCTCATCATGCGACATGTCGGTACAGCCACACATGGCTTTTTTGCTCGGGGTGTCATTAAAGTCACTCCCCAACGTGGAAGCCAGGATCTGCTCTACCAGACCGACGCAGGAGCCACAGGAAGCCGAGGCTTTAGTGTGGGCTTTCACTTCATCCAGCGTGTACAGATTGTGTTGGGAAATCGCTTTGGTGATATCACCTTTACAGACCCCGTTACAGCCGCAGATTTCAGCATCATCCGGCAGATTATCGGTAGAGTTGGCAGCGCCATGTCCGGAATCACCGATATGGTGCTGGCCAAACAACATATTTTCGCGGATGTCCGAGACATCGGTGCCGTCTTTCATTAATTGGAAATACCAGGTGCCATCGACGGTATCACCATAGAGCACGACGCCGATCAGGCGATCGTCTTTAATGACAAGTTTCTTGTAAACATGCCGTGCGGCATCCTTGAACACCAGATCTTCGGTATCCTCATCACCGTTGAAATCACCGGCTGAGAACAGATCGATACCGGTCACTTTAAGCTTGGTAGACGTCACGGTGCTGATGTATCGGGCAATCCCCATCTGGGCCAGATGATTGGCGCAGACTTTCGCCTGCTCAAACAGGGGCGCCACCAGGCCAAATGTCTGACTGCGGTGCTGCACACATTCACCCACCGCGTAAATGGTCGGGTCGAACGTCTGCATGGTGTCATCCACCACAATACCGCGCTCGCAGTGAATCCCCGCGGATTGGGCCAATTCAACATTTGGCCGGATACCCACTGCCATCACCACCAGATCGGCATCTATTTCACTGCCGTCCTTGAAATGGACTTTCTCCACCCGCGTATCACCGCTGATGGACTCGGTGGCGTGATTCATCAGGAAGTTAAGACCTTTGCCTTTCAATTCCTCCAGCATCAAATCCGAAGCCGCGCTGTCCAATTGCTGGTTCATCAGCGTTTCGCTGATATGAACCACAGTGACATCCATACCCTGCAGCATCAGACCATTAGCCGCCTCCAACCCCAGCAGTCCACCACCAATCACGACTGCTTTTTTATGGGTCTTGGCCGTTTCCAGCATGGTGTCGACGTCTTTGATATCGCGGAAACTGATAACGCCAGGCAAATCTGCACCGGGAAGGGGCAGCATGAAGGGACGTGAACCGGTCGCCAGCAACAGACGGTCGTATGGTTCGGCTGTGCCATCGTCAGCGATGACCTCGCGTTTAACGCGATCAATCCGGGTCACTTTTTTACCTGAATGCAGCGTGATATTGTTATCTTCGTACCATTGCAGATCATTAATCATGATCTCGTTAATGGTTTTCTCACCTGCCAGCACCGGCGACAGCATAATACGGTTGTAGTTACCGTAGGGTTCTTCGCCGAACACGGTAATGTCATATTTCTCAGGGGCGAGCTTGAGCAACTCCTCCAACGTTCGCATCCCAGCCATGCCATTACCGATCAGCACTAATTTCTCTTTCATGGATCTCTCCGGTATTAACTAGTCATCAATATCGCAATCACCATGCCAATTTATAAGGTGTTGAAATTATTGATTATGGCTATTCCAGAGGGCCCTTAATTGGTGCGACAAATACTTATTTGCGCACCAAAATAAAACATCGATGCACCAGTTGGTGACGTAAAAAAGATCACGCCATTAACGGCAGTCACATCCTTGTGAACTGGATTGATATTAATCAGGGCGTGGCGTTCCAGACGTGGGACTGCAGTTGCCATTCACCGGCATCGTTCTGCACCAGCACAGTCACCAGCACACCACCAAAGCTTACCGGTTGTTGCTCAGCATCAACGCCATCAGCCTGCCAGTACCCAACCTGCGTGATTTGCTTGTCGGCCGCAATAATATCCACTGTTTCTATCTGATGGTTATGCACGCCGTTTTTAATAAACCCTGAGAACAAATTGCTGATTGCCTCATGACCTTCAAGCAGCTGGCCATTGCCGGGTGAAACCGTCGCCTCTTCGCCATACAGGGCCACAAGCTTATTCAGCTTGCCCTGATTCAATGCCTGATTCCATTGTTGATTGGCCTGCTTGACAATATTTTCCGGGCTCTCAGCGAGTACGGCGCCACTTAAGGTAAAAGCCGTTAAGGCCATTAACAACTGTTTCATTATTGTTTCTCCTTTATTTAATTAGGAAGCTAATTATTACGTTAAAATTAGACTCAGTCGAATACCTGAGCCTGCTGATTCAGCTTCATTAAAATCTGCATCAGCATGGTCCCCTCCTCATCACTGAGTGCGGTCATCAGTTGCCTGACCCGGCGATAGTACTCAGGCATGACTTCATCGAGTTTTGCCTGGCCTTTAGTGGTCAATTTGACCAATGTCTGTCGCCGATCCTTGGGCGACACCATGCGGGTAACCAGCTTGTCGCGCTGAAGACCATCAATCAACCCTGTCATGGTGGCGCGACTGACCCCGGCTTTCTCTGCAAGCTTGGAGGGACTGGAGCTGCCATCATCCTCACGCATCAATAACACCAGCACCCACCAGCGCCCCTGCAATAGAGCGTGTGCGCCAAGATAACGATCCAGGCCGTTGGATAAATCGGTGGCAACGCGCAGAAACGTCAGAAACTGAATCACCCTGTCGATATCGGCATCGGGGTAGCGATCAGCAAACTTCTTGAGGATATGCGCATCCGGTAAGTCTTTAAGCTCCAGCATAATTCAAATTATAGTTAGCTTCCTAATTACTTTCAATACCTGAAATTAAATCAGATTCAGGTTCAGTTAATTTAGGCTTCAGCTTGATTTAAGTCCACCCCCCTAGTATGGGAATCGTTCACCAACAAAGGAGACTGAACATGAAATTAATGAGCGCCATTACTTTAAGCAGTGTTTTAACTGTATTGTCTTTGTCGGCATCGGTTCAGGCCGATGATGATATGCGTGAGATGAAAACGCTGTCTGAAGGCCTGGGTTTGATCTCGCTGGAAGAAGCAAAAACCAAAGCACTGGAAGCCAAACCCGGTGTGATTGAAGATGCCGATCTGGAAGATCGAGATTTCAGCAAAGGTTGGGACTATGAATTTGAAATCGTCGACGTTGATGGCAACGAATGGGAAGTTTACATTGATGCCAAGACCGGCGAAGTCCGTAAAATTGAAAAAGACTGGTTCTAATCTGCAGTCACGTCTGCAGGTGCACCGTCACCTGCAGACCTCCCCATTGCTCAGAACGCTGAAATGAAAGGCTGCCTGAGTAACTTTCCACGATATCCTGAACAATGGCAAGGCCAAGTCCACTGCCGGGCTTGGATTCATCGGCACGAAACCCCCGCTGACTCAGCGATGAGAGAATATCATCATCACAGCCGGGTCCATCATCCTCAACCACAAGACACAGTCTGTCGTCTACCATACTGATGTTGAGCGCTACCGCCTGGTGGCACCACTTGCAGGCATTATCAAGTAGATTGCCAAGTAACTCCAGCAGGTCTTCACGATCACCATCAAAACGGACTTTTTCAGCAAGCTGCCAGTTTATATTCAGCGCTTTATCACGATAAATTCTCTGCAGGGTTTCAATAAGTTGAGAAACCAGCTCGGCCAGATCAACGCCTTTCCCAGGTAGAGTGACACCGGCGATACGCGCCCTTTTCAATTCTCTGTCGATAATTTGCCTGACTTCGCCTGTCTGCTGATAGATATCAGCACGCAACGCCGCTTCGACTGAAGGAGCCGACTCGGCAATCTGATTAATCAGAGTAAGCTGTGTTTTAAGTCGATGTGCCAGGTTACCCAGCGCCTGCCTGGACCGACGCGTTTTGACCACCATGCTCTGCATCAGCCGGTTGAGTTCGACCAGTAAAGGTCTGATTTCATCGGGTGCGTTTTCATCAATGCGCTCAATCTCACCCTGCCCCAGCTTTTCAAGCTGACGCCGTGCTTTACTCAGCGGTTGCAGCGCTTGTCGGATCAAACCGGCCTGGAATAACAGCAGCAGCACAAAACCCGTTGCAGAGAGTAGCGTGAAGACAAACTGGAAATGCCGTTTGTCTTCCAACATCCAGGCAATATCTTCCGCGACCGTGATGGTCAGCAATTTATCCTGTTTCTGGTAAGTGGCCGATACTGCCAGCAGCGGCTGATCCTGCGGGCCAGTCTGGTAATGGACACGGCGCTGCCCTACGGCGACATCATCCGTGTCCAGGTTTGAGTCCCATAATGAACGTGAGAAGAGTTGCTGGTTTTCAGACTCAACAGTGTAGTAGAGACCGGAGAAAGTGCGTCTGTAATTACTGCTCAGCCTTTGGCTATCAAGCATTAATTGTCCGTCAGTTGCCACAGTCAAGTTGGCCAGCAGGCTCTCTGTCTCTTCCTGTAGCCGGGAGATAACCTGTTTCTCAATCAGTCGGTCGATGGTCAGGGTCAACCATAACCATTGCCCAACCAGTAATAATGCCAGCACCAGCGTCAAGCCGATGGCCAGTCGGCTGCGAATTGAGGTCATTGAGCTTCCCGGCCGAAAATATAACCTTGTCCCCGTCGTGTCTGAATGAACTCCTGCCCAAGCTTCTGCCGTAGCCGGTTGATATAGACTTCAATCACATTACTGTCTTTATCACTGTCAAGTTGATAGACATGTTCCGTCAGCGTGGTTTTGGACAAAAGTTTACCCGGGTTAAGCATGAAATATCGTAGTAGCTTGAACTCGGTGCCGGTTAGGCTGTAAGTCTCTCCATTGCTGAGTTTGACACGCTGTCCCGACTCATCCAGTGATAAGTCGCCATAAGTCAGCGAGCCAGGTTTCAGGCCGGCATAACGGCGCAGAACGGCGTTGATTCGAACCAGCAACTCTTCAATTTGAAAAGGTTTGGCAAGATAGTCATCTGCACCGGCCTTAAAGCCCGCGACTTTATCCTCCCACGCGTCTCGGGCGGTCAGTATGATCACCGGCGTCAGGTTGTCACGCTCTCGCCAGTTGCTGAGCACATCAAGCCCGGGCATCCCCGGCAGCCCCAAATCCAGCACAATGAGGTCATAAGGTTCGATGTCACCCATTGCCTCAGCATCAACTCCGTCAACCGATAGATCGGTGGCATAACCAGCACGGTTCAGGGCGTCCTGTAACTTCGGCCCCAGAACCGGGTCATCCTCAACCAAAAGCAGCCGCATGAACTAATCCTCGCTTTCCAGTTCAATCAGTTCCGCTGTGCTGGCATCAAGTTCCAACTCCCACACCTGACCACGCTCATCAAGGATTTCCAGTTCGTATATATAACGGCCATCTTCTTCATCAAGCTCTGTTTCCAGAATTTGTCCGGATTTAACCGCCATCGCAGACGCTATCACCTGCTCAAGGGGCAGAATATCACCACGCTGTTTCAGCATGCGTGCGTAATCAGAGTCATCGTCTGCTTGCAGGCTCTGGCCGGGCAAAGCCACGAGGATCAATAAACCAGTGATACCGGTAAGTGCGTTAAAGATTTTCTTCATATCAGTTCTGCCGGGATTCAAGAATCAACGACAGTGTATAACTGATGACTTAATCCAAGATGAAAAATGGTGACCGTCAATTAGCGCACAGTAAAGATTCGCACGACCTCACCATTTTTGAAAATAACATGGGTGGCTTTACTGTTAGTGGTGCTGTACATCCACTTTTCAAAAAGATCATGACCTTCTTCGTCACCCAGCGCCGGTCTTTTGTGTTTACTGATATAGGAAGGCTCCCAGGCCTGACCGCAGGTTGACTTGATCTGTTGTGGGCTCATTCCAAGCTTAATAGCCTGGCTGCCACAGGGTAGGCTGGATAAATCAGCACTCCCGGCCAGTACAGCTGAGCTGAACAGGCCGGCAATGAGCATGATGGCGTTTGATGTCAGTCGCATGAATGTCTCTCCTCCTGGTGATGGATGCGACAATAGCATGATTTAAAAATAGTTTCTAAACCCGACTCACAGTCTCTCGCCAGAGCGGGACAGAGTGATTGAGTTCAAGCCTGTTCATCAAGAACCGAATCTCTCATTACTGTTGATACCGGACGCGGCACATGACACCGGTGCACCAATTTAACTCTCGCTGACAATATGCAAAAAGTGCATATGCTTCTCGTACTGAATCAGCACGTCATCAATGACCTGCTCTTGATTGTATCCATACAAATCATAATGCTGACTACCCTCAGCAAGATAGACCTCGGCACGGAAGTAGCGTTTGCTCTCATCGGTAATGGGGTCAAACTCCGGGAAAGCAAAACTCGGTATCAAATGTCCAACCGCATGAACGCCATAAATAAAGTCATCTTCACCATCATAGATAACCTTCAGCTCAATATAATCTTCTCTATCATTGATTTCGACGCTGACACCACCCTGTCGGATTTCGTCCGCCACCGCGGACAGTGACGGCTTGATTGTCTGCTGTAAAAAACGCGATATTTCGGACTTATTGGGATGACTGCTGAGATTTCTCAACCGTTGTTTCCAACTCACGCGGCGCCCGGTACTGACCGGGGTCTGGGGTACGCCCAATACCTGACGTTTAATGCCTTCCATTCTCAACCCCTTGTACAAGCCGTAACAGATCACCAGCATGACCATCACAAACGGCAAAGCCCCTGCAATCGCCGCAGTTTGAAGTGCCGCCAGCCCACCGGCCAGGAGTAGCACTGAAGCCACCAGCCCCTCAGTCACGGCCCAGAAGATGCGTTGCCATACCGGTGGTTTGGGATGTCCGCCTGAGGTGATGGTATCAATCACCAGTGACCCGGAGTCCGAAGAAGTCACGAAGAACGTCACCACCAGCAACGTGGCAACACCCGATGAGATCATGCTGAGCGGCATTTGCTCGAACATGGTGAAAATCGCAATGGGCACATTATCGGCGACTGCGCCGGCAATAACGCCGGTCAATTCGCCAAGTTCCATATGAAGTGCCGTGCCACCGAAGAAGGTCATCCACATGAAGGTAAAGCCCACCGGCACAAACAGCACCCCCAGCACAAACTCACGGATGGTCCGGCCTCGGGACACCCGGGCGATAAACATACCGACAAATGGTGACCAGGCAATCCACCAGCCCCAGTAAAACAGGGTCCAGCCACCAATCCAGCTATTGGGTTCGTAGGCATAGAGATTAAAAGTCATGTCGACGACTTCACTCAAATACTGGCCAGTGTTTTGAACCAGTGACTGCATCAGAAACAATGTTGGCCCTGCCAGCAGCACAAATAGCAGCAACAGCACTGCCAGACCCAGATTAAGCACAGACAGGCGTTTGATCCCCGCATCGAGACCGGCAACCACGGAAACTGTGGCCAACAAGGTGATCAAGGTGATGAGTCCGATCTGGAGTGGCACTGACACCGGCAGATCAAATAGATAATTGAGCCCGGCATTGATCTGCAGCACACCCAGCCCCAGAGAGGTAGCGATGCCGAACATGGTTCCAAGGACTGCAAAAATATCCACAATATGGCCGATAGGACCATAGATACGTTCACCAATCAGCGGATACAGCGCGGAACGAATAGTTAAGGGTAAATTATGTCTGAAACCAAAGTAGGCAAGGGACAGGCCCACCACCGCATATATTGCCCAGGCGTGCAGCCCCCAGTGGAAAAAAGTGATAGACATGGCATGCCGTGCGGCTTCAACGGTCTCAGCCTCTCCCACCGGCGGGCTGGCATAATGCATGATGGGTTCAGCGACACCGTAAAACAGCAGACCAATACCCATCCCGGCACTGAACAGCATCGCGAACCATGAGGTGTAACCGTAATCCGGTTCAGAGTGATCGGGCCCCAGTTTAATTGCACCATAAGAACTGATAGCGAGGCCAAGACTGAAAATCAAAAAAACGCCCACAGCCAGGAGATAGAACCAGCCGAAAGACTCAACAATCCAGCTCTGAACATCGGCAAATAACCCTGCAGCAAAATCGGAGAAAGTGGCAGCAAATATAACCAGGGCGAGGATCAGAATCGCCGAGCCAAAAAATACCGGGGGATTGATTTCGACCTTACTTGCCGGATCGGTGTTGTGCTGTTTTGCTTCGCTCATAACGTGCTCACTTTGCTGCTTTTATTATTGTGTTCAGAAGTAATAACCGAAATTGATATTAAATCGGGTTTGCCAATCGTCATCCTGGTTCGCGCCCAGCCTGTCACCAAACGCGGCATCACCGCCAATGAACTCATTACCGTTGGAGGCACTCAGGTCGGTATAGATGTACCAGTTGTCCTTACCCCAGGCAGCACCCACAGTTGCCAGTTCACTGTCATTAAAACGACTCTCCTGTTTAATCACGCTGCTGTACTCTACGTAAGGGATGACATAATCCAGCCAGGCAATCTGACTGGTTTCCAGGGTATAGCTGAGTGAAACAGCGGGGATCCAGGCTTCAGCAGCTGCAGTGCTGGGGAAGTCATAAGCGCCCATCTGCACCAGCTTGTCCGTGCCCAGCGGCTGACTGGCATCCACATCAAAACGGTAGTAAGTCACCTGACTTGCCAGTTTGAACTGTCCCCACTGATTCACCATATGCAGGGAAGCAGCATAGCGGTCACCATCGTCCTGTGCGCCACGACTCGCCAATTCGCCGTATTGCAGCGAGACACCGAGATCAGTCTTTATGTCACTGGCTGAAAACTGATAAATGCCCCGGATATTGAACTGATTGCGCTCTTCGTAGCCTTCATCACTCTCATTGACGACATCGTAAGAATAACGGGCACTATCGTGAGAGGAACCAATGTAATTACCTTCATCAGCCAGATAAAAGGCAAAATCCCACTTCCAGTTACCAGCTTCATGGTGATATTTCGCCCCCAGGTCCATATCATCAGCAAGGCCCAGATAATAATGCTGATCGAAAAACCAACTTTGTGACACCCCATAGGGGCCGGGGCCGAAAGGAACACGGTTCACACCGACCTGAAGTTGTCGCTTGTCATCGAACTGATAACCCAGCCAGCCAGTGTGAAGAAAGTTGTAGCCGTTGTACCAGCGATACTCCACCTTGCCGATATAGGGACCATCGGCGTAATCAAGGTTGACGCGGAACGTATCCAGATTGAAATTGCCGCCATCATCAAATGAGCGGGAAGCGCCATCTGTTTCCGGATAGTCGCCAATGGCATAGTTGGCGCGCATCGCACCACCAACCCGTAACGGGCCAAACCGGATTTCTGCCGGCTGTGCTTCAATAGCCTGCTCAGCTTCGGCCAGACGCGCTTTTCTGTCTTCAGCGGCCTCGGCAATATTTTTTTCAGCTTCGGCGAGTTTATTTTCAGTTTCTGATTTCTGCTGTTTTGTCTTTTGCAGCGCTTGTTTAGTCTGATTAAGCTCTGCTTCCAGCTGCTTGATTCTCGCTTCCAGTCTGGCGACTTCATCCTCTGAAGCCGCCCGGACTTCGGGCATGACAGCAATGAGGATAATCATTGGCAAGAACATACTGCAGAATGCCTGTTGGGCGAGTCTGGACATTGGGCTGCATCCTTAAATTGATGTGGCTTGCTGTCATACAGCGTCAGGTGATGCTCCAGCTAACGTTTAAGCAGGAACCTTATATTCACCTTACCAGAGTGAGGGTCAGGCTCCAACTCAGTCAAACGCAACCAAGGCAGTAACTGGCAGATGATCAGAGGCTATTTTTGCCAGCTTTGAACGGTGCGCAGCAACCGTTAACAGATGCTGGCGGGGCTGAACCCAGATTCGGTCCAGAGTGAGGATCGGCCAGGCCGAAGGAAAGCTTCTGCAGGCCGGTGTGGTATCAAAATAACGCTGCAGCCATCGCAATGGCCGGCCCCACAAAAACCACTCATTCAGGTCGCCCATCAGCACCGTGGCATCGGCTTGCTGTTGCTCAAACTCGGCAAGAATACTTTTGACCTGATGGCGACGTTCAACCGGTTTCAGGCCAAGGTGCGTGGCGTAAACCAGGATATGCCTGCCTTGATAATGGTACTGAACCTGCAAAGCGCCACGCGGTTCATGCGGTTCCAGGCTGAGGTCTATCAGGCGGTGCGATTCAATCGGTAGCCGTGACAGGATGGCATTGCCGTAATCGCGCGTTTCACGCAGCATTGTGGGACCAGCCAGGCCGGTCATATTGGTCTGCTGAGCCAAAAAGTCCAGCAAGTCCAGATCGTTGACGCGGTGATGCTCGACTTCCTGTAGGGCAATGATATCGGCATCCACTTCACGGATGACCTCGGCGATCCGGAAAGGATCAAAATGTCCGTCGGTGCCAACAGCAGCATGAATGTTGTAGCTGGCCAGTTTGAGCCGAATCACGGTGTATCGTTTTCCTCCTCAGCCTGTTTGCGGTTCAGCAGCATTTTCAGTCCCAGCATCACGCTGAAAACAATTAAAACTATCGTAATAAACAGGCCAATCTGAGTCGGGTCAGGTTCCTGAACGGTTTTGATCAGGGAGTCCGCAAAAACCGTAATGCCTAAAATGCCCGGTAGCATGCCCAGCACCGTGCCAATAATGAAATCACGGGTTTTGATATGTGAGGCACCGGCGACCAGATTAATCACGGCAAAGGGGGCGACCGGAATGATCCGCACGGTAATCACTGCCAGCGCACCATGATGCGCCAGTCGCCGACTCAGTTTGTTAAGGCTGGAGCCGGCCAGTTTCTGGACACTGTTCCGTCCCAGATAATGCCCCAGCCCATAGCCCAGCATCGCGCTGAGGAGTGAACCGGCGAGAGAGTAAAACAATCCCCAGACGGGCCCAAAGGTGAGTGCGACAGTGACGATCAGCAAGGTCACCGGAAAGGCTAAAAGACCGGCAATACTGAACACCGCTATCACGATCAGCGGCGTTAGCGGATAAGCCTCGATCGCCTGGGCTGTCACTTTCAGCGTTTCAGGATTAAGGTAGTCACTCAAAGGGGTCCAGCGCCATAATACGGTCAACAAAACAACCGCAAGCAAGACAGCGATGATCTTCCACCAATGACTGCGCGCTGATTTTGGCTGGTCAACCGGGATAAACATCTGCGCCATCTGCTCCGGGTCAAGCGGTCGCTCAGGGTCCACCACGGCAGAAGAAGGCAGCATCTGATTGGCGAAATCTGCAACCTCACAGTCCAGGTGCTGTAATGTTCGTGGCTTGCCCTGACAGTCATCAATCAAACTAATCAACGACCCGGACTGAGACAGTGACTGGCGCAGGGTTTCTCTGTCCATATCCAGATGCTCGGTCAACAAACGCTCACGGAAGGCACTGATTTGCTCACGCTCTTTGTCCGTACTGGCTTCGATAACCATATCGCATTCACTATCCAGCCCCATTGAGCGATTGCTGAGATTGGCGGAACCGATACGCAACAGCTTGTCATCAATAATGGTAATTTTGCCATGCAGGCTGATGTAACTCTCACCCAATGCAGCTTGATGCGGGTAGCAGATCCGCAGCCTCTTGTGTGTGTCAGCCTCTTTCAGGCGACAGGCTACCCGGTATCGTAAAACGTCCATGGTGACCTGCTCCAGCCAGCCACCGGTCATCAGTGGCAGTACCAAGACAATATCAGGGCCTTGCTCCTGCTGGAGACTGTCAGCGAGTAAATCAGCGACTTTCCAGGAAGTAAAATACTGATTCTCAATATAAATCAGCTTTTGAGCCGCCGGTATGCTGTCTATGAACAGCTGTTCGACCTCTCTGATTTCATGATTAGTCTGAAACTGTGGCAGGGTGCGCGCAATGCCGACCTCGGTATTCTCGAACCAGGTCTCAACCCCTTCAGGCCAGGCGGAGTCAGGTCTGGATGGTGGCACCGTCAGTTTCTCTCCCGTCGCCCGCCACCAGCGTTCGCGAGCCAGATCTGCCAGTGCGCTGGCCGCATCACCTGAGACCAGCATCTGTACATCATGAAAAGGCGGATAAGCCTGCTTGTCCGGATTCACTCGACGTGGGTCACCGGCTGCATGTTCAGAACTGTCCCAGCGGTTTTTACCCAAATCAAAACCACCGGAAAAGGCGATATCATCATCGATGACAACCACTTTCTGATGTTGAGAAGCGCCCAAGGGACATTCACCATCCAGTTTGAAATGGAGCCTGGCCTGAGATTTCCAGACCGGTTTATACATTGGCAGCCACTCGCGCTCCAGGGTATAGACCATGGCCCAGTCCCAGTTAAGGATATATACATTCAAGTCAGGTCGATGTTTCAGTAATGCACTGATAAAGGCACCCAGTTCGGTGGGCCAACCGTTGGCATCATCATCGCCCCTCACCAGACGCATCCGGCTGTCAATGTCCCAGGCCAGGATGTAGACACTGTGTCGGGCATTTTGCAGCGCACGGTGAATGGCACCAAAATAGTTTTCACCATCCACTAACAGCGCCACCCTGTCTGCATGAACTGACTGCCAGCAGTTTCGTCCGGGCTGTAATATCTTGTTGTCTGTCACATCAACATCCTGTCTTAATTGGGGCGAACTCAACCATGTATCACTGACTCAGCTCAGGGACTGATTAGTTGAATTGCTTGCTTGTATTGGGCTCTTCGCTGGTCTCACATTGCCATTCCGATAACGTCACTGTGACCCTGTTACCTTGATCAGGTTCACCGCGGTTGTCTATGCAAGCAGTATGCTCATGAACCATCCCTCTGACAATTGCCATCTCCAGCAGTCAGACAGCGCGAACTCAGCAAAATGGAATAACGCCGCTCGGTGGTTCCTGAGGATAATTCTAACAACAACGCATAAACGCGCGGCACAGGCAAACCGCTTTGCTGAAAATCACACTGAGCATCAGCTTGGTTGCTCAACAGTTGAGAAGCGATAAACAGTCTGATAAAAAGCTCTCACCGTCAGCAAAGAAGCATGTAAACAGGCAATGCCACGAGCCTGTTACAGCGGCGCCTACACGCCACTTTCTGACAGCTTAGCTACAGACTCATAACATCCAGAAACAACATGACCGGAGAACCAAACAGCGCGCTCCGGTCATGCCTGCGTGGCTTAGTGCCTAGTCAGCTCAGCTCACCGCAGTAAAGGCCTGCTCAAGATCGGCAATAATGTCATCAATATGTTCAATACCAATACATAAACGCAGCATTTCCGGTGTCACACCGGCTGACTTCAGTTCATGCGGCTCCAACTGCCGATGGGTGGTTGAGGCCGGATGGCAGGCCAGGGTTTTGGTATCACCGATATTGACCAAGCGCTTGATCAGCTTCAATGCGTCGTAGAATTCGACGCCGGCGTCAAAACCGCCTTTGATGCCGAAAGTCAGAATCGAGGATGGTCTGCCATTGAAGTATTTCTGTGCCAACGGGTAATGCTTATCCCCTTCCAGCCCGGCATAATTGACCCAGTCCACTTTCGGGTGCTGTGACAGGTAACGGGCGACAGCAATGGCATTATCACAATGCCGTTCCATTCTGAGCGGAAGCGTCTCAATGCCCTGCAGCAACAGGAAAGCATTCATGGGTGACAGGGCCGAGCCCGTGTTTCTCAAGGGCACTGTCCGGGCCCTGGCGATAAAGGCGGCTTCTCCGAACTGCTCGGTGTAAACCACGCCGTGATAGGCCGGTTCCGGCTGGTTGAGCACCGCAAAGCGCTCCTTGTGCTCAGTCCAGGGGAAACGGCCTGAGTCAACGATGATACCGCCGAGGGTCGTGCCATGACCGCCCATGTACTTGGTCAGGGAATGCACCACAATATCAGCCCCATGCTCAATCGGGTTGAACAGCGCCGGCGTCGCGACTGTGTTATCAACAATCACTGGCACACCGGCTTTGTGGGCCATTTCGGCAATGGCCGCCATATCGACAATATTACCGGCCGGATTACCAATCGATTCACAGAAAACAGCTTTGGTTTTGCCATCAATCAGTTTAGCCATATCCTCGGCCTTATCCGATTCGGCGAAACGAACATCAATCCCCTGCTTGGGCAGCATATGGGCGAATAAGGTGTAGGTGCCGCCATAGAGCTGGGGCGTGGTGATGATGTTATCGCCGGCTTCAGCGATGGTCAGCACAGCGTAGTTGATCGCCGCACTGCCGGCTGAGGTAGCAAGCGCTGCCAGTCCGCCCTCCAATGCTGCCACCCGTTTCTCCAGTACATCCCAGGTCGGGTTCATAATTCGGCTGTAGATGTTGCCAGGCACATCAAGATTGAACAGATCAGCACCGTGCTGGGCATTATCAAACTCATAGGCCACGGTCTGATAAATGGGAACCGCACAGGATTTGGTGACCGGATCGGTCTCATAACCTTCGTGAACACAGAGAGTTTCTTTACGCATGCTGAGCCGCCTTTTTCTTGTGATTAATCTAGCGGATTAAAACACGAAGATTTCGCTACAGGCAATGTTGACAGCGGCAAATCGGCGTACAAACAATCTCTGTTGCCTCGCAAACAGCCAACAAGTTGAAGCCGGGGAATGTAAATCAGGTCGGGATGTGGTGGTTTGTTAATGACTGGAATTCTGGAGCGGGAAACGAGATTCGAACTCGCGACCCCAACCTTGGCAAGGTTGTGCTCTACCAGCTGAGCTATTCCCGCAAAACAGTCATAATTGGAGGCTGGGGTCGGAATCGAACCGGCGTACACGGAGTTGCAGTCCGCTGCATAACCACTCTGCCACCCAGCCCGGGGGCAATACTAAAAAGCCGCAGTAGTGACTTGGACTGACCGCGGCTTTTTTAATTCTGGAGCGGGAAACGAGATTCGAACTCGCGACCCCAACCTTGGCAAGGTTGTGCTCTACCAGCTGAGCTATTCCCGCTGAGGAAGTGGTGCATTATAGGAGCTTAAATTTTTATGTCAAGCCTTATTCAGCAACAGAGGCAAGGCTGCTCGCAAATAATTCCACATCGACTGTAACGTCAACCAGGCCGCCAGATAAAGCAGCACCACACCGACTTCGAAAATTGGCAACCCCAGTAAGGGTTTATAGAAAATAAGGCAGCTGATGGCCACCATCTGAAAGGTGGTTTTCCATTTCCCCATTTTCGAGACTTTCACAATATTGCGTTGACCCAGCTCGGCCATCCACTCACGTAATGCGGAAACGGTCAGCTCTCTGGCAATAATCAGAATAACTGGAATCAGCACATACCAGACCGGGGTTTTGAACAGGATCATGACCAGTGCCACGACCACGATTAATTTATCTGCAACCGGATCGATGAAGGCGCCGAATGGTGAGGTCTGCTCCCATTTGCGTGCGAGGTAGCCATCCAGCCAGTCAGTAATCGCAGCGAAAACAAACACGATGGTTGCCCAGATGGTCGCTGTTTCAAACGGCAGGAAATACAGCAGCACCAGTACGGGAATCAGGATGATGCGAAGCAAACTCAGAATATTGGGCAAATTCAGCATGGTTTTCACTAGTTATTTAAATCCTGTTTATCTTAGCACTAAGCTTTTGCAGAAACAGTTGGCACTGTCTCAGTCGCTCTGCTGACTGTGTCATCAGCGTGCTATGCCGCGCCATGAAACACATCATAAATTTTCTGAGCCAGTGACGGACTGATACCATCGACTTTGCTGAGATCTTCCACCCCGGCCCGCTGCACTTCCTGCAGGCCGCCGAATTGCTGTAACAGCTTCTGTCGACGCTTGGGGCCCAGTCCTTCAATCTGCTCCAGGGTAGAGGTTTTACGTGCTTTGGCCCGTCGCTGACGGTGACCGGTGATAGCAAAGCGGTGTGCCTCGTCGCGAACCTGCTGCAGCAAATGCAGGGCCGGCGAATCAGCAGACAGTGTCACCTCGCCCTCACGCCCCACCAGAAACAGGGTCTCTTCCCCGGGGCGACGTTCCGGGCCTTTTGCGATGCCGAGGATAGGCAGATCAGATAAATTCAGTTCGGCCAACACTGCTTTCGCTTCTTTAATCTGACCTTTGCCACCATCTATTAATAACAAATCAGGTCGCTTACCCTCGCCTTTCTGCAGTCGGGTAAAACGCCGGGACAAGGCCTGGTTCATGGCGGCATAGTCATCGCCACCGGTGATCCCTTCAATATTGAATTTGCGGTAGTCAGCTTTAATTGCACCTTCCAAGCCGAATACCACGCAGGAGGCGACCGTTTTCTCCCCCCGGGTGTGACTGATATCAAAACATTCGATACGTTTGGGCAGCTCTTCCAGGTCCAGCGCATCCTGCAAGGCTTCAAACCGCTGCAGCAGGTTGGAGCGACTGCTGAGCCGGTGGGTCAGGCTGATATCGGCATTGGTCATTGCCATCCGCATCCAGCGGACACCCTGGCCCCGTTTGGGCAGACGCAGGCTGACTTTATGGCCGGAGTCGCTATGCAGCACTTCTTCCAGCAGGGTCATATCGGCCGGTTGATGACTGAGCAGGACTTCGGCGGGCACATTTTTACCCAGGTAATACTGTGGAATGAATGCTTCCAGCAGCTCTTCCGGTGTGCTGTCGGCTGAGCCCTTGGGGAAAAAACTTTTACTGCCCAGGTTACGACCGCCACGGATAAAGCAGACTTCGACCACGGCCATGCCATCGCGGACGATAGCGGCGAGCACATCGAATTCGCCTTGGGCGGAACTGACGTATTGACGTTCCTGGATCCGACGCAGTGCCACAATCTTGTCCCGGATAGCGGCCGCCTGTTCGAAATCCAGCCGCTGTGAAGCTGCTTCCATTTCCTTACTCAGATCATCCATTACCTGCTGGTTTTTGCCTTCCAGGAACATAATGGTGTGTTCCACATCTTTTTTATAATCCTGTTCCGAGATCAGACCGACACAGGGTGCGGTACAACGCTTGATCTGATATTGCAGGCAGGGACGTGAGCGGTTCTGATAGTAGCTGTCTTCACATTGACGCACCGGAAACAGTTTCTGCAACAGGTTCAGACTCTCACGCACGGCACCGGCACTGGGATAGGGCCCGAAATATTTGCCTGCTTTGCGTTTGGCGCCACGATGCAGGCTGAGCCTGGGGAAACGGTCACCGGAAATAAACAGGTAGGGATAGCTTTTATCATCACGCAGCAGAATGTTGTAGCGCGGCATGAGTTCCTTGATCAGATTATTCTCAAGGATCAGCGCCTCATTCTCGGTATGAGTAACGGTGGTTTCAATGGCCGCAATCTGAGCCACCATAACCTGTGTCTTGGCAGTAAGCCCGGTTTTTCTGAAGTAGCTGGAGACCCGCTTTTTCAGATTTTTGGCTTTACCGACATAAATCACTGTCCCGGTGTCATCGAGCATGCGATACACACCGGGACGGCTGGTCAGATTTTTCAGAAATGCGGCTGAATCGAACCCCGTCTGGGCGTGGGATACGTTGGCTTCAGCCATAAATTATCGTTAATGCTTTACTTCATTTTTCTTGGGTGAATACTGACGCTGATAACATCTGTGCGCCTGGAAAAAACTGTTTGCTGACAAGCCCAGCAGAATCACACCACCAATCAGCGCCGGCACATCCTCGTGGAAAAAGTAGAACATGGCCAGGGCTGCAATCAGTTCCGCGCTGCCAATGACTTTTAGCAATACAACATTTTCTATTCTTTTCATTATAGTCTCTCTCACGCCTCCTTGCCGGGGTATCAACGGGGTTTGTCTGCTGCCTGTTTATTATTTGGTATCAGCAAATGCCGGCAAGGTTCTGTCAGTTTACAATCAACCCCACAAATTGCAGGGACTAATGTGCCCTGATTTGCTGCTACTGACAAGCGCGAACAAGACTGCCGACATCATATTGAGAGCCTGTCCACGAAATCAGCGCTAAACAGAATCCGGTGTTTATGTGAAAATAAGCGCTTTTCCCGACACCGGATCATCGTGGCTCAATCCCAGAACACATTGCTAGAACCCAAGCTTCCTGCCAACAATAAAACCGCGCTCTACGCCGGACAGCTGTATGGTAGCGCGCAGGGACTATTACTGGCTAAAGCTGCGCAACAGCATGAAGGTCCGCTGCTGGTCGTCACTGACGATATGGCCAGCGCGCATCGGCTGGAAACCGAAGCCAAGTTCTACCTCGGCGATAACAAACGAACGATTCTGCATTTCCCGGACTGGGAAACCTTGCCTTACGATACTTTCTCACCGCATCAGGATATTGTCTCCGAACGTCTGCAAACCCTGCATCAACTGCCGGGTTTTGGGCAAGGCATTCTATTCGTGCCAATTGCCACGCTGATGCAGCGCATTGCCCCGCGCAGCTTCCTCGAGGGCAACACGCTGATGCTGGAAACCGGCGATCAGTTTGACATTGAGCAATGGCGAATGCGGCTGGAGAAAGCCGGCTACCGCAACGTCTCGCAGGTCATGGAGCATGGCGAATTTGCCGTGCGTGGTGCGATTATCGATCTGTACCCGATGGGCAGCAGACTGCCCTATCGTATTGATCTGTTCGATGATGAAATCGATACGCTGCGGACGTTTGATCCGGAAACCCAGCGTTCAATCAAAACCATCGACAAAATCCGTCTGCTCCCGGCTCGCGAATTCCCAATGACCGAAGATGGCATCCAGCTGTTCCGTCAACAATTCCGCCGCCATTTCGAAGGCGATCCGCAGCGCAGTTTTATCTACCGCGAAGTCAGCGAGGGCAACCTACCCGGCGGGATTGAATATTACCTGCCGCTGTTCTTCCAGGAGACCAGCACACTGCTGGATTACCTGCCGGACAACACCCTGATTGTGAATGTGGCCGATCCCCATCACGGTGCTGACAGCTTCTGGCAGGAAGTCAGCGAGCGTTATCGTCAGCACCGTGTCGATGTGGAAAGGCCATTGCTGGAACCACAGGTGGTATTTGTACCGGTTGAAGACCTGTTTGGCCGCTTCAAGCAGTATCAGCGACTGCACCTGCAGAGCTTTGAACAGGAAAATAAGGCCGGACACAGCAACTACGGCAGCGTGACACCACCGCAGCTGACGATGAATGTACGCAGGGAGAAACCCTGCGAGGCACTGGAGCAGTTTATTGAGGGGTTTGACGGTCGCATCCTGTTTGCCGCCGAGAGCGCCGGCCGCCGCGAAACCCTGCTGGATATGCTGCGTCAGCATAATATCCAGCTGAAGCCGGTGAAAAACTGGGACGAGTTTATTGAAGGTGACGATAAACTCGCGGTGACCGTGGCGCCGCTTGAGCAGGGCCTGATTCTGCCAGAGACCGGCATTGCCGTTATTGCTGAAGCCCAGCTATTCGGGCAGCAGGTCATGCAGCGCCGTCGTCGCAGCCGCAAAAAGCGCGACACTGATGCCATCATCCGTAACCTCGCTGAGCTGTCAGTGGGTGATGCCGTGGTCCATGAGGATCATGGTGTTGGTCGTTACCTCGGACTGCAGACCCTGGATGTCGGTGATGTCACCGCTGAATATATGACCCTGGAATATGCCAAGGGTGACAAGCTCTATGTACCGGTCGCCTCTCTGGACTTGATCAGCCGCTACTCTGGGGCCGCTCCGGAGCTGGCGCCTCTCCATAAACTGGGGACGGGACAGTGGGAAAAAGCGCGTAAGCGTGCTGCTGAAAAAGCCCGTGATGTCGCGGCCGAACTGCTTGATATCTACGCCCGCCGCGCCGCCAACAAGAAAAACCCGATGGCGATGCCGGGCGAGGATTATGCGGCTTTTGCCGCTGCTTTCCCGTTTGAAACCACGCCGGACCAGCAGGATGCCATTGATGCCGTGATCAAGGATATGCTGTCCGAACATCCGATGGACAGACTGGTCTGCGGTGATGTCGGTTTCGGTAAAACCGAAGTGGCAATGCGCGCCGCTTTCCTCGCGGTACATTCAGGTAAACAGGTCATGGTGCTGGTGCCAACCACCCTGCTCGCCCAGCAACACTATGAGAACTTCAAAGACCGTTTCGCCGACTGGCCGGTGCGGGTCGAGGTACTATCGCGTTTTCGCTCCAAGAAAGAACTGGATCGGGTGAAGTCAGCCATCAGCGAGGGCCAGGCCGATATCGTGATTGGCACCCACAAACTGTTGCAGCAGGATATTGAACCCAAACGCCTGGGCCTGTTTATTCTGGATGAAGAGCATCGCTTTGGCGTCACCCAGAAAGAGCAGCTCAAGAAATACCGTGCCCAGATTGATGTATTGACGCTGACCGCGACCCCCATTCCACGCACCCTCAACATGTCAATTTCCGGTATTCGTGACCTGTCGATTATTGCCACGGCACCGGCACGGCGGCTGGCGATTAAAACCTTTGTTATGGGCTGGGACAGCGAACGGATCCGGGAAGGCATGCTGCGTGAAATCAAGCGTGGCGGCCAGGTGTATTTCCTGCACAACAAGGTCGAGGATATCGATCGCGTCGCCCGCGAAGTGGAAGCCATTCTACCCGAGGCCAAAGTCGCTGTAGCGCATGGCCAGATGCGCGAGCGTGAACTGGAACAGGTGATGCTCGACTTCTATCACCAGCGTTTTAACGTGCTGGTCTGCACCACTATTATTGAGACGGGTATCGACGTTCCGACTGCCAATACCATCTTTATTGACCGTGCGGACAAACTCGGTCTGGCCCAGTTGTATCAAATCCGTGGTCGTGTGGGACGTTCGCATCACCGCGCCTATGCCTATCTGATCACACCACCGCAAAAGGTCATGACCAAAGATGCAGTCAAGCGTCTGGAAGCGATTGAGTCGATTGAAGATCTGGGTACCGGCTTTACCCTCGCCACCCACGACATGGAAATCCGTGGGGCCGGCGAATTACTGGGGGATGAGCAAAGCGGCCAGATGCAGGAGATCGGTTTCAACCTCTACAACGAGCTGCTGGAGCGGGCAGTGCGGGCGCTGAAATCCGGCAAGGAACCAAGTCTGACCAGTGAAGGCCGCCATTTTGTTGAGATTGACCTGCATGTACCGGCGTTGATTCCCTCCGACTATCTGCCTGATGTACACACCCGCCTTGTGCTCTACAAGCGCATTGGTGCGGCATCAGATAACGAAGCCTTGCACGAACTTCAGGTGGAAATGATTGATCGCTTCGGCCTGCTGCCGGAACAGGTGAAAACGCTGTTCGCGATTCATGAACTGCGTTTTAAAGCCAAGGCCATCGGCATTCGTAAAATCGATGTCTATGATGCCGGCGGCCGTATGATCTTCGAGGAGGCGCCCAATATCGACCCGATGACGATCATCAACCTGATTCAGAAACAGCCGAAAAAATTCAAGCTGGATGGCCAGGACAAACTGCGTTTTGTCGAGGACATGCCGGAAGCCGAAGATCGGATCGTGGCGCTGGACCAGCTGCTTGATCAACTGATGCCGGAAAGCAATGAGCGCAAAACAGGATCGTAATTTTGATGATCTGATTGACCGCTTTGAAACCCGGATTTACGACACGGTCAAAGGCTCCTGGCGCCTGGATTTGCTGCAGCAGGATCTACATCAGTTTACCCTTCCCCCCTCGCTCAAAATCTGGGATGCCGGCTGCGGTCAGGGCCAGATTGCCCTCTGGCTGGCCGGCTTCGGTCATCATCTGACCCTCTGCGATCTGTCATCCCGGATGCTGGATAAAGCCCGGGAAAAATTTGCCCGGGCCGGTCGCGAGGCCAAGTTTCATCACCAGTCAGCCCAGTCGCTGGCGATTCAACTGGATGAATTTGATCTCGTGCTCTGCCATGCCGTGATTGAATGGCTGGCCGATCCGTTGACATCAATCAGGGCGATTGCTGAGAAAGTCCGACCCGGCGGCTACCTTTCGCTACTTTTTTACAATCGCAATGCGATGGTCTACGGCAATGTACTGCGCGGTGGCTGGCGCCTCAAACCCATCCTGGAGGACAGTTATCTGGGCCAGGGCCACAAACTGACCGCGCCCAATCCTCAATATCCGCATGAATTGATTTCAATAATGCAGGCCCAAGGTTTTCAGGTTAAAGCTCACACCGGTATCCGCGTCTTCCATGACTATATGAGCAAACAAGCCCGTGAAAACAGTGACATGAACGAACTGTTTGAACTGGAAAAACGCTATTGCCGGCTACCGGCATATCGCGATATGGGCCGATATGTTCACCTGCTTTTGCACAGGACCGATGATTCATCATCAGACGGGCAGGAAACTCCCGGCAGTATTTGCTAAAGTTCCTATTAATACACAGCTTTAATCCAATACACTCTGCTAGAATACAGCGTTATTTGTGTCGCCTTTTCACCTACAGGATTCACATGCTTAGACCGGTTACTTTCTGTCTGTTCGCTTCATCCCTGCTACTCAGTGGTTGCATTAACCGTACACCGCCCACACCCACCGTCACACCCACTCAGCTTAACGCCGCCCTCACCGAGACTGAAATGCGGCTTGTGCAGTCGATGAGTCAACAATGTGAGAAATGGGAAACCCAACAGGGCCTGCAAAGCGAGCAGTTGCAGCAGATTGAAAAGCAGCAGCGCGATATTGACAACAAACTGGCCTCTGTCGAAGAAAAACTGGACCGCAAACCCAATGTGATTCCGCCCCCCGCCCCGGCCAGGTCATCAACCAAAGCAGCAGCGTGTCCGCCATCGGCAGAAAACAGCGCCGGGGTAAACAATATCGGTAATAAAATCGTTGTTGGTCGGGTTGAATGGCTGTGGATTGAATCCATCAACCGCGTTTATGAAGCTCGTATCGATACCGGTGCCACCACCTCTTCCATCAGTGCGCTGGATATCACCCCGTTCGAAAAAGATGGTCAACGCTGGGTGCGTTTCCGCCTGGCGCCTGACGACAGTGATGACAGCTTCGAAATTGAAGCACCATTGATTCGCTATGTGCGCATTCGCCAGGCTTCTTCAGAGGACCTGGATCGTCGTCCTGTTGCTGCACTGACGGTGCGTCTTGGCAAGATGACTGAAGTCGCTGAGTTCACCCTGACAGACCGGACTCAAATGAACTATCCCATCCTGCTGGGACGTGAGTTTTTACGCGATGTCGCTGTGGTTGATGTGGCCAGACGTAATATTCAGCCCAAACCGGATATTGTGGCAGGACAAAATCAACCTAAAGCCGTCAGCAAAACCAAAAAACCATAAAGGACATCGTCATGGCATCCCGCAAACCATTTTATCTGCTGGTTGGCTTGCTGATTATTGCCGGTATCAGTCTCAGCCTGCACCGTCATTACACTTATGATATTCCGTGGCTGCCGGGCGAAAAACGTCAGACCTGGTCGGTGGAAGCCAAAGTTGAGTTTGAAGCCACAGGAGGCGAAGTATTGGCCTCTCTGGCTATTCCCAATACCCAGCCTGGTTTCACTCAACTAAGCCAACATACGGCCAGTCCGGGTTATGGACTCGCCTACACTGAGAAGGAAAATGGTGGCCAGCGTGCTGAATGGTCGATCCGTGAAGCAAGCGGTGAACAGGCGCTTTATTACCGCGTGGATATGTTGCTGGACCCCTATGCGATTCCACCCAATCCCAGCCAGGCCCCCGAGCTGAAGGTTAATATTGAAAAAGAACCCTATGCCACAGCGGCGAATCAACTGCTGGACCGGGCGCAGGAGCGTTCTTCTACGCCATACACGCTAGCACGTGAACTGATCCTGGAGTTCCAGAACCAGACTCAGAATGCGGAACTCCTAGCACAGCTCAAACCGCAAATCAGCTGGGTGGTGCAACTGCTGCAGCAGGCCGGTGTGCCAGCCCGTGCCGTTCATGCCCTGTCTCTGGAAGATGGCCGCAGACGCCAGGAACTGATTGATTACATTCAGGTATTTGACGACGAAGACTACAAACTGTTCAACCCGCAAACGGGTGAACAGGGTCGTCCTGACAACCTGCTTTTATGGGAGTATCACTCCGGCCCGGTACTGGAAGTCATCGGCGGCCGAAACTCGATGGTGATCTTTTCAATGATTGAGCAGGAGCAGCCATTCAGCGTCGCATTGAACCAGAAGTTTTCCGAGAGTGAACTGCTGAATTTCTCGCTGTACACGTTGCCGCTGGAAGAGCAAACGCTGTTCAAGGGTATTCTGCTGATTCCGGTCGGCGTACTTGTCGTGGTTCTTATGCGGATACTGGTCGGTATCAAGACCTCCGGCACCTTCATGCCAGTGCTGATTGCACTCGCCTTTATTCAAACCAGCTTGCTTACAGGCCTGGTTGGCTTTTTACTGATTGTCGGTATGGGGCTGATGATTCGCTCTTATCTGTCCTACCTGAATCTACTCCTGGTCGCACGAATATCTGCGGTCATTATCATGGTGATAGGCATGATCGCCCTGTTCTCGATTATTGCCTACAAACTGGGCCTGACTGAGGGCATGAAAGTCACCTTCTTCCCGATGATCATCCTGGCCTGGACCATCGAACGCATGTCGATATTGTGGGAAGAGGAAGGTCCGCATCAGGTGCTTATTCAGGGCGGCGGTTCCCTGCTGGTCGCGATTCTGGCTTACCTGGCGATGAATAATGAACTCATCCGCCACCTGACTTTCAACTACCTTGGCCTGCAGCTGGTGTTTATGGCACTGGTGCTGATGGCCGGTAACTACACCGGTTATCGCCTGCTGGAGCTGAAACGCTTTAAGCCGATGGTCGAGGATAAATAATGAGCGGACCGCTGCTGAATTGGTTCCAGGAAATCCGTGAGCGTTACGTTCACCCCAGCAGACTTGCCAAAAAAGGCGTGCTGGGAATGAACCGCCGTAATATTTCCTATATCAGCCGTTACAATCCACGCCATCTCTACCCACTGGTGGATGACAAACTGCAGACCAAAAAGATGGTACTCGAAGCGGGTGTCACCGCGCCGGATTTATATGGTGTGATCCGCGAGCAGCATGAGGTAAAAGACCTGGGCGATCTGATTACCGAGCTGCCCGGGTTTTGCATCAAACCCGCGCATGGCAGTGGTGGAAAAGGCATCATGGTCATCACCCGCAAAGATGATCTCGGTTATCACAAAACCAATGGTCAAATCGCTTCTATCAGCGACCTGGAGCGACATGTCTCCAATATTCTGGCCGGACTGTTCTCTCTGGGTGGCAAGGCGGATGTGGCAATTATCGAGAGCTTGATTGAATTCGATGACTGTTTCACCGGCTATACCTACGAAGGTGTGCCAGACACCCGCGTTATCGTGTTCAAGGGCTTTCCCGTGATGGCCATGATGCGCTTGTCGACTTCTGACTCAAACGGCAAAGCCAATCTGCACCAGGGCGCCGTAGGTGTCGGTCTGGATATTGGCGATGGCAGTGCCCTGAAAGCCGTTCAGTTTGATCGGCCCATCTTGCTGCATCCGGATACCGGTACCAATCTTCATAGCCTGCAGGTGCCCCACTGGGAACAATTACTCAACCTGGCAGCATCCTGCTACGAAATGTCGGGGCTGGGTTATCTCGGGACCGATATCGTCCTCGATCGCCAGAAAGGTCCCATGCTGCTTGAGCTCAATGCCCGTCCCGGACTCAGTATTCAGGTCGCTAATGGGGAAGGCTTAGTGCCACGCCTGCGTCAGATTGAAGCGCTGGGGAATAAACATAAAATGAATGTGCAGCAACGGGTTGCCTATTCCCGAGAACATTTTTCCCGCAAGCCGTAACAACTGTTAAAATCAAATCCTCATTCTTTCTGGAGCGCGCTATGCAGAATATGGACAGATTCAATGCGCTGGCCCTGTCACTGGGGGTTTTCCTTGGACTTACGGCACTGGGCTGGCTGATTGCCAGTGCGGCCATCGATGTCAAGGAGTATGAACGCTCGGTCACCGTAAAAGGACTGGCAGAAGAGGAATTCACCGCTGATGTGGTCATATGGCCGATTCAATTCTCACTGGCCAGCAATAACCTGCCATCGCTGTACCAGGACATTGATGCCAATACCGAGACGATTATTCAGTTTCTGACTGGCCAAGGCGTCACCCGTCAGGATATTACTGTTGGCACACCCGCCATTACGGACAAATCAGCACAGCAATATGGCAATCAAAACAGGGCTGAATTCCGCTACACCGGCATTCAGACGGTGACTGTCTATTCAGATGCCATCGAAACAGTGCGCGAGGTCATGGGCAAGCTGTCAGAGCTGGGCAAACAGGGCATTGTATTGACCGGCAATAACTATCAGTCGCAGACCGAATATCTGTTCACCCGCCTTAATGAAGTCAAACCGGCCATGATTGAAGATGCCACCCGCAAAGCCCGGGAAGTGGCAGAAAAATTTGCCGAGGATTCAGACAGCCGCTTGGGTAAAATCCGCCGTGCTTCCCAGGGCCAGTTCAGCATCAGTCCTCGTGACAACAACACCCCGCATATCAAGAAGGTCAGAGTCGTCTCGACAATTCAATATTACCTCTCGGACTGATGCAGGGCGTTGTTAAAACAGTCAAGGGACGCGGAACACTAGATAACAGGGACAGTCGCTTCAGCGAGTTCGAACGCGAACAGATCGATGACGGCTGGTTTCAGGAAGAGGCTTTTCCCACCTTTCGAACTGACGTGTCGATCGAATCGCCGCGCAACATTATCACCCGTAACACTTCCCCCGATCTGCCCTTCAGTCAGTCGATTAACGCCTATCGCGGCTGTGAGCATGGTTGCATTTACTGTTTCGCCCGCCCTTCTCACGCCTATCTTGGGCTTTCTCCCGGGCTCGATTTTGAAAGCAAACTGACCGCTAAACCGGATGCCGCGGCACTGCTGCGTAAGGAACTGATGGCGACATCATATGAATGCTCACCGATTTCCCTGGGCGCCAACACCGATCCCTATCAGCCGATAGAGCGTCAGTATCAAATCACCCGTGAGATTCTGACCGTGCTGGAAAGCTTCAAACATCCCTGCACTATTGTCACCAAGTCGGCATTGGTCGAGCGTGATGTTGATATTTTGTCACGGCTCGCGGCTGATAATCTGGTTAAGGTGAACTTGTCTATCACCACACTGGATAAAACCCTGGCACGGAAGCTGGAACCGAGGGCCAGCAGTCCGCAGCGGCGTTTGCAAACCATCCGCACACTGCGCCGGGCAGGGATTCCAGTCAGTGTCTTGATTGCGCCAGTGATTCCGGTGTTGACGGATACCGAGTTGGAACAGATTATTTCAGCCTGTGCTGAAGCCGGTGCAAACTCAGTCAGCTTTATTCTGCTGCGCCTTCCCCGTGAAGTCAGTGATCTATTCGAAAACTGGCTGCATGATCACTACCCCGATAAAGCTGAGCATGTGATGAACCGCATCAGGGACAGCCGTGGCGGCAAGACTAATGATCCCCGCTTCGGTCACCGTCTGCAGGGGCAGGGCTTTTACGCTGAAATGATTAAACAGCGTTTTCAGCGGGCGATTAAAAAGCATGGTTTGAATCAGCGATCAACACCGCTGAATCGCGATTTGTTTCGCCCTCATCCACAGCAAATGGATTTATTCTGATGGCCAAAACCCTGATTATCATCGGCCTGATATTGATTGCACTGGGTCTGATCTGGCAGTTTGCCCCCTGGCTGCTCAACTGGTTTGGCAAACTGCCCGGCGATATCAATATCGACAAAGGTAACAGCCGGATATTTATCCCCATCACCTCCATGGCTGTAGTCAGCCTGGTGCTGACTATTATTATTAATCTCTTTCGCTGATAAGCATTAACCACCGAGTCACAGTGGTTTATTAAGTTCATCCGCAGATTACGCGGATTTTCACCGATTAGTGATTTGTTCCAGACAAAAAACGTTTGCTTGAATGAACATAAAATCTGCGTTCATCTGCGTAATCTGCGGATAGTGAGATAGCAGCTTATCAGCTGATTTTTATCGTTTTACCTTCTGCTACCGATTGCAGTGCGGCATTGATGGCGGCGCAGTTGCCGCGGGCATCAGCCATACTGAGAAACGGCGCTTTATTATTCAAAATGCAGTCAGAAAAATGCTCGATTTCACGGTTGAAATGATTGGCCATCGGCAAGGACACCGTTTCTGACTCACCGGCATCGGTCCAGTAGGAAATCAGCGGCTGCTCGTCGTGTGGCTGCCAGACGGTGTGGCAGGTAATCCCGCCTTTGGTACCGATGATCTCATAGACACTGCGGCGGGCGTGTTCAAAACTCATTTCAAAATGACCATAGCGACCGTCACCGAAATCAAAAATACCGCTGAGACTGACATCAGCGCCATGCTCATTCAGCTTGGCCATCGCAGTGGCGGCGACTGGCTCATTCTCAAACCAGTGGCGAGCGGTATGAACGGCATAGGGACCGATATCCCACATGGCACCGCCACCATTAGCGATATCCCGGTTGATGCGATACAAGCGGGCCGGTTTCATTGGAAAAGCAAAAGCCGTTTTGACAGTCCGGACTTCGCCAATCTTGCCGGAATCAATCAAATCCCGGACAAAATCATGCTGGGTGTGGAAGCGGTACATGAAACCTTCCATCACGGTCACGTCATTCGCTTTTGCAGCGGCTTCAATGGCATCAATGTCTGCCACTTTCAGCGCCATCGGTTTTTCGATCAGCACATGCTTGCCATGATCAATCGCTTTCAAAGCCCATTCGGCATGCTCCTCATTCGCCATGGGCAGATAAATCGCATCAATATCATCACGCGCTAACAATGCCTCTGGGTCATCCAGCGCTTCAGCATCGGTCTCGTTTGGCGCATGCTTTTGCAATGTCTCTGCTGCAGCACCCGGTCTACGGCTGGCAATCGCCACCAGTTTGGCATTCTCTGCCTCGACAATCGCCGGCATCAGTTTGTCATTGACCCGGGCCGCACCCAGGATTCCCCAACGTAGTTGTTCAGCCATCGATAATTTCCTTAATTTATTCAGCAATGCAGCTCATGATAACGACTGAAACGGTGAAAACCAAACTGACAAAACCCTAGCAAATAGGGTGTTTTTATCTGAGTTTGCCTGCCTTATGCTAGTGTGGTTTTACATACACAGAAAAAGGAGCCGGTTATGACTATTGAAGTTGGCCAAACCCTGCCTGCAGGTAAATTAAGCGAAAGTATCGGTTTTGACCCTGAAAACGGTTGTCCGCTCAAACCTGAGCCCAAAGACGTCGGTGAAATGGTGAAAGGTAAAACCGTCGTTATTTTTGGTGTACCCGGTGCTTTTACCCCTTTATGTTCTGCCGAGCACCTGCCGGGTTTTGTTAAGCATGCTGATGAGATCAAGGCAGCAGGCGCCGATGAAATCTGGTGTATGGCAGTCAACGACGCCTTCGTCATGGCCTCCTGGGGTCGTGAAAACAACGTCGAAGGTAAAGTACGCATGATGGCCGATGGCAGCGCCGAATACAGCAAAGCGCTGGGGCTGGACCGTGATATGAGCGGCGGCGGCATGGGCATTCGCTGTTATCGTTTTGCGATGATTGTCGAAGACGGTGTGGTGAAATATATCGGTGTCGAAGGCTCCGGTGAATTCGGCCGTTCCAAAGCAGAAACGATTCTGGAAGAGCTGAAAAAATAAAGCGCTTCAGCGAGACACGGACTGACGCCGATTGTCCTATCTAGCTATGATAATCGGCGTCAGCTGCTTTCATAAGGTGGGCCTTACGGTTCCTGGCGCCAGTGCTCTTCCACTTCGGTGTCACCGCCAATAAACACGGCTGTCGCAAGGTCGCTGAAAATACCGTGCTCAACCACACCCGGAATGGTATCGAGGATCATCGTCAGTTCCAGGCTGTCTACATGATCAAAATACATATCCAACACCAGACTGCCATGGGCGGTCACCGCAACATTATCACCGCTGGCATTGAGTCTTAAATCACCACGTCCGCCCTGATGTTTGAGTTGATTGAATACCAGTTTCCAGGCCTCAGGCATCACTTCCACCGGTATCGGCGACTTTTCACCAATAACTTCCACCAGTTTGCTCTCGTCGACCATGACAAAAAATTGATCGGCGGCAGTGGCCAGCAACTTTTCTCTGACCAGATCCTGGCCGCGTCCTTTGAGCAGGGTTAAATCCGGCGTCACTTCATCGGCACCATCGACATAGAGGTCAAGCTCGTCAAGGGAGTCAATCGACACCACCGGCAAACCGGCTTCCTTGGCCTTGATCGCGCTGATGGCTGAACTGCTGACTGTGGTGACATTGAGGTTTTCATTGTGATGTCGCTTGGCCAGCGCTTCAATGAACAGGTTGGCGGTGGAACCGGTGCCCAATCCGACAACCATATCGGCTTCAACCAGGTTCGCGGCATGAAGAGCAACGCGCTGTTTGGGATTCATCGTAGTTTCCGCTGTCATAAACAACCTCCTTTTGTGCACCTGAATTTGAAGGGGCAACTTGGTCTTGGCAGAATGTAATTCAGCTTAACACTGAAACAGACCATGTCCAGCTGCGTCCGGTTCGGCTGAGCAGCAATTGAGGACAGCCCAATAATCAAACAGGAATTCATCATGGCACAGTTCAGTTCGATTATCAGTGAGATTGAGAAGGCCACCGGTAAAAATCTGCATAACGCCAATGTCACCAGTATCGGCGGTGGCTGCATCAACTCGGCTTTCCGGCTCGATAATGATTCGGCTTCCTATTTCATCAAGGTCAACAGTCCGCAACTGGCATCCATGTTTGAAGCCGAAGCGCATGGACTGCATGAGATGCGTGCCACTGATTCCATCAGGGTACCGGAAGTGATTGGCTATGGTGTGGCTGATGGCCATAGCTATCTGGCACTGGAATATATTCCACTGGGCAGCCTGCGCGGCAGCGCGTCGGCACTCATGGGTGAACAACTGGCCAGAATGCATCGCGTCAAACAGCCCTATTTCGGTTGGCATATGGACAACACCATTGGCAGCACCCCGCAAATCAATGATCAGAAACATGACTGGCTGAGCTTCTGGCGTGATGAACGTCTGGGCCAGCAGTTACAGTTTGCCGCCGGAAACGGATTCGGTGGCCGTCTGCAAAGTCAGGGCGAAAAACTGCTGGAGAACCTGGATAAGTTGCTGGAAGGACATCAGCCGCAACCCGCTCTGCTGCACGGGGATTTGTGGGGCGGCAATGCCGCCGCAGATGATGCGGGTAACCCGGTCATTTTTGACCCGGCCTGTTATTACGGTGACCGTGAAGCCGATCTGGCGATGACCGAGTTGTTCGGCGGTTTCGGTAGTGATTTCTTCGCCGCCTACAACGCCGAGTATCCGGTCGACAGCGGTTATCAGATGCGAAAAACGCTTTATAATCTTTATCATATTATCAATCATCTGAACTTATTCGGTGGTGGCTATCTGGGTCAGGCCGAATCCATGATTGACCGTTTACTGGCACAGGTTTAAAGAGGAAAAATGAGTCAAATCAAAGTTTTGTTTGTCTGCATGGGCAATATTTGTCGTTCTCCCACCGCTGAAGGTGTGTTCACTCACCTGGTGGAAAAACACGGCACACTGGATCGCTTTATGATTGATTCGGCTGGCACCCACGCCTATCACATCGGCGAGGAGCCCGATGCCCGTGCCCAGCAAACCGCGCGTCAACGCGGCATCGACCTATCGCATATCCGTGCCCGCAAGTTCGCCCGGACTGATTTCGACATGTTCGACCACATTCTGGCGATGGACACCGACAACTATGAGATCCTGCATGCCGCCTGTCCGCCTGATCTGAGAAACAAAATCAAACTGTTTCTCGACTATGCGCCGGAACGGGATGAAAATGATGTGCCGGATCCCTATTACGGTGGCCAGAACGGTTTTGATCATGTGTTTGACCTGGTCGAAGATGCCTCTGTCGGCTTCTACAACACGGTCATGACCAAGGTGACTACCCCCAATTAAGTAGTTGCTTTGATCGCTGGGCAGCGTATGATTGCGCGTTGACCTGAATTTCAATAAGGACCGTCCACGTGAACGCGCACCACAAAGGTCAGACAATGGTGTCTGCCTCCCTGCTGGGTATAGCTTTGTCTCTGATGCCGCAACTGGCAGCGGCAGCCACTGAAGTTAAATTACTTGATCTGACCACCCACTGGGTGGGTTATGCGGCCATCGCCCTGTTCATCTTCGCCTACGCACTGGTTGTGGTCGAAGAAGAAATTCATATGCGTAAATCCAAGCCGGTGATGGTCGCAGCCGGGCTTATCTGGGCGATGATTGCGCTGGTTTACGCGCAGCAGCCTGATTCCGCTTATCACCATACTGCCGAGGTGATGATCCGGCATAACCTCCTCGAATATGCTGAACTGTTCCTGTTCCTGCTGGCCGCCATGACCTACATCGGCACCATGGGGGAACGCGGCGTTTTCGATGCTTTACGAGCCTGGTTGATTAACAAAGGCTTTTCCCTGCGTACCATCTTCTGGCTGACCGGTCTGCTCGCGTTCTTTATCTCTCCGGTGGCTGACAACCTGACTACCGCCTTGCTGATGGCCACCGTGGTCATGGCCGTTGGCGGCAATAACCTGGGCTTTGTCACTGTCGCCTGTATCAATATCGTCGTTGCCGCTAATGCCGGTGGTGCTTTCAGCCCCTTTGGTGATATCACGACATTGATGGTCTGGCAGAAAGGTGTGGTTGATTTTCATGAGTTCTTCGCGCTGTTCCTGCCTTCATTGGTGAACTGGTTCATACCCGCGTTTTTGATGTCTTTGACAGTCAAAAACGTGACGCCGGAAGCCGGTAATGACACCGTGGTTCTCAAGGAAGGCGCCTTCGTTGTCATTGGTCTGTTCCTGCTGACCATCGCAATGGCAGTCTGCGCGCATAACTTCCTGCACTTGCCTCCGGTAGTCGGCATGATGACCGGGCTTGGCTTTCTCAAAATTTACGGCTACATACTCAAGCTGCGTGAATCACGACTGATGATGGAACTGGAAGAGGTCGGAGAGAACCGCAGAGCATTTAATATTTTCCGCCAGATTGAACGCGCCGAATGGGACACATTGATGTTCTTCTACGGCATTATTCTGTGCGTGGGCGGTCTTGGCACCATCGGTTACCTGAGCCTGGGCTCGGAATTGATGTACGGTGACCTGGGCCCGACCACCGCCAATATCCTGATTGGCCTGATATCAGCCGTTGTCGACAATATTCCTGTGATGTTCGCGGTACTGTCGATGATGCCTGAAATGAGTCATGGTCAATGGCTGCTGGTGACACTCACTGCCGGTGTCGGTGGCTCACTGCTGTCGATTGGCTCTGCCGCCGGTGTCGCCGTCATGGGACAGGCTCGTGGCATTTATACCTTCTTCAGCCATCTCAAATGGATTTGGGCGATTGCCCTGGGTTATGCCGCCAGTATCTGGCTGCATCTCTGGCTTAACGCCTCACTATTCGAAGTGACTGTGCATTAAGTACAAAAAAGCGGCCTGATGGCCGCTTTTTTATTCGTCAGTCATAGAGCCTTAACACCAGTTCGGCAATGCAGGCTGCACGCTTGCTGTTCTCAACTTCAATCTTGACCTCACGGACCAGTTCCAGCCCTCTTCGCAGTTCGCGGATTTCAATAATCCGGGTACGGGCACGGATACGCTTTCCGGCTCTGACCGGTGCCGGAAACACCACTTTATTCATGCCGTAGTTCACGACAAGTCGTGCTTCAGGGTAGTCATTTTTTTCCGGGTTCACGGTATCGGTCAGCATGGGAATTAGCGATAGCGTCAAAAAACCGTGGGCTATCGTCGTTTTGAAGGGCGACTCCTGAGCCGCGCGCTCTGGATCAGTGTGGATCCATTGATGGTCGCCAGTCACATCCGCAAATTGATCAATGCAGTCCTGATCCAGTAAAAACCATTCACCGACGTAACTTTCTTCGCCCAGCTCTGCTTCCAGACGCTGGCGCAGGGCGACGAATTTCTCACTGAGCGCTTTATCCTCAGGGATTGCCAGAGTTTCATCAGGCTCATGGAAGAAGTGAAAATACTGCGTCCAGGGCAAAGAGAGATTGCGAATATCCGAAACTTTCTTGTTTAACGTTTCCGGCCAGTTTTTCAGGGTGCTCTCCACCCGGCTTTTCAATTCGCTGTTCAAGGACTCGAGTTTTTCTTGCCCGTGTTTTAATGATTCGACCAACCGCATATGATTTCCTTTTTCCTGCCCCATCGCCCCAAGCTGAGACTTCGCTTCAATGCTGAAGTTTACGCTGCAATATCTGATCCAACTGGCGAACAATTCACATCATTTAGGGTCAGATCGAGTCCATTCCTTCCCGGCCACACCGCCGTAGCACAAAAGCGGCACAGCGAGTACAATTTAGCGTTTATTTATTGACGACTTTAAGCAACCATCATGCTCTACAGCACAGACGACTTGCGCATTATCGGCATACAGGAAGTTCTGCCGCCAGCGCAATTACATGAAGAACTGCCCATCACCGATCAAGCGTCGGAGACGGTATTTCTTGCCCGCCAGGCCAGTCAGGACATCCTGCACAAGCGAGATGATCGGCTGATTGTCATCGTCGGCCCCTGTTCTATTCATGATCCGGCCGCTGCCCGTGAGTATGCCACAAGACTGAAACCACTGATCGAAGAATTAAAAGCCGATCTGCATATCATCATGCGGGTTTACTTCGAAAAACCACGTTCGGTCGTTGGCTGGAAAGGGCTGATTAATGACCCGTATCTGGATGGCAGCTTCAAAATCAACGATGGTCTGCATATTGCCCGCAAACTGTTACTTGACCTGGCCGAGATGGGCGTCCCTGCCGCGACCGAATATCTGGATTTAATCAGTCCTCAGTACATCGCTGACCTGGTCTCCTGGGGCGCAATCGGCGCCCGCACCACCGAAAGTCAGGCACACCGTGAACTGGCTTCCGGTCTTTCCTGCCCGGTTGGTTTCAAGAATGCCACCGACGGCGGTCTGCAGATTGCTGTCGATGCCTGCCTGTCAGCGTCCAAGCCACACCACTTCATGTCGCTCACCAAGTCGGGCCGTTCAGCCATTTTCTCCACCACGGGTAATCCGGACTGTCACGTCATTCTTCGCGGCGGCCGCGCGCCTAATTTTGATGCAGAAAGTGTCAGTGCTGCAGCCGAAGTGATTGGTCGTTCCGGCCAGTCGGTGCGGATGATGATCGATTGCAGCCATGCCAACAGCGGCAAGAATCATATCCAGCAGGAAACCGTCTGTCGTGATGTCGCCGCTCAGGTCGCCAAGGGTGACAACCGCATCATCGGTCTGATGCTGGAAAGCCACCTTGTAGCCGGTCGTCAGAATGCTGAACCGGGCAAGGAACTGGTTTACGGTCAGAGCATTACCGATGCCTGCATGGCCTGGGACAACACTGAAGTCCTGCTACGGGAATTAGCTGCCGCAGTCCGCGAACGCCGTCAGCATCAATAATTCCAATCGACCCCAGCGGAATTTCCCGGCCCTGAGATTGTCGGTCTAGTGCACGCTAAGTTGCTCTCTGACAAAGAGATAGGCTTAGCTGCAGCGTTTCGAAAATAGCTGTTTTTAGGCTATAATTAGTGATTAACGATTTGCAGCCGGGCCCCGCTCGCACTGAAATCAGAACGAATTCCTGAGAAAATCAGTAGGTTATTAAATGGCAGATTATGCCCTGATATTGCTAAGCACGATACTGGTGAACAACATTGTCCTGGTGAAATTCCTGGGGCTGTGTCCGTTCATGGGTGTCTCGCGCAAGCTGGAGACCGCTATGGGGATGGCCCTGGCCACTACCTTTGTGCTGACGCTGTCGTCCATCAGTAGCTATCTGATCAACCAGTACCTGCTGGCCCCGTTTGGTATCGAGTTCCTGCGCACGATCAGTTTTATTTTCGTGATTGCCGTGGTGGTGCAGTTCACCGAAATGGTCGTTCACAAAACCAGTCCGCTTCTCTACCAGGTACTGGGTATTTTCCTGCCGCTGATTACGACCAATTGTGCCGTCCTCGGTGTCGCCCTGCTCAACGTCCAGGAGCAGCATGGCTTCATCGAATCTGCTCTTTACGGTTTTGGTGCTGCGATTGGTTTCTCGCTGGTGTTGGTGATTTTTGCCGGCATGCGTGAACGTCTGGCCGCGGCTGATGTGCCGGTGCCGTTTCAGGGAGCTGCTATCGGTCTTATCACGGCCGGGTTAATGTCAATGGCCTTTATGGGCTTTGCCGGACTGGTGAAGGTCTAAGCCTATGTTGACAGCGATTATTGCCCTGACGCTACTGGCGTTACTTCTCGGACTGTTGCTCGGTTTTGCCTCGGTCAAGTTCAAGGTCGAAGGCGATCCGATTGTCGAGCAGATCGACAAACTGCTGCCACAGACTCAATGTGGTCAGTGCAGTTTCGCCGGTTGTCGCCCCTACGCCGAAGCGATTGCAGCCGGTGAAGTCGATATCAACCGTTGCCCGCCCGGTGGTGAATCCACCATTCAGGCACTGGCCGATCTGCTGGATGTTGAACCCAAACCGCTGGATGAAGAGTGCGGCGTTGAAAAACCCAAAATGCTCGCCGTCATTGATGAAGAACGCTGCATTGGTTGCACCCTGTGTATCCAGGCCTGTCCGGTGGATGCGATTCTGGGTGCCGCCAAACACATGCACACCGTCATTGCCGATGAATGCACCGGCTGCGAACTGTGTGTTGAACCCTGCCCGGTCGACTGCATCGACATGGTGGAAATGGCGCAGAACCCGAATACCTGGCGCTGGCCGGATCCATCTCACCTGCAACTGGAACGTGGAGGTCAGGCATGAACCAGCCTTTAGGTGATTTTCCGGGCGGTCTCAAACTGCGCGGCCACAAAAAGCGCTCGACCCAGACACCGATCCGTAAAACGCCACTGTCACGTCATCTGATTCTGCCCCTGCAGCAGCATATTGGTGCCGCCGCAGTTCCGGTCGTGGAAGTCGGCGAAAAAGTACTGAAAGGCCAGCGTATTGCCCGCGCCGATGGGCATGTATCAGTCTGCCTGCATGCACCCAGCTCCGGTACCGTGGTTGCGATTGATGAACAGCCGATACCTCACCCATCCGGTCTCACTGCACCCTGCGTGACGATTGAGACCGATGGCGAAGATCAATGGGTCGAACGTCACCCGGTCGAAAACTACCGTGATACTTCGCCGCATGAAATTCGCCAGATTATTCGCGATGCCGGTATTGTCGGCCTTGGTGGTGCAGGTTTCCCCAGCTTTATCAAGCTCAACCCCGGCGTTCACCACACGGTTGAAACCTTACTGCTCAATGGCGCTGAATGTGAGCCCTACATCTCCTGTGACGATATGCTGATGCGCGAACGTGCTGACGGTATTCTCGATGGTGTGGAAATCATGCAGCACGCCCTGCGGGCCCGTGATGTGATACTTGCGATCGAAGATAACAAACCGCTGGCGATTTCAGCGATGGAGCTGGCGCTGGCTGCCAGATCTCATCTCACCAACACCCGAATCGTCGTGATTCCCACCCGTTACCCCACCGGCGGTGAGAAACAAATCATCCAGGTTGTCACCGGCAAAGAGGTGCCAACCAATGGTTTACCCATCGATATCGGTATCGTTTCACACAACATGGGCACGGCCTATGCCGTGGGTCGTGCGATTAATCATGGTGAACCACTGATTTCACGTATCGTGACGGTCACCGGTACCGATGTGACCCATGCCGGTAATTTCGAAACCCTGTTCGGCACCCCGATTTCAGAACTGCTGGCTTTCGCTGAAACCCAGCGGGAACCGGATGAGCCATTTATCCTCGGCGGTCCCATGATGGGCTTCAACCTGTCCGGTGATAATCTGCCGGTAACCAAAACCGCCAACTGTATCCTGGTTGGCGTGGAAGATGCGGCCCCCAAAACCGAGCCATTGCCCTGTATCCGCTGTGGCGACTGTGCCTCTGTGTGTCCGGCGAGTCTGCTGCCGCAGCAGCTTTACTGGCATTCGCGTGCCAAGGATTTCGATCAGACGCGTGATTACAATCTGTTCGATTGCATCGAGTGCGGCTGTTGTGATTATGTCTGCCCCAGCAAAATTCCGCTGGTGTCTTATTTCCGTTTTGCCAAAACCGAAATCATGAACCAGGAACGTGAGCGGAAAAAATCAGACCTGGCGCGTGAACGCTTTGAAACCCGTCAGGCCCGGATGGAACGCGAACAGCGTGAAAAAGAAGAGCGCCAGCGCCAGCGCAAAGCCGCCTTAGCGGCATCCAAAGCCAAAAAAGAAAAAGAGGCTGCAGCCGAAACCTCGGCAGCAGACGACAAGGAGAAATGAAACCATGGCCCTATTCCGGATAAGTCCCCCTTTTCTGGCTGGGACTAACCGTGTCACGCTGCAAATGCTGCAGGTGATGCTGGCCATGGTGCCAGCCGTCATCGCCATGGTTTATTTCTTCGGCCCCGCCGTGATCATCAATATTGTGCTGGCCCTGGTGGTCGCGCTTTCGGTCGAGGCTCTGTTACTCAAAATTCGTCACCGCCCCATCAAGCCCTTTATCAGCGATGGCAGTGCGGCGGTGACTGCTGTTTTACTGGCCGTCTCTATTCCACCGCTGTCGCCGTGGTGGCTGACTGTGACCGGCGTGATATTTTCAATTGTGTTTGCCAAACACCTCTACGGCGGACTGGGCTATAACCCGTTCAACCCGGCCATGGTCGGCTATGTGTTGCTACTTCTGTCTTTCCCACTGGAAATGACGACCTGGCTGCCAGTACTATCCTTGGCCGATAATCCGCTGGGGCTTGCTGACGCCTTTCACCTAATTTTCTATGGTGAAACCGTTGCCGGTCTGACTCCGGATGCAGTGTCCGGGGCAACGCCACTGGATACGATGAAAACCCAGATCGGACAACAAATTCAACCTGATCTTATCGTCAACCAGAATCTGTTTGGTTTTGTCGGCGGTGTGGGCTGGGAATGGATTAATATCTGGTTTCTGCTTGGTGGCCTGTATCTGCTGTATAAACGCGTCATCAGTTGGCAGGTACCGGTCGCGATGCTGGGCACCCTGTTTGTACTGAGCCTGGTGACTCAGTGGTTTGCACCGGATATTACCGGCTCACCAATGTTTCATCTGTTCAGTGGTGCGACCATGATTGGTGCTTTCTTTATTGCCACTGATCCGGTCTCAGGCTCTACTACGCCCAACGGCAGACTGGTCTTCGGCGCGGGGGTCGGTGCGCTGACCTTTATCATCCGCGTCTGGGGCGGTTACCCTGACGGTGTGGCATTTGGTGTACTGCTGATGAACATGCTGGTGCCGCTGGTTGATTACTACACTCAGCCCAAAGTCTACGGAACCAGCAAGTCATGAAGGATCTGCAGAAACATATTATCCGGGTCGGCCTGTTGCTGGGGCTATTCGCGATTGTGGCGACGACACTGGTCGCACTGACCGAAGAAAATACCCGTGAACAAATCAAGGAAAACCAGCGACAGGCCCTGCTGGATGGCATCAACGCCCTGATTCCGCATGAACAATATGACAACGCTATTCTCCAGGACACTGTGCTGCTGCCACCGACTGAAGCACTGGGGACTGAGGAACCAACGCTGGTCTATCGTGCCCGTGAAGATAGTGAACCGGTGGCCGCCGTACTCACGGTGATCGCGCCGGATGGTTATTCCGGCACGATCAAAATGCTGGTAGGCATCTATCACAACGGTCAACTGGCCGGTGTTCGTGTCATCGAGCATAAAGAAACCCCGGGACTGGGTGATAAAATCGATGTCAAAAAAGACGACTGGATTTTGCAGTTTGAAGGACTGTCTCTGGGTAATCCGCCGGCCTCGAAATGGAAGGTAAAAAAAGACGGTGGCGAATTTGACCAGTTTACCGGCGCTACCATAACGCCACGTGCCGTGGTCAGTGCTGTCAAAGAATCGTTGGAATATTTCCGCAAACATCGTGATGCGCTGTTCGCTGTCACGGAGGAAGCCAAATGAACGCTTACAAACAGATTATCGTAGACGGATTATGGAAAAATAACCCGGGTCTGGTGCAGCTCCTGGGCTTATGTCCACTACTGGCTGTGACCAATACTGTGATCAACGGACTGGGACTGGGCCTAGCGACTATCCTGACACTGGTCGCCTCGAACGGCATTATTTCACTGCTGCGCAATCAAATTCCGGATGAAGCCAGGCTGCCGGTGTTCGTCATGATCATTGCCTCTATCGTGACTATTATCGAGCTGTCCATGAATGCCTGGTTCCATGAACTGTACTTAATTCTGGGTATTTTCATTCCACTGATTGTGACCAACTGTGCCATTATCGGCCGCGCTGAAGCCTTCGCTGCCCGTAATTCGGTGGGACCGGCGCTCCTCGATGGCCTGATGATGGGGCTGGGATTTGCGGCTGTACTGATTGTGCTTGGCGCGATGCGTGAACTGCTGGGTCAGGGTACTTTGTTTTCTCAGGCTTATCTGATGTTTGGTGAGGGTTCGCGTGGACTAACCATCACAGTGATTGAAGACTACCGTGGTTTTCTGATGGCCCTGCTTCCACCCGGTGCCTTTATTGGTCTGGGGCTGATCGTCGCGCTCAAAAACAGCATTGATATTCGTCTGGCTAAAAGGCAACCGCAGGCCAGTGTAGTTGAGGTTGAAACACCGGCAGCAGGGTAAGCAGGATGAATCAGGCTCAACGGCGCGAATTTTTTGCCACCCTGAAGGCGCACAATCCGGCGCCGACCACGGAACTCAATTACAGCAGCCCGTTTGAATTGCTGGTGGCTGTCATCCTGTCGGCTCAGGCCACCGATGTCGGCGTTAACAAGGCGACGGATAAACTCTATCCTGTCGCCAACACGCCGCAAGCCATTCTCGATCTCGGCGTAGAGGGTCTCAAGCACTACATCAAGACCATCGGCCTGTTTAACAGTAAAGCTGAGAACGTCATTAAAACCTGCCGGATGCTGTTGGAGAGACACGGTGGCGAGGTGCCTCAAGATCGCGCCGCACTGGAAGCCTTACCCGGCGTCGGCCGTAAAACAGCCAATGTCATTCTCAATACGGTCTTCAAACAACCGGTCATGGCGGTTGATACGCATATCTTCCGTCTCTCCAACCGCACCGGTCTGGCCAAGGGCAAAACTGTTCGCGCCGTGGAAGATAAGCTGATGAAAGTCGTGCCCGGCGAATACATGCTTGATGCCCATCACTGGCTCATTCTGCATGGCCGCTATGTCTGCACCGCCCGTAAGCCCAAATGCGGTGAATGCTGCGTCAGCCATCTGTGTGATTTTTTCCGCGACCAACAGCGGCGCGCCGCCCGCTGCGCCTGAAATGTTTGGACAAAACCGCCAACAGCTGAGACAGGTCTTTTTCGACGTCTGGTCGAAAATGCAGACCAACCAGTCTCTGGAAGGCATCGAACGGGTACTGGCGCAGATTATTGAAATGCATCCTGAATATCATGCCCTGCTCGCTGATCCGGATAAACTCGATAAAAACTTCAGCGTCGAAGCCGGAGAGTCCAACCCCTTCCTGCATATGGCACTGCATATCTCCCTGCATGAGCAGGTCAGCACGGACCGCCCCGCCGGTATCCGCGAGCTCTATCAACAACTGCTGCAAAAATACGGCAATCATCATGACTGTGAACATGCGATGATAGACTGTCTGGCAGAAATGCTGTGGCAATCGCAACGTGATGGTCAGCCACCTTCAGAACCGGAGTATCTCAGGGCATTGCAGCGCCTGCTGGATAAGCCCTAGACTGAAACATTCTTCCTTTATGCTCTCTCAGCAAAAGGACTCGCTTAAACAGCCGGAGACCCGCTCATGAAAGCATACGGTTATACCGCGGCCGACGCCGCCCCGACACTGATTGAACGCGAACTGCCCGAGCCGGAAGGACGTGATCTACTGATCGCCATTGACGCGATTGCCGTCAATCCGGTCGACACCAAGGTCAAAGCTGGTATCCAGGGTGAACTGGAACAAGCCAAGATCGTTGGCTGGGATGCTGCCGGTACCGTGTTAGCTGCCGGCAGAGACTGCGAATTGTTCAAAGTGGGTGACAAGGTGTTTTATGCCGGGGATATCAGCCGTGATGGTTGCTATGCCAGTCATCAGCTGGTCGACGAGCGCATTGTCGGCTTTGCCCCACGCAAACACTCCGCGCCGGAAGCTGCCGCCATGCCATTAACCAGTATTACAGCCTGGGAAGCCCTGTTCTCACGGATGAAAATTTATCCCAACCTCGACAAGGGTAAAACCCTGTTGATCATCGGTGCTGCCGGTGGCGTCGGTTCCATTGCAATCCAGCTGGCCAAAAAAGTCGCTGAACTCAATGTCGTAGCTACCGCCTCCAGAGAGCAATCTGCCGCGTGGTGTCGTGAACTGGGTGCCGATCATGTTATCGACCATCACGATCTCAGCGAAGAATATGGGCGACTCAATATTGCTGACCCCGACTATATTCTCTGTCTCGGCGATACGGATCCTTATTATGAAATGGTCACCGATCTCATCGCCCCGCAGGGCCTGATTTGTTTTGTTGTCACCAGTCAGCAGAACCACAATATCGACAAACTCAAAACCAAGAGTGCCGGTATTGTCTGGGAGTTCATGTTTACCCGTCCCATGTTCAAGACGGCCGACATTACCGCGCAGCATCAATTGCTCAACCGCATTGCTGAGATGCTCGACGAAGGCATGATCCAGTCCACACTCAAACAAACTCTGGGTCCAATCAATGCCGATAATCTGATCCGGGCTCACCAGCAATTGCAAGACGGACACACTCTGGGCAAAATCGCTCTGACAGCAATCGAGTAATCCACTGAATAGAACGGCTATTGGCGTGGCACTGCCTGTCTGATGACCGTATAATTGGCGCAGGTTTTCATTTTCTGCTTGAGGTTCAACGATGAATAAAAATAAATCGGGTACATTTCTTGTCGGTAGTCTGGTTACATTTGCCATCCTGTTTGGCATCGTCTTATTGATTCTGGATAACATGGAAAACGTTGCCAAGAACGTGACTGCGCCGGCTAGCATGGAACCTGAAGCGGTCCAGGAACGAATTGGTCCTGTCGCGGAAGTGAATATTGGTGAACCGCCTGCAGTGCAAGCGCCACCAGCTGAGGCTGAAACCGGCGGTGCCGGCGGTGTCGGTGAACAGATTGTGACCTCGGTATGTGCATCCTGTCATGCTGCTGGCCTGATGCAGTCTCCCAAGCTGGGCAGTGCTGATGACTGGGCTCCGCGTCTTGAAAAAGGCATCGAAACCCTCTACGACCATGCCATCAATGGTTTCAATGCGATGCCCGCTAAAGGCGGCCGTGCTGATTTGAGCGACGAAGATGTGAAAGCCGCTGTCGATTACATGGTGTCGGAATTCCAATAAATTTTATTAAGCATTCAGAGCGACACTGCCTGTTGTTTCGGGCAGTGTCTTTTTAACTCACAGAGACTGGGATAAGCCTCAGCGCGACGCCAGAAAAAGTTAATGAATCTGCTCGAATTTAATCTACCGCTTATTGCCCTTATTCCTTTCCTTGGCGCACCACTGGCAGCCTGGGCTGCGAATATCAACCGTGTGGCTTCTGCCTGGACAGCGGGATTTGTGACGCTGGTTTCCCTGCTATTTCTGCTACCGGCAATCCATTTACCCTTCGAGGGGCAAACGCTTATTCAGAGCTGGTCCTGGTTACCGTCTTTAGGTTTGCAATTTGCTTTCCGGCTTGATGGTCTGGCCTTACTGTTTGCTTTACTGATATTACTTATCGGGCTGCTGGTGATCCTTTACGCCCGCTACTATCTGTCGCCCAAAGATTCGATGGGCCGTTTTTTCGCCTACCTGTTGATGTTTATGGGCTCAATGCTCGGCATTGTGCTATCGGAGAACCTGATACAACTGGTCGTGTTCTGGGAGCTGACCTCGTTGACCTCCTTCCTGCTGATCAGTTACTGGCAGCACCAGCAGGATGCCCGTGACGGTGCCCGCATGGCACTGGCAATCACCGGTGCCGGCGGTCTGGCGATGCTGGCCGGTGTCATCATGCTGGGCAATATTGTCGGCAGCTATAACCTCACCGAAGTGCTGGCGGCTGGAGACCAGATACGTCAGCATGACAACTACCTGACCGTACTGGTGCTGATTCTGCTGGGTGTGTTTACCAAGTCTGCCCAGTTCCCCTTCCATTTCTGGTTACCACATGCCATGGCAGCGCCGACACCCGTATCGGCCTACCTGCACTCGGCAACCATGGTCAAAGCCGGCATATTCATGCTGGCGCGACTGTTTCCAGCCCTGTCAGGGACCGAAGCCTGGGGCTGGCTGGTTGGTGGTGCCGGTATGTTTACCATGGTGCTCGGTGCCTACACCGCACTGTTCAAACATGATCTAAAAGGCCTGTTGGCCTATTCCACCATCAGTCATCTGGGGCTTATCACCCTCCTGTTCGGCTTCAGTACCCACCTTGCCGCCGTTGCAGCCATCTTCCATATCATCAATCACGCCACTTTCAAGGCGTCGCTGTTTATGGTCGCCGGGATTATTGATCATGAATGTGGCAGCCGGGACATGCGCATGGTCAACGGCATGCTCAAGTACATGCCTCACACTGCAGTACTGGCGATGATCGCAGCTTCAGCGATGGCGGGTGTGCCACTGTTGAATGGCTTTTTGAGCAAGGAAATGTTCTTTGAACAGGCCGTCACCGCCACCGATGGCAGTCTGATGACCTGGGCGATTCCGGTTTTGGTCACCATTGGTGCCATTTTCTCCGTCGCCTATTCACTGCGATTTATTCACGATGTGTTCTTCAACGGCGAACCGGTCGGACTGACCAAAACACCGCATGAACCCCCCCGGTTTATGAAGATCCCGGTGGATATCCTGGTACTGCTCTGCCTGGGTGTCGGTATTGCCCCCATGATACTGGTGGCGCCTATTCTTTCTGTTGCCGTAGCCGCCAGTTTACAGTCGTCGCCACCAGACTTTAGTCTCGCTATCTGGCATGGTTTCAACCTGCCGCTGATGATGAGCTTTATTGCGATGGGTATCGGCGTACTGGTCTATTTCAACCGTTACAAACTGTTCCGCTGGCATGACCAAAACCTGCCACGGATTGATGCCCGTATTCTTTTCAACATGGTATTGCACGGCGTATTGGTCGCCACCGGTAAAATCAGCCGTCTGTTTGATCGCGGTTCTCTGCAGAATGCGTCAAGTTGGGTGTTGCTCACGGCTGTCGCTGCGGTTGTTTATGGCTATCTGCAGTTTGACAGTCCCCTGTTCGGTAACCGCGACCTCATGCCTGTCGACTGGCTGACAATGGCACTCGGTGCTTTCGTGGTGATTGCCAGTGTCCTGTGTGCGGTATTACATCACCAACGTCTGGTGTCATTGATCATCGTCGGTGTGGTCGGTCTGATAGTATCGCTGGGCTTTGTGAAATTCTCGGCGCCGGATTTGGCTATGACTCAGCTATCCGTTGAAGTCGTCACCATTGTCCTGTTGCTGCTGGCACTGTTCTTCCTGCCTCAGCACACACCACAGGAACGTAACATCAAAAGGATGACACGCGATATCACCCTGTCGGTTGGTGCCGGCGTGATTGTAATGCTGCTGGCTATGGCGGTAATGAGTCGTGACTATTCGCCGATTTCAGACTTCTTCATTCAAAACAGTAAACCCGGCGGTGGGGGCACCAATGTGGTGAACGTCATCCTGGTCGATTTCCGGGGCTTTGATACGCTGGGTGAGATCGTGGTGCTGGCACTGGCCGGGCTGGGTATTTTTGCGATGCTCAAAAACCTGCGTCTGGCAGCCCCTTTGCGAGATATTGAGGGCCGTGAATGGAGTCATGATCCACACCCACCGATCATGCAGACTCTGACTCGCCTCCTGTTCCCACTGATGATACTGGTCGCCGTGTTTGTCTTCCTGCGAGGTCACAACCTGCCCGGTGGCGGCTTTATAGCCGGACTGATTGCTGCGGTGGCCCTGATTTCCCAGTATTTGGCTAATGGTATTGACTGGACCAATACCCGTCTCAAGGCCAATATGCATATTGTTATTGCTTTCGGCCTGACCGCCTCCGTGGTGACCGGCCTGATCGCGATGCTGCTGTCGTATCCGTTCCTGACCTCTACCTTCACCTACCTGAAATGGCCGCTGGTCGGCAAGTTCGAAATTGCCAGTGCCATGGCCTTCGACCTGGGGGTATTTCTGGTCGTGGTCGGCGCCACGGTGTTGATCCTGGTTGAGCTTGGTAAGCTCAGCCATGCCTCACATCATATGAGACAACAGGAGCATTTTTAATGGAGTGGATAATCGCCCTCGTTATTGGTGTGATGACAGCCAGCGGCGTCTATCTGGTGCTGCGTGCCCGGACCTTTCCAGTGGTGCTCGGTCTGACGCTGCTCTCATACGCTGTGAATGTCTTTCTGTTTACGATGGGCCGGCTACAGGTTGGCCAGGCCGCAATCATTTCACCGGATGCCACAACCTATACGGATCCACTGCCACAGGCGCTGGTACTGACTGCCATTGTTATTGCTTTCGGTATGACAGCGTTTCTGATCGTGTTGGCACTGAAAGCCCGTAGCGAGCTGGGTAATGATCATGTCGATGGTTTGAACTACGTGGCCGAGGAAGAAGCCGTGAAATCAAAACAAAAGGCAGGTCGCTGATGAGTTCACTCTGGCCTGTTTTACCCGTTTTATTGCCGCTGATAGGTGGTATCGTCATCCTGTTCAGCCGCCTGGGCGGCCTGCAGTTACAACGTAGCCTGAGCCTGCTGTTTACTGCCGGCTTGATTCTGGTCACAGTGCAGACCCTGCTTGTAGCCACCACAGAGGGACATCAGGTTTACCTGCTGGGTAACTGGCTGGCACCGTTCGGTATTGTGCTGGTGCTGGATCAACTTTCCGCTCTGATGGTGCTGCTCACCGCGGTGTTGTCATTATTTGCCCTGCTCTACGCCATCACCCAGGACACTGACAAGCAAGGCGAAGATTTCCATACGCTATTCCAGATCCAGTTGTTCGGGCTCAACGGTGCCTTTATGACCGGTGACCTGTTCAACCTGTTCGTATTCTTTGAAGTGCTGCTGCTGGCCTCCTATGGCCTGTTACTGCATGGTGGCGGCAGGTCACGCACCAAGGGCGGACTGCACTATGTGGTGATTAACCTGGTCGGGTCCAGTCTGTTTCTGTTCGCGGTGGGTACGCTGTATGGCGTCATCGGCACCCTGAATATGGCCGATATGGCTGACAAAATGGCGACCGTCAGTGCTGATGATCAGGGTATCGTTGCCGCGGCAGCGTTACTGTTACTGGTTGTGTTCGGTATCAAAGCGGCGGTCTTCCCACTTTATCTCTGGTTACCCGGTGCCTACGCCAATACTTCGGCCGCTGTTGCGGCTTTGTTTGCGATCATGACCAAGGTCGGGCTATACGCCATTATCCGTGTTCATGGGACTTTATTTGACGAACAGGCCGGCTCCCTGGCCGGTTTACATACCGACCTGTTGCTGTGGCTGGGTATGCTGACCTTAATATTGGCGGTGTTCGGTGTGTTCGCGTCCAGAGGTTTGAAAGAGCAGGCTGCCTTTCTGATTCTGGCTTCAGTCGCCACCCTGCTGGTCGGTATCGGAATTGATAATACTGCGGCGCTGTCGGCCAGTCTCTATTACCTGATCCACTCTACCCTGATTGGTGGCGCGATGTTCCTGATGGCCGACCTGGTAGCGCGGGGTCGTGGCAGTTTTGCTGATAAACTGCGCAGTGCACCTGCCATGTCCCAGGCGATTTTGATGGGCAGTCTGTTTCTGCTGTCGGCGATTGCTATTGCCGGTGTGCCACCGCTGTCCGGCTTCTTCGGTAAGGTCTTGATTCTGGACTCGGCCATCGGTCATCCGGCGCAGGCCTGGATTTTCACTATCGTGCTGCTGGGCAGCTTGTTGATGATGATCGCCCTGGCCAGAAGTGGATCGATTCTTTTTTATCAAACCAGTGATGAGGATCAGAATAGTAGCGCCACCCTTAACCGCAAAGCCACTGCGGTCATGGTGGGACTCTTATTACTGAGCCCTGTTCTGGTTGTGGCTGCAGGCCCGGTGACAGCCCTGACTGAACAGGTTGCCCAGCAATTAGCTGACAGTGAGGGGTATATCCGTGCCGTACTCGGTCAAGCTCCGGTGACGGGAAAATAATATGTTGCGAAGAATCTTCCCCCATCCCCTGTTGAGTGTCGCGCTGTGGTTGATCTGGTTATTACTGAATAACACAGCCTCCTTCGGTCACATGCTGCTGGGCGCACTGCTGGCAACCTTTATTCCCTGGTTCACTGCTTCGTTCTGGCAGGAAAAGGTACAGATCCACCAACCCTGGCTGCTGGTGAAATTTGTCGCTGTTGTCATTTATGAAATCCTGGTGGCGAATGTCGTGGTCGCCAAACTGATATTGACGCGTCAGGACAAGCTGCAACCGGGCTTCTTGCAGGTACCACTGGACTTGAATTCACCGATTGCGATCGGCCTGCTGGCCAATACCATCTCGCTGACACCGGGGACGGTAACCTGTGACTTGTCAAAAGATCAGCACAGTCTGTTGATTCATGCCCTGCACATCGAGGATGCGGAAGCGACTGTGGCCGATATCAAAAACCGCTTTGAGAAACCCCTGAAGGAGATTTTCGACTAATGCTGGAATACGCCATTATCATCGCCTTCATCATGGTCTGTGCGGCACTGCTGCTCAGTCTATTTCGCCTGCTGGCAGGGCCGGATATCCCGGATCGGATCCTGGCGCTGGATACGCTTTATATCAACTCCATCGCCTTGTTGATTTTGCTGGGGATTCATCTCAACAGCATGCTTTATTATGAAGCGGCCTTGTTGATCGCACTGATGGGATTTATGGGTACTCTCGCGCTCAGCAAATACCTGCTTCGCGGCGATATCATGGAATAAGCGATGCTCGATATTATTCTGTCTGTATTAATTATTCTTGGCGGTTTTTTCACCCTGGTTGGCTCCCTGGGCCTGTTTAAACTGCCTGATTTTTTTATGCGCCTGCATGGCCCGACCAAGGCCAGCACATTAGGCGTCGGTGCAGTGCTGATTGCATCAGCAGTGTTCTTCAGCTTCAGCACGGATGAAATCAGTCTGCATGAAGTCCTGGTCACACTGTTCCTGTTCATTACTGCCCCGGTCAGTGCACATTTGATGGCTAAAGCAGCCCTGCATATCAAGGTCAGACAGGATAAACGCACACTCAACAAATCAGACCAGTAATGCATATCTGGGTTGATGCGGATGCCTGTCCGACACCGATACGCGAGATCCTGTTTCGCGCCTCCAGACGCACCGGCCTGCCGCTCACCTTTATTGCCAATCACCCACTGAAAATGCCGGCTGACAGCCAGATTAGTTTCAAACAGGTGACGTCCGGGTTTGATAAGGCCGATGATGAAATCGCCTCACTGGTGAGTCAGGGCGACCTGGTGATCAGTGCTGACATCCCGCTCGCCAGCACCGTGATTGATCTGGGCGCTTTGTGTCTGAGTCCACGCGGCGAATTACTCGATAAAAGCAATATCGCGGCGCGCCTGAGTATGCGTGATTTTATGGATACCCTGCGCTCCAGCGGCGTGGATACCGGCGGCCATAAAAGCTTCCATCAACGCGACAGGCAGCAGTTTGCCAATCAGTTGGATCGCATTCTGGCTGGCAGATAAGCCTGTCTCGCTCTAATAGAAAAGTCTGTGCCACAGCCTAGACGATAACTTCTATCTGTTCCGAGTTAAGGTTGCCATGCTGGGCATGAGCCGGGGCAGACGTCGCCAGCAAACAGGCGGCAGTGAGTTTGGAGTGGGGTCGATTCAGTGGGGTCAAAGACATGGTTGGTCCAATCGTTATTATTGAACCCAGCAGTCTAGAGCAGTGAGTTTCGAGAAAAATAAGGAATTTCACGCAGTCCGCGTGAAATCCCTCAATAAAAGCTGTGCCAGGTTTAATGGTGATGTGTGCCTGTACCATCCACCACTCTGACAACCGGTGCCGGGTATTCCAGCTTGGCTGCACCATGCCCGGTATGATTGTCATGACCATGGTGTTCGCCATGATGGTCATGTCCTTTTGGCTTATCACCCGGCTTCTGATCCCAGCTCACTTCGCCGACTACACATTCCTGTTTAACCGGAAAATACAATCTGGTGGTTGTCCCCACCCCGATCTGCCCCCGGAAAACAAATTCATCGTAATGCTCGCTTTCCAGTACGCCGCCATACCAGGTAATTTGCGTCACATCCTCGGTAACGGTTTTGCCGTGAGACTGATAAGGCTTTTCCAGTTCAGATTTAACCACATCGAGCTTCCAGCCCGGCTTGGGCATTGGCTTAGCTCCCCGAACACCATAAGGAATGCTGATAGTGACCTTCGTTGTGGCAGATCCTTCACAGCCGTGACTGATACCAATCACCCCTTTGTAATAACTGCCACTTTCAGCGTCCTTCTGCAGAATCTCGGCATGGGCACCTGCCAGTGAGGGGACAGCCAGTAACAGCATAGGGATCAATTTTTTCATTGTATTTTCTCGTTTCATGGGATGTTTGTTCTGACAATATGCTCGTAGTAATGACTGCGGTAACAGGCAGAGATTTTTGCTCACTCAGGCATCGACGTTGAGCATCGCACGGATATTGGACATATGCGCATCTTTGCGTGCCTTGCGCTCTTCCGGGTCGGCCTTGGTTTTTTCTGACATCCAGATCAGGTCCTCAGAGGGCAACTCACGCAGGAAGCGGCTTTCCTCGCATTCGATTTTCTCACCATAACGCTTGCGACTGTTGGCCAGCGTCATCACCAGGCTGCGCTGGGCGCGGGTGATGCCGACATAACAAAGTCGCCGCTCTTCCTCGATACTGTCTTCTTCAATACTGGTGCGGTGTGGCAGAATTTCCTCTTCCATACCGATCATAAACACATGCGGAAACTCCAGCCCCTTAGCAGCATGCAGTGTCATCAAATGGACGGCATCAGCCTGATTTTCATCTTCCTGCCGGTCCAGAATATCCATCAGGGTCAGTCTGGCAGCGATATCAGCGATACTTTTGTCTTCGGTATCCTGCTCGATGATGCGGTCAATCCAGCTCAGCAGTTCCTCGACATTTTCCATCCGCCGCTCGGCCTTATTGGGGTCGCCGCTGACCTCTTCCAGCCAGCCCCGGTATTCAATTTCCTCGACCATATCGCGGATGGCACTCATCAGATCGCCGCGTTTGGCGCGATCGGCGATATCCACCAGCCAGTGGGCGAAATGCGACAGATTGGCGACCGCTTTTTCCGATAGCTGCTCTGCCAGCCCCATTTCAAAGCAGGCCCCGAACAGGCTGGTATTTCGCTCACCCGCATAGTTGCCTAGTGTCTGTAGCGTGCTGGCCCCGATACCACGCCGCGGCGTATTAATGACGCGCAGAAAGGCGTTGTCATCATCCTGATTGGCAAGCAGGCGCAGGTAGGCCATGATGTCCTTGACCTCAACCCGCGAGAAAAACGACGTACCGCCGGTCAGAAAATAAGGCACATTGTGCTCGCGCAGTACTTTCTCAATCAGACGCGACTGATGATTACTGCGGTAAAGAATCGCATAATCCTTAAAGCTCGCCTGATGCTTGAGCTTGTGATAGAGCAGCTCGGAGACCACTTTCTCGGCCTCATGCTCGTCGTCACGGCAACCAATCACCCGAATCGGATCCCCCTCACCCATCGCACTCCACAGCTGCTTCTCAAATACGTGGGGGTTATTGCTGATGAGAGTATTAGCGACCCGCAGGATACGGCTCATAGAGCGGTAATTCTGCTCCAGTTTGATCAGTTTCAAGCGCGGGAAATCAGTTTGCAGTTGGGCCAGGTTTTCAGGTCTCGCACCCCGCCAGGAGTAGACTGACTGATCATCATCGCCCACCACGGTGAGTGCTTCACGGATGCCGACCAGTTGTTTCACCAGTTCGTACTGGCAGCCGTTGGTATCCTGATATTCGTCGACCAGCAGATAGTGAATCCGGGCCTGCCACTTTTTCAATACCTCGCGGTGTTCACGAAACAACAGCACTGGCTGCAGAATCAAGTCATCAAAATCCACAGCATTGTATGCCTTGAGTGCCTGCACATAACGCGGATACACCTTGGCAGCAGACTGCGGTGTGCCGGGCTCGGCGATCTGCATTGCCTGCTCCGGCGTTACCAGCTGGTTTTTCCACTCGGAAATATGCCACTGCACTTTCTCAGCATGATCACTGTCGGCGGCAAAATCACGCCCCATAATGTCACGCAATACCGACAGGCTGTCCTGTGCATCAAAAATAGAAAAGCCGCTGCGATAACCCAGGGATTTATATTCGCGCCGCAGGATATTCAGCCCCAGCGTGTGAAAGGTCGACACCATCAAGCCACGTGCCGAGACGCCCTGTTTGCTGCCCATCAACTGGGCGACGCGCTCTTTCATTTCACGGGCGGCTTTGTTGGTGAAGGTCACCGCGGCGATATGGCGGGCAGGAATGCCGCACTGCTCGATCAGGTAAGCAATCTTGCGGGTGATCACGCGGGTCTTACCGGAACCGGCACCCGCGAGCACTAACAAAGGTCCTTCGATGTATCGAGCAGCTTCCCGCTGCTGTGGATTCAGATCATTCACAGCCCGACAGACTCGAAGCGTCTGTAGCTGATAGCTTCACTGAGATGTTCAGTGCGAATATCGTGACTACCGGCAAGGTCAGCAATCGTGCGCGCCACTTTGAGAATACGGTGATAAGCACGTGCCGACAGGCCGAGACGAGTAATTGCTTTTTCCACCAGTTGATAATCGCTGTCGCTCAAGGGACAAAAAACCTCTATTTCTTTCTGTTCCAACACATTATTCGCTTTGCCCTGGCGAGCCAGTTGTTTCTGACGTGCCCGGCTCACCCGATGCCTGACCTGCTCCGACGTTTCTGCCGTGGCATCCTCAGCCTGACTGCGCAGTAGTGTTTTATCCACTGCCGGCACTTCCACCAGCATATCAATACGATCCATCAAGGGACCTGACACCTTGCCACGATAGCGACGTACCTGCTCGGCAGTGCAGTGACAACGGGATTCACCGAAATAGCCGCATGGGCAGGGATTCATGGCCGCGACCAACTGAAACCGAGCCGGGAATTCGGCCTGATTGGCTGCTCGCGAAACCGTGATCTTGCCAGATTCTAATGGCTCACGCAGCACCTCTAAGACGTGGCGGTCGAATTCGGGCAGTTCATCCAGAAAAAGGACGCCATGATGCGCAAGTGAGATCTCACCGGGACGAGGCTGACTTCCCCCACCGACAAGTGCTGCAGCAGACGCAGTATGATGTGGTGCCCTGAATGGGCGCTGTTGCCATTGCTCAACGTCAAAGCCTCTGGCTGAGATCGAATGTACCGTTGCCGTCTCCACAGCTTCCTGTTCGGTCATCTTGGTCAGAATCCCCGGCAAACGGCTGGCCAGCATTGTTTTGCCCGTCCCCGGCGGTCCGGAGAATAGTAAACTGTGATGACCTGCTGCCGCGATTTCCAGTGCTCTTCGTGCATGTCCCTGACCACGCACATCAATCAAATCCGGGTAGGCCGGGGAGACATGCCGGGTATCAGTCTGACTGATGCTGAGGGTCTGTTGCCCATGCAGGTGGGCACACACGGCCAACAGACTCTCGGCACCAAAGTTGCTGCCCTGCTCCACCAGTCCGGCTTCCTGTGCATTATCAGCAGGCAAAATCAGCGCATGTTGCGCATTCGCTGCAGCCAATGCGGTGGGCAGTACACCCTGTACCGGACGGCATTCGCCAGTCAGCCCCAATTCACCGATAAACTCTTTATCTTCCAGCGCCTTCGCAGGAATTTGACCCGAGGCTGCAAGAATCCCCAGGGCGATAGGGAGGTCGAAACGTCCGCCCTCTTTAGGTAAATCAGCCGGCGCCAGATTTATCGTGATGCGTTGCTGGGGAAAATTGAACTGGGAATTCAGCAGTGCACTGCGAACCCGATCTTTGCTTTCTTTAACCGCGGTTTCGGGCATTCCGACTATCGACAGACTCGGCAAACCATTGGAGAGGTGGACTTCCACTGTCACTGACTGCGCTTTGACGCCGGTCACCGCCCGGCTTTTTACCGTTGCAATACTCATTCACCATCCTTGGGAAAATCGATTGTTGGATCTTAACTGATATGTCTTTTTCGATGTAGTGAACTCTTTCGGATATTGCCTGACGTAAACAGGGATTGTCAGGGCAAACTTTTTATTTACAACATGCTTGTGTTAGCTTTTATAGCGCGCAACCCATCTGAATAAATAATGGAGATATCATGGACAAGCCCAGCTTGAGGACTTTATTCTTTTTAATTTCAAGCACTTTATCCGCCCCCCTGCTCGCCGACCAGGTCACCCTGGATGACGGCAGCCTGCTCAAAGGCACTATCAAAGAAGTCGCAAACGGTCAGCTCATTATCAATACCGCTTTTGCCGACGATGTCACCATCGACTACAGCCGTGTCAGCCGGATCTCAACCGACAGTAAATACGTGGTCGAACTCAACAGCCGTGATCGCATCGTGGGTCAGTTGACCGTGGATCAGAATGGTCAGCACAAAATGACCAATACTGCTTTCGGCACAGTGAATGTTGACCCGGCCAACATCCGCAGTGTCTGGGCCACCGATGCAGCCAAGCCACAGGTGGCAGCGGTTGAAGCTGAATACCAGCAGGAAATTGCCGACATCAAGGCTTCCAAGGAGCAGGAAGTGGCTGAAATGAAAGAATCTTACGAACAGGCGATGACCGCAATTCGTGAAGACCGTGATCGCCTGCGTGACCCATGGAGCGGCAGCCTGGCGCTGGGTGCGACCGGTTCATCCGGCAACACCAAACGATTCGGTGCACACGCCCGCGGTGATCTGCATCGTGAAACGGATCTGGAACGCATGGATCTGTATTTCGCCTTTAACTTCCAGAAAGAAGACGGCGAACAAACCGTTAATGAGAAGCTGGCGGGTCTGTCCCTGGAACGCGACATCAGCGAAATGTGGTTCGTCCGTGGTGCGATGGACTTTGAAATCGATGATTTCGAAGAATTGGATCTGCGTGCCATCGCCACGACCAGTATTGGTCGTTTCTTTATCCGCGAAGAGGATCTGAAATTCAAAGGTTTCGCCGGTCTGGGTTACCGTTACGAGGGTTACTCTGACGGCACCACTGAAAAAGATCCGACCGGTGTACTGGGTTATGCCGTCGACTACCGCATGAACAGTCACCTGAAAGTCTTTCATGATTTCAGCTATTACCCATCGTTCAGCAGCCCGGGTAAAAACTACCTGGTTGTGACCAACTTCGGCGGTGAAATGCCATTGGCTCAGGACAACTGGAAACTGCGTGCCAGTGTCCGCTCTCAATACAACAGCCAGCCGGCGCCGGACGCTGAAAAGACTGATACCACCTACCTGATGGATTTGGTCTACGACTGGGAATAAGCTAAGTTAATCCTCGAACAAGGCGCCTGCGGGCGCCTTTTTTATTTGCATGATTGTCAGTGGTTGTGAACTGTAAGCCCACTCGCCTGTCTTTTCAGCACAGGCAGTTTAAAGCCTGCCCGGTTCAGGGTATCCTGCCCCCTTTAATTGTTCTGAAAGGAAGTCCACATTGATGAAACCATTTGCTCTGCTGTTCGCCTTGCTGATGTCATTGTTGTTAACCGCCTGTGGCAATGATGAGTTTCAGGGCCGATATGTCGCCACCGATGGCATCACCAGCTATGAATTTCTGCCCGAGGGTAAGTTGATCATTCTCGACGGCGATAAGGTTATCAGCGCGCAATACGATTTCGATAGCAATGACCGTACCCTCAGCCTGGAATCGGAACAGGCACTACGTAGCGACACGCTGACTGTCAACGACGAAGGCAACCTCCACTTTGACGACACGACCCTGGTTAAAAGTGTGGATTACCAGATGCTGGAAGACGCCACCTGGATTGGACATGAAGGACAAAACACCTTCGCCCTTACTTTCACCAAGACTGAAGCAGGTATGGAGACCTACTCAGAGCTTGTCACTTATTACGATGATGATATGACCTATGTCTATCAGACTGATGACAGTATCACTCGCCTGGCCGGTGACAAACTGCTCCTCGACCGTACCCAGTATCGGGTGTCGGACGTCAGCGAAGACAGCATCACCCTGTCAATCGGCAGCAACAGTATGCAGCTCAGAAAATATCCCAAAGGAACTGAAATCGAATTCCGTGAGGGCTACCAGTCGGAAGACGACATTCCCAAGTAATAAAACATCAGGCAATAAAAAAGGCGCTTGAAGCGCCTTTTTTTGCTGAACAATTAGAATCAGTCCAGATAAGTACAGCAGTAATCCACCAGCTCGGTGATTTTAATATCAAAGGAAGAGTTCGCCGGCACATTGAAAGACTCACCGCCCTTGATGTGATGCCACTCGGTGGTATCTTTAAGACGGTAACTCAGCTCACCTGCCATGATTTCCATCAACTCCGCTTTCTCAGTGCCAAAGGTATAATCACCCGGCATCATGATGCCCAGCGTTTTATAGCTGCCATCTTCAAAAGTCACTTTGCGACTGGTGACCTTGCCATCAAAGTAGACATTAGCCTCACGGGTGACGGTTACATTGCTAAATTCAGACATCGCTTTTTCTCAGCTCAAATAAGCGCAGCACTATACGCCGCTACTGCTGCCCTGTCATCCAGTCTTTCATCTCTCTAAAGCCCTTGGGCGGCTGGTATTCTCTGAGCGTCTCTGTCTTGGTTTCAGACCAGGTCGCGCCGTTGCTGTCGACATAATATATGGTATCGCCGTCGCGCCTAATCGCGTAATGCAGATAATCATCCGATGCTTTGGGATTGGTAAAGACAAAACCATTGACTATCTTCATTGGGACATCCTCGTCGAGTCCCTTCTGATAGCTGCCGTAGCCCGGATTCACTTCCCACCAGTGAAAATCATAGCGGCTGGCCTGGTCTTTGTATTCCATCGCCCGCACTTCAAGGGTATTGCCAGTCTCAGTTTCTTCGTACCAGTAGCCATCCAGTTCTTCTGGCTTGATCTGCGGTGCCGGAATAAATTTGTAGCGATCCCGGTTCAGGCTCAGCACCGGTTTGTCCCAGTCAATCGTGGTAGTCATCGTTTTGTTGAACTTGTTGCTACCCTTTGCTGGCGTCAGTGTCAGCGCATTTCCCTTAAGCTCGACGTTATAGAGCTTTTCCAGGTTCAAATCACCCTTAGCGGAAAATGTCGCCATATCACCGTCAATCGCGAGCACACCGTGTCCGGATGTTTCAACCCAAAAACCATTGATTTGTTCAGCTTTTGCCTGTGACTGACCGGCTTCTGCCAAGGCGATATTGCTGAGCGGCATCAAGGTCACAATCGCTGCGGCCAGTAGCTTGAATCCTTTTCTCATAAAAACTCCCTGATATCTATGTTTATTGCTGCTTTTGCTGTTCCATCTCGGCCACGCGCTTTTCCAGTGCTTCCAGTTTTTCGCGGGTGCGATGTAAAACCTGTGTTTGCACGTCGTATTCTTCGCGGGTCACCAAATCCAGCTTATTGAATGTCGCAGTCAACGCAGAACGGATATTCTTCTCAGCATCGGCTTGCATCTGCACCAGACCGGGTGGCAAGGCATTAGTAATGCTGTTGACGACTTCCTCAATTTTTTTGGTATCGATCATTTTCTTTCCCTTTAATCATCATCAGTCTTCATTCTACGGTAATCATAGACAGACTCAATTTGTTATTTGCTGCAACAATCCCACTCCAGGCTCGGAACACCAGTGAAAACTGTTTGTCATCAACAGGGAGCCTAGCTAGACTAAATGTAACTTTTTAATCACAACGGAATGAATCATGAGCACAGCGACTATCTGGACCATTTTTGCACTTGGCGTGATTTTCGCCGCCCTGATCGGCTTTGCTATCGGTCGCCGGCAGGCACCGGGCGGCTCTGCCCAACTCAAAGACCTGCAGGAAGAACACAACGAACAACTGGCGCAAAAACAACTGGAACTGGAAGCCTACCAGCAGGAAGTGCACGAGCATTACCACAAGACCGCCAGCCTGTTTAAAGAGATGGCCGGCTCTTACAAAGAACTGTTCGACCACCTCTCAACCGGTTCCGACAAACTCGGCGACTTCTCCGATCAGCGCATCCTGCCGGAACGTGCGGGTGCGCTGTTGGATGGGCCGGATATGCAGCCTAAAAGTGATTTTATGAATCCTAGGGATAAAGATGAGGATTCATTAACGCGCTGAGCGTTATTTAAAAACTAATTTCCTCCAATATAAAACAAGGATGTTTTATGAAAAAAAGACACTGGATTGTTTTTACTTTATCAATTCTTCCCGCCTGCGCCACAACAAGCCAAGCTGTATACTTTGAAGGTCAAAGCCTGGCCAATCAGGAACTCAAGTCAGACACCATGGAGTGGGTGTCTATCTATACCCAAGCGCAAGGTTGTAAATCTATTTCTCAAGTAGACACCATGGTCATGACTATGCCAAAAGGTGAACTGCTTTCTCAGCAACATGAAGAACGCTGGGTCGCACATGGCTGCAACAAACAGTTTCCATACACTATCGGCTACAGAGGAGACGGCGTCGGCGGGACTTATATTTCTGTCAAAAAGGCAGAGTAATTTATTTTTTATCAGTAAGCTGATAGGGTGTCGTTTTTGTTAAAGCTACTTGAATCAACGGCCTGACTGCTTTTAAAACTTATCAATCAACAGCATCCACTCTTCGCTGACACTATAGCCTTTAGCTAGCATGCATCTCTGCCACTGCGCTCTGAGACGTTTTTCCGTGATGATTTTTTCTTCTCCCAGACGCTCCATTGCTTGGTAATCATTCTGACTAAAGACAGGGTAGCCATCAGGATTGTCTTGCAAGCTTGTAGAGATAGCACCGCAATCTTCAGAGTCACGTCTTCTCTCGATATAGTCAACGCCTTCTTTTTGCCAATATTCCAAATAAGGTTTAGGTGGTGTCGTGTAAGGATTTCCAGTCATCCAGTGCCCTCCGATTCCGCAGCCACTGATGAACACCAACATTATCAGGTATATAAATATTTTAATCATTTAGCATGCTTCAGTAACATAGATACCCCGTTCCAGACCTCTGGTGGCAATAACTCAGCCATAGCAAAGGGAGTTGAAGGTGCTATGGCCATGACACTCCACGCTTCTTGCATCAACTTCTTACTTTTGTTTCGATTCTGTCTAGCGTTACCCTCATCATCATATAGAGCACTAAACTGACCACCAATCATGTCATGGGTGCCACTAAAAGCCTCAACGAGCTTATCTTGCCAACTCCCTGGCTCATATGGCATTCCAAATAATTCACCCTTTCCACCTTGCAAGCCCCCTGTTAAACCAATTAATTTTCTACCCTCGTCAGTTTCTAAAAAAGCTGTCAAGTCCTCCTTAAAAACCACTTGCTGTTTACTGTTGCGATATAGTGTTCCATCCTCTTTTGTTACACATCTTTGATAATTTGTTCCACATAATTTATCAATATCAAACCTAGTTCCACCCAACTTAAATGAATCGCCTCTAACACCCTCACTCGTGCCGGAATCATTTGAAAGTGTGACTTCACCATCTGTTACACCACCAAACTCTCTCGACTGTGCAATCATGATCTTTCTCATTTCACTTGCTGCTACCGATAAGCTCTCTTTAGTTACAGCTGACCCTCCATTTCCTGATAGAGCACCTATCAAAATATTCATAACTCTCTCTTGAAGGAGTAAATCATCAAGTTGTTTCTTAACTGCTGCTTTTTCAGTTTCAGTTTGAACACTCGCGAGTTCTTCTAGCAAATTTCCTCGCCTAGTTCGAACATAGTCTCCCACCACTTTGTATGCTTGCTGACCAAATGCTTGGGTAATTTCAACCTGAGCGTTAATCTCGTCAGCAACAGCTTTTGCGTCAAAAATGGAATCAATTGAATTTGCAGTGTTAACCCCAGATGAAGTGACTACTTGTCCTGCATCATTAACATAGACATCCCGGTTGATTGCAACAGTATCTGACTCACCAGGCTTCCCAGTGAGGTCTTTTGTAGCGTCGTTATCTCTAACTTTCAAAACTCCTTCGCTAATTGAGTTTGTTGTCACACTATTGATTTTGTCGTTGTCCTGGCCTATTCCTGCGCCACTCAATTGCGGCTCGCCACTCTGGGTGCCCATCGCTATAGTCATGGCTTTTGCCTCAGCATCATATTCGGCTTTGTTTTTAAGATCTAACAATGTCAGAGTCCCAGTCTCAAAGCTGTTATTTTCTTGCTGGATTGCTTCTTCAGTACTGGCTATCACGGCTCCAGTCAGACTAGTGTTTCCCTCTACCTCGACTTGAAAGCCTTTATCACCTGCTTTTATTCCACTTTGCTCTATAACACTCACATAATCTGATTCGATATCACTGGTGCCGAAATTTAAACTTCCTCCCATCCTCCCTGCACCCATGGAGATACTAACGCCGATGTTTTTTTGTTCACTTTGATACTGACTCGTGTCCTGCAAGCTCTGAATGGTCAGATCATCTCCTACATTAGCAGTAACTTGATCACCGCTAACTATCGCACCTTTAAGCACCGTGTCAGCACCTGATTCCAGAGCGACTTTTTCTCCGGCACTAACTGTGGTTTCTGTCCAGCTTCGATCCTGGCCATTTTCATGTCCTTCACCTTTGGACATACCGGCTGTGAAAAGCAGACCAGCCGTGCCGATACTGAAACCTATGCTGCCACTGCTGGAGTCGTTTTCAGATCGCAGTGCTCTGGTATTCTCGGCAGCGAGAAGATTCACGTCGCCATCTGCCTCTAAACTTACTGAATCAGCGGCCTGAATCTCACTACCTTTGACTGTAAGATCTGAATTGTCACCCTCCCCAACAGCTGAAATAGTGATATCACCACCCGCAGCCAGCTTACTGCTGTGAGCCTGTTTAATGGTCTCTTTGCGTTGACTGCTACTCTCACTTGAACCGATACTGATAGCCAGATTGATACCGCCCACATTGTCGGCCGCGTTAGCGTCACGACTACTGGGCTTGCCATTCGCATCCAGTGTCGGGATCTGGTTTGGTTTGCCATTAATTGTGGTGCCCTGACCTTCCAGTACCTTGTTATAAGCATTGTTTGCATTGAGTCCAATCGTAGCCGCTGCCAACGCTTTCATTCTGGGGTCGCTGGTTTCTCTGACAGCTTCCACCATCTGGTCAGCCGCCTGAACCGCGCTGATGACCGGGTTGGTAATAGAGATACTCAAGCCGCTTTGACTGAATTCCGTGTTGTGTTCACGATTCAGAATTTCAGTGCCTGATTCAATATCAACTTTTGCTGCAGTGATATTGATATCGCCCTGCACCGCTATCAGATCGCTGGCCCTTTGGACATAGTTCTGCCCTGCTGAGAGTGTGACATCGCCTTCCAGGCTACCCAGTTCACTGCTCATCTGCCGAGTCTGCCTGGAAATATCAGTCACATCGAGTTGTTGTGAGCCAATGGTAAAGCCTATCCCGCCACTGCTCAGCAAACCGGATTCTTCCTCATTGACGTATTGCTCGTGTTCATAACGCTCTTCGGCAGCAGTGACATTAATATTATTTGCTGCCTCAAAAGAAAGTGCTTTATCTGCCACGAGCTGACTGCCGGTGATATTGATGTCGGATTGAGACTCAATTTGGATCGATTGACCACTCACTACCGAGGCGACGGCGGTGGATTCATTGAATATATCTCGCTGATCTTTGGATTTTGAACTGAAGGTGCCATCACGCTCGGTATGCGTGGCGATATCTGACAAATAACTCGCGGCGGCATTTTTGATTTCAACCTGCTCCGCTTTGATTCCAACTTCGCCTTCCTGGCTGTTGATATTCGCCCCGCTGAGCTCAAGCTGATTGCCCGCAGTCAGGCTGATATCGCTCTTGGTTGCGATACGTGTGCCGATATCTCTGTGCTCGCTGTGTTTATTAAAGTCCTTCGCATTCAGAATGCTGTTGTTAGTTTCGCTGGTTTTGACCGTGCCCAGTTCCAAATCATTTGCTGCAGACAAAGTGACTTTCCCGTCTTCGCCTGTATGCTGGATGTCGGCAGCGGCAATGTTCATATTGCGTCCCGCAGTCACATTCAACTCAGCTCCTTCACCGCTCACATAAAGGCCCGCCACCCGTTTGATATTACTGCGACTGAAGTGGCTTTTTCCCTCTCTATTCGACGTCTCTGAAGTCACGCTGGAGATATTGATATCCTCCTCTACAGTAACGTTGAGAGCGTCGCCTGCTTGGATTTTACCGCCCGCAATCGCCACATTTCTGGCGTTGACCTCGACTTCTGCAGCCTGGATATGGCCACCATGCTGTACAAAGTCACTGTTAAGATTAACAACGTCACGACCTGCGATACTGCCGGTGTTGATAATGTCATCAGTGGTTTGAATATCCACCTGCTTACCTGCAAGCAGGCCCGTTTCAGGCTGGAAATCTTCCGGCCGGGCTTTGACATAGACTTTGGGAACCAGTGCTGACACGGTTTCACCACTCGCGAGTTTCACTTGCTGCTGTTCCAACCACACAATATCGCTGGTCAGCATTGCCATCTGCTCTGCACTGAGCGAAACACCGGGCGTGAGCTCATGCGCCTCTGCAAAACTGACACCAGCATCCATCAACGCCATAAACTGGGCTTCATCATTTTCAAAACCGGATAAAAAGCGCTGCCCTGTGAGCTGTGCAATCTGTTCGTTCACAAGACGCTGCTCGACAAAACCATCTCCCAGTCTTTTCATGGTGAGGCTCGGATCCATCGCCAGCTTTTGCAGCATATAATCCGAGCCTAGCCAGTCTCTGTAGTCAGTAAAACGTGGATCGGTCTCGATATAAAAATGATCACTGGCGTTGGCTGGCTGCTGGAACCAGCTTGCAGATAACACCGGAATATCACCGCTGCTGTATAGGGTTTGCTGGCCGCTGGTGTCAGATTGGGATTCAACCTGCGTAGTGGCCAGGTTGAACTCTGTCACTTTCGCTGCCGGACTGTATGCGGTCCAGGGATAGAAATCGAGTTCTTCATCATTACCTTCCCAGTCGCGAAACTGGCGTCTGCCCCGGTAACTGATGCGCTGCTGACCGACTGTGGTCTGATTGTTCAGGCTGCCACCAGTCACAGTTAAATTGCCGCCCGCCAGTATCTGGCTGTCTTCATTAAGAACATTACCATGAATGCTTAAATCGCCACCCGCGATAAGTTTGGCTGGTTTTGAAGAAATCAGATGCGTGCTTTCGGTAGTCGCGTAGTAATCGTAGTAAGTGTAATCTTCGAAATAGCGCGTGACTCTCCCTTGCGCATTCACATATGGCTGCCGCTCAACATAGTGATTATGAATTTTGGGAAAGCGGCTGACATCGTATTTTCTGGACCAGCCTTCCGGCTGTACTTCTATGATTCGTTCAACGCTGTCCTCTTGCCATTCCGTGATGACTTCTGCATTCAGATTTTGTAAGTCCAGTACAGCTAAATTGAGATTTCTCCCAGCCTCAATCAGGCCACCGGTATTGGTGAGTCGGGCCATATCTGCAGTTGGGTTTTGTTCATCTCCAAGCTCACCGGCAATTGTCATATCTCCAGCACTGTAGATGACGGCCGCTTCGTCATTCGTCAAATTCTGTGCCGCTGCTGCCATCGATTGCCGGGCTGCGATGGTCGGCGCCTTTAGCAATCCCTGGTCTGATAATTCAGACTGGTTATGAATATCTATGGCCTCAAGAACCATATCATCAGCATAAATGGCGCCCGTCGCTTTATTGTTGATACTGGCCGCTTTGATCAACGACTGTTGTCCATCGATCACGCCCTGATTAACGAGTTCGGCCTCAGCCGAGATAGCTAAATTATTCGCAGTGAGGGTAGCTCCGGACTGATGATTGAAACTGGCTACATTCGCTTCAAACTGTTCAGCTTCGACCACACTATCCTGCTCGAAACTGAGATGACCTTGCGAATTCAGTGTCAGTGTCTGGGCTTGCATATCGCCTGCGTGTCTGACGCCCACCCCATTCTCGGTTCCAATAAGATGAATCGTGTCAGCATACATACCGCCCAGCTGAGCGATATCGATGCTAAGCGTGGGAGTTTGAGTTTTTTGTTCGCTGTTAATCACCTGGTTGCTGCGACTAACCTGATTCAGGCCACTGGTGATGTTGAGCTGATTAGCCCAGATATCAGCATTGATTTCGACGGTTCTGGCAATGATGTCGGAGTAGGCTGTATCTCGATCATCCATGCCTACACCGGAAATTGATATGTGCCCTTGATTGACGTCGAACCCGCTGAGATCGCCATTGTTAAATAACGGATTACCGGTAGTTAAAGTGGAGCGATGCGCATTTATAAAACCACAGCCATCACAGCTGATTCCTGCTGGATTGGCCACGACAACCTGTGCCCGACTACCCGCTATTTCCATCGGGCCATGCAATAAGCTCGGGTTTTGTGAGTTCACTTCGTTAAGAATAATTTTGGCGGTCCCGCCTGCAAGCAGACTGTTGCCTTGTACCCACCCTCCCAGTTGCGTTTGTGTATGCTGGGCACTGTTATTGAGGATGACGCCATCTTTATCAACATCAAACTGACGGTATTGATTACGAGAAACGCCCGAAGAATTAGGCGTTTGAATGTTCACCTGTGTGACACCATTCGCCGTCTCGGTAATGATGGGTTGTTGATGCTGGGGCGCTGCACCATCAGCCACTATGTCTGCTGCCAGGCTGTTCATTGAGGTGGCACTGATGAGCCCTGACACGTAGACGACACTTAACCGTCGTAGAAAATATTTCGCCTTTCGATCATCCATAATCGATTTCCTATTTTCCTAATATTGATAAGTCAGGCTGAAGCCCAGGTGCCTGCCTGATTCAAATCCTTCTGGTTTTTCCAGTGGTATACCCGCGAATAAATCATAAAACAGGCTCTTCCAATGGCCTTTAAGCCCCACTACCCAGCCAGCTAGCGTCTGTCCGAGCAGTAAATCAGCCGATTGACCACTGACATGGCCGACGTCAATACCGGTATAGAGTTGGTGTTGAGTTTGGCCCAGCCGCATGCTGAGCGTGTTCTGACTGAACCAGCCGCGTTCAGCCAGTAAAGTCATACCACCATCAAATCCTCTCACAGTGTAACGACCTGCTATCGACAAGCGATCCTGAGGTACCAGCGTGGTTTTATTCCACTGCGCTTCCCAGTAGCTGTTGAAGTTAAAGCCCAGTCCCACAACGTCAAAGGGATAGTTAAGATTGAGATTGGCCGTAATAATTTTAGGTCTTGAAGTGCCTTCATCAAATGCAGCTTCCGGCGCTGGCATGGCATCAAAGGCACCTGTACCACGCTGATAAGCCAGACCGATATCTAACGCAGCCTGTCTGATAAATAACTGATAGTTAAGTGATGCTATCCAGCCAGACATACGTCGATGCTGAACTTCAATTTCAGTGTCCTCAATAAAATTACGCGAGGATGTTTTATAGGCTTTCAGCCCTAGCTTCAGCCTGCTGCGGCTGTCTCTGTAAACGACCCGGCTCAATCCAGCCTCAGTCCTTCGACTCTTACCTCTGTATTCGTATGTCTGGTTTAACCCTGCAACATTCTGTCTGTATTCAGACTCGCTCGTGTTTGCTGACAAGTGCCAGTAACCAAGCGGGACGGAATAATGAAATGAATAGCCCTCAGTCCCACCATCGTTCTCAGCATCGCCAAGATCGGTATGAACACTGGCATAGAACAAATCACTCAAGCCAAGCGGGTTATCGAAAGATAACGTCGCCGCGCCCTGATAACGACCGGTAGCATCGTAACCACTGTCATTGACGCCCAAGGTGAGACGAACGGGTTTTCGCTGTGAGTGATGAATAACAAGATCGCTGTAGCCGGGCAGGGCTTTTTCATCTTCGGAAGGGACAATGTCGACATCAGCTGAAACTGTCGGCACTCGCCGCATAGTCTCGACAGCTTGCTCTATATCTCTGATATTAAGCAGGGTGTCCTCCTCAAGCGGTAAAGCGGCACGTCCCGGTCTGGATAGCTCGGTGCTATCGCTAAACTGGATATTACTGACAATCCCAGGAATCACTGTTAGCTGCAATCTGCCGCCGGTCATATCCTGTGGCTGAATCAGTACTCTGGTCGTGACATAACCTGCCTTGATAATCTGATTCTGAACCTGTTTGATTACGGCATTAACACCATTCACCCCAAGACATCGACCGATTAAGCCGGTGTGTTGCTCTAAGACTGCCTGCAACGCAAAGTTGAACTTCCCAGCCTGCTCTCCCACCAGAACAAATTCATCGATCACAAAGCAAGGCGCTTCATCCTCAATCAAGGGTGCTGACACATCAGGCGCTGGTTGCAACCTTACTCTGCTGTCCTTTTGCTGCTGTTGCTCCAAAAGATCAAGTCGACGTTTTTCCTGCTGCTGATATTTTGAATCGAATTCTTCATTGGCCAATGGCGCTGCCTGACACAGATGAGAATAAGCCAAAGTTGAGAGCAAGCATGCCAGCAACATGAGCGGCAACTTTACACTGAGTCGCATGATGCTATCAGTGAGCTAGAGAGCGGAGTTTTTTCTGATCAGAGTGATCAGCAAGACAAGTCGATAAAAGTGAATGGTTAGAAACAAATAAATCCATGTAGCTATTGTCCTCCTTGACATTGCCGCATCCCCAGCGACCTGCTAACCCATAAAAACGCGCACGTTCCTGTGCACTGATTAACAAAAATAGAGGACTAAATTCACAATTACTACAGTTTCGTGACGTTTTTTATCAATAGTGTGAAACAGCTCACATCACTATCGCTTTAGCCATAAAGTTATGGCGGAATGATGCTCGACTTCTCCTAAATGTGATGTTAACGCCACCAAAAATCTAAGCTCCGCTAGCCAGGGTTAGGTTGCTAGTTGGCGCTTTGAGTCAAAAGAATGTGTCAGGAACCGGGTTGATATGCGACGACTTGGTTTCTGCCATTCGCTTTCGCCGTGTACAGGGCCCTGTCGGCTTCGTGAACAATTTCCCCGACAGGTTTATCCGGTGCAAAGTCGGATACACCAATAGAAGCGGTAAACCTTATCTCTTTGTCTTCGTATTGAACGCGAAGCTGGCTTATTTCTTTACAGACTTTCTCCAGAATCGCCAGCGCGCTGTCATGCCCCGTATCTGGCAGCAATATCAGAAACTCTTCTCCGCCATAGCGACTGACACTGTCAGAGTGTCTGAATGCGGCAGATAAATATTCTGACAAGACTCTGAGTACCTGGTCACCAGCCTGGTGGCCGTAGTTATCATTGACTGATTTGAAGAAATCGATATCCAGCATGGCAATGCTGTAAGGCGTGCGATGACGCATCGAGTATGAGTGATTCTTTTCGAGAATCAATCCGATAGACTTTCGGTTAATCAACCCCGTCAATGGATCAAAAGAATGTTGCTGATTGATCAAATTATCACGCAAGGTGACCAGGGATTTCATTAATTTTTCTTGTTTGTGGGATACCCGTCGGTAGTCATCCAAATTCACTTCGCGAGTGCGTTTGAATGTCTCAACCAACTTCCTGACTTCGTCATGCATGGTTTGATGCGTTGTCTCCAGCGTCTTGAACTCGGGATTGTCTCGAATCTCATCGCTGGAATGACTGTAAAACCAACAACCAAAATCGCACTTCCTGTGTGCATCCCCGGCCGTGATCGTGACCGGAAAATCCTGTTTACAAAGCAAGCCTTCATGGAGTTGAACATACCAGGCGCGATGGTTTTCAATTGCTCGTTCCATGATATTTAACGCCTCTTCAATTTCCTCTTGAGAGAAGTTATTGCGGTTAACTATCTGGTTAAAATCAAGCTCGCTGGTCATTGTTATTCTGCTGTTACTTGTTTCCACCATTACAACAGAGTCCGGCAGGTAACGACAGTCATACAACTTACAATTTCTTTATTTCATTTTCCTTTAGCTGATTTTCGAGGCTCTTTAAATCACCCAGCACCCAAACGTCACAGATTCGCTCACCTTCAAAAGTGAACAGGGCGCAGCCAGTCCAGCTTACACGTTCATGCGAGGGTAAATAGCCCATCAATTGATCTCTGTGAATGCCGGTAAAGGTCATCTTGGCAAAAACCTTATCTCCCTCTTCGACGAGTTCTTCAATAATGCATTGGTAATCGGCCAATGCTTTGTGGACCATATCGACATAGTCAGAGAAACCTTGGTAGCCTTGTTTCTGCTGTCCCAAAGAGCCTCTGAAGGAGAAGTTCTCATGCAGGATTGAGGGCATGGCTGTCTTGTCATTGGCATCCCAGAGAACTTCATAAAATCTTCGGACTTGGTCTTTATGCATTAACTACTCTCAAAATCATTACGCTTCATTCAGCCGACGCGTCAGCGGTCGCCTGAAGTCATTTATCAGGCGCTATCTCCATCTTGATTGTAGAACCATTTCTTGCAACCGCTCTAAATCCCAACTTTTCATAGAGACGTTTGGCCGGATTATCCACAAACGTTGTGAGTCTGATTAAAGTATGTTGATTTTGAGTCAGAAAATCAGTGAGAAGCTTTGTCCCAATACCTTGTCCCTGGAATTCAGGAGCAAGTTGAATGTTGTCGATATAGAGTGAATCTTTGTTGGTTACATGACTGGAGTATCCGACTGCTTTATCTCCCACTCTTATTATTTGGATATTGTCTACGACAAAGCCTTTTCGGAATTCTGAGTCGAGCCAACCACCCCAGTGACGACAAAATAGATCGTACATATTCTGTTTTGTGAGCTCGTAGCAAAATTCATAATCACCTTGATTCGCTCGTCGTAGATCATATTCCATGCTTTGAGCTTCCATATCACGGCCTATCGCCCGCAGCAACCGCGGCTTTGTAGTGAAGTCGCAGGCGAAACGAAAAAGCCGTCGGATTGCCTGCAATTGTTAAGTGTCTACTCGGACAAAACTCTGCCAATTTCTTCAAACCAATTCTCCCTATGGATTATTCGCTCTTTGTGGAGATTGTTCTGAAGTATTTCGGCCTTAGTTAGTCCGGATAAATACTCCCAGTTATTTTCAAGAACATAAGTGGCATTGTTTGTCTGAGTGCTCTCTAGCACGTATAAATCCGATTCCGGAAAGCCGAAAACGATATATCCTGAAAACCCAGCTTGCCCAACAGCCACAAACTTGGGCTCAAAGGAATTTATTGCTTCGAAGCGCTTTTCAATTACAACTTTGTTGCCCTCCGACTGACTATCAATTACTGGCTGCAATAGCGGCTTTAAAACTCCCCAAGGCTTGTGACCCTTTGGAAGCACATCCCAATTCAATCTTTTTATGGGCGATAGGATTACAGAATCTAGATCCTCGTTTCGTATTTCGCAAATCCCAAACGCTTCTAAGAACATGTTTACTACATGAACGATAGTTTCCTCATTGTTTTCATTTAAGCTAATTGGATCAGCCACTACGAGCTTCGTTCCCGCTGTATCGACAGCAATGCTCAGCTCGATAGACGGCGGAGGGACTATCTTTCTGGGATATCGCTCATAAGGTATATCTACTATTCGTGACTTCTCTTCAAAGTCATATCTTCCCCTAAACTCTTTCCACGTCCACTCCTGCTGCCGATAGTGAGTTTCCTTTGGCTGGTCTTTCAGAGGTATTTCTTTTCCACCTGAATTGAAAAGAGTGACATTGCCAATAGCCGTTGGTAGTACCTTTTCGCCCGGCTCCAATTGGTCACTGAATCCGACATCCTGTGGGTTATTTTTGACAATATCCTGAACTGCCACTGCTATAACCACGTTTTGGTTTTCTGGAATTCCCTTTGCGTAGCTCGCCAACGACCTGATTCTTTTCTTATTGATGATCATCGTTCAACATCCTCTTACACTTAACGCCGCATTCAGCGGCTTGTCCGCTGTAAGGCTTGGTTAGAAGCGCTCATCGCGTCCAGCTCTCCTGGATCACGCAAATACATTTTGACCAACTGACGCTTATCGAGGCCTTTGTTGCTAAGGCCTATGTCTTCACGAATTGCTTTGTAAAGTTCATCAACAGCAAAAAGTACATTACCGCCAGATTCCGATACCTTTTGAAAGTTCAGCTGGGCGTTTATGACTTTCGGGGAGCCCCATAAAACGACATTCGTTTTAAATTCCACCATGAAGTCAACGAGTTCTTGTGGTGATGGCGGCTCAAGAGAAACGTTTTCGTTCTGCTCAGACATTATCCTTGCTACCATATCCAAGAAGCCTTTATACAGATCTACCTTTCTTTCCCGATGAGCCTCTTCAATTTCCCGTTTTTTTATCTGTGCTTGAGTATAGAGAGCACCTCCAACACCAACTAGAACCGTGGCCATTGCCCCGACAACTGCCGCTGAAACGGATGGATTTGCACTTTCTAAGAACGTCAGCAACCTAGCCAATATTATCCATGCAAGATAGCCAGCGCCAACGATTAAACCAATACCAAATATGAAACCAATGGCTTGGGCAATTTTCGGAGATTTGCTCATTTACTTACCTTCTAACGTGAAGCTCAGCCGCCGTAGGCGGTCGTCTGCAGTGACTGGTTATGCTCTTGAACTCTTGTAAGGAAAGGCGAGATGATCTCAAACCACCTAACCGCACGCAGCTTGGGCCGAGATGACGGATGTCTAAGCAAGAGGAAGTACGGTGAGCCATACGAGAATACGGAGGCTGTATAAGAATGACTTGAGTCGGAGAGAGGCGCGGGGGGCACATCTTGGACTAATGGATACGGATCTGATAAGAGGAGAAGACCTTCAATTAGGGCTAGCCACGCACTCTTCGAATACACAATAATGCCGTCAGGCTCCAACTCACTGATGTAAGCTTCCAAGGCATCTACTCCGCCCCGGAAGTCCTCATTGCTAGGACGCGCATGCTTGGTGCTCATCGGGCGCTGGATAAGGTTGACTAGAGCCACACCTTCCCAAAATTCACGCTGCGATTCCACCGTTATGGTCTGCACTCCAGTAACGCTCCGCTGGATATACCGCCAGAAGCCAGCGTACCGCGCCGGAAACTCACCTTTTGCTAGCGTCGCCGTATCGTCTCGCAAGTGCGAGGGCTGACTCTTAAAATCTCGCTCAAAAGAAGACTCTCCGACCAATAGAAGCCGTGAGCCCGAGAACGGTGCATCCTTATAATTTTTTCCAACCCATGGCTCGTAGTAAAGCATCATTATTTATCTCTACGTATAACGCCTCAAGAACTGGCGGCCGCTTTTTGGCCGTCCGAGTTGCTTGAATTGTTAAGTGTAAATTCTCCAACGATTGGCTGGGTTGTAAGCTTTTTAATAACCCATACAAACAAGCCAGAAATGGCAAGTGCCATAGCAAAGCTAAACCAGCGAATAATATTGCTCATACGCTCAAAGTCCTCGAAGCCTTCGCCTTTAGGTGATGCAGGAAAATCTGAGAACATTGCAAACTGCATGATTAAACCGCCGACTTGCCAGAGTATGCCGAACGCTAGGATGACGATAAATGCCAAACGCGCCCAATTTTTGCGCTTTAAAAGGGCGATGGATGAGGTGAATGTGAATAAAGCTAGTGCACAGAACCCATATATAAACAAATGGAAATATTGCGACATGAACTTTGCCATCGCAGGAGCGTCTTCAGGTACCGAGCTGAATTCGTCACCGCTGAACATGGTTGAAACCATAATGACTTGCATAAGCGAGACGAAAGTGGCGAAACCTGACCCGACAATAAATATCCACGCTAAAACGGTCACAAACGTTGATCTTGATTCCATGTATGGATTCTCCTCATACACTTAACAGTCTGTTAATGAGGCCAACGGCCTCATAATATTTATTATCGGGCGGCCTTTTAATTTCATTGCCACCACATACACATAAGAAGCAATTTATTGTTTTATCAGTAAAAAATCAAACTATGGCTGATACGTTTAAACAAAAAAAAGCCTTTGAGATAAAGACAGCTTTATTTTTCAAGCTGGTTTTTCAACCCACTCTCCCGCTGATGCCGAGTGTGGATGGTATGTCTTAAAACCGGCTCGGTTGCCAGAATATTGAGTGTTTTTCTGGCACGGGTGATGGCGGTGTAGAGCAGTTCACGATTGAGAATAGGGCTAATCTCGTCGGGCAGTAAGATGCTGATGGCATCAAACTCGGAGCCCTGGCTTTTGTGCACGGTCATGGCAAACACGGTTTCATGAGCAGGCAGGCGGTTAAGCCCGACCCATCGGAGTTCTTCACCGAAATAAAAGCAGGCTTTGAGCTGGCCTTGCTCATCTCTGAGCATCACGCCGATATCACCGTTGAACAACTGCTGACGATAGTCATTCTGAGTAATCATGATAGGTCTGCCCGGATAATAGGTCTGGGCGGTTCGCCAGCCTCGTTGGGCCAGCAAACGGGCCATCATCCGATTGACTGAGGTGACTGATTGCGGGCCTTGTTTTAGTGCCGCCAGGACGCGGAATTCATCAAAAGCCTGCAGAATCTGTTGCGGCTTGGCCTCATTTTCGACGGCATCAATAAAGCGCTGATAGCCCTTCGAAACCGTGTTGAGCAAACTGCGTTCATCGGGTGGCAACCAGGTCGATTCGGGTTGTGCCTGTAGCAGACTAATCGCGTTGTCACTGTGACCGGCATTGACCTTGGCTGCCAGTTGACCGATCAGGCTGTCTTTGTCGAAACGGTAGCTATGTTGGAGGCGGACGAAGCTGTTGGTTAATACCGCTTCTGATCTGTTTTCTGCTGACGGGCTGCTGTCATCAGTTTCAGTCTGGTCGCTTTGTTGCGCTTCGGGACTGGATTGCTTCACTTTCGTTCGCAATGACTGGGAAGTAAGTTCGAACAAGGGAAACTGCTCAATGAATTTATCAGAGAATTGGCCCTGTTCGGCTTCACTGAGGTTTGCCAGTACCGCGCCGGATTCCACTGAGGCAAGTTGCTGACTGTCGCCGAGCAATATCAGCCTGGCATTCTGCGGCATGGCCCGCATCAGCTTAGCCATCAGGCTGATATCAATCATCGAGGCTTCGTCGATGATGAGCACATCAAGTGGCAGTGTTCGTTCCGCGTTATAACGGCCCTGTTCGTTGTGTTCGGTAATACCTAGCAGTCTGTGCAGGGTTTTGACTTCCAGATTTTGTTCCCGGCTGATGGATTGTTGCAGCCGGGCGGCGGCTTTGCCGGTGGGGGCGGCGAGGCCGATTCTTAGATCGGATTCACCCCCATCCCAACCTTCCCCCTTCAAGGGGGAAGGAGCTCTAGTGGCGTATTGGCTTTGCAGGCATTGCAGGATTTTCAGAACGATGGTGGTTTTGCCGGTGCCGGGGCCGCCTGAAATGACGGCGATATGCGAGCTTAAGGCGATGGTAACGGCGACTTTCTGCCAGTCAATACCTTCAACCGGATTGTGCCAGTCGGCTAAATCTTTGTTGAGCTGAAACACATCGAGGTCTTCAACCTGATGTAGACGCTGGCGGATGGCCTGGGCGACATCACGTTCATCCAGCCAGTAGCGGTAGAGATACAGCAACCCTCCATCGGTCAAAATCAGGGGTTTATATTCACCGGGCTCACCGACTGAACTGCCAGCCTTTAATGTAGATTGCCAGTCTTCAAGGTTGCCCGGGAGCAAATCGACCAGGGGGGCTGTTGTGTCGGGTAACTGTGACAGGTTCAGGCAGACATGACCCTGCGCCATCGCTTCGGTCAGTAAGCCGGCACTGAGGCTGATAAGCGGGTGTTCGCCCTGCTCTTTACGGTCTATAAAAGCAGCAAACTGACAGGCCAGTTCACTGAAGCCGTGTTGACGCAGCAGGTTCAATGGCTCAGTCATCGGCCACCTCACTCATCGCTTTATCTAGCGCTTCCAGCAAGTCGGAGGACGGCCTGTCGTAGTAAACACCGGCCTGTCCCCAATCTGGTTGCATGCCACGGATAAACAGGTAGTAAACGCCGCCGAAGTGGCTATCCGGATCGTAATCCGGCAAGCGAGTTTTGAGGTAACGATGCAAAGCCAGGCTGTAGATCAAATATTGCAGCGGATAGCCATGCATCACCATCGCTTCATCCATTGCAGCCTGGTCATACTGCGCCGCTTTATCGCCCAGCCAGTTGGACTTGTAGTCGGCAACATAGAAACGGCCCTCGTATTCAAACACCAGATCGATAAAGCCTTTCATAAAGCCCTGAATATCAGCAAAGTTGAGTTGTTTCAGCACTCGTTCCAGTACCGGCATGGTGATAATGAATGGTTGCAAGGCACGTTTTAAACGACTGACGGTGAGATCATTGACCGGGAAGTAAAAGGCCATTTCGTCCAGGCGTTTGTTGGGGGTGATCATCTCCAGTGTGAGGGCAGGTTGGGATGGTTCATTCAGCTCGGGGCTGGATTGCTTCACCCCTGCAGGGGTTCGCAATGACATAGTGTTATTTTGGGTTCGCAATGACGAGACATTGTGAGGGGTTGGCGATGACGTGATGTCTTGAGGAGGTTGCGATGAGGGCTCCTCGTTTTGCAGATCCGGATCACGTAATGGTGTTTTCACCACTGCCTGTAGCCAGTCCATGACGACCGGCGTCCAGTCGCTGTCGATGCCGTATTGGTTCAGTGTTTTGTGCACCAGCTGCTGCCATTCGGGGCCAGTGGTCTGAAAATCCCAGTGCTCAAACAGACTGTGCAGACAGGTACCGGCATTGGCGCCACGCGGGAATCCGAAGCGATCCATTCTGTGCTCTGGCGTTTGCGGCCACTCAAGGGTGACCGTCTCAGCATCGTAATCGGGTTGTTCGACGCTATGGCCGCGGGTGAGGCCACTAAAGCTGGTGACCTGCCAGACTTTTTTAATCTCAGCGTCAAACTCTCTCGCCTGTAGCTGTGCACTGTTATCAGATTGAATGATGCGCTGTGCGGTCGTCATTGCTTCTGATTTCTGAACACGGATATTGTCCGGGTAGTCGGCGGCAAGCTGGCTGAGGTCCTCCAGCATAGCGGCGGCTTCGGGTTTGTCTTTATTGCCGTGTAACAGGCTGAACAAGGCCGTTTTCTGAACTTCCTTGGCGGCGCCCCAGTTGATGATGCACCGTTCACGGGCGCGGGTCAGCGCGACATAGAGCAGGCGCAAATCTTCTGCCTTTTCTTCCTGCTCGACCACCGGCTCTGCCAGAGTAAATCCGGGTTCACCAAAAGCGACACAGGCTTCATTATCTTCACCGCGATGGAAGGTCATGATCGCCGGCTTTTGCGGTGGTTTGCTGTAATGCCAGAGGAATGGACAGAACACGACTGGATACTCCAGTCCTTTACTGGTGTGAATGGTGATGACTTTGACCAGTTGTTCGTCACTTTCCAACCGGATTTGAGCGGCATCCTGCGTCGCTGCAGTGGACTGACGCTGGGCAGCGAACCAGGTCAGGATCGCTTCGATACTGCTATTGCGTTTGCTGGCATAGGCCTGAATCAGTTCTGCGAGGTGCATCAGGTTGGTCAGTTGCCGCTCGCCATCAGGCTGCGTCAGTAAGCGCCGCTGTACATCCAGCTCCACCATCAGGGATCGCAGCATCACGATAAAGCCTTTCTGCCGCCAGCGTTCATGTAGTGTGACAAAGGCGTCGGTCTCTGCCAGCCAGGCATTATCATCCCGTTGCAGTTCATATATCTGCAGTGCGGTTTTGGCAAACAGCGGCGTCGCCAGCGCGGTCGCAATCAGGCTGTCGTTGCCGGGATTGGCGATTGCCATCAACACCCTTTCCAGCATCACCGCCTGCATCGACTGGAATACATTATCGCGGGATTGCTGCACGCTGTTAACACCGCGAAGACGCAGTGCCTGCTGAATCGATGAGGCCTGAGTGTGGCTGCGAACCAGCACCGCGATATCGCCGCCGTTAAGGGGACGGCTATTGTCATGTTTGTCGGTCAGCATGACCTTGCCCGCATTCGACTGGGCGATGAGTTCGACGATTTGATCAGCCGTATTGGCGGCAGCCCAGGCATGCATATCGCCCTTGTTAACCGGCTCCTGCTCTGCGTCCAGCCAGACAAACTCCAGCGGTGCAGCGGCCTTACCATCGATGGTCAGCGCTGGCTTATTATCACGGGCGGATTTGACCGGGTGGAAAGGAATTTCATCATAGATAAAGGCTTTTTCAACCCGTTCGAACAGGCTGTTAACCGCTTCCACCAGCAGCGGATGCGAACGCCAGTTGGTATCAAGATTAAACTCCCTCTCTGAAGCCCGCTTGGCATTCAGGTAAGTGAAGATATCGGCACCGCGGAAGCTGTAAATCGCCTGCTTGGGGTCACCGACAAAAAACACCGGATGGCCGCTACCGCTGAACAGGCGATAAAAACAGTCGTACTGAATCGGGTCGGTGTCCTGGAATTCATCGATGAGTGCGGCACGAAACTGCTCACGAATCCGGGCGGCCAGTTTATCGCCCTGACTGCCGTGTAAGGCCTGCTGCAGGTTTAACAGCAGGTCATCAAAAGCCTGCATTTTATTCTGCAATTTGCGTTTGGGCAGTTCCTGACAAAGATACTCAGCGAGCTGACGGCGCAGATGCTGAAGCTGCAGTTCACGGCTGGCAATGAGCTTCTGATGTGATTCCAGAAAGCGCTGAGCATGGGACCAGAATGGATGGTCCGGTAAGGTCTGATTTTTCTTCAGCGCCGGTTCCAGACGCTCACGGGTGAAGCGATTCAGTTGCTCGAACACCTGATCCGGCAGGCGCTCCTGATTCAGCATCTCCACAAGCATTTGCAACCAGTTCTGTACCCAGTCTGAACGATAGCTGGTCGCTTTGAGCAGATTATTGTCAGTGATGATGGCGATGACTTCGGCACTGTAGTTGAGCCAGCACTGCTTTAATGACTCAAAGTCAGTTTCCGCCTGCAGCCGGGCATTGTCAGGGTCGATGTCAGGCAATGGCAGATAATTGAGATAAGGTTTACCGGGCAGATTCCCGACGGCACTGAGTAAGGTTTCCGGCGTTTGTTTCTGACGCAGCAGGTAATGCGCGAACTCGGGATCGGCGATGCTGACCTCCCGCCGCCAGAAGTCGTCGGCAACCGCCTGTTTGATGGCTTCTTCATCGGTCACCATTTCCATATCAAAGAAATGACCGCTCTCGAATGCAAAGTCCTGCAGCGCGCACTGGCAGAAGCCATGGATAGTGTAAATCGCCGCTTCATCAAAACTCTGAATAGCCAGTTTCAGTCGCTTCAGGGCCCTGGGATCTGCACCATCCTGTCCACTGAGCTTGAGACGTTCATCCACCAGCCGTTGACGCAACCTGCCGCGCAGTTCTTCGGTGGCGGCGCGGGTGTAGGTGACGACCAGGATTTGGCTGACTTCCAGTTCCTTTTCAATCACCAGCCGGCAATACAGTTCTGCCAGGGTAAAAGTTTTACCGGTGCCGGCACTGGCCTCAATCAGGTTGAGGCCCTCAAGTGCAACGGTATCTGCTGAAAACAGGCTCACAGCTTGCCTCCTTCGATATGCTGAAGGATATCCTGATAAACCTGCTGGGCGATTTCGCCAAACTCCTCGTCAATCGGTGGCTCGGGGTAAAGCAGTTGATAGTAAGGGTCATCCTGTTCGGCCATGGCGCGGTTGCTGTCCGGTGCCCAGGTCTTGGCAGCCCGCTTGAAGGCATCCTCCGGTTTCTTACTCTCAGTCGCCTTAAAGTATTCCAGACTGCTTTTATCAAAAAACTTGAGCGGCTGATGACAACCAGTCCAGTATAGTTTGAGCAGCCCGGCCAGGATCTGCGTGGCACCAGCTACAGGCAGAAACAGCATTTCCGAGTCTTCGGTAATCAAGCGGGTTTCCAGCACCACTGCTTCCGGACGCAAAATATTCAGCAGCAGATGATCAATCCAGGCGGCGATAATATCTTTGCCTTTTTTCCTGGCAAGGCGATAGCGCAACAGCCCCTGGGGACTGATGTTGTCGAGCTGACCACCCAGATAAAAACCATCAATACTGACATCCACCGGTATCGCAAACTGCTCGCCCAAGGGCAGGTTGGCTTCGAGCTTATCGACAAACTCATCCACCTTATCGGCTTCCTGCTCATACCAGGCATCGCCGACATAACCCTGCGGCAGCATGCCGGTGGCATCAATCACCGGTTTCAGACCTTGATCGCTGCGCTGACTCAGCTTGGCATCCAGCAGTAACTGACGCAGTTGCCAGCTTTCCAGACCGTCAAGCTGGAAGGGTTCCCGGCTTTCCAGTTCCTCGTCTTCCATTTCCAGCCTGACACCCAACCGTTCACGTAATAAAAAACGGGCAGGATGGGCAAAGAAACGGGCCAGTTGTGACGCAGTCAATTCGCGCCAGCTTTCATCGGCTTCGGGTAGAGGAGCATCGAACCAGGCCTGCTGCTGCCATTCGCTCTCATCCGGACATTGTGAATGCTTGTAGCTGAACAGCCCGGGGTGACTGCCATCAAAATAGCGACGACTGAAAGGCTGCAATGGATGATGGGTTTTGATCTGGCTCAGAATATCTTCGCCCGTTTCAGTTTCAAAACGCTCGATAAGCAAATCCTGTAAATCACTGACCAGCACCGAGGGGGGGATGTCGCTGTTATCAACGATGCTGGCACCGACATAGCTGATGTAGAGCTGACGCCGCGCCGACAATAAAGCCTCAAGGAACAGATAACGATCATCTTCGCGGCGGGAGCGATCACCCTCACGGTGATCATGCGCGAGCAGGTCAAAACTGAGTGCCGGTTGCCGGCGAGGAAAAACCTCGTCATTCATGCCGATGAGGCAAACAACATCAAACGGTATGCTGCGCATTGGGACCATACCGCAGAAGGTAATGCCGTGCCCCATAAACCGGTGGGTGCTGTCGATACTGTCGAGATGCGACTGCAACCAGCTCTGCACCAGGTCGACCGCGATATCGTCATTGAAACTGGCGTGTTCGCTGCTTTCCACCAGCCGTTCCAGCTGCCTTCGAATCGCGGTCACTTCCATATCAAACTGCGGGTCTTCAAGCCCTTCCGTCGCGAAAAAAGCATCCAGACACAGGTTAAGCTGCGTTTGCCACTCTGCGATATTGTGTCGTCTGGATAAGCTCTGACGCCAGTGATCCAGCGTATCAATGAACTGACATAATGCGGCGACGATGCGGGCCCTTTCGCCGCTGATGCCGTCCATCGCAAGCTCACCATCAAACAGTCTGAGCGGTTGACCGGGCTCGTTCAGTGGCATCGCAAAACCCAGCATCAAACGGTTGAGACCGGCGCGCCAGGTATTGGCATCACTGGCCGGCAAATCAAGCTGGCTTTTATCGTTTTTATCGAGGCCCCAGCGGGTACGGGTTTCCCGGCACCATTCACGAATCCAGACCAGCGCGGCATCATCCAGCCGGAATCGTTGCTGCACGGCCGGGCACTCGAGCAGGGCCAGAACAGTTTCCACATCAAAGCGAGACTGCGGCAGTTGCAACAGCGTGAACAAGGTATTGATAAGCTGACTTTCCTGCTGACCACTGCTGTCAGCAATACTGAAGGGAATGCGCAGCTTTTCTTCGGCAGCACCAAACACCGCTTCAATCCAGGGCGCATAGACATCAATATCGGGCGTCATCACGACGATATCAGTCGGTGACAAATCCGGCTCGCGCTCAAACATCGCCAGCAGTTGATCATGCAGCACTTCTATTTCACGCATCGGGCTGTGACAGACATGGATCGCTATCGAGTCATCCTCTTCTGCGACTGGCGCTTTTTCGCCCTGCACCAGCTCGAACATATCCGCCTGAATATCGGCGAGCATGAATCCGGTTGCAGGCCCGGCGAACACACTTTCTTCCTCGTGCTCGGTTTCCTGCAGTTGGCGGAAAAAGGACTGGCCCTGCTTGCCCAGACTCGCCAGCAAGGGATGACCCGGTTCAGATTCTTCAATCTCGAAGTCGAACTGAAGCTGCTCTTTTTGCAGTTGTTTCTGATCCCGGAGATCACCCCAGTAATGTTCACTCGGCGACAGGTAATAGAGCGTGATGTCGATAAATTTCGCCAGCAGTTCAAAGGTCTGCAGGTAGACCGGCGGCAAGGCTGAAATACCAAAGATGCTGATTCTGGGCGGTAGACCCGGCGGTGGCGAGTCATTGTTTCTGAGCTGCTCATGCATTTTCTGTAACAGATAAGCACGGTGCTTGGGCTCATTGTCATGTTCGGTCAGCCAGTACCAAAGCTGACTTTGCCAGTTATCGGTCTCGCCCCGCTCCCAACGCTGCACCCAGTCCGGACGGTACATCAGGTACTGGTCAAAGGTATCAGCAATGCGCTCTGCTAATTGATAGCGTTTGAGTTCATCTTTGTTATCGCCAAGATACGCCGCCACCAGTTCAAAACCGGGCGCTTCAACACAGCGTGGCAACAAGGCGTAGATCCGCCATGCCAGAGACGACTTCGCATAAGGCGACTGCAGCGGGATTTCCGGCCAGAGTTCGCGAAATAAATCCCAGATATAGGCAGAAGGAAACGGAAACTGAAGATTGGCGGCGATGCCGTGACGGTTCGCCAGAAACAGCGAAAGCCAGCGCGACAATTCATTACTCTGAACCAGAATGGTTTCGGCATCAAATGGCCCGAGCGGCGCCACGCGTTGTTGTTCGGCCAGGTGGTCAGCCAGAAATCCCATATTGTTGCTGTAAACCACCTTGAGCATGCGTGCGCTTATCCCTTAAGTTTTATTGCTATCAATGCATTCTACAGTGAAACATTTGGCCTGTTCAGGCATCAATATGGTATCTGAAAACAAAGTCGGAATTGATTATGTCTAAAAGCTATAAAAAAGATGACTCAGCCATAGAGCAACTGGATCGCCTGCAATATCAGGTCACTCAGCAATGCGGCACGGAACCGCCCTTTAACAACGCCTTCTGGGATAACAAAGCGCCGGGACTGTATGTCGATATCGTCTCCGGTGAGCCTTTGTTTTCCTCTACCGACAAGTTTGATTCCGGTACCGGCTGGCCCAGCTTTACCCAACCGGTCGAGGCTGACAATGTCACCGATCATCAGGATGAAAGTCACGGCATGAGTCGTACCGAAGTGCGTTCGCGTCACGGTGATTCGCATCTTGGGCATGTATTTCCCGATGGGCCTCAAGACCGTGGCGGCCTGCGTTACTGCATCAACTCAGCCAGTCTGCGTTTTATTCCGGCAGATAAACTGGAAGATGAAGGCTACGGCGAATATCAGCATTTATTTGAAGCTAAAAAAGCCGCCAGCGAAGAAACGGCCCTGCTGGCGGGCGGCTGTTACTGGGGCATGGAAGAGCTGTTCCGCAAGCAACCTGGCGTGCTCAGAACCCGGGTCGGCTTTACCGGTGGTCATGTGCCGGATGTCAGCTACAGTGATGTCAAACAGGGCCATACCGGTCATGCCGAAGCGCTGGAAATTGTCTATGACCCGCAAAAGACCAGTTATCGGGAGCTGCTGGAATTTTTCTTCATCATGCATGATCCCACCACCAAAAACCGTCAGGGCAATGATATCGGTGACAGCTACCGCTCAGCGATATTCTGTATGAATGAGGAACAGGCCAGAGTCGCCTCAGAGGTGATTAAAGACTTCGATGCCAGCGGCAAACTGCCGGGACCGATTGTGACAGAAGTGGTCAAAGCCGGACCGTTCTATGAGGCAGAACCCGAACATCAGGATTATCTACAGCACTATCCCACTGGCTACACCTGCCACTGGGTCAGAAAAGACTGGGCGTTGGATAAATAAGGTAAAGCCCGGCTGAGGCCGGACTCTACTTCAGCTTGCGGATATCAAACAAATCCAGAATCTTGCGCTCGAACCAGGGTTCGGTAATGCCACGCTTCATCTTGTAGAGGAAGTATTTCTCGAAAGCGATTTTGCTCCATTGCACCCAGTGGCCTTTTTTCATCCAGGCCACATTGCGTGGTGGAATCTGCGGTTCGGCGATAAAGGCAGCGCCGGTATGACCGAGATCGGCCAGGCAGATGGCATTCCAGCTGGGGCGACTTTTGAGTTCACGCCCCGCAATCGAGGCGGTGATGTTATCGACGGTGGCACGGGTCATGCTCTCGATCATATAGCCGGTTTTGGGTGCGCCAACCGGCAAGGCCGTGGCTTCCACCGGCGGTATCGCGATACAGACACCGATGCCGTAAATATTGGGATAAGCGACATTGCGCTGATACTCATCAACTTTCAGAAAACCACGCGGATTAACAGCGTCTTCACCAAGCCCGGCGACACAATCAACGCCCCTGAAAGCGGGAATCATCATTGAATATTTAAACGGCAATTGATGGGTTTTGATGGTTTCGGCCTTATCATCGACCTCTTCCACCCGCATCTGGCCGGATTGAACCTGCTTCACCCGGGCATTGGTGATCCACTTGATATCGTTCTTGCGAAACTCGGATTCGAACAGGCCCTTGGAATCACCGACCCCGCCCAGGCCCATATGGCCGATATAGGGTTCCGGGGTGACAAAGGTCATCGGCACGCGGTCACGGACTTTGGCTTTGCGCAGCGCCCGATTCATGATCATCGCAAACTCGTAAGCCGGCCCGAAGCAGGATGCCCCCTGCACCGCCCCCACCACGACAGGTCCCGGATCTTTGATGAACTGACGCCAGTTGTCGTAGGCATCCTCAGCATGATCGACCGTGCAGATAGATTCGGTAAAGCCTTTGGGACCAAAACCCTCGATTTCATCAAAAGCGAGTTTGGGCCCCGTCGCTACCACCAGGTAGTCATAAGTCAGATGGTTGCCATCAGAGAGCGTCAGCCGGTTGTACTGCGCTTCAATTTCACTGACGCCGCTATCGTAAAAATCGATGCCTTTATTGTGCAGTGCAGGCGCCAGTTCAAAACTGATATGACGACGTTGTCGCCAGCCGACCGCCACCCATGGGTTGCTGGGAACAAAATGGAAAATCGGGGTGTTGGAGACCACCGACACACGGTGGTTATTGCCCAATGATTCCTTCAGTTCGTAGGCGGCGGGCAAACCACCCGTGCTTGCGCCTATGATGACTACATGCGCCATAAAGATTCCCGGCTCTCAGACAGAAAGGCTCAAACTAAAACTTTTTGCCGCTACTGACAATCAATGCAAGGTGTCCGGGTCACTGGCCGGAGAGACTGCATCAGTGAAAATTTCGGCGACATCGACCTTATCGAAATGATAATGTTCATTACAGAATTCGCAGGCGACTTCGATCCCGCCTTCGGCATCAAGGATATCTTCCGCCTCTTCCTGCCCCAGCATGCTGATGGTTTCCGCTACCCGTTCACGCGAACAGGTGCAGGCGAAGCTCAGTGATGCCGGGTCAAAAATTCGTACAGTCTCTTCATGGAACAGGCGATGCAGCAGGGTTTCCATTTCCAGTGTCAGCAGTTCTTCATCGGTAATTGTCGAGGCCAGTTGGCTGATGCGTGACCAGTCCTCTTCTGCTTTTTCCTTATCCACCTCTTCACTCGGCAATTGTTGCAGAAACAGGCCGGCGACGTTGTGATCGTTGGCATAAAGCCAGATTTTGGTCGCCAGTTGCTCAGAGTGGGCAAAATAGGTTTCCAGCGTGTCAGCAATGGTATCGCCCTGCACACTGACCACGCCCTGATAAGGCTGTTTGGCGCCTTCGACTTCAATGGTAATCGCCAGCGTCCCTTCGCCGGTCAGCTCACTGAGACCCTGGTTTTCGTCCAGTTCGCCTTCCCACTGGGCAAAGGCACGCAGGGTATTGGCACTGGTGCATTCGACCATCAGCAGGCTGACCGGACCTTCCGAGCGAATTTGCAGCACCAGCCGGCCTTTGATTTTGACGGTGGAAGTCAGCAAAGCAGCAGCCCCCATCATTTCGCCCAACACGCGGCGGATGGCGGCAGGGTATTCACGCCGGTTGAGCACTTCCTGCCAGGTTTCCTGCAGGTTGACCCACTCGCCGCGGATCGCCGCATTATCAAAAAGAAAACGTTGTAAACAATCTGACTTCACGTTGAAACACCTATTGTGGTGAGGCGGAATAAAACAAAAAGGCCGGACATCGCTGTCCGGCCCATTCTATCGCATCAGGGTCTGAGTTCTAAGCAATCTTGAGCAGAATCTCGTTGATGCGTTTGACGTAGGTCGCCGGATCTTCGAGCTGACCACCTTCTGCCAGCAGCGCCTGATCGAAAATAATCGAGGTCCAGTCGCTGAAGCGTGATTCATCCGACTCGTCTTTCAATTTCACGACCATCGGATGCTCCGGATTCAGTTCCAGGATAGGCTTGCTGCCAGGCACTTCCTGACCGGCCGCTTTCAGCATCCGCTCCAGGTTCTGACTCATATCATAATGATCGGCCACCAGGCAGGCTGGAGAGTCGGTCAAACGGTGGGTAATGCGCACATCTTTGACTTTGTCATCGAGGTTTTTCTTGACCCGTTCAACCAGGTCTTCGAAGTTCTTGTCGGTTTCCTCGTGCGCTTTTTTCTCTTCCTCGTCTTCCAGCTCGCCCAGATCCAGATCGCCTTTAGCGACAGACTGCATGTGCTTGCCGTCAAACTCGGTCAGCGAGTTCACCAGCCACTCGTCGACGCGATCGGTCAGCAGCAACACTTCGATGCCTTTCTTGCGGAAGACTTCCAGGTGCGGGCTGTTTTTCGCCGCGGCGTAGTTTTCAGCAGTGATGTAATAAATCTTGTCCTGCTTGTCTTTCATGCGGCCGACATAGTCTTCCAGCGACACGGTCTGTTCGGCACTGCCGGACTCGGTGGTGGCAAAGCGCAGCAGCTTGGCCAGTGTTTCCTTGTTAGCGAAGTCTTCGCCCGGTCCTTCCTTGATGACCTGACCGAATTCTTTCCAGAACTCGGCATATTGTTCGGGCTCATTGGTCGCCATCTTGCTGAGTTCGCTCAGTACCTTTTTCACTGAAGCGGCGCGGATGGTGTCGATGGTTTTGCTGCTTTGCAGGATTTCACGTGACACGTTCAGCGGCAGATCATTGGTATCAATCACACCGCGGATAAAACGCAGGTAACGTGGCATCAGCTGATCGCTGTCTTCCATGATAAACACGCGTTTTACATACAGCTTGATGCCATGCATGCGATCACGATCCCAGAGATCGAACGGTGCCTTGGACGGAATATACAGCAGCGAGGTGTATTCGATATTGCCTTCGACCTTGTTGTGGCTCCAGGTCATCGGATCCTGAAAGTCGTGGGCAATCTGCTTGTAGAACTCTTTATATTCCTCATCGGAAATATCATTCTTGGACAGGGTCCAGAGGGCAGTTGCTTTGTTGACGGTCTCTTCGCCCTGATCGGCTTCATCAATTTTACCGTCCTCATTCGGCACTGCCTCTTTTTTCATGACGATAGGCAGATTGATATGGTCGGAGTATTTGCTGATGATGTTGCGCAGACGCCAGCCGTTGAGGAATTCGTCTTCACCTTCACGCAGGTGCAGGGTGATTTCGGTGCCGCGATCCGCTTTTTCGATGGTTTCGATGGTGAACTCGCCCTCACCGGCTGATTCCCACTGCACGCCATGCTCGGCACCGACACCGGCGCGGCGGGTTTTCAGTGTGACTTTGTCAGCGACAATAAAAGCAGAATAGAAACCGACACCAAACTGGCCGATCAATTGAGAATCCTTGGATTCGTCTCCGGTCAGGCTGTCGAAGAATTTACGGGTGCCACTGCGGGCAATGGTGCCGATATTGTCGATGACTTCTTCACGGTTCATGCCGATGCCGTTGTCGCTGATAGTGACAGTGCGGGCGTCGGCATCGAAGTCGACCCGGATTTTGAGATCCGCGTCTTCTTCATAGAGTGCATCGTCCGACAGGGCCTGGAAACGGAGCTTGTCTGCTGCGTCGGCCGCATTGGAAATCAGTTCACGCAGAAAAATCTCCTTGTTCGAATACAAGGAGTGGATCATCAGGTTCAGTAACTGTTTGACTTCAGTCTGGAAACCCATGGTTTCCTTATGTGCATCAACGCCCATTGAAATAATGCCTCCATCTGGCTGTTGGTTGGAATATGCACAGCAAATGGGGACGGCGGATCACAAAATCAAGTCATTGAGGCAAATTTGACTGAACTTGGTTTTTTGTCACCTGATCACCATAATAGACAGGTATCACTTAGGCTACTTCAGGCGCCACCGGACTGTTCTCTACATGTCGAATAACGAGCTTCGCATTCTGACCTACAACCTGCACAAGGGTTTTAATACAAGCAACCGGCAGTTCACCCTGCACCCGATTCGGGATGCGCTGGTCGAAACCAACGCCGATATCATGCTGCTGCAGGAAATTCAGGGTGAACACAGTCAGCATGGTCTGGTGCATCATCAGTGGCCCAGCGAACCCCACTTTGAATTCCTGGCGCAGGATGTCTGGCCGCATTATGCCTATGCCAAGAATGCCGTCTATAGTGTGGGGCACCACGGCAATGCGATCTTGAGCAAATACCCGCTGACTAACTGGGAAAACATCAATGTCTCACCCTTCACCTGGGCCAGCCGCAGTCTGCTACATGGTGAAATCAAACTGCCCTGGCACGACGAGGTGTTGCATATTATCTGCATTCATCTGGGCCTGATTGGCATGGAAAGACGGCGTCAGTTCGTGACGCTATGCGAACGCATTGAAGAACATGTGCCCCATAATGCACCGCTGATTGTGGCCGGTGATTTCAATGACTGGGCCGGTCAGGCAGAAAAAAGGCTGTCGCAGCACCTGGAACTGAAAGAAGCCTATCGCACCCTGCATAATCGCTATGCCCGCACCTGGCCCTCCTGGATGCCGGTGCTGAAAATGGACCGGATTTATTACCGGGGCATGGAACCGACGCTGTGCGAAAGACCGCCCCATTCATCCTGGAACCGCCTGTCGGATCATGCACCCCTGGTCGCTTCGTTTGAGTTCTGATGGCGCTCAGCCATGGCTCTGAAACAGCGTTTATCGAACTGGGCAAACACACTCAAACAACATATCACTGCGATTTACCTGGTTTACCGCGACCCTGAGACACCGCTTCTGACTCGCTGGTTGGCGTTGCTGGTGGTCGCTTACGCACTGAGCCCGATTGATTTGATTCCGGATTTTATTCCGGTGATTGGTTATCTGGATGACCTGATTTTATTACCTTTAGGATGCTGGCTGGTCATTCACAGCGTGCCTGATGCAGTCTGGCAGCGAAGTCTCCAGGAGGCGGGAAATTATGTTGCGTTACCCCGCTTTAAATGGATGACGTTTGTGATCGTTATAATCTGGCTTTTGATTACGCTGATGATCGCCTTTTGGCTGCTCAGCTGAAGGCAGTCTCTGAAATTTCCCCAATTTGTGCTTAAATTGCGCGCGAATTGTAAAACGCTGGAGCCGAAAATGCCTGATATTGTCGTCATGTTTTTCCTGCTGGGTTTGATAGCTGGCCTGGTCAAATCCGATTTGGAGATGCCTAAAGCCGCCTATGACGTGCTCAGTCTGTTGCTGATGCTGACCATTGGCCTCAAAGGCGGCATGGCATTACATGGCAATACGGGCTGGCATCTGTTGCCCGAACTGCTCAGCGTTGCCGCATTAGGCTTTCTGATCCCGGCCGTGCTCTACCCCCTGCTACGAAAACTGGTTGGCCTGAATGTGGCCGACAGCGCCAGTTTTGCCGCCCACTACGGCTCGGTCAGTGCCGGCAGCTTTGCGGTGGCACTGGCTTATGCTGAAACTCACGACATGGCTATTGGCGGGCAGGTCACACTCTACCTGGTTTTGCTGGAATTGCCGGCGATACTGTTCGGGCTGTTGATTTTCAATAAACGTTCTGGTGAAAAAGCCGCCCGCAGCCAATCTCATATTCTGCATGAAGCCTTTACCAACCGCGGCGTTATGCTGCTGGTCGGGGGTGTCATTATTGGCTGGATGTATGGTCCCTCCAAAGGTGCAGAGGTGACGGACCTCTATACTGTGATGTTCAAGGGGGTGCTGGCCCTGTTCCTGCTGGAGATGGGGCTGGTCGCTTCCGAAGCGCTCAAGCGGGTGTCTCTGGATAAAATCCGGGTGGTCCTGTTTGCTCTCATCGCGCCATCGCTGCTGGCTATTTTCGGTGTAGTGACCGGCCAGTGGCTGGGACTGCCAGCAGGATCCGTGCTGATTCTGGCCACGCTGACCGCCAGTGCTTCCTATATCGCCGCACCGGTTGCCATTCGCTCGGCAATCCCCAAAGCGGATATCGGTCTGGCCATGCTGGCCTCTCTGGGCCTGACTTTCCCATTCAATGTGCTGGTTGGTATCCCGCTTTACCATAGCTGGATTCAATAACCATTGCTTCATCGCTTTATTTGAGAGACGCCGCTAATGAGTGAACAAAAAATCGATAATCCCCTCACGGTCACGCTGGGTCACGAGCAATTGATCATTCGACGCCGCTATGAGGTATTGAGCATCCTCAACGATTTCATGGTGGCACTCTGGTTCCTCGCTGGCAGTATCCTGTTTCTGTGGCCTATGCAGGAGACGCTGGCAAAATGGTTTTTTGTGATTGGCAGCACGCAGTTCCTTGTCCGCCCACTGATTCGCCTGTCCTCTTATATTCACATCAAGCGATTACCGGAAAGTCACTGGCAACAATAAGCGTTAAACTGAGTCCATAGATGAATTCAAATACACAGCGGGAGGGATTATGGATTTGCAACTGACGGGAAAACTGGCGCTGGTCACCGGCAGCACGGCTGGCATTGGCTATGCCATCGCCCAAGCCCTCGCGGCTGAAGGTGCGGATGTCATTATCAACGGCCGCAGTCAGGCATCAGTGGATGAAGCGGTGGCATCACTCACCGCTGACGCGACCGGCCGTCTGTTCGGATTCGCCGGTGATATCGCTACTGCCGAGGTCGCTGACAGACTGCACGCCGCCTATCCCGACGTGGAGATTTTGATTAACAACGTCGGTATTTTCGAACCGGTCGCGTTTGAGGACATCACCGATAGCGACTGGCGACGTTTTTTCGAGGTCAACGTCCTGAGCGGTGTCCGTTTGGCAAGACATTATCTGCCCGTCATGAAACAGAAAGACTGGGGCCGTATCATTTTTATTTCCAGCGAGAGCGGTATCCAGATACCGGCGGAAATGATCCATTATGGTATGACCAAATCTGCCCAGATTTCGGTAGCGCGGGGGCTGGCTGAGGATGTCGCCGGCACCGGTATCACTGTCAACAGTGTGCTACCGGGCCCGACACGCTCTCGTGGTGTGGGTGACTTTGTCGAAGACATGGCCCGGCAACAGGGGCAGACACTGGCACAGTTCGAAGCGGATTTTTTCGAGCATGTGCGACCGACCTCTCTGATTCAACGCTTCGCCAGTACCGAAGAAGTCGCCTCAATGGTCTGTTATCTCGTCAGCCCGCTGGCTTCGGCGACGACCGGGGCAGCAGTTCGAGTGGATGGCGGCGTGGTCAAAAGTGCTTTCTGAGAAGCAACGCTGCCGATGATTAGCCCCCTGTCGAGACATCACCAATATTAAAGCAGCCATGCCGGTGCCTCTGTTTCAGTTTCTTTTGACTTTTAGCCTGCTGAGCCTGGTCTTGCCGGCTATGGCTGACCAAGACAAGCTGCCAATGATTGAGATTGGCCAGCTTGAACAGCAAGCTGTGCGAGCGCCAGCACAATACCTTGTCACCGATCCCTCAGCATCCCTGTCAACGCTGACGGAAGCGGACTTCCGGCCACTCAGGGATGCAGACATTAACCAGGGTATCTCTGCACAGGCGTTCTGGATCCGTTTTTTGCTCAAAAACACGGCTGATCAGCCCGTTGATTGGATCCTCAGCCACAAAACCGCTTACCTCGATCATCTTGAAGTGTTCCTGCAGGACAGTGACGCCGCGACACAATTTATTCATCTTTCAGATCGGAAAACCTTCCACAGTCGCCTGCTGCCCTACAGGACGCTGGCCTTACCGCATACTACTGCTGCCGGCGGCACGACTGAGGTCTATCTCAAACTTTACTTTGACAAGGCTGACAGTGTCACACTGGATTTTGAGCTCAGCGAAGCCTCGAGATTTATTCAGCAACAACACAGTGAATATCTGCTTTATGGTCTGTTCTACGGTGCCATGCTGCTGTTGATTGCCATTTCATTTCTGGGTGCGATTTTACTCCGGCAGTGGCTGTATCTGTTGTATACCGGTTTTCTTGTCAGTAGCAGCCTGATGTGGGCATTACTCAACGGTTTTGCCTACCAGTTCCTCTGGCCAGGCTCGGTGTTCTGGCACAACGAAGGTTTTCATATTGTTTATCTACTGGTCGCAGCAACCGCCATCCTGTTTTCACGCCAGTTTTTGATGACCCGCCTGCAGTTTCCTCGTCTCGACAAGTTACTCAAATGGCTGCCGGCAGTCTTTCTGGGTGGTATTGTGCTGCGTTTTGCCGGCCTCTATGAGCCGGTACTTTATCTTGCCATGTTCAGTATCATCAGCCTGGTATTGCTGAGCGTGCTGGGTCTCAAGGCGTATCTGCAAGGTCTGGTGTATGCCCGCTGGTATGCACTGGCCTGGCTGGTGTACGGATGCGGCCTTGCCCTGAGTGTCACCGCCGCTTCGACCTCTCTCCTGCCCTGGGGCATGAACTCACTGGTCTATGCGCAACTGGGCGCCATCGTTGAAGCGATCATGCTGATGATGGCACTGGCTGACAGAGTCAGACACTGGGAACGCGATCATCAGCACGTACTGCAACTGGTGCAACAGGATCCACTCACCGGTCTGGGCAACCGCAGAATGATGCCAGAGGCTATTGGAACGCTGCATCATGCCCATGCAGATAACGGTAAACCGGTTTATATGGCCTTGCTGGATCTGGATGAATTCAAGCAAATCAATGACCGTTATGGTCATGAAGCCGGTGATGATGTCATTAAAAGACTGGCATCGCTGATGCAAAACTTCTCCCGTAGTGAAGACATCTGTATACGTCAGGGTGGTGATGAGTTTCTGCTTCTGTTCCAGGCCGGCAGTGAAAAGAAAGCGATACTCAAAATTGACAGGCTTCGTCAGTTTTTTTCTGAACAGCGTTTCCAGCTTGAACACGCAAGCTTCTCTACCAGCCTCAGTGCAGGTATCAGTGTCCTGTTCAGCGCCGACAAGTCCTTATCCGAACAAACCGCTTTCCGTCTGGCAGATCAGGCGCTTTACCGTGCCAAGCAGAAGGGTGGCAATCAGTGTCTGGTTTCCCGGCCTGGTGGCACTGACAGCGCAGACGCTGAATATTTGAATCAATCCAGCTCACACTCGCAGCCATCATGACCCATACTCAATACACTGGTCGTTATGCTCCCTCCCCTACTGGCCCGTTACATTTCGGTTCTCTGGTGGCGGCGGTGGCCAGCTATCTTGACGCCAGAAAAAATCAGGGCAGATGGTTGCTGCGAATGGAGGACCTGGATAAGCCGCGTGAAATGCCGGGGGCAGCTGACGACATTTTACGTACCCTGGAGGCTTACGGTTTTGAATGGGATGGCGAGGTGCTATACCAGAGCCAACGGGGAGAGATCTATCAGGCAACGCTGGATCAATTGATTGCCGAGAATAAAGTCTATCGCTGTAATTGCAGCCGTCGCGAAGTCGCAGACATTGCGCATGCGGGTATCGAAGGTCCGGTCTATCCCGGTCTGTGTCGAAACGGTTTGAGCAGGGAACGTGAAACCATTGCCTGGCGTTTTAAAACCGACGTCGAACATTTGCTATTCAATGATCGTATCCAGGGTGAGGTTGATCATGCCATGCGGCGGGATATCGGTGACTTTATCCTGAAACGCGCTGATGGTCAGTTTGCTTATCAACTCGCGGTCGTGGTTGATGATGCCGAACAGCAGATCAATCATGTTGTTCGCGGCGCAGACTTACTGAACTCCACCAGTCGCCAGATTCTGCTGCAATACAGTCTGCATCTTCACTCACCGGTTTATGCTCACATTCCCATCGTCACGAATGCGGAGGGAGAAAAGCTCAGTAAACAGACGCACGCCCAAGCACTTCAGCCCGGTAATGCTTCACGGATGCTAACGCAGGCATTGGCATTTCTCGGCCTGAACCCACCGACTGAGCTTGCTCAATACACACTCAAGGAAATTTGGCACTGGGCTGGCGAGCACTGGCAGTTGGTGAAAGTCCCCTGCCAGAACCAATTAAATAGTGGACAACAAGATGGAAAAATCGATTAATGAAAGCTCTATCTAAGCCGACACACTGTCTATATCGGTTCACTACATATAACAACAACGATCAAGGATTCACCGCATGCTGAGCAAGCTGACCGTCAGAAAAAAACTCATTCTCGTCGCCTTCATGGTGGCAGTCACACTCATTGTCATTATGGGACTGGAACGCTTTGCAATGAGTAAAGTGGTAGCACTCGAAAGCCTGGCTGTTGAAGCACAACAGGCTGAGGTGGAGATGCTGACACTCAGACGACATGAAAAGGACTTTCTGGCAAGACTGGATCCCAAATACATTGAGCGTTTTCAAGAAACACAGGCTTCCCTTATCAGCCGTGCTGATAAAATGGTGATTAACCTAGAGAGTCATGGCGTTAACAGCGAGGCGGCCAGGGATCTGGGATTTTATGTCAGTGAATACGCCATCAATTTCAGTAATATATATGCATTGCAAAAAGTGATTGGTCTGACACCGACCGATGGCCTCTACGGTGCACTGCGGAGTTCGGTTCATAACATTGAAGAGCGACTGAATACTTTCAATGAAGACGCACTACTCAAGCACATGCTGATGCTGAGACGTTATGAAAAAGATTTTATGTTGCGCCTTGACATGAAATATATCTCCCGCTTCAACGATCAGGTTCAGACTTTTAAAGCAGCGCTGAACGACAGCTTCCTGCCGGCTGGCACGCAAGCTGAAATCAGGGGACTGCTGGATAGTTACCAACAGGATTTTCTGGCACTGGCTGAAAGCTATCAGAAAAAAGGCCTGGATAGTGACAGCGGCCTGTTAGGTGAAATGCGGACAACAATTCATCAGAGTCAGGAGTCACTTGATAAGCTGGATGAACTGATGCAATCCGCCATTCCAGCCACAGTTCAGCAATATCAACTCTGGATTCTTGCCATCTCCATTGTTTTGGGCACCACAATCATCTGGTTGATTATGGCTATCAGCCGCAGCATCATCCAACCGCTGCAAAAGCTGTCAGATGTTATGCATGAAGTTGAAGATACAAAAAATCTCAGTATCCGGGTGCCGGTCACCGGCAAGGATGAAATCAGTGAGATGGCTGAATCATTCAACGGCATGACGGGGACTTTTCAAAAACTGATTGAAGATGTGCTGACATCGGCGCAAACAGTGAGTGCCGCTGCTGAGCAACTAGCGGTAGTCTCGCAGCAGAGTCGTGAAGGCGTCATCAACCAGCAAAGCAGTAGTGAACAGGTCGCAACCGCGATGAACGAAATGACCGCCACCGTGCAGGAAGTGGCACGTTATGCCGCCCAGGCAGCCAGTGCCTCCAAAACCTCCGATGAAGAAACTGTTAAAGGCAAAACAGTGGTGCAGAAAACGGTGGCTGGTATTAAACAACTGGCAGTACAGAGCAGCAACAATGCTGAAGCAATCAAAAACCTGCAGGTGGAGAGCGACAACATCGGCACAGTCCTGACCGTGATTCAGGAAATCGCCGAACAGACTAATCTGCTGGCCTTGAATGCGGCGATTGAAGCAGCACGTGCTGGTGAGTCCGGACGCGGGTTTGCCGTAGTCGCTGATGAAGTTCGGACCCTGGCCCAGCGCAGTCAGCAGTCAACTGAAGAAATAAAAACCATCATTGATCGCCTGCAGAGTGGCGCGAATCATTGCGTGGAAGCCATGCTGAGCGGAAAAGAACAAGTCGAGTCCACTGTGTCACAGGTTGAAGAAGCCGGTGAGTCTCTGGATGTCATTGCTGACAAGGTCAGATCCATCCTCGATATGAACACACATATCGCCAGCGCGGCGGAAGAACAAAGCGCGGTGGCTGAGGATATCAATCGGAATATTACCCATATCGCTCAGGTTGCAGAGGAAAATGCTGACAGCACCTCGCAAACAACTGAAACCAGTCAGAGTCTCGCCAAACTGGCCGCGGATCTGCAAAGACTGATAAGCCAGTTCAAGGTCTAACAGCGGTTATTAATCGGTTTCGTGAGCTGGTTATTGTCAGACAATGACCAGTTCGCGCTATCATCAAATCTGGAACTCTTATCAGGATGATGAGCTATGCACCGCTTGAGCTGTTCGATATTCAGTCTGTGTCTGTTACTTTCTGTCGCCGCATGTGATCAAACTGCTTCAGAAACCAGTGATAGCCAGGCACTGCTCATCAGCGGTGTGATTGATACTGTCGGCAAAATAAACGGTAAAAGTGGCAGTAGTCTGACGCTGAGACTGGAAAATTTGACGGCACTGCCTGACGGCAATGCCATGATTGTCGAGAAAGAAACAGCACTGGAAAAACCGCAACAACCTGTTCCTTTCAAACTCCGGGTTTTCCGCGATCAATTGCAGATAGGCACGCCGTATATTCTGCGCATTATTTATCAGGATGCCGAAGGCCATCGCTGGACAAACAGTCAGCTCTATTCGGTCAATCGCGCCACCAAAGAATCCCGGCTCGGTAAAGCATTACTACAACCCGTGCTATCTCTCAAGAAGAATAAACCTCAGCTTTTCCTGTGCGGCAACAAAACCCTGAAGTTAGTTGAACAGGGGCAATCCGCCCAGCTACATATCCACGATGATGCCTACCATTTGATACCGGTTATTTCAGCTTCAGGCGCCAAATACCAGTCAGCTGACGGCAAAGTCGTATTCTGGAACAAGGGCATTGAAGCCAAATTATCCATGGCGGACTTTGAATGGCCGACCTGTGCCAGGGTCAGCGAGGATATTCTGGCTTTATTCCCTTTTCGTGCGCATGGCAATGAACCTGGCTGGACTTTGTCAGCCAATGTGGATGAAGTGGTGCTGGACTGGAATTATGGTCAACAGCATCTGGTCATGCCCTACCCGGAACTCAATCTCACTCACAGCGGTTTTGTGCTTCACTCTGAAGCCAACGTGCCGCTACTCAAAGTGAATGTGCTGAGCAGCTTATGTCGCGACAGTATGAGCGGCCGTCCCTACCCCCAGCATGTGGAGCTTCATTATGGCGAACTGCATCTCACAGGCTGTGGTGGTGATAGCTATGCCCTACTGACAGGCAAAGAATGGGTTGTCGAGGATATTGATAGCCAGGGACTGATTGATTTCAGCCGTATCACCATGCAGTTTGACAGCGAAGGACGCTTGTCCGGCCATGCCAGTTGTAATCAGTACACCACCGCTTATGAGTTCAGTGAACAACTGGATATCGCTGATCCTATCGCTACCCGCAAAAGCTGCGCACCGGCACTGATGAAACAGGAACAGCGTTTTCTGGCTTTATTGAGTGAAGTGAAACGACTGGATTTCGACCCTACCGGGGCATTGTTGTTATCAACGGTGGGCGGCCATACTTTGACCGCCCGCCGCTGAGAGCCGTTTACTACTGCATCACCACATGACTGTGGTAACGGCGGTTACCTTCCAGCTTACGCAATAGCACGTAAAAAATCGGGGTAAAGAACAGGCCGAAGAAAGTCACCCCGAGCATGCCTGAGAACACGGTAATACCGATATCGTTACGCATTTCCGAGCCGGCACCGGTCGACAGCACCATCGGTACCACGCCCATAATGAAGGCGAACGAAGTCATCAGAATCGGACGCAGACGCATACGACTGGCTTTGATGGCCGCCTTGACGGTCTGCATGCCGTTGATTTCCAGCTCCCGTGCGAATTCCACGATCAGGATCGCATTCTTACTCGCCAGCCCCGCCAATACAAAGAAACTGATCTGAGTAAAGATATTACTGTCCCCATCAGTGACCCAGACGCCGAAAACGGCGGCCAAAATTGATAACGGCACAATGGTAATGACCACCAGCGGCAAAATCAGACTTTCATATTGCGCCGCCAACACCAGGAATACCAGTAACAGACACAACGGGAAAATATACATCGCGGTGTTACCGCTCAACACCTGCTGATAAGTCAGATCGGTCCATTCGAACACCATGCCCGGCGGCAGTGTCTCTTCGAGGATCTCGCTGATCGCATCCTGCGCCTGACCACTGGAGTAGCCCGGTGCTGCGTTACCATTGAGGTCAGCAGCGAGGTACCCGTTGTAGTGCGCGGCACTCTCGGGACCATAGCTCTCCTTCATATCTATCACGCTGCCCAGTGGCACCATCTCACCCTGGGTATTACGCACCTTGAGATTAAGTGCATCATCCGGGCTGTTACGATAAGGTGCGTCCGCCTGCGCGATGACCTGATAGGTTCTACCAAACTGATTGAAATCGTTGATATACAGCGAGCCCAGGTAAATCTGCATGGTGTCGAAGATTTCCTTGACGTTCAGCCCCAGCTGCTTGGCCTTGGTGCGATCCAGATCAGCATAAAGCTGCGGTACATTGATTTCGTAGTTGGAATAGACACTGGTCAGCGCCGGGCTCTGCCAGGCCTGTTGCAGCGTCTGATCTACCGCTTCGGCCAGTTTTTCATACCCCAGATCGGCGCGGTCCTCTATCTGCAATTTGAAACCACCGGTAGTCCCTAGCCCCCGTACGGGTGGTGGTGGGAAAATCGCAATAAAGGCTTCCTCAATCTGCGCAAACTTGGCCTGCAGCCGACCGGCGATGGCGCCCGCCGACAGGCTAGGATCAGTCCGCTCATCAAAGGAGTCCAGTGGTACAAACACGATGCCGGCACTGGGACTATTGGTAAAACCATTGACCGACAGACCGGGGAACTGCACCGCATTGGCAACCCCCGGTTCTTCCAGCGCAATACGTCCCATTTCACGAATCACTTCCTCGGTTCGTGCCAGAGAGGCACCATCCGGTAATTGCGCAAAGCTGATGAGATACTGCTTGTCCTGTGCCGGTACAAACCCCTTAGGCAAAGCATTGAGGCCATAAGCGGTAAAACCAATCAGAATGGCATAAATCACCACGGAAATGGTTTTATGGCGCAACAGACCGGCCACGGAATTGGAATAGCCATGCGAAGCCCGTTTGAATCCGCGGTTGAACAGTTTAAAGAACCAGCCGAACAGAAAATCAATAACCCGGGTGAGCCGATCCTTGGGTGCATCATGCCCCCGTAATAACAAAGCTGATAAGGCAGGGCTCAACGTCAGCGAGTTTATCGCTGAAATCACCGTGGATATCGCAATAGTCATCGCAAACTGCTGATAGAACTGACCGGTCAGGCCACTGACAAAGGCGATCGGTACAAACACCGCTACCAGGGTCAGGGAAATCGCGATAATCGGTCCGCTGACTTCACGCATGGCCTGGTAACTGGCTTCCAGCGGTGACAGCCCCGATTCGATATTTCGCTCAACGTTTTCTACTACCACGATCGCATCATCGACCACGATACCGATCGCCAGTACCAGACCAAACAGGGACAGCGTGTTAATCGAAAAGCCGAACAGGTGCATCACCGCAAAGGTACCGATAATCGAAACCGGTACCGCCAACAGTGGAATCAATGAGGCACGCCAGGTTTGCAGGAATACCACCACGACAATGACAACGAGCAACAGTGCTTCCAGCAGGGTTTTGATCACCGCACGAATTGACTCTTTAACGAATACCGTCGGGTCATAGACGACTTCGTAATCAACACCCTCAGGGAAACGTTGCTTAAGGTCAGCCATCGTGGCACGTACGTTATCAGAAATCTGAATTGCATTAGCGCCTGGTGACTGAAAGATCGGGATCGCCACCGCCGGCTGATTATTGAGCATGGAATTGAGGCTATGCTCGGACGCTTCCAGCTCGACCCGGGCGACATCCTTGAGTCGGGTGATCTGACCCGCGTCACCGGCACGGATAATGATTTCCTCGAACTCTTCGGGGGTTTCCAGTCGGCCCTTGGCATTGATCGGCAATTGTAATTCAACCGCATCATCCATTGGTGCCCCACCAATCAGCCCCGCCGCGACCTGCACATTCTGTTCACGGATAGCATTAACCACATCCGTCGCTGTCAGCCCTCTTTCCGCGACTTTCTCCGGGTTCAACCAGATCCGCATCGCATAGTCACCGGAACCGAACAGGCGTACCTGTCCTACCCCTTCGACTTTGGCCAGTTCATCCTTGACGTGCATCAGCGCATAATTACGCAGATACAGCTCATCGTAGCGCTTATCCGGCGAGATCAAATGCACCACCATGGTCAGATCGGGGGAGCTCTTGACCACGGTCACACCTAACTGGCGGGTCACTTCCGGCAGACGCGGCGTGGCCTGGGTTACCCGGTTCTGCACCATCTGCTGGGCCAGGTCCGGGTCGGTGCCGATCTTGAAGGTCACAGTCAGCGTCATGCGGCCATCTGAAGTCGCCTGCGAGAACATATACAGCATGTTCTCCACACCGCTCAGTTGCTCTTCCAGCGGCCGGGCGACTGTCTCGGCAATGACTTTGGGATTGGCACCGGGGAACGAGGCATTGACGACGACTGACGGTGGTGCCACTTCGGGATATTCCGAGATAGGCAGCTGGAACATTGAGATAAGTCCAGCAATAAAAATGAGCATGGACAGAACACCGGCAAAGATCGGACGGTCCACAAAAAACTTGGAAATATTCATCGCGTTCCTTCGTTCAGAAAGCTAATTGCGCTGTCGGTGCTTATTCAGTAGCAGCGACTTGCTGAGTATCGGCTGGTTTGGCTGTGACCTTGCTGTCAGGGCGAATATGCGACAGACCATTAACGACAACACGGTCGCCGCTTTGCAATCCTGACAGCACAATACGACTGCCCTCATGATGGGCGCCAAGCGTGACCTGGTGATAACTCACGACGTCATCGTCATTAATGACATAGACGAATTTTTTGTCCTGGTTGGTGCCAACCGCACGTTCCGGAACCAGCATGACCGATTGTGGCTCTGCAGTACCGAGGCGCACATTGGCATACATACCCGGCGTCAGCGCACCATCACTATTTTCAAAAATCGCTCTGGCGCGAATAGTGCCGCTGCTGGTGTCGAGTTGATTATCAAAAGAGTGGATCTGCCCCTGGTAAGTCACACTGCTATCCGCTGCCAGTGTCATCGCCACCGGCATGACTTTGTCACCCTGACTACGGCGTACTGTTCTGAGATAGGTCTGCTCATCAACATCAAACTCGGCATAGAGCTTGTCATTGGCGACCAGCGTAGTCAGCACCGGCGCGTTAGGTGAGGTTTCGATAATGTTACCCACCGTCAGTTCAGCACGACTGACCTGACCGCTGAAGGGCGCGCGGATAAAACAGTAATCCAGATTCAGTTTGGCCTGTGCCAATGCGCTGCTGGCCTCTTCAATAGAAGCAGTGGCAACTTGAAACTCGTTTTTCGCTGCATCAAACACACTTTCCGAGACCAGTTTCTTTTTAACCAGTTGTTCGCTGCGCTTCAGTTCATCTTCAGCCAACTTGGCGCGGGAGCGGGCTGACGTCAGTTGGGCTTCAGCACGTTTGACCGCTGCCTGGTAGGGGCGTGGGTCAATCACAAACAACAGATCGCCTTTTTCTACCTGTTGCGCGTCGTCAAACAAGACCTGTTGAAGTTCGCCGCCTACCAGTGGCTTTATTTCAGCCATATCCACCGCACTCAATCGACCGGAAAAACCCGTCCAGATCCGAACGTCCTGTGGCGCAACGGTGATAAACTCCGCCACGGGAGGGGGCGGCGCAGCTGCAGCCGTATCCTCGGTCTGTTCACTATTGGCGATATTGAAATAAACGGCAGCTGCGGCAATAGAGAGCAATAGCAGCAGGCTCAGTTTGAACCAGCCGCGAGACTGACGTTTAGATGATATATTTGACATGCGTTATCTCCCACCGCCTTGTCGGCAGTGCTGACCATCCTTGAAACCATTCCGAAGCGGAATGCAGAAGCGAAAGCTTACATACCGGTCGGTATGCACGTCAAGTCAAGCCGTGTTTTGTGCGCTAAACACGAACCTCAATAACAGATATGTTATTGATTTAAAATAAGACTGTTATCAGAAGTCAGTTATTTTAAGTATCCCGCCGCTGCGCAAAAATATATAACAAAATGATGACATTTTCCTTGCCACACAAACCGTATGGTATTTATACTGGGCATCAACTTTTCATGTAGCGAACAAGATGTCTGTTGTAGAAACTAAAGAAAAATTGCTGGAAACGGCACTGGCGCTGATCTGGCAAAGCAATTACAGCGTGGTAGGCGTCAATGAGATCTGCAAACAGGCCGGTGTGACTAAGGGCGCGTTTTATCATCACTTCGAGTCCAAAGCTAACCTTTTCTGTGAAGCCACCACTTTTTACTGGCAAGTTATCAAGAAAGACCTCGACAACATATTCTCCCCCGTCAACAGCCCGCTGGAACAATTGGAAAACCTGATTCAGTTCCTGTTCCGCTCCAAACTCAGTGATAATAGTGTTCGCGGCTGTCCATTTTTCAATGCCGGCGCCCAGATCGGTACCGACGATCAAAAAGTGCTGGAAGCATTGAAAAATCTGTCGCAAATGGCCATCACCTACAACCTCGCTCTGATAAAGTCACTGGATGCCGGTGGTTATCTGGAACGCACCGGTGATATGGAACAGCAGGCGCGGCTGGTTTATCACTATATTCATGGTGTGATGAGCTATGCCTACGTGCAGCCCGATATCTGCACTATTAAGAAAGATCTGCCTGAAGGGCTCTACCGATTACTTGGCGTTAAACAGGAATTTTGGTTCAGTACTTCACCAACCTGGGAAGCCGAACCCGCCATTTTTCAGCACCGTGGCTAACTAGTTCAACCGCAAAGGCCACTTTTCAAGCACCTGATATTTGACGCCCTGCCCCGTCGATACCGACTCGACCAGAACAAAATGATCAGCGCAGAAATTAATCGGCTGAAACTTTATCCTCGGACGCTTCTGTGCTTTACGTGCCAAGGTGATATGCGCACGGTAATGACGTCTTTCCACCAGGCTGACCGGGTAAGCTTCAACCATTCTGCTCAAAGCATTCACCAATGTGTAGAGCGGTTTCGGTTGCCGCCGACAGGTCAGACACAACACCCGCGGTCGTTGCCAGAAGTCGAGTTCATCAAACTGTAATCGTATCGGACGGCCCTGGATATCAGCTGCTTCGCGCCGCAAAGCGTCCGCAGTCGCATCATCGACATTTCCCAGAAATACCAGGGTCATGTGCAGGTTCTCGGCTACCAATCTGCGACCTGGCTGTTCAATCGACTGATTGAGCGCGTCAATTTCAGCACGAGTCTGCTCATCTGGCCATAAAGCAAAAAACAAACGTTTCATGACACTAAAAACTGATGGTCTGGTTACGCCCGCTGTGTTTGGCTTGATAGAGCGCCTGATCTGCACGTTTTATACAGTCTTCAATCATCTCATCATCGCGGAAATCGGTGACACCAAAACTGGCGGTAATGACCATGTCATCAGCACCAAAATCGGTCTGAGCAATCAGTTTCCGCAGCTGCTCGGCCAGTGACCAGGCACCCTGTAGATCGGTTTCCGGACAGAGGATGAGAAACTCTTCGCCTCCCCAGCGACCCGCAATATCGCTGCCACGTACATTTTCTGACAACAAATCCGCCATTGTTTTCAAAACCTCATCACCGAAAACATGTCCGAAAGCATCATTAATCCGTTTGAAATGGTCAATATCCATTAGCAGTAATGCGAAAACATGCCCGTAACGGTGATAGCGTTCCAGTTCGTATTCGAACGCCTGTTGCAAATAGAGGCGATTGGGCATGCCTGTCAGATGATCATGTTGAGAGATACGTTCCAGTTTTCTGTTGGCCTGCTGTAACTGTCGGTTAGCTCGTCTTATCGTGTAGTAGTGGAAGAAAAACAGACTGGAGAAAAGCACAACACCCGCCAGAAGCTGCCAGATCCGTGTTGGATTCATTTTGTAGTCAAACTCCAGTGACAGCCAGTTATTCAGAATCTGCTGTCGGTCCACCTCATGTGTCTCGGCTATTGCCTTGTTATAGATTGACAACAGCAACGGCAGGTCTCGTCGCACCCCGACCGACATCGAATATTGCTTATCCAGTACACCACTGATTTTGATGTGAGAAATACCGTGCTTGAGCGTTTGAAAGTTGATACTGGGAACCGTGTCGATAAAACCGTAGACCTGCCCTTTCTCTACCAGTTTGAGTCCGGCTTGGGCAGAGTCAACCAGCATCAGGCTGATTTGCGGGTAGGTCTCACGCATCATTTCGACAGCGGCATAGCCTCTGACCATGGCGAAGGTTTTGTCCCTAATTGGCAGCATATTGATAATAAACTGCTGGTCAGGCTGGGTAGCAATGGCAAAAGGGTATTTGATAAAGGGTCGGGTGACCCGCAAGTAACCACGACGACTAGGGACATCCTGAGCGCTGGATAAAACATCACATTTTTTCTGCTGCATGAATTCCAGTGCCTGATCCCAACTGTCAGTCCGTTGAATCTCTACCGGCTTACCTATCATCTCCGCCCAGAGCGCATGGAAGCCGGACATAATGCCAACATGCTGCCCTGCTTCGTCAATAGCCTCATAGGGCATCCAGTCAGGATCGCTGCAGAGACGGATAACCTCTACATTTTCTAGCCATTTTTTCTCATTGCTGGTCAGAGACAATCGCTCATCCGCGCCCAGAACCGGAAAAACCGCTGCCAGCAACATCATGACTAGCAGCGGTTTATTGATCCATTGTCTCTTCCATGAAAACATCGGCATAACTTAGTCATTATTCATGGTCACGAATAAACACCCAGTCGTCCCCTTTTGACATCTCATCACTGAAGCGATATCCATCGTAATCGAAGCGTTTAATCGACTCCGGATCAGATAACTGATGATCGATAATATAACGACTCATCAACCCACGGGCTTTCTTGGCGTAGAAGCTGATCATTTTATACTGGCCGTTTTTCCAGTCCTTGAATACCGGGGTAATAATCCGGGCATCCAGTTTTTTGGCCTGTATCGCCTTGAAGTATTCATTAGAAGCAAGATTAATCAACACACCATCTTTTAGTCCTGCTTCCTGTTGTAAGGATTCACGCAGCTTCCCGTCCCAGAAGGCATACAAGTCCTTGCCAGCCTCATTATCCAGTCTGGTCCCCATTTCCAGCCGGTAAGGCTGAATCAGATCCAGTGGCTTAAGCACGCCATACAGACCGGAAAGAATCCGGAGATGCTGTTGCGCATAGTCAAAGCCCGCTTTATCCAGGCTTTCCGCATCCAGCCCGGTGTAGACATCACCTTTGAATGCCAGCACGGCCTGTTTGGCATTGTCGGCGTTGAACGGCGTATGCCAGGACTCATAACGGGCCGCATTGAGGCCGGCAAGTTTATCGCTGAGCTTCATCAGACTGGCGATGTCAGCGGTGCTCATCTTCCTCAGTCTGTCTATAAGCCTGGCCGAGTCATCCAGAAAGCGAGGCTGACTGGCGTCTTTGGTGACAGGGTCGGTGTCGAAGTCCAGCGTCTTTGCGGGGGAAATCACCATCAACATGGGTTGCTTATATCCTTTGTTTATCGTTTATTTCTAATTGGGATCACTACGTTTATCACCACCGGGCTGACCGGTATCGCCCATGTTTTCTACTGACTGTGAATAATCGTCATCATCGTCCTCAGCACTGTCGTCTTCCTGTTCCCAGTTATCAAACGGAAAAGGACGGCGATCATCGGTATAGGTCAGAAACGCTACAATCCGGTAGACATATTTAGACAGATCGTCGGCAAAATCCCCGATATCGTCATTGGGTTTGCCCGTAAACAGCGCAAACAGCAACTGAACAATCACCACCACCGTAACCAGCATCATCACCAGATAGAGAATGACGGCAAACAGAAGCATGTATAGAATCCGCAGCCACTGATTTTTGTTACTGACATTCTTTTTGACCGTTTCGTTATCCATTGCTTTTCTCCATGTAGAATCCTGAGCTTACTTTACCACTTCACTGGCCCTAGAGCTTGAAGCCGGATTGTGGGACACTTAGCCGATTGTAATCAAGATTAATGAATTTGAAATGAAATTATCGGCGGCCTGCCTGATTGCAGGTATAGACAGATTCACCGAGACCACCGGTAAAGCCGTGTCCTGGCTGGTATTGGCCCTGGTTTTACTCATCTGTTATGACGTAGCCATGCGCTATTTGTTCCAGCAGGGATCAGTGGCGCTGCAGGAACTGGAATGGCATCTGTTCGCTCTGATGTTTCTGCTAGGTGGTGCCTACACCATGAAACATGATGACCACGTGCGTGTCGACATTCTTTATCAGAGCCGCTTCGTTTCAGACCGTGGTCGCGCCTGGATCAGCATTCTAGGCACCTGTCTGTTCCTGTTTCCATTCTGCTTTTTAATTCTTTTCACCACCTGGCCTTTTGTTGAAAACGCCTTCAATTATCGAGAAGGCTCGCCCGATCCCGGCGGCCTGCCCCACCGATTCATACTGAAAGGTGCCATCCTGGTTGCTTTTGTCATGCTGATGCTGCAGGGCTTGGCTGAACTGCTGAAGCAGGTCGAAGTGTTACGTCACAAGGAGAGCCGTTGATGGAATACTGGGCTCTCGCCATGTTCGCCGTGCTGTTCCTGCTGTTACTGGCAGGCTACCCGGTGGCCTTTACTTTGGGCGCTATCGCCCTCGCTTTTGGCAGCATTTTCCTGGGCATGGGCTTCTTCGAGCTGCTGCCATTCCGCATCTGGGGCATTATGACCAACTTCACGTTGCTGGCAGTGCCACTGTTCGTATTTATGGGCGTGCTGCTGGAGAAGTCGGGAATTGCTGAAGAACTCCTCGATACCATGGGGCGGCTATTTGGCAAGGTTCGCGGGGGCTTGGCCATTTCCGTGGTTGTGGTCGGCGCGTTGCTCGCGGCCACCACGGGTGTTGTGGGCGCCTCGGTCGTCACCATGGCAGTCATTGCCTTACCGGTGATGCTTAAGCGCGGTTACGCGCCTTCGCTGGCCAGTGGCACCATTGCCGCTTCCGGGACACTGGGACAGATTATTCCGCCCAGTATCATTCTGATTCTGCTGGGTGATGTGATTGGGGTGCCGGTCGGTGAACTGTTTATTGCCGCGACCATTCCTGGAGCCCTGTTGATCGCAGGTTATATTCTCTATATCGTCTGGATTGCCTGGCGTAAGCCTGAGCTGGCACCGGCCATGAATGCGACTGAAGAATTTGATACCGGTCTGGCGCTGGCCGTGATTAAAAGTCTGTTGCCCCCATTATTTCTGATTATCGCGGTACTGGGCTCTATTTTCTTCGGCGTGGCCTCTCCCACCGAATCCGCGGCAGTGGGTGCATTGGGCGCCATGATCCTGGCAGCACTGCATAAGCGTCTTAATCTCGGTAATCTGCGCGAGGCCATGCAGAAAACCACGCGACTGACCAGCATGGTGTTCATCATCTTTATCGGCGCCACGGCTTTCGGTCTGGTGTTTGTGGGCATGGGCGGTGACAGGCTGATCCTGGATATCTTCAGCGGCCTGCCGGGTGGTAAGTGGACCTTTCTGATTCTGAGCATGCTGCTGATATTCCTGCTCGGTTTCTTCCTCGACTTTATTGAAATCTGCTTTATCGTGGTACCGGTGATCGCCCCGGTTGCCGTTCATATGGGACTGGATCCACTGTGGTTTGCCCTGCTAATCGCCCTTAATCTGCAGACCTCGTTTTTAACGCCGCCGTTTGGCTTTTCCCTGTTCTACCTTAAAGCCAGTGCGCCCCCCACGCTTAAACTGCAGTCGATTTATCAAGGCATCATACCGTTTGTGGTGCTACAGATCATCGTACTGGCTCTGATGATTGCCTTCCCGCAAATCAGCTTATGGCTGCCAGGACTGATGCAGGACTAAAACAGACTTGCCCGCCCACATGGACGGGCAGTCATGTCCAGCCTCTACAAAGGCGGAATGATATCGATGTCAGGCAATGCCTTATCCTGTTTGAGCCGCTGGAACTCCTGCCTGACCTGTTCATCAATATAGCTCGACTCTTCCCGCAACAAGGCGGTGCACTCTTCGGCTGCCATCAGAAAAGCTTCCAGTGCTTTTTCGTTTTCCGGTGTCTGATCGCCGGTCTGGATGAGACCGCCTTCATGCGCCAGAGAATCACGATGATTATTGACCAGTCTCAGCTTTTGAATCAGTGACTCATTTCGACTGAAGGGTTTGAACAGTTCAATCAAGCGGGGCATGGCGGCTTCATCAATGCTTTTCAGTGGCGCTTCATAGGCCAGTGCGGATGAAACTCGCAGGTGAATAAAAGTCTGGCAGCGGTACAGACAAAACCTCAGCCCTTCTTCCAGGTACTGGTAATTCACCATGCAGTTGGCCAGTTTTTCCGGGTAAGGCGCGAGTTGCTTAACCATTGCTTAACTCCTCTTCTGCTGTAAAGTTTTCTTAACGTACTGACTAGTCAGTCCACGTTAAGGATATAAACGTTCAGTCGGATAGCGGGACAGCATGGTCTTCGGTGGGGTTCGAAGGAAACAGCCAGACAGTCAGCAGGTACAAAAGCAATGCCACAGCAATCAGCACGCGAAAGCCGAACTGCATCGCAATCAAGGTCGCCAGGATGGGACTCATTACCGAGGCAAAGCCATTAATTCCCCAGGCCCAGGGAATCATCTCATCATGCTCACGCCCGAGCATGCTCATCGCCGCCGGGAATGGGACCCCCATGCAAAAGCCCAGTGGCAGAATCATCAGAATCGCCAGCAGATAACGCAGAATATCCGACTGGGCAAGCAGAAACTGGGCAATGGCCGCATAATGGGTCAAATACACTGCGCTTAGGACAATCATGACCAGTACCGCCGCTATCACCTGACTGCGTGGCCGAACCTGTCTGAGTCGACCGGACAGGTAACTGCCTAGCCCTGCCGCCAGCAGAAAACCGGCAATCACGGTGGTCACTGCATAGACCGGATGGTGCAGAATCAGTACAAACTTCTGAATAAAGGCGATTTCGACAAATAAAAAGGCCAGTCCCAGCGCAAAGAAATAGGCCAGTACCCGTTTATGCAGCGGCTGAGCCTGTTCACGATCTCTGCGTCGACGACGCCACAGCCACAGTGGCAGTAATAACAGGACAAAACTCGCGAGCATGGCCTGAACCAGAGCTGCCAGCAACAGCAAATAACCGCTTTCCAGCAGGAAAATGCTACCGGCATCGAGCAGTGACAGAATTTCCGGCAACGTTTCCCATTTGAAGAATTGCGAAAAATAGGGTTGATTGTCGGTAGCAGGGGCAATGTTAAATTTATAGTCATCCACAAAGCCATCCCGGTCACCGGTTAACAGGGCTGTCGCCGCCTGATAGAAATAAGGCGCTTTCAACTGATGGAAGCGGTTGGCCTCTGGTTCAGTCATGCCGGGATAATAGGCAATATCAAAATTAAACTGCTGGCTGAATGCCTTAAGCTGGCCGATTTCCTCAGCATTGATACGACCGTTTTTAATGACCAGGGTAGTTGTTTGCCAGCTTCTTATCAGCATCAGGCTCTGTGACGGCGTCAGTGTCTCTGTATCCAGCGCTGCGGATATTGTGGCGATCAGCTTGGGGATCATCCGCGGTGGCAGGGTCGCCGGCTGGGTGATACTGAGATATCCGCCTGGCTTGAGATGTGACAATGTGTCACGTATCGACTCGACGGTAAACAGGTAATTTTCACTCATCGAATACAAACCGCCTGTCGTCCCCGCCCCACTCAGAAAGGACATGGTGATCAAATCGTATTGCCGCTCAGTGTTGGTGATGTAGGCCCGGGCCTCTGATTGATGCACCTCGACCTGAGGTAGATTGTAGAGATTGCCTGCATAAGCCGCGTAATCATCCTGAACCAGTTCGATCATCTGTGGATTGGCTTCGACTGCATCAATATGCGGGCTCTGAAACAGCAGGGCCTGCAAAACATCACTGCCAGTCCCGGCGCCAAGCACCAGCACATCATCCATGGCTCTGAATTGATAAGGCAGCGCGGAACTGGTCTGCCCCAGGAAGCTGATCGGCTCGATATCGCCGTCAAAACGGGTGATCGCCGTCATCGCATCGGCATCACTGAACACCGCCAATTGTTCGGGCAACTGGCTGTCACTGAGGATACTGAGTCCCGGCGCGAAGCGCAGCGGCACCTGTCTGGATTCCACCACACTCAGTACCCCAAGCGGGCTGGATTCTCTTTGCAGCACCCGTGTTTCCGGCACAGTCAGTAATTGACTCAGTCCCTTATAAGAGGACAGATTGAGCTGCATCGCGCCGGGGAGTGTCAATACCGTTCCCGTTGCAACCACCAGCAAACCGGCTTGCCAGATTCTTCTTTCGGTCCCCACCCAGAGCGGCGACCGACTGAGCAGAAGCAGGCCGGCCAGTAACACCAGCAAGGGTAAAACCCAAAGGACAAGCTCAACATCAATCACAAACAACAGGGCAATAATAGCCACGCTACCCAGCGCGGCGCCCAACAGGTCAGCGGCGTAGAGCGTCGGGATGCCAGTGCGGAATTGATACAGGGACAATCCGATAATATTGGCTGCAAAAAAGAAAGGTAAGGCCAGGATGAGATAGACGCCCAACCAGTAGACCAGCTGCCAGGGATCCCATAATAATTCAGCCGGATTGAATGGTATTGCCTGTGCCAGCAGGAAACATACTGGCATGGCCATACCCAGCAACAGGATATTTGCGAGAATAACTCTCGGAAAATGGCGGCTCACGCCCTGCCGGGCCAACGCCAGAAATACCCCGCTCACACCATACCCCAGCAAGGCAAGGCTGATCACCATAAAGGCAAAGTGATGCCACTGGATCAGCGAAAACAGGCGCAGTAACAGCACTTCATAGGCCAGTGTCGCGCCTGATATAACAGCGATTGTCAGCAGATAGCCAGCACCGGGATGCATGACCGTACTAGTGTTCGCCGGTCAGTGGCACGAATTTTACCGGCAGCAACTGTTCGGTGATGATATCGCCGTCTTCTGTCTTATTTACCAGCACCAGGTGCTGCACCATAAAGCGACTGCCCACCGGGATAACCATTCTGCCGCCTGGCTTTAACTGCTTGAGCAGTCTGGGCGGTATATGGTCAGCGGCGGCGGTCACGATAATCGCATCAAATGGTGCCTGCTCCTCCCAGCCATAGTAACCATCGCCCTCACGGGTAATCACGTTGTCATAGCCGGTCCGCTTCAGATCCTGCGCCGCTCTCCCGGCCAGTTCCGGCACAATTTCGATGCTGTAGACCCGGTCAATCAGTTCTGCCAGCACGGCGGCCTGGTAACCGGAACCGGTGCCGATTTCCAGCGCTTTATCTGTGGACTCAAGCTCAAGCAGGTTGGTCATCAGTGCCACAATAGCCGGCTGTGAAATGGTCTGACCATAGCCAATAGGCAAGGGACGGTTTCGGTAGGACTGATGCCTGTGTTTCTGCGGCACGAATTCATGACGGGGCACACTGCGCATGGCTTCCAATACCTTGGGGTCAAGCTCGGATTCCTTGATGATCGCATCGGTGCTTTGCAGATCCTGAGCAATCTCTTCGACCAGTGCTTCGCGCTGTTGTTTGAAGTCATCTTGTGCCTGGGCCGGTAGCAGCCAGCCGGCCAGCAGCAGGCTCACAAAGACCAGACAATGCGCACGCTGCGTTTTTATCATTTCTTGCCTCCAACGGATTGTTTTTGGAAAGAAGTTACCGCTCTACAATACTACGGGATTATGGTGGATGCGAAAGGCGACGCATTCAATACCGGCACCCTGGCCGGCTTCAGAGTTTGCTCAGCGTCATAAACAGCATGTCGTCGCTGGACTGTTCATCAATCGGCACAAAGCCCATTTTCTGGTATAGGTATTGCGCTTTGGCATTGTCCCTCAGCACATTGAGCGTGATGGTCTCAGGCTGATAACGCTCTGTCGCTTCAATTATCAGTAATTGAATCAGCGCCTTGCCCAGCCCCTGCCCGCGATAGAGCGGGTTAATAATCACCCGTCCCAGATGTACGGTCTCGGCATCACAGGGCCAGAACTGACCAAAGCCCATCAGTGACTCATCTGCGTCGGTCAGTGAATAGCTCTGGCTATCTGTCATCTGTAGCAGTTTAGGCAAGGCTTCTGCAGAAAAGGGAAAACCGAAGTCAGGCCCCGCCCAGTGGACACAGGATCGGGCATCGGTAATCCAAGATGACAGCGCCCGATAATGGCTGGCTCGCGGCTCTGCGAGAGAGAGTTTCATTGTCAGGGAATATTCAGGAGTCATGCCCCTATTATGGCCGACAGCTACTGTGACAACAAACCGGCGGCTAATCAGCAGTCAGGTGTTCAGGGGCTAATCCGTCACAGACCGCCGTCGACCAGCATAAATGCTTAACAGCGTGACCGTGACCAGAATTAAAGTCATGCCGATAATCTGAACCTCGCTGAGGGATTGATTTAACACGGCGACACCGAACAATGAAGCTGTGACCGGCTCAACCATGGCCACCACCGCGGCGACCGAGGGCATCGCATATTTCAAACCTACAATATAGAGGATGAATGACAGCCCACCGCCAAAGATCCCCAGCAATGCAAATAATGGCCAGCTCGTGGAGCCATGCACAGCCAGCATCTGTTCAACATCAATCAGCCAGATCAAGCTGCCCACCAGCACAGCCAGAGCGATGGTCAGGATCGCCTGGGGACTGCCATGTGGCGCGGCATATTTAAAACCGAAGATAAACACCGCATAGGACAAACCGGATAACAGCCCTGCAATAATGCCCAGCTTGGTGGTGGACACTGCATCCTGGGCGTAGATACCAGTCAGCAAAATCACCCCGGCCATCACCACTGTCATGGCAAGCCATTTTTGCCATGTCGGTTTTTCCAGCCGGCAGGCAAAAGCAATGAGATAAACAAATACCGGCGCGCAGTACATCAGGGTGGCAGCGACGGCGACACTGCCCTCGTTGATACTCAGAAAGTAGAAAGAAAAGTTACCGGCAACACCTATGCCGGCAAGGGCTGACCAGGTCCATAGACGCCATTGGCTGAGACCACTGCGGCGGGGTCGAAGTGCCAGCCAGACCAGGACAAACATCAGCCCAATCGCGCCACGATAAAATGACACCACCAGCGCATCCCAGCCAAAAGCCATGAGTAACGCCGCAACACCACCGGAAAGTCCCCAGAACAGCGCAGCAAGCACAACAAAGAGCGTGCTCAATTTAGCCAGTTGTACTACGTTAACGGGCATGAATCACTCAAAATTCAATAATAATCAGGCTGCCTGAATTCGGTTACGCCCGGCCTGCTTGGCCTGATACAAGGCCTGGTCGACACGGTCGACAAAATCTCTCAGTTCGTCTTTGTGTGAAGGCACGATAGTGCCAGTGCCAATGCTGATAGTCAGCAACTGAGACACTTCAGACTGTGCATGCGGGATCTGTTGTTTGAAAATAAACTGCTGGCAACGCTCAGCCATTTTCTGCGCCGCTTCAGCATCAGTCTCCGGCAGCACCATGACAAACTCCTCGCCCCCGAAACGGGCAAAGAAATCTTTTGAACGGGTGGCGACGTCTGACAACACCTGTGCCACCTTAATCAGGCAATCATCGCCCTGCATATGACCGTAAAAGTCGTTGTATTGTTTGAAAAAATCGATATCAATCAGCAGCAGTGACAGGGGCTGATGTTCGCGTCGGGCCCGGACCCATTCTTCTTCCAGCACCGAGTCAAGCATGCGTCGGTTAGATACGCCCGTGAGGCCATCTTTGAAAGACAGCTCCTCCAATTCTTTTTGCAGATCCAGCAGCTTCTGCTCGGTTTCCTTACGCTCGCTGATATCGAACATAAAACCGATAAGGGCGGTCACTTCACCATTCTCGTCGCGGGCCACATGGACCACATCCCGGATCCAGACATAGTGACCATCTTTGGTCAGTGCACGGTAATCGGCCTCGTGATCGCTACCGGACTGGGACTGGGAGACACAGAAATCGACGACCCATTTTTGATCATCAGGATGCATACGTTCGGCCCAGTCATTGACCGACACCCAGCTTGATGGCGCCCAGCCCAGCAGTTCCTCGATTTGCGGGCCGATATAGACAAACTGCATAGTCTGCCAGTCGAGCTTCCAGGGAATGGCGCGGGTCGACTCCAGCAGCGTTTTGTAGAGGTCGTTATCCGGTTCAACAGTCTGTGAATGATCATCCATTTTTGCAGAGTCCTTATGGCTAAGCGTTCCCTGGCGATAATGTCATTCCGTGACCTATTTCACAGGATTATCGCTTAACTTTGCTCAAAACCAAAGCTGACCACCTCACTAATGGTGGTTTTTTCAGCCAGCAACAGCATCAGACGGTCCAGGCCCAGGGCGACACCGGTACAGGGCGGCAACCCCTGCTCTACCGCTGCCAACAGCCGGTTATCGATGGGCATGAGCGCTTTATTCTGCTCTGCTCGCCGTCTGTTATCGGTCACAAAACGACGGCGCAGTTCGCCCGCATCAAGACATTCATCGTAACCATTAGCCAGTTCCATTCCACCGGCGTATAACTCAAACCGGGCCGCGACCTCGATACCTTGCGGGTTTTGATAAACTTTTGCCAACTGCGCCTGTGATGCGGGGAAGTCATAAATGATGACCGGCTTGTCGAGAGCTTTAAGTTCGGTTTCAATCACCTCACTCATCAGCATCTCCAGCCAGCCGTCATAATCTGTCTGCCAGTCTACTGGCAGATGGCTGATTGCCGCATGCGCAGCCTGTTTGAGGGTCTTGCTGTCCTGCTGTTCAATATCCATCTGCAGATACTGCTGAAATGCCTGGTGGTAAGACATTTTGATTGCCGCCGGGGTATTTGCCACCTGCTGCAGCAGCTGATCCACTTCCTGCATCAGGCCGGCATAATCCAATGCCGGACGATACCACTCCAGCATCGTGAATTCCGGATTATGCAACCGACCCAGTTCACCATGACGAAAGACTTTGGCGATTTGATAAATATCACCACTGCCCCCAGCGAGCAGACGTTTCATCGCGAACTCGGGCGAAGTCTGCAGATAGTAAGAAACCGGCTGACTGCCGGCTGGCTGGTAATACGTTTCGAAGCTGTCGAGATAAGTTGCTGTTGGCGCGGCCTGCGACAGCACCGGGGTATCAACTTCCAGAACATGACGCTCGGCAAAAAAACGGCGGACATCAGCCAGAAGCTGAGCCCGCCGTTTTAGCGTGTCGATACTGGCTGTCGGTTGCCAGACTGTTTCTGTCATCAATCCTTGGCGCGTTCGACGTAGGATGAAGTCCGGGTATCAACTTTCAGCACTTCACCGATTTCGATAAACAGTGGCACACGCACCACGGCACCGGTTTCCAGCGTGGCCGGTTTACCACCACCGCTTGAGGTATCGCCACGCACACCCGGATCAGTTTCAACCACCGCGAGATTGACGAAATTCGGCGGAGATACCAGCAAAGGTGCGCCATTCCAGAGTGTCACGGTGTAAGTATATTGTTCTTTGAGCCAGTCTTTGGATTCCGCAATCGCATTGGCATCTGCGGCATACTGTTCAAAGGAAGTCGGGTCCATAAAGTACCAGAACTCACTGTCGTTGTAGGAGTACTCCAGATCGATTTCGATGACGTCAGCACCTTCCACAGTATCACCGGATTTGAATGTGCGTTCATTGACGCGGCCGGTTTTCAGGTTACGGAATTTAACGCGGTTAAAGGCCTGACCTTTACCGGGTTTAACGAACTCATTTTCGATAATGCTGCATGGGTCGCCATCCAGCATGAATTTGAGACCCGATTTGAATTCATTTGTACTATAGCTTGCCATCTTGACCTCTTTTAGGGGACGATCTTCGCCTGCCTGAGAATAAAAGTGACTATGATACCGCAATCCCCGCCCTTAAAGACAAAACAAAGCTGGCAACAGGCGCTGGCTGAAGCCGTCTCTGATGCCGATGAATTATTGGCACAACTGGGCCTGAGCGGCGCCCTCAAGACCATCGACAAGGCTAAAATTCGCCAGTTTCCTCTGCGCGTGCCGCAAAGCTATATCAACAAGATGCGCTACGGTGATAAGCAGGACCCCCTGTTAAAACAGGTGTTGCCGCTGATTGATGAGAGTCTGGAAGTAGCGGGCTTCGGCCGTGATCCGGTAGGCGATCAATTGGCCGTCACCGGCCCCGGGATTTTACAGAAATATCAGGGTCGGGCCTTACTGGTGACCACCGGCGCCTGCGCGATTCACTGTCGTTACTGTTTCCGTCGTCATTTTCCCTATTCTGACAGCAACCCTCTGGCCAGCCAGCTCAATGAGACACTGGCACAGTTACAGGCTGACACCCACATCAATGAAGTTATCTTAAGCGGTGGCGATCCGCTCTCCCTCAGTGATGACAAACTGTCGAGGCTGGTGGCGGAGCTGGAACAGATCCCGCATCTGAAACGATTACGAATCCATACCCGGTTACCGGTCGTCTTGCCTGAGCGCATTGATGCCAACTTACTCAAATGGATTAGCGACTGTGAACTCAAGGTTGTGATGGTTATCCATGCCAATCATGCCAATGAAATTGATGAGGACGCGGAGCTCGCGCTGTTGAAATTACAGCAGGCAGGCTGCCAGTTACTGAACCAGACTGTGTTACTGAGAGGGATAAACGATTCGGTCGATGCCCTGGTAAATCTGAGTGAGCGCCTGAATGACGTCAATGTCATGCCCTATTACCTGCATCTTCTGGATAAAGTGGCCGGTGCGGCACACTTTGATGTGACAGAAGCCAGCGCCATCGGACTGCTGGATAAAATCAGAACACAGTTGCCGGGCTACCTGGTGCCGAGACTGGTACGGGAAATTCAGGGCGAAGCGAGCAAAACCATTATTCGCTGACTAGCCCAGACACAAAAAAAGCCCTCTCCCCGGCAGGAAGAGGGCCTGTGTCAGCTTAGTTAAATTAGCCGCGTTGGTTCATCGGCACATATTCACGCATTTCGCTACCGACATAAATCTGAGTCGGACGATAAATGCGGTTGTTGGCAATCTGCTCACGCCAGTGTGCCAGCCAGCCGGCGCTACGGGCGACGGCAAACAATGCCGTGAACTGATCTTCAGGAATGCCCATTTCTGAATACAGAATACCGGAGTAGAAATCCACATTCGGATAGACGCCTTTATGACCCAGGCGATCCGCGCAGACTTCCTCCAATTTCAATGCGGTGTCGAACATATCATCCAGTGCACCGCCCCGCTCCTCAACCAGTTTTTCCACCAGTTTGTGCAGGATGGTGGCACGCGGGTCTTTGACCTTGTATTCGCGGTGGCCCATACCCCAGATGACTTCCTTGTTTTTCAGCTTGCTATCAACCCAGGCTTCAACATTATCCGGTGACCCGATTTCCTGCAGCATGCCGACAACGCGCTGATTGGCGCCGCCATGCAATGGGCCGGACAAGGTGCCAATCGCGGCAGAAATGACGCTGTAAGGGGATGCCAGGGTGGAACCGGCAACCAGTGCGGCAAAAGTGGAAGCGTTGAGCGTGTGTTCCGCGTGCAGGATCAGGCAGACATCCATGATTTTGGCCAGCAGTGGATCCGGCTCTTCTCCGTTAAACATGTAGAGCAGGTTTTCGGCGACCGACAGATCCGAGCGTGGTTGAATCGGGTCCCAGCCGTAGCGGATGTGCTGCCACATCGCAACCAATGGTGACATCTGCGCGATGATATTCACGGTCATGTTGCGCACGTAGTCCAGATCTTCACAGGTATCGGCGCCGGTCAGACACTCAGTGCCCGGGTAGAACATGCCCAGACTGGATACCGCTGTCTGCAGCATATCCATCGGATGGCCGTCATGCGGGAAGTGACGCATCATTTCACGAATGTGATATTTGATGCGGTAGTTCTGACGTAATTCCTGTTTGAAGTCGTCGAGTGCTTTCTGGGTTGGCAGTTCGCCATTGAGCAACAACAGCGTGGATTCTTCAAAACTGCTGTTTTCTGCCAGGGTTTCCAGCGGATAGCCGCGGTAACTCAGTATACCTTTCTCACCATCGATGTAAGAAATGGCGGACTTCGTTGCCGGGACACCTTCCAGGCCGGGTAAAAAATCACTCATCTACAACCTCATAAAATAACTTGATGGCGGAGACTTGGTACGCTTAATTTGCAGCAGGGCAATGTGCTATCGGGGTATCCCTCAACAGGGCGAGTTCCGGACTGAGATGAGTCTATCTACATTTCATGGTTAGCCAGAGCTGCACCGCACGTTGATATCACATCATAAAGCGCACCAGAAAAGCAGGCATTATACTGCATTGCCCCTGCCGTCACACCCCGGATATGCTTAGCATTTGATTCGTCGGCCTTTATCGTAGCGTATCGGACCAGATATTTTGTGCCCAGGCTTGGGCAAAACGACCTTCCATTTCGGTGGCAATCGACGTCGAACCGCCGCCGGGCATGGCACTCATCTGCTTATCTGCTGCATCAAAAGCAAATACCGCGGCGACGTGGCCCGCCCTCTTAGCATCAACATAGCTGTAACAGGTATTGCCGAATTTGGGACTGGCTTCCACCGGTTGCTGTTTCAACAGAGCAATGACTGCGGCGGCGCAGACTTTGGCTTGTGAATTAGCAATATGGCCCGACTTGGGCAGGTTCGAGGCGACAGCGTCACCAATCACATGCACCCCGGCGACCGCGGTGGATTCGTAGCTTCGGAAATCCACTTCACACCAACGCCGATCTACATTAATCGTACCGGCCAGTTCTGCGACTTTGCCGGCCTTCTGTGGCGGGATCACATTGAGCACGTCGGCTTGAAAACGATCAAACAGGCTCTCCACCGAAAGACTGTCGACATCCACGGATTCAAGCGCATTACTGGGGTAATAATCGATGAGGCCCGGATAGTCATCTTCCCAGGCATTCTGAAACAGGGCTTTTTTGGACACGATCCCCCCGTTAGCATCTAGGATAATAAGCTTGCCGGTAGGATTATACTGCTTGAGGAACAGCGCAATCTGGCAGGCGCGCTCATACGGCCCCGGGGGACAGCGATACGGGGTGGGCGGGATTGTCATCACCACGTTACCGCCCTGCGGCATCGCCTTGAGCTGGTTGAATAACAGCTCGGTCTGCGGTCCGGCTTTCCAGGCATGCGGGATTTTGTTATTGACCACATGCGGGGTCAACATCGGCAACGTGTCGTAAATAAAATCGACACCGGGCGCGACAATCAGACGATCATAGCCAATCTTTGTGCCATCCTTGAGCTTCACGACATGCTTTTCGGTATCTATTGAGGTCACCGTAGCCTGTAAGGTCCTCACCCGATATTGACGTGATAGCGATTGATAATCATGTGTCAGTTGCTGCAGCGTGCGGCTGCCGCTCAACACCATATTGCTCTGCGGACAGGACACAAAATAGCTGCTTTTTTCGATCATCAGGACATCCAGATCGGGCGCCCACATCTTGAGGTATTTCGCGGCGGTGGCACCGGCAAAGCCACCACCAATCACCACCACCCGTTGCCGTTTGCTGTCAGTTTTGGCAGCCAGTTTCAACTGGGGGAATACAGCCAGCGAACTCGCAGCGGCCACTGTCTGTATCAGCCTGCGTCGGTTAACGGCCATGATTCCTCCTGTCTGTTCAGACTGTTGAACACTTGCCCAGTCTATACCAGGCTGTCTCGCTGTGGGATGTTTCAGCCGCCCTCAATATCAGCCAAATTAAGTTCCGTGAACTCATTGTTATCTGTCAGGGCATGGCCCTCGCCAGCCATCAGGACACTTTTTTACCCTGAGCCTGCAGGTCAGCATGATAGGAAGAACGAACCATGGGTCCACTGGCCACATGCTCAAACCCCATCTGTTTGCCCAGTTCGCCCAGTTCATCAAATTCCGCCGGCGTGACAAAACGATCCACCGGTAGATGATGGCGGCTGGGTTGCAGATACTGGCCCAGCGTCAGCATTCGGCAACCGTGATCACGTAAGTCCTGCATCACCTGTTTGACTTCATCCATCGTCTCACCGAGCCCCAGCATCAGGCCGGATTTAGTCGGCACTTCCGGGTGCAGTTGCTGGAAGCGGCGAATCAAATCCAAAGACCACTGATAGTCAGAACCGGGACGGGCTGCCTTGTACAGGCGCGGTACTGTCTCCAGGTTGTGGTTGAAAATATCCGGCGGACTCTGGGTCAGGATGTCCAGCGCGACATCCATACGGCCACGAAAGTCAGGGACCAGCACCTCGATATCGGTCGAAGGCGACTGTCGCCGGACTTCATCAATACAGCGCACAAAGTGATTAGCACCGCCATCCCGCAGATCATCACGATCTACCGAAGTGATGACGACGTGTTTCAGCTGCATCGCCGCAATGGTTTTGGCCAGATGTGCCGGTTCGTTCTCATCCAGCGGATCGGGCCGGCCATGTGCGACATCACAGAATGGGCAGCGTCGAGTGCAGATATTACCCATGATCAGGAAAGTCGCGGTGCCGTGGGCAAAGCATTCACCCAGATTAGGGCAAGCCGCTTCTTCACAGACGCTGTGCAAATTGTGCTCGCGCAGCATATCCTTGATGTGCTGAACGCGCGGGTCACCGTGCGATTTGGCACGAATCCACTCCGGCTTGCGCTTGGGCTGGCTGGGTTCAATCTTGATGGGAATGCGGGAAACCTTGGATTCGCCTTTGAGCGCGCGAACGTCGCGTTTGCCCTCTGCTGTTTCTGTCATGTATTCATACCTGTCTGCATTTGCTGATTAAATGCAGCGATAAATTGTTGTTTGGCGTCGGCCATATCCAGTGCTATACCCAGTGATGTCAGGTCAATCACTTCCAGGCCTGCCTGGCCGCAGGGATTGATATAACTGAACGGGGTCAGGTCCATATCAATATTAAAACTGACACCATGATAACAGGCGCCGCGTTTGACCCGTAAACCCAGTGAGGCAATCTTGCGCTCATCGACATAAACACCCGGGGCATCTTTTCGGGCATAAGCATTGATATCAAAGGCTGCCAGCATGCAAATCACCGTCTGCTCCAGGCGATTGACCATGTCTCTGACACCGGACTGGTGGCGGCGAAGGTCAATCAAGGGATAAGCGACAAGCTGTCCGGGACCATGGTAAGTGACCTGACCACCGCGATCAGTTGCCACCAGCGGAATATCATGCAGATCAAGCACATGTTCGGCCTGACCGTTGGCGCCCTGAGTGAAGACCGGCTGGTGCTCCAGCAGCCAGAGTTCGTCCTCGGTATCGGTGTCACGGCTCAGCGTAAATTCACGCATCTTATCGACCACCGGTTGATAGTCGACAAGCCCCAGGTCTTTAATGATCATCAGAGCACGTATTTGATGCGGTGATGGCTGGTCAGGTCCTGATAAATCGCATCAAGCTGCGGCTTGCTGGTCGCGCGGACGGTCACCGTAATCGAGGTGAATTTACCACCGGAGCTTTGACGGCTGCTGACCGCCCCTTCTGAAATATCTTCCACATGGCGGCGAATAATTTCTACCACGATCTGGTCCAGATCGTCACTGGTCTCGCCCATGGCTTTGATGGCAAAGTCACAGGGAAACTCAAGCAGGGTTTCCTGTTGTTTATCCTGTTCGCTCATACGCTGCCCTCCGTTTTGAAACGCTGGTAAAGCGCGTCAAGCTGCTGCCAGACCGGGCCTGGTTTGCCATTACCAACCGGCGCATCATCCAGCGTTGTTACCGGCAACAACTCACGGGTGGAACTGCTGATCCAGATTTCATCGGCCTGTTTCAGCTGCTCGGCAGAGACCGCCTGTTCGCGATACGAAACACCAGCTGAACGGGCCAGTCCCAGCACCACATCCCGAGTGATACCGGGCAGTACTTTCTCATCCTTGGGCGCGGTGTAAATCACGCCATCCAGTACTGCATAGCTGTTGCTGGCAGAGCCTTCAGTCATATAACCATCGCGGATCAGAATGGCTTCCTGGGCACCGGCATCCTGCGCCTGCTGTCTCAGAAGGCTGTTGGGTAACAGGGTAATCGCCTTGATGTCGCATTGAGCCCAGCGAATATCTTTGACTGTAATCGCCTTGATGCCATCCTGTTTATACCATTCAGGCAGCGGCTTGATCGGATTGGTCATGACAAAGGCGGTGGGTTCGACGCCTTCCGGAAACACATGGTCACGGGGCGCAACGCCACGTGTGACCTGCAGATACACCGCCTGATTCTCACCCTCATTGTCTTTCACCAGCCGGGCGATAATCTCGCTCCACTGTTCGATACTGTAGGGGTTGGCCATGCGAACCCCATCCAGACTGCGTTGCAGACGCTGTAAATGCTCATTCAGACAGAATGGCAGGCCCTGATAAACCGGGATAACCTCATAGACCCCGTCGCCGAGCAGAAAACCGCGATCGAGCACAGAAACATGGGCCTGGTCGGCGGGCAGATACTCGCCGTTTAAAAATACGGTTCTCACGCTTTAACCCCAGATCCACAGAAGGATATGGTCAATCAGACGACGCCACCAGCTCCCCTGCTCAACGGCATTGAGGGCCACCAGCGGTTGTTTGGCAACCACTTCCTCACCCAGGCGAATCTCAACTTCACCCAGCACAGTACCCGCTTCGATAGGGGCAATCACCGGCTGCTGAATATTGGTGCTGGCAGCCAGATCATCATACTGACCGCGTGGCACAGTGACTGATAAGCCCTGCGCCAGACCTAAAGCCAGGGTGTCCTGAGCCCCTTTCCAGACCTTGGTATCGGTAATGCTGGCATTGGCCTGGTACAACTGATGGGTCTCAAAGAAACGGAAGCCGTAGTTCAGGAGTTTCTGGGTTTCCTGGGCGCGGGCATTTTCACTGCGGGTGCCGAGCACAACGGTAATCAACCGCATATCACCTCGCTTAGCGGAAGCGGCGAGACAAAACCCTGCTTCTTCGGTGTGGCCTGTTTTCAGGCCATCAACACTGTTATCCCGCCACAACAGTTTGTTGCGGTTATGCTGGGTAATCTCGTTATAGGTAAATTCCTTTTCCGCGTACCACTCGTAGTGTTCGGGAAAGTCACGAATCAGTGCCGCAGACAACGTCGCAATATCACGCGCCGTAGTGTAATGATCGGGATCAGGCAGTCCGGTCGCATTCATGTAGTTAGTGTTGTACATACCCAGTTGCTGCGCATATTGATTCATCATCTGCGCGAAGACTTCTTCACTGCCAGCGATATGCTCGGCTAGGGCCACCGCGGCATCATTACCGGACTGCACAATCATGCCGCGCAGCAAGGCTTCCACTGACACCTTGGTATTCACCTTGATGAAGCTGCGTGAACCAATCATGCGCCAGGCTTTTTCACTGATCAGCACTTCATCGTCCAGTGCGATATTACCGGCATGCAGTTCATGGGATACCACATACGAGGTCATCAGCTTGGTAATACTGGCGGGCGGCAGTTTTTCATCCGGGTTCTCGGCAGCCAGCACTTTGCCACTGTCGTAGTCGATCAGAATATGGGATTTGGCCGCGACCGCCGGTGCCGAGGGCTTAGGCGCAACGACGCCAGCCTGCACCGAAACAAAAGCAGTCAGAAATAAAAAAAATAAAACAACTTTCGTGTTTTTCAGCATGATGAACTCTCAGGAAAAAAGATTTAATCGACGACGATATGGCTGTCGCGAAAGCCGAGTCCGACCAATCTGGCAGCCAGATCATCACCATATGCCACACTGGCCAGGGGGCCGACTCTGACCCGATACAGGGTACCCTGGACACCACTCACCGGCATGATAGTGACGCTGTCCGCGATATCCTGCTGCAGACGGGATTTAACCTGCTCGGCGCGATTGAGACTACTAAATGCCCCCACCTGCAGAAACATCGCGGCTGAGCTCGCCGACTTTACCGGCTGAGACTCCCGCTTGATCGAGGTCACTCTCTTACTGGCACTACCGGGAGTAATTGCCCGCACTTCCACCAAACCAGTGCCTTTAGCAACAATCCCCAGTTTGGTGGCAGCGCTATATGATAAATCAATCAGACGGTTGTCGTGAAATGGTCCGCGATCATTCACCTTCACAACAACCCTGCGGCCGTTTTCAAGGTTGGTGACCTCCACATAACTCGGTAGCGGCAGTGTTTTATGCGCCGCCGTCATTTCATACATATCGTAAATTTCACCGCTGGAAGTCCGGCGCCCATGAAACTTGGTGCCATACCAGGAGGCTATGCCCTTTTCTCGATAGCCTTCAGCGCTGGTCAGCGTGTAATAACTTTTACCGAAAACTTCGTACTGGGCGGGATTACCATATTTACTGCGCGGCTCGACCTTGGGTACCGCGTCCGGTATCTGACTGATGTCAGGCACCTTACGTGGTGCACCGTCTTTTTCAGAAACACTGCTGCAGGAAATCAACAACAGATAAGCCAGCGTCAGCGCTGCTCTCCGCCAGAAAACGGTCAATCTCATTACAATTCACCGAATTGATGGCGGATAGCCTCCGCCAGCTGAACCACCGCCATCGCATACATACGGCTGTGATTATAGCGGGTGATGGCATAAAAATTCTGCCGACCCAGCCAGTACTCCTCGCCATCGGGCTGCGTCAGGGCAATGACCGATAGTGAGTCATTACCTGCTGGTATCTGTGCCAGCGAAAAACCGGCTGTAGCCAGTTGCTCACGACTGAATGCCGGTTTCAGGTCGGTGCCATTGATGCCCTCTGGCAGTGATGTATTGAGTTCCGTGCGATGCACAATGCTCTCCCCCGGTACCCAGCCATGCACGGCCAGATAGTTGGCGATACTGCCAATAGCATCAGTGGGGTTATTCCAGATATCCCGGTGGCCATCGCCATCAAAATCCACCGCATAGGCCCGATAGCTGCTGGGCATAAACTGGCCCAGCCCCATGGCCCCGGCATAGGAACCGACTGGTTCCAGCTGGGACATCTGTTCTTCACGGGTGAGGATAAGGAAGTTCTCCAGTTCACTGGTAAAAAAGGGACTCCGCGGCGGGTAACGGAAAGCCAGCGTCGACAGGGCATCGATCACCCGGAAACTACCGACATTGCCACCGTAACGGGTTTCTACACCCAGAATTGATACGATGATTTCGGCGGGTACACCGTATTGCTGTTCAGCCTCGGCCAGGGCTTCTTTGTGCTGCTGCCAGAATTCTACACCGCCAGCGATACGCGAACCGGTCAGAAAAATATCACGGTACTCATACCAGGGCTTGCTCTTTTCTGCCGGTCTGGAAATCGCTTTAAGGATGCTGTCCTTGACTTCCACTTCAGCAAAAACCCGTTCCAGCTCCGCTTCGTTAAAACCATGTTCAGTGACCATTTTGTCAATAAACTGAGGCAGATCCGGTAAGTCCGGATTGGCCATAACAGGCAGAGAAGTCAGACACAACAAAGCACTACTGAACACAAACTGTTTCACGGCGACATCATCCTTCGGTGAGTATGAATAGACATCAGGATACCGAAGCCGGCAAGCAAGGTCACCATCGAGGTGCCACCATAACTCACCAGCGGCAGGGGCACCCCGACCACAGGTAATAAGCCGGTAACCATACCGACATTAACAAACACATAAACCAGGAATGTAATCGAGATACTGCCGGCCAGCAGTCGTGAAAAACTGCTTTGCGCCTGACTGGCAATAAACAGGCCTCGTCCCGCAATCAACAGGTACAGGCACAGTATCAAAGCGGCACCGGCAAGGCCAAACTCTTCGGCAATCACAGCGAATATGAAGTCGGTCGAACGCTCCGGCAGAAACTCAAGGTGAGACTGGGTACCCTGCAGCCAGCCCTGACCGAAGGTACCGCCCGAGCCGATGGCGATTTTCGATTGAATAATGTGATAGCCGGCCCCCAGCGGATCATTTTCCGGATTAAGAAAGGTCAGCACCCGACGCCGCTGATAGTCGTGCATGAAGTACCACAACACGGGCGCCGCCGCCGCGCAGGTACTGATAAAGCCGATAATCAATTTCCAGCTGATCCCGGCCAGAAAAAGCACAATCAAACCAGAGCTTGCAATCAGTATGGCCGTGCCCAAATCCGGCTGTTTGGCAATCAGAAATGCCGGCAGTCCAATCAGTACCAGGCTCATCAGCACGCGTAATGCTGTGGGAGGTAAGGGACGTTCGGCCAGAAACGCGGCCACCAGAATGGGGACTGCCAGCTTGATAATTTCGGAAGGCTGGAACCGGAAAAAGCCAAGATTGAGCCAGCGTTGTGCCCCCTTTCCTTCATGACCGAACAGTAACACCGCGCCCAGTAGTATCAGACCAAATGCATAGAGCCAGTAGGCGCTGTCACGCATCCTGTCCGGGTGAATCTGGGCCACTACCAGCATAGCCCCCATAGCGACACCGAGCCTGACCAACTGGCGGATAATCAGTCCCGCATCCTGACCACCCGCACTATATAGCATCATCAAGCCAACACCGAGCAACAGCACCAGGCCGAATAACAGCATCGCATCAATATGCAACAGCTGGAATAGCCTGCCCGGTTGCCAGGATGGCCGCTGTGGTCTGTCACTGATCAGGCTGTGGTTCATCCAGTTCCAATCCGAAATGTTCAATCATCATTTTGCGGGCTATCGGTGCGGCAGTTTTACTACCACTCCCACCATTTTCCACCACCACCGCGACCACAAATTCAGGCTTATCGGCCGGGGCAAAAGCAATAAACAACGCATGATCATGCAGCTTTCTTTCCAGTGTTTCCGCGTCGTATTTCTCATCCTGAGCAATACCGAAAACCTGGGCGGTGCCGGTTTTTCCGGCCACCTTGAATGGCATATCTTTGCCGACATGTCTGGCGGTACCGCGCTCTCCGTGAATCACTTCAACCATCGAGTCTACCACCGCTTCCCAATGCTGACTGTCCTGCATCGGCAGGCTTGTAACACGCTCACTACCACGCAGTTCCATCTCACTTTGCCCTGCTTTACGACTGGCACGAACGACCTGAGGTTCCTGCATGACGCCACGCATGGCAAGGGTTGAAGTGGCGTGAGCCAGTTGAATCGGTGTGGTCTGATTAAAGCCCTGCCCAATACCCGAGATCAGCGTCTCGCCCGGGAACCAGGCCTGGTTGCGACTAGCCCGTTTCCACTCTCTCGACGGCGACAAACCGCTGCTTTCACTGGGGATATCGATACCGGTCTGGTGACCGAAGCCAAACAGATCAAGAAAGTTGTGCAAGCGATCAATGCCCAGTGCGTGGGCGAGATCATAGAAATAGACGTCACAGGACTGGGCCACCGCGGCGTTCATGTCCATCATGCCGTGACCATGGTGTTTCCAGCAGCGGTAGCGATGATCATGGCCGGGTAAGGTATACCAGCCCGGGCAATAGGTTTTGGAGTGCTCTGTGACCACGCCCAGCTCCAGCCCGGCCAGCGCCACAAACGGCTTTAATGTCGACCCCGGCGGATAACTGCCACGCAAAGCCCGGTCATACAAGGGGCGCTCGGGAGAGTCTCTGAGTTCAGCGTAATCTTTACTGCTGATGCCGGACACAAACAGGTTGGGATCAAAGTCCGGTTTGCTGACCAGCGCCAGGACGCCGCCGGTCCGGGGGTCCATCGCCACCACAGAGCCATTGAAATCGGTTAGCGACTCACTGGCGACGCGTTGCAGATTAATGTCCAGATTGAGATATAAATCATCACCCGACTGTGACGAGACGGACATCAGCTCACGAACAATACGACCCTGCACATTGGTCTCAACCTGGCGGTATCCGACTTCACCATGCAGGATCTCTTCATATTCCTTTTCTACCCCTGTCTTGCCTATCTGCAAGGTCCCTTTGTAATCCTGCTGGTCGATGATCTGCAGTTCACGCTCATTAATCCGCCCCACATAGCCCACTGCATGGGCAAACAGGTTGCCCTGTGGGTAATGACGTATCAGCCGCCCCTGAACATCAACACCGGGAAAGCGGTAACGGTTGGCAGAAAAGCGGGCAACCTCCTCTTCAGTCAGACGTTGTCTGATCACCACCTGTTGGAAGCGACGATGTCGCTTGAGACGCGCCTGAAAATCAGCGATATCTTCATCTGTCAGTGCCAGTAGCTGGGATAATTCATCAAGCGTATGGTCTATGTCCTCAACTTTTTCAGGCACCATTTCCAGACTAAAGGTGGGGATATTTTCGGCAATAATTACACCGTTCCGATCATAAATCAGCCCCCGCTGTGGCGGCAGTGGCTCGATATCGACACGATTGCGATTGGAGAGTGAATCAAAATGTTCATATTCGAACACCTGCAACACCACCAGCCTGACAACAACCACGCTGAATACCAGAATCGAGAGCAAGGCAGCGACCAGTAGCCGCCCGTTGATTAAGCGGCTTTCACGGAAATGATCTTTCAGCGTGAAGCGTGTCGACATAAGGTCAGCTTACCTGAAATGTACGACGGATTTTACGCAGCAGGGCATACATCACCGGCCACATCAGCGTACTGGTAATGACTGGCATCCATATAATCCAGCTCATATCGGGACCGGCAGCCAGAATGGCAACAAGATGCACCAGCAATACGACAGAAAAGATCGTCAGTGCCTGCTGCCATAGAGGATACTGCCGAAGCTGCAGGTGGAATCGCGCAATCAAATAAACTGCCAGTGCATAGCTGAATGCCATGATGCCCAGCGTGGTACCCATCATCGCATCCATCAGCAGCCCCGTCAGCCAGCCTACCCCGATGCTGACACGATGCGGCAGGGCCATGGCCCAGTAAATCAGGGTCATCACCACCCATTCAGGACGGAAATAACGCGCCAAATCCGGCAGAGGCACCAGCATCAGCAACATGGCGATAACCAGGGTAATCGCAATCACAAAGCCATTTCTGGACTCAGCGGTTGTCGCCATCGACCGCCTCCTCAGTCTGGGACTCAGGTGTTGTGATAATGACTTCATCCTTAGTGGCCGCCGGTGCCAGAGTCGCTTCGGCCTCGGCAGCAGCAGGTTCCTGTGTCAGCAGCGGTTCGGTCTGAATTTTTTCACCCGGCAACACGAGCATCACTTCACGGCTGGTAGAGAGGTTGGCTGCCGGCTCAACTTTGATGTCGGCAAACGCTTTACCTTGTGGAAAATCAACAGAGACGACTTTGCCGACTGGATAGCCGACAGGAAAACGGCCACCCAGCCCGGAAGTCACCAGCAAATCACCCTGTCTGACATCAGCGTTATGCGGCAGGAAATCCATCTGCAGCTTTTCGCCCAGCCCACGGCCGGTAACTACAGCCCGAAGCCCGTTACGGTTGATTTGAACCGGAATGCTATGGCTGGGGTCGGTCAATAACACAACCCGGCTGGACAACGGTGAAGCCTCAGTCACCTGCCCCATTACACCATGGGCATCGAGCACCGGCTGGCCAATGTAAACCCCGTAGTTATGTCCCTTATCGATGATGACCTGCTGTGAGAAAGGATCCAGGTCTACTGTGAGCAGCTCGGCCACCTGCACCCGCTCCTGCAAACGAAAAGAGGAACCGAGCAACTCGCGCAGACGCATGTTCTCACGTTCCAACGCCTGCATTTTCTGCAGCCGGATATTCTGCAGTTTATTAGCGGCACTCATCACCGTGATTTGCTCCCGCAATTGCTCGCGATCCTGAAAAAAGTCACCGACCCAATCGGCAAAATTAGTCGGTAAAGAGGCCGTCGCCTGTATCGGGTAAACCAGGGTGGATAAGGTCGAACGTACGGGTTTGAAGTAGTCCAGACGCGAGTCCAGAAAAAACAGCACCAGCGACGCCAGCAAAGCCAGCATCATCCGGGTATTCAGAGACGGTGTGTTGGTAAATAACGGTTTAATGGCTAGCGTCCAAAACTAAAAGACCTTCGCAAATAAAACGCATTTGCAAAGGTCTTAATCTAACGTTTATTGAAGATTATTCAAATGTAAAGACGTCTGTTCCCTTCTCATCGATCATTTCCAGCGCCCGGCCACCGCCACGTGCAACACAGGTCAGCGGGTCTTCAGCGATAATCGCCGGCAGCCCGGTTTCTTCAATCAACAGGCGATCCAGATCCCGCAGCAGCGCACCACCACCGGTCAGAACGATACCGCGTTCAGCCACGTCAGCACCCAGTTCAGGCGGGGTTTGTTCCAGCGCCGTTTTCACGGCAGCAACGATACCGGATAGCGGATCCTGCAGTGCTTCCAGAATTTCATTGCTGTTCAGTGTAAAGCTGCGTGGCACACCTTCAGCGAGGTTTCGGCCGCGGACTTCCATCTCTTTAACTTCATTACCGGGATAAGCCGAACCGATTTCTTTCTTAATTTTCTCGGCGGTCGACTCACCAATCAGCGTGCCGTAGTTACGACGCACATAGTTAACAATGGCCTCGTCAAACAAATCACCACCGATACGGACGGAAGCGGAATAAACAATGCCATTCAGAGAAATCACAGCGACTTCGGTGGTACCACCACCAATATCCAGCACCATGGAACCACTGGCTTCATCCACCGGCATCCCGGCACCAATCGCCGCGGCCATGGGTTCTTCAATCAGAAATACATCTCGAGCACCGGCACCGGCAGCAGATTCACGAATGGCCCGGCGCTCCACCTGGGTGGAACCACAAGGGACACAAACCAGGACGCGGGGACTGGGCTTCAGGAATCGACCTTCATGCACTTTGCGGATGAAGTGCTGGAGCATTTTCTCGGTTACGGTGAAATCAGCAATAACGCCATCTTTCAGTGGGCGGATAGCAGTGATATTTCCTGGGGTCCGTCCCAGCATGCGCTTTGCTTCCACCCCCACGGCGGCAATCGAACGGGGGCCGCCCGGTCCTTTATCCTGACGAATCGCCACCACCGACGGTTCGTCGAGCACGATACCTTTACCGCGCACATAAATCAGCGTATTAGCTGTTCCCAAATCGATCGACAGATCGTTGGAAAAAATTCCACGTAAACGTTCAAACATTGAAGAAACCACACCTGAAAGGGGTAAAAACGATACTTTAGCAATGCTCAGGACTGTTGAGCAAGCTGCTAATGATTTAAACTTGGCGCTTTATTGAAGCAATTAACATTTGGAACTGTCGATGAGTTTAGATAAACACGATGTAGAAAAAATTGCGCACCTGGCGCGCCTGTCTATACAGGAAGAAGACATCCCTCATTACGCTCAGGGTCTGAACAACATCCTCAATCTGGTAGAACAAATGAGCGCCGTAGACACCAGTGGTATACAGCCTATGGCCCACCCACTGGATGCGCATCAACGCCTGCGTCCCGATGAGGTGACCGAAGTCGATCAGCGTGAAGCCTTTCAGGCCATCGCCCCTAAAACCGAGGCCGGTGTTTATCTGGTTCCCAAAGTCATCGAATAAAGCGACACAGGCAAACAAATGCATAACAAATCACTCTCAGAACTCTCGACAGCCCTGCAGAAAGGTGACATCAGCAGTGTTGAACTCACTCAGCATTATCTGGATCGCATCAATCAATACAACGGCGATCTGAATGCCTTTATCACCGTGACCGAAGACCGGGCGCTGGAACAGGCTAAATCTGCTGATAAATTACTGGCCAACAAGCAAGGCGGTCCGCTCACCGGGATTCCGCTGGCACACAAAGATATTTTCTGCACCAAAGGTGTTCGTACCAGTTGCGGCTCAAAAATGCTGGACAAATTCATCGCACCTTACGATGCCACTGTGGTCGAGAAAACCGATGCCGCCGGTATGGTCACACTGGGTAAAACCAATATGGATGAGTTTGCGATGGGCTCTTCCAATGAAACCAGTTATTATGGTCCCGTCAAAAATCCCTGGGACACCGATCGTGTACCCGGCGGCTCATCCGGCGGTTCTGCCGCCGCCATGGCGGCGCGTCTGGCCCCAGTCGCTTCCGGGACCGATACGGGGGGGTCAATTCGTCAGCCCTCCTCTTTATGTAACCTGACCGGACTGAAACCCACCTACGGCCGCATTTCCCGTTATGGCATGATTGCTTTTGCCTCCAGCCTGGATCAGGCGGGCCCAATGGCCAACAGTGCCGAAGATGCCGCCTGGCTGATGAATATCATGTCCGGCTTTGATCCGCGTGATTCCACCAGCGTCGACCGTGAAGTGCCTGACTATACCGCCACCCTGAATGATTCACTGGAAGGCCTGACCATCGGTCTGCCCAAGGAATATTTCGGTGAAGGACTGGATCCACGGGTGGCTGAAGTCGTTGAAACTGCCATCAAGCAATATGAATCGATGGGTGCCAAACTCAAAGAAATCACCCTGCCCAACACACATCTCGCAGTGCCTACCTATTATGTGGTCGCGCCGGCAGAGTGTTCATCGAACCTGTCACGCATGGACGGCGTACGTTTCGGCCACCGCGCTGAAGATCCTAAAGATTTGATGGACCTTTACACCCGTTCACGCGGTGAAGGTTTCGGTGAAGAGGTCAAACGCCGCATCATGATCGGCACTTATGCCCTGTCAGCCGGTTACTACGATGCTTATTACCTGAAAGCCCAGCAGTGCCGCCGCCTGATTCGTGATGACTTCCTCAAGGCCTATGAAGAGGTAGACGTCATCATGGGACCATCAGCACCGACGCCAGCCTTCCGTTTCGGTGAGAAAACCGATGACCCGGTCGCGATGTACATGGAAGATATTTACACCATCAACGTTAATCTGGCGGGGCTACCCGGTCTGTCGTTGCCGGCCGGTTTCATCGACGGCATGCCGGTGGGGCTGCAAATCATCGGTAACTATTTCGATGAAGCCCGTCTGCTCAATGTCGCGCACCAGTATCAGCAGCAAACTGACTGGCACACACGCATACCCGATGCGTTCAAATAGACGCTGACATTAAAAGGGGCTTCGGCCCCTTTTTTGTGTTTAACCACAAAGGCACAGAGTCAAAAAGTAGACTATCCGCAGATTACGCAGATTGACGCAGATAATTGAAGCAGAAGAAGAAAATTGTTGGCGGTGATTTAACCGCTGCTGATAAGGCTCCATCTGTATTTTTGGCTGGTTTATTTCATCTGTGAAAATCTGCGTAATCTGCGGATAAAACCTCTGTGCCCTCTGTGCCTCTGTGCCTCTGTGGTTCATCATTTACACCCAAGCAGAAACCAGACATAAGCCAATCTGCTATCCTTGCAGCACCATCGAAATCGGTTAAAAGGAAGCCGCTGCATGAAAGCCGCAGAACTGTTTATCAAAGCGCTGGAAAATGAGGGTGTCGAGTATCTGTTCGGTATTCCCGGTGAGGAAAACCTGGATGTGATGGATGCCCTGCTCGACTCCCCGATTCGCTTTATTACCACCCGTCACGAACAGGGCGCGGCTTTTATGGCTGATGTCTATGGACGCCTTACCGGTCGCGCCGGGGTCTGTATCGCCACGCTGGGGCCGGGCGCAACCAACCTGATTACCGGTGTTGCTGATGCCAACATGGATCACGCCCCCTTGATTGCCGTGGCCGGTCAGGCCTCGACCCGTCGTCTACACAAGGAATCGCACCAGGTGCTGGATCTGGAAGCGATGTTCCGGCCGATCACCAAATACGCCACCCGTATTGTCAGTCCGGAAGTCATTCCCGAGATAGTCCGTAAGGCTTTTAAAGTCGCCCAGACAGAGAAAACCGGGGCCTGCTTTATCGAATTCCCGGAAAATATCGCTGAAATGGAAATCGATGATCTGCCACTGCGGGTCAAACACGCGACACCGCCGGAACCGGCTGCAGAGCACATCGAGCGCGCTGCGGAGATCATTTCCAATGCCAAGAATCCCATTATTCTTGCCGGTAACGGCGTGGTCCGGGCCAATGCCAGCGAGGAACTGGCCGAGTTTGCTGAGAAGCTACGAATACCGGTTGCCAACACCTTCATGGCCAAGGGTGTCATCCCTTTCCGCCATCCAATGGCGCTGGGCAGTGTCGGTCTGCAGTCCAATGATTATGCTAACTGCGGCTTTGCCAGTGCCGATGTGATTATCTGCGTCGGTTACGACATGGTCGAATATCATCCCTACCTCTGGCATCCGTCACGGGATCGCACCATTATCCATATTGACAGCACTCATGCCGAAGTTGACGCGCATTACAGCGTGGTGTTGGGTATCGTCGGCAATCTACGTCACAGCCTGAACCGGCTGGCCGCACTGACCACTCCGCATGAAGGAAAGGCGCTGCGAATCCTGCGTGACAGCCTGATTGAAGAAATGAATCTGCACCGTGACGACACCGAGTTTCCGGTCAAACCGCAAAAGATCATCTGGGATCTGCGTACCGCCATGGATCTGGAAGATATCGTCATCTGCGATGTCGGCGCCCACAAGATGTGGATGTCACGCATGTTCCGCTGTGAGTATCCCAATACCTGCATTATCTCTAACGGTTTTGCCAGCATGGGCATTGCCGTGCCCGGTGCCATTGCTGCCAAGCTCGCTTATCCTGACAGGAAAGTTGTCGCAGTCACCGGTGATGCCGGCTTTATGATGAACTCACAGGAAATCGAGACCGCGATGCGGCTGCATATTCCGATTGTGATTCTGATCTGGAACGACGCCAGTTACGGTCTGATTGAATGGAAGCAGAAAAACGAATTCGGCCGTACCAGCCATGTCGAATTCACCAACCCGGATTTTGTGCAGTATGCGCAATCTTTCGGCGCGTTCGGTGTCAGAGTCGAGAAGACCGAACAGCTGATGCCAGTGCTGCAGGAAGCACTGGAACGCGACACGGTCACTGTGATTGATTGTCCGGTTGATTACCGGGAAAATCTCAAACTGACAGAAACCCTTGGACAACTGACTTTAACGACATGAAACCTGCAATCAGAAATCTGCTTATTGTTGTGATGGCCGGCGTGGCCGGCCTGATGACCTACACCCTGCTGCCGACTTCAGGACAGCCCATGCCTGAAATCAGCTTCAGCGATATCGACGGGGGTCAGCATCAGCTCACTGACTACAAAGGCCAGCCGATTCTGATGATTTTCTGGGCCACCGACTGCCCCGGTTGCATCAAGGAAATGCCGGAGCTCATCGCCCTGCACGAGGAATATGCTGACAAGGGGCTCGCCATGATCAGCGTCGCCATGCCACATGATTACCCCGAGCACATCAAGGCCATGCGTGAACAGAAAGGTCTGCCTTATCTCATCACCTGGGATGAAAGCGGTGAAATCAGTGCTGCCTTTGATAACGTGCGTGTTACCCCGACCCATTTCCTGATTTCGCCAGAGGGCGAGATTGTGATGCGCAAAATCGGCGTCCTGGATATGCAGCTGCTGGAAGACAGACTCGCCATGATGGGACTTACACCGGTACAATCATAAATTCACTACACATCTAAAAGCTTATATGGTATAAAGTCCGGCTTTAATAGATGCAGGCAGGGGCCTTGGTTGGAACCCTGCGAAGAGTAAAGTTCATCAGGAGCAGGTTCTAAAATGGCCAGAGTATGTCAGGTAACGGGCAAACGCCCAATGAGCGGCAACAACGTTTCGCACGCTCACAACAAAACAAAACGTCGTTTTTTACCCAACCTTCAATCTCACCGTTTTTGGGTTGAGTCTGAAAACCGCTGGGTAAAACTGCGTGTCAGCAACCACGGTCTGCGCATCATCGATAAGAAAGGCATCGATGTTGTACTGGACGAAATGCGTGCTCGCGGCGAAAAAATCTAGGAGATAAGACATGCGTGATAAAATCAGACTCGTTTCGTCTGCCGGTACTGGTCACTTCTACACCACCGACAAAAACAAACGCACCATGCCTGAAAAGATGGAGATCAAAAAGTTTGATCCCGTTGTGCGCAAGCATGTGATGTATAAAGAAGCAAAAATCAAGTAACTACTGCTTGAACGCTGCTTAACAAAAAAGCCCGCCGATGCGGGTTTTTTTGTGCCTGAAAACTGATTAAGATTAGGCTGGAAATTCCTGGAAAACAACTCATGAGCGATAGCGATAATTTCTCTGCAGCCATCATAGCGAGGCAGCCCATCCTGAATCGAGAGTGCGAGCTTATTGCTTATGAATTGCTTTTCCGCCGGAACAGTCAGGATAAAAACGCCGATCTCAGCGAGATGTCAGCCGACATCGCGACAAGCCGTGTCATTAATTATGCCTTTCTTGAGTTAGGCATTGAACGTGTCATCGGTGACCACGTTGCTTTTATCAATCTCACCCGCGCGTTTATCCTTAATGACGAACCGATACCAGCCAGCCAGAATAAGGTGGTGCTGGAATTACTGGAAGACATTGAGGTGGACGATGAGTTACTTGAAGGACTGCGCAGGCTGCGGGCATCGGGTTATACCATCGCGCTGGATGATTTCGTTTTCAATGACTCACTCAAACCGCTGGTAGCGCTCGCCAGTATCGTAAAAATAGATATTCTGGCACTCAGTACCGATCAATTACGTGAACATGTTCAGCTGCTACGACAGTATGATCTCAAGCTGCTTGCTGAGAAAGTTGAGACCCAGGAAGCATTCGACCTCTGTGTGGAACTCGGATTTGATTATTTTCAGGGCTTCTTTTTCTGTAAACCGGACATTATTGAGGATAAGCCGATACCGGTTCGCCAGCAGACTGTGCTTGATTTGATTCAACGGCTGCAGTCACCAGATACCGAGTTTGAAGATATAGAGAGAATTATCAGCAATGATGCCGGACTGACCTATAAGCTTCTACGTCTGCTGAATTCCGCGGCGCTGGCGCTACCCCGTCAGATTGATTCTATCAGGGAAGGTCTGGTGAGATTAGGCCTCAAATCCATCACGACATGGACAACGTTGATAGCGATGAGTGAAATCAATTACAAACCCAGGGAATTACTTGATTACTCTCTCGTGCGCGCCAAAATGTGTGAGTCGCTGGCCAGTGCCTATGGCTGCAGTGCCGAGGGGGGCTTTATTGTCGGTCTGTTCTCCACCATTGATGCCATGCTGGATCGCCGGATGGAGGACGTTATTGATCCTCTTCCATTATCGGAAACAACCAAGCAGGCACTGAAAGCACGATCTGGCCCGCTCGGCATCTTGCTCAGTGATGTATTAGATTACGAGCAGGGCCGCTGGGATGAGATCAGTGAGCAATATGCCTCACTGGAGCAGCTCAGCAAGCATTATATTCTGGCCTCAGAATGGACAATCAATACCAAGAAAGCCATCTGAATATTATGAGTAACAAAATACTACTGGAAGCTTCACAGTTATCACGATACTTCGGCAGCAACCTCGCTGTGGATGATGTCAGTTTCAGTATCAGTCAGGGTGAAGTCGTAGGCTTTCTGGGTCCTAATGGGGCTGGCAAGTCGACTACGATGCGTATGTTGACCGGTAACCTGGCACCGGATCATGGTGAGATCCGTATCAATGATATCGATCTGCTGGATCAACCTGGCCTGGCGAAAGCCCATATCGGTTACCTGCCTGAAACACCGCCTTTATACAAGGAACTGACGGTTCGCGAGTTTCTGCGCTTCTGCGCCCGCCTTAACCAGATTGATGGTAAACAGCAGCATGGTGCCGTCGAGACAGCCATGGCCCGCTGTGGATTGAGCTCGGTGGCGCAAAGACTGATTGGCAACCTGTCCAAAGGCTTTCAACAGCGGGTCGGCATTGCTCAGGCTATTATTCACTCGCCCGCAGTCGTGATACTGGATGAACCCACCTCCGGTCTGGATCCAATCCAGATCCGTGAAATCCGCCAGTTAATCCGTCAGATTGCGGATGAGCATAGTGTCATTCTCTCAACACATATCCTGCCGGAAGTACAGATGCTGTGTGACCGGGTGCAGATCATTTCCCAGGGTCAATTACTGTTTAACGACACGATTGATGAGCTGAGCCTGCAGATGCAGGCGCATACTCTGCTGGTTGAGTTTGAGCTGCCATTGGCAGCCGATCTGCTCAAGCAGATTGAAGGCATCACCTCGGTGGAGACTATTCACCCGTCGCGTTATCGACTCCATTACCGTCCTGAGCATAACCCCACCCAGGCCCTGCTCAGCCACGCAGTCAGTAACAACTGGCATCTGACCCTGTTGATGCCGGAACAACGATCGCTGGAGGACGTATTTATGAAGATCATTCAGAAAGAGAATGCCGATGTTTAATATCGCCCGAAATGAACTGCATCGCCTGTTTCTGTCACCACTGGCCTGGGTCATGCTGGCACTGGCGCAAGTGTTGCTGGCCTATCTTTTTCTGACCCATATTGATTACTTCAGCAGCATTCAGGCCCGCATCTCAGCCATCCCCGGTGCCCCCGGTGTCACTGAAATGGTGGCCATGCCATTACTGACTAATGCTGCCATCATTATCCTGCTGATTACCCCACTACTCACTATGCGCAGCTTGGCAGAAGAACGGCGAAATGACACACTGCCCTTGCTGACATCTGCCCCACTCAGCAGTACTCAGCTCGTACTGGGTAAGTATCTGGGCAATCTGTTATTTTTCCTGCTGATAGCGTTGATGACCCTGTTAATGCCGCTTTCGCTCAGTATCGGCACGCAGTTGGACTGGTATCAGCTCAGTGCCGGTATGCTGGGGCTGAGTTTGCTGATTGCCAGCTTCACAGCGATTGGCATTTTTATGTCGTCCCTGACCCGTCAACCGACCATTGCCGCAGTCAGCACCTTCTCATTGCTTTTTCTGCTCTGGATCATCGATTGGGCGGGTAACAGTGCCGGCGATTATTCGGTCTTAAGCTGGCTCTCCCTGCTAAGTCATTTTGAGCCCATGACCCGCGGTCAGGTCAATACGCAGGATCTGAGTTTTTATCTGATTGTCATCGCCGCATTTCTGCTACTGACTGTTCGTCGACTGGAAAGAGAAAGACTGGACTGATCCCCACTCATTATGAAAATCACTCGTCGCACACAACGCTTATTCCGTCTACAACAGGCCCTGTTTTATCTGTTGCTGATCACCGTGGTCATTTTGCTGGGCAAAATGTCTGTGGATCACAACCATCAGTTCGACTGGACTGCTAATGCCCGCCACACCCTGTCAGACACGACTTTGCAAATGCTCGACAATCTGCAGGAACCCGTTCAGATTCAGGTTTTTGTCAGTCCTGATTATGAATACCGCCATGCAGTCGTGGACCTGGTCACACGCTACCAGAACCATAGTGACAAGCTCAGCGTGGACTACGTTGACCCCAATTTTTCACCGGAACTGGTACGTGGATTGAATATTCAGCAACAGGGAGAAATGGTGGTCAGCCGGGGGGAACAGACTCAGCATGTACTGGATTTATCGGAACAGTCGTTGACCAATGCCCTGATTAGTGTCTCCCGTCAGCAACAACAGTGGCTGGTGTTTATCGAGGGCCATGGGGAGCGCAGCTTGTTTGAAAAAAACAGTTTCAGTTTCGCTACCTGGGCCAGACAGCTGGAGAGCCAGGGCTTTAGACTGCAGGCACAGGACCTGATCACCACACCGCAGATTCCGGCCAATACTGCAGCAGTGGTCATCGCCAGCCCCACCGAGGACTGGCTGCCGGGCGAGGTCGAGCTGGTAAAAGACTACCTCAACGGAGGGGGCAACCTGCTGTGGCTGGCTGATCCGGAACAGAGTGATTCGCTCATGGCGCTGAGTGAAATGCTGGGCATTGAATTCATCACCGGTACGGTGATGGACCCGACCTCACTCAGCCTGGGACTCGAAGACCCACGTTTTGTCCTGATCAGTGACTACGCCAATCACCCGATTGGGCAGGCAGTCGCCAGTGTGTCCCTGCTTGCGGATGCCATTGCTATTCAGGAAACGGAACGGCTTGAACAGAATCAGCCATGGCGTAGTCTCAATCTGTTGAGCAGCCAACCCGGTGCCTGGGTTGAAACTACACCGATCAATCAGAGCAACCTGGATTCACAAGCTTATGATGCCGGTGCTGACGTATCAGGCCCCTTGTCTATGGGCTACCTGCTGAGCCGTCCGTTGGCTGACGGCGACCTGGAACAGAGAATCGCTGTGATAGGTGACAGCGATTTTGCCAGTAATGCCTATATCGGCAATGCCGCCAACCTGGACCTGGCCATGGCACTGGCCAACTGGCTGGCTGCCGATGACAGACTGATTGAGATCCCGGTAAAAACCAGCACCGGTACTCAACTGGATCTGAGCCGCACCCAGACCATCGTGATCGGTTTTGGCTTCCTGCTGGTGATACCATTACTGTTACTGGCTACCGGCCTGGGTATCTGGTGGCGGAGACGACGTCGATGAAAAGCAGCTATCTGACCAATCTGATTTTACTGGCCATCGTGATTGCTTTGCTGTGGCTTTCACAGCGTGAGCAAGCGCCTGAGGAAGAGGCTGCCACCCTGTCAACGCTTGAGACGGAAGACATTGAGCTGATTGAAATCGCGCGCGAGGGCAAAGTCAATTTACGGCTTGAACGACAACAGAGCCAGTGGATTCTCACCGCCCCCTTTAATGCCCGTGCCAATCCTACTCGTGTCAATCTGCTTTTGAGTCTGCTCAAGGCGCCTGTACACGGAGAATTCCAACCCATGGATGAGGCGGCATTGCAACAGTTCGGACTCAGCGATCCCGAAGTGATCCTGAGCATGAACAATGAGCAGTTTGCTTTTGGTGGCGTCGAATCAATCAGTGAGAATCGCTATGTTTTACACCAGGGCATGATTTTTCTGGTTCAGGATGATGTCACCCCACTGCTGACTGCCTCTGCCGGGAGCTTTGTTGACAATCGCCTGATTGCTGAAACCAGTCGCTTGAACCGTCTGTCACTCCCCTCAACACTTGATAGCGATGACAGGATCAACCTGTCTTTACAGGACGGTCAGTGGCAAAGTGATAACGTTGAACTCAGTGCCGACGCGATGATAATGCTGGCGGACAGTTGGCAACATGCCTATGCGATGCAAGTACGTTATCTGAATGACACGGCGTTGAGCCGCTTGCAGGAACCACAAGTCAAGCTCTGGCTTGCCGACCATTCAGAACCGGTTCAGTTGTTGATGCGTCAAAACGGAGACACGCTACAGTTGATTAATCCCGCGCTGCATCTGCAGTATGATTTCCCGCTGGCTATGCTGAGCCAGTTGCTGCCCTCACCACCGACACCCTGAAATGCCTGAATTACCTGAAGTTGAAACCACGCGCCGTGGTATCCAGCCCTTTATTGAGGGTCAATCCATCAACAGCATGACCGTCCGACACCGTGGCCTGCGATGGCCGGTACCGGATGGCCTGGAACAACTCGTGACCGGTCAGACAGTGCACCAGGTTGCCCGCCGCGCCAAGTATCTGCTGCTGCGATGTGACAGTGGCACACTGATGATTCATCTGGGTATGTCCGGCCGGTTACGGGTGCTCGATAATGACGACAACATCGCTAAACACGACCATGTCGATATTTATTTCACTAACGGCAAGGTGCTGCGTTTTACCGATCCGAGACGTTTCGGTGCGATGCTCTGGTCTGAAGACAATACGGATCAGCATCCCCTGATCCATCATCTGGGTCCGGAACCGCTATCAGAGGATTTTGACGGCGACTACCTTTATCAGCGTGCCAAAGGCCGCAGCAGTAATATCAAAAGCTTTATCATGAATGGCGAGATTGTTGTCGGCGTCGGTAATATTTATGCCAATGAAGCCTTGTTCCTATCCGGCATTCATCCGGCCAGGGCGGCGGGCAAAATCAGTAAAGCCAAAATGCAGAAACTGGTAGAGGCTATAAAACTGGTTTTGGAGAAAGCCCTGCTGGCCGGCGGCACTACGCTGCGTGACTTTCGTAAAAGTGACGGCAAACCGGGTTACTTCACTCAGGAACTGCATGTGTACGGACGGCAGGATCAGCCCTGCCTGCTTTGTGAGCAACCGATTATCTGTATTCGTCAGGCACAGAGGGCAACCTACTATTGCCGGCAGTGTCAGCCTCGCTGACATTATTCTATCCACAGATTACCAGGATGGCCGCTGATGAATTGCATGGATTATCGGCATTCTCGCGCAGAGGTTTTATGTTCGGCGCCATCAATGATGTTGCAGCATCGGACCGAAACAGAAACAGCTGCGAATAGAGCCTCTTTTTGATTGCCGCAGCCTTGATCCGGAAATCGCTATGAACCGCTGTAATCTACAGATAAGCTTACTTCTGCTTAGCAAAGAAATCGGCCAGTAAGCGGATTTCTTCTTCGCTGTAGCCGCGGGCATGCTGCATCATCACTGTCGCAGGTCGTTCGCCACGCTGAAACAACTGCATTTGCTCAATAAAATAGAGCCTGTCAAGGCCGGCAAGACTGGGCATACCGCCGACACTATGGCCCTGGGTACCGTGGCAGGCTGCACAGCTGGAAGCCAGCAGAGCGGCATTGCGATCTTCAGCCTGCAAAGAGACAGAGGTCAGCAGTAAAAAACAGGCCATGAAAAGCCGGGATAACAACATCCTGCACTCCTAATCCAAACTCTATGCCTAGCCTACGTTATAATTACGCTTTAATCACCTGCAATTGGCCGTTTCCGCCCCCTACTATGTCCGAAAAAATTCAACTTGATGATGTTATCCCTGATGAACTCAATGGTATGCGACTGGATCAGGCCCTTGCCAGAATGTTTCCCGAGTTCTCCCGTGGCCAGCTGACAAAGTGGATTAAAGCCGGTGATGTGAGCGTTGATAATCATCAGCTTCGTCCCCGTGACAGCGTCACTGGCGGGGAGCAGGTGACTATCAACACCACACTCGAAATTCAGGATGACAGCTGGCAGGCCGAAGCGATTTCACTGGATATTGTCTATGAAGATGACGATGTCATCATTCTTAACAAACCCGCTGGCATGGTGGTTCACCCCGGTGCCGGTAATCAGCAGGGTACGCTGGTCAACGCCCTGCTGGCGCATGCACCGCAACTGGCCAATATTCCTCGTGCCGGCATTGTGCACCGAATCGATAAAGCCACCACCGGCTTGTTGATGGTAGCTAAAACCCTGCAGGCGCATAACTCACTGGTGTCGCAGTTGCAGGCCCGCACTGTTATACGTGAGTATCAGGCTATTGCGGTCGGCGTCATGACCGCCGGCGGCACGGTGGACGAGCCCATCGGTCGTCATCATATTGATCGCAAACGCATGGCCATCAGCCAGGGCGGTAAACCGGCTGTCACTCATTACCGGGTCGAGCAGCGTTTCCGCGCCCATACCTATATCCGCTGTAAACTGGAAACCGGCCGTACCCATCAGATTCGGGTGCATATGGCGCACATCCGTCATCCTCTGCTCGGCGACCCGGTCTATGGCGGCCGTTTCAAGATTCCCAAGGGTATGTCGGAAAAGTGCCGTGAAGCGATTCAGGGCTTCCGGCGTCAGGCTCTGCATGCCGGTGTGTTAGGCTTCAAACATCCCTCCACCGGAGAGGATGTCAGCTGGCAGGTGGATTTACCGCAGGATATGCAGCAAATCCTGGCCGAGCTGGCTGAAGACGCTGCACGGGATGAGGAATGACAGCAAAAAGACGTTTTCATGAAAAACTGAGCTGGCTACTCGATAACAGCATACCGCTTCCGGGCGGCTACCGAATCGGGCTCGACGGCTTTATCGGTCTGATTCCTGGCTTAGGTGATTTCTTCAGTGGTCTCCTGGCTTCTCTGATTGTGATTAAAGCCAATCAATTGGGTGTGCCGCGTAGCGTACTGCTGAGAATGGTCATTAATGTACTGATCGATACCGGCGTAGGCAGTCTGCCTGTAATCGGGGACCTGTTTGATTTTGTCTGGAAAGCTAATCAGAAGAACAGTGAATTGCTGGCACATTATGAGCAGGCTCCGCAACAAACTGCACGTCGTTCCCTGCTGGAGAATATGCTGTTTATTCTGGCTGTCGTCATCGTTCTTGCCCTGGTCGTGATGTTAGCAGGCTGGCTGATTGGTCTGTTGTGGTCACGTATCCAGGGCTACTGATATTTTTGAAGGAAGATTTTCATGGATTTTATCCGCGTTCTTATTGCGATCTTATTGCCACCACTCGGGGTATTCCTACAAGTCGGACTCGGCGGCGCCTTCTGGCTTAATATTCTTTTGACCCTGCTGGGTTATATTCCGGGAATCGTCCATGCCGTCTGGATCATTGCCAAGCGCTGAACTTGCAGCGCCCTGCCCTGTCTTTACCCGCTAGTACGGTCTAATTAATCGCAGTCTGAGTTCTGGAATATCACAAATGAATAAAGTTTTAATTTCTGTTTTGGGTAGTGACCAGCCCGGGATCATGGCTAAGGTGGCCAGCATCATCAATCAGCACAACGGTAATATTGAAAACCTGAGCCAGACGCTACTGGATAACGTCTTCGGTGCATTGCTGATGGCCAACCTGGCGGAGGACGACAGTGCAGAGAAGCTGGAACAGTCTCTGCAGGATCAAACCAGGGGAATGAATCTGTATATCCGGGTCCACCCCTGGCAGGCAGAACCTTCAGACTGGCACCAGAACAAACCCGAGACCCAACCCTACATCGTCACCGCGATTGGACCTGACCGTCAGGGTCTGGTGGCTGAAATCGCCGGTGAATTATTCCATCATGGCGTCAATATCACCAATATTCAGGCTATTTTCAAAGGCGGTAAAAATCCAATGGATAACCTGATGGTGTTTGAAGTTGATGTCCCCCGGGCAGTGGTAATGAATGACCTGCGGGATGCTCTGGATGCGATTGCTGCCAGACTGGAGCTGGAAATCAATGTCCAACACCGCAGGATATTCGAATCTGTCAGCAATATTCTCAACTAATCTTCCGTTAAATCAGGACTCAGCATGCTTACGCCAAAAGAGATTATTTCCACCCTGCAAATGGTCCGTGAGGAAAACCTGGACCTGCGTACCGTCACTGTCGGCATTAATTTAACGGACTGTGTCAGCGATGATATTGAGACGTTCAAACGCAAGATTTACGACAAAATCACCCGTACCGCCGGTCAGCTGGTCGCAACCTGCAACCGTATTGAACGCCGTTACGGTATTGAAGTAGCCAATAAGCGTATTTCGGTGAGTCCGATCGGCGTGGTCGGCGCCCCGTTTAATGCTGATCAAATGGTCGAAATTGCGTTGACGCTGGATAAGGCAGCGATTGAGCTGGGCGTGGATTTTGTCGGTGGTTTCAGCGCGCTGGTCGAGAAAGGCATGAGCCGCGGCGACCAGGCGCTGATTGAGGCGATTCCTCAGGCTTTAACCGAAAGCCAGCGGGTCTGCTCTTCGGTCAATGTCGCCAGCACCCGGGCTGGTCTCAATATGGACGCCATCCAACGTATGGGGGTGGTCATTAAACAGGCTGCAGCAATGACCGCTGATGATGATGGTCTGGCTGCCGCCAAACTGGTGGTGTTTGCCAATATTCCCCAGGACGTGCCTTTTATGGCCGGCGCTTACCTGGGTATCGGTGAAGCCGACGCCGTGGTGAGTGTCGGTGTCAGTGGCCCCGGCGTGGTGAAAGCGGCGCTGGAAAGGGCCATGGCCGAAGAAGACAATATGGATCTCAGCCGCGCTGCCGATGTCATTAAACAGACTGCAGCCCGTCTTACCCGAGCCGGTGAACTGGTCGGCCGTGAGGTCGCTGAGATCCTGGGCCTGCCCTTTGGCATTGTCGATTTGTCACTGGCACCGACCCCGAATGAAAATGACAGTGTCGGTGAAATCTTTGAAGCTATCGGCCTGCCTGCAATCGGCGCGCCCGGCAGTACTGCATTTCTGGCCATGCTCAATGATGCTGTTAAAAAAGGCGGCGCCTTTGCCAGCTCCCATGTAGGGGGCTTAAGCGGTGCCTTCATCCCGGTCTGTGAAGATCTGACTATCGCCCGCTCAGCTGCAGAGGGTACGCTGGCGCTGGAAAAACTGGAAGCGATGACCGCAGTCTGCTCGGTCGGTCTGGATATGATCGCCCTGCCCGGTGATACCTCGGCAGAGATGCTTTCAGCGATTATTGCTGATGAGATGGCGATTGGTGTTATCAACAAGAAGACCACGGCAGCCCGATTGATTCCGGCGCCGGGAAAACAAGCCGGCGATCATGTCGTGTTCGGCGGTCTGCTGGGTGAAGGCCCAGTGATGGCAGTCAACATGGGCAACCAGGAAAATCGTTTTGTACGACTGGGTGGTCGAATCCCGGCACCTATTCAGAGTTTGGTCAATTAGTTATTGGCGTGCAGGCGGGGCATCACGCCCCCCTGTTTTTAACAGTTTCAGCGAATAGTGATAGAGCCTGTCATGCCCAACTCGGCATGTGTCATACCAGAAGCCTCATCATCGACATGACAATGCAGATCAGTCAGCTCACCGGTCTGCACCGGCACAAACCACCATTCAACCCGATGGCCCGGAAACACCTCGACTTCACTGATGTCGCCTTTAATTTCAGCAGTACGGCTAAACCCTTCCCCGCTTTCTTTCATCACCTGTACCTTGCGCGAGAAGACCCGCTTTGCCAAACCATAGGAGGTGAAATAGTGTTTAACGCTGCTGTTGTTGATTAACACCAGCTTGTAGAGCTTACCGGTCTCAAATTCCAGGTGACTGGGTGAAAACTGATGTGCATTACCCACCCCCAGTTTCACTTCCACAGTGATGGGTTCCTGACGGGTTAAATCACCTTCAGCTATGGCAGTGCTCGCTGGTGTTATCAGGCCCAGCAACATGAGCCATGATAAAAATAGACCGGGATGAATGAGTTGGCTTGGGTTCTGGCGAAACATTTTTTTCTCCTTCTGGCTGTTCAGATCACATTGGTGTCATCCCAGTTTTCGACGTGCTATTTGCCACTTAGTTTCAGCGCATAGCGCTATAGCTCTGACAGTCTGTGCTGTGCAAGTCACGACCTGCTAACAACCCTGTCGCTATTCGCCGCCGGAATAGTTATCTCTGCCAGGCTATCATGTTGGAAGTAGCGAAGGCATGGTCACAACGAAGAATTTATTGCAGGTTTTCAGTGCGGATACGGTCAGAAAATTCACACATAAACCGGTGATAATTTGAAGGCTGTAAGCCAATATCCGGTATATGCAGCAGGCGTAGCGTCGGCACAATTGAAAAAAATCTGGTCGGAGTGAGAGGATTCGAACCTCCGACCCCTGCCTCCCGAAGGCAGTGCTCTACCAGGCTGAGCTACACTCCGAAGCTGATGATTATAAGAAAAGCGATCCCGGATTAAAACATCCCGTTTCGGTTTTGCCATGAATGCGACAGGCCCCCCGTATGACAATGTGACATCGCCATACGGGGTGTGCTGTTTCCACTCAATCAGATAAGCATTAATCCAAACCACCCTCTAGTTTGCTGGCTACTTTGGCGACATGCTCCCCCTGGAACCGGGCAATGACGAGTTCATTATCCGACGGTTGCCGGCTACCGTCTCCACCCGCGAGCGTACTCGCACCGTAAGGCGTACCGCCGGTGATTTCATCCATATTGGTCAATTCCGGTACAGAATAGGGTACACCGACCACCACCATGCCAAAGTGAAACAGATTGGTATGAAACGACGTCAGCGTCGTCTCCTGACCGCCGTGTTGACTACCCGTAGAAGTGAAGACACTACCCACTTTGCCTATCAATTTGCCTTTCGCCCAGAGACCGCCGGTCTGGTCCAGGAACTGCCGCATCTGAGCGCACATATTACCGTAGCGTGTCGGTGTGCCGAAGATGATCGCATCATACTCTGCCAACTCATCCGGGCTGGCGACCGGCGCTTCCTGGTCCAACTTGGCACCGGCTTTTTCGGCCTGCTCTTTGGTCATCAGTTCAGGCACCCGCTTGACTGTCACGTCTGTGCCCTGAACCTGTCTGGCACCATCGGCGACAGCTTTTGCCAGCGTTTCGACATGGCCGTACATACTGTAATAAACCACCAGAACTTTTGTCATGTGACCTCCATTAGATTATTGGTTCAACCACTGCAATGCCTGTTTCGGATCGTCGAAAAATTTCACTTCACCGGAAATAAACCAGCTGCTCAGCCTGGCCGCCACCGACTGCCATTTTTTGTAACCATAAATGGCAATCTTTTCGAACTCGTTACCGTGTTTGAGTGCCAGCTTGAAATCATCCCAGACAGCTCTCGGTTCCCAGCCTTCGAGCTCGACGGCGTCAATGAAGGCATTCACTTTCGGCGATGTGATTTCAGCCAGCGCCGCTTCGAGCATCGGCGTCATACTCTGATAATCTTCATGAGTCAGTTTGCCGCTGACTTTTAAAGAAAGATAAAACTGATCACCTGAACGCTCCAAACCGATATTCAAGCCATGCCTTGTGAGTTCCATCGCTGCTCCTGAATCAGGCTTCACATTAACTATGGTGCTTATGAACTCGCTTGGTTCCCTTTATTTCGGGCAAAAAAAAGGGCTGATAAAAATCAGCCCTTTTAATCGTTCAGAAATAATCAGATTATTTCTTGGCAGCTTCGCGTTCCTGAACTTCCTTAATCACTTCATCAGCCACGTTACGAGGACATGCGCTGTATTGCAGGAATTCCATTGAGAACTGACCACGACCCGAAGTCATGGTACGCAGTGTACCAATGTAACCGAACATTTCGCTCAACGGGACGTCAGCCTTGATACGAACACCTGTAGCGCCCGGCTCTTGTGACTTGATCATGCCGCGACGACGGTTAAGGTCACCGATCACATCACCAACATTGTCTTCAGGCGAGAACACATCCACTTTCATGATGGGCTCCAGCAGCTGAGGACCGGCTTTAGGCATGGACTGACGGTAAGCAGCCTGTGCAGCCAGCTCATAAGCCACTGCTGAGGAGTCAACCGCGTGGAAGGCACCATCCTGCAGATTCACTTTAACGTCAAGGCATGGGAATCCCGCCATTACACCGCGGTTCATCATTTTCTTGAAGCCGCTTTCTACTGCCGGCCAGAATTCGCGGGGTACGTTACCACCGGTAACAGTAGATTCGAATACAAAACCGCTGCCTGCTTCACCTGGCTCGATGGTGTAATCGATGCGGGCGAACTGACCGGAACCACCGGTTTGTTTCTTGTGGGTATAAGTGTCAGTAACCGGTTTGGTGATGGTTTCACGGTAGGCAACCTGAGGCTCACCGACAATAACGTCAATACCATGAGTCCGCTTGAGGATGTCGACTTTGATATCCAGGTGCAGCTCACCCATCCCTTTCATGATGGTTTCGCCACTGTCTTCGTCGGTTTCGACACGGAATGACGGATCTTCTTTGATCATTTTACCCAGCGCGATACCGAGTTTTTCAGCAGAACCTTTATCCTTCGGCGCGATCGCAATAGAGATAACAGGATCCGGGAATACCATTGGTTCCAGGGTTGCCGGGTTTTTCGGATCGCAGAGTGTATGACCGGTCTGGGTGTCTTTCATGCCGATAATGGCAACGATATCACCCGCATGCGCATAATCGAGTTCATTACGGTCGTTAGCATGCATTTCCACCATACGACCAACACGTTCGGTCTTGCCGGTGAAGGTATTCATGATGGTGTCGCCCTTGCGGATTTCACCGGAGTAAACACGGATAAAGGTCAGGGCACCGAAACGGTCATCCATGATTTTGAATGCCAGTGCACGCAGTGGACCATTGATGTCAACAGTTGCGACTTTACCGGTTTCATTGCCTTCCAGATCGACTTCTGGTTGTGGGTCCACCTGAGTCGGATCAGGCAGATAATCAACAACGGCATCCAGCAAGAGTTGCAGACCCTTGTTTTTGAACGAGCTACCGCAGTAGGTCGGGAAGAAAGACAGATTCAATGTACCTTTACGGATACAGGCTTTGAGTTCATCGATAGATGGCTCTTCACCTTCCAGGTATTTCTCCATCAGATCGTCATCCTGCTCAACCGCAGTTTCGATCAGTTTTTCACGCCATTCAGCGATTTGGTCAGCCATCTCTGCAGGTGGCTCTTCGATGTTGTAGTTTTCCGGATCTTTCTCATCAGGCCAGTACCAGGCTTTCTGAGTCAACAGGTCTACCACACCTTTGAATTCGTCTTCGATACCGATTGGCAGCACCATAACCAGCGGAGTCGCGGCCAGAACATCTTCAACCTGTTTGACGACGCGGTAGAAATCGGCGCCCATACGGTCAAGCTTGTTGACATAGATCAGACGCGATACTTCAGATTCGTTGGCATAACGCCAGTTGGTTTCAGATTGGGGCTCAACACCACCACTACCACAGAATACGCCGATACCACCGTCGAGCACTTTCAGTGAACGATAGACTTCGATAGTGAAGTCAACGTGTCCCGGGGTATCGATCACATTCAGACGGTGATCTTTCCATGCACAGGTTGTCGCAGCAGACTGAATGGTGATACCGCGCTCGGCTTCCTGATCCATGAAGTCCATGGTGGATTCACCTTCGTGAACTTCACCTGTCTTGTGGATTTTACCGGTCAGTTTCAGGATACGCTCAGTTGTGGTGGTTTTACCCGCGTCAACGTGCGCGAAGATACCTATGTTTCTGTACTTGGATAAATCGGAAGCCATAATCCTATGTCTCTAAATTGATGTTAATTGAACAGTGTCGTGCAATTACACGGTAGTTAAACCCGCCAATTCTAAACTAGTTCGACGGGACTTGCATCCATAATTGATGAATCTGGTGACAGATTGTTGTCTATTGCCGCCTGAGGGGGTTTTTTCTTTGCCTGACTGACGTTTAGCGACGCTATCTGCGCTTGGCTATTTGAACTTTTTCTGCATTGGCAGCCATTGATAGCGGTACACCACACCGGGCACTGCCAACACCAGGAACAAGCTCAGGGTAGTGACAAAATATTCCCACTGCTGGATGTAAACATCACCGGAAAAACGAATTTCAAAAGCCATACCGATGAGCAGGCTGACAAAATAATACAGCAACAACTCGATCAGCCTGATCCAGACTGGCTTTGGCTGCATCGGATAAATAAAAAACACCCGATTGCCAATCCATGGCAAATTCGCAATCAGTAAAAATAGCGCAAGCATTAACCAGACAGACATGATCTTGTCATCAATCCTCTATACAAAAATCAGCGAACAAATCTTCATCAAAACGCCGGGCACAATACCCAGGCCCAGCACCATCAGCGCATTGGCACTCAGCATGATTCGCATCGCGCTGCTTGCCTCGAGCTTATGTTCGATCACCGGTTTATCAAAATACATGACCTTTATGACACGCAGATAATAAAAGGCACCGATAACAGATGTGATCACAGCGACCAGTGCTACCAGTAACAGATCGACATCAATCACCGCCTTGATAACGCTTAACTTGGCGTAGAAACCGGCCAGTGGCGGGATGCCGGCCATGGAAAACATCAAAATCAGCATCATCAGTGCAAACCAGGATTGGCGTTCACTGAGCCCTTTGAAATCATCGATATTCTCGGCTTCAAAGCCCTGCCGGCTCAGCAGTAAGATCATACCGAAAGCACCCAGCGTCATCAGGGCATAAATCAGCGTGTAAAACAGCGCTGCCGAGAAACCTTCCTGTGTTCCGGATAATACCCCCATCAGCAGAAAACCGACATGGGATATAGTGGAATAGGCCAACATGCGTTTCAGATTGCTTTGAGCAATCGCCACCACATTGCCCACGATCATCGATAGCACCGCGAGCATCACCAGCATGTCCTGCCAATGGTGCTGCAAGTCTATCAGCCCTTCTGCCAATAATCGAATGATCATGGCAAAGGCTGCGATTTTAGGTGCTGCTGCGATAAACAGTGTCATAGCCGTGGGCGCACCGTGATAGACATCCGGCAGCCACATATGAAACGGCACAGCGCCAAATTTGAACCCCACCCCGATAACCAGGAACACAATGCCAAAGCTCAGGATGGTCTCGTCACCACTGCCACTGGCCACAGCGTGAGCGATATCGTTCATCGACAAACTGCCGGTCACACCATAAATAATCGACATGCCATAAAGCAGCATGCCTGAGGCGATACTGCCCAGAATGAAATATTTCATTGCCGCTTCTGTGGCGACGGCAGAGTCACGCTGCATCGCCACCATGGCATACAGACACAGCGACATCAGTTCCAGACCGAGATAGAGGGTCAGCATATGATAGGCCGAAACCATGATCAGCATCCCCAGTGTGGAGAAGATAGCCAGCACAAAAAACTCGCCCTGTAATAACTGACGCGCCCTGAGATAAGCCGTTGAATACACCAGCACCAGCATGTTGACCACACAGATAAACAGCTTCAGTAAATCGCTGAGACCATCCTTGATATAGGTATCGGAAAACGTCAGGCCACCCTCGCCGATAAACCAGAGCACCACCAAAGCTGTCGACAACAGTGTCAGTTGACTGAGACCGATCACCCACGCTGTTCTACGCGAGCCGGTAAATGCCACTACCAGCAAAATGACGCAGGCCATGCCCAGCATCAGCATCTCCGGCAGTGCAAACAGCATATTGGGAACCTGAAACATGAAGTCTGATCCTCTCTCTACAGCTTGGATTGCGACACTTGGGTCAGTAAATGCTCAACCGAGGCATGCATCACCTCCAACAGGGGCGCAGGCCAGATACCGATAAGCAGCACCACCACCGCCAGTGAGGCCAGCATCCAGAATTCACGGCGGTTAATGTCCGACAAAGCTTGAACTTCCTTGTTAGCCACCTCACCGAAAAACACCCGTTTCACCATCCAGAGAGTATAAGCCGCACCCAGAATCAAAGTGGTAGCAGCGAGGAAAGCAAACCAGAAGTTTGCCTGAAACGCGGCCAGAATCACCATAAATTCACCGACAAAACCGGAAGTGCCCGGCAGGCCGGCATTGGCCATGGCAAAAAACACCGCGAACGCCGCAAATTTAGGCATGTTGTTAACCACCCCGCCATAGGCACTGATTTCCCGCGTGTGCATACGGTCATAAAGCACGCCAACCGCAAGGAACATCGCTGCTGAGATAAAACCGTGCGAAATCATCTGCACCATCGCGCCTTCAATAGCCAGCACAGCGCCACTACCCGTTGAGGCATTGGCAAAAATATCAAACACGATAAACAGGCCCAGTGTCACAAAGCCCATGTGCGCAATACTGGAATAGGCAATCAGTTTTTTCAGATCGGTCTGCGCCAGCGCGACAAAACCGATATAGACTACAGCAATCAGCGACAGGGTAATGATGACCCAGTCCAGCGCCAGGCTGGCATCCGGCGCTATCGGCAAGGCAAAACGCAGGAAACCATAACCACCAATTTTGAGCGTAATCGCTGCCAGAATCACCGAACCACCGGTCGGTGCCTCCACGTGCGCATCTGGCAGCCAGGTATGCACCGGCCACATCGGCACCTTGACCGCAAAGGCAATCAGAAACGCCAGTAGCAGCCAGATCTGTTCATCCAGACTCAGTGCGACAGTGTGGAAATCGAGAATGGCAAAACTGTCACTGACATGGCGCAGATACAGCAACGCCACCAGCAGAAAAACCGAGCCGAAGAAGGTATAGAGAAAGAACTTCAGCGTCGCATAAACCCGGTTCGGACCACCCCAGATACCGATTACCAGAAACAGCGGGATCAGCATGGCTTCGAAAAACACGTAAAACAGCACCGCATCCAGTGCTGAGAACACGGCAATCATCAGCCCTTCCATGATCAGAAAGGCCGCCAGGTACTGACTCGGCCGGTGTTGAATCACTTCCCAGGCAGCAACCACCACCAGCAGCGTCGATATTGTGGTCAGGATGATCAGCGGCATCGAAAAGCCATCAACACCAAGGTGATAGAAAATATTAAATGTCTCTATCCAGGGCAGCTTTTCGACAAACTGCATCTGATGCGTATTACTGTCAAAGCCGGTGTAAAGTCCGAACGACAGCAACATGGTCACGGCAGCGATGCCCAGCGCGAACGGTTTAAGCAGATCCCGCTGGTCGCCCAGCATGATTGCCACAACCCCGCCCAGAATCGGCAGCCAGATAAGTAGACTCAGTAAAGGTAACTCTGCAAACATGTCAGTCCCTTAACCCACAAACAGGGTCAGCAGCAGCCATACCCCCACAATCATGGCAAACGCATAGTGATACAGATATCCCGACTGCAGATGACGTGCGAACCTGGCTAACCAGTACACCGACTTGGCAGAGCCATTCACCATCGCACCATCGATCAGGAATCGATCGCCGACCCGCCACAGCAGACCGCCCAACCCACGTGAACCTCCGGCGAAGACCTTATCATTGAAATCGTCGAAACCATATTTGTTTTCCAACAGGCGGTGTAAGCCGTGTAATTTGTTCTTGAGCATGCCCGGGATCTCAGGCCGGTAAAGATACAGATACCAGGCCATCGCAACCCCGGCCAAAGCCAGCCAGAACGGCAACGCCTGCAGCCCATGCAGCATAAAGGCCCAGACACCGTGATAATGGCTGCCCAGTTCACCCAGCACATGATGCGGGCCGGCGACAAAGATAGCATTGCCAAAGAAACGGCCGAACACCACGTCACCAATAAAATACCCAGCCAGCACCGAAGGAATCGCCAGCAGAATCAGTGGCACGGTGACCACTTTGGGAGATTCATGCGGCGCATGGCCGTGGCTGTCAAAGCGTTCTTTACCATGAAACACCAGGAAAAACAGCCGGAAACTATAGAGTGCGGTCACAAACACCCCGACCAATACCGCAAAGTAGGCAAAATCACTGCCGGCGATTTCAGAAGCGTGCACCGCTTCGATAATGGCATCCTTGGAAAAGAAGCCGGCAAATCCCGGGAAACCGATTAAAGCCAACGAACCGATCAGGCTGGTCCAGTAGGTAACCGGCATATACTTTTTCAGTCCGCCCATCTGCCGCATATCCTGCTGATGATGCAGGGCGATAATCACCGAGCCTGCCGCCAGGAATAACAGTGCTTTGAAAAAAGCATGGGTCAGCAGGTGGAAGATTCCGGCAGCATAGGCCGATGCGCCCAGCGCCACTGTCATATAGCCAAGTTGTGACAGTGTGGAATAGGCAATCACGCGTTTGATGTCATGCTGCACCAGGCCCAGCAAGCCCATAAACAAGGCCGTGACGGCACCGATTATCAGAATAAAAGACAGCGCGGTTTCAGACAGCTCAAACAGCGGTGACATTCTCGCCACCATAAAGATACCGGCAGTGACCATGGTCGCGGCATGGATAAGCGCAGATATTGGCGTCGGACCTTCCATCGAATCAGGCAGCCAGACATGTAAGGGCACCTGGGCCGATTTACCCATCGCACCGATAAACAGCAGGATGCAGGTGACGGTAATCACCGACCACTGGGCATCACCAAACAGGGCTATCGATTTTTCGGCCATGGTCGGAGCCTGGGTGAAAACCTGGACATAATCGAGACTGCCTGCATACATCAGCACCGCTGCAATACCGAGCAAAAAGCCGAAGTCACCGACACGGTTGACCAGAAAAGCTTTAAGGTTGGCATAGATCGCGGTCGGCTTTTTGTACCAGAAACCAATCAGCAGATAAGACACCAGACCGACGGCTTCCCAGCCAAAGAAAAGCTGCATGAAGTTGTTAGCCATCACCAGCATCAGCATGGCGAAAGTAAACAGTGAGATATAACTGAAGAAACGGCAGTAACCGTCATCATCGTGCATATAGCCGATGGTGTAGATATGTACCATCAGCGACACAAAGGTCACCGCAGTCATCATCACGGCTGTCAGGGAGTCGACCATAAAGCCGATTTCCAGCGTCAGCGATCCGGCCTGCAGCCATTGATAGATACTGTCATTGAAATAAACACCGTCTGCTACCACCAGCTTGAATACCCACAATGACAGCAGGAAGGCGATGCCAACCCCGGCGATAGTGATGCGGTGCGACCAGTCACGGCCGATCTGCTTGCCGAAAAAGCCGGCAATAATGCTGCCAATCAACGGGGCAAGAACGATGGCGAGCAGCAAACTTTTCATCAACTACCCCTTCAGCCTGTCGAGATCAGCCACATTAATGGTGCTGAGATTACGAAACAGCAGCACCAGTATGGCCAGGCCAATGGCAGCTTCGGCAGCAGCCACGGTCAGAATAAAGAACACAAACACCTGCCCCGCCGGATCGCCGGAGAAATGCGAGAAAGCGATAAAATTAAGGTTCACCGCCAGCAACATCAGTTCGATGCACATCAGCAGAATGATAATGTTCTTACGGTTGAGAAAAATACCGGCGACCGCCAGACTGAACAGCAGTGCCGCAAGGATGAGATAGTCCGACAGCACAATCACGGGGTGTTATCTCCTTCATCCTGTTTTTGACGCAGATTCACCAGACGAACGCGATCTTCACGGCGCACGGCAACCTGTTTGCCGATGTCCTGCAGTTTGCGACTGTGTTCGCGCAAAGTCAGGGTAATCGCGGCGACAATGGCGACGGTCAGAATCACCGAGGCAATCTCGAACGGATAGACATAGACAGTGTAGAGTAAGCGACCCAGTTGCTTGGTGTTGCTCTCTTCCACCACTTCCGGCGCGGCGATATTAAAGGCCGGAGCATTGAGTACCGTGATCATCTCCACCACAATCAGCGCCGCCACCAGAATACCCAGCGGTAAGTAACGGGCAAAGCCCTCTTTCAGTGGTGCAACATCAATATCCAGCATCATCACCACGAACAGGAACAACACCAGTACCGCGCCGACATAGACCAGCACCAGACTGATGGCGAGGAACTCGGCATGCAACATCAGCCAGATACCGGCACTGGTGAAAAAGGCCAGTACCAGAAACAGGGCCGCTTTCACCGGATTACGCACGGTAATCACCATCACGGCGGCGAACAGTAAAATGGCAGCGAAACTGTAAAAAATCAGCGCATTCATCTAGCGATACGGTGCATCCGCCTCCCTGTCTGCTGCGATTTGTTTTTCATATTTATCCCCGACCGCCAGCAGCTTGTCCTTGGTGATGATGTGGTCACCACGCTCCTCAAAATGAAACTCGAACTGGCGGGTTTCAACGATCGAATCCACCGGACAGGACTCTTCGCAAAATCCGCAGTAAATGCATTTAAACAGATCGATATCGTAGCGTGTAGTGCGGCGAGTGCCGTCATCACGCGGTTCGGTATCAATCGTGATTGCCAGTGCCGGGCACACCGCCTCGCACAATTTACAACCAATACAGCGTTCCTCCCCATTGGGATAACGCCGTAAGGCATGTAGCCCCCGAAAACGGGGCGACTGCGGGGTTTTCTCTTCCGGATATTGCACCGTGACTTTACGGGCAAACAGGTAACGGCCGGTCAGCCGCAGACCCTGTATCAACTCCCACAGGAAAAAACTTTTGAAGAAATGGCGTATCTGACGCATCACGCCCCTCCCGCAGCCAATGCTGCTGTTTCTGTAAACCACGGACCAATATTCATCACCTGAGCGATGGAAATAATCACCAGCCACACCAGGGTGACCGGGATAAACACTTTCCAGCCCAGACGCATGATCTGATCATAACGATAACGCGGGAAAGTGGCCCGAAGCCACAGGTAAATAAACAGGAAAAAGGCCGTCTTGGCGAGTAACCAGACCAGACCCGGCACCCAGTCGAAAAGTCCTTCCAGCACCGGTATGCCTTCAAACGGCGACAACCAGCCGCCCATAAACAGCGTCGCCGCCAGAATCGAAATCAGGATCATGTCGGCATATTCAGCCAGGAAGAAAACAGCGAAGGCCATCCCCGAATATTCCACATGGAAGCCGGCCACGATCTCGGATTCCCCCTCAGCGATATCAAAAGGCGCCCGGTTGGTCTCAGCGACGCCGGAGACAAAATAGACGACAAACAGCGGCAACAACGGCAGCCAGTACCAGTGCAGAATGCCGCCCTGCTGAGCCAGCACAATTTCACTCAGGTTGAGGCTGCCAGCGGCCACCAGCACGCCCACCAACGCAAAGCCCATTGCGATCTCGTAGGACACCACCTGGGCTGCACTACGCAGGCCACCAAGAAACGCATAGCGGGAATTGGAGGCCCAGCCGGCAATGACCACGCCGTATACACTCATTGAGGTAATCGCCAGCACGTACAGCAGACCGGCATTGATATCGGCCAGCACCAGTCCGGCATCAAAGGGAATCACCGCCCAGGCTGCCAAAGCGGGGCCAATGGCGAGTACCGGCGCAATCAGAAATAGATAGAGGTTGGAGCGGGCCGGAAAAATAACCTCTTTCATCAACAATTTAAGGCCGTCAGCAATCGGTTGCAGCAGCCCCCAGGGACCGACCCGGTTGGGCCCGATCCGGGTCTGAATATAGCCAATGACCTTACGTTCGGCATAGGTCAGATAAGCTACCGCCAGCATCAGCGGCCCCACAATCAGCATGATTTTAAGCAATGTAGGCAGAATATGATCGAGCAATATGTCCATCATTGGGCTCCAGCCTGACGGACCTGAACCTGGCTGAACAGACTGCCCAATTGCGCACTGATGGGTGTCGCTGCGGCCAGATAAATACAGCCATCTGCGATATCATCGTCAATTTCCAGCGGCACGGTGACCTGACGGTCGTCCTGACTGATCACCACCTCATGCTGAGGATCAAGACCACGACGCTCGGCTTCTTTCGCATTGATGCGGGCAAAATCGTTGGCGTGGCTTTCCGGTGTGCGCTGCAGCGCTTGACTGTGACGCACCAGACTGTCCGTGTTATACATCGGAATTTCTGATATCAGCATCAAGTCTGATGTCAGTTCCAGCGAATCGGGTATGAAATGCCCCTGTCTCTTTGCGGTTAACTCATGCATGGGGCTGTTGATTTCGTCCACCACATCCTGTGAGGAGATATAGTCGAAGCCTTTGAGCTTACTGACATTGCCCAGCACGCGCAGGATCTTCCAGCCGGGGCGACTGTCGCCGCGAGGGGCGACGGCACCGGCAAACTGCTGAGGACGCTCGTCGATACCGATGAAAGTCCCGGATGTCTCGGCAAAGCAGGCCATCGGCAGGATCACATTGGCATATTGTCTCAGCCAGTCACTGTCAAAGCTGTTGATAGCAACAACAAAGCTGGCCCGGCGCAGCGCATCACGAACAATCGTGGGCTGAGCAGTATCCAGCATAGGATCGAAGCCCATCATCACATAACCGCGTAGTGCCCGCTCCCAGCTCTGTCTGGCATTGAGGCCTATGTCACCCGGGATGGTACCGGCTCGCTGATGCGCGTGACTGTTAGCCGAAGTCAGCATCACCAGCTGGCTATCGCTAAGTTCGGCTACCAACCTCGCCAAGGCGCGCAATTTACTGGCCTGAGGTTGGTGATTGATCAGATCCCCCACAAACAGCGTTGGTTTCATCGCATTCGATAACTGCAGCGCAACATTCTGTTCGAACGGGGATGGTGAACGATCAGGGAGTAAATCCTGCCAAACCTGGACCTCATGTTTCGCGGCGGCCAGCAGGGCTTTGGCAATGCCCGCGAAGGTCTGCAGCATTTGCTCACTGTTCACCGCCAGCTGTCGGTCCACCGGCATCAGCAAATCGCGGTTGAAGAGACTGATACTGCTGACCGTCGCCCCTGCCAGTGCCGCCTGCCGTATGCGGTGTGCAATGATAGGCTGCTCGGTGCGGATATTGGTGCCCAGCAACACAATCGCATCGCTGTCATCAATATCCGCCAGTTGCCAGTCAGCGAGGCTGTCATCGACATCGCTGTCTGCAAAATCCTGCTGGCGCAGACGATGATCAATATTGTCGCAGCCAAGGCCGCGCAACCACTTCTGGAACAGGTAAGCTTCTTCCAGGGTAGCCGCAGGAGAAATCAGGCCGGCGACTTCTTCGGCACCAAATTTGTTGATGACGCCCTTGAGACCATCCACCGCCTTTTCCAGTGCCGTTTGCCAGTCAACTACCTGCCATTCATCATCGACCTTGATCATCGGATCACTGAGCCGGGCTTCGCTGCTCAATCCCAGGTAGCTGAAGCGATCCCGATCAGACAGCCAGGATTCGTTGACCGCTTCGTTCTCACGCGGCACTACCCGCATCACATCATTCTTGCGGATATGCAGTTCTATATTGGAACCCACGGCATCATGCGGTGCAATCGAGGGGCGCGCCTGCATCTCCCAGGCACGCGCTTTATAACGGAAGGGTTTCGACGTCAGCGCACCGACCGGGCATAAATCAATGATATTGCCTGACAGCTCCGACACCAGGCTGTGTTCGACATAGGTACCGATTTCCATATGTTCACCACGGCCGGTGGCGCCCAGTTCTTTGACACCCGCTATTTCCTGGCCGAAACGCACACAACGGGTGCAGTGAATACAGCGAGTCATATCGGTCCGGATCAACGGGCCGATGTCTTTGTCCTTGACCGCACGTTTGCCCTCGGTGAAGCGACCCAGTCCCTCGCCGTAGCCCATCGACAGATCCTGCAATTCACACTCGCCGCCCTGATCGCAGATAGGGCAATCGAGTGGATGATTAATCAGCAGGAACTCCATCACGCTGCGCTGGGCATCAACCGCGATTTTGGAATCAGTGAACACTTTCATGCCATCCGACACTGGGGTAGAACAGGCCGGCAACGGTTTACGCGCTTTGTCCACTTCGACCAGACACATGCGGCAGTTGGCAGCTATCGACAGTTTCTTGTGGTAACAGAAACGCGGAATATCGATCCCGGCCTCATCCGCGGCCTGGATAATCATTTTGGTGGGGTCCACTTTAAGTGGAATGCCGTCAATTTCGATATTAACCATAAATCTAAGCCGTGTTATCCATGCAGCGTCCGTGATCGATGTGATACTGGAATTCATCACGGAAGTGTTTGATAAAGCTTATTACCGGCGCTGCTGCGGCATCGCCCAGCGCGCAGATGGTGTTGCCGTTAATGTTTTCGGCCATATCCACCAGTTTGTCCAGATCTTCCTGCCGGCCCTGTCCTTCCTCAATGCGCTTGATAACGCGATAAAGCCAGCCGGTTCCCTCCCGGCAGGGTGTGCACTGACCGCAGGATTCTTCGTAATAGAAATAGGCAATACGCTGCAGTGCTTTGACCATGCAGGTGGTCTCGTCCATGACGATAACGGAACCTGCGCCCAGCATCGACCCGCCCTTGCCGATGCCGTCATAGCTCATATCCAGTTCCATCATGCGTTCGCCCGGCACCACCGGCGTGGAACTGCCACCGGGAATCACGGCCTTGATTTTATTGCCGTTACGCATACCGCCGGCCAGTTCCAGCAAATCGGCAAAGGGCGTACCCAGTGGCACTTCGTAGTTGCCGGGTTTATTCACATGTCCGGTCATGCAGAAAATCTTGCTACCGCCGTTATTGGGCGTACCCAGTTCATGGAACCAGTCGGCACCGTATTGCAGAATCACCGGTATCGACGCCAGACTTTCGGTGTTGTTAATGGTGGTCGGTCTGCCATAAAGCCCATAGCCTGCCGGGAACGGGGGCTTGTAGCGTGGCTGGCCCTTTTTGCCTTCCAGCGACTCCAGCAAAGCGGTTTCTTCACCACAGATATAAGCCCCGGCACCGATATGGGAGTGCAACTCAAAATGAAAACCGCTGCCCAGAATATCCCGGCCCAGATAGCCGGCTTCGCGGGCCTCTTCCAGTGCTGCTTCAAAGCGCTCAATGGGCTCAAAGAACTCGCCACGGATATAGTTATAGCCGGTCTGCGCACCGATGGCGTAACCGGAAATAATCATGCCTTCAATCAGCTGATGCGGGTTGTAACGAAGAATATCGCGATCCTTGCAGGTACCCGGTTCACCCTCGTCAGAGTTACAGACAATGTACTTATCGCCGGGCAGTCTCCGTGGCATAAAGCTCCATTTGAGCCCGGTCGGGAAGCCCGCACCGCCGCGTCCGCGCAGGGCCGAATTTTTAACCTGTTCGATAATCTCTTCCGGCCGCATCTGGTTGTTGAGCACACTTTCCAGCACCTGGTAACCCCCGACGGAGCGGTAGGCCTCCATTGTCCAGGAAGGCGTCAGATGCGAGGTACGGAAACAAACTTGATCCAGTTTCATCAGCTAAGCCCGTCCAGAATTTCGTCAATTTTTTCCGGCGTCAGGTATTCGTGGTAATCGCGATCCAGCAACATCATCGGTGCCCCCACACAGGCCCCGAGACATTCCACCTCTTTCAGAGTAAACAGGCCATCTTCGGTGGTTTCACCGGGTTTAATATTGAGCTTGTTCTGCAGGTGGTCCATGATTTTTTCCGAGCCACACAGCATGCAGGAAATATTGGTACAGACACTGATTTTGTGTTTGCCGACCGGTTCCAGTTCAAACATGGTGTAGAAGGTCGCCACTTCATAGACGCTGATAGCCGGCATATCGAGATAATCGGCCAGTGCGTCCATAATGCCACGACTGAGCCAGCCGCCATTGGCATCCTGCAGAATATGCAGACAGGGAATCACTGCCGACTGCGCCTGCCCTTCCGGATACTTGGCAATCCACTTATCCATCTGCTCACGCAAATCGTCGCTGAATAATGCTTCTTTGGAGCCGGTCAGTAACATCTGTGTCATCGATCAATCTCACCAAATACGATGTCCATGGTGCCGATGATGGCGACCACATCGGCCAGCATATGGCCTTTGGCCATTTCATCCATCGCCGCCAGATGCGGAAAACCGGGGGCGCGGATTTTGACCCGGTAGGGTTTATTAGCGCCGTCTGAGACCAGATAAATGCCGAACTCCCCTTTCGGATGTTCGACCGTCGCATACACTTCACCTTCCGGGACGCAGTAACCTTCAGTAAAGAGTTTAAAGTGATGAATCATCGCTTCCATATCGTTTTTCATCATATCGCGTTTGGGCGGCACCACCTTACTGTTAGACGCCTGCACCGGACCCGGGTTAGCACGCAACCAGTCGATGCACTGTTTGATAATGCGGTTGGACTGGCGCATTTCCTCTATCCGGACCAAGTAGCGGTCGTAGCAGTCACCCTCACTACCGATTGGAATGTCAAAATCCAGCTGGTCATACACCGAATAGGGCTGTTTGCGACGCAGGTCCCATTCAATACCACTGCCGCGCAGCATAGGACCGCTGAAACCCAGCTGTAAAGCCCGCTCCGGGCTCACCACACCGATACCGACAGTGCGTTGTTTCCAGATCCGGTTATCGGTCAGCAGGGTTTCATATTCGTCGACACATGTTGGAAAGCGCTGGGTGAAGTCCTCGATAAAGTCGAGCAGGCTGCCTTCGCGGTTACGGTTTTTGTGCTTCACTTCTTTTTCGCTGTGCCATTTGGAAGCCTGGTACTGTGGCATGCGATCCGGCAGATCCCGGTAGACCCCGCCCGGACGATAATAGGTCGCGTGCATACGGGCGCCGGAAACCGCTTCATAGACATCCATCAAATCTTCCCGCTCACGGAAGCAATACAGGAAGACGGTCATCGCACCAATATCAAGACCGTGCGCGCCCAGCCACATCAGGTGATTCAGGATGCGGGTGATCTCATCGAACATGACACGGATGTATTGAGCCCGCAGCGGAATTTCCAGCCCCAGCAGTTTTTCAATCGCCATGACATAAGCATGTTCATTACACATCATCGACACGTAGTCGAGACGGTCCATGTAGCCGATGCTCTGATTGAACGGTTTGGATTCGGCCAGTTTCTCGGTGCCGCGATGCAGCAAACCGATATGCGGATCAGCGCGCTCAATGACCTCGCCGTCCATTTCCAGAATCAGCCGCAGCACGCCATGGGCGGCGGGATGCTGGGGGCCGAAATTCAGGGTGTAGTTTTTAATTTCCGCCATCTCAGTCTTGCTCCTGCCAATAGCGGTTGTCGTCACGGATGACTTTGGGGACCAGCGTACGCGGCTCAATGCTGACCGGTTCGTAGACCACGCGTTTTTTCTCCGGGTCATAACGCATTTCCACATTGCCAATCAGCGGGAAATCCTTGCGGAAAGGGTGTCCGACAAAACCATAATCGGTCAGGATACGGCGCAGATCCTTGTGGCCGTCAAACAGGATGCCGAACATGTCGAAGGCTTCCCGTTCATACCATTCAGCGCTGTTCCAGACATGGGTGACCGTTTCAATAACCGGCATATCGGCGTCAAGCCTGGCTTTGAGACGGAGGCGCTGATTGTGACGAATAGACAGCAGATGATAAACCACAGCGAAACGATAACCACCTTCGACCGGCTCACTGTGTCCGAGACCATCGACTGCCCGGCTGAAGCCGAACTCTGTGGACTGCTTGGTTTCCCAGCTACTGCCCCCGTAGTCCGAATAATCCACCCCACACAAATCCATCAGTTGTTCAAAGCCATATTCATCGTGCAGACGACGACAAAGGTGGGTGATATGTTCAGCGGCGACAATCAGGGTGAGTTCTCCCCGGTCCAGTTCCGCGTCCAGTAGTGCGTCCGCAAAATCCTGTTCCAGTCTGGCTTTCAAGTCTTGCATCATCCCGCTCCTGCTCAACCTGCTGCCGGTTTAGCAATAGTATTGGTTCTTTGGATTTTTTTCTGCAGTTGCAGGATGCCGTATAGCAGGGATTCGGCGGTGGGGGGACAACCCGGCACATAAATATCGACCGGTACGATCCGATCACAGCCGCGTACCACGGAATAAGAGTAGTGGTAGTAACCGCCGCCGTTGGCGCAGGAGCCCATCGAAATGACCCAGCGTGGTTCTGACATCTGATCGTAGACCTTGCGTAGCGCCGGGGCCATTTTGTTGACCAGCGTACCGGCGACAATCATCACATCTGACTGACGCGGACTGGGACGAAACACGATACCGAAACGATCCAGATCATAACGGGCGGCGCCGGCATGCATCATTTCCACCGCGCAGCAGGCCAGTCCAAAAGTCATCGGCCACAATGAGCCGGTACGGGCCCAGTTGATGAGCTTATCGGCAGAGGTGGTCACCACCCCTTTTTCCAGTACACCTTCTATTCCCACTCAAGTGCCCCCTTCTTCCACTCGTAAATAAACCCGACGACCAGGATGGCGAGAAACAGAAACATCGACAGCAGACCGAATACGCCAATTTCATCAAGCACAATGGCCCAGGGAAACAGGAAAGCGATCTCCAGATCAAAAATAATGAACAGGATGGCGACCAGGTAATAACGCACATCAAATTTGCCATGGGTATCTTCGAAGGGCTCGAAACCGCATTCATAGGCAGAGCGTTTTTCATCATCAGGCTTGCGCGGACCCAGAATAAAACCAGCCAGCAACGGCATCACGCCGAAGCCGATGCCGATGATGACAAACAACAATATCGGGAGATAATTCTCCAGCATACTGCCTTCCTTACGGTCAATTCGTCTGAGCATGATTGAACCTATCCATCATGCACCTGAACATACCCTGCGATGGGCAAATATCGAATCCGATACTACACACTCTCGGGGCTGATGAGAAGCCGGGTCACGGCATAAATATCGGCTTTTTGTTTACTTATTCAAACTGGACAGCCAAAATCCTGTTGTGATGCAATTATGGCTTTTGGCCGACAGATGATTTTTTCTCTACATACCAGTGACATTTCAGGCTGCGTCGTGTTCATGCTGATTGGCAAATTCTATCAATACTCGGGGCGCCACCTATCCAGTGAATAAACACCGGCTGTTTTCCAAACCCGTTGCTGTCGCCGCTTTACTGATTCTGGTGGCTATCGGCTGCGCCAGTATCGCCGCAGCATACCTGTTTTCACTGATTCAGGCTGACGTCAAAAGTCGGCTCACTGACACGCTGGAAGCCTCAATCAACCGCGCTAAAAATGACATCCATACCCACCAGCGCAATGCACAATACTGGTCAGAAAATCTGACCTTACGCCAGATTACCCAGATTCTTGAGGCCGGTGGCGCAGAGGCTATTGATGACGATCTATATCGACAACTCGACATCACCCTGACCGCGATCATCGAATCCGAACATTACCGTGACTACAAACTGTTTAATCTCAATGGTGAACTGTTACTTTCCGGACGCAATGGCGTTGAAAAGACAGCAAAACCCTTCAACCTGCCGACGTCAGTATTAGCTAAAGCACTCTCTGGCAAGGTTGCCTTTAGTCGTCCTTTCAAAAGCCAGCAACGCTGGCAGGAGCCCGACGGCCATATCCGTGAAGATCTGGCCACCATGTTGTTTGTGGCCCCCGTGCTTGACTGGTATGGAGAAACGGTCGGCTTTTTCGGCTTTGAGATGAATCCTGATCAACTTTTCCTGCCGGCTTTTCATCAGAACCAGGTAGGCAAGACCGGTCAGACCTACGCCATTAACCGTGAGGGCTTACTACTGACTGAGAGCAAATTCAGCGATCAGCTTATTGCGGCAGGACTGCTCAGCGTGTCTTCTCCGCATGCTGAACTCAACCTCACCGCTCGCCGACCCGATAATAACCTGCTTAAAACCGACAATGTGATAACTGCTCGCCAGTACAGCGAACTGCCACTGACGAGAATGGCACAGTCCCTGACCCGGCAGGCATCCGGTATCGACATTGAGGGCTATCATGATTACCGCGGCGTTGAGGTCATTGGCGCCTGGCGCTGGGACGATCAGTTGGATATGGGTATCGCCACAGAAACCGAGGTAGCTGAAGTCTACAAACTTTACCGCTCGCTACTGTTCAGTGTGATTTTCAGTATTGTAGTCGTCATTGCCATGACCGCGATTGGTACCCTGTTGTACCGGCGTTCCACACTGCAGAGAATGGCGACGCTGCAGCAGCGTGACGCTATTATTAATCAGACTGATGATGGTTTTGTCACCATTGATGATGAGGACAAAATCAGCATGGTCAACCCGGCTATCTGCGCTCTTTTCGGTTATCGCGAAGAGGAGTTGCTGGGCGAGCCAATAGCCATACTAATGCCGCTGGAGGAACATAGTCAGCACGAATATTATCTCGCCAATTTATCAGAGAAAGCACCCAAAATTATCCACCGCACCCGGGCTTTGCGGGGGCGCCGTAAAGACGGCAGCCTGTTCCAGATTGAACTGAATATCTCACCCATGCAGTTCGGTCATCGCCAGTTTTATATCGGCGTGATCCGAGATATTTCGGAACGTCATCAATATCAGCAGGAGCTGATCAATGCGATGCGACAGGCAGAACAGGCTAGCCGGGCCAAAAGTGAGTTCCTCGCCAAGATGAGTCATGAATTACGCACCCCGCTTAATGCGATTATTGGCTTTTCTCAGTTACTGAAGCTGGAGTCGCTTGAAGAGGAACAGCGGGAATCGGTCAATATGATTGAAAGCTCAGGCAGTCACTTACTGAGCCTGATTAACGATGTGCTGGATTTATCACGCATTGAAAGCGGCCACATGACAATTTCAGTAGAGGATGTCGCACTCAAACCGCTAATCGATCACTTGTTACCTCTGGTCGAAGTCCAATTGGCCCCCTTATCGCTGACCCTCGAATCCGATTACCCGGATGACATTGAGTCGCTGTTCATCCGCGCCGACTACGTCAAGCTCAAACAGGTACTTCTCAACTTACTGTCCAATGCCGCTAAGTATAACCGGCCGCATGGTCACATCTGGCTCAAAGTCAGTGTACTCGGGGACAAGATCCGCATCACGGTTGAAGACAACGGTTATGGGATTGATGACAAAATGCAATCACGCCTGTTCGAACCGTTTAATCGCCTGGATAAAGAACGATCCAATATTCCCGGTACCGGTATCGGTCTCGCTATCAGTCACGAGCTGGTCAAGCTTATGCATGGCCGTTTTGGCTTTGAAAGTACGCTGGATGTTGGCTCCAGCTTCTGGGTTGAATTAACAAAAGCCTCGGTCAGGCACGATAGCAGACAAATGAATATGCAGTCCGCCTCGAATGAACAGCGGCAGGCAGACGCAGCAGGTGTGTATCATATTCTCTGTATCGAAGATAATCCCACCAACCTGGATTTGCTCAGGCAATATTTCAGTCGGCGCCCTGATGTCAGACTGACAACCGCTGTGGATGCCGAGTCAGGTCTTGAACTCGCCTTCGATATGGAACCGGATATCATCCTGATGGATATCAATCTACCGGGTAAGGACGGGTTCGAAGCGCTCAGGCAGCTCAAACAATCGGCTGTCACCCGCTATATCAAAGTCATCGCCCTGTCTGCCAACGCGATGGCAGAGGATATCGACAAAGGGCTGTCAGCCGGCTTTGATCACTACCTCACCAAACCGATTCATTTCGACGAGTTGGAGCAAACCATCGAGCGTATGCTGGATACGCCTCAGCCAAGCTGACTGAGTAACTCCATCTCGCTGACAGGTTTACTGAAAAAGTATCCCTGCCCATAATCACAACCAATACCCAACAAAAACTCGCACTGCTCTTTTGTTTCCACCCCTTCGGCCACCACTTTCAGCCCCAGGCCTTCAGACATAGCCACAATGGCATTGATTAATTCCTTATTGGCCGGCTTGTCGAAAATCTCATTGACAAAACTGCGGTCAATTTTCAGGACATCAAAGGGATAACTGCGCAGATAACTCAGCGAAGAATAGCCGGTACCGAAGTCATCCATTGCCAGTGTCACGCCCATCTGGTGCAATGCTTCCAGTGTTTCCTTGACTACTGAAGAGCCTCCCAGCAGCACACCTTCGGTGATCTCCAGTTCTATGTTGGAAGGGCGGATTTGATATTGACGGATTAACTGGTTGAGACTGTCAACCAGACCAAAGTCGCGAAACTGCACTGGCGACAGATTAATCGCCATTCGGAAATGCGGTTTACTCAGTTGAATCTGCGCCAGCACTTTCATCGCCTGTTCCAGCACATAGCGGCCGATAGGCAAAATCAAACTGCTTTGTTCCGCCACCGGTATAAACTCTTCCGGTGAGACCTGTCCCAATACCGGGTTATGCCAACGTAACAGGGCCTCCGCACCATTGACACCGTGGTCCTGCAGAGCCACCTGGGGCTGATACATCAGGCTCAGCTCCCCTCTCTCCAACGCTGAATGCAGTTGCTCCTCAATGGTGAAACGGCGAGTGACATCCAGGTTCATCGCCCGGGTGAAATAGCTGCAGCTATTGCGACCACTCTCTTTGGCATGAAACATGGCAGAATCAGCGTTTCGTAACAGCTCCGTCGCGGTAGTGCCATCATTGGGATAGATGGCCACCCCGATACTGGCCGTCAACAACATCTCGCGCTGATCAATAACAAACGGTCTTCTGAACAGCGCTTTGACGGCTTCAATCATTGCAGGTAATGCATCGCGCTGTGAAGTTTGATGCTGAATGATAATAAACTCGTCTCCGCCCAGACGGCCCAGTATCTGTTCGGCACTGACCACTTCTTTGAGGCGGGTGACGAGTTGCTGCAGTAGCCGGTCTCCTGTGTCATGTCCCAGCGAATCATTAATTTTCTTGAAGTGATCCAGATCCAGCATCAGTACCGCGACGTGTTCACTGGCTTTTTTGGCGACCTTGATCATCGATTCCAGATTTTCCAGTGCACGAAAACGGTTGGGTAAATCCGTCAGCGGGTCATAATAGGCAAGATGCAGAATCTCCTCTTCCTGCGCGCGCGACTGAGTGATATCGGAAATCACTGAAATAAAGCCCGTCAATGCGCCATCACGATCACGCTGGTAATCCCAACTGACCTCCAGTATTCGCTCCTGCCCGCTGCGGGTCTGATTTCGACTGATAATCGTTTCCGGAACCGGTTGTTGTCTGAGCAGATAAAAAAAGTAATCCTGCATCTGTTTCTGATCGTGCTGATTAACCTGAAAGTCCCAGATGTGATAGCCAACCAGAGAACCGTTGGGATAGCCCAGAATTTTGTGGTGACCGGGATTACTGTATGTGATTCGACCCTCAAGATCATTTTCCTGGATACCGTCTGGAATGGTGTCGAGTATGAGGTTGAGACGTTGCTGATTGTTGCGAAGCGCATTGATGAGCTCAACCTGACGCCGGAAGTAATATTGACCGAGGACAAACACCAGAATCGAGGTGATAAGAACAAAGAACAGACCTTTCCAGGTCTGCAATGCAGAGAGCATATTCTTACTCAGCGAGATGAGGTCAATTGCACGGTCAGAAAAAACAATCCACAGTGCTGCGAACAAAGCATAAATCAGTGCGATTTTCAGCGCTGGCACCCAGGGCCGCTGTCTGTCACGCTCAGGGTGTTGCAATGCCGGGTGTTTTGCCATGTCTGAATCCTTGACTTTTGCGTTGATGATAACGAACTGACCGCTGTTATCTATGGCTGGATTCTACAACGTCTTTGCTAAGAATAGGTTCACAGATTTCAGACACAAAAAAGCCCGAATAATTCGGGCTTTTGAGATTTGGTACCGACGGGCGGAGTCGAACCGCCACGGGCTATGCCCACCACCCCCTCAAGATGGCGTGTCTACCAATTTCACCACGTCGGCTTTGAAAGCGGGTATTTTACGGTAATTCCGGTAAATCTGCAGGCGTTTGTTCCTGAGTTTGTTCTACCGGTACCGACTCAGTCACACTCTTGGCTTGTTCCGGTCTGTCGACGGAGAAATAAGCCAGCGTCAAACTGGTCGCAAAGAAAATCGCTGCCAGTACTGCACTGCTGCGACTCAGGAAGGAAGCAGAACCACGACTGCCAAACAGGCTGCCGGAAGCACCACCACCGCTGGCGCCGCCACCGAATGCCGCACCGGCATCAGCGCCTTTACCGTGCTGGATCAGTACCAGACCGACCAACATCAGACAGACAATAATATGTATCGTCAAAATTAAAGCGTGCATGTAGTTAACCTAATTTTAAAACTGCGGCCTGACAGATTTTGACAAACTCATCAGCGTGTAGCGATCCGCCACCGACCAGTCCACCATCTACATCAGGTTGTAAGAACAATGGCGCAGCATTATCACTGTTTATGCTGCCGCCGTAAAGTATTCTCAAGTTCTGCGCGATTTTCGCATCATGGCTGGCAACGCGCTGACGCATGAAATGATGCACATCCTGAGCCCACTCAGGGGTGGCTGATCGACCGGTACCGATTGCCCACACCGGTTCATAGGCAAGCACCGTATGCGCAAGCCCTTTGACGCCGGAATAGGCTATGACGGTATCGAGCAGACGCGCCACGACTTCTTCAGTGCGGCCCACAGCATGCTCATCCGGGCTTTCTCCGATGCAGATAATCGGGGTGATACCTTCACGAACCGCCATTTCATATTTTTCAGCAACAATGCGATCCAGCACCCGCTGGTCCAAATCCAACTCGGCATAGAGACAACGCCGTTCTGAATGGCCGATCAACACATAGTGACATCCAAAGTCAGCCAGCATCGCCGCCGAGATTTCACCAGTGTAAGCACCTTGCTTGAACTGGGACAGATTCTGGGTCCCCCAGTAAAGCCCGGTCCCGCTCAGCGTCTGTTGCACTTGTTGCAGGTAAACCGCGGGCGGAAACAAAGCCACATCGACAGAAGCAAAACTCTCAGCCTGGGCAAGAATCCCCGTCAGTAAGGCTTTGTTACTCTCGCTAGAGCCGTTCATTTTCCAATTACCAGCAATTAGCGGCTTACGCACGAATACGGTCTCTCGAAAGTAAAAACAGAAATGAATGCGCCCCGGTTAGCACTGCTAATCCTCTGCAGTCCGGGCTGTGCAATAAGTCCATTCATTGTATAACAATTCTTGGTCAGCAAAAACCTGAAAGGTCAGGCTTTGAGTACCTTCTCAATCACATCGGCAAGTTGCTGCGCCAATTGTTTGGTCAGCGGCGCATCGCGACCTTCGACCATAACCCGGATCACCGGCTCGGTGCCGGAAGGTCTCAATAATACCCGGCCATCACTGCCCAGTTGTTTTTCGACTTCGGCCACCGCGTCGCTAATATCCGGATTGGCATCAATGTCGACCATCTTCTCCACCCGCACATTGATCAACTGCTGCGGATACTTGGTGACCACCGAGCGCAGTGAATGCAGACTATTACCGGTCTGCTGAATTTCAGCCAACACCTGCAGGGCGGCAACGATACCATCACCGGTTGTAGTCTTATCAAGACAGATAATGTGGCCTGATGCTTCGCCGCCAATCTGACCGCCCACTTGCTGCAGCATTTCCATCACATAGCGGTCACCGACTTTGGCACGGTGCAGCGACATATCGTATTCGGCCAGCGCATGTTCCAACCCCAGATTGGTCATCTGAGTGCCGACGACATCGGTATGCTTGTCGCCACTACGTTGACGAGCACGGGCAATAATAAACAGCAGTTCATCGCCATCGACGATTTCACCACGGTGATCGACCATGATGATGCGATCTCCATCGCCATCGAGGGCGATGCCCAGATCCGCTTTATTCTTCAGCACAGCCTGCTGCAGCAATCGAGGCTCGGTAGATCCGCAGTTCTGATTGATATTAAGTCCATCGGGTTCCGCCCCCATCACCACGACTTCGGCGCCAAGCTCTCGAAACACATCCGGTGCCACGTGATACGTGGCACCATTGGCGCAATCAACGACAATTTTGAGTTTGCTCAGATCGACGCCACTGGGAATGGTGCTCTTGCAGAATTCTATGTAGCGTCCGGCCGCATCACCGATACGGTGAGCTTTACCCAGTCGGATCGACTCCACGGTTTGCAGTGGCTGCTCCAGCATCGCTTCGATTTCAAGTTCGATCTCATCCGGTAGCTTGGTGCCCTGGGCAGAAAAGAACTTGATACCGTTATCATGATAAGGGTTATGTGAAGCACTGATCACGATACCAGCCTGGGCATGGAAGGTGCGCGTCAGATACGCCACTGCCGGCGTCGGCATTGGCCCCAGCAGGTAAATATCAACCCCTGCAGCAGATAAGCCGGCCTGCAATGCAGACTCAAACATGTAACCGGAGATTCGGGTGTCTTTACCAATAATCACACGGCTGTTTTTGCCGTTCGCCAGTACCCTACCCACAGCCCAGCCGAGCTTGAGCACAAAATCGGGGGTCACCACCCCATCACCGACCCGACCGCGTATACCGTCGGTGCCGAAATAACGTCTTTGTTTAGTCAAAATCTTCTACCTGCTGCACATGTTGTGTCAGTTTCACTGCCTGTGCGGTCTCACGCACATCATGTGTTCTTATCAGTTTAGCGCCTTGCCACACAGCAATGGAAGCTAGTGCCAGGCTGCCAGCGAGGCGTTCTTGGACATCGACTTTGAGCATATCGCCGATGATCGATTTGCGTGATACCCCCACCAGCACCGGATACGGCAGTGCCGTCAATCTCGACAGATGTTTCATCAACCGTAAATTATGCCGTGCTCTTTTTCCGAAACCAAACCCGGGATCGAGCATAATCCGCTCAGCCGGGATGCCCGCCTGTTCACAGACTGAAACCCGTTCCAGTAGAAAAGCTTCGACTTCACTGACCACATCCTGATAGTCCGGTTCTTTCTGCATGGTCTGAGGCGTACCCTGCATGTGCATCAGACAAACCGGCACCTTAAGTTCCGCAGCGGCTTGTAAAGCACCTTCTCCGCGCAGTGCATTGACATCGTTAATCAGACCGGCACCGACAGCAACCGCTGCGCGCATCACCTCGGCCTTCATGGTATCGATGGAAATGGGCACATTGAGCTCTGAACTGATGGCTTCAATTACCGGTGCAATCCGGTCGATTTCTTCCTGTTCTTGAACCGGCGTTGAACCGGGCCGGGTCGATTCGCCACCAATATCAAGGATATCGGCGCCGTCTTCGACCAGTTTTATGGCTTGACGTATTGCTGCATCGCGTGAAAAAAATTTACCCCCGTCCGAGAAGGAGTCGGGGGTCACATTGACGATGCCCATAATGCGGGGAGCGGACAAGTCCAGAGACTTGCCCGCACAATCAAACAGCATCAATAACAGTCCTTTTAGTGCAGTTGATCAGCCGGTTTGCCGGAAGGTGCCTGCTCATCATCAGACTCCGCTGTGGCAGACGGCGGCGTATTGGAGCGGTCATTCCAGTCTTTCGGTTCACCCGGTTCACGGCCTTCCATGATGGCATCGATCTGATCACTGTCGATGGTTTCGTATTTCATTAACAGCTGCGCCATCTTGTGCAGCTTGTCCATGTTTTCATCCAGCAGGGTCTGGGCACGCTGATAGTTACGGTTAATGACCGCGCGCACATCCTCGTCGATCTGCTTCGCAGTCAGATCCGACATTGCTTTATGTTGGGTCACGCTGCGGCCCAGGAACACTTCACCTTCATCTTCACCGTAGGACATCGGCCCCATATTGTCGGACAGGCCCCACTTGGTGACCATATTATGCGCCAGCTCTGTCGCCCGCTGAATATCATTCGAGGCGCCGGTCGTGACGGCTTCCGGGCCGAAGATCATTTCTTCTGCCAGACGGCCGCCATAGAGACTGGAGATCTGACTTTCCAGTTGTTGCTTGGTGAAGCTGTATTTATCCTCGGTCGGCAGGAACATGGTCACACCCAGGGCGCGACCACGTGGAATGATACTGACCTTGTAGACCGGATCATGACCCGGCACCAAGCGACCGACAATGGCATGACCGGCTTCGTGGTAGGCAGTCAGTTCTTTTTCTTTGTCGCTCATGACCATGGAGCGGCGCTCTGCGCCCATCATGATCTTATCTTTGGCCAGTTCCAGTTCTTCCATACCGACCAGACGCTTATTGGCACGCGCGGCAAACAAGGCTGCCTCATTGACCAGGTTCGCCAGGTCGGCACCGGAAAATCCGGGGGTGCCACGTGCAATCACACGGGCTTCCACATCCTCAGCCGCGGGTACTTTGCGCAGGTGAACGTTGATGATTTGCTCACGACCACGGATATCAGGCAGTGGCACCACCACTTGACGGTCAAAACGACCTGGACGCAGCAAGGCCGGATCGAGTACGTCTGGACGGTTAGTTGCGGCAATAACAATCACGCCCTCATTGCCTTCAAAACCATCCATTTCAACCAGCAACTGGTTCAGCGTCTGTTCGCGCTCGTCATTACCGCCGCCGAGACCGGCACCACGATGACGACCGACCGCATCAATTTCGTCAATAAAGATAATGCAGGGCGCATGCTTTTTAGCCTGTTCGAACATGTCACGAACACGCGAGGCACCCACACCGACGAACATCTCAACGAAGTCAGAACCGGAAATGGTGAAGAACGGGACTTTCGCTTCACCAGCAATGGCCTTGGCCAACAGGGTTTTACCGGTACCGGGTGAGCCCACCATCAAAATACCGCGTGGAATACGACCACCCAGTTTCTGGAATTTGCTTGGATCGCGCAGGAAGTCGACCAGTTCAGCCACTTCTTCTTTGGCTTCCTCGACGCCGGCAACATCTTTAAATGTCACCTTCACCTGGTCATCACTGAGCATGCGGGCTTTGCTTTTACCGAATGACATCGGATTTTTGCCGCCACCGCCCTGCATTTGACGCATGAAGAAAATCCACACGGCAATCAGCAGCAGCATCGGGAACCAGGAGATAAAGATCTGCATCAGCAGACTGGTTTTCTCGACCGGTTCAGCCTGAATGCTGACACCGTTATCCAGCAGGTCACCAATCAGGCCCGGATCATAATCCGGACTGTAGGTGATGAACTTACTGCCATCAGTGAGCTTACCCTGGATTTCCCGACCCTGAATTTCGACATTGGACACACCGCCATTTTTGACGTTGCTGATAAAGGTCGAGTAATCCATTTCATTGGACGAACTGCTTTGCGGGCCAAAATTGTTAAACACAGACATCAGCACAATGGCGATGACAACCCACAAAACAATATTTTTCATCATGTCATTCAATGTTTGGTACCTCTGGTTACCATTAAACGCTATTTTAGGCCGCGACCAAGCAGGTAGACTTCACGACTCCTCGCTCTGGACGCATCAGGCTTGCGGGTGACGACTTTATTGAAGCTGTCCCGCATCGCCTTGAGAAATTCATCAAAGCCTTCGCCCTGAAACACTTTGACCAGAAAACTGCCCTGTTTACTCAGATTGGTGACGGCAAAATCCAGTGCCAGTTCCACCAGATGCATGCTGGCCGGCTGATCAATTGATCCTACCCCTGTCATATTGGGGGCCATATCCGATAAAACAAGGTCTATCTGTCGACCATCAAGTACCTTATTGAGTTCATCGAGCACTTCGTCTTCGCGAAAGTCACCCTGAATGAAGTGAACACCGGTCAGCGGCGTCATTTCGAGGATGTCCAGAGCAACGACAGTGCCTTTGTCACCAACCTTGCCCAGCGCATAATCCGACCAACCACCGGGCGCCGCGCCCAGATCGACCACGCTCATGCCCGGTTTGATCAACTTGTCCTTGTTGTCGACTTCTTCCAGCTTGAAAGTGGCACGCGAACGGTGGCCTGCCTGCTGGGCTTTTTTGACATACTGGTCATCAAAATGTTCTTTGAGCCAGCCCTGACTGGATTTACTTCTGGCCATAACTCAGGTTTCGTTGGCTGCTTCAGCACGTTTGTCTGTGGTTAATACCAACATTAACCCAAACAGGCTCAACAGCAAATAGAGATTTTCACTCAGCTTATGCAGATCATTGAAACGCTCAATGTTGCTGCCCTGCTCCAGGCCCAGTTGTTTCAACGCCTGCATTTCCGGCTGGATAAAGCCGACAAAAACCAGACTCACCAGCAACATTAGCAGGATCAACCAACTGCGCCAGTAACGGGGAAATGCCCGCACACCGAAAATAAACAAACGGCTGATGAGCAGAATAGTCGCTGACACCACACCGATAATATTGACCGCATAAAACAGCTTGCCGGCATAATTGCCGGCAATATGCACTTCCAGGTTGGCAAAGGCCATGGGCACGGCCAGATAGCCAATAGCCCAGAGACTGCCCACCCAGAGAGTGAGCAGTAAGCGTTCACCACTGTAACCTGAAAACATCTTAGGATTTAGCTCTCGTAGCTGATATCGACAATTTCATATTCGATATTACCGCCCGGTGCCTGCACCGTCACCACATCATCGATTTCTTTGCCGATCAGTGCACGGGCAATCGGTGACGAGACCGAAATCCGGTTCAGCTTAATATCAGACTCATAGTCACCGACTATCTGATATTTCACCTCAGCATCGTTATCAATATTGAGCAAGGTGACGGTGACGCCGAAAACCACACGACCATCTTTGGGCAAAGAAGCCGGATCAATGATTTGTGATTGAGACAGCGTGCCTTCCAGTTCCTGAATACGGCCTTCGATAAAGCTCTGCTGTTCACGGGCAGCGTGATACTCGGCGTTTTCTTTCAGATCACCATGCTCACGCGCTTCCGCGATCGCAGCCACGACCTGAGGCCGGGCTACCGTTTTCAGTTGTTTCAGTTCGTCCTTCAGTGCTTCGGCACCGCGCGAGGTAATAGGTACAGCCATTAATTTAATTCTCCATGCAAAGATTGCAATCTGTTCACAGAAACAATGTCTTCACTATTGAGGGCTTGCACTGTTGCACGCGCCGCGGCCAGTGTGGTGGTGTAGTTCACCTGATGGTGCAATGCGGCACGACGAATCTCCCGCGAATCGGCAACGGATTGACGTCCTTCGGTGGTGTTAACAATCAGATTGATTTCGTCGTTTTTGATCATGTCAACAATGTGTGGCTGACCTTCAGCCACTTTGTTGACCGGCTCACAGTCGACACCGGCCTCGGCCAGCACTTTCTGTGTACCACGTGTTGCGAGCAAAGAGAAGCCCAGTGCTGCCAGGTCTTTGGCAATCTGCACGACAGCTACCTTATCAGCCTCACGGACACTAATAAAGGCTGTACCGTCAGTCGGCAGAACCACTGAGGCTGCAAGCTGTGATTTGGCAAAAGCTTCACCGAAAGTCCGGCCCACGCCCATGACTTCACCGGTGGATTTCATTTCCGGTCCCAGAATCGGATCCACGTTCTGGAACTTGATGAACGGGAACACGGCTTCTTTGACCGAGTAGTAGCTTGGAATCACTTCCCTGGTCACATCCTGGTCCTGCAGCGTACGGCCGGCCATCGCACGCGCGGCGACTTTGGCCAGTGGCACACCGATAGATTTCGAGACATAGGGCACGGTACGGGAAGCACGCGGGTTCACTTCCAGAATAAAGATTTCCTCACCCTTGATGGCAAACTGCGTATTCATCAGGCCTTTGACACCGAGTTCCAGTGCCATCTGACGAACCTGCTCGCGCATCTGATCCTGAACGGCATTGCTCAGACTGTAGGGCGGAATCGCACAGGCAGAGTCACCGGAATGCACACCGGCCTGTTCGATATGTTCCATGATGCCGCCGATCAGGACTTCTTTACCATCACAAATGGCATCGACATCCACTTCAATGGCATCGTCCAGGAAGCGGTCCAGGAGCACCGGCGAATCATTGGAGACTTTGACCGCATTGAGCATATAGCGCTGCAGTTCTTCCTCATTGTAGACAATTTCCATGGCGCGGCCGCCCAGAACATATGACGGGCGAACCACCAGCGGATAACCGATTTCGGCAGCCAGGTTCACTGCATTATCGATGGAATGCGCCAGACGATTAGGCGGTTGTAACAGACCCAGTTTCTCCACCATCTGCTGGAAACGTTCACGGTCTTCGGCATGGTCAATGGCGTCCGGTGAGGTACCGATAATCGGTACACCGGCGGCTTCCAATGCACGCGCCAGTTTCAGCGGTGTCTGACCGCCGAACTGAACAATCACGCCTTTGGGTTTTTCCAGGTCAACGATTTCCAGCACATCTTCCAGCGTCAATGATTCGAAATAGAGACGATCGGAGGTGTCGTAATCGGTAGAGACAGTTTCCGGATTACAGTTGACCATAATGGTTTCGTAACCGTCTTCACGCAAAGCCAGTGCCGCATGAACACAGCAGTAATCGAATTCGATACCCTGACCGATACGGTTGGGGCCACCACCCAGAATCATGATCTTGTCACGATCGGTCGGCTCGGCTTCGCATTCGATATCATAGCTTGAGTACATGTAAGCGGTGGTAGTCGCAAACTCAGCCGCACAGGTATCTACGCGTTTGTAGACCGGACGAACCTGCATTTCCTGACGATATTCACGCACCTGCTTTTCGGTTTTCAACAGCAGCTTGGCCAGTCGGGAATCAGAGAAGCCTTTGCGCTTGAGACGGAACATTTCGTTCTGATCCAGCTCGTTCAGCGAGCGCTCTTTCAGACTGTTTTCAATCTCAACCAGCTCCTGAATCTGCACCAGGAACCACGGGTCGATATGGGTCAGGCGCTGGACTTCCTCAAAACTGAAACCGTAGCGGAAGGCATCAGCCACATACCAGAGACGATCCGAGCCAGGCAGGCTCAGTTCACGCCGCAGGGTTTCCTCAACACCTTCTTCAGTCAGGTCCAGGATTTCATTCAGACCGTCACGATCAATTTCCAGACCACGCAGCGCTTTCTGCAGCGACTCCTGGAAGCTGCGGCCAATCGCCATGACTTCACCCACAGATTTCATCTGAGTGCTCAGACGGTTATCAGCTTGTGGGAATTTCTCGAAAGTAAAGCGTGGCACCTTGGTAACGACGTAATCGATTGAAGGCTCGAACGAGGCCGGTGTCGCGTTACCGGTGATTTCGTTCTGCAGTTCATCCAGGGTATAACCCACCGCCAGCTTGGCAGCCACCTTGGCAATCGGGAAGCCAGTGGCTTTGGACGCCAGTGCGGATGAACGAGATACCCGCGGGTTCATCTCAATGATGATCAGACGGCCGGTTTCGGGGTTCACCGCAAATTGTACGTTGGAACCGCCGGTATCAACTCCGATTTCACGCAGTACCGCCAGCGAGGCGTTACGCATGATCTGGTATTCCTTATCGGTCAGGGTCTGTGCCGGTGCGACCGTAATGGAGTCACCCGTATGCACGCCCATCGGGTCCAGATTTTCAATCGAACAGATAATGATGGCGTTGTCCTTACGGTCACGCACCACTTCCATTTCATATTCTTTCCAGCCGATGATCGATTCTTCGATCAGCAGTTCATGGGTCGGGCTGAGGTAAAGACCACGCTGGCAGATTTCGACGAAATCCTGCTTGTTGTAGGCGATACCACCGCCACTGCCACCCATGGTGAATGAGGGGCGGATAATGACCGGGAAACCGAATTTTTCCTGCACTGCCAGCGCTTCATCCAGGCTATGGGCAATGTCGGACTGTGGCATATCGAGGCCAATTTTACGCATCGCTTCACGGAACAGGTCACGATCTTCGGCTTTATTGATGGCTTCGCTGTCGGCGCCAATCATTTCCACACCGAATTCAGCCAGAACGCCGTTTTTCTCCAGATCCAGCGCACAGTTCAGTGCGGTCTGTCCGCCCATAGTGGGCAGGATGGCATCAGGACGTTCGGCCTCAATGACTTTCTTGACCGCCTGCCAGTTGATGGGTTCAATGTAGGTGGCATCGGCCATGTTGGGGTCGGTCATGATAGTGGCCGGATTCGAGTTCACCAGGATGACCCGATAACCTTCCTCTTTGAGGGCTTTACATGCCTGAGCACCGGAATAGTCAAATTCACAGGCTTGGCCGATAACAATCGGACCTGCGCCCAGAATCAGAATACTTTGAATATCAGTACGTTTCGCCATCGTGAATTATTTACCTGTCGCTTGTTCGAGTAAATCGATAAAGTGATCAAAAAGCGGCGCCGCATCTTGCGGGCCGGGGCTGGCTTCAGGGTGTCCCTGGAAACTGAATGCCGGTTTGCTGGTGTGATGAATACCCTGAAGGGTACCGTCAAACAAGGAGCGGTGGGTGGCGGTCAGTGTCTCAGGCAATGACGCTTCATCAATGGCAAAACTATGGTTCTGACTGGTGATCATGACCAAGCCTGCCAGCAGTTCCTGTACCGGATGGTTAGCACCATGATGGCCGAACTTCATCTTGACACTCTTGGCACCGCAGGCAAGCCCCAGCAGCTGATGGCCCAGGCAGATGCCGAAAATCGGCAGATCTTTTTCCAGCAATGTCTGGATCGCCTCAATCGCATAATCACAGGGTTCCGGGTCACCCGGGCCGTTGGACAGAAACACGCCGTCCGGCTTCAAAGCCAGTACCTCTTCGGCAGAAGTCTGAGCCGGTACCACGGTCAGTTTACAGCCGCGCTCCACCAGCATGCGCAGAATGTTTTTCTTGGCACCGTAGTCATAGGCGACCACATGGAAGCGGGGCTCAGAAGCTTTCGATTCACCATCCAGGTGCCAAATGCCCTCATCCCAACTGTAGCTTTCCTTGGTGCTGACCACTTTAGCCAGATCCATACCTTTCAAGCCTTCAAAGGACTTGGCCGCTTCAATAGCGGCATTCACATCGATATCATCACCGGCCACGATGCAACCATTCATCGCCCCTTTCTCACGCAGACGACGGGTCAGCGCGCGGGTATCGATGCCGGCCAGGCCGACCACGTTGTGACGGGTCAGGTAAGCGTCCAGGGACTCTTCACTACGCCAGCTGCTGACAACCGGCGACAAATCACGGATGATCAAACCACTCGCATAAACCTGATCAGACTCTTCGTCTTCCGCATTCACCCCTGTGTTGCCGATGTGCGGGTAGGTCAGCGTCACTATTTGACGGGTATAGGAAGGATCAGTCAGGATTTCCTGATAGCCAGTCATTGCTGTGTTAAAGACAACTTCACCGACTGACTGGCCAATGGCTCCAATCGATTCGCCGTGATAGACCGTGCCGTCTTCAAGAGCAAGTAATGCACTCGTTCGCAAGGGAGACCTCCACCAGATGTAATAAAGGGACGAACATGACGTTCATCCCAGACAAAATCTTTGCAATTTTATCTCATAAGCGACTATCGCGTCCACGCTAAAACGATGACAAGCCCCGCCGCTGCCGGTACCATTGAGGCATTGTTTATTGCTAGCCAAGGCTTAGGAATGTCTCATTCTGTTTTTCCCCAATCGGGTTTCCCCATGCATAGACCGCGCCGTATGCGCAAAGATGACTTTTCACGGCGGCTGATGCGGGAAAATAGTCTGCAGCTTGATGACCTGATTTATCCCTGTTTTGTGCTTGAGGGTAACAATCAGCGCGAAGCGGTCAGTTCCATGCCCGGCGTTGAGCGTCTGAGCATTGACCTGCTGCTTAGGGAAGCCGAAGCCATTACTGAATTAGGTGTGCCTGTCATGGCATTGTTCCCGGTCACCCCGGTAGACAAGAAAACCGAAGACGCGCGTGAAGCCTACAACCCTGAAGGCTTGGCTCAGCGGGCGGTCAGAGCGTTGCGAAATGAATTCCCGGAGCTGGGCATCATGACGGATGTCGCACTGGATCCTTTCACCACGCATGGACAGGATGGACTCATCAATGACAGTGGCTACATCCTGAACGATGAAACTGTCGAAGTCCTGGTGAAGCAGGCTCTATCCCATGCCGAGGCCGGGGCGCAGATTGTCGCCCCCTCCGATATGATGGACGGCCGCATTGGTGCCATTCGGCAAGCGCTGGAAAATGCCGGTCAGATTCACACCCGCATCATGGCTTACTCCGCCAAATATGCTTCCAGCTTTTATGGTCCCTTTCGTGATGCGGTAGGCAGTGCCGGCAACCTCGGTGGTGGCAATAAATTCAGTTATCAGATGGACCCGGCCAACAGTGATGAAGCGTTGCACGAAGTCGCGCTGGATATCGAAGAAGGCGCCGATATGGTGATGGTCAAACCAGGCATGCCTTATCTCGATGTGCTGTACCGGGTCAAACAGACTTTTCAGAAGCCGACTTTTGTTTATCAGGTCAGCGGCGAATACGCGATGCTGAAATCCGCCGTTATTAATGGCTGGCTGACTGAAGACACGATTATGGAGAGCCTGCTCGCGTTTAAACGTGCCGGAGCGGATGGCATTCTGACCTACTTCGCCAAAGATATTGCCCAGAAACTCAAGCAACAGCGTTAAGCCTTTATGACTGACAAATACGCCGTGATCGGCAACCCCATCAGCCACAGTAAATCCCCGCTAATTCATAGCGAGTTCGCCAAACAGACAGAACAGGATTTGGAATACACCGCGATTGAGGTCCCACAGGATGGACTGGAAAGTAGCCTGAGTCAGCTGCGTGATATTCTCAAACTCAAAGGCATTAATATCACCGTGCCGTTTAAAGAACAGGCCTGGCAATTGGTTGAAAATCAGTCAAACCGTGCCAAGCGGGCGGGTGCTATTAATACTCTGGTATTTAATGATGATGGTTCGATGTATGGCGACAACACTGACGGTGTTGGCCTGTGTCGGGATCTGACCGATAACAACAGCATTGAACTCAGAGGCAAACGTATTCTGCTTCTGGGTGCCGGCGGAGCCGCAAGAGGGGTGATTGAACCGTTGCTGAATTATGACCCGCTCGAACTGTTCGTGGCCAACCGCACAGCCAGTAAAGCCCACGCGCTGGCGGATCTGTTCAGTGACCTCGGTCATATCCGCGGTGGCGGTTTTGAAGACATCAAACCACCCTATGATGTCGTGATTAATGCCACTGCCGCCAGCCTGCAGGGAGAAGTCCCGCCTTTACCCGATAATCTGCTCGCAGACAATGCGGCCTGCTACGACATGATGTACAGCGATTCCGACACCGCTTTTATCGCCTGGGCCAAACAACATGGTGCGGCTAAGACTATTGACGGTCTGGGCATGCTGGTTGAACAGGCTGCAGAAGCTTTCCAGATTTGGCGTGACGTGAGGCCAGATACAAGAAAAGTGATTGAATGGCTTCGAAGCGCCCGTGCCTGAACAGCCAAGCTGATCACCAACGCTGATGATCAGCCAACGTCAGCGCGATTAGCGCCACACTAGCTAATGCCAACGATCCCCATAGAATGTCACCAAAAAAACCCTGGGCAGCCTGGCTACCACACTGCCCAGCCTGCAAGCCTGATCAGCTTAAAAAGCCAAGATTCAGACTTTACTTCACTTCGATCGCAAGCTCGGGATGGGTATGGTGCACATGATGTTTCTGATGTACCGGGCGAATGGTCAGATTCGCTAGAAATGCCAGCACCAGAAGTCCGGCCATCGCAAACATAGTGGTGTTATAAAGACTTGGGGTCGGATCCACGGTACCAGGTGGTGCAATTTCCATCAGTTGCGAAATAGTCACAGTCTTCGTTGCGATCAATTGATCCAGATTGCGGATACTGTCACCGAACTTCTGCATAAAGGCGGCCGGATCAACCTTGGCCGCCAGTTCATGCAAGACTTTATTGAGGGAATGCTCGCGCAGTTGGGTAATCGCCAGCGGCCCCAGAATGCCGGCGGTACTCCACGCTGTCAGCAGGCGGCCATGGATGCCACCGACATGCAAGGTACCGAAGATATCGGCGAGATAGGCTGGAATCGTCGCAAAACCACCGCCATACATGGTGAAAATGATCATGGTCACCGCATAGAACATAACCAGTGCCGTGACGCTGGGATTGATGCTAGCCTGGGTAGCAATAAAGGGAATTGACATGTACAGAACCGCTCCCAGCACAAAAAAACAATGATACGTATTCTTACGACCGATGTAATCAGACGCAGATGACCAGAGAAAACGACCGGTCATATTGAATACACTGATCATCAGGACATAGGTGGCGGCGAAGCCAGCATCGACAATAGAGGGCAGGCTGGGACTGAAAATATCCGTAATCATGGTTTTCGCTACACCAATCACACCAATACCTGCGGTCACGTTAAAACACAGCAAAATCCAGAGTTGGTAAAACTGCGGCGTTTTCAGCGCCTGGTCAATATGCACGTGATTATCCGTAATCAGGGCATTTTTGCCTTTTTTCTCAGCGGGTTTTGGCGTCCATCCAGATGGCTTCCAGTCTTTCGCCGGAACGCGGAAGCTGAACGCAGCAATCGTCATCACGATAAAGTAAACAATGCCCAGCGTTAGAAATACACTGGTAGCGCCGGTACTACCAGTGCCGACGACGTAGACGCCTTCAGGCCCCACCACCGGTGCTTTGAGCATATCCGAGGCAGAAGCAATAACCACCTCCACCTGCTGCCCGGCCACTTCGGCGTAACGACGGCCTGCTTCGGTGATGAGATTGACATCACTGACTTTCCCAAGATATTCCGGCGCCTGGTAATACAGGCTAAGCAGGTAGGTTTTTAACGGGGCACCAATCATCGCACCGCCACCAAACCCCATAATGGCAATGCCCGTTGCCATGCCACGTCGATCCGGAAACCAGCGAATCAATGTACTCACCGGTGTCACATAAGCCAGGCCCAGACCGCAGCCGCCAATCGCTCCATACCCAAGATAAATCAGCCACAACTGATGGCTGGCAATTCCCAGACTGCCAATCAAAAAACCGCCACCCCAGAGACAGGCTGCGAGAAAACCGGTTGCACGGGGTCCGACTTCTTCCAGCCACTTTCCGCCCACTGCCGCCGCCAGTCCCAGAAAGACGATAGCAGTGGAAAAGATCCATACCACCGCAGAAAAGCTCCAGTCATCAGCCGCACTGGTGACAACACCGAAATGTTTGGTCAAGGCCGGATTGAAGATACTCCAGGCATAGACCGATCCAATGCATAAATGGATGGCAAGTGCAGCGGGGGCAATCAGCCAGCGGTTGAAACCGGGCTTGGCGACAATATGTTTTTTCCCCAGCTTCGAGGAAAGTTGAGCTAACAACGACATCGAAATACCTCCCTGTAATTAAGGTTTATGCTTGGATGATTGATTTGTTCAGTAACAAATAAACCAGAACACCATTTCTATCAATATGTTAGAGAAAGCATATTTCGGCTAAACAGGCTGTAATCAACCAGTCTCGACCAGAGCGATATCGAGCCCTCAATGCTGACAAACCCGAGTGGCGCTGAGTTGTTAGTCAACTGGCTGGCAGAACAAAAGGTATGGAGACGTCAATGAAATCGACAACATTGCTGACTGAGGGCTGAGGGGGCGGAGAAAAATATCCTCATCACTGCTCAGCCATTGTTATTGGTTGATTATGACTGCTTTCACAGTGAATGAGGATAAGGGGAAAAATTAAGCCCCACAGTGTCGATGCGACGGGGGTTCTTGAACCATCGGGTCCAAGAGGGAAACCGCATGAAGCCGGCAAACTTCCCGTCGAAGCGGGCTTGTTTTTCGACTTCCAGATTTTGGTTTCCTAAGCATTTGCTTATCGGCTCAAGACACACAGTGTCGCTGTCGAGCACCGCAGGGACATAACCAAATGATACGCAATATTAATTCACTGAGTTCAAGTTTTTTACAGTTCAAGCTGGCGATCTTCATCCAGAAATGCACTAACCCGCTCTTTAAGTTGCAAAATTTTGTTGTTCACTTTTTCCAGGTCATGATTTTCATCATGCTGGATTTGAATCAGCTCGTGCGCAATATTCAATGCCGCCATCACCGCGATACGATCGACACCAACCACTTTACCGCTGTGGCGGATCTTTTCCATGTTCTCGTGAACCATGCGCGCTGAGGCAATCAACGCCTCTTTTTCTTCTTCCGGGCAGGCTATTTGATATTCCTTACCCAGAATATTGACTGTCACCGGTGAACTCATAATTCGCTATCCAATTCTTTCAGACGACTGACCATTTTTTCAATACGGTGTCGAGCCACATCGGTTTTTTCAATCAGTTGAGCTCGTTCGCTCAGCCAGGCGGCCTGTTGAGATTTAAGCAGCATATTCTCTTCCCGCAAACGGCGACTGGTACGAAGCAGTTCATCGACTTGCTGTTCCAATTGTTGAATCGCGTGTTTATCCATTTAGTATGAGTTCTAGGCTATGCGAGAATAGAGATGATCAATTTACCCCCATCTGAAGGCAGCATCAAACTTCGCCAGCCTGCGGATTGGGGGTAACTCGGCTATAACTATAGACGCGCCCTGCCAATCGGGTCAACAACTGTCATAATAGACGCCTGCTCAAGGCTAGCGCGTGATTAGCATTGCTGGCCGGCTTATTTTCAAAATCAGGACCTTAAGCTTTATGTCACAACTTTATTTCCCTTCGCTGGCCCCCGACAAACAAACCGGTGATGGCCCCGCTACGCTGGCAGAACTGCAGGGTGCGCTATGTGGTCTGCTATGCATGGATGCAATGGCCGATCGCACCAGTTGGTACACTCGTTTATTTGAAGACTTCCACCCAGGCGAGGAAGAAAAACAGGACCTGTCGCATCTTTTTGATGAAACCATGCAGTCGCTCAACAGTCTTGATTTCGAGTTTGAAATGGAACTGCCGGATGACGATGCGCCTTTAGCATCACGTCTATCAGCCATGGCCGACTGGTGCCAGGGACTGGTTTATGGTCTGGGTACCAGCGGCATGACCAATGAAACCGATTTGTCTGATGATTGTCGTGAATTTGTGACCGATGTCATTAAAATCAGCCAGGTCAGTTTTGATGAAATTCAGGACAGCGAACAGGAAAAAGCCAATTTCGAAGAGCTGGTTGAGTATTTGAGAATGGGGTTGTTCCTGCTCTATGGTGAGCTGCAACCGGTCGACCCGACTGAAGAAAAAGATACCGAACACTGATAATAACCGCCATCTTCAGTGCATGACGCTGAGATGGCCCAGATAGATTAAACAGGCCCTATGTTGAAAAAAGAGTTCGCCAAACGCCGCCAGCGTCTCATGGAAATCATGGGCGAGGACAGTATTGCTGTATTACCCAATGCCCCGGTTGCACCACGCAACCGCGATGTTGATTTCCCCTATCGCAGTGACAGTCACTTTCATTACCTTACCGGTTTTGATGAACCGGAGTCGGTGATGGTGTTGATTCCGGGCCGGGAACATGGTGAATTTATCCTGTTCTGTCGTGAGCGCGATCTGGATAAAGAAATCTGGGATGGTTATCGCGCCGGTCAGGAAGGTGCGGTCGAACAATTCGGTGCTGACGACTCCTACCCCATCAGCGATCTGGATGATATTTTGCCCGGCCTGCTGGAAGGCAAGGAAAAAGTCTATTACACCATGGGCAATCAGCCCGCTTTTGATCAGCATATGGTGTCCTGGCTCAATCATCTGCGTCAGGCTGCCCGCGCCGGTAAACACTCACCGCATGAAATCGTCGATCTGGAATACAGCCTCAATGAACTCCGCTTGTTCAAATCCGGTGCCGAAATCAAGGCTATGCGTCATGCTGCCGAAGCCTCAGTCAAAGCCCATATCCGTGCCATGCAGTTCACCCGTCCGGGCAAATGGGAATATGAAGTCGAAGCGGAGCTGATTCATGAATTCATGAAACATGGCTGCCGCTCCCCCGCCTATCCTTCTATTGTCGGTGGCGGCGAAAACGGCTGCATCCTGCATTACATCGAAAACAGCAGCAAACTGAAAAACAATGATCTGCTGCTGATTGATGCCGGTGCCGAATACCAGTGTTACGCTGCGGATATCACCCGCACTTTCCCGGTCAACGGCAAATTTACCGAGCCGCAGCGCCAGCTGTATCAGGTGGTGCTGGATGCCCAGAAAGCCGCCATTGCCGCGGTCAAACCGGGCAATCACTGGAATCAACCACATGAAGCCGCGGTTGAAGTACTCACCCAGGGGCTGATTGATCTGGGCTTGCTGAAAGGTGAGTTGCAGCAACTCATCGACGATAACGCCTATCGCGAATTCTTCATGCACCGTACCGGTCACTGGCTGGGCATGGATGTTCACGATGTCGGTGACTATAAAATCGATGAGGCATGGCGGCTGCTGGAACCGGGTATGGTCCTGACGGTGGAGCCGGGCCTCTATATTCGTGACCCGCAGCATATTGATAAGAAATGGCACTTCACCGGCATCCGTATCGAAGATGATGTTCTTGTAACCAGGGACGGCTGTGAAGTCCTGACAGAAGCCGCACCCAAGGAAATTGATGAGATTGAGGCATTAATGGCTGAAGCCTTTTCAGCCTCAGCTGCTTGAATAAAGAGAAAGCCATGAACCAGGCCGACAGCCCGCCCCGTACCAGTGACAAAGACTTCGATCTGCTGATTGTTGGCGGCGGTATGGTTGGCGCCAGTCTCGCTGTCGCACTGGAACAGTCCTCTCTCAATATCGGTCTGGTGGAAGCGCAGCCCCTGCAAAGCAATAGCCAGCCCAGTTTTGATGATCGTGGTATCGCATTAAGTTATGGCTCTCAGCGGATTTTTCAGAGCATGGGGCTGTGGCCTGACATTGCCCCTTTTGCCACCGCTATCAAACATATTCATATCTCCGACCGCGGCCGTTTTGGCGTCACCCGTCTGTCTGCTGACAAAGAGCGAGTCCCGGCATTGGGTCAGGTGCTGACCGCAAGAGACCTGGGCCGGACCTTGAATCAACGCTTACAGCAAATGACTCGACTGAAACTGCTGTGCCCGGCTCAGGTGACGGCACTGGAGCAGGACTCTGATCATGTGACCCTGACCCTGGACAACGGCGAGACGATTCGAACCCGTCTGGTGGTTGCCGCCGATGGCCGCGATTCCACCATCCGCCAGTTGTTGAATTTAGGGGCCTGGCAACAGGAATATCAGCAGACCGCCGTGACTGCCAATATCAGTACCGACAAGTTGCATCAGGGCTGGGCCTATGAACGCTTTACTGACAGCGGACCGATGGCACTGCTGCCAATGTCCGATAACCGTAGCAGTCTGGTCTGGACCGTTCGCAGCGGCGATGATCTGGACTTACTGAACCTGAGCGGTGACGACTTTCTTGAAAGGCTTCAACAGCGCTTTGGGTACCGGGCCGGTCGCTTTATCCGGGTCGGTCAGCGCCACAGTCATCCTCTGACGCTGATGCAATCCGATATGCCGGTACAGCAGCGTATCGTGTTTATTGGTAATGCTGCACACAGCCTGCACCCGATTGCCGGCCAGGGATTCAACCTGGGGCTTCGTGATGTGGCCGTACTGGCTGAATGCCTGGCAGATGCCGCTGATGATTGCGGTGAGATGACCCTGCTGCAACGCTACCAGAGTTGGCGCCAGAAAGATCAGGATCAGGTGGTGCAGGCGACTGACAAACTGGTGAGGTTGTTCAGTAATGACATCAGCCTGTTGGGTCATCTGCGTGGAGCGGGGCTGGCCCTGCTCGATACGCTGCCTGCAGCGAAGCATCTTCTGGCTCAGCGAAGTATGGGGCTGGGACAGAAACAACCGCGTCTGGGTAGAGGCTTAAGCTTATGAATCAGACTTTTGATATTGTCATTGTCGGTGGCGGCATGGTCGGCGCCACGCTGGCGGTTGCGCTGGCATCAGAACCCGCACTGAAAATCGCACTGGTTGAGGCGCAATTGCCTGAAGCCCCGGCCGCCGGGTCTCCATACGATCTCCGCGTCAGTGCCCTCACCCGCAGCAGCGAGATTCTGCTGACCAGGCTGGGGCTGTGGTCGCAGCTACCGGGAGAGCGCGTGAGTGCTTTTACCGATATGCGGGTCTGGGAAAATGAAGGTAGCGAGCTGCACTTTAACAGTGCCGATCTGGGTGAGCCCTGGCTCGGTCATCTGCTGGAAAACCGGGTGCTGCAAACCACCTGTCTGGCTCAATGTCAGCGTATGCCCAATATCAAAGTTATCAGCCCGGCACAGCCCAGCCATTATGAGCCCTATCAAGTCACCCTGGATAACGGCGATGTGCTGCAGGCCAGGTTGATTGTCGCCGCAGATGGTGCCCAATCGCCGTTGCGTGAATGGGCAGGCATTAAGCTCAAGGGCTGGTCCTATGATCAGAAGGGACTGGTCGCCACGGTGACCACCGAGCACAGTCACCAGCATACCGCCTGGCAGCGATTTTTGAGCGAAGGCCCACTGGCGCTGCTGCCACTGCCCGAGCTGAATCAATGTTCGATAGTCTGGTCACTCAATAGCAGCAGTGCCGATCGATTACTGGCGCTGTCGGAGGCGGACTTCATTGCAGAACTGAACGAGGCCTGTCAGCTCAAACCTGCCCACATCACCACCATCAGTGAACGTGCTGCTTTCCCACTTCAGCTTCGTCATGCTGACAGCTACATCAAGCCGGGGCTGGCACTGGTTGGAGATGCCGCCCACATCATCCATCCGCTTGCCGGTCAGGGCGTCAATATCGGTTTGCTGGATGCCGCCACTTTGACCGAAGTCGTTTTGAATGCTCACCAGCATGACCGCGATATCGGCAGCCTGCATACCTTGCAGAAATATCAGCGTCAGCGTCATGCTGATAACCTGCTGATGCAGTTCAGCATGGATATGTTCAAACGGGTATTCAGTAGCCGGCTGGCCCCGGTGAGATGGCTGCGTCAATTCGGCTTGCGTGGCGTCAATCACAGTACCTGGCTGAAAAATCTGTTTATGCATCAGGCGGCAAGCCGCCCATTTGCGACTCCGTCTCTGAGCCAGCCCGAACATCGCCACTGACATCGTCTTAGTGTGAACTGACTCTCATCCGGCATTTGACCGTCGGACCTAACAAGCCAATACTGGCTCTCAACTGCAAACGGAGAACATTTATGATTGGCTTTATTTCCCGCCAGTTCCTGACCGGGCTTATCACGATTCTGCCCCTGACATTAACCGCCTATCTGATTTACTGGTTTATCGTTTCGACTGAAAAGGCGCTCGGCGGTGTGATCAAGTTTATTCTGCCCGATTATCTCTATTGGCCGGGAATGGGCTTTATTGCCGCTTTGCTGCTAATTTTTATGATTGGCCTGATGATGCAGTTGTATGTTTTCAAAGCCCTGTTTCGCTATATTGAACAGCTCCTCTACCACATGCCTCTGATTAAATCAGTTTACGGCGCAATTCGTGACTTCTTTCAGTACTTCTCCCCGACCCGCAAAAGTGAGTTCGAACAGGTCGTTGCTGTTAAGCTGGACAATGGCATGGAACTGATTGGTTTTATCACGCTGGACTCATCAGCGTCCTTGCCGATCGAATCGGAAGACGGCGAAGAGCGGGTGCTGGTGTTTCTGCCGATGAGTTATAACATCGGTGGCTATCCGGTGATGATGCCCAAAAACCGCCTGCGGCCCGTGAATATGTCCATGGAACAGGCGATGCGTTTCGTGTTGACCGCCGGTGTCGCCGGTCACAACGGCAAGGAAGATTAAATTGGCAGGAATACGACGGTTGCAGCCCTGACCACCACGGTTTTGATAATCCGGCCGGTCTTATGCGAGATGATCTCGGCAAGATTATCCTGGGTCGCAATCATCCGGCCAATCAGTCGCTGATAGCTTAGATTGCGCCGCTCGTCGGCAAGGCTGTCACTAAGCATCAACAGATTACCTTCTTTGTCCCGGCTCTTAGCCAGCAACCACGCCGCAATCTCAATATTGCGGGCACTATTGTAGAGTTTCTGTTGATCGATTGAAGTCAGATAGAAAAACTCGGTGTTATTATCATAGGAAGCCATCAGCATCCGTCGCAGGCCGATGATAAAGGCCAGTACCCGGTCACCTTGATAGCTCTCATCGAGTGCCAGCCTGACAATATCTGTGGGGCGTCGAATCTGGCTGAATTCGGCGTAGTTGTAATTGAACGGCCGCGAAAAGGTCAGCTCGACACTGGCTTTGATATCGCGGAGCTCGCGGTCGTAACGCAGCCCGGGATTTCGCTTATAGAGCTTGACCATCAGCTTTTTCAAATCACGCATTACAACCTGCTGATGCAGCTCAATGACTTCGTCAATATCGCTCTTAGCCAGTCGCTCTATGCCGTTTTTACTGTTGCCCGCGGCGGTCATACAACCGCTCAACAACAGGGCAAAGAACAGCAGACTACACCATCTCATCCAGCAACTGGCCCCTGTCAGTGGAAGCTTGTGTCGGTAGTTCATTGATATACAGGTATTGCTGCACGGCGCGGGGAAGCAATGTCGCTTGTTCGTTATCACCGTCAAAGCGGCGGTCACTACTGATAAAGTTTCTGACGAAGCGGGCCTGCTGACCGTCTTCACTACTGTTAGGGGCGATAACAACCGACGTGTTATTAGCCCGATCCGGCGTCAGTGAGGTGTTGACTTGCTCAACATCAAAAATAACCGGCGCACGTGCACTGTTCCGGTTATCAACCGGAACCAATGGGTAAGAGTCAGCAGGACGATTACTGTTTATCTGCATGTTTGTTTATAGAGGCTGCGGCCTTGCCCTGGCGGTTTCCCGACCGGCGGGGACGACGACGCCTGCCCTCCTCTCTTTTGCCTCGATGCGGAGCGGTTTTTTTCTCGCTTTTGACCGGCGGCTTGGGCTCGATAAGCGTTTCATCGGCGGTCGAAGCAATAGGCAGTTTATGCTTGATATAAGTTTCAATATCGGGCAGTGAAAACACAAACTCTTCACAGGCAAAGCTGATTGCGACGCCGCTGGCACCGGCCCGGGCGGTGCGGCCGGTACGGTGCACATAATCTTCGACATCCTGAGGCAAATCAAAGTTGAACACATGACTCACTGCTGGAATATGCAGGCCTCGGGCAGCCACATCGGTCGCCACCAGAAACGGAAACTCACCGTCCTGAAAATGCTGCAGCAGTCGTTCGCGTTTTTTCTGTGGCACGTCCCCGGATAATAAAGAAGCCTTATGACCATTGCCTTCCAGGTAGCCCCAGACACGATCGGCAACGTGTTTGGTGTTAACGAAAATAATACTGCGTTCAGGCTGCAGCTTCTCAATCAGCGCAAGCAGAAGCGGAATTTTCTCTTCATTGGCCGGATAATAAACCCATTCTTCGATACGATCGCCCATCATTTTTTCGGGCTCGACCTGTACTTTTTCCGGGTTATTCATATGCTCATAGGCCAGTTCGCTGACCTTGTAGCTCAAGGTGGCAGAAAACAGCATGCCCAGGCGTTGTCCTGGTGCTGGGATCCGGCGCAGGAAATAACGGACGTCTTTGATAAAGCCCAGATCAAACATGCGATCGGCTTCATCCAGCACCACCGCCTCGATATATTTCAGGCTGAAAACGCGTTGCTTGTGATAATCCAGCAGTCGTCCCGGCGTACCCACCAGCACATCACAGCCTTCATTGAGGGCATCGCGTTGTTTCTGGTAATCCTTGCCGCCGTGCGCAATCGCAATGCGCAGATTAGCTTCGGTGTTGAGCAGCTTGGCGTCCTTCATGATCTGGATCGCCAGTTCACGCGTCGGCGCCAGAATCAAAGCCCGGGGCTGTTTGCCATCCCAGTTGTCCAATGGCGGTGTTTGCAGCAGCCGTTGAAAAGTTGCCAGCAGAAAGGCGATGGTTTTACCGGTACCCGTCTGGGCCTGCCCTGCTACGTCTTTGCCCTCCAGCAATAAAGGCAGGGATTGCGCCTGGATCGGGGTACAGAATTCGAAACCTGCCTGGTCCAGGCCAGCCTGCAGTGCAGGATTCAGGGGCAGGGTTTTGAAGGCCTGGTCAGTTAGATGTGCACTCATATAAATACTTGCATTAGCGTTGATGATAGGAAAAAATGTTAGGCTCTATCGCATGGGAGTATATACCTAAGTCGGCCTGAAATGCAGGTTTGAAGATGCAACCTCGCCAGGCCCGGTATAATCCAACGATACTTTATATACCACTGGAGATGAAACATGAGCGATAACGTCACCAACGTGACCGATGGCGACTTTGACAGCCAAGTACTACAGTCCGACATTCCTGTCTTGGTTGACTACTGGGCAGAATGGTGTGGTCCCTGCAAAATGATTGCACCTGTGCTGGAAGAAATCGGCGGTGAATATGCCGGCAAACTGAAAGTGTGCAAACTGAACATTGACGAAAATCAGGACACACCGCCGCGTTATGGTATCCGTGGTATCCCGACTCTGATGCTGTTCAAGGATGGTGAAGTGGAAGCTACCAAAGTGGGCGCGCTGACCAAGTCCCAGTTGGCCGCATTCCTGGACAGCAATCTGTAATGATGTCCCTTCCCCACACCTGCGGGTGTGGGGCTGCCCTGCAGCCTATGCCGCGCGGAACCCCCGCTTGTCTGCGCCAGTCTGTGATACCGTCGTGCCCGTCTGCCAATCCGGCAACGGCCTCATACAAAAGCCAGTGCAAATCAAAGAATGGATGTTTCCGAGCTACTCAATGATCTGAATAAACCTCAGCGTGAAGCGGTGGCCGCCCCTTTGGGCCATGCCCGTATTCTGGCCGGTGCCGGCAGCGGTAAAACCCGCGTGTTGGTGCACCGTATTGCCTGGCTGATTCAGGCTGAAGGATTCTCACCGGCCAATATTCTGGCCGTCACCTTCACCAATAAAGCGGCTGCGGAAATGCGTGGCCGTATTGAAGACATGCTGGGTTATCCGCCCGGCGGCATGTGGGTTGGCACTTTCCATGGCCTGGCGCATCGCCTTTTGCGGGCACACTGGAAAGATGCCGGTTTGCCGCAAAGCTTTCAGATCCTCGACAGCGACGATCAACTGCGCATGCTCAAGCGCATCATCCGCGCCATGGAACTGGATGAAGCCCAGTGGCCGCCCAAGCAGGCACAGTGGTATATCAATGCCCAGAAAGACGAAGGCCTGCGGGCCAAGGATATCCAGGCCGGACACGATCCCTATTCCCAGAAAATGCTGGCCATCTACAAGGCCTATGAAGAAGCCTGCCAGCGTGCCGGCGTCATTGATTTTGCTGAAATTCTGCTGCGCTGTCATGAACTCTGGCTCAAGCGCGCCGATATACTGGCACAGTATCAGCAGCGTTTCAGCCAGATCCTGGTCGACGAGTTTCAGGACACCAACACCCTGCAATATGCCTGGCTGAGATTATTGGCCGGCGACAGTGGCAAGATGTTCATCGTGGGAGATGATGATCAGTCGATTTACGGCTGGCGCGGTGCACGTATTGAGAATATTCAGCAGTTTGACAAGGATTACCACGGCGCGACCACCATTCGGCTCGAACAGAATTACCGCTCCACCGGCAACATTCTGAAAGCCGCCAATGCCGTCATCGCCAATAACAGCGAACGGCTGGGCAAAGAACTCTGGACCGAAGACGACGATGGCTGTCCGATCCAGATCTACAACGCCTTCAACGAACGTGATGAAGCTTCCTACCTGGTCGGTCAGGTGCAGAAATGGGTCGATGATGGCGGCCGTCGCAGTGACTGTGCCGTGCTCTACCGTTCCAATGCCCAGTCAAGGGTGATTGAGGAAGCCCTTCTACAAGTCGCCATGCCCTATCGGGTCTATGGCGGATTACGCTTTTTCGAGCGCGCTGAAATCAAGGATGTGCTCTCTTATCTGCGTCTGATTGCCAACCGTCAGGATGACGCCGCTTTTGAGCGAGTTGTGAATACCCCGACCCGTGGCATCGGTGCTGCCACCCTGACCCAATTACGTCAGTACGCCCGGGAGCGTGATCTGTCGATGTGGCACAGTGCGCTGGAAATGCTGGAGGCCAAGGCTTTTTCTGCCCGCGCCGGCAATGCGCTGGCCGCCTTTTTGACCCTGATAGACTCGCTGACACCGGAACAACCGGATATGCCACTGCATGAACTCACCCAGTTGGTGATTGACGAATCCGGTCTGCGGCAACACTTTGCCAAAGACAAGAGTGAAAAAGGTCAGGGCCGTATCGAAAACCTGGATGAATTAATCAGCGCCACCCGCCAGTTTGTCCGGCCCCAGGATGAGGAAGAGCAAAATCTCACCGAGTTGGATGCCTTCCTCGCCCATGCTGCACTGGAGGCCGGTGAAAACCAGGGTGATCGCTGGGAAGACTGTGTGCAGTTGATGACCTTGCACTCCGCAAAGGGCCTGGAATTTCCCGTGGTCTTCATGGTGGGCATGGAAGAGGGCCTGTTCCCGGGGCAGAAATCCAGTGATGACCCATTGCGGCTCGCCGAAGAGAGGCGGCTCTGTTATGTGGGCATGACGCGTGCCCGCGAGACGCTCTATCTGCTCTATACCGAACAGCGCTTCCTTTACGGACAGGAACTGATTCAGCGACCGTCAAGGTTTCTCGCTGAACTACCGATGGAATGCATCGAGGAAGTCAGAGCACGCAGTAACCGCATTACCCCCGGCCTGAAAACCATCAGTAATGCCGCCGGCGCTGAACTGAGTGAAGCCGGCCTCAGAACCGGCCAGCAGGTGATGCATCAGAAATTTGGGCCTGGCACAGTCATTGATACCGAAGGTGCTGGTAAAAATGCTAGGGTACAGGTCAATTTCAAACATGCCGGCAGCAAATGGCTGGTGCTGGCGTATGCTAAGTTAGATGTCTTATAAGGAAACAACCATGTCGAAGCCTGCTTTTCTGCGTTATCTGCTGCCGGGTCTGCTGGCATTGCTATTAACTGCCTGTGGCCCGGAAGATGAGGCCGGCACAACAACGGCGATCGACAACAGTAAAACCTATAACTGGAAAATGGTGACCACCTGGCCACCCGGTTTCCCGGTCCTGCAGGAGGGTGCGGAGCGCTTTGCCGAGCATGTAAAGGCGATGTCTAATGGCCGCATTAACATCAAGGTCTATGCTGGCGGTGAATTGATTCCAGCCCTGCAGACTTTTGATGCGGTATCACAGGGCACAGTAGAAATGGGCCATGGCAGTGCCTATTACTGGGCTGGCAAAGTGCCGGAAGCCCAGTTTTTCTCCACAGTGCCGTTTGGCATGACGCCCCGCGGTATGAACGCCTGGCTTTATCACGGCGGCGGCCTGGAACTGTGGCGTGAAGTGTATGAGCCTTTTCACGTAGTGCCTTTCCCTCTGGGTAACACCGGTGTGCAGATGGGGGGCTGGTTTAATAAAGAAATCCATTCCGTCGATGATCTTAATGGTCTGAAAATGCGAATCCCCGGCCTTGGCGGTAAAGTTTTTGCCAAGGCTGGCGGTAACCCGGTACTGCTGGCAGGCAGCGAGGTTTATACAGCACTGGAACGCAACACGATTGATGCGACTGAGTGGATTGGCCCCTATCATGATCAGCGCCTCGGCCTGTATCGTGCTGCCAAACATTATTACTATCCGGGCTGGCATGAGCCGGGCACGGTACTCGAACTCACCGTCAACAAGCGTGCCTGGGACACCCTGACACCGGATCTGCAGGCGATCATCACACATGCCGCCGAATCCGAGAACGTGCTGATGCTATCGGAAATGGAACAGAAAAACTTATCGGCGCTGAAAGAACTGCAAGCCCGCGATGATATCGAAATCAAACGATTCCCGGACGATGTGCTGGCCAGGCTACAGTCGATGACTGAAGAAACGTTGGCTGAAGAAGCCGCCGCCAACCCCGACTTCAAACGCATTTATGAGGCTTACCAGGCCTTCCGTGAAAAAGACGATGCCTGGACCGCCATTTCCGAAAAGTCCTATCTCGCGATTGAGAACAATTAATGCTGTTTATTATTTTTACGGCTGAAGGACTGCGAGAGGCGCTACAGGAAGTCCTCACTAATCAAGCCGAGCTGTGGCTGAACCCGGGCCTGAAAGATGAGTCTGATTTAGGGCACTTTGAACAAGCTGGTATTTTGGTACATGTGTTACCGGAAGAGACCGATGCCGCTAATGAGAAGGCAGTGATGGCCGCACTGGCCTATGTCGAAAGCCAGAGCCGCGATAAAGACATTTTTGTTGAGTACTTATGAAGAACTATCTAATTGCTTTAATGATGCTGGTCAGTCTGCCACTGGCTGCTGACAGTGAATGGGACAAGGTCCGGAAAGTATTCACCGAGCCGACTCAAATCACGGTTTATCGCAGCCCGAACTGCCAATGCTGCCACAAGTGGATTGAGCATCTGCGCAAGCACGACTTCAGCGTCGACGATCAGGTCACTCACAACCTGGAAGCGATGGCACCACGCCAGAAGGTACCGACCGTGATGCGTTCCTGTCACACCGCCGTCGTCAATGGCTACCTGATTGAAGGTCATGTACCGGCGCAGGATATCAAGCGTCTGCTGCTCGAAAAACCTTCGGTCATCGGTCTGTCAGTACCGGAGATGCCGGTCGGGACACCCGGTATGGAAATGGGCGCCAAGAAGGATGACTTCACGGTCGTGACTTTCGACAAAGACAATCAATTCCGCATTTTCAACCGTTACGAAGTTGGACCCGATCAGCTATATCAAAGCGTTTCCACCGGGGAGTAATCACCATTGGAAATCCTTGTGGTGCTGGGACGCCTGCTGTTCTCGGCGTTTGCCAATGTTTTTCAGAAACAGCTGACGCACCGGGGACTGCACCCCTTCTTCATTGTTTTTGCTTCTTATCTTGTGCTGGCGGTCATCTCTCTGCCGCTATTGTTTGCGTTTAATCCGTTTCAGCTATCCAGCCAATTCTGGATCAATATCTTTTTTGCTGCCCTGCTTGATATGGCCGGCACCCTGTTTCTGGTGATGTCATTATCGAAGACGGACCTGTCGGTATTCGGACCACTGAATGCCTACAAGGTGGTCATTTCGATGCTGCTGGCGCTGCTATTTCTGGGTGAAGTACCGAGTCTGCAGGGTTTTGCCGGTGTCTTCATCATTGTGGTCGGCAGTGTCTTTCTGTTCCCCCCAAAATCGCATCAGGGCGGTGTCTGGCAACTTTTTTTTCAAAAAGGCGTGCAGTTTCGTTTTCTGTCAATACTGCTGTTTTCGATTGGCACGCTCCCCCTGAAAAATGCGGTGGTCGCCGGCGGTGCTTTGCCTACCACCGTGTTCTGGTGCCTGATAGGTTTGCCCCTGGCGGGGATCGCCCAGTTACTGTTTGTGCATGACAACTTCAAGGCCGATCTGGCTCTCGCCCGCGATCAGGTCTACCCCTTTGTTTATCTGGGTTGTCTGATTTTTCTGATGCAGTACATGACTATGCTGGTCTTTTCGCAGTTACTGGTGGCTTATTCACTGGCACTGTTTCAACTCAGCATGGTCTTACAGGTATTCCTGGGCTACCGGATCTTCAATGAAAAACATGTGTTGAGACGGCTTGCCGCCTGCCTGGTGATGGTTGGTGGCAGCCTGATGGTATTGAGCGCCTGAGCAGTGATGGCAGGTGCCTGTTATGATGCGTCTATCTAGATTAGGGAGGTAATAATGAAACTTCTATCCATCTTGCTGGCCAGCGTGCTCAGCAGCCCACTGGCCCATGCTTCCACGACATTAACGCCAGCCTGGAAAACCACCACTGAGCTGCAGGCCCCGGAGTCGGTCATTTACCATCCGGGTAGTGATGCTTTGTATGTCTCCAACGTCAACGGCGCCCCCGATGCCGTCGATGGTAATGGCTTTATCAGCCAGCTTTCGGATGAGGGAGAAATTAAAGACCTCTACTGGCTGGATGGGCTGGATGCGCCTAAAGGGCTCGCGATTAAAGACGATCTGCTCTATGTTGCTGATATCAATGAGCTTGTGGTTATTGACATCAACAGCCAGAGCATCACCGCACGCTACCCTGCCGAACAAGCAAAATTCCTCAACGATGTCAGCATCGATCAACAGGGCCGGGTGTATGTCAGCGATATGATGACCAACCAGATTTATCGTCTGGCTGACGGAACGTTTTCATTGTGGATGGATGATCCACAACTGGAAGCACCCAACGGTCTGCTGGTTGAAGGCGACAAACTCATTGTAGGCAGTTGGGGAGAAATGACCGACGGCTTTGCCACCGAAGTCCCGGGCCACCTGAAAATCATTGATCTGGAAACCCGAGCAATTCAGAGCCTGGGCGACGGTACGCCGGTCGGCAACCTGGATGGGATTGAAGCAGATGGCAAGGGTAATTATCTGGTCACCGACTGGATGAATGGTCGTTTGCTTTTGATCAATCCCAATGGCCACAGTGAAACGCTGATTGAATTTGAACAGGGCAGCGCCGATCACACGGTAATGCCGGAGAAAAACCTGGTTATCGTGCCGATGATGATGCAGAACCAGGTACAGGCATTCAGGATTTCCCATCAATGACCTTTGATGACTTGATGCTCGACCAGCCTCTGCTCGAGGCATTGGCTGCGGAAGGATTTACCACCCCGACACCGGTTCAGCAGCAATCCATTCCGCCCCTGCTGGCTGGTGAGGATGTGCTGGCCTGCGCCGCGACCGGTACCGGCAAAACGCTGGCGTTTGTGCTGCCGCTATTGCAGAAACTGCTGGATGAGCCGGCTGACGGCAAACGTGCCGTGGCCCTGATTCTGGCCCCGACCCGGGAACTGGCTTTCCAGACTCAGCATGTGATTGAGCGTCTGGCCAGTGCCATTTCACCGCGCGTTGCCATGGTCACCGGCGGCCAGTCACCAGCGGCGCAGGTCGACTACCTGCAACAGGGCTGCAATATTATCATCGCCACCCCGGGCCGCATGCTACAACTGATTGAACAGGAACAGGCCGATTTATCCGCGGTGGAGTATGTTGTCATTGACGAAGCGGATCGCATGCTGGATATGGGCCAGGGCCCCGATGTTGCCAACGTGCTGGCAGCGATAAAAACCGCTTTCCAGACCTCGCTGTTTTCCGCGACACTGGCTGGTGCCGGTGTTGAGCTGTTTGCCAAAGCGCTGCTGCCCGAAGCTCAGCACATCGAGATTGATGCCGCCAACCAGTATGCCCAGCAGGTCAGTCAGAGCGTCTACCTGGCTGACAACAGAGAGCACAAGCTCGCCCTGCTCAAGGCGACAATTCAGTTGCCTGACTGTCAAAGTGCGCTGGTGTTCTGTAATAAAAAAGAACGGGCAATGGAAGTGACTGATTACCTGCAGTCACAGAATATTTCGGCTCAGGCCATACATGGTGATTATTCTCAGGCTGATCGCCGTGAACGCACCCGCAAATTTCGCCAGGGTACTATCAAGGTTTTGGTAGCCACTGATGTCGCCTCACGCGGGTTGGATCTTCCACAAGTGAGCCATGTCATCAATTACGACGTCCCGTTTCGCGGTGATATCTACATTCACCGTGTCGGCCGCACCGGCCGCGCTGGTCAGACCGGCAACGCGGTCAATCTGGTCGAACCTAATGATCAGAAAAACCTGCAACGAGTGGAACACCACATTGGTCAGGCTTTACCTGTCCGTAAGATGAAAGGTCTCGCCCCCAAGGCCAAACACAATAAGAAAAAGAGCAAGGACAAAGACAAACCGCGTTATATCGCCAAGAAAGATCGTGCCTGACAAGCTGAGTTCTCACCACAAGCTGATTCTGCTGCGCTGGCTGCTCCTTATCAGCACTGGCCTGCTTGTAGCCGGACTGTTTCTGCCAATGCTGACCATCACTCAGCTTATTGTCATCAGCAACGAGTTTTCGGTGATTTCCGGCATCATCGAACTGTGGAAAGCGGGCCAATACATCCTGTTTGTGGTCATTGGCTGTTTCAGTGTACTGATACCATTCGCCAAAATCGGCTTATTGTTCAAGCTGCTGCAATCCGATGAGAAACCGCACCCGATTAAGATGAAACTGCTTGGTCTGATGCATGATTACGGCCGCTGGGCTATGCTGGATGTGATGGTCGTTGCCATGCTGATTGTTACGGTCAAGATGGGTGCCATTGCCAGTATTCAGATTCATCCTGGTTTGTATGTCTTCGGCGCGGCGGTGTTATTGATTATGTTGACCACGCAGTCGACGGTCAGGCTTCTTGAACAGGAGTCCGTTCCCTCAGATTTCAATCCTCGTTCAAACAACTCAGTCTGAACTTTTTAGCTAGACTAAACGATTCTTTCAGACACATTTCAGATGTGTCTTCTAGCACTGATATCTAAGCGAATTTTCGAGGCCGGTTTCGCCTTGATGGCGAGTCAGGGAAGATATAAGACTTACCCGGTATTCCGCATCCCCGCCGAAATCGCACTGATCGTCCGTAATAATGGATCCAGCCAGCGCTGACGATCGTCTTCTGACTGAGCATTATCGCGATAACGCTGCAATAACAGAATCTGCATATAGTTAATCGGATCCAGATAAGGTTCACGACGACGCAGCGAGCTTTTCAGTGAGGGTAGCTCAGCCAGCAAAGAATCCGCCTCCACCACCAGCAGCACCTGTTTGACCGTCTTGTGATATTCCGCTGCGATAAGTTCAAAGACCTGTTGCCCTTGAAAAGCATCTTCGCAGAGGGCAGCGTAACGGCGGGCGATATTCATATCGGCCTTGGACAATGACATCTGGGTATTGCTGAGCAAAGCGCGGAAAAACGGCCACTGTCTGACCATCTGCCGCAAAATCGCAATCTTGTCTTCATCGCCCTGATGCCAGGCTTCCAGTGCACTACCGATCCCATACCAGGCCGGCAGTGTGTGCCGGGACTGTGCCCAGGAAAACACCCAGCCGATAGCACGCACCGAGGATTTGGAACGGTCACCGGGTTTGCGGTGGGATGGCCGCGAGCCGATATTCATCATGCCGATCTCGGTGACCGGGCAGACTTCGTAGAAATAATCCAGAAAGCCCGGTGTATTCTCAGTGAGTTTACGATAGCTGGCCTCACCGGTTTGAGTCAGCTTATGCATGATGTCGAGATAAGCCGGTTCCACCTGGCCGATTTCAGTGACCAGGCTGCGGGAGGCTTTCATTAACCCGGACACACCCATGCCCAGTTCGTAGGCTGCCGTCTCAACATTACCGTATTTGAACGACAGTACCTCACCCTGCTCGGTGAATTTAATCTGACCATGCACCGTACCCATCGGCTGCGACAAAATGGCATCATGGGTCGGGCCACCCCCACGACCAATAGTGCCGCCACGACCATGAAACATCCGGCATTCGACTTCATGTTGTTGAGTCAACCGGGTGATTTTTTTCTGCGCGTGAAACAGGTTCCAGCCGGAAGCGAGAATACCGCCGTCTTTACAGGAGTCGGAATAGCCCAGCATCACTTCCTGCAGATTGCCCGAATCTGACAGCAGACGCCGGTAAACCGGGTTTTCCAGCAGAGAAGACATGACCGGCTCAATATGACCCAGATCCTCAATCGTCTCGAACAGTGGTGCGACACGGACGTGGCAGAAGCTGTCTCCGTTCTCATCAACACCACAGAGGCCGGCAAAGCGGGCCAATGTCAGTACTTCCAGAATATGGCTGGCCTCATGCGTCATGGAAATCACATAACTGCCAAAAGCCTTGCTGCTGACTTCACTGTGCAGCCGTCGCATCAATGTAAAGACATTAAGGACTTCCTGATTATCGGAGTCCAGTGTCGGTAGCGCGGGCAGACTGGAGTGTGACAGCAGGTCTGTCAGTAATTGCTGACGCCCTGCCTCATCCAGTTGCAGGTAGTCCTGTTCAAGGTCCGTCGCTGCCAGGACCTCGGCCAGAGTCTCGCTGTGACGGGTTGATTCCTGGCGGATGTCGAGGTGATAAAGATAAAAGCCGAAAGTTTCGACCAGACGGATCAAATCATTGAGTTCTGCACCGGCCAGCTCCCTGTCGCCATTTTCCACCAGCGAATCATAAATCAGATTCAGATCGGCAAGCAGCTCATCTTCATTGGCATAGGCCAGACCCAGTGCGGTCGGCTCCAGATCCGGGCGGAAATAATGCTGCAGCAGGCGCAGATTGTCTTCCAGCCGGTGACGCATCATGTAGAGCTTGCGGCGGTAAGGCTCATTCAGAAACCGATCCGGCTTGGCACGGAAAGCGCCGGCATAACGCTTTTCCGACTCGGCGATGTCTTCTGCCAGTGCATCACTGATCCAGCATAAAGGCTGGGAGTGGGTCAGGATATAACTGAGCTTGGTGACATCCTCCAGATAGCGACGTATCACGGTGCGCTTTTGCAATTGAATCGCCATTTCAGTGGTTTCGGCGGTGACAAACGGATTGCCATCGCGGTCACCGCCAATCCAGGAGCCGAACTTCACAAAGCCCGGCACTTTGAAAGCCTGGCCGGCTTCTATCTCGTCGCTGTAAACACGACGAATCGCATTTTCCAGATTACGGTAAGTGCGTGGCACTGCGTCGAACAGACTGACATTGAAGTAATACAGGCCGTTTTTAATTTCATCGCGCACGGTGGGCTTTATCGCCCGCACTTCGTCAGTTGACCACAACAGCTGTATTTGTCTTTTGATTTCCTTGCGAGTGCGCTCCTCGTCAAAAGCAGTGAGCGGTTCGTTGGTCAGCTGTTCGTCCAGCAGGAAGATACGGCGCAGAATTTCCATTACGGTGCGGCGTTTGGACTCGGTCGGGTGTGCGGTGAACACCGGCATATAGACCAGTGAATCAAGCAATGGCTGTAACTGGGCCAGCGACACACCCGCCTGTTTGAACTGACGTAGCGTATCCAGGTAGGAACCTTCCCACAGGTCGCCACCGTTACGCAGTTGCGTCATCCGGTTGTGATAATTAAAAGCCTCTTCCGCCGTGTTGAGCAGGCTGAAGTACATACTGAAAGCGCGAATCACTTCCCGCAATGTGGTTTCATCCAGTGTGTTGAGGAAGCCGAGCAGTTCGGTGCGCAAACCGGCGTTGTCATCCTTACGCAGGTTGATAAAACCTTTACGTAACCGTTCCACGGTCTCGTAAACTTCCCGTCCAGCGCGTTCATCAATCACCTCGCCCAGGATATGGCCGAGAAAACGGACATGCTGGCGCAGTTCCTTGTCGCTGAGCAAAGAGAGTTTGTCGACTGTACTGAGTACAGGCTGATAGTCAGTCATAGATTACCGATTCGCAATATGGTGGTAGAGATCAATATAGGTGTTGGCGCTGTTTTCCCAGCTGAAGTCGTGCTGCATCGCAACGAGCATCATACTGCGCCAGATCCGCGGCCTGGCGAACAATGCGACAGCCCGCAGCAGCGCTTGTTCCAGCGCCGTGACCGAGGCTTCATCAAAACAGAAACCGTTGGCTATACCAGCTTTGCGGTTTTCTTCACTGGCGTCAACCACGGTGTCAGCCAGGCCACCGGTGTTGCGCACGATCGGCAAGGTACCGTAACGCAGGCTATACATCTGATTGAGGCCGCAGGGCTCGAAACGCGACGGCATCAGAAACACATCAGCCCCGGCTTCGATTTCATGCGACAGCGCTTCATCGTAACCTATCGTCACAGCAACCCGGTCCGGGTACTTCGCCCGCAGTACCCGCAAATCCTGCTCAAAACCCGTCTCACCACTGCCGAGACAAACCAGTTGCACATCTTTTCCCGCCTCCAGCAGGCGATTCATCGCGGCAATGGCAAGATCGATCCCTTTTTGCGATACCAGTCGACTGATCAGGCCAATCAACAGCGCATTTTTGGTTTCGGGCAGGAAAAACTGTTTTTGCAGGGCAACCTTGTTCTGCGCCTTGTTGCGCAGTTGATTGACCGAAAAACGTCTGGCGATGAAGGGATCTGTTTCCGGATTCCAGATTTGGTAATCAATACCGTTGAGAATGCCGCTCAGTCGCCCCTGATCGCGGCGATGAGCCAGTAAACCCTCAAGGCCGTAACCAAATTCATCAGTGCAGATTTCTTCTGCATAAGTGGGGCTGACAGTGGTGATCTGATCGGAGTAAATCAGTCCGCCCTTCATAAACGACATCAGGCCATAAAACTCCATGCCTTCCATATGCCAGAGGCTGTCAGGCAAATCCAGCGCCTGGAAGGCCTCATAGGAGAACAACCCCTGATAGGCCAGGTTGTGAATGGTAAAAACAGTTTGCGGGCGATTTTTTCTGTCTGCTATCAAGGCAGGAGCAAGTCCAGTCTGCCAGTCATTACAATGGAGGATATCGGGTTGCCAGTTAAGGCCCGCTTCATTCATCGCAATCGCGGCTGCAGCACGCGATAACAGCGCAAAGCGCGCCGCATTATCATGCCAGTCACCGCCGCCAGGTTGGCTGTAAGGACCGCCATCACGGTCATAATGAAATGGTGAGTGCAACAGCCACAACGTGACTTCGCTGTCTGGCAGGGTGGTCGCGAGAATATCGACCGGCAGATGATAGCCATCCAGTTTAATCGAAGTGACCTTTTCTATTTGTTCCAGTTGTTTGAGGCACTGACGGTAGGCGGGCATGATGATGCGCACATCCTGACCATGTTCCTGCAGGGCGATCGGCAGGCTGGCAGAGACGTCGGCCAGGCCGCCTGTCTTCATCAGCGGGTGCACCTCGCTACTGGCAAATAGAATTTTTCGCACGCGAATCTCCCAAAAATTGTACAATTCTGCAAATTATATACGGTCAAAGGCTGAGTTATAGCCTGCAACGGGAGAAATCATGCAATCTTGTACAATTGTTATTTTTGGCGCCACCGGCGACTTATCTAAGAAAAAATTGTTACCGGCTCTGTATCACCTCGATGCAGAGAACAGACTGACCGACGATACCCGCATCATCTGCATGGGTCGTCGCGAAGCGGCACAGGAAGACTGGAAACAACAGGTTGTCGAGTTTGTCTCTCCCAAAGCGCGGGATGGTGTCGATGATGCCACCCTGAACAAGTTTCTGGATCGCGTTCACTACTTCAAATGCGATATCAATGATGCTTTCAGCTACCACGAACTGAAAAAGCTGATTACCAAGGAAAACGGCTTTCCGCAAAACATCGTCTTCTACCTCTCAATCAGCCCGGCGCTGTTCGGCGTAGTGGGTGATCAACTGGCCGCTGTCGGCATGAACAAAGAAGAGGACGGCTGGCGTCACCTGGTGGTTGAAAAACCTTTCGGTTTCGACCAGAAAAGTGCCGAAGAACTGGAAGGCGTGCTGCGCAAAAACTTCACCGAAGAGCAGACTTACCGCATCGACCATTACCTGGGTAAAGGTACGGTTCAGAACATTTTTGTATTCCGTTTTGCCAACCTGCTGCTGGAACCACTGTGGAACCGCAACTACATCGATCATGTTCAGATTACTCACGCCGAACAACAGGGTGTGGGTGGCCGTGCCGGCTACTATAATGATTCCGGTGCGCTGCGTGACATGATTCAAAGCCATTTGATGCAGGTCATGGCCCTGGTCGCGATGGAACCCCCAGCCGATCTGGATGACGAGTCACTGCGCGATGAGAAAGTGAAAGTACTGAAAGCGATCCGCCCTATCACCGAAGACATCGTCGATCAGCACGCTTTCCGCGGCCAGTATGCCGCCGGTGAAGTCAACGGCAAACCTGAACCCGGCTACCTGGAAGATGAAGAAGTGCCTAATGACAGTGTCACTGAAACCTATGCCGCAATGAAGGTTTACATTGATAACTGGCGCTGGCGCGGTGTGCCATTCTACCTGCGTACCGGTAAGTGTATGCCGGAATCCAAAGCGATGATCGCGATTCGCTTCAAGAAGCCGCCGCAGGAGCTGTTTAAAGACACCAAGATCGGTGACAGTCACGCCAACTGGATCGTGATGGGTCTGCAGCCAGACAACACCCTGCGTATCGAACTCCAGGCCAAGCAACCCGGTCTGGAACTGAAAAATCACACCGTGGCACTGGAAACCGTCGAATCAGACGAAACCAAGCACCGTCTGGATGCTTATGAAGCGCTGATCCTGGATGCAATCCAGGGTGACCGTTCTTTGTTCCTGCGTTCCGATGAAGTGAATCTGGCCTGGAAAGTCGTGGATCCGGTTCTCAACAAATGGGCCAAGGACAAAGACTTTATTCACACCTACCCGGCTGGTACCTGGGGTCCGGAAGAAGTCAGCCGTATTCAGGATGATTCCTGTCACGTCTGGCGTAATAACGTCTGAGTGCAAACCGACTGAAACAAAAAAGCCGGCTAACCGCCGGCTTTTTTATGCCTGTTGTTTTCTCCTGAGCCATTTTTCCAGCTCTACCAGCCACAAAATGACCGAGGCAACCAGCACGATTTGCAGCCAGCTGTGCGCATCAATGGCGGCGCTGCCGAACAGGAAATGCATGGCTGGCAGGTAAGTAAAGCCCAACTGGAAGACCAGCAACACCGCCACCGCCAGCAGCGCAATCCGGTTGCCCAGCAGGCCTGCCTTGTTAAGCACCGGTGCAGTCAGAAAGCGGGTATTAAACAGATAAAACACCTCAAACATGACCAGTGTGTTCACCGACACGGTGCGGGCAGCTTCCAGGCTGTGGCCGGACTCGATATGTAATACAAAAAGGGCAAAGCTGCCCAGCATCATGACCACCGACACAAATACGATACGGCGGATAAGGTCCATCGTCAGTAAGGGCGTCTGCCTTGCCCGCGGCCTGCGTGCCATCAGGCCGGGCTCGGCAGGTTCAAAAGCCAGCGCCAGTCCCAAAGTGACCGCAGTTATCATATTGACCCAGAGGATTTGCACCGGCGTTATCGGCAGCATGACCCCCATCACAATCGCTGCAATGATAATCAAAGCTTCGCCGGCACTGGTGGGCAGGATAAACAGAATCGCCTTGGTCAGGTTATCGTAAACCGTGCGTCCTTCCTCGACCGCATCCACGATGGAAGCAAAATTATCATCCGCCAGCACCATATCCGAAGCGTCGCGGGCAACTTCAGTGCCGTTGCGGCCCATGGCCGTGCCGATATCGGCACGCTTCAATGCCGGCGCATCATTGACGCCATCGCCGGTCATCGCCACCACTTCGTCATTCTCCTGCAGGGCTTTGACCAGTTTGAGTTTGTGCTCCGGCGTCGCCCTGGCAAACACGGGCTTGTCTCTGACCACCTGTTGTAAGGCAGTGTCATCCAGTTCTTCAATGTCTCTGCCGCTGATGACCGCTGAGGTCATGCCCATTCTTTCTGCTATGGCGGCGGCGGTATCACTGTGGTCCCCCGTGATCATTTTGATTTCAATGCCGGCATCCTGACACAGTCTGACTGCCTGTACTGCATCCTCCCGCGGCGGGTCCATCATTGCTACCAGCCCGAGCAGCGTCAGCCCCTGCTGGACATCATCAAAATCGAGTTCGGTCTTCTGCCCTTCAAAATCGAGGCTCGCCAAAGCCAGCACGCGCTGGCCTTTAGATGCCAGTAGCTTGACCTGCTGCTGCCAGTGCGCCAGATCCAGCTCATCTCCATGATGCTGATAGCGACACATTTCCAGCACCCGTTCCGGCGCACCTTTGAGATAACAGAAATGGCGGCCCTGATGATCATGATGCAGTGTGGCCATAAATTGATGCACTGACTCGAAAGGAATCACGTCCAGTCTGGGCTGCGCCTCTTCTTCATAATCGCTTTCAAAACCGGCTTTGGCAGCCAGACTGAGCAGCGCGCCTTCAGTGGGGTCGCCTTCACACTGCCAGCGCTCATCCTTGAATATCAGACGGGCATCGTTACATAACAGACCAGCTCTGATCAGATGTTGCAGTGCTGAGTCTGATTCGACCTCGACCGTTTTATCGCCCTGCCGAACATCGCCATGCGGGTCATAACCACTGCCAGTGACTTGATAATCCTGTCCGGCGGCGGTCAGCATTTCGGTGACCGTCATTTCATTGCGGGTCAGAGTGCCGGTTTTATCGGTGCAGATAACAGTGACCGATCCCAGTGTTTCCACCGCCGGCAGACTGCGGATGATGGCTTTTTTGCTTGCCATTTTCTGCACACCGATGGCGAGGGTAATGGTCATGATGGCCGGCAAACCTTCCGGAATCGCCGCCACAGCCACACTGACCGCCGCCATGAACATGCTGCTCAAGGAAAATTGATGAACGAGGATACCCACCAGCATGGTCAGCACCGCAATCAGCACGATCATGATGCTGAGCTGTCGACTGAATAAGGCGATTTGCCTGAGCAGCGGCGTGGTGATTTCCTGTACTTCTGAAAGCAGGCTGCTGATTCGGCCCAACTCGGTATCTGCCCCGGTCGCGACCACTACGCCGCAGGCCTGACCGAAAGTGACCAGGGTGCCGGAATAAAGCATGCACTGGCGATCGGCAAGTTGTGTGGATTCAGCCATCGTCTCGGCGGTTTTATCTACCGGCATTGACTCACCGGTCAATACCGCTTCCTGCAGTTGCAGGTTTTTTGCTTTCAGCAGCCTCAAATCCGCCGGCACCTTGTCACCCGCCTGCAGAAATACAATATCACCGGGCACAAGCTGGTCGGCTTTTAAAGTGGTTTTACTGCTATCGCGTTTGACTACGGCATTGGCGGTGAGCATCTTACCCAGCGCAGCAATCGCATCTTCCGCCTTACCTTCCTGAACCATGCCAATCAGGGCATTAATCAACACCACCGCCGTGATGACGATGCCGTCCACCCAGTGACCAAGCAGAAAAACAATGATGGCAGCAGCAATCAGCACATAGATAAGTACGTTGTTACACTGCGCCAGGAATCGCTGCCACAGGCCGCGACGAACGCCCTCGGGGAGACGGTTAGGGCCGAAGCGGGTCAGGCGCTCGTCAGCCTGCGCCGCCGACAGGCCCTGTTCATCAGTATCCAGACGCTGCAGGACTTCAGCCACATCCAATGCATGCCAGGCCATTTGTCTGGACGACGTTATATCGGCATGTGGGGGCTGAGGATGTGCCATCTTAATTCATGGCTTGTCCGAGTTTGATGATATCCCCCGCCTGCCAATGAGACTGGAAGGCTTTCATGCCAGGCGGGAGCAGTAGAATCACTGTTGATCCCATATTGAAACGCCCCATTTCCGCCCCCTTAGTCAGACGAATTGATTGTTCATCAGCATAACGCCATTCCTTTATCGCGTCACCGTAAGGCGGAGTGATCTGGCCGGCCCAGACGGTTTCCATACTGCCGACAAATATTGCTCCCACAAGCACCTGCACCAGCGGTCCGAACTCAGTATCAAATACCGTGACAACACGCTCATTACGGGCAAACAGACGGGGTACAGCCCTTGCCGTGCGAGGATTGACTGAAAACAGCTTGCCCGGCACATAACGCATGCTGGTTAAGGTACCCGTCAGTGGCATATGAATACGGTGATAATCGCGCGGCGAGAGGTAGATGGTGGCAAACTGACCGTCAGCGAATGCCTGCGCCAGTGATTGATCGCCAGCCAATAATTCTTCCACCGTGTAGTCACGTCCTTTGGCCTGAATAATGCGTCCATCGGTGACCGGACCCAGTTGACTGATTGCCCCATCGACCGGTGAAACCAATACATCATCGCCTTCAGCAACAGGCCGAATACCAGCCCTGAGTGGTCGGGTAAAAAACGCATTAAAACTGGGGTAATCTTGCAGGTCCGCTGACGTCGCCTCACTGATATCGACTTTAAACCACCAGCTGATGAAGCGAATAAAAGCATTTTTGAACCAGCCCACCCGGCTTTGCGTCAGGCGATGCATCAGCACCGACAGCGTATGCTGAGGCAACAAATACTGCGGTACTGTCAGGATACGATCCAGCCAGTTACAGCGCCGTTCTTTTGTGTCGGGTCTGTCAGCCACGTCTTATCCCCTTTAACCTATAGTCCAAGCTTGTCATAATCAACGGCATTATTTCCATTCTTAACAAAAGCGGGAGTATAGCAAGCAATGATTCAGCCCCTCATCTCTATCTGCCTCGCATTGTGCCTGATGCTGTCCTTGCCGCTGAAAGCAGCCGAATCGGCTGATGCTGAGGTTTCACCCTATTTCGCGATTGAAGATCCCTTCACCATTAACTTTCTCAAACAAAGCGATGACAAAATGCGCTACCTGCAAATCAAGGTCGCATTGAAATCTGACGATCCCGCGATCATTCAGAGCGCGCAAACCCATTTGCCGATGATTCAGGACTCACTCAGGTTACTGTTCACCGATCAAAGCTACACCACTATTACCTCGGTGGCGGGCAGAGAGCTGTTACAACAGCAGGCACTGGAACGAATTCGTGGTCTGCTGGCAGAGGAAACCGGCAATGACTCACTGGAACAGGTGTACTTCACCCGCTTTATTCTGCAATAGCGGCATACTCCTTGCTAATTAAAACTAAACTTGTATATGGAAAGCGCTCATGGCTGAAAAACAAGACGATATTGAAGTCGCCGAAGAGAAAAATACTAAAACCACCAAAATCCTGGTTGTTGTCATTGCCATTCTTTTACTGGCTATCATTGGCCTCGGCGTCTTTTTGTTTATGGGTAACGGTGAGGAAGATGCTGCTGAAGTGACCGAACCCGTCAAGCAGCCACCGGTTTACTACACCATCGAAGAACCGTTTATTGTTAATTTTTCTGAGCAAAGTGACGGCCAGGTTCGCTACATGCAGGTCAAAATGAAAGTGATGGCAAGAGACCAGGCAGTCATTGATGCGGTTCAGACCCACTTACCGGCTATACAGCACGAGTTGCTGATGCTGCTGTTCAGTCAAAATTATGACGGCTTATTGACCAGCGAAGGCACTCAAGCATTGCAACAGGCCTGCCTGGAAACAATCAACCGGATTCTGCAATCCGAAACTTCTCTGGAGAATGAGTTGGAAGCCGTGTATTTCACCAGCTTCCTCATGCAATAACTATGGCTGTCCACGACATACTCTCACAAGATGAAGTCGATGCCCTGCTGAATGGCCTGGGCGATGGCGAGCTGGAAACCAGTTCGAATATCGACCCTGAAACCGGCAAGCCTCGGCCATATGACTTCGGCAACGAAGAACGCATTATCCGCGGCCGTATGCCGACGCTGGAAATGATCAATGAACGTTTTGGTCGTTACCTGCGTATCAGCCTGTTCAATATGCTGCGGCGCTCGGCGGAAATTTCGGTGGGTGGTGTGCAGGTGATGAAGTTCTCTGAGTACGTGCATACCCTGTTCGTGCCCACCAGCCTGAACCTGATCCATCTACACCCGCTACGCGGTACCGGCCTGATTGTGCTGGAACCGAAACTGGTGTTCACCATTCTGGATAATTATTTCGGTGGTGAAGGTCGTTTTCAGGCCCGTATCGAGGGCCGTGAATTTACCGCGACCGAACTGCGCGTGATTAACATGGTGCTGAACCTCTGTTTCCGTGACTTGACCGAAGCCTGGTCACCCGTGATGGAAGTCGACTTTGAATTTGTTAATCATGAAGTGAATCCACAGTTCGCCAATATTGTCAGCCCCAGTGAAGTCGTGGTTATTTCAACGTTTCATGTCGAACTCGATGGCGGCGGCGGTGATGTCCATGTCACTTTCCCCTACTCCATGCTGGAACCGATTCGTGAGCTACTGGATACCGGGCTGCAGAGTGATCGTTCCATGGACGATGGCCGTTGGGCCAAGGCATTACGTGAAGAAATAAAGATTGCCGAGGTGGAGCTGTGGGCGAACCTCGCACAGAGCACTTTAAGTCTGGAACAGATTATCAAGCTTAAACCGGGCGATATCATTCCCATCGATATGCCCAAACATGTGGTGACCATGGTAGAGGATGTGCCGATGTTTCGTGCCAGCTATGGTGAGCACAGCGAAAAAGCCGCGTTGAAAATTCAGGAAATTATCGAACATCCTAAAGATCACACACCGACGTACCAGTTGAAGAAAGGTAAGAAAAAATGAGTGATGATACCCAACAAAAAGATCAGGAACTGGCCGATGAATGGGCCGCCGCACTGGAAGAACAGAGCGACGAAACCAGCGGCGAAGAAGACAATGATCCCTGGGCTGAGGCACTGCAGGAACAGGCTGAATCTGAAGATAAGCAACAGAAAGCTAACCCGGCGCCGGTCGCCCAGTTGGATGACGATGCCAAACCGCGCCAGGATGTGGATCTGGACATGGTCATGGACATTCCGGTCACCATCTCCATGGAAATCGGCCGCACCCGCATCAGCATTCGTAATCTGTTACAACTGAGCCAGGGTTCAGTGGTAGAACTGGATCGCCTCGCCGGTGAACCCATGGATGTGCTGGTCAACGACACACTGATTGCCCACGGCGAAGTGGTGGTGGTTAATGACAAATTCGGTATCCGCCTGACTGATGTCATCAGTGCGGCAGAACGCATCAAGAAGCTGCGCTGATGAAAATGCCATGCTTACTCGGCAGCAGTCTCTGGCTACTGTCATTCCCGCTTTATGCCGCTGAGCAACAGGAGAGTGCCAGGACCCTGAGTCAATCGCCTTTGTCTGCAATGAGCCTGTTACAGACCGTGATGGGGCTGGTTCTGGTACTGGGTTGCATCGTACTGGTGGCCTGGTTGTTAAAACGCACCACCAGTTTTCATACGGCTGCTAACGGAAAAATGAAAGTGATTGCCGGTCTGCCTCTGGGCACCCGCGAGCGAGCGGTGCTGGTGCAGGTTGGAGATGAGCAACTACTGCTCGGGGTGACACCACAACAGGTCAACCTGCTCTATAAACTGGATACCCCACTTCCGACTGGCAATACTGAGCGTGCCGATTTTGCCGGGAAATTACGTCAAATTATGCAACAGCGGGGGGAACGCTGATGCGATTCCTGCTCACTTTGATTATGTTACTGTCTCCGATGCTGGCCATCGGTGCCGAACAGGGTATTCCAGCCTTGACCGTCACTGATACCGAAGGCGGCGAAAGTTACAGCCTGACCCTGCAAATTCTGGCATTGATGACCGTGCTGACCCTGCTACCGGCAGGGTTGATGATGATGACGTCTTTTACCCGCATCATCATTGTGCTGGCCATATTACGTCAGGCCATGGGGGTGCAGTCGACCCCGTCTAACCAGATCCTGATTGGTCTGGCACTATTCCTGACTATCTTTATCATGCATCCGGTTTTCGGTCAGGCATACGACGAGGCCGTCGTGCCGTATATGGACGGTGACATTGAAGTGACCACTGCCTTTGAGCGGGCCGGCGCTCCGTTCAAAGCCTTTATGCTGGCCCAGACCCGGGAAACTGACATCGAACTGTTTGCCTCAATCGGTGGCTACGAGGAAATGCAGACACCGGAGGATATCCCTTACAGCCTGTTATTACCCTCTTTTGTCACCAGCGAACTGAAAACAGCCTTTCAGATCGGCTTTTTGATCTTTATTCCGTTTCTGATCATCGATCTGGTGGTTGCCAGTGTGTTGATGGCGATGGGGATGATGATGTTGTCACCGATGCTGATTTCACTGCCGTTCAAACTGATGCTGTTTGTATTGATTGATGGCTGGGCGCTGCTGATGGGCACGCTCGCCTCGAGTTTTTACCTATGACGCCGGAAACTGTTCTTACCGTGATGCAACAGACGCTACAGATCATTTCTGTATTGATCGCAGCGATTCTGTTACCCGCCCTGTTCATCGGCCTGCTGGTCAGCATGTTCCAGGCCGCGACCTCGATTAACGAACAAACCCTGACCTTTATTCCCAAGCTGTTTATCACACTGCTGGTCCTGATGGTGGCCGGTCCCTGGATGCTGAGTATGCTGATTAGTTTCAGCCGGCGTTTGTTTGAAGATATTCCTTTCCTGATCGGCTAGGCCGCGACAGTATGGAATTCAGCATAGCTGAAATCACCGGCGCGCTGGGCAGTTATCTGTGGCCGTTTTTCCGCATCGCCGCGATGGTGATGGTGGCGCCGATTTTCAGCAGTAACTTTGTCAGTGCCCGTGCCCGTCTGCTGCTGGCTCTGGCCGTCAGCATGGTGATTATTCCCGGCATCTCTACCGATATGCCGGTGGTCGATCCTTTGAGTGCTACCGGTCTTTTAATCATTGCCCAACAAATTCTGATTGGCGCCTGCATGGGCTTTATTCTGCAGTTACTGTTCAACGCTTTTATTGTCGCCGGTCAGATCATCGCCATGCAGATGGGTCTGGGTTTTGCCTCAATGGTCGACCCGCAGAATGGCGTGATGGTGCCGGTGATCAGTCAGCTATACCTGGTGATGGTCACCCTGATCTTTGTCACCATAGACGGTCATCTTGTGCTGATTCAGGTGATGTCTGAGAGCTTCAGCACGATGCCGGTCGGCCCCAATGGACTGACTGCTACCGATTTTCGTGATGTCGCTGCACAGGCCAGTTGGATGTATGCAGCTGGTGTCATAATTGCATTACCGGCGATAGGTTCCCTGATGATGGTCAACCTGGCGTTCGGAATTTTATCGCGGGCAGCACCGCAGATCAGTCCCTTCTCCATCGGTTTCCCGATGACCATCATTCTGGGTTTTGTGATCATCATGGTGACTTTGCCGCTGGTCGGCGAGCACATTGTTGATATGAGTGACACGATGCTGCAAACCGCGCGTTTGCTGGTAACGCAGGATGGCTGAAGAGAGCGGACAGGAAAAAACAGAAGAGCCCACGGCCAAGCGCCTGGAAGAGGCGCGAGAGAAAGGCCAGGTTCCCCGATCCCGTGAATTGACGACTGTACTGGTGATGATTCTGAGTGCGGTGACGCTGTTCTTCGTCGGTGAAAATATCATCGCTGATCTGGCTGAGGTGATGGCGCTGTCATTCAGCCTGACCCGCAAGCAGCTGTTTGACACCGATGCGATGGTCAATACCTTCATCCAGAGTGTCGAAATCATGGCTTTTGATATCGGCATATTCCTCGCCGTGACACTGATTGCAGCACTCGCCGCACCAGCCTTGATCGGCGGCTGGAATTTCTCGGGGCAAGCCATGGCGCCCAAGGGTGAGCGGATGAGCCCACTCAAAGGATTGAAACGCATATTCGGTCCACAAGGGTTAATTGAACTGGCCAAGGCCCTGGCCAAATTTATTCTGGTCGGTGCCATTTCCACGGCGATCCTGTGGGGGATTCGTGACCAATTATTGACACTGGGCCGCCAGGAAGTTGAAGTCGCGATGGCTGATCTCGGCTATCTGACGCTGTGGGTGTTTCTCGCCATCACCGCCAGTCTGATTCTGATTGCGGTGGTGGATGTCCCCTTCCAGATCTGGAATCACAGCCGTCAACTGCGGATGACCAAGCAGGAAGTCAAAGACGAGATGAAGGACAGCGAGGGTAACCCCGAAGTCAAGGGCCGTATCCGCCGCATGCAGGTACAGCTGTCGCAGCAGCGGATGATGCAGGATATTCCGTCGGCCGATGTCGTTATCACCAACCCCACCCATTATGCCGTGGCGTTGAAATACGATCAGACCCAATCCGGCGCGCCGGTGGTGGTCGCCAAGGGGGCTGATCTGATTTCTCAGCAAATCCGCATGGTGGCTGAACACAATGAAGTGCCCATTCTCTCTGCGCCGCCACTGACCCGGGCGGTCTACTACTCGACTGAAATCGGCGATGAAATTCCATCTGGTCTGTATATTGCAGTAGCCCAGGTATTGGCATTTGTCTTCCAATTACGTCGCTACCGCAAACAGGGTGGCAACAAACCGCATCTGGACACCGAAGACCTGCCAATACCTGATGATTTAAGACGTGATGCATAACCTACTCTAAGCCGGTCAAAGCCGACCGGTATTGAGGCATCCCGACTGACTGCTTGAAAGGAAATTGGATGGAAAACAACGTACTGGCTGCCCGTTTTCGCTCTGTGGTAAACGGACACTTAGCGACGCCGATGCTGCTGGTGGCCCTGCTGGCCATGGTAATCCTGCCTCTGCCGGCTTTCATGCTGGATATGCTGTTTACCTTCAATATCGCCCTGTCACTGGTGATCGTACTAGCCAGCATCTACATGCTTAAACCGCTGCATTTCGCAGCGTTTCCCAGTATTCTGCTGATTGCCACCCTGCTCAGGCTGGCCCTCAACGTCGCCTCCACCCGAATTATTCTGCTGGAAGGTCACACCGGCACCGCGGCTGCGGGTAATGTGATTGAAGCCTTTGGTGAGTTTGTCATCGGCGGTAACTATGCTGTCGGCTTCGTGGTGTTTGCCATTCTCGTCATTATCAACTTCGTGGTGGTCACCAAAGGTGCCACGCGTATCGCCGAAGTCAGTGCCCGCTTCACCCTGGATTCCATGCCTGGTAAACAGATGGCGATTGACGCCGACCTGAATGCGGGCCTGATTGATCAGGATGAAGCCCGCCGCCGTCGTGAAGAAATCATGCAGGAATCCGATTTCTACGGTTCGATGGATGGTGCCAGTAAATTTGTCCGTGGTGATGCCATCGCCGGGATTCTGATCCTGTTCATCAACATCATCGGTGGTTTCATTATCGGTGTCGCCCAGCATGAGCTGACCTTTGCCCAGGCTGCCCAGTACTACACGCTACTCACCATCGGTGATGGTCTGGTGGCCCAGATCCCATCCCTGCTGCTCGCCGCTGCTGCCGGCCTGCTCATTACCCGTTCCACCAAGGAACAGGATATGGGTGAGCAAATCATCGGACAGCTCACCAGTAATCCCAAAACCCTGGCGATTACCTCCGCCATCATCGGCGGCATGGGCCTGATTCCGGGCATGCCCAATATTCCATTCCTGATTCTGGCCGCGATAGGTGGTAGCACCGCCTGGTACCTGCATCAACGTCAAAAAGCTGCCACCGCTGCGGAAATCGCCGCCCAGCAACCGCAGCAGGAAACACCCCGTGAGCAGCGTGAACTGAGCTGGGATGACTTGAGCCCGGTGGATCCGATTGGGCTGGAAGTCGGCTACCGTCTTATTCCGCTGGTCGATAAAAACCAGGGCGGTCAGTTAATGAACCGAATCAAAGGCATACGCAAGAAAATTTCCCAGGAAATGGGCTTTTTGATTCCACCGGTGCATATCCGGGATAATCTGGATCTGGCACCGACTGCCTATCAAATTACCCTGTTCGGCGTCACTTTCGGTGAAGCCGAAGTCTATCCCGACCGGATGCTGGCGATTAATCCGGGTCAGGTTTTTGGCGCCCTGGATGGCATTAATACCCAGGACCCGGCCTTTGGTCTGGATGCCGTCTGGATCGAAACCAGCCAGCGTGAACATGCTCAGGCCCAGGGCTATACCGTGGTCGATGTCGATACCGTCATCGCCACCCATCTGAGCAAGATTCTGAACAACCACGCCCATGATCTGCTGGGCCGTGAAGAAGTGCAGCACCTGCTGGATAACCTGGCTAAATCTGCGCCCAAGCTGGTTGAAGGCCTGGTCCCTGACACCGTGCCGCTGGGCACGGTGCAGAAAGTGCTGCAGAACCTGCTGGAAGAAAATATCCCGGTTCGCGATATCCGCACCATTACCGAATCGATCTCGGAACAGGCGGCACGTAACCCGGATCCGGAAGCCATTACCGCGGCCACCCGCATGGCGCTGAGTCATTCGATTATCCAGCATATCAATGGCACCTCGAATGAACTGCCAATTATCACCCTTGATCCAGAACTGGAACAGATTTTGCTCAAAACATTGCAGGCATCCGGTGAGGGTGGCGCAAGCCTCGAACCTGGTCTGGCGGAGAACATGCATAAGAATCTGCAGGAAGTGACGCAAAGACAGGAAATGACAGGGGATGCAGCCATCCTGGTAGTACAGGCGGGCTTGAGAAGCTGGATTTCCCGCTTTATCCGCCACTCGATTCCGGGCCTGAACGTGTTGTCCTACAACGAAATACCGGACGACAAACAAATCAGGATTGTGGCCAATATCGGCCGCTGAATGTGACAGATTGAGGTTGTGATTTATGAAAATCAAACGTTTCCAGGCTGCTGACGTCCGTCAGGCTATTCGTGAAGTCCGGGAAGTACTGGGACCCGATGCCGTGATCCTGTCCAATACCCGTGTCGACGGCGGTATTGAAATCGTTGCTGCCACCGACTACGACGAAAGCCAGTTCCGACGTCAGTCGCAGCCACTGATGGATGAACCTCCACAACAACCGAAAGTGGAAATCAATCCATCTGCGGAAACACGCTACCAAGCCCCTCAACCTGCGCCCAAAGAAAATATCTGGTCGCAGGAACCGACCCTGGTACAGATGCGCCGGGAAATCGCCAGCCTGCGTGACATGCTGCAGAATCAACTTTCAGACCTGACCTGGAAAGACATGGAGCGCCAGAGTCCGACCCAGATGCAGTTGCTGAAACGCTTCCTGCGCATGGGGGTCGATGTTGAGATCGCCAGGACCATCACCGCCCAGATGGCTGGCTTCGATGATCTGGAAACCGCCTGGCATCAATCCATGGGCCGTCTTGCCAGCCAGCTTCGTCTGACTAATGAAGACTTTCTGTCGCAGGGAGGTATCTATGCGCTGGTGGGGCCCACCGGGGTCGGCAAAACCACTACGATTGCCAAACTGGCCGCGCGCTGCGCCCTCAAGCACGGCGCCCGTCAGGTGGCACTGGTTACCACTGATTGCTACCGCATCGGTGGCCAGGAACAGTTGCGCAGTTATGCCCGTATTCTGGGCGTGCCTATCCGGGTTGCCCGAACGCACGCCGAACTCTCGCAAACCCTGTCCGACCTGCTTGATCGCCGCTTTATCCTGATAGATACTGCGGGAATGAACCAACGGGATATGCAACTGACCGAAAAATTTGCCCTGCTCAAACAGCAGTCTCCCCGGGTGAAAACCTTGCTGACCTTATCTGCCAACACCCAGAGCAGCGGTATGGATGATATTATTAAGGCCTTTTCGCACCTTGATCTGAGTGGCTGTATTCTGACCAAAACTGATGAGGCCAGCAGCCTGGGTGGCGCACTGTCGGCGATGATTCGTCATCAGATGCCGCTTGCTTTTGTCGCCAATGGTCAACAGGTGCCGGAAGATTTGAGCCTGGCTCGACCTAATACCCTGGTCAATCAGGCCAGTGAACTGATGAATGATGAACAACAACTGGACCCGCAAACATTGTCCAGTTACGGAGGTTTTGCCGCCTATGGCTGAAAATTCCCAGGATCAGGCTGCCGGCCTGCGACGCCAGCTCAATCCCCCGCGTCCGGTCAAGGTTATTGCCATCGCCAGCGGTAAGGGGGGTGTCGGCAAAACCAATGTGACCGTGAACCTGGGTGTCGCCATGGCGTCTCAGGGTAAGGAAGTTGTGTTGCTCGACGCCGATCTGGGACTGGCCAACATTGATGTCATGTTGGGACTGCACCCGCAATTCAACCTGTTACATGTACTGGATGGCAGCAAAAGTCTCAGAGAAATCATTGTCGAAGGCCCGGCAGGGCTGAAAATCATTCCTGCCGCCTCCGGCGTTCAGAAAATGGCCGAACTCAGCACCGCTGAACATGCCGGCATGATTCAGGCTTTCAGCGAAATGGATCAGCATATTGATGTACTGCTGATAGACAGCGCCGCCGGTATTGCGGATAGTGTGGTCAGCTTCAGTAAAGCCGCTCAGGAAGTGATTGTCGTGGTCTGTGATGAGCCGGCTTCGATTACCGATGCCTATGCACTGATCAAACTGTTAAGCCGCGAACATGGCGTGGAGCGTTTCCATGTTATCGCCAACATGAGTCGCAGCGTGCAGGAAGGTCGTGAACTGTTCGACAAGATTGCGCTGGTCTGTGAGCGTTTTCTCGACGTGACGCTCGACTTTATGGGGATTGTGCCTTTCGATGATGATTTGCGCAGCGCCGTCAAGAAACAACGCAGCGTGGTCGATGCCTATCCGCGCAGCAAGTCCGCCACCGCGTTTGCCCATCTGGCCAAGAAAATCGAATACTGGCCGGTACAGAAACAACCGCGTGGGCATATGGAGTTTTTTGTCGAACGACTGATTCAGGCAAGTATGGAAATGGCATGAACAGCGGAGCTGCCATGTACGCATCAGGACAATCAAAATCAGAACTGGTCGAACAGCATGCGGCACTGGTCAAACGTATCGCCTACCACCTGATCGCGCGCCTGCCTCCTTCGGTTGACGTTGAGGATTTGATTCAGGCCGGCATGATCGGCCTGCTCGATGCTTCACATCAGTTTGATGCGACTCAGGGAGCCAGCTTTGAAACCTATGCCGGTATTCGCATCCGCGGTGCGATGCTGGATGAAATTCGTCGAAATGACTGGGCGCCGCGATCGGTGCACAAAAAAGCCCGTGACATTGCCGAAAAGATGCGTGAAATCGAACAGAACAAGGGCCGTAACGCCACCGATGCAGAAGTCGCTGCGGCAATGGGGCTCAATCTCAGTGACTATCACCAGCACCTGCAGGATTCGACTGGGCACCAGTTATTCAGTCTGGATGATTTCACCGATAACGATGAAACCCAGGCCCACCCACTGACTGCCACGCCGTCCTCACCAGATGACGAAGTCCAAGAAGATGATTTCCAACTCGCTCTGGTACAGGCCATTGATGGTCTGCCGGAGCGGGAACGGCTGTTAATGAGCCTGTATTATAATGATGAATTGAATTTGAAGGAGATCGGAGAAGTCCTGGGCGTCAGTGAATCCCGGGTCAGCCAGATACACAGTCAAACAGTGATCCGGCTCCGTTCCAAACTTCGTGACTGGATGATGTAAATTTTGGAGGTTAGTTTTGGATAAGAATATGAAAATCCTGATTGTGGATGACTTCTCCACAATGCGACGGATTATAAAAAACCTGCTACGCGATCTCGGCTTCAACAATACCCAGGAAGCCGATGATGGCACGACTGCCCTCCCGATTCTGCAGGCAGGTGGCATTGATTTCCTGATCACTGACTGGAACATGCCGGGCATGCAGGGGATTGATCTGCTCAAGGCCGTGCGTGCCGACGAAAAATTGTCGACGCTGCCAGTACTGATGGTGACCGCTGAGACCAAGCGTGAACAAATCATTGAAGCAGCACAGGCCGGCGTCAATGGTTACATCGTCAAACCATTCACTGCTGCGACACTAAAGGAGAAAATCGAAAAGATTTTCGAACGAATCAACGCACAATAAGGAGCTTTCCCGCTCATGGCTTCCCGGAACGAAACTACTCAGCTCGATGCTGCCCGCGCACTTGTCACTGCACTGGAAAACAACGATGACAAAGCCGTCAACCAGCAACTGGCCCTCCTCACCGAGTCACATGAAAGTCAGCTATTTCAGGAGGTCGGCAAGCTCACCCGCGAACTGCATGAAGCCCTGAACAACTTCAATGTCGACTCGCGCCTGATTGATCTGACCGAAAACGACATCCCCAACACGCGAGACCGGCTCAATTATGTGATCACCACCACTGAGGAAGCCGCCCACAAAACACTGAGCCATATTGATGAAACACTGCCTTTGGCTCAAGAACTTCGCCAAACTGCCGAAAAGATAGATGAAAGCTGGCAACGTTTCCGCAATAAGGAAATGACGGCGGATGAATTCCGGCAACTGGTGAAAGAAATCGAAGCCTATTTGCCCACCGTCAAAGGCCATGCCGACCAGGTACATGCCAACCTGTCGGAAATGATGCTGGCCCAGGGATTCCAGGATTTGACCGGACAGGTGATTCGTCAGGTCATCAATCTGGTGGAAGAAGTGGAAGACAACCTGGTGCAGTTGGTCAAAGTGGCCGGTAAGCACCAGCAGGAAACCAAACAAAAGAAAGAAACTGACCCTATTAAAGCCGAAGGTCCACAGATAAACGCAAAGGACAACCCCAACGTGGTCAATGACCAGGACGATGTGGATGACTTGTTATCTAGCCTCGGCTTCTGAGGAACTGATGCATGACGCTGGATACCGATGACGAAATTCTGCAGGACTTTCTGGTCGAAGCCGAAGAAATACTGGAAGGCCTGAACGAGCAACTGGTCGAGCTGGAAAACAGCCCGCAGGATAAAGACCTGCTCAATTCGATTTTCCGCGGCTTCCATACCATCAAGGGTGGCGCCGGCTTCCTGAGTCTGGAAGCCATGGTCAACCTGTGTCACAAGGGTGAGGATGTGTTCAACCTGCTTCGTCAGGGTGAACGTTTTGTTGATGCCGATATGATGGATACCTTCCTCAAGGTCCTCGATATTCTCAACACCATGTTCGATGAGCTCAAGTCGGGTCAATATCCTACTGCGGCTGATCCGGCCATTTTGTCGCAACTCGCCGCGTACCTGGATAATGACAGTGTTGCTTACACCCCACCTGAACAGGCACCTGCTGAGCCGGAACCTGAACCTGAGCCTGAAGTCACTCCTGCTGCCGATGAGGACACTGCCGCCGCGTCGGCCGATGATGAAATCACCGATGATGAATTCGAAGCGCTGTTGGATCAGTTGCACGGTAATGCCCCGCCCGGCAGTCACAACGCACCGGCTGAGCCGGAAAAACCGGCAGCATCTGCACCACAAGCTGAAAATAGTGACAGCGACGATATCACAGAGGAAGAATTTGAGGCCCTGCTGGATCAATTGCAGGGTAAAAATCAAAAACCTGCGGGCACCAAACCTGCTGCGCAGCCTGCTTCATCACGAACACCGAAACCTGAGCCGGCACCACAACAGCCGGCGGCTCCGGCAAACAATGCAGACAATGCGGCGGACGCCAAGCCGGAGTCCAAACCTGAGCCCAAACAGGAACCCGCTGCTAAGGCTGCCGCACCTGCCAAACAGGCTGATACCAGTGTGCGTGTGGACACCAGCCGTCTTGATGACATTATGAACATGGTCGGCGAACTGGTGCTGGTGCGTAACCGCATCAGTACGCTGGAAGCTGCGTTTGAAAACGAAGAGATGGCGAAAGCGGTCAACAACCTGACGGTGGTCACCGGTGATTTGCAGACGGCAGTGATGAAAACCCGGATGCAACCGATTAAAAAAGTATTCGGTCGTTTCCCGCGTGTGGTACGTGACCTGGCCCGCAGCCTGAAGAAAGACATCAACCTGGAATTACGAGGGGAAGAAACCGACCTCGATAAAAATCTGGTGGAAGCCCTCGCTGATCCGCTGGTGCATCTGGTAAGAAACGCCGTCGATCACGGTATCGAAATGCCGGATGCACGCGAAGCCGCCGGCAAACCGCGTCAGGGTAACATCGTGCTGGCCGCAGCGCAGGAAGGTGACCACATCCTGCTGACTATTGCCGATGACGGCGCCGGTATGAATCCGGAAGTACTGCGCCGTAAAGCGGTGGAAAAAGGCATGATGGATGAAGACACCGCTGCGCGGCTGACCGAATCAGAGTGCTTCTCGCTGATCTTCTCCCCCGGCTTTTCCATGAAACAGGAAATCTCCGATATTTCCGGTCGCGGCGTTGGCATGGACGTAGTAAAAACCAGTATTTCCAAGCTCAACGGCGTTATTGATATCAAGTCGGAAATCGGGGTCGGTACCACTTTATCGATTAAAGTGCCGCTGACACTGGCAATTATGCCAACGCTGATGGTGATGCTGGGCGACCAGATTTTTGCCTTCCCGCTGGTAAGCGTGAACGAGATTTTCCATCTGGACCTGTCTAAAACCAACGTCGTTGACGGCCAGCAGACCATTATGGTGAGAAACAAGGCATTACCCCTGTTCTACTTACGCAAATGGCTGGTGAAACATTACAACCCGACAGAAGAGACTGACTCTGATATCGAACACGTGGTCATCGTCAATGTCGGTACCCAGCGCGTCGGTTTTGTGGTCGATCAACTGCTTGGGCAGGAAGAAGTCGTAATAAAACCTTTAGGTGCCCTGCTGCATGGCACTAAGGGTCTGGCTGGTGCCACCATCACCGGTGACGGGCGTATTGCGCTTATCCTCGACTTCCCCGAGTTGATGAAAGCCTATGCCAACCGCGGATATTAGGAGCCACTGTGACCGTTAAGGTTCTGATTGTCGACGACTCCAGTTTTTTCCGAAAGCGACTGAGTGAAATCATTGATGCCGATCCACGGCTTCAGGTTGTGGGCACTGCAAGCAACGGTCAGGAAGCCATTGATCAGGTGCAGAGCCTACGTCCGGATGTCGTCACTATGGATCTGGAAATGCCGGTGATGGACGGTATCAGCGCGGTGCGTAAAATCAAGACGCTACGACAGACACCGATATTAATGCTCTCCACCTGGACTACAGAAGGTGCCAGGTCAACACTGGATGCTCTAGAGGCCGGCGCTACAGACTTTCTGCCCAAGCGCTTCGAAGATTTATCCGCTGACCGCAGTGAAGCCCAGACAAAACTGTGTCAGCGTATTTATCAGCTGGCCAGTGGCTTTCACGCCAGCCTGGAAAAACCCTTACAACCGGCTGCAACACCAGCAGCACCGCGTTCCCGTGACAACAAAGAGATTGAAATACCCGGTCTGGTCGCCATTGGTACATCAACCGGCGGCCCCGTGGCCCTTCAAAAGGTGTTGACGCAATTACCCGCCTCTTTCCCCAGCCCGATTGTGATGGTGCAGCACATGCCTGCCAGCTTCACTCCATCGTTTGCGGAACGTCTCGATAACCAGTGTCGAATTCATGTCAAACAGGCTGAACATGGTGAAACACTGAATCCGGGTACGGCCTACCTTGCGCCTGGCGGTCAGCAGATGCTGATCAAGGGCCGCCCTGGCAGGCTTTATCTACATGTTGAAGCGGGTGATCCGGCGCAGACCTACAAACCCTGCGTCGACCTGACTTTCAATTCTATCGCCCGCGTGTGTGCCTCAGATACCCTGGCGATTATCCTCACCGGTATGGGCAGTGACGGCCGCGACGGTTGCAAGGCCATCAAACAACTGGGTGGAACTATCTGGGCTCAGGATCAGGCCAGCAGCACCATTTACGGTATGCCGATGGCGGTCGCAAAAGCGGGTATTGCCGATAAAATTCTGGATGTCAGCGATATTGGACAGCAACTGGCGGAACTGCATTAATGGATATCCTCAGCGTCCTCGGTCTTATCGTCGGCTTTGGCGCCATTCTGGTGGGGCAACATCTCGAAGGCGGTCACCTCGATACCATCCTGAACGCCGTGGCAATGCTGATTGTACTGGGCGGCACGCTGGGCGCGGTGATGCTGCAAACCCCCATGAACACCTTTCTGCGAGCACTGCGCCGCACCTCCTGGGTATTTATGCCACCCAAAATGTCAGCCAGTGAACAACTTGAGAAAATTCTGGCGTGGAACCAGGTGGCCCGGCGTGAAGGGCTGGTCAGACTCGAATCGATGGCCATGGACGAAACTGACTTGTTTACCCAGAAAGGGCTACAGCTGATTGCGGATGGGGCTGAGCCGGAAATGCTCCGTGAGGTACTGGAAAGCGATCTGGATCTGGAAGAAGAAGACGATATTCAGGCGGCTAAGGTTTATGAAGCGATGGGCGGCTACTCCCCCACCATCGGTATTATTGGTGCCGTGATGGGGCTGATTCATGTGATGGGAAATCTTGCAGATCCTTCATCACTGGGCTCAGGCATTGCGGTGGCCTTTGTCGCCACGATTTATGGGGTGGGCCTTGCTAACCTGCTGTTCCTACCTATCGGTAACAAGCTGAAAGCCGTGGTGGCAAGCCGCACCCGTCTTCGTATGATGTTAATTGAGGGATTGATTGGCGTCGCGGATGGTGAAAATCCGCGTAATATCGAAAGTCGACTGCAGGCTTACCTGAATTGAGGTAGCGATGGCGCGCCGTAAGAAACACGAAGAACATGAGAATCATGAACGCTGGTTGGTTTCCTACGCCGACTTCATCACGCTGTTGTTTGCGTTTTTTGTCGTGATGTACTCGATTTCCGCGGTTAATGAGGGCAAATACCGCGTGTTGTCGGAAACCCTGAAAGCCGTATTTTCTGAACCGGTGCGAAGCGAGAACCCCATCCAGGTTGGTGAAATCAGTCGAGGCGTGGGTCCGGAATCCCCTTCACCCGGCGATCCGTTGGAACCGGAATACCAGATTGAACTCCCTATAGTTGAGAGTGTGCCCCCGCCAGCCAGTGCCGAGGATGTCAAAACCATCAATGACCTGTCCCAGCAGTTTAGCTCTGCACTATCTGACCTGATTGATTCAGAGGATGTCATTATCAAGCAGGGTGATGACTGGCTGGAGTTGGAGATCAAATCCCGGGTTTTGTTTGAAAGTGGTGAAGCCCGACTTGAGCGGGCCGCCGTGCCCATCATCGGTGAAATCGCCGATATCCTGCAGAGTTCTGCCAACCCAATCCAGGTCGAAGGTTTCACCGATAATAATCCCATCAACACACCCCGCTTCCCATCCAACTGGGAGTTATCCGCTGCCCGCGCCGCCAGTGTGGTGCATTTGCTGGATCGCTATGGTGTGCAGCCGGGTCGGATGTCTGCTGCCGGCTTCGGCGAACATCGTCCGGTCGCCGATAACGACACGGAAGAAGGCCGCCAGAAAAACCGTCGCGTGGTTTTGGTGGTATTGGGCCGTGATGCCAGTCGCCGCAGCATGGAACTGTTCAATGCCGCCAACCCGCAACAGGCTGATGCTGACAATGAAGATATGACAGCCGGTGATGTTCCCATGACCAGCGGCGAGGCTACGCCATGAGCATCTGGGCAGTCTGTAATCAGAAAGGCGGGGTAGCCAAAACCACCACCGTGATTTCGCTGGCCAGTATACTGGCACAGCGTGGCGAGTCGACCCTGATTCTGGACCTGGATCCACACGGCTCAATGACGACTTATCTTGGCTACGACCCTGATGCGATTGAAACCAGCATCTATACCCTGTTTCAGAAACTGGATGAAACACCCAAAGAGGCGATTTTCCAGAGCCTGAAAAAAACACGCCATGACAACATTTTCCTGTTGCCGGCTTCCACGGCAATGGCAACATTGGATCGCCAGTTAGGTGCCACGCAGGGCAAGGGCCTCGTTATCCGTAAAACTCTGAGCTTTTTCAAAGACCGCTTCCAGCATGTGTTTATCGATTGCCCACCGATGCTTGGTGTCCTGATGATCAATGCGCTGGCCGCCTGTGACCGCCTGTTGATTCCGGTTCAGACTGAATTTCTGTCAATGAAAGGCTTGGAGCATATGCTGCATACGGTGTCGATGATCAATCATTCCCGCCGCAGTTCACTGCCCTATTTCATCATTCCCACCATGCATGACAGTCGATCCAGGGCAGCCAGTGATATTTTGCAGCAGTTGCATGACCAGTATAAAGGACAGGTCTGGAATGATGTGGTGCCGGTCGATCCGGCATTCCGTGAAGCCAGTAAACGGGGGCTCCCCCTGCCAGAAATGGAGCCACAGGCAGAAGGCAGCCTGGCTTACCAGCGTCTGCTGGACCAGTTGATACAAACCGAGGCGCAGCGCTCCCATGGCTAAGACACAAATCTACCAGCAGAAAGACGCGCTATCAGTCTATTTCCGGGATATGCTGGCTGAAACCAGGCATGTGGACGAGATACCGGCGCCCGTGACCGACAAGTCCCCTGCAGACATTAAGTCTGGTGCAGATACAGAGGCAACGCCCACAACGTCAACGCATGAAGCGGCTGCCTCCGAGGTCGATTCTGCACTGGGCCAGGAGACGACATCCGTCGTTTCAAGCCATAAATTACTGCTCTGTCAAGTTGCCGGGATCAAACTCGCTTTTGAAGTCTCTATGCTGAGTAATATTGTGCATTGGCCAAAATCAGGCCTGAACCAACTACCGGGTCGACAGGATTGGCAACTGGGTTTGTTCCGTGATCGTGAGCGATCAGTCGAAGTCATTGATATTCGTCACCTGCTGCAGTCTGCCCCGTCTCCTGTCGAACAGCCCAGTTTCATTTTATTGATGGCTGAACGCCATATTGGCATTGCCTGTGACGGCATCAACCAGATTATCAATATAGACAATGACCAGATTAACTGGCGCCGTGATACAACACAGCGCCCCTGGTTCAGCGGTGTTATTGCCGACTCCATGCATAGTATTCTTGACCTTCCCGCGCTCTTTACGGCACTGGAAAAAGGCGAGATGGCATGAAGTCTGCTTTGTATTCAACAAGATTAGCGAAGACTGTCAACAAACTGACGTTGCAGGCAAAAGGTTAGGGCCATGAGCGAAAAAGACAATACAGCGGAAGATCCGGTACTGCAGTGGGTCACCTATCAGTTAGAGGATGAATATTACGGCATCAATGTCATGCAGGTGCAGGAAGTCCTTCGGCTATCGGAAATCGCCCCTGTACCAGGCGCGCCAAGCTACGTTCTGGGTATCATTAACCTGCGCGGTAATGTCGTGACCGTGATTGATACCCGTGCCCGCTTTGGTCTGCCCCAGCAGGAAGCGACTGAAAATTCACGCATCATTATTGTTGAAGTGTCGGGACATGTGATTGGCATGCTGGTCGACTGCGTTGCCGAAGTGGTTTACCTGCACCAATCTGAGATTGACACAGCGCCCAATGTGAGTGATGACAGTTCACGATTCATTCAAGGTGTCTGTAACCGTGACAAGTACCTGCTGATCCTGGTCGACGTGAACAAACTCCTGGATCAGGAAGAAATCACCGACATTGCCGGGTTCTAGTGGGCTGAAGTCATCCGATGGCGGACGAAATCAGACCCACCATGCCGATTCCCCCGAGTCCTCCGGTGGCTCCCCCGCCGGAGGACAAGCGGCGTGAACGGCAAAAACCGTCAGAAGATGAACATGAAGCCGAGGATAAACCGGCAGAAAAAGCCCCTGATGATGACAAAGGGGGCCACATAGATGAATATGTTTAACTGCGCCGCATTGGCGTAAGGAGCCGCAAATGACTTTAGTCGTTGTGATAACTGTGATGAGTGCTGTGTTTCTGGTGATCGGCCTGGCGACTATGCACTTGATGAAACTGTACAAGCTGCAATCCGAGCGGATCCATACCCTGCAGAATCAACTCTCGGCCCTGTGTGAAGGCGCGGCTGGAACCGATGACCGTATTCTCCGGTTTGAACAGACGCTGGCTAAGATCCGTGATCATCAGCATGCTATTGATCTGACCGCTAACAGCCAGCCGGCTTATGATCACGCCATTCGCCTCGCACGCAAAGGCGCTGCCATCAATCAGTTGATTGATAACTGTAATCTCAGTGATGAAGAAGCTCATCTGATCAGTCGGCTGCACGGCCGCCGGGACAATCAGGCGGGCATGCACTAGTTTTTTATTTTGCCGGGAGAGATATCTGGCTGAGGTTTACCGACCAGATAGCCCTGAACAAAATCGACGCCATAGCCCCGCAATAGCTCCATCGTGCTCTCACGTTCAACGAACTCCGCCACCGTTTTCTTACCCAGGCTGTGAGCGATATCAATCATCGATTTAACCAGTAACTGATCCACCGGGTCACTGTCCAGATCGGTAATAAAGCCACCGTCGATTTTCAGAATATCAACCGGAAAATGCTTGAGATAACTGTAGGAATTAAAACCGGCACCGAAGTCATCCAGGGCAAAACGACAGCCAAGCGAACGCAGGCTGGTCACCATACGCTTGGTTAAATCAAAATTGGAAATGGCTGAGGTTTCGGTGATTTCAAACACCACCCGCTCCGGATCAATACCCGTCTGCTTGAGTTTGTTCTGCACCAGCGGGTAAAGCTTCTCATCCAGAAAGACGTTGCCGGACAGGTTTATCGCAAAAGCAATGTGTTCGGGCATCGCGCGTAACAGATCCAGCGCATGGTCAACGACCCAGAAGTCAATCTGATGAATCAGCCCCATTGCCTCGGCGACAGGAATGAATTCTTTCGGATAATACAGTACACCACCCTCGCCGCGCATTCTCAACAGGCATTCATAATGCGTGACCTCGGCACTCTCCAGCGCAAATATCGGTTGAAACTCAAGTAGGAAATGGCCTTCTTTCAGCGCCGCACGGATTCGCGGAGCCCATTGAACACTGTGGCGCAAGGTATGCATTTCCCGATCTTCCGGGTTATAGAAATGGACCCGGTTACGGCCGCGTTTTTTAGCGGTATAGCAGGCCTGGTTGGCATGCGACAGAATTTCGCCGACGGTGGTGATTTCACCCTGTGTGATCATTTTCACCCCGACACTCGCCGACAGATGGTAGTGGTGACCATGGTGTTCAAAACTGTAACCATCAAACAGGTTTTTCAACCCTTCCGCCTGCTTGTGAACTGTTGTCTCATCGGTGTTATCCACCAACACAGCGAACTCATCAGAACCAATTCGCACCAGGGTATCGTTGACCCGGAAAAAGCGACGCAGGGTATTGGCCACCTGAACCAGCAGATTATCACCGGCTTCATGGCCTTCGGCATCATTGAGCACTTTGAAGCTGTCGAGATCGATGTAAAACAGGGCGCTGGTGCTCATAAAATTACGCACCTGAGTCAGGCTCAAATCCAGAGACTGTTCCAGTCGGCGCCGGTTAGCAAGACCGGTTAAATCATCGTGACTCACTGAAAACTGGAGTCTGGCTTCCATCACCTTGAGATTGGCCAGCTCGTCTTCCAGCTGCAACTGATGCTGAAAACTGACATCGCGCTCTCGCTTCACCGCCAGTGCTGTCATAATCGCCGGTGGCAATGATTCCGCAGTCATCGGATGATAGAGCAGAGAAGTGACACCATGCCCCAGATCAGTCAGCACCTGGGCGTGGTCCCAATGGGATTCTCGACACAGACGGATAATCGGTATCAGACGCCACTCATCGAACTGATCCATCATCAAGCGGATGGCTTCGGCATCAAAACCGGGCAAATCATCATCCACGATCAGCAAATCGACATCACAACGATCATCGTGAATACCTTGTCGCAGCATTTGCAGCACACCGTCACCATCAGCGGCAGTATCAATCTGGCTGAAGCCACTGACCTGAAGCAGGGTCTTAGTGAAAGCAGTGTCGGCAGCACGACTGCCACCGATAATGATTTTGGCATCAAGGAGATCAGCGACAGCGGCAGACGATGCCGGGTCGCTCTCACTCAAGTCTGCCCCTGGTCGCAGCGGCAAACGATCCTTGATTTCCGTCTTCATTTAATTATCGTCGCTACATCAGGGTGACCAAAAAGGATATGGTTTGACGATATATTTTTTATATATAAAAATCAACACTTAATGAGATTTTTATAATGCTATTTATAAGGTTTTTTGTGACCCAGTCGAGAAATTCAGGATCATTACCTGATTAAATTAACGGTTACCGCTCGGAATTTTCCTTTTTATTTACAGGCACTTTGCCCGAGACCAGATAGGCATACGCAATCACCTCAGCAATAACCCGATATAGCATCGGTGGAATCTCTTCGCCCAGGCTTAAGTCACTTAATAACTCGGCTAACAGCGCATCTTCCCTGAGCGGGATATTATGTTCTCTGGCTATTCTCAGGATTTCCTCAGCAATGGCGCCTTCACCGCTGGCAGTAACGATGGGGGCATTTTCGCCATCATATTGCAGGGCAATGGCGCGCAGAATGTCATCTCTTTCACTCATACTGAAATATCCAGCAAATGATGTGGCAGACTGATTTCTGGCTCGATCGTCAGCGGTTTGACCGGGGCTTGTCGGCAACTGAGAAGGCTCACATTGACACCCAGCTTTTCAAGACGTTGATTCAGTTCATTGATGTGACGAGACAATAATTCACTACTTTCCTGCCGTTCCGCCAATATCAGCACCTGTACATCCTGCTGATGCAACGTGATTCTTGCCTGCATCGGGCCCAGATTCTGTGTCTCCAGATTCAATTGAACCTGCCAGATAGCCTCATCTTCCTGATTGCTATTGCTGCCATGCTGCTCCAGCCGCATCTGCAGCATCTCCAGTTGCTGTTTATCTTTCACCGGCAAATCAAACAACCAGACGTTACTACTGGGACTATCCGGATCACGTAGCATCGACAACTGGTTGAACTGTATTCGTGCTGACGCCGACTCCACGTCACGTAACAGCTCTCTCAATATCTGCCATTCCGCCGCTCTGATAGCGGCCTGCTGAGCCGGTGCGCCCGCCATTTCTCTCGCCTGAATAAATGCCTGCACTCCGGTCAGGTTGGCGGACTGCGATGGCTGAGCGGCAACCGGTGGTGTCTGGGTGTTTTGTCCGGCTAATCCGGACAAAAGTCCCAGTAATAATTGCATCGGTGTCTGACCACGACTCGCCAGCGCGGGTGGTACCTGAGCGGGCAGGTTTCTGAATTCCTGTGGCGTGCTGATTAACTGGCGCAGCGCTGTTTGTACTTCAGCAGGCAGCTTCTGCATCAATTGTGGATTATCCAGCACACGCGTCTGTCCAGGCTGGGCCAATTCCGTTCTGAGTTGCTGGGCAAGTTGCAGCAGATTGGCTTTCAGATCCTGTCCGACAATGCTTTGGTCAGCACCATTTTTCAGCCGGTTTTCCAGAAACAAACCACTGTTATTCAGCGCCTGACGAAGCCCCTCCGCCTGCTGTAGATTCTGACGCTCACTCAGCCCCTGCATTAGCTGGGTCAGACTCTGCCTGACCGGTTCGGACAATGTCATCGAGGAAGGTAATTGACCGAGGGTCGTCAAACTGGCTGCTGTACGGTTAAATTGCGGTAATAAATCCCGCTGGTATTGCTGAATCAGTTCCGCCCGGGTGGCTGACCCTGCTTTGAGTTGCACTGCCAGTGGCTGCTCCTGCAATACTGCCAATGCCAAGCGTTGACCAGGGCGGAAGTTCTGATTTATCTGGCTGATATCGACTTCAATCTGCGATGGCAGTCTGGGCATGCCTGTCATCGCAGCTTGGCTTGCAAGGGGAGCAGCCAATGTCGGCGCCACCAGTAAACGGTTCTGCGCCAGCAGTTTGATGACTTCTACCGCAACTTGCTGGCCCTGTCTCAGCAATGCAGCAGGCTGAAAACTCTCGCCAGTCGCCGCACTGATACGAATCACAGGTTTGCCATTCTCAACCGCGCGTTCAAGCTGCACAGACTGACCTGGCTGCAGTGCCTGGCGAGTGTTCAACTGATACTGATTGTCACCTATCTGCACCCGGACTGTGTCTGCCGACACACGCGCGAGCACAGTCGCTTGCACCCGTTGCCCTTCTGCAACAGCAGCAAGCAAGCGTGTAGAGACATCCCTGACGACTTCCGGTTGCTGACCGGATGAGGGATTTATTTGCATGGAGACGCTATCAGTTCAAACATAATGCTAGTATAGCAATGAGTAGATTGCGCAGAGCAACGGGCAATGAATCATTCATATGGACAATGGTATCTTCGCAGAAACGGAGAGATTTCCGGGCCTTTTAATGCGTCGGTGATCACTAAGCACTTGCAGATCGGCAGGCTATCCATGGAGGATGAAGTCTCTGCTGACAGTGAGCATTGGTTGCCACTGGCTAAACAACCGGCATTGCATCCGCGCCGGGATGACACTGACAAAGCCCGCCGCTATCTTGACGAGCGTACCGGACTGGATCGACGTAACAAGCGGAAAGCCCCTCCCCGGGAAGCGCGCAAAAGACGCGGGGATCGACGTTCACCTGAAGCCGAAGAGACCCAGTCACATCGTGCTTTACGACGATATCTGATGCAGCAGTTCCGTCAGCGAAAAGAAAAAATGTTCTGGCCGCTGCTGATGACTTTTGTCCTGTTGCTGGCGCTGACCATGATGGCGACGCTCTACCCCACCAAAATTCCGGTCCCCATGCCTAATTGCTCGGCACCGGCTGCGCCCGGCGTGAACTGGAATAATTGTCTGAAACCCGATCTTTCTCTGAACGGCAGCGATCTCAGCAATGCCAGCTTCCGCAACAGTCAGATGGTCAGGGCCGACTTGATGAATACTCTGCTAAGCAACGCCGACCTGGCTTACGTCAACCTGCATCAGGCTAATCTCAGTTACAGTAACTTGAGTCAGGCCAGTCTTTTCGGCAGTAAGCTGACCGAAGCCGATCTTGCTTACGCGGATTTGAGCGGGGCGGATCTTGCCTATGCCGACCTCAGTAACGCCAAACTGGGTGGTGCTGAACTCAGAGGAGCACGGCTGGATAAAGCCATCTGGATTGATGGGCGGGAATGTGCCCAGGGTTCTGTCGGTGAGTGTTTGCTCTCAAGCCAGTAGAGACTTTAGCTGGCGGTCCTGCGTTTTTGCCAGCAACAACTGCGACACAATGCTGCCCCATAAAGCCAGAAACATATCCCATTGCGCATCCCAGTTATCGCCCTGAGTGCCCAGAAATGCCTCTGCTGCCTGCTGGTTAATTTCAGCCACCCACCATTCGATAAATTCATAACAGGCACTGACGGCAAGACTGACGCAACAGAGTAGGAAAAACAGCCACTTGCCACGTTGTAAAGGTGAAGTCCTGAGTAACAACTCCCGCCCCAGCATCGCCGGGACCACACCCTGTACAAAATGCCCCAGCCGGTCGTAATGATTTCTGGCCAGATCCCACTCCTGCTGAATCCAGTCAAAAAGCGGATTCTCAGCATAGGTATAATGCCCGCCCACAATGAGAATCAGAGCGAACACGGCAATCACCCGGACAGTGATCAAGGTAAGTGGGAAAGCACGGTGACTGGCAAGTAATAGTGGGATGGCAATCATCACCGGCAAGACTTCCATCAACCAGGTAAGACGATCCGCAACCGGGTCAATTGCGGAATAGAGCAGACTGGCTGTGACAATCATCAGCCAGAGCAATTTTTCCCCGTTAATGCTCATATTGCGGCCTTCACCCAAAAATTCTGACCGCTAACAGGACTCAGTGCAGGGTTCTGGGGACAGCCAGCGTGAAGGCCGGTATCGCCACTTCGAATTGCTCACCATCATCCCCCACCATTTTGTAATGGCCCTGCATCATGCCCACTGGCGTGTCGAGCATGGCGGCACTGGTATAAGTAAACTCCTGCTCCGGAGCCAGATAAGGATGCAGTCCCACGACACCATCGCCCTCCACTTCCTGCTCATGGCCATCGCCACCGGTAATCTTCCAGTAACGGGACAACAGTCTTGCGGCAGCCTGACTGTGGTTTTTAATAGTGATGGTATAGGCAAACAGATAGCGGGCTTTATCGGGGTCGGATTCCTGATCCAGATAGGTGGTTTCTACATTAACTTGAATGTGATTATTTTCATCGCTCATACTTAATTATACATCGCTTTGGCCGCCAGCAAGCGGGCGCCGTTGAGTCCAACTTCCGGTTGCAGAACGAGCTTGACCGGGATGCCCTGCATCAAATCCTGCATCCGCCCTTTACTGTTGAAAGCCTCAAGAAAATTCGACTGCTCCAGTAACTCGAGGTTCTTGGCGGCGATACCGCCAGCGATATAGAGTCCAGCAGTGGGCATGACCGTCAACGCCAGATTACCGGCCTGCGCCCCGTAGATGCTGAAAAACATCGCCATCGCCTCACAGGCCAACGGATCCCCGTCGCGGGCGAAGACACTGATGGCATGGGCGCCATCGTCGTTGACCATAGCAACACGGCAGTCCGGATTTTCTTCCAGCTGTCGGTAATCACGCAGGAAGTTGTAAATGGTAACGAGCCCCTCGCCTGATACCACCCGTTCATAGGAGACATGGCCGAAACGCTCCAGCAGGTGCTCAAACAATCTTAACTGCGTCCGGTCTGCCGGGGCGAAATCGCTATGCCCCCCTTCGGTCGGATACACCTGCCAGCCATTATCGTTAGCAATTAGATACGCCTGGCCCAGACCGGTGCCGGCGCCGATAACGGCCCGTGGTCCGAGGCGTTCATCACCAGCCTGCAGCACCAGTAACTCATCTTCACTCAGGCTCTCGATACCGTAGCCGACGGCCTCAAAATCATTGCACAGCATGACCTGTTTCAAATCAAACCGGGCCTTGATTTCAAGGCTGTTCAGTTGCCAGGGAAGATTGGTCACACGGGCGCTATCACCCTGCACCGGACCGGCTACGGCAAAGCAGGCAGTGATATCGCGGCGGTCACTAATCGGCGTCAAAAACGCCGACAGCATCTGCTCAAAATCCGGGTAGTCAGCGCTTGAATAGCGCTCGGCCAGAATCACTTCGCCGGCAGCCGTGCTGAGCTGCATCAGCGTCTTGGTCCCCCCTATATCGGCTGCGAGCGAGTAGGCCATGATTACTGTCCGGCAGCGGCTTTATCCATAAACCAGTAATAATCGTTCTCTGGTGCCAAACGCTGAACCGGCAGCCCGCTGACCGCATCAGTGGTGATGTCACGGACAATCTCGGCTTTGGCCTCGCCGGCGATAAACACGATAACCTGACGTGCGGCATTAATGACTGGATAGGTCATGGTCACCCGCCAGGAATCAAATTTCTCCACATAAAGGCTGGTGGTCAGCGTGTCGGTCACATCCAGCGCCGGTGTTTCCGGGAATAAAGAGGCGATATGACCATCGGGTCCCAGCCCCAGCAACAGCAAATCAAACGGCGCACCGTTCATCACTTCCTGCATGGTTTCAGCATAACGTTTGGCCACATCCGCGGGTTCGTTACTCTCGGTGGGCATGCGGTGCACATTCTCAGCCGGGATCGGCACCAAATCGATCATCGCCTGACGCGCCATTTTGAAGTTACTGTCATCATGTGTTGGCGGCACGCAGCGCTCATCACCAAAAAACAGGTGGACCCGCGACCAGTCAATCTGCTCGACAAATGGTGATGTCGCCAGTTTCTGGTACAGACCTTTCGGTGTTGAACCACCGGCCAAAGCCACATAGAACACACCGCGCTTGGCGATAGCAGCCCTTGCGGTGGCGACAAAATGCTCTGCGGCGGCGTCAATCAGGCTGGCCGAGTCCGGCAGGATCTTTTGTTCTGCTTTCATGAATTTCCTCTATTACTGCTTATTTTCAAAATGAAACGTGAGCGGCTGGTGAACTGCCCGTTTTCGCACCCAGGTCACAGTTCTGACACAGCCTAATGGCTAGCATGATATATGAAAACAGCCCCGAGTTGAGATACTCTTGACGCTCACAAGCCAAATTCACAAGGACTGACTATGAAAGCTTTTTTCGTTCTGATTCCCCTACTGCTGCTGTCTCCTCTCGCTCAGGCAAATGATGCCATGCAGCTGGGCATTATCAATCTGGATGCCAGCGCAAGCCGCGAAGTGGAGAACGACGAACTGGTGACGCGGCTTGAGGTGACTGAAAGCGGTCGTGACCCGGCCAAACTTACCGATCTGGTCAATCAGAAGACCGCACTGGTGCTGGATGCAGTCAAAAACTTCAAAGCCATCGAAGCCGAAACGTCCAGCTATAACACCCGCCCTGTATACAATGATGGCAAGATCACTGCCTGGCAGGTTTCTCAGCAATTGACGCTGGAAACCAGCGAGTTCGATCAGATGAGCCAGCTGATTACCGATATCAGCTCCATGGCCAATATCCAGTCGATGCAGTTTCAGGTTTCCGACACTAAAGCCGAAGCCGTCAAACAGGAACTGCTGAAAGAGGCGATTGCCAAATTCAAATCCAAAGCACGAGACGTCGCCGGCGAATTTGATCGCTCCGGTTACGAACTGGTGAACCTGTCGATAGATGGCAACGATTTCTCGCCGAGACCGATGATGGAACGTGCCACGATGATGGCCTCAGACAGCATGAGCAAGGGCGCGCCAGCTGCCCTCGCCGGTGGAAAGAATGATGTAACACTGACGGTAAGGGGTAGTGTACAGCTCAATCTGCAATAAACATTTCCGCTCAGAAAAAGGCCTGCTGATGCAGGCCTTTTTTTATTTCAGGAACAAAGGGTAAGCCGGATTATCGGTCTCTTCCCAATAACTGTAGCCCAGGGTATCGAGAAAAGTCTGAAACTCTTTCTCGTAGTCCGCCGGCACCTGAATCCCGACCAGCACCCGGCCATAAGCCGCACCATGGTTGCGATAGTGGAACAGACTGATATTCCAGCGCTTGCCGATACGAGTCAGGAAACGCAGCAAAGCCCCCGGCCGCTCCGGAAACTCAAAACGGATCAGACGCTCATCAGTCACCTGTGGTGCATGACCACCGACCATGTAACGGATATGCAACTTGGCCATCTCATTATCGGTAAAGTCGACCCATTCGTAGCCGCCTTTATCCAGCAAATCAAATAGCTGCCGACGCTCTTCATCCTTGCCGTTGATGCGGACACCGACAAACACCTGCGCCTGTTGATCATCAGCATAACGATAGTTGAACTCGGTTATCCCCCGATCGCCCAGTGACTTGCAGAACTGCTGGAAACTGCCCGGTTTTTCATCAATTTTGGTCGCAAACAAGACTTCTCTGCGTTCCCCGATTTCGGCACGCTCGGCAACGTGACGCAGACGATCGAAATTGATATTGGCGCCACTGTCGATTACCACCATGTGCTGGTTCTGCATCAGATTCTGCGCCAGGTATTTCTTGACACCGGCGACAGCCAAAGCGCCGGATGGCTCGGCAATCGAGCGAGTATCTTCGAAAATATCCATGATGGCCGCACACAACTCATCACTGTCAACGGTGACTACCTCATCGACAGTCTCACGGCAGATTCGAAATGGTTCTTCGCCGACCTGTCTCACTGCGGTACCGTCGGCAAACAAGCCAACCTGATCCAGTTTGACCCGTTCATCGGCCTCCAGTGCGGCTTTGAGGCTGGCCGCATCAGCCGGCTCGACGGCGATGATTTTGATTTCCGGCCAGAAGGCTTTGACGTATGCTGCGATACCTGAAATCAGGCCGCCACCACCGACCGGGACAAAAATCGCATGCAGCGGGTCCGGGTGCTGCCGGATAATTTCCATCGCAATCGTGCCCTGACCGGCAATCACCTCCGGATCGTCGTAGGGGTGAATGAAAGTCCGCCCTTCTTTTTCGGAAATATCTTTGGCAAAGGCACCGGCATCGTCATAGCTGTTGCCGTGCAGATTGATTTCGGCGCCCAATGCCCTTACTGCTTCGATTTTGATCGGTGGCGTCGTTTTGGGCATAACAATGATGGCGGAAATGCCCATTTTATGGGCAGCGAGCGCCACCCCCTGGGCATGGTTACCGGCTGACGCACACACCACACCGCGGGCTTTCTCCGCTTCGCTCAACTGGCTCATGCGGTTGTAAGCACCGCGTAGCTTGAACGAAAATACCGGCTGCAAATCCTCGCGCTTGAGCAGAATCGTATTGTTCAGGCGCTTTGACAGCCTGGGCATCACATCCAGCGGCGTCTCCTGAGCAACATCGTAAACCCGGGCTTTGAGGATCTTTTCTACATAGGCTGTGAGCATTGCCATCCAAATTCAGTCAGTTATGAAAATCAGGGAGCCAACAAAGACGGCTCGTGACCGCTTACGTTACCATTGACACTGATTTATCTCTATAATTGCCGGGATAATTTTTTAAGCAATCTGAATTCAAGAGGAAGTAGATATGAATGCTGATGAAATGAAAAAGCAGGCTGCCTGGGCAGCGCTGGAATACATCAAAGGTGACGGCATCGTCGGTGTCGGTACCGGCTCTACCGTGAATCACTTTATCGATGCCCTGGCCACCATCAAAGGTCGCATTGAAGGGGCTGTTTCCAGCTCAGAAGCTTCCACTGAAAAACTCAAAGCCAATGGCATCAAAGTCTATGACTTGAATGAATGCAATGAAATCGAAGTCTATGTCGATGGTGCGGATGAATCCAATGCCTATCTGGAACTGGTCAAAGGTGGTGGCGGTGCACTGACGCGTGAAAAAATCATTGCCGCGGCAAGCAAACAATTTGTCTGTATCGTCGATGCCAGTAAACAGGTCGATGTGCTGGGCAAATTCCCATTGCCGGTGGAAGTGATTCCGATGGCGCGCAGCTACGTCGCCCGCGAAATCGTCAAACTGGGTGGTCAGCCTGTTTACCGTGAAGGCTTTATCACTGATAACGGCAACGTCATTCTCGATGTCCATGGCCTTGACATCATGGAGCCCATCAAAATGGAAAAAACCCTGAATGATATCGTCGGCGTGGTGACTAACGGCCTGTTTGCGATGCGCCCGGCAGATGTACTGCTGGTTGGTAGCGAAGAAGGCACCGAAACCGTTCACGCAAAATCCTGATAACCTGAGGCCGGTCGCCTGAAGCGGCCGGCCCGTTTTCTAACAATTGGCGACTCTATGTTCAGACCGCTCAGCCTCTATATCGGTATGCGCTACACCCGCGCAAAACGCCGCAACCACTTTATTTCCTTCATATCCCTGACTTCGATGCTGGGGGTCGCTCTGGGCGTCGCCGCCCTGATCACTGTCCTCTCAGTGATGAATGGCTTTGAAAAAGAACTGAAGGAACGCATTCTGGGCATGACCTCCCACGCGTTTATTACCGGTGCGGACGGTACCCTGCAGGACTGGCAGAGTCTGCAGGCCCGGATTCAGGACTTTCCGGACTTGCAGGACTCAGCACCCTTTGTTGAAGGTCAGGCAATGCTGAGTCAGGGCAACCGCGTTCGCGGCACCCTGGTTCGCGGTATTGATGTCGAACTGGAACAGACCGTATCCAGTATCGGTGACAAAGTGGTTCAGGGTCAGCTTTCAGCGCTGGAGGAAGGCAGTTTCGGCATTGTGCTGGGTAAAGATCTGGCCATGGCGATGGGCGTCGTCACCGGCGATAAAATCACCATGATTACCCCGCATGTCAGCCCGACGCCAGCGGGGGTGATTCCCCGTCTCAAACGCCTGACCGTGGTTGGTATTTTCGAAATCGGCATGTATGAATACGACAGCGCACTGGCAGTGATGAATATCCGTGATGCCGCCAAATTGTTCAAAATTCCCAATCAGGGTGTCACCGGTCTGCGACTCGAGTTTGATGATGTGTTCCGCGCCCCGCAGCTGCTAAGAGCAGTGATGCAGGATGTGCCGACCCATTATCGCGGCGCCGACTGGACTTATCAGCACGCCAACTTTTTCCGTGCGCTTAAGACGGAAAAAACCGTGATGTTTGTGATTTTGATGTTGATTGTCGCCGTGGCGGCTTTTAATATCGTTTCCACCCTGGTCATGATGGTCACCGATAAACGCGCCGATATCGCCATCCTCAGAACCCTGGGTATGACGCCGGGCAAGGTCATGGGCATCTTTATGGTTCAGGGTACGCTGATCGGCCTGATAGGTACCGCGCTGGGGGTTATCGGCGGTATCCTGCTGGCGCTGAATATCGAAACCCTGATTGCCAAGTTGGAAAACCTGATTGGCTACCAGTTCCTGCCTGCCGATGTCTATTACATCAGCAGCCTGCCCTCAGACCTGCAATACAACGATGTCAGCGTAATCGCCGTCACCGCTTTTGTATTGTCGATTCTTTCCACGCTCTACCCTTCCTGGCGCGCAGCCCAGGTGAAACCGGCCGAGGCGCTTCGTTATGACTGATTCCGTATTGTCTGCCAGCAATCTGGCCAAGTCCTTTACCGATGGTGGCCTGGAAACCCATGTACTGGAGAATATTAATCTTGAAGTGAACAGGGGTGACCGGCTGGCGATTGTCGGCAGCTCCGGCTCCGGCAAAAGCACCCTGCTTCATATTCTGGGTGGTCTCGACAACCCGACTCAGGGCAAAGTGCTTGTCAGCGGCCAGGATATTCATGCCCTTGGCAACAAAGCGGCCTGCCGGCTGCGTAATCAGCAACTGGGCTTTGTCTATCAGTTTCATCATCTTCTGCCGGAGTTTACTGCGGTAGAGAATGTGGCGATGCCCCTGGTCATCGGTGGTATGGCGCCAAAGCCGGCGCAGCAGAAGGCACGTGAATTACTGGACAGAGTCGGCCTCGGTCACCGGCTGGAACATAAACCGGGCGAATTGTCCGGCGGTGAAAGGCAACGTGCGGCACTGGCCAGAGCCCTGATTACCGAGCCCACCTGCCTGCTGGCTGATGAACCGACCGGTAACCTGGATCACCGCACCGCACAGTCAATCTTTGAACTGTTGTTACAACTCAATAAAGATCTGGGCACCGCGCTGGTGATAGTCACGCATGACACCGAGCTAGCCGCAAAAATGGACCGGACGATGACCCTGATGGACGGCGTTTTACAGTCAGACGCCTGAGCGTGAATTGTGCTTGTGGGGGCGCTTGATCCAGCTGCGAATAACCACCAGCCGCCAACCGATGCGAACAAACAGCACGCCGACCAGCGCCGCCAGCAAGCCCAGAATAGTGCAGCCTAACAACAAGGGCTGCCAGATTTTCAGAAACTCGTAACTGAACCATTCCCAGGTGGGGCTGAAAGCATACTGCCCCATGGGGACTTCCAGAATCCAGGCCCCCAGTTTGTAGCTATAGAAGAAGATTGGCGCAAAGGTGAAGGGGTTGGTTACCCAGACCGCCATTGACGCCACCGGCAGGTTAACCCTGAGCCAGATAGCGAGTGCGGCGGCAATAAACATCTGACCCAGCACCGGCATAAAGCCGACAAATAAACCCAAGGCCATACCGCCCGCAACCGAACGCCGGTTCAGGTGCCAGAGCCTTGGCTCGGTCAGCCGTTGACCAAACTTGCGCAGATGGGGATGTTCGCGCATCGTTTCGTGATCTGGCATGATGCGTTTTAGGAATTTACGAGGCATCGTGTCTCAGTCGTGCAAAGTCGGCGTCATTATAGGGATATATGGTTAAAACCGCCATCGCGTTTTTGCTGGGCTGCACACTATGTCTGAACCTGAGTGAACTGCCCCGCTATGGATGGCTGCTGGCAGTGGCTTTGCCTTTTTTATGCTGGTTCAGACAAAGCGTGCTCAGCGCCTTCATTGTCGGCCTGATATGGGCCGGATTTCAAGCGCAGCTCAGAATTGACCAGCGTCTGCCTGATGATCTCGTGGGTCAGGACAGCGTGCTGACTGGCGTCATTGCTTCCATTCCTGAACAGCATGACAGGGTTTTACGTTTCAATTTCCAACCCGACGATGATGCTTTCCCCAAACTGATTCGATTGAGCTGGTATTATCCCGGTGAGCGCCTGCCCGGCCCTGGTGAGCGCTGGCAGCTCGAGGTCAGACTCAAGCCACCCTCGGGCATGAAAAACCCCGGCAGCTTTGACTATGAAAAGTGGCTGTTTACAGAAGGCATCGGTGCCACTGGCTATATTCGCAAAAGCCCGTCCAACCAGCTGCTCGAACCGGCATCTGCCTGGCACCTCGATGCATGGCGACTGGATATTGAGCACCAACTCAACCGTTTGCTGGAGGATGCCCGACATCTGCCTTTTATTCTGGGCTTATCTGTCGGACAGCGTGAGCAACTGACGCCTGAACACTGGCAGGTACTGCGCGATACCGGCACCAGTCACTTGCTGGCGATCTCCGGCCTGCATATCGGACTTGCCGCCGCACTGGGCTTTTTTCTGTTTCGCTGGGGCTGGAGTCTCTCCCTGTTTACCCTCAAGCTGTTACCGGCAAGACAGGCCGGCGCGCTGGGCGGGTTCAGTTTTGCCTTGTTTTATGCGCTGTTGGCCGGGATGGCTGTTCCGACCCAGCGTGCGATCATCATGGTCAGCACGGTTATGCTGGCCTTGCTGTTGAAACGCCCACTCTACCCCAGCCATATTCTGGCGCTCAGTCTGATAGTGGTATTGCTGTTCGATCCCTTCTCGGTGCTCAGTGCCGGTTTCTGGCTTTCCTATTCTGCTGTGGCGCTGATTCTGTTGACCTGCAGCTCACGGTTTCCAGCCAGCCGTACTAACTGGATTTCGATCCACCTGTGGCTTGCTTTAGGCTTAATGCCCTTGCTGATCATTTTCTTTAATCAGGTTTCACTGATATCACCGCTGGCGAATCTGGTTGCGGTTCCGCTGGTGAGTTTCTTGGTTGTACCCTTGATTCTGGCCGGCATGTTGCTGTTGCCGCTGACTGTGACTATTAGCCAGTTTGTGCTGTCGGTGGCCGATGATTTACTTCACTGGCTCTGGCAGTTACTGAACTGGTTGTCTTCGTTGCCATTTGCCGACTGGCACGTAGCGGAAATGCCCTGGCAAATGACACTGCTGGTAGCACTGCTAAGTCTGCTGTTGTTATTGCCACGCGCGATGCCGGCAAAGTGGCTGGGGCTTTTACCCCTTGTTGCGCTCGTCAGCTATCATCCGGACAGGCCTGCAGCGGGTCAGATCTATGTCACTTTGCTTGATGTCGGTCAGGGTCTGTCTGCCGTCGTCGAAACCCGCTCGCATAGGCTGGTCTTTGATACTGGTCCCCGCTACAGCGAACGCTTTGATACCGGCACAGCAGTCGTTGCCCCCTATTTGCTGAGCCGTGGCATTGATCAAGTCGATACATTGGTTGTCAGTCACAGCGATAACGACCACATTGGCGGTGTGGCGGGCCTCAAATCACTGGTCTCAGTCACAGAGACGCTCAGCAGTGATACAGCGGTGCTGCCTGATGCCAGCCCCTGTATGGCAGGTCAGCAATGGCACTGGGATGGGGTGGCGTTTGAAATCCTGTTGCCGCTTGGCAATCAGCATGGCAGTGACAATAACCGCTCCTGCGTGCTCAAAGTCACCGCCGCTAATCTCAGCCTGTTACTGCCGGGAGATATTGAGCGCGACAGTGAACATCAGCTGCTGGCCAGGTATGGCGGTCAACTTGACACCGATATTCTGGTGGTTCCCCATCATGGCAGCCGGACCTCCTCCACTACCAGCTTTGTGCAAGCGGTGAACCCCGTCTATGCGTTGTTTCCGGTAGGTTACCGCAATCGCTGGGGTTTTCCTAAACAAGACGTGCTTGAGCGCTATCTTGAGCAGGGAAGCATCATTTTGCGCAGCGATCAGCATGGCGCAATTCTGTTCCGGGAAAATGGGGACTTTGTGACCTGGCGTCAAAACGCTGCCGGTCTGTGGACAGCAAACTACTGAGTCTCGTCTTTTTCAAGTATGATGAGCGCTGTCATCATTGGATCAACAGAGACGAAATATCATGCTGGAACTGTTTAAAGCAGGCGGTTGGTTGATGATACCGCTGTTTATCTGTTCGGTTATCTCCATTGCCATTATCGCCGAACGCTTCTGGAGTCTTCAGACCAGACGCATTGCCCCCTCAGAGCTGGTCACTCAGATCTGGCAGTGGCTGCAATACAATCAAGTGGATGAACAGCGCATCAAAGCCTTGCAGAATAACTCGCCGCTGGGCCAGATACTGGCTGCCGGTCTGACCAATCGCTACAGCTCCCGGGACATCACTAAAGAGAGCATTCAGGATGTGGGCCGCCATGTCACCGTGGCGATGGAGCGCAATCTCAATACCCTCGGCACTATCGCCGCCATCTCACCGCTTATCGGACTACTGGGTACGGTAGTCGGCATGATCAAGGTTTTTGCTGTGATTACGGCTGAAGGTGTGGGTAACCCGGAAACCCTGGCAGGTGGTATTTCAGAAGCGTTGATCACCACCGCTGCCGGTCTCGTGGTTGCGATCCCCAGCCTGATTTTCTACCGTTACTATCGTGGCAAAATCAGCAAACTCGTCGTCGGCATGGAAGAGCAGGCCATGAAATTGATCGAAATTCTGCATGGCGAACGTCAATTTGATGTGGATGAGGAAACCCGTCGTGAATCTGTCACCACAACGCTCTGAAGATCCCGATGTCAATCTGACACCGATGATTGACGTCGTCTTTCTGTTGTTACTGTTTTTTATGGTCTCCACCAGCTTTATCCGCGAGAGTTCGCTGAAAGTGGACCTGCCGGAGGCCACCGGCGAAGCGATGGTCGAGCAGGCGCAGCCGATCGATATCGTGATTCAGGCTGATGGTCAGTTTCTGATCAATGATGAAGTGTTGGCGGTGGTGAACCGTGATAACCTGAAAACCCGCTTACGCTCGGCTGCCGGGGACAATCAGGACCCGCACATCATCATCAGCGCCGATGCTGACGCTCAGTACCAGCATATTGTGACCGCCATGGATACGGCTCAGCAGATGGGTTATAGCAAACTTACCCTGGCGACCCGACAAACCCGAACTGAGAACGAATGACAGATAACAATGTTGAAATCAGCGCTGTGCAAATGTACAAGCGCCTGTTGAGCTATGCCAAGCCCTACTGGCGTGCCTTTGTGGCGGTCGTGCTGGCCATGGTGGTGTATGCCGGCACTGAAGCGGGTGTTGCCATGCTCATGAAACCCTTGATGGATCAAGGCTTTGTTGATCGCGATCCCAATATCATTCAGTATATTCCTGTCGCAATTATTGGCCTGTTTCTGGTGCGCGGACTGGCTGATTTTTTCACCACCTACGGCCTGGGCTGGATAGCGCGTAATGTGATCAAAACCCTGCGTGAGCAGATGTTCAACAAACTGCTGGTATTGCCTGCACCGTTTTATGATCACAGTACCTCAGGTCAGTTGATGTCTAAGCTGGTTTATGACGTAGAGCAGGTCGCATCAGCCGCCACGGATGCCGTTCTGACCATCATCCGTGACAGCCTGACTATCATTGGTCTATTGGTCTGGATGTTCTACCTCAGCGGCTTTTTATCCTTGCTGATTTTCTTTACTGTCCCTTTCATCGCTTTGCTGGTTTACTACGTCAGCATTCGTTTTCGCCGTATCAGCAAAAATATTCAGAACTCGATGGGCGATGTCAGTCATGTCTCCGGCGAAATCATTGAAGGACATCGTGAGGTAAAAACCTTTGGCGGCCAGACCTACGAAGCCAGACGATTTGATAAGGTGAATCAGGGCAACCGCCGCCAACAGATGAAAAAAATTGCAACCGACGCGGTCAGTCAGCCCCTGACCGCGCTGATTGCAGCTGTGGGGATGGCATTAGTGATTTATATTGCCACCCTTCCGCAGATGCTGGAACAGATCACGGTGGGCGACTTTATTTCCTTTATTACAGCGATGATGATGCTGCTGACACCGATGAAGCGGCTGACCAAAGTCAATGCCAAGCTTCAGGCCGGGATTGCGGCGGCTGAGAGTATTTTCAATCTGCTGGATGAAGAGCCCGAAGTCGATGCAGGTCAGCGTCAACTTCAACGGGCACAGGGTCACATCGAATATCGTGATGTGAGCTTCAGCTACAAACCGGATAAGGGCCAGGTCCTCAGTCACATCAGCTTCAGTGCCAAACCGGGACAGACTATCGCCTTTGTCGGTCATTCCGGCAGTGGCAAAACCACCCTGGTCAGCCTGCTGGCGCGTTTTTACAACGTCAGTGAGGGGCAGATTCTGATTGATGGTATCGATATCAATGAACTGCAACTGGCGGATTTAAGACGCCAGATTTCATTGGTCAATCAACAGGTTGTGCTGTTCAACGACAGCATTGCCAACAATATCCGCTATGGCTTGCCCAACGAGATCAGTGAAGAAGCCATCATTGAGGCTGCCCGATCCGCCCATGCCTGGGATTTTATCCAGCGGTTACCGGACGGTTTGCATACCCAGGTCGGTGAAAACGGAGTACTGCTCTCTGGCGGACAGCGTCAGCGGCTGGCGATTGCCCGGGCGCTGCTGCGGGATGCGCCCATCCTGATCCTCGATGAAGCCACCTCGGCACTGGATACCGAAGCAGAACGTCATATTCAGGCAGCGCTGGAACATCTGATGCAGCAACGCACGACATTGGTTATCGCACACCGCTTGTCGACCATTGAAAAAGCCGATTTGATTGTAGTGATGCACAATGGTGAGATTACGGAAACCGGCACCCACGGCGAACTGCTGGCGAAAGGTAAGCACTATGCCGAACTGCATCGCCTGCAATTTCAGGAGCAGGCATAAATCCAATGAAATGGCTCAGTGACAGCTGGTACCGACCGCATCCGGTGCGCTGGCTGCTGTTACCGCTGAGCCTGCTTTATCGCCTTATCAGTGCCGCTCGCAGAAGCGCTTACCAGCGCGGTTGGCTGACCCGTCATAAAATGCGGGTCCCGGTGATTGTTGTTGGCAATATCAGTGTCGGCGGCACCGGTAAAACCCCCTTTGTCTTGTGGCTCTGTGCTCAGCTAAAACAAGCCGGATACACCCCGGGCATTATCAGCCGCGGTTATGGCGGCAAGGCCAAACAGTATCCACTTGATGTAAGGTGTGACACCGCCACGGGGGAAGCCGGTGACGAGCCGGTATTGATCGCCCGGCGCAGTGGCTGTCCGGTCGTCGTCGACCCGAACCGCAGTGCCGCAGCGGTACATCTGCTGAGTCAGCAGGCCTGTGATGTCATTATTTCCGATGATGGTCTTCAGCACTATGCGCTGGAACGTGATATCGAAATCTGTCTGGTCGACAGTGAGCGGCGTTTTGGCAATAAGCTCTGCCTGCCGGCAGGACCACTGCGTGAACCAATAGCTCGGCTGCAGTCGGTCGATTTTGTGGTTTATCACGGTGAAGCGGCGAGCCAGCGCTACCATATGCAACTGGAGGCCCGTCGCTGGCATAATCTCGCCGAGCCGGAAAAGCAGCTACCACTGACCGTATTCCACGAGCAGGAAGTGCATGCTGTGGCCGGCATCGGCCACCCGCAGCGCTTTTTCGATTTATTGTGCGAGCAGGGCATCATTGTGCACCCGCATGCTTTTGACGACCATCATGACTTTTCTGCCGCCGATCTGGACTTTGCCGATGAGCTACCGGTACTGATGACTGAGAAGGATGCGGTAAAATGTCAGGCATTCGCCCGGCCAAATCACTGGTATCTGCCAGTGACCGCCCGCATTGATGACAGCCTGACGCAAGCCATACTGAACAAATTAAAGGATCCCGCTGATGGATAATGCCTTACTGGAAATTCTGGCCTGTCCCGCCTGCAAAGGCAGCCTGCATTACAACAAAGCCCGTCAGGAACTCATCTGTCGCGGCTGCAGACTGGCCTATCCTATCCGTGATGATATTCCGGTCATGCTGACCGAAGAAGCCCGCGAACTCGCTGCAGACGAAGAGATTTAAGCCTCAATGAGTTTCAAGATTGTTATTCCGGCCCGCTATGCCTCAAGCCGCCTGCCGGGTAAGCCCCTGCTGGATATCGCCGGTAAGCCGATGATTCAGCATGTTTACGAGCGTGCCTGTGAGAGTGATGCCGACACGGTCATTATTGCGACTGACGATCAGCGCATTGCGGATGCGGCCACCCGCTTCGGTGCGGATGTCTGCATGACCGCCGATCATCACCGCTCCGGTACCGACCGTCTGGCCGAAGTCGCCCAAAACCGCGGCTTTGCAGATGAGGATATTGTGATCAATGTGCAGGGAGATGAACCCTGTCTTCCGGCTTTGCTGATCAATCAGGTTGCCGCTGACCTGGCGCAACATCCGCAGGCGGATATGGCTTCTCTGTTCAGCCGTATCAAACAGGAAAAACAGGTTTTCGACCCCAATGTGGTGAAAGTGGTGATGGATATCAACGGCTATGCACTGTATTTCAGCCGGGCCCCGATTCCCTGGATGCGCGACCATTTCAATACCGACTCTACCCTGCCGCCTGAGCTGCCGCATTACCGGCATATAGGCCTCTATGGCTACCGCGCTGCATTCCTTAAACATTATTCCGAGCTGACGCCCTGCTTACTGGAAACCGAGGAGTCACTGGAACAGCTGCGCGCACTTTTCCACGGTAAGAAGATTCATATGACTGAAGCTTTGATTAGTGCCGGTCACGGCGTGGATACAGAAGCGGATCTATTGGCTGTCAGGAAGATACTGACTGAGTAATCTGTCCAGTCCTGCCGCCACCAGTTCGGCATGCAGGTTACCCTCACCATCGAATACCGGCAACGTATAGGTTACCGGTACCGTGCGGTGCCCTTCACCGTACTGCGTGGCCTGTATGTCATGGTCGTTTTCCAGCACCTGCAATACCAGCTGACAGCCATCCAGCAATTCGATGATTTCACAGCGATGCTGATGATAAGTGACCTGCTGGCCGATTAAGGCCAGCAGATGTTCACAGGGAATATCACTTTTCCTGGGCATGAGATGTTGCACTCGCTTCGGGTTTGGCCTTGGACTTCTCTTCCTTGCCATTATCATCCGATGCGGTGTTTTTTTCTACACCCGATTCCTGCGCACTGGTTTCCGTCTTGTTTTTAGCCGGTGCAACCTTCTTGTTCTCAGCCGCTGAGGCCGTGTCAGACCTTTTGACGGCTGCCGGTTTGTCCTGCTTGCTATCGGCAGCCGGCTTGTCGTCTGACTTGTCAGTCGGGCCTGATTTGCGATTGCTGTTGTCTGATGACGGACCATTGTCAGTTGAGTCAGATTTGGCCTTGCTATCATCAGACGCGTTGCTACCAGCCTTGTTCTCTCCGGTACGGCGACGACGGTTGCTGCCGCCGCCTGAGGTCGAACGAGTGCGCTTAGGCTTGCTGGCAGGCACTTTGTTGCCATCGACTTCAGGCTCTTTCTCCGGCTTGATCAGATTGCCATTGACTTCCGGCTCCGGCTCGGGAATCGCGTTGCCATTCACTTCCGGTTTCGGTTCAGGCGGTACATTGCCTTTTTCCTGTTCCTGTCTAATAGCCTGATCAGCCGTTTCCGGACGGGAGCGACGACGACGTCCGCCACGGCGTGAACGACGGCCGTTGCTGCTGCGTGATTTACCGTTGTCATCACTGTCAGCTCCTGACTTGTTAGCCTCAGGCGTTGTTTTCTTGTCATCAGACTTTTTATTGTCGTCTGCGGCGTCCTGACTATCTTGACGACGACGCGGTTTACGACGCTCATTTCCGCCGCGACCACCACGGTTGGCATTACGATTCTGCGGACGACCGGACTTGCTCTGTGCCGGCTTTTTATCTTTCTCTTTGGTTTTGTCGTCTTCTTCCACTTCAGGTTTACCAGTCAGGACATTGAGCAGACGTTTGAGCAAGCTTGGTTTTGGCTGCTCATGCTTTTCACGGGCGATAACAGGCGCCGGGGCCGCCGGTGAGATACCCGTCACAGCCGGTTGTTCCATGGTCGGTTTATCACGCAATACTACCGGCGTTTCGAGTTCGGGCGTCGTGATCATCTGGTGACTCACCTGCTGACGCACGGCGCCGTCTTTAATCCGTTCAATATCGTAATGCGGTGTTTCCAGATGCGGGTTGGGGATCATCACAATCTTGACGTTGTGACGTTGTTCAACCGCCTCAATCTGCATCCGCTTGTCATTGAGAATGAAGGTCGCCACCGGTACCGGCAGTTGCACCACCAGTTGGGTAATTTTGTCTTTGGTCGCTTCCTCTTCGACCAACCGCAGTACGGCGAGTCCCAGTGATTCGACACCACGAACATGGCCCAAACCGGCACAACGCGGGCAGATTTCCTGATGTGCCTCACCCAGCGCCGGACGTAGGCGCTGGCGTGACATTTCCAGCAGACCGAAACGTGAAATACGTCCCACTTGCACACGGGCGCGGTCGGCTTTTAAATGCTCACGGAGACGATTTTCTACTTCACGCTGGTTACGGCTCGGCCCCATATCGATGAAATCGATAACCACCAGACCGCCCAGATCGCGTAAACGCAATTGACGGGCAATCTCTTCGGCTGCTTCCAGATTGGTATTCAGCGCGGTTTCCTCGATATCACCGCCCTTGTTGGCGCGGGCCGAGTTAACGTCGATGGAAATCAGCGCTTCAGTCGGGTCGATCACCAGCGCACCACCGGAAGGCAAGCGCACTTCATGGCGGAAAGCGCTTTCTATCTGGCTTTCTACCTGGTAGCGGGTAAACAGCGGCACCTTGTCCTGGTAGAGTTTAAACTTGCTCAGTTCATGCGGCATCACCATACGCATAAAGTCATAACCGGTCTGGTAGACCTCGGGCGAGTCCACCAGGATTTCACCAATGTCTTTACGTAGGTAATCGCGCAGCGCGCGGATAATGATATTGCTTTCCTGATACACCAGAAACGGTGCACTGCGATCACGGGTCGCGACATCAATCGCGGTCCACAACTGCAGCAGGTATTCCAGATCCCATTGCAGTTCTTCGGGCTGCTTGCCGACACCGGCGGTGCGAACAATCATGCCCATATCATCGGGCACTTCCAGATGACGCAGCGTCTCCTGCAGTTCAGCCCGATCATCACCTTCAATACGACGGGAAATACCACCAGCACGTGGGCTGTTAGGCATCAACACCAGGTAACGACCGGCCAGACTGATAAAGGTAGTCAGTGCCGCGCCTTTGTTACCGCGCTCTTCTTTCTCGATTTGGACGACCAGTTCCTGACCGACTGAAAGCACATCCTGGACGTTGATGCGACCATTGTCGTCGCCGTCACGCTTTTTGAAATAGCTTTTGGAGATTTCCTTGAGAGGCAAAAAGCCCTGACGCTCTGAGCCGTAATCAACGAAAACGGCCTCCAGACTGGGTTCTACCCGGGTAATTTTACCTTTGTAGATATTGCCTTTTTTCTGCTCCCTGGAAGGAGTATCGATATCCAAGTCAAACAGGCGCTGGCCATCGACCATTGCCACACGCAACTCTTCTGAATGGGTTGCGTTAATTAAAATTCGTTTCATGCATTAACCTCAAAATTGAGGTTCCGGCATGTCCTGCCGCACACCACGCGATGTGGACGCTGGGCCAGTTGGGCCGACAGAGCGACGTCGTTTGTGTTAGTAATTAATTGCTGGTCATATTGCCACTCATGTGCCCGCCGTCAGGCCATGATTTTCCAATTCAATTCTTTGTCGATCGCAATAGGGTTCTGCGATATCGCTGTCGTTCGCGGTTAAATCTGAAACCGTCGAGTCGTAAATTAATTACTGTGTCGTCTTGTCTGTTGCGTCTTTCTATTTCTTTCTGATGGCAATCAAGACATGGGAACCTGATGTTCTTCACGGACTCCCGATGAGTCCACCTGCTGAACCCCTGTTCAGCCGTGTCGTATTTCTTTTCCGGGCGCCGCATCAACCTGCTTAGTGGGAGCGACGCGATGTTAGGTCTTCGTGGCCGAAGTCAGTATACTGACCTCATTTTTACACACGGACCAACGGTCGAATATAGCAGCCTCTTGCCCGCGCAGCAACTGCTAATTTGGCAGGCCCCGCCCGGCGGCGTCTGGCCTGCCGCAAGCGCTGGAGATCGAGGTAGATCTGAGGCCAGCTTTATTCACCGTCTTTGGGTAGAATATGCCCATCATAATAATTCGCTTTGCTGCTGGCAAAATTTGGCAGCCGGGGTTTCGCGACAACTACAGACATCCATCATGGCAGCTCATAAACCACAGTCGCAGAAAGTACAGTTTCTTGAAATTGACGCTAACCAGGCCGGACAGCGCATTGATAATTTCCTGCTCAGCCTGGAAAAAGGTGTGCCAAAAAGCCGGATTTACCGTGCGCTGCGCAAGGGGGAGGTTCGTGTCAACAAGGGCCGTATCAAGCAAACCTACAAACTACAGCCGGGGGACCTGGTCAGGGTGCCGCCACTGCGTGTCAGCGAAAAAAATGTGCCCGACACGATCAGTGACTCACTCAGAGAAGCGCTGCTGGCCAGTATTCTGTTCGAAGATGACAGCATGCTGGTTATCAATAAACCCGCCGGCCTTGCTGTTCACGCCGGCAGCCAGATCCAATTGGGTTTGATTGAGGCGTTGCGGGTCATCAAACCGCAACAGTCTTTCCTGGAACTGGTTCACCGCCTGGATCGCGATACTTCGGGCTGTTTGATGGTGGCCAAAAGCCGTGACAGTCTGTTGAGCCTGCAACAACAGATGCAGTCAGACCGCATCGACAAGCGTTATCTGACCCTGCTTAAAGGGGGGCTGGATAACAGGCAACAGCTGGTTGAGCAGCCATTGCAGAAAAATACGCTGTCGTCGGGCGAGCGGATGGTGGTCGTCAATCCTGACGGTAAAAAAGCCAAAACGCTGTTTCTGCAACATCATGCCCTGTCGCTGGCCCAGCTGACCGAGGTCAAGCTCTTCACCGGTCGTACTCACCAGATTCGGGTTCATGCTGCCTGGCTGGGTCATCCCGTCGCCGGCGATGACAAATACGGTGATCGGGAATTCAACAAGACCCTGAAAGACTATGGACTTAAACGTCTGTTTCTCCATGCCTGGCGACTGGGTATCAGACACCCGCTCACTAACGAGTCCATGCAGCTGGAAGCACCGCTGCCGGAGAATTTGAAAACCGTGATCGACAAACTACAAAGCTCATGAATCGTTATCAACTGATCATTTTCGACTGGGATGGGACCCTGATGGATTCCACTGGTCATATCGTCAACTGCATGCGCCGGGCCATTACCAAACTGGAACTGGCGCCACTGGCTGATGAAGAAATCAGTCACATCATTGGCCTGGGCTTGCATGAGGCAGTACAGACACTGTATCCGGCGGGTAATGACGTACTCTGGCGCAGTCTCGCCGACTGCTACCGCCAAACCTGGCTTAGCAGTCCCGAAGAAACACCACTGTTTGAGAATGCCCGCGAATTACTGACGCGTCTGGCGGAACAGGATCTCTTCCTGGGTGTCGCCACGGGCAAAAGCCGCCGGGGTCTGGATAAAGTGCTCAAGGCGACCGGTCTGGGTGATCATTTTATTGCGACCCGTTGTGCCGATGAGTGCCATTCCAAACCCCACCCGCAGATGCTGATGGAGTTAATGGCATATACCGGCGTGACACCGGAACAGGCCATCATGATCGGAGATACCGAGTTTGATCTGATGATGGCGAGTAATGCCGGTGCTCATGGTCTGGGCATCACGCACGGTGCACATGATGAAGCCAAGCTGCTCGCCTGCTCACCCCGGGCGATTGTGCATGATCTCTATCAAGTTGAGACCTGGTTGCATCGCACGGCAAAACAGTTCTGATATTATGTCTATTTTCTTTTAAGGCAGGTAGTAATGGCGACATTTGGAGATTTCCCGCCAGACAATGGCGATAACAAACCCCGCAATTCAGCCGATGACAACCAGTGGGAACGCACTGTACTGAGAGATCTGGCTTTTGCTGCCATTAAAGAACAGCGTGCTAAACGGCGCTGGGGTTATGTCTTCAAGTTTCTGATTCTGCTGTACCTGGTTGGTTTCATGGTACTGGCCTATTCACCCGGTAAACTGTCTACCGTCGCAGAGCCACACACCGCCATGGTCGATATTCAGGGTGTGATCGCCTCTGATGCGGAAGCCAGTGCTGACATCCTGATCACCGGGATTCGTGATGCCTTTGAAAGTGAAACAGCCAAGGGACTCATCCTCAGACTCAATACACCGGGTGGCAGCCCGGTCCAGGCCGGGCTTATTAATGACGAAATCACGCGATTGCGCGCAGAACGTCCCGACTTCCCTGTCTACGCTGTGGTTCAGGATGTGTGTGCCTCCGGCGGCTACTATATCGCTGTCGCCGCCGATGAGATTTATGCCGACAAAGCCAGCATCGTCGGTTCTATCGGTGTCCGCATGGACAGCTTCGGTCTGACCGGCCTCATCGAAAAAATGGGCGTGGAGCGCCGTTCATTGACTGCTGGTGAGCACAAAGCCTTCCTCGATCCTTTCCTGCCGATGCAAGAGGAAGATATTGAACATGCTCAGCAGATGCTGGATACCATCCATCAGCAGTTCATCAATGTCGTCAAAGCCGGCCGTGGTGACAAGCTCGCTGACAACAATGATCTGTTCTCGGGGCTGTTCTGGTCCGGCGAGCAGGCAATGGAGCTGGGTCTGATTGACGGCTTTGCCGGTACTGGTAAAGTGGCTCGTGAAATCATCGGAGCCGAAGAGGTCATTGATTACACACCACGACCCAACTACCTGGATCAATTCGCTGGTAAACTCGGCGCATCAATTGCTAATCTGATGACCGAAAAAGCTAATTGGAGTCTGCAATGAGTCAGCCCCCTCTGACAGAAGAAGAAATGAAGGAACGCCAGGAGCGATTCCGCTATGTTGACCTAAATCACCCCCTGATGCAGGTGCTGTTCCAGATGCAGTCGCCCGCCAAAAAACAGCCGGAGTCGCATTGATGAGCCTGACACCGGAAGCACTGGTCAATAAATCGCTGGCACTGGTATCGCCTCCCAGCACCTACCTGCAACTCAATAAACTGATCCAGGATCCGGACAGCGCACTGGATGATATCAGCGCGGTGATCAACACCGATCCAGCACTGGCGACCCGTCTGCTCAAAATCGTTAACAGTCCGTTTTATGGTTTTCCATCCCAAATCAATACCATCTCACGCGCCATCACGATTGTCGGCACCCGGGAATTAATGCATCTGGTATTGGCCACTTCGGTCATCAATGCTTTCCGCGGTATCCCGGCCTCCCTTATTGATATGGATGATTTCTGGCACCACAGCTTTGCCACCGCAATCACTGCTAAGCTGCTGGCTGAGGAATGTGGTCAGAAAGCCAGTGAACGCTTCTTTATTGCCGGACTGCTGCATAATATCGGTAGCCTGGTCCTGTATCAGTCGATGCCGGAACTGGCCGCTGAGGCGATTCGCAGTGCGGAGTTCGGTCATGAAGTACAATTTCAGGCCGAACAGCGCATTATCGGTTTTGATCACACGGAAGTTGGTTATGTCCTGGCCCGCCAGTGGCATTTACCCCACTCCCTGCAGGAAGTCGCGCGCTATCATCACCGTCCTTCAGATGCCGAGGACTTTCCGATTGATGTCGCCATTGTTCATATCGCAGACATCCTGGTTTCCGCCGTCCCCTTTGGTCACAGTGGTGATAACCACGTGCCGCCACTGGACCCCGCCGCCTGGGAGTTGTTGGGACTGAATGAGCTGCAAATGCCAATGTTGCTGCAACAGGTGGGTGAACAAATCGAACACCTGAGTTCTGTGATGCTGACACAGGACGCATCCTGAATCTGTTAATGATGAAATAAAAAAACTAAGAGGCTAACAATGAGAACGGTTCTTCTCGGTGCCCCCGGCTCCGGTAAAGGCACCCAAGGTGTCGTGCTTTCCAAAAAATTCAATATCCCGCAAATCTCGACCGGAGATTTGCTGCGTGCCGCCGTCAAAGCCGGTACGGAACTGGGTAAAAAAGCCAAAAGCGCGATGGACGCCGGTGCGCTGGTGTCAGACGATATCGTTATCGGCCTGATCCGTGAACGTCTGTCAGAAGCAGATGCCCAAAACGGCTATATTCTGGACGGTTTCCCACGCAATATTCCCCAGGCGGAAGCCCTTGATGAGATGCTGGAACAACTGGGCCAGCCGCTGCAGGGCGTCGTTCTGCTGGATGTACCTTTTGATGAACTGATGCAGCGACTGACCGGTCGCCGCACCTGTAAAGATTGTGGTGCTATCTACAATATCTACCTGTCGCCACCAAAAACTGAAGGCCATTGTGATCGCTGCGGCGGTGAACTGTTCCAGCGCGAGGATGATAATGAAGAAACCATTGCCAATCGCCTGAAAGTCTACGAAGAACAGACTGCACCGCTGGTCGGCTACTATCAGAAGCAAGACAAGCTGCATGCGATTCCCGGCACCGGTGATATTGACGAGATCACCAACAAAGTCGGCGCCGTATTCGACGAAATCTGACCCCTGACAACCGGCTCCCAGTGAGCCGGTTTCCATTTTATGGCCCGTATTCTCGGCATCGGCATTGCCACTATCGATATCATCAATCATGTCAGCAGCTACCCGGCTGAGGACGATGAAGTGCGTGCGTTATCCCAGCAGCAGGTACGCGGTGGTAACGTCACTAACACCCTGGTGGTGCTCAGCCAGCAAGGCCATGACTGTGACTGGTGCGGTGTTCTGATTGATGAAGCCGACACCGCCATCGTCGAGCAGGAGCTGCAGCAGTATCAGATCAATTACCAGCATTGCCAATGGCTCGACCAGGGCAAAATGCCGACCTCCTATATCACGCTCAGCGAGGCCAGTGGCAGCCGCAGTATTGTGCATTACCGTGATTGCCCGGAACTGCCTTTTTCTCATTTCAAAGCGCTCGATTTATCGGTTTATGACTGGCTGCATTTCGAGGGTCGCAATATCGATGAGCTGTCGCGGATGCTGCAATGGGTCAAACTCAACTATCCGACGCTACACTGTTCTCTGGAAGTAGAAAAACCCCGACCGGGCATAGAAGCTTTATTTGAACTGGCTGATGTGCTGATGTTTTCCAGACCCTATGCTCAAAGTCGTGGCTACAAGACGGCAGCTGATTTTCTGAATAGTCTGAATCATGATGGCCTGATGACCTGCAGCTGGGGCGAACAGGGTGCCTGGCTTAAACATCAGGACATGGTCCTGCACAGTGCGGCCTTTCCACCAGAACAGGTGGTTGATACGCTGGGCGCCGGAGATACTTTTAACGCCGGGCTGATTTCAGCATTAGTGAATGGCCTTTCTGCCGGTTTAGCGTTGGAACAGGCCTGCCGACTTGCCGGTTGTAAGTGCGGTCAGACCGGCTTTGCCAATCTCGATAAAGCCTTATGAAAAAAATATTTGTCTGCCAAAGCGGCGAACTTGAAGAGTATCAAACCCGTGGTTTCACGGTTGAAGTGGGCGAGGATAGCCTCGATTTTTTCCTGCTCAAGCAGGATGGTGAGATTCGCGCTTACCTTAATTTCTGTCCGCATCTCGGCATTCCGCTCAACTGGCAGCCGGATGCGTTTATGTCTATGGAAGGCACGCATATCCAGTGCAGTACGCATGGGGCGCTGTTTCAATTAGAAGATGGCTACTGTTTTTCCGGTCCCTGTCGTGGCCAGAGTCTGACACCACTCAATATCGAAATCACAGAAAGTCAGGAAATTTACCTCGTCTCCTCCGACTGATAGGCTGAACGACCAATCAGGCAACAGGAGTTCTTCATGACTGAATTGCTCGATAAATGGTCAGAAGCCGCAGTCACCAGCCTGGGCTTCTTCTGGATGGCGCTGTGGGCCTTTGTACTGGGCTATCTCATCAGCAGCATTATTCAGGTCATGGTCTCGCGCCACGAAATGCGCAAACTGATGGGCGGTGACGGTCCCAAATCCATGTCGATAGGGACTCTGTTCGGATTTATCTCCAGTTCCTGCAGCTTTGCTGCACTGGCCACTACCCGTGCCCTGTTTCAGAAAGGTGCCAACTTCTCTCCCTCAATCGCCTTTCTGCTCTCCTCCACCAATCTCGTGATCGAGCTTGGCTTTGTTATCGCCCTGTTTCTGGGCTGGCAGTTCGTGGTCGGTGAATATGTAGGCGGGATTATCCTGATTCTACTTGCCTGGCTGTTTATCATCCTTACCAACCCCAAGGAATTGATTCACAAAGCGCGGGAACGCAATCAGGATGATGGTGACGGAGCTGATGAGGACGGTCATGCCTGGTCTCGTCTGTTCGACAAGGAAATCTGGACCGCCATTAGTCAGAAGTATGTGATGGAATGGCAGATGGTCTGGAAGGACGTGCTGATTGGTTTCACCGTTGCCGGGATTATTTCCGCCTTTATCCCCACCGCGTTTTTTGAGTGGCTATTTATCGGCGCCGGCACTGATGATCCGGGGTTCTGGGCCTTACTGCAGCAGACGCTGGTTGGCCCCGTAGCCGCTTTTTTTACCTTTATCGGCTCAATGGGGAATATTCCACTGGCGGCGGTGTTGTTTGGTGAAGGGGTTGCCTTTGCCGGTGTGATGGCGTTCATTTTCTCTGATCTGGTGGTATTACCGGTACTGCGTATCAATGCCCAGTATTACGGCTGGAAAATGGCGCTTTATATCCTGCTGTTGCTATTTAGCTGTCTGGTAGCCACATCGCTGTTGATGCATTACGGGCTTCAGCTTTTCGACTGGCTGCCCGACCGCAGTCAGTGGACTTCCCCTGCCGAGCGGGAGCATTTCCAGCTTAACTACCAGTTCTGGCTCAATGTTATTTTCGGTCTGGCCTCATTATGGATGGTTGTCAGCTGGAAACGTCAGCAGAGTGGTCATAATCATCATGGCCACCATCACCATCATCATCATGGCGGTGGACAGCCTATTATGAACACGCTCTGTGTTCTGGCAGGCTTGTGGCTCTCAGCCGGGCTTATTCTGACCCTTTTTTAATGAGGGTAGCCACTGCCTGACGACAGCGTTCGATAATGGCCTTGCGACCATCGAGTTGCAGGGCCGCTGCCACTTCCGGGAACGACTGCCCCTGCAGAATTTTTTTGATCAACACGGCCTGCTCCCCGGCTGGCAGCTTATCCAGCGCGCCAACGGATATTTGCTGATGCAGCCACTGCCACAACAAGGGCTCGGTCGACTCAAAAGGACGCAGTTCAAAGGCAAATGTATTGAGTGCCTGCAAATCATCATCCCTCTTCTGAGGCAGATCCAGCGGCAAATTCCGAGACAGTGGCGACACCAGTCTGGCATCAAGTCGACGATGAGACTGTAGCAGCAGATACGGCCAGGCACTGGCAAAACCATGCCGCGCCTGCCTGACTACTGCTTCCGCCCTGGCATTCAGGGCTTTCAATAAAATCCCGGCTCGTTGACCACTGACTTCATCGGCCTGCTGTCCCACTCTGACTGGCACATAACCATTATTGAGCCAGAACTGTAAAAGCCTCGAATCAAGTGCAAAGCTGGTACCCAGGGCATCACAGCGTCCGGCAGAATAACGCTCAATTCCCTGCAGCAGTCGGCTCCCCAGTCCCTGTCCCTGCAGCGCGGGATGGACAGCAATCCGGATAATACGTTGATAATGGCATCGGCCGGCATTCATAACGCCGCTGTGAGCCAATAAGGTCTGCGGCAGCAGTTGCCCTTTGAGTCGGCGACGACCATTAAACACCTGCTGCGCCAGTCGGTCGTCCAGTGCAGCTTCATCCATCAGCCAGGCACAGGCAATCACATGTCCCTGCGCCTGTAATACCAGCAGCGAAATATCATCCCGGTCCAACAACATCTGCAGATCAGAAGGCCGGGTCCGGTAATGCGCCAGCACCATCAGGCCGAAGACTTCTCTCAGCAGGGTTTCATCCGATGCCAGTTGCTGTTTACTGAGCATGGCAAACTCGGCCTGGCTCACTGATTCAGCGGGGAGCTGATCTGCATTGACGGGTTCGGCATCAAGCAGCAATGCATCAAAACTGAAGGCTTCCAGCCTGTCCCCCTCCGCCCAGCGCACCGGCTGAGTCAGCCTTATCTGCCGCCAGTTCGGCGTTAAGTTGTCCAGGGTCTTTTTGAAACGAACAGCAAAGCCCCGACCTGTGCCCTCATAACCATGTTCGGTGGAAGCAAACACCACACGGGAATAATGCTGCAGCATGGCTTCAAGCATTTGCGCCGGGATGGCGGCCGCCTCATCGACAATCAGTAAATCTGCAGCCGGTTTCTCCGCAAGCAAAGCATCCGGGGCGGCAAAGCGGATCTCAGATTGCTGCCAGATCAGAGTGTGTTGGCTGCGCTTGGCATCGCTTAACAGCCGAGAAGCGTGTTCCATCAGCGTGTCGATATTGCTGACTGAGGGTGCCGTCACCAGAACCCGTGACTTACCCTGCCGTAACAGTTCAGCCGCTGCCATGCCCAGCAAGGCGGTTTTACCACGGCCACGATCCGACGCAATGACCAGGGGGCGGCGGCGATGGCCACTGACCACATGCAACACTGACTCAATCGCTTTTTGTTGCTCTGGTGTCGGCGTGATGTCTGCGACTGATGTCGTTTCAGTCACTTTAATTTCAGGCAGTGTCTCGCCCTGCTTGATTCGCCTGACTACAGAATAGCGTTCGCTGATTTTAAAGAAACGCTGTAACCACAAAGAATCCGGCAATACCTCAGGCAATAACACCAGTAGCCAGCCACCGGCACTCAGCGTGCCGATCAGGGCCCCGAAGGCATCAGCGGAAAACTTATCACGACCATCAAAGATAATCAGCTGGTTGCTGCGACCCAGATGCTGCAGTGCCTGTTTACTGCTGATGCAATCCTCTGTGCGATCTGGATGCTCGGATAACCAGCAACGCTTGGTTTTATCCGCTTTCTCATAGACCTGCACTGCCTGTTGCTGGAGCCAGTCGCTGTCGCCCTGCAGGATAAGACAATGGCGTTGAGGCAGCTGCATCTTAATCAGTAATGCGGTGGCGGTGGTTCGTCACTTTGCTGCATCAGTTGGGTTTGATGCATGCTTTCCATCTGGGATTTAAGTGCGGCAATCTGGCTTTCGAGCCGGTCAATCTGCTGTTGTTGACTGGTCACCACCTCATTCAGCTGTTCCAGCAGTCCATCCTGAAACGCCAGTCTTGTCTGCAAATCAACGATATCGTCATTCATCAGATATCTCCGTCGTAAGACAGCGCCGGTCCCAACCAGCGTTCAGCGGTCAGCATATCCCAGCCTTTACGCCGGGCATAATCTTCCACCTGATCCTGGTCGATTTTACCCAGGCCGAAATAACGTGACTCAGGATGAGCGAAGTAGAAACCACTGACCGCCGCAGTCGGCAGCATCGCAAACGACTCGGTAATGGTCATGTCGGCATGGGTGACCGGATCAATCAGTTCCCAAAGCAGCCCTTTTTCGGTGTGATCGGGACAAGCCGGATAGCCCGGCGCCGGTCGGATACCACGGTACTTCTCATCGATCAGCGCTTCGTTATCAAGATTTTCCTCGCTGGCATAACCCCAGAATTCCTTACGTACCCGTTCATGCATACGTTCGGCAAAGGCCTCGGCGAGTCGATCAGCCAGTGCTTTTAGCATGATGCTGTGATAGTCGTCATGATCGGCCTCAAAGCGCTCGACATGCTCATCAATGCCGATACCGGCCGTGACTGCGAAGGCGCCGATATAGTCCTTGACGCCACTGTCTTTCGGCGCCACAAAGTCAGCCAGCGCGGCATTAGGCCGACCCGGTGGACGTTCGGTCTGCTGACGCAGACTGTGCAGGGTCATCAGCACTTCACTGCGATCATCATCTGTGTAGACTTCAATATCGTCATCATTGACGCTGTTGGCCGGGAACAGGCCAATCACGGCTTTGGCAGTCAGCCATTTCTCATCCACGATTTGCTTGAGCATCTTCTGGGCATCATGGAACAGATGGGTCGCATGCTCACCGACGATTTCATCTTCCAGGATACGTGGGTATTTACCGGCCAGTTCCCATGACTGGAAAAACGGGGTCCAGTCAATGCGGTCCACCAACTCTTCCAACGGATAGTCTGAAAACACCTCCAGACCCAGTTTGGCCGGCTTGGTGGGCTGATAAGCCTGCCAGTCAATCCTGGTTTTATTGGCACGCGCCTCGGCAATCGGCAACTGACGGCGTTTGCTTTTGCGACCGGTATGACGGGCACGTTTATCTTCGTAATCTTTTTTAATGTCGGCAACAAAAGCGTCTCTGCCGTCACGGCTTACCAGCTTCTGAGCGACGCCCACCGCACGTGAGGCATCTTTCACATAAACACTGCAACCATGGTAATTGGGCTCGATTTTTACCGCGGTATGAATCAGTGAGGTGGTTGCCCCGCCGATCATCAACGGTATTTCAAAGCCCAGCCGCTCCATTTCCTTGGCAACATGCACCATTTCATCCAGCGACGGTGTGATCAGTCCCGACAAGCCGATGATATCGACATTTTCTTTTCTGGCAGTATCGAGAATAGTCTGAGCTGGCACCATCACGCCCAGGTCAATCACTTCGAAGTTATTGCACTGCAACACCACGCCGACAATATTCTTGCCGATATCGTGTACGTCGCCTTTGACGGTCGCCATCAGGATCTTGCCGTTATTCTCACTGGTATCGCCCTCTTCCTTGGCCGCTTCGATAAATGGCATCAGATAGGCAACAGCTTTTTTCATCACCCGGGCCGATTTCACGACCTGTGGCAGGAACATCTTACCCTCACCGAACAGATCACCGACCACGTTCATGCCATCCATCAGCGGGCCCTCAATCACCTCCAGTGGCTTGGCATAGGCCTGACGGGCTTCCTCGGTATCGTCTTCGACATAGTCGGCAATCCCCTTGACCAGGGCATGTTCCAGTCGCTTGGAGACCGGCAATTCGCGCCAGGACAAGTCTTCCTGTTTGGCTGTGCCGCCACCCTCACCTTTATATTTCTCGGCGATTTCCAGCAGACGGTCGGTGGCATCATCACGACGGTTCTGAATCACATCTTCGACATGTTCACACAGTTCTTCCGGCAAGTCGTCGTAAATCGCCAGCTGACCGGCATTGACGATACCCATGTCCATACCCGCCTTGATGGCGTGGTAGAGAAACACCGCATGAATTGCTTCACGTACCGGGTTGTTACCACGGAAGGAGAACGAGACGTTGGAGACACCGCCGCTGATCATCGCATGCGGCAGACTTTCCTTGATGTCGCGGGTGGCCTCGATAAAGTCCATCGCATAGTTATTGTGTTCTTCGATACCGGTCGCCACCGCGAAGATATTGGGGTCAAAGATGATGTCTTCCGGCGGGAAATGGACTTTCTCGGTCAGCACTTCGTAGCTGCGGGTACATATTTCGCGCTTGCGCTCGCGGGTATCGGCCTGACCGACTTCATCGAAGGCCATGACAATGACTGCAGCGCCATAACGGCGTACCAATTTGGCTTGCTCGATAAACTTGTCTTCGCCTTCCTTGAGGCTGATCGAGTTAACGATGCCCTTGCCCTGGATACATTTCAGCCCGGCTTCAATCACTTCCCATTTGGACGAGTCAATCATCACCGGCACCCGGCTGATATCAGGTTCGGCAGCCAGCAGATTGAGGAAGGTCACCATCGCCTCTTTCGAGTCGAGCATGCCTTCATCCATGTTGATATCGATGATCTGGGCACCGTTTTCGACCTGCTGCCGGGCCACTTCCAGCGCCGTGTCGTAATCGCCTTCCTTGATAAGACGGGCAAAACGGGCCGAGCCGGTGACATTGGTACGCTCACCGACATTCACAAACAGGCTGTCTTCGGTGATGTTGAGCGGCTCAAGACCACTCAGGCGACAATGATGCAGATTCTTTTTCGGCTGGCGCGGTTTGATGCCCTCAACCGCTTCGGCGATCGCCTTGATATGCGCCGGCGCGGTACCGCAGCAACCACCGACAATATTCAAAAAGCCGGATTCGGCCCATTCCTTGATCTGCGACGCCATGACTTCCGGTGACTCGTCATATTCACCGAACTCATTAGGCAGACCGGCGTTGGGGTGGGCACTGACATAGGTGGTGACCACGTTGGACAGTTCCTCCACGTACTGACGCAATTGCTCCGCACCCAGGGCACAGTTCAGACCAATACTGAGTGGCTGAATATGGGCCAGCGAATTCCAGAAAGCTTCTGCGGTCTGGCCTGACAAGGTACGACCACTGGCATCGGTAATGGTGCCGGAAATCATCACCGGCAGGTGAATGTCGTGATCTTCACAGAACTTGTCGATGGCAAACAAGGCCGCCTTGGCATTCAGCGTGTCAAATACGGTTTCCACCAGCAGCAGATCGACACCGCCATCGACCAGACCGCGAATTGACTCGGTATAGGCTTCCACCAGTTCATCGAAATCGACATTGCGGTAACCGGGGTTGTTCACATCGGGAGAGATACTGGCGGTGCGGTTGGTGGGGCCCAGAACACCGGTGACAAAACGCGGTTTATCCGGGTTACTGGCGGTGAACTCGTCAGCGACTTCTCTGGCAAGCTCAGCCGAGACCTTGTTCAGCTCATACACCAGATCTTCCATCTGGTAGTCGGCCATCGCAATGGAAGTGCCGTTGAAGGTGTTGGTCTCGACGATATCGGCACCGGCTTCAAAATAAGCGCGGTGAATATCACGGATAATATTGGGCTGGGTCAGCGACAACAGGTCGTTATTGCCTTTGACATCGCAGGGATGGTTCTCAAAGCGCTCACCACGGAAATCCTTCTCTTCCAGCTGATAGCTTTGGATCAGGGTCCCCATCCCGCCATCGAGGATCAGGATTTTTTCTTCAAGCAGGGTGCGGAGTTGGTGGTAAGCGGTCATTAAAACGGTTTTCCTGTCAAACAGTTACACTTTGGAAAAACCGTGAATTATAGCAGATAAACGGGCTACGGCCGTCGATCATTGAGCACGGTGATGCAGCAAAAAGCAGTGGGAATGAACACTGCCCACTGCTTGCTCAAACTACGACTCACACCTTGAACAGCGACAGCCTGTCTTGTAATCCGTTCGCGGCTTCATCCAGGTCATTACCCACACGACTCAACTGTTGGGCCCCTTCTGTCGTTTTCTGAACCAGGTGAGATATCTGGGAGAGATTCTTACTCACTTCTTCACAGACGGCGCTTTGTTGTTCCGTGGCTGAGGCGGTTTGAAGTGACATTTCTGTCACCTCTTCAATCGCTTTACTGATTTCTATCAGTGCCTTTTCTGCTTCCTGTGCCAGTTTTACCGTTTCAGCCACTTGTTGGCCACTCGCCTGCATCGCGGTGGTCACTTCAAGATTGCCTTTATGAAGGGTGCTCAACTTGTTATGGATATCTACTGTGGCCTCCTGTGTTCGGCTTGCTAATGCTCTGACTTCATCTGCTACAACGGCAAAACCACGCCCTTTTTCTCCTGCTCGCGCTGCTTCAATGGCAGCATTGAGAGCCAGCAGGTTGGTCTGCTCTGCAATCCCCTGGATCACCGTTAATATTTCAGCGATACCATCACTGTTTTTCTCCAGTTCCAACATCGCAGATTCAGACTGTTTTACTGATTCACTGACATGATTGATTGAGCTTGCCGTCTGCTTGACAAGACTGGTGCCGCACTCAGTGGCATCATTCGCCTGCTGAACAAATTGCGACGTTCTTTCGGCATTACCGGCAATTTGCTGCGCTGAGGCTGCCATCTCGGTAACAGCCGAGACCATCTCCTCTATCAGTTTCTGCTGCTCGAGCATCTGGGCATTAGTCTCTTCACTGATTTTGCGTCCTTCTGCAGACAAAGCGCTGACATGACTGCCGACAGGTAGAAGTTGTTGAACCAGTGAACGTAACTTTTCAATGAAGGTGTTCAGTAAGCCAGATAACTTACCGGTTTCATCACGCCTCGATACCGTTAACTGACGGGTTAAATCGCCTTCCCCCTCAGCGATTGAAGCGACAAGGTCGGTCATTGCTGACAGAGGACGGGTGCTGTTTCTAGCAACAAACCAGACCGTGATGACACCGAGTATCGCCAGCAAAAGTCCCAGCAGGGTCGTGGTGGTGATAAAGTGAGTTTGAGCTGTGCTCAGAAACTGTTCCTGTTCGGCCACTGTGGCCAGCACCACCTGTTCAGGGACCTCAATATAAGTCACCCAATGACGCTGACTGCCAGGAAGGACAAAGGGCTGAAGGCTTATGAACTGGCCATTGGCATAAATAATCCGGCTTTCGCCACTGATTGAGGTTTTTTTTATGTTTTCCTGAAGTTCATCATTCAGGACAGACAGATTCTGCCCGATCAGCTCCGACTGATGGCTGTGCCCGGCGATAACCCCTCTGGGGCTGACCAGCAATGTTTTCCCCTGCCCCCCGTATAGGCCTTCTGCGACCGATTTGATTTTTGACTGCAGAAAACTGGCAGTGATATCGACACCACTGATACCTGCGAATTGGCCATGCCGGACAACCGGCGCCACAAGGCTGCTGAGCAGGACTTCATCGCCATCAATGGGATAGAGATAGGGGTCAATGACACAACTATTCAACGTGTCTTTGGAGCAAAGATAATATTCGCCAGCCCGTATCCCGTTTTTATCTATCGTACTGTCCTCAAGACCGGCCAGCGGTTCCACAACAAAACCACCCTCTGTCCTCACGACGTAGGGCAAAAAACGGCCTGTGGCATCACTGCCTTTTGACTGCGTGGCAAGATAATCACTTCCATCGAAGGCATTGGGTTCGAATGCGACATAGGTGCCGAGAAAATCAGGATTATCGGACAGCGTTTGCTGGAGAATATTGAGTGCCAGTTTGCGTTTATCTGAGTCATTTGGCATCTGGATAAGGGCAGACATCGCTGATGCCGTCGCTTGCGCAGTCTGCAGCGCACGCTCAAGCGGAATCGACAACTGTGCCGATGTGTCATGAGCGATGACCGAGAGATAATCCTCTACCTGATCGCGAGTTAGATCGTAACTGTGGCTGGACAGAGACTGTTTAATATTGCCGAACTGCCAAACACCGATGAGCGCGGTAACCAGCACGACACTCAGCAGACTTAAACCTGCCCAGAGGCTGAAACGTTGTTGAATGGATAGGTGCATCCTGTTCTCCCAAGGGATAAATCTCACTCACCGATTCCGGCCATGGTGACCGGTCCGGTGAAGACCAGATGCCCAATAAAATGCAAGTCAGTTTCCCCAAAAAAACTGAATTTGGATTCTATTTGGCTATACCCCTTGTCCACAGGTGGATGCGAGAAATAATCGGTGTTCGATTATGAGCATGTCCATGTGGATGCCGCGAAACTCGCGACAAGTGCAAATCTGCCACAATTTTTACTGGATGGCAATCAGCATAAAATCAACGACAAACATGATGACTGCGAAGTCTGCGGGATTAATAAAGCCGCATACCGACTTTTTTGATGATGTCGCCCTCGACTTCCTTTACTACCCAGTGAATACCGTGCCAGTGAACATCATCCCCGACAACCGGGTGCCCGCCGACGCGACGGGCAATAAATTCACCCAGCGTGAGATGTTGTTGACGTCCGCTCACAGTCAGCCCATAAGCTTTGGCCACTTCCGTCAATGGTGCATCCCCATTGAGAACAAAAGCCCCAAAAAAGGCTTGTTGTGCTTTCGCGAGTTTGGTTTCTCCACTGAAGATTTGATTAAGTTGCTCCAGGTCTTCTTCACGGCTGATGACACACAATACGTCACCCATCTTAAGCCGGGTATTCCCTTTCGGATGTAACATCACTCTGCCGCGGAACAGGCCCGAGATTAGGGCACCAGAAGGGAATTGCAGCAATTGAATCGGTTGATCATCCAGGCTGGGATTTTCGACGGTATAAACGAAAATTTCATAATCCTGTTCAGGCAGAATACCCAGCGCCCCGCGCTGTTTCGGCGCCACCCCTTTGGGCACCTGAATCTGCATCCACCGCGCCATCAACGGCAATGTGCCACCCTGTATCAATAACGACAACAAGACCACGGCAAAAGCCACGTTGAAATAAAGGCCGGCATTATCGATGCCACCAATCACCGGGAAAATCGCCAGCACGATAGGTACCGCACCGCGCAGCCCCACCCAGGAGATAAAACCCAGCTCTCGCTTACGGAATTTGAAAAATGGCGTAATCGTCAGTAAAACAGCCAGCGGTCTGGCGACAAAGATCAACGCCAGTGCAATTAACAGCGATGGCAACGCAAACTGAATCATTTCGGAGGGCGTGACCAGCAGTCCCAGCACCAGGAAGAGGCCAATCTGACTCAGCCAGGCAAGTCCATCATGGACAGGCAGAATATGCTGGAGATGACGACCGGGCTGATTACCAATCAGCAACCCACAGAGGTAAATAGCCAGGAAGCCGCTGCCACCAATGACGCTAGCCAGACCAAAAGTTGAAAAGCCCATTGCCAGCGCCAGCAGTGAATATAAAGCCGGTGCCAGTTCCACCCGCTTCAGCATCCGGCTGGTTAACCAGCCACCGGCCAGCCCCACTGCGATACCGAGACCAAATTGTTGAAGGAAAAACAACACCGAATCCAGCGGCGTCTGGAAGTCTCCCACCAGCATTTCGATGAGCAGCAGAGTCAGAAAAATCGCCATCGGGTCATTGGTACCGGATTCGATTTCCAGCGTCGCCGCGACCCGCTCATTGATATTGATGCCCTGCCCACGCAGCATCGAAAATACAGCGGCGGCATCGGTGGAACCGACAATGGCCCCGATCAAGAGCCCTTCCAGCAGCGATAGTTCAAACACCCAGGTTGCTATCAGCCCGACGATGCCGCTGGTGACAAACACGCCCAGCGTCGACATGGTCAATGCCGGTTTGAATCCCACCCGGAAAGTTTTGAGGCGGGTTCTGAGGCCACCGTCGAGCAGGATCATCGCCAGTGCCAGGTGACCGATGAGAAACGCCTGCGAATAATCATCGAACCGGATGCCAAGTACACCATCCTCACCGGCCAGCATGCCCAGCGCCAGGAAGATAATCAGCAGGGGGAGTCCGAATAATGAGGAAAGACGACTGGCGAGAATACTGAGTGCGATCAGCATGCCGCTAAGGAGAAAAAGACTGTTGATGGAATCCATAATTCACATATCTGAAAGTTAAATTCAGATTAGCACAGGCACCGGGTTTTCGGCGATTAAGCCAAATGATAACGGTGAGGCTCAGGCGAAGGTTCGGCAATTCCGGCGAGATTTTAGCGCTGTGAGATCGCGATCACATACGGCCTGCCACCGATGAGACGCGTTTAATTAATCAGCTGGTTTCCTTCTGAGTACATCCGTATTCCTGGACCAGATAAAGCGTTGCGCCAATTTGTTTGTATAGCGACTCAGGCGTGTCACGACTTTGAAACCGGCTTATGCCAAAACGCGTCCTGACATAGCAGACTTAACTGGAAGCATAGTCTGCAATCTTTTTCCGTCGTTACCCTGCACGCTACCCAGCCAAGATTTCTGCAGACTGAATATGCTGAGTAAAAAGCCTGGAAAGCTTGATTAACAAGCAGTCCCCAGCTCCAAAATCTTCGGCACCGATTTTTCCCTTTTCTGACACCGCGCTTAAGGATAACAAGTCATCACGGGGTTTCTCAGCATGGGCGCGATCTAATTCTGTTTTTTCAAACTGACACTGCCTGTTTCCTCAAGCGTAATAAAGGGGATGAATTTACCGACATCAAAACGGGCCTTGAAAGCGTATCTCAGACTGTCTTTCTGTTCTGACAGTAGTTGATTAATCAAACGGGCACCACCCAGCAGATCCGGCGTCGCCTTGAGGGTGAATGTCGCTGTGCCGTAGCCTGGCACCTTGGGCAGATCCGGCTCAGCTCCGGTTAATATTCGTTGGTCTTCAATGTCCACTGAATAACTCATCCCCCTCAATGGCAAGGCGCTACGGTTGGGATTCACCACCTGGAGACCGATAAGAAAAGTCGGTGTGATACCGGTAGACTCCGGTGCCAACGCAAAGGAAGTGATATTGATCTGCGGTTTTTCATAGCTGGGTGACCAACTGGCGCAAGCGCTCAGTAACAGCAATATCGTGAGAAAAGCGATAGATTTCAGTCTGGACATATTCAATCCCTGCAATAATGAATACTGACTCAATGTCATCATTAGCCATGATGACTGCCTGAGTACAGATTTGTCTCACAATTCTCAGATAGATGACAAAAAAAAGCGTCGCACCCCGAGGGAGTGCGACGCTGATTGAAGCTTAGAAGCTAATCAACAAGCGGGTTACTCTACGCCGCGCTTGTCGAGCATTTCTTCACCTTCACCCATATCATGTGCGGGGTGCTCGGTGCCTTTAGACTCTTTAGCTTCCTCCAGATTTTCTTTGTATTTTTCGCTAACATCTTTATCTTTATTGTAGTTTTTGGATGTCACTTCTTCACCCATTTCGTGGGCGGGATGCTCTTCGCCTTTGTGGCTATCTTTGTCGTGATGTTCAGCCATTGCTGGTGTCATGGCAAAAAGCAGTGTAACTAAAAATGTAAGCAAACCTTGCTTAAACATATGTCCTCCTTTGTTTGATTACTCAAACATTGAGTAAGAAACTGATCAAAAAAACATTTTTAACCAGTTGCGGTTACACCATAACCAATATCCGCCAGCGGATCAAATCAGAAAAAATAAAACATAATCCATATAAATCATTAACTTATATAAATATTTAGGCTAAATTCAGCAATATCCCTAGGCCGGTCACGAGGATCTTCCTGCAGGAGAGCTGAGCCTTACTGAATCGCCTGTTTCAGCTTTGTTTGATGCAGTTGCTCATCCGCCACCGCACGGTTAACCCCATTGATCAGCGCTTTGAGGGCAGCGGTCGTGATGTTTTTATCCTGGCCGACCCCAAAAAGGGTTGCTCTGTCACCGACTTTGACTTCGACATAACTCACCGCGGCCGCATCAGAACCAGCGCTCATGCCGTGTTCATGATAATCCGCTACCGTCACTGTCTCCCCCAGGTGCTCGCTGATAGCTTTCGCAGCAGCGTCCAATGGGCCATTACCACGCCCGGCCAGTTCAATTCGATTTGCACCATGGCTTAAAACCATTTTGGTCACAACATCGCTGGTCTGCTCATCAATCACATGACTGCTCATGTAGCGGTAAGGTGACTCAACCTCTAAGTAGGATGCTTGAAACAGATTGACGATACTGGCGGTATCCACTTCTTTACTGGTTTCATCACTGACCTTTTGCACGATACGACTGAACTCAATTTGCAGACGACGTGGTAATTCAAAGCCGGCCGCGTTCTGCAACAGGAAGCTGACCCCACCTTTGCCGGACTGACTGTTGACTCGGACCACGGCGTCGTAACTTCGGTTTAAGTCAGCCGGATCAATCGGCAAATAGGGCACCTGCCAGTAATTACCCTCTGTCTGCACCGCAAAGCCTTTTTTGATCGCATCCTGATGCGAACCGGAGAACGCAGTGAAGACGAGTTCACCGGCATAAGGATGACGCGGATGCACCGGTAACTGCGTGGTTTCTTCGTACATCTGACGGATCTGATCAATCTGGCTGAAATCCAGGCCTGGCTCAATCCCCTGCGAATACAGATTCAATGCCAGCGTGACCAGATCCACATTGCCGGTGCGTTCACCGTTACCGAACAGACAGCCTTCCACCCGATCAGCCCCGGCCATCACCGCCAACTCGGCCGCAGCCACGGCGGTACCGCGATCGTTGTGCGGATGGACGCTCAGGATAATGCTGTCACGCTGATTGAGGTTGCGATGCATCCACTCAATCTGGTCGGCATAGGTATTGGGCGTCGACATTTCCACCGTCGCCGGCAGGTTCAAAATCATTTTGCTTTCAGACGTCGGCTGCCAGATAGCCGTCACCGCATCACACACTTCCTTGGCAAATTCGATTTCGGTGCTGGAAAACACCTCCGGTGAGTACTGATAGACCCACTCGGTCTCCGGCTGTTTGCTGGTCATCTCTTTAACCCAACGGGTGCCCTGCTCGGCAATCGCTTTGACGCCGGCTTTATCGGTACGATAGACAACCTCACGAAACGTCGGTGAAATCGGATTATACATATGCAGAATCGCCCGTTTTGCACCTTTCAGCGATTCAACGGTACGGGCAATTAAATCTTCGCGCGCCTGGGTCAACACTTCGATAGTGACATCATCCGGGATCCGATTTTCTTCGATCAGGCGACGGACCACATTAAAGTCGGTTTCAGAGGCAGAGGGAAAGCCGACCTCGATTTCCTTGAAGCCGATACGGACCAGTTCATCGAAATAACGCAGCTTGGTCTCAACTGACATCGGGTCTATCAGAGCCTGATTACCATCACGCAGATCGGTGCTCATCCAGATTGGCGGCTGTTCCAGCACCGCATTGGGCCACTGGCGATCGGTTAATTTGATGGGCTCAAAGCGGCGGTACTTCTGAGCTGGGTTGGTAATCATCTCTGACTCCTGAAAGCATTAAATTCGGTTAGCTGAAAAACCTTCGCGTTCGTCTGACCTTGCCAGTCGGGTTAACTGGAAGCTTTTGCGAGCCTCGACCATCACTTGTGATGATGTGGGAGCACCCGTGCCAGCGAGAGCTTATGACTCATTCGCTACCGGTTCAGCTATGGAGAATAGTATAGAGAGATTGCAGTAGAATTAAATTGCCAATATTGCATTAAAATCAAAATTTATAGCATTTTATTGCTACAAATATCATTTAAATGGAATAATATTTCTCACTCTACTTTATCGGGGATATAAGATGTCAGAAAAACTAGATCGCTACGATCAGATGATCCTCGACATCCTGCAAAAAAACGGGCGAATTACCAACCAGGAACTGGCAGAAGCCATCAAACTATCGCCTTCGCCCTGCCTGCGCCGTGTACGACAGATGGAAGAGGACGGCCTGATAGATGGTTATGTTGCCTTACTGAATGCCAAAAAACTGGGACTCAGTCTGATGGCCTTTATCGGCATCAGCATGGACCGACATACGCCGGAACGCTTCGAGAAGCTGGAATCAACTTTGGCTGGCTACCCCGAGGTACTGGAGTGTCATCTGATTACCGGCCAGGATGCCGACTACCTGCTGAAAGTCATCGTGCGGGATATGGATGCCTACCAGCAGTTTCTGCTCAACAAGCTCACCCGCATCGAGGGTGTGACCGGCGTACACACCTCTTTTGTCATGAAATCGCCGATTAACTCCACCGCTTTGCCGGTAAGCTGATTAGGTTTTCTGACGCTGGCTGTGCCTGAGTTGCTGCCAGAGCCCAGCCACAAATAAAAACAGTGCAACCCAGACCAGGATAAAAGTCACCATCCGCTCGGGTGGGAAATGCTCGTTGAGCACAAACACGCCAATCAGAAACTGGATGGTCGGGTTGATATACATAATGAAGCCGACTATTGAGAGATTAATGCGGCTGGTTGCCATCGCAAACAACACCAGCGGCAGAGCGGTCAGAAAGCCTGACACGATCAGCAAAGTGGTGGTCGTATTATCCAGGCCAAAGCCCATCTGGCTGTCTGCAGACAGTAGCTGCCAGCCAACAAAGCCCAGAGCCAGTGGCAGCAACCACAAAGTCTCGATAGTCAGACCATTAAGGCCGTCAATCGGATGCACTTTCCTGACCAGACCATAAAAAGCAAAAGCAAAGGCCAGCACCACGCCAACCCAGGGCAAGGCGCCAAAACTCCAGAGTTCCCATAGCACCGCTACCGCTGCTAAAACCCCGGCCCAGGCCTGCAGGGGATGTAAAGCTTCTTTCAGAATCAACCGCCCCATCAGCAGACTGACCACCGGCATGATGAAATAACCCAGACTCGCTTCCAGCACCCGGTGCTGACCCACCGCCCAGATATAGACCAGCCAGTTAACGGCTATCAGCAGTGAAGACACACCCAGCCAGATCAGCGTCTTTTTATCCTGCAGCGCCTTCACCAGTAATCGGCCGCGTTGCAGCATCAATCCCAGGCTGAAGGTCGCCACCAGCGACCAGATAATCCGGTGCGACAACACCTCTACCGGTGATACATGGTTCAGGTAGCTGAAAAAGAGCGGGAAAATACCCCAGATGGAATAGGCCAGAACGGCCAGAACAAGACCCTGCATATGATGCCCATAGATTTAAAGGCGTATGTTATCAATTTTCCGAGCTGGAATCCTGCGCGCTACCATCCCACAGCCAGTCTCTGAGCCGGATTTTCTCGCCATGAAAATCAATACCTTCCTGTTGTAGCCTGTGCTTCTGAAGTCGATAACTATCACTGTCAGGTGGCAGGGCAATTTCACCTTTCGCATTGATAACCCGATGCCAGGGTAATTGGGTATCTGCGGGCAAGTTCCTGAGAATATGCCCTACAGCGCGGGCATGGCCGGGGTAGCCGCAAAGACTGGCTATCTGCCCATAGGTCGCGACTTGACCTAACGGAATAGTGGCGATGGTCTGCCACACCATTTCTCTAAGCTGCTGATCCATTTTTACTCACTTTGCTTCCTCAGGACATATCGCGATCAGACGAAATCGGCCAGAAGTAAGTGCAGCGCCAAAGCCACAAACACCACTGCCGCGAGTTTATTTAACCTATGCTGTATTGCCGGTGAACGACGGAACAGGGTTTCCAGACTACCAGCCATGACTGCCATAGCGCCAAATACAAGAAGAGTAGCGAGGATAAACAAACTACCGAGCAAGACTATCTCCTGCGTCACCGAACCAGACTCAGCCGGCAGAAACTGAGGCAGAAAAGCCAGGAAAAATAATGACACCTTGGGGTTGGTGATATTCATGATAATCCCTCGCCGATAAGACCAGAGAAAGCGGGCTCTGTATGCCTGGAACTGATCCAGTGCCAGCGTTTCAGCAGTGAGCGCCTGCCAGGCAAGATAAAGCAGATACATCGCACCGACTGTTTTGAGCACAGTCAAAGCCCAGACTGAACTCTGCAAAATCGCGGCAATACCCAATGCCACGATAGCGGTGTGAACCAGCAGGCCCGTGCATAGTCCGAGTACGACCGCCACCCCGGCCTGTTTCCCGTGGGTCAGGGAGTGCGTCATTACAAACAGGTTATCCGGTCCGGGCGATAAAGCCAGCAGCACCGAGGTGATAAAAAACCCCATCAAGGTCTCAAAGCCCATCTTTCCCCCTGTGACATTCTGGCGACATGTTCAAAACGTTGAATATGCTGCATGATAATCGCTGATTCTCTCACTCTATAAGCGAATGACATACACACTAAGCATTTCTGTTGGTCAACATAGTTCAGCTGGTATTAAAGCCATTAACCAGGATCGCTGTGGTGTCTTTGTACCAGGGGGCGATGAGACCATCACCCGTGGCATTGTGGCTGCCGTGGCGGACGGCATCAGCAGCAGTGAGGTCAGTCAGGAAGCCAGCAGTACGGTTATCGCGAGTCTGCTTGAAGACTATTACGCCACGCCGGAATCCTGGACCGTGCAAACCGCCGGTGAACGCGTGCTACAGTCGATCAATGCCTGGCTTTATGGGCGTAGTCGCAACAGTGAATACCGTTACGATAGCGATAAAGGTTACATCTGTACCCTGAGCGCAATCATCATTAAAGGTCATACCGCGCATCTGTTTCATGTCGGCGATAGCCGTATTTATCATTTAAACAATGCCCATTGCCGACAGCTCACCACCGATCATGTCCAGAATGATGCCGAAACCGGCCCTATGCTGTCACGGGCAATGGGGTTGGACCCTCATCTGGTGTTCGATTACCAGAGCGTCGCCGCCAACGCGGGTGATATTTTTATTCTGGCAACAGATGGTGTGTATGACTTTATCAGCGAGCGTCAAATCAGCGAGGCTGTCCACCACTACAAAGACGACTTGCAACAGGCCGCCGAAAGCCTGGTCGAACTGGCGCTGAAAGCCGGTAGTGAGGACAACCTGACGATTCAGCTTATTCGAATTGATAGCGTCATCACAGCAGATGATCAGGGGCTTTTGAATGAGGCGACCACGTTGCCGCCACCGCCTACATTGGCACCGGGAATGTTATTTGAGGGCTATGAGATTCTGCGTGAGCTTTATGTCAGCAGCCGCAGCCATGTATATCTGGCAAAAGATAAAGACACTGGCAAGCTGGTGGCATTGAAGACACTCTCAACCGATCTGGAAGAAGATCCCGATGCCATAGAGCGCTTCCTGATGGAAGACTGGATCGCAAAACGGCTGGATAATGTGCATTGCCTCAAGGCCTTTGACAGTCGGCGTGGGCGGCAGTCGCTATATACCGTCACCGAATATATTGAAGGCCAGACCCTGAAACAATGGCAGGAAGATCATCCCGCGCCCGCGCTGGATGAGGTAAGACGAATAGTCGAGCAAATCGGCAAGGGGCTGCAGGCCATGCATCGTAAAGAGATGATTCATCAGGATATCCGGCCCGATAACATTCTGATTGATCAAAGCGGCACGGTAAAAATTATTGATTTTGGTTCAACACGCATCGCGGGACTGGCCGAACTCGGCGCCGAAAGCGAACTGATTCTGGGTACCGCCCAGTTCACGGCCCCCGAGTACTTTCTGGGCCAGGCCGGCACAGCTCAGTCCGATATTTTTTCTCTGGGCGTGTTGACCTATCACCTGCTTTCCGGCGAATTGCCCTATGGTACGCGGGTGTCACGCGCCTTTAATGAAGCAGCGCAGAGAAAACTCAACTACCGTTCGCTGCTGCAATCGGATCGCAGTGTGCCTTTCTGGGTCGATGACACCTTACGAAAAGCGGTGCAGATTCAACCGCATAAACGTTACCAGGAAGTCGCCGAATTTATTTATGACCTGAACCACCCCAACAAAGCCTTTGTAAACAAAGCCCGTCCACCACTGATGGAGCGCAATCCGGTGTTATTCTGGCAATGCATCTCTTTAGGTTTATTGCTGACCCTGCTGTATCAGAACCTGCCTGTCTTTAGCTGACCACTTGCCTGTTGATTAATCAAATGGCCTTCATTGCAGTAAGTCAGCGCTGATTTGTGTCAGCTTAATATCAGACAAGCATGGAGCCAGATTATGTTGATGCCGTTTTTTTCGCCGATATCAGGCATAGGCCTGTTCTTCACCATCCTGCTCGCAGTCAGTCCAGTGCAGGCAATGCCCTCATCTCAACAACTTCCCGGCCTGCTGGAATTCAAGGAGTGGACCGTGCCATGGGAAGACTCGCGACCGCGTGACCCTTATGTCGCCCCTGACGGAACAGTCTGGTTTGTGGGTCAGGTCGGCAACTATGTTGCCCGCCTGCAACCGGATACCGGCAACATGAAAAAGTTTGATATTCCAGGCGCCGGACCTCACACCGTGGTAGTGAGTAATAAGGGCATTCCCTGGTACGCCGGCAACAAAGACAAGCATATCGGCAGAATGAACCCTGACAATGGAAAAGTCACACGGTTTCCGATGCCCGAAGGCATCAAGGATCCCCACACCATGGGCTGGACCTCAGACGGCAAGCTCTGGTTTACCGCACAATGGTCAAACTACATCGCTAAGCTCGATACCGTTACCGGGGATGTCGAAAAAATTGCTTTACCCAGAGAGAACATGCGCCCCTATGGCCTGGTGGTAGGGCCGGATGACCGGCCATGGATTGCTTTCATGGGTGAAAATGCCATTGGCACCGTCAATCCACGGACTATGACGCTGGAAGTGATAAAGACCGCCAGCAAAGATAGTCTGATTCGCCGTATCGGCATGACTTCGGATGGCCGGATCTGGTGGGGCGATAATGCGATGGGGCATCTCGGTGTCTATAACCCGAACACCCAGTCGATGCAGGAATGGTCGACACCCGGGGGCGAATCAGCCGGCATTTATGCCCTGACTGTCGATGACAAGGACAGAGTCTGGTACGTGGAAACCGGCCTCCAGCCGAATCGTTTTGTCGGTTTTGATACAAAAACCGAATCTTTTATTTCGATTGATGCCGTGCCGTCAGGCGGTATAACGATTCGCCACATGGTGTTTGACAGTGCGTCCGGCGCCATCTGGTTTGCCACTGACGCCAACACTGTAGGCAGAGCCAGAGTACCGGACTAGCGCCGGCACCCGGGTGTCCTGGGTAAAAAGCTCAGAGAGACCTACTTTTTCTGGCAGCTGATCTGGAAACCATCAGCGACGCGCTGAAAATGAAAAGATTTGTCGCTGTTCATTTTGTCATAGCTCAAGTCGTCACCAGACAGGGCCAGATTGGTATAGGTGGTGATTTCCTGTGCCGGCTTTTTACCGTTCATATCCTCGATAGAACTGGCGGTTTCTATTAATTTACCGTCTTCGACCTGCCAGACACCGATTTCTTTCTGTACCCAGGAGAAGTTCTCACCCTCGCAGACCAGAAACAGCGCGGCATACCCCTGATCCTGCATCCGTCTGGTCAACCATTTCAGTGTCTCTCCCTCTTCCTGTTTTTCGCTGTACCAGGTACCAATCAACGCGTCATTGGCCGGCGCAGCCTGGGCGGGTAGAGACAGGGAAAGCCCCCCCAGCAGAGCGGGCAAAAAAATTCGGAACAGGTTCATGGTTTACCTCATTATTCGAGTTGAAATTTCATGCTGGCGTGTCACCCCCCGGATGCACACAGTGCAGCTCACCCTATGCTGATTTAAAGGGGCTCACAAGCGTTCACAGTCATAGTCAGGAAAGATTCCCAGCCTGCTGGATTTTCCGCAAATGTCGTGGTTTCGTCGCCAATAAAATCAGATCGTTGAAAATATTTGTATCGACCGAGATACGCCTCTGACTATTTACCTAACCAACCTGTCGCGGTCAGGTATTTCGGGTATGAAAATGGAGCGTGGCGGGCCCGGGAAAAGACCGGCTTAACAGAAAAAACTTTGGGGGAGTGATAGTTGGCTGCGCAGGGCTAATCAATCAGCGCAAACCAATGACTCAGAGGCGGTGCTGACGTTCAAAAACAGAAGGGACTTGTCATATTAACACTAAATACCGACTTGGGTAGCCGCAGCCGCTCAGACTGTTTACGCCACCAGAGCACTGAGAGTAATTGCCCTTTGCAAGGCTGAATTCTTTGATCATAATCAGGACAGGCTCCACCTAATCAACAAGAGGACTTCTTGCAGATGATTAAAAGACCCGCCGCCGGCAGACGCCTGTTCATTCTGGACACCAACGTGCTGATGCATGATCCGACTGCCATCTTCCGTTTTGACGAACACGATATCTACTTACCCATGGTGGTATTGGAAGAGCTGGATCGTGGCAAGAAAGGCTTATCCGAGGTCTCCCGCAACGTCAGGCAAGTCAGCCGGTTTCTGGATGAGTTGCTGCTTCAGGCGGAAGACAGTGACGCCATCACACAGGGTATTCCACTACCCAGCGTCGATAACGGGGATACCCATCACGCCAGCGGCCGCCTGTTCTTTCAGACTACCCAGATGCAACGGGAAATTCCCAAGGAACTACCCAGCCACCAGGGTGACAACGCCATCCTCAGTGTGGCAGTAGCTTTGCAGCAAACGGTCACTGACGCCACCGTGATTCTGGTTTCCAAAGATATTAACCTTCGGATCAAAGCCACGGTGCTGGGCATCTGCGCTGAGGATTATTACAACGATAAAGTGCTGGATGATGTGGATCTGCTCTACCGTGGTTCAGCCGAACTGCCTGCCGATTTCTGGGACGATCTAAACCGCCTGGAATCCTGGACTGCTGAGGGCCAGACATTCTACGAAGTGGAAGGTGATATTGTTAAAGACTGGCACCCGAACCAACTGATTTACTCGCCGGGTGAAACCAGCAATATCGAGGCAGTTGTGCGCTCGGTCAGCGAGAACAGTGCTGATATTCAGCTGGTTAACGATTATCGTAAGGACAACCACGCCGTCTGGGGTATTACTGCCCGCAATCGTGAGCAGAACTTTGCTTTGAATCTGCTGATGGACCCGGATATCGATTTTGTCACCCTGCTGGGCCAGGCTGGCACCGGTAAAACCCTGCTAACACTGGCGGCGGCACTAACTCAGACCATTGAGCATAAGCGTTACAGCGAAATCATTATGACCCGCGTTACAGTGCCGGTCGGGGAAGATATCGGCTTTTTGCCCGGCACCGAAGAAGAAAAGATGACGCCATGGATGGGCGCGTTGATGGATAACCTCGAGGTACTGAATAAAACAGAAGGCGGTGAATGGGGTCGTCAGGCCACCAATGATTTATTGCAACGCTGGATCAAAATCCGCTCACTGAACTTTATGCGTGGCCGGACTTTCCTCAATCGTTTCATAATTATTGATGAGGCTCAGAACCTGACCTCCAAGCAGATGAAAACGCTGATCACCCGTGCCGGTCCCGGCACTAAGATTGTCTGTCTGGGGAATATTGCTCAGATCGACACCCCCTATTTGAGTGAGACCACCTCGGGTCTGACCTATGTCGTCGATCATTTCAAGTATTGGCAGCACAGTGGTCATATCACTCTGATGCGCGGAGAACGCTCAAGACTGGCTGATTTCGCATCTGAGCACCTGTGACATTTTTAGAGCATTGCTTAAGCGACGCGACTGAGGGATACTGCCTGCTTTTCCCTCAGTCATTTTTGCTTTGAGGCTGGCAAAGCGTGCTGAAAATGATATAAAGGGACGTGTCTCAATAAATGGGTCACTCAACGGATAGTTAATGAAAAGCCGCTTCAGACGGGTTGAATTTGGATGAATATGATGCAATACGCTGGTTCAGACAGACGTGAGTTTTTTCGAATCAATGACACGGTCATTGTCGATTACAAAGTCATTGACCGGGACAATGTCTCAAATGTAGCGCATCATATCGCCCATGCCACCAGCGATGATGAAGGCAATGAAAAAGCACAGCTACGGGCTATTCAAAACGCATTCAGTCATTTGATTGACCAGATTAATCATCACGATCGCGAAATAGCCAGAGCACTGCGAATGCTTGATGATAAAATCAACCTGATTTCCCAAAGTATTCAGCGTTACAACAATCCGGTTAACCCCAATGACCTCACCGAAGCTAATCTCAGTGGTGGTGGTATTGCCTTTATGGTTGCCGAGCCAGTTGAAATTCGTGGTCACGTGGAACTGCATCTTCAGTTACTGCCGACTGCGAACACCGTTCATGCGCTGGCCACTGTAATCTCCTGTGAAAAAATTCTATCGGCCCCGCCCGAGAAACCTTACCACCTACGGATGGTGTTCACTCACATGGATGAACAGGATCGAAACCTGCTGGTCAAACACACCCTCAATCGTCAGGCAGAAATGCTACGCGGTGGCATCTCCAGTGAAGGAATGAGCCTGCGCGAATTCTAATCGCAGCGATTCCATCAAGCTTGACGTTGAATATAGCTGTAATAAAGTAGCGGGATCACCACCAGCGTTAACGCCGTTGCAACCAGAATACCGAACAGTAACGCAACCGCCAGTCCGTTAAAGATCGGATCATCCAGAATAAACAAAGCCCCCAGCATGGCGGCCAGTGCTGTCAGGGCGATGGGCTTGGCTCGCACTGATGCTGCCTGAATAACAGCCTTTTCTGCTGGCATCCCGGCAGTCATCGCTTCACGAATAAAATCCACCAGCAAAATGGAATTGCGCACAATGATGCCGGCCATCGCAATCATGCCAATCATCGATGTCGCGGTGAACTCCGCCCCCAACAGCGCGTGCCCCGGCATCACCCCGATAATAGTCAGTGGAATCGGCACCATGATAATCAACGGCAGCAGATAGGAGCGGAACTGCGCCACAATCAGAATATAAATCAGCACAATGCCGACCGCATAGGCAAGCCCCATATCGCGGAAGGTCTCATAAGTTATCTGCCATTCGCCATCCCATTTGATGCTGTCCTTAACAGCCAGTGAAGGCGCTGAGAACAGGTGCTGGTTAATGTGTTCGTCTTGCAGGCGCTGATAAATACTGAACATGCCATACAGCGGGCTATCTACCATCCCGGCCATATCGGCGGTGACAAAAACGACCGGCTGCAGGTCTTTATGATAAATCGTCTGCTGATGCGTGGTTTCAATCACCGTGACCACCTCGCCGAGGCTTATCATCTCGCCCTGCTGGTTGCCGAGCCTGATATTTAACAAGGCATCGAGATTACGTTTATCCGCAATGGGGAGCTGCAAGCGTAAAGGCACGGCATATTTCACCGCAGCATTGTGCAGATAGCCGATATCTTCGCCATCGAACGCCAGCTTGATAGCCTGAACAATCTGCTGCTGGCTAAGGCCATAAAGCGCCGCCTTATTTCTGTCGATATCAATCACCTTGCGTGGCGCCTTTGCTTCCACGCTGCTATCGATATCGACCACACCGTCTACGGCTGCAAAGTCCTGTTCAATCTTTTTGGCTGTCGCTAACTGCGCGCCATAATCCAGGCCATAAATTTCAGCCACAATCGGCGACTGCACCGGCGGCCCAGGTGGCACCTCTACCAATTTCAGATTGGCCTGCCACTGTGCGGCAATCTGCTGCAGGGGCTCGCGCAGACTCAGTGCAATATCATGACTGCTGCGCTCACGTAATGATTTATGCCGGAAATTTACCTGCACATCAGCCATATGCCAGTCATCACGCAGATAATACTGACGCACCAGCCCGTTGAAATTAATCGGTGAAGCACTGCCCACATAAGCCTGATAGTCGGTGACTTCCGGCACCTGCTGCAGATAAGCCGTCAGGTCTCTGACCGCCGCTGCGGTAGTTTCCAGCGGCGTACCCTCAGGCATATCTACAACCAGTTGCAGCTCTGATTTATTATCAAAAGGCAGCATCTTCAGCACCACCAATTTGGCCGCAGCCAGTCCCACTGATAGCAGTATCAGGATAACCAGACCCAGCCACAATAAACCGCGATAGGCCCCTGCCCGGCGCGAGGTCACAAAGGGGGATAACAAACGATGGAAAAAGCCGTTGCCGCTTTGCTGAGGCGACACCGGATGATGGCGATGCCGGGCCAGCATCCTCAGCACCATCCAGGGCGTGATGATATAGGCCACCAGCAAAGACAAAATCATGCCGATACTGGCATTAATCGGAATCGGACTCATATACGGCCCCATCAGGCCGGACACAAAAGCCATCGGCAGCAAGGCGGCAATCACGGCAAAAGTCGCCAGAATCGTCGGTTGTCCGACTTCATCCACCGCCAGCGGGATCGCTTCACGCAAAGACTTTGCACCCTGCTGTAAATGACGATGAATATTTTCGACCACGACGATCGCATCATCGACCAGGATGCCAATCGAGAAAATCAGGGCAAACAGCGATACCCGGTTCAAGGTGAATCCCCAGGCCCAGGATGCAAACAGCATTAATAACAGGGTGATCACCACGGCGACACCAACAATAATCGCCTCCCGCCAGCCCAGCGCCAGTAACACCAGTGCCACTACAGCGATGGTGACGAAGATCAATTTATGAATCAGCGTTGCCGCCTTGTCATTCGCGGTTTCCCCATAGTTACGGGTGACGGTGATATTCACCGCATCGGGCACCATCACTCCACGTAGTGACTCGACCTGATCGAGGACCGCTGCGGCGATATCAGCAGCGTTATGGCCCGGTTGCTTGGCTATCGCCAGGGTCACGGCATCGAACTCACCCTGAGCGCTAAGGCCTTTATCTTCTGCAGCCTGCCCGCTACCAAACCAGACATAGCGTTCAGCTTGTTCCGGACCATGACTTATCGTTGCCACATCACTGAGATACACCGGCTTGCCGTCATCTAAGCCGATGATCAGTTCCTGCAATGTCTGTGTCGACACAATCAACTCACCGGCCTGGATTGCAGTTGTCTGGTTGTGTTGCACCACACTTCCGGCTTCAGCAGATTGATTGGCGGCGGTGAGCGTCTCGGCAAGGTCAGACGGATCGATGTGATAGCTGGCTAACTTGGCCGGATCCAGTGTGATACTGACGACACTGTCCGGACCGCCAATAGTGTAGATATCACGGGTTCCCTTAATACGCTTGAGCTCTGCCTCCAGCGCATGAGCGACCTGTTTAAGCTGGTAGGCATCCTGTTTGTCTTCCCGCCACAGGGTCAAAGTCAGGATGGGCACATCATCAATGCCCTTGGGTTTGATAATCGGTTGTGCCACGCCCAGTTCGGCCGGCAGCCAGTCACTGTTTGAGTAGATTTTATTGTAGAGGCGCACAATCGCTTCGGTTCGAGGTTCACCCACTTCAAACTGCGCGGTCAGCACTGCCATGCCGGGTTTAGAAACCGAGTAGACATGCTCCAGTCCCTCGATTTCACTGATGACCTGCTCGGCGGGGGTGGCGATCAGCTTTTCCACCTCGTTTGCGCTGGCACCGGGATAAGCGATAAAGACATTAGCAAAGGTCACATCAATCTGCGGCTCTTCCTCGCGCGGCGTCACGAGAATGGCAAACAAACCCAGCAAAACCGCCAGCAGAGCAATGAGCGGGGTCAGTGCATTATCCTGAAAAAAGGCAGCGATCCTTCCTGACAGCCCCATCTCTATTCACCCTGACTGTTTTTGATGATGCCGACGGCCTGTCTGGGCTCGATGATAACAACATCACCTGCTTGCAGACCTGCCAGAATCTCGCGTTCAGATCCCACCGTCCTGCCCGGCCTAACCTGACGAAGCTGAATATCATCGTTTTTGAGCAGATACACCGCACTGGCCTCCCCTCGCTGAACCACGGCTTCTGCAGGGACCAGCAATAGGGTTTCACCCGGGCCTTCCAGGCTCACTTTGACACTGCTGCCCGGGTACAAATGGTCCGCCTGCGCCAACAGAGGGATCCGAAGGCTGAATGAATGACTGGCAGGATCAGCCTGTGGTACCAGCGTGGCCTCGCCTGCTGAGAGTGACTTGCCATCAATAGTCTCAACATTGGCAATCCTGGCCGGCAGCAAGTCATCGAGCAGACGCTGGGGGATCTGAATCACAACCCGAAGCGAGTCCAGTGAAACACCCGACATCAACAGTTGGCCGGGACTGGCCATTTCACCCACCTCAATCAGCCGCTCGGTCACAATGCCGGCATAGGGCGCCTGCACCACGGTATAAGATAAGGCGACTTTTGCTTCAGCGACTTCGGCCTCGCGGGCTTTGATTTGCGCTGCCAGCACATTCACCCGGGCATTGGCAGCAGCTTTATCGGCTTCCGCTTTATCCAGTGCCGAACGGGTCACCTGTTTACGGGCAAAAAGATCGGCTATCCGTCCGGCTTCGGCCTGTGCTTCTTTTTGCCGGGCCAGGGCTTCCTGATATTGCGCCTTTTCTGCGAGTAGATTCGCCTCAGCGCGCATCAGCCGGGTTTTAATTTCATCGTCACGGAAACGCAGAATGACCTGGTCTTGAGCAACCCGGTCATTGACATCCACATTGATCTCGATAACCTCCGCCGCGATACGCGAAGAGACGGTAGCCCGGTTTACCGCTTCAACCACCCCGTCAAACTGATATTGGGCAGGTATCGTTTTCAGTGTGACGCTGGCAGTCGCCATAGAATCAGCGGCACCGAGCTGTGGTAGCAGACATAAGCAAAGAGCGAAAAGAACCGGATAGTGGCTGAGCTTCATGAGCAGTCCCTGTACTGACATACTATATTAGTATTTACTAATTTATAATTATTACCGCTGTTTGTCTATACTGGCCGCCTTTAAGCAGTAATTGAAGAGTGACATGACAGAGCAGAATCTAGCCACGCTTTATAGTTTTCGTCGATGTCCCTATGCCATGCGTGCCCGGCTGGCGATTGCACAAAGCGGTATTCAGTGTGAACTCCGTGAAGTGGTACTCAAAGACAAACCGCAGCAGCTCATTGAACTTTCGCCCAAAGCAACCGTACCGGTACTGCTGACGGCGGATGACAAGCTGATTGACGAAAGCATCGACATTGCTTTCTGGGCATTGGCCCAGCACGATCCCGACAACTGGTATCAGTCACTGACCAGTGAGCAGCATGAACAGATGCTGGTGCTGATCGAAAACAATGACGGTGAGTTCAAATATTTTCTGGACCGCTATAAATACTCAGATCGCTATCCGGAACAGGACGAGCGTTTTTACCGTGAACAAGGTGAAAAGACACTGACGCGGCTGGAACAGTTGTTAACTGAGCATGACTGTTTATTGAGAGACAGTTGGACCCTCGCTGATATCGCGCTATTGCCGTTTATCCGCCAGTTCGCTTTTGTCGATAAAGACTGGTTTGACAGTTCGCCCTACCCCAGAGTCAGGGCGTGGCTGGAAGCGTTTCTTGAGAGTGACTTGTTTCGCTCCGTGATGAAAAAATACCCGCAATGGCAAGAAGGCGATGAGCCCGTGATCTTTCCCTAGGGCTTGTTGATCTAGGGACAACGGGTTCTGGCTTCTGCTGCAGGCAAATCGTAATACTGGTAACGACAGATCATAGTCTCGGTATTAGCTGCCTCGACATCCATACTTTTGAGCAGCGTCTGCCATAAGCTGATGCGCTCGGCGTTATCAATTAAATCACTGTCGTGATTACGTTTATTCAGCCACAATCCGCCCCCGTTAAAACTGTAAACCGGATATAAATCCTCACGCTGAGTGGCGGGCAGGATCCGCGTGTTGAGATTATCCAGTACTAGCGGGACGGCTTTCGGTGTTTCGTAATAACTGACCACCATATGCGCCTGGTTGAGTTCCAGCGCTTTAACATAGGTCAGTCGCAGCTTATCCTGCTCCAGCCCCATGCCGGTCAGGGTAAAGTACTTGGCCAAAGAAAAGTCTTCACAGTCACCACCGCCACTGACTATAGTCTGCAGCGGCGTGGCCCAGTAATCCTGCTGTTTCCAGTGCTTGATATCGTCGACAAACACCAGCTGATTAACAAAATCATTGGCCGCTTTCAGGCGGCGCGCATCGGACCAGCGCTTACCCTCATCAATCAGCTGATTCCAACTGGCGACCCGGGCTTCAATCTCGGGGCTGACCCCGGATTCTTTTTTGGGGGAAGACGAACAGCCGGCCAATAGTGCCAGCATCAAAACGATCAGCCATTTCATTTTTCAGTCCTCCCGACAAAGGAAATCGGCAGCGGATTGACCGTCAAGGAGTTTTGGAACAACACCCAGACAGGGTGCGGCGATATGCTGTTTGAGTGTGTCTATAATTTCTGCCGATTCATGCTGCGCGTCAAGGTGATTGGCGACCCAGCCCGCGATTCGAAGACCACGCTGCTGAATCGATTCAATACTGAGCAAAGCATGGTTAATACAGCCCAGTTTGATTGCCACCACCAGCACCACTGGCAGATCCAGTGCCACAGCGAGATCGGCCATGGTTTCGGTCTGATTCAGTGGCACCAGCCAGCCACCGGCGCCTTCCACCACGACCGCATCCGCCTCAGATTTAACCTGCTCGAACTGTTGTTTTATTTCACTGATGGAGACTTCATTATTAACCCGGCTGGCAGCGATATGCGGGGCAATCGCCGGCTCGAACGCATAAGGATTTACCACAGAATAAGGCAGAGACACATTGCTCTGCTCGATCATCGCCAGTGCATCTTCATTCTGCCATTGTCCCGCTACCCAGTCACAGCCACTCGCAACCGGTTTCATCCCGGCCGCTTTCAGTCCCTGCTTTTGCAGAACAGCGATTAAGCCCGTGCTGATTCGGGTTTTACCGACTTCAGTATCGGTACCGGTTACAAAAATATGTTTAGGTATCATCGACGTTGAATCTCGCTCAGGGGAACATGCACACTGCCATCAGCAGCCGGACGCTGACCTGCCTGCGGCAGTTTCCAGCCATGGCCGAACACGACTTCATAACTCGCCGGTATCAGTCCTTCGATGCGAAACTGTTCATACTCGGCAATAACCTGACGCATCAGCTTTTTGCCAGTGAGACCACGGCGGCGGCCTTCATTGACATTGCGGGCGCCCAGAATTTTCAGGTCACGCATCATCGCCATTGGCGTCGGGTAGGTCAGCACGTAAGGCTCAATATCCAACACGCAGTCTGATAAGCCGCTCGATGTCATCGCATCACCGACATCATGGATATCGTAAAACACATTCACATGCGGATAGGCATCGACCGCCGCCCAGGCCTGGCGCAGTTCGGTCAGGGTATCCGGACCCAGCGAGCTGAACAGCAGCAAGCCGTCGGGACACAGTACCCGCTGGATTTCAGTAAAACTGATGGCGGGCTCACACCATTGCAGTGCGAGATTGGCAAACACCAGATCAACGCTGTTATCGGCCAGTGGAATCGACTCGGCATCCCCGGCGAGTAATTGCAGTTTCTGACTGCTGCCGGGTAACCAGCGTTTGAGTCCAAGATCCTGCCGATAGCGTTTTCGTGCCTGTTGCAGCATGTCGGTAGCGATATCCATGGCAAACAGCGTGGCCTGCGGATACTGTTTCTGTAACAGGGAAAGATTACGACCGGTACCGACGCCCAGGTCCAGAATCGACCTCGGCTCAATCTTCATGAAATCCAGTCGTTCCAGTAATTCATCGGCAGTCTGGCGCTGCAGGATCGCCACATCATCATATTTCGCGGCGGCAGCTGCAAAGGAACGGGCCACTTTGGCTTTGTCGGGACGATATTCAATCATCTATAAACTGTTCTATCTGTTGCTGACATGCCGCTGGTTGAGCAATAAACGGGGCATGCCCAAGTCCTTCCAGCATCGCCACCTGTAATGAAGGCTGAAGCTCGCGGGCATAGTCAGGCATGGCGACAGGTATCAAAGTGTCGCGACTACCCAACAACATTTGCACCGGGCAGTTCAAACCCGCCAGCGCCTCACGTAGATCCCATTTCAACAGGCAATCCAGGCCGGCGTGTAATGCTTCAGGTTCCGGTGCGTGCTGCGTCGCCAGCCGCTCGCTTAACTCACGGATGGTTGCGCGGCTCCGATCCGCACCTTTCGCCTGCAACATCAGAAAACGCTGCAGCGTCTGCTGTTGATTGACATCAAGACTCGCTGCAAAATTCTCAAACACTTCGCTTTGCATCGCGCATGGCCAGTCATGGGTCTCGATAAAGCGTGGTGTTGCTGCCATCAGGCTCAGTTTGCTGACCCGTTCGGGATAACGCTGGGCAAAAGCCAGACTAATCAAACCACCGAGTGACCAGCCCAGCCATAGCGCTGTTTGGGGTAGCTTGTTTGCCAGCGCCGGTAATAGGTTGTCTGGGTCAAACCCCTGCTTCTGCCAGTCGCTGCGTCCGTGTCCCGGTAAGTCCAGCAGGTGCAGCGTAAAGCGTTTCGCCAGACGCTCTGCCAACTCGTGCCAGACACCACTATGCATGCTCCAACCATGCAACATCACCAGATCCGGTCCGTTACCCCGCTGTTCAATGTGCAATGGCCTGCTCCAGCGCACTGAGTAATTTGTTGACGTCCTGTTCGCTATGCGAGGCAGAAAAGGTAATTCTCAACCGCGCTGTCTTTTTAGGCACAGTGGGAGGACGAATCACACCGACCAGGATACCGGCCTGTTCCAGATGCTGACCGACAGCCAGGGCAGTTTTATCATCGCCTATCAATACCGGTTGAATCGGTGTTTCTGACGGCATTAGATTCAGGCCCAGTTGCTGCGCTCCCTGTCTGAACTGCTTTATCAATGTATTCAGCTTGTCACGGCGCCAGTCTTCCTGTTCCACCAGTTTCAAACTGGCCAGGGTTGCCGCCGCGACGGCGGGTGGCTGCGCCGTGGTGTAGACATAGCTGCGGGCCTGCTGAATCAGGGTTTCGATCACGGTTTCATTCGACGCGACAAAAGCACCGCCGGTGCCAAAGGCCTTACCCAGGGTACCGACCTGGATCGGGGCCTGATCCGCGGCCAGCGCAAAGTGTGACACCGTACCGCGACCGCCTTTACCAATGACCCCGAAGCCATGGGCATCATCAATCAGTACAGCAGCACGATGCTGTATGGCCTGCGTCATAATCTCCGGCAACGGTGCAATATCACCATCCATGCTGAAGACGCCGTCAGAGACGATAAGGCGATGTTTGGCCGTGGCTGCGTTATGCAGACGTTTATGCAGCAATGTCATATCCGCATGAGGATAACGTAGTTGATCGGCTTCAGTCAGTCGGCCGCCATCAAGCAACGAGGCATGATTCAATTTATCCTGAATCACCGCATCGCCACGCTGCAGCAGCCCGTCAATGGCCCCGAGATTGGCCATGTAGCCGGTGGAGAACAACAGAACCCGGGGCTGGCCGGTGAAATCAGCCAGCGCTTCCTCCAGCGCCTGATGATAATAGCTGTGACCGGTTAACAGGTGCGCAGCACCACTGCCGACCCCTTCCTTATCTACAGCCTGTTTGAAAGCCTGTTTGATATCGGGATGGGCAGCGAGGCCGAGATAGTCATTACTGCAAAAAGACAGCATGGTCTTGCCGTCAACCGTGATATTAACGCCCTGTTCACCCAGGCGGAGGCGGTTCTGGCGGTAACGACCCGCCGCTTTACGATCGGCTAAAGCGGCGGTTAATTCCTCATGCCAGGGGAGTTGTGACACTCTTGGCTATCAGGCCGCCGAACACTGCTTGTCTTCGGCTTTATCGTCGCCGACCCAGGGAGTAATACCCAGCCGCTTGAATAACTGCTGGTCATGGTTGGTATCCGGGTTATCGGTGGTCAGCAGTTTTTCACCGTAGAAAATCGAGTTGGCACCGGCCAGGAAACACATGGCCTGCATTTCGTCACTCATATTTTCACGACCGGCAGACAAACGCACGAAGGATTTCGGCATCATGATGCGGGCGACGGCAATCGTGCGGACAAACTCCAGCGCATCGAGGTTATCGGTGCCGTTCAACGGCGTCCCCTCGACCTGAACCAGCAGGTTGATCGGCACGCTCTGAGGCTGGGTTGGCAGGTTAGCCAGACTAATCAACAGACCAGCACGATCAGTGCGGGCTTCACCCATACCGACAATACCGCCGCTGCAGACATTAATGCCGGCTTCGCGGACATGGCTCAGGGTGTTGAGTCGGTCTTCATAGGTACGGGTAGAGATGATTTCCCCATAGAACTCCGGTGAGGTATCCAGGTTGTGATTGTAGTAATCCAGTCCGGCCTCTTTCAGGCGCTTGGCCTGATGCTCTTCCAGCATCCCCAGGGTGACGCAGGTTTCCAGACCCAGACTTTTCACGCCTTCCACCATGGCGGCAACCCGCTCCAGATCACGGTCTTTCAGGTTACGCCAGGCGGCGCCCATACAGAAACGGCTGGCGCCGGCATCTTTAGCATCATTGGCCGATTTCATCACTTCTTCCAGCGGCATCAATGGCTCGGCTTTCACCGCTGAGGGATGGTGAGCGCTTTGCGGGCAATAACCACAGTCTTCAGCGCAACCACCGGTTTTTATGCTGAGCAGGGTACTGATTTGTACCGCATTCGCATCAAAGTGCTCACGGTGAACGGTTTGAGCTTGATACAGCAGATCATTGAAAGGTAGAGCGAACAGGGCTTCAACCTCTTCCTGCTTCCAGTCTTGACGAATCGTCGCTTGGGTTTCTGCTACATTCTCAGGCATGATGACTCTTCACTGATTTAAAGGATTAAATAGGGTGACGGTCATGGCTGGCTTTAGCGCGCTGACACATCGAATTGGAGAATTATACAGGAAACTGTTTCCAATACCTTGCCTGCTCTGTGGCCTGCCCGGTGATCGGGAACCGCTTTGTCAGGCCTGTGCCGCGGAATTGCCTCTGCTGGGCCCAGCCTGTCCACGCTGTGCCAAACCGCTGGAATCTGCGCAAATCTGCGGTCAATGTCTGCAACAGCCTCCGGTAGCCGATCTGAGTTTTAGCCTGTTTCGATATCAGGATGCCGTTAAACGTTGCATCACTGGCTTTAAATTTCACCAGCAACTGCAGTTTGCCGATTTTTTTGCCGCCCGAATGCAGTCATCTCTGGCGTCCAGGTCGACACTGCCGGACTGCCTGGTGCCCATCCCTCTGCATCCTCTGCGGCTACGTCAGCGGGGATTTAATCAGGCGCAGGAAATCGCCCGTAGACTGGCAAAGGGCTTGGGTATCCAGTGCTGTCCCGAGTTATTGCAAAGAGTCAGGTTCACCCGCTCTCAAAGCCAGCTATCTTTTAAACAACGACGCAGTAATGTGCGCCGGGCATTTCGTTGTACTGATGCGGTCCCAGCACCTCACGTCGCGATTATCGATGATGTCATGACCTCCGGGCACACGACAGCAGAAGCCGCTGAAGTATTACAGCAAAATGGGGCTAGGACGATTGAAGTATGGACAATCGCACGTGCAATAAGCCATTATTAATGTTAGGGCTTGTTGCTTTTTCATATCCACCACTGCTGGCGACTATTTTTATGTCCGGCAAGGCGGGAAAGCGCACGGCGTAGCTGTTCTACATAAGCGATTGATATCGCAGCCGGGCGCAAAAATAGCCCTAGCCCTGGACAAAATACCGCTCATAAGGCGCCTGGATGCACGATATCGCCACCTTACAAGCCCGACTGGATGAATTGCTTCGTATCGCCAAAAGTAATGAGCGGAAACAAGAGAATTTCCAGCAATACGAGCTGGCTCTGCTCAACAGCACCAGTCTGCATGAACTTCTGAGCATTATTCTGGATCAACACAAAGAACGATTTCAGCTAACCGAAGTCACCCTGATGCTGTATGACCCTGAGTACGAAATCCAGCGACTGGTGGAATCCAAGATCGCCCAAAATGCCTGGGCAGGCAGGCTGTTATTCACCGATGCGGCACATCGGGTCAATCAGCACTTCAGTCCACTGAGAAAGCCACGGTTGCTAAAATACTCTCCACATCAACATGCCTATCTGTTTCCGGAACAGGAAGAGTTGGGCTCAGTTGCCTTGCTGCCACTGGCACGCCAGAATCATCTGTTCGGCAGCCTCAATCTCGGCAGCCGGAACCCCTCCCGATTTCAGGGCCAGATAGGCACCCTGTTTCTGGAGCATCTGGCCGCCGTGGTCTCAGCCTGTATTGAAAATGCCCGTCTCCATGAACACATTAAACTCGTGGGCCTCAGAGACGCACTGACCGGCATTAACAACCGGCGCTTTTTTGACCAGCGCCTGAGTGAGGAAGTCAGCCGGGCACAGCGTTCAGGTTCTCCCCTGTCCTGCCTGTTTATCGATCTGGATCATTTCAAACGGGTTAATGACCAGCATGGGCACCAGGCAGGTGATGCGGTACTTAAGCAGGTCTCAAAACTGCTATCAGATCGATTACGTCAGACCGACGTGCTGGCCCGTTATGGCGGCGAAGAATTCATAATCCTGCTGGCTGATACAGCGCAGGAAGATGCCACATTGATTGCCGAACAAATCCGTGATCGTGTTGCTAAAGCCTTGTTTGCTATCCCCCCGGGGAAATCTCTGCATGTCACCCTATCTATCGGTGTTGCAACCATGGCGGTACCTGGTTCCATCAAGGATGGCAGACAGCTAATCGCGCTGGCCGATCAGGCCGTTTATGCCGCCAAACTGTCTGGACGCAACCGGGTAAAAACCGCGCGATGATGTTACTGGCGACCCTGATCATTAACAGCATTATTGTGCTGACCACAATACTGATCCACTATCAGACCCTGTTCCTGTTGGCGAGAAAACTGCCCAAATTGCGGCTCATCCACCATTACCGTGTATTACTGGCCGTCATTGTGATTGTGCTGGCCCATATCATCGAAATCTGGTTGTTCGCTATCGGCTACTATCTGATGATCCACACTGGTGATTTCGGCACCTTGAGCGGTAATATCAATTTAAGCCTGCTGGATTGCAGCTATTTTTCTTTCACCACTTACACCACCCTGGGTTATGGCGATATTGAACCTTCCGGATATCTTCGTTTTCTCAGCGGCCTGGAGTCACTGGCGGGACTGGTCATGATCACCTGGTCTGCTTCGTTTGTATTCCTGGAAATGCAAAAATACTGGCCTAAACGCTAGCTTGTCTGGTCGCGGCTCCCAGCCTCTGTTGTGACCGGCCGCCACGGCATGCATAAGGCCTCAGCGGTGTTGAATCGCAGAAGGGTGCTGAACAATCATGAAATGCTCATTGCCCCGTCGGCGTAGCCAACCCCGCACTTCCAGCGGCTGTTTAAGATAGGTCGTCAGCGACGGAAAATAGGATTGATGGGACTTGGCAATTTTGATCACAAAGTGGTCAGACACGACCAGATTCATATACTTGCGGGTCTCATTGATACGGCTGGGGGTGACCAGCCAGCGCTGCCAGCCGCGATAATCACGACTAGGTTCTAAATCGGCCAGTTTTTTGGGCGCAAATTCGGTTCTTTGCCAAATCCCCTTATTCGCAGTCTGCGCCTGCTGCTGGGCTGTAATCAGTGATTGGCTATAACGCAGGTTAGGCGGGGTTAAGGTCAGCATAGCCAATCCCTGTGCCAGCAGACTGGCATTGAGGTATTCGCCGGATGCCAGGAAAAGGTGGGCCAGTTTCCGGTCATATTTATCCAGTTGCTCGGCATCGTACTCCAACCAGACTTCCGCAGAATGCAGCCGGTTTTGCAGCCAGCTACGGGCAAGCTCACCACCCGCTTCAGCGCGGGTGAAGCGGCTCTCAACCTCGGGCGTGTTGATCCCGATCAATCGGATTTTGTCACCGTTTTCCAGCACCACCGTGTCACCGTCAATGATATGTGTGACATGGACTTTATAACGGTAAGGGGCCGTATCCAGATCGATCTCTTCTGCACCACGCGAAGGCCTGTCACTGAAAGTGGTGCGCCCAAAACGGTCCTCACTGCGGTAGATATCTGCCTGTGAGTTGAAAGCCAACAACAGCAGGACCATGCCAATCCATGAGCACATATCATCTCTCCCTGAGCTGCGATTAGTTTGCGGTTAACAGACGTTCAAGACACTCCTGCTGCTGAGTCACCTGATGGCGGCAATCCTCGACCAATTGCTTGAGCATGGTAGCCACCGCATCAAAACTACCACCATGTTCGCTGGCATGGGCTGCTTCCACCGCGCAGCAAATCGCCAGATATTCACCTTTTTTGACCGATTGCGGCATATCCGAGAGCGACAGCGCCAGCTTTTTGAGTAATTGCTCTGCCTCATCCCAGTTGTCCGTTTGCAGAATGCCTGTCAGCCAGCTTTGCGCCTGCTGGCAATCCTGGTTAATCCCCTGGCCTAACTCCTGAATGCTCTGGGTCAGCACCCGAAAGGCATCTCCCTCGCTACCAGCCCGGGCCGCAGCGCTGACTGCGTTGGATGACAATAAGTGCATCTGCCGCAGCAAGGGTTGCATCGCTGTCAGTTGCTGTTCCAGCAGTTCGAGTTGCGGTTTGATCTGTTGCAGCCGGTTTTGCCCTATCTGCCCGGTCATCACTCAGCCCAGAATAAGTAATGCAGAACCAGACTGGCGAAAATCACCAGGCCGACCCAGTTATTATTAAGAAAGGCACGCAAACACGCCTTTGGCGCTCGATGGTGGCTGAGAAACTGCTGATAAACAAATAAACCGGCCGCGATGGCAAGTCCCAGATAATAGACCGTACTCAGTTGCAGTTGCTGGCCGATCAAGACCATCACGATCAGGTAGGCGACCTGCAGAATCCCCTGAATCACCAAATCATCATCCCCGAACAGAATGGCCGTGGATTTCACGCCGATTTTCAAATCATCCTCTCGATCAGCCATCGCATAAAAGGTGTCATAGACGGTTGTCCAGATAATATTAGCCATGAACAGCAGCCAGGCGATGATAGGCAGACTCCCGGTCTGCGCGGTAAAAGCCATCGGGATCGCCCAGCCGAAGGCCATCCCCAGATAAATCTGCGGCAGATAGGTGTAGCGTTTCATAAAGGGATAGGTTGCGGCCAGAAATACCGCCACCAGCGACAGCATGATGGTCATGGTATTCAGTAGCAGTACCAGCCCAAACGCTGTCAGGGCCAGTACAACAAAGACTATGATAGCGTCACGCGCCTGCAATTCACCGGTCGCCAGCGGTCGGCCCTCGGTGCGCCAGACATCGCCATCAACCTCACGATCGGCAAAATCATTAATCGCACAACCGGCACTGCGCATGATAATGACGCCCAGAATAAAGACGGTTAACACCGTTAAATCCGGCAGGCCTTCGGCCGCAATCCATAAAGCGCTCAGTGTCGGCCACATCAGAAGCAAAATGCCGATGGGGCGATCCAGGCGGGTCAGGCGCAGATAGGGTTGCAAACGGAGATGTTTAACACTCACTTAATCACTCCACTTGCCCGAGGGCAGAAAGATTTCATTCACCAGCAAGCCTTTGTCCTCCAGATAAAAACAGGAGCGGCGTGCCCACAATCTATCAGGTCGTTGCGTTAAATGCCGGGTAGCCATTTTAAACAGACTGTCCTGTGGCTGCAGACAGGCGACCTCGATCTCACCTCGGCGCAGCGAGGGGTCATTAAATAATAGTTGCCCCAGCGAACGGTTTCCCAGGGTTTCAAAGCGGGCCTGCATTGCCTGATAGGTGCGCATAGGCACCATGGTGCGGGCATAGACTTCAGCTTTATTGCCGTCGAGCAGATGCACTTCACGACTGAACATCAGCTGCCCCAGGGGTTGTTCCAGCAACAACGACTCATCAGCCAGCGGTCGCTGCCAGCCACTGTGCAGCAGTTTGACGGAAAACGACTGTTCACAGGCTTTGGTTAACTGCTGTGTCAGTGATCCACTATCGGTCAACCAATCGCGTAAAGCCGGTGGCAAAGATTGAACGATCGGGGGTTGCCAGTGGCTACGAAAATTCATTAAAGGTCCATTCATCACACATTGCCGAAATCGAGTTTATGCGCGAACCAGCGGTTAACCAGTGCCTCCGCCTGCTCTGGCGCGTCTTTGAGTATCGCTCTGGCCGCCCGGTCCATCACGGCCAGCAGGTCCTGATCCTCGATTAAGTCAGCAACCCGGAATTGTGGCAGCCCGGTCTGGCGGGTACCAAGCACTTCGCCGGGACCACGGATTTCAAGATCACGCTGGGCAATCACAAACCCATCATTGGTCTCACGTAAACATTTCAGTCTAGCCTGACCATTTTCGGATAAAGGCGGATGGTACATCAACACACAATGACTCTCGATCTGGCCACGCCCCACCCGACCGCGCAACTGGTGCAACTGCGCCAGACCCAGTCGTTCGGCATTTTCAATCACCATCAGACTGGCATTGGGCACATCGACACCGACTTCGATGACCGTGGTCGCCACCAGCATATCCAAAGCACCGGTTTTGAAAGCATTCATCACGGTATCCTTATCCACCGTTTTCATCCGACCATGCACCAGACCGATTTTGAGGTCCGGCAGGCTGTCCTGCAATAGGGTGGCTGTGTCTTCTGCCGCCTGACATTGCAGATGCTCTGACTCCTCAATCAGCGTGCAGACCCAGTAAACCTGACGCTGCTGCTGACAGGCGGCATGGACCCGGTCGATGACATCCTGTCGACGGTTATCGGGCACGACCACGGTGGTAACCGGGGTGCGGCCCGGTGGCATTTCATCGATGATCGAAACATTCAAATCGGCATAGGCCGTCATTGCCAGCGTGCGTGGAATCGGTGTCGCTGTCATCACCAACTGATGCGGCATCGAGTTCACATCGCGGCCCTTGTCCCTCAAGGCCAGACGTTGATGTACGCCAAAGCGGTGCTGCTCATCGATAATCACCAGACCCAGGTTATTGAATACCACTTCATCCTGAAACAGGGCATGGGTGCCGACCGCCACTTTAATCTCGCCAGACTCCAGTTCAGCCAGGACCTGTTTGCGTTGTGAGGCAGTCTGTTTACCGGCACACCAGCCGACCTGAATGCCCAGTGGGGTCAGCCAGTTGGCAAAGGTACGGTAATGCTGTTCAGCCAGTAACTCTGTGGGCGCCATCATCACCGCCTGACAGCCGGCAGAGACCGCTTCAATCGCCGCCAGCACCGCGACCACCGTCTTACCTGAACCGACATCGCCCTGCACCAGCCGCTGCATCGGATGCGGCTCGGCCATATCCTGCAGGATCTCATCAATGACGCTTTGCTGCGCGCCGGTCAATGGAAACGGCAAAGCGCTGAGTAATTGCTGACGATACAGCTTATCCCCTCTCAGGATGGGCGCGTTGTGATGCTGGGTCTGGGCACGTAGTTTTTTCATTGTGAGTTGCTGTGCCAGTAATTCTTCATAAGCCAGCCGTTTCTGAGCCGGGTGTTTACGTTCCAATAACTCGTCGACAGCCGCGTCCGGTGGCGGCTGATGCACATATTTCAGCGCATCGACCAATGAAAAGTCGGCCGCCTGGTGCAGTCTGGAAGAAACAGGCAGCAGCTCTGGCATTGAGTCCTGATCCAAAATCGCCAACGCCTGTTTCATCAATTTACGCAGGGACAGTTGATGCAGCCCTTCCGTGGTGGGATAAACCGGGGTCAATTCGTTATCGACCGGCACAATGCCCTCTGCGGCGATAAGCTGATATTCAGGGTGGACCATCTCCAGCGAGGACGGGCCATTTCGGACCTCGGCAAAACAGCGGATCCGGCGACCTTTGGCGAGCTGTTCCTGCTGAGCTTTGGAAAAGTGGAAAAAGCGCAGTACCACCGCGCCGGTGCCATCAGAGATATGGCATAAGAGCGAGCGGCGGCGGCCGAACTTGACCTGGGACAACTGGATAGTACCTTCTATCAGCACTTCCTGCCCTGGCCTCAATGCCCCCAGCGGCATCAGCCGGGTACGATCCTGATAACGCAGGGGTAAATGGAATAGCAGATCCTGAACCTGCTCAATGCCGATTTTACTGAGGCGCTCGGCGACTTTGCCGCCGACGCCTTTCAATGAGGTAACCGGCTGTGATAACCATTCACCCGCCATCACAGCCGTTGATTCCATGACTGATTGGTTTATGCGCCCAGGTGCAGCACCGCGTCCATTTCAACCGGCACATCCTTGGGCAGAGAAGCGACACCAATCGCGGCACGCGCCGGATACGGCTGTTCAAAATACTCAGTCATGATCTCGTTGACCGTACCGAAATGGCTGAGATCGGTCAGAAAAATATTCAATTTGACTACATCCTGCAAACTGCCACCAGCGGCTTTAGCAACAGCAGAAAGATTGTCGAACACACGACGTACCTGGGCAGAAAAATCACCATCCAGCACCGTCATCGTTTCCGGTACCAGCGGAATCTGGCCAGACAGATAGACAATATCGCCGACCTTGACTGCCTGTGAGTATGGACCGATAGCTTCAGGCGCATCAGCGGTATGAATAATTTCGCGGGTCATTGAGTTCTCCATTTAAAGCCGCCGGCGCGGCATCAATTAATTAATACGGGAAATTCTCTCCACCATATCGAGCAGACGCAGACGGCGGATGACGCGTGCCAAATGCTGACGGCTCTGCACCTCAATAGTGAGCCTGAGATCGGAATAGCCGCCGTCACGCTCATCCACGACCACATTGTCGATATTGGAGTCGGCCTCAGACACCACGGCTGCCACCGTTGCCAAGACACCACGCTGATTTTTGACATGAACCATAATATCAACCGGAAATTCACGATCGACATCCGGCGACCAGGTGACATCCAGCCATTTCTCGTTCTGTACCCGAAGGTGGGAAGTATTCTTACAACTACGCTGGTGAATGATAATGCCACGGCCGGTGCTAACATAACCATGAATCGGATCGCCCGGAATCGGATGACAACAACGGCCAAAACTGACTACCATGCCTTCAGTACCGGCGATCATCAGTGCCTGCGGTTCTTTGTTCGGCGTCGATTCATTGACCAGTTTCTGGGCAATTAACAGGGCTGAATGGTTACCCAGACCAATATCCTCCAGCAAATCATCGAACTGTCTGAGTTCAAACTCGTTGACCAGTTCATTGATCCGTTCTGCCGGAATATCATCCAGATGTGTCGAAAAAGCCGTCAAATGTTTGTTGAGCAAGCGCCGTCCCAGCAGCGTCGCTTCTTCAGTTTGCAGATGACGCAAATAGTGACGGATGCTGGTACGCGCCTTGGCTGTTACGACAAAGTTGAGCCAGGCCGGATTCGGATGCGAATTGGGAGAGGTAATGATTTCGACCGACTCACCGGTTTCCAGTTGTGTACTGAGCGGGACCAGATGCCGACCGACACGGGCAGCGACACAGTTGTTACCGACATCGGTATGCACTGCGTAGGCAAAATCGACGGCAGTGGCGCCGCGCGGCAGGGTCAGGATTTCGCCTTTTGGCGTAGAAACGTAAATTTCATCCGGGAACAAATCGATGCGCAGGTTTTCCAGGAACTCCATCGAGTCACCGGAGCCTTTCTGCATCTCCAGAATGCCTTGCAGCCATTGGCGCGCCTTGCGATGGGCCAGATTATCGCCCCCGGATTCACCGGTTTTATATAACCAATGGGCGGCGACACCGGCTTCCGCCATATGATCCATATCGCGGGAGCGGATCTGTACCTCTATCGGCACACCGTAAGGACCGAATAAAACGGTATGCAGCGATTGGTATCCATTGGCCTTGGGAATCGCAATGTAATCTTTAAACTTACCCTGTACCGGTTTGTAGAGGTTATGCACTACACCCAGCATCCGGTAGCAGGCATCGACATCATCGACAATGATGCGGAAGGCATAGACATCCATGACTTCGGAAAACGACAGCTGCTTGCTGGACATTTTCTTGTAGAGGCTATAAAGGTTCTTTTCACGCCCCTGAATATCAGCACTCAGCCCTTCCTGTTCCATCCGGTTGAGAATAGAGGCCGTAATCTGACTGACAATTTCCTTGCGATTACCGCGTGCCTTTCTGACCGCATCCTGTAACACCCGGTAACGAATCGGGTACAACACGTGGAAGCCCAGATCTTCCAGCTCACAACGCATCAGGTTCATCCCCAGGCGCTGGGCAATCGGCGCGTAGATATCCAGCGTTTCATGGGCAATACGACGGCGTTTCTCCGGTCGCAGATGGCCGAGCGTACGCATGTTGTGCAGGCGATCAGCCAGCTTGACGATGATGACACGGATATCACGTGACATCGCCAGTAACATCTTGCGCAGGTTTTCCGCCTGCGCATGTTTGGTGGTTTCAAAAGCGGCCTTGGCCAGTTTGGTGACACCTTCCACCAGTTCAGCCACTTCTTCACCGAACTCAGCCGCGAGATCATCACGGCTCAGCGCCGTGTCTTCAATCACATCATGCAGCAACCCCGCCATGATGCATTCATAATCCATATGCATCATCGCCAGCACATGGGCTACCGCCAGCGGGTGTGTAATGTAGCGTTCGCCGCTGCGGCGGGTCTGGCCTTCATGTGCATTATCAGCAAAATGATAGGCACGCCGAATCGCATCCACATGTCTGGCATCCAGATAATTGGATGTCGCAAAACACAGATCGTCAATCGTGAGCTTTGGCTCAGACTCCTGGATGAAATCCAGTTCGGAGGCGACTGAAGGCTTGGCGCTCACGGCTTATTCTTGGCTTTGCAGCTCTTCATCAGCCACGATGCTTTCTTCAGCATGCTGGCGGGCACTGGTTTTGGTCAGGATATCGGGGCCGACCAGACCTTCTGCGATTTCACGCAACGCCAGTACCGTTGGTTTGTCGTTATCAACATCAACCATCGGGTCGTCACCCAGTGCGATCTCGCGCGCGCGTTTGGCCGCGACCAAAACCAGTTGGAAGCGGTTATCAACATTTTCTAAACAATCTTCTACAGTAGTGCGAGCCATCTGTTTTTTTCCCGTGAGTTAAAAGAAGTAATTCTACGTAATATCAGCGTTTTAAGCTAGGTAAATGGCTTTACGCCATTATCGTTAATGCGACGTATCAGCCCAGTAATTCACTGATCAAGCCGGCCTGTTTCTGCTTTTGCATGGACAATGTATGTCGTTTGGCCATGATGATCGCGGTCAGACTGTCCAGCGCCTGGCTGAAATCATCATTGACAATGAGATAGTCGAATTCGACGTAATGGGAAATCTCGTTTTCGGCATCCCGCATGCGGCGCGCGATAATCTCTTCATTGTCCTGACCACGATTGCGTAAACGTTGTTCCAGTGTGGTTTTCGACGGCGGCAGAATAAAAATGCCTGTGGCATCTTTCAGATTATTGCGAACCTGCTGCGCGCCCTGCCAGTCGATTTCCAGGATGACATCCAGTCCCTGCGCCAGCATCTCCTGTACCGCCACAGAGGAAGTGCCGTAGCTGTTGTCAAACACGGTGGCGGACTCAAGAAAATCACCTTTGTCACGCATATCGGCAAAGGTTTCCTGACTCACAAAGTGATAATCGCGGCCATCAACCTCACCTTCGCGCGGCGGCCGCGTAGTATGAGACACGGACAAACGAATATCATCGTGACGAGCGACCAGCGCATTCACCAAACTGGTTTTTCCTGCACCTGACGGAGCGGCGACGATAAATAAACTTCCTATCATGCAAGCAGACCCTGGACTCAACTGTTTTACCGGCAGGCTGCCGGTGACAAATCAAGCTGACATTATACTGATGCTGACTCATTCTGCAGTGAATTGCTCCCCAATTGCGTGAGAGGCTAATCACCATCAGCCAGATCAATTTGCCTTCATCAGCGCTTGAGGGTAAATGGCGTATGCTCAACACCATAGCACTCATTGCTTTTATAGCAGATATTCTGGCTATAAGAATGAAGTCATTCAAAGGCTTGCTGACCGCCTTTATTCGATATTCTGAATCTGTTCGCGCATCTGTTCGATAAGGACTTTCAGATCGACCGAAAAACGGGTGGTATCAGTATCGATTGATTTTGAGCCCAGCGTGTTGGCTTCACGATTCAGTTCCTGCATCAGAAAGTCCAGGCGGCGACCAATCGGCTCATTACGCTGCAGCACGGATTCTACCTCGCTGACATGGTTCTGTAGACGATCCAGTTCTTCGGCAACATCGCTTTTCTGCGCCAGTATGACCATTTCCTGTTCCAGCCTTTCAGGTTCCAGATTCACGGCCAGGTCCTGCACTCTTTCCCGTAATTTCTGACGATGCGTCTGCAGGATTTCCGGCATGCGTTCGCGAACCGCTTCAGCAATCTGGTGGATTTGCTGGCAACGCTGTTCAATCATATTCTGCAAAGCCGCCCCCTCTCGCTCACGGGTGTCGACGAGATCAGTCAAGGCTTTTTGCAATGAGGCCATCACCCGCTCGCTGAGGGCTTCCTGATCGAGGCTAGGGGTTTCAATCACACCTGGCCATTGCATGACTTTCATCAAATCCAGTGCTGCGGCATTCTCACTGAGACTGGCCAACTGCTGATAACCGCTGATCACACGCTCGGCCAGCGCTTCGTTGATTTCCAGGCTTTCCTGTTGTTGCTCGGGCGATTTGTAGCGCAATGTCACTTCCACTTTGCCCCGTCCCAGTGCATCACTGATAAATTTGCGCATCGCCATTTCCAGCGGCCGGAAGCTATCGTCGAGGCGGAACCCCACCTCGAGATAACGGTGATTCACCGAGCGAATTTCCCAGCTCAGGGTACCCAGGTCTGTTTGCTCCTCATAGCGGGCAAACGCGGTCATGCTTCGTGTCACAGATTGATTCCAGCGTTAGATAAAACCCTAATCTTACCCAAATCGCTCTGCGGCCGACAGTCACGATCAGTATAATGAGCCAAATTTGATTGGGAGAAATACCGGTTATGCGTCCAAGTGGTCGTCAAGCGAATGAATTAAGACAAATCAACATCACCCGCAATTACACCAAACATGCCGAGGGCTCGGTGCTGGTCGAATTCGGTGACACCAAAGTGCTGTGTACCGCTTCTGTTGAAGAGCGTATCCCTCCCTTTCTGCGCGGCACCGGTGAGGGCTGGGTAACCGCTGAATATGGCATGCTGCCGCGTTCGACCGGTTCGCGCATGCAGCGGGAAGCGGCCCGCGGCAAACAGGGTGGCCGCACCATGGAGATTCAGCGTCTGATTGGTCGCTCTTTGCGTGCTGCGATTGATCTGAAATCACTGGGTGAACGTACTATTACCATCGACTGTGACGTGATTCAGGCAGATGGTGGCACCCGCACTGCATCCATCACCGGTGCCTTCGTTGCTTTGCAGGATGCCATTAACTACCTGCTCAAAAACAAGAAGATTAAATCCAGCCCGCTCTACGGACAGGTGGCATCCATTTCGGTTGGTATCTTCCAGGGTACACCAGTACTGGACCTGGACTATGCTGAAGACTCTTCTGCCGAAACCGATATGAATGTAGTCATGAACGAGGCCGGGGCGTATATTGAGTTACAGGGCACTGCTGAAGGCCATGCCTTCCGTGCTGATGAACTGCAATCCATGCTGGAACTGGCCAAAAAAGGGATTGAAGAACTGATGGAAAAACAACGGGAAGCACTGGCAACATCATGAGCCAAATCGTACTGGCCACCGGGAACCAGGGTAAGCTGCGCGAATTCGTGCAGCTACTGGCCCCGCTCAATATCGACGTGGTGACCCAGTCTGAAATGGGCGTCAGCGAAGTGGCCGAAACCGGTCTTAGCTTCGTCGAGAATGCCATTCTTAAAGCCCGTAACGCCTGTGCCCAGACCGGACTGCCGGCCATTGCTGATGACTCGGGCCTGGAAGTAGATGCCCTCCTGGGGGCGCCCGGCATCTATTCTTCCCGTTATGCCGGTGAAAATGCCAGTGACGCTGACAATATTGAGGCTTTACTCACTGCATTGCAGGATGTGCCGGATACAGAACGTCAGGCTCGCTTTCAGTGTGTACTGGTATTTATGCGCCATGCCGATGATCCAACACCACTGATTTGTCAGGGGACCTGGCATGGTCAGATCCTCAGTGCCCCGGCCGGTGATGGTGGATTCGGCTATGACCCGGTATTTTTTGTCGCGGAAACCGATTGCAGCGCGGCTGAACTGAGTGCCCAGCAGAAACATGCGATCAGCCACCGTGGCCAGGCCATGCGTCGGTTTATCGAGGAGTTTCAGTATGCGAGGCATTTGCCCTGAGGCACACTGGTTTGAAACGCCTGGTCGGTTTGCCCCTGCTGACTTTTCTGTTGGGCCTGCTGTTAGCCGGATGCAGTCACAAGCCTTATCAGGATCAGCCGATTAAACCTATCTGGTTACAACAGAACGTGCATGAAAGCTGGCAGCTGTCACACCGCTATTTTATCGGGTTTCCCAAACCCGAAGCGTTTTCGGTCTGTCATGATTTGAGTTGTCGTAGTGTGACCGATACCCAGCTTTCCACCAGTGAATGGCAACAGATTCAACAACTTTTCGCAGACACCAGCGGCTCCCCTGAACAGGAACGAAAACAGATTCAGCAAGCAGTCGCATTGATGGAAAAACTGGTCGGGGAAAAGGTGGGTACCAGTCAGGATCTGCCTCAGAATGCGCTGCGCGGCAGTCGCATCGGCCAATTGGATTGCATTGATGAAGCGACCAACACCTCGGTGTATCTGCGCATACTGGAAAACCAGGGGTTATTGCAATGGCACCGCACTGCACCGCGCACGTCACGCGGCATCTTTATCGGCCGAGCACCACACAATACGGCCACCATTGTCGATTTGGACACCGAGATTCGTTATGCCGTCGATGCCTGGTATTTTGATAACGGGGAACCACCCGCCATTGTGCCGCTCACAGCCTGGAAACAAGGCTGGCGGCCGGAATCTGTTGACGACTGATGTTTAATTTTACTGCCCTGCCACCGCTGAGCCTTTATATCCACGTGCCCTGGTGTATTCGCAAATGCCCTTACTGCGACTTTAACTCGCATAAGAGTCCACAGGAGATTCCGGAGCAGGCTTATGTCGATGCACTGATCCGCGATCTGGAACAGGAAATCCCGCTGATCTGGGGCCGCTCTGTGCAAAGCATTTTTATCGGTGGCGGCACCCCCAGCCTGCTGTCGGCGGAGGCTTATGACCGTCTGTTCTCGGCCATTCGTGCCCTACTGCCTCTACAGCACAATGCTGAAATCACACTGGAAGCCAACCCGGGTACGGTCGAAGCCGGCCGCTTTGAGGCCTATCGAAATATCGGCATCAACCGGCTTTCCATCGGCATCCAGAGTTTTGATAATGAGGCACTGAAAGCCCTGGGCCGGATTCATGACAGTCAGCAGGCCATCGCTGCAGTGGAAACTGCTCGCCAGGCCGGCTTTGATAATTTTAATCTGGATCTGATGTTCGGTTTACCGGGTCAGGATGAAGCTAAAGCCCGCCATGACGTCGAAACCGCCATTGCACTCAACCCGGCTCATATTTCCTATTACCAGTTGACCATCGAGCCCAACACCCTGTTTTACAGCCAGCCGCCGGTATTACCGGAAGATGATCCGATTTATGACTGGCAACTGGCTAATCAAGCAAAGTTAGCTGAGGCCGGTTATCAGCAATATGAAACATCTGCCTATGCCCGTAAAGGCAAACAATGCCGGCATAATATTAATTACTGGCAGTTTGGTGATTACCTCGGTATCGGCGCCGGTGCCCACGGCAAAATAAGTAGTGCTTCACCGCAGCAGATTGAACGCCGGGTCAAACAGAAACAGCCACAGGCCTATCTGGATACCGCCGGCAGCGACAACTGTCTGCTGGAACGAAGCTGGGTCGATGAAAAAGAAGTCGGCTTTGAGTTTATGCTCAATGCTATGCGTCTGCTTGATGGTGTGCCTACGCCCTTATTTCAGCAGCATACTGGCGTGCCGATCTCGCATATCAAAAAGCCGCTGGCTGAAGCGGAAAAACTGGGCCTGATTGAGCACGATATCCATCGCCTTCGCCCCACAGAAAAAGGACAGCGTTATCTCAATACGCTGATTGAGCAATTTCTGGGCGCGTAGTATTCTGTTGATAATCATCCAAGGAGTCTATTGATGCGGAACATCAGCCTAATGCTAGCAGCGTTTTTTCTGAGTTTGACGGCGTCGGTTCAGGCAGAAGTTATTTCCATCGCCGACCCGCGTTATGACGTGCCTAACAGCGATGCTGGTGTCATGCGGCCGACTCAGGGCATGAATATGACCCAGGTTGAGCAGAAATTCGGCACACCCGGCACTAAAATGCCGGCAGTCGGAGAGCCTCCTATCAGCCGCTGGATTTACAGTGAATTCGAAGTCTTTTTTGAATACGACAAGGTGATTCACTCCGTCGTCAAACGCACCGAACAACCTTAAACCATCGTGCTCATCCGTTCCGTTAACGTTTCTCTGCCGAAACAGGTTCAGCACAAAAATAAAACCGTCTCCACCGGTATCTTCAAGCAGCCGGTGACAGGTCGCATAAAAATTAATCCACTCAATCTGGACGGTGATAAGCAGGTCGATTTGGTCAATCACGGTGGCGAGCATAAGGCCGTTTATGGATTTGCTGCTGAGCACTATTTATTCTGGCGACAGAAGCTGGGCCTGGCCACATTGCCTTTCGGCAAATTCGGTGAAAACCTGACTGTTGAGGGCCTCGACGAAGCCGAGCTGTGTATCGGTGACCGGCTCAAAGTCGGTCAGAGTCTGCTGGAGATTTCCCAGCCCCGGGTTCCCTGCTTCAAGTTGGGCATGGCCTTTGAGCGAGATGACATGCCGAGACTATTCGTAGAGCATGCCGCAACGGGTATTTACTTCAGAGTCATAGAAACCGGCTTGGTCGCCGCTGGCGATGCGGTCACCCTGGCTGAGCCTCATCCGGCCAAACTCAGCGTCCAGCGTTTATTCCGCGCCTACTTCGATAAAAGCCTGCCGCTAAACGAAAAAACGCCTGTTCTGGAACAGGCGCTTAAGATTGACGCGCTCTCGCACGAGTGGCGCGAGAAACTGGAAAAACGGCTCGCCTAGTCCTCAACCGGTGACGGCTCAATACCCAGAAAACGGCGTAAGGCCCAGCCTGGAAGTGTGCCAACGCGGGCATGATGCAGTGAATCAGACTCAATCACGATCAGCACCAGCACCGACACCAATGTAGGCAACAGGCTAAGGCCACCCACCATGCCGTATACCATTTCTTTCATCATGCCCAGATAGGTTTTACCCACCCAGCCCAGAATGGCAACGCTGGTGACGACCGACAGTACAATCAGAAAGACCTTACTCCAGCGACGGGCAATCTGCCAGTGAGCCCAGACAAACTCACTGTCCTCGCGTCGGATATGACCCGAGCGGAAGTAGGTATAACCCAGCGCAGCGAAAGAGAGCAGTGGTACCAGCAGAAGATACTTGATATAAGCTGGTCCAAACGTCGAAATCGCGGTAAAAATGAGAATATGATTACCGATGAGATTACTCAGAAAAATATCATGCGGCCGCTTGGCCAGCAGTCTTTCTGTTTCGCTTGGTTCCGGCAGATTGCTCATGACGCTACTGTGCCATATTTTGAATGATCGCGTCACGCACTGATTCAAGGTTGGCATCAACGGTGACGACCGCTGACGTGCTTTGCTTGATGGCGGTATCGGGATCTTTCAGACCATGGCCGGTCAGGGTACAGACAATCGTGCTGCCTTCAGGAATCTTGCCATTTTTAACATCACGCAGGGCGCCGGCCAGTGAAGTCGCTGAAGCCGGTTCGCAGAATACGCCCTCTTTTTCCGCCAGTAGTTTCTGTGCTGCCAGAATTTCTTCATCGCTGCACTCATCGAACCAGCCACCGGATTCTTCCTTAACCTGCCAGGCTTTATCCCAGCTCTGTGGGTGACCAATGCGAATGGCGGTGGCCACGGTTTCCGGGTCGTCCACCATGTGACCACGCATAAACGGCGCGCTGCCGGAGGCCTGATAACCAATCATTTTCGGACGGTTACCGACAATGGCACCACCGGCATATTTGCATTTACCGCCACAGTAAGCACAGGCATCGGTGACATGGTCGCCGGAATCGCAGGAATATTCGCAGTAGCCAATCCAGTGGGCGGTGATATTACCGGCGTTACCGACCGGCAGACAGTGGTAATCCGGTGCCCGTCCCAGTTCTTCGACGATTTCGAAGGCTGCCGTTTTCTGCCCCTGCAGACGATAGGGGTTAATCGAGTTAACGATAGTGACCGGGGCATGGTCGGCGACTTCCTTGACCAGGCGCATACCCTCGTCAAAGTTGCCTTTGATCTGAATCACGGTGGCGCCGTGCATCATTGCCTGTGCCAGTTTGCCCTGAGCGATTTTGCCATCAGGAATCAGTACGAACGCGGCAATACCGGCACGCGCCGCATAAGCAGCTGCCGCCGCCGAAGTGTTACCGGTAGAGGCGCAGATAATCGCTTTGCTGCCTTCCTCTACGGCTTTGGTCACGGCCATGGTCATACCACGGTCCTTGAACGACCCGGTCGGATTCAGACCCTCATATTTGACATAAATATCGACATCCTTAGCCAGCTCTTTGGCAATGTGGTTGAGCTTGATAAGCGGTGTATTCCCTTCGCCCAGGCTAATCAGGCGAGTGTCGTCATTGACCGGCAGTCGATCGCGATAGCGTTCAATCAGTCCAGTGTAACGGGGGCGAAATGACATAGTGTTTTCCTCTAAACTAAATTCGGTGGGCGGACTTCATTAACCACCCAGAGATTCCATGCGAATGCGCATTATGGAATCAGGCACAGTATCCAATGCCTCAATCTGACTGATGGCGCGGTCCATATTTTTCTCGACCACGGCCTGCGTCAGCATAATGATGGGCACCATGCCTTCGTGTTCTTCGGGTTGTTTCTGCAGGATGGCTTCGATATTAATTTCTTCTGCACTCAAAATACGGGTGATATCGGCCAGCACGCCTGGTTTATCCAGGGTATGAATGCGCAGATAATAAGAGGTGACCACCTCATCCATAGGCAGAATCGGTGTATCTTTCAACGCATCGGGCTGGAAGGCCAGATGCGGCACACGATTTTCCGGATCAGTAGTCAGCGCACGGACGATATCAACAATGTCGGCCACTACAGCTGATGCGGTTGCATCGGAGCCGGCACCGGCACCGTAATATAACGTGGGACCGACCGCATCACCTTTTACGACAACGGCATTCATCACACCGTTCACATTAGCAATCAAGCGACGCTGCGGGATGAGTGTCGGGTGTACTCGCAGTTCGACACCGGAAGCGGTTTTCTTGGCAATACCCAGATGCTTGATGCGATAGCCGAGTTCAGCGGCATACTGCACGTCTTCCTGCGAAATCTTGCTGATGCCTTCGGTATAGCATTTGTAATACTGCAGCGGAATACCAAAGGCGATGGACGCCATGATAGTCAGCTTGTGGGCCGCATCGATACCCTCGATATCAAAGGTAGGATCGGCTTCCGCATAGCCCAGTGCCTGTGCTTCTGCCAGCACATCGGCAAAGTCGCGGCCTTTCTCACGCATTTCGGTGAGAATAAAGTTACCGGTGCCGTTAATGATGCCGGCCAGCCATTCGATACGGTTGCCTGCCAGGCCTTCACGCATGGCCTTGATGATGGGAATACCACCGGCCACGGCGGCTTCAAAGGCAATGGTGACGCCTTTTTCCTGTGCCAGTTCAAACAGTTCGTTACCGTGCATCGCAATCAGCGCCTTGTTGGCTGTCACTACATGCTTGCCGTTCTCAATGGCTTTCACCACCAAGTCTTTAGCAATACCGGTGCCGCCGATGAGCTCAACCACGATCTGAATGTCGGGATCATTGATGACCTCAAAAGCATCATCCGTCAGGTTGATGTTTGAGGTATCGCAACTCTTGGGTTTATCCAGATCACGGTCAGCAACGCGATAAATTTCAATATCACGACCGGCACGACGACTGATTTCTCTTGAGTTGCGGGTCAGCACATTGACGGTACCACTACCGACCGTGCCCAGACCCAGGATTCCGATTTTTACTGATTGCACACAGCCCCCTAAGCTTTTCTCATCATGTCACGGATCCCGCGGATCGCCTGACGCGTACGATGTTCATTTTCAATCAAGCCAAAGCGAACATATTCATCGCCATATTCACCGAAACCGATACCGGGTGAAACAGCGACTTTCGCTTCTTTGAGTAGTTTTTTACTGAATTCCAGCGAGCCCATCTCACGATAACGTTCCGGAATGCGGGCCCATACAAACATGGTGGCTTTGGGTTTCTCCACCTGCCAACCAATGGCATTCAGGCCATCACATAACACATCACGGCGGCTTTTGTAGGTCGCCACGATCTCATCGACGCATTCCTGCGGACCGTCCAGCGCGGTAATCGCGGCCACCTGAATCGGTGTAAACATGCCGTAATCAAGGTAAGACTTCATCCGGGCCAGCGCCGCGATCAAGGTTGGGTTACCGGACATGAAGCCCACCCGCCAGCCGGGCATATTATAAGTCTTGGACAGCGTGTAAAACTCGACTGCGACTTCTTTGGCACCGGGCACCTGCAGAATGGACGGCGCTTTATAACCATCAAAGCAGATTTCGCCATAGGCCAGGTCGTGTACGACCCAGATCTGGTGTTCCTTGGCAAAAGCGACAATACGTTCGAAGAAAGGCAGATCCACGCATTGTGTCGTTGGATTGCCCGGGAAGTTTAACACCAGCATCTTGGGTTTAGGCCAGGAATCCTTGACCGACTTTTCCAACTCGGCAAAGAAGTCGACATCCGGTGTTAACGGCACATGGCGGATATCGGCACCAGCGATAACAAAGCCGTACGGATGAATGGGGTAAGCCGGGTTGGGCACCATAACAGCATCACCAGGCCCCATAGTCGCCAGCGCCAGATGGGCCAGACCTTCTTTAGAGCCAATGGTGACGATGCATTCGCTGTCCGGATCCAGATCGACATCGAACTTACGCTTATACCAGTCGCAACAGGCCTTACGCAGACGCGGGATACCCTTGGAGACAGAATAACGGTGAGTATCCGGTCGCTGAGCCGCCTCGACCAGCTTATCAACAATGTGGGCCGGAGCCGGTTTATCCGGGTTCCCCATGCCAAAGTCGATGATATCCTCACCACGCGCACGTGCTTTTGCTTTCAAATCATTTACAATGTTGAAAACATAGGGCGGGAGGCGTTTGATTCTCGGAAACTCGTCGTTCAACTGAATACCTGCGATTAGCTAAAACTGTCGGCAAACTAAGCAAAATAACTGAAATTCATCAACACTTCAAATTCATTTATCAGAAGCGAAACTCATGAGCGAACAAGACGTATTTTACACCACTATCCTGGAGGAACTGGACAGCGGCAAGCTTGTCCTGCCAACCCTTCCCGAAGTCGCGCTGCAAGTTCGGGAAGTCGTCGATGATCCCGAAGCCACTGCTAAACAACTGGCCGATATCATCACCACAGATGCGGCGCTGTCTGCACGTCTGCTGAAAGTCGCCAACAGCCCGTTATACCGCGGCCGGGTGGCTATCGACAGTGTACAGATGGCGGTTTCCCGGCTGGGGCTGTCGATGGTACGCAACCTGGTCACCAGTCTGGTGATGGAACAGATGTTCCAGGCAACCAACAGTCGTTTAGACAAACGTTTGCGCAGCCTTTGGGAACAAAGCACCAGAGTCGCGGCGGCTTCTCAGGTCATTGCTGCCAAACTCAACGGCATCAGAACCGATGAAGCGATGCTGGCCGGTCTGATTCACGCCATTGGCGTGCTGCCTATCCTGATGAAGGCCGATGAAGATGGTGATCTTATCAGAGACAACAAAAAACTGGATCAATTGATTGATAATCTTTATCCGCGTCTGGGCTCTGCCATTCTGAAGAAATGGGAATTCCCGGATAATCTGGTGGCTGTCGCCCGTGAGCATGCCAATCTTAACCGCAACAGCGGAGACAACGGTCCGGATCTGGTTGATGTGGTCCAGGTTGCTGTCCTGCAAAGCTACAACGGCACCGACAAAGCGATTGATCCGGTAAGATTGAACGACGTGGTCTCATTCAAACAGGTTGGTGCCGATACTGGCTTCAGCGTTGAAGAACTGGATGAAGACAGCGCGGAATACCGTGAAGCCCTCGCCCTCTTTAACATGGCCTGATTCACTTCACTGATCACGAACCCAAACCCGGCCTGTGCCGGGTTTTTTATTGCTGTGATGAAGCTGGCAGAGCTTGATGCGCAGGCTCGGCTGCATTTTCAATACGAACGATAGACCGGTTTTTGTTGACTATTTTAATGAAGCTCAATAAAGCAAGGAGTGATGAATGAGAATAGGCTACGCACGAGAAAGCCGGCAGGGTCAGCCTCTGCAGATGCAAATCGACAAACTCAAAGACTGTGAAACCGTGTTTAAAGAGAAAGCCGGAAATAGCGACCAGCAGGAAACACTGGACGCCTGTCTGGACGCCCTTCACAACGGTGATGTGCTGGTGGTGACCCGGCTTGACAGACTGGCTGATAACACAGTCAAACTGGCACAAATCGCCGAAAGATTGCAGAAGCAGGGAATCGATCTGGTGGTTCAGGATCAGGCCATCGACACCCGTAAGGACCCCAATGATGCCGCGCTGAAGGTAATGAGCGCGATGACGGCCCTGCGCGAACCTGACGCTGAGTCAGTGTCCGCCAGTGTCACACCGATACACAACGGCAAAGCCATGGCTAGTCACACCGGTGTTCAACTGTCGAAAGAACAGATCGCCGAGATGCAGTATCGAATCGCCTGCGGTGAGGAAGTTTCGGAGCTTTGCGATGAGTACAACATCAGCATTCCAACTTTTTACCACCTGACCGATTAACCGGGGCTATGTCAGCAACACTGGTTATTTCAGTATGGGCTGTGTAATTTATGCTGAAAAGCCACCTACAAACGCTGCTGATTAAGATGCCCAAAATCCCTGCTTCCCTGCCACCGTTACGCTGTGTTTCTGTGTTACTGCTTCTGACACTGCTCACAGGCTGTAGTAGCAGCCCCAAAATCACCTCACCGGCTTTTGAACCGGAATTACATTCATCGACACAGGGGGCAGAGATAACGCTGTCCCGACTTTATCAGCAGCATGATAACTGGCGTGGCACCCCCTACCGCCTGGGTGGCCAGAGCCGGAGTGGTATAGACTGTTCGGCCTTTGTACAAATTACCTATCAGGATGTATTCGGGCTCAGACTGCCCAGAACCACGTCACAGCAAATCCGGGCGGGGCAGCAGATTAATAAATCCGACCTTCAGGCCGGTGACCTGGTGTTTTTCCGCAACGGGAATCATGTCGGCATTTACCTGGAAGATGATCGCTTTCTGCACGCCTCAACGCGTCTGGGCGTGACGATTTCCAGCCTGAATAATATCTACTGGTCGCGCAAGTACTGGCGCTCCATCCGGGTCAGGGATTAGAGGCTATCTGACATCAACGCCCTGTTGCTGACAAACTGTATCCAGTTGCCGACATATTGAGTGACAGTGACACCGGTTCCTCCGTGTCAAGACTGATCACCACAGGAATCAGGGGATAAGACGTCTTTTGATTTCGCTGCTGAAAAAATAGCTGATTTCTCAACACCAGCCGGTATACTCCGCGATGATCGTGACCGGGCAGAAATCCCGCTATTTGACCCTGATTATCTGTGACCTGACTGTCTACCAGCCGCCAGGTTGAGCGGGTCTCACTGAAGTGAAACAGAACTACCTGCATCCCCTCGGCCGGTTGCCCCGTCTCGTCAGTCACCGTCAGACTGAGTTGATAGTCCGACTCCTCCGCCAGTAGCGGCGACGCCACAAGCAGAAACCCCGTTAATAAGAGCGCGCTAGACCCAATCACTGGGAGCGATAAATGGTTTCATATTCCGCATTTTCCAGTCGCGGATCATCAATCGCTACACACTGGAAGGTGATGTCATAGCGATAACGCACTTGGTGCTGTTTGAAAATTTTGGTCACCAGCAGCGCCTTATTCATTTCTTTGCAGTGATGCTCAGCCAGCCCCAGCGCGGTGCCTTTGGCAGTAGTATCATCCATATCGCTGACATTGATGGTATAAGTGTCGCCGGCCAGAGTGCGGACACCGGACGTTTTAACACCACAGGCCGTAACCATGATTAACGCCAGCAAAGTGGCGGTGACAGTAATTGTTTTCATTGTGATTCCTCAATTAACAGCCACTCCCCGGTGGCAGCGTTACGGTGATTATTATCATCGTAAGCGCAGGCGGCGACAATGCTTTTCCACACTGGCTCAGTGAAAGAAAATCACCGTCACACCTGTCGCATAACTCAATAGCACCAGCACGCCTTCAAAGCCGATATTGCCGAGTCCGTGCCGCTCTCGTCGCAACAGACCCAGCAATAAAATGCCCACCAGCAGGATATTCAAAGCCATCCAGAAAGCCAGCGTGCCTGACACCGCCTGGTAAATCGAGCCCGGCCGGTAGGCCATATCTGACAACACCAGAAACAGTACATCAAAGGTATTGCCGCCGATAATATCGCCCACTGCCAAAGCAAGCGCACCCCGTCGGACGGCGGCAATTGCTATCACCAGCTCCGGTACCGAGGTGACCACAGCTGTAAACAAGGTGCCGAACAGTGTCTGACTCAGCCCGGTCTGGCGGGTTATAGCTATCCCGGTTTCGGCAATTAACCAGCCGCTCACTGCAACCATCAATGCCAGTAATAAAAATGGCAGCCACAATGCTAATCCGGCGGAAGCCATATCCGCAGAGGGTGGAGACGGTTGTTCAGACTTCGTTTCGCTGGTTTCTCTTGGAGACCACATCGGCATATTATGCGACTGGCGCAGTAAACGCAGGCCAAACAGATAGGCCGCCAGGATCACAAAAGACAGAATATCAACCGACCAGAGAGTGATGCCGGGGCCGGCCATCGCCAACATCGGCAGCGACAGCATCACCACCAGCAATACGCCCTGCATCAGGTTTTCTTCCGATGCCGCCGCATGCTCAAGATTGGCTTTGCGGTAGAGCATATCGGCAATCACCAGAAAGGTGGTCTGCGCCGCAATGCCACCAATCGCATTACCGAAGGCGAGTTCTGCCGCACCTTCCCAGGCAGAGGTAACTGAAGTAATCGTCCCTGCCAGTGAAGTGATAATGCCGAGAAACACCGCGCCCAGAATCGCCTGACCCAGGCCGGTGATATAGGCCAATTGTTCAGCCCGCGCGGTCAGCCAGACACCACAGACGCCGACTACGGCGCCGGCGGCGAGGAAGATAATGATATTGATGCCTAAACTGAGGTCGACAAACATGTGACTCCGGTTTGAGTTGAGGTTTGCTTTCTATCCTAGCGGTTGGGGTTGGGGGTTGTCATTGTTGGTGGTGAGTTTAGTCTGAATGCTCAAGTTTCGCCTTGAGGGCGAGTTCATTTTTTGCGTGGCCAAAAAACGAACCAAAAAAGGCCAGACCCATGCTTGCCCTGCGGGTCCCCTGCGCTTCTCGCCGTGACTGGGCACTCGCGAACTCGCTTCGCTCAAACAGGCGCTCGTGCTGATCCAGCCACGCCTGCGATGCTCGGCTTCGCATAAGGGCGGGTTCACCCTCACCCTAGCCCTCTCCCTTCGAGGGAGAGGGAAGGTTCTTAACCATCGCAGAGTTCAGTTCCCGATTTTCCATCCCCTTTTGTGCTGACGAGTAGCACAGGTTTATCTGGATAAGGATTGAGCAGTGTCTGAGCGTAGCGAGTTTTGCTCAATCTCCAGATAAACTGAGCAACGCAGTGAAGCCGCAGGCCAGCACAACGGGGCGCCCTAGGGTTGTTAGGGAAATGGGCGCGCATTTCCCTGACTCGCCATCAAGGCGAAAAAAATGCTTTCTGGTTATAAAAAAGAGATTACTTGTTATACCCGTATAGCGGCTTAACACTAGTCAGTTATTCTTGCTAGAAGATTTGGATAGTCATCGATAATTGCATCCATAGTTTTTTCAGCAAGTTCGATAATCTCATCAATTCTCACCATCAAATTGAGTGGATATATAACGTTCTGTGTGCGTACAGGGAGTTTCTGACCGCCTAAATCTGTGACTTTTAATTTAGCTTCAAGGAGATCCCTATCAGTGTGGGCATATATTTTATGTCGGTTACCCAATAATTCCTGATGCAAATCATAAAAGCCATGGGGAATATATTTCTTATCGAGCCTCCTTGGACCATCATGTTGTCCCTTTGAGGAGGTATAAGCCCTGCAATACGCAATGACAGCATATTTAAAAGCGGCATCCCTTAGTGTTTCATTACTCGATTTTCTGACCTCTCTAAGAACATTCCGCGAGTCATTGAAATCATCAAAACAGTTTTGAGTATGGTGGAATACTTCGGAATGATTCATTAGGGCCTGCTCCATGCCATTTGAATAGAACCCTAATGAGCTTTGAGTTGTGTGACAAGACTGACGGGTGATAGCTCACCCGCCAGTCTTTAGAACGTTTTGGAAAAACTTATTCTGGCCGCATATGCGGGAATAACAACACATCCCGAATTGACGGCGAATCCGTCAGCAACATCACAAGACGGTCAATCCCGATACCCTCACCCGCCGTCGGCGGCATACCGTACTCAAGGGCACGGATGTAGTCGGCATCAAAATGCATCGCCTCATCATCGCCGGCATCTTTCTCGGCCACCTGCGCCTGGAAGCGTTCGGCCTGATCTTCGGCGTCATTCAGCTCCGAGAAACCATTGGCAATCTCGCGGCCACCGACGAAAAACTCGAAACGCTCGGTGACAAACGGGTCGTCATCACTGCGGCGAGCTAATGGTGAGACTTCAGTCGGATAGGCGGTGATGAATGTCGGGTCCATCAGGCGGTGCTCAACCGTTTTCTCGAAGATTTCGATCTGTACTTTTCCGAGACCATAAGTCTCCTTGATCGGAATATCGAGACCGGCGGCAATCTCACATGCGGCTTCCAGCGTTTCCAGCTGCTCCGGCTTAATGCCCGGATTGAAGTGCAGGATGGACTCCTTGACGGTCATACGGGTGAACGTCTTGGCGAAGTCGATATCCAGGCCCTGGTAATGTACCTGTGAGGTACCAAGTACATCCTGGGTGACCGTGCGCAGCATGTCCTCGGTCAGATCCATCAGGTCGTGGTGGTTGGCATAGGCCTGGTAGAATTCGACCATGGTGAATTCCGGGTTATGACGGGTCGACAGCCCTTCGTTACGGAAATTACGGTTGATTTCAAATACCCGTTCAAAGCCACCGACAATGAGACGCTTGAGATAAAGTTCGGGGGCAATCCGCAGAAACAAATCCATATCCAGCGCATTGTGATAAGTCGTAAATGGACGTGCGGTCGCACCACCCGGAATCGCCTGCATCATCGGCGTTTCGACTTCGAGATAGTCCTTGCTCATCAGGTAACGGCGAACACCATCAATAATGCGGGTACGCAGACGGAAGACGTCGCGGCTGGCTTCATTCATGATGAGGTCAACATAACGTTGGCGATAGCGGGTTTCCTGATCGGACAGACCATGGAATTTTTCCGGCAACGGGCGCAGCGACTTGGTCAGCAGACGGATATTGTCGACCAGCACGGACAGCTCACCTTTCTGGGTACGGAACATGACGCCTTCAGCAGCGATAATGTCTCCCAGATCCCAGCGTTTGAACTGGGCATAGACGCCTTCAGGCAGATCATCACGTTTCACATAAAGCTGCATATCACCCGACATATCACGGATGTTGGCAAAGCTGGCTTTACCCATTACCCGTTTGGTCATCATGCGGCCAGCAATACTGACTCGACGTGGGCTTTCCGCCAGTTGCTCAGCACTCCAGTCAGCATATTCACTGCTGAGTTCAGCATTCATCACATTACGACGAAAGTCGTTAGGAAAGGCATTGCCCTGTTCGCGCAATTCGGCCAGTTTTTCGCGACGCTGCGCGATCAGGCGGTTTTCATCCAGTTCAGTTCCGGTTTCAGTTTCATTGCTCATGCTTATAATCCTGATTTCAGCGACGCTTCAATAAATTGGTCCAGATCGCCATCGAGCACGGCCTGGGTATTGCCGGTCTCAACATGGGTGCGCAGGTCTTTGATACGCGATTGATCCAGCACATAAGACCGAATCTGGTTACCCCAGCCTATCTCCGATTTTGACTCTTCCGCGGCCTGTTTAACTTCGTTCTGTTTCATCAACTCCAGCTCATACAGCTTGGCCCGCAGCTGGTTCATCGCCCGATCCCGGTTCTGATGCTGACTGCGTTCAGTCTGACACTGCACTACGGTGTTAGTCGGTACGTGGGTGATACGCACCGCGGAGTCGGTGGTGTTAACGTGCTGACCACCGGCACCACTGGAGCGGTAGGTATCTACGCGCAGATCGGCCGGATTGATTTCGATTTCGATGGTGTCATCGACTTCCGGATAGACAAACACCGACGCGAACGAGGTATGACGACGGGCGCCGGAATCGAACGGCGATTTACGCACCAGGCGATGGACACCGGTTTCGGTACGCAGCATACCGAAAGCGTATTCGCCTTCGAAACGCACGGTCGCACTCTTGATACCGGCGACCTCACCGGCCGAGACTTCCATCAGCTCGACTTTGTAGTCGTGGTCTTCGCCCCAGCGCAGATACATGCGCAGCAGAATATTGGCCCAGTCCTGCGCTTCGGTACCGCCGGAACCGGACTGAATGTCCAGATAGGCACTGTTTTTATCCAGCTCGCCGGAGAACATGCGCTGGAATTCGAGTTTTTCCAGACCGGCTTCCAGTTCATCCAGATCGGCGATGACGGCATCGAAGGTGTCTTGATCCTTTTCTTCTGCCGCCAGTTCCAGCAGATCCTGGGCATCGTTCAGGGTGTCACGGTGTTTCGACAGGGTGCTGACAATTTTTTCCAGGCTGGCCCGTTCCTGGCCCAGTTTCTGAGCACGCTCCGGATCGTCCCACACAGCAGGCGATTCGAGTTCGCGGGTAACTTCGATTAAGCGTTCAGACTTTTCATCGAAGTCAAAGATACCCCCTAAGATCGTCACTGCGATCACGAAGGTCTTTAATACGTTGTAATGGCGCGCCGAGTTCCAAGGTTAACCTCTGATATTGAGTAAAAGGTGAAACGCCGGATAAAACCGGCAAAACGCTATATTATAACGGATTAATCGCGTTTTTTGTGGTTCAGCGCTTGGGCAGGAAACGCATCGGGTCGACCGGCTTACCGTTACGGCGAATTTCAAAATGCAGTTGGTCGCGCTGAGTGCCGGTGCGGCCCATCAGGGCGATTTTCTGACCGCTTTTGACGACTTCGCCCTCTTTCACCAACAGCCGGTCACTATGCGCATAGGCACTGAGGTAGACATCATTATGTTTGATGATCAACAGGTTGCCATAACGCGGCAGGCTGTTACCGCTGTATACCACTTTACCGGACGCCGCTGCATAAACCGGCTGCCCTGACTTTCCGGCGATATCAATGCCTTTGCGCCCCGGACTGCTGTTGGAGTATGTCGATACCACACGCCCCTCTGTAGGCCAGCGCCATTGCAGGTTCTGATTGCCCACAAAAGGTTCTTTCGATACCTTGGGCTCAGCTTTGGTCGCGGTGGCTGGTTTCGGTGCAGGGACGGGTTTCGCCTGGGGCGATGGACTGGGTTTAACCGCTTGGGTCTGGGGCGACGTTGAACTGTTGGGACGCTGGGTCACACTCCTCTGACTGCTGGATTTGAAGCGGATTTTCTGACCCACATAAATCGTATAAGGCGGTCTGATATTGTTGATGCGTGCGACATCCTTGTAATCCATACCGTAACGCCAGCTGATGGAATACAGGGTATCGCCCTTTCTCACGGTGTAATAGGCTGGTGGAGAACTGATTTTGCGCTCACTGCGCGGCGCATCATTACTGTAGGAACCGACCGGTGCAACAGCCCGACCACCACCGCCACAGGCGGTCATCGTGATCATCAGCAGTAGCGGCAGAATCCATTTCATCTCTATGTAAATATCAGGTAAGCCATCACCAAAATCAATACCGTCAGCCAGCCCAGCTTGTCCACCCAGAGGTGCAGACTGGCCTCCAGCTCCGGCCCGCCCCAGCGCATCAGACCTGCAACCAGAAAGAAGCGCATACCACGCCCTATCAGCGAGCCGATTACAAAAGGCAGCAACAACATATTGGCAGCCCCGGCAGCGATAGTAAAAACTTTATAAGGGATGGGAGTGAAACCGGCAATAAATATTGCCCAGAATCCCCACTTATCAAACCAGGCCGCAGCCTGCTGATAGGCATGCATATAGTCCAGTGAAATCAGTAAGGGTTCCGCCAACTGAAAAGCAAATAAGCCAATCGCATAACCGAGCAGCCCCCCCAGCACAGAGCTGATCGTTGTCACTCCGGCATAGAACCAGGCCTTCTCGGGCCGCGCCAGACTCATCGGTGCCAGCATCACATCGGGGGGGATCAGGAAGAAAGACGACTCACTGAAGCTGACCAGCGCCAGCCAGTAGGTCGCATATTGGTGACGCGCCCAGCGCATCACCCGGGTGTACAGGCCTGAAAACAGGCGCATCAGATCTGACCGCTCAACAGCGGTACAAAACTGACCGGATCCAGCTCGGTCTCTTCGAAACGGTCACCGACACGATCGATGACCCGCAGTGACTGTCCCATACTACCGCCAACCGGTATCACCAGACGGCCACCCGGAGCCAGTTGCTTGAGCAGTTCATGCGGCACCTGCTCCGGCGCGCAGGTGACAATAATACCGTCATAGGGGGCATACCATTCCCAGCCCCAGTTGCCATCGCTGTGCTTGAGTTTGATATTGTTCAGTTTGAGCTGATAGAAACGCTCGCGGGCCTGGTTTTGCAATGGTGAAATACGCTCGACGCTAAATACACGGTTCACCAACCGGGATAACACCGCAGTTTGATAACCGGAGCCGGTCCCCACCTCCAGAACCTTTTCTCTGTCACCGGCACCGGCCAGCAGAATTTCGGTCATTTTGGCGACGATGTATGGCTGGGAAATGGTTTGACCATGGCCAATAGGTAAAGCGGTATCCTCATAGGCCCGGCTGGCCAGCGCTTCATCCACAAACAGATGCCGCGGCATTTCACGGATAACAGCAAGGACTTCCGGATTAGCAATACCCCGCTCCTGCAGCCGCGCAACCAGACGGTCACGGGTGCGTTGTGATGTCATGCCTATACCGCGGTAATCCGTGTTCATATCAGCAGTCTTTCAGCCACCTGGCGACACCATCGATCGCATCATAACGGGTTAAATCGATTTGCAGGGGCGTGACAGAGACGGCACCGCGGCGGATAGCGTCAAAATCGGTGCCGGGTCCGGCATCCTCTTCTCCACCGGCAGGCCCGATCCAGTACATCGGCCGGCCACGGGGATCAAATTCTTTAATCACCGGTTCCGCTTTGTGACGGTGACCCAGACGGGTGCTCTCGATACCGGTAATTTGATCAATCGGTAAATCAGGGACATTGACGTTGAGAATCGTGTCAGCAGGAAGCGATGATTGTTTGAGCCGGGAAACCAGCTTCTGCGCCACCCAGGCTGCAGTCTCATAATGCGTGCCGGTGTGAGAGGTCAGCGATATTGCAATGGCCGGCAGCCCCAGAAACCGGCCTTCCATAGCGGCAGCCACGGTACCGGAATAAAGCACATCATCCCCCAGGTTAGCGCCAGCATTAATGCCGGAAACGACCATATCGGGGTCTTCCTCCAGTAAACCGGTAATCGCCAGGTGGACACAGTCAGTCGGCGTTCCCTCTACACGGTAGACGCCATCCTCCTGCTTCTCCAGCCGGAGCGGGTTTTCAAGGGTAAGCGAGTTACTGGCACCGCTACGATTCCTATCGGGTGCCACCACCGTAATCTCACCCAAACTGCCTAGTGCATCGGCCAGGGTACGAATCCCCTGGGACATGTAACCATCATCATTGCTGATTAGGATTTTCATTATGCTTGTAGCCTGTTGGGAGCTTTAAAAATACGCTCCATATCTTAGCAAGAATGTGAAGCACTAGTTAAAAAAAAGGCATCCTGAGATGCCTTTTTTAGTTGGAAATGCCGGTTACAGCAGCACGTTTTTCGACTGACCGCCACCGTAACTGTAAAACTGCATCGGTTCACCACCCGGCGTGACATTGACCGCGCAGTACTTGAACTCCGGTATCTTGGCCGCCGGATCCAGTGCCGCATTGGACAATTTGTTGACCGCCGCTTCGTAGTAACAGAAGGCCATAAAGATAGCCCCGGTCGGTACCCCGATATCAGCACGCGCAATCGCAGACACACTGCCACGACGTGTGGAGAGGGTGATCAGCTCACCGGGTTTAACGCCGATTTCATCCAGTGTCATCGGATTCACTGTCGCTACCGCTTCAGGCTCCAGTGAGTCGAGCACATTGGAACGCCGTGTCATCGAACCGGTATGCCAATGCTCCAGCATACGACCGGTAATCAGTACAAACGGGTAGTCTTCATCCGGTCTTTCATCCGGCGGTACAATATCGGCCGGGACAAACAGGCCTCGGCCATCCGTGGTTGGGAAGCGATCGGTGAAAATGACTTCTTCACCCGGGTCGCCCTCGTTCTCACAGGGGTAAACCACACTGTGTTCACGTTCCAGTCGTTCCCAGGTAATACCGGCCATTGATGGCACTGCTTTGCGGATTTCGCTGAACACATCCTGTGGCCCCTGGTAATCCCAGGCAAGCCCCATTCGCTTGGCAATTTGCTGAATGATCCACAAATCCTGACGCGCATCACCAGGCGGATCCAGCGCCTGACGTCCCATCTGAACTTGCCTGTCGGTATTGGTGAAGGTCCCGTTTTTTTCGGGGAAGCCGGAGGCTGGCAGAATCACATCGGCCAGGTAGGCCGTTTCGGTCAGGAAAATATCCTGTACCACCAGGTGTCTCAATTCAGACAATGCCTGACGGGCGTGATTCACATCCGGATCCGACATCGCCGGGTTTTCCCCCATGATGTAGAGACCATGCAGTTTACCCGCATGGATCGCATCCATGATTTCGACCACGGTAAGACCTGATTTAGGATCGATCTCGCCGCCCCAGAGCGCTTCCAGGTGACTCCGGGCGGTTTGATCTTCGACTTTATAATAGTCGGGCAGACGCATCGGAATCAGGCCCATATCAGAGGCCCCCTGTACGTTATTCTGTCCACGCAGTGGGTGTAGACCAGTACCGGGACGACCAATCTGGCCGGTCATCAGTGCCAGAGAAATCAGACAACGCGCATTGTCTGTGCCATGCACGTGCTGGGACACCCCCATCCCCCAGAGAATCATCGAGGCTTTGGATTTGGCATACAGCCGGGCTACGGCACGCAGTTCCTCAGCCGGGATCCCGCAGACAGGCTCCATCAGTTCGGGAGAGTATTTCTCCAGATGTTTTTTCATGCTGTCGAAACCGACTGTGCGATCAGCGATGAATTTTTCATCCACCAGGCCTTCTTCCACAATCACGTGCATAATGGCATTCAGCATCGGCACGTCAGAGCCAGGTTTGAACTGCAGGTGATGGGTGGCCTCACGCCGCAGTTCGGTCCCGCGCGGGTCCATCAGGATCAGTTTGGTACCATCGCGAACCGCATTTTTCATCCAGGTCGCACCGACCGGGTGATTCACCGTCGGGTTGGCACCGATGAGCACAATCACTTCCGCTTTTTCAACATCGGCAACCGGGTTGGATACCGCACCGGAGCCGAGTGTTTCCAGCAACGCCACAACCGACGAAGCGTGACACAGGCGGGTACAGTGATCGACGTTATTGGTTTTAAAGCCAACGCGGATCAGTTTCTGGAACAGGTAGGCTTCTTCATTACTGCCTTTGGCACTGCCAAAACCGGCCAACGCGTTAGGGCCATCCTGGTCCCGGATGTCGAGGAAACCCAGCGCCGCACGTTCCAGTGCCTCTTCCCAGGTCGCTTCCCGGAATACCTTGTCAATATCGCTTGGATCCATTTCAAAGTCAGGATACTTGGGCGCATCCTCACGACGAATCATCGGCTTGGTCAGGCGGTGCGGATGGTGCACATAATCGAAACCATAGCGGCCTTTCACACAGAGGCGACCATGATTCGCCGGCCCATCTCTGCCCTCAACATGCAGAATTTTGTTGTTTTTGATGTTGTAGGTGAGCTGACAGCCAACGCCGCAGTAAGGACACACCGAGTCCACTTTCTTATCGGGTTCGACCATGCCTACCTCATTGGCTGGCATCAGAGCACCCGTCGGACAGGCTTCCACACACTCACCACAGGCAACGCAGGAGCTGTCGCCCATCGGATCATCCAAATCAAACACAATCTCGGTGTGATGACCGCGCATCGCGAGCCCAATCACATCATTATTCTGCTCATCACGGCAGGCCCGGACACAGCGGGTACACTGAATACAGGCATCCATATTGACCGCAATCGCCGGGTGCGACAGATCGGACTGTGGATTCTCGCGCGGTTTGAAACGCGGGGTGCTGACTTCCAGTTTCCCGGCCCAGTAGTCGAGTTCGGAATTCAGGGTATGCGGCTGTTCCGAGACATCTGATTTGAGCAGCTCCAGCACCATCTTCTGCGATTGCAGCGCACGCTCACTTTGTGACTGCACTTTCATGCCTTCAGTGGGATAGCGGCAACATGATGGGGCCAACACACGCTCGCCGTCGATTTCAACCATACAGGCACGGCAATTACCATCCTGACCCTGGCGCTCTGAATAGCATAAATGCGGAATTTCCACGCCATGACGTTGCGCCGCCAGCAGAATAGTCTCACCCTCTTCGGCAAAGACTTTCTCGCCATTCAAATCAAAGGCAATCAGTTCGCTTTCAATTTCCGGGTTGATAGCCATTAGTTCAACTCCTCAGGGAAATACTTAATGACGCAGCGCAACGGATTGGGGGCTGCCTGGCCGAGACCACAGATGGAGGCATCCACCATCACCTGTGATAACTCTTCCAGTAAGTTTTTATCCCACTGTTTCTCTTTCATTAGGGTCACAGCCTTGGCTGTGCCGACGCGGCAGGGCGTACACTGACCGCAGGACTCGTCTTCAAAGAATTTCATCGCATTGACCGCCAGATCACGTGCCTTATCCTTATCGGAAAAGACCACGACTGCCGCGGAACCGATGAAACAGCCATATTCATTCAGCGTATCGAAATCGAGCGGAATATCCCCCATTGAGGCGGGTAGAATGCCACCCGAGGCCCCACCCGGGAAATAACCGTAAAATTCGTGGCCTTCCTGCATGCCGCCGCAGTATTCATCAATCAGCTCACGCATGGTGATACCGGCCGGCGCCAGATGCACTCCGGGTTTGTTGACCCGGCCACTGACCGAGAACGAGCGCAAGCCCTTACGACCATGGCGACCGTGATCAGTCAGACATTGAGGACCTTTTTCCAGAATATCGCGGACCCAGTACAGCGACTCCATGTTGTGTTCCAGCGTCGGTCGCCCGAACAGCCCTACCTGTGCCACATATGGCGGACGCAGACGTGGCATGCCACGCTTACCTTCAATCGACTCAATCATGGCCGATTCTTCACCGCAGATATAGGCGCCGGCACCGCGACGCAGATAGAGCTTGGGCATATTGGCGACCGGTGGGTTGGCCTCCAGTTTGGCAATCTCGACTTCCATCATCTCGCGAATCGCCGCATATTCGTCACGCAGATAGATGTAGATTTCATCAATACCCACTGCCCAGGCGGCAATCAGGCTGCCTTCAAGGAAGCAATGCGGATCACGATCCAGGAAGTACTTATCTTTGAAAGTGCCAGGCTCGCCTTCATCAATATTGACGGCCATCAGTTTGGGTGCCGGTTGGTCGCGGACAATTCGCCATTTACGGCCGACCGGGAAACCGGCGCCGCCAAGCCCCCGCAAACCGGAGTCATCCATGGTGTCGAGCACTTTCTCGACATCATATTGACCTTCCATACAGAGTCGGTAGGTGTTGTAACCGCCCTGCTCCACATACTGTTCAAAACGAATCGGCTCAATGGCTTCCGGTTGGGTCTGTTTGTTTTCAACCAGCTCAGAGACACGGGCAGTATCAGCATTTTCTACCGGATGCATGCCGACTACCGCGACCGGCGCTTTATCACAGCGGCCGATACAGGGAACGCGCTGCACCCGAACATCACTGCCAAGCCCCTGTTCCAGCGAATCAATCAGCGCATTGGCGCCCAGCATTTCACAGGTCATTGAGTCACAGACACGCACGGTCAGCGCCGGCGGTGGGGTCTGGTCTTCTTTAATGACATCAAAATGATGGTAGAAGGTGGCAACTTCGTAGACTTCAGCCCGGGATAGCTTCATTTCATAAGCCAGCGCCACCAGATGAGGGGCTGAAATATACGTGTAGTGATCCTGAACTTTATGCAGATGCTCAATAAGCAGATCTTTACGGCGAGGTTCATCTCCCAGTAATGCCTGGACTTCAGCCAGGGCTTTGGGATCCACCTGTCTCCCCTTGTTGACCGCCCGCGGCAATTTAAGCTCTTTGCCCAGCTTTTGAGCACTGATTCGCTGCCCACTCATGAAAAAGGCCTCTCTCTAATCTTCTATGCCATCTTTGGCTATTGTGGTTATGTATCAGACAAAAATTAGCACGGCTAAGTTTTGCTGTGAAGCAGCACTCGCCGGGATAACTGCCTGTAAAACAGACATTTGCCATGTTTTGGTGCAGATCCCGGTCAATTCCGCTGTTAGCGTCAATGAATCGACCGGCTTCACGCCTGTTATCAACCTCAGCTTAAACCTAGGGGAGTTTGTAAGTCATTGAAATGACTAAAAAGTGGTAGTTGACACAGAAAGCAGGCAAAAAATTGATTTATTTACAGAAATAATTTGCTCAAAAAAGCATAACTGGTTACTGACAACCAAAAATTATGCACACTTGCGCAAAATTAGTCCGTTTTACTGCGCGATTGACCCGCTTGCTGGTCTCGCATCTCCTGCAGCCAGAGATCATGATGCTGTTCCGCCCAGGCTACATCCACCTGCCCGGTAGTCATGCCTTCCAGCGCACCTTCGGTGCCGATAGTACCAATATAGATATGACCGAATGAGAAGGCGATCAGCATCAGGGCCGTAGACAGATGGATGACATGGGCCAGTTGAATAACTTCACGTTCCTGACCAAAGTTGGGAAAATCCAGTACCAGCCCGGAAAAACACAAGGCCACACCGGCTGTTGCCAGCGCCCAGTACCAGACCTTCTCACCACCGTTCATACGCCCGGCATGGGGATGATTATCCCCCACCATACCGCCGTAGGCTTTGAACCATTCCAAATCGACTTTGTTAAAAAAGTTATGCCTGAAGAACTTAATCAGAATCCCAAACAGGGCAATCATGAACACCGGGCCCAGCGTGTTGTGCATGAACTTGGCCACGGTGGCATAAGCTGAGAAACCGGGATAACCCAGTAATGGAATTAACACTGCGCGACCATACAGAAGGCTTAAACCTGTGATGGTCAGCAGGATAAACAGGACTGCTGTCGTCCAGTGCAGTCGTCGTTCGTTCAGGGTCCAGCGTTCAACGGTTTCACCGGTGCGGGGATGGGTCAGTTTCACCTGTCCTCGCATGGTATAAAAAGCCAGAATCGCGACTAATACAAAGCCCAGAAACCAGCTGCCATAGGATGCCATCGGTCCGTTACGCACCTGACGCCAAGTTTCGCCCGAGCCCTGAATCAGTTCATTGGCTTCCTGGCCGGTGACTGCGGTGTAACCTTCATTGCCGCGCCGGACCTGACGCCAGGTATCAGCCCGGGGATTGGTGGGTTCAGCAGATTGCTGCTGTGACTCATTGAAACCGGTCACCAGGTAACCGCTCATCGGCAGAACAACAATGGCGAGCAGAATAATAATTCCACTCCAGAGCATCATTTTTTTGCGTTTATTCAGCGAGTCTGCCACTGCCATGTCGCCTCCGCTAGCGATCGGTCTGCACTTGTTGGAAACGGGTTGAAAGAATAGCTTCCCGCTCTTCATAGGATTTCACATGACTATCCGGTTTGCCCTTGTAAACACCGGGTTCATGGATAGTGACATCGGTGTCCTCATAACAGGCACTGAGTGCAAACAGGGCAATAATTGGCAGAAGATATTTCATAGCTGTTCTTTATAAGCGGTATCCCAGCCCCAGTTGTCAGGACGACCACCACGGCGTACGACACGGTTACGGAACAGGTCGGCGACGATATCACCGTCGCCGGCCAGCAGGGCTTTGGTTGAACACATTTCGGCGCAGAGTGGCAGTTTGCCCTCGGCAAGCCGGTTGCGACCGTATTTGTCGAGTTCCGCCTGGGAGTTGTCCTCTTCCGGGCCGCCGGCACAGAAAGTACATTTATCCATTTTGCCACGGGCACCGAAAGCGCCTTCCTGCGGATATTGTGGTGCGCCGAACGGGCAGGCGTAGAAACAGTAACCACAGCCGATGCAGATATCCTTGTCATGCAACACGACCCCTTCCGGTGTGGTGTAGAAACAATCTACCGGGCAAACCGCCTGACAAGGGGCGTCACTGCAATGCATGCAGGCCACGGAAATCGACTTTTCATCACCATGATGACCGTCATCGATGGTCACCACCCGGCGCCGGTTGATACCCCAGGGCACCTCATGCTCGTTTTTACAGGCAGTGACACAGGCGTTGCATTCAATACAACGTTCGGCATCACATAAAAACTTCATTCGAGCCATGATTTGACCTCTTTAAATTAAGCTGCTCTGACCCGACACAGCGAGACTTTCGTTTCCTGCATCATGGTCACGGAATCGTAGCCGTAGGTGAAAACAACATTACAGGATTCACCCAGTACATGCGGGTCAGTCCCTTCGGGATACTTGTCCCGCAGCACTTCACCCTGATAATGACCACCGAAGTGGAACGGCATGAACACAGTGCCACGCTCGACCCGCTCGGTGACAAAGGCCATGACCTTGATCGAGCCCCCTTCAGGGCCATCGACCCAGACCTGATCACCATGTTTGACATCGGCATTATTGGCATCGGCCGGATGAATCTCGATAAACATGTCCTGCTGCAATTCAGCCAGCCACGGATTGGAACGGGTTTCATCGCCGCCGCCTTCGTATTCCACCAGTCGGCCACTGGTCATAATCAGCGGAAATTCCTGGCTGAAGTCCTTGGCCTGCACTGAACCATAGCGTGTCGGCAAACGATAAAAACTGCGGCGATCTTCATAAGTGGGATATTTTTCTACCAGATCCCGGCGGTTGGTATACAAAGGCTCACGATGAATCGGTACCGGATCCGGGAACTGCCAGACAATGGCTCTGGCCTTGGCATTACCGTAGGGTGCGCAACCATGGTTGATAACGACCCGCTGGATACCGCCGGACAGGTCGGTCTTCCAGTTTTTGCCTTCGGCTTCTTTCTGCTCTTCCGCGGTCAGTTCATTCCACCAGCCCAGCTCCTTGAGCATATCGGCGGTGAACTCCGGATAGCCGTCTTTGATATCGGATCCTTCAGTGAAGGAATCTTCGGCCAGCAGATTAACCCCATCGCGTTCAACACCGAAACGGGCGCGGAATGGCAGGCCGCCGTCTTTGACCGGCACCGAGGTGTCGTAAAGAATCGGGCTGCCCGGATGTTTCATGTCACCGGTCCCCCAGCATGGCCAAGGCAAACCGTAATATTCACCGTCACAGGGGCCGCCCTGGGCTCTCAGCGTAGTCTTATCAAAGGTATGCAGATTTTCCAGTTGCCGTTTCATCCGCTCCGGTGTCTGACCGGTGTAACCCACCGTCCACATACCCCGGTTATATTCGCGGGTGATGTCTTCAATCAATGGCTCTTCACCATTGACCTGAATATGTTTGCAAAGCGCTTCGGCAAAACCGAATTTCTTGGCAAACTTGTACATGATGGTGTGATCAGGCAAAGACTCGAACAGCGGATCGATGATTTGCTCACGCCACTGAACCGAGCGGTTGGATGAGGTCACAGAGCCATAGGTTTCAAATTGTGTCGCCGCCGGCAGCAGATATACCCCGTCTGTGCGGTCGTTCATCACCGCGGAAACCGTAGGATAAGGATCGATGATGACCAGCATATCCAGTTTTTCCATCGCCGCTTTCATTTCCGGACCGCGGGTCTGACTATTGGGCGCATGGCCCCACAGGACCATGGCACGGATGATTTCGTTCTGGGCGATATTTTCCTTGTCTTCCAGAACACCATCTATCCAGCGGGAAACCGGAATACCATTGGTGTACATCGGTGATTTGCCCGCTTCGGTAGGGCCGTCTTCGCCTAGGCCAGCTTCCGGCTCATAGACTTTCTGGTCAAAACGGTTTTTCAGCCATTCGTAATCGACATCCCAGACCCGGGCCCAGTGCTTCCAGGCGCCTTCTGTCAGGCCGTAATAACCGGGCAGGCTGTGTGACAGCACACCGAAGTCGGTCGCGCCCTGCACATTGTCATGACCGCGGAAGATATTGGTACCGCCGCCGGAGACGCCCATATTGCCGAGCGCCAACTGGAAAATGCAGTAAGCACGGGTGTTGTTGTTACCAATCGTGTGCTGTGTACCGCCCATGCACCAGACAAAGGTGCCGGGACGATGATCGGCCATGGTTTTGGCGGCCTGATAGACTTCAGCCTCTTTGGCACCGGTGACCCTTTCGACCTCAGCCGGTGTCCATTTGGCGACTTCTTTACGTATTTCATCCATGCCATAAACCCGCTGGCGAATGAATTCCTTGTCTTCCCAACCGTTTTCAAAAATATGCCAGAGCATGCCCCAGACAAATGGCACGTCGGTACCGGGGCGGATGCGGATAAACTGATCCGCATGGGCTGCGGTGCGCGTCATCCGCGGATCCACCACGATCAGCGGCGCACCGCGTTCTTTACCACGGAAAATATGCTGCAGCGAGACCGGATGTGCCTCGGCCGGGTTGGCACCGATGATGAAAATCGCTTTGGCGTTGTGAATATCGTTGTAGGAATTGGTCATCGCCCCGTAGCCCCAGGTATTGGCTACGCCGGCTACGGTAGTGGAATGACAGATCCGCGCCTGATGGTCGACGTTATTGGTGCCCCACAGTGCGGCAAATTTACGGAACAGATAAGACTGCTCATTGGAATACTTGGCACTACCCAGCCAGTAAACCGAATCCGGACCTGACTGTTCGCGGATTGATAGCATGCGGTCACCGACTTCCTCGATGGCCTGCTCCCAGCTAATCCGCTGCCATTTGCCGTTGACCTTTTTCAGTGGATATTTGAGCCGCTTGTCGCCATGGCCGTGCTCACGCACCGAAGCACCCTTGGCACAATGAGAACCGAGATTGAAAGGATGCTCGAAGCTGGGCTCCTGACCGGTCCAGACTCCATTTTGCACCTCTGCAACCACACCACAACCGACACTACAGTGGGTGCAGACGCTGCGTTTGGTGGTGGTTTCGCCATCATCGTAGCTGATGCGCTGCTCACCAGCGGCTTCGGCTTTCTGCATCATCGCCGGCGGCAGTACAGACAGGAAAGCGGCCCCCCCTGCGGCGATGCCGGAACCTTTCAGAAAGGCACGGCGGTTAACACCATTGGATTTGTGGCTGGAAACGGCGGCTCGTTTGGTCAGTTTCATGGCTGGCACTCAGGGCTTAGAAATCGGCAAGGCGGTAGTAAGTCTCAACATGCTCGGTGTGTTGATAGCCTTTCTGACTGGGTGAGGATTTTGTTTCTGCCTGCGGCTCTGGTTTGGTCGGCTCGGCCTGAACCACACCTGAAGACACAGCCAAAGCGGCACCGCCACCGACTGCCGAAGTCAGCTTAACCAGAAAGTCCCTGCGTGAGCGACTGTCTTGCGTACTCATAACGCCTCCGAAAAACCGAGTGCCAAGGTGTCTCCTCAGCAAGATTGCTTGCAAACAATTTTTTTGTTCGCTTTTTATTTATTTTGATTACGAGTATCGCGCAGCTACTTAGCACTATCAAGGGTTTATTGATGAAATATGTCAATCATTGCCTATTTCATCGACTGCGTCTCCGACTGCATAAATACTTTGCCGAAGTGTGCAAGGTGGCGATAGAAAACTGCGCTGTCTGCCCGCGCCAAATCGTCAAAAAACCGATTAGCCCAGGGGGAAATATGTTTGCTGAAGAATGTAGCAGCATCAACAACCGGCGTTCCTTGCGCAGAGAGAATCATGCGCATGACGTCACATTCCGCGGCGATGTGATCTTCCGGCTCTTTTCTGTCCTGCTGCCTTTCCAGTCCCAGCAAAGCCAGATCCTGGCGCAGTTTCGCCAGCGGTTTTTCATGCAGGAAGCCGGTCTGATAATAGGAACCATAGGGAATCACTTCGCCCTGGGTCAGACCGATAAACAAGTCATCAAATTCCTGCTTTAGGGCATCGGCTTCGGCAGCGCCAGCAGCCTGTTTGAGCTGTAGCCAGGCCCTGCCCATCTCAGATTCCGGATCGCTAATCTCCACTGCCGCGATGTTTTCCAGCAGGCTTTGCGCCGGTGGTGCAGCCAGCAGCGTTGCCAGTAAAGCATAATGCTGCGCCCGCCATGCATCCTGTTCCATTTCTCAGACCTTTGTCGCTTTAATGTTTAAACATGGATTTGACCCGGCAGTCTTCACACATTTTCAGCCGCTCCAGTGCCTGGCCCTGAAACATCGGATGATCAGCCAGTTTGCCGATCATGGTGTCGATCATTTTCTGGGTTGCAAACGGTTTGTTACAACTGATGCAGTTGAATACCGGTTCTTCGTGTAACAGACGTTTCTGCCGTGCCTGGTTTCTGTCGAAAACATAGCGCGGTGACAAATCGATCGCGTCCTCAGGGCAGGCTGTCTCGCACATGCCGCATTGCACGCAGAGATCCTCAATAAAATGCAGTTGTGGTTTATCAACGCCGTCTACCACCGCCCCGACCGGGCAGACAGACACGCAGGACATGCACAAGGTGCAGGCCTGTTTATCGACCAGGATTTCACCGAAGGCAGCATCTGCAGTCAGTGTCATTGTTTCAGGTTTTTCAGGTGCCTGCTCATGCAGATGCGTCAGCGCCATGGTGGTCATCCGGCGTTTGTCGTTAATGCCGGCAAAACGGGCAGCCTCAATCTCAGTGACCTGCGCCGGCTGTGACAGTGCTGATTGCAGGGTGTCGATATCCCTGCTGTGAAAATACTCAATGCGGCGATCCGACAAGCCCAGTTCAGCCAGCATGGCATTGCTTTCCTGCATACTGCGCTGGAGTTCCTGCCAGTCATGATCGTCGTGGCTGCCTGCATCCCAGACAACAATGCGTGAAACACCATAGGCAAAGGCCGACAGCCAGAACGGCTGACCCAGCGCACCAATTTCTTCAATCGAAAACGGCAAAACATCATCAGCAAAAGGATAATCGTAGGCTTCCAGTTGCTGCTGTCCCAGGTTTTCATCATGAATCAGCAACTGCGGTGGATGAGACTGATACGAGTGGTATTCCTGCAGCATCTGCCGCAGACGGTTGATGCTGACATCCAGTGTCGGCAAGGCATAGCTGATGGCACCGGAAGGACATACCACAGTGCAGCTGCCACAGCCCTGGCACAGATTCGGGTTCACATTAATCAGGTCACCACCGCTACTGATGGCTTCAGCCGGACAGGCTTCAATACAATTGCTACAGCCTGTAACGCCGCGGCGGCTGTGGGCACAGATATCCGGTTTGTAATCAAAAAAACGGGGCTTATCGAATTCGCCCACCAGCTCCGGCAACTGTTGCAATGCTTCAGCCAAAGCCTGAGGATCATCGCCGGGTGCGAAATAGCCGAGGGGGGCCACTTTGCTTTGAATCCCGGGTGACTCACTCAGATCCAGCACCAGATCTACGATCAGCTCATGTTCACCGAAACGGGCATGAAACGCACCCAGCCAGCCACTCAGTTCGGAAAGCCTCTGCCGGATCACCGTCACTGTTTCACCGGCTTCAATCTCATGCTCATCGGTGGCCGCGGCATACAGTTCCAGTGTCGACAGACGAGGAATGAGCCGGTTCAGGACAGCCGCCGGGCCAATAAGCAGGCATCGACCACGGGATTCAAAGCTGATCTGTTCTTCAGGCTCAATCGATATCTCACCGGCTTCTACCACGGCTTTAAGCAAGGTCTTTATCCTCTTTATCTTGGTTGTCCGACTGCTTATCAGTCTGTTTTGGGGCGCTGTTTTCAGGCATCTGTGGCGGCCGGGTTTTCTCTTCGGCCAGTTTCAGCATCCGCTTCATTTCATGAGTGACGACATTACCCAGACTGGCAAACTTGGTGAAGTCATCATCGTATTCGTTAAGACCATCACGGACATTGAATTCGGGCTTGCGAAACAGCGCGCGCAAGGCCGATTTTCTGGTTTCCTCATCAACATCATCGCGCTGCCAGATTGGTTTTTCCTGCTCCGAATCAGTATCTGTAATCTGGTCAGACGCTTCGACAGTTTCAACCGGCTCTTCAGTTGCCGGCGTCAGAGACTGCTCCTCCTCAGCGCTGTCTTGGTCCAGTTTGCGCCTGGACCAGCGGCTCAGAAAGCCCTGCTCATGCTCGTCGCTCATTGTGCGTCCCCTTTTTCCGCCGCATGCCATTTGCGGCGACGACGTTTTTTGGGTGCTGCCGGCTGGTAATGAGCGACCACAAAATGCTCCAGCCAGACGCACAAAGCATCGGCCAGCGGGGCATCGAACACGACTTCATCGGTTTCCATAAAGGAAGCGGCCTCATCAAAATCGACCGTGGCCAACATCGGTGCCAGCTTGTCTCCTTCTTCGCTGCAGATAAGGTAGCCTTTGGGTTTACCTGACATCAGGTTGTGATAGTAGGCATCACAATGCTGTTTGTGCAGTTGAAACTGCAATTCGGTGAGATAAACCAGTTCGCCCTCGCTGGCAGCTTGTTGCAGCGTGATTTCATCGAGTCCTGGCATAAAACCGAGTAGCTTCCATGAGGTTTTCAGCCAGCGATGCTGACTGGGTTTTCTCAGTAATACCGCGGTGACCGGAAAATGAGCGGAGGGTGTGTCCTGCATAAATTCTGTGACTGCGAAAGCGAACTAAAGTTTACTCAGCCACTTCAACGTCGCTCACCTTCTGCAGGCCGCGCGGCAGTTTATGACCACGCTTACCGCGCTCACCGGCATAATGCGCCAGATCCGCCGGTTTCAGGGTCAGGTGACGACGTCCTGCATGCAGGGTCAGACTGCTTTCCTGCGGCACGATAATCACAGATTGCATCCATTCCTGACCGGCACTGAAACGGGCCTGTGGAATATTAATCAGGCGTACACCCTTGCCTTTATTGAGCGGCGGAATTTCTTTAACCGGGAACACCAGCAATCTGCCATCGCCTGAGGCGACCGCGATCTGATCCTGTTCTGGGTTGTCCAGCATCAGTGGCGGCAGGATCCTGGCACCTTCAGGCACATTGAATACCGCTTTACCGGCCTTGTTCTTGGCCAGCAGGTTCTCCAGCGTGGTGACAAAGCCATAGCCGGCGGTGTTGGTCAGCAGCACTGGCTTATCGGCATCATCGACCGCCAGCACCGCAACGAAACGTACTTCCGGTGGTGACTGCAGCCGACCACTCAGCGGCTCGCCCTGGCCTCTTGCCGAGGGCAATGAGTGAGCAGACAGCGAGTAACTGCGGCCACTTTCATCGAGGAATACAATCTGCTGGTTACTGCGGGCTTTGACTGAAGTCAGATAGCGATCACCGGTACGGTAATTAAGTGACACCGGGTCCACATCGTGCCCTTTGGCGGCGCGTACCCAGCCGCTCTCAGAGAGCACAATGGTTAACGGTTCGGTCGGCAGCAGCTCAGTGGCATCCAGCGCTTTGGCCGCCTTGCGTTCGACGATATGGGATCGACGGTCATCACCGAATTTTTCGGCGTCGGCGGTCAGTTCCTTGCGAATCAGGGTTTTCAGGCGGTTATCCGAACCCAGCAGCAACTCGAGCTGTTTGCGCTCTTTCGACAACTCATCCTGTTCACCGCGGATTTTCATTTCTTCCAGCTTGGCCAAATGGCGCAAACGCAGTTCCAGAATCGCTTCTGCCTGGCGGTCGCTGATGCCGAAACGTTCCATCATCACCTGTTTGGGTTCATCCTCATTACGAATGATGGCAATGACTTCATCGATATTCAGATAGGCAATCAGCAGGCCTTCCAGCACATGCATGCGGTCCAGCACTTTATCCAGCCGGTACTGCAGGCGCCGACGTACTGTGGTGACACGGTATTCCAGCCATTCCAGCAGCATATCGCGCAGGTTCTTAACCTGCGGACGGCCATCCATGCCGATCATATTCATATTAACGCGGTGGCTGCGCTCCAGATCGGTGGTCGCAAACAGATGCGACATCAGGCCCTCAATATCCACCCGGTTGGAGCGCGGCACAATCACCAGCCTTACTGCATGCTCGTGATCCGACTCGTCTCGCAAATCCGCCACCATCGGCAGTTTCTTGGCCTGCATCTGGGCTGCGATCTGTTCCAGAATTTTGGCACCGGAAACCTGATAAGGCAGCGCATCAATAATGATTTCGCCCTCGACTTTGTCGTAAGAGGCGCGTTGTTTGATAGAACCGTTACCGGTTTCGTAGATCTTGCGGATCTCATCGCGGCTGGACACGATTTCGGCACCAGTTGGAAAGTCCGGACCCTGAATATCTTCCAGAATCTCATCCAGCGTGGTGCGGGATGACTTAAGCAGTTTGAGACAGGCTTCGACGACTTCGCGCAGATTATGCGGCGGGATATCGGTGGCCATGCCCACCGCGATACCGGTGGTGCCATTGAGCAGAAGATTGGGCAGTCGTGCCGGCAATAAGGACGGTTCATCCATGGTGCCGTCAAAGTTCGGCACCCAGTCTGCGGTGCCCTGTCCCAGCTCACTCAGCAGCACCTGTGCATAGGGCGCCAGCCGCGCTTCGGTATAACGCATCGCGGCAAAGGACTTCGGATCATCAATCGACCCCCAGTTGCCCTGGCCGTCAATCAGCGGATAGCGGTAAGAGAAAGGCTGGGCCATCAGCACCATGGCTTCGTAACAGGCGGAATCGCCATGCGGGTGGTATTTACCCAGCACGTCACCCACGGTACGGGCTGATTTTTTGTGCTTGGACAGCGCGCTCAGGCCCAGTTCCGACATCGCATAAACAATGCGTCGCTGAACCGGTTTCAGGCCGTCGCCGATATGTGGCAGCGCCCGATCCAGAATGACGTACATCGAATAATCCAGATAGGCTTTTTCCGTGAAGTCACGCAGTGACAGCTGTTCCAAATCATCGACAATGGCAGTCATGGTCTTATCTCTTGTTGCTTACAGGGCAGCCAGATCGGCAAGATCGCCGTGCTGTTCCAGCCAGGCTTTTCTATCCGAGGAACGTTTTTTGGCCAGCAGTTTATCCAGCGTCATCAGGGTATCGTCCTCGGCCTGAATCGTGAGCCGGACCAGACGCCGGGTGTCCGGTGCCATCGTGGTTTCACGCAGTTGCATCGGATTCATCTCACCCAGGCCTTTAAAGCGCTGAATACTCAGTTTGCCCTTAATGTTCTCTCTTTCGATACGGTCCAGAATGATTTGCCGCTCTTCATTATCGAGTGCGTAAAACACCTGTTTACCCACATCGATTCGATACAGCGGCGGCATCGCGACACAGATATGGCCTGCTTCCACCAGTGGCCGGAAATGACGCACAAACAGGGCACAGAGCAGCGTTGCGATATGGGCACCATCCGAGTCGGCATCAGCCAGAATGCAGATTTTGCCATAGCGCAGACCGCTTAAGTCATCCGAGCCCGGATCGACACCGATGGCGACGGCGATATCATGCACTTCCTGCGAGGCCAGTACCTGGGTGGGTTCCACCTCCCAGGTATTCAGAATCTTACCGCGCAGCGGCATGATGGCCTGAAACTCTCGATCCCGGCCCTGTTTGGCTGAGCCGCCGGCTGAATCCCCTTCCACAAGAAACAGTTCGGTGCGGGTCGGATCCTGTGAGGTGCAGTCTGCCAGTTTACCCGGCAGCGCCGGTCCCGACTGCACCCGTTTGCGTACCACTTTCTTGGCCTGCTTAAGCCGCGACTGGGCATTGCTGATGGCGAGATCAGCAATCTTCTCTCCGTCTTCAACATGATGGTTCAGCCACAGGCTGAAAGCATCTTTAACTGCGCCGGAGACAAAACCCGCACATTGACGTGAGGACAGACGTTCCTTGGTCTGACCGGAAAACTGCGGGTCTTCCAGCTTGACCGACAGTACATAGCAGCAGCGTTCCCAGACATCTTCCGGTGTCAGCTTGACACCACGGGGCAGCAGGTTGCGGAACTCACAGAATTCTCTTAAGGCATCCAGAACGCCACTGCGCAGACCATTAACATGGGTACCGCCCTGCGCCGTCGGAATCAGGTTGACATAACTTTCCGCCAGCACTTCGCCCGGCTCCAGTTGCCACATAATAGCCCAGTCGACTTCTTCATTTTCTTCACTGATATGACCGACGAACGGTGAAGCCGGTACACAGGGCTCGTCTGTCATGGCAGAAGACAGGTAGGATTTCAGTCCGTCTTCATAGCACCAGCGATCTTCGACTTTCTCTTTACCGCTGAGATCAGTGAAAGTGACCACCAGCCCCGGACACAAAACAGCCTTGGCACGCAGCACATGACGCAATCTGGCCACCGAATATTTAGGGCTGTCGAAAAAGGACTCATCTGCCCAGAATCGCAGGCTGGTACCGGTGTTACGTTTGCCCACCGTGCCGATTTCAGCCAGCGGCTCCTTTAGTGCTCCACCTTCAAAAGCGGTGGCGTACTCAATACCGTTTCGCTTGATTTTGACTTCCAGCCGTGTAGACAGGGCATTCACAACCGACACACCGACGCCGTGCAGGCCACCGGAGTATTTGTAGTTCTTATTGGAGAATTTACCGCCGGCATGCAAACGGGTCAGAATAACCTCGACGCCCGGCACGCCTTCTTCCGGGTGAATATCCACCGGCATGCCGCGGCCGTCATCACTGACTTCCAGTGAATTGTCTTTATGCAGGGTGACCTGAACCTGGCGGGCGTGACCGGCTATCGCCTCATCCACGCTGTTATCGATGACTTCCTGGGCAAGATGGTTGGGTCGGGTGGTATCGGTGTACATGCCCGGTCTCTTGCGGACCGGCTCGAGTCCTGTCAGGACCTCAATCGCCGAAGCATCGTAGGTATTTGTCATCGTTTACAAATCAAGTTGAATTTATTCCCATCGAAGATTATCAGTATCAAAGCCTAACACACAACATTTAAGCTTTTTTGATCGGGATGCTTGACAGAAATAATAATAAATAGAATATTAGTATTTAATTATTATCTAATTATGGAGACAGAAATGAATATTGATCGTGTTGTCATGGTTTTTGCCGGTTCAATGATTCTGCTGAGTCTGGTTTTATCGCAGTTACATCATGGTTACTGGCTCTGGCTTACGGCTATCGTCGGCGCCAATTTATTACAGGCGGCATTGACCGGTTTTTGTCCACTGGCTCGTTTGCTGAAAAAAATGGGGTTACCCGCCGGTGCTGCTTTTAATCAATGAGTCATGCTGCGATGTAAGACTTTGATATAGATCAATTTTGAGCCAGATGCTGCTTGCATAAGCTATAACCGGGTATATCTTAAACACATTGAGTTTTCTCACTTTAAACATGATCGCTAAGACAGGAGGTTGATCATGACAGGCAAACGTCTCACCGATAAGCGCCTAATCACAGAACTTGCTCTGATGCTACTGCTGAAACTGATGCTGCTGTTTGTCATCTGGAATCAATTCTTCAGCACGCCGCCCGGACTCGACAACAGCAACGCAACCGCTCAGAAACTGCTGTCTTCCACTTCACAAGGAGAAAACCGTGATTAGTGAACATCTGGTGGACCTCTCGCGACTACAATTTGCCATCACGGCGATGTATCACTTTCTATTTGTGCCGCTCACCCTTGGGCTCTCCTGGATTCTGGTTATTATGGAGTCCATCTATGTCATGACCGGTAAAGAAATATACCGAGATATGACAAAGTTCTGGGGCAAGCTGTTCGGTATCAACTTTGCACTCGGTGTCACAACCGGCCTGACACTGGAATTTCAGTTCGGTACCAACTGGGCCTATTACTCACACTATGTCGGCGACATATTCGGGGCACCACTGGCTATCGAGGGATTGATGGCATTTATGCTGGAATCAACTTTTGTTGGCATGTTTTTCCTGGGCTGGGATCGACTGAGTAAGCGGCAACACCTGATGACAACTTTCCTGGTCGCACTGGGATCGAACTTGTCGGCATTATGGATTCTTATCGCCAATGCCTGGATGCAGAACCCGGTTGGTGCCGATTTCAACTATCAGACCATGCGCATGGAGCTGACCAGTTTCGCCGAGGTCTTTTTCAATCCGGTGGCGCAAGTCAAATTTATTCATACCGTGGCAGCCGGTTATGTCACCGGCGCCATGTTTGTACTTAGTATCAGCGCCTGGTATCTGCTGAAAAAACGGGATATCGCTTTCGCCCGACGCAGTTTCGCTGTGGCAGCAGGATTTGGGCTGGCATCAATCTGTTCCGTCATTGTCCTGGGCGATGAGAGCGGCTATGAGCTGGGAGATGTTCAAAAAACCAAACTGGCTGCCATTGAAGCTGAATGGGAAACCACTGAACCGCCTGCGGCGTTCACCCTGTTCGGCTTACCCAATGAAGACACGATGGAAACTGATTATGCGATAAAAATTCCTTATGTCATGGGATTAATAGCCACCCGTTCCGTTGATGAACCGGTAACCGGTATTAAAGAGCTGATTGAAGAAAATAAGGAACGCATCCGTAATGGCATGAATGCCTATGCCTTGCTGGAAAAACTGCGTAACGGTGAGACCGATAGCAATACCATCGCCGCCTTCGATGCGGTCAAAGATGATCTCGGTTACGGGCTACTGCTGAAACGCTATACCGAGTCCGTCAGTGATGCCAGTGAAGAACAAATTGCGGCTGCGGCGCGAGACTCTATTCCCGGGGTGGCCCCCATGTTTTGGGCTTTCAGGGTAATGGTGGCTTCCGGTTTTGCGATGCTGATTATTTTTGCGCTGGCTTTCTACCATTGCGCTAAAAGGCAGGAATCCCAACAGAGAGGGTTTCTCTGGCTGGTGGTGTTTGCCCTGCCTTTACCCTGGATTGCAGCTGAAACTGGCTGGTTTGTTGCCGAATACGGTCGCCAACCCTGGTCTATCAGCGGCATATTACCCACCTTCCTCTCCACCTCAACACTCGCAGTGAGTGATGTCTGGAACAGTTTGATTGCGCTGATCAGCTTCTACACGCTGTTATTGATTATTGAGATGTACCTGATGATTCATTTTGTCAGACAGGGCCCGAGTAGTCTTCATACCGGTCAATACCACTTTGAAACGACCATCAAGGAGGCCTGAGATGTTCGATTATGAGACTTTGAAACTGATTTGGTGGTTACTCATCGGCGTGCTCCTGATTGGCTTTGCGTTGACAGACGGCTTCGATATGGGTGTCGGAACACTGTTGCCTTTCCTTGGCCGTAACGATGAAGAAAGACGTATCATGCTCAACACCGTGGGTCCGCACTGGGAGGGTAACCAGGTCTGGCTGATTACCGCCGGTGGCGCTCTATTTGCCGCATGGCCACTGGTTTACGCAATGGCTTTCTCGGGCTTTTATCTGGCCATGATGCTGACATTGTTTGCCTTGTTCTTGAGGCCGGTCGGTTTTGATTACCGCAGCAAAATTGATCACCCGCGCTGGCGGCGAAGCTGGGATTGGGGTCTGTTTATCGGCAGTGCCGTACCGCCGCTTATTTTCGGCGTCGCCTTTGGCAATCTGTTGATGGGCGTGCCATTTCATTTCGATGACTTTATGCGGCCTAATTACACCGGCACATTCTGGCAGCTGTTAAGCCCTTTCGCCCTACTCTGTGGCATCACCAGCCTGTTGATGGTGATCGTGCATGGCGCTGTCTGGTTACAGGCACGTACAGTCGATCAGCTCGAATCACGGGCAGCAATGGTTGCCAAAGTCAGCGCAGGGGTTCTCTTCATCTGTTTTAGCATCGCCGGAGTCTGGGTCGCCACCGGGATTGAGGGTTATGTGGTCAACAGCATGCCGGATGCGGGCTCAAGCTTCACCCCCGAAATGAAACAGGTCAGCACTGAGACTGGTGCCTGGCTTAATAATTATGTTCTCTATCCATGGACGATGCTGGCACCGGGCCTGGCGTTGCTGGCCATGCTCATGGTGTGCCTGGCTTCTCATATCGGCCGGGCTGGACTGGCTTTTATCAGTAGCTGTGTCGTGGTGACAGGCATCATTCTCACTGCAGGTTTTTCTCTTTTCCCATTTGTCATGCCCTCCAGTTCGGATATCAACAGCAGCCTGACAATGTGGGATGCGACCTCCAGCAAACTGACACTGGAAATTATGTTCTGGACCGCAGCGATATTTGTGCCATTAATTCTGGGCTATAGTTACTGGACTTACCGTCGGATGTGGCAACGCCTGGATGTGCAATTTATCCGCGACAATCAACACTCGACTTACTAGGGGGCCCCAATGTGGTATTTCGCATGGATTCTGGGCGTTTTGCTCGCAGTGGCTTTTGGTATCATCAATGTCATGTGGTTAGAATTAAATGATGGGGAGGAAGCGGATGACTAGTAGTCTGCTAAGACTGATTAGTCTGTTGTTAGCCGCCATCGTCTCATTGATGATTCTGGTTTACCCACCAACGCTGATCTCAGCTGACGGGACTTCTCAGCATGGCATGCTGATGATAGTGTTGATAGGGGCTTGCATCGGGTTTGTCCACGGTGTTGGTTTCAGACCGCAACATCTGCCCTGGCGAATCGTATTCAGTCCCTGGGCCGGCTGGCCACCCATGCTGGCTGGTCTCTTTATTATGCTGACAGAATGAGGATAGGCTTTTTATGCGATCTTTAGCGTTAATTCTGGCTTTAGTCATGACCGGTGCGGTGAGCGCTGGGGAAGAAAAAGCGGCACAGGAGGCCTTTAAAAAGGATGCTCAGGCAGCGATTAAAGAACTGGCTACCAGCCTTAAATCTTCCCTTCTGGCAGCAATGGGGGATGGCGGACCAGCCGAGGCAGTGTCGGTCTGCAACCTGATTGCCCCCAGCCTGGCTGCCGAAATTTCCAAGAAGTATGGTCTTGAAATTGGCCGCACCAGCCTTAAAGTTCGCAACCCGGCTAATGAAGCCGATGCCTGGGAGACGGATGTGCTCCAGCGCTTTGAAACCCGGCTAGCGGGCGGAGAAGCGATCCAGAAACTGACTTTTAAAGAAAAAGTAGAAACGGCCTCAGGCAGCCAGTGGCGGATGATGAAGGCAATCCCGACTGATAAAGTCTGCCTCTCCTGCCATGGTTCAAAAATCGCTGAACCGGTACAGGCAAGAATTGATACCCACTATCCTGATGATATGGCGACCGGATTCAAACTGGGCGATATCCGAGGCGCCTTTACCGTCAAAAGGGATATTGTCGATTAACCCTGCTTAAGGCTAATCATCTCGCTACGGCCTTTAAGCTCAAAGCAGAGTTTGTCTTCTTTTGCCAGCCAACCGAGTGCGCGCTGCATGACTTTACTCTCAAGCCCGGTGTCCTTGGCAAGCTTACTGACTGATACCGCACCATTTTCTGCCAGGTAATGCCAGATTATCCCAGCAGCCGCGCCAATTGTGTCTGTCATCTTCATTCCTCATTTATGTCTCCTGCATCACAGGCAGAACATTGATGATTATAAAATGCGGCATCAAGAAAAAACGCGCTTCAATCAGTGATTCAGTTCCGTAAGCGCTTGAGCCACTTTAGCCAGTGCGGCGTCGAGTTGGGCTCTGGGACAGCCCATATTCAACCGCATGAAGCCAGACCCGGTTTCTCCAAAAACATAACCCGGATTCATTCCGACACCGGCGTTTTCAATAAAAAAACCTCGCAGCGCCTGGTTATCCAGCCCCAGTTGCCGACAATCCAGCCACAACAAGTAGGTGCCCTCCGGTTCAATCAAGTTGATACCATTCAGCTCGGTTATGATGATGTGACGAGCAGCGTTCAGCGATTGCTGCAGATAGGCCATCAAGGCGTCCAGCCACGCCTCACCATGACGGTAAGCCGCTTCGTAGGCCGTGATACTGAACGGGTTGGCTGCGCTCACATGCCAGCTGTCAAAAACCCGATTGATCGCTTTGCGGTCCGACTTTTGCGGCACCACCAGCGAGGACAGACCCATGCCCGGGATATTGAAGGTTTTGCTGGGAGCGATAGCAGTCAGCACATTCACTGAATCAGTCAGATCGGCGAGCGGCAGGTGAGACTGACCGGGGAAGATCAAATCGGCATGGATTTCATCAGAGATGATTGTCATCTGGTAGCGCTCCGCGAGTGTCAGCAGCTCGTTTAATTCCTGCCTTCGCCAGACGCGGCCGACCGGATTGTGCGGTGAACAGAGCAGCAGTAGACGGGCTCCGGCTTTGGCACAGTCTTCCAGATGCTCAAGGTCCATCGCGTAATGACCATTTTCCAGTTTTAGCGGGTTCAGCACCAGATCACGGCCGGTTTCGGTCACCGCTGTGAAAAAGGGGAAATAAACCGGCGGCTGAACAACCACCTTGTCGCCCAGTTGAGTCAAGGCTTCAATCGCTGCATGCAGAGAGGGTACAACGCCCGGACACATCATGATGTGACTGCGTTTCACCGACCATTGGTAGCGCTGCTGACACCAGTCGATCAGCGATTGATAGACGGATTCCGGATACAGTGTATAACCGTAAACAGGGTGCTCAGCCCTGGCCACCAGCGCCTGGGTCACGGCGGGCGGGGCAGCGAAGTCCATATCCGCTACCCACATCGGCATCACATCAGCGCGGCCAAAATAAGCCTGTCTGGCATCGAACTTAAGACTGCTGGAGCCAGTGCGATCGACTGGCGTATCAAAATCAAAGCTCATGATGTGAACCCGCTCCTGCCATTAAATAAAACATGACTGGCGAGTTTAAAGTCTTCCTGACCTGCAGAGCAATGCATCAACGTTTGAGCCGTTACGCTATTCGCCGCTCGGACGCCGCTGCCAGACGGTCACCTCAGACAGGGTATGCTGGAATTTTCGACTGGTCTCACGGATGACAAAGGGTACCGATTCCGGACCACGAATCAATTCAAAATGCGGTTCCAGAATGGCTTTAAGCCCATCCAGCGTGGTGAAGCTCTCACCATCTTTTTTAAAACCGCCCAGCCACTCCGACTTGTCGGTATGTTCTTCCAACCAGGTATAGGGAGAAGCCAGCATCAGCACCCCGCCCTCGTTCAGCCTCTCATGCACACTGCGCAGAAACTGTGCGGGACGGTAAAGACGATCAATCAGGTTGGCGGCGAGGATCAGATCGTAACCGCGATAAATCGGTTTCAGATTACAGGCATCCCCCTGCAGGAACTCGACTTTATCTGCGACATCTGCCAGCCCCATTGTGTCCAGGCGACGTTCTTCGTAATGCACCAGATCGCCTTCATCAGTGATGGTATAGCGAACTACACCCTGTTGCGCCATCTGTACACCCAGATTAATCAGGCGGGCTGAGAAATCCACGCCGGTGACTTTATCGAAATCACGTGCCAGCTCAAAACTGGCACGACCGACCGCACAGCCGATATCCAGGGCATGACCTTTCGGTTTATCTCCCATTATTTCCACGGCGAGTTCAGCCAGTGTTTTGGGAAAATTGGCGACGTTAAAATAGCTATCACCATAGTGGAACTCGGCATACTGGGACAGCATCTGGTCGGTTTCGTAGTTGGAGCTATGCTGCTCGACTTCATTATCCGAGACCACATAACGGAAACCCGCATGTTGAAAGAAATGACGGCGGAAAGCATAACGTGAAGCCAGACGGCTTTCATTACCGCAGGAAATCCAGGAACCGCCCTTGATCAGATTATGCTGTCCGTCGAAGGTCGGCGTGGTGAAATCATCGTAGATTGGATGCACCTTGAAACCGTCAAACGGATAGGTCGGTGTTTCTGTCCATTGCCAGACGTTACCGATGACATCGAAGAGATCACCGTGGGCAAAATGATCCACCGGACAGGAGGAAGCGGCATAATCAAGGTGAATATTCGCTACCGCCGGCTTCTCGTCCAGTTCACTCAAGCCGGCGTGTTCGTAAATCCGGTACCACTCATCCTCGGTGGGTAGTCTGACAGCCTCCCCGGTCTGCTCAGCCTTCCAGTTACAAAACGCTTTAGCTTCATGATAGTTGACATCGACCGGCCAATTCCACGGCATATCGACCACTTCCGTCATCAGCCGCAGTTGCCAACCTTGGGCACTCTTGATCCAGAAGGTGGGATGCATGGCCTGGGTAAACTGACGCCAGGCCAGACCTTCTTCCTGCCACCAGTCATCCTGCTGATAGCCTCCAGCTTCGACAAAGGCAAGAAACTCCTGGTTACTGACCAGAAAACGGGAAGCCTGGAAATCATTGATCTCGGCCTGGTGCTGACCGTATTCATTATCCCAGCCGTAAACCCGGTCACTGAAATCCTTGCCGATTTGTACCGTACCACCCGGGATAGTCACCAGACTGTTCTCCGGTGCTTCCCCCCTGTCTTTGAATGGACGCCAGGCAGATCTGGACTGCACCAGGTCCAGCTTCTGCTGGCGGATCAGTACCGAGGAGGTTTCCAGATGAATCTGCTCATGCTCAATGCCCATCAGGATGGCCCACCAAGGGTTCTCCCAATCAATCGGCAATTTTAACGGCGCTTTCTGAATCACTCTGTTGATCATCGCCTTGACCTGCTGGCGATAGGCAGTGACTTCCTCGACTGCAGGCCACTCGTAGTGATCTTCGTTCAGATCATCCCAGCTCATTTCATCCACGCCGACAGCAAACATGGATTCAAATTTGGGGTTGATACGTTTATCGATCAGGCCTGCCAACAGCATTTTGTTAACAAAAAAGGTAGCGGTATGACCGTAGTAGAAAATCAGCGGATGACGCAGCGGAATCGATTTACGGTAAAAAGCTTCGTCAGACTTGAGCGTGTCGAACAGAGACTCGTAGCGTTCGAAGTTGAAATTAAAGTAGGCTGCGATTTCGCGACGTTTTGCGGCGGGATCATCGCCGTCGAGCAGTGGTGTTCTCAAAAAACCCTGCTCAGCCGTCGCGCTTTTCTTAAGGGTGCTTTCAGCTGTCATGATCCTACTCCGTTGTGACTTTGGATGAGTCGTTATGACTAGTGAAGCGTGAAATTGTTGCGAAAAGATGGCCGGGCTGTCGCTTAGCGATCTATCTGATGCGCCAACCAGGCTGTTTTGGCCGACAATTCCAGCGAACAACTCCATTTATACGCGAGATTGATCGTTTCTGCACAGGCATAAACACCATGGCCGGCAACCACAGTGACTTTATAATCTTTGAGATTGGCGGCGACCAGCGCCGGCGATTTGGCGACATAATCCTGATAGGGAATGGTCACAACCGGTACCCGGGGAAAGTACAATTGCCCCTCAAAATCGACCGGCACAAAGTCCTGCCCTTTCAAGGTCAATGCCACTGTATGCGGTCCATGACTGTGCAACACGGCGCGGGCCTGCGCATTCTGCCGGTAGACTTCAATATGCAAGGGCGCATCCAATGAAGCACCCTCCTCGCGACTGCCGTCAATATGGCAACGGACCAGATCTTCAGGCTTCAGCGTGTCGGCACAACAACCGCTGGGTGTCACCCAGATTTCATCGTGCCAGCGCAGCGACGCATTACCGCTGTGAGAGTCATTGCAACCAAACTGGCGCAGCCACTGATAATGCTGCACCAGTGCCTGCTTGAGCTGATTCAGATCAGCTTGTCTCGGCATTATTTTGTCTCTGAAGGATATCATCGATGTGGCGTAGCCACTGCCCTGCCTGACTTGACTGACTTTCAAAGGCCATCGCCCGACTGAAAGCCGCTTTAGCCTGCTCCAACTGGTCCAGGTGGAAGTAACTGGTACCCAGCAATAACTGTGCACGCCCTTTATTATTGTCCTGCAAGGACCCCACCACCGGACTCAGGGTATCAATTACCTGCTGCCAGTCTTCAGTGGCCAGGTAAACCTGGGCCAGTTTCAGGTGGGTTTTGCCGCTGTTGTCTTTCGACAGCATTTGTTTCAGCGTTTCTGCCGCCAATGCGTCTTCACGGGCTGCCATCCAACTATCAGCCAGCTTCTCCAGATGCTTGAAGTCGGACGGAATCACACCCTCATTCATCGCTCTTTCCAGCAGTTTGCCGGATTTGTAGGGCACACGCAGGTAACGATACATATCGGCCAGATTGACCAGGGTTTTTGGATCGCCCAGATCCAGTCTGTCAGCCAACATACGCACGGCGAGAGAAGTGAATTCTTTCTCCTGTTGCTGGTACAGGGCGGCCAGTTGATCCCAGTATATTTTGCGGTGCGGGTAGCGGGTAATGAGAATTTCCAGCACATTGATCGCTGACTTATATTGATTCAGCGACATATGCGCAGACAATTGCAGTCGATACCAGTCCTCCTTGGGATCACGATCGTTTTTAATCGCAGTGCGGATATGTTCGATGACTTTACTGAAATTCTCGACCCGGTAATAAGCGGTGGCTAACAATACATAGACGCTATTGTCAGCCTGCCCCTCACTGGCAAGCCATTGTTCCATCAGGGCAATGCCTTTACTGTACTGTCCGTCAGCGATCAGAATTTGAGCCAGGTTGTAACGCAGGTTGTGGGTCACATCGTCAGGCAGCGCATCGGCATCCAGTGCTTCCTGAAAGGCAGCAGCAGCCCGATCATACTGTGCCTGTTCCGAATGCAGGTAGCCGATTGTTTGTTGTACAACGGCACGGTCATAACTGCCTGCCTCTGTCTGGGCCAGCAACTCATTGAGACGTCGTCCAGCCTCGCCGAATTGTGACTGCTCCATCAGTTCCTGTGCTTTACTCAGCGCTTCATAGGTCTTCTGGGTCAGTAAATACTCCTCATCCTGTGCCAGCACTGGTGACAGGCTCAGACTCAGCAACAACAATGTGGTAAGCAATTTTCTCATCGTGACAGTTTGAACTCGATTTCCTGGGTCGCTTGTCTTTCCACCGGCTGACCTTCCACCAGTTTAGGTTTGAATTTCCATTTCAGTACAGCTTCAATGGCTTCATCATTGAAGACGTTAGAGGGTTGTGCCCTGACAACTTTTGCATCACGAACCGTACCATCTTTGGTGATAATGAACTGTACCGTCACCACCCCTTCAATGCCGCGTCTGGCAGCCACACGCGGGTATTGCGGTGGTATCCGCACCAGTGGCATCACCTCATTATCGATGATGGGCCCCTCAACCGGTACCGGCGCCGGGGCTGGTGCTGCTTTCGGTGCCTCGGCAAAATCTCCCAGATAAGGACCGCCAGTGATGTCCATCGGCACATCAATGCGTGGCATATCCATCTGTGGCGTATCCGGTTGAGGCCGGTCAGTCTGTGGTGCCGGCGTTTCCGGTGGCGGTGGTGGCTCTTCAGGTGGAGGCGGCTTTTTTGGCAGTTCGCGTTGTTTGGTTTCCGGCTGCGTCTCTTCCTGTTTAATACGGACAAAATCAAGCAGGCGGATCTCTTCAGTCAGTTGCTTGTCGACTTCCTTGTTGCTGATCATGTGCTGCATCAGCACAAACAGGCCGAAGTTCACCAGCAGCGCCAGAATAATGCCTATCGCCAGTCTCATAAAAAGCGTTTAATCCCGTTCAGCTGCAATCGATACGTTGGCGACACCGGCCAGACGTGCCTGATCCATCACTTCGATCAACAGACCTGTTTTGGCCTCTTCATCAGCCAGGATAATCACCGAGCCTTCCGGATTTTCAGCATGCATGCGCTCGACATTGGCACGAACTGCACGACGATCAATCTGACGCTTGTCCATCCAGATTTCATCATTGGCTCTGATTGAAATCAGAATGTTGGCACGTTCTTTCTTGACCGCGGTTTTTGCCGTGGGTCGATTCACATCCACCCCGGTCTCCTTAACGAAAGAGGTGGTGACAATAAAGAAAATCAACAGTATGAACACCATATCGATCAAGGGCGTCATGTTGATGTCTGCAATGCCACCGCTTTGTCTGCGGGAGTGTCGGTTTCTCATCTCTAGTTCCTAATCTCTTCGCAAAGCATCGGCCACGTTGTCGACCTCACGTGATACCCGCTGGCTCAGTTGAGTGCTGAAATACAGGCCGGACAGGGCCGTCAGCAGCCCGCCCATCGTGGTGATCAAAGCGACTGAAATACCACCGGCCATGCCCCGGGTATTGCCGGTTCCGAATACGGTCATGACATCAAAGGTCTGGATCATACCGTTGACCGTACCCAGCAGCCCCAGCATCGGTAGCGCCACAGTCAGGGTTTTAATTGACATCAGATAACGCGACAGCGCTATTCGGCTTTCGGCAATCATGCCCTGGCGGATTTGATACGCATACCAACTGGTGCGGTCGCGACGCTCCTGCCATTCCCTAATCAAGTGCTTGACCTGTTTGGGATGCTGAAAATACACGTAGATATAACGTTCTATAATCAGCGACCACATCAGAATCGATGCCAGCAGAATAATCCACAGCACAAAACCGCCGCTTTCCATCAGCAGCTGTATCTGAAACAGGCCGTTAGTCAGACTGTCCATTCTGTGTTTCCGCGTTGCGGGCCACGATCGAAGCACTTTCCTCATCCAGAATCTGGATCAGGCGATTGGATTTGCTCGACAGGCCACTGTGAATCAACAGTAACGGGATAGCCACTGCAAGGCCCAGTTCCGTCGTCACCAGTGCCTGGGAAATGCCACCGGACATCAATTTCGGATCACCGGTCCCGAACAGGGTGATGGACTGGAAGGTTTCAATCATGCCTGAAACGGTACCCAGGAGACCCAGCATCGGCGCAATGGCGGCCAGAATTGCCAGCGTGATCAGCCCCCTTTCCAACTTGGGCATTTCTCTCAGGATGGCCTCATCCAGTTTGAGCTGCAGGGTTTCGACATCCTGTGCCAGTTTGTCGTTGTAAACCGACAGAATCCGGCCCAGTGGGTTTTTCTGGCTAATCTCTTTCTGTTTCTGTTGTTTAGCGACACCACTACCCGCCCGCTGCAAGGACAGGAACTGCAACATCGCGACCAGCAGACCCACAGCGCCCAGTACCAGGATAATGTAACCAATCCAGCCACCCTGTTCGATGCGCTCTTTCAGGGTTGGGGTCTGTACCAGCAGCGCCATTATGGCGCCACGCGTAGGATCGACTACCGCTGGCATCAATTCTCCGGCCTCCGCATCGGCAAACTCCGTCATCAGCTCTCGGAGGCGGTCGACCGGTTGTCTGGCCAGTTCCACCAGATTGCCGGTTTCAGACAGATAACGCAGAAATTTACCCTCACTGAAAGCGGTAAACACACCGACACGGGTAACTGTCTGTTCCGCCACTTCACCGGTCACCGTGATCACCGGTGCCTGAAACTGCTTCACCTTACCGGAAGCGGTCATTTCTTCCTGCAGAGTCAGCCATAGTTGACGCAACTCATCGATAGTGGGTTGCTGCTTGCTTTCACTCAATTGCGCCAGAAAATCCAGACGTTCTTTGCGTGTTACTGAGGTCATTGAACTTTGCAGCACACTATTGCTGTCGCTGGCAATCTGACGCACTGTACCAAACAGTTCACCCAGAGAGCCGGATTTTTCGTCCAGTAACGCCTGCTGTTCTGCCAGCGTCTGCTCCAGTTCGTTAAAGGAGGAGTTCAACCGCTGGGTGCGCTGCTCTTCTGCTCTCAGTTGCTGACGCGCCTGTTCCAGCAGGCGCGCCTGCTCGTCATGAGCCTCAACAAACTCGGCTTCACGCAATTTATTCTGTTGCTGCTCCAGTACCCGGTCACGTTTCACCTGCTCCAGCAGTTCATCCAGGTTGGCTGGTTTCTCCTGTGCTGCCAGTGGCAAGCTCAGCCCCAGCATCAGGATCAGGGAGATTAAAGATTTCATTGTTCACCTCCCGATGCTTTCAGCGGCAGCACCATCAAATCCGGTGGTAGTTGTTTGCGAGCGACTTTCAGGCCATCCGCAATGGGTTGCAGATAATTATCAGGTAAAGTCTGCCATTGGCCGGACTCGGTATCCCAGACTCCGGCCTCACGACCGTCCAGAGTAAGATAGTAGAGATTGACGCGACCAATTCTGAGGAAGTCGACCGTGCGGTTATCACCTTCCTTGTTCAGATCCGCCTGATAAGCCTCGATGGTACGACCATACTCGGTTTCCACCTGATAGGCTTCCATGATGCGACGGTATTTTTCTGAGAGAGAAACGTCAGCGCGGCCCATCATGGTTTTCAGCGCAACGATACGGTCGTTGCGTTCCTGTTGCAGGAAGGGAATGTCCAGTGTGACGAACTGTTCCAGCACCTCAATCATTTTACTCATTAACGGCACGATATCGCGCTGTGTGGTCTCGATGTTCTGTAATTGCAGACTGATCGAATCCAGTTCGTTTCGTTGTGAGCTGACCAGTTGTTCCAATTGGTCGTTGTAGGTTTTCAGACTCTGGGTTTGACGCAGGATATCGCGATACTGCGCCAGCATGTCCGTGGTTTCGTCGTCCAGGTTATCGATCGTTTCCTGTGATTCCTGTGCGGCGATATCTGTATCGACTTGCGTGTCGATAGCGTCCTCAAGAGCACCAGCGCCCGCTGTCAGCGGTAGCGTCAAGATTAACGCCAGAGGCCAGCCCCGTCTTATCGTCTGCTTTAATTGCATAGATATCCAATCCCATATTTGCCGATAGCTCGGCATTGTAAAAGCATCATCTTAACAAGAGAAGGGATTTTACAATAAACAATAGAGATTCGCAATTAAGAAGCGTTCTCAAATAAAGTGACAGGCAAAAAAAAGCCGGGTAACAGGGTACCCGGCGAAACCTTCATAGAAGGAGAGAGAAATATAAGACTATAGAAGCTGAAAATTTCTATAACTTGATGCAAATATTAACGCTTGCAAGTCATTCTGGGATGAGCGACTTATCCCAATAAAACGGGAATTTATTCCTGTGTTTCTCTTCCTTCTCTGTCCTGCATTAACTCAGGCTAGGACGACAAACCATGGCTGATGGCAAAACGCATTAATTCCGCTGTTTTGTTGATGTCGAGCTTACTTTTAATCTGAGTCAGGTTATTCGCCACCGTTTTATAGCTGATCCCCAGCACATCGGAAATTTCATTCATGCTCTTGCCCTCGCCCAGCAAGCGCAGAATTTCCAACTCACGACGCGACAAATCACTGAGCGCACTGGTACCGGCATCGATATTCAGCATGGCCAGTTGCTGGGCCATATCGGGGCTCAGATAGATCTTGCCATCCAGCACCTTTTCCACCGCTTCGACCAGGTGGTCAGCGGCGTTGTTCTTGGTGATGTAACCACGAGCGCCGGCCTGCATCGCTCTGGACGCAAACACCGGATCTTCATGCATGCTGAACATCAGCACCTTGGCATCTTCACGATTAGCGCGAATCCGACGTAGCACTTCCAGCCCCCCCATGCCCGGCAAGGTGATATCCAGCAACACCATGTCAGGATACTGTTCCTGGAACAGCCGGTAACCTTCCTCGCCGGTTTCAGCCTCGAAAACCTTAGCCGAGGGTATCTGCTGGATGAGCTGTCGACAGCCGGCCCGAACTATCGGATGATCGTCCACCACCAATATCGTTACTGCCTGTTTCATTGTTTGTTTCACCTTTCAATGGAATTAATACCCGCACCTGCAGGCCATGTCCTTCTGCTGTATCGAATGCGATCCGGCCACCCAGTGCCGTGACCCGTTCACGCATGCCTATCAGACCGAAGCCTCGCACCATACTGGCATCAAGCCCCTTTCCGTCGTCGGTGACGGCGACTTTCATCGCATCGCCGTCACGGCGCACTTCGACCTTGACATGACTGGCGTTAGCATGGCGGACACAGTTCGTGGTGCATTCCTGCACCACCCGATAAACCGTTACCTGCAACGTATCTGGCAGATCATGGAAATCACCGACAAAGTCCCATTCCCAGTCGATTTCCGGCTGGCGGTCGCGCCAGTTGTGCAACATGTCGCGCAGGGCTTCCGCAAGGCCCAAATCATCCAGCGTCATTGGCCGCAGGCGGCTGAGCATCTTACGCACCAACGACTGGATATGATTCGTAATGGTTTTGACTGAGCCGACTTTTTCTTCAATCTGAGGAATCTGTTTTTCTTCAGCCAGACGTTCGATCTCGCCCAGGTCCACTCGGATACCAAACAGACAGGGCGCCAGTTCATCGTGCAGTTCCCTCGCCAGATCGCGGCGTTCTGATTCCTGCAGACTGAGCATATTTCCGGCCAGGGCATGATTTTCTGCCATGGTTTTTTCCAGCACGCTGGCCATATGGTTAAAGCGGATCTGAATCGGATTCAATTCTTTAACGGCAGTGGTATCGACCCGTGCGCCAAAATCACCCTGTTCCAGATGACCCAGGGCATCTGATAACTGCGACAGTGGCTTCAGACCCTGTCTCAATGCCATGTAGATCAGAGCCAGAATCAATAACAGGAATATCAGTCCCAGCCAGAACAGCGTGTTGATATCCTGCCAGACCTCGGTCACCTCATCGCTGGGGTCCGCCTCCACGACTAAATAGCCGTATGACTTACTGCCCTTGGTGATCAGTCGCCGGAAAGCCACCGCTTCCGGTTCCATCATCCGGATAAACCAGTCTGGCGCATCTGGCTTGTTAAAGAAGCCAACCTGGTCCTCCTGGCCAATCAGCGGCTGACCATTCATGTCTTCAAACCAGGCCCGGATGTGACGGGTATGGCGCACACTATCGACAATCAGTGTCAGACGCTCACTCAAATCATTGGAAAATCGTAATGTGGGCAGCGCATTAACCAGCAGGCCTTTCGCCAACTGGGTACTGGACGCCATTTCCTGTGCCAGCGCCTGTCTGGCATTCTGTACCATCAGATAACCCGCGGCAGCGAAGTTAATCAGCAGAATAATGGTCACGATGATCAACAATCGTAATTTTAAACTCATGATCATTTGCTTATTGCATAGATAAGTTAGAATTATCGCATATCTTGCTTCTACACATTATCGGAGAGATTTAGGACACAGCATGCAAACCAATCACGAATTGTTTCAAAGAGCACAAAAGCACATTCCCGGCGGCGTTAACTCCCCGGTTCGGGCATTCAAAGGCGTCGGCGGCGACCCGGTCTTCTTCCGCGAAGGCAAAGGTGCCTGGCTGACCGATGCTGAAGGCAAACAATACGTGGATTACATCGGCTCCTGGGGGCCGATGATTGTCGGTCATGCGCATCCCGATGTGTTAAACGCAGTCAGTGAGGCGGTAAAACACGGTCTGGGTTTCGGTGCCCCAACCGAAGTGGAAACCACCATGGCTGACCTGGTGTGTGAACTGGTGCCTTCCATGGAACTGGTACGCATGGTCAGTTCAGGCACCGAGGCGACGATGAGCGCGATTCGCCTTGCCCGTGGTTACACCGGCCGCGACAAAATCGTGAAATTCGAAGGTTGCTATCACGGTCATGCGGACTCCCTGCTGGTCAAAGCCGGTTCAGGCGCATTGACGCTGGGCGTGCCCTCTTCCGCCGGTGTACCTGCGGCGCTGGCAGAGCACACGCTGACGCTGCGATTCAATGATATGGATTCGGTGCGTGAATGCTTCGAGCAGGTGGGTGACGACATTGCCTGCATTATCGTCGAACCGGTCGCCGGCAACATGAACTGTATCCCGCCAGAGCCCGGTTTTCTTGAGGGACTGCGTGAGGTCTGCGACCAGTATGGTAGCGTGCTGATTTTTGATGAAGTCATGACCGGTTTCCGTGTCGCCCTGGGAGGTGCCCAGGCGCATTACGCTGTGACACCGGATCTGACCACTTTCGGCAAGGTCATTGGCGGCGGTCTGCCAGTCGGTGCCTTCGGCGGTAAACGGGAAGTGATGGAACACATTGCGCCACTGGGCCCGGTCTATCAGGCAGGCACCCTGTCAGGTAACCCCATTGCGATGGCGGCCGGTCTGGCGACACTGAACCTGATAAAACAGCCTGGCTTCCATGATAGTCTCAGTGCCGCCACCAGCAAGCTGGTTGAGGGTCTGCAACAGGCGGCGAATGAAGCCGGAGTGCCGATGACCACCAATCATGTCGGAGGCATGTTTGGCCTGTTCTTTACTGAAGATAAAAAAGTCAGCTATTACGAACAGGTTGCAGCCAGTGATCAGGAACGTTTCAAAAAATTCTTCCATGCCATGCTGGACCGCGGTGTCTATCTGGCACCCTCGGCGTTCGAAGCCGGCTTCCTGTCTGCCGCCCATGGTGACAGTGAAATCGCCAAAACCATCAGTGCCGCGAAAGAGGCCTTCGCGACCCTGTAAAGCTGTCTCTCGATATAAAGCCATACATCGCTATGCGGTGTATGGCTTTTTTATGTCAGCTTGTTCTCCTGGCAAGGCTCGGTTAACTTAAGTTTACTCACCTTCAGACACAGACATTTTATGACCACGCTTTATTGGCACGACTACGAAACTTCCGGCATCGATCCCCGCTTTGACCGGCCCATGCAGTTTGCCGGTGTCCGCACTGACGAAGATCTGAATATCATCGGTGAGCCCCTGATGATTTACTGCAAGCCCGGTGGTGATTTTCTGCCCCACCCACAGGCGGCGCTGGTCACCGGTCTGACTCCGCAGCAGGCAGAAAAAGAGGGGCTGACAGAGGCCGAATTCATCGCCCGCATTCATGACGAACTGGCGGAGCCCGGCACCTGTGGCGTCGGCTACAATAGCCTGCGCTTCGACGATGAGTTCACCCGCTTTACGCTGTTTCGTAATTTTTATGATGCCTATGCCCGTGAATGGCAGAATGGCAATTCACGCTGGGATATTATTGACATGGTGCGGCTGACCCGCGCCTTACGCCCCGAAGGCATCCATTGGCCCGATCGGGAGGATGGCAGACCCAGCTTTCGTCTGGAAGATCTGACCGCGGCCAATGGTATCGAGCACACCGGCGCGCATGATGCCCTGGCTGATGTCTACGCCACGATTGAGATGGCCAAACTCATCAAAAATGCTCAGCCCAAGCTGTATGACTTTGTCTTCAATCATCGCCGCAAGCATGACATCGCTCCATTATTGAACCTGAACGAACGCAAGCCAGTGATTCATGTGTCGAGAATGTATCCAGGTGAGTACTGCGGCACCGCTCTGGTGGTGCCGCTGGCCAAGGATCCGACCAATAACAACGGCATTATCGTTTATGACCTGCGACAGGATCCCAGCGATTTAATTGAACTGGATGCCGACACCCTGCGCGAAAGACTGTTTACCGCCAGTGCCGATCTGGAAGACGGCGCCAGCAGACCCGCCCTGAAAACCCTGCATATCAACAAATGTCCGGTGGTGGTTCCGGCCAGCACGCTGGATAATGAAGCCGCAGCACGTTTGCAGATTGATCGTGCAGCGCATGATAAACATCTGGCCATGCTCAATGCTGCTGGTGATTTAACCACCAAGCTGAATGCCATTTTTACCAAACCCGAGTTCGAACCGGTTGATGATCCGGATGCCAGTCTCTACAGCGGTGGTTTTTTCAGTGATAACGACAAGCGCAAGATGGAAGTCATCCGCAGTGCTGAACCGGAAATGCTCAAAACACTCTCCATCCCGTTTGAAGATAGTAGGCTGGATGAGTTGCTATTTCGCTATCGCGCCCGTAACTGGCCGCACAGCCTGTCAACGGAAGAACTTGAGCAATGGCGTCAGTTCTGCCGTGACCGACTGGGAGAAAAAGCCCCTCCACAAATCCTGAACTTCCGTCGCTTTGAACAGGCACTGACTGAGGCGCAGCACAGCACCGACGATACTGATCAACTGGCGCTATTAAGTGAACTCCATGACTATGCTGAATCACTGAAACAAAAGGTCAACTGAAGCTGCCTGGAGACATTTAAAAATACGAATAGTTCGCATATGTATTAACTTTTACATAATCCTTGTGTAGACTTTGAAAAAAGTTTGAGCCTCATCACCTTTCACAAGGAAAGTCTATGCGAATGACACATTTAATCGGCAGCCTCCTCCTTGGTTCGCTCGCCCCACTTAGCGTCCACGCCGACCCGGAGCCGACTCAATTGAGCCCCGTCATTGTTACTGGCCAGAAAATCGAACGAACACAAATGGAAACCGTGGCGAGTGTACGGGTGGTCGACAGTGAAGAACTGGACAACGGCACCCGCAATGACAATCTCTATGAACTGATTGAAATGCTGCCCAATGTCACCAACACCAGTGGTTTTAACAGCCTGGCGATCCGAGGCATCGCCAATGCAGGCGCTACCGGCGCTGATAGTGGTGCCGGGACCATTGGTGTTTATATCGATAATGGTTTGCTGACGTCACGCAGCATTCAGGATAATGCTATCAGTACCTGGGATCTGGAGAGTGTCGAAGTCCTTCGTGGTCCCCAGTCAACTACTTCCGGTCGAAACTCTCTGGCTGGTGAAATTCGACTGAAAACCAAAGACCCGGAATTTATCAGTAACGGTAAAGCCAGAGTCGCTTACGGTGAGGACAATACCTATCAGACGGCGATCATGCAGACCGGTGCGATCACAGATAACCTGGCATACCGCCTCAGCGGTGATTACCAGAGTACCGATGGCTTTGTTGATAACGATATCCTGAATGACAGCGATTTTAACCGTAACTATAACGCCAATATGCGCGGTAAGCTGCTTTACCTTACGCCCAACGATGGTGAAATCCTGCTGACGCTCAATAATAACCGCTTCTATGAGCATGGTGATGGTGCTGTCGATGATCGCCAGAGCGGTCGTCATAGCCGACTCAACTTCCCGAGTAGTTGGGAAACCGAGAGCAATACCGTTTCACTGGATATCATCCAGCCTCTCAATGATGTTCTGACATTCGAATCCAGAACCGGCTATGTACACAGTGACTTCGAGCGTGATACTGACTTCGATGGTAGCCCGGGTGATGCACTGCTTTTTCAGGAAACCGATGAGTACAAGTTCAATCAGGAATTTTTACTGAAATATGATAAAGACCGCGTGCGTGCCGTCACCGGCGTGTTTTTCGCCAAAGGTAAACTGGAAGATGCCTATTCGACAGATAATGTGCAGGCACCGACAACTGACCTGCTGGGCTTTGACATTGTTGTTAACTCAATCAATGCTGTTGACGAGGAATTCGAGACCGCCGCATTGTTTGCCGATATCGATTTCAACCTGACCGATAAACTGACCCTGCTGGCCGGCCTGCGTGCAGATTATGAAAAGCGGAACAGCAACGTTGAAACACTGATTGAGCGAAATGCGTCTTATGGTGTTTTTGACCCAACGATTGATGGCTTTCTCGCCGGCCTCAGTGGTCAGCAGGATGGAGATGAAAGCTACTTCAACCTGTTGCCCAAACTGGGCTTCAACTACATGTGGTCTGACACACTTTCCACCGGCTTTGTCGTTCAGCGTGGTTATCGTCCGGGCGGTATTTCCACTAACCCGATTCGAGGGGAGGCCCGTTCGTTTGATGAAGAGTTCACTACCCATTACGAGGCCTCTCTGCGTTCTCTGCATCTTGAGAAACGTCTCAACCTGAACCTCAATGTGTTCTATACCGACTGGAAAGATCAGCAGGTCACCGTGGCCCCACCGGGCGCATTTAATCCACTGGATGTTTTTATTATCAATGCTGCTGAGTCCAAGCTCTATGGCTTTGAAATTGAAGGCAAATTCGCTGTTAACAGCAACTGGGATTTATTGGCCGGTATTGGCTACAGCATGACTGAGTTTGATGATTTTGAGGCGAATGATGTCGATTATTCCGGTGACGAATTCCAGTTCGCCAGAAACTGGACTGCCAATTTCGCCAGTACCTATCGCTTCGACAATGGCTGGTTTATCAACGGTAATGTCTCCTACGCCAACAAGGGTGAGGATCGTCTGGGCACTGACAACACTGAGCTTGATGCTTACACGCTGGTGAACCTGAAATTGGGGTATGAACAGGACCAGTGGGGCGCCTACCTATATGCCAACAACCTGTTCGACAAAGGCTACCGAACCGAGCGCTTCAATGAAGACTCTCTCTATGGCAACGCCGTTTATGGCGACCCGCGCGTCGTGGGGGTTGTCGCGACCTTGTCCTGGTAAGCTAGCGCTTTATAGTAAAAAAGGCCGGCTAGTCCGGCCTTTTTTAATGGCTTAGAAGTGAAAATAGTCTGCAGCATCAGTAGAATAGCGTACTCCTGATCACTGATAACGCCAGCCCCGCTGATATGACAATACTCCTGAGCACCCTCAACGCCCGCTATATGCACACTGCATTTGGCCTGCGTTACCTGTATGCCAATCTGGGCGATTTGCAGTCTCAGGCTGAGATTGTGGAGTTCACTATCCAGGAAAGGCCACTGAATATTGCCGAGAAACTGCTTAGTTATCAGCCGGCGATCATCGGTTTTAGTGTCTATATCTGGAATGTTGCCGAAATCCATGACACGGTCGCTTTAATCAAGCAGATAGCACCGGACATCATCATTGTGCTGGGCGGCCCTGAAGTCAGTCATCACCCGGATTTACCGGCAGTGTGTGAGCTGGCGGATTATGTCATTAGCGGTCAGGGCGAGCAGAGTTTCCGCCAGTTATGTGAGCAGGTTCTGGATGGTAGTGCTCCTGAAGCCAAACTGATTGAAGGCCAGCCGATGAAGCTGGATGAAATAGCGCTGCCCTACCGTTTTTATAACGATGAAGATATTCGTAACCGGCTGATCTATGTGGAAGCCTCCCGCGGCTGCCCCTTTAAATGCGAGTTCTGCCTGTCAGCGCTGGATAAAACAGCCACCCCTTTCCCGCTGGAAGCCTTTCTGCAGGAAATGGATCAGCTCTGGCAGCGCGGTGTGCGTAACTTCAAGTTTATCGACCGCACTTTCAACCTGAAAGTCAGTACCAGTATCCGCATCCTTGAATTCTTCCTGGAACGCATGAGTGATGATCTGTATCTGCACTTTGAGCTGGTGCCGGATAATCTGCCGGAAAAACTCAAGGCCGTGCTTAAACGCTTTCCTCCCCAGAGCCTGCAGTTTGAAATCGGCATACAGACCTTTGACCCTGATATCCAGACGCTGATCAGCCGCCGACAGAATAATGACAAAACCCGCGACAATATTCGCTGGTTGCGCGAACACACCGGTGCTCACCTGCATACTGATCTGATTTTCGGCCTGCCTGGCGACACGCTGGACAACTTTGCTAACAGCTTTGATCTACTGGTATCACTCAATCCACATGAAATTCAGTTAGGCATTCTTAAAAGACTGCGCGGTGCGCCGCTCAACCGCCATAATGATCCCTATGATCTGCGCTTCAATCCACAGCCGCCCTACAACATTCTGTCGACCAGCAGCGTTGATTTCATGACTATGCAGCGGGTTAACCGCTTTGCGCGCTTCTGGGACATGATTGGCAACTCCGGTCGTTTTATCAATACGCTGCCTCTGATACTGGGTGAGCAGCCGTTTAATCGCTTTATGCAGCTATCCGACAGGCTGTATGAACTGGCGGGTCAGAGTTACAAAATTAACCTGCGACGGTTGTTTGAAATGATATATGTGGTGATGACAGAAGAGTTGGGTATTGAGCCTGAACGGGTCAAAGCGCAGCTTAAACTGGATTATGCCCGTGCCAATATCAAGGGTGTGCCGGATTATGAAAAACTGCCCAGCCTGAGCAAGAAAACGAAAACCGGTGTCGCCAACAAAAGACAGATGCAGCACGCCTGAGCGTTCACGGCGGACAGACGTGCTGCATATTTCTGCAAAACTGTAACGTTTTTCATTGCGAGTCGACCCCATTGAAAGGCCAGTCTCTTATTCCAGGCCGGGATGGATTGCTTCGCTAGCCTCGCAATGACGGGCAAGTCATTTTGTGCAAGCACCGCGCTGTTGATACTTCTTTTATCCAATCAAGCATTAAACAGATAAAATAACCTCCATGAATCAGCCAGACTTTGTACCCAGCCCCTGTATTCGCAAATGCGGTCTTGATGAACGTGAGATCTGCCGTGGCTGTTTTCGTTCGATTGATGAAATTATCGCTTGGGAAGCGATGGACACTGAAGCGCGTCAGCAGACGCTGGAGAACTGCCGCCAGCGGCGTGAAAAGCGGATGCGACGTTGAACGCTAAACAATCAGCTTGGCAAGTGCCCTGAATTCCGGGTGCGCAGCATCGCCCAGCCACTCGAACAAGACTGACTCGACATTAGTAATCACCGCACCAGCCAGCCGCATCCTCTGCAGAGCATTGAACTGATTACCCTTGGCGCGTGAACTCACCGCATCTTCAATCACAAACACCTCATAGCCCTGTTTGAGCAAATCCAGTGCCGTTTGCAAAATGCATATGTGGGTTTCCATACCGGTCAGGAAAACTTGTTTGCGACCACTTTGCTTCAGAAACTGATTGACGGCGTCCACTTTCACGGAAGAAAACCTGGTCTTTTCAATCACCGCTGTGTCGGCCGGTAGTTTGCTTCGGATTGGGGCTTCCAGTGGCCCCAGTCCCTTGGGATACTGCTCTGTGGCAACCACTGGCACCGACAGCGCCTGCGCTGCAGTAAGCAGGACTTCCACCTGCTCGACCACACGATCACGCACACCCTGAGGCATGGCAGCGGTCAGTTTTTCCTGAATATCGATCACCATCAGCAAACTGTTATCGCTGTCTGCAATCGACATATTGATTTCCATGCTACGCCCCCAGCCAAGTGTTGATTTGTTGTAAATCCTCAACCGTGACGATACCGGCCGCCTGTTTCAGACGCAAGGTATCCAGAATGTAGTCATAACGCGAACGGGCGTAATCGCGGCGGGCACTGAACAGGTTACGACGAGCGTCGAGTACATCAACCGTGGTCCGGGTGCCGACTTCATAGCCTGCCTGGGTCGATTCCAGGGCTTTCTCATTAGAGATCACCGCCTGTTTCAGGGCTTTCACCCGACTGATTCCCGATATCACCCCATTGAATGACTCGCGGGTCTGGCGGGTGATAAGACGCCGTTGTTCTTCCTCGTTCTGCATCGCTTCGTCGAGTCGGTAGGCGGCTTCACGAGTTCGTGATACCACAGCCCCCCCTTCGTAGATGGGCACATTCACCTGCAGGCCGATAATGTCGGTGTGGGTTTTAGTGCTGCCGCTGAAGTTACCATCGCTCTGGGAGCTGTAATTTTTCTGCGCCACCAGATCCAGGCTGGGGTAATGGCCACTTTTCTGCAATTCGATTGTCTGTTCCGCATTATCGACATTGCTCCTGGCCACCATCAGCGCAGGATTCTGTTGTAAAGCTGTCTGACTCCATTCATCTATACTGGCTGGTTCGGGACTGACCAACGGTGATTCCGTCTCCAGTTCAGCTAAATTTTCTACATAGGTACCGGTGGTCTCACGCAGTTGTTCGTTGGCGTTAGCGAGGGCATTTTCAGCTTCAATCACAGCAGCACTGGCCAAATCGAATGCGGCCTGCGCTTCGGTTACGTCGGTAATCGTCGCCATGCCCACATCAAAGCGTTGCTGTATCTGTTCAAGCTGCTTGGCGATCGCCTCTTTTTCGGCCAGCGCGAAAGTCAGATCATCTTCTGCGCCCAGCACCCCGAAATAGCGTTCCGCCACCCGCACGATCAGGGTCTGTTCGACCACAGCATAGCTGGCCGCAGCCCCCTCAATGGCAATATCAGCCAGATTGCTTTGAACAAAATTCTGACGCCGATAAACCGGCTGAACCAGGCTCAGTGAGTAGCCATGATCGTTGTATTCGGTCTTACCACCAATAAAATTCTGTGCTGAGGCATCAACCCGGGTTTTGTTGGTATTTGCCGTTAAGTCAACCTGCGGCAGAAAGTTTGCCAGTGCCTGGTCATCCAGTTCGCCTACAGCTTGGCGCGATGCCGCTTCAGCCAGTAACTGCGGATCACTTTTCAGCGACAGGGTGAATACATCGATCAGGTCCTCGGCCCAGACCTGGGGTGACATGATGGCGGATGCCAGCATGGCGCTTAATGCGAGTTTTTTCATGTTCCTTCCTTTGGCATTGCGATGTTTGTGTGCATCTATAGGATTTAAGGCATTTAATTCATCGCTGATTTTAACAAACCGACCAGTCGGTATGTTAGCTGGAAATGAGGACAGTGCCAAACACAGAACAACGTATTGATCACGACACAGTAGTCCTTGTCGTTATAACAAGCTGCCTAGTAGACTGTCATGCTGGTATCAACCTGACTTGCCCAGTCGTTCATACCACCATCCAGATTAATGACGTCTGTGAAGCCCACATGTTCCATAAACTGACCAACCTGTGCGCTGCGTTTACCACTTCGGCAAATCAACACGACGGTTTGATCTTTATAGGAAGCAAACTCTTCCAGTCGACCCGGCATATCATTCATCGGGATATGGATGGCGCCATCAATCACACCATTAGCCAGTTCATGCGGCTCCCGCACATCAATCAGTAAAGGTTTTACACCACTCTGCAGTAGCGCCTGCAGGTCAGTTGCATTCATTTGTTTCATGGTTTTCTCAATATTTCAGAATTCAAATTCCGCTTTGGGTTCAGCGTGGAGCATGGCAGGAATAACGGTTTCAAACAGTGATCGTGTCTGCCATTCCCGTTCATTGATCCGCTGCACTAATTGTACCGACATCGCCGGTGGCTTGCCGACAACAGCGAGCAGCCGACCTCCCACTTTGAGTTGGTTGAGATAGTCATCCGGTATGCTAATGACTGCCGCGCTAATCACAATCACATCCACCCGCTCAGCTAAAGGCCAGGATTTAGCTGCATCGCCCACCTGGAAATCGACATTATGTATATCAAGATCCAACAGGCGCTCGTGTGCCTGATGGGAGAGTTCTTCAAAATAATCGACACTGATCACCTTGCCAGAAAGTCTGGCGAGTAAGGCGGTGAAATAGCCAGAGCCGGTGCCAACTTCGAGCACAGACTCATCCCCTTTCAGGGCCAGTGCCTGCAAGATCCTGCCTTCCACCATCGGCGGCAGCATGCTCTGACCGCAGCCTATTGGCAATTGCACGTCTGCGTAAGCAAGCCCTCTCAGAGACGGCGGCAGAAACTTGTCACGAGGGATAATTGAGATGACCTCAAGCACGCGGGCATCAGCCACCTCATTCGGCCGCAGTTGCTGATGGACCATATTAAAATGGGCTTTATCTTGCTCGCTCACTGACTACTCCTGTGCTAACGCGGGGTCGAGTGGCTAGGATAAGTGCTTTCTTATATAGCTGCAAGCAGTGACAAGACACGTCCGAGACAACCGCAGATCGGCTTTTAGACTCACTCTAAAGCGGTATCAGGGCTTTTTGCCAGTGACTCGGTGAAATAGGGGTTCGTGTACAGACTCACGCGAGAAACGCCAGCAGGCAATCACTATAGCCAGCATCGAAAATCCTCCCAGCACGGCAATGTCTGTCAACACTGAGAAATCACTCGCTGCTGCCGGCACCGCGTGTTTCATCAGATCAACGCCATAACTGAAAGGGTTGATCAGCACCACATATTTGAGTAGCGCCGGTAGTTGTGACACCGGATACAGCGCACCACTCAAAAAGAACAGCGGAAAGATAAAGAAATTCATAATCACGGCAAAGTTATCCAGTGTTTTGGACCAGGCAGCGATTAACCCGCCAATCGCTGCGCAACAAATAGCCGTCGCAAACGCCGGTATCAGCAGTAATAAAGCGATGTTCCAGTCAATAAGCCCGATGAGGACCAGTATCACCAGCAGCATAAAAGCCTGCACCATGGCGATAATAGTCGCAGCTATCAGCTTGGCGATCACAATCCAGTAATGCTCAATGGGCGCAATCATCATCATCCGCATGACGCCGAATTCTTTGTCATACACCAGGGTTAATGCCGACAGTAAAGCGGCAAACAGCAGGGTCATCGCAACAATACCAGGAACCAGAAAACCAAGGTAACCTTCCTGCTGACCGCCCTGCAGCATACTGCCGACTCCACTACCGATCACCAGCAGCCAGATCAGCGGCCTGACCATGCTGCTGATAAGCCGTCCCCGCTGACGGAAGACTTTGCTTAATTCTCGTCCGGCGACAGCTTTGACGGCTAACCAGTTCTTCATGTCACGACTCCGGTCTCAGGAGGACACACCGTCCACAGATATACATCATTCAGATTGGGTTTGCGCCACTGCAATGAAATTACGGCATCACCCAGCGACTGCTGCAATTGGGTGAAATCGACATTTTTGTCTTTAACCCGATAAGTAAGATGCTCGTCTTCCCAGATAGGCTGACCGTACTCAGGGCTCAAGGCCTTGTTTACAGCCTCAGTATCGGCACAATCAATCTCCAGAATATAAGCCGCGAGATCGCGAATCAGCGCATTGGGTGCGCCACCATACTGCAACTCACCTTTCTGGATAAAATCCACACGATCACAGGCCACGGCTTCTTCCAGATAGTGGGTGGTGAGGAACACGGTCATGCCCTCTTCCTTGCGCAGTTGCTCGACAAATCGCCAGATCGCACGACGGTTTGGCAAATCGAGACCGATAGTGGGTTCATCCAGAAACAGGACTTTAGGTTTGTGCAACACGCCGCGGGCAATATCTACTGCGCGGCGCTGGCCACCGGATAGAGCAACCAGCTTCATATGCCGTTTTTTCTGCAAACCGAATATCGACAGGAGTTCATCAATTCGCTCATTGGCCTGGACAGGTTTGAGATTGTAGAGCGCCGCCGCAAACTGCAGGTTTTCATCGACCGTCATCATCCGGTCGAGTGCGGAATCCTGAAATACCAGCCCCACGGTGCCGCGAATGGCCACCGGCTGTTCCACTACCGATTTATCCGCGATAAAGGCCTCACCTGAAGTCGGCGACGTCATCGTGGTCAACATATGAATGGTCGTACTTTTACCCGCGCCATTGGGGCCAAGCAGGCCATAGAACTGACCGGACTGGATGGTTAAATCGAGGTTATTAACGACAACGGCCTGACCATAGCGTTTGGTCAGGCCGCTGGCGCGAATCGCAAATTTAGAAGCCACTGATTTCTTTTGAATTTTTTGGATTTCTGAAGACTAAAGGTTTGGATTCCTGAGCCGGTTTAGCGGCCTCTTCCCGGCCACGTTCAATCGCTTCCAGTATTAGATGGTGATCAGGCGACTTGCTGCATACGGGATCGGCCATGGCCGGATCGCCAGTGAGCATGTAAGCCTGACAACGACAGCCGCCGAAATCCTTGAAACGCTCATCACAGCTGCGGCAGGGCTCTTTCATCCAGTCGAAGCCGCGGAAGCGGTTGAAGTCATTGGAGTCTTCCCATATTTCGCGAATGCTCAGATCCCGCACATTGGGTAGTTCCATACCGGGCAGATCACGTGCCGCATGACAAGGCAGCGCAGTACCATCAGGGGTGATTGTCAGGAATACATTGCCCCAACCGTTCATACAGGCTTTGGGGCGTTCTTCGAAGTAGTCGGGCACCACGTAATAAATTTTCATGTTGCCTTTCTGTTCTTCCTGGTATCGGTGCGCGGTCGCTTCTGCACGCTCAAGCTGTTCCTTCAGCGGCATCAGCTGATCACGGTTGTGCATGGCCCAGCCGTAATACTGGGTAGTCGCCAGTTCCACATAATCCGCTTCCAGGTTGATAGCAAGATCCAGTATTTCATCCAGCTGATCAATATTCTGGCGGTGGGTCACAAAACACAGCACCATCGGGTAGCCGGCAGCTTTAACAGCTCGGGCCATATCGATTTTATGCTGAAATGCGTCGGTCCCCGCTATCAGGTTATTCAAATCTTCCGAGCTCGCCTGAAAGCTGACCTGAATATGATCCAGACCAGCGTCTTTGAAGGCCTGCGCTTTGGACGCATCCAGACCGATGCCGGATGTAATCAGGTTAGTGTAAAAGCCCAGGTTACGCGCTTCCTGGATCAGCTCCAGAATATCGGGCCGTGTCAGCGGTTCACCTCCAGACAGGCCCAGTTGGGTTGCCCCCATTGCGCGGGCCTGCTTGAACACATTAACCCACTCTTCCGTCGTCAGCTCGCTCTTGATTTGGGCGAAGTCCATCGGGTTGGAGCAGTATGGGCACTGCAAGGGACAGGCGTAAGTGAGCTCAGCCAGCAGCCAGAGTGGTTGTCGGATATGATTCTGGGAATTGAGGCCCATTTCACCGCCGGTGCTACCCGGGGCTTTATTCTGCTCTGATCCAGTCGTTGTCATGAGCTTCCTCCAAAAACTGATAGACGTCATCGTCCAATTCCGCACCGTTAAAGGCAGCTTTGAGCTCAGCGATGAGTTCGCCTACGGTTTGTTTTTTCTCGCTGACACGCTTGAGAATCTCACCGGCAGCAGGATTCAGTTTCACCATACCTTCAGGGTAGAGCAGGACATAACAGTCCTGTGCCGGTTCCCACTGGAATCGGTAACCCAGTGCCAGAACCGGCACTGTGTCAGCGTTGAATTTCGGTTGTGTCATTTTTCCACTTCCACGTCCATGCAATAGGGCGGACGGTTTTCGATATAGGCCATCCACATGGCATCCAGCATCGTCCATAGGATGTCGAGTTTGAATTGCAGCAGGTCAACGGCACGTTGCTGCTTTTCGCGGGTGTCGCAGTAATCCAATGTAATCTGTAAGCCGTGTTCGACATCACGTCTGGCTTCGCTCAGGCGCTTACGGAAGTAGCGGTAACCGCGCTCATCAATCCAGGGATACAGTTCCGGCCAGTTGTCGAGACGGGCCTGGTGAATTTTCGGCGCAAACAGTTCTGTGAGTGAGGAACCGGCTGCTTCCTGCCAAGGCGCGCGGCGGGCAAAATTGACGTAAGCATCAATCGCGAACCTTACACCGGGTAAGACATGCTCGTATGACCAGAGTTCTTCACGGCTCAGGCCAACGGATTCCCCCAATTGCAACCAGGCCTCAATACCCCCTTCCTGACCTTCGTAACCATCATGATCCAGAATGCGCTGTACCCAGTGTTTGCGCACTTCAGCATCTTCACAGTTAGCCATGATCGCCGCATCCTTGATAGGAATGGCAGTCTGGTAGTAGAAACGGTTGGCAACCCAGCCCTGAACCTGTTTCTGGTTCAGCTTACCCGTGTGCATCAACTTATGAAAAGGATGGTTGATGTGATACAGCGCTTCTTTATCGCGCAGTTTCTGTTCGAATTCTTCACGGGACCATGGGGCGGGTTTGTCTGACATGCTCTTTTCCTCTCTTTAATCTGATGGCAGTAATTACAGTTCGATATCCATGCCATCGTAGGCGACTTCGATACCGGCTTTATTCAGAATCTGCCGTTGTTCCGATTCTTCATTCAGGATCGGATTGGTATTGTTGATATGAATCAGGATCTTGCGTGGTTTCTGCATGGCGTTGAGCAAGCTCATGATACCGCCCTCGCTGGACTGGTCTAAATGCCCCATCTCTTGCGCACGCTTGTCGCTAATACCTTCATTGGACATTTCATCATCAGTCCAGACAGTGCCATCGACCAGAATAGCATCTGCATTACTCATGTATTCCAGGACATGGGGTTCGGCTACGCCCAGGCCCGGGGCGTAGAAAAGGTTTCTACCGGTGCGGGTGTCTTCGATTTTCATGCCGATATTGTCGCCGGGCACCGTATTGTGACGATGTGGTGAATATGGCGGTGCCTCACTTTTCAATGGCACAGCGGTAAACACCAAACCCTCAGCAGTGGGGATGGTGAAAGACGACTGATCGGTTGCGATTTCGTGATGATTAATGCCCCGGAAGTGCCCCAGAATGTTGAAAACTGGAAAACCGGTAGTCAGATCTTCATAAACCGCTTTGGTGGTATAAACCTCCCAGGGCTTGTTATGTTCACGCAGCGTCAGCATGCCTGTGCTGTGATCAATCTGAGCATCCGTGATTACAATTGCGGTAATCGCGGTGTCACGCACTTCACGTGCCGGTTGCAGGGCCGGGAAGTCATCCAGTTGTTTTTTGATATCGGGTGACGTGTTGAACAAAATCCAGTCAGTGCCGTTGGCGCTCACTGCAATTGATGACTGGGTTCGGGGGCTGGCTTTAATCGTACCCTCTCTTAAGCCCCTGCAGTTAGCGCAATTGCAGTTCCACTGCGGAAAACCACCACCTGCGCCTGACCCTAATACATGTACAAACATAAATGCCTCTATCCTTCTGCTAAACCGAATCACACTCGCTGAATGGGATTGGGTTTAACGTTGCCCGGGGCCACAGGGACCCCGAGCATACATCAATAACCGCTATTAACGGTTGCAGATGTACATGGTTACTTCAAAACCAAAACGCATATCTGAGTATTCAGGTTTAGTCCACATAGTTATATCCTCTCTAAATTTTTTAGAAACATTGGTCACCCGACCTATTCAGGTGACGCTTAAATGCTACACAGCTCTCAAACAAGCGACGTCAGGAATCCTCGCCTTGCTGTTCAGGATTTTCCTGAATTAACAGTTTGAACAAAACCCAGTCCGGGAGCGGTTTTGACGCTTAATTCGTCCCTGTTTATCGTGTCTGATTTTTGCTGGCGGGAAATTCTTCTCTATGCTTTAAGGGAAAAAACACCCTGATTATCAGGTTGTTTTACTCAAGTTTTCTGGCCCACTCATCAATAGAATATGAACCTGATATATTTCAGCTTCAAATATATCTCTCTCGTTTTGGCATCCGCATTCCCGATGCCAGGATTTTTTAGCCGGGCTTCTGCCCGGCTTTTTTTTGCATAAAAAAAGACCCGACATCTTTCGATGCCGGGCCTTTTGTCAGACTTGTTCGATTAATGACTTAATCGAATTGGGTCTTGGTCTTACAGGCTGAATACGCTCAGAACACCACCCAGGTTAGTCCAGCTAGACAGTGACTTGTATGCACCGACTGCGCCCAGACCATCTGAGTCGCTTTCCAGGCTTGGGATCGCCATACCGATACCAGCCCAACCACCGACACCAGACAGGATGGAGATGTACTGCTTACCATCATGCTTGTAAGTGTTGACGTTACCGATGATGCCGGATGGGGTCTTGAAGCGGAAAAGCTCGCGACCGGTTTGGGCATCAACCGCTTTCAGGTAACCTTCCAGCGTACCGTAGAACACAACGTCAGAGGCAGTGGCCAGGGCACCTGACCAGACTGAGAAGCGTTCCGGGTTGGACCAGACGATTTTACCTTCACGCGCATCCCAGGCAATGAAGTTACCCAGATGTGTACCACCTGGTGCCGGGTACATGCTCAGGGTAGCACCAACGTAGGGTTGACCGGCCACATACTCAACTTCGAATGGCTCGTAGTCCATGCACACGTGGTTGGTCGGTACATAGTACAGGCCGGTACGTGGTGAGTAAGCGGCTGGCTGTTGGTCTTTTGAACCCAGCGCCGCAGGGCAGACACCGGTGGTGTTCACGTCTTCACCGTTACGGGCAGTCGAGTACTTGGCAACGCGATCATGACGACCGGTTTTCAGGTTCACGCCATTTGACCAGTTAACCGCTGGGTCATACTTTTCAGCGACCAGCAGTTCACCGGTTTCACGATCCATGGTGTAAGCGAAACCGTTACGGTCGAAGTGAACAGCAGTCTTGTGCATTTTGCCTTTGACTTTTTGTTCCGCCAGGATCACTTCGTTCACACCGTCGTAGTCCCACTCATCATATGGCGTCATTTGGTAAACCCATTTCGCCATACCGGTGTCCAGATCACGACCCCACAGAGACATGGTCCACTTGTTGTCGCCAGGACGTTGAACCGGGTTCCAGGTTGAGGGGTTACCGTTACCGTAGTAGAACAGGTTCAGGTCAGGATCGTAAGAATACCAACCCCAGGTCGTACCACCACCGATTTTCCACTGATCACCCTGCCAGGTTTTCAATGAAGAATCTTTGCCAACCGGTTTCAGCATGGAAGTGGTTTTTTGAGGGTCAACCAGCATTTCCTCGTCAGGACCGGTGCTGTACGCTTTGTACTTCACGTTACCATCGAGATCGTAGGCTTGAACGTAACCACGGACACCGAACTCACCACCTGAAATACCGACGATGATGGTGTCATCAAAGACGTGAGCAGCAGCAGTGCTGGTGGCACCGACTTTTGGATCGTCACGTTTGTCAGACCAGACCACACTGCCGTCAGCCGCATTCAGCGCGACCAGGGTGGTATCAGCCTGGTTCAGGAAGATTTTGCCGTCGGCATAAGACAGACCACGGTTAACAGTGTCACAGCACATGACTGGTACAGTTTCGTCGTAGTTTTGCTTAGGCTCGTACTTCCACTTGATGGCACCGTCGTTGTTCAGATCCAGCGCGAACACGATGTTCGGGAATGGCGTGTGAACATACATGGTGCCGTCGATGACCAGTGAGTTACCTTCGTGACCACGCAGTACACCGGTGGAGAAAGACCAGGCCATGTTCAGATCTTTGACGTTATCTTTATTGATTTGTGTCAATTCTGAATAACGGGTATTGGAATAGTTACCCGCTGGCATCACCCAGTTGTTTGCGTTCTTCTGCATAGTCAGCAATTCGTCAGCTTGTGCCGCGCCTGCGACAGCCAGTGACATCATTGCTAATGATAATGTTTTCAGCTTCATTAGAGTAACCTCTATTTTGGTTTGTTATCAGCATGGTGAGACGCCAGAGCGTTCTTCACCACAGCGGCAACTCTATTCCGCTTTTACCCTAGTTTCATTAGGCCAAACTCATCGGTATCTTGGGAATAATTCCCGAGACATCACGGAAAAGCCTGATATAACAGCTCGCATACAAAGTTAAAAAAATGAGAAAAAAGTCTCAGTGACTGCTGATAACACCGTATTTTATCGCCAGTCTGACCATTTCTGCCGATGTCGAAAAGCCCAGTTTGTTTTTAAGAATAGTCTGATAATTGGCAACTGTTTTGGATTCCAGATTCAGTTGTTTGGCCACATTGGACAAGCTCAAGCCCTCTGCCAGTAATCTAAATACTTCAAACTCTCTGGCTGTAAGCCTCTGGGTCGGGTCCTCATTTCCGGAAACACTCTGCAAAGCAATTTTCTGTGCCATGTCGGCACTGAGGTAACTTTTCCCGCTCAGCACCTGCCGAATGGCAAGGACAATCTCACGACTATCACCGGACTTGGATAAATAGCCCATCGCACCGGCACTCATGGCTTGCATCGCAAGCGTCACATTTTCATGCATGGAAAACATAATCACTCGGGCATCCCCATAACGACCACAAATTCGTCGCACCGCTTCCAAGCCACCAATCCCGGGCATCGTCATATCGATCACGAGCACATCGGGTTCCATTTCACTGTATTGCTGGTAAGCCTGCTCTCCGCTGGCCACTTCATGTATGACCTGCATATCCTCATACTCACCGAGCATACTGGCAAGACCAGAGCGAACAACCTCGTGATCATCAGCCAAAAGAATTCTGATTTTCGACATCTATTCTTTCCACCCTACAGGTAAAGCGGCCAGAACCTGCATTCCTTGCATCGGCTGGCTGGTTATTGTGAATTCTCCTGACAATGCCTCTACCCGTTGTTTCATTCCTAGCAAGCCGAAACCACCCTGCTCAGCATCAAGGTCACAACCACAACCATTGTCACTGATAGCAATAACAACCTTGTCTGAGTCTCTGTATAGGGAAATATCTACACTCACCTGTGTACCGGCATGACGGCTGACATTAGTCAAGCACTCCTGAATGATTCGGTAAGCAATAAGTTGTGATTGTGAATCCAGAAGTCTTGGGTGGCAGCGTAGTGTGAAATTCAACTGATGCTGTGGATGTCGCCACGACCAATCAGTGATGAGTTTGTCAAGACAATAACGCAGCCCTTGTTGCGCCAGCTCCGGTGGATTCAATTGCTCAAGATTGGAGCGCACGATCTCTGTCAGACGCTCACTGTGTTTTCTCAGTGCGTCAATCGAAGGCTTGATTGCAGTTTGTTCATTGAGTGATAACTTATCAAGCTCCATTCTTACCGCAGTGAGATGCTGACCAAGTTCGTCATGTAATTCAGCGGCCAGTCTTTGGCGCTCTGTCTCCTGCGCAGTAATTACCTGACGCTTTTGCTGATCAAAATGCTTGTTCAATGCCCCCACTGCTGTAATCAGTCTGACGGGCAGTCGTCGTGGATTGAACAATGACTGCAAAGCAAAATAGTTTGCCTGCTGAGAGCCCGGAGAGTCCGGCGACAAGAGGGGCTCGATTGAATTCAGTAAATGAGAGAATAATTTCAGCAACAATAAACTGGACAACACAAACAGTAAAAACCACGGAAGTAAAATTTCCAACGCCTGAGTAGTGACTTCAGAAAGTTCATGAGTCAGATTATTAGTAATGACAAGATTGCCGACATGCTGCTCAGCGATGATGACAGGGTACATGACAGAAATTAAACCAAGATGCTTTTCTATCAACCAGGATACCAGTGCTGACAACCATGACCGCTTTAAGGAGTCGGGATGGTTCGAGTCGAGAACCCGTCCATCCTCTGCAATGAAGTTAATATCCAGTTTTTTTAGTGCACTCAGCCTCTCCAGTGCAAACATATTTTGATAATCAAAGCCAGTATCAGTGATTCCCGACTCCATGTGTCGAATTTGCTCAAGCAAAATCTGTTCTACTAACTGGGCTTCTCTGCGTGTCTCGGAGTGAGTTTCACCATAGATCCGACCAAGTACCAGTATCTCTGCCAGTAGTACTGCAGCCAATAGCACTAGGATCGTTTTAACGCTGAACAATTGAGACATGTTGAACTGACACTTAAACTATTTTGATCTCATTGGTTTATATGAGCCGACCACAAACATCATCTCTACCGTTTACCTGAAAACATAAAACAGGACAGCTCAGGTTACAGTGACTCTGGTTATGAATGGATTTGATGACATTCATATCTCGACACACCATGTTAAATGGCTTTTTTCATTATACTTTGACTCGGACTTATCTGTCAGATTTGGCTGCACCTATCTCGGAATACATATTCTCAAACATAAAAAAGACCCGACATCTTTCGATGCCGGGCCTTTTGTCAGACTTGTTCGATTAATGATTTAATCGAATTGGGTCTTGGTCTTACAGGCTGAATACGCTCAGCACACCACCCAGGTTAGTCCAGCTAGACAGTGAACGGTATGCACCGACTGCGCCCAGACCATCTGAGTCGTTTTCCAGGCTTGGGATCGCCATACCGATACCAGCCCAACCACCGACACCAGACAGGATGGAGATGTACTGCTTACCACCATGCTTGTAAGTGTTGACGTTACCGATGATGCCGGATGGGGTCTTGAAGCGGAAAAGCTCGCGACCGGTTTGGGCATCAACCGCTTTCAGGTAACCTTCCAGCGTACCGTAGAACACAACGTCAGAGGCAGTGGCCAGGGCACCTGACCAGACTGAGAAGCGTTCCGGGTTGGACCAGACGATTTTACCTTCACGCGCATCCCAGGCAATGAAGTTACCCAGATGTGTACCACCTGGTGCCGGGTACATGCTCAGGGTAGCACCAACGTAGGGTTGACCGGCCACATACTCAACTTCAAATGGCTCGTAGTCCATGCACACGTGGTTGGTCGGTACATAGTACAGGCCGGTACGTGGTGAGTAAGCCGCTGGCTGTTGGTCTTTAGTACCCAGTGCTGCAGGGCAGATACCCGTGGTGTTCACGTCTTCACCGTTACGGGCAGTAGAGTACTTGGCAACGCGATCGTGCAGACCGGTTTTCAGGTTCACGCCATTTGACCAGTTAACCGCTGGGTCATATTTTTCAGCGACCAGCAGTTCACCATTGGTGCGGTCCATAGTGTAGGCGAAACCGTTACGGTCAAAGTGGACCAGCGTTTTACGCATTTTGCCATTGACTTTCTGCTCGGCAAGAATGTTTTCGTTAACACCGTCATAGTCCCACTCATCGAATGGCGTCATTTGGTAAACCCATTTCGCCATACCGGTGTCCAGATCACGACCGAACAGTGACATAGACCACTTGTTGTCGCCAGGACGTTGAACCGGGTTCCAGGTTGAGGGGTTACCTGAGCCGTAGTAGAACATGTTCAGGTCAGGATCGTAAGAATACCAACCCCAGGTCGTACCACCACCGATTTTCCACTGATCACCCTGCCAGGATTTCAAAGAAGAATCTTTGCCGACCGGTTTCAGCATGGAAGTGGTTTTCTCCGGATCGATGAGCATTTCATCGTCAGGACCGGTGCTGTACGCTTTGTACTTCACGTTACCATCGAGATCGTAGGCTTGAACGTAACCACGGACACCGAACTCACCACCTGAAATACCGACGATGATGGTGTCATCAAAGACGTGTGCTGCCGCTGTGCTGGTGGCACCGACTTTTGGATCGTCACGTTTGTCAGACCAGACCACGCTACCGTCAGCCGCATTCAGCGCGACCAGGGTGGTATCAGCCTGGTTCAGGAAGATTTTGCCGTCGGCATAAGACAGACCACGGTTAACGGTGTCACAGCACATGACTGGCACAGTTTCGTCGTAGTTTTGCTTAGGCTCGTACTTCCACTTGATGGCGCCGTCGTTGTTCAGATCCAGTGCGAACACGATGTTCGGGAATGGCGTGTGAACATACATGGTGCCGTCGATGACCAGCGCGTTACCTTCGTGACCACGCAGTACACCGGTGGAGAAAGACCAAGCCATGTTCAGATCTTTGACGTTATCTTTATTGATTTGTGTCAATTCTGAATAACGGGTATTGGCATAATCACCTGCGGGCATCACCCAGTTGTTGGGGTTGTCCTGCATGGTCAGCAATTCGTCAGCTTGTGCCGCGCCTGCGACAGACAGTGACATCATTGCTAATGATAATGTTTTCAGCTTCATTAGGTTTACCTCTTCTAAGCATTAGAGTTGGTTGGTGACTATCATTAAAATAATCACTGTCACTACTCTATGCCGAACATTCCTACTTTTCACTAGGAGTGCATCACCCCGGAGATAGGATTTTTTCCCTCTAAATACAGGAAAATTTCTGAGGTAAATTTTAATTATTGTAGTCTGATAATTTGATGCTTGACAGCGAGTCTCACTAACTCAACTGGTGTGTTGATATTGAGCTTGTGTTTGAGCTGAGTCTGATAGTTAGCTACGGTTTTTTGGCCGATTTTAAGGGTCTCGGCAATCGTGTCAATATCAGCCCCCTCTGCAAGAAGACGAAATATCTCAAACTCTCTTGGCGTCAGCGCACGCGTAGGGTCATCGTCTGCTGAAATATTTTGTAGTGCTATAGCTTGAGCGACTTCCGAACTGAGATAGCTTTTACCGGCAGCAACTTGGCGGACAGCCTGAATCACCTCTTCTGCAGTGCTCGATTTGAGAACATACCCATTCGCCCCCGCACCCACAGCCTGAACCGCGAAGACCACTTCTGTCCGCGAAGTAAACATAATCAGTTTCGCTTCAGGATAACGTGCTTTTATCTGACCTAATGTGGCCAGACCACTGGAGCCGGACATATTCATGTCCATCAACATCACGTCGGGCTGATGCTGATGATAGAGTTTGTAGGCGTCATCACCGCTATCTGCTTCTGCAACAACCTGCAAATCTACTTGCTCTTCCAGCAGTCGCTTCACACCGGAACGAACGACAGCGTGATCATCAACAAGAATCACTTTAATCATCGGTATTGTCCTTACAGGCCTTTTTCATGCTGGAAACGATGCAATTCAATGAAAAACTCGATTTCAATGTATTAAGCCAAATGCGTAGACCTTCATTAACCGAAGTAAGAGACCTTTTTTCCAAATTTTAGTTCTGGGATTTTGTTGTTTAAGTCCTCAACAAAATGAAATAAAAAAAGCCCGACATCTTTCGATGCCGGGCCTTTTGTCAGACTTGTTCGATTAATGGCTTAATCGAATTGGGTCTTGGTCTTACAGGCTGAATACGCTCAGCACACCACCCAGGTTAGTCCAGCTAGACAGTGACTTGTATGCACCGACTGCGCCCAGACCATCTGAGTCGTTTTCCAGGCTTGGGATCGCCATACCGATACCAGCCCAACCACCAACACCAGACAGGATGGAGATGTACTGCTTACCATCATGCTTGTAAGTGTTGACGTTACCGATGATGCCGGATGGGGTCTTGAAGCGGAACAGCTCGCGACCGGTTTGGGCATCAACCGCTTTCAGGTAACCTTCCAGCGTACCGTAGAACACGACATCAGTAGCGGTGGCTAATGCACCTGACCAGGCAGAGAAGCGTTCCGGGTTAGACCAGACGATTTTACCTTCACGCGCATCCCAGGCAATGAAGTTACCCAGATGGGAATCACCTTCAGGTGGGTACATGCTCAGGGTAGCACCAACGTAGGGTTGGCCAGCTACATACTCAACTTCGAATGGCTCGTAGTCCATGCACACGTGGTTGGTCGGTACATAGTACAGGCCGGTACGTGGTGAGTAAGCCGCTGGCTGTTGGTCTTTAGTACCCAGCGCCGCAGGGCAGATACCGGTGGTGTTCACGTCTTCACCGTTACGGGCAGTCGAGTACTTGGCAACGCGATCGTGCAGACCGGTTTTCAGGTTTACACCGTTTGACCAGTTAACTACCGGGTCGAATTTTTCCGCCACCAGCAATTCACCATTGGTGCGGTCCATCGTGTAGGCGAAACCGTTACGATCAAAGTGAACGGCTGTTTTGCGCATTTTACCGTTGATCTTTTGTTCCGCCAGGATCACTTCGTTCACACCGTCATAGTCCCACTCGTCATGCGGCGTCATTTGGTAAGCCCATTTCGCCATACCAGTGTCCAGATCACGACCAAACAGCGTCATGGACCACTTGTTGTCGCCGGGACGTTGTACCGGGTTCCAGGTTGATGGGTTACCTGAGCCATAGTAGAACAGGTTCAGGTCGGGATCGTAAGAATACCAACCCCAGGTCGTACCACCACCGATTTTCCACTGATCACCCTGCCAGGTTTTCAAAGAAGAATCTTTGCCAACCGGTTTCAGCATGGACAGTGTTTTTTCCGGATCAAACAGAATTTCATCGTCAGGACCCGTGCTGTAGGCGGTGTAGAGTTCTTCACCATCCAGGCTGTAAGCTTTGATGTAACCACGCACACCAAACTCACCGCCCGAGACACCGACTAAGACTTTATCCTTGAAAACATGGGCGGCAGCCGTGCTGGTTGCACCACGTTTCGCATCGTCGCGTTTATGAGACCAGACCACACTGCCGTCAGCCGCATTCAGCGCGACCAGGGTGGTATCAGCCTGATTCAGGAAGATTTTGCCATCACCGTAAGACAAACCACGGTTAACGGTGTCACAGCACATCACTGGTACTGTTTCGTCGTAGTTTTGCTTAGGCTCGTACTTCCATTTGATGGCGCCGTCGTTGTTCAGATCCAGCGCGAACACGATGTTCGGGAAAGGCGTGTGAACATACATGGTGCCGTCGATGATCAGCGGGTTACCTTCGTGACCACGCAGTACACCGGTGGAGAAAGACCAGGCCATGTTCAGATCTTTGACGTTATCTTTATTGATTTGTGTCAGTTCTGAATAACGCTGGTTTGCATAGTTACCCGCGGGCATCACCCAGTTATTTTCATTTTGCTGCATAGTCAGCAATTCGTCAGCATGCGCCGCACCTGCGACGGTCAGCGACATTATCGCCAGAGATAATGTTTTCAGCTTCATAGTTGAATCCCTATCATTGTTTTATTCAATAGATGCACGACTGTTTCGAGCATATATCCATGCTATGCCGAGAAGCCCTGATAATCATCATGATTAAATCCTAAAATAAATAGGACTAATTCATATAAAAGCAATGAAAACACTCGTTAATGTATTGAATTTAAATAGATTAATGTTCGCTTATAACACCATATTTTAGCGCCAGCCTGACCAGATCTACCGGGGAGCTGATCCCTAATTTTTGTTTGAGGCTGGTCTGGTAATTAGCGACTGTTTTATGTCCGATGTTCAAGCTAAGGGCAATTTCCTCAACCATTTTCCCTTCGGCCAGTAACCTGAAGACCTCGAACTCACGTGAGGTCAATTTCTGTGCCGGATTATCGCCCCCCGTCAGACTTTGCAGCGCGACTTTCTGTGCCATATCTGAACTCAGAAAACTTCTGCCCTGCGCCACCTCCCTAACTGCTTTGACAAGGTCTTCAGCGTGGCCTGACTTTGCGACATAGCCAAGCGCGCCGGATGTCATTGACTGAATCGCGAAAGTGGCATTTTCGTGCATCGAAAACATAATGACCCTAGCCTGAGGCCAGCGATTGAGAATACGCCGCATCGCTTCAAGCCCCCCCATACCCGGCATGGACATATCCATCACCAGAACATCGGGATTGATCTCCGGAAAAGTCTGGTAAGCCTGCTCACCACTCTCCGCTTCACCGACAATGCGAATTCCTTCATTTTGCTCGAGCAATCTGCCGAGGCCCGATCTCACCACGGCATGGTCGTCGGTCAGCATGACTCTGATTAGTTGGTTCATGCCTTTTCTCCTTGTTTAGTTAGCGTCACTTCTACGGTCACCCCCTGATGATATTGACTGTGGATATGCAACTCACCACCAATGCTGTCAACACGCTCACGCATACCGGCCAGCCCGAAGCGTTGTGGATGACGATCCAGGTCAAAGCCCTGACCATTATCTTTCACTTCGAGATGCCAGTGTTTCTGGTCTTCCAGCAGGGAAATATTCACCTCGTCGGCATGAGCATGACGACTGATATTGGTCAGGCATTCTTGTAAAACGCGGTAAAGCGTCAGTTGCTCGTTTTCATCCAGGGAGGAAAAATCGCCATCAATGCGGGTGAACACATCCACTCTGTCATGTCTCTCCTGCCAGGTATTAACAAGATCCTGAACTGCCGCCAAGAAACCGATTTCATCCAGCCCGCCGGGGCGCAACCGGTGGAGCATAGTTCTGACAATGTCCATCATTTGTCTGACCACCCCGTCAATGGCGACGGCACTTCGCTTGGCCGTGTCCAAATCACGACAGCTTTTTATTACCGAGGCATCAACATGAATTGCGGTCAGGTGTTGGCCGATCTCATCATGCAGTTCATGAGCAACACTTTTACGTTCAGCTTCCTGCATGTGAATGATTTGTTGGGTAAGGCGGTGATTATTTCGCGTACTGATTTCCAACGCAGACGCCATTCCATTGAACTTGTGACTGATACTCGCCATTTCCGGCAGGTTGAATATCGGCAGACGCCGGTCGAGATTGCCGGCCTCGATATCCGTCAGGGCATCAATAATACTGTCGATGGGTTTGAGGGAGAGTCCGACAGCGACATAAACGACGACATTGACCGATATGAAGAACAATGCAATCAGTTCCAGCATGGTTTTTGTCTCTTCCCAGGCCTCACTGATTTCATTACCGGGCTCCGGGCTGATTACAAGCTTGCCGATAGAGCGATTGTTCACAGAGACTGGCAATGACTTGACCGTCATGTTATCCAGACCTGTCTGCATCTGGTTCACAAACCAGCTGGGTGGATCATCCTCATCGTGCGCATTCTCGACCTGGTTGGTTTCAACCAGAAAACCATGGTTGTCATAAAACTCAATTCGCAGGTGCCGAACACCGGATAAACGACCCAGATTGAAAGGTGACATCTCGTCATCTGCGCTCATCAAACCGGTTCGCTTGAAATGATTGAGTTCGGCCTCAAGCATGTGCAGCGCCAGATCCATCGTTGAATCTACCTCAGCGCGGACACTCTCCCGGGCATTATGCACGGTGATTACTGCACCGAACAGCAATATAATCAGCAGTATCAATGTGACAATAAGGTTGAGTCTGAACCTGAGATTCATGATCGGGGCGCGCTAATAAAAAGATCATTTTATGGCTGCCCAGTCAGGATGAAGATAGGAGAATTTCCTTTTTAAGCTATGCCCCAAATCAACGGACATAAAAAAACCCGGCAGAGCCGGGTTTTTTTAGTTTGGTTTCTCTATGCAATTAGCGGTTGCAAATGTACATAGTGACTTCGAAACCGAAACGCATGTCTGAATATTCTGGTTTAGTCCACATAGTAATCACCTCTTTATGGTTTCTCGAAACACCGGACACCCGGATTCGTTAAGTAATAGATTACACAGACGGTTGAGAAAGCCAGAGAGGAATTTACTCTCTGTGACTCAGGATTTTCCTGAATCAGGATCAGGCATCGACCAGACCACTGCGTATGGCCAGCCGTGCCAGTTCCGCTGAGTTAGACACGTTCAATTTTTGCTTGATGTTGGTGTGGTGTGTCCCCACTGTTTTGGGGCTAAGACTGAGGATATCAGCAATATCATTGACGGTTTTACCCTCGGCGAGTAATCGAAACACCTCGAATTCTCGCTGGCTTAGTACATCCAGCGGATTTTCAGAACCGGTCAACTTCTGCATGGCCAATTGCTGCGCGATTTCAGGGGCGATACAGGTCTTCCCCTGCGCCACCATATCCACCGCTTTTAACATTTCTTCCGGCGCACTGCGTTTGGGAATAAACCCTAAAGCACCTGCTTGCATAGCGCGGGTTGTGAATACGCTGTCCTCATGCACACTCAGTACCAGAATTCTGGCATTCGGTTCTCTGGCAATGATGCGTTCAATGGCACCAACACCGCCGATACCGGGCATCGAAATGTCCATGACCACAACATCCGGGTGGTGCTTACTAAAATCCTGAACAGCCTGCTCGCCACTGCCCGATTCCGCGACCACAGTGAATTTGTCACCATCTTCCAGTAAACGACGAAAACCAGCCCGCACCAGTTCGTGGTCATCCACCAACAAGACTTTTGTTTTGTTTAGGCTCATATCAGTCTGTCCGCTCCCAGAGGAATCTTAATTTTAATCACCACACCGTCACCAGGCTGGCTTAACAAAGTGAACTCACCGCCCATACTCTGCACCCGTTCCCGCATTCCTAACAGGCCGAAGTCAACATCTGAATGAAAGTCCTTGACCTCCATACCTTTGCCATTGTCACTGATATTAATCGTCAACGCATCATTGTTACCGTCCTGTTCGGCATGAATCCGGACGTTGATTTGGCTGGCCTGTGCATGACGTACCGCATTGGTGATGGCTTCCTGCACCACTCTGAAAACGGTCATATTCATAGCTTCATTGAGATTGTCGAGTTTGCCACTGGTTTGCAAGACAAAATTGATATCCGGCTCTCGCTCACGCCAACTGGCAACACTCTGTTCCAGTGTCGGAACCAGTCCCAAATCGTCCAGTGGACTGGGTCGCAGCCGGGTGATCATATTATGAACGACATCATAGATATGACTGGCGGTATCGATGATGGCCTGAGCACTGCCATGAATTCGAGGCTCGCTATCCTGTGTACGATTACGGATCAACACCGCATCGGTCTTGATAGCGGTAAGACACTGTCCCAGTTCGTCATGGAGTTCACGTGCCAGATGACGACGTTCCGCTTCCTGTACCTCATCCATGTGTTTAGTCAGTAAACGGGTTTCACGCAACTGGTTACGCGCCATTTCCGCCTGTTTTAATTCGGTGATGTCACGCAAAGTACAAACCAGACCAATGATTTGCTGATTGTTGTCATACAGTGGCACGCTGGACATCAACAATGACAACTGCTCTCCATCGGGCCGCGTCAACGTGGTTTCCATATTTTCGATGGTCTCACAGTTTTCCAGCACACTGGCGATGGCCTGACGCTGATGCTCGAAACCGAGATTAGCCAGCGCTTCGCCCTTCAATACCGGTGTCTGCTTGGCGAACAGACGTTCAGCCGTGGAGTTACAGAAAGTGATATTACCCGCATGATCGAGAGCCAGAATGGCATCACCAGACTGCCTGACCAGCATGGCCAGGCGCTGATTTTCGGCTGAACTTAACTCTAATGCCTGCCCCATACGGTTGAATGTCTGGCTGATCTGGTTCATTTCCGGCAAGGTAAAACTGGGAAGCCGGGAATGCAGATCCCCTCTTTCAAATGCTGCCAGCGCCTGTAGCAATCTCTGCAGGGGGCGCAAAAACCAATCGACACCCCAGTACAAAAAAATACTCACAAAAACAAACACGACCATGCCCAGGCCAATGATGCTGCGGATATCCTGCCAGCGATCGCTGATTTCCTGCATGGGGGCGGCGTAAATCACCATGTGGCCATTGCCAAAGCGTTTACTTAAAGGCGTGATTTCAGGAAACAAAATTTTGACGAACCAATCGGGTGGCTCAACTTCCAGGGTTGGTTCGGGCTCTCCCTCATAAAGCAGGCCCTGGGTATCAAACAGCAGAATATGAAGGCTGCGAATCTCACTCATCGCCTTGATCATTTCATGCATCTGCTCATTGATACCCAGTTCCCTGTTGAGGGGGCGGTCTGCCAGGGTCAGGGTAATCAGTCTGGCAGCAGCATCCATGGTGTCCTGAACTTCTTTCTCAACCGACTGACGGGCATTGGAAATCAACACGCCGGTTCCAGCCATCAGTGAGGCCAGCAAAAGAATGGTGAAGAAAAGGTTAACCTTGAGCTTGAGGCTCATGACAGTGTGGTCTCGGCAATCCCTTTAGCGCCGAGATTATCGACCCAGCGAACCATGATTTTATCGCCAAGGGCCCCGCCCGCCAGTTGAAATGAAAAATAAGGATTTCGTGCTGTCGCCGTACCGCACTTGATAGTTAATACCTCCGTGCCATTTCGCCAGCAGCGAATATCCTGAATAAATTCCGCCGGAATCAGTTCCCCCTGCTCGTTTTCACCACGACCTGTATGCATTGGATGGGCAAGCAGAACCCTGACAGTGGTGAGCTCTTCTTTAAGCTTGGCGCGTATTCTGTCTCTTGCTTTAATCGCCATCAGGCGCACCCTCCAATATCCACCGCAATATCACGGGACGTTCTGTAAAGCTTACCATCCGCACGCACTACGGCAATCACTTCAGAGTCTTCAGCCACCTTGATCATGCTTTTGAAGGGAAGAGCCACATCGGGCGTCAGCTCGGCACTCATTGCCAGCGGGTTAGGGTTTTTATCCACCAGAATGGCAATTCGCTCAATGTGAGCCAGCTCACTGCGTATTTCAACCGGGACTGAGGCACCGTTCACAGCATAACTGGGAGGCGCGCCCAGCTTAAAAGCAATTTGCTTATCATCAGCGACTTCGGCTTCACCAAGCAGCGCCAGTAAGGCATCCTCCAGCGTTTGCGCAGTGAAAGCCTCGCTGGGCCAGTGCGCCAGAAGACGACGCGGCAGTAATAATCCGCTACTGGCAACCAGAGCCAGCGTAGAGGCAGAGATGGCGCCTTTGAGTAATGAGCGCCGTTTCAGATCGGCTTGGTCTGTCATGCTGTTACTGTTCCATTTGTGCCAAGGTGTCTTCAACTTCTCGCAGTCTTGAAGCGATTTTGGCGCGTTGATATTCGTCATTGCCGGCAGCTTGCGCGGCCAGTTGCAGTTGATCTGCTGCCGCTCTCAGCAGGCCGGACTCGTAATAATACTCCGCCAGCCAGCTATGAGACTGGCTTTTCTGCCCCATTTGTCCTTTGGCCTGGGCCAGGAGTTTATAAACATGACGGGAAGTTTCACCGAGTTCAATCTGGGTTTGTAACAATTTATCGGCCTCGAATGCCCGGCCTGTTCTCAACAGCGCTTTCACCTGTTCCATAGTTAACGCTTGATCATCCGGATAGAGACGCTGGTTATCTTCATATATTTCCAGTGCCGCCTCAACCCGGCCCACAGACATTTCGATGTCAGCCAACGCCAATTGATAAGCCAGCCTGTCCTTGTCTTTATCCAGTAACGGCTGCAACGCTTCTCTCGCCAGTGTGTGCTGACCACTTTTTAACAGCGCCAGTGTGTATCCATAACGGACTGCTTCTTTATTGGTGTCATCTTCTCGTGACATCGCAGATTTGTAGTGCTCAAGCAGGTCAGCCGGATCGTCCATCATCATCACCCGTAACTTCTCCTTGATAAGGTAGAACTGCTTACGGTCTGACAACTGTGGCTTCATCTCATACTTGACCGCACGACCACGGGCATCAGCGATACGCGAAGTTGTCACCGGGTGAGTGCGAAGAAATTCTGGAATATTATCTCCCCCATAGTAACGGCTGGCCTGCTGCAACTTCTCAAAAAAACTGGGCATCGCATTAGGGTCAAATCCAGATTCCACCAGCGTCTGCATCCCGAGATTATCGGCCTCGGCCTCATGTGCACGGCTGTAATCAAGCTGACTCTGGATATCGCCGGCCTGCACTGCCATCATCGCAGCAGAACCCGCCCTGGGGTCAGCCGCCCCCAGCAGCGCCGCGGCGATCATGGCTGCGGTGCGGGGTATGGTCATACGTTTGTGGCGCTCAAAACTTCGCAGGATATGACGCTGCGTAATGTGTGCAATCTCGTGCGCTATGACTGAGGCAAGCTCTGACTCACTTTCCGCAGTCAACAGCAGGCCACTGTTAACACCGATAAAGCCGCCGGGGGCGGCGAAGGCATTGACCGCCGGATCAGGAAGCATAAAAAAGGTATAGTCGAGCCCCGGTTCATCACTGTTAGCAGCAAGACGATATCCCAGAGACTGGATATAACTGTTAACTTCGGGATCTTCGATTAATTCTGTAGATTGCTGCAGGCGCCAGAAAAAGGCCTGGCCGATGTCATATTCCTCACGGGGTGAAATCAAGGCACCCGCACTATCCCCCATTTCCGGCAAGGCGATGTCGAGGGCATGAGTCTGTGTCAGCGGCAACGACAGGCAGGCCAGTAAAGTTAAGGTGAATAATCGTTTCATACAGTGCATAGACTCATCCCCCGTGACAGGGGTTCCGGCAAGACAATGAATGTAATTCCGTTTATCATTAATCCATCTATTTTGAACTATTCCTGGATCGCAAGTATGTCAGAATTTGATGTAGAAATTGACTCATCCGGTCTCAATTGTCCACTTCCGGTATTAAAAGCCCGCAAAGCGCTGGCCGATATGAGCGCAGGACAAAAACTTCACCTGATTGCCACCGACCGTGGGGCGAACAAGGATATTCCAGCCTTCTGCAAAATGACCGGTAATCCGCTGATTGACAGCTCGGAAACCGAGGGTCATTTGCATTTCATTATTGAAAAGGGAGAGGCCAATGGCTAAGAAACTCGCCATTATCGCCAGCAAAGGCACACTGGACGGCGCTTATCCGCCATTCCTGCTCGCCTCGACGGCGGCAGCGCTGGGCTTTGAAGCCAAAATTTTCTTCACCTTCTACGGACTGCAACTGCTCAATAAAGAGTTGAACCTGAAAGTGTCTCCTCTCGGCAATCCGGCGATGCCCATGCCGGTAACGGTACCCAGCATCGTTCAGGTTCTGCCGGGGCTGGAAGGATTTGCTACCTGGATGATGAAACGCAAATTGAAAAAGAAAGGTGTCGCCAGCGTTGAGGAACTCAGAGAAATCTGTATTGAGTCCGGTGTCGAGTTAATCGCCTGTCAGATGACCGTGGATCTGTTCGATTTCAAACATCAGGACTTCGTTGAAGGTATCAGCAGTGGCGGCGCCGCGACCTTTCTCGAATTTGCCTCCGAGGCGGATATTACACTGTACATATAAAAGCGTTATCAGCTGCGCTGAATCGGCTTTGCCACCTTCCTTGCATCAGCGACTGACTGCTCTCATGCCATACAAGGTATACAGTCTCACGATAACGAGCGGCAGCAAAGTGAGTAGTGCGATCCCCAGAAAGACATTCGCCTTGGCTTGTTTTGGCTGCGTTCGCTGAACCCGGATCTTTTCTGATTGCTGTTGGTGAATTTCCAGGATGGCCTGTGAAAACTCAGCCTCATTATCGGCCTCAAAAACCTTGTATGGAATCGGCATGCCAGAGAAAAACTGATGCAGTTTTCTTTCTGGCAATTCACGCCATGACACCGGTTCGTCAGTTGTTTCCTCCAGAGAAAAGTCATCCATCGACTTCAGATAAATCCAATACAGCGACAGTCGGTGTTTCTGAAAAACCTCGCTGATTTGTTGTTGCGCCCGTTCTGGAAACGTTTCGCCGCCATCCGACACCAGCAGCACAACACGACTTCCCCTGTATGTCTGCTCTTCAAAATAGTCTGCCGCCTGGCGCAATGACTGAGCTAAATTTGTCTCTGACATCCCCTTTCCCAGACCACTTGCCTCTATTGTCGCCAGCACGGCCTGTTTATTCTGTGTCAGCGGCAATAAAGGCATCACTTTATTACTGAACATCACAAAGCCCCAGCGCTCTTCGGGTCTGGATTGCATAAACGCTGTCAAATGTCTTACTGCCGCAGCACGCTTGCTTTTAGTCAGATCGCGGTTCACCTTCTGTGCACTGTTTTCCACAGCAAATGGCTCATCCATACTCCTGCTTCTGTCGAGCAGAATGACAAATTCCGCTCCCGTGGCAATCTGTTCTGTCTCATATTCAGGTAAATAAGGCCCCGATAAAGCCACAATCAGGCTCACAATCACAACAGACCCGAGTATTTTGAGGCTTCGGTCAATCACACTGGATAAAGGGTCATGGGGTATGAATCTATCCCAGGTCACCACTTTTTCAGTGTTGATGACGAGCCAGGGCAATGCAGCCAGGGGCATCAGCCACAAAATAAGCGGAGACTGAAAGCTCAGTGACATCAGGTTGACTTCAGGCTTGTCTGGCCTTAAGGCGTCTCGGCTGTCTCAGTATTGGGATGCCTGAATGTGGACTTGAGCACCAGAACAGCGCCTTTGCCAAAACCATAACTGGTCATAATCAGGCTGCTGTATAGATAGATATTGAACAGACTGGCCCAGAAACCTGAAGTGACATAAGTCACTGACTCCGGGTCGGTCGTTGGGAAAACGGCCTGAATCATGAATAAACTTGAGTTAGTAAAAGCCCCCACGACCATTGCCCATCTGACATGCCAGGGCAGACTGACTTTTGTCGCATAGAATCCAAGAATGAGTGCGCTCATTATCAGAAAATCCAGATGTGCCTGAAGTACGCGCTTAAACTCTCCTTCAAAAACGGTTCTGAATAAAGGCACATCGTTGTAGATACCCACCATGCACCAGGCGAGTATCAACGCCATCAGGATCCACAGGCATGCGCCTCGCAATAACACCAGGTGTCCATTAAACTCTTGACTCTGCATCGCTCTCTCCATTGTTTTTTGATGGATTATGCCGAGTCAAAATGGATGAGACTTTTCCCAGTCGGTGTTATGTTGATCCAGTCAAGCAATGCTGAAACAGGTGTGAATAATGGCGCAGAACGATCCTATTACGGCGAGTTTGAAACGCCTGAATGGCTGTCGCTTCAACACTGAAACGCAACCTGAAAGATACAGGCAGGAGTGGTTGCGTGAGATCATCGGTAAAGAATATGCGAATGTCGAGGTCAAGCCCCCGAGGCAGGCCAGGTTATTCAACGACATGCAGATCTATCCCTTACTCAGTGGTCTGCGTTTTTCTCCTATTCGCTCCAACCCGATTCAATTGGAACGCTTGCCGTCTGAACCCACGACTATTTCCCAGGATGCCTATTTTGCTGTGCTGCTACTGGCAGGCAGCTATAAGCTGGAACAAGGTGGCCGTGAGGCTTTTCTGCGGCCGGGGGATATGACGATTTACGATGCGACCGAGCCCCACAAAATCAGCATTCCGGAGCCCTTTTCCAAACTCATCATCTCGATTCCAAGAGCCCAGTTCGAAAAAGAGTTTCAAAACATCGACCAACTCACCGCGACACACCTTTCCAGTCACCACCATCGTGACAACATCAACACGTTACAGCAGCTCTGTCAGCACCTTCACTGGATGGACAAAAATACATTTGAAGCTTTCTCCCAGCCGATTCTGGAGATAGTAAAAGAGAGTCTGATAGAAAGTGGCGGTCTGCACAGCAATATTTCCACGCTAAAGGCACTGTCACTGTTTCGTATCAAACAATATATTCAGACTCACCTTGATAATGAAAATCTCAATGCCGAGGAGATCTCGCAGGGGGTGAAGCTATCAATCCGTTACATCAATGAACTGTTTCATCACCAAAACACGTCGGTGATGAGATTCTTAACCGAAAAGCGACTGGAACGCAGCCAACACTACCTTAGCAACGCCTTTTTCTCCCACCTGAGTGTCACTGATATTGCCTTCAGGTGTGGTTTTAAAAACTTCTCACATTTCAGTCGCGTCTTTAAAGCACGCTATCTGTACTCACCCAGAGCCTATCGGCAACAGATGATGAAATGAAGATCTCAGGTGAAAATAAATACAGTTGAGTTTGAAAGTTTGTAACGTTCAAAGCGGATGGCCGCGCCGCTGTGGCGTCCCCGGCAGGAGTCGAACCTGCGACCTTCCCCTTAGGAGGCATGCTGGAGGCCATAACAAGCTATTGATATAAAAGGATTAATTCTTTTAAATCTAATTTTTTCAATGTCTTAACGAAAATTCGTGTCCCATCCTGTTTCATCGGATTTCACGAAATCTCACACTCCGTTGGGGATTTTGTTGGGGATATTTGTTTGTGCATTTTTTCCGCCCTAAATACTTACTTTAGGAGACAAAAATGCCAAACCGAAATCGATACATTAATACAGATCAAAAGCTCAGAGCTTTAAAACCCTCAGCACAAAAATATAACGCAACAATCTCTTTGCCAACGATTATTGGCGGGAGCCTTCTGGTGCAAGTTAACCCCGGCGGCTCAAAAACATTTTATTGTCGTTATCGATTTGATAACCGCCAGCACGAATTGAAACTTGGCAAATATCCTTCCTGCTCGTTAAAAGACGCGGTTATTAAACACAATCACTACATTGAATTGGTTCATCAAGGTGTCAATCCAAAAACGTTTCTAGCGGAAGAAGCCTCTAAAAATCTTGCCGAACCTTTGATGGATGATCTGTTTGATACTTGGTTGGAGTCATACTCCAGGGATAAGACAAGAAAACCTTCATGTGCCACAAAACATAAATGGCGCTGGAATAAATACTTAAAACAATATCTTGGACATCACAAGATCAATTCAGTTAAACGACAGCAGATTTCAGCAGCTTTGGATAATGTTAGAAAGCATAGTCGTGAAGAGACTAGAAAATCGATGACAACGCTCAATCATGTGATGAGGTTTGCTCAGAGTCGAGGCTACATAGAAGAAAATCCATGCCTGGCACTTAGGCCTAAAGATTTCAATGCTTCGCCAGTCGAACCGAGACAGAGATGGTTGAACCTGAACGAATTACACAAACTCTGGTACTACCTAGATCATGGTGATAACAAAATATCTCAACAAACAAAATCAGCGATTCAACTTGCCATCCTTACGGGAGCGAGGAGAACAGAAATAACTGATATGAAAGTATCAGAATTGAATCTTCAAAAAGGGATATGGACACTGCCAGGATCTCGTTCCAAAAATGGCAAATCACATATTTACTACTTGGGTAGTTTGGCTAAATCAATTATCAAACAGCATATAAAAGACAATAAAAAATTTGTTTTCAGAGCACCCAAAGATGATGACCGACCATTGAGTCAACACACCATAACCCAAGCGATGAATCGTGCCTCTCAAGCATTAGATATTGACCATTTTACTCTGCATGACTTGAGAAGAAGTGCTGCAACAAATTGGGCTGAAGAATTGAAAGCAGATCATTACCTGATCGAGTTAATGTTGAACCATCAACCTCAAAACAAATTAATTCGCACATATCAAATTGCCCAAAGAGAAGATGACAAGAAGAGTACCTGGCATAAATGGGACAAAGTTTTGAAAAGGCGCATCAAAAATCCACCAAAGGAGACAGTGTAATTATCTGACTCGAGGCATTCTGCCAAATGGCGATGATTTGGATTTATCTTTAACAAGTGCATACAGCAACGGCATCATGAAAATGAACCAGAACGCCGAGTGTCTTCTCTCTTGGCGTTTTTTTGCTGTAAATGTGTTGTACAAGTGGCTAAAGAAAAATATGCCTGTAGGCAGCTTTACATACAATGCTATGAGCAACTTAAAGGGATTGGGATTATCGAACCATGTTCTGACAAGCACAAAGCAGAAAATAACCGTTTCAAGCAATCCGGTAATAACCAGTATTCCAAAGGCAATGTCTGCACCTGCTTCAGTTTCGTAATCGAAAAGCGCCATAACGCCAATACCAACAAGTGGCACGATGTAAAGCAGTCCCACAATCATAATGTCGTAATAATTGCGATAAACAGTCACTGTACCTCTGGTACCTAGCCAGATACCAATAGCATACAAAACAATAAATGGAATCAAGTAAGCCCACCAAGGCAAGCCAGCAATGTTAGGAATACCCTCAGACATTTTTGCCAGCCTCCATGTCAGCATTTTCAGGTTTAGCTAATTGGGACTGCTTTTTTGCAATGCGATGTTTTTGGTATTTTTCTTGGAGATCAATATTCCAAATAAATTTGATGCTTTTGACTAATAAGAACAAGAAAAGCAATGGCAATATTAATGTGCGGAAAATAAATAATGCCATTGTTCTGAGTACAGACTCTGTCACTTCTGTGGCATTTTCCATTAGAACAGTTGGTCTCAATTGCTCTCTAAGATTACCCATAGATTGCGTTAAAGATGAAACCCGATCTGAAATGCCTGAAAAAAATCCAGTGGACTCTCCAGAAAGCGACTTTTCTGCAGCATTAATGTTCTGATCAATTTCCTCGATCCTTTCTGCAACTTTCTCTAACTCCAAAGCAATACTTTCCGCTTTTTCTTTCTCAGCAGATAGCGACTCCTGTAACGCTTTAACTTGTTCATTTTCGTTGAAGAAATTGTAACGTTCAGTTGTAGAAAGTTTACTTTCTACTGCTCGTATTTCTTCTTCAATAACGCTTATTGACGCCTTAACTTTCTGAAGTTTTTCTGAGTCTGGCTGAATAGACTTCTCAAGTAATACTCGCTCATCTGCCAAAACTTTAATCTCGTTTTCTAGTTGATCTCGCAACTCTGCAGAAACGCTGCTTTGTTCTTGTAAAGCTCTTAATTCAACAGGATAGTTTTCAATTGTTGCTAGATCTTCCTCCATCTGAGGCTCTACAAAAATGCTATCAACCACGCTATTTAGGAGCACGACCATAACTAGTAGAAATCGTAAGAAAACCAAGGAAACAAAGATTTTGAAGAATGGCTTTAATAGTGGAACATTGCCACGTATCCATGCTGTTATTAGAAGAAAGCCTGAGATAGTAAGAGCTATTTTGAAAACCAGATCAGAAATGATTTCGAGAAGTAACTTTTGTATCACTAAAGACCCTATTGCCAGCATCATCATCGATGAATACTGCTCTACAAGGTCATTAATGGGATCCAGAACCTGACCAATTTCTGCTTCAAATATCAGTAAATCTATTGTTGTAGTTTGTATAACACTGATAATGGCGTTGATGAGCCTTGCTGAGCCAAATGCTATACCTGCGTCAATGAGTGAGTCGTTGAGAAAATCTCCTGAAAGATCGTCAAAGATTCCGAACCAAGACACACCGATGATTAATAAAATTGTGATGTAAAAATATTTTTGGGTAGTTGTGTTCTGGGTATCGATATTTTCAAGAATTTTGTCCATCGCCATTCGTATCAATTCCTTTTGTTTGTGACTGGTAATATGTCATGGAGGCAGACACTCCGAACATTGAAGTAAGCATATCAATATCCTGCGACATATCACGTCGCAGGATATTGCCAATTCATTTAAGCAAAACGTTGCTCCGCTATGTAACGGATATCAGGATCATTAGATTTTCTGACTGCTTTAATAAGTCTGCCTGGAGAGCCCCACCCTTCTGCCATATAAAGCTCTACGCCTTTGTTATTTAACCCCATCAACTTTTCAAAAAGCACATTAAAATCTGCTAATTGGTACTCTTCAAAGTTACTAATTATCGAAGTTATTAACTTAAAATCACCTGTATCGATGAACTGAGTAAGGTCATCTGTTGTAAGTATCGAAGATGCAACAGGGTTTCTGAGAATCTGGCTTAATACATCAGAGTCATGGTCTGAAATCAGCTTCTTGGCTGTTTCCAGCTTGATGTTATTTTTTGTTGCAATTGAGACTTTAACTTCACTTATTTCACTACTCGAAAGGTGGTGAAACAGCTCAGCATAATGGGGTATATCTGGAAGACTCTGCGCAATTGCTCTAAGTGCATCAGCACCTAAGGTTGTCTGACTTCCATTGATGTGAATAGATACATTCATGTATGCCTCGCTTAAATGTAATAGATACAAATTTAAGCAACCACAGAAAGCGGCCGCTGGAGATTAGCATATACATGAGCTGCGACAAATACAGTCGCTATACAAGTAAATCAATATGATCGATTGCTCTATGAGAAAACTTTGAGCTCAGAAACCGCTATCTGTGGCTGTGTGATTTTCCATATACAACCTAATACATTCTTCCTGAACCTAGTCGGGGCCAAAAACTCCTAAATGCCTCCTTTAATGTATTATTCTCTTATCCAAGGAGACATCTAGCAACGGAAGAGATTTATGCAACTTCACTCAGCATTGCTTCAAACTTACAACCATCTATCACCGATAACAACAAGCTTGTGGCAGCTCTAAGATGTCTTCGTTTTTAAATAAGGTTATTCCAAAATCTCTTTGGAAATCCAATGTCATTCATATCCCTTCGCAGCTAATTGAGGCTCACAAGAAATTTCTCAAAGAGAACAACTGGATGGCAGAGTATGACCCTCACCAGCAAGGTATGGTTGGGGGAAATGACGAGGATGATGCTAAGAAGCACCTCATTAACCGTTTCTTCAATTCCGTAGTAAGAATGGGTTATGTCTGCATAGATCCTAAAGGCGAAGATAAAGCCATCCGAGAGATGGTATTGGATCAATTTGCTGATGGTCAGTTGTACATTCTGGACATAGCATCAGGCAATGGGGCTGGAACGTTAGCAATACTCTCTTATCTCTCATCATTACGAGAAGAGAGAAATATTCCTAAGCTACCACTGAATTTAAAAATTACTGCAGTTGATTACTCCTCAGAAGCACTAAACTATTACGCTGAGCTTATAGACAAAATCAGGCCGTGGTTTGAAGCAAATGGACTGAGTTTGGAGTTAACTCTAGTTCCTTGTGATCTTCGTGTGGTTGGTGAATTTGGAGAATGTTTGGATAGCTTTTTAGATGAGGCCAAAGACAATGGGGGAAAACGTTTCCTATGTACTATATCAGCCATTTCTGGCATCAGAGTCGAGGGCATGGCTGCGATAACCGACTCGCTAAAGCATGCCGCCACGAGACTAAGCTCAACTAAACGTTCCAGCTCCTGGTTATGGGTGGAACCTCACGTTAATAAAGCATGGTTTAAAAATCTATTAGATGCCATCTGGCTGACCATTACGCGACAACCTCACCGTCTAGTTAGCATGAAATCGTCATTGGAAGTAATCAGCGAGCTAGAAATTCCCTCAAAACCTCTCAATCCAAGACGTTTCAGTTGGTTTGAACCTTATAACAATAAGACTATTAAAAGTAGTGTGGTTGTTGCGGTGTTCAAAAATGACTAGTTTATTTTCTCATTATTCACCAGACACACTATTGATTAGATCTCTCAATAGCTTAAAACCTCTCTATTACCCTTCATATCTAGGTTTACGCCTCATTGCACGTGACTTACCAAAAGAGAATCCACACTACCTTAAGAAGTTGATTGAAAGGCGGCTTCTTGCAGGCGAGGATTGGCGTTACAAAATGTTTAGAATGTACAAAGGCACATCACAAAGTGGTCATGAATATAGGGACTGCTTCGCTCCCAGCGCATTAACGTCTCTTTCAGAATCATATCTTCTAGGACTGATAGCCCAAGACAGCGCATTTAAAGTTCATTCAAGAGTATATAGCTACCAATGGCCTAGGTCTGAATGTAGTGGAAGGAGCTATGAGTTTTTTGGAGTTGGCTACCATGCTCGTAACCAAGAAATTGCTCAAATCCTAGAACCCCAGGGCAAAGTTGCAGTAGTTACTGATATTAGAAAGTTCTATCCCTCGATATCCAAATCATATGTACAGAACTCCTTGAATAAGCAGATCTACCAGAAGTCTTCTCTGGAGCCTAAATGGAAAGAGGCAATAGAACATTACTTTTCTGTGTTACTAAAGCTCACTCAAGAAGGAATTCCCATAGGGCCATCTGCATCACATTTTCTGGGCCAAATTTCACTTTTAGAAGTGGATCAACTTATGGAAGCTCGTTATGGGAATAATTATTTTAGATACGTAGATGACATCGTTATTGTATGTGATAGAGCAAATAAAAACGCTGTTGAACACGACATCAGAGAAGTACTAAAAAGTTTCGGCTACGAAAATAACGATGAGAAAACTCTCTCAATCTCCTCTAGGGAATGGCACCATAACATTATCCGCAACGATGTCTCAGATACTGATGATTTCAGAAAACTAACCAGAGACTTAGCCACCTATATAGCTTTGAAACCTAACCAGATAAACGAACTAAAAAAATTATTTAAAGATTCGGGTTTATCCATCCCTATGGAACGACTCACAACCCTCTCAAAATACTCTAGGTTTAGATATTTTCTACATAGCTCACTCAGGCATAACGCCACGATTTTCTTATCATCCAATAAAGACTTTATACAAAGAGCTTTAAGATTGAAATCAATGTACGAAGCGACATTAGTTGATTTGATTAGGGAACCGGTAGAAGCCGAGCCAAACTTAAGGAGGTGGCAGGTTCAAAGAGCTAGGAGAGTAACAAATGCCCTCTTTTATATGAGAAACTTTCAAGAATGGAATGTTAGAGACCCACTTTTCAACGCTTTTCCTGAATTAATTGAACAAAAAGCATTGGCTCAAGCACTCCAAACAGGTCTAGTGGACTCAGTCTTGCCATTCTATGGACGAGTCCCATCAGCATTTTCCGAACTTTGGTCTGAACATGGTACCTACGAAGCATATTTAGGTGATACAAAGAGTGCCAATACTTCAGCAGAAATAGATGCTCTGACGATACTCCGACTGCATGGAGTCCTGTCATCGAACACTATTGATAACTTTTTGCAGGGAAGGGATGAGAGACTATTATTTATAGCAAACAACACGAACAGCACGGTGAGAACACAGCCTGATTTATCTCTAGAAGATGAATTAGAGTCTCTAAAAATTGGCACGTCTGATGAAGAAATCCTTGAAATATCTCAAACGAGGTATGCATCTAATGAATCCACTGGGTTGGAGGCACTCAGTCTGCTAACCTCAGAATACCGTTCATAGTTGATAATTCATAAGTGATACTGCTAATGGAGTTCCATAATTACTAAATTGAGTGTCATCACATACGCGGAATTATAATGCTCTGATATTGCTAAGCAAATTCATATCTGCACATACTCACAAAACAATGTTTTGAAAGAAAGGATTCGAAATGGCGATTTATGATGTTTACCGTGGCGGCGCATTCACTTTTGACAGGGCATACAGAAGAGACTCTCTTCATTACAAACTTGTTTACTACCTCATAATCCGACAAGGGTATCGTCACATAGCAACATGTGAAGCTGAATCTAAAAAGGATGCTATCCGGAAGGTTGAGTCTGGGAATTACGGAAGTGAGCCAGTTCCATATGAACCTTTCGCACTGAGCGTGCTTTTCCCAAAAAAAGAAAAAGTCGCTGCTATTGAGTACGCTAAAGTCATGCAAGCAGATCGAAAGAAAATGGAAGCTCAAATCAGAGGATTTATACTTTTTCATTACGATGAATTTTCGGAATTCATAAGACAGCAAACAGTAATTTTTAGCTATCTCATCGAATGGATTTCATTACAGTTAAGTAATGCCCAAAAGACAGATATTCAGTTATTGATGATCGAATTCACCAGACTAACAAATGTTTTTAAGTCCAATGACTTAAAAGCAGAGCTAAACTCCACCAAAGAATTACAAACGGCCATAAGAAGAATTAATAGCTCAAACACTATGGCACAAACTACTAACCAAGCAGAATTAGCGATGTATTTGGTATTAGAATACTTTGAACAAACAAACATGGAAGACTTAATTCGTTCTGAAGGCACAAAAGACCTCATCGAACTTGTATCCAACCAGATAAGCTCATGCATCGCGAGGAATAATCACTTCCTATCAAATTTCAAAGTCATTCGGTAAAGTCGTAGCAGATTCCAAAGCATGCAGCGAATGACTGTTTTAGCTCTCAGAGAGCTTATATAAGGCAAGCCTGTTAATGCTGAATCTATAGCCCCCAAAATAAGCTTGTGCCACATATCAAACAGCGAAAAGAAGTTTCAGAGCAGAAAGCAGGATGGATGAAATGGGGTAACCTGCTTCAAAGCACAATTTAATAATCTGTAATTCCGCATAAATACTTTTTACTTATAGACTCAAGTTTAAATTTATGGATTGATATTCAAACCATAAGAGCATCGTGAGTTCTACCAAAATAAAACATGAAAAAATATCCAATAAGACAGCATTAAAAACGCTGGATAGTTGACCTCAGGGAGAGTGCTCTGAACTGTCAGCACATAAATAGCCTAAGTTTGATCAAGTCTCATTAATTGAATAAATTTACAATCTCGCATAGAATTTGAATGTTAAGCCTGTAAGTCTAAAGGATTAGTTGGCACGTTATGACCGAAAAAAAATGGCCAGATGATTACCCTCCAGAAATGGATCTCCCTCCTCATAGTGCAGAAGAAATAAGTGCGCGTCTGTATAGATTTGTAAACAATTCTCAGCCAACTGCTGATGATTTTCTCCCGAGTTACAAAGATCCTGAGCAAGCACACCTTGTAAACAAACCCGCAATTAGACGCAAAGCGGCATTTTATGCAACGTCATTCTTTTCAACAGAAGAGAGTATTCGCGCAAAAGTTGAAGAATTACCTCAAAGGTTTGAGGGTAAGCTAGTTGCTTGTGGAAATGTCAAACCGGAACACGGTAAAGGCGAGTTTGCAGAGCAAACACACCATGTATCAGTTTGGTTTTACGTTGGGGTATATCCTCAAGGTTTTAGTGTCATATGACTACCAAGAAAGAATTGTACTTTCTAACAATTGAACGCTGTGGTGGCGCACTCTTCTATCACAATGTTTATAGCTTTTACGATGAGCCTCTAATCTTCTCTGCCCTTAACGAGTATGGCCAGCTTTTCTTTTGCTACAGCTTGGGCTGTGATGCCAGTCATGATCGGTGGATTGTCGTTCCAACATCTCAAGATAAAGTTAATCAGCTAGAACAGAAGGACATTCCAATCATCAAAATGATGAAAGATAAGCTTTCATCCAAAGTCTTACACATCAAAGTTGATCTTAGGACCCAAGAAGTCTCTGAAGAACAAGTGGCTATAAAAAACCTTCATTATAAAATGCCACTAGATGATGTGTTTATTAGGGAAAATGTCAATTACGATGGAAAACGAAAGTTCTCTCACAGAGTTCGCATTGCAAAAGAGTCAAATGTAGCAATCAATTCGAAAGCTTTAAGTGATGTCTTTAAAGATTTCGGTAAATTCTTAAGGCATTTCATGGGGAAACACAAAATTCCAATTCAAATGTTTCCAGAAGATGCTATCAGAGGTTCGTTTGTTTACCGTGTTAAAGCAAAGTCAGAGAATGAAGAACAGTTCAGAAGCATTGGCTATGATCTTTTATCTAGAATTTCTTCAACCGAAGGTTTCATAAAATCTCTACAACAAAGAGAGTTTGATCTGAGAATAGTACGAAAATTCTTTGATTCTGTTTTGAATAATAAAGTTAGTGTAGAGCTGATTGATGTGGAATCGACTGCAACGCTCCTCAAGATAGAACCAAATGGTATAAAAGCCATGAGTTCAGCTGTAAACGACATGTTGGGTTCCTATTTAGATAGCACAATGGTTCCCCAAGCAGACAGCCTGGATAGATTAAAGAAATATCTGGGCATTGTAGACAAAGGTCGAGTTGTAACTGCTGAAGAACTTGGTGTTGATAAGAGACAAGTCAGCTACTACAGAGATGCATGCAGACTGCTCTCTCTGGTACATGATTACTCATTTTTAACACCACTTGGTTCTAAGGTCGTTGCAAGTCAGAAAGAGTCTGAGTGGATACCCATCATTCGAAGACAGTTTGAGGAATCAGACTGCGGTAATATTTGGATGTTGAATCAAAAAGTTGATTCAATTCTTGATATTGATGAAAGTACTGCAGGCCAATTTTTAATTGATAACTGTAACGGTCTCAGCGAGAACACAAGTCAGCGCAGAGCCAGCACACTTAGGTCTTGGGTCAGAAAATTTAAAGAGGTCGCATCAACTCCAAAATCCTAGATTTTGTAATTTTTACTGCTTCTTCATTGAGATCATTACCTTTGAAATTACGCTCTAGTATGGTTGATGCCTGACCTACAAATCCCGAACCACAAAACGGATCAATAACTAAGTCTCCCTCCCGACTGCTTTGAGCAATCAGAGTCTTTGCCAGACCCACAGGTTTCTCTGTAGGATAACCTCTCCACACCCTCTTTTCTCTGAGAATGTCAGGTACAGATAGATCATTTAGCTTTCGCTTTCCTTTCTCAAAAAAAAGAATAAACTCGTATCTCGCCCTGTAGTGATAGCCCATCCCAATACTAACTTTGTCCCAAACTATGGGTTTCCAGAATTTGAATCCAACCTTCTCCGCAATTGGCTTAATTACAAACATCGTTTCTTGATCACAGAATAGATAAAAATGACTGTTTTTCTTCAGTACACGGTGGCACTGCTCCATTAGCTCTCCAAATCGCCCGTTTGGAAAAATTTCGAACCATGCGTTACTAGAAGATTTACTCTGTTTTAGACGGGTTGTAGTGCCGATTTTTCTATGTTTCTCTAATGATTCATATGGTGGATCTGTAATAATCAAATCTACAGAGTTTGCTGGTAACTCTGTTAACCAACTTATGGCGTCTTTATTGGAAATATCAGTCTCAAGGCTGATATTCATGGAATTTTTGTTTCTAGACATCAAGTAACCTTATACCAAATCATTTTTGATAACAGATCTAATTACTTGCTCACACATAATCACATAAGTGGACATTTTCATTTCTGATTAAAAAGTGTGTAGCAATTCAGACTCCTTTAATTAGTCGGTACAGAATTGCTTTTACTGATCCTTTGAACTGTGGAAGGTGCGCAGCTAGCTAGCCTTGCCGTCTCTCTAACACTGAAACCTTTGGCCAAGAGAGTGGATACTTTATCATGCAATTCATGATTCTTAGGTCTGCCCTTGTACAAACCCTCTGACTTGGCTTTCTCAATACCCTGCTTTTGACGCTCTTTTCTTTGTTCATAGTCTTTGCGTGCAATTGCAGCAAGCATATCCAGCATCATATTGTTCACAGCATCTAACATTCTGTTGGTGAACTCATCTGTGCTTTCTTCTCTCATTGCTGCATGACTAGTTGGCAAATCAATTGCAACCACTCTGAGCCCCTTCGAGTTAATACTGGCTCTTAATGACTCCCAATCATCACGTTTAAGGCGACTGAGCCTGTCTACTGATTCAACTAGGATGATGTCACCTTCTAATGAGTCATGTAGCAGTCTCATTAATTCTGGGCGGTCAGCCTTTGCACCTGATTCATTTTCAATAAACCAGCTTGCTATTTTTTGATTGGATTCTTTAGCAAATTGCTCAAGGAAGGATTTTGCACGATTGGCATCTTGTTCTGAAGTAGATGCCCTAAGGTAAGCACGAATGAACAATGAAATACACTCCCGTACCGATTTGGGTTGTATTCATTATAGTGTGCGCATTAGGGTTTGTAAATGACACTTATCGGCACAGACTATCACCATCATTAACTGTATTCGTTAAGGCATACCCAAAAAAGAACGACAGATTCAGAGACCATATTTTTCTAAAAAGTCCTTAGAGAGAGTCTTCCTGACATTATCAGGTAGCGTACGATAATTTTTGACAGAGATTGGTCTCAACTTTTTAGCTAGATGTTTATGAATAGTTTTAAGTGCTTCTTCAACTATTACTTTCCTGGATGAACTTAAGCTTCTGGTTGTAATATTAGATTGACTATATGTCTTTAAATCCTTCGAGCGATGGGTACGAACTTTGGAATATACTTTGGCTAAGTAAGACAACGCATAGAAGCACTCATCAATAACGCCACCTAGAGCAACATCTTTATTATTTGTTCTAGTCTGCAACTTGGTCATATTGATCAATAGTCCCTTACCTCCTTGTGATATTAGTTTTTGTTGATGAAGCCTTGCATCGATAGTTAGATCTTTTCTTTGCAGATAAAACCAACCCGTCTTCTGATTTCTTTCCGAGAAACCAGCCCTTTTCTCCCATGACTCAAGAATTATATTCTGCATGTCTTTAGATTGAGTATGTGGCTGAGAATCATCAGCATTCTTTACACCAATCCAAAAATGCCAATGAACACCTTCGTTATAGTCCTTTCTTCCATATTCTTTGACCCATTGATAAGCAACTTCTGATTTATATTTAGTCTCAAGCTTTCTTTTGAAAGATCTACAAAACTCTTTAATATCAATTTCTGATGGATTAGCATCATCTCCAGGTATCAGATCTACTCTAATTATTACAGTACGTGTGTATCTAGCTATGAGCTTAGTCAGTTCACGGTATGAATTCTCTATGATACTTATGTAAACTGGATTATCGTCAGATGCATTGACTGGCAACCCAGAGTAATAGATTTCATTTGAGCTTTTGAGATGTTTTAGATTTCTTATTACTGACAAGTACCTACCCCTTAGTATCTTTGAATTATTTATACTCAACACTTATAAGAAATTGAATGAATATACTTTGAGTATTACTTGAGCATGCTGAAATCTTGCTGGTGATTTATTCTTAAATTTTACTTAATTATTTATCAATGGCTTCGATATGACTAACAGCCAAGTGAGATATTAAGACAATTCTCGCAAACCGCTTACATAGTATAGTGACGCATGGCATAACACCCGAAATACCATCTGGATACTTGTTTGTTTTTTTAATAACTAGAGCTTCAAAACACTAGTTGCTGAGCATTCAACTTTAACCACTCACGGCATTGTTGATAGTCAGGCATGACACGCAGCATTTCTTGCCAAAACTCTGGTGAGTGATCGTGTCTCAGTAGATGACAGAGCTCATGAATAACAACGTAATCAACCATACGATTCGGTGCCATCATGATCTGCCAGTTAAATTCCAGGTCACCTTTTGCTGTGCAACTACCCCAGCGAGACTTGAATGTTTTAACACTGACATTTGCTGTTTGAACACCAACGGTTGGGGCAAATCTCCTCACCTTTTCTGTCAGCTTCTGTTCAGCCTGGCGCTTGTACCAACGCACGACTGCATTACGGATAATGTGTGGTTGATTACCGTCTTCGGGAACTGTAACTAAGAGCCGACCATTAACTAAGCGAACAGGGGCAAAGCTGCCACGCTCGACTTTAAGCCGATAATTACGCCCTAGATAAGCAAATGCTTCACCAGAAACAAATTGCTTATCACTGGCAGGTGTCATCTCTTTATGCAGAGTTATTTTGTGTTTAATCCACTGACGTTTTTTTTGCAGTAACTCATCAATTTTTTCAGTTGATGTTGCTGCAGGCACAACAACTGAAACTGCACCATCTTCAACTTTGATGTCTGCAGATTTTTGACGGTTGGTGCGAATGATTTCAGCGATAAAACCATGACCATCTCGGTATTCTGGTTTGTGTAATGCAACCATTAGCCAAACTTCGTTTTTGCTAATTCGACAAAGTTATCCTGCATCGCAGTGATTAAAGCTCTATCTGAAAATGAACAATCAATCAGTGTGCGTTTGATTTCTTTTTTTACATGTTTGATCTGATTGGGCTTGCTAAAGAAATCGACAATCTGCGTTACTTCATCAAACATCTTTACCAGTGCTTGTGATGTAACTCTGACTTCCTCAACAATGTCTTCTGTCAGAATTTCGCTACCATTATGTCGAGCCACTTCAGCCATCAATGTGTTGTAAAACGCGAACTCGGTATCAGTTAAATTCAGGTCTCTAGCTTGCTGGCTATATTCGGTTTTAATATTGCTCAGCATATCTTTGAGCAGTTCTAATTGAATCTCCCACTTACCATCAGTTTTTTCAATAATGTCACGCAAACGCAAGCTCAGTGATTTGTAGTATTCAGGATCTTCTTCGAGATTAACTGTGATGTGGTGTTTGATAGCACTCTCTATCTCGGAGGCTCGTGACTCTTTGGATTGAATCTTTTCCAGGCTTTCTTCAAAGTTTGCAGCCATCAAATCTACAGGTGGAATTTTGGGATCAACACCGGTACTGATGATGTGCTCATCCACCAGCCTTTTCACTTTTTCACCGGCATCACTGATATCTAAACTGTCATCACGATATTTATTTTTGGCAGCATTTTGAATTTTGCCCCAGAACTTTAAATCAGGGATGAATGCCCTCGCGGATGCATCGGGCAAAATGATGTCGAGTTGCTTGGCAAAACGCTTAAACAAAATATCAAACTGATGCCGAAGATCTTCATCTTTGAGGAACAAAACATAATCATCAACATCATTACCTGTGACCGGACTGAGAAATTGTTTGATCTTGGCCTGTGCAGCTTTTAACTTAGGAATTTCATCTTTGAGCGTGTAATACGTACCTTCGATATCATCACTACTGAATGCTTTTAGAGCACTACTAAGATCATCTGACAATCCATAATAATCGACAACAAAGCCAGCAGACTTACCTTTGTAGGTTCGGTTTACCCGAGCAATGGCTTGCATCAATGTGTGGTCTTTTAAGCTTCTGTCGATGTACATCACCTGTGCAATCGGTGCATCAAACCCGGTCAACAGCATGTCTTTGACGATCAGAAAACTCAGCGGGCTCTCATCTAATGGTTTCTTGAAATTATCGATAGCGAGCTTGTGAGCAGTTTTGTCTGTGTGTTTTGCGATATATTCCAGGTCATTATGGCTGCCCGAAATGATCACTTCTGATGGTGGTGCTTGTAGTTCATCAAGCTGTTTTTTGAACTCAGTCGCTGCATGCCGACTGCCAACGACAATCATCGCTTTAAAGCCATTCGGTTGAATATGCTCACGGTAATGTTTTAACAAATCAATACACACCCAACGAATGCGAGCCGGAGCTTCTCTTACTGCTCGTTCCACACCATATTTTTTCTTTATCTCAAGCTTTTCTTCTTTGCTTTTATCTTTGAAGTACTCATCAAATAGCACATCAAGAGAACTGCCCACTACATCAGTTTTTACCTGGCGACCTTCATAGATAATCCTGACCGTAGCACCGTCTTCGACGGCCTCATTGATTTTATACTTATCAATATAACCACCAAATGCCTGATCCATTTTTTGGCTATTAAGTAATGGTGTGCCGGTAAAACCAATCTTGGGTGCATTGGGTAAAGCAGCATTAATCGTTGCACCCAAATTACCAAACTGAGTTCGATGAGCTTCATCCGCCAGCACAATGATTTTGTCACTGGGGTTTAAATCGGTGAAGTTACCTTCTTCTTCAGCATCCTGAAATTTCTGCACTGTCGCCGTCACAATGTCAGAAGCATCGTTTTGTAATAACTCTCTTAACTTTGTAACTGAACCTGCGTTATTGATGGTTTCGTCTTGTGCATTCACAAACGTTTTAGTGAGCTGCCCATCAAGCTGTGTACGATCAGTGACGAACACCAATTTGTATTGCTGCAAGATTGGATCACGACGCATCTTTAGAGCCAGCATCACCATTGTCAGCGATTTACCCGACCCCTGGGTATGCCAAACAACGCCCGATTTATCTTTACGTGTTTCGCCATTTTTCAGACGTTCAACAACTTTTTTAACGGCTCTGAATTGCTGGTATCGGGCAAACTTTTTGATCAACCTGCCTTCTTCAGTTTCGTAAACGATGAAGTTTTGAATCAGATCCAGAAAATTCTCTGGTGTGAAAATCCCCATCAACAAACGCTGTTGGGCATTAATTTCTGGTTTATTACTTTCAAGTGAAAAAGCGACTTTTTCAGCGTTGGTCAGATACTCTGCTGACGGTACATCTTGCAGATTTTTAGGGGGAGCAACTTTGGTGTTGTCTCGATTTAGTAACCGACTGATATCACTTTCGGTAAAAGGGTAAGCATCTTTCCAGTCACCATAATGTTGTGCCATCGAACTAATTGTTCCGACTTTGGCATGGTCGCGTGAAGTCGAAACCATCAATTGGTTGTACCAAAATAAACGTTGTGCACCTTCGTTGTTTTCTGGCTGACGTAAATTGGCATAACGACGCAATTGATCAATGCCTTCTGCAATTGGGTTACTGGAGAGATAAGGTGATTTGCACTCAATTACTGCCAAGGGCAAACCATTCACAAAGCAAACAATATCGGGGATGATATTTTTCTGGTTGATACCTTCGACTTTGAATTGATTACAGCACAGAAATTCATTTTTATCGACATTATCAAAGTCGATGATTTTGACTGTCTGACCTTTACGCCCTTTACCCAAGTCTTGCTCAACAGAAACATTTCCTACCAGCATTTTGTAAATGGCCTGGTTGTATTCCATTAGAGCAGCAAAGTTGGGATGCGTCAGTTCACGACAAACTTTGCGTAGATTCTCTTCACTGATCCAAGGGTTTAGTCGTCTTAAGGCCGCTTCGAGTCGCTTAATTAATACTACATCACGATAATAGCCACGTTCGCCGTCTGGTGCGTCATCACTAGGTAATAAAGGTGCAAGGCTGGCACCAGTTGTATAGGTCCAACCCAGTTTGACTAGCTGGTCAATGGTGGGTTGTTCGACTTTATCAATTTCATCCTGAAACATGATTTTTATGGCAGTAAATTGAGAAGACTAAACCGCCATTTTCTCCTCTTGGTGGTTTATGACACTGACGCGAACACTGCCAGTTAGCAAATCTTGCATGAGGGCTTTTTTTAAATTATTGAGTCTTGATAATTTTTGGTGGATTACATTAATTTTGGACTCAACAGAATCAATAAAGGAAACAATTCTTTTTTGTTCATCTAGAGGCGGAAGCAAAACGATCAATGGTGCAATATCGGCCTGACCGATCGTTGTCATGGTCGAATGTTTTGCTGCTGACATGAAGAACTTTCTAGCATGGTTTGAAAGACAAAAATATGCCAAATACTTTGGATTGACTCTATTTTGATTTGGTCTGACACGCATTAAATGACCATCATAGGTTAGGTCATCGTCTGTTGATAGATTGATATTGCAATATGCAATTCCTTCAAGCTTGAGAGATGAGCGAGTGAAAAATACATCTCCATACTCAACTTTATTTCTCAAAAATTCTGATTGCTCTATGTTGACTAGTTTTAATGATGATACATCTACTCCAAACCTCTGATACATATCGAACACATTGATGATTTTATAACCACTTCCAACCTTTTTTGGGTCATTAAAAACCCCATTGGATATACCATTTAAAGAGAGGTTTATTAAGGTTTCCACTTCCCAGTTTTTTGGTACTTTTCCTAAAGGTGAATCCTTAAACTCTGAGTGTCCAATCCCTTTTGTTAATAACTCCTGCATCATGCCGGTTTTGAGATTTTTCAGCTTGTCGATCTGAGCACGTGTTTTTTCAATCACGTCGTCGACTGTGGATAGGATGGCTGTGATTTTTTGTTGTTCGGGAAGGGGGGGAATTAATACTGGAAATTCTTCGAACTTCTCTCGCGGCAAGTAGGCAATTGTTGTACCCGAAGACAATTTCTGAAGGTCTTCAGCATGACTTTGCATACGATAATAGAGAAATTCACTTGATATTGAGGTATTAGGCACCAACCCTATGAATGTTTGATTAGATACAAGAGGACGACCGGCGATCGTACACACACCCAACCTCGCACTGCATGAACACAATACAGTACCAACTGGATAAACCTTGAGTTTCATTGTCTTAATCGTCAGTTCATCAACACACCGATTTGCCTTCGACCTAAAAAGGTATTTACCACCAAAATCTTCAATCCTGACCCAAGGTGTATCCCCAGCGAATTGTTTAGGTTTATCCCTCATGGGAACCAGAAATTTATCTACATACTTATCAAGGCGACTTAACTCCCACCCATCAGGAATCGGATTACTCATATCCCAATTCCTCAAGATACTGCTGCATAATCTCTTCAGCTTCTGCGACCTGTGAATCCAGGTCTGTCAACGAGACCTGGTATTTGTCCCACCATCGTTCCAATTGGGTAATGACTTTGACGTCCTCATCACCTGCAGTTTCTCGAATAGATTCCTTAGATTCAATTTCAGGTTTGAACTCAAAGTAGTCTGCATCACGCTTTACAAAGACTTTACTAATATCAAATTCTTGCAGTATTTCTTCGCGAATATATTCGCTCTCTACTTCTCGAACCGGAATACCTCCATGCAGAATCGCCCGAACATCAAAGATTTCCGGTGGTGGACTGGTATCTGCATAGCGACGAATGTTCAGGTTGAAGTCATTCTCACCGATCTCTGTTAAGGTCGCTACCTTTGAGTAGCGTTTGATTTCAGCATAGTCATCAAAAGTCTGAACAATCTTTTCAATATCCTCTTGGCGTAGCTTGTTTTGGTTTTTTCCTTCTTCAAATTCCAGCTCGCCATTAATGAACAGTACTTTGCCTTTGCGTTCGAGCGGTTTATTTTTATTAATGATAAGCAAACAAGCAGGAATGCCAGTGCCATAAAACAAAGCTGCAGGTAGCCCAATGACTGCTTCTAACAGATCATCCTCAAGAATGCTTTTACGAATTGCTTTTTCAGTGGAGCCACGAAATAAGACACCGTGAGGCATCACCACGCCCATCATGCCCTCTGCATTTAGACTCGCAATCATATGTTGTACAAATGCTAAGTCACCCGCGTCTTTGGGAGGTGTGCCATAAGGGAAACGACCATACGGATCATTATCAGCTTGCTCTTTACCCCATTTTTTTAAGCTGAAAGGTGGATTGGCGATAACACGATCAAAAGTCATTAATTCGCCGTGCTGGGTGTGTTGTGGGTCACCCAAGGTATCGCCTTTGCGGATATCAGCAGAATAGACACCGTGCAAGAACATATTCATCTTGCAGATGGCCCAAGTATTCAAATTCATCTCCTGACCGAACAGGGAGAGATTTGACGGGTTTTCTCCATGATTTGCTAGATAGTTACGGGTTTGCACTAACATGCCGCCAGAACCTACTGTGGGGTCATATATACGCATACCGGCATGGGGTTTGAGTAATGAAACTAATAATTGCACCACTTCTGATGGCGTATAGAATTCACCGCCTTTTTTACCAGCACTGTCGGCAAACATTTTGATCAAATATTCGTAGGCAGTACCCAATAAATCAGGGCGTTCGAAATCTTCATTACGCAGGCGATAACGGCTGAAGTGTGTCAGCAGATCTCTCAGCTTTTTATCAGAAAGCTTATTTTTGATATTGAAGTCGATAGAGACCAGTACACCTTCTAAACTGACATTAAATTCTTCAATCGCTTCGGTGGCTTTATTAAGTTCTGCACCGATGTCATGTTTGAGATCTTTAATAGCATCCCAGCGAGCAATAGGTGGGATGTAAAACGTTTTGTCGTATTCGTCTTCATCATTCGCCAGTTCAACTGCTTGGGCTTCAGACTTACCTTTATCCATGTAGTAACGAATAACGCCTTCCTGGGCTTCCTCAAAGGCATCTGAGAGGCGTTTGAGGAACATCATGCCGAAGATGTAATCTTTGTACTCTGAGGCGTCCATATTGCCACGCAAGATGTCGGCAGCTTCCCAGAGAAATGATTCAAGTTGTTGCAGGGTGATGTTATGGGGCATTCACTATTCCAATTAAATTCTATCTATCCGTATTCCAGCTATTACCAATAACTAATGGCTTGTCATTTTTAATTCTGCTGAACACTCAACATAGCAAACTATAGTGCTTGAGGCAGGGAATTAAAACTAATGCATTTTTCAAACTCAAGCCTTGAGTTTCTAGTCTAAGCACTGAATGCGACAGCTCACGTCGTAACAACTGGATAGTATGGCGTGGTCTTTGTGTTTAGGAGGAAACATGGCAGAGAAGAATACTGATTATTTGGTTGCTGTATATGGCACCCTTCGCCAAGGTCAACCAAATGCATCATTGATGAATGGTGCCAAGTTTCTTGGAATGGAGCATCTGCCTGAACTCAGTCTGTTTGATGTAGGAGCGTTTCCCGCTGCAGTTGAATCTGGTAATGGAGAGCTGACAGTAGAGGTTTATCAAATTACTGAATCGGTTCTTCGTCGATTGGATCAGCTTGAAGGCTTTAACCCCACCAACCGTAAAGGTTCTTATTTTGTCAGAAAGCAAGTCTCAACAGCCTATGGTCAAGCCTGGATTTATTTGTTTAATCGCAGTCTTAAAATGAAACCAAAAATTGGTTCTGGTGACTGGGTTTTTCATCAATTGAATAAAACAACTCATCACGCTATTTGAGGATTTTCATCCTCAATAACGCAGAAAATCCGCACGCTGATCGGGATTTTCCGCGGATAAACTTTTCCGCGTGCAGATGTGATGATTCAAGTGGTTTGCTAGCTAGACGTTATTATACGACATATACTGTCGCTTATAAATTCATTTCTTCCAACTAACAACTGAGGCTAAAGCTGTGGCTGATACTTCATTGCGTTATCTGGCATTACTTCAACTGATACCACGTTTCCCAAAGAGTATCGCCACCAGCGAAATTCAATCTAGATTGGAAGAAAAAGGTTACTTGATTAATATTCGTAGCATTCAACGTGATCTTGAAAAACTCTCAGCTACATTTCCTTTGATCAGTGATGAATCCAGTAGACCATTTAAGTGGTCATTCGATACTGCTGCACCTTCAACCATATTGCCTATGATGGATATGCCTACGGCATTAACGTTTGAGCTAGCCAGAGCCTATCTAAGCCCTGTTCTACCTCCAAGAGTGCTAGGGCACCTGGAGCCACACTTCAAAGAAGCCAGAGGCATATTAAAGCGCGATGTGTCTAAGCTATCAGCTTGGCCTAATAAGATTCGAGTAATTACCCGTGGCTTATCAAGTCAACGACCTGAAGTTGATGCTGAAGTACTTGAAAAAATTACTGAAGCATTGATTGAAGAAAAGCAGTGTGAGATTAGTTATCAAACCAGAAAATCAGACGAAACTGAAAAGTGGAAAATTTCACCTCTAGGCTTGGTTTATCGAGAACCGAATAATTATTTGATTGCTCAAGTTGAAGGTAAGGATCGTGTTCGACAATTATTGATGCATCGAATCAAATCAGTAGATGTTACTGATGAAGTAATTAATAAACCTGTTGGGTTTGATCTTGATGAGTTCATCGCCAGTGGCGAAATGCATGTGTTGCATTCTGATAATCCGGTGAAGCTGAAACTGCAGTGTGATAAGCCAGAATTAACGCACTTGCTTGAATCTCCATTGAGTGTTGACCAGAAAGTTATTGATGAGAAATCAGATCGCTTCACAATAGAAGCCACTGTTGCAGACTCACAGGATTTGAGATGGTGGATACTGGCTCAAGCGAAACACTTAACTATTATTGAACCAGCATCACTTAAAGTTGAAATAAGAAGCTTATTGCAATCTGCCTTGAACAGATTCTGAGTTAGGTATTAATTACCAATATCTAAGTGTCATTAAAGTTATTGGTAAAACTCTTGAACCCATTGTTCTATATCTGACTGCAGCCACCTGACACTATTGGGCCCAATCTGCTTTTTCTTTGGAAAATCCGGACGCCCAATCCACCTATAGATAGTACTTCTTGACACACCAATAATGTCAGCTACTTCGTTAATTTTTAGTAGTTTGCTATTCAATTTATTTCTCCATAGTACATAACGAACTACTTTTATTTATTAACTTCCAGAGCAGAAGCTTATGACTAAATTATCCGAACTTAGTAAGCACAAATTTTTTCAGGAGGTATTTGAAGATGCAGCAAAATTGCTGCCTGAATTTGATGTAAAACCATACGCTACAGAGGTGCCAGAAAATGTCGTATTTGATGAACAACAATATTACATACAGAAAGTCGGATTCTTCCTAGCCCATACTCTGGCATGGTGTAGACAACTGGATCTTGCCATTGAATTTCTCTCTAATTTCGATTATTCAAAAAAATTCACAGCAAACCGAGCAGATCACACAATTTACAATCTTGAAAACTACTTGATTAGAATCAACTCAACATATGATCGAGTTTTACAATTGGTAAATGCAGTCTTTCATCTAGGTGTATCAGAAGAGTTTGTGGGTCATTCTGTCATTATCAGCAACGTTAAAGTTCAACATCGACCTGAGATTGTTTGCAAAGTAAAAGCCATACGTAATTTTTTGAAAGAATATGCTCAAGCACGGCACACGCTAATCCATAAGCACTCATATCAAGATGCAAACATGCGTAAGTTGGAATTATTTTATATGAATGACCTTGATTCGCTAGATGAGGAGGATGAATGGAAAAGTCATTTGAAAACATATCGAGCCAGATACCTGAAGGAATTCTTAGGTCAGAAAAAAGACGAGTTCAAAAACATCAATAACGGATTGGGAGAAAAATTGAGTAGTCTGTTTATCGAACTTGCTCAAGAATATAAACGCCAGATAATCAAACTTGGATGAATACTTCGTTACGACCAGCCATGAGCAAATGCTAATGCATCTCTATGCGAGGACTTATGTGCATTTCGATACACACTATTGATGCCCGTGGACATATCATGCTGGAAACAATGCGAGACTATTTTGGATTATCTCCAGAGGTTATGTATCAAGAGATACATGATATGGTCACAGCTACTATCGATGTTCTTGATTCGAAAGGAATCAAATATCAAGAGTTGAGAACGGCCTTGGTGCCTAGAACAAATCGAACTGAAGCTGGATTCATATTTGATTCACAAGATATCGAGTCAAACTGGTACGGACTGGAAGTAATGAGACAGCTTCTACCTCTGCTTGAGCCAAAGTCCAATCATAGCGTGCAATGTGGAGACTTAATTGGAGATGACCAACATTTCATATTCTCATTACTTCAGGAATCATTAGTTCTTTCTAGGAGTTTTGAGTTTGTCCATGGCTCGACTCTGTACTGTGTGTATATAAACAACTTAACTGAGACTGGTTTAGGTCGGATTCATGAGTCTTTATCTGAATTCAGACCTTATGTTGGCTATATACCAGGCACTTTTTCTTCCCGCGCCCGAATATACTTATCAACGATCCTCGCCAATAGTTTTCTAAAGAATGGTAATAAAGTGATTATGGGCCATGAGGATGACAGGCCTAACGAAGAAAATGTGAATATGGCCGGTTATCCTTTCGAAGAATATGGCTTAAAAGTTTACAGTCTTCAATCAATTTATTTCGGTGTACTTTTAAGCTACAAAATCGAAAGGCCTGTCTTTAAAGGCTTTGAAACTGATACTGAAATGTCACTGAACGCGATTTCTGATCAGATACACCCAATCAATGAGTTTAAGATTGAGATTGAAGATGCAAAACACGGATATTTAAAGTCCGAAAAATGTGGGAAGCTTGAAAAAGCTGGCATAGAGGCTTTAGACAAAGCAGAGTTATGTGAGCTTATCAGAGCCAAGGTCTCTGATAGTTATATCTACAATCTTTCATATATACCCGAGCACAATGTCGCTAAATTTAACGTAATGCTTGAAGTGCCAAGGCCCGATGGTGGTTATCCAACAAGAGTTATGGCAGCTCTTGAATATAAGCCACTAGACAAGGTACTACGTGTGATAACTATGCATTAAACCCCATCAGCTTCTTCGTGTTAATGGAGAGAGATTCCTGTTGTTGAAGCTATTAATCTAGTTGAGAGCTTAGGAAAGTCTTGTTACAGAAATGCATGTGTTGGGGATTTTGTTGGGGATTTAGGGCTTGAAGACTTATAATGTAAATGCACAAACAGATAAGTCATTGATTTAGTTGGCGTCCCCGGCAGGAGTCGAACCTGCGACCTTCCCCTTAGGAGGGGGACGCTCTATCCAGCTGAGCTACGGGGACAATGGTCGGGCATTATAACAGCGATAACGGCTCAGCTCGATCTCGGCTGAGATTAATCAGGATTAAGGGGCGGATGAACGGCATAAGATCGGCGAACGGGGGTGCCGATCAATGCTCTGCCGTTATTGCTCAACTCCTTGACCAAGCGGCTTCAACTGCATCGGCTATGTCTCCGAAGATGGTACCGCTCATTGGTGGGCAGTTTTCAGAGTAACCAGAGCCATTCACGTTAAGAATCGTCTGATTGGTTACGGTATCAACTAGGTCTGTGCTTATGTAGTCAAATCTGTACCCTCCACCAAAACACCGATTCATCCTATCGTAGGGTGCATGACCATCAATGATTAAGACATACCTAGCTTCAGCTTTGTTGTACTCTTCGACTCTCTCGGATGAAGTTCGCTCTGTGACACGAGAGACAGTGCTCCACCTCAAGACTGTGAATCCACGCTGCTTGAGCTTGTTTTGGATTTCGATCACCCATGGAGCGGATGGCGCATCCAATGCAATTACTTTAGGTCCAGTCACGGGAGCATCGCTTATGTTAACCACACGACCGGAGGCACAGGCAGTCAGAGCTATAGCCGTGATTGCAATCAGCAGATGTTTCATTTCTTTCATCCATGTAAAAATGCAGCATCCTACATGATGCTGATGCATGCTGTCCAAGCTGATAAAAAGAGCTTATTGAGCTATTCCTCAATGTAATAGTCCTCATCTGCCTTCATAAGCTCGAACCGCTGCTCCATTCGAACACCAACACCATACTTAATCATCAAGCTAGTCAACTCATCACCATCAATCAGTACAATGCGTTGCGGCAAGTTCTCGACGTAGTCGACAGCCCCCTTTGTGAAGCTTGATGTTGTGACGAATACGCCTTTGTTTGCCCCACGCCCAAGCAGACTACCAGCGAAGCCCTGAAGCGCTTGACGGCCTACTGTGTTGCCTTCTGCATAGCGTTTGGCTTGTAGATAGATACGGTCGAGCCCGAGCTGGTCTTCGTTGATGACACCATCCACGCCACCATCATTGGCTTTGCCAACATGCTCAGCGGCTTCTTTCAGACTGCCGCCATACCCCATACCGATCATCAAATCGATGATGAGCTTCTCGAAGAACTCCGGTGAGCAAGACAAAATGCGTTCCATGAGATCGGTCTTGAGAATCTGGTTCAGTTCCCGATGGGCCTTTTCAATACGTTCTTGGGGGGTCAGCGTCGTTGATTCGACGCTTTGATTTGGTTCGCTTGCTGAGTCGGTCGATTTGTTGGGTGAGATGTACTCTGCGTACTCTGGAAACCGACTCAGGTACTGTCTGCCGAGCTTATCTCTGTCAATCGCATGAACTTGTCTGCCGCGCTCTGTAATGGCGTAGACGCCACGCTGGCGCTTCTCCAATAGTCCAGCTCTCAGCAAGTCAAATGAAGCCCAATATGTGCGGTTATAGAGCACCTTCTGCTTACCGCTTGGAAGCATCTGCTCGCGTTCTTCTTCTGAGAGGTCAAACCGATCAGCAATGACATCCATACACCTTCGAATCACTATATGGTCTGCATCGGCGGCAAGGTCGAGAATGACCGGCATGATTTCTTCGAAGGTTGGCATTGGCATCGGAAACACTCCCTGTTGATCCATTGAGAGCGTAAACCAAAGCTTGTTTTAACACCATCCTTGGCTTCCTACCTTGGCTTGCTAAACTGGCCTTAAAACTAGCCATAGAGCCGTTTAATGGACTATAAGAAGAAGCTTACCTCTGCCCTCGCTACCCAGATGAGCAAGACGCAAACCGACAAGCATTTCGAAGTGACGGACACCGTCATTTCCGGCTTCAAGCTCAAGCGCTACGTCTCCGGCACAATGCCCTTCAGCCTGATGTACACCGCTCCTGATGGTCGCCGCCTGCGTTACACAATGGGCCAATACCCTGCTGTGTCGGTTCCTGAGCCAAGATAAAGTCTTTAGCTATCTCGGATTTGGAGCCTCCCCCACCGTTTTCAAGAAGCGTCTATAGCAGCACTGGTTTGTAGACTTAGGACATCCGCATCCGTGTCTTTGAGCTGAGGTAATCCTTGAGATCCTCGAATCCTTATTTGATTGTCTATCCTGAATGCTAAATTAACGGGCAGCTAAACACTAAAGCTAGAGAAGTAAGAGCAATCTGATACCTTCTTACTTTAGGCCCAGAATCGTCTAGTTATGACCTTAAATAAACTATAAATTCTCCACCTTGACCCTAGACATACTCACCGACTCACGGTTGTCTAACCATAGCTTAGAGGGTTGATTCAATCACTAAAAGTTGCAATCATAAACTCAGTAGCAAAGACGATAATTAGATACAAATTATCTTGCTTACCTAGACCTAAGGATTGGGGCCAACACTGCATTTCTGTAGTAAAAATCAACACCAGAACCCAGCCCAAAACAGTTCAATAGAGCTAGCGGTCTGTTAAACATTTTTTTCTGTGTAAAAAATCATCTTTAAAAGGATCAATTAATGAAGAAAATTGCGTTATCCACTGTTGCGGCTGCATTAGTTACATCTCTGTCAGGTTGTGCATCTGGCCCGTCTTACACAATTGAGAAAGGTTGGGTTAAACAGGATGTTACCTATGAACAAGCTCGGCAACAGCTATTTGTATGCAAAGAAAAGGCACAAGCCGCTGCTGAAAGAGAGACGCAAGTTGGCGGGCTTACAGAGAGCTGTATGACCTTAGAAGGTTACACATGGGGCGAGTACAAAAGAAGAATTTACTAGACCACCACACTCTCAAATCAACAAACACTGAACAAAATTACTCTCTATGTTAAGGAGTGTGAGCTACTAGGGACTGCGCCCAGCGTAGTCCTTGGTCTCAATCTCTACATTATTAATCATAGTCCCGCCCAGAAATGGTATGCATCTATACACTCTCAAAACAAATTTGGTGAGTTCAATAAGCTGACCTTCTCAACTTCAACGAGTTACTGCAGCCAAAAATTGGCTTTCATAAGCCGGAAGGTAGCCGGAATTTCAACCACAAACTAAAAAATCATGGGATTGCCTTGCGGTAGAGGGCGCCTTCAATTTGTATTGGAGGACTTGGGAGGGGGACGCTCTATCCAGCTGAGCTACGGGGACATTGGCTGGGCATTATAACAGGGCTGTTTTCCAGCGACGAATTCAAGATCTTGGCAGCAGCGCCTGAATGGTCTCTAAAAACAAAAGGCCTCCTGATCTGGGCATTGTCCTTTTTGTCATGTAATTTCTGAGTTGAGATTGATGATACGTCCATGATGAATTACCACCTCAATGAGGTTCAGTTTGACTTGGATGTTAAAGTCCTCATAAATTCATAACGCGGTGAGTTCAGGCCATGACAGATAAGCGAAAACATTCATCCCCAGTCGTAGATGGAACCGGTAAAGCACCGGCCAGAGCGATGTTACGGGCGGTTGGTTTCAATGATGCTGATTTTCAAAAGCCTCAGATTGGCATCGCCTCCACCTGGAGCATGGTCACGCCCTGCAATATGCATATCAACAAACTGGCTGATTTTGCCTGTGAGGGTGCTGACGAAGCAGGCGCTAAAGGGGTTATTTTCAACACCATCACCATCTCTGACGGCATTGCTAATGGCACCATTGGCATGAAATATTCTTTGGTGTCACGTGAAGTCATTGCCGACTCAATCGAGACCGTTGCCGGCTGTGAGGGATTCGATGGGCTGGTCGCCATTGGTGGCTGTGATAAGAACATGCCCGGCTGCCTGATCGGCCTGGCCCGCCTAAACCGTCCTTCGGTTTTTGTCTATGGTGGCACCATCCAGCCCGGTGCAAACCACACTGATATTGTTTCGGTGTTTGAGGCCGTGGGCAAACATGCACGTGGCGATATGTCAGCGGCGGAATTAAAACAGATCGAGGAAACGGCGATTCCCGGCGCTGGTTCCTGTGGTGGCATGTATACAGCCAATACCATGGCTTCAGCGATTGAAGCGCTGGGCATGAGTTTGCCCAACAGCTCTGCACAGGAAGCCATCTCTCCCTCAAAAGCTGACGACTGCCGCCGGGCCGGCGCTGCCGTTATGGCATTGCTGGAACAGGACATCAAACCCACCGACATCATGACCCGGCAGGCGTTTGAGAATGCGATTACCACATTAATCGCACTGGGTGGCTCGACCAATGCTGTTCTGCATCTGTTAGCGATGGCCCATGCCGTGGATGTGGAACTTAGCCTGGATGATTTTGACCGTATTGGCCGCCGTGTGCCGGTATTGGCTGACTTGCGTCCCAGCGGCAAATACATGATGTCGGAACTCATCGCTATCGGTGGCATTCAGCCATTGATGAAAAGCCTGTTAGACCGCGGACTGCTGCATGGCGATTGTCTGACAGTGACCGGCAAAACCCTGGCAGAGAACCTAGCCGGTGTCGCCCCCTACCCTGCCAATCAAAATATTATCCGCCCGTTTGACCAGCCCATTAAAAAAGACAGCCATTTAGTCATTCTCAAGGGCAATCTGGCGCCTGAAGGGGCTGTGGCTAAAATTAGCGGTAAAGAAGGCTTACGGTTTACCGGTAAAGCCCGGGTGTTCCACTCAGAGGAAGAGGCACAGCGGGATATTCTCAATGGCACCGTGGTGAAAGGTGATGTCATCGTCATCCGTTATGAAGGTCCCAAAGGCGGGCCGGGCATGCGGGAAATGCTCAGCCCCACTTCTGCCGTTATTGGCAAAGGCCTGGGTAACGATGTGGCCCTGATTACTGACGGGCGGTTCTCTGGCGGCAGCCACGGTTTTGTCGTTGGCCACATTACCCCCGAAGCTTTTGATGGCGGCCCGATTGCACTGGTTGAAAATGGTGATGAAATAACAATAGACGCCGAAAACGCCATCATGCAACTTCACCTGAGCGATGAAGAAATTCAACAACGACGCGAAGCCTGGCAGCCTGTTCCACCACGCTACACACGCGGCGTGCTGGCGAAATATGCCAAAACGGTCTCTTCTGCCTCTGAAGGTGCAGTGACCGACAAAAATCTGTGAGCAGACGCAGGCGGGTCAGGGGCTCTTGCGATATAGGCTGGCCTTGGAAGATATGTTGAATGGAAGTCCCATCACCGACAGCTGTGTGGCGATTAATCAACGACCACTTCGCAAAACCTGCGGACTACCAATAAGCCGCGTTGTTGAACTGCTCAACACAGCGAGGTCGCTCAGTGCCAAATAAAACTGGCTTGCCAGTCAGTGATTGGCCCAGCCAGCCTTCTGGCATCGAGAGCTTGAACGGCGCTCTCACCGCGTCCTCTGAAATACCGCTAAACCCCACTCTCCGGTAGTAATCCGGGTCGCCGTAGGTAACAACATAATCCACACCATACTGCTTGATTTGATTGAGTCCGAAGTGAATGAGTTGCTGCCCAATGCCCTCACCTTGATGTTCGGTAATGACGGCGACAGGGGCAAGCATGAAAACATTCGATGATGTCCTGTAAGACAAGCGGGTGTAGAACGCAGCGGCAAGGACTTTGTCGTCACTGAGTGCCCCGTAACAAAGGATATTGTCGTCATCAATTGCAGTAGCTAGTGCACTGGCTAGCTCACCAATCAAGCGCCCCTCATCAGTCCCCTCTGAATGGCTGAAGACAGCGGTGAACAGGTTTGAGATTGCCTGCGAAAAATCTAATGTCAGGGACTTGAATTTCATTGATTGCTGCTATTTCAATACATTGTTTTCACGTTCATACTAATACCTTGTATTTAAAACAAAATGCTAGGTTGATTCAAAATTGTCACGGCGAATTTCATCTTCTGATCTCAAATTGGGTATGTATATCCAGAAATTAGGTGGTTCATGGATAAAACATCCTTTCTGGCGTAGCAGTTTTCTTCTGACAGACCCGGAAGATATAAAACGTATTCGACAGGCTGGGATCAAAGAGGTGTGGATTGATGAACAAAAAGGAGCAACCTTAGAAGAAAACACCACTCAACCCCAAAATACGCAAAGCAAGCCGGAGATAGCACAAGCTGCAGAGAATCCGCCTGCGAAAGAGACAACTAAGGAAAAGTCCCGCCCACCCGCTTCGATGGAAGCGGAGATAGAGCGGGCACGCAAATTCTGTAGTGAAGCCAAAACCCAAGTGTTGGCAATGTACAGCGATGCGCGGCTTGGAAAAGCAATCAATACATCACAGGTTCTGCCCCTGGTTGATGAAATCAATGCAATGGTACAGCGTAATTCAGCCGCAATTCTGAGTGTAGCCCGCCTCAAAACACACGATGATTATACCTACATGCACTCAGTGGCAGTCAGTGCCTTGATGATAGCACTGGCTCATCAGCTCAACCTTGAAGAAAGTCAGATACGACTCGCCGGCATAGGTGGCTTAATGCACGATATCGGTAAAGCATTAATGCCTCTGGACGTATTAAACAAACCTGGCAAGCTGACGGACGCTGAATACGACATCATGAAACAACATCCCCAGGCTGGTGCAGAATTACTGAAGCTCTCCGGCGCTGAGTCTGAAGTGGTGGATATCGCATTACACCACCACGAAAAAATAAATGGTATGGGCTATCCAAACCGACTCCAGAATGATGATATTTCACTGTTAGCGCGAATGGGTGCCATTTGCGATGTCTATGATGCTGTCACCTCAGAACGAGCCTACAAAAAACCATGGGATCCTGCCGAAACGATTCGAAGAATGGCAAGCTGGGAAGGGCATTTCGACAAACCTATTTTCGAAGCATTTGTAAAATCTGTTGGCATCTACCCGGTAGGGTCACTGGTGAGGCTCTCATCACAGAAGTTAGCCGTAGTGATTGAGCCTGGCTCAGAATCCCTGGTAAAGCCCAAAGTCAGGGTATTTTTTTCTTTGCGCGCCAGGGCGCCCATCCCAATGCATACAATCGATTTAGCCCAGGCAAGCTGTAGAGAATCCATCGAGGGACCAGAAGATCCCTCCCAATGGAATTTCAAACAGCTGGATGATTTGTGGCAATAAATTAGATTCATTGACTCAAAAACCATAATGCAGCCGCCTTTTACATCCAGACCTTGATGCCGCATTTTCTTCCATTCAACGATATCAATGGTGTTGGTGAGTTGCTTTAGCTGTTTGTCTTTACTGTCGCTATTTATTGACTGAATCCATTCAGTCAATCCTGAATAAGTCATCAGTCTGTTTTCATGCCGACTAGCGAAACCGGTCAAATTGAGTCGACTTAAAAGCCAAACATTAAAATCCATATTTACAAACCCTATTTAGCTGTGCTCATATTGGAACTGCGTCACAAAAAAAGGGTGTCCCGTGAGATCTAACCTCCCCTTATTCGATCCCATTGCTATTGAAGCCCTTCTGGAGATCGTCAGTGACGGCATCTGGTTCTGGCATGCTGATACCGGTTATGTGTACCGCAGTCCGGGCTGGTACAAAATGCTGGGTTACAATCCACATTCCCTGGAAAATAACGTCTTCACCTGGGAACGTGTGATTCATCCTGATGACTTTGCGCGTGTCATGCACCATTTTGAGCAATACATCAGCGGTGGTTCTGACAGCTATGAAATAGAATATCGTTGTATGACCAGCTCCGGCAGACCATTGTGGATAAAGGACACGGGGCTGATAGTGAATAAGGATAGTGACGGTAACGTGCTCAGAATGATCGGCGCCCACCAGGACATTGACGCACTTAAACACCTGGATGAATTAAACACCTACGAAAAGCAAAGTCTGCAGAACATCATTGATGCTCGAACTCATGATCTGACAAGACTCAATAAGGAATTGTCAGAAAAAGCCGCCGAAGCTGAGCGTAATGCCAGTATTGATTATCTGACTTCACTCTCCAATCGTTTCAGTTTTGAGCAGCGCCTGGAAAGTGAAATTGCCCGAGCCCAACGTTTCAGGGAGCCACTCTCACTCATCGTGATGGATCTGGATAAGTTCAAACAAATTAACGATCAGTATGGCCACCCGACCGGTGACAGCGTGCTCATCCGCATGGGAGAAATTTTACGTAGCAACCTGCGTCAGATTGATCTGGCTTCGCGTTGGGGTGGCGATGAGTTTGCCCTGCTGTTGCCGAACACGCCCATGGATCATGCCTTGTCAGTATCTGAAAAGTTACGGACCGTTATTCAGATGGAATTCGTACCGGAAGCGCTTGAGGTCAGTGCCAGTTTTGGTGTCGTGGAACTGCACAGAGACGAGTCCCTGATAGACTTTATGAGAAGAGCGGATAACGCCTTGTATGAATCAAAAAATAGCGGTCGAAACAGAGTTTCCCAAGGCCACTAAGCTTGCTTATATGAATGGTCACATCAAGCCCTGTTTTTTCACATAAATTTCCGCCGCAGTAGCTGAAGCTATGGTCAGGTTATCTTGGTGTTAAACAATGAAAATGAGCGACAAAATACGGGCACTTCAGGAAGAAGTAGACGATCTGAAGTTTGCCACCAGCAGATTGAGCAAGATGGTACTTAGCCTTCAAACCATGCTGACCTCACAGCAACTGGAGTCTGAGCAAACAGCCTTTTCCTCTACCAACCAGCAGCCCCCTTCCCTTTAAGATCACAAAAAACTTGATCTAATTCACATTTCTTTTACATTTGCAGTTAGGGTCACCATCTGCAAGGAGAAGAGAAGTGAAAATAATGAGATCATCAGCTTTACTGGTTATCAGCCTGCTCAGCATGAGTGTTTTTGCGAACACAGATACCATTATTCATGTCAGCCAGCCCGGCGACAGTCAGATGAACTGTGATGAAATCAATGCCGAGATCACAGCGATGGAAAACGTCATGGCAGAGGCTAAATCGAGCCAATCCGCCAGTAATCTGGCTGGTATCGGTGCCAGTGTTGCTGGCCATTTCGCGGGACTGCTCGGTGGCGGTGCCGGTGCCGCCGTGGCGACCACCGGGGCTAATGCGGTGGTCAACAATAATAAGCAATCGGCCGAAGAGCGCCTCAAAGCCGCAGAGCAACGTAGAACAATGTTGATGGGCATGCACACCGGCAAAGGCTGTAATGACCCGATGCTCGGGGAACAATAAGCAGAAGTCCGGGTCTCAGGCAGGAATCCGGCGGGTGTAGTTCAATGGTAGAACCTCAGCCTTCCAAGCTGATGATGTGGGTTCGATTCCCATCACCCGCTCCACTCTAGTGTTCGTTATTGGCGCCATGAGCGCCGATACCGGTTTGTGAGCGAATGAACTGATGCTCAAACAATGCCTGCTCTTTTCTTCCCCGTTCACTGTTATCGGTGACTGAAAACAGCCAGATAAGAACAAATGCCGTCAGCACTGAAAACAGCGCCGGGTATTTGTACGGGAAAACCGCCTGAGCATGTCCCAGGATATCAACCCAGACAATCGGCCCCAGAATGACCAGTACAATCGCGGTCGCCAATCCGGCAAAGCCGCCCACCAGCGCACCGCGCGTGGTTAATCTGTGCCAGTACATTGATAGAATCAGAATCGGGAAATTGGCACTGGCTGCAATAGCAAAAGCCAGACCGACCATGAAAGCGACATTCTGTCTCTCAAACAGAATACCCAGTACGATCGCCACCATTCCCAGCACGATAGTTGCTATCCGCGACACGCTGATTTCCCTGTCGCTGGAAGCCTGTCCTTTTTTGATAACACTGGCATAAAGATCATGCGAAATCGCCGAAGCGCCTGCCAGGGTCAAGCCGGAGACCACCGCCAGGATAGTCGCGAAAGCGACAGCAGAAATGAAACCGAGAAAAATATCACCACCGACGGCCTGTGACAGATGGATCGCCGCCATATTGTTACCGCCGATAAGCCCGCCCTCGGCATTGAGAAAGTCGGGATTGGTGGAAATCAACACAATCGCGCCGAAACCGATAATGAAAGTCAGCATGTAAAAGTAGCCGATAAACCCGGTGGCAAAAAACACCGAGCGCCGCGCCTGCTTGGCATCAGCCACAGTGAAGAAACGCATCAGAATGTGAGGCAGGCCCGCCGTGCCGAAAATAAGCGCGACGCCCAGGGAAATAGCTGAGACCGGATCAGAGACCAGCCCCCCCGGTCCCATGATCGCCTCTCCCTTCTCATGCACGGCAATCGCCTGGCGAAACAGCTGCTCCAAATCGAAATCAACATGATTGAGCACCATCAGGGCAATAAAGGTTGCACCTGACAGCAATAGCACTGCTTTGATGATCTGCACCCAGGTTGTCGCAATCATGCCGCCAAAGGTGACGTACAGCATCATCAGCACACCGACAATGACTACCGCCAGTTCATAAGGCAGGCCGAACAGAATCTGAATCAATTTCCCGGCACCAACCATCTGAGCAATCAGATACAGAATTACAACCGCCAGGGCACCGAAAGCAGACAGCGTCCTTATCGGTAATTGTTCCAACCGGTAAGAGGCCACATCAGCAAAAGTATAACGGCCAAGATTTCGCAGCCGCTCTGCTATCAGGAACAGAATCAGCGGCCAGCCTATCAAAAAACCAATCGAATAAATCAGGCCATCATAGCCTGAGAGGAACACCAGTCCGGAAATCCCCAGAAACGAGGCAGCAGACATATAATCGCCCGCAATCGCCAGCCCGTTCTGCAGACCGGTAATGCCGCCCCCGGCCGCATAATAGTCCGAGGTTGAACGTGTCCGTTTTGCCGCCCAGTAGGTGATCATCAGCGTCGCGACGACAAACAATAGAAACATCAGTATCGCCGGCAGGTTTAACGGCTGCTTCTGGACTTCACCACTGATCGCCTCAGCGTTAGCGGCGGATGCAAGCCCTGCAGAGAGCGTGAATATCAGTACCTGCCATCCGATCATTGTTCTGTCTCACTGATAATCTGCTGGTTGATCCGGTCGAAATCGCTGTTGGCCTTGTGCACGTAGATGCCTGTCAACACAAAAGCCACAATAATGACCAGCAACCCCAGGGGAATACCGATGGTGATAACACTACCGGCCATAATCGGTTCAGCCAACCACTGCGGAGTAAACGCAATCAGCAGGATAAAGGCAAAATACATCAGCAGTATGACCATCGCCAGGCCCCAGGCCCAGCGGGCACGTCTGGCGACCAGTTGATGAAATTTGGGGTTCTGCTTCACCTTGTCGTATAGCTCTGCACTCATGATTTTCTCTCTTCCTGTACCGTCAGCGGCATCATTATTATGTTTTGTTGTCCGGCCGATTATGCTGGCTTTGAGCGATACTGACAAACTCGGCAGTGTGATGCGCTGTTATAGCCACAGTCATGGTGGTGGTGAGGGAGCAGCATCCCACTTACCAAGTTTAAGTTGAGCTCAATCAGCAAAAGATTCAAAATATTGTGCTTTACTGTCTAGACGTGACTGGCTGAAGCCTCCGTGCTTACTGCCCGTTTTGAGCAGACATTCTCCGCTTTCTGCAACTACAAGCCACCAAAACTGGATAACAAAATGACCGGGCAGACAACAGCCAAATCAAATAAAAAGTCGATTCCCGCCGTGATGGACAGCAAGCTGTTACTGAATGCATTGAGTCATGTGCTCAAAGGCGGCTTACGCTTCAGAAAAGGTCATATCCCGCCTCACTCACACAAGGTAGCTGCTGACTTTTCCGGCGTCGGGGTGGCGGCATCGCCTGATCCCGCCGTCGATGATTATCTGCTGGAAAAGCTGCAGGAACTGGGCGTTAGAAATGTCCGTATTGACTTCAGTTATGGCGATGAGAATGCAGATACCGCCCGGTTGCTGGAAAAGCTGCTAACCACCGATCTAAAAGTGCTGCTGCATCTGGTCCAACCTTTTGAAGTGGCGCGTAACATGAGACAGAAAGCCGAACAGCAGAAATGGCGGGAGTTTGTCGACAATATCTGTGACCTATACGGCCACCGGGTCCACACCATTGAGGTCGGCTCAACCATCAATCGTCGCCGCTGGGCCGGTTATGACACCAAGGGTTTTTTCACCACCTGGCAGATTGCTTATGAAGAAATCAAAGGCCGTAATATCAAGATTGCCGGCCCCAATATTTCTGACTTCGAACCTTTCTATACTTTTGCTGTACTGGAGCGGCTGCGTAGAAACGGCGTATTGCCGGATTTCCATACCAATAATCTGTTCAGTGAACGGGTAACCGAGCCGGAGCGCTTCGATCACCGAATTTTAGGCTTTCAGTGGGCCACCCTGCTCAAGGTGAACCTGGTCAAAAAAGCCCGGTTGCTGCATCGCATCGGGGCGCGTAAAGGGGTTGATAAAATGGTGTCCCCATCCGCTTTCTGGACCCTGCCACGCATCGAGCGCCTGCTGGAAAACAGCGAAGAGAAAATGGCCGATTACCTGAGTCGTTACATGGTCTTACTGGCGGCCTCCGGCGCCATGCGCCGCACATTCTGGGGGCCCATGGTGTGCTGGCGTGAAGGACTGATTGATGATGGCAGTGGCCGTTATCCTGAACTGGAGCGCATTACCCACTATAAAAGCATTCTTGGCGACTTGCCGAATTTCCGCCTGAGGCCCGCTTTTTATGCAATGAAACAATTCAATGCCCTGCTCCCTGGCTCAGTTTACGAAGGCCCCCTGAAAACAGCAAAAAACCTGGAAGTCCATGTTTTCCGGGCTGAATCAAAACGCATTCATGTCGCCTGGACCATTAATGGCAAAGCCTGTGAACTGGAAGCCCTGTATCAGACTTCAGATATTGCCAAAGCCGGGATTGAGAACCGCGACGGCGTCGCTTTCAATGAAACGCCCCAGTTTATCACTGAATCGCCGATTTATCTGAGTTGGCCACTCACCGAAAATATTACGATCAAACCGCTGCAAGCACCTTACCCGCTTGAGTCAATCTACGCGCACCGTGCTACCGGACACTATTATCCCTATCACCGCAACGGTTGGCATGGGATGCTCATCGCTGACAATGAAGCTGAAGCCAATTCACTGGCTGAGCAACTGCATCCGGATCACTCAGCTGAAGCAACCAATGAGACCACACTGCGTAAAGCACGCAATATCATCTGGACAGTTGCTGGTCCGGCAGGACAGACTGTGGTCGCGAAAAAGCCGCTGAAAATGCATCCGCATAAACGCCTTCTGGATTGTTTCAAACCCAGTAAAGCCCACCGCAGCTGGATTGCCGCCGCAGAACTGTCCCGTCGGGGAATCCCAACTGCCCAGCCATTAGCCTACTTTGAAAAAGATAATGACAAGTCGATGCTGCAGAATCTGTTTGTCTGTGAACAGGTTGATCATGATTTTTCTGCTCGCGAAATGCTGATCGCCTATCGTGATGGCGCAGAACAATTCGAAGGCATCGAAGCTCATGAGGCTTATCATCAACTGGCTGCATTTCTGCTGCGTATGCATGAGCATGGCGTATTTTTCCGGGATCTGGCCGGTGGCAATATTCTAATCAAGAAAGCGGCCGACCAGCGTCTGAGCTTTACCCTGATCGATATTAACCGTGCCCGTTTTTACAATCACAGCACACCGCTGAATCAACGTCTTTCTGACCTGACACGGATTTGCCATAAGCTGCACTGGGCCGGGCGCGACTACCTGGTCGGTCACTATCTGCAAGGCATGCGAAAACCAAAAACCTTCATCTGGCGTTATCGACTACCTTTTTATCTGTATGACTTTAAGGTCAATTTCAAGCGTCGCTATGGCCGCAAAGCCATTAAGCGTTTGTGGAAAAGAATGACGAAGCAGGCATGAGAGCCTAAGCTGTGACGGCGCCGTTGCGGTCCTCGACATCACCCCATCAGCGATGCAGGCCCGGTCAATTCAGTGAGAAAAGGACCAGATCAATGAGCGGTAGCTATCACTTCACTGCTCAATAAAAACCGCGGTTTTATCTGCCTCAAGCTGCCGTAGTAGCGGCACTTTTCATACTCTCACCTGTCCGAGCGATGTTGATTAAGGAAAGCGTGTCATGAAATCAATTGCAATTATCGGAGCAGGTATCAGCGCCTTGTCACTGGCCCGCAGGCTCCCAAGCCACATTGACTACCACCTGTTTGAGAAATCAGTCGCTCCCGGCGGCCGGGTTGCCAGCCGAATGATCGCTGACCAGCCGATTGACCATGGCGCCCAGTTTTTTACCGCACGCTCTCCGCAATTTAAACAGTTTATGCAGCAAATGATGGCTGAAGGCTATGCTGCCGACTGGCAAGCCCGTTTTGTTGAGATGGATGGCCCTGTTGTCCAGGCTCATCGACAGTGGGATGAAGAATATCCGCATTATGTCGGTATACCCGATATGGCGGCCATCGGGCGCGCGATGGCACAGTCACACCCCATCCATTACAACACTGAAATTATCGAACTGTTGCGCCAGGATAACAGCTGGCAACTCCAGGATACCCGGGGACAATCATACGGCCCCTTTGACTGGGTGGCCCTGACTTTGCCTGCGCCACAGACGCTGTCACTGTTACCGCCCGAATTTTCCGACTATAAAGCGGTTGCAGACGCAAAGATGAAACCCTGTTATGCCCTGATGCTGAGCCTGAAAGCAGATCCGGCATTAGCGTTTGAAGCCGCACTGGTTAAAAATGCCGATATCAGCTGGATCTCTGTCAACAGCAGCAAACCGGGTCGTCAGGGACACAGCCTGATGATTCATGCAACAAACAAATGGGCCCAGGCACATCTAAATGACGATATTGAATGGGTCAAACAGCATCTGATTGACAGTGTCATTAACGTAACCGGCCTCGATCCCCAGTTAATCGAGGCTGTGGACCTGAAACGCTGGGTTTATGCCAACCTGCCTAAACAGACACTCCCCGCTTATTACATCGACCCCGAACTACAGTTAGCCGCCTGTGGTGACTGGTGTATCAAAGGCCGGGTCGAGGCTGCCTTCACCAGCGGTCTCAAGCTGGGGGAAAAGCTAAAGCAACTATGAGCGAACCCGGTATCAGGCAAATCAGTGAAGACAGTTTTATCCTGCCTGGTTTTGCGTCAGCTGAAGACCAGGCGCTACTAGCGGCTATCCAGCAAATCACGGCAGCAGCCCCTTTCCGCCAAATGTCCACGCCAAGGGGCTTTAAAATGGCAGCACAACTGAGCAACTGTGGTGACTGTGGCTGGGTCACTGACCGGCGTGGTTACCGCTATCAGCAGACCGATCCGGAAACAGGACAGGCCTGGCCTGATATGCCGCTATTTTTTAAAACTCTGGCCAGCAGGGCCGCTGCGAGTTGTGGCTTTGAAGACTTTGATCCCGATGTCTGTCTGATCAACTGTTACCAACCCAGAGCCGGGATGGGACTGCATCAGGACAAGGACGAAAAGGATTTTTCCGCCCCTATCGTGTCAGTATCATTGGGCGTACCGGCTATCTTCCTGTTTGGTGGACTGCAAAGACGAGACAAACCCGAGCATTATCTGTTACAACACGGTGATGTCGTTGTCTGGGGCGGTATTGATCGTCTGCGCTTTCATGGCATCCAGCCGGTCAAACTCTCACATCATCCTCTCACTGGGCAATACCGGTATAACCTGACATTTCGCCGGGCTTTTTGATGCTGGACGAAATGATTATCAATGGCGATAATGGAGCGGATAATCCTTCTTAGAAATGGATCATAACAACGATAAGAACACCGGCTGCTAGGAGTCACGGACAAGCCGGCAGAGAGATGTGGCTAACATTGCGGGATGCACAGTCAGAAACGCCACGATAATGAGGTAACGTTATCTTGACTGGCAACGACACAGAACAGCTCAGTAATCAGCCGTATATGAGTGCCAGGAGGCAGAGTATTCTGAAAAAGAAAAAGAAGGTCCTGATCATTGATGATCAAACAACCGGCCGGACGATTCTGCAGAAAATCATTCAGCAAGTCGACGATAAGCTCGATGTCACTGCTTTAGGCAGCCCTCTGGAAGCACTGGACTGGGTCGAACAACACGAGCCTGACCTGATCATTACCGACTACCGCATGCCGCAGATTGACGGTATTGAACTCATTCGCGCTATCAGAAAAAAACCGCAGTGTGAGAGCGTGCCCATCATGATGATCACCGTGGTGAGCGAAAAAGAAGTCCGCTATGAGGCACTTGAAGCCGGCGCAACCGCTTTTCTCACCCGTCCGATTGACCAGATTGAATGTCGCACCAGTTGCCGGAACCTGCTTAAAATGCATGAACAGCATCTGATCATCCAGGATCGTGCAGACTGGCTGGCGAGACAAGTCGAAGTCGCCACCGAACAAATCATCCAGCGTGAAAAAGAGACCATTCTGCGTCTTGCCCGAGCCGGCGAGTATCGTGATGAAGGCACTGGCAACCATGTACTGCGGATGGCCAAATATTCACGGCAAATTGCAGAGGCCATGGGCAAATTCAGCAAAGAAGAATGCGATGATCTGGAATATGCCGCTCCCATGCATGATATCGGCAAGATCGGTATACCAGACGGTATCCTGCTTAAACCCGGCAAACTGAATGAATACGAGTGGGACATCATGATGACCCACACCACAATCGGCCACGCTATTCTCTCCGATAGTCAGTCACGTTATATGCAAATCGGTGCCATTATCGCCCTTAACCACCATGAGCGGTTTGACGGTAAAGGCTACCCCAATGGTCTCAAGGGTGAAGAAATCCCGCTGATTGCGCGTGTAGTGGCCGTGGCTGATGTGTTTGATGCCCTGGTCTCATCCAGACCCTACAAACATGCCTGGGATACCGATGAAGCCATCGCCTACATTCAGAAACAGGCCGGCAGCCACCTGGATCCAGCATGTGTCGACGCATTTATACAACGCATCGACAATATCAAACAGATTCAGGCCGATTATGCAGACGAACCCGGTGATGAGATAGTCTCAAATGGATGAAGCGCTCAAGGCCGAGTCAAACCAAAAGAAGAAGGGCTTCCTGCCCCAGACAGGAGATAGTGAACCTGAACAGGCGATAAAAATCCGCCTCGCTATCGGTCTCGCTATTTTTCTTTACTTCGGTGTTCCCTGGGCCAGTGGGGAACAGTGGCATCAAACATTGTTCTCAACCCCCAGCCTGATCACACTGGGTTACTACACCGGCGCCATCGTTATTGCCATCGCCATTTTTCTCAATCCACGACCCTCTCCTGTCAGGCGGATTGCCGGCATTTTGCTGGACTTAACCTCACTGTCGATTCTGATGTTTTTCGCCGGTGATGAAAGTGTCTTTCTATTTGTTATTTATCTCTGGGTGATACTGGGTAACGGTTTCCGTTACGGTAGCCGCTATCTGTATATCTCGCTGGCTGTTGGCATTATCGGTTTTACCATCGTCTTACTCAGTGGTCAGTACTGGGCAGATATTCATCACAAACCGATTGGTTACAGCCTGCTGTTGTTATTGTTACTGATTCCACTCTATTCCGCGTTTCTGATTAACAAGCTGCATGCCGCGATCCGCACCGCAAAACTGGCGAATGAAGCTAAAAGCCGCTTCCTTGCCAATATGTCACATGAACTCCGAACACCGCTGAATGGCGTCATTGGTGTGGCTGATTTACTGGGTGAAACGGATCTGAACCGACAACAGCATGAATTCGTCAATATCATGCGTAATTCAGCTAATACCCTGCTCGGTCTGATCGAAAACGTACTGGATATTTCCAAAATTGAAGCCGGTAAAATCCATATTGCCCACGAAGCTTTTGACTTACATGGTCTGGTCAACAACATCATCCAGCTACAGTCTGCGATGGGAGAGTCAAAAGGTTTACGTGTCAGCCACTGTATAGATTCACGCATTGATTATCGTCTTGTCGGTGATCCGCAACACCTTCGCCAGGTGCTGATAAATCTGCTCGGCAATGCCGTCAAGTTCACCGATAAAGGCGCCGTCAAGCTTCTCATCAGACAGGTGCAGCCTGATACAATAAACAGCCAAACTCGTATCAGGTTTGAAGTTAAGGACACCGGTATCGGCATTTCCGAGGAATATCTGGAAAAGATTTTTGAAGATTTCACTCAAGCTAACAATGGCGGAACCGTTAAATACCAGGGGACAGGACTTGGCACCACGATCTCCAAACAACTTGTTGAATTGATGGGAGGAGAGATAGGAGTAGAGAGTCAACTGGGGATCGGCACCACATTCTGGTTCGAACTGACTTTTGAAACACACTCTGAGGACGCTTTGGAATTAACCGATCAGAAAGTGCTTATATTTGCCGGTGATCAGACCGTTGCCGCAATGGCGCAACACCTTGACAGTTGGCACGTCCCCCACGAACGCGTTCACTCATCAGCGCAGGCAATGACGTCACTGATGAATGCCATCAGTACCGAGAAACCATTTACGACCCTGATCATCGAATCGCAGGCGATGTCGGCAATCACACCGGTTCAATATGCGCAAATGCTGGCGCAGGAATCTCAACTGGCACACCTTTCGCTGATTCTGATAGCAGACCAGGAAACCGTGCTGGCTGATAACGAACTGAGTGATTTTTACCTTTCTGCAATCCATGATGTCAGTGACAAACGCGTTTTGTTCAACGCGCTGCATGCAGTTGAAGCCTTCCACCAGGCAGGCGGTAATATCATCAGCCTGAATGACTTCTATCATGCTCAGGCCAGCAATGAGCGCGAGCTGACGATTTTGATTGCCGAAGATAACCAGGTGAATCAGAGAGTCCTGGAAGGTATGCTCAGCAAACTGGGGCACAAAATCCTGCTTGCCGGCAATGGTGAGCAGGCCATGGACTTAATCAGCGAACACTTTCAGCAAATCGATTTATTGATTCTGGATATGAATATGCCTGAATATTCTGGCGTAGAAATTCTGCAGGCGCTGCGGTTTATGGATGCCTCCAGAAAGATACCGTCGATCATGCTCACAGCAGATGCCACGCCGGAAGCACAGCGGCGTTCGGAAGAAGCCGGAGCGGATTTTTTCCTGACAAAGCCTATCAATTCAAAACAACTGTTGACTCATATCGCCCGTTTTTCCAGACAACTGCCCGAACAGGAAGTCTCACAACAGGCAACGTCAGACACGGATACATCTCTCATTGATTATCAGCATCTCAGTGATCTGAGAACGCTGGGCGGTGGCGAACAGTTTATGCATAATCTACTCGATAGTTTTATTGAAGACGGTCGCAAGCACCTGTCGATTATCAATGAGGCCGTCAGGGATGATTACTATCAATACCGCGAAAGTCTGCACGCCCTCAAAGGCACATCAACGGAGCTTGGCGCAGTGACCCTGGCAAATTTATGCAGACAGGCAGAAACCCTCAAACCAGCTCAAATCAATTCTGCCGAAATGATCGAACTGGTTGAGACGCTGAACCACGTTTTCGACGACACACTTAATACCATCAGGGAGGCATTGGCCGTGGCCCCCTATCAGACTAAACATTAACTGCGACAGCCTGTTCTGATCGTTGTGACTGGCGCTGGACCAGGCGTTCCATCATTCTGAGATCCCGGGATTGCAGCTTCAACGCTGACTCAACCCAGACCTTGGTAATATCTAACAGCTCGTCATAGCTGACCGGATTGCACAAGTCCCGTACTCGGCGTAATGCCTGATGACTGTTGTGCGCCTTGGAAGCCTTCTGAATATAGCGATAGACCGCTAATTCTCCATCGCCCTTTTCAGCCAGCACATCAACCACCCCCAGTTCATGCAGTTCTTCAGCCGAATACAGGTGCCCGGAGAGAATCATCTTTTCTGCCTGTGCGGTCCCTATTTTTCTTGATAGCAGCGAATAAGCCCCCATCCCCGGGAATAAATTAAACAAGACTTCTGGCAGGCCCAGCTTAGTGCCTTTTTCGGCAATCAGTACATTACTTGAGAGCGCCGCCTCGAAACCACCACCCAGTGCATCACCTTTCACTAGCGCGATGGTCGTCAGCTCCGTATTCAAATGAACCATATTGGCGTAGAGCACATCGATACAACTGACGGCATAATTCAACAGGCCATCAGCGTCTTTGTTTTTGATTAATCCTGAGAACAAATCCAGGTCGCCTCCCAGATTAAAGACACCATCGATATCCGATGACAAAACCAGATAGTCATATTGCTGGCCCTGTGTCTGCAACATCTCCTGCCTGACATGGGCAAAATAGGAAGAAATATTTTTGAGCAGGGTCGGCGTAAAACAGGGCCTGGGCGACCCTTTCATGGCGAACCATCCGGTTTTGTACTTGCTGTCATAAAACGTTTTTAACTGGGCGTATTCACCACGCTCAGGCGCCTGAACATCTGAAGGCGTGTCTTTCAATCGGGCTGTGGCATTCATTTCGTTCTCCTTGAACTGCTGGTGATGACCTTGAAGCCAGCTGAACACTGCATTCTCGGTGCTACAACAGGTTCTTAGCAGAAACTATGCCCAATCTGCTCCACACCACTAATTCGGTGTGGAGTAAAGCAAAAATAACTATTTAAAACATAGAGTTATAATTTTATAATAGTGTTGAGGTTTTAAGAAAAGAAGCCCTGTAGAGGTATGATCGAAGCAAATGTCAGAAAATTGACTTCACTTCTCATTGCATCAGAGCCCGGAGGTGGCTGAGTGCGGCACCGCTGTTACCCTTAATGTTGTAGCCGCCCTCAAGTAGCGACACAATCCGGCCATCACAATATTTATCCGCCATCGTCATCACCCAACGGGTGAGTTGATAAAAACCATCGTCAGTCACTTTAAAACAACCCAGCAGGTCATCCTCTCTGCTGTCGAAACCGGCAGAAATTAAAATCAATTCCGGTTTGAAGCTTTCCAGTGCCGGGCGAAGAGACTGTTCAAAGCTTGACAGTATGGTGTCATCATCACAGCCACAATCAAGATGCACATTGATGTTAAATCCTTCTCCCGGCCCCTCACCTGTTCGCTCAGGACTGCCAGTGCCCGGATAGGCAAACTGATTATGCGTGGAAAAAAACAGAACTGAGGGGTCCCGGTAAAAAGCCCATTCTGTTCCGTTGCCATGGTGATAGTCCCAGTCAATAATCAGTATTCTTTGAAGCGCATACTGCTGCTGGGCATAACGCGCTGCCACAGCAATATGATTGAAGTAGCAAAAACCTTCCTCTTTACCACTATTGGTAGCATGGTGTCCCGGTGGCCTGGAAGCACAAAAAGCATTCCTGACTCTGGATTGCATCACCGCGTCCACTGCCGACAGAATACCTGCCGTTGCCAGCAGAGCATTATCAAACGTGGCCGGATTCTGGCCAATACCACTGAGATGTTCCTTGCTGTGTATCGTCGATAACCAGGGTTTTGATGAAGCCAATGCTTGCGGATTGAGTCTAATCAGGGAAGACGCCCAGGGTGCGTCTTCAAGCGCCTGTTGAATGGCACGGTAGCGAGCAGGCGATTCGGGATGCGCCGGAGAAATGTGGTGTTTAAGATAGCCCTCATCAAGCACAAGCCCCGTTGCCTGATGTACGTCCGCCGAAAGCCGCTGAGTGAACACACTCAGCGAGGCTAAACTTAAAAGAAAGTCCCGACGTTGCATCTTCAATTACGATTTTCAAACTCAGTCAATTTAAGCACCGCTGATGAGCGTCTCCTGCCCCAGAATATTTTCTATCGGCATCGGTCTGCCTAAAAAATATCCCTGGCCATAGTCCACACCAATTGATTTGAGCTTGTTCCAGATTTCTTCATCCTCAACAAACTCAGCAATCGTCTCCAGTCCCATCACATGGCCGATGTCGTTGATTGATTTCACCATCTCGAAGTCCAGTGGGTCGTTAATCATATCTCTGACAAACATGCCATCAATTTTAATGCTCTGCACCGGCAGATTTTTCAGGTAGCCGAAAGAAGACAAACCACTGCCAAAATCATCAAGAGAAAACTCACAGCCGATTTCCGATAATGCTTTAATAAAGGAGTTGGCATTGCGCAGATTGCTGATAGCGGCGGTCTCCGTTATCTCGAATTTAATCATTGCCGGATCAAATTTTGCTCTGCCGAGTCTGGCACCGATATGGGCAAGCATTTCAGCGTGCCCCAGAGAAGCACCGGAAAGGTTAATCGCAAATTGCTCGACAAACGACAACTCGCTCCTGTGCTTTTCCAACCACTCAAACACATGATCAATCACCCAGCGATCAACCCGTTCCGACAGGTTATAGCGTTCTGCTGACGGTAAAAATGCGCCCGGCGGAAATAAAGTCCCCTGCTTGTCACGGAGTCGGACCAGCACCTCATAGGAATGCAGCTGACCGGATCGCGTGCTGAGGATGGGTTGAACATACAACACCAACCGGTTATCCATCAGCGCTTCCCTGAGTTCGTTAACCCATTTGAACTCGCCTTCCTGTTCCGCCAGCCGTTTATCCTGATCCTGGTAAAGATAGACTCTGTTACGTCCGGAATTCTTAGCTGCATAACAGGCGCTGTCTGCCTGTTTTAAGGCTTCTGTCCGGTTGCTGGTTCGGTGGGTGATACTGGTCACACCGATGCTGACCCCAATAGTAAATACCTGAGACTCCCAGATGAATTGGAATTGCTCTACCAGTTCTCTGACCTCATTAGCGACACGTTCTGCCTGTTGCTGCTGGCAGTTCTCAATCAAAATGGCAAATTCATCGCCACCGAGTCGTGCCAGCGTATCGGTCTTCCTGGTGGTACTGCTCAACAACCTCCCAAGTTGGCGCAATAGCTCATCACCGGCAATGTGACCACAGGTGTCGTTAATGACTTTGAATTGATCCAGATCCAAAAAACACAGCGCATGCTCGCTATGTCTGTGCTTGGCGTCTTCGACCATGGCCGTCAGTCGATTTTCAAACTCCGCACGATTGATTAGTCCGGTCAGATCATCATGCGTCGCCTGATAGGAGAGCTTTTGCGATAATTGCCGGGAGTCAGTGATATCTTCAAAGATAACCACAAAGTGAGTAATTGATTCGGCGTCATCATAGACTGCCGCAAGATATATTTTTATCCAGTAGGTTTCGCCATTTTTGCGGCGGTTCTGGATTTCACCATTCCATTCACCTTGCTGGGAAACCGTTGACCAGATTTCTTCAAATCGCTGAGACGCCTCATCCGCAACAATATGTTTATCCAGGCGGTCACCCAATACCTCAGTGGAAAGATAACCGGAGACCTGTTCACATTTTTTATTGATGTATTCAATAAAACCGTTAGCGTCTGTGATTAAGATAGGGTTGGGACTGGATTCCACTGCGCGTGACAACTTCAGCATATGGGCCTGGCTTGACTTGAGCTTGTGGTTTGTTTCAAGCAACTCTTGTGTTCTGTCTCTGATGAGAGCCTCGCGCTGACTCACCTCGAGATTCAGTTTATCGAGCAGTTGCTGGTTTCTCTGCTGTAATCGCAGGCCCATAATAATGTTTGTGTTAGCCCGTTTAGCCAACGACACCATCATCAGGAAGTAGACAACAAAAGCAATCGTCAGAAAATAGAGCAGGTTATGGTTGGCCGTGGTTTGTATTTGATAAACCAGCACTGAGGTCAAGAAAACAAACTGGGGAACGGTATAAGCCAGAAACGCCGGATACCAGACAGACAATATCGGGACTGCGGCTGCCACTACAGTACTGATCAGGACGTAAAACAGCACATTGATTTGGATATCATCAATCAAGATGTAAAAAATACTCGAGCTCGCCCAGACCAGTCCTATCAAAAAAGTCAGAAGGACGTAGGCTCTTATCCAGACTACCGGGTTCGGCTCATGCTTGTATGAATAGACTTTATAGACAAATAACAGTAACAGTCGTGCACAAGCCAGAAGACTGATGGACAACGACCAGGCAACTAACAAGTTGCCATGAACGTGCTCCGAGAAAAGCGCGTAGATCAGTACCGCCACACCAATGACGGTAATGTTGGAGAACAGGGCCTGTTGATAGAGTAAAGCGGCCTGGTTCTTCAGTATGACTTGTTCATCCCTGTCCATACTAGCTGTTCCAATGATGCAAATTGCAGAGAATAGCATTAATCATGCAGTGATTACCTCGTCCCGGAAGTGCTCTTAGTGAAGCATCCTGATCAAACCAGCGTGCTCAGATATCATTTCTCAGGCTAAGATCATCGGGATAAGGCTGGAGATAGGCCTGGCGGTTAATGTAGGGATCCGGATGATTGTTAAAATGGTGTTTAAGCAGCGTCATTGGCACGATGAGGGGAACCTGGGCCGTGCGGTATTGTTCGATGATCCTGCCCAGTTCGGCCTTTTCCCGACTGCTGATTTTCTTCTTAAGATAGCCCTGTAAATGCATCATGACATTGGTGTGGGTCTTTCTGGAAGCGAGCTTACGCAGGGTATCCATCAGCGCAGCAAAGTAGCGTTCACCCAGTTGTTGCGGATCATGATTGCCGGCATCAGCCAGCATCCGGCCAAGTTCGGCATATCGTTTGGGTGAGTGAGCCATCAGGCAATATTTATAACGAACATGAAAATCGAGAATTCGCTTGGCCGTCAGGCCTTCCTTTTTCAGTGCCTGCCAGTTGGCATAAGCAAATACCCGGGTGATGAAGTTCTCACGCAGTATCGGGTCACACAGCCGGCCCGACTCCTCCACTGGCAACAAGGGATGACTATCGATAAAGGCCTGAGCGTAGAGACCACGCCCTGGATGCAGCGAGGGATAGCCGTTATCCTGATAGACCTTGACACGGAAGACGCCACAACTGGGCGAGTTTTTCATGAATATGTAGCCCGATAGATCATCATGCTCTTCCGCCTTAGTCTGTCCGAAAGCGCTGAGCGCGTCGGTATAATCGAGACTATCATCATGCACCGCGACAGCACGCGGACGCTCAACATTGCCTACTAGTCTGATCGGTTTGCGGGGTACGCCCATACCGATGCCCATCTCGGGACATTCAGGGACAAACTCGAAATAACGGGACAAACTGTCGGTGGCCAGACGCAAATGCTTGTGAGAGCCGTCATAACGAACAGCCTCGCCCAGCAGACAGCTACTGATACCGACTTTGATTTTCATGGGTGTTATCGGTTCCGGGTGGTGGTGTTCATTCATAATAACATCGGGCAAACTTTGACTGATAACTGTGTTCTCATAACCTCAGGCACTCAAGGGACGCTTAAATTATGAATTATCTTATTACCGGTGGTACTGGTCTGATCGGCAGCAAAATCTGTCAGAAGTTGCAGGCAGCCGGACATACGGTCATTGTTCTCAGTCGCAGCCGCGACAAAGTCCACCAACGCTGTGGGCTATCGGCCATTGCCGTCACCAGTCTCGACGAAATCGGTGAAAACGAGCAGTTGGATGTCGTGATCAATCTCACCGGTGCGCCTATCGCCGACGCCCGTTGGACAGAAAACCGCAAACAGGAGCTGAAGGACAGCCGTATCAAGCAGACTGAGGCACTGATCCAGTGGATCAGTCAGCGCCAGCAGAAACCCAGCAGTCTGATCAGCGGATCAGCCATTGGCTGGTATGGTGATCAGGGTGACAGAATCGTGACGGAAGACAGCAGTTATCAGGACGAATTTGCTCATGAACTCTGTGACCAGTGGGAACAGGCTGCCCTGAAAGCAGAACAGCTTGGCGTCAGGGTTTGCCTGGTGAGGACCGGTCTGGTTCTGGCACCGGGAGCCGGCTTTTTACAACGCATGCTGCTGCCCTTCAAGCTGGGTCTGGGAGGGCCTATCAGTGATGGTCAGCAATACATGTCCTGGGTCCATCTGGAAGATATCTGTAATCTGTTTATTTTCCTGAGCAAACAGCAGGCCTTGCATGGTGTCTTCAACGGCACCGCCCCCACGCCGGTCACCAATGCCGAGTTTAGCCGGACCCTCGCACAAAATCTTCACAGACCAGCGATTATGATGGTGCCTGCTTGTGTGTTGAAGCTGGCATTCGGTGAAATGTCACAACTGTTACTGGGTGGTCAGCGGGTGCTGCCGGAAAAAGCCCGGGCAGCCGGTTTTGAGTTTCAATATACTGATCTGAACGCAGCACTGGGAGACGTGCTGCAATAACGAGACGGAGTAGCATGACAAAACGCGCAGTATTACTGGCCAATCTGGGCTCACCAGACGCACCTGAAACCGGTCCGGTACGTCGATACTTGAATCAATTCCTGATGGATCCCTACGTGATCCAGTTGCCATGGGTGTTGAGAAGACTGATTGTCAGCCTTTTCGTCTTGCCCAGCCGCCCCAAGGATTCTGCCGCGGCCTACCGCAGTGTCTGGACTGATGAGGGGTCGCCTTTGATCGTTTTATCAGAGCGGCTTAAATCGGCTGTAGAGAAACAGGTAGAGATGCCGCTTGCCATGGCAATGCGCTATGGTAACCCCAGCATCGAACAGCAGTTACTCAAGCTTTGTGAAGACAAAACTATTGAGGAAGTCTTCTACATCCCGCTTTACCCTCACTTTGCCGACAGCACGATTACCACCTCGATTGAAGAGGCTCGACGCGTGATCCGGGATCATAATCTGAATGTCACGCTGAAGGTGATTGACCCGTTTTATGACCATCCTGACTATATCAACGCGCTGGTCGAGAGTGCCCAGCCTTATCTGGCTCAGGACTATGACCATCTGGTTTTCAGCTACCACGGTCTGCCGGAAACGCACATTACCAAGCTGGATAAGAGCGGCAGTCATTGCCTCCAGCAGGATAACTGCTGTCAGATTCCCCACCCGGCCCACAAAACCTGTTACCGACATCAGGTCATGCGAACCACTGAATGTTTTGCCAGCCGGGCCAACCTGCCTGCAGACCGCTACTCGGTGGCTTTTCAGTCGCGACTGGGCCGCGCCAAATGGCTGGGACCAAACACCGAAGACAGACTCACGGAGCTGGCGCAGTCCGGTGCCAAAAATGTGCTGGTCATTTGTCCGGCTTTTGTTACCGACTGTCTGGAAACACTGGAAGAAATTGCAATTCGCGGTGAAGAGGTATTTCAGGAAGCAGGCGGGGAATCGTTGACACTGATTCCGTGCATGAATGATCACCCCGCCTGGGTCAATCTCTTGGCTGACTGGTGTCAGCAGTGATTAAACACGACCGATTAGTGGCTGACGGACGATCTGGCTGGTGTATTCACCACCGGGGCCGTAAGCGCCAGTTTCCGGATCACGACCACGCAGAATACTCAGCGCCCGAACCAGGTGCTGACGGTTTACATTGACGATACCGCCGTTAATTTGATTATTGTCGCGGCAGATTCTCGCTGCCTCACGCAGTTGTTCCAGCAACTGCATGACTGGTCGGGCCTCGTTCTCCGGGTGGTTGGCAATAAATGCCTCCAGTCCGGATTTGCCGCCGGGAAATCCTGCCGCCTTGAGCAGATGCTCACGCTGGCGACCGAGCTGTTCCAGCTGGACCACATGCGGTTGTTTGTGTTGGGTCAGCAGAGAAATCTGCGCCAAATCTGCTGCTTTCAGGGCTTCTCGCTCCTGCTTAAGCAGTTGCGCCAGTTGAACACTGTGATTGAGTTCGGATTGCAACATTGAGCTCAGTTGCTGCAGCGCGTTCATCGACATGAGGGTATTCCTTGCTTATAAGTCTCCCTCAAAATCAATCATTTTTCGTGCCAGCTCCTGACTGTCGATTTGATAGGAACCGTCTTCAATTGATTGTTTTATCGCATCTACCTTGGCGGTATCGACGACCGGTACATCAGCCAGGCTCTGCTCCAGCTGCGCTAAGGTGTCACTGAGGCTGACCTTATCCGCCGGACTTTGTTTAGCTGCTGGTGTCGCCGCAGCGCTGTTGTTGCGCTCATTAACATTGCGAGTCGAATTATAATCCGGCTGCAATGGCGGTTTAATGTTATTTATTTCAGCCATTTATGCTGTCTCCAAATACTTTCTGCTCTTGTTGTCGACGGATTCAGGAAAAACTTGAGTATTTTTGTCTTTGTCTGAATTTTGACGCTACATGGTCACTCTGACAACACCGGGAGAGTGGACAACGCCCTCGACCACACGTTCTGATGAGCTGTTTCTGACACGCACTTTGTCACCGAGGCTGGCGTCTTCCAGCGCGGTCCCATTCATCCGCACTTCCATCGTGCCAGCGGCGGCAACCAATATAATCTGCTCACCCCGTTTGACCACTTTTTCCAGTTTCAGGCCACGGGATGGAATCACGGAACCAACGGCCAGCGGATAACGCAGTTGCTGGCCGGTGATCTGTGCCGTCGACTCCAGAAAGCCCTGACGCAGCTCAGCAATATCCATCACCTGCATGCGCACATCTGATTCAGTCAGTGTCGTGTGTGCCGATAAGGGTTTCGCTGCCACGACGACCGGCTTCATCACTTTGACTTTCACCGGCACATAAACCGTCCATTCAGTGGCAGCCGGACATTTTACACCGATGGTTCTACTCCCTACTGTGTTAGCGGCAGAGTTGGAGAAAGTCTGTAAATTCTTTTCACACTCTTGCAGCCGCAAACGATTGTCCAGGGATTCCACAAGGACTTGAGGACTGTTATAACTGAGTTGCGCATCATTCAGGGCATGAACATAGGCCGCCTGCTCGATATCTGCAATCGGCTGTAAATTGTCTGCATGAACCACCTGCGTCAAAAAAACGACACAGAAACTGATTATAATCTTAGGCAGTGACATTGCGGGCATCCTCTGGCGCCTGAGTAAAATAGTAATATGTCTTGTGCAAAGTCCATGCCCGGAAAATAATCAAGTCCCAGTCTCTGGCGCCGATAGTCTTATTAGTCTGGCCATATACACTGTTATCGCAGGGTTAAGTAACAGTGCCTTTTTGAAGGAGTACGCATGAGCAGCATGATCGATGGTGTGGATCAGCGCACCAATCTCGCCGGCACCAATCGACTGGAACTACTGTTATTCAGACTGGGCGGCGTGCAGTTATACGGTATCAACGTTTTCAAGGTCCGAGAAGCTATTCCCTGTCCCGCTCTCACCAACATGCCCAATGCTCACCGCGTGATCAAAGGCGTGGCATCGATTCGGGGAAAAACCGTCAGCATAGTCGACCTGGCAGAAAGCATTGGCCGCCGCAGTGTCGGAGACACTCAGGACAAGTTTGTTATTCTCACTGAATACAACCGCACGGTGCAGGGTTTTCTGGTCAGTGCCGTCGATCGGATCGTCAATATCAGTTGGTCAGATGTATTGCCGCCACCAGCCGCTTCCGGTGCGAATACCTACATGACTGCAATCACCAAAGTTGATGATCAACTCATCCAGATTATCGATGTTGAACAGGTGCTGGCTGAGGTCATGGGCATGAATACCGATGTGTCCTCGGATATTGCTGACGAAGCAGCGCCACCGGGTGAACAACGTAAGCACATTCTGGTTGCTGATGACTCCAGCGTCGCCCGCAATCAGATCAAACGCACTCTGGATCAAATCGGCGTCGACTCAACGATCGCTAAAAACGGCCGCGAGGCGCTGGAAATACTGCAGGGCTGGGCGCAACAGGGTATCAACATCAGCGAGCATGTCTCGCTGCTCATTTCCGATATCGAGATGCCGGAAATGGACGGTTACACGCTGACCTCGGAAATTCGCAAAGATCCTGCGCTGAAGGATTTACAAATCCTGCTGCATACTTCCATGAGTGGCACCTTTAATGAAGCACTGGTGCAGAAAGTCGGTGCCGATCATTTCCTGCCCAAATTCTCCGCCGATGAACTGGCGACAGCCGTTAAGTCACTTATCGAATAAATAAAAAAGGCGCCCTGTGGCGCCTTTTTCATCCTGTGCTCACCAGGGTGATTAGCGAGCCGGTCCAAAACCGGTCATATCCGGCGGCATCGGTATCACCTCAGAGCGCTCGGTGACGATATCGTCTTTAGCACGCATCAGGTTGGTACCAACAAAACCACTGACCCGGTAAACCCAAGGCGACAGGCGTTTATTCAGTTTCTCTACCTCAGCACGGACTGCATCGGGCTTTTTGGTGACGTCCAGTTCCTGAATATCCTTCGGTGCCGGCTGGATCACACTGGGATCAAAGGCAGCACTCAGCGCAGTGAAGTAGTAACCATCCACAAATGAGGTTTGGGTTGTCACCACCAGCCCATCAAACGTGGTAAATTCTGCTGTCACCACCTCCGCATCACCGCGATCAAATTCCGCCGCCGGTTTCACATCCTCCAGACGCATCTGGTGCAGGGAACCGGCAATGTCATACCCCAGTTGCGGATATTTAAAGACCGTCTTATCACCGGATTGCGGTGTACCGAATTTATCTTTTTGTCCCAGATTGACCAGCACCGCTGAATTACCGTTAGGCTGTGTGATTTCAACACGGGCGATACGCTCACGGGCCAGATTGATGACTTGGCTCTGAATCCAGTTAAGCATGACCGGATTGATCTGCAGGTACCCCTCGGCAAGCCAGCTCTCTTCTTCACCAGCACGGCGAACGTAGAACTGCTTGGGACCGGCAGCCATAGTCACTTCGCGCTGTTCGCCCAGGATCAGACCGGCGACCGGTTCCTCACCATCCAGCAAACTGATTTTGAGTGACTCTCCCCCGGGGACTTCCGGGTTAGGGCCTTCCACGCCGAGTACTGCGTATTTATCAGGGTCACTGGTTTTACGCTCCAGAATCTCGGCTTCGGACAGATCGATAAGCATCCGCTTCACTTCGTCAAAGTTGGCCGGATAGTTGTAGTACTCAGGCAGATACCAGTCCTCATCCTCGCGCTTGAGGGTGAAGTCCCCTTCACCACTGGCGAAACGAATATGATCCACTGCACTCAACTGTTCAAACAGATCCGGGAACAGCAACCCATATTCATCCTGATTGTCGTCAGCCCGGTAGATGGTGACCAGCATCAGCAGCACCATCAGCACGGTGATGATGAACAGGACAGTCAGACTATTGCGATTTTTTATCATCATTTTCAACCTAATTTGTGCTCTCGACTTAACAGCTTCAACGCTTACTGCTGGCTCCGCGCCTTGTTACGTTTACGGATACGCATCCATCCGGTAAACACGGCAAGCAAGGCCACCAGAACAGGCACCAGACCGATGTTGAAAAACTTCAGCTGCGTATCCAGACGGTCGATATCCTTGCGCAGGTTCGACTGCACTTCCCGCAGTTGCTGTTCGGTCTTGTTGGCCGTCAAGCGGAACTCGGCGATTTCTTTCTGCTGTTCCGGTGTCAGGATCTGCTCACCGCTGCCGCTTCGTTGAACCTGCATACGGGCAATACGCTGCTGGGTCTCTTTCAGCTTATTCTGCAGCTCGCGCTCCTTGGTACGGAAACGCTTCTCAGCATCACGCTGCAGCGCAATCACCTTGTGAAATGGCCGGGTGAATCCTGCTCGAGAACGCACACTGATAAGCCCTTCGCTACCGGTCAGGTCCTCAATGCTATTGATGAGAAAATCAATATTATTGGATGTGGTGAAAGTCAGCTGTTCGCCATAGAAATCCTGCGTCTCAACCCAGAATCTATCATCAAGGACATCGACGTCAGCCACCGCGATCACATCAATATCGCCTTTGGCAGTATCCAGATGGCCCGGCATTTTCTTGATTTCACCGGTTTTGCTCTTGGCACCGTCAGGGAATGCCGTGGCGACAGCCCCCTGAACCCGGACTGCATAGGGATAGCTCAAGGTTCCCGGCTCATATTTAGTGAGCAGGGCGACCGGGTCATTACGGAACTGAACCACACGCTTATCGACCAGCATCGCTTCATTGCTCGACGACACCAGCGGTGTCACTTCAGTGGATTTATCCTCCAGGATTTTGAAATACCCCGGCGTCGCCACATTAACGCGATTGAGGGCAGAGGTAATCCGCTCATCGACATTAAAATTGCTTTCATCCAGCGACTGCCACAACACATAGTCAATCGGCTGGTGATCGGTTCTGGCACCGAAATCCACTTTGGTCGCGGTTTTACGGTCAGCGACCACATCGGCACTGGCACGTTCAATGCCCCAGGCTTTAAACAGTTCATCCATATTGGAGCTGCGCGAAGCCAGCATCGCTGCCATCGGGTTATCCGGATCTTTTTCCGGTTCATCCAGCTCGGCGTAAGGATCGACGTAGCTCATCAGCTTACCGCCGGCCAGTACATATTGATCAATCGCGTAGAGCGTGGTGTCCTGAAAGTCCTTGGGATGCACGACCACCAGTACATCGATACTGGAAGGAATACGGCGAATATCCTTGGGCAGCATGGTGACGTCGAACATTTCACGCAGCTCATTCATCATTGCCCAGGGTTTGGCGCCATCAGGCGAGGCCACCTCACCTTTCATCGGATCATACTGCTCACCATCGACCTGCAGTGAACTGATGACACCCACCGTTTTACGATCCTGGTTGGAGAGCTTATAAATCAGCTTGGTCAGGTCGTATTCCAGCGTGTCTTCCTTCTCAGGCTGGAAGAATGGAATGGTTTCAACACCGTCCAGCAGGTTGGTGCCGGCCAGACCGAAATACAGCGGATCCGGCTCACCTTCGATCGGTACCGACTGCAGACCATACTGCTTGGCGCGCTGCTCCTCATCAGAGAATGGCTGCGGACTACTCGTGTAGAGACGAATCATACCGTTAGAGGCACGCTGATACTCCAGCAACAGTTCCTGTACCCGCTGAGCATAGGCTTTAAGGCTGGGCAATGCCTGCGCAGTTTTCTCGGTATAGTAGAAACGCAAGGTCACCGGCTCCGCCATCGACTCCAGAACATTGATGGAACCTTCAGACAGGGTGTAAAGATTGTCTTCAGTCAAATCCACCCGGGCGGATTTGAAATTACCGTTCACCACGATATTGAACGCGATAAACAGGATAATGGCCAGAAGCAGCCCCGTGGTTGATAACAGTTGTTTATTCATCTTTGCTTTCTCTCCTAGTCGGCCTTGCGCGCATTAACAATCAGCGCATTGGCAAACAGCCAGATGGCAATCAAAGAGATGAAATAGAGCATGTCACGCAAGTCTATGACTCCTTTACTGATGGCATCAAAATGCGTCAGGAAGCTGAATGAACTGATCACGTCCACCAGCGTCTGCGGTGCCCAGCCGGCAAAGAAGTCGATGACAATACCGAAACCGGCCAGCACGAATATCAGGCTGATGACCAGACTGATGACAAAGGCAATCACCTGGTTCTTGGTAATCGCAGAGATACAGGAACCAATAGCGAGAAAGCCACCGGCCATCAACAGACTGCCGAGGAAGCTGGCAACAATCACCCCGTTATCCGGATCACCCAGGTAATTCACCGTAATCCAGAGCGGGAAATTCAGCAGTAAAGCCAGACCGGTAAAGGCCCAGGCCGCAAAGAACTTACCCAGCACGGCTTCGAATACCGATACCGGCAATGTCATCAACAGTTCGATAGAACCGCTTTTGCGTTCTTCGGCCCAAAGACGCATCGAAATTGCCGGTATCAAGAGGATATAAAGCCAGGGGTGCAGTGAAAAGAAGGGATACAGATCGGCTTCGCCGCGTTCGAAAAAGTTACCGACATAAAAGGTCGAAAAACCGGTCAGTAACAGGAAGATAATAATGAAAACGTAAGCCACCGGCGTCGCGAAGTAGCCGTTGAACTCACGCTTCATAATGAACCAGATATTTTGCATATTCATTACTTGCTTGACTCCGCGTTGGGCAGGGTAATACTGCGGAAAACTTCATCCAGTCGGCCATGTTCGGCATGCAGGGCGTCGATATCCCAGCCATTGCCACGGATTTTTTCCGACAACTCAGCCGTGATCTGGCGGCCATGCTGTGGATAGACCCGGAAACCCGCTTCGCCGCTTAGTTTTTCCACATTGGCGACAAACTCCAGAGAACTGAGGAAGTTTTCAAAAGCCTGCTGCTCAATATTCGCTACATTGACGCAAACGGCGTTGTAGTAGCGTGATTTGGACTCCAGTTCCTGTGGCGTGCCGTCGAACTTGATCTTGCCGTTGGCAATGACCACATTGCGGTTACACAGCGCGTGTACTTCTTCAAGAATGTGGGTCGAGATGATGATAGCCTTGTCTTCGGCCATTTCGTTAATCAGCGTACGGACTTCGTGTTTCTGGTTGGGATCGAGACCATCGGTCGGTTCATCGAGGATGAGAACAGGAGGATTGTGCAGAATGGATTGCGCCAGACCAACACGGCGTTTGTAGCCTTTGGAAAGCGTTTCAATGGGCTGGAACATCACATTAGTAATACGGGCGCGTTCTGCAGCCAGTCCGACTGCCCGCTTTTTTTCAACGCCCTTGAGCCCCCGGATTTCGGCAATAAAATGCAGAAAACTATCCGGTGTCATATCCGCATAGGCTGGTGCCCCCTCAGGCAGATAGCCCAGATGCGCTTTGACTGATATCGGGTCTTTCAACACATCATAACCACAGACCCGGACCGTACCTCTGGTCGGTGCCAGAAAGCCGGTAATCATTTTCATGGTGGTGGATTTACCGGCACCATTTGGCCCCAGAAACCCGAGTACTTCGCCTTTGCTGACGGAAAATGACACGCCATCAACGGCTTTAATCGCGCCAAAGTGTTTGGCCAGATCATCGATCTCGATTCTCAACGTCATAGTTAAAGCGTCCCCCGCTTCCTAATCATTTTTGCAAACTCGTCATATTCTGGTGTCTGTCAAATGAAGTCAAGTTTGAATTCTGTCTGACAACTCCCCATTGTTTTACAAGTATCTAACGCATAAGCTAATCCGGACTACATCAAAAAGAGTGCGCTATGGCCCTGAAAAGCTTGACCCAAAAATTTCGTGATTTCGGCTGGACTGTCAGCGACAGCTTCGCTGATAACACGACTCGCAGACAAATCATCAAAGCTGGCAGTGTGGTTATTGGCACCTTCGCTATACTGATGTTGCTGCTGATGTTCTGGTGGAACATGGCGCCAGCGACGTTTGAACCGGTTGAGCACGCCCGTCAGACAGCCAAACTGGAACAACAGGCCATGGTGACCGGTTACACCTCAACCGAAACCGCCATCGAACTCGCCCAGACCCTATTGGATAAACCGGGAGGCTACCTCTCAAACGACGTGATGCCGCCATCCGTGTGGATGGACAATATTCCCAACTGGGAGTTCGGTGTGTTGGTGCAGATTCGGGACTTCACCCGTGCCATGCGCAATGACATCAGCCGCAGCCAGTCGCAATCACTGGAAGATCCGGATTTGGCCGAGGCTGAACCGCAGTTCAATTTCAACTCTGAGTCCTGGCTGTTTCCGCCCAGTGAACGTGAATACCGCACCGGTATCAAAGCGCTGCAATCTTATCGTGCCCGCTTGAGCAGCACTGGCAATGATGAAGCCCAGTTCTTCGCCCGGGCAGACAACCTGGCTGCCTGGCTGGCCATTGTTGAAAAACGATTGGGCAGTCTGTCACAGCGCTTAAGCGCCAGCGTCGGGCAAGTCAGGGTCAATACCGATCTTGCTGGTGAGCCGGATGCCATGCAATCGACGCCGACAGCCGATGAGATTGTCAGCAAAACCCCGTGGTATGAAATTGATGATGTTTTCTACGAAGCCCGCGGCACCACTTATGCACTGGTCCACCTGTTAAAAGCTGTGGAGCACGACTTTGCTGATATTTTGAGAAAGAAAAACGCCCTGGTCAGCCTGCGTCAGATTATTCGTGAGCTGGAAGCGACACAGGCCACCGTTTGGAGCCCGATCATTCTTAACGGCAGTGGCTTCGGGCTGTTTGCCAATCATTCACTGGTGATGGCTTCTTATATTTCCCGTGCCAATGCCGCCATTATCGACCTGAGAGCCTTGATGAGTCAGGGTTGAGTATTTATTAGAATTTACTTAAATTGGGTCATTTGCCCCACCTGATAGGCAAATCACCCATTTCAATCAGGGATTTTCTCCCTAGTATTGAATCATGAAGTGCTGGCATACGCATCCAGCCTCAAAGTTCAGATTAGATGGAGAAAAACGATGTCTACAAATAAAGGTTTGAAAGCCGCTGCGATAGCCGCTCTCTTCATGCTGCCTTTCGCAGCGACTGCTGAAGAGCCAGCTTACACAGTCACCAATGGCCATGAGCTGGACGCTGAAACTTATCAAGGTTTCAAGCTTTACCGTAACTGGTGTGCCCGCTGTCACGGCACCTATGGTCAGGGCATGGTAGGTCCCAACCTGGCAGAGAGTCTGACCGTCATCAGTAAGCAGGAATTTTTTGATGTTGTGGAAAACGGCAAAACCGGCCAGATCGGCAGCATGCCCGCATGGGGCTCGAACCCCCAGGTCATGGAAGGCCGTGAACAGCTCTATCGTTATCTCAAAGCCCGGGCTGATGGCGCCATCGGCGAAGTCAAACCCAAAAAAGCCAAGTAATGAAAACGGGCTGCCCTGACAGGCAGCCCGTTTCCTGTTTAATCATTCGCTGATTGCATCAGGATGGAACAATTGCTTTCCTTTTATACGAAAGTCACGAATAATTTTCTGCCCCTCAGGGCCAGCGACAAAATCAATATATTTTTTCGTCAACTCATAATTCACGTGATCATGTTTCTCCGGGTTCACGGCCATAATGTGATAAGGATTGAACATGACTTCATCGCCCTCGAATAACACTTTGAGATTCATCTTGTCGGCGTAGGCAATTTGGGTACCGCGATCAGCCAACGCATAGGCGCCTTTCTCGTCAGCCATTTTCAGCACCGCGCCCATTCCCTGACCCGCAGCAATATACCATTTGCCTGAGGGCGCAAGTCCCGCGTTATCCCACAAAGCTTTCTCCTTTTTATGGGTGCCTGAGTCATCACCGCGTGATACAAAATCAGCCTGAGCCTGGGCAATACGAATAAAGGCGCCGGCCGCGTTTTCTGCCGCGGCAATATTCGCCGGATCAGAAGCCGGGCCCACGATAACAAAGTCATTATGCATCACCGCCGTGCGATCGATAAAATCACCCGCCTGTACATAGCTGAGCTCGGCCTGCGGCGCATGCACAAAGACGATATCGACATCGCCATTGCTGCCGATTTTAAGGGCTTTACCGGTACCCACGGCAATGACATCCACCTGGGCGTTGTGTTGCTTTTCAAACGCCGGGTTCAACACGGCAAGTAAGCCCGAGTTATCAGTACTGGTCGTGGTCGACATCTTCAGGTGATCTACGGCCATCGCTGAAGTGCTAAGTATTGCCAGTAGTGTGAAGCCTAACCATTGTCTGAGTATCATCATCAACCTCCGTTATGATTTGTCTGTCATTTACTTCTCTTAATTAACTGAAAATCATGACGTAAAAATGACTAAAAGGCCCACTGACTGCGTAACTGGAATACGCTTGGCTCGTCACCATCATTGGCGCCTCCATTCACATCCAGCACATTGACATAGTTGGCGGTAAAGCGCAGGGTCGGCGTTGGATACCAGTTCATACCTAACGTCATCGAATCCGCTTCACCACCGTCAATATCCGCATCACTCAGATCCACTGTACTGAAGCGCAGCGCGACTTCCCAGGCACCGATACCTCCCTCTCCTACGTTGGCTTTGGGAGTAATGCCACCGAATTTGCCGTTCTTGTAATTACGTGACTCACCGGTCAGGAAGTAACCTGCCTGGGCATACCAGCCGTCAAAATCCAAATCACTGCCACTGCCACGGTTGACAGAAGTGGTGATATATTCGGCCTGCGCTGAGAAAGGCCCCTGCACAGTGGCAATCTCAGCGCCCACTTTGAGGAAATCATCAACCATCGCAATGGTTGCGGTATCGACAATATTGATGCCGGCAACATGTGTTTCAGGCTGCTGACGGAAACGCGCTGAGTTCACGCCACCCGTTTCACGATAATTCAGCCCCAGCCCCAGGTGTACCACCTCGGTTTTGTTACTAATGGGTGCCCATGTGAACCGGGTTCCAGCTCCCCAACCTTCATCATCGGCACCACCCTCGCTATTGACTTTATCCCCGAACAAGCCCCCTGCCAGCGTCCAGTTCTGATGATTCGTTGTTGCCATAACGCCCATGTGACGGCCGGGAGCAAAGGCTGATGGCAACCCCCGCTCGCTAAAAGTGGTGTACTTGGAACTGGTCTGTTCCTGCAAACTGAAAGGGTCTTTGAAATTACCGGCTTTGATTTCCAGATTATCAAAACCGTTATAACTCAGATAAGCATCCTTAATGCCGCTGGCGCCATCGTCAACGAAGTCATACTGCAATTTATAGCCCCAGTCGTAATACATGGTGCCCTGTAAATAAAGTCGAGCACGACGGATCTCGGTGCCATCGCCCAAGTCGGGTTCGCCGCCATAGGCAGCGGCATCAGCCTGAAGACGGCCACCGAGCCTGGTTTCAAATTTGCCGTCGCGGCTTTTGACCTTGAGACCGCCGTTGGTGGTGACTTCCACATCGGATGGCTTGGTCGCCTCGGCCAGTTTTTCTTCGACTTCGGCTTTTTCTTCGGCTGCCTGAACCTGGTTCTGTTTCAGCTCTGCCATCAGTCGCTTATATTGCGCATCACTGACCGTACCATTCTGATGCAGCATCGTGATCAGTGTTTCGATTTCAGAACCGGCATAAGCGGGCATCGCAGTGGTCAGGGTGAGTCCCGCAAGCAGCATTGTGGTTTTCAATTTCATCTTTTTCTCCCTAAGCGTAATAAAACTGTCGTATTAATATGCCTTAATATACATATATAAAGACTGAATACTTGAGTACAATCAAAGTTATCAAGCATTTAAATATGAACTATACAACATAAATATGGATATCAAAATTAACTTTCACTGGCAAATGAGCCGACATGGTGAAAACCATCACCTTGATACGATTCTGTTTCAGTTACTGGAAGCGGTGCAGTCTGAGGGCTCGCTTAAAAAAGCGACCGACCGCCTGGGTGTGTCCTATCGGTTTGCCTGGGGACTGGTGAATAAATGGGAATCCCTGCTTGGGCATCCCCTAGTCATTCTGGAGCGGGGTCGCGGCGCCAAACTGGCACCGGCCGGTGAAAAACTGATGCATGGTAACCGTCATCTATCCGCTTCTTTTTCTCCGGAACTGGATAACTTCTCCACTCAGTTCAAACGCGAGTTTGAAGCCATTTTGAATCGCAACCATGCTGAAGGGTTTAATATTTTTGCCAGCCATGGTCTTGCAGTCGGGGCCTTGCGGGACCTGATCAATCAACAGTCCGATTTCCAGTTGGATCTGCACTTTCATGGCAGTCTGGAAAGTTTGCGCGCGCTGCGTAACGGTGACTGCCACATCGCCGGCTTCCATATCCCGGTAGGTGAACTGGGGCATCAGGTCAAACAGGATTATCTGGAGATTTTGAACGAAGACGCGCATCAGTTGATTTACGTGGTGAAACGCAATCAGGGCCTGATGGTCGCGGGCGGCAACCCGAAACAGGTCAAGGATATTCATTCCCTGGCTGATGGCAAATTGACTTTCATCAATCGCCAGGCTGACTCCGGAACCCGTCTGTTATTTGATCAACTACTACAGGTCCATGACGTCCCGGCCAGCCGGATTAGAGGTTACCTGCATGAAGAGTTCACCCATATGGCGGTCGCGGCGATGGTGGCCAGCGGTGCTGCCGATGTCGGTTTCGGCATTGCGCCGATGGCCGACAAATTCAACCTCGAATTCATCCCCCTTGTGTGGGAGCACTATTGTCTGGCGGTGCCGAATCATCTGATCGAGGATGAGCGGGTGACTGAAATTATTTCCCTGCTCAAGAGCGAAGCTTTTCATCACAATCTCGCTGGCTATTCCGGCTATGACACATCGCGCTCGGGAGAGCCGGTGAGCTTTAAAGAAATTTTCGTTTAATCACGCTGCCAGTGGCCGCTTTTGCCACCCGCCTTTTCCAGTAGCCGGATATCGGTCATCACCATACCGCGATCAACCGCTTTACACATATCGTAAATGGTCAACAGGCAGACCTGGACCGCGGTCAGCGCTTCCATTTCCACCCCGGTCTGACCGCTGGTACCCACCATGGCCTGGCAATGTACGGCTGAGTTTTCCGGGTCCAGCTCAAACTCGATAGAAACCTTGCTCAGCGCCAGCGGGTGGCATAAAGGTACTAAATCCGAGGTTTTCTTGGCTGCCATAATGCCGGCAATCCTGGCAATGCCCAGTACATCGCCTTTTTTATGGCCGCCCGCTTCAATCAGCCTGAAGGTCTCAGGCAACATCGAAATCGTGCCGGCTGCCACCGCAATGCGGTCCGTGACCTGCTTGCCGCCAACATCGACCATATGGGCTTCACCGGCCTGATTAAAATGGGTTAACTCCGCCATTGCAAGTGTTATCCTACTATTTTGAAATTTGCTGAAACAATCAACCAGATGAGTATCCAAGTCAAATTTTTTGCCAGTTTGCGTGACAAAATCGGCAAGTCCGAAGTTGAGCTGAGTGCCGCCAAAACCACCGGTGAGGCCTGGGACCAGGCCACCGAAAATGCGCCACGTCCTGATAATGTGCTGGTCGCGATTAATCTTGAATATGCCCGCTTCGATGATCCGGTGGAAGATGGCGACGAAGTGGCTTTCTTCCCGCCGGTAACCGGGGGCTGAGATGAGCAGCTGGGTCAGTGAACATGACATCGACCCCTGGCAGCTTATTGCCACACAGGAGACCAACCTGAAGCAGGCGGGTCGCTTCGGCGCTATCGCCAGTTTTGTCGGCACCATGCGTGACTTCAGTGACCGCGAAGGTCTCAGCAAAATGCGGCTGGAGCATTATCCGGCGATGACAGAACAATACCTGCAGAAACTGGAACAACAGGCGCGGGAACAATGGCCTTTGCTGGATTGCCTTATCGTCCATCGCGTCGGCGATATCTACCCCGGCGATGCGATTGTGGTTATCGCCTGCTGGTCGGCGCACCGGCGTGCGGCGCTCGATAGTTGCAATTGGCTGATCGAAGAACTCAAATACCGCGCCCCATTCTGGAAACAGGAATTCAGCCCGGAAGGCGCGCACTGGGTAGAAGAAAATACTGACGGTCACAGCCAAGGGAAAAAAACATGATTACTGCCTTATATGCCAGTCTTTGTGCTTTGTGGATAGTGAGACTCTCACTTCAGGTTATCAAGCTGCGCCGCCAGCACCGCGTACTGCTGGGAGATGACGGCCATCCCGACCTGCAGACCGCCATCCGGGTTCAGGGTAATGCCACTGAATACATCCCCATCACCCTGATTCTGATGATTATCCTGGAGTGGTCCGGTGCGCCCTGGTGGCTGATTCATATCGCTGGTATCGCCCTGCTGACAGGACGCTTTATTCACGCCACTGCCCTGCAGCGTAATGATGGCGAACGCCGGGTCCTGGGTATGAAAATCACCTTTTACCTGATCATGGCGCTGTCGGCGCTCAATATTTTCTATCTGATTGCCGGTTACTTTTTTGCCGACTAACTAGCCAAGAAAGTCACGGACACCAATCAGCATCATATTGACGGCGACCAGATTCAGTAACAGCCCCATCAGCTTTTCCACTGCCCGGATGCCGCGCTCACCCAGCCAGTCACTGAGCCGTCGTCCGAGCAGAAAGATCAGAAACGCCGTCACCAGTACCAGTAACAAAGCCAGTAATAATTCAAACAGACTGGCTTGTTGCTGAGAGCGCAGAATCATTACCGTGGTAATCGCCGACGGCCCCGCCAGACAGGGCACGGCGATCGGAAACAGGAAGGAATCGTGACTGTAATCGCCGGCAAACACATCTTTGGCCGACTGGAAGATCATCTTCAGCGAGATCAGAAACAGAATCACGCCACCGGCCACCATCAGTGAAGCCCGCTCGATGCTGAGATAACCCAGCAATGCCTCACCAACCAGTGCAAATACCACCAGTACCAGTAAGGCCAGCATGGTTTCCCGAAGGATCGTTTTGCGGTAATGAGCTTTCTCTGCGCCGCTGAGCACGGCTAAGACAAAGGGCAGATTGCCAAAGGGGTCGATAACCAGAAACAACAGTAAAGCGCTTTCAATCATAAAGACTCCCTTTGATGTTCCCCCTCACCCCGGCCCTCTCCCGCCATGGGGAGATGGAGCAAGACGGTGCCCAACCTGGGGAGAGCGCGCCTCCTTCCCCCTTGATGGGGGAAGGCTGGAATGGGGGTGTGCACTTAACCCAATTCTGGAATCGGTCTTGAAGACTATGCGATCAGCTTAATTCTACTCCAGCCCCAGCTCATCCCAAATCGCATCAATCTTCGCCACCACCGCCGGATCCCGCTCAATCGGACGCCCCCATTCACGATCCGTCTCTCCCGGCATTTTATTGGTCGCATCCATACCCATCTTGGAACCCAGTCCCGATACCGGCGAGGCAAAATCCAGATAATCAATCGGCGTGTTTTCCACTAGGGTGGTATCGCGTACCGGGTCCATGCGGGTGGTAATCGCCCAGATCACATCCTGCCAGTCACGCACATTCACATCATCATCAACGACAATGACAAACTTGGTATACATAAACTGTCGCAAAAATGACCAGACCCCCATCATCACCCGCTTGGCATGACCGGGATATTGTTTCTTCATGCTCACCACCGCCATTCGATAGGAACAGCCCTCCGGCGGCAGATAGAAATCGACAATCTCCGGAAACTGCTTCTGCAGAATCGGCACAAACACCTCGTTCAGCGCCACGCCCAAAATCGCCGGTTCATCCGGTGGCCGCCCGGTATAAGTACTGTGATAAATCGGGTTCTGGCGCTGGGTGATGCGCTCAATGGTGAATACCGGGAAGCTGTCGACTTCATTGTAATAACCGGTGTGGTCGCCATAAGGCCCTTCCGGCGCCATATCATCGGGGTAGATAAAGCCTTCCAGCACAATCTCGGCATTGGCCGGCACCTGCAAGTCATTGCCGATGCATTTAACCAGCTCTGTCTTGCTGCCACGCAAAAGCCCGGCAAACGCATATTCTGACAAGGTATCCGGCACCGGGGTCACTGCACCGAGGATGGTCGCCGGGTCACAACCCAGCACCACACTGATCGGAAACGGTTCGCCCGGATAAGTCTGCTGCCATTCCTTGAAATCCAACGCGCCACCGCGATGCGACAACCAGCGCATAATCACCCGGTTCTTACCAATCACCTGCTGCCGGTAAATGCCCAGGTTCTGGCGTTCCTTATGCGGGCCTTTGGTGACCACCAGCCCCCAGGTAATCAGTGGCGCGGCATCTTCCGGCCAGCATAACTGAATCGGGTAATTCGCCAGATCAATCTCATCCCCTTCCAGCACCTGCTCCTGACAGGCCGCCTTTTTAACGACCTTCGGCCCCATATTCATCACCTGCCGGAAGATCGGCAACTTGCTCCAGGCATCCTTCATGCCTTTGGGCGGCTCCGGTTCTTTCAGAAAAGCAAGCAGTTTGCCGACCTCACGCAAAGCCTCAACTGACTCCTCGCCCATGCCCATCGCCACCCGTTTGGGTGTACCGAACAGGTTCAGCAAAGCCGGGACGTTTGATCCCTTGGGATTCTCAAAAAAAAGTGCCGGACCGCCTGCCCGTAACACCCGGTCGGCGATTTCGGTCATTTCCAGGGATGGATCGACTTCAGTGGTGATGCGTTTGAGTTCGCCTTGTTTTTCCAGGCCGGAGAGGAAGTCTCGGAGATCGGTGTATTTCATTGGTTTAGTTTGAGTTTTTGTTGATTGAAATGTAGCTTAACATCTTGAAGTCATGGAACTGACCCCATCAGCAGGCTTACTTAAGGGTCCTTAGTTATAACTCAACCCAATAAATCACTCTCGGATATTTTCATATTCAAAGCCAGATATATTTGAGGTTCATTGGTTGAGTAATAGCTATTCAGATAGTATGCCGATAACAGGACTAAAAAATAACCAGGAAATAATCAATGAAAATTGCTTCTGATTTATTCGATGCCAGAATTAATGCCAAGAATATCCTTGTAGAAGTATCAATAGGTGAATATGAGAGCATCGTAAAAGACGTTATTTCAAAGAATGAATTCCAAAGAAAACGAGTTCGCTCATCTAAGTCAGTATATGCATTACTCAGAGAAGACTTGCTAAAGCAGTGCATCATACCTCCAATCGTATTGGCTTTGACGACAGAAATGGAATACAAAAAAGATGACAGTCAGGACTTTCAGAACAAAATCACTGACGCCAAAGAGCACTTAGTCATTCTCGATGGATTACAACGCACACATACAATTCTGGACTTGCTTTCTGACTTGAGAGCATCTGAAGATGAGAGCACCCTCAAGACCGTTTTAGACTCTAAAATAAGGATTGAAATTTATGTTGGGCTAAATCGGCTCGGAATTCTCTACAGAATGCTGACACTGAACACGGGTCAAACGCCCATGTCGTTGCGCCAACAAATAGAAATGCTTTATTTAGACTATCTCACTAAAGAAGTTGAAGGCGTCGAACTAATCAGAGAATCAGATGGAAAAAGCGCTTCCCTGTTGAATCAATATAACTTCAAAGATGTTGTTGAGGGATTTAACGCTTATTTAGACAGAGATGAGCTTCCCATTGACAAAGCCGATATACTCGAAAATATCAATAGCCTAGAAAAATTATCAAAAGAAAATCAAGGCTCTGAACTGTTTGAAAAATATCTCTCATCACTCCACTGTTTAGTCACAAAGCTATATTCTGAGTGTGATGATCATGAAATATCCCAAGAGTATATTGAGGAAAAAGGTACTCCTTTTGGAAAAAACATAATTCAAATAATCAAGAAACCTCAATCTATATCAGGATTTGGTGCTGCTGTAGGGAAACTGTTCGATTTTGAAATTTTATCGAGCTTTGAAGATGTTTCATCAATTGTAGAAGAAATCAAAATAGATAATCCCCATGTTTTTCTCGAAGAATTGAATGATTCTCTTCTATGGCTCAAAAGCAATAGTAAAAAGATCGGTAATGCACAACGTAGCTATTTCGCCTTTTTCTTTAGAGATCTTCTCAACAGCGGTAGTGACACTTTCAAAGATCCATACTCATCCAGCAAGAGTGCATTAAGAAAATATCAAGCTCACAACATGTGAGGGTGTCTCGGTGCCTGTAAAGCTAAATGTCAATGGTGTAGAAAACTGGTTTGATATATCGGAGAAAGAAGATTCTGACATCTTTCTAAAAGATGACTCCAATAGAGAAATCAAAATTCAAACACCCTTAGATATAGATCCATTATTTAAAGAAAAAGATTTTGAAATTCATTTTCTCGCGAAAAAGAACGTTAGAGAGAATGAAATATATCAGGTCTATTTGAGAGCAACTGACATTCGAATAGGATGGATAATTCCAACCATATCTCTTAGCTCAGATTTACATGACTACTCAGATAATGAACATTTCCTTAGATATGCATATGTGGGAATTAGAGAGTCCTTAAAATTACTCAATGAAAATATATACTCAGAGTCTGTTTTCGTTGATGAATCAGAATGTAGATACTCAGAAATATTTCACGAAGAGACTGTCCTATTAATTTTAAGCAAAGAAACTTTTCCTGGTCGTAGCATCGAGATAGATAGAATCATTCCAAGCCTCATGAAGCATGGATATCTTGTTCTTACTGACAGAAACCCTAGCCAAATAAAACATGAAGCGAGTAATCCCGAGAAAAACAGAGTTTATATAGATGAAATTGCTGAAGATATAAAACACTGCTCATTAATTTCTGGCTTGCTTAATGGTTCGTTTGCGTATGAAAAAAAAGCCGTATTTAAGTTTTTCTATATCTATCAGATTTTTGAATTATTGATCGATTACGTCTATCAAAATGAGCAAGAGGCACTAATTGAGGCTCTCGTGGAGTCAAAAGGTGATGCTGGTTTAACTAAAGATGCCTTAGACAATATGCAGAAATTTATGTCTGAAAAAAAGCGCATAGGCCTTTTGACCAGTAAATACGCTGACATCACGGGCAGCACTACGGCTCTCAAAGCAAGATGTAATCAGCTCTTAGATGCCTTAGGAAGGCAACCATGTGAAAATTTTGAAGGCTATTTTTACAGAATCAGAAATTTCATATTCCATCAATATAGGGACTTTCCAGGTGATGCTAACGAGCTTTTGGAAGAAGTAATATCAGAATTAGTCGAGCTTTTACCTTCATTGCTTTCTAAATTCAAACTTCCAAACTAACGATCAAAAAAACATTAAGTTACAGTTCTAATGAAGCTCTTTCCAACTTCGAATCTAAACCATAAAGTATTAAGATGTTGAATACAAAGTTATTTATAAGCAATATCTAAACCATCCCTCCCCTTTTGTGCTGACGAGGAATAACATTTATTCAGGTCTGAGGGCGGCTAGTGCCTGAGCGAAGCGAGTTTTAGCCGACCGTCTGAATCAATGTTATGACGAGTGGAGCCGCAGGTCAGCACTATAGGGGCGCCTTTTTGTTTGGTTCGTTTATTTTGGGCGAGCAAAATAAATGAACGCCCCCGCGGCAGCGTCCCAACTCTGACCAAAAACCAGGCTCCGGGAGATTGCCAAGGCCTAAAGTCCTCGCAATGACGATGAATGAAGCCCAACATCCCCCTCAAACGCCATTGTTGGGCTTCGTACCTCAGCCCAACCTACGAACAATAATTAACCACCTTGAGAATTTTGCTCCCAACCCCCACTATTACAATATAATGAAACTATTATGAATCAGTCATTTGGAGGTTGTTATGGCTGGAGGATGGTCGAAAGACGGGGCAGTACAGGATCAAATTGACGCCAGTGTGGAAGACGCCGTCAGCGCCGTGCGCGGTCGTCTGCCCAAGGGCGAGAGTCTGAAGTACTGTGAAGAATGTGAAGAAGCGATTCCGGAAGCGCGCCGTGAGGCGATTCCCGGAGTGCGTCTGTGCGTGCAGTGTCAGGAAGAAGTCGATAAGGAAAACAAAGCCTCAGGCCTGTTCAACCGCCGTGGTAGTAAAGACAGCCAGCTTCGCTGAATCAGTCTGAATTTTGAAAAAGGGCATAACTTGCCCTTTTTTATTATCTGCGTTTTCTGTCAGACTCTGGTTTGAATCTCGGTGTTGGCATCATTCTAATTGATGCATCAATCGTTCACAGTAAATTGATTCCCAACGCCTTATGTTTCAGTAGCAATACCCCGGTGATGTTATCGGGGCTCCAACACGAAAGGATATGCAATGAAAAAACTATTATTACTCCTGCCTTTTGTTTTCGCCGCTCAGCAAGCCCTGGCTATGGATGCTCAGGTAGAAGAAAACTACAAAAAGAACTACAGTGAGCAGATGAAACCTTTGGTCGTGAAAAAACTCAGCAGTGACAGACCGGATATGACCGCTAAGGCCATTCGTAGTGAAGCTGATGCCTATGTCACCAAAATGGCTGAATGTCAGATCAAAGGTCTGAGTAACCTGCCTAATGAATATCGTGATCAGGCGATTGTGCCTGTGGCTGAAGGCGGTGATGTCGCCAATACTACCCGTGCTTTGAATCAGAAACTGAAAGAAGATATTGATGCCGGTCTGGTGACTAAAGATGATGTGATGGTGATGATTCAGACCGCACAGGAAAGCGTACAAATCTGCATGAATTCATAATCCCGCTTTCTGCATGCACATAAAAAAAGGGCCTTTCGGCCCTTTTTTGTTTAAGCGGCAATCCCGGAATGCCTGAGTAAGGCATCAATCTCGGGCTCACGGCCACGGAACTCGATGAACAGTTCCATCGGCTCCTTGGAGCCACCCTGTTCCAGAATGGAGGACAGGAATTCCAGACCGGTCTTGCGATCGAAAATGCCGTTTTCCTCAAACTTGGAGAAGGCATCAGCTGACAACACTTCCGCCCATTTATAGCTGTAGTAACCAGCCGCATAGCCACCGGCAAAAATATGCGCGAAGCTGTGGGCGAAACGGTTGAATTTAGGTGGTTTGACGACCGTGATCTGATCCCGCACTTCAGCCAGGATCTTCTCGACCTGATTGGACTCGTTGGGATTGAATTCCAGGTGCAGACGGAAATCAAACAGCGAGAATTCCAGTTGTCTCAGCATCATCATCGCTGACTGGAAGTTACGCGCCGCGATCATTTTCTGATATAGCGCTTCCGGCAGCGGTTCGTCTGTTTCGTAGTGACCGGCAATCAGATCCAGTGCTTCACGTTCCCAGCACCAGTTTTCCATAAACTGACTGGGCAATTCGACCGCATCCCAGGCGACACCGTTAATACCGGAGACACCCGAATAATCAATCTTGGTCAGCATATGATGCAGACCATGACCGAACTCATGGAACAGGGTGGTCACTTCATCGTGGGTGAACAGCGCCGGTTTGCCACCGACCGGCTCCGAGAAATTACAGGTCAGGAAAGCGACCGGGGTTTGGATGCCACCGGCGGTTTTACGGCGCACCAGGCATTCATCCATCCAGGCGCCACCACGTTTGTGCTGGCGTGCATAGAGATCCAGATAGAACTGACCCCGCAGTTCACCGCTGGCCTCACGAATTTCAAAGAAACGGACATCGTTATGCCAGATGTCGACGTCTTTACGTTCGGTAATGTCCAGCCCGTAAAGCTTGTTCACCACCGCGAACAGGCCATTAACGACTTTGTCTTCCGGGAAATACGGTTTGAGTTCTTCCTGGGAAATGGCATAACGCTGCTGACGCAGTTGCTCAGCAAAATACGTGACATCCCAGGCTTCCAGATCGTCCATGCCCGCGGTTTCTTTGGCGTAGGCCTTGAGCGCTTCAAACTCTTTTTCAGCAATCGGCTTGCTGCGGCCAGCCAGATCATTCAGAAACTCCAGCACCTGCTCCGGGCTCTGAGCCATCTTGGTGGCCAGAGAACGTTCAGCATGATTATTAAAGCCCAGTAGTTGGGCCAGTTCATGACGCAGTTTCAGAATCTCAGCCATGACGTCAGTGTTGTCCCACTTACCGGCATTGGGGCCCTGGTCAGAGGCTTTGGTCGCAAACGCGGTATACATTTCTTCGCGCAGTTCCCGGTTGTCTGCATAGGACATCACCGGCATGTAAGAGGGAAAGTCGAGGGTAAAGACCCAGCCTTCGAGACCGTCACGCTTGGCAAACTGCTCTGCCATCGCCACGGTAGAAGGTGGCAGGCCTGAAAGCATGGCTTCATCAGTTATATGCTTTTTCCAGGCGTGGGTCGCATCAAGCAGGTTTTCTTCAAATTTGGCGCTAAGCTCAGTCAGCTTCTGCGTGATCTTTTTATATTGATCGCGTTGTGCCGGTGGCAGTTCGACGCCGGACAGGCGGAAGTCACGAATCGCATTATCAATCACTTTTTTCTGCGCGGTATCAAGCTGTTTGTAGGCGTCGCTTTCTGCCAGTGTCTTATAGGCGCGGTAGAGGTCTTCATTCTGCCCCAGTTCGGTACCGAACTCGCTCAGCATTGGCAGACAGGCATTGTAGGCCTTGCGCAGTTCATCGGAATTGACCACCGAGTTCATATGGCTGACCGGTGACCAGACATGGTCAATGCTGGCTTCGATTTCTTCCATCGGTTCCACCAGCGTTTCCCAGGTCGGCTCGGAAATCTGCGTCAGCAGCGTGTTGACTGCCTCTCTGGCTTTGTCGATAGCCTGCGTCACAGCCGGTTCAACGTGTTCCGGTTTGATTTTGGAAAACGGCGGTAAGGTGTAATCGTCTAGTAATGGATTGCTCATAATTCTCTCTGATCCGGTGTAAGCCCTGAGTATACGACAGCCGCCCTGACGGTCTTACGTCACGATACTGCAATAAAAGGTTAATCAGGCTGAAATATTAATTAGTTAGTGTGCGCTCAAGATAAAAGGTAGGGGCACATTATGCAAAAACAAGTCAGTCAGAAAGAAAAGATAAAAGTTCGCAGCGTCTGGATATCCGATATTCACCTGGGATTCCGTGGTTGCAGCGCCGATTTCCTGCTCGATTTTCTGCATAAAGTGGAATGTGACTATCTTTACCTCGTCGGCGACATTATCGACGTCTGGGAAATGAAAAAGAAAATGTTCTGGCCCCAGGCCCATAACAACGTGATTCGTACCCTGCTGGGTAAAGCCAAGCACAACACCAAGGTCATCTATGTGCCGGGCAATCATGACGAAATGCTGCGTGATTATGACGGGGCCGTGTTTGGCAACGTCGAGATTCAAAATGAAGTCATTCACACCACTGCCGATAACCGTAAATTACTGATCCTGCATGGTGACCAGTTCGATAGCGTGGTGAAAATCTCGCCACTACTTGCCAAAGTTGGAAGCAGACTTTATGAATGGCTGCTACGTGCTAACCGTTATGTGAATCTGGTGCGCCGAAAACTGGGCTTTTCTTACTGGTCACTGGCGGCGTTTCTCAAGCACAAAGTCAAAAATGCCGTGCAATACATCAGCAACTTTGAAGAAGCGGTGGCGCATGAAGCCGCACGCCAGGGCGTTGACGGCGTAGTATGTGGTCACATTCACCGTGCCGAAATTGCCCGTCATCACAATGTTGATTACTACAATTGCGGTGACTGGGTCGAGAGCTGCACCGCACTGGTCGAACACCCTAACGGTGAAATGGAAATTCTTTACTGGACCGATCTGGTGGAACAACCACAAGCGCTGGTGCAGGCAGCATAGGTCAGACAATCTCAATGAAAATAGTGATAGTAACCGACGCCTGGACACCCCAGGTCAATGGTGTAGTGCGGACTTTAAAACAGACCCGCAAATGTCTGGAGCAACTGGGTCATGAAGTCCACTTTATTACTCCAGAATTGTTTAAAACCATTCCCTGCCCGAGCTATCCGAGTATACCGCTTGCTCTGTTTCCCGGTCGTAAAGTGGCTCAGTTACTTAACGAGCATCACGCCAATGCTGTGCATATCGCGACAGAAGGCCCACTGGGGATGGCTGCCAGGCGCTGGTGTCTGCGTAACAAATTTCAGTTCACCACCTCCTACCACACCCAGTTTCCTGAGTATGTCAGGTTGCGCGCGCCGATTCCGCTGAGCTGGACCTATGCCTGGCTACGTCGTTTTCATGGTAAAGCCGTGCACACACTGGTTCCGACCGAGTCACAACGCCAGCGGTTGCTGGAGCGTGGCTTTGACAATGTTGAAGTCTGGGGCCGCGGCGTTGATACCGACATTTTCACACCGAACACCCCACAGCCACTGGACCTACCCAGACCCATCATGCTGAATATGGGCCGTGTCGCGGTGGAAAAGAATATTCAGGCCTTTCTGGATCTGAATTTGCCCGGCAGTAAGGTGGTGGTCGGTGATGGCCCGGATCTGGAACAGCTACGCCAGGATTATCCCGAGGTCATGTTCACCGGCGCCAAATTCGGTAGAGAACTGGCCAGCTATGTGGCAGCGGCCGATGTCTTTGTTTTCCCCAGTCGTACGGACACATTCGGCCTGGTGTTACTGGAAGCCATGGCCTGCGGCGTACCGGTCGCGGCCTATCCGGTGACGGGGCCCGCTGATGTGGTGAAAGACAGTGTCACCGGTAGTCTGAGTGAGAATCTTGAAGAAGCCGTTAAAAAAGCCCTGGTGCTGGATTCGCAGGCTTGTATCGACTTTGCCAGACAAAACAGCTGGCTTGCCTGCAGCGAAGTCTTTGCCGGATATATGTACGACAATACTGAGAACGCCGAGTGGCATGGTCACAGGCATTCAGCCGAGGGAAGCTGATGGCTGTTGCGTTTATACAACATATTTATCCTGCTGTTTGCCGAAATTACAACACAATCTCTTGATCGGCCCTGAGTGGCATGAGATTATTTGCCAGTCAAATAAGAAAAAACAGGGATAAAGATTTCAATGACACATCTCCGTACCGTTTTCAGATTGGGTATCGCCGTCATGGTTCTGTTCATGACCGGTTGTGCCACCACTAACCAAAGCGCAAGCGCCGGCGACCCACTGGAAGGCTACAACCGCGCCATGTATAAATTTAACGACGCCGTCGATACCGCCGTGCTCAAACCGGTTGCCCGGGGCTATGACGCAGTCGTGCCAGACCCGATCAGCCAGGGCGTGAGCAACTTCTTCAGCAACCTGAATGACATCACGGTCATCATTAACGATCTGTTCCAGGGCAAGTTTTATCAGGCCTACCGTGACACGCATCGTTTCGTGCTGAACACCACGGTAGGCGTAGCAGGTATTTTTGACGTCGCCAGCCTGAGTGGCTTCACCAAGAATAATGAAGACTTCGGTCAAACCCTCGGTGTCTGGGGTGCAGAGCCCGGTGCTTATGTGGTTCTCCCCTTCTTTGGCCCCCGCAATGTACGTGATACCTTCGGTCTGATCGGCGATATGTTTACCGATCCGGTGATGTATGTGGAAGGTGATGATGCGCGTATTGCGCTGGTCGGCACGCGCGTCGTCGACACCCGCGCCAATCTGCTGAAAGCGGAAAAAGTGCTGGATCAGGCCGCTACCGATGAATACAGCTATGTTCGTGATGCTTATATGTCTCGCCGGCAATATCTGGTGTTTGACGGTAATCCACCAATGAATGACGAGTTCGATGTCTTCGAAGACGACTGACACGACAATCACGGATTGAGACTCTATAATAAAGAGCCGGGTTTTGACCCGGCTTTTTTATGTTTCAAATAAACCGGATTCAGACAGTCACGGAGCATTATGACCAGCATTCTATTTATTCTCGCCATCGTCGCCGGTTTCGCAGTGCTGATTTGGGGCGCAGACCGCTTTATCGACGGCGCCGCCAATCTGGCCAGTAACCTGGGCGTTTCTCCTCTGATTGTCGGTGTCACTATTGTCGGCTTTGGTACCTCCGCCCCGGAAATGCTGGTCTCAGCACTGGCTGCATTCGACGGCGTACCATCCATGGGTATTGGTAACGCGGTCGGATCCAATATCACCAATGTTGGTCTGGTGCTGGCAGTCACCACCCTGATCACGCCTCTGGTGGTGAATTCCTCCACTTTACGCAGAGAATTTCCGCTACTGGCGATTGTTATGCTGGTGGCATTGGTGATGATTACGGACGGCGTGCTCAGCCGCGTTGATGGCAGCATTCTGTTTGCCGGCTTTGTTTTGACTATCGCAGCGATGGGCTGGATGGCCTATAAAGGCCTCGGCACGGGTGACCCGCTGGAAGCTGAATTCGCCGAGGAATATGCCGAACCTAACATGTCGACCGGCAAAGCCAGCGGGTATTTTGTGATTGGCCTCGCTTCACTGCTAATCGGCTCCAAGTCCCTGGTCTGGGGAGCCAGTGGCATCGCAACGCTGCTGGGCGTCAGTGATTTGATTATCGGCCTGACTATTGTGGCTATCGGCACCAGCCTGCCGGAACTGGCCGCCTGTGTCGTTTCCGCGCTGAAAAATGAACATGACATCGCAGTCGGTAATATCCTGGGCTCCAATATTTTCAACCTGCTGGCGGTCCTCGCGATGCCCGGCCTGATTGCACCGACGGCAGTCGACCCAATGCTGCTCTACCGTGACTTCCCATTCATGATCGGTCTCGCGCTTGGCCTTTTCCTGTTTGCCCGTTACTGTTCTGAGGGTCGTATAGGCCGGGTCGCCGGGGTATTGATGTTGATGGTCTATATTGGCTATAACAGCCTTCTTGCTTACCAGAATATGCCTGGACTCAGTTAATGCAAATCAATCACGATAAGCTCAGAGAACTTGCCTGTGCGGTCATCGACACCGAGCTGGCTGCCGTGGCGGCTTTGCGCGATCGTATCAACGACGATTTCATCAAAGCCTGTGATTTTATGCTGGACTGTAGCGGCCGGATTGTCGTCATCGGCATGGGAAAATCAGGTCACATCGGTAGCAAGATTGCCGCCACACTGGCCAGTACCGGCACACCAGCATTTTTTGTTCATCCCGGCGAGGCCAGCCACGGCGATCTGGGCATGATCACCGATAAAGACGTGGTACTGGCCCTGTCCAACTCCGGTGAAACCGGTGAAATTCTGACGATCCTGCCGTTGATTAAACGACGCCATGTGCCGTTGATTGCGATGACCGGCAGGCCCGACTCAACACTGGCGCAATGTGCCAGCGCCCATTTGGATGTAAGTGTTGAACGTGAAGCCTGTCCGCTCGGCCTGGCGCCAACTTCCAGCACCACCGCCGCCCTGGTGATGGGCGATGCACTTGCCATCGCTCTACTGGAAGCCCGGGGGTTCACGGCTGAAGATTTTGCCATGTCACATCCGGGCGGTTTGCTGGGTCGACGACTCCTGTTGCATGTCAGTGATATCATGCATACCGGCTCGGCAATCCCCACCATCAGCGAATCGGCATTAATCAGTGAAGCTTTGATTGAAATGTCGGCCAAAGGCCTGGGTATGACTGCAGTGACCAACGACAGCAAGCAAGTCGTGGGGATATTTACAGATGGTGATCTACGGCGTGTTCTGGCACAGGAAGTGAACATACATACTGAACCGCTGTCTGCTTTCATGACTCGTGGCTGCAAAACCGGTAAGCCGGATATGCTCGCCGCAGAGGCACTGGAACTGATGCAACGTTTCAAAATAAACGCCCTAATCATTCTGAATGAACAACAACAACTGGCCGGCGCTATCAATATGCATGATTTGCTGCGTGCCGGTGTGGTCTAACAGGAAAAGTAATGCAGGATATTCTGGAAAAAGCGAAGAAAATCAAATTGGTCGTTTTTGATGTCGATGGTGTTTTAACCGACGGCCGAATTATCATCGGCGATGATGGCCAGGAATATAAAGCCTTTAACACCCGGGATGGGCATGGTATGAAGCTGCTTCAGCTGACCGGCGTGGAAATCGCCATTATCAGCGGCCGTACTTCAAAAACCGTTGAGCACCGGATGAATGGTCTCGGTATCAATCATGTATTTCAGGGCAAACGCGTCAAGCTCCCCGTATTCGAACAATTGATTGAAGAACTGGGCCTGCAACCCGAAGAATGCGCCTATGTGGGTGATGACTGGGTGGACTTGTCAATCATGAGTCGGGTCGGGCTTGCTGTCGCGGTGCAGGATGCTGACAACCTCGTCAAAAAACATGCACACTGGATCACCCCCTCCAATGGCGGCCATGGTGCTGCCCGCGAAGTGTGTGAACTGATTATGGAAGGACAGGGTAACCTGCAGGATCAAATTGAACGCCATTTTTAACCTGCCCCTATACGCTCGACTGGGCCTGTTATTGATCACAGGCTTCAGTCTGTGGCTGATTTTTCACGACAACAGTCAGCCATCGCAACAAAGCACTGAGATCCGTCGAACCAGTGACTACGCCATGACTGACTTCACTATGACGATTATGGACATTAATGGTGAGCCGGCTCGAATAGTCAAAGGCGATGAAATGGCGCATTTTCCGCATGATGATTCCACCGAGATCATCCAGCCGGTTACTGAGTTTCTGGAACCGGGTCAGGACACATGGGTGGTCAGCTCCAGACATGGCCATACGCAGGGCGATGCGGAAACGATACTGCTCACCGGAAATGTTATTATCAGCAACAAGGATGATCCCGCTTTTGAAATGCGTACTGAGAGACTGACACTGAATACGCAAGACAACACGGCTTATACTGAGGAGCCAGTGACCATTCATTCACCGCAGGGGGTGACCGATGCTGTTGGTCTGCATGCTGCACTGGATGATGAAACAATCAACCTGCATTCGAGGGTAAAAGGACAATATGATGCGCCCGCTAATTAATCTGCTTGCGATTGCCATGCTAATGCCTGCAATGGCTTTGGCTCTGCCCAGTGACCGTGAGAAACCTATCAGTATTGAGGCTGACCACGCCCAGCTGGATGATCGTGAAGGCGTCACACAATACAAGGGCGATGCCATTCTGACCCAGGGCACGCTGCGCATTACCGGCGATATCATTACCTTCTTTTATGATGAAAACAAACAGCTCACCAAGGCCGTCGCTGAAGGCAAGCGCGCCACTTACCAGCAGGTGCACAAGCCCGGCGAAAACCCGGTCAAGGCTAAAGCACTGAAAATGGAATATTATGCCGACCGTCAGAAAATCTATCTGATTGGCGACGGTTATGTTTGGCAGAACGGTGATGAATTTACCGGCAATTACATCGAGTACGATATTGAGCGTAATGTGGTCAGTGCTAACTCCCGCCCCGTGACCGTAGACGGCGAAACTCAGAAAAAAGGCCGGGTCCATATCATCATCCAGCCACAAAATACCCGTAAACCGGCTCAATCAGACGACAAAACTGCACCCACACCCCAACAGTCTGCGCCGGCAGCAGAATCTGAAGGCGGCGATGACACGCAGAGCAAAAATCAAGCTGTCGAGCCCAAGGCCTATCCGACGGCGATGACAACAAGCCGTCTGAATGTCCGCACCGGTCCCGGCACCCAGTATCAGAAACTGGGCACGCTGACAGAGTCGATGGAAGTCATCGTGCTGACCCGTCAGACCAACTGGGCTCAGGTTCGCGGTACCATCAATGGTGAAGTCGTGATCGGTTGGGTCAACAGCCGCTATCTGCAATAATCCCGGCTGAATATGAGTATTTTATCCGCGCAGCAGTTGGCGAAGCGTTACGGTGATCGTCAGGTCGTTAAAGACATCTCTCTGGATGTAAAAAGTGGTGAGATTGTTGGTTTGCTGGGCCCCAACGGGGCCGGTAAAACCACCAGCTTCTATATGATCGTGGGTCTGGTCCCGGTTGATCACGGCTTTATTTTTCTGGATCAATACGATCTCACTGATTATCCGATTCATGACCGGGCACGCCTGGGCATCGGTTATCTGCCACAGGAAGCGTCAGTATTCCGTAAGCTCAGTGTTGAGGATAACCTTTACGCCATCCTCGAAACCCGCAATGAACTGAGCGCAGCACAACGAAACGATCTGCTGGAAAGACTGCTGCAGGACTTTCATATCGACCACATCCGCAAATCCAGGGGCATGTCTCTGTCAGGCGGTGAGCGCCGGCGGGTGGAAATCGCCCGGGCGCTGGCCATGGACCCGCAATTCATCCTGCTCGATGAACCCTTTGCCGGTGTTGATCCGATTTCGGTGCTGGATATTCAGGGCATTATCAAAGCACTGGCTGAGCGGGGCATTGGCATTTTAATCACTGACCACAATGTCCGTGAAACGCTCAATGTCTGTCAGCGCGCCTACATCTTCAATGAAGGCGAAGTCATTGCCCGTGGCACACCTGAGGAAATTCTTAAGAACAAGAAGGTACTGAGCGTTTATCTCGGCCGCGACTTCAGGATGTAAATAAGCTGGCGTTATCAACGGCTGTTCAGCTAAGATGCAATTTGACCTGATGCGCCGCTATATATGAGTCTACGATACTTATTCAATTTTTTGATTCTGCTCATTTTGAGCCAGGTTCATGGTGCATTAGCGAATGAACAGGCACAACATGACGTTACCATCCAACTCCACTGGCAGCATCAGTTTCAGTTTGCCGGACTCTATGCAGCAAAAGAGAAAGGTTATTTTCAGCAGGCCGGTCTCAATGTCGATATTAAGACGGGGTTTTCCCACCCTTATGATGAGGTTGAGTCCGGTGAGGCTGAATTCGGTCTGTCCGGGACCGGCATTGTCGTAGAGTATTTGAAAGGGCGTCCTCTGGTAGCGTTGGGCGCCACTTTTCAGAATAGTCCTTATGTCTGGCTGGTCAAAGGCGATTCGGGCATATATTCAGCCCAGGACTTTATCGGCAAAACGCTGACCCGCCAATCCTATGCCGATGATCTGGCAGCCATTTTCCTGAAAGAAGACATCGACATCAACCAGATTAACTTTGTGCCGCCCAAGTCGACGGATATTGAGGATTTGATTGCTGGCCGGGTCGATGGTTTGACTGCTTATATCTCAAACGAACCCTTCAGGCTGGCGCAGGAGCAGGTACCGTATCGAACCATCGCACCCAAAGACTACGGAATCAGTTTTTACAGTGATATTCTGTTCACCTCCCAGGACTATCTGAAAAATCATCCCCAGCAGGTCGCAGCTTTTCGCGAGGCGATGTATCAGGGCTGGCGCTATGCAGCAGAGCATCCTCAGGAAATTATTGACCTGATTCTGGAGAAATATAACCCCCAGCATAAAAGCCGGACGCATCTTCAGTTTGAAGCTGACCAGCTAATCAAGCTCAGTCTCTATCCCACCGTCGAGTTCGGGCATATGACCCAGAGCCGTTGGCAGAAAATCGCTGAAATCTATCAGGAACTGGGCCTTTATGACACCGTCGGTGATCTGGATGACTTTCTCTACCAGGAAGCGAATGGCAGAGACTGGCCTTTTCTGCTCAGCCTGGGTTTTATTGGTTTGGTCTTACTTGGACTGATCAGTCTGCTGCTGAAAAGGCATCATGATAAACGCCTGGACAGGACTATTCACGACTACACGCAGGAACTGAAACAGGAACTGAGAAAACGGGAAGAACTGGAAGCCGAAGCACGTCATGAGAGTCTCCGCCTCCAAACCTTGCTGGATAACACTATCGACAGTGTGATCACCATCAATCACCTCGGTATTATCGAAAACTACAACAAGGCCTCCATCGCACTCTACGGTTATCAGCCGGAAGAAGTCATCGGACAGAATATCACCATGCTGATGCCCGCCCATTACCGGGATATGCACAAGTTGGGGATGTCACGTTTTCTCTCAACTGAACAAAGCCGAATCCTGGGTAAACCCGTTGAAGTCGAGGCTCAGCACAAAAGTGGTAAAGCTTTCCCGATTGAACTCACCATCAGCGACTTTCAATGGCAGGGAGAATATCTTTTTACCGGCATTGCCCGCGATATCAGCAAACAGAAAGCGGAACAACAGGCATTAATTGAAGCCAAACAAACCGCTGAGCGTGCCAATAATGCCAAGTCTGAATTTCTCTCGGCGATGAGCCACGAACTGCGGACACCATTGAATGGCATACTCGGTTTTGCCCAGTTACTGTTAAGTGACAACGAGCAGGCGCTGAGCAAACAACAAATCAGGAATGTGCGGCAGATCATCTACAGCGGTGAGCATTTGCTGACCCTGATTAACGACGTTCTCGAATTATCCAAGATCGAGGCCGGAAACATAAAAACAACCAGTGATCATGTCCTCATCTCCAATGTCTTTGAAGAATGTTTGCCGATGCTGCAGACACTGGCAAAACAATATGATGTCGATGTCGACCTGCTCGACAATAACGATTGTGTCGTCGTTGCTGATTTCACCAAGCTCAAGCAAGTCTTTATTAACCTGGTTACCAATGCCATTAAATACAATAAAGCGGGCGGAAAAGTCCTGATCAGCTCCAGTGTTCAAACAAACAGCAGCACGCTGAAAATGACGGTCACGGATACCGGCCAGGGTATTGCACAGGACAGACAACCCTATGTATTCACGGCCTTTGAGCGCTTGGGTCAGGAGTATGCCAACATTGAGGGCAGCGGCGTCGGTCTCAGTGTCAGCAAACGACTGATAGAAGCGATGGGCGGTAGTATTGATTTTGCCAGCACCGAAGGCCAGGGAAGCAGCTTTTGGATTGAATTGCCCCTCTCATCGCGGCAGGGGGATACTGCCGTCGCCTCGAGGATGCTGGGGACTGCGGAAGACAGCTCGATACAGGATCGTCGCGGTGACAACGAGCACAAGAAACAGCGCCGACATGTCATTTACATCGAAGACAATCCGGCCAATATCCGTCTTATTGAGGTCTTTTTCTCACGTTACGACCATATCTCTCTACATACCTGTGAAAGTGCCGAAGCGGGTCTGGTATTACTCGAAACACTGATACCTGATCTCATGCTGCTGGATATCAACCTGCCCGGAATGAGTGGGATTGAACTGCGTCAGGTGATGTTGGAAACCCCGGGGTTGGCCGATATTCCCGTGATTGCGCTGACCGCTGCCGCGATGCAGGAGAATATCGACGCGGCCGAGGGGCTGTTCAAAGCCTACATTACCAAACCCGTCGATTTCGGATTACTGACCCGGACTTTACAGGCTTATCTTTAGGGCCCTGTCTGCGGGAAAAACAGTCGCGGCTCTACCCGCTCGTCATTGAGGCTGACGCCAAAATGGAGATGTGGCCCGGTAACCCGGCCGGTCGCCCCCACCAGACCAATCACCTCGCCCTGCTGGACTGTTTGCCCGTCTTTCACATCGATCCGGCTTAAATGGCAGAACATCGTGACCAGCCCCTGACCGTGATCGATAAACACGGTATTGCCGTTAAAGAAATAATCACCGGTACCCCGGATAATGCCGCCGGCTGGCGCCTGAATCGGCGTGCCGGTGGCAGCGGCGATATCCATGCCGCTATGCGGTTTTCTGGGCTCACCGTTAAATACGCGGCGACGTCCGAACAAACCACTGACTTCGCCTTTCAGCGGCCAGATAAAATCAAACGGCACCTCATTGTTGTCGGTCCAGTGCTGCAGGGCCGCATCTATGCGGGCACTCTCGCGGTTTATTCTTTCCATATCGTATTGATTTGGATTGACTTTGCGCTTGTCCTTAATCGTAATATGCTGGGTCGGGTACTGCTTGTCCTCAATCGTGAACAGCAAGGTTTTGTCTTTGCCGTTCTGACTGACTGAAATTTGATGTGTGCCCGCTTTGGCTTCCAGCGGCACACCGATCACCGCCTGCCAGAGACCGTTTTCAGCCGCGACCAGTACCGGTTTATTCTCAAACCGCACTTCGGGCCGAGTCGTTGCTGCCGGTGCCAGCGGTAAAATCACCACCCCGCCCGGCACGGCTGATTCCTGAGGCAAGGCAACGGCCAGCAGCGGCAGGCAAAGGCTCAATAACAGCAGAATTTTACTGTTTCCCGGCACTTTTTACCTCGCAGTCAATCTCGCCCTGATGCAGCTTGATCCTTAGCGCGTCGCCCGGTTTGACCTGCTCACTGCGGGTAATGACTTCCTCACTGTCGGCAAAGCGGGTAATACTGTAACCCCGTTCCAGTGTGTTAAGCGGACTCACCGCCGCCAGGGTCCGCATCTGTTGTGTCAGCATGGCTTCAGCTGAAGTCAGCTGCGCCTGGATCAATTTATCGAGCTGGCGCTTGAGCCCGGAGACATGCTGCTCCTGTGCCGCCACCTGCTGTAATGGCAGCTGCCGCCTGAGTCTGGACTGCAAGGTGCTAACCCACTGTTCAGCCTGTTTTTGCTGTGCTCTAAATGCTGTCTGCAGTCGATGCAACAGATTATTAAGCCGGGCATGCTGACTATCAATCTGGGCCTGCGGATGTTTCAGTCTGGCCGCGAGATAATCAACCCGTTGTGCCCGATTCTGCTGCTGCCGCAACCAGGCCACATCCAGCATACGTTTGAATTGATTCAAACTCTGAGTTTGCTGGCGAATCTGCAAATCCGGTCTCGGCAGACGCCGCTGCAGATGCAGCAGATGTCGCTGCTCCCCGGACAACCATTGCTGGGTACGGGCAGTGAGTCGCTGCATCAGGTTGTTCACGGTTGCCAGTAATTGCTTGGCGTCAGGTACGGCCATTTCTGCCGCGGCGGATGGCGTGGGTGCACGTACATCGGCCACAAAATCGGCGATGGTAAAGTCGACCTCATGTCCCACTGCGGAGATAACCGGCAATTCACAATCATAAATCGCCCGTGCCAGCTGTTCGTCGTTGAAACTCCACAGATCTTCCAGCGAACCACCACCGCGACTGATGATCAGCAGATCACAGTCTTTGCGGCTATCAGCCAGTTTGACCGCCTCCACCAGTTGCCTTGCCGACGTCTCGCCCTGCACAGCGACCGGATAAAGAATCACATCCACCGCCGGGAAGCGGCGTTTGAGCACGCTGAGAATATCGTGAACAGCAGCGCCATCCGGCGAGGAAATAATACCGATGGTGGCGGGCATGGCCGGAATCGGTTTTTTATGCGCTTCATCGAACAGGCCTTCCTGTCCCAGCCTCTGTTTCAGCGCCTCATAAGCACGCTGCAAAGCGCCGCTGCCGGCCTCTTCCATATGCTCGACCACCAGCTGAAATTCGCCGCGGCCCTCGTAGAGCGTGACCCGAACCCGCAACAGCACCTGCATGCCGTTCTCAGGCGTAAAACGCAGTTGCCGGTTTCGATTGCGGAACATCGCGCAGCGAACCTGCGCAACTTCATCTTTCAGTGTGAAATAGATATGCCCCGAGCCGGGCATGGCCAGATTGGATATCTCACCCTCGACCCAGATAAGTGGAAAAGAGCCTTCCAGCAGCATGCGGGCTTCGCGAACGATCCGCGAGACCGGATAAACCTCTTTGACGGCCCGGTTAGCCAGTGTGCCTTGTTGATCGGATGTATTTTGTGATGCCATTGGCACTGATTTTCCTGATATAATTGCAGGATCATATTACAGCTAATTTCAGGAACAAGCCCGATGAGAATTGCTCAAGAAGCTCTGACGTTTGATGACGTTTTGCTGGTCCCGGCCTATTCAAACGTTCTGCCGCGTGATGTCAATCTGGCGACAAAATTGACCCGGGATATCACCATCAACATCCCGTTGCTGTCTGCAGCGATGGATACTGTCACCGAAGGCCGTCTGGCCATTGCCATGGCGCAGGAAGGCGGCTTGGGTATTCTGCACAAAAACATGACCATCGAGCAACAGGCCGAAGAAGTTCGCAAGGTTAAAAAATTCGAAAGCGGTGTGGTTCGCGACCCGATTACCGTCAGCCCCAACACGACTGTTGGTGAAGTGGTTGACCTGACCCGTACTCACAACATCTCCGGTGTCCCGGTCGTTGATGGCGGCGATCTGGTTGGTATCGTCACCAGCCGCGACCTGCGGTTTGAAACCCACTACGACAACCCGGTGTCTTCCATCATGACCAAGAAAGACAAACTGGTCACCGTCAAGGAAGATGCTTCCCGCGAAGAAGTGCTGAACCTGCTGCACACCAACCGCATCGAGAAAGTGCTGGTGGTGGATGATAACTTCCACCTGACTGGCATGATCACGGTCAAGGATATTCAGAAACAGACCGACAACCCCCTCGCCTCCAAAGACGATCAGGAACGTCTGCGCGTCGGTGCCGCAGTCGGTATCGGCAGTGAAAGTCAGAGCCGAGTTGAAGCACTGGCAGCAGCCGGTGTTGACGTGATTGTGGTTGATACTGCGCACGGTCATTCACAGGGCGTGCTGGACCAGGTCAAGTGGGTCAAGCAGAACTTCCCGCAGGTACAGGTCATCGGCGGTAATATTGCCACCGCAGAAGCCGCGCTGGCACTGGTTGAAGCCGGTGCAGATGCGGTTAAAGTCGGTATCGGTCCCGGTTCCATCTGTACCACCCGTATCGTCGCTGGTGTCGGTGTCCCGCAAATCAGCGCTATCAGTAATGTCGCTGCAGCCCTTGAAGGAACCGGCGTGCCGCTGGTTGCCGATGGTGGCATCCGCTTCTCAGGTGATATCGCCAAAGCACTGGTTGCCGGTGCTCACAGCATCATGATTGGCGGCATGTTCGCCGGTACCGAAGAAGCGCCGGGTGAAGTTGAGTTGTATCAGGGCCGTGCTTACAAATCCTACCGCGGCATGGGCTCGCTGGGTGCCATGTCTCAGAAACAGGGCTCCAGTGACCGTTACTTCCAGGAATCCAATGAGGCTGACAAGCTGGTCCCGGAAGGCATCGAAGGCCGCGTGCCATTCAAAGGCAGCCTGGGCGCCGTCGTGCACCAACTGGTTGGTGGCATCCGTGCCAGCATGGGTTACACCGGTTCGGCAACCATCGAGGAAATGCGCACCAAACCGCAATTCGTCAAAGTTACCGCAGCCGGAATGAGCGAAAGCCACGTCCACGACGTGACCATCATCAAAGAAGCCCCGAACTACCGTCTTAACTAAGCCTGAAAACCACTGCGCCGCTTCCCTGGCGCAGTGGTTTTTTATTTGATTTGAAGAGATCTCAATGACCAGCAATATTCACGATCACCGCATTCTGATTCTGGACTTCGGCTCCCAGTACACCCAGCTCATCGCCCGCCGTATTCGTGAAGCCGGCGTTTACTGTGAGCTGCGTAACCCGGAAATCACCGAAGCTGAGATTCGTGAATTCAATCCCAAAGGCATCATTCTCTCCGGTGGTCCCGATTCCACCATCGGTGAAGCGGCACCCAGTGCCCCGCACTGTGTCTTCGAAATGGGCCTGCCGGTCCTTGGCATCTGCTACGGCATGCAGACCATGGCGGCGCAGTTAGGCGGTAAAGTTGAATCTTCCGCACACCGTGAATTCGGTTATGCCCAGATCCGTGCCCGGGGTCACTCCCTGTTCCTGCGTGATATTGAAGATCACACCACCGAAGAAGGCTGGGGCATGCTGGATGTCTGGATGAGTCACGGTGACCGTGTAGCGGAACTGCCTGAAGGTTTCAAAGTCATCGCCAGCACCGACAGTGCCCCGATTGCCGGTATGGCCGATGAAAGCCGTCACTTCTATGGTGTGCAGTTCCACCCGGAAGTCACCCATACCACCCAGGGCCAGCGCATGATCGAGCGTTTCCTGGTGGAAATCTGTGACTGCGAAACGCTGTGGACCGCAGCCAATATCATCGATGATCACATCAGCGCCATTCGTGAACAGGTCGGTGAGGATGAAGTGTTGCTGGGTCTGTCCGGCGGTGTCGATTCTTCCGTCGTCGCCGCACTGCTGCACAAGGCCATTGGTGATCAGCTGACCTGTGTGTTTGTGGATAACGGTCTGTTGCGTGAGCATGAAGGCGATCAGGTCATGGCAATGTTCGCCAAGCATATGGGGATTCGTGTCATTCGTGCCGATGCCGAAGATCGCTTCCTCAGCAAACTGGCCGGTATTGATGATCCGGAACAGAAACGCAAAATTATCGGTAATACCTTCGTCGAAGTCTTTGATGAAGAAGCGGCCAAGTTACCTAAAGTGAAATGGCTGGCCCAGGGCACCATCTACCCTGATGTCATCGAGTCGGCCGCCTCTAAAACCGGCAAAGCCCACGTCATCAAAACTCACCATAACGTCGGTGGCCTGCCAGAGGAAATGAACCTCAAGCTGATTGAACCACTGCGTGAGCTGTTTAAGGACGAAGTCCGTAAACTCGGTGTCGAGTTAGGCCTGCCCAGCGATATGGTTTACCGTCATCCCTTCCCGGGTCCGGGTCTGGGTGTGCGTATTCTGGGTGAAGTTAAAAAAGAATATGCCGACCTGCTGCGTAAAGCCGACCATATCTTTATCGAAGAACTGCGCAAACACGATCTGTACGATAAAACCAGCCAGGCTTTTGCCGTGTTCCTGCCGGTCAAATCAGTCGGCGTCATGGGCGATGGCCGTCGTTATGACTATGTGGTCTCGTTGCGCGCCGTCGAAACCATCGATTTCATGACCGCCCGCTGGGCCAACCTGCCATATAATTTTCTGGATCTGGTGTCACGTCGTATCATCAACGAAACAGCGGGAATCTCCCGGGTTGTCTACGATATCTCCGGTAAACCACCTGCCACGATTGAATGGGAATAAAACGTTACCATTTGCTTATCAGCGGCCGTGTGCAAGGTGTCAGTTACCGTATGTCGGCCTGGGAAAAGGCGCAACAACTGAACCTGACAGGCTGGGTACGCAACCTCAGTGATGGCCGAGTCGAGATGATGATTGAGGGTGACACTGCAAGCCTTGATCAAATGATCGACTGGGCGGGTCATGGTCCCCGTTTTGCCGATGTCACCCACATTGATATTACGGAACAAAACCACACCGGCGAGTTCGCCGATTTCGACATTCAATAGACTCTGACCCTACGGCCCGCCGTCAGCCAGAGGTCAACCTCGTCAGACACCGCTCTGCGCCGATCTTCACCACTGACTCATCCACCAGATCAGTGCAGCCACACTCGGTGAATTCAAAAGTTGCAGCGCAGTTGTCTTCACTGGATAACAAAACACATCCCCCTGTCTACAGTTTGCTAAAACAGACACAAAAGCTATGATGTCTCCACAATAGAAAAATAAAGGGACAGATCATGGCTCGGCAGTTTAATTCCCAGGGTTTTATGTGGCGTTTTATCTTTGCGCTGGTACTGGTTTACCTGACTTATAACCCTACCGGCTTGAGTTACTACCACTGGGCCAAAGATGCCTTTTTCGGTGATGGCACCTTCATGACCCCACCTTTTGCCATGGTCTCGGTGGTGCTGCTGATCGGCTGGACAGTCTATCTGCGTGCCACCTTCCGCTCACTGGGCGGTTTCGGCCTGCTACTGGCGATTGCCTTTTTCGCCATTATTATCTGGTGGCTAGTGGATCTCGGACTGCTGGGTATTCAGAATGTCTCCGTGTTCAGTTATATCGTCCTGTTCCTACTGGCTGCAGTGCTGGCGGTAGGCATGAGCTGGTCGCATATCCGCCGTCGTCTCTCCGGTCAGGCGGATATGGATGATGTCGATGAGAACTAGCCTGTTCAACGGCACATGAGCACAGCACCCAAGGCTGAATCACTCAGCGACAGCGCTGCCAGAACGGCTTACGATCTGCTTACGGCTGAGGATGATGGTCGTGTCTGTCGAGATATTCCAGAGCAGCTCTGTGATGAACAGCCGCGTAATTTCAGCACGCATGTTGTCTCGCTGGCATTGACTAAGACGGCCGATGCGCTACTCAATCCCAAGTTAATTCTGAGTTGGCTCCTCACCACGCTTGGCGCCTCACAATTTGTCGGATTGCTGGTGCCGATAAGAGAAGCCGGCGCACTGCTGCCGCAACTGTTTATTGCCGACCGGATTCGAAATATGCCACTGCGTAAGTATGCCTGGGCCGCCGGCAGCGCTCTGCAGGGTCTGTGTGCAGGCGGTATCGCAATGGCGGCCATGTTACTGGAAGGCGACGCACTGGGCTGGACTATCATCAGCCTGCTGACGCTGCTCGCCTTATCCAGAAGCATCTGCTCGGTGTCCTATAAAGATGTATTGGGTAAAACGGTGGGTAAATCCCGGCGTGGCACGGCGACCGGTTCCGCCGCCACCGTCGCCGCGGCGATGACTATCGCTTATGCCGTGCTCATCGCCTCGGGCCTGTTCGACAAAATCAATATTGTGATTATTGGCCTGATTTTCGCCACCTTGTTCTGGCTGACAGCAGGCTTTCTGTTCTCGACGCTGAAAGAAACTGCCGGTGCCACCGAAGGTGGAGCCAACCCGGTCAGCGTGGTCAGAGAAAACCTGCGTTATCTTATCGATGACCGGGAATTGAGACTGTTTATCATCACCCGTTCCCTGCTGCTTTCAACGGCACTGGCACCGCCTTTTATGCTGGCACTGAAAGTGGAATCGATGCAGGACAGTCTCCATGGACTGGGCTGGCTGTTGTTAGCTTCATCCTTGGCGAGCCTGCTGAGTAGCTACGTTTGGGGTCGCCTGTCAGATCGCTCCAGCCGCAAAGTGTTATTACTGGCCGGGTTGGGCGGCGGTGTTTCACTGACCCTGACTGTGATTGCCTCACAGCATAATTGGTTGAGTCTGCCCTGGCTTTTGCCTTTTTTATTATTTAGTCTGATGATTGCCTATGGTGGGGTGCGACTGGGACGATCGGTCCATCTGGTCGATATTGCCGATCAGGATAAAAGAGCGATTTATACAGCCCTGTCCAATACCATCATCGGCATTATTCTTTTGCTGACCAGCCTGTTCAGCATTATTGCCAGCCTTTATGGTGAAGCTTTTGTGCTGGCGATGTTCGCGTTGATGAGCTTTGCGTCGATGACGTCGGCCTATCTTATGCGTGAAGCACAGGCATAAAATCAATACCAATAATAAAACCCAACCCACGTACAAGGAGACAACAATGGATAACTTCCTTACCGCCTGGAGACCTCGTGTTCTGAGTCTTGTCCGCATTATTTCGGCGTTTCTGTTTATGGCCCATGGCACCCAGAAGATGTTCGGCTTTCCGGCCGAGCAGCGCTACCCGTTTGAGCTGTTTTCACTCTCCGGCGCAGCCGGCGTACTGGAAGTCGTCGGTGGCTTTTTGCTGTTGATTGGCCTGTTTACGCGTCCGGTGGCCTTTATTCTGTCGGGCCAGATGGCTGTCGCTTATTTTCTGGTACACGCACCACAGGGTTTCTGGCCGCTGAACAATGGCGGTGAGTTGGCCACGATGTTCAGCTTTGTATTCCTGTATTTTGTATTTGCCGGCCCCGGCTGCTGGAGCGTAGATTCTCTGTGCAAAAATAAACGCCATCAATCTCTGTAAATTTTAAAAGCTGCGGCCAGTTCCTGATCCCACTGGCCGCAGCCAATCACACAGTCAAATAAGCTCTGAATGGAAATTTTCCGCGTTTTTGTCCTGTTTATTCTGACCGCACTGGCAGAAATCATTGGTTGTTATTTGCCCTACCTCTGGCTGAAACAGGGCTATTCCGCCTGGCTATTAATCCCGGCAGCGATCAGCCTTGCTCTGTTTGCCTGGCTGTTGACCCTGCACCCGCATGCCGCTGGTCGGGTTTATGCCGCTTATGGCGGTGTTTATGTCAGCGTAGCCTTGATCTGGTTATGGGCTGTCGACGGGATTCGTCCCAGCCTGACAGACTGGTTGGGCGTAACGGTGGTGCTGACGGGCATGCTGATCATCATGCTCGGCCCCAAACAAATATGAGCCTCTACAGCCTTCGTTCTCCTTCCTGAGCGAATCAAGTCGACTTAGTTAATGCGATATATTCCCGGCAATAATCATGCGGGATTCATTAACGCCGCTCAAGGCCACTGTTATAAGCTGGAAAGTTCGTATTGAGTTCACCTCAATAATCTTTAAATGACTCGAGAAACAATGATTATGGCTGATAGAGATCCCCGTTTTTTTGACCGTGCAGATGCCTTTATCCGAACCGCCAATGACCAGATTGAGGACGGCGCTGAAGCAGGACAGGTCAGTGCCTCGTTTATGTATGGTCTTGCCCGATACAGTGCCTGGTTCAGTGCTTCAGGGTGGAAATCAGGCGCAGACATGGCCAGCGCGAAAGCAGAAACGCTGGAATTTTTCGTTAATGAATATCGAAAAATGCTGGCGCTGAACCTGGATGACTACATCAATAATTTCGACAACTACATTGACGCTTCTCAAGAAATGAAGAATCACTCATAAAACTTAGCCAGATCAGGAAAAGTACGCTAGCATCAGCTTGTCAACTTCCGCAGCGGCTCATGAAAAGTAGTAACCCACCCTCTCTTTCTGTGCTGGTGCCCGCACTGTTTTTCCTCTTTGTCTTGAATGGCTGCGCCACGAAGGTATTAATGTCGTCAGAATCACCTAAAAAGAAAACTGAACAGCAGCAAAAACAGCTTCTCCAGGATAGGTCAGTTGTACCGAGCGGGGACAAGTCATTCGCTGTGAGTCAGTACGCCAACAGGCGTAATTGATAAATGACGCTGGGGAAGTTGCGTCTCCGGTGTCTCAACTTTGGTCAGGAGTAACACATTATGCTCACGCGCATTCTTGGTGTGGTATTAATTATAGCCGGTACTGTCGGACTCATTTACGGTGACTTCAGCTTTACCAGAGAAACACATCAGGCAGAGTTGGGGCCGCTGGAACTGGAACTACAGGAAAAAGAAACTGTTCAGGTCCCGACCTGGGCCGGTGCCGGCGCGATTGGGGTCGGTGTCATCCTGTTACTGGTTGGTGGCCGGCGCCGTTAAAGGAGAATGAACATGGAAATCGCAAGCTTGATCGCCCTGTTTGGCTGGATGACCGTGATCAATTTCGCACTGTTAATTTTCAGCACCCTGATACTGACCATGTTCAGAACAGCTGTCATCAGAGTTCATACCCGGGTTACCGGGCTTGAAGAAAATGCGCTTAAGCCAGTGTATCTGTATTTTCTGGGCTTTTATAAAGTGCTGATTATTCTATTTAACCTGGTTCCCTATCTCGCGCTCAAGCTAATCTGAATGCTGACCTCATAGCACCTCAAGGTCTCCGATAGCCACTGTTTAATAAGCTAAATGAATCAGCAAGCCCCTCGGCTGGCGTGTCTGCCAATCCACAAAGTCCCAGGGACTTGTCTTTTTCCTCACCGCTATCAACCCGCTTACATCCCACTCATGCCTGGGTAGCTTGAAAGCGCCTCACGGAATGCCTTCATTTCCCGCCAATCAGGGCTGACTGTGTCATCAACAGCCCCTATAACGATCAGCGATTTTTTCAGCCGAATTCAATTTTGATTCTTTTCTCAAGCTCAATACCACATGGGTTTATAAACGATCGGGGATTTGTTTCTGAGTCCAGCAAGAGTCGTTTTTAGGAATTCAAGACAACCCATCGGGAAATTTTGCTGATAGTATCGCCAATCCACAAAAGGAGCACTGCTTCTTAAACAACTCTATGAGCATGTTTAAAAAACAGTTATTCCCTGTGGGTGTATTAAAGTTATAAGGAGCACCTATGGAGCACCAAGTAAAAAAATCGGTGAGCAGAACGCTCGCCCTGGCTCAGGACTTCGGTCTGATGGTAGTGGCACTGGCGACCATTGTTGCCATTGGCATTGAAATAAAAATCATGATTGATAACAGCTTTGTTTCATTAACTGATTTGCTGTTGCTGTTTATTTACCTTGAAGTGATCACCATGGTCGCGGTGTATTACGAATCCGGTGAAATGCCAATCAAGATCCCGCTCTATATCGCTATCGTGGCTTTGGCACGGTACCTGATCCTGGATATGAAAAATATTGATACCTGGCGTATTTTGGGGATTGCTTCGGCCATTTTGCTGATTGGCGGTGCCATCATCGTCATTCATTACTGCAAGACATTGATGCCGGATAAAGTTAAAGGCTGATCATGACGCGATGAGAGGCTTTTTGGGCGGCGGTAGTGATACCGCCGCTTTTTTTGTTTTGCGTTATGCATGGCGGTGCATTACGATTGAGCTCATGCTGAATCGGATCAAACTATGACATCACAATTTACCGTCCATGGACGCTTATGGATTGAGGGTCCTGATGGCACTGTGCTGGGCCATGGCCGGGTTGAATTACTGGAAAAAATTGACGCACTGGGATCGCTGAGTGCCGCAGCGGCTGCACTGGGTATGTCCTATCGCTATGCCTGGAAACTGGTGAAATCAATGAACGAACATGGTGACAATCCACTGATAACCCTCAATGCGGGCGGTCGCGGTGGTGGTCACGCCAGTCTGACCGCGGCTGGCAGCGAGGCCGTCGCCAGATACCGCCAGACCGATCGAGAATTTGAACAATTCCTGTCGCAACAGTCTGAAAAGCTACCGGGCTAAAGGGATGCGTCTTATCAGAGTATTAGCTATTGCTAGCCTGTTGTTATCACCACTCCAACTTATTGCCGATCCCATACGCATTGCCGTAGCGAGTAATTTCACGCATGCCATGCAGGACATCAAACAAGCTTATGAGCAACAAAGCGAGCACAAGGTAGAACTGATTTTCGGCTCAACTGGCAAGATTTACGCTCAAATCATTAATGGTGCCCCATTTGACGCTTTTTTTGCCGCCGATACCGCGCGGCCCGCACGGCTGGAGCAGGAAGGCTGGATTCAGCCGGAATCACGCTTCAGTTATGCCGTAGGTCGTATCGTGCTGTGGAGCCCGGATCCGGATCTCAAGATTAATGACGGCCAGATTCTGAAAACGGCAGCGTTTCATCATCTGGCGATGGCGAATCCCCGACTCGCCCCCTACGGTAAAGCGGCACAGCAGGTACTGCAGGCAAACGGCGTCTGGGAAAGCCTGCAGAATAAAATTGTTCGTGGCGAGAATATTGGTCAGACCTTTCAGTTTGTCATCAGTGGCAATGCGGAACTTGGGTTTGTCGCATTGTCTCAGCTTAAGTCCCGGGCCGGGCGGCACAATGCCAATCAGTGGCTCGTTCCTGAGGCACTGTATGATCCGATTGAACAGCAGGCAGTCCAGCTAAGCGAGAAACCGGCCGTCACTTCGTTTATGGCATTTGTGAAAGGGGATGTTGCCCGGCAGATCATTCACCGTTACGGATACGATACCCCCTGAGCATGCACCCCGATCTGACCGCCCTGCTGATTACTCTGAAACTCGCTGCGATTACTACGGTTATCTTGCTGCTTATCGGCACGCCGCTGGCCTGGTGGCTGGCGCGAAGTCAATGGCGATTCAAGTTTGTGATTGAAACCGTGATTGCCTTGCCGCTGGTATTGCCTCCCACGGTGCTGGGTTTCTATCTATTACTCATGTTGGGGCCGAATGGCCCCATCGGCGGCCTTGCAGAAAGCATTGGCGGCCGGCCGCTGGCCTTTACATTTACCGGGCTGGTTATCGGATCGGTATTTTATTCGCTGCCTTTTGTGGTTCAGCCTCTGCAAAATGTATTTACTGCCATTGGTGATAATGTGATGGAGCAGGCAGCGACACTCAGAGCCAGTCCACTGGATCGATTTTTTAATGTGATGATGCCGATTGCCCGCCCCGGCTTCCTCACCGCCGCTGTGCTGGGCTTTGCCCATACCATCGGTGAATTCGGCGTAGTACTGATGATAGGCGGTAATATTCCCGGTGAGACAAAAGTGGTCTCTATCGCCATTTACGATCATGTGGAATCGCTTGAGTATGGTCAGGCTCACATCCTTTCAGGCGGACTATTGTTGTTGTCTTTCCTGATGTTGATGTCAGTGTACGGCCTTAACCGTCGTTTTAGTCTGTTGCGCTCATGAGCCTGCGTATTCAGCTCAATATCCCCCGCAAGGATTTCGAGATTAATGTGTCGCTGTCCGTGACGTCCGGTCAGATCACGTCCATTTTTGGCCCCTCTGGATGTGGTAAGACCAGTGTGATGCGGGCAATAGCGGGCCTTGAAAACAAGGCCACCGGCCATATCCAGATGGCAGATGAAGTGTGGCAAAAAGCTGACTATTTTCGCCCACCCCACCAGCGTGACATCGGCTATGTGTTTCAGGATGCCAGTCTGTTTCCACACCTCAACGTCTACGATAATCTCCAGTTCGGACTGCGCCGCCAGGCAAAGGAAAAACGTCGAGTGTCACTGGAACAGGCTATAGAACTGCTGGCACTGTCACCACTCTTAAAACGCAGCATCGATAAACTCTCAGGCGGCGAAAAGCAGCGCGTCGCGATTGCTAGAGCAGTAGCTACCTCGCCAAGTGTGCTGCTGTTCGATGAGCCCCTGGCCGCCGTCGACATTGCTCACAAACAGGAAATTCTGCGTTATATCCAGTCGCTACATCGCGAACTCGATATTCCGATGCTTTATGTCAGCCATGCTATTGAGGAAGTTGCCCGTCTTAGTGACAACCTTGTTCTGTTGGAAAAAGGTCAGCAACTGGCAAGCGGTAAAACCGTGGATTTATTGTCCCAGCTCAGCTTGCCTCTGGCGCATTACGAAGAGGCTGCGGCCATGCTGGATACTTATGTGACTGGTCGTGACGAACAATATGGACTCAACCTGCTGGCATTTGCTGACAGCCATTTACAAGTGAGTCATGGCAGTTTGAAACAGGGTGACAAGGTCAGGCTAAGGATCATGGCACGGGATGTCAGCCTCACACTCCAGCGTCATGAAAGCAGTAGCATTCTGAATATTTTTCCTGCCGTTATTGAGTCAATGGCTAATGAAGGTCCTGCTCAGAAACTGGTGCGGCTTAATGCTGGCGGTCAGATTATCCTCAGCAGAATCACTGCTAAATCTGCTGACCAACTGGCCCTGGTCCCGGGTATGACGGTGTTTGTTCAGGTTAAAGCGGTGTCACTGATGGTTTGAGTTGTCATCAACGCGTCGTTTTACTCTGTTGAAATCAAGCTGCCTGATTCAGCTTGATTTAATCAGACGTCGCTAATCTGGCTTGAGATGTTCAACCAGAGTCTTTGATATGACGACAGCCTTACGAATGAAACGCGGCTATTACCTTGCAATCGCTGCGATGACAGTTGCTCTGCTCTATCTCTGGCAGTGTCACCATGCCAGTGCAGTCAACCACCCTGACTGGGCGCTGAACCAGCATTATGACATCGGTAAGACTTTCAGCATTGCGGGAATCGAAGATAATCTTTCGGGACTGACTTTCCACCCCGGTAATGACACACTTTTTGCGACGCTGAACACGCCTGAGACGATGATTGAACTCAGCAAAGAGGGTGAGATAATAAGACGGATAAAGCTGGATGGTTTTCATGATACAGAGAGCATAGACTACTTGGGCAATGGTCTGTTTGTGGTCAGCGAAGAGCGACGCCGACGACTCGTTTTTTTCTCTATCGACAGCCAGACCAGTCAGGTCAATTATAGTGATACCCAGTCTATTTCATTGGCCGGCCCCGGCGAAGAAAACCGTGGGTTTGAGGGCGTTGCCTGGTCAGCCCGACACGGTTTGTTTGTGTTACAGGAAGAACCGGCACGGATGATTCATCACCAGATGCATGACGCCGAGTCGCTGATCGACAACGATTTGCTCAATCATGCATTACCACGGAAAGTAAAAGACTATGCCGGCATCAGCCTGCTGGAAGGTGACGAAGAAAAGTTACTGGTCTTAAGTGAAGCCTCGCATGAATTACATCTGATGAACCTCAAAGGACAACCTCTGTCGCAGCTGTCTCTGCGTCATGGTTTCATGCATCTCTGGCCATTGATGCAACAGCCTGAAGGCATCGCCGTTGACAGTCAGGGTGATATTTATATCGTAGGTGAGCCTAATCAAATGCTGGTGTTACAGAGGAAAGTCTCAGCTCCCACTATGTCTAAACACGCTGACACCTGAAAAAGGCGGTCCGGAGACCGCCTTTGTGATCACCTCAGGTCTTATTCACACATCATAGGTCGAAGCCGACACATTACCGCCGCGACCGGTCCAGTTGGTATGGAAGAACTCACCGCGTGGCTTGTCCAGTCGTTCATAGGTATGCGCACCGAAGTAATCACGCTGTGCCTGTAACAGATTAGCTGGCAGGCGTTCACTCCGATAGCCATCATAGAAAGACAGGGCGCTGCTGAAAGTCGGCACTGGCACTCCCAGCGCCACAGCGGTCCCGACTGCTTTGCGCCAGCCCGGCAATGCTTCGGTAATGGCTTCGATAAAGAAGTCGTCCAGCAACAGGTTTTCCAGTTTGGGGTTCAAGTCAAAGGCATCGCGGATCTTGCTCAGGAACTGACTGCGGATAATACAACCGCCACGCCACATCAGTGCAATACCGCCGTAGTTGAGTTCCCAGCCATAGATTTCTGCGGCTTCACGCATCAGCATATAGCCCTGGGCATAGGAAATAATCTTGGAGGCATAGAGGGCATCGCGAATAGCATTGACCATCTCCGCCTTATTGCCTTCGAACTGCCCGGTGACCGCCGGCAATACTTTCGAAGCACGCACCCGCTCATCTTTGCGCGCGGACAGGCAACGTGCAAACACGGCTTCACCAATGAGGGTCAATGGAATACCCAAATCAAGGGCATTCATCCCGGTCCATTTACCAGTGCCTTTTTGACCGGCAGTATCGAGAATCCTATCAATCAGGAGTTCGCCGTCATCATCTTTGACCGCCAGAATATCGCGGGTGATTTCGATGAGATAGGAGTCGAGCACGCCTTCATTCCACTCGGCAAACACCTGCTGAATCTCATCACCGGACATGCCCAGACCTTCACGCATCATCTGATACGCCTCGCAAATCAGTTGCATATCCCCGTATTCAATGCCGTTATGGACCATTTTCACATAGTGGCCGGCACCATCATTACCCACCCAGTCACAACAGGGTTCACCATCCACCTGGGCGGCGATGGCCTGGAAAATCGGTTTGATATGCGGCCAGGCAGCGTTGTTGCCGCCGGGCATCAGCGAAGGACCATGCCGAGCCCCTTCTTCACCACCGGAGACACCACTGCCGATAAACAGGATGCCTTTTTTGTGTAATTCATGTGTACGTCGATCACTGTCGTTAAAGAGTGAGTTACCGCCATCAATAATGATGTCGCCCTTGTCGAGATAAGTCACCAGTTGCTCGATGAAAGCATCAACAACCGGGCCGGCTTTGACCATTAACATAACCCGGCGTGGCGCCTTCAGGCTCTCAATAAATGATTTGAGTTCATGGAAGCCCATGATCTCAGTCCCCTTGGCAGGACCTTCCAAAAATTCATCGACTTTACTGGTGGTCCGGTTATAAACCGAGACTTTGAAACCTTTGTCATTCATATTGAGGACCAGGTTTTGACCCATGACAGCCAGACCAACCAGACCGATATCCGCTTTAGCAGAATTTTCTACTTCACTCATAATTCTCTACACACCTTTATGTATTCACCAATTGCTTCTCGCGTCGACCCCACCACCAGTCGCCTTTGACCGGAGGCAGAATCACATTCAACAGCACCGGTCACTTCAATGGTCTCCCCCACCCGGGCCTGACCGACATAGGTATGAGTAAACGACACGACTTCGGGCGTCATTTCGTTATCAATCAGATAATGGGCAGGAAAATCGAAAGCGCGGTGATCATCGATCACAGTCGCTTTGACCGTTGAGATGCCCTGTTTGATGTAGTGATGATGCTCTGGTTCCAGTTCATCAGGGAGCGATACCATACCGATATCAAACTTGGTACCATCAATTGCTGCTTTATTAAATTTGCGAGATTCGTGCCAGGCAAATTCTTCAAAATTCAACTCACCACCCCGACGCTGGAAATTGTCCCGCATCAGCGACAGATCCAAGTCCTCGATCAGTCCGGAAGCTATGGCCTGCTTGACTGCATCACGAGTTTGATGAAATGCATCACGGCCATAAACCACCAGATCGATATCCGAACCGGCTTTCTGATTGCCAATCAGCATTGAGCCGGTTAGCCCCAAAAAGTCACAATTGACACCGAACTGCACTAAAATAGTGAGTAAGCGAGACAGCTTCTCTTCAATAACATCCTTCGGCTGGGACTGATTTTTAAGTGCTTTCAATCGTGCTTCAGGCCGGTGATGAACAACGATATCCGCCACATCAACCGCATGAAACTCCGCATCAAACTGTTTGGATTTGTACAGGTAATCAGGGTGATGGCGGGAAAGCAGGCGATTGGCCTGCAGAGTATCGACTTTCTGCCAACTGTCACCGTCATTAACGTAACGCAGAAAACAGCCGACCTTGCCCTGATGAGGATGATAGCTAACCACAGCAAAGATGAGACCATCCCCGGTCTGGACAAAGTCCTTGGGTAAATAAGGGAACTCTGTCTGTCTCATCCTCTGTCGTTTCCTCCTCTTAGAAACAGGTATTACTTCAGTTTAGCGTTCCATAAGCGCACACCACTGAAAATCAGCAGCAACATAAACAGCATCAGCACATCGTTGAGCCAGATGCCCACTGGAGCCAGCCAATGACCGTTGCGAAAATCCGTCAACACTTGTTTGACAGTAATGCCCTTACCGTGGAAATAGGTTTTAAGCTCAGAGGCAACCGAATCCGGTATCGGATAGGGCCTACTCCATGAGACGCCCTGTAAAGACAGCGGTTCCCAGACATCCAGCAGAAAATTACTACGCCACATGCCATTACGGGCCTGGATGACGGGCTCCCCATGGTAGGTGCCGATATTCTGAATCGGCGCAGGAATACCAGCTTGTGCATGTAAGGTGTCGAGGTATTCGCCTTCGCGGTTAAGCAGAATCAGAGCCTGATCCGTCGCCAGCACAATCACATCCTCTAATGCAATCGCCCCTAACAAAGACCTTTCCAGGTGGGTGACCGGTGAGGCATCGACAAATAGCTGTGTATCGAACTGGGAAAGAATTTTATCGTCAACCAGGAATGCGGCATCGGCCTCCTTCAAGCCCATACCGTAGTGAGTCATTAACCACTCCCAGGTCAGGTACCGCTGTCCCAGTTCCAGTTGCTTGCTGTGATTGAGTAACAGCCCCGCCACTAATTGAAGCAATATTAAACAAGCCAGCAGCCATAACAATAACCGGGCTAATTGCTTCAAATGTGGGGTCATATCCTTTCCGTCTGTCACGCTTAAAATCTAAGTCTGCCAGTGTTGCGGACGAATGTGTAGCTTTAACGCCCAGACAAACAAAAAAGGCAGCCGAAGCTGCCTTTTTCTGAGTGAGATGGTTTAGAAATCTACCAGCACACCGGCCCATACCGTTCTTTCGATATTGGGGCGAGCACCAAAAGGCTGGCGCGCAATGATTTCCTGTCTGTCGAACAGGTTTTCGACTTTCACGAACAACTCCGGCCCCACATCCAGGCGGTAGCGGCTGATGAGATCAACCGTTGTCAAAGCATCCGTTTTATCCAGTCGACTGTCTGAATCATTACAACCAATGGAGACGCAGGTCTCGTCGATATACTTGAGCACAGCGTAATTATTCCAACCACTGTTGTGCTCCAGCCCCACCCGCAAACTGAAAATATTCTCAGGAATGTTTTGCAATTCCTGCCCACTTGCAAATTCATCACCGGAAGTCGTCTCAGCATCGGTGTAGGTGTAGGCCAGGTCAATCGGTATCATGAAATCGCCTGCAGTGAACAGAGTCCCGGCCTGAACCTCAAGACCTTTGACTTCAGCGCCACCGACGCTGAATGAACCCGACTCAGCATCATTGCTACATGGGGCAGCTACAGAACATTGCTCCACCAAGTTACTGAAGTCTGAATAGAAAGCAATCGCCTCACCATAGAAAACGCCCTGCTTGAATCGCAGACCGAGTTCATAGTTATCACTCTTGCCAGGTTCGGTGCCATCTTCCGCACCTGCCCCCAGCGGAATCATGCCCTCGTGGAAGCCGGCCAGCACTTGCCAGTTATCGGTCAAATCAAAGGTACCCGAGATACCGGCAAGATATTCACGATAATCATTATCCACTCGGTCGGTGACTGAGGAACGAGCGGCCCCACCGCCATAGCGTCGTGCCTTGGTCTCAACATCTTCCATCCGCAAAGACAGGTTCAGTAACAGTCGATCCGTGACCTGGTAATCATCGGTAATCCAGAGACTCAGCGCTTGTGCTTCTTCAAGACGGTTGTCACTAGCGCCGACTGCGTTAACATCATCAAATACCAGTCGACCATCTACTTGATTATAGACTTCAACTGGTTGGAAACGATCAGTCTCGTCAAAGTGCTGGCGGGCACCAAAATTAATATCGTGGTCACCCAGCAGCCAATTGAAATTAGCCTGCACACCATATGAGTCATAGGCACGGTCATTGTTTTTGTAACGTAAGCCGTCTACATCAAGGGTGCCATCCAGAATTGCCTGAGCATTAGCATTGCCGCTGTTAGCTTCGTCAATAATGTTCTCGCCTGTCAATGGATTATCACCATCGAATTTAAACCAGTTACGCTTGAACTCATTGCGATAGGCTGTGACTGTGGAGGTGAGGTTATCACTCCACTCAAACACATGAGTCAGGTTAATACCGGTGTGCTGGTTATCCATCTCGTCAATGTGGGTCAGCCCATAGCGACGGTTTTCATCGCGTTTGAAATCTGCGTCGGTAAGACCCGAGTAGGTTTCATCAGAATTTTCCAGCGAACGCTGCATTTTAAGCAGGAATTGATTGCGCTCCCCTTCCCAGGATAATTTGGCAACGTAGTCTTCAATCTGAAAACCACTGTTGTCATCATAACGATCAATATCCTTGTAACCTTGGTAATGACGCTGCGCTGTCTCGATGGAATAACCCCAGGGACCGGTTTTCCCCCCATAATTCAGGTGCAGGTCAGCAGAGCCGCGATCATTCATCATGAACATCGCGCTGCCCTGGTTGGTCTCAGGAATCGGGGTTGAGACCAGATTCACCACACCACCCACAGTTTGGGGCCCGTAACGTAACAGCGGCGCACCTTTCAGTACCTCAATGGAATGCAGTCTTGATGTAGTAGGGAAGTAATAGGCCGCCGGATTGGAATACGGCGCTGGCGCAATCAAAACACCGTCTTCCATTAAAGTAATGTTCTGACTCCGCTCGGGAGAGGCTGCACGGATACCGATATTAGGACGAAGGCCAAAACCATCTTCTTCTTGAATGTAAACACCAGGCACGGTTTTCAGAACCTGGTGGATGTCTGTTGCAGCTTCAGTGGTCAGTTGCTCGTTACTGACAACGGCTGCAGACCCCGGTAGTTCTCGCGCTGCTTCACTGTCGCCAATGACGGTGACAGTATCCAGTTGTGCGGCTCTATCTTCAGCCACTGATATCGATGAATACAGGCCAGCAGAAGTCGCCAGGGCGATACCACTTGCTAGCACAGTCAGTTTCGATCTCACATTTACTCTCCTAACGTCTCATAAATAATGACGCAGAAGATACACTAAATGCGAATCCCTATCATTAGTTTTCGTTACTTTTGTGACAAATATTAATCTTTTGTTGCAAAAACACTACATCATCAATCGCAATCCCGGCTGACTGGTCGTGTCCGTATTGAACTCAAACAGGCCACGACTGATGTCTTTGGCAAATTGAGAAAAATGATGTTCAGTCATGCGCATGGTGATCGACCCCATGGTCAGATGAATCATCTGGCAATCCGGACAATGTTGAATATCGACTGTGGAAGACTCATAAATGGTCTGGGGTCTGCAGGTTGAAGCCATGTTATCTCCTTAAATGAATGCTGATGAATAGTCGTGCAGGCCGTGTTCCGGTAATTGCTTTTGAAGGCAGTATCGAGACCACCAGCGTTTAGATAGTTGTTGCCAGAGTTGCTTGATATCAGGCTGATCAGAGTGCGTCAGCAGCAGCCGGTAATTGCGACTGATTTGCAGGGCGACACAGGCGCTGGGATTGGACTGATAGGATTTTTCCAACTGCCGGTTGGCAGCGAGAAGACACTCTCTGTGCCATTCAGGTTGACGAGGCAGACCGACCTTCATGACATCCTCCTCGCAGCAGCGGCCAGCAACATGCTCCAGACAGTGCGTTTGGAGGGTTTATCCAGGCAATTGAAATCCGCCGCATGCAGTTTGCCCTCGGCAATCAGTGTTTGCAGGCGGTCCTCGCGGAACGCGAGATGAATGGTATGACTGCTGTGCTGATTAAATTGTGCTGCTTTCATATCTCACCCCCTACTGAAAAACAGTAAGTGCGAGTATAGACAGCCTTTAATCTAAATGCAAATCATTATCATTAAATATTTCGATTATTGAAGGAATGGCTGTGATCACGGCGAATAGGAGCCGGTAGCGTAATAACCAAAGCCGACGAAGGGCCAGTCATGTTTGGGGTTATAAGGCCTGCCAGAAGCACTGTTGGCTGGCCAGCGTTGACTGTCAATGATACTGACGACGGGCAGCGTCAGGGTTCTTTGATCGACTTTGATCAGCTTTTTATCGATGATGCGGCCGTAAACGGTCAACATGCTGCCCGTGGTGAAAATAGCCGGATCCAGAAACGCATCTGACTTAACCAGAAAGCGTCCCTGACTGTCATCAGACTCAACCGGACGGCCATAACGGTTTAGAGGAAACTGTATTAACTGGATCTGGGTGTAATTTTGCTCGTTGTTAACTTCAATGATTTTACCGCCCCAGCGAACGGCTTCATCAATGTGCGACGCCACATCGACACTAACCTGCTTGAGCTGTAGATCCGTTTTAGGGGCATGTTGGATGGTAGTGGGTGCTGTACTGCAAGCGGTGAGCAACAGAGCCAGACTCGCCATGAAAAACGCTTTCATAAGGTCTCCCGTCCGGCGTTAAAAGCCGGTGATTTACTGTGTATGCAGATCGACAGGCACACACGCATTTAGTTTCCAGTCAGAAGAAGCTCAACGGCGCGTTTTCTTTTGTTTACGGGCCGCTTTTTTGGCCGCTTTCTCTTCACGCACTATAAGTACTTCAGCCCATTCTTTTTCGGTCATTTCCGGCGTTTCCCAGCTGATGGGCCCCAGCATGCCGGCGCGAATCTCAGTGAGGATAATTTTCGCCACACGTTCCAGATCGACCCGGCCACCACCACGCAAACAACCACGCCGGTGACCGATGGCTTCCATGGTTTCCAGTCCGGTTTCCGGCAATTCATTGAGTTCAAAACGCTGTTGCAAAGCCATGGGGTAAGTTCGCATCAGGTATTCTATGCCGTAAAGCGCAATATCATCATTGTCGATGGCTGTTTCTTTGATGGCACCGGTGATCGCCAGCCGGTAGCCACTATGCGGGTTTTCCAGATTAGGCCACAACACACCCGGGGTGTCATGTAGCACAATTCCCTGTTCCAGCTTGATTCGCTGTTGCATTTTGGTGATGGCGGGTTCATTACCGGTTTTAGCAATCTGGCGACCAGCCAGCGTGTTGATCAGCGTCGATTTACCGACATTGGGAATGCCCATGATCATCGTCTGGATCTGTTTCACACTGCTGGCTTTGGCCGGCACCATTTTCTGGCAGAGCGTCAGCAAGTCTTTCACTCGATCCTGCTGCTGCGCCACCATGGTCAGCGTTTTCACCGACTGTTCCTGTTCCAGATAAGCCTGCCAGCGCTCGGTGATGGCGGGATCGGCCAGATCCATCTTATTGAGCACCTTGATACAGGGCTTACTGCCACGTAGCTCAGCCAGCATTGGGTTTTGACTGCTAAAGGGAATGCGGGCATCGAGCACTTCGATAATCAGGTCGACCTGAGGCAGAACCTGTTTCATCTCTTTGCTCGCTTTATGCATATGGCCGGGATACCACTGTATGGCCATTAGTTAAGTCCCTTGCAGCCACCGGGGCTGAATCGTTGATTGCTGTGTCATGGCGGCTATTTTAGCCGAAAGCGCTGACGATATCAGTGCTGACGCAGGTACTGATTGATATCTATTTCATCAATCTGTCTGGCAGGCAGGAATCGCTGGGCATACTGGAGATAAACACCACTTCGCAGGAACAGCTCAAACACCTCGACATCGATATGGTCGTTTTGAACCATCTTATACAGAATATCCAGTGCCTGACTGACGGGTTTGGCTTTCTTATAAGGCCGGTCAGCCGCAGTCAGCGCTTCGTAGATATCCGCCAGCACCATAATGCGTTCAGGCATCGACAGCTGTTCACCGGTCAGTTTTCTCGGGTAGCCGGTGCCCTTCATGGTTTCATGATGCGTTGAAGCATAGCGTGGGACACGCTTGAGTTCGTCCGGGAATGGCAGGCTCTCCAGCATTTTAATGGTGCTGATGATGTGCTCGTTGATTTTAAATCGATCCTCAGCACTGAGTGTGCCTCGAGATATCGCAAGGTTATGAAGCTCGCCCAGATTATAGAGGTACTTGGGCACGGCCATTTTAATGCCAAACTTCGGATCGTAATCTGTACTGTGATGACGCTCAATCAGATGCTCAGGACGATCCACCAGCAATTTCTCTGTCGCCGGAAGTGGCCTTGAGTCTGTCTGCAAGCGTGATATTTCACCCGAGGACAAGCCCAGTTGATCATCAAAGTAACGTAACCAGGTGATCTCAGCCAGTTCATGCAGCTTGGCAACATCTTCTTCGCTGATGAATTCACCGCCGACATTGGCATTGGCGATAAAGGCAAAATCATCTCGCAATTGTTGCTGTTTGTCGTTTTTCTGTTGCGCCAGTTCAGCCTGATCGGCACCGGGCTGTGCCAGTTGAATCAGGTAATCAATTTCGGCATCACGCCACAGTACTTCAAACCGCATCCGAACTTCATGAATACGGTTGTAGATAGTTTCCAGCTTCGTGCCTTTATCGATAATGTGCTCTGGCGTTGTGATCTTGCCACAGTCATGCAGCCAGGCGGCAACCTGGAACTCGCGCCATTCTTCCTCGTTTTTGAAAGCAAACTCCTTAAACGGACCCTGGTCTGACTGCTCAGCGGCTCTGGCCAGCATAAACGCCAGTTCCGGTACCCGCTCACAGTGCCCGGCAGTATGGGGTGACTTATCATCGATCGCCTGTGCGATCACTTTGATAAAGGCATCAAGCAGTTCTTCCTGGGCTTTTTCATGGCGCTGAATCGCATCCGACATATTGCTCATTGAGCCGGCCAGATCGCCAACCTCTACGATATTACTGGAGACATCCTGCACTTCGTTGTAACGGCGCTGAGTGATTTTTTCGCTGTCGGCTGCCAGTTGCCGGATGGGTTTGACTATGGGACTAGCCAACAGCCATGACACCGGCACCAGCAGCAATACCGCCAGGGTAGTCAGCGCGATAGAGGTTTTTACTTTATCCAGACCGGGTGCCAGCACCGTATCAACCGGCGTTGTAATGGCAAAATAATCCTGCTTGCTCTCGGCTTCTCCAAAGGGCGTGACATAGACGAAATAATCTTCACCGTTCAAGGAGACTGTCTGCAGTTCATCGGACATTGCCTGCTGCGTCATCTGCATCAGTTCTGCATAGGGCACCGCACCCAGCTGACGAGACACGCTGCTGTGGCTATCCAGCCACTTTTCTCTGAGGGCCTGCAGATGATCCGGGCCCAGTGATGCCAAAGCCGTATTAAATAATTCGGTCAACCCAGCACGCGACTTATTAATCATAAAATGCAGTTGGGTGGGCATGGTGGCCTCGCCAAAATCCAACGGCTGATGAATGACCACATCGTCAATAAAAAACTGGGCGGCGGTGTAATTCAGGATGGGTGCAGTATCGATAGCAGCATCGGCTTCACCCTCACGCACGGCATCGAACATCGCACGAACATTCTCAACCCGGATAATCTCAATCTCCGGGAAGTTTTCTTCCAGATTATTGGCCAGAGACCAGCCCGTGGGAATGGCGACTGTTTTACCGAACAGTTGCTCAATATCAGTGATCGGGTCACCCCCTGTTGCCGTAATCACGCCATAGGGGACCTGCAGAAAGGGATCTGACATATCTCCCAGCAATTCGCGGTTTTCCTGGAAAAAGACCGGTTGCAGAACATCCAGTTCATTACTGAGAAACATCTGGCCCATTTCATTCCAACTCAGGCCATTGACGTAACGAATGGGAATGCCCGTCATCTCGGCGATGTAATCGAGCACATCTATCGCATAGCCATAGGGCTGCCCCGACGCGGCGAAATTAATCGGTGGCCAGTCGATTTCATTAGAGACGGTCAGAAAATCAATCGATTCTGCCAGTTGCTGCTGCTCTGCAGTGAGTTCCAGCTCAGGCGCCGGCGGTAACCAATCCTCCTGCTGGACTTCTTGATTGGTGGCAATCAACTCACCGGTTTGCTGAAACAGATAGACTTCACTATCTTCACTCAAATCCTGCGAATTAAGAAAACCGGACAGTGACGACAGGGTGATGTCCAGGGCCAGAACGGCCTGATTTTCCGGCACAATGGTGGAGTATGTTTCCCCGGGTGCCTGCAGGTGCTGGAACAGATAAGGATCGGTTTTATTGACCCCTCCCGGTTTGGCATCAGTAAACCAGGGCCGCTTGCGCGGATCATAGTCGGTTCTGTGTTCACGCTTCGCGCGCAGCTTGAAATCCCCATCCAGGTAGCTGAACTGACGTAAGCGATTATTGCCCTCTCCCGAAACCCGGATAGTGAGCCAGCGATCTTCCGGTTCAGCGCGGAACTGTCTGCGCGCGATGGGGTCGGCATCAAGATTAATCAATTCGTAGAAATCACCGTTGCTGAAGCCGATATAGATGGCGAAAAACAGCGGGTTACGCTGCATCGCTTCGGCAAACAACTGGCGCGAATCATCGGAAATACCGTTCTTGCCCTCAAAGCGGGTAAATTGCGACAGGATACGGGTTGCAGCTGTCGCTCTGCTGTCAACGGCTGACAGGTAATCGCGCGTGCTGGCTGCGGTTTTCTGATACACCGACAGCGTCGACTCGGTGGCCATATCCGTACTGAAGAAATACTGCAGGCTGATCGCCACAGACGCAGTGATCACCGTCGCCACCAGAAAGAAACCGATGACGGTTGCCCTGATAGAGATTCGAATGGGTTTGCCCCCGGGCCATGAAATCATGGGTGGTTCCTCGTTGCTGCGTCCGCTGAGTTTATTTTTGTGTTGTGCTCAAGCCAGTTTATATCACCATCGCCCTGATGACACCATCATCGGCTTGGGTATAATGCGATTTTTATTTTGTCCGGATGCTGTTATGCCCAAAGCCAGTGAACTGAAACGCGGAATGGTAGTGGAACTGGCCGCTGAGCCCTACGTAGTCAGCCAGATAGAAGTTCGCAATCCGTCATCACGGGGAGCTTCGACGCTCTATAAAATTCGTTTCAATCACCTTAAAACCCGTCAAAAACGCGATGAATCCCTGAAAGGTGAGGACTTCCTGAAAGAAGTCGACTGTGAAAGGCGGCTGGTTCAGTATTCTTACCAGGACGGTAACAGCTATGTGTTCATGGATAATGAAAGCTTCGAGCAGTTTATGATCGATAGCAGCGATATTGAGGAAGATCTGGGCTACATCAGCGAGGGACTGGACAACATCGTGGCGGTACTACTGGAAGGTCAACTGGTGGCCATCGAACTGCCTGCCGCAGTGAACCTGCAGATAGTCGAAACAGCCCCCGGCATTAAAGGCGCAACCGCCGCAGCCAGAACCAAACCGGCGACCCTGTCCACCGGCCTGGAAGTTCAGGTGCCTGAATACATCGAAAATGGTGAAGTGATACGGGTTAATACTGATAGCGGGAAGTTTATGTCTCGCGCCTGAGATAGTGATCGATATCGACCTCGTCGATCTGAGATTCCGGCAGGTAGCGTCGTGCATAATCAAGATACACCCCGCTGGTGAGAAACAGCTCAAACACTTCCTGATCGATGTGCTTGTCTTGCACCATGAATGACAAAATCCTGATGGCCTCACTGATGGGTTTAGCCTTTTTGTAAGGCCGGTCGGCCGCCGTTAGCGCTTCATATATATCTGCCAGCACCATAATGCGCTCGGGAATCGACAAGTCCTCGGCTGATAACTGTCGTGGATAGCCCGTTGCAATCAGCGTTTCATGATGAGTCGAAGCATACCGTGGTACCTGTTTCAATTCATCGGGGAACGGCAGGTTTTCCAGCATTCTGATGGTGCTGATGATGTGCTCATTAATTTTAAAGCGATCTTCAGCCGTCAGAGTACCTCGCTCTATCAGCAGGTTGTACAGCTCACCCTGGTTGTATAGATAGCGCGGCACATCCATCTTGATACCCAGCTTCGGGTCATAATCAGTACTGTGCAAGCGCTCGATTAAGTGTACCGGTTTATCCTGCAGCAGTTTTTCCTCCACCGGTAGCTCAGAGGGATGACCTTTCAGTCGCGTTTCTTCCAGTGGAGACAGACCAATACGGTCGTCAAGATAGCGTGTCCAGGTGATCTCGGCAATTTGCTGGATACGGGCTTTTTTATCATCACTGAGATATTCACCGCCGACATTCATACGCGCGACAAAATCAAAGTCGTCACGTATTTGTGCTTGTTTTTGAGTAAGCTCGGCTTTGAACTCCGCTTCTCTGTCCGGCTCATTATCACGCTGACGCCAATAGTCCAGCTCTGCCTCGCGCAGCAACACCTCAAACCGAGTGCGAATTTCATGAATGCGGTTATAGATTGTCTCCAGCTTAGAGCCCTTATCTACCACGTGTTCCGGTGTGGTTATTTTGCCGCAATCATGCAGCCAGGCTGCGACTTTGAACTCACGCCAGGCATCCTCTGAGTCAAACTGAAAATCTGCAAAGATCCCTTTATCTGTCTGTTCGGCTTTTTCGGTCAGCATAAAGGCGAGTTCCGGCACCCGCTCGCAATGACCTGCCGTGTAGGGGGACTTATCATCGATGGCCTCAGCAATCAGGCGGATAAAGGAATCCATCAAAGCTTTTTGGGACTCCTCAAACTGGTGAATCGACTCAGACATATCCAGCATTGACTGCCCCAGTTCATCGATTTCTTTGATAAGACTCCCGGGTTTTTTTACCTGCTCGAATTGGAGACGCTTAATTTTTTCATTCTCCACGGCCAATTCACGAATCGGTCCTATGATAGGAGAGGCAAAAAGCCATGGAATAGGAATTAAAAGAAACAGAAAGGCAATTGTGACACCAACTGACAACCATACTTTCTGCATCGTTGGCCCCAATACATCACTGACCGGTATCACGATGGCCAGGTATTCCTGCGTTTCAACACCACTATCGACCGGTGCCACATAGACAAAATGTGGCTCCTCATCCAATTGCATCTTACGCAGTCGTTGCTGGCGCTGCGGTTGACGAGCCAGTTGAACCAACTCGGGATAAGGCACGGTCGCGGTTTCTTGCAGGCTACGTTCGCGAATAAGCCATTTCTGCTCCAGTGCCTGCTTGTGAGCCGCATCCAGGTTAGCAATAGCCTGATTGAACAATGCCATCAAGGCGGTTTTGTCATCAGACACAACAAGATGCAGCTCGTGAGGAAATGCGACGGGGGCAAATTCAATCTGCGGGTGAAACTGCAGGCCTGAAATAAAATATTGTTCCGCTGTGTAGTCGAGAATCAGACCAATATCCAGCCCGGCATCTACCTCAGCGTTATTGACTGCTTCCAGCACCTCACGGCTTGACGCTACTTCTCTAACCTCAATGTTGGGGAAATGCGCTCCGAGCACTTCGATAATCGACCAGCCTTCGGGAATGGCCACAGCGTCACCGTCAAGCTCACTGATATGACTGATACGCTTTCGCCCCGGTAATGTCACGAGTGAATAGGGTAATTCGATAAAGGGATCAGAAAAGAGCCCCAGGTTCCGATTGCTCTGATTTTTAAAAACCGGCTGTAGTAGATCAATATCACCATCCTTAAAACGGTCAATCAGCTCCAGCCAGCTGAAACCATTAACATATTTCAGCTCGATACCAAGCATTGCCGAAAGCATGTTCAGGTAATCGATACTATAGCCACGGGGTTGACCGGAAACGGCAAAATCTATCGGCGCCCAGTCCATTTCATTGGAGACAGTCAGCTGCGGGTATTCTGCGACAATCGCCTGTTGCTCTTCGGTCATCGCCATCAACTCCGGCTGCGGCAGAACCATGTCTTCATGTGCTTTGACACTGGATGCCACCAGGTCACCGGAGGGCTCGAAAAGAAATATTTCACTACCCTGGCCTACTTTATTGGCCTTGAAAAAGGCTGACAGTGATGACAGGGCAATATCCACGGCAATCACGGCATCCGAGTTCCGGACTTTGATTGAATAAGTCTGACCGGGTGCCTGCAGGTTATGGAACATATACGGTGCCGTTTTCCTGACTTTATTCTCCACCGCCTGTTTGAACCAGGGTCTCTGTGTCGCGTTGTACTCACTCCCTTCGTCTCTTACCTCACGCAGGTCAAAGTCAGTGTTGTAGTACTGATATTCGCGCTTACGCTGTGGTCCTTGACCGGAAATATGAATAATCACCCAGCGATCTTCGGGGGCTGCATTCAGTTGTCTTCGGACAGCACGACTGCTTTCAAGGTTAATAAGCTCGTAAAAATCACCGTTCTCATAGCCGATGTAAATGGCGTAGAACATCGGGTTATTTCGCATGAATTCAGCGAAAACATTACGGACTTCGGTACCTTGGAGGCTGTCTTCCAGCAAACTCGGATAAATGGATAAGACTTTAGCGACCTTTGAGGCCCGGTCATCCACCGACTGCAGGTATTGGCTTGTATGCTGGCTGAGACTACTGAACTGCGACAGCGTGGCGTTCGTCGCAATTTGCTTGGTGAAATAATACTGCAGGCTCACAGCAAGCGCGGCCGTGATAAGCGTGGCGATGAAGAATACCGTTACAACAGTGACTCGAATCGGCAGCTTGTGGCGGAGCAGTCTGCGAAGAAGATTTCTTGCCATTCGCGCGTCCCTGAATGAAGCATGAGTATAATGTCAACTGACAAATACAACTTATACAGGAAAGCCGCTTTTATTGTTTATTTGATAACCGGGGACTCTCAGTGTAACTATTGTCAATAATCCAGACAGGAATACACTCACCCTCGCAGTTCGATGAAAAAAAAACTGAAACAGTATCTCTTTATTAGTCTGGGCTGGGTATTTGTTTTACTGGGTGCTATCGGTGCCGTGCTCCCTCTGCTACCCACCACACCTTTTTTGATTCTGGCACTGGCCTGTTTCGCCGAAAACTCACCGCGCTTTCACCGTATGTTACTGAATCACCGCTGGTTCGGTCCGCCTTTGAAACAGTGGGAGAAGACCCACACCATGCGCCGAGCGGTAAAGAAAAAAGTGTATCTGCTGATCATTGTGACCTTCGCTATTTCCATTACCGTGCTCTGGGGACGCACCGGCCTGCAATTAATGCTGGTTGCTATCTGCCTGATACTGCTATGGTTTATATCAAGAATCAAAGAAGCCGAGAGTCTCGTCTAATGACAGCCAGTGACGCCATCCGACAACGGCACTCCGTGCGCCGTTTTCTGCCCCAGTCCGTGGATAAAAACCAGATCCGTTATCTACTGGATATTGCCAGTCATGCCCCATCGGGTGCTAATACTCAGCCCTGGCAGGTGGCCGTAGTCACCGGCAACAGTAAACAGCAGTTGTGCCAGCAAGTGAGCGACGCTTTTGAGGCCGGAGTGAAACCGCAACCGGATTATGAATACTACCCGCTGGAATGGCAGGAACCTTACCTCAGTCGCCGACGCGCCTGTGGCCTGCAGCTCTATCAGAGCCTTGGCATCGACAGAAAAGACAAAGCGGCTCAAAAGGCACAATGGGCAGCTAACTACCGTGCTTTTGATGCGCCGGTAATGCTGTTGTTCTGGATGGACAACGCGATGCAAACCGGTTCGTTTATCGATTTTGGGATGTTCCTGCAATCCTTTATGATTGCGGCCGTGGATGCCGAGCTCGCTACCTGCCCGCAGGCGGCGCTGGCAGAATATGCACCGCTGGTGAAAAGCTTTCTGGAGATTCCCCCCGAGGCAACCCTGCTATGCGGCATGGCGCTGGGTTACGAAGACAAGCAAGCTGCCATTAATCAGTACCGAACTACACGCGAATATCACGATACTTTTACCCGTTTTTACGATTAAATCTGCAGGAGATAAGATGCAATTACAGGCCTTTCTGAATCGACTCAAAACAGAACCGGAAACCATCCAGTTTCAAGACAGCATGGCGGTGATTGAAGCCAACTATGACTTCACCCCGACCCGTTTCCGAAATGGTGAGACACTCAATGAGGCTGGCCAGAATAATGGCTCCTGCAAGATCCTCGCGTTCGGCCAGCTCAACGGCTTAAGTGTCGAGCAGACGCTGGCCTGTTTCGGCAAGTTTTATCGTGAGGATGTACTGGCTACCCCAGATGGCGAGGACCATCAGAACATCCGTAATTTTATGCGCACAGGCTGGAACGAAGTCTCTTTCCACGGCACTGCACTGATGCCGAAATAGTCAATTTTCTGTTATGGCCAGCGCTGTCTCAGGCGGCTGTAGAGAACTGCAGCAGGCTGATTTGGCAGTATCTAAAACTGCTTGATTATGTTAGAGTTGCGCGGTTATATCGCCCATTCATCGGAACTTAGACACTTCGCTATGGAACTACAACCTAATAAAAAGTCTGACACGCGATTTTTATTGCTGGAAGGCGTGCACAAAAATGCCGTTGAGTCGCTGGAAAAAGCCGGCTTTACCAATATCGAATACGTTTCCCATGCTTTGGATGAAGCCTCGCTGATTGAAAAAATCAAAGGCGCTCGTTTCGTCGGCATTCGCTCCAGAACCCAACTGACCCAGAAAGTACTGGACGCAGCGGATCGTCTGACTGCTATTGGTTGCTTCTGTATTGGCACCAACCAGGTCGACCTGGAAGCCGCGAAGATGAAGGGTATTCCGGTCTTCAATGCGCCTTATTCCAACACCCGCTCTGTCGCCGAAATGGTGATTGGTCAGTTGATCCTGTTGCTGCGTGGTATCCCCGAGAAAAACTGGAGTGTACACAACGGCACCTGGCCGAAATCGGCTGACAAATCCTACGAAGCCCGTGGAAAAACGCTGGGTATCGTGGGTTACGGTAGCATTGGTTCACAGCTGTCTGTGCTGGCAGAAAGCCTGGGCATGAATGTCATCTATTACGATGTGGTCACCAAATTGCCACTGGGTAATGCGACCCAGGTCGACAGCATGGATGAACTGCTGCGCTTATCTGACGTTGTGACGCTGCATGTGCCGGAACTGGAATCGACCAAAAACATGATGACCAAGGCCGAGTTCGACAAAATGAAATCGGGTGCGATCTTTATCAATGCAGCCCGTGGTACCTGTGTCGATATCGATGATATGGTGCAGGCGCTGGAAGAAAAACGTCTTGCCGGTGCAGCGATTGACGTGTTCCCGACCGAACCCAAGTCCAATGACGAACCGCTGGAATCACGCCTGCGTGGCTTTTCCAACGTCATTCTGACACCGCATATTGGGGGCTCCACGGTGGAAGCGCAGGCCAATATCGGTCTGGAAGTCGCGGATAAGTTTATCCAGTTTGCCCAGAACGGTACCACCGTCTCTGCTGTGAACTTCCCGGAAATTGCCCTGGCGCCAAGACCCAATACGCACCGTCTGCTGCATATTCACCACAATCAGCCGGGCGTACTGTCCAGCGTCAACAGACTGTTCGCCGAGCACGATATCAACATCCTGGCACAAAGCATGACCACCAAGGATGAAATCGGTTACCTGCTGATTGATGTCGCCGAGTTTGATTCGACGCTGGCATTCGAACACCTGCAAAGTGTCGAAGGCACAATTCGCCTGCGGGTGCTTTACTAAGCAAATAAAAAAGCCCGCACCCTCTCATCGAGGGTGCGGGCTTTTTTTTGCCTGTCAGTTTTGAGACTTGCCGGCTTCGCCCCAGTATTTCAATTTACTGGTCTTACCAATACCCGGATTAAAGGAATTGGTCGGATCCAGTTTGCGGTAAAAGGTCTTTAACGCGTCCTTGGCAAAATATTCCTGACCCACATTATGCTCAGCCGGATACTCGGCACCACGCGCATCAAAAAACGCCAGCAGTTGCTGTTTCAGGGCTTTGGCATCCACACCTTTTTTCAGAATATAGTTCTGATGCATCACGTGACAGAACAGATGGCCGAGATAGAGCTTGGCTTCAATCTTGTCTTCAATTTCCGGTGGCAGCACTTCCAGCCATTGTTCCTCATTACGCCGCAGTGCCACGTCGATAGTCATCATCGGCCCGAACTGCTTGCGTTTCATAATGTGATAACGACCGACGGCCCCCCCGGCGACAAAACGATTCAGAATCGCTTTTTCACCTTCGCGCTTGGTGCACTCAAAGAAGTCACCGTCATGATTCTTGAAGAATTCGGTGAGATAAGCGCGCGCTTCGTCCACACCGTCATTGTTCATCTCCAGGATCCAGTGATGCGCAAAACGATCCCGATACTCTTCCATGCGATTGGGCAGGTGATTGGGCCACAGGTAACTCAGGTACTGCATCATGATGTCCGACAGCTTGCTGGGCAGAAACTTGAACTTGCCTGCGATACGATCGACGCTGCGTTTCATCGCAAACAGCTTGGGAATGTATTTTGAGCCCAGCTTATCGATCACCAGAAAGGTATCTTTGCCGTATTTCTTGCAGACATCGTAATAATCACGCCCCAGGTATTCACCTGAAACCGGCAGATTTTTGAAGCTGGACAGGATATCGCGGCGCATTGTTGCCAGTACGCTGGCATCGTTGGTACCGATGTAGAACACCTGCTCTTTCTGGGCGATAGGGTAAGTATCCATTCGCACCGCAAATACTGCCAGCTTGCCGGCACAGCCTGAGGCTTCATGCAGACGGCGACCATCATTATTGAAACGGGCCGGCGTGTCTTCATCCACCTGCCTCACACGCTCATGATATTCATCATCGGAAGCACGTTTGTTGGGGAACTGAATATCCTGGGCTGTGTAGTTCTGCTTGTCCAGGTTGCTCAGGATCTCTTCCGGGGTCGAGCCCAGTTCGATGCCCAGGTGATTGACCAGTTCCAGTTCGCCATCAGCATTAATCTGGGCAAACAATGACAACTCGGTATAGGCCGGACCACGCTGGACCAGTGCCCCCCCAGAGTTATTGCAGATACCGCCGACAATCGATGCACCGATACAGGAAGAGCCAATCACAGAGTGTGGCTCACGACCATAGGGAGCCAGTGTTTCTTCCAGTCCAAACAGGGTGCTGCCGGCCAGACCGATGATCTGACGCGCACTATCAATGAGTTGGATCTGATCAATACGCATAGTATTGATGATCACAATCGGGCGGTCATAGTCTTCCCCGTTCGGGGTAGAACCACCGGTCAGACCGGTATTAGCCGCCTGCATAATGACTACAACATCGGCTTCAACACAGGCTTTGAGCAGTTGCCACACCTGCAGCAGTGTCGCCGGTCTGACTACCGCCAGCGCCTTACCCTCACCGAAGCGAAAGCCCTTACAATAAGGTGCCACCTTGGCAGGGTCTGTCAGGGTGTAAGCATTACCCACGATATTCTTAAACTGATCAATCAGGGCGTTAGGATTGGCATACTCGGGCATGGTTGCTCTCTGTCACGTTTCTGGTTAACTCATTAATTCTATCACGACACAATGCGATACTATGTCTCATTTTATAAGCATTGATGCGCTGTCCATTCGGGAAATATTAAATGGCCTTTTATCAGATCGCCCTACTCGCCCTGTTGCAGGGACTGACAGAATTTCTGCCGATTTCCAGCTCGGCTCATCTTATTCTATTACCGGTCATCGCTAACTGGCAGGATCAGGGCCTCGCGTTTGATGTCGCCGTCCATGTCGGTACATTGACGGCGGTCGTGCTCTACTTCCGCCACGATATCAGAACTATTCTCGTGGACTGGCTTGCCTCACTGAAACAGAGAAAAACCGTCGGTGACAGCCGCCTGGCCTGGGCCGTTGGGTTCGGCACCATACCGGTAGGACTTGCCGGTCTGCTGTTTGCCGATATCATTGCAAGCAGCTTGCGCAGCCCGCTGGTGATTGCCACCACCACCATTGTTTTTGGCCTGTTACTGGGCTGGGCTGACTGGCGCGGTAAAAGGCAGCGTAGCGAGCATCAGCTCACCTGGTCAGATATTCTGTTTATCGGCATCGCCCAGGCCATTGCCCTGATTCCCGGTACCTCACGCTCCGGTATTACCATCACTGCAGGTCTGATGCTGGGACTCACCCGCCAGGCGGCGGCTCGCTTCTCTTTTCTGTTGTCGATTCCGGTGATTATTCTGGCTGGTGGACTTGAGGTGACAGAACTCGTACAATCCTCGCTTCCTGTCGACTGGACAGCCCTGATTTCAGGGGCCGTATTTTCGGCTGTCAGCGCCTACCTCTGCATTTTCCTGTTTCTGAAGATGCTCGACCGAATTGGTATGTGGCCATTCGTCATTTACCGCTTGATACTGGGCGCTTTTTTACTCTGGCTGTTTCTGTAAAAGCTGTTGACAGTCAGACTATGAGTGCGTAATATTCTCCCTCTTTATTTGGACCGCTTGCGTAATTATCAGGAGCAACTCGCGGATGAAAACCATTAGTGCAAAACCAGCAGAAGTTCGTCGTGACTGGTTCGTTATCGATGCTGACGGCAAAACCTTAGGCCGTATGGCAACTGAGATCGCGCGTCGTCTGCGTGGTAAACATAAAGCGATTTACACGCCTCACGTTGATACTGGTGATTACATCGTTGTCATCAACGCTGAAAAATTGCGTGTAACCGGTAATAAAATGAAAGATAAGATTTACCACCACCACACTGGTCACATCGGTGGTATCAAATCTATCTCTCTGGAAAAACAACTGGACAAAGCTCCGGAGCGCGTTATCCAGACTGCTGTTAAAGGCATGCTGCCTAAGAACCCTCTGGGTCGGGCCATGTTCAGCAAGCTGAAAGTTTACGCTGGCACCGAACATCCTCACACAGCACAACAGCCTAAAGCGCTGGAAATCTAATCGGATATCAACATGGCAGATTCATACTACGCAACAGGTCGTCGTAAAAGCTCTACCGCTCGTGTATTCCTGAAACCAGGCAGCGGTAACATTTCGATCAACACTCGCTCACTGGAAGACTATTTCGGTCGTGAAACTTCACGCATGGTCGTCCGTCAGCCTCTGGAACTGGTCGACATGATGGATAAGTTTGACCTCAACATCACTGTCCGCGGTGGTGGTAACAACGGTCAGGCCGGTGCCATCCGTCACGGTATCAGCCGTGCCTTGGTTGAATACGACAATGAGTTGAAAGCTGAACTGCGTAAAGCCGGCTACATCACTCGTGATGCCCGTGCCGTTGAACGTAAGAAAATCGGCTTGCATAAAGCTCGTAAACGTCCACAATTCTCCAAACGTTAATTGCCCGGACACGTCTGTACAGACAATAAAGGCCATCCCTCGGGATGGCCTTTTTTTGTGCGGTTATTGTCACATTGTTTTGACTCATGCTATAAAAATCCTGAACGCACAGATAGAGAGCAGGGACGACACAATGAAAAAAATACTGATTACCGGGCTGCTGACCCTAAGCCTGCCCGCTTTGGCGATCGCAGAGGAACAGTCTGCAGTGGCATTTACTGCCGGCGGTTACGATGCCTTTGACAGCGAAGACAATGCAACGGAATTAGGGGTGGAATACCGCTTCGCCCCGGCCGCTGACTTTTATAACCTCATCCCCACCATCGGCGCATCAGTCACCTCGGACGGCGCCTATTGGGCTTATGCCGGTGTTCGCTATGACTGGTCTATGTCAGCTAACTGGGTGTTGACACCGCACTTTGCCGTGGCGGCCTATGAAAACGGCGGAGGTGTCGATCTGGGCTATGGTCTCGAATTTCGTACCGGCCTGGATCTCGCTTATCAAATGACTGACAGGAGCAGGCTGTCTCTGGGCTATTACCATATGTCCAATGCCGATCTGGGCGATTACAATCCGGGCGCTGACTCGATTATTGTCAGTTACAGCTATACGCTGGGTGAGTAATTACAGCTTCTTGTAAAGCAGGCCCTTGCCTTCCGGCTGAGTTTTAAAGCGGCGGTGGACCCACAGATACTGCTCCGGTGAGCGGCGAATTTCATGCTCGAGCCAGTCGTTAATACGCTGCGCGTCGACCAGATCATCACCCGTCGGATAGTCCTCCCAGGGCTTACCGATACTGATGGTATAGCTGCCGTCTTTTTCACGACGCGGCACAAAAGGCACGATTCTGGCGCCGGTCATTTTGACCATTCTGGCTGTCGCTACAATCGTCGCCGCCTGTACACCGAAGAATTTGGCAAACACGGCGGTGCGTTTGCCAAAGTCCTGGTCCGGGGCATACCAGACCACTTTGTTTTTCTTGAGAGCCCGCAGCATTGAGCGTGGATCATCACGCAGGACAATACCCTCGCTATGAAAAGTTCTTGAACGCATCATCACGGCATTAAACAGCGGATTCTTAAGCTGCCGAAACATCACATAAGCCGGCGTTTTCAACATGATCAGCCTGCCCCCCAACTCCATACTGGTGAAGTGGCCGGTGAGCAGAATCACGCCCTTGCCTTCAGCCTTGGCCTGTTCCAGGTATTCCAGCCCCTCATAGCGGACCCGTTTCAACAGACGCTTATCACTGGCCCACCAGCTCATCGCCGTCTCAATCATCATCATGCCCATCGTGGTCAGGCTGCGCTTGACCAGTCGTTCCTGTTCCGACGGGCTGAGTTCAGGGAAGCTTAATTCAATATTACGACGGGCGATTTTGGCCCGTGAGCCCATAAAAGGACGCATCAACAGTCCGAGGCTCTGACCGATTATGACCTGTAACCGCCCCGGCAGATACACAGAAAGACGCATCAGGGTCAGCCCCAGCCAACTTGACCAGTAGCGCGGGTGAAGGAACTGTTTCTGGAAAATTTTCATCAAGGCGTGTTCAGTACTCAAGGTTGCGCCTATGCTATCATTCCTGCTCGATTTCCGCTTATCCAATGAGTCTGAATTGAGATTTTTATACAGCTTTGTTTTCATCCTGGCGCTGCCCCTGATTATGCTCCGCCTGATTTGGCGCGGCAGTCGTGCTTCTGCGTATTTCAAACGCTGGGATGAACGTTTCGGTATCAAACCTGCCCCCTCAGCCGAGAAACCGTTGCTCTGGGTTCATGCAGTCTCTGTCGGGGAAGTTGAGGCAGCCAGACCCCTGGTCGAGGCGCTACAGACTCAGTACCCATCACATCAGATTCTGATTACCACCATGACCCCGACCGGCAGTGCTCGGGTCACCAGTCTCTACGGCGATAGGGTTCTGCATTGTTACCTTCCTTATGACCTGCCTTTCGCGGTCCGGCGTTTTCTGAAATCGGCGCGACCGGAACTGGGCATCATTATGGAAACCGAGCTCTGGCCTAATCTGATTCATTATGCTGACGCGCTGGAGATCCCCATGGTGCTCGCTAATGCCCGGCTCTCAGCCCGATCCGCTGCTGGCTATCAAAAAATTGCCAAGCTCAGCCAGCGCATGTTGCAGCAGTTCACACTGATCGCGGCACAATCTCAGGATGATCGGCAGCGTTTTGTCGCGCTGGGAGCTGATAAAGAAAGTGTCCATGCCGTCGGTAATCTTAAGTTTGAAATCACCCTGCCCGCCAGTCTGACAGAAGAAGCTGAAGCGCTGCGCAGTATCTGGGGTAACCGACCGGTATTTATCGCCGCCAGCACCCACGAAGGTGAGGACGAGATTATTCTCAACGCGTCACGTAAAATCCGTGCCGAGTTTCCGGATTTGCTGCTGATCCTGGTACCACGTCATCCGGAGCGTTTTGACAAAGTCGCGGCATTAAGTCAGCGCAGTGGTTTCAAGATTCTGCGACGTAGCGATAACGGGATGTGCAGCCGTGATATTCAGGTGCTGGTGATCGATACCATGGGTGAGCTGCCGTTATTTTACGGCACGGCTGATATCGCATTTGTCGGTGGCAGCCTGGTTCCCAGGGGCGGTCATAATCTGCTGGAACCGGCTGCACTGGGACGTGCGGTGATCATCGGCCCGCATTACTTCAATTTCAGTGAAATCAGTCGTCAATTTCTGGAGGCTGGAGCCGCAGTACAGATTGATAGCAGCGAGAGCCTGGCAGATACGGTAACGGATTTACTCAGAAACCCGCAGAAGCGCGCTGATATGGGTCAGGCCGGGCAGAACCTGATTAAGCATAGTCAGGGTGCCAGCAAGCGCCTGCTGAACCTGATCAAACGGAATATTGATGTCTGACGACAGTCGCTGGATGCAACGGGCGCTGGAGCTGGCACGGCATGCGGAAGCCGAGGGTGAAGTCCCGGTTGGCGCAGTGGTTGTGTTGAATGATGAAATCATCGGTGAGGGCTGGAATCATCCGATTACAGCGCATGATGCCACTGCGCACGCCGAGATTATTGCGCTGCGTCAGGCCTGCCTGTCTCAAAACAATTACCGCCTGCCCGGCGCCGATCTCTATGTCACACTGGAACCCTGTGTGATGTGCGCCGGCGCGCTGGTGCATGCCCGCATTAACCGCCTGGTTTATGCCACCAGCGAACCTAAAACCGGCGCCGCCGGCAGTTGTGTCGATGTGTTTTCACTACCCAATCTCAACCACCGCGTGCAATGCGAGTCCGGGCTTATGGCTGAACAAAGCAGCGAGATGCTGCGTGCTTTCTTCCGTGCCCGCCGTTAAAGATATTTAGCGACTATCGCCCTTTCCGGCGCCAGCCCCTGATAAGGGATGTAAACCTGATGGCCACTGCCGGGCGCGACCTCAACAGATTCTAATTGCTGATTCCACAGTTGCTCCAGCACGAACTCCCGATTGCCTGAGGGCGTAATCAACTCCAGCCGGTCACCGGCAGCAAAACGGTTTTTAACATCCACTTTCAACAATTGCCTGTCCTGATCAATCCCTGACACCTCGCCGACATACTGCTGACGCTCGCTGCTGGAATAACCATGCAGATAATTCTGCTGTTCCTGCGTCGGATGCCGTTGATAGAAACCATCGGTATAGCCACGATTAGCAAGATTATCCAGCTTGCCAATCAGCGTGGGGTCGAAGGCTTTACCAGCCCTCGCATCATCAATGGCCTGACGGTAAATCTGCGCGGTACGGGCAACATAATAGACGGACTTGGTACGCCCCTCGATCTTGAGCGAGTCGACGCCGATCTTCACCAGCCGGTCTATATGCTGCACCGCACGAAGATCTTTCGAGTTCATGATATAAGTGCCGTGTTCATCCTCGAAGATCGGCATCATTTCACCGGGACGATTTTTTTCCTCTATCAGATATACCTGATCAGCCAGTGGATGCCGTTCCTGACCACCGCAGTCTGACAAACCACTCTGGTTCATCGCATCAAAAGCCTGAAAATCGATTTTCTGCGGATCATCATCATTGCCATCACTGCTGTGTGTTTTATATTCCCAGCGGCAGGCATTGGTACAAGTCCCCTGATTCGGATCACGGTGGTTAAAGTAGCCGGACAGTAGACAGCGACCTGAATAAGCGATACAAAGCGCACCGTGCACAAACACTTCCAGTTCCATTTCCGGGCATTGCTGACGAATTTCCTCAATCTCATCCAGCGACAGCTCTCTGGACAAAATCACCCGGCTCAGCCCCAGCGACTGCCAGAACTTCACTGCCTGATAATTCACCGTATTGGCCTGCACCGATAAATGCACCGGTATCTCCGGCCAGCGCTCACGCACCATCATGATCAGACCGGGGTCAGCCATGATCAGTGCATCCGGGCCCATCTCAATCACCGGTTCCATATCCGCCATATAAGTCTTGAGCTTTGCGTTATGTGGCATCAGGTTACTGGCAACAAAAAATTTCTTGCCTCGCTGATGCGCCTCCTCAATCCCCTGCGCCAGTACCGGCAATTTGTGAAAGTCATTATTTCTGACACGCAAACTGTAGCGCGGCTGTCCGGCATAGACGGCATCGGCACCGAAAGCATAGGCATAACGCATATGTTCGAGGCTGCCGGCAGGAAGCAATAATTCGGGCGCATTCATCGGGTTTATATCCACATAAAAAAAGCGTGAATTATAATCGATTTATGATTTTTGCCAATAAAAACAGTGATATTTGCCTCTGGCAAAAACTGTCTCAGGTGCAATAAGGTCGATAACAAGGGATAATTACCCTGTTTGTGTTAAGAGGATGTTGCTTGAAACGCCTAATCATTTTCCTGCTGGCTGTTTGCATGACTGCAGCCTGTAGCGAAGCCCAACCACACCTTCAGCAAATTCAGGATCGCGGAGAGTTGCGTGTTCTGAGCCGTTATAGTCTGACCAGCTATTATGTCAAAGGTGACACGCTGGCAGGGTTTGAGTACGAACTGGCACAGCGCTTTGCCGAACGACTGGGAGTCGACCTGAAAGTCATCGTGCCCGACAATCTCGGCAATGTGCTCAGTCTGATTGAACAGGGCAAGGCCGACATCGCTGCAGCAGGCCTCACCGTGACGGAGCAACGCAAAAACCGCATTCGTTTCGGACCGGTCTACCATGAAGTGACTCAACAACTGGTGTACAAACATGGCACAGGGAAACCAAAGGACATCACCGACATTACTGATGGTCAACTGGAAGTCGTCGCCAAAAGCAGCCATGTTGAGCAATTAGCATCTCTGCAGGAAGAAATTCCGGAACTGGACTGGCGGGAAAATGAAGAGCTGGATAACAGTGGTCTGCTGGAACTGGTTCAGCTGGAGCTTATCGATTACACCGTGGTCGATTCCAATGAAATGTCAGCCAATCAAGGACTGCTCCCTGAGTTACGTGTCGCCTTTGATATCTCAGAGCCACAACCACTGGGTTGGGCAATGCCATTGTCAGACGACGACTCTCTTTACCTGGAAGTGCTCGCCTTTTTTCACGATATGGAAGCTTCCGGTGAGCTGGACAAGCTGATCGAGAAATATTATGGCCATATTCGACGCTTTGACTATGTCGACACCCGCGCTGTTCATCGACGGATTCAGACCCATCTGCCACGCTACAAAGATATGTTCCAGCAAGCTGGCGAACAATTCGGTTTTGACTGGCACCTGCTGGCAGCCATGTCCTATCAGGAATCACACTGGAACCCGGAAGCTGTATCCAGCACCGGGGTGAAAGGGCTGATGATGCTGACCCGTGCCACCGCCAAAGAAATGGATGTCACTGACCGTGAGGACCCGGAACAGAGTATTTTCGCCGGCGCCGGCTACCTGGCTTCGATCTATGAGCGCCTGCCTGACGGCATTCAGCCTGCTGACCGCATCTGGTTTGCACTGGCCGCCTACAATATTGGTATGGGTCATCTGGAAGATGCGAGAGTATTGACGGAAATTCAGGGTAAAGATCCCAATCTTTGGACAGACGTCCGGGAACACCTGCCCTTGCTGTCGAAGCAGAAATGGTTTTCCCAAACCCGCTATGGTTATGCACGTGGTAGTGAACCGGTTCGTTATGTACAGAATATCCGCCGCTATCTGGATATTCTGCTACATCATGACGATGCTGCGGTGCCTGTTATTGAAGCGCCCCCGGTGGAAGAGCCTTTACCAGCCGCATTATAAAAAAAGCCCGGACAAGCCGGGCTTTTTTCGTGGCGTCAGCGGCATGTCACTAACGTGATTGCTCAATCAACATATCCACCACTTCGAATAGCTGTTCACTGCCACCAGCACTGCTGGCATTGGTCCGGTATTCACCCTCAACGATAAAGGCCGGCACACCGGTGATACCTGAATTGCGGCTCATAATCAGTGCATTTTTCACTTTGCCTTTGACGCTGAAGGAATTCATTGTTTTAGCAAAAGCTTCACGGTCAATCCCCTGCTCTTCAACAAAATCCAGCAGTTGGTCTTCGGTACTCAAACGGCGTTTTTCCACATGGATGGCATTAAAAAGTTTGGGATGCAGCATCTCCAGATCACCAGAGGCTTCAGCCGCGTAGTAGACACGGGCCAGTTCCAGCCAGCTATCACGGAAGATCGCTGGGACTTTCACAAACTTCACATCATCGGAAAGTGTTTTTTTCCATTCTTCAATTTCCGGCTCCAATGCAAAACAATGGGGACAGGTGTAGGAAAACATTTCCACTACCACAATTTTCTCAGCATCGGTGGTCGTCATTTTTTCAGCCGTAGGGAAATAATGTGTGCCCTCGACGTAAGACATCGGCACTGCCCAGACAGACAGCGATACCAGGCCAGCAAGTAGGCCTGAGGCCAGCATTGAGAAAAATTTAGTCATCTTCATATCCTTTCGTTTTAGAGCGTACCGTAAGAGTGCAACCCGGATAAAAACATATTGACACCGAGGAAGGCAAACAAGGTCACAAACAGGCCTACAATGGCCCACCAGGCCATTGGCCCTCCATGCCAGCCCTTAGTCATGCGCATATGCAGCCAGGCGGCGTAGTTGAGCCAGACAATCAACGCCCAGGTTTCTTTCGGATCCCATGACCAGTAGCCTCCCCAGGCTTCTGCGGCCCACAGTGCACCGAGAATGGTTGCCAGAGTGAAAAAGGCAAAACCCAGAGCGATGGTTTTGTACATCAGATCATCCATCAAAGCCAGCGACGGCATCTTCTGTACCCAACGGCTGACTGAGGCTTTACCAGTCTGTCTGTTAACCAGTAAGTAGGCCACCGCTATCATGGCGGCCATGGCAAAAGCACCATAGCCAACAAAATTGGCCGGCACATGAATTTTCATCCAATAACTCTGCAATGCCGGTACCAGCGGTTCGATTTGATGGGCTTGACGGTCAAAGGTATACCAGAGCTGGAAAACAACGGCGGCACTGATTACCAATAACACAAACCCGCCCAGGCTACGTGTTTGGTAGCGGCGTTCATAGAACAGGTAAAGCAATGCAGTCACAACGGCAAACAGGATGAACACTTCATAGAGGTTACTGACCGGAATATGACCGATATCGGCACCCAGCAGGTACGATTCGCGCCAACGCACCATCAAACCAATCATACCCATAGTGGTCGCCGCCCAGGTCAGGAAGCTGGCCACTTTTTCAGTAAACTCAGAGTGAAAGATCAGCCCGCCAAAATAAGTTGCGGTCGCCATGACGAACAGTGCGCTCATCCACATAAAGGCTGACTGACTGGCAAGTACATAATTAAGCCAGAAACTCGTGTCAGCGCGAGCCAGGTCATCACCATAAATCGACACAGCAATCAGACTCAGCACGGCAACCGTTAAAGTATGCCAGCGATATCCAGGCCAGTACTGACCCAGCCAGGCCATAGAGATCCCGGTGAGGATGATAATACTCACTTCATAGCCATCAAGGATTTCGCCATAGAAGGCAATCAGACCAACAGCCGACAGCGCCATCAATAATCGCCATATCCAGGCAGCCAGGCTGGTTTTTCCAGAATCAACAGTAGAAAGTTGTGTGCTCATATCCGTCTCGTAATGCGCTGTCGCATGTAGAACCTAAGAACATCAGTCAACAGCAGAGTTCCGCTGCAGCGACTGCAATTGCGTGTATATTTGTTCGAAATAATCATCAAATTCGCGTGGGTTGCGATTGGTCATACCGGCCAGGTCAATTCGAGTCTGTTCCCCATCACGGCTCAGCCACGCCCAAAAGCGTCTTTGCGGCAAATAGAACAGCAGAAACACCCCGGCGATCAGAAAAGCACAGCCCAGATAGACCACGTTTTTACCCGGCGATCGGGCAATCTGCAGACCGGTAGATTCGATGTGATTGAATGCTGTCAGCGATAAATAAACCGGCGAACCATAGCGTGGCAGCGTGCCCACGGCATCAATGGCATCCTGCAAAAACAGCAATTGTGCTTCAGATACGGTGTCTTCCGGCCCCAATTCAAGACTGTTGAAGTAAATCCGCCCCAACATTTCCCGAAGCATTGCAAGATAGGCTGGCGCCAGTGTTTCCCGCTCAACTTCAGGCAGGCTCTCTTCAATGAAGTCACGTACTTCATCAAAACCACCTCGCACGAACATCGCCATCAAGGTTTCCAGGGTACGTTTCAGGCTGTCACCCAGCACGTTGTCCTGTTCACTTTGCAGACTGACCAGCGTTTCATCCTTCATTTCCGCGGCTACCGCAGAGACCTGTTCGTCATTATGCAAAGCATGTAGAAATCGAATGAAACCCTCGACACTGCCATCCTCATCAGCCGGTAGATACAGGTAGGCGAACTCTTCGGAAGGACTATTGCGTACCCCGCTCAACAAGAATTCACGCCCATTGCGCTCAACCGGGTACATATAGTTTTCAAATTCCATTGCTTCACCGGTCTCGCGGCGCAATTTGAACTGGATGCTGGGGCCGAAGTTACGGACGTTTCGGGGGTCGTCTTCGGTGGGATCAGGATTGATATTGAACGGCCGGAAGCCGGTCACTTCCAGTTGTAACTCCCTGTCTCCCCAAAGCATCTGCTGCGTTTCAAAAACCCGGGTTTCCAATTCAGTGGGTTCCGGCTGGCCGGCAAACAACGGCCAGGCATTGATAGTCAGTTCAGAGCCGCCATCACCAAAGCTGGCCTGGTAAATAGCATAGCCTTTGTGAATCAAAGGGTGATTAACCGCAATCGTCTGCTCCAGTGGCTGTTCCAGATCCGGATCGTAGATTACCAGATCTGACTCGAATGATTTAGGCTGACCAGTCGGATAATGTTCAATTCTGAACTCCTTTACCTCAATGGTAAAAGGCAGATTCTGCACCAGATAGCCGTCTCGCATCGGCAGATACACCACACTCGCGGCACGCCCCTCTGGAATACTCACACTGCCACGGAAAGCCTGTGGCCCAACCGCAAGACGACTTTCTTTGGGGATCTGACTCAGCGGCAGGTTACGTGTTTCAATGTCCAATCGGCCCTGCCACTCAGCAATCTTGAGCGGCAGATTACTGTCCAGCAGACCACCGACACAAATCACGATGATGGCAACGTGGGTCAGGATATAGCCAAGTCGGTTCATGCCACCACGCATTGCTGACACCAGACGATCATCACCTTTTTCAGTGATGCGGGTTCGAAAACCCAGTGCGGCGAGTCTGTCACTGATTAAGTTGGCGTTGTCTTCAATCTCACCTGATTTCTGCCAATGAGCATGATGATGCATGCTGCGCAGGGATTTGTGCTGGACATGAGTCCTAAGATTAAACATATCCCTGAACATCGATGGGGTATGACGAACTACACATACGGTGGTGGATATCACCAGCAGCGCCAGAATTGCCAGAAACCACAATGCACTGTAGACATCATAGAGACCGAGCGCTTCAAACACTTCAAACCAGTATGGGCCGAACTTGATGACGTAGTCCGGATAAGGCTGATTTTGTTGTAAGACTGTGCCGATAACCGACGCGATCGCTAGTGTGATCAGCATGGTAATGGCGAATTCCATACTGCCCAGGAAATGAAATATTCGCCAGGCAAAGGAACGCTGCGGCAGTTTCGAGTCCTTGGATTGTGACATCGGGAGGCCCTTATTTCAGGTCAGACCTGAATTGAGCCTGACTGCATGTGAAAAACATGCAGCCAGGGATTCTATTTGATTAGGGTTTAAGACCGAAAACGTAAGCAGAGACGGCTTTGATTTCCGCTTCGGTCATTTTGCTGGCGATATCACGCATCATGCCGTTGGGGTCATTCGCACGCTCGCCTTTTGCAAAAGCATGCAACTGCGTTTCAACGTAAGCACCATATTGAGAAGCCAGTTTTGGCCAGTTGGCTGCGGGGACACCGCTGCCGTTCGGGCCATGACAGGCCATACAGGCCGGAACGCCGGATTCTTTATTACCGCCACGGTAAATTTGTTCACCGAGTTCCAGCATCTCTTCACTCACCGCACCGGGTGCCGTTTTCTGGCTGGCAAAGTAAGCAGCCAGGTCGGCCATGTCCTGCTCTGACAGATTAGCGGCCATTGGCATCATGATCGCGTTCTGACGTTCACCGCTTTTGTAATCCATTAGCTGCTTGATGATGTAACCTTCATGCTGACCTGCCAGTTTGGGGAAGTCTGGTGACAAACTATTGCCATCAGTACTATGACAAGCGGCACACACCGCGGCTTTTTCTTTACCCGCCGACACATTACCGGCAGCCCATACAAAAGGAGTCGTACTCATCGCCATGCCCAGCACAGCGGCCATCAACATTCTTTTCATCTTCTCTACCTGAAAACTAAGCGCTTGCATCATTAAAACTTTGGGTATGCTACTCTTGTTGAGATATTTTTTCACCCAGAATGGTTCCATGTCACAGCTATACCGAAACGCTTATTATAGCGGTAGCGCGACCAAACTGTCCCAGTTGCCCGGGGACAATGGTTACGAAGTCGCCTTCGCCGGACGTTCCAATGCCGGCAAATCCAGTGCTATCAATACAATTACCGGTATTCGTTCTTTGGCACGAACCAGTAAAACGCCGGGCCGTACCCAGATGATCAACTTCTTTCATCTGGATGAACAGCGCGCTTTGGTGGATCTTCCCGGCTATGGTTATGCCAAAGTCCCGGAAGCAATGAAGCAAAAATGGCAGGCCACCCTGGCCCAATATCTGGAAACGCGCCAATCCCTGCGTGGCCTGATGCTGATGATGGATATCCGTCATCCATTAAGAGATTTTGACTTGCAAATGCTGACCTGGGCCAATCAGGCTTCGCTGCCGGTTCATATTCTGCTCACCAAATCAGACAAACTCAAACACGGCGCCGCCAAGGCAACGATGCTGGATGTGCAGAAAAAGCTACAACAGGAAGACCTGGAAGCCACTGTACAGCTATTCTCATCACTCAACAAAAGTGGCCGTGATGAGGCTGTAAGCAGACTCGATCACTGGTTTGAAGTCGACACGGTCATTGCTCAAGCGTAAGCGGTGATGAAAAAAGCGCCACTTGAAAGTCGTCGACAGTTTCTCCAATACACGGCTTTAAGTAGTGCTTTTGCCGGTTTCAGCCTGCCGGTTCTGGCCGCTCAGTCCAGTGTGGACTACCGTGACATCCTGCCTGAGTCGATGACAAAAGCCGGTGACAGCTTCAGCAACTACGGTCAGCCCTCACCCTACGAAAGCAAGATCATTCGCTGGATTTCTGCCAACCCGGATATGCCGGGCAATGGGGTGTCCTGGTCACCTTTGCATGAATTGCAGGGCAGTATCACGCCTAATGGCCTTCATTTTGAGCGCCATCACAACGGGGTGCCTGACATTGACCCGGCGAGGCATACCCTGCTGATTGATGGCCTGGTGGAGAAACCACTGAGCTTCAGTGTAGAGGCGCTCAAACGTTATCCGATGCAATCACGGATCTGCTTCATCGAATGCGGTGGTAACAGTAACAGTAGCTGGCGCAGCCGACCGATTGAGACTGCTGCGGGTTACGCTCATGGTCTGGTTTCCAACGCTGAGTGGACCGGTATACCGCTGAAATATCTGTTGAAGGAAGCCGGCATCCAGAGCAAGGCGAAATGGGTTATCGCTGAAGCCGCTGATGGCGCCTCCCTCAATATCAGTATTCCGCTGGAAAAACTGCTGGATGATGCCATTCTGGCGCTATACCAGAACGGCGAACGCTTACGACCGGAGAATGGTTATCCACTGCGTCTGGTTTTGCCGGGCTGGGAGGGTATTACCAATGTCAAATGGTTGCGGCAATTGCGGCTCACTGATGAACCGGCGATGACCCGTGATGAAACGGCCCAGTACACCGACTTGATGCCGGATGGCACAGCACGCCAGTTCAGTTTTGAAATGGAGGCCAAGTCGCTGATTACCTCTCCCTCACATGGCATGAAGCTGCCAGACAATCCCGGTATTTATCAATTGACCGGCCTCGCCTGGTCGGGCCGCGGCAAAATCACCCGGGTGGAAGTCTCCTCAGATGGTGGCGCCAGCTGGGTAGATGCCGAACTGCAACAACCGGTATTGAGTAAGGCCTTCACCCGCTTCAGCCTGCCCTGGCAGTGGCAGGGCCAATATGCCATGTTGCAGAGTCGTGCCACCGACGAGACCGGCTATGTGCAACCCAGCCGCAAACAACTGCTGGCTAATCGTGGCAAGCATGGCTTCTTTCACTTCAACGCGATCATCAGTTGGGAAGTCAGCGAAGATGGCTATCTCTATCATGTTTACCCGGATTAGCCTGATACTGGCTTTGTTGTTTGTACTGCCTGCACTGGCTGCGCAGACGCTTTATCAGCCTCTGGGTCAGCCCGCGCAAGAACTGACTGACAGACCCGAGTGGAATCTGACTATCAGCCCCGATGGTGAAGCTTTGTCACCGGGCTCCGGTAATGCGGCTCAAGGCAAGCAATTGTTTGAACAGCATTGTGTTGCCTGCCATGGCATCGACGCTATTGGTGGCAGTGCCATGCCCCTGGTGGGCGAAGTCGGCTCACTCAGCAGTGAATACCCCGAAAAAACCGTGAACAGTTACTGGCCTTATGCCACCACCTTGTTTGACTACATCCGCCGCTCAATGCCACCCTCTGCTCCATACAGTTTGAACAGTAATGAAATCTACGCACTTTGCGCTTATATTCTGAGTCAGGATGGTATAATTGAAGCTGATGTGGAACTCAACGCAGTCACATTACCCCAGGTAACGATGCCTAACCGGAACGGCTTTTCTGCCACCTACCCACAATAAATTTTGAAATTAAGGATCTGTCTATGAGCCCTCGCTATGCGCTGACCGCTACGCCTGCTCCAGAGCTATACAACACCCCTAAACTGGGCATGAGCAGTACTGATCTGGTCAACGATTTCAAACGTTATTACGGCACTCACCTGGCACAGGACAAAGGCTGTGCCTCTGGTCACTATCTTTATTCCGCCCTGGCTCTGACCCTGCGTGATCGTCTGTTCAATCGAATGAAGCACACCAAGCACACCTATGCCGAAGCCCAGTGCAAGCAGGCTTATTACCTGTCGATGGAATTTCTGATGGGGCGGGCCATGGGCAACGCAGCGCTGAACCTCGGCTTGGAATCAGAAACCGCCAAGGCGCTCAACGAACTGGGCATGAGCTTTGAAGAGCTGATTGAGATGGAACACGATGCCGGCCTTGGAAACGGCGGCCTGGGTCGTCTGGCAGCCTGTTTCATTGATAGCTGTGCCACTTTGCAACTGCCGGTGACCGGTTATGGTCTGCGTTATGAATACGGCATGTTCCAGCAGAAAATCGTCGATGGCTATCAGGTTGAAAAGCCCGATCACTGGCTGCGCGACGGTAACCCCTGGGAACTGGAACGGCCTGAATTCACCCAACGGGTTAAATTCGGTGGTCACACCGAGTTCCACCGCGATCATGATGGTGAACTGCGCGCCTATTGGGTAGAGACCAATGATGTGCTGGCTGTGCCTTATGACTTACCGATTCCCGGTTACCAGAATGGCACCGTCAACAAACTGCGGCTGTGGAAAGCAGCGGCTACCGATGAGTTCAATCTGGAAGACTTTAACGCCGGCTCCTATACCGATGCCGTGGCGGCTAAAAATGAAGCTGAAAATATCAGCATGGTGCTTTATCCCAATGATGCCAGCGAAAACGGTAAAGAGCTGCGCCTGCGCCAGCAGTATTTCCTGGCTTCAGCCAGTCTGCAGGATATTCTTGATTACTGGGTGACTACCCACAGCGAAAAATTTGACAATTTTGCTGACAAAAACTGCTTCCAGCTGAATGACACTCACCCTACCGTGGCAGTTGCCGAACTGATGCGCCTGCTGATGGATGAGCATGAACTGGGCTGGGATGAAGCCTGGGAGATCACCACCCGCACCATGGCTTATACCAACCACACCTTGCTACCGGAAGCGCTGGAGCGCTGGCCGGTAAACATGTTCGGCCGCCTCTTGCCGCGGATTCTTGAGATCATTTATGAGATCAATGCCCGCTTCCTGCGCGAAGTCGCCAATCACTGGCCGGGCGATAAGGAACGCTTAGCCAGAATGTCAATTATCGAGGAAGGCCCGCAGCAGCAGGTGCGCATGGCGCACCTCGCCATCGTCGGCAGTTTCTCCATCAACGGTGTTGCGGCATTGCATTCGGAGTTGCTCAAAAAAGGTCTGTTCCATGACTTCTATGAGCTCTGGCCACAGAAGTTCAACAACAAAACCAATGGCGTCACCCAGCGCCGCTGGCTGGCCTGGTGTAACCCTGATCTGAGCCAACTCATCAGCAACACCATTGGTGACAAATGGGTCACCGAGCTCAGCGAGCTGAAAAAACTGGAGCCTTATGCGCATGACAGCGCTTTCCAGCAAAAATGGCATGCGGCCAAACGCGCCAATAAAGAGCGTCTGGCGGCACTGGTAAAACAAAGCTGCAACGTCGACTTCAACCCTGACGCGATGTTTGATATTCAGGTCAAACGGATTCATGAATACAAACGCCAACTGCTGAATGTACTGCATGTCATTCATCTTTATGACCGCATAAAACGTGGCGACACTGAAGGCCTGACCAAGCGCTGCGTCCTGTTTGGCGGTAAAGCGGCGCCGGGTTATGTGATGGCCAAACAAATCGTCAAACTTATCAACAATGTTGCCAATATCGTCAATAACGATGAGGAAGTCGGTGACTGGCTGAAAGTGGTTTTCCTGCCCAATTACCAGGTCTCTGCCATGGAAGTCATTTGCCCGGCCGCCGATCTGTCTGAGCAGATTTCCACTGCCGGTAAGGAAGCCTCCGGCACCGGTAACATGAAGTTCATGATGAATGGTGCCATCACCATCGGCACGCTGGATGGCGCCAATATCGAGATCCGTGATGAAGCCGGTGAAGACAATTTCTTCCTGTTCGGCCTGACTGAATCCGAAGTGGAGGAGGCCAGAAGAGATTACAACCCCCGCTTTATTATCGATAATGATGCCGACCTGCGCCGCGTTGTCGACTTATTGGAGTCGGGTCATTTCAACCAGTTCGAGCCGGGCGGTTTCGATGAAGTCATTGCTGCTTTAACCAGTCCCCACGATCCATGGATGACTGTGGCTGATTTCCGCAGCTATGTCGACGCTCAGCAGCGTGCCTCAGAAGCCTATGAGGATAAACAGCGCTGGCTGGCAATGAGTATTATCAACAGTGCCAACAGCGGCAAATTCTCCACCGACAGAACGATGGAGGAATACAACGACGAGATCTGGCAACTGGAGAAAATCAATCCACAGTACTAAAACAGTTTCCGGACACAGTCCCGGCAATGCCCATCTTTTGATGCAGAACGTGGTCAAAATACGTATAATCTGCCGCTCTGATTGATGTTTTCATCATCACGCGCCCGTAGCTCAGCTGGATAGAGTATCGGTTTCCGAAGCCGAGGGTCACAGGTTCAAGTCCTGTCGGGCGCGCCATTTTCTTTCCGGTCCTTGCTTGCTATTCAGCCTCCCCTGCGCAGCCGGATTACTACATCCTTGTTTTCGCTTTTTACCTCGGTCTGTAGATATTTTCACCTCCTCAGTTCGATTAAAAACCTGTTAATCAAGGATTAATCTTAACTTAATAGCCCGTCAGGGCTGCGTTCATGGACGAGGCATAACATGGTCTTCGGTTCAACAAAGGAGACTATCCATGAAAACCACTTTAATCGCTTCAACTCTTGGCCTCTTGATCAGCACTTCAGCTTATGCAGCATCAGATGTCTTAGACCATGACAAAGTGAAAGCAGCACAGGATGCCTGACCGGGGCAAAGAAATGGACAAAAAAAACCGCTACGGGCAAGCCCATAGCGGCATAGAGGAAAACCAATAAAGCTATATCAGTTGGTTTCAGCATAAACTCGTGGGCTGAATGGCTCTATAGGATAAATTCCTTTTTTGCGGTCTACTGCGGTTAACTCTACACTGCAGCTATGATTTCATTGTCAACGCGCAAATTATCCTGCCTCATCTTGTTATCGACGCTGAGTATTTCAGCGAATGCGGCAGCTGTCCATTGGAAAAATAACGACTACATCCTGAATAGCTTTCTCGATATCACGCTAAACCGCGAACATGGCGGGCAGGCTGGACAAGTCAATAAATGGCTGGAGCCGATCCGATATTACATTGCTGATAGAACTGGCGATCAGGATTTACATCAACGCATGGTGACTGCTCACCTAAATCATCTCTCCACTATCACCAGGCTTGATATCGCGCCGGTAGAACAGGCTGAAGACGCCAATCTGCGCATTTTATTCAGCTCAGAACAGCATCTGGATCAGCATTTATTGGAGGATTTTGGACTGAGCAATCAATCTTTCCGGCAACAGATAATTCGTGACAGCGTCTGCCTGGCAAGGGTCAGAACATCAGCGAATGGTGAAATCAGAGCAGCCGCAGTGATTATCCCTGTCGACCGGGCTCGTGCTCACGGCAAGCTGATGAGCTGTGTTGTGGAAGAACTGACCCAGATTCTGGGCCTGGTCAATGACTCAAACCAGGTGTTTCCCTCGATATTCAATGATCGCTCATTTAATGATTTTCTGAGCGGGCTGGATTTCATCCTGCTGAAATTGCTCTATGAGTCGGAGGTCAAACCCGGCATGGATCAAGCTGAGCTTAAAAAGCAGGTGACATCGCTTCTTTCCCGTCCCGGCTTTCAATCAATCATTGACGCTGCAGAACAGAAAGTGAGAGAGAACAGCCTGGAAAACTGGCTCAACTGACAGATAAAAAAAGGGCCCTGCTTGCAGGGCCCTTAGTGATTAACTTACTACTTTATTATTATCGATTGACATCGAACTCTACACGACGATTCAGCGCACGACCGGCATCTGTATCGTTGCGTGCAATCGGGAAGTTTTCACCCAGACCGACAGGTACCAGGTAACGACCGTCAATACCACGTGATGTCAGATAGTCTACAACCGCTTGAGCACGACGCTGTGACAGGTCTTGGTTGTATGCTTCTGAACCGACGCTGTCAGTGTGACCTTCAACGCGTACTTCTACGATTTGGTCAGTTTCTTTCAATAAAGTTACTGCTTCTTCCAGCGTTTCTTCTGCTTCGGGAGTCAGTGTTGCTTTATCGAACTCGAAGTGAATGTCTGTCAGCGTCAGCAGGTTTTCACCTGGCAGTGGACAGCCGTCCTGATCAACGATGACACCCTCTGGTGTACCAGGGCAGAGGTCAAGGTAATCAGCCACTGCATCGTTGTCTGAGTCCAGCGGACAACCAACACGATCAACAGTCACACCTTCCGGCGTGTTACGACACAGGTCGATACCGTCGTAGACACCATCACCGTCTGTGTCATAGGCACAGCCGTTCTGATCCAGCAACGCACCCGGAGGTGGTTCAACAGGACATACAGGCTCTTCGACCATTGGTTCCTTGGCTTCAGCTTCATGCGGACACAGCAACAGACCCAGCATACCACCTACCGCGGCACCACCGGCAACGCCTGAACCACCATCAACGGCAGCGGTTGCAGCACCACCGACCAGTGCACCCCCAGCGGCGCACATGAAGTTCTTGCCTGCATCACGCTTGGCGGGGCCAGAACAACCAGCTAATAAAGCTGCCATGAACAGCGCAGCAAAAAATTTGCCTGATAGTCTCATTTTGCCTTCCTTATTAATTTTGATTGAAAAAATGACATCGATATCGCCATACAGTTGTGCACGACTGATATCTCACTGTTGTAGTTTGACTACATCATAGACCGGATTTCAAGTGGCGTCTAATAAATTTCTTGAATTTCGCTTTTTTATGTACCAAAAATACAACAACGGTTACAGTCGTCCCTGCATTGTTTGTTCATCAGACTCCAGCGACAGCCTGTCCACACCCTCGTCCTGCTGTATTTCACCGGACTCAGCGCCCAGTTTTATCATCAGTCGAACCTCATTCTCGGAGTCAGCATTTTTCAGCGCTTCTTCGTAAGAGATCTGACCCTCTTTGTATAGATCATAGACTGCCTGATCGAATGTCTGCATACCCAGTTCCCTGGAACGCTTCATGACATCCTTGACTTCAGAGACCTTGCCCTTCTCAATTAAGTCGCCAATTAATGGCGTATTGAGCAGCACTTCTACTGCCACCGTCCGCCCCCTGCCATCTTTTTTGGGAATCAGCCGCTGGGCAACGACAGCTTTGAGATTGAGTGACATGTCCAGAAACAGCTGTTTGTGACGCTCTTCCGGGAAGAAATTAATAATCCGATCCATTGCCTGGTTGGCATTGTTAGCGTGCAATGTAGACAGACAGAGATGGCCTGTCTCAGCAAAGGCAATACCGTAATCCATCGTATCCCGTGAACGGATTTCACCAATCATGATCACATCCGGCGCCTGTCTCAATGAGTTTTTAAGTGCAATCTCGTAAGATTCTGTATCAATCCCGACCTCTCGTTGCGTTACCACACAGCCGGCATGCTTGTGATCAAATTCAATCGGGTCCTCAATACTGAGGATATGCCCGGTGCTGTTCTGATTACGGTAGCCAATCATGGCAGCCAGGGTAGTCGATTTACCACTGCCGGTGGCACCGACAAAGATCACCAGACCCCGCTTAGTCATCGCCAATTCTTTGATGATTTCGGGCACTTTCAGTTCTTCGATAGTCGGGATTTCATCCTTAATACGACGCAGCACCATTGCAACGCGGTTACGTTGAAACAAAGCGCTGACCCGAAATCGACCCGCACCTTTGGTTTCAAGCGCATAGTTGCATTCTTTATCGCGCTCAAAAGTCTTTTTCTGCTCGTCAGACATGGTGCTCAGCACCAGGTCACGAGCCTCATCATCGGACAGTGCCTCCTGCGACAACGTTGCCATTCTGCCGCTGACTTTCAGCGTGACAGGACGGCCTGCCGTGACAAACACATCAGATGCATCATGTTTAACCGCCGCTTTCAGAATCGTTACGATTTCCATCGCTATACTCCTAACGGAACAGATCTTTGTTAACGGCGCGTGACGCCGCTTCGTGTTTAGTCACTTTCTGACGTCTAACCAAATCTTGCAGACATTGATCCAGAGTTTGCATGCCCAGTGCACCACCGGTCTGTATTGCAGAGTACATCTGCGGCACTTTATCTTCACGAATCAGGTTACGAATCGCCGGTGTGCCAATCATGATCTCATGCGCCGCGATACGGCCACCGCCGACTTTCTTCATCAAAGTCTGGGAAATGACGGCCCGCAGAGATTCAGACAACATCGAACGGACCATATCTTTTTCTGCTGCCGGGAAAACGTCAATAATCCGGTCAATCGTTTTAGCAGCGGATGAAGTATGCAGGGTACCAAACACCAGATGGCCGGTTTCTGCTGCAGTGAGTGCCAGCCGGATGGTTTCCAGGTCACGCAACTCACCAACCAGGATGATATCCGGATCTTCACGCAAGGCACTGCGCAAAGCTTCGCTGAAACCGAGTGTATCGCGGTGAACTTCGCGCTGGTTAACCAGACACTTCTTACTCTGATGAACAAATTCAATCGGGTCTTCGATGGTCAGTATGTGCTCATTATCTTTTTCATTACGGTAGTTCACCATCGCCGCCAGCGTCGTCGACTTACCGGAGCCGGTGGGCCCCGTCACCAGCACGATACCGCGTCGGTTATCCGCGATAGATTTGAAGATTTCCGGTGCGCTCAAATCTTCCAGTGTCAGCACCTCAGAAGGAATCGTCCTGAAGACAGCGGCCGCACCTCGATTCTGATTGAAGGCATTCACCCTGAAACGGGCCATATTCGGCACTTCAAAGGAAAAGTCGGCTTCCAGAAATTCTTCGAAGTCCTTGCGCTGTTTGTCATTCATGATGTCATACACCATGGCGTGGACTTCTTTATGCTCCATCGGCGGCAGATTGATTCGCTTTACATCGCCATCGACGCGGATCATGGGTGGTTCGCCAGACGAGATGTGTAAATCGGAAGCCTTGTTCTTAACACTGAAGGCGAGCAATTCGGTGATATCCATCCACGTTCCCTTTACTGATTGGTGTAATCTATGTGCTGTAATGATAGAAGCGATTAAACATAAAGTAGCGCGCTGACTACGGGCTTGCAAGATGACTGAGATAAAAAAGCGATTCCACTCAATCAATGACGATATCAGGCTGGCTGAGCAACAATCGGGACGAGCACCGGAGTCAGTGAAATTACTGGCTGTCAGCAAAACCTGGCCGGCTGAAAAACTGAGACTGGTTGCTGAAGAGGGACAGCTGCGTTTCGGCGAAAATTACCTGCAGGAAGCGCTGGAAAAAATCGATGCTCTCGCCGACCTGGATTTGGAATGGCATTTTATCGGTCCGATTCAATCTAATAAAACCCGTGATATCGCTGCCCGTTTTGATTGGGCACAGTCCGTAGATCGCCTGAAAATCGCACGCCGTCTGAATGAACAGCGACCGGAAGATTTAACACCGCTGAATGTCTGTATCCAGGTCAATATCGATGAAGAGAACAGCAAATCCGGCGTTGCAGCCAGTGAAGTCATGCCACTGGCAGAAGCCATCAGCCAACTCGACAGGCTAAGACTGCGCGGCCTGATGGTGATTCCGTCCAGACAGGAGCGCGAAGAAGCGCAACGTGACAGTTTCCGTCGGGCCAATGCTGTGTTCGAGTCACTGCAGCAGCGTTTTGACCATATCGACACGCTATCAATGGGTATGAGCGCAGACCTCCATGCCGCGGTTGCTGAAGGCAGTACCATGGTTCGTATCGGCACGGCCCTGTTTGGTCAGCGTGATACCCGTCAAGCTGAATAAGCTTTACACTGATTATTACAGGAAAACAGATAAACAAGGGGTTTAAATGAAAGACTGTACGCTCGCTTTTATCGGCGGCGGTAACATGGCCCGCAGCCTGATCGGCGGCCTCGTTAATAATGGCTTTGCGGCGCAATCGATACACGTTGCCGATACCAGCACCGAAAGTCTGGAACAGTTATCTGCCCGCTACCCGGTGCAGACTTTCACCGACAACGCCGCGGCCATCGCCAACGCTGATGTGGTTATCCTTGCGGTTAAACCACAGCAGTTGCAGCAGGTCTGCCGCGAACTGGCGCCGCACTGGCAACAGCAGAAACTGCTGATTTCCATTGCCGCCGGGATTCGGCTTGATGATATTACCCGTTGGATTGGCCACAGCGAAGCGGCCGTAGTGCGCGCGATGCCCAATACGCCGTCATTGGTACGTGCCGGCGCCACCGCTCTCTGTGCCAATGCGCATGTCAGTCATGCTCAGCATGAGCTGGCTGAGTCGATTCTGCGCGCGGTCGGTCTGGCCCTGTGGGTCAAGCATGAACAACAGATGGATGCCGTCACCGCGCTATCCGGCAGTGGCCCCGCCTACTTTTTTCTGGTCATGGAAGCCATGCAGACAGCCGGGATGGATCTGGGTCTGCCCGAGGAAACCGCCCGCCTGCTGGCGCTGGAGACCGCGTTCGGTGCAGCCAAAATGGCGCTGGAAAGTGATGAATCCGCCTGCGTGCTGCGTCAGCGGGTCACCTCTCCCGGCGGCACCACGGAACGCGCGCTGGATGTGTTCGAAAATGAAGATTTACGGGGCAGTTTCAAAAAAGCCCTGAGCGCTGCGGCCGCTCGTGCCGCGGAACTGGCTGACCAACTGGGACAGGACTATGACTAACGGTTATCTGGCAAATCCACTGATTTTTATTGTTGATACGCTGTTTTATCTGTACATGGTGGTCGTTGCTTTGCGACTGGTCATGCAGTGGGCAAACTGGGAGTACCACAACCCACTGGTACAGTTCATCATCAAAGCCACTCAGCTTCCGGTCAAATTCCTGCGCCAGTTCATACCGGCCATGGGCCGCTGGGATACCGCCACTATCGTGCTGTTAATACTGGTCACCCTGGCCAAAATTATGATCGTCGGGCTCATCGCCGGTGCCTGGCCATCAGGCCTGTTATGGTTGAGCCTGATCGCCGCTGAGATATTCTCTTTGTTTATCGGTATTTTCACGGTCAGTATCATTATCGAGGTGATTCTCAGCTGGGTAACACCCCCCGGTAGCTACAATCCGGTAGCACCACTGGTGCAGCGTATGAATGCCCCCTTATTACGACCGGTAAGACGCCTGATTCCGCCACTGGGCGGCGTCGACTTATCTCCTTTGTTTGTCATACTGGGGCTGCAGGTGTTGTCCATGCTGGTAATGCCATTACTGACCGGACAAATTTAAGTCCGATGATTGCGCTCCCGTCGCTGTCTGATTAGACTTATCGCTTTTTTTACAGGAATCAACTGTTTATGCCGGAATCGATACCAGCCGACTCCGTTGGTCTGGTAAGCCCCGCCACCCTGCATGTCGACTCGCCATTGAAACTCGACTGCGGGCGCACGCTGTCCAGCTACGACCTGGTCTATGAGACCTATGGTGAACTCAACGCCGATCACAGCAATGCCGTGCTGATCTGTCATGCCTTATCCGGCGATCATCATGCGGCCGGCTATCACTCGATGGCGGATCGTAAACCCGGTTGGTGGGATACGGCCATTGGTCCCGGTAAAGCAATCGATACCAACCGTTTTTTTGTGGTCTGCCCTAACAACCTGGGTGGCTGTAAAGGCTCCAGCGGCCCTAACACCATCAATCCGGACACTGGTGAACGCTATGGTCCTGATTTTCCTATCGTAACCGTGTCCGACTGGGTGCGCAGTCAGGCGGTACTGGCCGATAAACTGGGCATACAGCAATGGGCTGCGGTGATTGGTGGCAGCCTGGGGGGCATGCAGGCACTGCAATGGGCTATCAGCCTGCCGGAACGGGTCCGTCATACCGTGATCATTGCCGCGGCGCCCAAGTTGTCGGCACAGAATATCGCTTTTAATGAAGTGGCCCGCACCGCCATCAAGTCGGATCCGGATTTTCATGACGGCAATTACATGCGTTTCAATACGCTGCCCCGTCAGGGCTTGGGCCTGGCGCGCATGCTGGGACACATCACCTATCTGTCTGATGAAGCCATGGGCCAGAAATTCGGCCGTGAATTACGCAGTGGTGCCATTCAGTATGGCTACGATGTCGAGTTCCAGATTGAGAGCTATCTGCGTTACCAGAGCACCAGCTTTGTGGAACGGTTTGATGCTAACACCTATCTGCTAATGACCAAGGCACTGGATTATTTTGATCCTGCCAAGGAATTTGATGACGATCTGACCCGCACTGTCGCCCATATCGAAGCCAAGGCACTGGTTATGTCTTTCACCAGCGACTGGCGCTTCTCGCCGGTACGTTCGCGGGAAATCGTCAATGCTATGCTGGCTGCCGGCAAACCGGTCACTTATGCCGAAATTGAGGCCCATCAGGGCCATGATGCTTTCCTGATGCCGATTCCACGCTATCTCGATATCTTCGGTACCTATATGCAGCAAATCGCAGCGGAGGTGGCAGCATGAGTTTGCGACTCGATCAGCAAATCATCAGTGACTGGATTCCCGACGGTGCCAAGGTACTGGATCTGGGCTGCGGCAACGGCACGCTGCTTAACCATCTGCAACAGCGTCAGATTACTGGCTACGGGCTGGAAATTGATAACAGCAAATTTGCCGATTGCATCCGCGCCGGCATCAATGTCCTCCAGGCTGACCTGGATGAGGGGCTATCGCAGTTTGCCGATCAAAGCTTTGATTTTGTCATCCTGTCGCAGACGCTACAGGCTATCAAACGCCCCGATTTTCTCCTGCGCGAAATCGTTCGGGTAGGTAAGAAAGGCATTATCGGTTTTCCTAATTTCGGTCACTGGCAATGCCGCATGCAGCTGGCTTTAGGTGGGCGTATGCCGGTTTCCAAAGCCCTGCCCAATGCCTGGTTTGAAACCCCCAATATTCACCTGTGCACGATTCAGGACTTCGAGCAGTTATGCGCCTCACATAATCTGAACGTACTCAATCACAGTATCGCCAATCACGAGCATAAAGACAGCCTCGCTGTCCGGCTCCTGCCTAACCTGTTCGGTCAGATTGCGGTTTACCTCGTACAACAACAGAACAATTAATGAAAGACTATCAACGCGAATTTATCGAGTTTGCCCTGCAGACCGGGGTACTGAAGTTTGGTTCATTTACCTTGAAATCCGGTCGTCAGAGTCCCTACTTTTTCAACAGCGGCCTGTTTAACACCGGCGCCTGCCTGGCGCGTCTGGGACGCTTCTATGCCCGCACCATTGCCGAGTCGGGTCTGGACTTCGATGTTTTATTCGGTCCGGCCTACAAAGGCATTCCACTGGCCTCCACCACCGTGGTAGCCCTGGCTGACCAGCATGATCGCGACGTGCCCTATGTGTTCAACCGCAAGGAAATTAAAGATCACGGTGAGGGCGGTCAGCTTGTCGGTGCTGAACTCAAGGGTAAAGTGCTGATTATTGATGACGTGATTTCGGCTGGCACCTCGGTGCGCGAATCAGTCGATATTATCCGCGCCGCCGGGGCTGAACCTGCCGGTGTGATTATTGCGCTTGATCGTCAGGAACGCGGTCAGGGAGACTTATCCGCGATTCAGGAAGTCCAGGCTGAACACCATATTCCGGTACTCAACATTATTTCGCTGAATGATCTGCTGGGTTATTTGCAGGACAGCCCGGAACTGGGTGAATACCTGCCAGCGGTGCAGGCTTACCGGGATCAATACGGGGTCTAACCCAGAATCAGCTTGACCGACACCAGCAGGGTGATGACTTCGAAAGCCCGCTTGATCCAGCGGTTCCCATGTTTAATCGCCAGATGCGATCCCAGGTAGCCGCCCAGTAACGAGCCTAATAACAGCGCCGGTAACCAGTCCCAGCGAATATCTCCCAGCATCCCCAGGGTCACGGCGCCGGTGCCGTTCCAGAACAGGCCTACGAGGATGAGGGTGTAAGCGACCGCGCGTTGATAATCCATACCGAACCACATCACCAACCAGATCGTGACAAACAGACCGGTTCCAGAGGTCAGGGAACCGTTGAGGAAGCCCAGGAAAAACAACATCAGGCCACCCAGTATCAACCCGTGACGATCCCGGTGTTGAGGCCTATGCTGCTGTCCGAGCTCGGTTTTCAACATCGAATAGATACCCAATCCGCCAGTCAGTATGCCCAGCGCAATTTCTGCCCAGCGATCGGGCACCAGCAGAATCAGAGAGCCCCCCAGCACCACACCAGGTAGCCCGCTTATCAGCATCAATGCGACAAACTGCCGCTCCAGCTGGCTGCTGCGTAGGTAACGCAGCACGGCACCCAGTCCCAGTGCTACACTGGCCACTTTGTGGGTCGCCAGGGCCACAGCGAAACTTAAGCCCAGAAAAATCAGCACTGGAAACTGCAGCAGACCCGCACCGCCACCACTGAAAGCGGAAAATGTATTCGCTACCAATGAAACGATAAACAGGATAAATTGCTCAATCAGGTTCAACTTTCAGCGGTCTCTCTTTAGAATAAAGCTCATGATGATACGTAAATTCCTCTGCCTCAGCACCTCACTGCTCTTGTTTGCTTGTCTCAGTGCGCAGGCCGGTCAACTCTATCGATTCCCGGATGAAAACGGCGTACTGACACTCAGCACCAGTCTGCCCCCCGAAGCCGCTCAAAAAGGTTACGACATCATTGATGACAAGACCATGCGGGTGATTAAACGCGTTGCACCGGCCCCGACTGAGGATGAACTCGAGGCCCTGGAAGCAGAAAAACTACGTGAGGCTGAACGCAAGAAAAAGCAGGAAATAGCGGCTCAGGAAGCAGAAAAAGCCCGGCAGAAGCAGCGTCAGCATGATCGCACACTACTGATTACTTATCCGACCGAAGCCGATCTGCTTGCAGCCCGTGACAAGGACATCAACTACCGTCAGGAACAAATCGGCATGTTATCGGCTAAGCTGCCAATCTTGAAACAGCGTCTCCAGGATGTTCAAAAGGAAGCTGCTGAACGGGAACTCAGTGGCGGCAAAATTACTGACAATATGCAAAAGCGGTTGGATGCAGCCCAGGAAGAGATCAGGATCCGGCAGCAGTCAATCAAGATTTACCAGGCTGAAATCGAAGCATTAAAAACACAGTATCAGCAAGACCTGGAACGTCTGAGATTTCTGCGTGGCACGCAGACCACAGAAGACTAAACCAGCGTATCGATCACCGACAAAAGATGTTGATTTTCGCTCGGTGTGCCTATGGTGATACGCAAAAACTGATCAATACGGCGTTTGTTAAAGTGACGCACAATCACGCCTTCTTTACGTAAACCGGCAGCTAAATCTGCAGCATCATGCTGCGGATGTCGGGTAAATACAAAATTGGCCGCTGAAGGCAGGACCTCAAAACCCATCTCCTGCAATCCCAGCGTGACTTTATTGCGGCTCTGAATCACCTTGTCACAGGTTTCCCTGAAATAAGTCCGATCCCTTATAGCGGCGACCGCAGCGGCTTCAGCCAGCATATCCAGCGGATAGGAATTGAAACTGTCCTTCACCCGCACCAGGGCCTCGATCAAATCGGCATGGCCCACCGCAAAGCCAATGCGCAGCCCCGCCAGAGAGCGTGACTTGGAGAGTGTCTGGGTCACCAGCAGATTGGGATATTGCTGTGTCAGTGGAATCGCACTCTCACCACCAAAGTCGACATAGGCCTCATCCACCACGACCACGGAATCCTGGTTGTTTTGCAGCAGCCGCTCTATCTCGGCAATGCTCAACAAACAGCCAGTGGGGGCATTAGGATTAGGGAAAATAATGCCACCGTTATCACGTATATAATCATCAATACTGATCTGGAAATCAGCAGTGAGTGGAACTGTTTGATAATCGATTCTGTAAAGCTGGCAGTAAACCGGATAAAAACTGTAAGTAATATCAGGGAACAACAAAGGCGGTTCATGCTGAAACAAGGCATGAAAAATATGCCCCAGCACTTCATCAGAGCCATTACCGACAAACACGTTGGCCGTGTTGACCTTGTAGTAATCGGCTATGGTCTGTTTCAATTCATGTGAGGTCGGATCCGGATAAAGCCGTAAACGGTCACTGACGCTCATCTGAATCGCTTCCAATACCTTCGGCGAGGGACCATAAGGGTTCTCATTGGTATTGAGCTTCACCAGATTGGCCATCTTCGGCTGCTCACCCGGCACATAGGGCTGCAGATTGTGAACAAAAGCGCTCCAGTAGCGACTCATGTTTAATCCTTCAGACGATATTCAGCACTGCGTGCGTGTGCGGTCAGACTCTCACCCCTGGCCAGTACCGAAGCGACTTTACCCAGTGACTGTGCGCCCTGCTCGGAAACCTGAATCAGGCTCGAACGCTTCTGGAAGTCGTAGACCCCGAGCGGTGAACTGAAACGGGCGGTACGTGAAGTTGGCAGTACGTGGTTCGGGCCTGCGCAGTAATCGCCCAAGGCCTCCGGCGTGTAACGCCCCAGGAAAATGGCACCGGCGTGACGGATTTTCTTAGCCATTTCCATCGGCTCATCAACCGATAACTCCAGATGTTCTGCAGCAATAAAGTTTGCGACTTCAATCGCTTTATCCATGCCATCAACATGAATCAGTGCGGCGCGGTTCTGCAGCGAAGTGCTGATAATATCTTTACGTTCCATGGTCGGTAACAGCCGATCAATCGCCTCTTTGACTTTGACCAGGAAATCGGCATCCGGTGAGATCAGAATCGACTGGGCATCTTCATCGTGTTCCGCCTGTGAGAACAGATCCATGGCAATCCATTCCGGGTCGGTTTTACCGTCACAAATCACCAGAATCTCAGACGGACCGGCAATCATGTCGATACCGACGGTGCCGAACACCATACCTTTGGCTGTTGCTACAAAAATATTACCCGGGCCGACGATCTTATCGACCTGGGGGATGGTCTCGGTACCATAAGCCAGTGCCGCTACAGCTTGGGCACCACCGATAGCAAAAATTCGGTCGACACCGGCTACTGCTGCCGCGGCCAGGACCAGTTCATTAACCTCGCCATCCGGAGTCGGCACCACCATGATGAGTTCACTGACCCCCGCCACTTTGGCCGGAATCGCATTCATCAATACCGACGACGGATAAGCCGCCTTACCACCCGGCACATAAAGACCGGCGCGATCCAGTGGTGTCACCTGCTGCCCCAGCACGGTACCGTCTGCTTCGGTATAGCTCCAGGAATCCTGTTTCTGATGCTCATGGTAGTTGCGGACGCGATCTGCAGCAGCTTCCAGCGCCTGACGCTGATCCTGTGGGATATTTTTCAGCGCGGCATGGGCGCGGTCCAGTGAAATCTCCAGATCGGCCATAGTCTCGGCGGTGACCCGATCAAAACGGCGGCTGTATTCAATCACCGCGGCATCGCCATTTGATTTCACCGCTGCCAGGATTTCTCTGACAATGGAAGTGACTTTGTCATCTGACACGCCTTCCCAGGCCAGCAGGGTTTCCAGTTGCGGCCAGAAATCCGCCTGTGCGGCATCCAACTGTTTAATTTCAAGCATTACTCTGTTCTCTTACTGCGTTGCGGATTTGTTCGATAAATGTCTGAATCCGCTTATGCTTCATTTTCATCGACGCTTTATTGACCACTAAACGCGAGCTGATATCCGCGATATGTTCCATGGGCACCAGACCATTAGCGCGTAGGGTATTACCGGTGTCCACGACATCGACAATGCGGTCTGCCAGGCCAACCAGTGGCGCCAGTTCCATTGAACCATAGAGTTTGATGATCTCTACCTGTTCACCCTTTTCGGCGTAAAAACGGCGGGTGCTCTCAACAAACTTGGTCGCCACCTTGAGACGACCGCTCGATATCGGTGCATCAGGCTTGCCGGCCGTCATCAGTTTGCAGCAGGCGATCTTCAGATCTACGGGTTCATAAAGCTCGGCGTGAGGATGCTCCATCAACACGTCTTTACCGGCGACACCGATATCAGCCCCACCATACTCAACATAAGTGGGCACATCGGAAGCGCGCACAATGATCAGGTTTACGTCAGGCTGATTGGTCTCCAGGATCAGTTTACGGCTGGTCTCCGGATCATCCAGTGGCTCAATGCCCGCTGCCTTCAACAGAGGCAGGGTTTCCTTGAAGATCCGCCCTTTCGATAATGCCAGCGTCAATGTTTCAGACACTAGACAGCCCTCCTGACAGCGCTGGGGACGCGGCGAATACGGGCGCCCAGTTGCTGTAATTTTTCTTCAATACACTCATAACCACGGTCAATGTGATAAATGCGTTCGACTTCGGTATCACCCTCTGCCACCAGCGCCGCCAACACCAGACAGGCCGAAGCCCGCAAATCGGTCGCCATCACCGGTGCCGCAGTGAGTAAATCCCGGCCTTTGCAAACCACAGTGTTACCCTCGATTTGCAGATGCGCACCCATGCGTTGCATCTCCTGCACATGCATGAAGCGATTTTCAAAGACGGTTTCCACAATCGTGGCCTGACCTTCGGCAATACTGTTCAATGCGGTGAACTGGGCCTGCATATCGGTCGGAAAAGCAGGATACGGTGCGGTACGGATGTTGACGGCTTTAGGCCTGTTACCTTTCATATCCAGCGAAATCCAGTCCTTACCGACATCGATATGGGCGCCGGCTTCTTCCAGTTTGAGCAAGACGGCTTCAAGCTGGTTGGCATCCGTGTCTTTCAACTTGACCCGGCCCCGGGTCAAAGCGGCAGCCACCAGATAAGTACCGGTTTCAATACGATCAGGGAGGATTTTATATTCCGTACCCTTGAGCGATTTCACGCCTTCAATCACCAGCGTCGCAGTCCCGATGCCAGTGATTTTTGCCCCCATTGTGTTGAGATAATTGGCGAGGTCCACGACTTCCGGCTCACGCGCCGCATTTTCGATTGTCGTGGTACCGTCTGCCAGCGTCGCCGCCATCATCAGGTTTTCGGTACCAGTCACGGTGACCTGATCCATGAAGATGTGCGCGCCTTTCAGCCCCTTACCGCTAGTCGCACGGATATAGCCGTTTTCTACCCGGATATCAGCGCCCATCTGCTCGAGGCCACGAAGATGCAGGTCAACAGGCCGGGAACCGATGGCACAACCACCCGGCAGCGAGACATCCGCTTTGCCGTATCTCGCCAGCAAGGGCCCCAGAACCAGTATCGACGCCCGCATGGTTTTAACCAGATCATAGGCCGCTTCAGTATCGGTCAATGTACTGGGGTCAATGACCACTCCGGAGCGTTCATCAACGGTCAGGGTCACCCCCATCCGTCCCAGCAGTTCCAGTGTCGTGGTGATATCGTGCAGATGCGGCACATTACCGATACGAACCGGAGAGTCTGCCAGCAGCGCCCCCATCAGGATAGGCAACGCGGCGTTCTTGGCACCGGAAATACGGATTTCGCCGTCAAGCGCGACGCCACCGTTGATGATCAATTTATCCATGTCTAAATTTCAGGCTCGCGTCAGCTTAACGGGGGGCGGAAGTTTTGAGGCCCAGCGCGTGCAGTTCACCACTGGTAAAACGGTCACCTAAAGTCGCTTTGACCATCTTGTGCTGTTGAATCAGGCTCTTGCCGGCAAAGGAAGGGCTGATCACTACGGCATCAAAATGCTGGCCGTCATCACCTTTCACTTCAACATCGGCATCAGGCAGACCGGCTTCGATCAGGGCTTTTATTTCAGAAGCTTTCATATCAGATTATCAATTCGATTTGGCTATTTAACGGGTAAGATTTCGTCAAGGCCACTGGCCTTGGCGATTGCCATCATCTGTGATGGCACGTGCTGGAATTCAATCGGTTTGCTTCCCTGCCGCGCCTGGCGCATCCAGGCTATCAATAATGCCAAACCCGCGCTGTCGGCACGGGTTACATTGGTGAGATCGATGTTGATTCTGGCCGCACTGTCAAACAGCTTCGTCGACTCCGACAAGACTGCCTTGGCGGTATCCAGAGTCAGTTCACCGCTGACATTGTATACCTGACTGTCAGCGTCAAAGCTGATGTTGAATAAGTCGCTCATGCTTTGACTTTTTTGTTGCGCTCGGCCAGATCCTGAATCAGTTGATCCATCCCGCCGCTGCGGATTTCGTTGGCAAAACTGGAGCGGTAGTTAGTTACCAGGCTGATGCCATCGATTTTGACGTCATACACTTTCCAGGCATCCTGCTTGTTCTGGTAGAGGGACAATGACATACCGATAGACGGTCCGCCTTTCTGTACCACTTCCATCGGCACGGTCACACGTTTGCGGCTCAAATCATCACGGAACGGCAGCATGTTGATTTCTTCGTCCGTGTATTCCAGCATGGCGGTGGAATAAGTTCTGATCAGCAACAGTCGGAACTCTTCGACAAAGCGATCACGTTGTTCCGCATTGGCAGAACGCCAGTTTTTACCCAGCGCCAGTTTCGACATTTTCTCGAAATCGAAATGCGGCATCAGGATGTCTTCAACCAATTCGTAAATTTTTTCAGGGTTGGCTTCCAGCGCTGCTTCGTTATCCTTAAGCGCTTTGAGCATATCATCCGAGGCTTTTTTCACCAGAGCCTGGGGTTCCGGCATCTCTTCGGCCGAGCTTGTCAGCGGACTGAACGCCAGCATCATGGCTGCCAGCATCAGCAACGGCTGTATCAATGTTTTATGCATCGTAGTCATTATTCGTCACCTTCCGCTTTGCTGTAGAGGAACTGCCCGATGACCTGTTCAAGCACCAGGGCTGGCTGAGTCAGGTCTATGACATCCCCGTCTTGTAAAAATTCTTCTTCAGCACCGGCCACCAGACCGATGTACTGTTCACCTAACAGGCCCGCCGTGTAAATGCTGGCAGACGTGTCATAAGGAATGTTGTCGAACTGTGAATACATGTTGATGGTGACTTCGGCATTGTAGGTCATCGGATCCAGACTGATAGACGCGACGCGACCGACACGAACCCCGGCCATGGTCACAGGCGCCCTGACCTTGAGGCCACCGATATTCTCGAATTCCGCAGTGACCTGGTAGCCGGCCTCATCGGTGAAGTCACCCAGATTGCTGACTTTCATCGCCAGCATGAACAGGGCAGCAATACCCACGGCGACAAACATTCCGACGATAATTTCGGTACTCTTATTCTGCATCATTACTATTCATCTCCAAACATCAACGCAGTCAGCACAAAGTCCAGCCCCAGAATCGCGAACGCAGAGTGCACGACTGTGCGCGTCGTTGCTCTTCCGACCCCTTCTGAGGTCGGTGCGGCATCATGCCCTTCAAACAAAGCTATCCAGGTTACAACAAACCCGAATACAACACTTTTGATGACGCCGTTCATGATGTCATCGTAAAAATCAGTTTTGGCCTGCATCTGCGACCAGAAAGCGCCGTCATCAACACCAAGCAGACCATGGCCAACCAGGAAGGCACCGATAATGCCAACTGCGCTGAAGATCGCAGCCAGCAAAGGCATGGAAATCAGACCGGCCATGAAACGAGGCGCGATGATCCGGCGTATAGGGTCCACAGCCATCATTTCCATACCTGATAGCTGTTCCGTGCTTTTCATCAGGCCGATTTCAGCGGTTAATGCCGAACCAGCACGACCGGCAAACAGCAGCGCGCTGACGACTGGCCCCAGTTCACGCACCAGAGACAGGGAGACCAGTACACCGAGAGATTCCTCGGCACCGAAATCCACCAGCGTATTATACCCCTGCAGACCTAACACCATCCCCACAAATAAGCCCGAAATCAGGATAATCAGCAGCGACAACACACCGACCGAATAAATTTGCTGGAGAACCAGAGAGAACCGCAGGAACAGGCCCGGCACCCCGGCCAGAATATGCATCAGGAACAGGTGCCCCCGTCCTAGCCGTTCAAAGGTGCCCAGTCCCCAGCGGCCGAGACTGCGAATCAGGTTAATCATGCATGTTCCTCTGGCTTGAGTAAGTCTTCTTCATACTCCGGTCCCATGTAATGAAATGGTACCGGCCCGTCCGGCAGGCCCTGCATAAATTGCTGAACCCACTGGGAACCGGAACGCCGCAGCTGAACCGGTGAGCCATGTTCGATAATCTTGCCGGCAGACAATAAATAGATGTAGTCTGCAATTTCCGCTGTTTCTGCCACATCATGAGAGACCACGATACTGGTCAGCCCCATGGCATCATTCATACGGTGAATCAGGTTCACCAGCGTGCCCATCGAGATAGGGTCCTGACCGGTGAAAGGTTCATCGTACATGATCATCATCGGTTCCAGCGCCACCGCACGAGCCAGAGCCACACGGCGCGCCATGCCTCCCGATAATTCGGCCGGTTGCAGGTTACGGGCGTTTCTCAGCCCCACCGCCTGCAGTTTCATCAGCACCAGATCACGGATCATTGACTCGGGCAGATCGGTGTGTTCCCGGAGAGGAAAAGCCACGTTGTCGTATACGGTGAGGTCGGTAAGCAAAGCACCACTCTGAAACAGCATGCCCATGCGTTTACGTAATTCGTAGAGTTCAGAGCGGGAAAGTTTGTGTACATTCTGACCGTCGACTTCAATCGTGCCCTTGTCAGGGCGAAGCTGGCCACCAATTAATTTAAGTAACGTGGTCTTGCCAGTGCCGCTCGGGCCCATGATAGCCGTGACTTTGCCGCGCTCAATATCAATGTTGACGCCTTCAAAAATGGCACGGTTACCACGATAAAAGTGCAAGTCCCTGATCTTTATCAGTGGCACGGGGTTCTCCAGCTTAATCAGTCGTGAATGAAAGGTCGTTAATTTTGGTGAATAAGCCACACTAAGTCAAATTGGCTTATGGAAAAAAACCGCCTTATCCGCTAGAGTGTGTGCACCATTTTTTGGTCTTAGAGGAATAATTCACATTGGCTTCTGTTCAGATTACGTTCAGACTTCCTGTGCTAACTTCCTTTACGCATTCATAATAAACCGGAGAGATATAATGAAGAAGTTTTTACAATTCTTTGCAACTGCCATGATGATCGTTCCCATGCTGGCAGTGGCCCACGGCCCGACCCGTCAACAGGTCAAGGAAACTGTTTTCATTAACGCTGCCCCTGAAAAAGTCTGGGAAGTGGTCAGTGACTTCAGCGGTCTGCATAACTGGCATCCTGCTGTCGCCAGCACTGAAATGAAAGAGGACAACATCCGAGTTCTGACCCTGAAAGCGGAAGGCAATCCGACCATCACCGAAGAACTGGATAAAATCGACAACGAAAAAATGATGATGATTTACACCATTGAAGACATGAGTGTTGTCAAAACCATCACATTCAACAGCCAGGAAACCCCTTACTACACCCTGCCGGTCAACAACTACAAAGCGTGGTTGACTGTAAAACCTAAAGACGGCGGTTCTGAAGTGACCTGGAAAGCCAAGTTCTACCGTGCATTCCTGGCTAACCCACCGGTACCGGAAGGCCAAAGTGACAAAGACGCTGTAAATGCGATCGAAGGTGTCGCGACAGCGGGTCTGAACAACCTGAAAGCCATTCTGGAAAAATAATGCTGTTCTCGCTGAATCAGCCAATTATCAAGGCGACCCGATTTCGGGTCGCCTTTTTTATGGCGCTGGTGCTGACACTGACGGGCTGTTTTGGTGAAGACAAGCAGTACGCACTGATTACCAATCAATTGGCAGACAACGTCAGTGTGATTGATGTCAATGCCGGTGAAGTCGTCAAGGAGATCGCGGTCGGTGACGCCCCAGCCGGGGTCGCAGTCAGTCCTGATGCTAAACGGGCTTTTATCAGTAACCCCGATAGCCGCAGCGTGTCTGTGATCGATCTGGAAACCCTGAAAGAACTCCGTCAGATTGAGGTCGGCGTTGGTCCGGTAGGCATTGTGGCGGACAGCCGTGGTGAAAAGGTCTATGTCGCTGACTGGTATGACAATCTGATCAGTGTGCTTGATCCAGAATCCGGTGAGATCAATCAGACCATCACAGTCGGTCAGTCGCCGGCGGGTATGATGCTGGATGAGAACAAGCAGCGGCTTTATGTTGCCAACCGTGATGATAATGCCGTGGCCTTTATTGATCTGGAAGCGGCTCAGGTGGTGAGAAGTGTGGACGTCGGCGAGTCGCCCTTTGGCATGGCAATGACTCCTGATGGCCGCTTTATCTATACCGTAAATGTGCAAAGCAGTGATGTCACGGTGATTGATACCGAAACCGCGGAGGTCGTGACCACGATTCCTGTGGGTGAGTGGCCCTACTGTGCCGTGGTCAGTCCCGATGGCAAAAAACTGTATGTCACCAATCAGGATGACAGCACCATTTCTGTGATTGATGTTGAGAGCCATCAGGTCACCAACACGGTTGACGTTGAAGACACTCCTGAAGGTGTCGATACCTCGGCTGATGGCAGCCTCATTTATGTGGCCAACTGGGGTAACGGTACGGTTTCCGTGATTGATGCCATCACTGAAAAACCGCTCAACACCATCAAGGCTGCGACCGGTAGCCGAGCTTTCGGTGAGTTCATAACGACTCTTGACTGACACACCGGTTTCTATCGTCGCATTGGATGACCAGGCGATTGGCCTTGCTCAGGCACTGGCTGATCGTCTGGGCCTTGAGCTGTCCACTGTGCAAGCCGACGCCAACCAGCTCTGGCTTGGTGAGCACACGCTTGCACTCAAAGTACCCGAGTTCAAACAAGCCTTTTCAATCAATTTCAGTAGCGGTAAATACGATCACCGTCGCAAATTCGGTGGTGGCCGTGGTCAACCGCTGGCCCGGGCCGTCGGCCTGAAACAAGGGCAATCACCCAGCGTCATTGATGCCACTGCCGGCTTTGCCCGTGATGCCTTTGTGCTGGCAAGTCTGGGGTGTGAAGTCACCATGATCGAGCAGAACAGGATCATGAGCCTGCTGATTGAGGATGCCTTAATGCGTGCTGCGGATGACGCGGCCATTGCTGAGATTGCAGCCCGTATGAAGCTTTACCAGGGCAATGCCATTGCATTACTGGCTGAAGGAAAACTGCAGGCTGATGTGATTTACCTGGACCCGATGTATCCCGGCCGCGACAAATCCGCCCTGGTCAAAAAGGAAATGCAGTTATTGCATCAACTGGTCGGTGCCGATATCGACAGTGGTGAATTGCTGGCCATTGCCCGGGAAAAAGCCGGTAAACGAGTGGTGGTGAAGCGCCCCAAAGGCGCCGAATTTGTCGGTGAACAGAAACCGGCAGCCAGTGTACAGAGCAAAAATACCCGTTTTGATATTTACCCGACGCGCTGAGCTCAGCCTTTATATTGCTTGTCGAGATCACGAAGCCGCGCCAGTTTTTCAGCAATTTTGATTTCCAGACCGCGATTGACCGGCTCGTAGTAGCTCCGATCCCGCATTGAATCCGGAAAGTAATGCTCGCCCGCCGCATAGGCTTCCGGTTCATCATGGGCATAGCGATATTCCTTACCATAGCCCAGTTCTTTCATCAGCTTGGTGGGTGCATTGCGCAGATGGACCGGCACTTCAGCGCTGCCATGGGTTTTGGCATCGTTCATCGCCGCTTTATAAGCCACATAAACTGCATTACTCTTGGGCGCGCAGGCCAGATAAACCACGGCCTGGGCAATCGCCAGTTCGCCTTCCGGGCTGCCCAGTTTGTCGAAACTCTCCCAGGCATCCAGTGCAATTCGCAAGCCGCGGGGATCGGCATTACCGATATCTTCGGCTGCCATTCGCACAATCCGCCGCATCAGATAGACTGGATCACAGCCGCCGTCGATCATCCGACACAACCAGTACAAAGCCGCATCCGGCGCAGAGCCGCGCACACATTTATGCAATGCCGATATCTGGTCATAAAAGGCTTCGCCGCCTTTATCGAAACGGCGAATAGTCCCGGACAGCACTTCCGCCAGATCGTTTTCATCGACTTCGGTCTGACCTTTGCTGTCGGCGAGATCGACCGCGATTTCCAGCAGGTTCAGCACCCGGCGACCGTCGCCATCTGCCGTCTGTGCCAGTTGATCCCGTAAAGCCTCAGAGATTTGGATTCCCCTGCCTGCAAGGCCCAGTTCATCATCCGCCATGGCCCGGTCGATGATCTGCCGTAAATCGCCTGCTTCCAGCGATTTCAGCACATAGACCCGGGCACGCGATAACAGGGCGTTATTAAGCTCAAATGAGGGGTTTTCGGTGGTGGCACCAATAAAGGTAAATGTCCCGTCCTCAACATAGGGCAGAAACGCATCCTGCTGTGATTTGTTGAAGCGGTGCACCTCATCCACAAACAGCATGGTACGACGCCCCTGCTCCTGTTGCAGTTGCTGGGCACGGGCGACGGCAGCTCGGACCTCTTTGACCCCGGCCAATACTGCGGAGATGGTCATAAACTCGGCATCGCAGTAACCGGCAATCAGTTTGGCCAGTGTCGTTTTACCCGTACCGGGCGGCCCCCAGAAGATCATCGAGTGCGGATGACCGGAAGCAATGGCCTGCCTCAACGGCTTACCAGCTCCCAGCAAGTGGGTCTGGCCGATATATTCATCGAGGGTTTTGGGGCGCATCCGGTCTGCCAGCGGACGGCTGGCCGGATCGGCCTCAATTTGATCAAATAAACTCACGTATCAGGCTGACTCTTTTTATTGGCTGTCACCGACGACATCCACCCCGGCCGGTGGCGTGAAGCTGAATAAATTCTTCTCGAATGTCGGATTCTCTTCGACCTCACTGAAGACAAGACGGGTACGCTGATCAAAACTGTCACGCATGATCATCTGTGCCAGTGTGTCACCATCAAAAACCAGCGTCACCGCCTGGAAATTGGAATCAGATTCTTTCGGTGTCAGTTCGATCCAGAGCCGGCCGTCATCGGAAGGCAGGTTCTGAATATGATATTTGTCTGCTGGCACGACCTCACCGGATAGCAGTGTGGCCGGGGTATCTGCCAGAGCTTCCTGCTGTGATTTGACGGTGACCTGTTCCAGGTCCACATCATAAAACCAGATTCGTTCGCCATCAGCAACGATTTCCTGTGGGTAGGGCTGCTGGTAATCCCAACGAAATTTGCCCGGCCGTTCCAGCTTAAATTCACCTTCCGCCTCTTCCAGCAGATTGCCCTCGGTGTCGATTACCATCTGTTCGAAATGGGCTGAGAATGTCTGCACATTATCGACGAACTGCTGCAGCTTCTGGGTCGCGTCGTCGGCAGCGATAGCGACGGAGGAAAAGAAAAGGCTCATCAGCAGGGCTGAAGATTTAATCAAGGTCATGCACTGACTCCATTGTCCTGTGTTAATTGAGCAGACTGCGGGATATCGGTGGGGTTCCGTTATGATCAATCGCGAGGTGGCGGCGCCAATACTTCGCGGCTGCCGTTGCCCTGCATCGCGGAGACCACACCGGCTGCTTCCATCGCTTCCACGATTCTGGCTGCCCGGTTGTAGCCGATCTTAAGCCGACGCTGAATACCGGACACCGAGGCACGGCGACTCTCGGTCACAATCTGAACAGCCTGATCATAAAGTGGGTCGGACTCGGCGTCGCTGGGGTCGCCCAGACCACCCTCACCGTCATCGCTGGCCGGATCCTGGGTGATTTCTTCCAGGTAATTGGGCGCCGCCATTTTCTTCAGATGCTCGACCACCGCATGAACTTCGTGATCATCAACAAAAGCCCCATGCACCCGCTCGGGCAGACCACTGCCGGGAGGTAGATACAACATGTCACCCTGCCCCAGCAGTTGTTCAGCCCCCATCTGATCCAGAATGGTACGCGAGTCGATACGGGATGAGACCTGGAAAGCAATCCGGGTCGGGATATTGGCCTTGATCAGACCGGTGATGACATCCACCGAAGGACGCTGGGTCGCCAGGATCAGGTGAATCCCGGAAGCACGGGCTTTCTGTGCCAGTCTTGCAATCAATTCCTCGACCTGTTTGCCGACCACCATCATCATATCGGCCAGCTCGTCGATCACAACAACGATAAAGGGCAAAGGCTCCAGGGTGGGGGCGACTTCACCCGGTTCGACATCGATAGTCGGGTCTTTAATAGGTTCACCACGTTCAATCGCATCGCGGACTTTTTTGTTGTAGCCGGCAATGTTCCTGACCCCCAAAGCGGCCATCAGCGGGTAGCGCCTCTCCATTTCTGCTACACACCAGCGCAGCGCGTTGGCGGCTTCTTTCATATCGGTGACCACCGGCGCCAGCAAGTGCGGAATATCTTCATACACCGACAATTCCAGCATCTTCGGATCGACCATGATCATGCGCACCTGTTCCGGCGTCGCCTTGTACAGGATGCTGAGGATCATGGCATTGACCGCCACCGATTTACCGGAACCGGTGGTGCCCGCCACCAGCAGGTGCGGCATTTTTTCCAGGTTGGCCACGGTGGGTCGACCAGCGATGTCTTTACCCAATGCCAGTTCCAGCAGCGATTTGCTGTTCTCATAATCATCACAGGCAAGAATTTCCCGCAGACGCACGATTTCACGGGTTTCATTGGGGATTTCCAGCCCCACCACCGGTTTGCCGGGAATGACTTCCACGATACGGACACTGCTGACTGACAATGCACGGGCCAGGTCTTTTGCCAGGCCACTGATCCGGCTGACCTTGATACCGGGTGCCGGCTGTAGCTCAAAGCGGGTCACCACCGGCCCGGGCTGGACTTCCACTACCTGCACCTCGACGCCGAAGTCTTTCAGTTTGAGTTCAACCTGACGTGACAGCGCCTGCAAAACTTCTTCACTGTAGGCACTCTGGCTTGCCTTGGGCATATCCAGTAGGGCCAGAGCCGGCATACCCGGCGCATCCGGTGTTTCAAACAGCGGCACCTGCTTTTCTTTCTCTTCGCGTTTACTGGGCTCTTTTTTCTCCAGCACCGGCTCAATTCGTACCTTGGCTTTGTGCTGGAGCTTTTCTTTCTGTTCGCGGAAGGTTTCTTCACGTTGCTGACGGGTACGTCGCGCCTGCAGATCGTCCTTCATTTCACGCAACCAACGGCTGATATGCAGAAACGCAATCATCGCGACACTGCCCAATTTGTCGACCACCATCAACCAGGATAAACCGGTGAATAAAGTCACACCGGTGAGCAACACCGCCAGCAGTAACAGGCTGGTCCCGGAAGCACCGAAGACTGACTCAAAACCATGACCGACGACTTCTCCCAGCACGCCACCGGCCCCCATAGGCATCAATTGCGCATATTGGGTCAAACTCAGCGAAGACAGCCCGCTGGCAGCAGCCAGAGCCATCAGCAAGCCGGTCATTTTCAAGATCCAGAAATGCAGGGCATCTTCACTATCCGCACGTTTACCCCAGCTGAACAATAGCCAGCCGGAAAAGCCAACCATAAAAGGAAACAGATAAGCCGGGAATCCAAAGCCATACAAAAGCGCATCAGCAAGCCAGGCACCGACGATACCGCCACTGTTGGCGATCAAATCATCAGCACCGGTCGTCGACCAGCCCGGATCGGTGGGCTCATAGCTCCATAATGACAGCAACAGATAAGCGGCGAGCGCCACGGCGAGGATCAGTGCCGCCTCACGCAGGCGGAAGCCGACTGCGCCACTCGCTTCATTCTGTTTCTGTTTGTCATTGACTCTTGTCGCTTGTGCCACTGTGATATTTCCAACTCAGCCAATAAATTAACGTCTGATTTTAACACAGCTTTTGAACTAAGATGCTTGTCCAAAGTCACAGCAGTGGTTACTCTACCTGCTACTTGATAAACATCCTTCGGAGGCAACTCTCATGGCAGACGCCAAACACTGTCGATTACTGATTCTGGGCTCAGGTCCCGCCGGCTACACTGCTGCCGTGTATGCTGCGCGTGCGGCGCTGGAACCGGTCCTTATTACCGGCATCGAGCAGGGTGGACAGCTGACCACCACCACCGATGTTGATAACTGGCCGGGCGATGACGAGGGGGTTCAGGGGCCGGAATTAATGCAGCGTATGCAGCGTCATGCCGAGCGTTTTGGCACCGAGATTGTCTTTGATCACATCCATACCGCGGATCTCAGCCGACGGCCATTTCGTCTTATCGGCGATGCCGGTGAATATACCTGCGATGCGCTGATTATCGCCACTGGCGCCTCGGCCAAATACCTCGGTCTGGAATCGGAAGAAAACTTCAAGGGACGCGGTGTGTCTGCCTGTGCCACCTGTGACGGTTTCTTCTACAAAGGCCAGCCAGTTGCTGTTATCGGTGGGGGCAATACGGCGGTGGAAGAAGCCTTGTACCTGTCTAACATTGCATCCAAGGTGACTGTGGTTCACCGCCGTGATTCCTTCCGCTCCGAGAAAATTCTCAGTAACAAACTGCTCAAGCGGGCGGAAGAAGGTAATGTCGAGATCCTCTGGGATCACGTGCTGGACGAAGTATTGGGCGATGATGCCGGTGTCACCGGTATGCGGGTGAAAAGCACCAAAGATAATAAAACCCGGGAAATCGATCTGCAGGGCGTCTTCATCGCCATTGGTCACCAGCCTAACACCGGCATGTTCAAAGGACAGCTGGAAATGGAGCATGATTACATCATTCTGAAAAAAGGTACCGAGACCAGTATCCCCGGCGTATTTGCTGCCGGTGACGTATCAGACCCAATCTACCGTCAAGCGATCACTTCTGCCGGGGCAGGCTGTATGGCGGCATTGGATGCCGAACGCTTTCTCGACAGCGACTAAAGTCATACAATCAAAGGGCGGGCTCACCGCCCTTTTTTGTTAGTAGGAGCGCACATGGATTCTGACTACCAGCACATTCTGATTGCCGTAGATTTTTCCAGCCACACTGACGAAGTCTGCAATAAAGCACTGGCGTTGGCGGAACGCAATAATGCCAAACTCAGCATCTGTCATGTTGTGGAAGATTTTCCGCTCACGGATTTTGCTTACGAGCCGATGATCAGCGTTGATATCGACATGCGTGAAGCCCTGCTGGAATCAGGCAAAAAACAACTTGCCAAACTGGCAGGCGAGATGGGTATCCCCGATAGCCAGCAATGGGTGGAGTGCGGCAGTCCCGGTCATGATATTGTGCGAATGGCTGATGAAAATCAGGCCGATTTGATCGTTGTCGGCTCCCATGGACGCCGTGGCATAAAAATGCTGCTGGGATCCACCGCCAATGCGATATTACATCACGCCCATTGTGATGTACTGGCAGTCCGACTCAAAGATGACTAAAGCCTGAAGACCATTCAGTGAAAAAATCCAATCTGCTGGAAACCGCCGGCCTGCCCGGTTTTATCAGTTTTCTGGCTGTCGCCTTTATCAATGCGATGGTCGATCTGGGTCATAAGATTCTGATTCAGAATACGATTTTCAAAATGTATGATGATGCCACCCAGGTCGGGCTGACGGCCATCATCAATGCATTAATTCTGCTCCCCTTCATCCTGTTATTCACCCCGGCCGGCTACTTGTCAGACCGTTTTGCCAAACCATATTTGATGCGGGCCACCGCTTTTGCGGCAATTTTAATTACCTTGCTGATAACCCTGGCCTATTATCAGGGTTGGTTTCTGTTTGCATTTCTGCTGACTCTGGTGCTGGCGGCACAAAGCGCACTCTACTCGCCTGCAAAGTATGGCTATATCCGTGAATTGGCCGGTAATGAACGACTGGCTCCCGCGAATGGTTTTATTCAGGCCACCACGATTGTGGCAATTCTGAGTGGGATTTTTGTCTTTACCATCCTTTTTGAAACCCGGCTCGACGGTCACGAATATCAGAATGAAGCCGAACTCATTCGTCATATCGCTCCGATAGGCTGGCTGCTGGTCTCACTCAGTGTGGTCGAGTTTATTCTGGCCTGTCGCCTGCCCTTGACCGGGACGACTTCAACTCAACCACGCTTTGACTGGCAACGCTACCGGCAGGGGCACATTCTGCGGGAGAACCTGCAGCGACTTCTGCATGACCCGGTGATCTGGTACGCCATTCTGGGCTTGTCGATGTTCTGGGGGATCTCGCAGACTTTTCTGGCAACATTTCCGGCATTTGCCAAAATGGTGCTTGCCGAAGACAACACGATTGTTATTCAGGGGCTGTTGGCCTGCTCCGGTGTCGGCATCATTATCGGTTCATTGCTGGCAGGGACAGGTCGCAAAGGTCACATCAAAACAGGGCTGATTCCAGCGGGCGCCATCGGCATGTGCCTGGTGTTATTTGTGGTGCCATTACTCAGCTCGACCATGCTATTTGCTCTGGCCATCCTCAGCTTCGGCTTTTTCGGCGGTCTGTTTATCATCCCGCTTAATGCACTGATACAGGGGAACGCCCCGGCGAATCAGCTGGGTACTATTCTGGCAGGGAATAACTGGGTGCAGAACATCGTCATGATCAGTTTTCTGATGCTGACCTTACTCGCCGCGTTGGCCGCAATCACCAGCCAAATCATGATGCAGACAATTCCGATCGTCACCACCCTGCTTGCATTGTTACTGGCAATACGCGCCAGAAAAGCAAAACAGACTTGATATTCCTGACAATTTAGGTAATTCTCCTAGCTCATGTAAGGTTAATTCACATTGAGAGCCACGCGTGAGCAAAGTAACGTCGTTCCCCCCGGTCTATGATCATGAATTTCAGCAGGCATCAGAGAACCTTCGGCGTACACTCCCCCTCGTCAATCAACACAAAACCCCGGTTAACCCCGTCAATTACGCAGTCTGGTATGAATATGTCGCCGGTGATAATGCCGAGCTGGTGAATGCGATTGATACCCGGCTCAGTAAAAATCAGCCCATTACCGCCGATGTCACCCAGTATCTCTATGAAAAATACGTGTTGATGGGCATGCCTGAGCGGCTCAGCCTGACCAACAACGGTCTGAAACTGGTGGTGGATAACACTTTACAGAACATCAACCGGGTCGAAGCCACCGCCACATCCTGCAGCTCGGGCCTCAGCCAGAGCCAATCAATGTTGGAGAGCTGCAATGATATCCAGGAACTCAAGGGCCTGGTGACGCAGATTCTCAGTAACACTCAGCAACTGACCCAGAGCAGTCATGAACTTAAAAGCGAACTGAGTCGCTCGTCCCAGGAAATCATGAAACTGCGCGAAGAATTGGAAGCAGTCAAACAGTCTGCCCGCACCGATGGCCTGACCGGATTGCTCAACCGGGGCACATTCAACCGCGAGTTGACACACCTGTGTCAGGACCGGGATATGACCTTCTCACTGGCCCTGTTCGATATCGACCATTTCAAACGGCTCAATGATAATTTCGGTCATCTTCTGGGAGACAAGGTACTGCAGTATTTTGCCTCTATTCTCAACGCCCACCGGGATGATATGCATATTGCTGCCCGTTTTGGCGGTGAGGAAATGGCGATGATTTTCCTGCACAGCAGCCTGGAAGAAACCTTCCTGATGGCGGAAAAAATCCGTGAAAAGTTTGCTGCCAGCCGACTCAAGAAAAAAGGCAGCGAAGAGTCCATTGGTCAGGTCACTGTCTCAGTCGGCATCACCCACTTGCAGCCCGGCGATACGCCCAGGGACTTGATCGAGCGTGCCGACCGGGCTCTATATCAATCAAAGGCCGACGGCCGCAACTGCATCAACTTCGCCTAAAAGCGATAGAAGCGACTGTTAAGGTAATCCACCACTACCTTTTGCTGGTCTTTATTCCAGTTCACATCGGCTGCCCGCATACAAAACTGCAACCGCGATTGCAAATCCTGCAGTGAGCGCACTTTACGATCCTCTCTTTGGTACAACTGGTAGGGGTCACCACCGCCCAGTGAGGCATGACACTCCATACAGGCAGCGTCATGCAGTGCTTTGCCATTCTGCGCCGTAGCACTGCCGCTGAAAATGAAAGCCAGTGATATCAGCACTAGACGCATATTAAGCCGTCCCCGATTGCAGATGGGCGATACGCAATGCCGCCGGTGGATGCGAGTCATACACCGCCGATACCAGCGGATCCGGCGTCAGCGTACTGGCGTTTTCTTTATAGAGCGCCACCAGCGCCGCAATCAGATCATCGGCATTGGCCACAGACGCTGCGTAATCGTCGGCCTCGTATTCATACTTACGTGACAAGGCTGTCATCAGTGGATGCAGGAAGAACAGGAATACCGGTATCACCAGCATAAACAACGCCAGGGCCATGGCATTGGATTCGGTATTGGCACCCAGCCCCTCAAAGAACCATGTCTGACCGGACGCCCAGCCCAGCAGGGCCAGGCCCAACAGGCTCAAACCGGCCATCACAAACATGTTTTTCACCACATGTTTGCGACTGAAGTGACCCAGTTCATGGGCGAGCACCGCTTCGATCTGATCTTCATTCAGCGTATTGAGCAGGGTGTCGAAAAAGACGATGCGTTTGTTATTACCCATACCGGTGAAGTAGGCATTACCATGACCACTGCGGCGGGAACCGTCCATCACAAAAATGCCCTGACTTTTAAAGCCACAGCGACTCAGCAGATTTTCCACCCGCTGCTGCAGTTGTTCATCTTCCAAGGGCGTGAACTTGTTAAACAGTGGCGCGATGAAGGCTGGATAAGCCCACATCATAAATACCGCAAAGCCCATCCAGGCTGCCCACAGGTAGAGCCACCAGTAATCACCGGCGCTGTTCATCATCCACAAAGCGACCCAGATCAACAGGCCACCGACCACCAGCATCAGAACAGTCTGCTTGATGAAGTCGGAGAAAAACAGACCCGGCGTCTGGCGGTTGAAGCCGAATTTATCTTCCAGAATAAAGGTTTTGTAATAGGAATAAGGCAGTTCCAGCAGCGAGCCAATCAACAGAAAACTGAGGAAAAAGAGGATACCGCCCAGCATCGGCCCCATCTCCAGTTGAGACCAGGCACCATAAAGGACTGCCAGTCCACCACCCAGGGTCCAGAGCAACAGGATCACCATGCTGTACAGGGTTTCACTGCGCTTGAACTTGCCTTTGGCGACCGTGTAATCAGCGGCTTTCTGATGCGCCGACAGGCTGATCTGGTCTTTGAATGCAGTGGGCACTTCGTCGCGATGAGCGGCAACATAACGCCCCTGTCTGAATGACAACCAGATTTCCACCGCTGTCATCAGCAATACCGCCGCCAAAAATATCCAACTGAATTCGTTCATACGCTAAGCCCAAGTTTTCCCATATAAAAATGTCATGAAGAGTAGCCTTTGATACAATCTCTGGCAAGTTAGTTCATCCCATTCATCAACGATAAAGACGGAGACCATGGCCAAAAGTAAAAACAACCTGATCTGGATTGACCTGGAGATGACCGGTCTCAACACCAATACTGACTATATTATCGAAATTGCCACTGTCGTCACTGACAGCGAACTTAACGTACTGGGAGAAGGTCCTGTCTTTGCCATACACCAACCGGATTCGGTTTTGGATGGAATGGATGAGTGGAATACCCGCCAGCACGGCAAATCCGGTCTCACCGAGCGCGTGCGCGAGAGCACCATCAGCGAAGCCATCGCAGAAGCCAAGACACTGGAATTTTTACGCCAATATGTTCCGGCTGGCGTGTCACCGATGTGTGGTAACAGTATCTGTCAGGATCGTCGCTTTCTGGCGCGTTGCATGCCGGAACTGGAAGCCTTTTTTCATTACCGCAACCTGGATGTGAGCAGCTTTAAGGAACTGGCTCGGCGCTGGGCACCAAAAGTGGAAAAATCCTTCAAGAAAAACGCTTCGCATCTGGCGATGGATGATATCAAGGACTCCATCCGCGAACTGCAGCATTACCGTGAGCATATGATAAAGCTGCCAGAGACGGTCTAGATTCACATCGTTTTCACGGACCGAAAGCGAGATTAACCTCTCTGTTTTTCGTACCGTGACATGGTCCACCACAAACCACATCTGCCAAACAAAATCTGCCCTGTGTGTGAGCGCCCTTTCAACTGGCGCAAGAAATGGCGCAGGGACTGGGACCAGGTCAAATATTGCTCTGAACGTTGCCGCAGGCAGGCGCATTGAGTCCGATGGCTGATTTATCCGCATTCCCATCACGCATGCTGCTGCTCGACTGCGAGACCACTGGCGGCCGCGCCAGTCGTGACCGCATGACCGAACTTGCCTTGATCCAGGTCGACGATGGCGTGGTGGTGGATCGCTGGCAGACCCTGATTAATCCCGGTGTTGCTATTCCGCCCTGGATTACCCGCCTGACCGGCATCAGCAATCCGATGGTCGAGGATGCGCCGCGATTCGAGGATATTGCACCGGCCTTGTTTGAGCGTCTGCAGGACCGGGTTATCGTCGCCCACAACGCCCGTTTCGATTACAGTTTTCTCAAACAGTCATTTCAGCGCTGCGGTTACCAGCTTAGTAGTAAAACGCTGTGCTCGGTCAGGCTGAGCCGTAAATTATTTCCCGAGCACCGTTATCATGGTCTGGACCGCATTATTGAAAGACTGGGTATTGAGATCGATGATCGGCACCGGGCGATGGCTGATACCGAAGTCATTCTGGCGTTTTTTCAACATATCAGCGATACCTTTCCGCCGGATAAGATCGAGTCTGTCTGCAAACAGTTGCTGAAACGCCCCAGTCTCCCCAGCCATATCAGCCAGGAACAGATTGATGCCCTGCCCGATCTGCCCGGTATTTATCGCTTTCTTGATGCAGAAGGTGTGCCGCTGTATATCGGCAAATCGGTCAATATCCGCGAGCGGGTTTTGAGCCACTTCAGCCAGGATCATCAAAATTCGAAAGAACTTGATATCAGCAAAGCCCTGCACCATATCGAATTTGTACAGACGCCTTCAGATTTTGGTGCCCAGTTGCTGGAAAACACCGAAATCAAACTTTATTCACCTCGCTTTAACCGCCGCCAAACCAAAAGCAAGACCCTGTATCAGATTTCTCTGGCGGAAGATACTGAAGGTTTGTTAACAACCGAAGTGGTGGCAACTGATATGACGGCGATTGAGGATATCACCCGTCGTTATGGCCTGTTTCGTAGCCGGAAACAGGCACAGAACACCATGCTGGAACTGATACAAACACATCAGTTGTGCCAGAAACTGTGCGGGCTGGAAAAGCGTCAAAAAGGCGCCTGCTTCGGATTTCAGCTCAAAAAATGCAGAGGTGCCTGTTGCGGTAAAGAAAGCGCTGCCAGCTATAACCTGCGTCTGCGACTGGCGCTGGATAGTCTGAAAAATCAACAGTGGCCCTGGCCCGGTCCGGTCATCATCGAGGAGCACCCGCTGCATGAAGACTGGGACGCGGTTCATTATCACCTGGTTGATCAATGGCGTTATCTGGGCCAGGTCAAAGATGAAGCCGACTGTCAGCAGTTGCTCAACAAAAACCAGCAGAATCCGGCCTATTTTGACCGCGACAGCTACAAAATTCTGGTGCGCTTTCTACTCACCCCGGACCGGCAAAAGCACCAGCGTCTGGTCATTAAACCTTTCTCTCTGGATCAAACGGAGCTTGTCTGATGAAAACGTCGCATCGCTATCTGGGTTATGCCGGCCTGATTCCCTTTGTGATACTGGCCATTGGCAGCCTGTTCGATAACCGCCATGCCGAGATTTTCCTGATTGACTATGCCGCGCTCATTTTCAGTTTTCTGGGCGGCATGCTATGGACGCTCGGCATGAAAGAAACGTTGCCGGCACATGTCGCTCTGGTCTCGGTCAGCGCCATGCTTTGGGCCTGGCTATGGTTGCTGACCCCGGCTTATAACTGGTTCTGGCTGGCAGCACTGTCGTTTGTGGCTTTATGGTTGTATGAGTGGTTCCTGCTCCGGCGGTTTATAGAACATGAATTTCTGATGCTGCGCGGTCAGCTCAGTCTGATTGCTGCCCTGTCACTGGTGCTGGCCAACTTTTAATGGCTTATCGTCTCAACCTGATTCTCGGCGATCAACTGAACCGTGACAGTCTGCTGTTTCAGGATAGCGAGAAAGATCAGGATCTGTTCTGGATGGCAGAAGTAATAAGCGCGTCCAGCGACACACCTTCCAGCAAACAACGCACGGTATTATTTCTGTCAGCCATGCGTCATTTCGCCCAATCGCTGGAGCTCGAGGGTTTGTCGCTTCAATACAGCACCCTCAGTGATGGCTACCAAAACTTCTCCGAGGCCCTCTCCGCCACACTGAAACAGCAGCAAATCAGTCAGGTACGCTGCGTATTGCCGGGTGATGTCGATGTCATGCATGAACTGGCTGACTGCTGTCAGCGCCACCAGCTTGAGATTGAATGGCTGGCAGACAATCATTTCATCAGCCGCCCGGGCGAATTCAAACAGTGGATGCAGAATCGGCGTCAACCCAGAATGGAGCACTGGTATCGCTATCTGCGCCAGGACCGGCAGATCCTGATGGATGACAATAATGAGCCTGAAGGCGGCCAGTGGAATTTTGATAAGGACAACCGCAAAACCTTCGGTAAAAGCGGCCCGGACGCTGTGCCTGAGCCTGTCGATTTCAAAGCGGATGCGATGACACAGGCAGTCATCAGGGATATTCAACAATACTTGCCGGACTTGCCGGGTGAGATTGAGACATTCAACTGGCCGGTAACGCGCGAACAGTCGCTGGAGCAGTTGCAAGACTTCATCAGCAAGCGGCTGTCACAATTTGGTGACTACCAGGATGCGATGTGGACTGAGCAGCCATTTCTGTTTCATGCCCGCCTCTCCGGCTGTCTTAACCTGAAACTGCTGCATCCGCTGGAAGTGATAGAGGCGGCTGAGCAAGCCTATCGGGATAACAGGGCACCACTCAATGCCGTCGAGGGCTTTATCCGTCAGATTCTGGGCTGGCGAGAATATGTCCGCGGTCTTTACTGGTACCACCGTGATGACTGGCTGAGCTATAACGCCCTTGATTGCGACCATGATCTGCCCGGCTTTTACTGGAATGCGGAGACCGATATGCGCTGTATGCGGGAATCTGTTTCGCAAGTGCTTACTTTCGGTTATGGCCATCATATTCAAAGACTGATGGTGACCGGTTTATTCTCTCTGCTGTGGGGCGTCAAACCGGATCAGATTCACCGCTGGTACCTCGGCATGTATATCGATGCCGTAGCCTGGGTAGAGATCCCCAACACGATCGGCATGAGCCAGTATGCCGACGGTGGCATCGTCGGTTCCAAACCTTATATTGCCAGCGGCGCCTATATCAAACGCATGTCGAATTACTGCGATCACTGCCATTTCAAGCCCAAACAGGCCAGTGGAGACAAGGCCTGCCCATTTACCACCCTTTACTGGTCTTTTATCGATAAACATCGGGGCTTACTCTCTCGCAATCCGCGGCTGGGCATGCAGGTAAGGAACTGGGACAACAAGGGCAATGACGAACAACAGGCCATCCGCGATCGAAGCGAGTGGCTTTATCAACATCTGGATCAATCCGGCTACAAGGAGCAGGGATGACAACAACACAACTGGTCTGGCTCAGAAATGACTTGAGACTGGATGATAACCCGGCGCTCTATCTCGCCCAACAGCAGGGGGATATTGAGGTCGTATTTGTGGCCTGTCCCGGCCAGTGGCTGCAACATGATGAAGCTGCCGCCAAGCAGGGACTCAAAGCCGACAGTGTGAAAGATATTCAGCAACAACTGGCTGCCAAAGGCATCCCCCTGCATCTGCTGGAAACGGACATGTTCGCGGATGTTCCCACCCTGCTGCGTGACTTCTGCCAGGAACATGCTTTCAGTGCCATCTGGTTCAATCAGGAAACGCCGCTGGATGAACGACGCCGGGATCAGGCTGTGGTGGACACTTTCGCTGAAGCGGGCATTGCCTGTCATGCACTGGAAACCGATCTACTGGTCGCCCTGCCGGTACTGACCCAGCAGGATGAGCCCTTTAAAGTCTTTACCCCCTACTATCGCCGCTGGCTGCAGATTCTCCAGGACATACAGCGTGCGCCCTATCCTGAGCCGGAAAAACAGGGCAAGCAGCTCAATGTCGACTGGCAACAGCCTGACTGGGCCGGCAATTATCGCGATGATATCTGGCAGGCTGCCGAAGACAAGATCTTGGAGAAACTGGATAAGTTCTGTCAGAAAAGACTCAAAGCCTATTCCGAGCGGCGTGATTTCCCGGCAGAACCTGCCACCAGTTTATTGTCGCCCTACCTGAGTCTGGGCCGAATCGGCCCCCGTCGGCTGCTGGCAGCGATCCAGTATCACTGCGACGCCCAGAAAATGCACTGGCAGGACAATGTCTGGCTGCAGGAACTGGCCTGGCGTGATTTTTACCGGCAACTCTTGCTGCACTTCCCCAAGCTAAGTATGGAAAAGCCCTTTAAACCGGAAACCGATCAGGTGGTCTGGGCCGATAATGAAGACGGTTTTAAAGCCTGGTGTGAAGGTCAAACCGGTTTTCCGATTGTCGATGCCGCCATGCGACAGCTTAAGCAGACCGGCTGGATGCATAACCGGCTAAGAATGATTACCGCCAGTTTTCTCAGCAAGCTGTTATTAATCGACTGGCGCCGAGGCGAACAGTTTTTTATGCAACATCTCATCGATGGTGAATTTGCGGCCAATAACGGCGGCTGGCAATGGAGTGCATCGACCGGCTGTGATGCGGCACCCTACTTCCGGGTCTTCAACCCGACCCGCCAGTCGGAGCGCTTTGATCCGGAAGGCGAATTTATCCGTCGCTTTGTGCCGGAACTGAAAGATCTGAGTAATAAACAGATTCATGATCCCAGCGACGAACAACGTGCCAAACTCGGTTACCCGCCACCGGTGATTGATTACAAACCCGCACGCAAACACGCGATTGAGGCTTTTGCCGATCTGAAAAACAACTGACATTCATCATGTCTCACTGCTATGGCATAAGGCCAGCATTATTTTAGCCAGCTTGGCCCTGTCCCGCATTCTCAATGTCGCTGTGTTCGGGGTCTAATCCAGCCGGCAGCGGAATGACCATGGATAAATATCAAAAAGAGTGAGTATTCACTTTTACTAATTAATCCAATCAGACCTCTGACTTTGCAGCAGTCCGGCCACCTTGATTTTGCGAGTCAGAAAAACAGGGCGCCATGTGATGCGCTTGAACGGCTCTGGCTGGCTTATGGTCAGTCGGCCTGTTTCAATTGCTGCACCAGTTGTTGCAGGGTCTGGCTGATACACGTCAGCCCGTCACCAGCCTGATTAATTTCATTTACATGACGATCCACCTGCTCCGAGTCCACTTTTATCTGCTCGGTGGTACGGGCGATCTCATCAACGGTCATGGTCTGTTCCTGAGTAGCACTGGCAATAGCGGCATTGATCTGATTGATATTCTGGATGGCCGACACCAACGGTTCCATAGCTGAACGTGCTTCCGCCGTCTGTTTGGCACAGTCTGATGCTGCATGACTCTGGCGACTAACAATCACGGTCGCCTCACTGCCCGACTCGATCAGTTGTTCAATGATATGCCGGATTTCTTCGGTCGACTGGGTCGTGCGTGATGCCAATTGCCGCACCTCATCGGCGACCACCGAAAAGCCCCGTCCATGCTCGCCGGCACGGGCCGCTTCGATAGCTGCATTCAGGGCCAGCAAGTTGGTCTGTTCGGCTACGCCCTGAATCACTTCCAACACGGTGCGGATATTATTCCCGTTCTGCTCCAGTTTGCTCATCACCTTTTCCACATCCATCAGATCGGCCGCCAATTTCTCACTGGCCTCGGTGGCATCCCTGAGTGTGTGGCGAGCAGTTTGTGTTGCCTGATTGGCTTCACTGGTTGATTTCGATGCCTGGTTCGCATTATCAGCCACTTCCCTGAAGGAATAGGACAACTCGGTCACCGCCGTTGCCACCTGATCAGTGGCATTATGCTGCTGACGGCTGAGTGCCGATGTCGCGACTGAGACGCTCTGTAAAGACTGGCTGGCTGTGGTCACGCTCTGCGCCTGCGCTTCCAGTTTGGCAATCAGGCTTGCCAGGTAAGTCTGCAGATGCGTGGCAGAATCAGCCACAGAGCGGGTTTCATCAAATCGGCTATCCAATTGCAAGGTCTGGCTGAAATCGCCCTTCTGCATGCCACGGAAAAAGCGTTCCAGCTTCAATAAAGCAGTCAGGGTCAGTTTTTGCAAAAATGCCTGCAGACTGACTGCAATCACTATCAGCACCACCGTTGCCAGCATTGCCCACCGTACCTGACTCGTAATACTGGCCTTTATCTCGGCAATCTGTTGCTGGAAGCGGTCGAGTGTGGATTGCAGTGCCACAATTTGTTGATTCAGACTACTGCGACTCTGGTCGACTTGCTGCATGAAACTGATGGTATTGGCAATCTCCTTGTCATATCGACCTGTCAGACTCTGCAATGAGGCAATACTGACTTCACCGATTTCATCCGGCTCCTGCGGGATCAGAGACATTTCATCCTTTTCGGTGTAAATGCCAAAGCGCGGCATGGATTCCAGCTTGGCAAGCAAATCGGCGAATAGCTGGTTCTGCGCGAGCAAGGCCTGTTGCTGAGCCTCATCCTGATCTTCGAAAAAAGCCTGACGCTGGTGAGATAACTGATTCAAGCGACGGCCCATTTCCGCCAGGGTGGAGAGGAAGACTGCCTGTTCATCACTGAATTGATAACCGGCCTGCTCGGCATAGTTGATCAGCATGCCGATATCACCGGCACGTTCACGTTCATTGTTGATCAATAAGGTCTGCGGGTTAGCCGCGAGTTTACCCGCCGCACGCACGTCTACGACCTTGGCATGAAGCTGGCTGATCGCTGCCTGGATAGCCTGGTTTTCAGCTTGACTGAGCCAGGAAAATGACTGTGCACTCAGTGCGGTCAACTTATCTTCTGCAGCCTGAAGTAAGTCGGCCTGACCACTGGCAAGGTAGCGCTCCAGCAGGATGCGCACCTCAATATCAAAGGTATTACGATATTGCTGGAATTCGTCGGCAATCTGATAGGGTTTATCCAGTTGTCGCCAGCCCCAGACAGCGGTCAGCGCCGAGACTACCAACAGACCAACAATGGAAAAGGTAATAAAGCGAGAGACAATGGAGAGTTTCATAAAGGCCGATTACATTAAAAAAGCAATCAGCGAGTCTACGGTCTGGGGATGACAGGCTTATGACAGGAGATGTTGCTGTAATGCCCAGTCCACATGCTCTCTGACCAGATCTGACGGGTACGCTTGTTTTTGTTGCAGGGCCGCAATGACAGCCTGTGATGTGCCCGCATTACCCAGCGCTACCGCGATATTCCTCAACCAGCATTCATAACCAATACGGCGAATCGGGCTGCCTTCGAGTTTTTGCAGAAATTCCTGTTCCGTCCAGTTGAACAAATCAATTAACTGTGGCGCATCCAGGTCCTCCCTGGGCAGGTAGTCTGATTCGACGGTAGCCTGTGCGTATTTATTCCAGGGACAGACCAACTGGCAATCATCACAGCCGTAGATACGGTTGCCCATCATCGGCCGCAATGATTCGGGGATCGAACCACGCAGTTCAATCGTGAGATAGGAAATACAGCGGCGGGCATCGAGTTGGTAAGGCGCGACAATCGCCTGGGTCGGACAGATATCGATACAGGCTGTGCAACTGCCACAGTGCGCGGTGGTGGCATCGGTTACAGGTAATGGCAGATCGGTATAGATTTCACCCAGAAAGAAATAGGACCCGGCATCACGGCTTAATACATTGGTATGTTTACCAATCCAGCCCAGCCCGGCTTTCTCGGCAATCGCTTTTTCCATCACCGGTGCACTGTCAGTAAAAACCCGAAAGCCCATCGGGCCGATTTCTTTTTCCATTTTCGCCGCCAGCCTGGCCAGCCGTTTTCGCATCAGCTTGTGATAATCGCGGCCCAGCGCATACCGTGAAATAAAGGCCTTATCACCATCGTTAATGACCTGCCAGGGCTCGGCCGCCTGACCCGGCCAGTAGTCCATGCGCACACTGATGACCCGGACCGTGCCTGCCACCAGCAAATCAGGTCGGGTGCGTTTTTCGCCATGTTTGTGCATAAACGCCATCTCGCCATGAAATCCCTTCGCGAGCCAGCTTTGCAGCTTTTGTTCAGCATCATGCAGATCGATATCACTGACACCCAGCGCCTGAAAGCCCAGTGAACGGGCCCAGCGCTGCATTCTGTCCAGTAATCGCCGCGACTCTGAAGCTGTCAATTGTTCACTCATGCACGTTATTATAAATGTTTAAGCAATACACTTTGGGGCTAGGCTATATGCTTACTCTGCCGCAGGAACTTTTCAGTGCTGAACAGACCCGCGAACTTGACCGACGGGTGATAGAGAACTATCACACCCCAGGCAGCGAATTAATGACACGTGCCGGCGCAGCAGCACTCAAGACGCTCAAACATTTCTGGCCTGAGGCGAAACACATTGTCGTGGTCTGTGGTGGCGGCAATAATGGTGGCGATGGCTACGAGTTGGCGCGTCAGGCAGTTGAAGCTGATTATCAAGTCAGCCTGTTTGAACTCGGCAACATTGAGACAATGAGCGAGGAAACCGCTGCCGCACGTCAGGCGCTGCTGGCTATAGCCGACGTCATTCAGCCTTTTGACCATCGTCTGCCGACCGCTGATGTGATTGTGGATACCCTGTTTGGCACCGGGCTGGATCGTGATGTCGAAGGTCGCTACAGAAACGCCATTGAGGCCATTCACCAGTGTCAACCGACACCGGTTCTGTCGCTGGATATTCCATCCGGTATCCATGCAGATAGTGGCAATGCCCTGGGCATCGCTGTCTCCGCTTCGGTCACCCTCAGTTTTATCGGCCTGAATAAAGGCCTGTTTACCGGTGATGCCCCCGATTACTGCGGCCAGATCTGTTATGACGCGCTGGACATACCGGCGGAGGCATATCATGCGGTCCCAGCCGAAGCCCGACGCATTGAGCTGCCTCAATACCGACAACTACTGGCTCCACGTCCCCGTACAGCCCACAAGGGTCATTACGGGCACCTGCTGGTCGTGGGGGGAGACAATGGCATGCCCGGTGCGGCCAGAGTGTCAGCAGAAGCCGGCGCCCGGGTGGGCAGCGGTCTGATTTCGATTGCGACCCACACCGCGCACAGTGCCATTTTGAATCAGGCACGGCCGGAACTGATGTGTCATGGCATTGAACAAGCCGGGGAGTTGACGCCACTATTGGCTAAAGCCAACGTCGTAGCCATCGGCCCCGGTCTGGGGCAGAGCTCGTGGAGCCAGTCACTGTTTGCAGCAGCGCTCGCTGCCGATCTGCCCATGGTGGTCGATGCAGATGCGCTGAATATACTCAGTCGTCAACCACAAAAGCGCGACAACTGGATTTTAACTCCACACCCAGGCGAAGCCGCACGATTACTTGAATGCCACAGTCACGAGATCCAGGCTGACCGCTTTGATGCCATCAAAGCCCTTCAGCGACGCTATGGTGGCGTTATTGTGCTGAAAGGCGCAGGCACATTGATTTATGATGGTGACTCACCTGTACAAGTCTGTACTGCTGGCAATCCCGGTATGGCCAGTGGTGGTATGGGAGACGCGCTAACCGGCGTGATTGCCGGGCTGCTGGCCCAGAAAATAACGCTGAATGCGGCGGCCAGTCTGGGCGTCCTGATTCACGCCATCGCGGCAGACAGGGTGGCCGAGTCATCCGGCGAACGGGGCATGCTGGCAATGGATTTAATGCCATATTTGCAACAACTGGTTAACCTGCATTAATACGAGAGCTGAATTTTGCAAACATTTCTGGCTGATGAACAGGCAACACTGACGCTGGGGGCGAAGCTTGCCGCTGCCTGTCCCGATACACTCACTGTGATTCACCTGGAAGGTGAACTCGGTGCGGGTAAAACGACGCTGACACGCGGCTTTCTTCAGGCACTGGGCCACCCCGGTAAAGTCAAAAGTCCGACCTACACACTGGTCGAACACTATGAACTGCATGACCGTCCTGTCTATCACTTTGATCTCTATAGGCTGAGTGAGCCGGGGGAACTGGAGTTTCTGGGACTGGATGATTATTTCAGTCAACAGGCTTTGTGTCTGATTGAGTGGGCGCAAAGGGGAAGTGAGTATTTACCAGATCCTGATTTGCGGGTGGATTTACAGTATCAGGACCAGGGTCGGCAGGCGCGAATTTCAGCCCAATCCCCAGCCGGCGAAAAAATCTGTGCAAAACTTCACATTTAGTTAAGGTTTCAATTCTATCTTGCTTATTTAAAAAGAAAACTTGATTTTTATTATGCTGCTCGACAAAATATTAATAACGTTGTCTATAGGATGATGAGATGTTCCGTCTCCTGCTGAGTTTTTACTTGTTGTTTGCTGGTTCCTTTGTCTGGGCAGATTCGGTTGAGGGCATCCGTGTCTCGCACGATGATCGCAGTGCCCGTCTGGTTTTTGACCTGAACGCCAGCGCAAACTACAACACCTTCACCCTGGAAAACCCGAACCGCCTAGTGATTGACATCAAGGATTTCCGCCAGCGCAACAAGCTCATCATTCCCTCGCTGGCCGATACACCGGTCAAATCCGTTCGCTATGCCGCCTACGATCACGAAACATTGCGTATCGTGCTGGATCTGGCGCACGAAGTGCAGTATGAGACTCAGACACTGCGGCCTAATAAGGGCTATCCACACCGACTGGTGGTCGACCTGACATACTCTCCCCGCCAGGCCAAACAAGCCTTGATTGCCGCACAGGAGCAGGCGGAAGCTGATAACCAGCCTGGCAATGCGGCAGCACAGGAAACCAAAGTCAGGGAAAACGTGGTCAAAACCAGCAAGGTTCTGCCCCGTCGCGATATTATCGTTGCCATTGATCCGGGCCATGGCGGTCAGGATCCCGGTGCGATTGGTCCCAACGGCACCAAAGAAAAAGACATCGTGCTGTCAGTTGCCAAGCGCCTGGCTAAACTGGTGGATCAGGAACCCGGCATGCGCTCCTACCTGACCCGTGACAACGACGTGTTTATCAGCCTGCGGGATCGTATTCGCCGTGCCCATGAGAACGGCGCAGACATGTTTATCTCCATTCACGCGGATGCTTTCCATAAACGCAGTGCCCGGGGTTCATCCGTCTACGTCCTGTCTGAGCGCGGCGCCAGTAGTGAGGCAGCCCAGATTCTGGCCGATCGTGAAAACGCCGCTGATCTGGCTGGCGGCATCAGTCTGGAAGACAAGGATGACCTGTTGGCCTCAGTGCTGCTGGACTTGTCTCAAACAGCGAGCCTTGAGGCCAGTCTGGAAGTTGCCGATACCGTATTATCCGGTCTAAAACGCGTAGGGCACGTACACAAGAAACAGGTTGAATCCGCTGCCTTCGTGGTGTTGAAATCGCCGGATATTCCGTCGGTGCTGGTGGAGACTGCCTTTATTTCCAACCCGGAAGAAGAGCGCCGTTTACGCACTGCCAGCCACCAGGCCAAACTGGCTCAGGCAATGATGGTGGGGATTCGCAACTACTTCCAACGTAATCCGTTGCCGGGCACCAGTCTGCCGCAACAGCATATTGTCAGTGCGGGTGATACTCTCAGCATGATTGCCCAGCGCTATCAGGTCAGTATGGCCGATATCCGCACAGTGAATAATATGTCCACAACTAGCATTCAAATCGGTGATGTCCTGAAAATCCCCTAGGCTGCCACAAACCCTATCCGCTGATTACACAAATGAGCGCAGAGAATAATCCCTGCATAACTGAATCTGGCGTGTTCTCGAATTTATTAATGATGTGAATCTGTGAGAATCCCCGTCATCTGCGGATACAGACTGTTCTGTCTGATCGCAGGGAACACTCTCTTAGCTAGCGAGCCACCACTGAACTGCTAAACTAGCGGAATGAACAACCGTATTCATGCACTGCCACTACACCTTGCCAACCAAATAGCCGCCGGCGAGGTGGTCGAACGTCCGGCCTCGGTACTCAAGGAGCTGGTTGAGAACAGCATTGATGCCGGTGCGACACAGATTGATATTCAGATTGAAGGCGCTGGCAGGCAACTGATTAAAGTATCCGACAATGGTGGCGGTATTCATCCTGATGATTTACCGCTGGCACTCAGCCGGCATGCCACCAGCAAAATCAACAGCAGTGAACAGCTCAGTCATATCGGCAGCCTGGGCTTTCGCGGTGAAGCCCTGCCCAGTATTGCATCGGTTTCCAGACTGACCCTGGCCTCGAAACAGCCCGATCAGGATTGTGGCTGGCAACTTGTCAGCGAGTCAGAACAGCCTGAACCCACTGCTCACCCTGATGGTACCAGTGTCAGTGTTGCTGAACTGTTTTTTAATCTACCCGCCCGGCGCCGCTTTCTGCGCAGTGATAAAACTGAACTTCAGCATCTCATCACCACCTTTAACCGTTTGGCTCTCAGCCGCTTTGATGTCGGATTCAGCGGCCACTTCAATGACAGTCAACTAATAAAACTACCCGCGCTGAGTGATCCCGCTCACTATCTTCAGCGCATTGGCAAAATCTGTGGTCAGGCTTTTACTCGCAATGCCAATTACCTGGATCAACAATTCGAGGATATTCGCCTGCATGGCTGGGTGGGGCAACGTCAAGCTCACCGGGCCCAGACCGATGTCCAGTATTTCTTTATCAATGGCCGCGTCATCCGTGACCGCATTATCAACCATGCCGTCCGTCAGGCTTATGGCGACAGTTTGCCGGCAGGAAGACAACCTGCCTATGTGCTTTATCTGACCCTGCCGCTGGATCGGGTCGATGTCAATGTGCATCCAACCAAACATGAAGTGCGCTTTCGCGATGCACGCTTGATTCACGGCCTGATTACACGTGCTGTATCAGAAGCGCTGGACGACGGTTTGAGAGCCAATCGTGTTCAGGATGAATTGCCCTTGCCAGCAGTCACCTCTTCCCGGGTTGAAGAAAAGGCGATTGACTATGTCGCTCAGACGACGTCAAAGTCACTCGCCACTGCATCGCCCACCCTAATGCCAACCGGGCAGGAGGAAGTCATCATTCTGCATCAACGCTTCGCCTTGATTCAGGCTGAAGACCCTTGCCTGATTGATTTACAGGGCGCTGATCGTGACTTACGCCGTTTGCAGTTTAGCCAGGCTGTGGCTCGTGGTGAACTGGCTTCCAGGTCCATTCTGGTACCCATGCCACTGGCACTGCCCAGCACTGATCTGGCACTGTTGGATCAACATCAGGGTTTACTTTCGGAGTTGGCGATCATCATTGAGTTGAGCTCTGAAGTAGCAGCGATTAAACGCATTCCTTATCTCCTGTCTCAGGTCGATCTGCAGCAGCTGATTGACCAGCTTGTACAAACGCTAAGGCAGCATGGCAATGACCGTGCCGCCATGACAAACGCGCTCAGCGATCTGATAGCACTGTCACCCGTCACCAGTCAGCAACAAGCCCGTCAGATTATCCACGAACTGACCCGGACACCTGAACAATTAGCTCGTTGGCAACAGAAACTTGATCCGGCGACATTGGGTGGCTTATTCTCGAACTGACTCTTAAGCCCTGAAGCAGGAAGTTATGGCCAAATCAGCCCGTCCCTCACCATCGCTTATCCCAGCTATCCTTGCCTTGATCGTGTTGATTGTGCTGGGTTATGTGTTATTTGCTGATCTGCAGCCTTCACGGACTGAACATACCGTGACCCCACCGATTGAACTGGAAGAGCCCGAGCTGGAAGTGATCACCCAGGAAGCCTTACCAACGATTGATGAGGCCCAGCTAGCCGAAGATGAGGCGAGCACTTTTGTTGACAACCTGGCTCCCTCCCCGGCCGAGAATGAGACAGTGACCATCACTGAGGAGCAGGGTGAATTCGTGCGTCATGACGGCACCATCGCTATTCCCAAACTGGAACACCGTGAAACGACCGTAGGTGAACTGATTAAAGACAATACGCTGACGGATGAGACACCACTGACGCTCAGCTATACCGAAACGGAAGAATCCCAAACGACATTACGGGAGCTCGACCGGCAGATCGAAGATAAAACCCAGCGTATCACGCTGGCGCAACCGGATGGCAGTCGCCGTGAAGCGCCTCTGGCTGACTTACTCAATGAAAAAGATCTGGATCAGGACACACCTGTCACCCGGATCCTTGAAAAGACACAAACCCGGCAAATCACCGCCGGTGAACTCGCCCAATCTCAACTCAATCCGGACCAGGAAGTTAACGTCACAATTAACCGTGGCGTGGCACAGTTATCCGTTAAAGATATCGTTCAATCGGGAGAGTTGCCCGACAACGCGCTTTTTTATTTGCACCGTGTCACCGAAGACGACAAGCAGGGGCTGTGGGGCATTATTCAGAGCGGCCTGATCCAGCGCTTCCGTCAAGGGTTGGCACTGGATGGGATTGCCAGCAACAAAGAGATTGTGAGTGTGACCATTCCGGCGGATGCCGATGAGCCGCTACCCACCGGCTTAAGCTCGTTTCTTGGCAAAGTGCTGAATCAGAAAGTCGAGTCGAGTTATATTTATAACTTCAGCACCCGGGTAATGGGGCGTGATCCGGACCTGATTCATCCCGGTCAGCAGTTAATTCTGATTCATTTCAGCCCCGAAGAACTCAAACGTATTTACCTGTTTTTTGCCGAACAACGTAGTGAGCAGGCTCAGAGCTTTGCCATTCAACCCTGATGCTTGATTTACTGTTTCTGCTGATTGTGGTCGGCATTATTGCTATTGCTTTTCTGATTCCACTGGACTGAACCCAAGTTGACGGGCATACCGGAGACAACCAGTCACCTCAGCGCGGGCGGGTAACCTTAAGTCCGGCTTTGTTCCTGCTGCAGTGACTCGCCTTCAAGTCGGCTGAACTTACCGTAGCGAAGCATCACACTGGGCAGGACCAGCAGATTCAGAATGGTCGACGATATCAGTCCACCGATAATAATCGCCGCCATCGGCCCCATAATTTCCCGTCCCGGATTATCCGAGTTAATCGCAACCGGTAACATGGCCAGTGCGGTGACCAGCGCGGTAATCAGAATCGATGGCAGACGCTCCTGAGCCCCGCGAATCGCGGTATCCAGATTCCACTCCGCGCCCTCTTCGACCACCAGGTACTGGTAGTGCGACACCAACATAATCGAATTACGCAGCGTAATCCCGAACAGAGTAACAAAGCCTACCATGGAACCAATCGACAACACCCCATTGGTCATCAGTACCGCAATGACCCCGCCCACCAGCGAAAACGGCAGGTTAATCAATACCAGTGAGACGTTTCTGACACTCCGTAATGCCAGAAACAGCAGGAGTAAAACTGCGATCCCCGCCAGACTGGAGTGGACGATCAGATCTTCCCGCGACTGGGCCTGGGCAATCGCAGCGCCGGTAAATTCGGGATAGATATCAGCACTGAAATCCACCTCTGCGTGTACCCGCTCCCGCAGTTCATCAAAGAAGGAAGTGAGATCTCTACCGGACACATTACTGGTCACCGTCTGATGGCGCTGCGCATCGCGGTGCAAAATCGCGTGACGCCCCGAAACCTGCTGCACTGTGGCCACATCCTGCAGGCTCAGCATAAAGCCGTCCGCGGCCCGGATCGGCAGTTCACGTACATGGCGCGGTTGCTGTCGCAATACTTCGGGCACAATAACGACCACATCAAATACCTGGTTACCTTCGTAGACCTGGCCCACAGCGACGCCGTCATAGGCGGTTTTCAAGGTATCCATCACCTCTTTCGGCGTCAGTCCCCAGAAGGCGAGGCTGTCGAGATCAAGCCGAATCTCCAGTTGTGGTTCACTGGGCGGGGCCCGCAATTGTACATCCGCTGCCCCCTGAATATCCTGCATCACCGCGGCGACTTCTCTAGCCTTGCGGTCCAGCGCTTCCAGATCTTTACCGTAAATATTCACCACCACGGGTGAGGTGTAACCGGAAATGGTCTCATCAATCCGCTCGGTCAGGAAGGAATTGACTTCCGAGTTAATACCGGGGAAGGCTTCCAGAATCTCACGAATCTCATCAAGCACCTGTTGCTGACCGGCACCGTCCATGGGCTCCAGATCTACTTCATATTCACTGTAATAGGTACCGAAAGTATCCGCACCACGCTCGGCCCGGCCAGCCCACTGCGAGGTCGATCGCACCCCGGGGATTTCCGCAACGCGCTTTTCAATCTCACCGCCAATCCGCAGCGATTCACCGATTGATGTACCGGGCAGACTTGCGGTGTGGATTATATAGTGACCCTCCCGCAGTTCCGGCAGAAAACTGCCTCCCAGCAGGGGCAGAATACCGACACCGGCTGCGCAGAATATCAGTACACCGGCAATCGTCATTCGCGGTGCCTGGCTGACCCTTCTCAATGCCCTGCTGTAGTGTGGTTTCAACCACTGGATGACCGGTGGTTCACGATCACTGATGTCGCCTTTGTTGGCTAGCAGAATATGACACAGAGCCGGTGTCACGGTCAGCGCCACCAGCAGTGAGGCGAAAATCGCCAGGATATAGGCTTCACCCAGCGGTTCGAACATGCGTCCGGCGACACCACTCAGCGTCAGCAGTGGCACAAACACCAGCATCACGATAAAGCTGGCATAGACCACAGAACTGCGCACTTCCATCGAGGCTTCATAGACGACATCCAGCGTTGAGCGCGGTACAGCCAGGGCGGCATTTTCCCTGAGACGACGGAAAATATTCTCGGTATCGATGATGGCATCATCGACCACCTCACCCAGTGCGATGGCAAGGCCACCCAGCACCATGATGTTGATATTGATGCCCAGATGCAGCAGCACAATCAGCGCAGCCATAATCGACAAGGGAATGGCTGTCAGAGAGATAACTGCAGTTCGAAGGTTAAATAAGAACAACACCAGTACCAGCATCACCAGGCCGCCACCCAGATACAGATGTTCCTGGATGTTGCTCAGTGAACTTTGAATATAGTTGGCGGGACGGAACAGATCATCATGCAGCGTAATACCTTCTGCCTCGAAACCATCCTTAAATTCGGCCAGCGCCGCTTCCACACCCTCGGTGATGGCGAGCGTCTCCGCATCGTACTGCCCTATCACCATCAGCACGACGCCGGGTACGGTGCCCACCGCGGCCCCGCCAATGGTCGGTGCTGGTGCTGTTTTCACGTTAGCCACATCCCCCAGATGCAGAATATCAACGCCGTTTTTGCGGATCACGACCTTGGCCAGTTGTTCAGCGGTTAAGGGTTGGCCGATAACCTGCAGCGCCATGCGCTGATTGGGATTCTCGATATAGCCGGCACCGATAATGCCGGTGGCCTGTCTTGCGGCCTGGGTGACCTCTTCGACGGAAAGATCAAATTGCGCCAGTTTATTCGGGTCGATTTGAATCTGCAGTTGCCGCTCGTGGCCGCCAAAGACATTGATATCGGCGACACCTTCAACACTCAGCAGCCGGGGGCTCAGCGTCCAGTCCACCAGCGAGCGTAGTTCCATCAGGTTGTGCGTCTCGGAGGTTAAACCAATGGTCATCACGGTGCCGGATGATGACTCAAGCGGCACCATGACCGGCGTCTCAACGCCGGCGGGCAGTTTATCCTGTAGCCCTAACAGGCGCTCCGATACCAGTTGTCTATCCAGGTAAATATCGGTGCTGTCATAAAACGTCAGCGTCAGTACCGACAGGCTGGGTATGGACTGTGATCGAATCGACTCCAGGCCGACCAATCCCCGCAGGGCATTTTCCAATGGTTGAGTCACCAGGATCTCAACCTGCTCGGCGGTCAGTCCCTGTGCTTCGGTCTGAATAATGACCTGTTTAGGCGCAAATTCGGGGAAAATATCCAGACTGGCATTAGAAAGTTTGTAAACACCATAAATGAGCATTAACGAGGCGAGAGCGACCACCACCCCACGGAAACGTACAGAAAAGGCAACCAGCTTAGACAGCATCTGATTCCCCCATCATAACGGTGATTGCAGTGTCAGGACTGTGCTGCCGCTCTGCTACCAAACAATCTGTGATCGCGCTGGAAAAACAACGCTTAATCATCGTCTTCATCCAGAATCTGCCAGCGGAACTCCTCAGAGAGCAACATCTGTGAACCGGCGACGACCAGTGACTCACCTTCCTCGAATACTGACTGGATAAAGATACCGCCCGCGACCGCTTCGCCCTCTGCCAGCGGCCGACGCAGATACACCTGCTCGGACTGCTGAACATAGGTCCAGGGTTTACCGGCATACCAGACGATGGCGCGCTCAGGGATAAAGAATCCTCGTAGCCCTTCTGCATTTCGCGGAATCCATGCATGCAGACGCATACCCAGACGCAGTTTGCCGGTAGCCATTCTGAAATAGTAGGTTTCACCCTGCGCCGCGTAATTGGCCACAAAAGCCGGTGAGACATAGTAAGCCTTTCTCGCCGTATCACGCTGACCTTGTCGGGACACGCGAATGACGTTGACATCGGCAGGCAGTGTCAGCGCCACAGGCAGGGTAATCTGAATCAGGGTGTCCTGACGGGTAACCAGGCGCTTAAACTCTTTTGAATCCTGCACTGAGACCCAGGAAGCAACCACCACGCCCCAGCCTTGAGTCAGCTCTGTTTTTGCGGCCTCCAGTGCCAATGACGCTGCTTCCCGCTTTGCTCTTGCCTGCTGCCAGTTGGATTCGGCATAACTGATATTTTTACTGGCAATACTGCCGGTCGCTTCAGCCAGTTGTTTCAGGCGATTCAGTTCCTGTAGCTGAGCACGCTCATGCATTTGCGCCAGATCCAGTTCTACTTCTAACTGTTTGAGTCGTGTTCGCCACTGAATCAAATCACGCACATCGACCACACTGGCATAAGCGCGTGACTCGGGATAATAGAGATCCTGTTGCAGACTCAGCAGCTCAATCCCTGCCGCGTTTTTGACCTCATCATTGAGTTCCACCCGCATCGGCTCTCCCTGCTCATGCTCCTCGTCCTCGTCTTCTTCCTCACCAACCTCTGAGGCGCGCTCTGCCGCCTCTTTATAGGCTTCGACGCCTTGACTCAAAAGCGAAGGCCAGGACTGGTGGCTGATCAGCGGCACCGCAATGGCGATAATAATCAGTACGGCCAGCGTCAGCCATAAGGAATATTTGTTGCGTGAAGACATTTTCTTCCCAACTTATTCAGGACAAAATCAGCAGCCATTAGAGCACGCTGCCATAAACCCGACAAGTTTGGGCCGGGACAGAGCAGGCATGATGTTCTTATCACACCGCCCGAGTGCCTTGGAACAGCTGTGCGATGTTGGTACTTTAGCGTTGCTGTCTGGAGAGAGTATTAACAAGCTCAGCCATCAGCTTGATATCGATTGTAGCCATGGGTTGATTAATTCAGGGTTAATTTTCTGAACCCTTGATCAGAGAATTATTCCGCAGTTTCCCTTGACACAGGCCCCCACACAAGGTTTAATACGGAGCCTTATCGGCTCGATAGCTCAGTTGGTAGAGCAAGGGATTGAAAATCCCTGTGTCCCTGGTTCGATTCCAGGTCGAGCCACCACGAACACGAAAGCCCTGTCAGTTTTGCTGTCAGGGCTTTTTTGTTTTTTGCTCGTGGATGAAGAATAACCAATAGACTATCCACAGATGACGCAGATTATCGCAGATAGAATAATTAGCTACTCTGGATCAGGGGCACACAGCCACGTGGCCGTCTCAGATTTGAGCTTGCCCTAGTGTTAATCTTGCCACTGAAACCTGATTGATAAAGTCCTGCTGGCATTTCTGAAAACCATCATTCGTTTCTCAAAATTCAATCTGCTTATATCTGTGTAATCTGCGGATGAGCGTATTTTCAGTTAAAAAGACGGCTGATTTCCTTTGATATGCGTGTGGTAAAAAACACACAGATTTGTGAAATTTTTGTCATTAGCGAAATTTTTGTTGTAAAAGTGTTGCATTCGCTTTTTTTCTGTGCAAAATAAGCTATCAACCGTGATTCAATCCGGTTGCGAGAGAAATTAAAGTAATCTGTTAACAATAGAAGGTGAAACAGAATGAAATCATTGAAAAAAACAACGCTGGCCTCTCTGGTCGGTGCAGCTGCCCTGGCAACAGCCGGTGCTGCTAACGCCACCATCGTGGTTGGCGGCGAAAACGGCTATGAATTCAGCGTAGACGGTAACATCAACCAATTCTTCGTATACACAGACGACGACAACGGTGACGAAACTTCTGAAATGCGCAACGGCCTGTTGCCAACATTCTTCGGCTTCAACGTTTCAGCTCCTGAAATGAATGGCCTGAAGATTGGTGCCCGCGTTTCTATCTCTCCATCTACTAATGGTGGTAGCTACTTCGGTGACACTGGTGAGTCTGGTGCCATGGAACAACGTGAAGCGTTTGCCACTATTGATGGTTCATTCGGTCAAATCCTGGCAGGTAAAGCGTTGGGCCTGTATGGTTCACACAACATCCTGACTGAACAAACTCTGTATGGTGTTGGTTACGGTACTACTGGTAACCTGCAAACCACTCTGGGTGGTATTGGTTTGGGTTATGACTACGCTGCTTGGCGTTCACAAATCCGCTGGACCTCGCCAGACATGAATGGCTTCAAAATGGCATTTGCAGTTGTAGATCCACAAGGCCCAGCAGTTTCACGTGCCATTGGTCCTATCGCTGATACTGGCTCTTCAGTAGATTCAGAAGATCTTCGTTACGAAGCTGACCTGTCTTATGCTGGTGCCTTTGACAACGGCAGTTACATGATGTGGTTGTCCGGTATGATTCAAGATCAAGATGACCTGGCTGAAGACAAACGCGCATGGACTCTTGGTGGTACCTTAAAAGTATCTGGTTTTGAGTTCATGGCTCAATACACCGATACTGAAGATGCAACTGCAGCGACTGCAGCTTCTGCTAGCTTAGACTCAACAGGTAATCCTGTCCTCACAGCCGCTTCTCCATCTCAGAAACTGGAATGGAGCCAGTATGTTGTTCAAGCTGGTTACCGCTTTGCCGGCACCACTTTGGTCTCAGCTAACTACTCTGAGTTGGAAGACGACACTTCTGGTGTAGGTTCTGATGACACTGCTGAGCGTATTACGCTGGGTGTTTACCACGATGTTAACGCTAACCTGAAACTGGTTGCTGAATACACCAAAGTTGAGCACGACAACGATGCTCTGCTTGATTCAGACATCTTCGCTCTGGGTGGTTTTGTAACCTGGTAGTCAGCAGTTTCAGTATCAAATCTCCGGATTTGATATAAAAAACTGAAAAAAGCCTCAACCTTCGGGTTGGGGCTTTTTTTTTGCTTTTCGGATAATAGACTATCCGCAGATTACACAGATTGACGCAGATTATTTGTTCACTGATCGCTGCTTATTCAGCGAGGTGGATGGTGGTATTTTTATCTGCGAAAATCTGCGTAATCTGTGGATGAATGCAATTTATTTATCCTCTGTGGTTAATTTGCTTGAACAACCCAAGGCTTTATAATCATCAAACTAATAAAGACAAGGACTCAAGCATGAGCATCACCACCCAATCCATCCCACTTTTTCTTGAAGCAATCAAAGCTGAAATTGCCGCTAATGCAGACGAAGTGACCGCTTTGGATCAGGCGATTGGCGACGGTGATCATGTCACCAATCTCAAACGTGGCCTGGAAGCGCTGGAGAAACAATCCTCTGAACTATCAGAGCTGGACTGGGCTGCGGCCTTGATGAAAATCGGTATGACGCTGATGTCGACCATGGGCGGCGCTTCCGGCTCGCTTTATGGCAGCTTGTTTGTGGCCATGGGTAAAGAAGCTCAGAAAACTGACATGGATGTGTCGGGTTTTGCTGATATTTTTGATGCTGGCGTGACCGCTGTGAAAACCCGGGGAAAAGCAGACCTGGGAGAAAAGACCATGCTGGATACCCTGATTCCTGCTTCACGGGCCTTAAATGAAAAAGCGGATATTGCTGCTTCAGATTTACTGGAGGCGGTGAAGAAAGCGGCTTATGAAGGCATGCTGTCGACTAAGGATATGTTAGCCACCAAAGGCCGGGCATCATTTTTAGGCGAGCGTGCCCGCGGTCATATCGATGCTGGCGCACGAACCAGTCAGTTGATGATTTGTGCTATCGCTGATGTGATTGAAAGAAGCTGATTTATCCGCAGATTTCACAGATTAACGCAGATTTGAGACCAACCTTTTGTATTGCAGACTTTTGGAGCCAAAGTTAAGAATTAAACCTTTTTTCAATCGGGATGCTTTCAGATAGTTAATAACTTGTGCTTCTTCAGTGCCTGACAATTTCTGTAATGCTTTGAGCTCGACAATCACGTTCCCGAAACAGACAAAGTCAGCCTTGTAAAATGTTCTTAACTGCACGCCGTGATAATTAATCGGCAGCTGCTTTTCTCGAACATGTGGAATTCCTCTGGCTTCAAACTCCATCTCAAGCGCTTCTTGATAGACTTGTTCAAGAAAGCCACAACCGAGTGAGGTATGCACAGACATTGCAGCACCTATAATTGCATATGTCTGCTCGTCTTTTGTTAAATCTGCGTTCTTCTGCGTAATCTGCGGATAGCTTTTCATAGGCAACGCTCCCTGTGCCTCTGTGGTTATAACTTCAGCATCCCCAACGCAATGCCGCTGTATGCACCGGTGCATCCCAGTACTGAATCATTTCATCATCCAGTTTGGTGACGGTAATCGAGCAGCCCGCCATATCTAATGATGTGGTGAAGTTACCCACCAGTGAACGTGACACTTCGACCCCACGCTCAGTAAAGAACTGCGCCGCCAGATCATAAACCAGATAGAGTTCCATCAAAGGGGTGGCGCCGAAACCATTCACATGCAGCAGGATTTTCTGTCCCTTGGCTGGCATCAGTTCCCTGTCAACCGCAGTAGCCAGATGCTCGACAATGTCGCTGGCGCTGCTCAGATCCATCGGCTCGCGGCCACGCTCACCGTGTATGCCAACGCCCATTTCAATCTCATTGTCACCGATATCAAAGGTCGGTTTACCCAGTGCAGGCACAGTACAACTGCTTAATGCCACCCCCATCGAGGCGGTTGAAGTCGCCACCTTATCTCCCAGTTTTTTACAACTGGCCAGATCGGCACCGGCCTCTGCTGCCGCGCCCACAATCTTCTCGACAATCAGCGTGCCAGCAACACCACGACGGCCCGTGCTGTGATCTTTGGGCAGAGACACATCATCACTCACCAGCACGGTGTCGTGTTCACACTCAAGCATTTCGGCGGCGATTTCGAAGTTCATGACATCACCGGCATAATTTTTAACAATGAACAGAACACCGGCACCGTTTTCGACCTCCTGAGCTGCCATCATCATTTGATCCGGAGTGGGTGAGGTGAATATCTGACCGGGACAGGCGGCGTCCAACATACCCCTGCCTACAAGGCCGGTGTGCAGCGGTTCATGACCCGATCCGCCACCGGAGATCAGGGCCACTTTGGGCTGGCCAACCGGTGCTTTGCGGGTCACGAAGTGGGGCTGATGGTTCAGCTTAATGATGTTGTCATGGGCCCTGGCAAAGCCATTAAGGCTTTCTTCCAGCACACTCTCGACGCCGTTGATCATTTTCTTCATCGTTCTCTCCCGTATTATAAAGCCAGTTCCAGTGCTTCAGTGACCGCTTCCAGATCCTCCAGCACCCAGGTCGGCTGATAATCGATATGTTGTAAATCCTCTCTGGATGACACGCCTGTCAGCACCATAATACTTCTGATACCGGCATTGACCGCCCCGAGAATGTCGGTATTGAGTCGGTCGCCGATGGCCACGGTGTTGGTAAAGTCAGTCCCCAGTTTTTTCAAAGCCTGCTGGTACAAAATCGGTTCGGGTTTGCCTATGCAGACCGGTTCCACGCCAGTCGCAGCCTGCAATGCAGCGAGCGTGCCGCCATTACCAATGACTTCACCTAACTCCGTCGGCAAAGTGGTATCGGCATTGGTCGCGTAAAACAACGCACCGGCTCGAATATTCAATGTTGCGGTAGCAAGTTTGTCCCAGGTCAGCGTTCGGTCAAGGCCGGAGACCACAATATCAGCGCCTTCATCAGTGATACCTTTTGCCGGCTGATTCACCTGATACAAATCGGTCAACACAAAGCCCTCGGCTTCCAGCGGTTTTCTGAGTCCATCCTCCCCAATCACAAAAACACGTTTCTTGTCAGCCGGCAGGTTTTCCCGCAAATAAGTCGCGGTTGCCATACTTGAGGTCAGGATTTCATCATCGCTGACTGTAACCCCCATCGCAGCAAGTTTTTCTATGTATTGTTGTTGAGTAAGACTGGCATTATTGGTGGCGAGAACAAATGGCAACTGTTTGTTTCTTAACAACGTGAAGAATGCTTCCAGTCCCGGCAGCGGCTTTTTGCCATGCCAGAGTACACCGTCCATATCTATAATGAGTCCGCCGATGTTTTCCATTACCGTGGTTTTTGCCGTTGTCAAAACACGTCCTCTGATAGTAGAAACAGGCTTCAAAGCGTCGCACACATCAATTCGTCCTGTCTAGCAGCTAAAAAGACGGAATTTGTCGGTTTTTGCCCAAAAATTGACATATTCAATACAACTGCTTTATAGTCTGCGAGCGTATTTCTTAACGTATACCCTATAATCTCAAACTAATATTAGGAGCATGTCAGCATGGCAAAAGCACTTATTCAAATGGCACTGGACTCACTGGATTTCGATCAAACTATGGCACTGGCTGAACAAGTCTCGCCTTACGTTGACATCCTGGAAGTCGGTACTCCTTGCATCAAGTACAACGGTCTGGAAATTGTTACAGCACTGAAAAACAAATTCCCTAACAACCTGATCCTGGTTGACCTGAAAACAATGGACGCCGGTGAATACGAAGCGACTCCATTCTACGAAGCAGGTGCTGATATCTGTACTGTTCTGGGTGTTTCTGACAAAGCCACTATGGGCGGCGTTATCAAAGCAGCCAACGCGAACAACGCAGAAGCTCAAATCGACCTGATCAGCGTTAAAGACAAAAAAGCCGTTGCGACTGAAGCAGCTAAAAACGGCGCGCAAATCATCGGTGTTCACACTGGTCTGGACGCACAAGCAGCAGGTCAAACACCATTTGCTGACCTGAAAGACATCGCTGGTCTGAACCTGGGTGTTCGTATCTCTGTTGCTGGTGGTCTGAACAAAGACACCATCCAGGATACCGTTCGCGCTGGCGCTACCATCGTTGTTGTTGGTGCTGCTATCTACGGCGCTGACTCTCCAGCAGAATCTGCAAAAGAACTGCGTGCACTGGTTGACGCAGCCTAAGCGGAAACCAATTTGCACTGAGCAAAGAAAAGAACGAGTGGCCCCGGCCGCTCGTTTTTTTTCAGTGCTACATCAGAGACTGCCCTATTATTGGTAGTCTCTAGTGTCAAAAGCTTTACAAGATGGGTTAAAGTGTTGATGCCAGTCAGAAAAAAACCTGTGTCTGACACAGGCGGACTGAATAAAAACAAGCATGTGGCGACACACCGGAATCGATTCATCCTGACTTAATCGTGAAACTGCTTCTGGGTTGCCACAAAAAAACTAAAATAGTAATTTACCCGTTGCACCAACCTCGTTATGTTGGGCAGATGGGGTTTAAAAATGTAACAGGGGTATAATCATGAATGAAAACAAAGGTCTATTTGCTTCGATTTGTGGCTTCTTTAAAAGCTTGTTCTCATCAAGCCCGGCAGCGGAAAGCAAGCCGGCAACACCTGCTGATGGTCTGACAGGTGTTGAACGTTACATCAGAAACAAGGCTCAGGGTGGTTCCAACCTGACTGGTGTTGAAAAATACATCAGAAACAAAACCACGAACGGCAAGCCACTGACCGGTGTCGAACAATATGTTCGTAGCCAGTCTCAAGCAAAACCAATGACGGGTGTAGAACGCTACATCCAAAGCAAAGGCTAATCAGCCTTTAACCCCATCAAGGTGATACGTGGCTGCTTCTCTGACGCAGCCAGCCCAACACAACGTATCCCGGATAATTTCAAAACTTACAGTCCGCGCTCTTTCAAGCGTGATTGTTGTTTTTAACTTTGAAAACTAAAGGTACATAACATGGCAAATTTACTTGATCAGCTTAAGGAAATGACCGTTGTTGTTGCTGATACGGGTGATATTGAAGCAATCAAGAAATACACCCCTCGCGATGCGACAACCAACCCTTCCCTGATTACTGCTGCCGCTCAAATGCCACAGTATCAAGACATCGTTGACGATACCCTGAAAGCTGCGCGTGAATCACTGGGTGATGACGCACCGGCTTCAGAAGTGGTTTCACTGGCATTTGACCGTCTGGCCGTTTCATTCGGTCTGAAAATCCTGGACATCATTCCGGGTCGTGTTTCAACTGAAGTTGATGCGCGTCTGTCTTACGACACCGAAGCTACCATCGCCAAAGGTCGTGACCTGATCGCACAATACGAAGCTGCCGGTGTTGATCGCAACCGTATCCTGATCAAAATCGCCGCAACCTGGGAAGGTATTCAGGCCGCTGCTGTTCTGGAAAAAGAAGGCATCCACTGTAACCTGACCCTGTTGTTCGGCCTGCACCAAGCCATTGCTTGTGCCGAAAACGGTATTACTTTGATTTCACCGTTCGTTGGTCGTATTCTTGACTGGTACAAGGCAGACACGGGTCGTGATTCTTACGAGTCACACGAAGATCCAGGCGTTCTGTCAGTAACCGCTGTTTACGAGTACTACAAGAAGTTCGGTTACAAAACTGAAGTTATGGGCGCAAGCTTCCGTAACATGGGTGAAATCACCGAACTGGCCGGTGTTGACCTGCTGACCATCTCTCCAAAACTGCTGGAAGAGCTGCAAAACGCTGAAGGCACCCTGGAGCGCAAACTGTCTCCGGAAATTTCTGCCAATTCCGACATTGAGAAAATCTCAATGGACAAAGACACCTTCGACAAAATGCATGCTGAAAACCGCATGGCTCAGGAAAAACTGAACGAAGGTATCGACGGTTTTGCTAAAGCACTGGAAACACTGGAAGAATTGCTTGCCGATCGTCTGGCAAGCCTGGAAAGCGTTAAAGCCTAGTCTCAGACTTCGCTCGCTTTCACACGTATTCAGCCCGCTCCATTGTGAGCGGGCGGGAATGCAGCGGAAAACGGCTTCATTGACTTGATGCCGTTTTCTGCATATAGTCCCGCTTCACTTTATTGTTAAGCGTGAACAATCATTTTTACTACATTTAGGAGTATGTAACATGGCTGAAATCCAAATGGCACTCGACTCTCTGGACTTCGACGCAACTATGGCTCTGGCTGAACAAGTCGCGCCTTATGTCGACATTCTGGAAATTGGTACACCATGCATCAAATACAATGGTCTGAAACTGGTTAAAGCACTGAAAGCGGCTCACCCAGACAAGAAAATCCTGGTTGACCTGAAAACAATGGACGCTGGTGAATACGAAGCCACTCCTTTCTTCGAAGCCGGTGGTGACATCACTACTGTACTGGGTGCTTCTGACATGGCGACCATCAAAGGCGTTATCAAAGCAGCAAACGCTAACAACGCTGAAGCTCAAATCGACCTGATCGGTGTTGAAGACAAATCAGCAGTTGCTAAAGAAGCCGCTCAAAACGGTGCGCACATCATCGGTGTTCACACTGGTCTGGACGCACAAGCAGCTGGTCAAACTCCATTCGAAGACCTGAAAACCATCACTGGTCTGGGTCTGGGCGTTAAAGTTTCTGTTGCTGGTGGTATCAACAAAGACACCATCCAAAGCTGTGTACAAGCTGGCGCTGCTATCGTTGTTGTTGGTGCTGCTATCTACGGTGCGCCTTCACCAGCTGAATCTGCTAAAGAACTGCGCGCTCTGGTTGACGCAGCATAAGGATTAGTAAAATGACAATGCATCGTGATCTAGTTCTTAACAAAATCACTGATATCCTGGGAGCCACTGACGATTCGCTTGAAGCAGAATTCGTATCTATGTGTGATGATGCCAAGCGCATTTTCATCACAGGTGCGGGTCGTTCAAGACTGGTTGGTAACTTCCTCGGTATGAGGTTGATGCATAGTGGTTACACCGTATATGTTCAAGGTGAAATCAGCACACCGAGTATCCGTGAAGGCGATCTGCTGATCGTTATCTCCGGTTCCGGTGAAACTACTCAGCTGGTTTCATTCGCGAACAAAGCCAAATCTGAGAACGCTAAAGTGGTTTTGATTTGTTCAAAATCCAGTTCAACGATTGGTGACATGGCGGACAAAACAATTCAAATCGGTAACGATGACAGCTTTGCCCCGACTAAGGGCATGCCGATGGGTACCATGTTTGAATTGTCTACGCTGATCTTCCTGGAGTCTATCGTGTCTCACCTGATTCACGAAAAAGGTATTCCTGAAGAGGAAATGCGTTACAGACACGCTAATATGGAATAACCACTTTTCCTTAGCAGAAAGTCAGAAAACGGGTAACCTTCGGGTTGCCCGTTTTTTTATGTCTGTCATATGGATAGAGCTTGTCCGGTTAAAACGCTATAATAAGCTGTTATCCATTTAATTGATTTTGAATTCTATGTCCGCCAAAACGCTTTACGACAAACTCTGGGAACAACACGTGGTCCGTAGCGATGCAGACGGCACAGCGCTGCTCTATATCGATCGCCACCTGGTTCATGAGGTGACCTCCCCGCAGGCTTTCGAAGGACTGCGTCTGGCGCATCGCAAACCCTATCGTCTGAACACGATTCTGGCGACACCGGATCATAATGTACCCACATCAGACCGTGACAAAGGCATTGCTGACCCGGTCTCCCGCCTGCAGGTAGAGACCCTGGACCTAAACTGTAATGAATTCGGCATTGTCGAATTCGGTCTCAACGATTTACGCCAGGGTATTGTTCACGTCGTGGGTCCTGAACAGGGCGCGACCCTGCCTGGCATGACCGTAGTCTGTGGTGATTCGCACACCTCTACGCATGGCGCTTTTGGTGCATTGGCCTTTGGTATCGGCACCTCAGAAGTCGAACATGTAATGGCCACCCAGTGTCTGATCCAGCGTAAATCCAAGAATATGCAGGTTCGTGTGGAAGGTCACGTTAAACCGGGCATCACCGCCAAGGACATCGTGCTCGCCATTATCGGTGAAATCGGCACGGCCGGTGGTACCGGTTATGCCATCGAGTTTGCCGGTGAGGCCATTCAGGCACTGAGCATGGAAGGCCGCATGACCGTGTGTAACATGACGATCGAAGCCGGTGCCCGTGCCGGCATGATTGCCGTCGATGACACGACCATTGAATACCTGCGTGAACGTCCATTCGCGCCACAGGGTGAAAACTTGGATAAAGCCGTCGCCGCTTGGCGTGAGCTGCATTCAGATGACGGGGCGCACTTCGATAAAGTCGTGACACTCAAGGCCGAAGAGATAAAACCGCAGGTCACCTGGGGCACCTCACCGGAAATGGTGGTGCCGGTCACTGCCAATATTCCCGATCCGACCGCTGAAAGTGACGCCGTTAAGCGAAATGGTATGGAAAAAGCCCTGAAATATATGGGCCTGAATGCCAACCAGCCGATTACGGATATTCATCTGGACCGCGTCTTCATCGGTTCCTGCACCAACTCACGTATCGAAGATCTGCGTGAAGCGGCCAGTGCGATTAAAGGTGGCAAAGTCTCTGCCAGCGTCAAACAGGCGATGGTGGTGCCAGGCTCAGGTCTGGTCAAGCAGCAGGCGGAACAGGAAGGTCTGGATAAAATCTTTATTGAAGCCGGTTTTGAATGGCGTGATCCGGGCTGCTCAATGTGCCTGGCGATGAACGCTGACCGCCTGGAATCCGGTGAGCACTGCGCATCGACTTCAAACCGCAACTTTGAAGGTCGTCAGGGCCAGGGTGGCCGAACTCACCTGGTGAGCCCGGCGATGGCCGCTGCCGCAGCAATTGCTGGTCACTTTGTTGATATTACCCAGCAAAACGCATGACCGATTATGCATCGGTAGAGGCCGAACTGCAGACACTGCGCGATTTTCTGCGCTGGACCACATCCCGCTTTCTTGAGGCGGGATTGTTTTACGGGCATGGCAATGAAGATGCGTTTAATGAAGCCTCACAGCTGATCCTCAGCAGTCTGAACCTGCCGGTCAATGAACTGCCAGAACTGTTCCTTGATGCCCGCCTCAGCAGTGACGAGAAAGACAAACTGCTGTGCCTGATTGAAAAGCGCATCGAGCAGCGAATTCCTCTGCCTTACCTCACGCATGAAGCCTGGTTCGCCGGCCTGCCGTTTTATGTCGATGAACGCGTACTGATTCCGCGTTCTCCTTTTGCCGAGCTTATCGACAATCAATTCCAGCCCTGGCTGGAAAGTCCCGACGAGCTTGGTCGTATTCTGGATCTCTGCACCGGTAGCGGCTGTATTGCCATTGCCCTGGCCATGGCTTTTCCTGATGCGGCTGTTGATGCGGTTGATATCAGTGAAGACGCGCTGGCGGTGGCCGACATCAATATCAAAAAGCATCAACTGGAGGATCAGGTCCAGGCGATTCAATCCGATTGCTGGCAAGCCATCGAGCCGCAACAGCAATATGATCTGATTGTCAGCAACCCGCCTTACGTTGGGGCTGAAGAGATGGCCGGACTACCCGCAGAATACCGGCATGAACCGGCTTCCGCGCTGGAAGCGGCTGATAACGGCCTGGCTCTGGTCAGAGAAATTCTGCTGAAGGCTGCCGATTATCTGAGTGATAACGGCTTGTTGTTTGTGGAAGTCGGCAACAGTGATCTCGCGGTCGACGCGGCCTGGCCGGATATGGCCTTTATGTGGCTGGATTTCGAATCAGGCGGTCACGGTATTTTTATGCTTGATAAAGCACAATGTCTCGAATTCAAACAGAAATACGCCTGAACAGTCAGACCGTCTCACTCTCTTCCTGGTAAGTCACCACGCAGTCTCTACCTGCCATCTTGGCCTGGTACATGGCTTTATCGGCCCGCTCAAACAAACTGTTAAGTGTATCGTGGTTGTCTCTGGCCAACTCCGCGATGCCGACACTGACCGTCACCGGCTTCTCCAGTCCGGCTGGCTTGAATTTGCGCATGCGGTCGAGCATCCGGTCCATCAAGCCATTGGCTGAATTCAGATCACAGCCCGGTAAAATAAATACCATTTCATCACCGGCCCAGCGGGCAATCATATCGACATCACGTACATGTCGCTTCAGCCAGGCTCCCAGTTCGGATAAGAGTTGATCGCCGTTCTGAAAACCGTGGCGCTCATTGATTTGCTTCATGTGGTCAATATCCATCACCGCCAGTGACAAGGTGCGATCGAAACGATAAGCCTCGCTGAAATATTTACCGGCAAACTCCCGCAACGCGTGGCGGTTGAACAAACCTGAGGTTTCATCCAGCATCGCCAGGCTGTAAAGTGATTGCTGCTGAGTGCGCAGTTCTCTCAGTGTCTGATAACTGGTGATATGGTTGAATACCCGCTGGCGCAGCTCTTCACGCACAATCGGCTTGGAAACATAATCATTAACGCCGAGATGGAATAACTCGATCTTGCGCGACATATTGTCAAAACCGGACGTGGCGATAATCGGCACATTGCCATATTCACTCTGCATCCGGCGGATTTTACGCACCAGGGTAATCCCGCTCATGATGCCTTCCAGCATGATGTCGGTAATCACCAGATCATAATCACCATTGCGGAAGGCCTCCCAGGCACTCTCAGCATAGTTATAAGCATCCACATCGAGTCCCATATCGGTCAGCAGATCAATCACGATAGTCTGTAATACGCGGGAGTCTTCAATGAACAGTACCCGACCTGACAGTTGCCGTGACTCACGCTGACTGAGGCGAGTCAGATAGGTTTCCATCTCAGTAATGTCATGCTTGCTGAAAATATCAGTGGCACCGGCCAGCAGCGCCTGCTTGAGGATTTTGGCATTATCCTGTTCGGTCAATACCAGCAGGGTGGCGAATTCGTAACCACTCAGCGCACGGAGCTGGCTGCAGAATTCACTGCTGGCGTAGTCCTGCAGGTTATCGGCACAACAGACCAGACGGTAACGTTCGTTGCCCGCCTTATCCAGGCCATCATAGCCGGAATAGGCAATATCGACCTGAAAGCCGGCTGACGTCAGTAAGTCGCTCAACTGTTCGCTGAAATAACTTGAACTATCAATCACCAGCGCGTTTAACATACTATCCGCCTTACTGCTTTCCATACTGTCCATGTATCGAGTATCGACTAAATTGGCAACGTTACCATTATTTGAACTGAGTCGCGAGTAATTGACGGGTAAAGCTGCTACGCAAGTAAAAGCCCTTGGGATTCATCTGGCTACTTTCTCCGGTCTCCGACCACGACTTTGCCATCATGCGGCTGTGTGCTGCTTTGGGACGGATTTGCAGAAACTCACCTTCTCTTGCTGTGATGTCAGCCTGTTCTCCAAGCACAACCCGGTCCATTAGTTCTTCCCAGTCATGCTGCAGTTGCTGTTCCTGTTCAGGTGTCGGCTGCCAGATCCAGCCATGACCAACATAACGATCCGCCAATGGAATCGCAGCGTCGGCTTCTACTGGCAGCCACAATACTTTCGCCAGCTTTTTCCTGACCCAGCTGTTTTCCCACTGCAGCCGACCTGATTCAGTCAGCGACACAGTGCACACATAGGTTGACTCCTTAGGCTGACCCTGGGCATTGAGTGGCAAGGTTTTAAGTTCAATGCCCAGGCCCATAAAATCAGGTTCCGCCTGATTACCCGCATCCGCTCCGAGATAATATTCCAGTAACTGTCCCACCCAGCCTTTATGCCGTTGGAGGTTGCCGGGCACGTTTAGTCCCATTTCAGCGGCCACTTGCCCCAGAGTTTTACCGGCAAGCAAACGGCAGCGCTCGACTAAATCGGCTTCGGTTTCAGGCGCTTTTCTGGCTTCCATTGGCTTTTCCAAATTCTCAAAAACGGCCCGGTCATGGTAACCTAGCGTCCTTTATCCTGTCCCTGTGAGGAGCTGTGAAAGCCTTATCCATCAACAAGCTGAGCAAAACCTACCGTAATGGTTTGCAGGCCCTGAAAGAAGTCAGCCTGGATATCGAACAGGGTGACTTTTTCGCCCTGCTGGGTCCCAACGGTGCCGGCAAGACCACAACCATCGGCATCATAACTTCACTGGTCACCAAGACCACCGGTAGCGTCAAAGTCTTCGATACCGATCTCGACGACGATTCTGAGCAGGCTAAAAGCTACATCGGCCTGGTGCCTCAGGAATTTAACTTTAACGGCTTTGAACAGGTCAAACACATCCTGATTACCCAGGCAGGTTATTATGGCATGCCCGCTCATGAGGCTGAACCCCGTGCTGACGAACTGCTCAAGCAGCTCGGGCTATGGGAAAAACGCCACACACCGTCACGTTCGCTGTCAGGGGGAATGAAGCGTCGGCTGATGATTGCCAGAGCACTGGTTCACACCCCCAGATTACTGATCCTGGATGAACCCACCGCAGGCGTCGATATTGAACTCCGCCGCTCGATGTGGACTTTTCTACGCAAGATTAACGCTGCCGGCACCACGATTATTCTGACTACGCATTATCTGGAAGAGGCAGAGAGCCTGTGCCGCAATATCGCCATTATAGACAAGGGTGAGATTATCGAGAACACCGATATGAAGACCCTGCTCAACCGGCTGGATAAAGAGGCCTTCATTCTCGATCTCAAATATCCACTGCTGAATAACGATTTGGATAAGCTGGACTACACCCGTCTGGATGACACCACGATTGAAGTGGAGATCAGTCGTGGCGAGTCACTCAACAGCGTGTTTGAGGTGTTGAGCCGACACGGCGTGGAAGTCGTCAGTATGAAAAATAAAGCCAACCGGCTGGAGGAGTTGTTCTTGAACCTGGTTGAAACTTCGGAGCAAAGCACATGAACCAGAGCCGTCATCAACGCCACTGGGTTGCCCTGTCGACGCTGGTTACCCGCGAAATCCGCCGTTTTTTCCGTATCTGGCCGCAGACTATTCTGCCGCCGGCCATTACCATGACCCTGTATTTCATCATTTTCGGCAACCTGATTGGCAGCCGCATTGGTGAAATGGGTGGTTTCACCTATATGGAATATATTGTCCCCGGCATTATCATGATGGCGGTGATTAACAATGCCTACTCCAACGTGGCTTCGTCATTTTTCAGCGCCAAATTTCAAAACCATGTCGAAGAGCTTATCGTTGCACCAGTGCCCAATTACCTGATTCTGGCCGGTTATGTGGCCGGCGGCACCGCGCGCGGGCTGTGTGTTGGTGTGATTGTCACCATTGTCTCACTGTTTTTTACCCGACTGCCGATTGAGCATATTTTTATCACAATCAGCATGGTGGTGCTGAGCGCCGTGCTGTTCGCCATCGGCGGTTTTATCAACGCCGTGTATGCCCGCAGTTTTGATGAAATCTCGATCATCCCGACCTTTATCCTGACGCCGCTGACGTATCTGGGTGGTGTGTTTTATTCCATCAGCCTGTTGCCGGAATTCTGGCAGAACGTGTCCTTACTCAACCCGATTCTGTATATGGTGAATGCTTTCCGCTTCGGCATGCTGGGCGTGTCGGATATTCCGGTGGTGGCGGCATTCAGCATTATTCTGCTGTTTATTGGCGGACTGACGGCATTTGCACTCTATCTACTGCATAAAGGCACCGGGCTGAGGAATTGACCAGGTGGCTGAGAGCGATATATGAATCCGCAGATTACGCCGATTTCACAGATTACTGATCAACGTTGATTCAATAATCGAGTTGATATGAATTAGACTTTGCTGAGGAAATTAGCCTCAGGCCTGAGACTCTTGCTCGATTAATCTGTGTACATCTGCGTAATCTGCGGATAGTTATCAACTAACCCACCAGCGATAATGCTTCCTTAAGCGTCTGAATCCCCGCCCCCGGCAAGTGGGCATTCTCACTTAAATGACGACGCCAGCGGCGGGCGCCGGGCTGGCCCTGGAACAGGCCCAATAAATGACGGGTGATTGATTTTAGCGGTCTACCCTGCTGCATACGCTGCTCAATATAAGGCAGCATCTGTTCAATCACTTCATGACGAGAAATCACCGGCTTCGCTTTGTTGAATACAATGTCATCGGCTTCAGCCAGCAGGTATGGGTTGTGATAAACCGCACGGCCCATCATCACACCATCGACATGCTGCAGATGCTGCCCGACTCCTTCCAGCGTCTGGATGCCGCCATTGATATCGATATGCAGGTGCGGATAATCCCGCTTAATCTGATATACGCGCTCGTAGTTAAGTGGCGGCACATCACGATTTTCCTTCGGGCTTAAACCTTTCAGCCAGGCATTACGCGCATGCAGAATAAAGATTTCGCAACCGGCAGCAGAGACCTTGTCGATAAAGTCGGTCAGAAATTGATAACTGTCGAAATCATCGATGCCCAGACGGGTTTTCACTGTCACTGGAATAGTGACCCTGGCCTGCATTGCCGCCACGCCCTCTGCCACCAGCTCCGGCTCGGCCATCAGACAGGCACCGAAACGACCTGACTGGACCCGATCACTGGGGCAACCGACATTGATATTGATTTCATCATAACCCGCGTCTTCACCCATTTTCGCGCAAAGCGCGAGTTCTTCCGGCTCACTGCCGCCCAGCTGCAATGCCAGCGGGTATTCCAACTGATCATGGGCCAGAAAACGTTCCCGGTCACCATGAATCAGCGCACCGGTCGTAACCATCTCGGTATAGAGCAGCGTTTCACGTGAAATCAGCCGCAACAGATAACGGCAGTCGCGGTCGGTCCAGTCCATCATCGGGGCAACGGACAGACGTCGGGTAGGGGAAAAAGCGGTGGCTGCTGACATGGTTTGGCTGCGAGTCTAAAACTCACTATTTTCGCAAAAAACTGGCGAAAAATCTTCCTCTTACGCACAATAACGCGATGAAAAACATCCATTGCAATGGCGTTGAGGTCGAGGTCATACGCAGCAAGCGCCGCAAGACCCTGTCGCTGGGCATCCGTAACGGTGAGGTCAAACTGCGAATCCCGGCCCGCCTGCCCTTGCATCAAGCCGAGCGCTTCGTGCATGAAAAAAGTCACTGGATACAGCAAAAGCTGCTGGCGCACCCTCCGGTTAAAGCCAAACAATTCGAAACCGGCGAGAGCCTGCTCTATCTGGGTAAAACCTACAGTCTGGTGGTTGAGCCAGCCGAGGCCCGCAAAGAGATACAACTCACTGAGAATGTTTTGCTTGTCATGCACCGTGACCCGCAGCCCAGTCAGGCAGCGATAAAACGGCAAGTCGAAGGCTGGTACAAACAACAGGCGAGGCATTTACTGACAGCGCGCTGCGAAGAACTGGCAGCGCAGATCGGATTGGTGCCCGCCAGCATAGAAGTCAAAACCTATCGTGCCCGCTGGGGCAGTTGTACCGCATCAGGAAAAGTGCAGCTTAACTGGAAACTCATCATGGCGGCGCCTGACATTATTGATTACGTCATCATTCACGAACTCTGTCATCTGCGTCAGCACAATCACTCACCGGCATTCTGGCAACTGGTGAAACAATTTGACCCAGCGTTCACGCAACATCGGGCATGGTTGAAATCAAACGGACAGAAACTTCAGCTGTAAAAGCCGCTGCCAGGCTGGCGACTGGCGTTTAGAAGCTTGAAAAATCTGCCATTTCAATTAATATGTCGACTTTGGGATAAGGAACGCTGCAACAGGGCTGACCCTGCTAGGCTTATCCAACAGGTTTCATTTAACTGCGTTCATTATTAACAGGTAACTGATAGTAATGAGCACGGTCCCTCGACTCATGGCACCACTATCATTACCTCGAACTAATGTAATGAGGAAGCTGGCTATGAGTAGTAATTATCTTTTCACCTCTGAGTCCGTGTCAGAAGGTCATCCGGATAAAGTCGCTGATCAGATTTCTGATGCCATCCTGGACGAGATTCTTCGTCAGGACCCCCGCGCAAGGGTTGCTTGTGAGACCCTGATTAAAACCGGTGCCGCCATTATCGCCGGCGAAATCACCACCTCGGCCTGGGTCGACCTGGAAGACGTGGTGCGCAAAACCATCACCGATATCGGCTATAACAGTTCAGAAGTCGGCTTTGATGGTCAGACCTGTGCCGTGATGTCTTTGATCGGCAAACAATCTTCCGACATCGCTATGGGCGTTGACCGCGATACCGAAGAAAATCAGGGTGCCGGTGACCAGGGCCTGATGTTCGGTTATGCCAGTAACGAAACCGATGTTTTGATGCCGGCGCCGATTACTTATGCCCATCGTCTGGTGAAAAGACAGGCGCACATCCGTAAAAGCGGTGAACTGAGCTGGTTGCGTCCGGACGCCAAAAGTCAGGTGACCTTTGTTTACCAGGATGGCAAACCGGTCGGCATTGATGCGGTGGTCTTGTCTACCCAGCACAGCCCGGAAATCTCCCAGGCAGACCTGCGGGAAGCGGTGATGGAACACATCATTAAACCCGTGCTGCCGGAAGACTGGCTGACGCCAAAAACCCAGATCCATATCAATCCAACCGGCCAGTTCATTATCGGTGGTCCGGTGGGTGACGCGGGCCTGACCGGTCGCAAGATCATCGTCGATACCTACGGTGGTATGGCCCGTCATGGCGGTGGTGCCTTCTCCGGTAAGGATCCCTCCAAGGTTGACCGCAGTGCGGCCTATGCCGGTCGTTATGTGGCCAAGAACATCGTTGCCGCCGGTCTTGCTGACCGCTGTGAAATCCAGGTCTCCTACGCCATCGGGGTCGCCGAACCGACTTCAATCAGCGTCGAAACCTTCGGCACCGGCAAAATTCCGCAGGAACGTCTGGAACTGCTGGTCCGGGAACATTTTGATCTGCGTCCGGTCGGTCTCATCAAAATGCTCGACCTCATTAAACCGATGTACCAGCCCACCGCTGCCTACGGTCATTTCGGCCGTGAAGATGCCGGCTTTAGCTGGGAAAACACCGATATGGCTGACGTATTACGCGATGCCGCCGGTCTGAAATAATTTAAGGAATCATCATGGAATCTGCTATCGAAAACCTCACCCCCGACTATAAAGTCGCTGATATCTCTCTCGCTAAATGGGGTCACCAGGAAATCAAAATCGCCGAAAGCGAAATGCCCGGCCTGATGGCGCTGCGTGAAGAATACGCCGGCCAGGCGCCACTGAAAGGTGCCCGCATCGCCGGCTGTCTGCACATGACCATTCAAACAGCGGTATTGATCGAAACACTGGTGGAACTGGGCGCTGAAGTACGCTGGTCATCATGCAATATCTTTTCAACCCAGGATCACGCCGCCGCGGCGATTGCCGATCAGGGCATTCCGGTCTTTGCCTGGAAAGGTGAAACCGAAGAAGAAGCGGTCTGGTGTATCGAGCAAACCATCGTTGGCCCCAATGGCTGGCGTCCGAACATGATTCTGGATGATGGCGGTGACCTGACCCTCATCATGCACGAAAAATATCCAGAACTGCTGGACGACGTCAAAGGCCTGTCGGAAGAAACCACCACCGGTGTCCACCGTCTCTATGAAATGATGAAACAGGGCACGCTGAAAGTCCCTGCCATCAACGTCAATGACTCGGTCACCAAATCCAAGTTCGACAACCTCTATGGCTGCCGTGAATCTCTGCTCGACGGCATCAAACGCGCCACTGATGTGATGGTTGCCGGTAAAATCTGCGTCGTGCTGGGTTACGGTGATGTCGGTAAAGGCTGTGCTCAGGCTTTCCGTGGCATGGGCGCCACAGTGCTGGTCACCGAGATCGATCCGATTTGTGCCCTGCAGGCCAGCATGGAAGGTTACCGCATCGTCACCATGGATGAAGCCGCGGCGATGGGTGATATTTTTGTTACCGCCACCGGTAATATCGATGTCATCACTCACGACCACATGAAAGCGATGAAGAACGAAGCCATCGTCTGCAACATCGGTCACTTCGATTCTGAGATCGATGTCGCGTCACTGCGCCAATACGAGTGGGAAAATATCAAACCACAGGTTGACCACATCATCTTCCCGGATGGCAAACGTATCATTCTGCTGGCCGAGGGCCGTCTGGTGAACCTGGGTTGTGCCACTGGTCATCCGAGCTTCGTGATGTCTGCGTCATTCACCAACCAGGTCATGGCGCAAATCGAACTGTGGCAACACAGCGATAATTATGAGAACCGGGTTTACGTGCTGCCCAAGAAGCTGGATGAGAAAGTCGCCCAGTTGCACCTGGGCCGCATTGGTGCCAGCCTGACACAACTGACACCGGAGCAGGCAAAATACCTGGGTCTGGAACAGGCGGGTCCTTACAAGCCGGATCACTACAGGTATTAATCGTTAATCAGTTAGAATGGGCTGATTTTTCAGCCCATTTTTTTCTTCAAGACAAAAACATGTCCAAAAATCTGACGCTCAGTTGCGAGTTTTTTCCGCCTAAAACCGAAAAAGGCGTGACCAATCTGCGCCGTGTTCGCGAGGCCTTAATCCCACTCGCGCCCGAGTTTTATTCGGTGACTTTCGGCGCCGGTGGTTCCACTCAGGACAATACCATGGAAGCGGTGCTGGAAATTCAGCAACAGCAACCCGCTACCGGTATTGATGCCGCACCACACCTGTCCTGTGTCGGCTCTAGTGCCGATCGGCTGCGTGAAATGCTCGATATTTATCAACAAAACGGTATTCACCGGATTGTGGCCCTGCGCGGGGATCTGCCCTCCGGTATGCGGGATCCGGGGGATTTCCGTTATGCCAGTGAACTGGTTGAGTTTATCCGCAGGGAAACCGGCGATTATTTCGATATTGAGGTCGCGGCCTATCCGGAAGTGCATCCACAGGCCCAGACCGCGGAATTTGATCTGGATAACTTCAAGCGCAAGGTGGATGCCGGGGCCAATAGCGCCATTACCCAGTATTTCTACAATATTGATGCTTACCGCTTCTTCCTGGATCGCTGTGCGCAGAAAGGCATCGATATTCCGATTATTCCCGGCATTATGCCCATCAATAACTTTGCCCAGCTGGCACGCTTTTCTGCCAGTTGTGGTGCTGAAATCCCGCGCTGGTTACGCAAACGGCTGGAAGAATTCTACGATGATACCGAGTCGATGAAAGCCTTCAGCCTCGACTTTCTGACCGAATTCACCCGTCAGTTGATTGAACTGGATGTGCCCGGCCTGCATTTCTATACCATGAACAAGACCGAGCCCACGCTGACCATCTGTCAGCGACTTAATCTGATTAAGCCATAGCGTCAGGCGGCCCTTGCGATGGAATATTTTGCTGATTCTTTCGCTGCCGCCTTTGCGTTGCTCCTGCAGCTCGATCCGCAGATCATGCGGATCATTGTCACTTCCGTCTATATCTCCCTGACGGCTTCCGTGATTGCTGCGCTACTGGCCATCCCCGCCGGTGTGGCGATGGCGCTGAACCGCTTCAAAGGCAAAGCCACGATTCAGCATTTGCTCAATACCCTGATGGCAATGCCCACCGTGGTGATTGGTTTACTGCTTTATGGTCTGTTCAGCCGGGCCGGGCCGCTGGGTGATTGGGGCCTGCTCTATACCCCGACAGCAATCATCATCGCCCAGGCCATTTTGATTTTCCCCATTATGATGAACCTGACGGTGACTGCCGTAAATTCAGCTGACCCACGCTTGATACCAACATTAAAAAGCCTCGGCGCACGGACACTGCCGATGATGCTGCAGGTTATTCGGACCACCCGCTTTGCCATACTGGCCGGGGTCATCACCGGCTTCGGTCGGGCTATTGGTGAGGTCGGGGCCGCTATGATGCTGGGTGGCAATATCGAGGGATTTACCCGCACGATGACCACCGCTATCGCGCTGGAGACCAGCAAAGGCGAATTCGAGCTGGGTCTGGCGCTAGGCATGGTGCTGTTGTTGATTGCCTTTGTGCTGAACTTCCTGCTATCGATTCTGAATAAGGCCAAATCATGACACCGGCTTATCAACTCAGTGATATTCGCGTCACCTTTGATGGCAGAGACGTGCTCACTATCCCCTCCTTAAGTCTGTGCCTCAATGAAAGCACTGCCCTACTCGGCGAAAACGGCGCCGGCAAGTCGACTCTGATGAATCTGCTGGCTTTTGTGCAGCGCCCCGATCAGGGTCAGATCGCCCTGCTGAAACAAACTGTGGGTGCCAGACTCAGCGCTGAGCAGCGTCGTCGCATCGGCTATGTCACCCAACAACCCTATATGCTGCATGGTAGCGTCCGCGATAACCTGAAGCTGGCACTGAGATTACAGCAAATCCCCCGGCCACAGCATCATGCGCTGATAGAAAAAACCTTGTCTCTGGTCAATCTGATGCCACAGGCGGATCAGGATGCAGCGACCCTGTCAGGGGGAGAACTGAAACGGGCCGCTATCGCCCGCGCGATTGTCTATGAACCTGATATTCTGCTGCTGGATGAACCCTTCTCGCATCTGGATCAGCGTCATATCCGCCAGTTGGAAACCAGCATCCGTCAGTTTGCCGCTCAGGATGGCAAAACAGTGATTTTCTCCACTCATGACCGGCTGCAGGCGATGGCGATCGCCAACAACTCCATCAACCTGGTCAATGGCCACGTCACCAGCGCGCCTCTGCTGAACCTTTATCACGGGCAAACCCAGCAACAGCTATTCAATACCGGCAAACTGTTAATTCATATCGGTGAAAACGATGCCGGTGCCCGGCATATTGCCATCGACCCACGCCAGATTATTGTGTCTGATCAGCCACTGCATCACACCAGTGTGTTGAACAGTTTCGCCGGCCGTTTAACCCAGATTGCCGAAGAGGCCGGCCATATTCGCCTGTTGATTGATTGCGGCGAACCGTTTTATGCGGTGATAACGCCCACCTCACTACACAACCTGGCATTACAGCTCGGGGATACTGTCTGGGTTAACTTTAAAGCCAGTGCGGTGAGTGTTTTCTAGCGCTTGGCTTGCGCAGTAGCCTGTGTTCGAACAGATTGTTTTTCAGTTCACAGAACAAATTGGCGATATCCTGTAGGCAATGGCATAAGACTTGCGGTAACATAAACTCATGGTCGCAACATTAGTCCAAAAACACTTGTGAAACCCTCATTACAGCTACGTGTAGGCCAAAGTCTGTCGATGACGCCGCAGCTGCAGCAGGCGATCCGCTTATTGCAACTGTCATCGCTGGAGTTGCAGGCTGAAATTCAGGAAGCGCTGGAAACCAATCCGTTGCTGGAAGTCGAGGAAGACTACGACTACGACCAGAATGCCGCCAGCCGCAGCGATGACGATCAGGCCAGCCGCGACATCAGTCAGTTGGAAAACCAGGATATCCCCGAAGATCTGCCCGTCGACACCAAATGGGAAGATATGTACGACCACCAGCACGTTTCCAGTGTTGGCAGCAGTCCAATGGGGGATAGCGATCTGGAGCGTGAAAACCAGGACGAAAGCACAGATACGCTGCAACAGCATCTGCTTTGGCAAATGCGTCTGACCCCCTTCACCGAGACCGAAGCCACTATTGCCACCATGATCATTGACTCGGTGGAAGATGATGGCTATCTCAAAACCACCCTGGAAGAAATACACGAAAGTCTCAGCGAGGAGTTTGAAGAACTGGAACTCGATGAGATTGAAACCGTGCTGCACCGGATTCAACATTTTGACCCGGTCGGTGTGGCTGCGCGCGATTTGCGTGAGTGCCTGCTGATCCAGCTGCGTGTCTACGAGGCTTCCGGCATTCCCCATATCGATTTGCTGCGTGAACTGATCGACAAACACCTCGATACGCTGGCTAAACGCGACTATGCGCAGATCAAACGAGCCCTGAAGGTCTCTGACGACGAACTCACCGAACTGGTACGCTCAATTCAACTGCTGAACCCACGCCCCGGTAGTCAGATCCAGACAGACAACACCGAATACATCGTGCCCGATGTCTACGCCCGTAAATATCAGGGCAAGTGGCAACTATCGCTGAATCCGGATAATGCCCCGCGCTTGCAGATTGCCGAACACTACGCGCAACTGGTCAACCGTGCCGATAACAGTGCCGAGAACACCTACCTCAAGAATAATCTGCAGGAAGCGCGCTGGTTTCTGAAAAGCCTGCAAAGCCGTAACGAGACGCTACTCAAAGTCACTGAAGCCATTGTGGAGCGGCAGAAAGATTTTCTTGACCATGGTGAAGAAGCAATGAAACCACTGGTACTCGCTGATATCGCAGAAGCCGTGGAAATGCACGAATCCACGATTTCGCGGGTGACCACCCGTAAATACCTGCATACCCCGCGCGGTATCTTCGAGTTGAAGTATTTCTTTTCCAGCCATGTCAGCACGGAAGCAGGGGGTGAATGTTCAGCTACGGCAATCCGCGCTATCATCAAAAAACTGGTCGCGGCTGAAAACCCGCGCAAACCCCTGAGTGACAGTAAGATCGCCGCCATTCTCGGTGAACAAGGGATCAACGTCGCTCGCAGAACAATTGCAAAGTATCGCGAGACGCTGGCCATCGCGCCATCGAACGAGCGAAAACGACTGGTTTGAATCAGTCATCACCACTCTAGAGGAGTCTTTTTTATGCAATTAAATTTAAGCGGACAACACATCGATATCACTGACAGCCTGCGTGATCACGTCAATAAAAAGTTCGAAAAACTGACACGTCACTTCGATAATATGACCAATGTTCATGTGATTCTCTCTGTGGAAAAACAGCGTCAGAAAGCCGAAGCGACAGTCCATGTCAGTGGCGCTGATTTGTTCGCCTCCGATGAAAACGAAAACATGTACAGTGCGATTGAGAATCTGGTCGCCAAGCTGGATCGTCAAATCATCAAGCATAAAGACAAAATCACTGACCACCATCAAGCGGTCGGTGCCGATATGAAGCACAGAAGTAATTAATTCAATTCACAGGACTTTCTATGCTCATTGCCGCTTTATTGGTTAACGCAGACAGCATCAGTTTCCGCGATTCGGCCTCCAGCAAGAAAAAAGTACTGGAGAACCTGAGTCAGAAACTGGCTGCCAATACGACCGCGACAACAGCAGAGAAAATATTCCAGGTCTTACTCGAGCGAGAACGACTCGGCAGTACTGGACTGGGCAAGGGCGTGGCGATTCCCCACGCCCGGGTGCCCGGTCTGACGCATACCATTGCCGCCATGCTCACCCTGGAAAATCCGGTCGCTTTCGAATCCGCTGACAATCAACCCATCGATATTGCTTTTGGCCTGCTGGTGCCGGAAGAAGATACCGATCATCACCTGCAACACCTTTCCCGCCTGGTCTCCCTGTTCCGAGATCCGGAAATCTGCGATAAAATCCGCCACGCCGATAGTGCCGATGCCATCTTTGAACTGCTGTTATCGATTGATGATGACTAAGCCATGAAAGCGCAGAGGGAAAGTCACTCCTGCCATGGTGTTATGGTCTGTATTCATGGCCAGGGCGTGCTGATTACCGGTGAGGCCGGCATGGGTAAAAGCAGCCTGGCGCTGGAACTGGTGTCAGAAGGTCATCAACTGGTAGCTGATGATGTGATTGAAGTCAGTTGCAGTGATAACCAACTCTACGGGCACTGCCCGAATATGCTCAAGGGTCTGTTGAACAGCCGTGAACTGGGCACTATTGATATCGAAAAACTGTTCGGTATCAGTGCCACAGTGGAATCGGCGCCACTGCAGTATATCGTTGAGCTCAACCCCAACCCCTTACCCGGAAAACTCGAAGGCCAGCAACAAACGACCACCCTGTTACAGCAGCAGTTACCCAGCATCAGATTAAATCCAAACGCCGCCGCCAGTGTTAGCTCGCGCCTGCTCACCTGGCTCAAGATGCAGCATCAGGCCGATGCCAATCTGGAACTTCGGCGTCGTCAGGCAGCACAAATGCAATCATGATCCCCGCTCATGGATGGGCAGCGTTAACAGACTCCGCAGGCGGGAACTATTTGCCTGGACAGAGGATATCCATTACATTCAAAGCCGTCATGAGACTGTTGTTGTCAGAGTCAGGACCGCAGCAGTTTGATTTTTAGAGAGATGAGATGACCGTAGGCATTTTACTCGTATCACACAACAACATCGGCACTGAGTTGATTAACACGGCCAGGCAGATGCTGTCCTGCTGTCCACTACCGACTAAAGTTTTGTCTATTGAATCCAGAGATCAGCCAGAGGCCATTCTGTTGGAGCTCGATGAGGATCTGAAAGGGTTGGATCAAGGCAACGGGATTTTGATTCTGACCGATATGTTCGGCTCGACACCGAGTAATATCGCCTGCGCGGTCTCGGATCGCTCGGATATCCGTGTGGTGTCAGGACTGAATCTGCCGATGCTGATACGGGTGCTGAATTACCCGGCATTGAGTCTGGATGAGTTGGAAGTCAAAGCACTGAGTGGCGGCCAGGAAGGTGTGGTCCGCTGTCATCACTCGGGATACTCAAGTAAATGATGGAACAGACATACACAATTATTAACAAACTCGGACTGCACGCCCGCGCTGCCGCCAAATTTGTCACCACCGCCTCAGCGTATCAGGCAGACATCACCGTCTCCCGTGATGGCCGTACTGTCAATGGAAAAAGCATTATGGGTGTCATGATGCTGGCCGCTGCCAAAGGGACAGAAATCCGTATTCATGCTGTCGGTGATGATGCCGAAGCAGCATTGGATGCCATTGGCAGTCTGATTAATGATTATTTTGGAGAAGGGGAATGACACTTGAGCTGCAGGGTATCGGCGTCTCACGTGGCATTGCGATGGGCCGCGCCCATATTCTTTTTCACAATCAGCCTGATGTCCGCGAATACCTGATCCCGGCATTTGCCATCGAGCAGGAAGTTGATCGCTTTCTGGATGCGATTGAACAGGCCAAACAACAGCTCAAATCGATCCGTAATCATATCCCGGCCAATGCGCCGGCTGACGTTACCTCGTTTATCGACACCCACCTGTTAATGCTGGGTGACTCCTCACTCAACAAGGTGCCTGTGGATATGATTCGTCAGCGCCGCTGTAATGCCGAGTGGGCCCTACAGTTGCAGCGGGATGCGCTGATCAATGTGTTTAACGAGATGGATGACCCTTATCTGCGCACACGCCGCGATGATGTCGATCATGTCGTCAACCGCATTCATCGGATTCTGACTGATCAGGAAGTCGCTGATCATGAAATTCCCGATGGCCGTCTCAAGGGCCATATCATCATCGCCGAGGATTTGACCCCGGCCGATACCGTCCTGATGCAGCACCAGGGCATTGTTGCTTTCGTCACCGAACACGGTGGTGCCACTTCACACACCACCATTCTGGCCCGCAGCCTTGGCATTCCGGCGATTGTGGGTGTCGAATCGGTGCGTCGCTACGTGCAGGACAACGAACCGCTGATTGTCGATGGCGAAACCGGCATTATGCTGCTGGGCGCCGATGAGACCACTCAGGATGAATATGAACGCCGACTGATCGCCTTCCGTGAACATATCTCGTCGCTGAGTCGCTATAAGTCGCAGCCGACCAAAACCCGTGATGGCAAGTCGATTACCCTGCTGGCTAATGCGGAATTGCCGGAAGATATTACGACCATCAGTGCGGCCGGTGCCCAGGGTATCGGCCTGTACCGGACCGAATTTCTCTATATGAACCGGCTGGCGCCACCGGAAGAGGAAGAACAGCTTGCCGCCTACCGTGATGTGGTGGAAGGCATGAACGGACAACCAGTCACAATCCGGACTTTTGACCTGGGCGCCGATAAAACCGTCGATGGCGGGCGTCACCTGAATCAGACAGTGGTCACCAATCCGGCGTTGGGTCTGCGGGCCATTCGCCTTTGTTTGAGCCAGCCCACCATGTTCCGGACCCAGTTGCGCGCCATTCTGCGGGCTTCGGCCTACGGCAAGATTAAGGTCATGTTCCCGATGATTTCCACCATGCATGAACTGTTGCAGGCGCGGCATATTCTGGAACAATGTAAGCACGAACTCGATATGGAACATCTCGAATACGACCACCACATCAAGATCGGTGCGATGATCGAAATCCCGGCCAGCGCGGTTTGTGCAGAGATGTTTGCGCGCCATGTCGACTTTCTGTCGATCGGTACCAATGACCTGATCCAGTACACACTGGCAATCGACCGTATCGACGACCACGTCAACTACCTGTATGACCCACTGCACCCGGCCGTGCTGCGTTTGATCAATATGACGCTGCAGGCCGGCAAGAAACACAATGTGGAAGTGTCGATGTGTGGTGAGATGGCCGGCGACCCACGTTATACCCGCCTGCTGCTGGCGATGGGACTGGAGAGCTTCAGTATGCATCCCAATGCCTTGCTGGAGGTCAAGCAGGTGATTAACGAAACCGAACTGAGCCAGTTGCCAATTAACACGCTGGACATCATGAACGCGACTGATCCGCTGGAAGTTGACATGCTGCTGGAACAGATCAACGGCCCTGACCATTAAAGACCGCTTCATACCCCATTGTGTAGCCGGTTTAAGTTTCGCCGGTATCGCTCTGACTGACACTTAATCCGGCTGCGGCGCTATTCAGTTGCCGGCAAGCAGGCTAAAATAACGGCCGAAGCACGGATCCGAATCACCGCCGCCGTTGAGACCTGGATATGTCAGAGCTGGACCACCATCACACCCTGAATCATTCAATCGATACCCTCTCTGATGCGTTACAGAGCGGTCGCTTTGTGCGCATGCGCCGATTGCTGGCCGGTCTGCATCCGGCGGAAACCGCTCACCTGCTGGAATCTCTCCCTCCTAACGAACGTAAAATCTGCTGGCCGCTGATTAACCCCGATTTGCGGGGTGACGTGCTGTCTTACATGGGTGAGGAAGTCCGTACCGATCTGATGACGGAGATGGACACCGCCGACCTCATCAACGCTACCGAAGATCTCGATACCGACGACGTCGCTGACATTCTGCAGGATCTGCCGGATCACATCGTGCACGAAGTGCTGCGGGCCATGGACAGTCAGCACCGTCGCCGGGTGGAAGCGGTACTGGGTTATGAGGAAGACACGGCCGGCGGTCTGATGAACACCGACGTCATCACCGTGCGTACCGATATCACACTGGAAGTGGTATTGCGTTACCTGCGCATGCTGGGGGAACTGCCGGAAAACACCGACAGTTTGTACGTGGTCGATCATAACGACCATTACCTTGGCACCCTGCGCCTGTCACAGGTGGTCAGTCGCAGCCGCTCGCTGCTGGTCAGTGAAGTGATGTCGCATCAGGTGGAGCCAATTCCGGCCAATATGTCAGACCGGGATGTCGCCCGCCGGTTTGAGAAACATGATCTGATTTCAGCACCGGTGATCGATAAGGATCATCATCTGCTGGGTCGTATCACCATTGATGACGTAGTGGACGTTATCCGTGATGATGCCGAGCATTCAATGCTGAGCATGGCGGGTCTGGGTGAAGACGAGGATACCTTTGCCGGCGTCAAGCGCAGTGTCAACCGCCGTTCGGTCTGGCTGGGTGTTAATTTGCTGACTGCGTTTCTGGCTTCCTGGGTCATTGGCCTGTTTGACACGACGATCGAAAAAGTGGTCGCGCTCGCTGTTTTGATGCCCATTGTGGCCAGTATGGGCGGGATCGCGGGCAGTCAGACGCTGACACTGGTCATTCGCTCAATGGCACTGGGGCAATTGAATGATAAAAACCAGCGCTGGCTGCTTCGAAAGGAAATGCTGGTTGGCGCTGTCAACGGCGTAATCTGGGCCGTGACTATCGCGATTGTGACTGTGATCTGGTTTAATAACGTCTCGCTCGGGGTGCTGATAGGCACCGCCATTATTATCAACCTGATAGCCGCCGCGCTGGCCGGTGTGACCATTCCGCTGGGGCTGAAAAAACTGGGGATCGACCCGGCGCTGTCAGGCAGTGTGCTGCTCACCACGGTGACCGATGTGGTTGGCTTTATGGCCTTCCTCGGCTTTGCCACGCTGTTTATTGTCTAGATTCGGAATTGTTATGTCTGGTAACACCTTTGGAAAACTGTTCACTGTCACCACTTTCGGCGAGAGCCACGGGCCGGCAATCGGTTGTATCGTCGATGGCTGCCCGCCGGGACTGGCACTGAGCGAGGCTGATCTGCAAAACGATTTGGACCGTCGCAAGCCGGGTAAGACCCGTTTTGTCACCCAGCGTAAGGAAGCAGACGAGGTCAAAATTCTATCCGGGGTTTTCGAAGGCAAAACTACCGGCACGCCGATTGGCATGTTGATCGAAAACGTCGATCAGCGCTCCAAGGATTACGGCAACATCATGAATCAGTTCCGCCCGGCCCATGCAGACTATACCTATCACCAGAAATACGGGGTTCGCGATTACCGTGGCGGTGGCCGCTCTTCTGCCCGAGAAACTGCCATGCGTGTGGCTGCCGGTGGTATTGCCAAAAAGTACCTGCGCGAACGTTATGGCATAGAAATTCAGGGTTATCTGGCCCAGCTGGGCCCGGTCAAAATCGAAAAAATCGACTGGGACCATATCGACAACAGTGCTTTCTTCTGCCCGGATCCGGATAAGGAACAGGCACTGGAAGACTATATGAAGTCGCTGAAAGGTGACTCGATCGGCGCCCGTATCAATGTGGTAGCTCGCCATGTGCCGCCTGGTCTGGGCGAACCCATTTTTGACCGTATCGATGCCGATATCGCCCATGCGATGATGAGTATCAACGCGGTCAAAGGCGTTGAAATCGGTGCCGGCTTTGACGCCGTGACCCAGAAAGGCAGTGAGCACCGTGATGAAATCGCCCCGGAAGGATTTCTGTCTAATAATGCCGGCGGTACGCTGGGCGGTATTACCAGCGGTCAGGACATTCTGGTGTCGATGGCCCTCAAAGCGACTTCCAGCCTCAGCATCCCGGGCCGCAGTATCGACAAAGCGGGTAATCCGATTGAAGTTGTAACCAAAGGTCGTCATGACCCCTGTGTCGGTATCCGCGCGACACCGATTGCCGAGGCCATGCTGGCGCTGGTGCTGATGGATCATGTTTTGCGTCATCGCGCTCAGAACATGGATGTAACGACGGATACGCCCATCATCCCGGCTCAAAAACCCTAAGTGCCTTTATCCCAAGTTCCATACTGGCGCCTGTCGGGATTCTATTTCTTTTATTTTGCCTGTCTTGGCGTGCTGGTTCCCTACTGGAGCCTGTATCTGCAATGGGAAGGCTTTTCAGCCAGTCAGATTGGTGAGCTGACAGCGATTCTACTGGCGTCACGGATCGTCGCCCCCAATGTCTGGGGGTGGATTGCCGATCACAAGGGACACCGTATGCGCATTGTGCGCTCGGCCAGTTTTGCGGCCACCCTGGTGTTCGCCGGCATCTTTGTCGACCAGTCCTACCTCTGGGTGGCCGGCACCCTGCTGCTGTTCAGCTTTTTCTGGAACGCCTCATTGCCTCAGTTTGAAGTGACCACGCTGCAGCACCTGGGAGAACACAGCCACCATTACAGCAAAGTCCGGGTGTGGGGGTCGGTCGGCTTCATTGTCATTGTCATGAGCCTGGGCTGGCTGCTGGAAGTTTTTGATCCGGGTATCGTACCCATTGCGCTGCTGTTAAGCACCGCCGGGATCTGGCTGGTCAGCCTGAGCGTACCGGAGTCTGCTTCCAGACATATAAGCCTGGAGCATGTCTCGCTGGGCCAACTGCTAAAAAGACCCGCCGTGATTGCCTTTCTGGCCATGTGCTTTCTGGCACAGGCCAGCCATGGTCCCTACTACACGTTCTACACCATATACCTGGAGCAATACGGCTACGGTCGCGGGCTCATTGGCCAATTGTGGGCGCTGGGTGTATTCGCTGAGGTGGTGGTTTTCCTGTTCATGCATCGCTGGCTGCCGCGGTTTGGACTGCGTTACGTGCTACTAGCCAGCCTGCTGTTGAGCGCATTACGCTGGCTTTTGATTGCGCTGTTTCCGCAAAACCTGTCCCTGCTAATCTTTGCCCAGTTGCTGCACGCAGCCAGCTACGGCACCTATCATGCCGCAGCAATTGCCTGGGTGCATCGTCACTTTATCGGCAAAACGCAGGGACGTGGACAGGCTCTCTACAGCAGTGTCAGCTTTGGTGCCGGCGGTGCGCTGGGCAGCCTTATCAGTGGTTATCTGTGGCTGACCCCGGGCCCGATGTGGACCTATCTGTTAGCCAGTGCTCTCACGGTGCTGGCCTTTATGATTTCTTTCATCTGGCTCAAGGAAGATGACCGGCATAAAAAACCAACGTCGTAAATACCTCTTTTTCTCCAGGCTTTTTCGCTTCCCTTCACTCCCCCCATTACTTATACTATTGGGCTAAAAATTAGCGACAGTCAGACAGCAGACACGTCCGTTGTCTCAACCAGGTGAAATCATGCATTTCTCGATTAAGAAAGGGCTGGATTTGCCCATCTCGGGTAAACCCGAACAATCTATCTTTGACGGCAACCCTGTCAAATCGGTAGCGGTCTTGGGTACAGAATACGTGGGCATGCGTCCCACCATGCTGGTTGAGGAAGGCCAGCAGGTGAAGCTGGGGCAGGCTTTGTTTGAGGACAAGAAAAACCCCGGCGTGCTGTTCACTGCGCCCGGTGCTGGCACGGTCCGCGCGATTAATCGCGGTGCCAAGCGGGTCCTTCAGTCAGTGGTCATCGACCTGGAAGGCGATGAAGAGGTCAGCTTCCAGCAATATGATGTCGCCAGCCTGGATAAATTGGAACGGCAGGACATTCAGAAGAATCTGGTCGACTCCGGCCTCTGGTTATCATTCAAAACCCGCCCCTACAGCCGCTCACCGGCACTTAACTCCACCCCGCACTCGATTTTTGTCACCGCCATTGATACTAATCCACTGGCTGCCGATCCCAGCGTCATCATCAACGAATATGCTGAAGACTTTAAACACGGTTTGACTGTCATCAGCCAGCTGACTGACGGTAAACTGTTTGTCTGTCAGGCGCCTGACACTGCTTTACCGGTCAGTCACCGTGACAACATCGAGATTCATACTTTCTCCGGGCCGCACCCTGCCGGACTGCCTGGCACCCATATTCACAATCTGGATCCGGTTAGCGCCAGTAAGACAGTCTGGACCATCAATTACCAGGACGTGATTGCCATCGGCAAGCTGTTTACCAGCGGCCGTCTCTGGACTGAACGTGTCATTTCATTTGCCGGCCCGCTGGTCAACAAGCCACGTCTGATTCGTACTCGACTGGGTGCCAGCACCGAAGACATCGTCTTTGGTGAAATCCAGAACGTGCAGGCGCGGATCATTTCCGGCTCAGTTCTGCATGGTCATACAGCCAACAACTGGGCGGCCTATCTGGGTCGTTACCACAACCAATTATCCGTGATTGCCGAGGGTACAGAGCGTGAACTGCTGGGCTGGATCCGTCCGGGTGGCAAAAACAAGTTCTCGGCGCTGAATGTGTTTATTTCCAGCCTGTTCCCGAAAAAAGATCTGGCGTTGACCACCTCGCAGAACGGCAGTCCCCGTGCGATGGTTCCCGTCGGTGTATTCGAGAGGGTGATGCCGCTGGATATTCTGCCGACGCAACTGTTGCGTGCATTACTGGTCAAGGATACTGACTCTGCCCAGGCGCTGGGTTGTCTGGAACTGGACGAAGAAGACCTGTCACTGTGCTCCTTTGTCTGCTCCGGTAAATATGACTATGGCCCGGCACTGCGGACCAACCTGACACAAATTGAGAAAGAAGGATAATCATGGCGCGGTTAAGACGTTTCCTTGATCGTATCGAGCCGCAATTTCAGAAAGGCGGCCCTTACGAGAAGTATTACGCCCTGTATGAGATGGTCGATACCTTCATCTACTCACCGGCGGATGTGACACGCGGTTCACCGCACGTGCGTGACGCCATCGATCTCAAGCGGGTCATGAGTTATGTGGTGGTCGCGACCTTCCCGGTGTTGTTGCTGATGCTGTGGAATACCGGCTTCCAGGCTAACTCGGCGATGGCCCAGATTGGCATGGATGCAGGTGAAGGCTGGCGCCACTGGCTGATGACGACACTGGGCATCAGCTATGATCCCAACAGTCTTTTTGCCAATATGTTCCACGGGCTGCTTTACTTCCTGCCGATGTATATCGTGACGCTGGCGGCCGGTGGTCTGTTTGAGGTCATCTTTGCAGCGGTGCGAAACCACGAAGTCAATGAGGGCTTCCTGGTCAGTTCCATGCTGTATACCTTGACCCTACCGCCCTCAACGCCGCTGTGGATGGTGGCTCTGGGTATCATCTTCGGTGTGGTGCTGGGTAAAGAAGTATTCGGTGGTACCGGCAAGAACTTCCTCAACCCGGCACTGACCGGTCGTGCCTTCCTTTATTTCGCTTACCCGGCCTCGATGTCGGGTGATGCCGTGTGGACAGCCGTCGATGGTTACACAGGTGCGACGCCGTTATCACTGGCCGCCTCAGGCGGTGTCGAAGCCATCAAGGAAGCGGGCTTTACCTGGTCACAGACCTTCTTCGGCATGATACCAGGCTCGCTGGGTGAAACCTCAACGCTGGCGATTCTGATTGGTGCTGCATTCCTGATATACACCCGGGTTGCTAACTACCGGATCATCTTCGGCGTATTCCTTGGCATGGTTGCCACCACCCTGCTGTTCAACCTGATTGGCAGTGACACCAACCCGATGTTCAGCGTACCGTGGTACTGGCATATGACGATTGGCGGTATCGCCTTTGGTATGGTGTTTATGGCGACCGACCCGGTTTCCGCTGCGATGACCGACAAGGGCCGCTGGATATACGGCTTTTTGATTGGTTTCATGGCGGTGCTTATCCGTGTGGTCAACCCGGCCTTCCCGGAAGGCATTATGCTGGCAATCCTTTTCGGCAATATGTTTGCGCCGCTGATCGATCACTTTGTGATGCAGGCGAACATCAAACGCAGATTGAAACGAAGTGAAGTCAATGGCTGATTCAACTGAGAAAAAAGGATTTCTGGGCAGCTTTCTGAGTCTGCCTAATGACAATCCCAAGAAAACCCTGTTTGTGGCGATTATGTTGTGCCTCATCTGTTCGATCCTGGTATCAACCGCGGCAGTATCACTGAAACCGCTGCAAACCAGTAACAAAAAAGACGATATCAAACGCAATATTCTTGCTGTGACCGGCCTGAGTGATCAGCAAGGTTCGCTGGATGAGCTGTTCAGTCGCTTTGAGGTCAAGCTGGTTGATCTGGACACGGGACTTTATGCCATCTCCGATATCGATCCGGTGGTCTACGACCAGCGTAAAGCCTCGGCGGATCCGATGATGAGCGTTGCTTTACCGGGCGGTCAGGATATCGCCGGTATCAGTCGCCGTGCCAATATGGCACCAGTTTATCTGCTGACCGAAGGCGATACCATCAAACAGGTTGTTTTGCCGGTTCATGGTTACGGACTCTGGTCTACCCTGTATGGCTTTTTGTCGCTGGAAGGCGACTTCAATACCATCACCGGTCTGCGTTTCTATGAACATGCCGAAACGCCGGGCCTGGGGGGTGAAGTGGACAACCCGAAATGGCGTGCCAAGTGGGATGGTAAAAAAGTCTTTGATGAAGAGGGCAATGTCGAAATCCGCGTCATCCGTGGTTATGTCGATGCCAAGACCGCCGATGCTGAGCACAAAGTCGATGGCCTGTCCGGCGCGACCCTGACCAGTAATGGTGTCACTAACCTTCTGCAATACTGGTTGGGTGACCACGGTTTTGGTCCTTACCTGAAAAATATGCGTAGCGAATTGGGGAAGTAACAGATGGCTAGTCAAGCAAAAACCAATGTTATCGATCCGTTAATCGACAATAACCCCATCACCCTGCAGGTGTTGGGCATTTGTTCGGCTTTGGCGGTGACGACCAACATGATGGCCTCGCTCATCATGTGCATCGCACTGACCACAGTGTGCGCCTTCTCGGGCGCGTTCATCAGTGCCATCCGCAAACATATTCCGGGCAATATCCGCATCATCGTACAGATGACCATCATTGCTTCACTGGTCATTATCGTCGATCAGATTCTCAAGGCTTATGCCTATGAGGCCAGCAAGCAGCTGTCTGTATTTGTCGGTTTGATCATCACCAACTGCATCGTACTGGGCCGGGCAGAAGCCTACGCGATGAAAAACCCACCGCTGCTCAGCTTCCTGGATGGTATTGGTAATGGGCTGGGTTACAGCCTGATTCTGATGTCGGTCGCGTTTTTCCGTGAACTGCTGGGGGCCGGCAAATTGTTCGGGGTTCAGGTGATTCCGGTTGCCAGTGAAGGTGGCTGGTATGTACCCAACGGTCTGATGCTGCTGCCACCCAGCGCGTTTTTTGTTATCGGCCTGATGATCTGGGGCATTCGTACCTGGAAGAAAGAACAGGTGGAGAAACCAGATTATCAGATTCACCAGGTTCACCGGACGGAGGTACTCTAAATGGAACAATACCTGAGCCTCTTTATGCGGGCGATTTTCGTCGAGAACCTGGCGCTGGCCTTCTTCCTGGGCATGTGTACTTTCCTGGCGGTCTCCAAGAAAATCGAAACCGCACTGGGTCTGGGCATCGCTGTGATTCTGGTACAAACCATCACGGTGCCGGCCAATAACCTGATTTATCAGTATCTACTCAAAGACGGTGCACTGGCCTGGGCCGGTCTGCCGGAAGTGGATCTGAGCTTTTTGGGTCTCATCAGTTATATCGGCGTGATTGCTGCGATGGTACAAATCCTGGAAATGGCGATGGATAAGTATGTACCGGCTCTGTACAACGCCCTCGGCATTTTCCTGCCACTGATTACCGTAAACTGCGCCATCCTCGGCGGCACCCTGTTCATGGTAGAGCGTGATTACAACTTCGCAGAGAGCGTCACTTACGGTCTTGGTAGTGGCTTCGGCTGGGCACTGGCGATTACTGCGATTGCCGGTATTCGCGAGAAGCTCAAATACTCCGACGTGCCTGACGGGCTGCAGGGTCTGGGTATCACCTTCATTACCGCGGGCCTGATGGCGCTTGGATTTATGTCATTTTCGGGGATACAGCTGTAATGGAAATCATACTTGGTATCGTACTTTTCACCCTGATCATCATGGCCCTGGTGTTCCTGATCCTGGGCGCACGCTCACGTCTGGTCTCCACCGGTGATGTCAATATCATCATCAATGATGAGAAGACCATCAAAACCAAGCCGGGCAGCAAACTGCTGGGCGCACTGGCGGATGCCGATCTGTTTGTGTCATCTGCCTGTGGCGGCGGTGGTACCTGCGGTCAGTGCAAGGTCAAGATTTTTGAGGGCGGCGGCTCCATTCTGCCCACTGAAGAATCCCACATTACCAAACGCGAAGCGCACGACGGTGAGCGTCTGTCCTGTCAGGTCTCGGTCAAGCAGGATATGAAAATCGAAGTGCCGGAAGAGGTCTTCGGTGTTAAGAAATGGGAGTGTACCGTTCGCTCCAACCATAACGTGGCGACCTTCATCAAGGAACTGGTGCTGGAACTGCCGGAAGGCGAAGACGTTAACTTCCGCGCCGGTGGCTTTATTCAGATTGAATGTCCGCCGCACACGGTGGAATATAAGAACTTCACCATTGAAGACGATTACCGTGGCGACTGGGACCGTTACGATATGTGGCGTTACAAGTCCGTGGTCAAAGAAGATGTGGTGCGCGCCTATTCCATGGCCAACTATCCACTGGAGAAAGGCATCGTTATGCTCAACGTGCGGATTGCCTCGCCACCGCCGGATCAGGACGATATTCCACCGGGCCAGATGTCTTCCTATATCTTTGATCTGAAACCGGGTGATAAAGTCACGATTTCCGGTCCCTTCGGTGAATTCTTTGCCAAAGATACCGACAAAGAAATGGTGTTCATCGGTGGTGGTGCCGGTATGGCGCCGATGCGTTCGCATATCTTCGACCAGCTGGGCCGTTTGAAGAGCAAGCGCAAGATGACCTTCTGGTACGGTGCCCGCAGTCTGCGTGAAATGTTCTACACCGAAGATTTCGATCAACTGGCGGCTGAGAACGACAACTTCACCTGGAATGTGGCCCTTTCCGACCCACTTCCCGAAGATAACTGGCAGGGGTACACTGGCTTTATCCACAACGTGCTGTATGACAATTACCTGAAAGATCACCCGGCACCGGAGGACTGCGAGTTCTATATCTGCGGTCCACCGATGATGAATGCTGCCGTGATCAGCATGCTGGAAGATCTGGGTGTCGAGCGTGAGAATATCCTGCTTGACGACTTTGGAGGCTAAATGACTACCTTTATCGCCACCTTTGTAATACTGCTGCTCGTCGTTGCCGGCATGGCTATCGGCGTCCTGTTTGGTCGTTCATCGATCAAGGGCAGTTGTGGCGGTCTCAACCAGGTCGGTTTGGGTGGTAGCTGCGGCGGTGCCTGCTCTCTTGAGGAAAAAGAGGAATGCGCCCGCGAAAAGCAGAACAACAATAAGGTCACAGGAGAGAAGCCATGCTCGCACCGTTGAAAGTTAAAGACTACATGAATGGCACCAAAATCACCTTCACACCGGATATGGATGTGCTGCGTGCGATTCATCAACTGATCGAATTCAAGATTTCCGGTGCCCCGGTCATTGATCATCACGGCAACCTGATCGGCTTCCTGTCTGAAAAGGACTGCATGCAGGTCGCGCTCAATGCAGCTTACCAGGGTGAAGCAGCCGGCAAAGTCGCCGAATTCATGCATGAGGGCTGCCAGACCGTCGATGTTGAAGCCTCAATCATTGAAGTCGCCGAAACTTTTCTTCAAACCGCTTTCAAATGTCTGCCGGTGGTCAAAGACAATCGTCTGGTCGGCTCAATCACCCGCCAGAATATTCTCAAGGCACTGGAAAAGACAGCGAATATCGAAAGCCACAAAAAGCCGGCCAAACAATCCACCAAGCAGCAGATCCACGTCAGCAGCCCCAACTAAACCGGGGCCTGTGCATCAAATAGAACAGCTACTTCGGTAGCTGTTTTTATCTCCATAACGCGCTACACTCAAAACGACAGGCCCAGCAACCGGAGCTTTTTATGCAATTGGTGTTTCGTGCCAATAATATTCTGGAAGCCCATATCGTCGCGGGCATGCTCAAGAGTCATGACATCGACTGTCATGTCGGTGGTCATTATTTACAGGGCGCCGTGGGCGATCTGCCTGCGGCCGACTTTGCCCATGTGTTTGTCCACGAGGACGATCAAGCCCGTGCTGAAGCGCTGATTAAGGACTATGAAAACGGCGAGTTATAAAGCTCTTTTGTCAGCATTGACAGGCATCAGGTGATCTAAGCTGCCTGACATTTTTTCCTGGGCACAAATTAATGTAAGCTTGCTATTCGACTTTCCAACAAGACACTGTAGCTATGATTTACAACAGCATTCTCGATACTATCGGCAACACCCCTGTTGTCCGCCTCAATAATATCGCGCCCGACCATGTCGATATGTACGTCAAGGTCGAATCATTCAACCCAATGGGTTCGGTTAAGGATCGACTCGCCTTTGCGGTCATCGATGATGCTGAAAAGCGTGGTGTGCTCAAACCCGGCCAGACTGTCGTGGAAGCGACCTCCGGCAACACCGGTATCGCACTGGCCATGGTCTGCGCTGCCAAGGGTTATCCTTTTGTTGCCACCATGGTGGAAACCTTCTCGGTAGAACGCCGCAAAATTATGCGCGCCCTGGGTGCCAAGGTCATTCTGACACCGGCAGCAGAAAAAGGCACTGGTATGGTCAAAAAGGCGGAGGAACTCGCCGAGAAACATGGCTGGTTTCTGGCGCGTCAATTCGAAAACCCGGCTAATCCGGCTTACCACAGAAACACCACCGGGCCTGAGATTTTGCTAGACTTTGCCGGTAAGCGGCTCGATTACTGGGTCTCCGGCTGGGGCACCGGCGGTACTTTGACCGGCGCTGGTGAAATGATCAAGCTCGCGCGTCCTGACACCAAGGTGGTAGCAACTGAGCCCGCTGCCGCTTCATTGCTGGCAGGCGGTGACTGGAATCCGCATAAAATTCAGGGCTGGACCCCCGACTTTGTACCCGATGTATTGAATCGTGACGTGCATGATGAACTGTATCCCGTCACCGATGAAGAGGCAAAACACTGGGCCTTGCGCCTTGCCAGTGAAGAAGGCATTTTTGTTGGCCTCTCTTGTGGTGGCACACTGGCGGCAGCGATGAAGGTTGCAGAGAAAGCAGAAAACGGCTCAACCATTCTGGCCATGCTGCCTGATACCGGTGAACGGTATCTCTCAACTTACCTGTTTGAAGGCATGAATGAAGAATCGGATGACGACTGGCTGGCGAGTCAGTAATCGTATTTTACGATAATATTAATCTGATTTAATCGTTAGACTTGATAATGAGTCCACGCCATAATTCACTCAACGCTTCAGGGAAACCCCGGCGTTTTATATAACCTTAACAGGAGAGAGAACCATGTGGACTAAACCAGAATACTCAGATATGCGTTATGGATTTGAAGTGACCATGTACATCTGCAACCGCTAGTTACTTTATATCCTTCTCACCCGGAAAAGCCCCTTCCCGAGGGGCTTTTTCTTTTCTAGCGCTATTAGGTAGTTGTTGCACAAAAATTCATTAGTTATTCCTTATTCGACTGATTGGAAAAGCCCATACGTAAACGTTGGTGTGTCACAACCTAGGCAGCTGTCGTTGACAGCTGATTAGGTTAATATTCTAAGGTAGCAGTTATCCCAACTGGTGGATAGTAACGCTATTGATGTGTTTAAACACCGCGGTGAGATAGGTTTTGGGTCAATACTATTGAGCCTGGTCGCACCTATAATGCTGTATAAAGCCGCACCATAATGACCGCCGTCTTCGGAGACTGCAAACAGGTGGTTGCAACCCAGTACCAACGCTTACGATTATTGCACTGGCCACACCGATGGAAAGGTTATTGGGTGTATGGTGTTGTCAGATATAACCACCTACTGAAGAGTTTTGAAGATGCGCCAAACTGGTACAAAAGCAGGAAGCAGGGTTGGGTATTCACTACAACTACAAGAAAAGATACTCAATTTCTAGTTATTTCACAGCCATCATTCTTTTGATTAATACCTATGTATATAGCTAAGTTACGGCTGGTTTGAACATTAGGAACGGGTCAGGCACAAATGTTAGCAGATACACTGAAGAGCAGGTCGTGACTCCTTTATGCAGTAAACTTTGGAAGTAGATAATGTGGCTATTGGTAAAAGAAGGGGATATGGGGGTTGTTCCGAGAAATTTGCAAATTAACTCCACATAATGTTTTACTACGGCACAGATCTGTTCTAAAATAAAAACAGATTACAGGGACGACAAAGGAAGTCTACTATGGTTAGTGGCATCACATTCACTATCAAAGACGTGTGCCTCGCCTTAGGAGGAGTAAGCCGTTCACGAATTCACGCATGGACACGACTTCCCCCTTTTTCACTGGTTGAAACCTCCGAACGAAGTGCACGTAGGTTTAGCTTTACTGACTTACTCACATTGGCTGTGCTACAAACGCTGGAGGACACATTTGGTTTGCGTAACCGCCAGTTGGGCCTATTTTCCCAAGGTATCCATCAGTACTTCGTGGAGCCGCGCACCATAGCGCCGGTTGAATTGGTGTTCATTCGCCTGCGTGACGGCCAGGTATTGTCTTCAGATCTGACGGATGAGGCTGGGTACCTTCTGGATATAGCTCCAGAGCGAGAACGTATTAACATTTTCCTCGGCGTATCATCCCCTCAGAGACAACTGCCGCTGATGAGTAGTATTGGAGCGTCAGGAAAGTGACTCAACTCTATCAGTCTCTCGCTAGTTACGGTGTTCGTAACAGCGACTATATACCTCTAGAACAGAATGACGATCACCGTGTACTGCGTTATGTTGATTTACTGGGTGACGAGCAGTCTCCGGCTAAGGTCGAAGCTGTAGTTGAATCTCAGTCACAACCACTCTTGTATGTCATTACTTCAGATAGGTTAGCCGGAACAGGTAGCGTTGATTCCAGCCAAGTTGCAAAATTGCGCCGCATGCTGGCCATGCGGGGTGAGCCTGCCTGGCTTGGTATTCTCTGGCCGGGTAGACTGGATATCTATTCCACTGACCTCCAACCAGACAAGTCTATTCAGGGCGTGGAGTTTGATAGCGACAAACCGAATTCTATAAGTGTGATACCACGCTTAGCAGGTGGTGAGGATCTGGCAAAACCTGCAGAATTACAACTACGCCAAGTGTTGTTCGGGCTGATGACTGACGCGGGTGTTGAGCTCAGAGAGCTTGGTCTCTCTGTGAATGAAAGTATTGCCTTGGCCGGACGAGCTTTATTTTTTCGTTTCCTTGTAGGAAGGGGCATCATCAATGCAAATCATCTCAATGTAATCACTCGCTATGCGAACACCTTGGAGGAGTGCTTTGGCAGTGAAAAAGCGCTAGCAGAAACCAATCACTGGCTTGATAGAACTTTTAACGGCGATCTGCTTCATTTGCCCACGGATAACTATGATGCCTACTTTCATCAAATTCACGAGAAATTTGGGCAGGCCATTTACCGCCCTTTAAGTGCTATTCTTGGCTTGGACGATCCGCTCGAACCCGGTGCTTCGCAGGGCAGATTGCAAATGGGCTGGGGCGATCTCGACTTTGACCATATTCCCGTAGGCTTGTTAAGTGAAACCTATGAGGAACTGATGAGACAGTTCGATGCAGTAGGTAGGCACGAAACCAGCGTTTACTACACTCCCAGCCACATCGCTGAATATATGGTTGCAGAAGCTTTGCATTTAAACCCGCAAGGTTCCCGTGCCCGGGTTCTTGATCCTGCCTGTGGTGCTGGAGTATTTCTGACTGCCGCCTTCCGCAGACTGGCGGAACTGCAGTTTGAAGAAACTGGTGTGAGGCCAGAACGCGCCGAACTCAGGAAGATACTTAACACGCAACTAGTTGGGTTTGATATTAATGGTCATGCGCGGATGCTTGGAGCCCTCGCACTTTATCTGACCGCTCTGGAACTTGACCCACACCCTACTCCAGTAGAAGACCTGATTTTTGACAAACTTGAAGGCAGCGTCTTTATCAACGTTGCAGACCCCGGAACAGATTCAGAGGCATTAGAGACGATGACCGGGAGCATTGGAAGGCATATTCCTGACACATTTCGTAATTCCTTCGATTTGGTAATTGGTAACCCCCCTTGGACAGCTCTAACCGGTGCCAGAAAAAAATTGAATAAAGTGTTCTCTGCCCGTTGCCGTGAGATTGCGCGAAATAGAGGCTTTACGGATATCGCTGAGAGTTATGAGAATCCGGACAATGTCCCCGATCTCCCATTCATATGGTGTGCAATGGACTGGGCAAAAGAAAACGGGCGTATCTGCTTTGCATTAGCCGGACGATTCCTGTTCAAGCGTAGTGGAAATGGCTTCCTAGCCCGTCAGGCTCTTTTCAAAGCATTGGCTGTTACCGGTATTCTCAACGGAGCCGCGCTGCGAAAGACACGGGTCTGGCCTAACATGACCCAGCCTTTCTGCCTGTTATTTGCGGATAACCGTGTTCCGAAACCAGACGATCAATTTATATTCATAAGTCCGGAAGAGGATCCATCTCTTAACCGAAAAGGACGTATGCGCCTTGATACAACTGATGCGGAAGCTGTATCTGTAAGTCAGGTTTTTGAGCAGCCAGCGTTATTTAAAACCTTGTTCCGTGGTTCTTCCATAGACGTTGATTTTATAAGGCGTTTGACTGCTGGCGCTGGTCAGACGCTCGGAGAATATTGGAGTCCTGAAAACGGGCTTGGTGTCGGGCAAGGCTATCAAGTCGCTTCAAGAAAATTTGATGACAGCTTCTTAGAGGGCTTACCTGAGATTACAGCCAATTATAAAGCTCACCCGTTTTTTGCCGATCCCGATACATTACCGCGCTATCAACTTCAGGGACTTTGGTCGCCGCGTAAGCCTGAAATTTATAAAGGCCCTTTGTTACTCTTACGCGAAGCAACACGTCCGGGACGTAATCGCGGTCGTGCTCTACTCAGTTCTGTTGATATTGCTTACTCGGAATCATTTTATGGCTTTTCAGCTTATGGCAGAAATGACGGGGAATTCATCACCCAATATCTTTTGGTATTAGTACACAGTAATTTATTCGAATATTACCAACTGATGACAAGTCCAAAATTTGGCGTAGAACGAGAGGCAATTTTGGTAACGGACGCTAAAAAGTTTCCTTTTATTCCACCTGAAAATCTCAGCCAAGAGCAACGTGAGGAATTTATTAAAGCTGCCGAATTACTCATTCGCAACCAACCTGACTGGGATGAGCTAGACAGCGTTGTATATAAAGCCTACCGGATTGGTAAATCTGACGCAGAAATGATCCGTGACACACTTGAAACACGAGCGCCATTTACCAGAAGTATTGCTCGAGGATTACAGTCTGCAACTCTATCTGATACTCAACTATTCTGCCATCATCTAAGTGACCGCCTGAATAGTGTATTTAGAAGAGTGAACGTCAGTGTCAAAGTTGACCTTTTAGAAGACTCTGTAGATCTCCCTTGGCGATTCTTGAAAATTTCCCGTGAGAAGACATGCAGTACTTCTCATACCAGTTTACCTACCGAATGGCTTAGCTTTGCGGATAACTACTCTGTCAGCAGAATCACCGTTTCAGACAAGACAAATCAGTCACTCATTGTTGGTTTGCTGCACAGGTACCGCTACTGGACCCCCACTCAAGCCAGAATGTTAGCGGCAGATATTATCTGGCAACACGGCATGATGTTAGAAGGAATTAACAACTGATGATCGGATTGATGACTGGAACTGTTAAAACTTCTGATCACGTAGTGCAAATCCCCGACTCTCTGATAAGAATTGTCGCAGATGTCCTTGCAGTAGCTTGGCGTCATCTTCTTAAAGAATATGATAATCCCACGTTTTGTAAATTTGTCGAGGATGATATCACCGAAAAGTTATACATGATCTTGGGTGAGATTGATGACGATCCTATGGAGGAGCTTCGAGGTCTTGCACAGCTTCAGTCACCGGTCAGGGAAGGGAATATGCGCAACTACAATAATTCACATCCTGATAAGCAACCTGACCTTACTTGGCGTCCAGCAAAAGGTTTATTGGGTAACGTCGGAAACACCGCCACTGCAGCCATATTTATCGAATGTAAACCCGTTGATCAAGCTCGCTCTATAGGCTCGACGTACTGTAAAAAGGGACTAATACGATTCGTGAACGGAGATTATTCCTGGCGAGTCAATAGAGCTATGATGGTCGGCTATGTTCGAAATCGCAGCACATTGCCAGGTGCCTTAGAGACGTCATTAGCTAATCCGGGTATGAGTTCACTGTTAGGTTACTCAGGTACGCTCAGAAAGGAAAAGAACACAATAAAAAATGATACTGTCTGGAGCACCACGCACAATCGCAGTTTCAAACTAAACAACATGCCAGTGGGTGATATTCAAATTGATCATCTCTGGCTGTATCCGCTTGAGCCGTGTGATAGTAGTAAGGGAAGGGGTTCAAACTAATATATTCCGACTGGTGCAGCATGACTCAAATAAAATATCCTCCGACAAACTCGCTATGATTCATTGAGCCTAAAGTCAACCTTTTTTGAGGCGACGGAGTAAAATTTTGATATCACCTAAAACGCCTATTGAATACATAAGTTAAAGGTAAGTAATTATCAATATTACGACTATTACAAGCAGCTTTAACTCGTTGAAGCAATTCTTTAGATCGTTCTGAACAATCTGGCTCTTTTAATGCCTCATTAACTTTTTGTTGCCCATAAGCTTGCGTCCCAAACAGAAATAATAATTGCTCTTCCCTGCTATCACCTACGAATTTCATTTGTTGAGCATTCCATAAAATTCCTGAATAAAAATACCTACTTATTAAGGTTGAGCTAACTTTGAGAGGTGAACGATAATAGGAATGCTCAAATTCTTCTAATTGACTAAGAATATTTTCTGCGGGGGGGGGGGGTTGTTTCGGTCAAAAAAGGCAACGGACATGAGTTCACACAAATTATCTCCGATATGAGAGAAAGGCTCGAAATATACTAACCGTGAGCCTGTAAATAATTCTGTGTAACTGTCATTTTCAAACGAAGTCCGCCAACCGGTCTTCGAACTTAATCATAAAGCGGTTCAATGCCGCCTTCCAGTTTTTGATGGGCATAGTCCATTTCTTTGAGGCATCCAGGACAGCCAGGTAAACCACCTTTCGAGCTGAATCATCACTCGGAAACAGCTTGCGTTTCTTGATGGCCTTGCGAATCACGCTGTTAAGCGACTCAACCTCATTGGTGGTGCGAATCGCTTTGCGGATGTCCTCTGGGTAATCGAACAACGTGTTCAGGTTGTGCCAGTGACTGCGCCAGCTTTTGCTGATTTGTGGGTATTTGCCGTCCCAGCGCTCGGAGAAAGTGTCTAGTGTCCGGAGTGCCTCTTCCTCGGTCACGGACTGGTAAATCTGCTTCAGGTCGTTTGTCACCGGCTTGTAGTCTTTCCGGGGCACAAACTTGACGCTGTTACCTACCATATGAACGATGCATAGCTGTATGCGTGTGTCGGGATAAACGGTATTGATGGCGTCAGGAAATCCTTTCAGGCCATCCACACAGGCAATCAGAATATCTTTCACGCCACGGTTGCGTAGTTCTGTCAAGACATTCAGCCAGAACTTGGCACCTTCGTTCTCGGCTATCCACATGCCCAGCAAGTCTTTGTGGCCTTCAAGGTTGACGCCCAGCGCCAGGAAGATGGATTTGTTGATGACTTGTTTGTCCTGGCGGACTTTGACCACGATGCAGTCCCGGCCATCGGATACACGGCATCCAATGGCCGGGACTGCCATTCGATGACTTCGTCAATCACCGATTCGGTCACTTTGGAAATCAAGGTCGGCGAGACATCCGCATCGTACATTTCCTTGAAGGTGGCCTGGATTTCCCGGGTTGTCATGCCTTTGGCATAGAGACTGAGGATTTTGTCACCCATTGATGTGAAGCGGCGCTGATGTTTTTTGACCAGCTGTGGTTCAAAGCTGACGTCGCGATCTCTGGGACTCGACAGCTCAATGGTACCGTCTTCGGTTTGCAGTTGCTTGAGACTGACACCGTTACGGCTGTTGTCGGATTCGGACTGGGCATGTTTGTCATAACCCAGGTGTTCGTCCAGTTCGGCGTTGAGCGCCGCTTCAACGGTGATTTTGGTCAACATCTGGCTGAACTCGGCCAGGTCTTTTTCTGTTTTGATTCCTTTAGCTGCCTGTTTGACAAAAGCTTCCAGTTCTTTCCTGTTCATTTTCTGCTTATCTCCTTTCGGTCAATGATAAGCAGTTACACAGAAATTAATACAGTCTCCACAAAACCTTACCTTTAATAGTCTCGTTAACGAGACGCCTTCCTTGTCGTAGTGCTTTCAGTCGGTAACGAACAGTTAGTTGCAACTCTTTATAGGCCGACTTACTGGGTATTTCGAAATTTTTCTGTAGTACAACATAGTCAGTAATCTGGTGTGTTGTTAGCCCATTTCCATCGGAGCTGCCTAGGCATTTATAGATTAACCTGGTTAATTCGCCATATTTGAAGCTATGTCGCTTTCGGTAAATGCTGGTACTAGGTAGTTTGCTAGGATCGATTCCAACATCGTGTAATCGAATGATTCGATCAATCGCTTCAATATCAGCTTCCAGCTTTTTTTCTTTACCCTTCTCCTGCTCTATTAGGACTTGGACTTTTTCACGTACATAGATTAATTCACCATGGAGGTGTTTTCGTTTTTCAATCAGCCATTTTAATGATGAAGGAGTTCGTGGAGACATACCGATATTTTAAAGGAGTACCCGTATGTGATCGTGTGCAACAGCTACCTAATAGCGTTTTCTAGTTCAAAACATCTGCCAGTGCCAGTGACCAGCAGCAGGTATGGTCGGCCCCCACCACGATATAGCTTTGTACATTGTCCAGTGTTTTCATATGCGAAAGATACGATGTCAGCACCGAGCCCGGGACGACATCATCGCGTTCGCCGATTAGGTGGATCTGTGGAACGGCTTCCAGCGCTTCACTGAAGTTGATGGGGTTGAGTGAACCATCCAGTGGATCAATTTGATTGAAGTCGGTCCAGCGCTTATGGTCCAGATTACCGGCCACGGTGACAAGCAGATCCACATCATCACGCACGGCCGCGACAATGCTCGCGACAGTACCGCCACCGGAAAAGCCTATCAGACGAACCTGTTTAGCTTGGTAACGGATTTTCATCGCCGAAATGGCTCGGTTCATTGAGCGGATCACCTGACCTGAATAGCGGTGAGAGGTCCATACGTCCTTACCACAGGTATTCATTCGATTCGCACGCAGGTATTGACATGGGCGACCAATGTAGACGCTGTTGGCACCGATTTCCTGGGCCAGCTTCAGGGCGACACCGGGCCTGCCATCACCTTCAATAAAAATATTGAGCACATCAGCACGGCGCAGCTCCGGCGGCGCAAATCCCATCATGGTATGCACACCACCTGATAATACAACCCGACTCCATGGGATAAAATCATCTGCCTGGGCACTGGGGAAGACCAGGGACATGAGTAGCAGGAACCATCTCATAGCGCACCTCTCAGCGAGTTGTGTCATACAAGCTTTTGCATAACTGATGCCAGAATTTATCAAGCTCATCAGTCAGATAGAAAATCAGATCCGCAGAATTTGATTCTCTTCCGTGCAAAAACCCATTACTATCGGCGCATGACCAGTTATATCAAATACTTCGATCCGGGCCGAGAGTATTTCTTTGTCGAAGGCTGCTTTATTAACGAATTATCCAATGACCCGCATGATCCGAATGTGTCAATTGCCCGCGTCAAAGTGACGCCGGGCGTCACCACAGCCTGGCACCGGCTCAGTGGGACGACAGAACGCTATGTGGTTCTCGAAGGTGAAGGTGATGTCGAAGTCGGCGATGACGCACCAAAAAGGGTCAAAACCGGTGATGTCGTGTTGATTCCGCCCCAAATCAGACAGCGAATCAGCAATCCTGGCGATAAAGATCTGATCTTTCTAGCTATCTGCTCTCCCCGCTTTCAGGAAAAGCACTATATCGACAGTTAATGAAGCATAAACTGATGCATTTTTAAGCATCGCTGGAATCTGATAGGCTGAAAACGATCGAGTTAGATAGACATCCTTAAAGGAGGTCAGCATGACTCAGAAACAAAGAGAAGCAGCCAGAGAAAATATCAAGAAAGCACAGAAAACCTGGCAGGAAATGACATCACGCCAGCGTTCGCTTTCCCAGCCGGAAGGTTCAGACAGGGCCAATGTCGGCACTAAAGGCGAAGGCGAGTATTACCGCATTATCGTTCGCCCAAAAAGCCAGTTCACCAGCTTTCGCACTCATGACGTAGGTAAAGATGGCCACACTCTGAGACTGGCAGGCCACCGTTCCAGCGGTTCATGGGCCACCCATGCCTGGTTGGTTGATAAAGATGATGCCTATGTTGACGACCAGGGTTATCTACGCAGCGACAGAAAATCCACCCGGAAAGTACTGCGTAACCTGCGTAGCGTGCCGCGGCGTGTCCGTGGTGATATTTTCGAATCCAAACCGCGCAAAAATGTAGCAGAAAAAGACAAACCGACCGCGGCGCAACAGCGGGCCAGGAAAGAAAACATTCAAAAGGCGCAGCAGGCCAGACATCATTGAATATCAGCCAATACAGCTGACCGTATAAAAGATGGTCCAGGTCAATATGGGTATGGCCGCTGCAGCAAGCAGGATAATCCAGCATAACAGCTGGGCAATCCGTCCGCGCCAGACAGCGGCCTGTCCCTCGACTACACGAACATCACGTATGACGGGGGTATCTGGTGGCGGGAATCTTTGCGTCTTGATAATCCTGCCGGCATAGCGCAGCAGCACAATACTCAGACCTATCACCGGCGCCACCGGGATCAGCATCAGCAGGAATGCCAGGTAATGATGCTCAACCAGCAGTTCAGCATTGTCTTCAATCCAGACATTCACATTGCCAATCAGACTGTCGAAGATGAGAAATAAGACAGTGCCGACCGCGAGCCCAATCAAAATTGATTTAATCGCTTTGCGGCGAGCTTCAGGATCTGCTTTTTGAATATGCGCCATTGATGACACCCTGTTTAAGCCACAGACTATCTTAACAAAGCCACTGTGCTTGAATGCTAATTCACTGCCCAGCATGGCTTGCACATGACCCAGTGATAAGCGCATCATGAAATTGTAACTGGTGATGCCCTGTGCATTGCTGGCAGAACTTCAAGATTCATGCTGGAGGTAAGTGTTATGCAGTTACCCGTCCAAATCACCTTCCGTCAAATGGCACCTTCCGAAGCCCTTGAGGCGAAAATCCGCGAAAAAGCCGCCGGCCTTGAACAATTCTTTGATCGCATCATGAGCTGCGATGTTATTGTCGAACAGAGTAATCGCAACCATAACCAGGGCAACCTGTTTCATGTCCGCATCGACCTGCGTGTGCCCGGCAAGGAACTGGTGGTAAGCCGCGATCCGGTTAAAAACCATGCTCACGAAGACCCCTATGTGGCTGTACGTGATGCCTTTGACGCCATGAAGCGTCAGCTCAAATCCTACGCCAGTCAACAGCGCCGCGAAGTAAAGACGCATGATATCCCACCCCATGGCCGAATAACCGCGCTGTTTCCGATGGAAGATTACGGACGCATTCTGACCCCGACCGGCCGCGATATCTATTTCCACCGCAACAGTGTGCTTGATGCAGACTTTGACAACCTTGAGGAAGGGATGGAAGTCAGGTTCAGTGAAGAAATGGGCGAACAAGGCCCTCAGGCCAGCACGGTGAAACTGATTGGCAAACACCATGTGGTATAGAACGTCTTCAATCAGTACCCATTATGAGTGAGCTTTACATGCCAAATGCCCTGTAACTATTTGCCAAAGATGCGGTCAGTCATTACTCATGACTAATCAACAAATGAGCGACTTATGAAGCGATTGATTCCTATATTTGTGAGTGTCTGTTTGGCACTGCTCCCTCAGATGACGTTGAGTGCTGATATTCAAACCTTACTTGATCACCCGGATCGTAAGCTCAGTAACAAACATCGAGATCAATATCGTAATCCCGCTGAAACCCTCGATTTCTTCGGCATAAAACCAGATATGTCTGTCATTGAAATCTGGCCCGGAAGAGGCTGGTATACCGAAGTCCTCGCACCCTGGATAAAACAGGGTAACGGTGATTTCATTGCTGCCGGCTTCCCTGAAGGTGGTCCTGACTGGCGTCAGAATATCAAGGCTGAATATGAGGCCTGGTTAGCAGACCATCCGGACAAATTTGATGAGGTTAAACTGATAGCATTCGGCCCGCCAGACAACTGGCAGCTGGGACCGAACAACAGTGCAGATGCCGTACTCACATTCAGGAATGTGCATAACTGGGTTAAGGGCGGGTTTGCCGAAAATGTATTTAATGCCATGTTCGATGTGCTCAAGCCAGGTGGGATCCTGGGGGTCACAGATCACAGGGCCGACAGCGGCACAACGCTCGAAACCATGAATACCTCTGGCTATCTGACTGAACAACTGGTTATTGAACTGGCAGAACAAGCGGGCTTTGTGCTTGAAGCAAAATCTGAAATTAACAGTAACCCAAAAGATATTAAAAATTATTCTGCTGGCGTCTGGACATTACCACCCACCTTACGTCTGAGTGAGCAGGACAAGGAGAAATATCTGGGTATTGGGGAGAGTGATCGGATGACTTTGCGGTTCAGGAAACCGGAAGAATAGGTTCGTGTACAGCTCAAGCTATTACTATTCAGGTGACCTACTTTTTCGCCCACATCTATGTAGGCGACCCTGCGGGCTCCCTGTGGTCGTGCAAAAACATTCATGGTTCTCTGGATATGTGTTCGTAATGAGCCTTTGGATGGACTTAAAGGTGACCTACTTTGTTTGCCCCATCCCTGGGGCAAATCGCTGCGCGACCTCCCTTCGGTCGTCCAAATCTGTTTATCTCCAAGGATGGAGTGTATGCAAAGCCATGTATGGAACATGGCTTGTCCAGACAGATTTGTCACATGGGGACTTGCCTGAATCAAGAGAAGTCATGTCAGGGTTTTTTTATATTAAAGCCTGGCAGTGACCTACTTTATCGCCTACATCCCTGTAGGCGACCCTTCGGGCTCGCTTCGCTCATTCAACATCGCTCCTGCGATGTTGTCACTACGTTCAAGTAGGTCACACTTCCTAAATTTCAAATAATAAAAAAGGCCACCCCTATCGGAGTGGCCTTTTCTATTATATAAAAGCCTGGCAGTGACCTACTTTCACATGGGAACTCCCACACTATCATCGGCGCAGAGCTGTTTCACTTCTGAGTTCGGGATGGGATCAGGTGGTGCCAACTCGCTATGGCCGCCAGGCATAAACGGTATAAGCTAGCTTCTATTCTAGCTCGTGGAATTCGGTAACAAGGGGAAAAACGTCGTCTTTCCAACCCCAAGCCTAACTTGGGGTTATATGGTCAAGCCTCACGGGCAATTAGTATTGGTTAGCTTCATACATTGCTGCACTTCCACACCCAACCTATCAACGTGGTAGTCTTCCACGGCCCTTCAGGGACTTAAAGTCCAGTGAGAACTCATCTTGAGGGGGGCTTCGCACTTAGATGCTTTCAGCGCTTATCCCGTCCGTACATAGCTACCGGGCAATGCCATTGGCATGACAACCCGAACACCAGGGGTACGTCCACTCCGGTCCTCTCGTACTAGGAGCAGCTCCTCTCAATTCTCAAACGCCCACGGCAGATAGGGACCGAACTGTCTCACGACGTTCTAAACCCAGCTCGCGTACCACTTTAAATGGCGAACAGCCATACCCTTGGGACCGGCTACAGCCCCAGGATGTGATGAGCCGACATCGAGGTGCCAAACACCGCCGTCGATGTGAACTCTTGGGCGGTATCAGCCTGTTATCCCCGGAGTACCTTTTATCCGTTGAGCGATGGCCCTTCCATTCAGAACCACCGGATCACTATGACCTACTTTCGTACCTGCTCGACGTGTCTGTCTCGCAGTCAAGCACACTTTTGCCATTGCACTAACCGTATGATGTCCGACCATACTTAGTGTACCTTCGTGCTCCTCCGTTACAATTTGGGAGGAGACCGCCCCAGTCAAACTACCCACCATACACTGTCTCTCGCCCCGATAAGGGGCGTAGGTTAGAACTCCAAACATACCAGGGTGGTATTTCAAGGACGGCTCCACGATAACTAGCGTCATCGCTTCAACGCCTCCCACCTATCCTACACAAGTAGGTTCAAAGTTCAGTGCAAAGCTGTAGTAAAGGTTCACGGGGTCTTTCCGTCTAGCCGCGGGTATACGGCATCTTAACCGCAATTTCAATTTCACTGAGTCTCTGGTGGAGACAGTGTGGCCATCGTTACGCCATTCGTGCAGGTCGGAACTTACCCGACAAGGAATTTCGCTACCTTAGGACCGTTATAGTTACGGCCGCCGTTTACCGGGGCTTCGATCAACCGCTTCGACAAAGTCTAACAGCATCAATTAACCTTCCGGCACCGGGCAGGCGTCACACCCTATACGTCCACTTTCGTGTTTGCAGAGTGCTGTGTTTTTAATAAACAGTCGCAGCCACCTGGTCACTGCAACCCTCTCCAGCTCCACGAGCAAGTCGCTTCACCTCAAGGGCACACCTTCTCCCGAAGTTACGGTGCTATTTTGCCTAGTTCCTTCACCAGAGTTCTCTCAAGCGCCTTGGAATTCTCATCCTATCCACCTGTGTCGGTTTGGGGTACGGTTTGTTATTACCTGAAGCTTAGAGACTTTTCCTGGAAGCCGGGTATCAATCACTTCGCTCAAATTTGAGCTCGTCGTCCTGTCTCAGCTAAGCCGCCCGGATTTTCCTAAGCAGCACGCCTACACAGTTAAACCAACATATCCAACAGTTGGCTGACCTAACCTTCTCCGTCATCCCATCGCAGTAATAACAAGTACGGGAATATTAACCCGTTTCCCATCGACTACGCATTTCTGCCTCGCCTTAGGGGCCGACTCACCCTGCTCCGATTAGCGTTGAGCAGGAAACCTTGGATTTTCGGCGAGGGGGCCTCTCACCCCCTTTATCGTTACTCATGTCAGCATTCGCACTTGTGATATCTCCAGCATGCCTCTCAGCACACCTTCGCAGACTTACACAACGCTCCTCTACCATGCACTAAGTGCATCCATAGCTTCGGTATATGGCTTAAGCCCCGGTACATCTTCCGCGCAGGCCGACTCGACTAGTGAGCTATTACGCTTTCTTTAAAGGGTGGCTGCTTCTAAGCCAACCTCCTAGCTGTCTGGGCCTTCCCACATCGTTTTCCACTGAGCCATAATTTTGGGACCTTAGCTGATGGTCTGGGTTGTTTCCCTTTCCACGACGGACGTTATCACCCGCCGTGTGTCTCCCGTGATTGCACTTCTCGGTATTCGGAGTTTGCATGGGTTTGGTAAGTCGGGATGACCCCCTAGCCCAAACAGTGCTCTACCCCCGAGAGTGAGACACGAGGCGCTACCTAAATAGCTTTCGAGGAGAACCAGCTATCTCCCGGTTTGATTAGCCTTTCACTCCTATCCACAGCTCATCCCCGCATTTTTCAACATACGTGGGTTCGGACCTCCAGTAAGTGTTACCTCACCTTCATCCTGGCCATGGATAGATCACCGGGTTTCGGGTCTATACCTTGCAACTCGTCGCGCAGTTAACACTCGGTTTCCCTTCGCCTCCCCTAGTCGGTTAAGCTCGCTACAAAATATAAGTCGCTGACCCATTATACAAAAGGTACGCAGTCACCCCGAAGGGCTCCTACTGCTTGTACGCACACGGTTTCAGGTTCTATTTCACTCCCCTCAACGGGGTTCTTTTCGCCTTTCCCTCACGGTACTGGTTCACTATCGGTCGATAAGGAGTATTTAGCCTTGGAGGATGGTCCCCCCATGTTCAGACAAGGTTTCTCGTGCCCCGCCCTACTTGTCGCAAGCTTAGTACCAATAACGCCTTTTCGTGTACGGGACTATCACCCTGTATCGTCAGACTTTCCAGACTGTTCCACTAAAACGTTAAATATCACTTGCAGGCTGTTTCCCGTTCGCTCGCCGCTACTAGGAAAATCTCGGTTGATTTCTTTTCCTCCGGCTACTTAGATGTTTCAGTTCGCCGGGTTCGCCTCCAATACCTATGTATTCAGTATTGGATACTTACCAAAGGTAAGTGGGTTGCCCCATTCGGGAATCGCAGGGTTATAGCTCGTTTGTCAGCTAACCTACGCTTATCGCAGACTTCTACGCCCTTCATCGCCTCTTATCGCCAAGGCATCCACCATGTGCGCTTATTCACTTGACCATATAACCCGAAGTTATCTCGAGTTATACGTCAGAAATTACGACATAAGTTCTTCTTTACTTAGAATCTCACGCTGTATCACTACAGTATTCAATTCTGCCTTGTTACTTCTTTCCACTTTGTTAAAGAGCAGTGTATTAAACACTGAATAAATGATTCGTAAATCGCTTATTCACTATTTAATACCGAGAAAAGATATTGGTGGAGCTACGCGGGATCGAACCGCGGACCTCCTGCGTGCAAGGCAGGCGCTCTCCCAGCTGAGCTATAGCCCCTTTTTACTGGTCTTTTTCAGGCTATCCGGCGTTGCCTTTGTCTCTCATTCAGTCACATACTGATGTATGCTCCTTCGCTCGCTCCGGCAGGCGCCTTGGCTAGCCTAAAAAATCCTGCGTAAAATCGCTTTTCGCAGTCGTAATCAGGTTTTGCTTCCGGGTTACCACATACCCCTGAATCAAGGGCTTTTTCGTAGATTGGTTTTTTAATTCGGCGAAGTTGCCACTAGGCAATGAGCCGGATTTAAAAGCCAAGATACGGAAAAGTGGTGGGTCTGGGTGGATTTGAACCACCGACCTCACCCTTATCAGGGGTGCGCTCTAACCAACTGAGCTACAGACCCAGATATCTCTTCTCTGTAGCATCAAGTAATTTGTGTGAGTACTTACGCCGGTCGCCTTTATGAAAGGAGGTGATCCAGCCGCAGGTTCCCCTACGGCTACCTTGTTACGACTTCACCCCAGTCATTGACCACAAAGTGGTGAGCGTCTCCCGAAGGTTAAACTACCCACTTCTTTTGCAGCCAACTCCCATGGTGTGACGGGCGGTGTGTACAAGGCCCGGGAACGTATTCACCGCGGCATTCTGATCCGCGATTACTAGCGATTCCGACTTCACGCAGTCGAGTTGCAGACTGCGATCCGGACTACGACAAGCTTTATGGGATTAGCACACCCTCGCGAGTTAGCAACCCTTTGTACTTGCCATTGTAGCACGTGTGTAGCCCTGGCCATAAGGGCCATGATGACTTGACGTCATCCCCACCTTCCTCCGGTTTGTCACCGGCAGTCTCCTTAGAGTGCCCAACTGAATGATGGCAACTAAGGACAGGGGTTGCGCTCGTTGCGGGACTTAACCCAACATCTCACGACACGAGCTGACGACAGCCATGCAGCACCTGTGTCACGGTTCCCGAAGGCACCAATCCATCTCTGGAAAGTTCCGTGCATGTCAAGGCCAGGTAAGGTTCTTCGCGTTGCATCGAATTAAACCACATGCTCCACCGCTTGTGCGGGCCCCCGTCAATTCATTTGAGTTTTAGTCTTGCGACCGTACTCCCCAGGCGGTCAACTTATCGCGTTAGCTTCGATACACAAGAAATATATTTCCCATACACCTAGTTGACATCGTTTAGGGCGTGGACTACCAGGGTATCTAATCCTGTTTGCTACCCACGCTTTCGCACCTCAGCGTCAATAATGGCCCAGTGAGTCGCCTTCGCCACTGATGTTCCTCCAGATCTCTACGCATTTCACCGCTACACCTGGAATTCCACTCACCTCTACCACATTCTAGCCTACCAGTCTCAAATGCCATTCCCAGGTTGAGCCCGGGGATTTCACATCTGACTTAGCAAACCGCCTACGCGCGCTTTACGCCCAGTAATTCCGATTAACGCTTGCACCCTCCGTATTACCGCGGCTGCTGGCACGGAGTTAGCCGGTGCTTCTTCTATAGGTAACGTCACGGCTGTACGCTATTAACGCACAGCTTTTCCTCCCTATTGAAAGTGCTTTACAACCCGAAGGCCTTCTTCACACACGCGGCATTGCTGGATCAGGGTTGCCCCCATTGTCCAATATTCCCCACTGCTGCCTCCCGTAGGAGTCTGGGCCGTGTCTCAGTCCCAGTGTGGCTGATCATCCTCTCAGACCAGCTACAGATCGTTGCCTTGGTAGGCCTTTACCCCACCAACTAGCTAATCTGATATAGGTTCATCTGTCAGCGTGAGGCCCGAAGGTCCCCCACTTTCCTCCGTAGAGCGTATGCGGTATTAGCAGCCGTTTCCGGCTGTTGTCCCCCACTGTCAGGCAGATCCCTATACATTACTCACCCGTCCGCCACTCGCCATCAAGAGAGCAAGCTCTCTTATGCTGCCGTTCGACTTGCATGTGTTAGGCATGCCGCCAGCGTTCAATCTGAGCCATGATCAAACTCTTCAGTTTAATTTTGGCGAAACCTTATTTAAGTCAAGGCTTCAAAACTTTTGATTGACGTTAGCATGTAAATGCTGTTCGTCAGGTTTTCTGGCAACCTAACGTAAGCACCCACACAAATTACTTGATACTGTTTTGTTAAAGAGCGTTGCTTGCAGAACTCGCTGCAGCAAAGAAGCGAGAATTATACAGCTCATCGCCAGACTGTCAACTGAAAAATCCGAGTCATTTTTGAATCATAAATTTCAGTCAGGAATCAGTTTTGATGTGCGTTTCAGAGAAAGCTCATCAACTGAGGCTGCGCATCTTACGTCAGTGCTGGAGCCATTGCAACAGCTAATTTTCAGCGCTGTCATCATTTTGTCATTTTGTTCCTGATAAAAGACATTATCAAGAGTGACTTAGCATCCATTTCCGTATCCAAATAATTATTTTGGATGACTGGATAGAACGTAACTTGTGAGCCTCATCACGGACATTAAAACAGCGTTACGCAATGATGAATTTGATGTTTGCCAAGACCGGCGCTTTGAATACAGTGCGAGAAACAATGTCATGGTGACAGAAATGAAAAAGGGCTATGCTTGATACAAGCATAGCCCTTTTGAATTCTTGGTGGGCCGTCTGCGACTCGAACGCAGGACCAACGGATTAAAAGTCCGGTGCTCTACCAACTGAGCTAACGGCCCCGAAGAAGCGCAAAATGATACCTTATTTGAGATAAATGACAACCCCTAAATCAACATTTTTTTCTATATTATCGAGGTGCCAGACATGGCTGTCATTTCTAAGCCGGATAAACCCACTTTCTCAACGGCACTGAACAATGCCGAGTTACTCCGCGAAACCGGTAATGATCATCATCACATTGGCCATGCTCTGCTATATCTGGAAGAGCGCAGCCGAATGCTGGAATCGATCGCGCAGGCTGCCCAAGAGTACGTGCGCTTTGGTGAGGACGCCCTATTGCATACCAAGCTGATCAAAGCCCTGCAGGCATTTGAAAATTACGAACGGGAAGCAGAATCGGATGAACCGCCCGGCTTCGGCCTGGATCAGGGCTGATAACGGGTTGGGTCTTCAAGTCCCGCCTGTTCGAAACCCTGGCGACGAAAACGACAGGAGTCACACTCTCCACAGGCACGTCCGGTTTCATCAGCCTGATAACAGGAAACCGTCAAGCTGTAATCCACGCCCAATTCAACGCCGCGCTCAATAATCTCCTGCTTGCTCATCTCAATCAGAGGAGCAGCAATCTTCAGCGGCCGGCCTTCAACCCCGGATTTGGTAGCGAGATTGGCCATTGTTTCAAACGCCGCAATGTACTCCGGGCGACAGTCCGGGTAACCGGAATAATCTACGGCATTGACACCGACAAATATGGCTTCCGCTTCCAGCACTTCTGCCCACCCCAGAGCAATAGACATGAAGACGGTATTCCTCGCCGGCACATAGGTCACCGGAATCCCTGCTTGATGTTCCTGTGGAACAGCGATGCTGGTGTCGGTCAAAGCCGACCCACCTATTGTAGAGAGGTCAATGTTAATGACCTTGTGAGAGACTGCGCCCAATTGTTCGGACAACAAAGAAGACGCCAACAGCTCCGCCCGGTGACGTTGGCCATAATCAAAGCTGATGGTATAGCAATCGTAGCCTTGTGACTTGGCAATCGCTAACACGGTGGCCGAATCAAGGCCACCAGACAAAAGAACGACGGCACGTTTCATCGGCCCTTCTCGTCTCCCCATAAGTATTTGTGAAGCTGCAATTGCATTCTGACTGGCAGATTATCTTCTACGATCCAGTCGGCCAGATCAGCGGGCTTAAGTTCACCATGAATCGGTGAGAATAGGACTTCACAGCGTTCCGTGAGCTGGTATTCATCCAGTTTCGTACGTGCCCAGTCATAATCTTCACGATTGCAGATAACGAACTTGAGCTGATCCTGCTGGCGCAGCAATTCGATATTACTATAGCGGTTTTTGCTTTCTTCGCCCGAGCCCGGCGTCTTCAGGTCCATGACCTTGACGACACGAGGATCAACGCGCGTGATATCCATCGCACCACTGGTTTCCAGTGACACTTCCACGCCCAGATCACAAATGGCTGTGAGCAATGGAATGCAGTTAGGCTGAGCCAGTGGCTCACCGCCGGTGACGCAGACATATCTCGGATTGTAACCGGCTACCTGTTCGACGATGTCGGTGATCGCCATCTTTTCGCCACCGTAAAAAGCATATTCGGTATCACAGTATCCACAGCGCAGTGGACAACCGGTCAGTCTGACAAAAACAGTGGGCAAGCCCACAGTTCTGGACTCGCCCTGTAAAGAATAAAAAATTTCGGTAATACGGCACTGGGCCATAACAAATTCCGGCTCAGTGTTATTGTGCTTGGTTGATACGATCCAGTCTGACCTGGGCCAGCTTGGCAGCTGAGCTGTCGGGATATTGTTGAATAACCTGATTCAACGTCGCTACAGCGCGTTGGGTGTCGCCCATTTCATGTTCACTAAAACCGCGTTTGAGCATGGCGTCAGCGACCTTGGTACTGCTTGGGTACTGATCAATCACGATTTGGAATAGCGCCGCGGCATCAGCAAACTCACGCAACACATATTTGGCTTCACCCTGCCAGTAATAGGCATTAGGCAAATAAATGCTGCCGGGGTACTGCTCCGGGAAAGACTGCAGTGCTGTAATCGCTTCTTCGTACTGACCGCTGCGCAGTGACTGCAGTGCCGCCTGATAGGCTGCTTCTCCGTTTTCAACGGAAGCCGGCGCAGAACCTGCTGTCGATGAATCACTCGTCTCATCGACATCAGTGATATCACCCTCCGCTGGCGGTGTCATTTCAGTATCTTGATTAGGGGGGCTATCCACCGTTGTCGGTGGTGTAGCCTGAGCCTGTTGGGTCAGTCTCTCATCCAGGTCGATATACATCTCACGCTGACGATCACGCATCTGCCCCAATTCATGGCGCAGTGTTTCATTCTCACCATTAAGACGTTTTACTTCATTCTGGAGCTGATCCACCCGCGTAATCAGGTTCATCAATCCTTGACCCTGGATAATGCGCTCCAGGCGTTCAACACGCTGCTGTAGCGGTTCTGCCTCCTCTGCCCAGCTGATGCCGGGCAGAGTGGTAGCCAGAATCACGGCACTGAGAAGGGTTTTCTTGCCGTTAAACTGCATTTTTATCGACCTATGTATTTAAGTTCAACACGACGGTTTTGTGACCAGGCGTATTCACTGCTGCCTTCTTCGGCAGGACGTTCTTCACCGAAACTGGTGACCTGGAATTGATCCATACTGGCACCCTGCAGCATTAGAATCTGACGAACTGACAATGCACGGCGTTCACCCAGGGCCAGGTTGTATTCACGTGAACCACGGTCATCAGTATGACCTTCCAGGCGCACTGTCAGGTTCGGATTTTTAGCCAGGTATGCACCGTGAGCACGCAGAGTTTCCTGATCTTCACTGCGAACCACGTCGCTGTCATAGTCAAAGTACACGATACGGTTAGACAGCGGACTTGACGGGTCATTCAGTTCATTCCCGGCATAGCCGTCTTCACCAACTACCACCCGCGCTTCAGCCCCCATGTCCTCGCCATCGACACCTTGTCCATCGACACCGGCGGTATCGGCACCACGTTCTTCAACAGCCACTTCGCCGCTGTTCATCCCTTTATCGGGGGAAGAGCTACACGCTGCCAGGAACAACAGAGGCAGTACGAAAGCAAATAATTTAAAAAACTTCATTGAAAATCTCCTATCGGATTAACGTCTAAAAGGCGACCATGCTGGTTCACGTACCGCGCTACCTGATTCACCCAGGCGCTGCTTGATTCGGCCATCAACGGACACAGCCGCTAATACACCTCTGCCTTTTTGCTCGGTAGCATACAAGATCATGCGGCCGTTAGGCGCAAAGCTCGGGGATTCATCTGCAGTGGTGTCAGTCAACACCTGAACTGCACCAGTCTGCAAATCCTGAATGGCAATATGAAATTTGCCATTAACGGCATGAACCATGGCCATGGTCTTACCGTCGGGGGAAATGTCTGCAGACGCATTATAACTGCCCTCAAAGGTAATCCGCTCGGCACGGCCGCCGTTAGCATCTACCCGATAGATCTGCGGACGTCCGCCGCGATCCGAAGTAAACAGAATTTCACGGCCGTTGGGCATCCAGACCGCTTCGGTATCAATGGCGCCCGAATTATGAGTCACACGGGATAACTCACCTGACGCCAGCTCCAGTACATAAATTTCGGGATTGCCGTTTTTGGACAATGTCAGCGCCAGCTTTTTACCATCGGGCGACCAGGCAGGTGCACTGTTCAGTCCGCGGAATGAGGCCACCGAGTTACGACGACCACTGCTCAGCTCCTGCACATACACTTCCGCTTTGGCATTCTCGAAGGTCACATAAGCCAGGCGTTCGCCATCCGGTGCCCAGTTCGGTGACATTATGGGTTGCGTGGATTGCAGCACAGTGCGTGGGTTCGCGCCATCGGCATCTGAGACCTGCAATGCAAAACGCTTGCTGCCATCAGCATTTTTCATCTCGGTGACAAAGGCAAGACGGGTGGAGAACACACCTTTTTCGCCTGTCAGCGTTTCGTAAACCACATCAGCAATTTGATGGGCCAGACTACGCAGGCCCGATGCCGGCACATTGTAGCGTTTGCCGACCAGTTGCTCCGCTTTGTAGACATCGTACAGCTGGAACTGAACCTGGTAATTTTCACCATCCTGACTACTGACCTTACCAATTAACAGGCCTTCCGAACGCAACAAGCGCCAGTCCTGGAAGTTGATCTGTGTACCTTCATGCGGCTGCGAGATCAAATCCCGCTTCTCCAGTGGCGCAAAACGACCACTGCTGGCCAGATCATTGCTGATAATCTCGGAGATATCTTCCGGCGGGGCGTAACCCTCAACACCGAAAGGCACGATAGCAATTGGTAATGCGGCTTCAGACCCACCAGTGATTTCAATGGTGAGCACAGCCTGTGCCGGCCATGGCACTAATGCAATCAGTAGCGCGACAATTTTCAACCACTGTCTTAACATCGCTTCTGTCCTCTATTCTGGTTTAAATATGAATTGGAAATCACGCAGCGCTTCTGCCGCTTTTGGATCAGATGGCTGCGGTAGCGGTGCTGCCTTGTAAACCGCGGATTCGGCAGAACGATCAAAGACCGGATTGCCACTACTTTTCACGATAGTCACCGACTTCACATCCCCCCCCGGCAGCAGACTCACCCGCAAGGTGACCTGTAATCCGCTTTCGCTGTTCGACGGGCGAATCCAGTAACGTTTCACCCTTTGCTTAATCATAACCGAATACTGGTCAACCACGCCCTGCACCCGCCGGGCATCACGCTCTTGCTGTTCCTGCTCCAGTTGTCTCTGCAGCGCTTGTTCGGCAGCCTGGCGTTCCGCTTCTGCTTTACGTTTGGCTTCTTCAGCTTCGGCGCGTTTACGTTCTTCTTCAGCACGTCGCTTGGCTTCTTCCGCTTTTCTCTTCTCTTCTTCCAGCCGTTTGCGTTCCGCCTCGGCTTTGCGCTTTTCTTCTTCGATGCGTTGACGCTCAGCTTCTGCCTTCTGCCTTTCTTCTTCAATACGCTGACGTTCGGCTTCTGCTTTGCGTTTTTCTTCTTCTATCCGCTGGCGCTCGGCTTCCGCTTTCTGTTTCTCTTCCTCTATACGCTGACGCTCAAGCTCTGCCTGACGTTTCTGTTCTTCTATGCGTTTACGTTCCGCTTCAGCTTCCTGACGGCGCTGTTCCTCCAACTGACGCTGTTTTTCGGCTTCCAGCCTCTTCTGTTCTTCCTGCTCACGCTGCTTTGCCAGCTCTTTAATACGCTCCTGCTCAGCCTGAGCTTCTTTTTCGCGCTGCTTCTTATCCAGTTCAGCGCGCTCCTGCATGTCCAGGTATTCCTGCTCCTGACGTGCCAGTTCTTCCTGGGTCTGCTCCAGTTTTTCTTCCAGTTTCTGCTGACGTTCCTGTTCGGCCTCACGCTCCTGCTGCTCGCGCTGTTCCAGTTGTGCCATTTCACGTTCAATCAGATTTTCATCCAGCACAGTGGCCTGAACAATTTCAACACTGGGATCGGACGCAAGCTCAGGCGTGCTGGTCGACTCAAGCCCTACCACCAAGAGCACGACCAGCGCCAGATGCAATAACAGCGAGTAGCTGCCTGCCAGAAAATTTTCAACGAAAGCCTTTTTCATTGTTCTTTTCTTATTCGTCGTTGACCACCGGATCCGGCTGCTGAGTGATCAGCCCCACAGTGGGCGCGCCGGCTTTCTGTAACAGTGCCATGGCTGTAACAACATAGCCATAGTTGACCGCATTATCACCGCGTACCATGACAGGTGTCTGCGGATTACGTCTCAGTACCGCCGCGGTCTTTGCCATCAATTCACGGGCTTCTATCGGCTCATCCTGACGGTCACCAATAGCGACGTAAAAGTTACCTTCCGCATCGACTGACACCACCAGTGGCTCGGTATTTTCATCCGGCATTTCCACGGCTTCGGCATCCGCCTGGGGGAGATTGACCTTGACCCCCTGTGTCAACATCGGTGCAGTCACCATGAAAATGATCAGCAACACGAGCATGACGTCGATATAAGGCACGACGTTGATCTCGCCCATCGGCTTGCGACGTTGTCGTATCGATTTATGCACAGCCATGGTTTAATCCTGTTGACGCTGCAGGATGGAAGAAAATTCCTCAAGGAAGGTATCGTAACGGTTGATCAGCCTTTCCACTTCATGAGAATAACGGTTATAGGCGATGACTGCCGGAATTGCGGCAAACAAGCCCATCGCGGTAGCAATCAGTGCTTCAGCGATACCGGGCGCCACCATGGCGAGCGTGGCATGTTGCACATTACCCAGCGCACGGAATGAGTTCATAATCCCCCATACCGTACCAAACAGGCCGATATAGGGACTTGTCGAACCAGCGGTCGCCAGGAACGGCAGCGAGGTTTCCAGTTGATCGATCTCCCGCGCCAGTGAAATGCGCATGACGCGCTGAGAGCCTTCTAATACGGCGTTACTGCCGTTGGTGGATTTTTTCAGTCGCACAAACTCCTTAAAACCGACTTCAAAAATCCCTTCCATACCCCGGCTCGCGTGTGGTCGGGAGGAAATGTCTTCATACAGCCGGTTGAGTTCGTTGCCTGACCAGAATTTATCTTCAAATGCGTCTGCATCCCGTTTTGCCTGCTCAAGTTCGCTGCGTTTACGAAATATCAGCAGCCAGGAGTAGAACGAAATCAGCAACAACGCCAACATGACCAGTTTTACCAACAGACTGGCTTCGGAAATCAGCGCGATAATAGATAGATCAGCAGACACTATGCATCTCCGTCAAAATGAATGAGGGTATGGATTTAGGGCGAAAAGACTCAGCGTCGAGGCACGCAATTCTGACTGACGCCTCACACAACAGTTCCTCACCACGATAGATGTTTTGTTCAAACTGCATACTAGCACCGGAAGCTTTGCCCAACCGTGATTTGATCAACAAAGCATCATTAAAACGCGCCGGCTTTCGATAATTGAGCTGCATCGAATGCACAGCGAACAAAAGATTGTACTCAACTCTGAGCTGGTCCTGCTCAAACCCCAGCGCGCGCAGCCATTCTGTGCGTGCCCGCTCCATGAAGTTTAGATATTGCGAATGATACACGACTCCACCGCTGTCGGTATCTTCGTAATAAACACGAACCGGCCAGTCAAACTCACCCATTAATTCCCGTCCAGCGTTAAATCCGGTGTGTTAAGGCCCAGATGCAGCCAGGCTCGCCGAGTAGCGACACGTCCCCGTGGCGTGCGCATGATGAAACCTTCCTGAATTAAATACGGTTCCAGCACATCCTCAATCGTGCCTCTTTCCTCGCCGATGGCTGCCGCGAGATTATCAATACCGACCGGGCCACCCTCAAATTTCTCGATGATGGCGAGCAGTAATTTTCGGTCCAGCATATCGAAACCGTAGTTGTCCACATCCAGCAAGTCCAGTGCCTGACGTGCGACTTCGGCGGTGACTTCACCATTAAACCTGACTTCGGCATAGTCTCTCACCCGTCGCAGAAGCCGATTGGCGATACGGGGGGTGCCGCGCGAACGGCGGGCGATTTCACCGGCACCACTGGACTCCAGTTTCACATTGAGAATACCGGCACTGCGCTGAACAATCGTACTGAGATCTTCCGGCGAGTAGAATTCCAACCGCTGCACAATACCGAAGCGATCCCGAAGCGGTGATGTCAGTGAGCCCGCTCGTGTGGTCGCCCCTACCAGGGTAAACGGCTCCAGATCCAGTTTAATCGAGCGCGCAGCGGGGCCTTCGCCAATCATGATGTCGATTTGATAATCTTCCATCGCTGGGTATAGCACTTCTTCCACCACGGGACTGAGACGGTGAATTTCATCGACGAACAGGACGTCATTCGGTTCCAGATTGGTCAACAATGCCGCCAGATCGCCGGGCCGTTCCAACACAGGACCTGAGGTCTGCTTGAGGTTGACGCCCATTTCGTTGGCGATGATATTGGCCAGCGTGGTTTTACCTAGCCCGGGCGGCCCAAAAATCAGGGTGTGGTCGAGGGCTTCGCTGCGTTTTCTGGCAGCAGAGACAAACAACTCCATTTGTTCGCGCACCACCGGCTGTCCGATGTAATCATCCAGCGTGACCGGCCGAATAGCACGATCAATACGCTCTTCATCGTGAGTGGCCTGGGGGGTGATGAAGCGCTCTTCCATTAGTGCCTCTGCAATGCCTGACGAATGATTTGCTCGGTGCTCATGCCTTCGCTGTCAAAACTGCGCAGCATCTTATCCGCTTCGGCAGATTTATAACCCAGTGCCATCAGGGCTTCCACAGCTTCGTTACGGGCACTACCAGCCGGCGCGGATTGCGCACTATCCGGCGCAAAATTCTGCAGCCCCATCGCTGAGCTGACCTCTTTGAGCCGATCACGCATTTCCACGATCAATCGTTCTGCTGTTTTTTTACCGACACCCGGCAGGCGGGTCAGGCTGGCAGTATCGCCGTCCTGCACACTGCGGGCAAAGGTATCGACATCACTGCCGGAAAGAATGGTTAAGGCGAGTTTGGCACCGACGCCGTTCACTTTGAGCAGGCTGCGGAATAGCAGACGTTCCCGCTCGGAAGCAAAACCATATAACAGTTGCGCATCCTCACGCACGACCATATGGGTAAACAGGGTGACTTCGTCGTTGACCGCCGGCAGATTGAAGAAAGTCGACATCGGCGCCGAGAGTTCATAGCCCACACCCTGGACATCCAGTACCAGTTCAGGTGGCTGCTTCTCGATAATAATGCCCCGCAATCGTCCAATCATCGACTATATCGTCCTCCACGACGGCTTGTGCGCATGCCCTCCGGCAGTTTGCGCTGACTGCTGCCGACAGATGCGTGATGGGCATGTGTCAACGCACAGGCCAATGCATCGGCGGCATCTTCTTCCGGTACTTCCGGCAGGTTCAGAATCACAGACATCATATACTGGACCTGATCTTTTTTCGCGTGGCCATTACCAACCACGGCTTTTTTAATCTGAGTGGCGCTGTATTCGGAGACGCTCAGCTCACGGCTGACGGCAGCACAGATCGCGGCCCCCCGTGCCTGCCCCAGCTTCAGCGCTGAGTCTGCGTTTTTGTGCAGAAAGACCTTTTCCACCGCCATCATCTGCGGCTGGTAGCGGTCGATCAGATCAATCAGCCCTTCAAAGATCTGCTTCAGTCGGTCAGCAAATTCACCATCACCGACTTTGAGACGACCGTTGATGACATGCTTAATTTTCTTGCCTTCCAGCTCGATAATGCCAAAGCCAGTCTTACGAGATCCCGGATCAATGCCAAGAATACGGGTCATCAGGCCGGCGTCAGCTATCGAGCTGCGCCATCACCTCATCAGAAAAGTCAGCATTGGAATAGACTTCCTGTACATCATCCAGTTCTTCGAAAGCCTCGATCAGGCCAATCGCCTTCTTGGCATCTTCGACTTCGAGGCTGACCGTATTGTCCGGATGCATGGTGACCTGTGATGATTCGACTTCAATACCGGCGGCGTCCAGTGCGTCTTTGACGGTGGAATAATCTTCCGGGCTGGTGAAGACATCAATCGTGCCGTCATCGTTGTTAACGATATCTTCAGCGCCGGCTTCCAGCGCCACTTCCATGATATCGTCCTCTTCCGTGCCGGCAGGCAGCGTGATAATGCCTTTCTGATTAAACATGAAAGCGACACAGCCATCGGTCCCCATATTACCGCCGCGCTTGGTGAAGACGTTACGGACGGCCGCGACAGTCCGATTTTTGTTATCGGTCATGCAATCCACCATGATGGCTATGCCATTGGGTCCGTAACCTTCGTAGCGGATTTCCTCATAGCTGACGCCTTCCAGCTCACCGGCACCACGTTTGGCAGCGCGCTCAATCACGTCCTTGGTCATATTACTGCCCAGGGCCTTATCAATCGCTGCCCGCAGACGTGGGTTGGTGGCGGGGTCGCTGCCGCCCATCCGGGCTGCGACGGTGATCTCGCGAATCAGCTTGGTGAACAGTTTGCCGCGCTTGGCATCCTGTGCACCTTTACGATGCTGAATATTTGCCCACTTGCTATGACCTGCCATTGTGCTTAGTACCTCTTAATTTTGCACAGGCCGGGGGACTTGTCACCCGACCCACTTTGAACGTTTATTATCAGACCAGGGTGTTCCAGTTCTGGTAGACCTCACTGCGCCCCAGCACCTGATCGAAATACATGGATTGCAGTTTCTCGGTGATGGGACCACGGGTGCCGCTGCCGATAGGACGGTTATCCAGTTCACGAATCGGCGTCACTTCTGCTGCAGTACCGGTGAAGAATGCTTCATCGGCGATATAAACTTCATCACGGGTGATGCGTTTTTCAACCACTGTGAGGCCGATATCACGTGCCAGGGTAATGACGGTGTCACGGGTAATGCCTTCCAAAGCGGAAGTCAGCTCCGGGGTATAAAGCACACCATCACGAACCATAAAGAAGTTTTCACCACTGCCCTCGCAGACAAAGCCCTGCGCATCAAGCAGCAGTGCCTCATCATAACCACAGCTGACCGCCTCCTGCAGCGCCATCATCGAGTTCATGTAGTTGCCGTTGGCCTTGGCTTTACACATGGTGATGTTGACATGGTGGCGGGTGAAAGAGGATGTCTTGATGCGGATACCCTTGGTCATGTTTTCTTCACCCAGGTAGGCTCCCCAACTCCAGGCTGCGACCATGGTATGCACGTTCAGGTTGTCGGCACGAATTCCCATGCCTTCCGAGCCGTAGAAACACATCGGCCGGATATAAGCTGACTCCAGCTTGTTCTCACGCACCACAGTACGTTGCGCCTCGTTGATGGTGTCTTTGTCGAACTGGATTTTCATGCCCAGGATTTTGGCGCTGCGGAACAGACGATCGGTGTGTTCCTGCAAACGGAAAATAGCGGTGCCTTTGTCGGCTTTATAGGCGCGGACACCTTCAAACACACCCATTCCGTAATGGAGAGTGTGAGTGAGTACGTGGACTTTCGCTTCCCGCCACGGCACCAGTTCGCCGTCCAGCCAGATAACGCCGTCACGATCCGCCATTGTTGCTGCTACCATAATCCTAAATTCCAAGTCTGTCTGTTAATCGATACTGATCAGGACTCACCCAACCAGCGCTGCCAAATAGTGGCTACCTGCTCTGGATAATCGCCTACCCGCGCTTTATCTATCAGCGCCGGTCTTTCCTGCAACACGCAGTGATTCGCTTCACTGCGATAGAAACGATAGGCTTCGGCAAGCATGTCGCCTTCCGCCTGCGCCAGTTTGCCTGTGGCCACCAGCGCTTCCAAAATCCTAATATTATCTGTGTAAACCAGTAGTTCAGGCAAGTTTGCTGACCAGGCCAGCACCGCATATTGCACCATAAACTCGATATCGGTGATAGCACCTATACCCTGTTTCAGATCAAATAGTTGGCTGTCGGTCTTATCCAGTTGGCCGCGCATCTTGCTGCGCATCTCGCGAACCTTGTCTGCCAGTGCGGTTTCATCGCGTGACTGAGCCAGCACCTGCTCGCGAATCTGCCAGACTTTCGCTGCCAGCGCCTCGTCTCCGCCCACACAGCGGGCGCGGACCAGCGCCTGGTGTTCCCAGGTCCAGGCTTCTTCCCGCTGGTAATCAGCAAAACCGCTTAGAGGACTGACCAAAAGGCCCGATGCGCCACTGGGCCGCAGCCGCATATCGACCTCATAAAGAATGCCGCCCGGAGTGATGGTGGTCAGCAGGTGAATCATGCGCTGAGCCAGCCGGGTATAAAACACCATCGGTTCGACCGGTTTGTCTCCGTCCGTCGTACCCTCCTGACTGTCATCAAAGATGAACACCAGATCCAGATCCGAGCCATAACCCAGTTCCAGTCCGCCCAGCTTGCCATAGGCCAGGATGGTAAAGCCGCAACTGGCCGGATCATCTGTTTTGGCGGCCGGCGGATAACCATGGCGTTTGACCAGATGTGCCCAGGCCAGCTGCAACACCTTTTCCAGCTGAATTTCCGCCAGCTCGGAGAGTTGATCCCCGACCCGCATCAGGGGCAGGACATCCGTCACATCGGCCGCTGCCACATGCAAGGTGGCAATCTGACGAAATTCGCGCAGGCGATTCATCATCTGTTCCAGATCATCTTCATCGACTGAAGCCAGAAACAGTTCCAGCTGCTTTTTCAGCTCATCGCGCGCCGGGACTTCATAGAGGGAGCGCGGGTCCAGCAACTCATCCAATAAAACCGGATAGCGGGCCAGCTGATGACTAATCAGCGGACTGGCTGCACACAGCTTGACCAGTTGCGACAAGGCCAGCGGATTTTCCACCAGCAATGACATGTAGGCACTGCGCCTCATGATCGATTCAAGCAGCGGCATCAGCCTTGGCAGGGTCTCATCCGGATTGTCACTACTGGCCGCCGCCTGAACCAGCATAGGAAGCAGTTTTTCCAGCCGCTGACGGCCGGTCTGACCGAGGTTGCGGCAGACATGCTGTTCCAGCAGCTTGTCCAATACCTCCAGACAGTCCTGCGGTTGTTGATAGCCGCACTCGCTCAGGTAGTCCAGTTTTTCTTCTTCACCGGCATTGAGCAGGGAAATATTATTGGTGGCAGCTTCATCCTCGGCCTGCGGCGCCGCCAGTAGCTGACTGAAATGATCATGGACCTGCTGCCGGTGCTGCCACAACGTCTGATAAAAACTCTCCCAGCTATCAAAGCCCATGCTGTTTGCGAGTCGCAGCCGGGCCTCTGTTTCCTGAGGCAGTACATGCGTTTGTTGATCAGCCCAGGCCTGTATACGGTGTTCGGTACGGCGCAGAAAAACATAGGCCTGCTTGAGTTCATTCACCGCATAATCAGACAGCACGCTACGCTCGGCCAGGCAGTCAAGAATGGTCAGAATGGGTCTTTGCTGCAATGGCTTGTCGCGACCGCCGTAGATCAGCTGAAAGACCTGACCGATAAACTCGATTTCCCGAATGCCACCGGCACCCAGCTTGATATTGTCTTCCATCCCACGCCGATGGAGCTGGCCCGCGATCATCGACTTCATCTCACGCAGGGAGTCGAACATGCCATAATCCAGATAACGCCGGTATACAAAGGGGCGCAGCATATCTGACAAGGCTTTTCTTGCCTCGGCCGTGCCGGTGATGGCGCGCGCCTTGATCATCGCATAGCGTTCCCATTCCCGCCCCTGAGTCTGGTAATACTCTTCCATTGCCTCATAGCTGGAAGCCAGTGCACCACTCTCACCAAATGGCCGTAAACGCATATCGACGCGAAATACAAAACCATCCGCCGTCTGATTATCCAGTGCCTGGATCAGTTTTCGGCCCAGCCGGGTGAAAAACTCTTCGTTGCTCAGCGTTTTGCGCCCTTCACGGGTCTCGCCTTCCTCGGGATAAGTGAATATCAGATCGATATCAGAAGACAGATTCAATTCACCCGCACCCAGCTTACCCATGCCCAGCACCACCAGCTGCTGTTCATTACCGTCTTCGTCACAGGGACGCCCATAGAGTGCAGTTTGCCATTGATGCAGTATGCTGAGGCTCTGTTCAATGCAGACATCCGCCATCGCCGACAGATCCGCCATGGTTTCCGCCAGGTCAGCCCAGCCGGCCAGGTCCCGCCAGATGATTCTGACCATCTGTTGCTGTCTGAAATAACGTAGCTGCTTTTGTAAGGCGTTCTCATCTGCAACCGAAACCAGCATTGTCTTCAAAATATTGGCAAAGTCACTGCTTGACTGTGTTGCGAGAAGACTCCCGGTCGCCAGAAGCTCGTCGAGTTGAATCTGCTGGCGCTGGCCCCACTGATTGACAAAATCGCTGCCTGACAAAACCTGAACAGCCTCAGCCTGAAGTTCCGGATAGGCTGACAGGGCCTTTTCCCAGCTGTCAGGGATAGAAAAAGCAGCGGTCATAGCGACTCCCAACTCGGTCATGTTTCAAAAAAACATCACTTTACCTTATGCTGAAAGCTGACCAAACCCAAATCGTTTTGCAGCAACCCTGAAAATCAGGTTAAGAATTGCATAACAAGTCACAAATCAGCCGGATAGAGGCTTGTTAGCCGGACAGATTTTGTTAATCTGCCACTGTCACACAGCACAGCCGTTGTTGCTGTGGGCCAAAACTTTGATAAGGAGGTTTTATGAATTGCTTCAGACGCCTCGGAAAAGTAGTCCCCATCATGCTCATCATGGCTTTTCTGAGTATTTACATAGCACCGGTGCAAGCCGCGATGGTGGGAAATGAGCAACTTCTCGCCCAGTCCCAGCATGAAATGACCAAGCAACAAGTGCTGAGCGAGCTGGATAAACAGTCAGTTCAGGACAAACTGGTTGCCCTAGGTGTTGAGGTGGATGATGCCAAGCACCGCATTCAACAATTAAGCCCTCAGGAACTCGCTCAGCTTCAACAGGAGTTCGAACAAATGCCTGCGGGTAGTGGCATTATCGGCGCCCTTCTGGTCATTTTTATCGTTTTTGTAGTGACCGATATGCTGGGTGCTACCGATGTGTTTGGTTTTGTTCACAACATCAACCATTGATATGAACTTCACCATGCTCAAAAACAGCGTCAGATGCTTGTCTGGCGCTGTTTTTATTTTGCTGCTCACCGCCTGTGCCGGCACCCCACAGAGTAGCCGAATCAGCAGCCAGCCACCGGCTGATATCCCTGCCAGCCATGAATTAACAGAGGTGGCCTTTTTCCCACAGGAGGCCTATCAATGTGGACCAGCGGCACTGGCCACAATGCTTAATCATCAGAATTTCAACGTCACCGATTCCGATTTAGTAGACAAGGTTTACATCCCTGGTCGTAAGGGCAGTCTGCAGGTGGAAATGATTGCGACTGCACGCAGTTATGACTTACTGACATACAAACTGGCTGCTAACCTTGGCGATATACTTCGTGAAGTTGCTTCCGGGCGTCCCGTGCTGGTGTTTCAGAACTTGGCCCTGCAATGGGTACCACAATGGCATTATGCAGTGGTGGTCGGATACGACCTGATTAACCAGCAACTGATTTTGCGTTCGGGTACAAGCAAGCGTCACACGCTTGCCTTTTCCACCTTTGAGCGAACCTGGCAACGCGCTGATCACTGGGCTTATGTCATGCTTCCACCGGACCAAGTCCCCGTCACGGCCAATCTGATTGAATACACCCGCAGCGCGATGACACTGATGCAATCGGGACGCAAACAATCAGCAGTGAGTGCTTTGGAAATCGCCAGCAAACACTGGCCCGATCAAGCCTTACCGTATATGGCGCTGGGAAATATGCTATATCAGACACAGGATTTCGCGGCTGCACAAGCCGCCTTCACCCACGCCATCACCAACGAACCTGACAATGCCCAAGCCTGGAATAATCTGGCGTATGTCATGACGGCGCAACAATGTCGGGTTGCGGCGATTAAAGCCATAGGATGTGCGGTCAGACTGGCTCCCGATGATCAGAACCTGTCTGACAGTCTCAAAGAGATTGTGGCCCAACAGGATATTCCCGCGGGGCAGTGTGCTGTTCCCAAATGCCCGCTTTATCAATGATTGTTCATCAGGAGAAAGTATGGCCGAGATAAGCTGGGATGTCTTCCAGCAAATCGAATTGCGGGTTGGTACGGTTATCGATGCCCAACCCTTTCCGCAAGCACGCAATCCGAGCTATATCCTGCATGTTGACTTCGGCTCAGAGATAGGTGTGCGCAAATCCAGCGCCCAGGTAACCGACCTCTACACGCCTGAAACCCTGGTTGGCAAACAAGTACTTGCCGTCACTAATCTTCCCGCCAAACAGATTGGCCCAATAAAGTCGGAATGTTTGATCACTGGTTTTCATCAAGCCGATAATACTGTGGTCTTGGCGGCCCCCGAGATAGCTGTTCCCAATGGCAGTCGACTGGCATAGGCTGTGAGCGTACGCGGACTGTTTATTATATTGTTATGCGTGTCTACAGCTGTTTCGGCCAGAGATGACTGCCATCACAGCGAGACCACAGTGGCCATGAACCAGTGCCTCGAACAAGCGTTTGATAAAGCCGAAACCAGCATGCAACGATACCTTTCGGCCAGCCTTAAACGCTATGAGAATAACGATGAAGTGTTCAATAGCATACACAGCGCGCAGCATGCCTGGCAGCGCTACCGAAAACGTCACTGCGAGAGTCTTTACAGCATCTGGATTGAGGGAACTATTCGCGGTCCGCTCACCTGGCGCTGTCTAATTACAGAGACTCAAGAACGACGACATCAATTGTGGGATAGTTATCTTAGGTTTATGGACAACAGCAAGCCAGTGCTGCCAGAACCTCAACGTCCCTGAGGTTTCCTGGCAACAAGCTTTTTAGCTCTGTTGATTGCGTCATTCCACTTCGATTTGTCACACATCCTCACAAGTACCGTGTCAGAAGACGTTATCGAGTAAAGGACTGCGTTACTGGAAGCTTGCCCCTCTATGATATGTCTCCGCATTTTGCGGGCGATGTTTTGCAATATGATTAGGAGTGATTAACGTACTTTTATTGCCGGAGACTGTCCGTATCACGCTGAGCTCGTGAGCGCCCGGGCCATGCTGACCTGACTCTTGTTTTGTTAACATCCTTAATGTGCTCATCGTGCTCACTTTGGCAGTTTCATCGCATCTTTACTGTGTCACGGGTTAAACTGCATCTAAAAGATAATGCACAACAAACATCTGGAAAAGCTATGGCTGAAGATTACCAAAATCCCCCCCATCACGAGACAAGTTGCTTCTCCGACCGACTGGCTTATCGCATCGTCAAATTTATGCGTTTTTTTGCCGATGTGTTCTTTGCGGGTCGCTACGGTCACCGTGCCGTGGTGCTTGAGACCGTCGCCGCCGTACCGGGTATGGTAGGCGGTGCCTTGCAGCACCTGCGTTCACTGAGAAAAATGAAAGATGATGATGGCTGGATCAAGACTTTGCTGGATGAGGCTGAGAATGAGCGGATGCACCTGCTGACTTTTATTCATATTGCCAGGCCCAGTCTGTTTGAACGGGTGATCATCATCATTGCTCAGGGTGTGTTTTATAACCTGTTTTTCCTGCTTTACCTGTGCTCATCCCGCGTCGCCCATCGGATTGTCGGCTATCTCGAAGAAGAAGCCGTTTACAGCTACACGGAATACCTGGAAGGGGTCGATAATGGCAAATATGAAAATGTGCCGGCGCCACAGATTGCCATTGATTACTGGCAACTGCCCGCAGATGCACGACTGCGTGATGTGATTCTGGTGGTGCGGGCAGATGAAGCGGAGCACCGTGATGTAAATCATGATTTCGCCAACCAGTTACAAGAAAAGGCGCATAGTTAAGCATGGCCGTTCTATTATTCCGGCTCAATCAGGTCCCGGAAGATGAGGCCGATGATGTCAGGCAACTATTGAACGAGTCCGGCATTGATTACTACGAGAGCTCGGCCGGTTTTTTCGGACTTGGCGTCGCGGCCATCTGGTTGAAAGATAATGATGACCTGCCCCACGCCCGCGAACTGATAGATGACTATCAGGCGCAGCGGACAGAGACTATGCGGGCTGATTATCAATCCCGTGTCAGCGCTGGTGAGGAAAACAGCTTCTGGCAGGAGAGTCTGCAACACCCTTTCCGGTTGATTGGCAGTATCGGCCTGCTTGTGCTGGTATTAGCGATCATCATGCTACCTTTCTGGAAAACCCTGCATCCCTGACAGCAGCGACTGCTAAGACATTGGAACATAAAAAAAGCCCCGACATTTTCATGCCGGGGCTTTTTATCGGGACTTGCAGTAACTGACGTCGTCAGATTACATCATGCCACCCATGCCGCCCATGTCTGGCATTGCCGGAGCACTTTCTTCTTTAGGCAGCTCGGCAATCATGGCTTCGGTGGTCAGCATCAGACCAGCGACAGAACCGGCGTTTTGCAGTGCGGTACGGGTCACCTTGGTTGGGTCCAGGATACCCATATCGATCATGTCACCGTATTCACCGGTAGCGGCGTTGTAACCGAAGTTACCTTTACCGTCAGCGACTTCGTTATGAACAACAGACGCTTCAGCACCGGCATTGGTGACGATTTGACGCAGGGGTTCCTGCATCGCACGACGGGCCAGTTTGATACCCATATCCTGATCGTGGTTATCACCTTTCAGTTCACCCAGGTTGGTTTCTGCGCGAACCAGTGCCACACCACCGCCAGGGACCACGCCTTCTTCAACCGCCGCACGGGTCGCGTGCAGGGCGTCTTCAACGCGGGCTTTCTTCTCTTTCATTTCCATTTCGGTCGCGGCGCCGACTTTGATCACGGCAACACCGCCAGCCAGTTTAGCCACACGTTCCTGCAGTTTTTCCTTGTCGTAGTCTGAAGAAGACTCGGCAATCTGGGCACGGATTTGCTCAACACGGGCCTGGATTTCATCACCACGGCCAGCACCATCAACGATAGTGGTGTTTTCTTTGCTGACAGTAATTTTCTTGGCTTGACCCAGGTGATCCAGTGTCGCTTTTTCCAGGCTCAGACCGACTTCTTCTGAAATCACGGTACCACCGGTCAGCACAGCGATGTCTTCCAGCATCGCTTTACGACGGTCACCGAAACCAGGCGCTTTAACGGCGCAGACTTTAACGATGCCACGCATGTTATTAACCACCAGTGTCGCCAGCGCTTCACCTTCGACGTCTTCAGAGACGATCAGCAGCGGACGGCTGGATTTAGCGACTTGCTCCAGTGTTGGAAGCAGTTCACGGATGTTAGAGATTTTCTTGTCGAACAGCAGAATGTAAGGATCTTCCAGTTCGGCAGTCATAGTTTGTTGTTCAGTCACGAAATAAGGTGACTGATAACCACGGTCGAACTGCATACCTTCAACGACATCCAGCTCGTTTTCGAAGCCGCTGCCGTCTTCAACAGTGATAACGCCTTCTTTACCAACTTTCTGCATGGCTTCGGCAATGATTTTACCGACAGAATGATCTGAGTTGGCAGAAATCGTGCCGACCTGGGCAATCGCTTTATCGTCGTCACAAGGTGAAGACATTTTGCGCAGTTCTTCAACCGCAGCCTGTACCGCTTTGTCGATACCGCGTTTCAGGTCCATCGGGTTCATGCCTGCTTCCACAGACTTCATGCCTTCACGCAGAATGGCTTGGGCCAGTACAGTCGCCGTAGTGGTACCGTCACCGGCAGCATCAGAAGTGTGCGAAGCCACTTCTTTTACCATTTGTGCGCCCATGTTCTCGAATTTGTCTTCCAGTTCGATTTCTTTCGCGACTGAGACACCGTCTTTGGTCACGGTCGGCGCACCGAAGCTCTTATCCAGAACCACGTTACGGCCTTTCGGACCCAGTGTGACTTTTACTGCGTTGGCCAGGACGTTAACGCCTTTTACCATTTTTTGACGCGCGTCGGCGCCGAATTTGACTTCTTTAGCAGCCATGTTTATTCCTCTTATCCTTTATAAAGCAAATGAATCCAGAAGATTAGCCTTCGATAACAGCGACAATGTCATCTTCACGCATGACAAGCAGCTCTTCGCCTTCTACTTTTACTTCAGTACCGGCATATTTACCGAACAGGACTTTGTCACCGACTTTGACTGTCAATGCACGAACTTCGCCTGAATCCGTTACTTTGCCATCACCGACGGCGAGTACCTCACCACGTGAGGGTTTTTCTGCTGCGTTGTCAGGGATGACAATACCGCCAGCACTCATGGTTTCTTCTTCCATGCGACGTACAATCACACGATCATGAAGGGGACGAAGATTCATCTGTAATTCCTCCGAAAAAAATGTCTGTTTAGGACCAATGTTGTTTGTTTTGGCATCCCTTAAATGGGGGCTGAAAAACCGCTTTCAAGGGCTTAGGTGAAAAATTTTTACTGATTTTGTTTTAGCGAAGATGGCGGGGATCATCGTCATCGACCACTTCCCCTTCGATAATGTCTTCATTGCGTCGCGATGAATAGCGTGACTGTTGATAGAAACCACTGCTGCCGCTGCTCAAGATAAAACGACTGTTTTTCAACATCTGAGCGATTAATACCTGACGCACTGGCGGCACAAGCAATAAAAAGCCCATGGCGTCAGTGACAAAACCGGGCGTCAGTAATAGCGCACCGCTAACCAGCAGACATAAACCTTCCAGCATCTCCGTAGCCGGTAACTGTCCCTGCTGCATTGTCCGCTGCGCACGATGTAATGTCTGGAACCCCTGCAGTCTCAGCAAAAAGGCGCCAATCACCGCTGTAGCCACCACAAGGAAAATCGTCCAGCCGGCGCCAATCACCTGTCCAACCTGGATCAGGAAAAATATCTCCACCAGCGGCACGACCAGAAAAAGAATGAATAGTAGTCGAAACATGGGTTATCCCAGTTTGATGAATGTAATGAAAGACATTGGGACGATTAAGCATTTTTCAAGCTAAAAAATTGGCTGTGGTAATGAAGCAACAAAATGCCGGTTCTGTATCAATGTCATCAAACTGTCATAAAACGTTCATCACGATGAAACATTGCGGGCATAAGGTGTGCGGGACTTCGGCGTTAGTCCGAACCTGATGAACCAACCAAGAGGATAGTCCCTTGAAACTCAAATCAACATCTTTATTAGTTGCGGGTGCCCTGTTCGGTGCAACCGTTATGCCCGCTCACGCCGGCAACGAAGCCATGATGGACCTGCTGGAAGTACTGCGCGATAAAGGCACCATCAGTGCACAAGACTACAACATGCTGAAAAACGCCGCAGCTGCTGATGCTGAAGCCAGTGAAGAAATCGCGAAGAAAGTCGACAAAGTCGAGAAAGAAGCGGTTTCTGTCAGCCTGAAAAAAGGCGCGATGAAACTGGAATCCGGTGACGGTGCATTCGAAGCACAGGTCGGCGGTCGTGTCATGGCTGACTACGCCTGGATTGACGATGATGATCGTGCTGACCGCATTGGTGATGCCAGCGGTGACGGTTCTGAACTGCGTCGTGCCCGCCTGTTTATGAAAGGCACTGTATTCAATGACTGGAAATACAAAATGCAGGTCGGTTTTGCGGGTGACGAGGTCGAAATCAAAGACGCCTATATCGGTTATACCGGTTTTGATGGTGTTGACTTCACCCTCGGTAACCACAAGATGCCTTTCAGTCTGGAAGAGCAAACCAGTTCTAAATACATCACCTTTATGGAACGCAGCCTGACCAACGACATTTTCTCTCCCGGTCGTCAAAATGGTCTGAGCGCGGCTACTAACGGCGATAACTGGTCATTGAAAGGTGCCGTTCACATGGATGGTATCGACAACAACAACGAAGACAAAGATGAAGATTACGGCTACGGTGCGCGCGCTCACTTTGCACCACTAGTTGACGGTAGCAATGCCATCCACTTGGGTGCGTCATGGCATCATCAAGAATACGAAGCTGACGGCTTGGTTGGAGGTACTCAAGACGACCAGCGTTTCCGTGCCCGTCCAGAAATCCACACTGTCGATACCCGTCCATACCAGACAGTTATTGATGGCGTAGAAGATGACGATACTATCGGCTTAGAAGCGGCAGCTGTATTCGGCCCTTTCTCACTCCAAGCTGAGTACTTCGACAAGAGCATCAACACTGAAACTGACGACGTTGATGTTGATGGCTGGTATGTCTATGGTAGTTTCTTCCTGACTGGTGAGTCACGTGCCTATGAGGCGGATGCCGGTGAGTTCGGCCGTGTGTCTCCAAAAAGCACCGTGGGTAACGGTGGTTTCGGTGCCTGGGAACTGGCCCTCCGCTACTCTGAAATTGACTTGTATGACACCAGCTCTGCAGTCACTGATTTAGGTGAGAAAGGTGATATCTTCACCATCGGTCTGAATTGGTACGCGACCCGTAACATCCGCGTTATGGCTAACTATGTTGACGCGACTGTTGAATATCCAGGTCAAGGTATTGCCGATGAAGACATCAAAGCCTTCCAGCTGCGTGGTCAGATTGACTTCTAATCCGACGCACTGAATTGATGTCAGTAATTAAAAAGCCCCGCTTATGCGCTTAAGCGGGGCTTTTTTTATGGAGATAAAAGTAATGAAAATGATCTACAAGTCACTGGTTGCCTGTATGGCAATGGGTGCCAGTCTCAATGCATCCGCATTGAATACGGTTGAGTTGGTTGAGGTGATTCACACCGGCAACAAGAAAGGCGACGAGATTATCTCTGTTCAAAGCTTCAGCAAACAGTTTGCCGTTTCTAACAGTCAGAGAGGTAGTGTTGATATTTATTCCATCGCGACTCCCGGCCAGCCCGTTAAAAAACAGAGCCATTCCTTGTCTTTGGCTGAGGGGGAGCAATTAACCTCTGTCGCTATGCACCCGGAGTATGCGTATTTCATGGCTGCCATCCAGGGGGCAGGTCCCACCACCACAGGACGTGTTCAACTTCATGACATTGACTCTGGCAAGTTACTGATCAGCTTGCCGACCGGGATCGGCCCTGATGCTGTGGTCATTGACCCTACTGGTCGCTATGCGATGCTGCCTAATGAAGCTGAGGCCTTTGTCTTTCACCCGGAAGATGAGACTTTCACTTCTCCGGAAGGCTCACTGACACTGGTAAAACTGGCCCCGTCAGCAGATCAAAGTGAGGCGATCCAAATCGCGTTACCGGACCTGACTGGTAAACCCGGTTTTGTCAGTGCTGCTGACAAACGTTTTATTGAGCGTGAAATCGACTGGAATGGTGATGGCAAAATCACTGAAGAAGATGTTGATTTAGATGGCAATGGCACGATCAGCGAAAACAAAATGACCGTAGGGACATTTCGCGGTGAACCGGTCAGAGTGGAAGAGGAAGACGGGGAGCTGTTCCTATTTCCTCTGATTGACAATAAGCCTGATCTGCTTGAGCCGGAATATCCAGCATTTTCAGCCGATGGTAATCAGGTCTGGGTAAGCTTGCAGGAAAACAATGGCATGCTTCTGGTGGATACGCAATCAGCGACTATTGTCGATAGTTTTGGCTTGGGTACAACCACGCATGCGGCCGACCTGCAAGATAACCAGAATGTCGATTTCAGTGAAACACTGACCGCTCTGAGAGAACCTGATGGCATAACAATCAGCCAAGACGGGCGCTTTTTACTAACTGCCGATGAGGGAGATACAGATCCCAAGGCATCCAAGACTAAAAAAGGCCCCGCTGGTGGCGGCAGAACCCTCAGTGTTTTTGATTCGACTAACGGTCAATTTATTGCTGACACTGGTAACCAGATTGATCAAATGGCACATAATAAAGGTCTTTATCCAGAATCACGAAGCGATAACAAAGGTTCCGAACCGGAAATGCTTGTCAGCTTCTCTCACGATGATATTGATTATGTAGCGATAGGACTTGAGAGAGCCAATGCCGTGGCACTGGTCTCTTTGCAAGACCCCAATCAGCCTAAAGTACTGGATATCAGTGCCATCGATGCTGATGCTGAGGATGGCAAGGTGGCTCCTGAAGGTATCGCCCACTATTACGACACAAACAGTGGTCTCCATTATATCTACACTGCCAATGAAAAAGATGGCACCCTCGCGGTTTTTCAAATACGTTAAACGTAATCCCAACACAGCCCCTGCCCAGCAGGGGCTGTTCAATCCCTCAATCAGGGGCAGCACTCATACTCAAAACTCGTCAACATTCATCGAATGGTAATAATCTTCCCTTATGATGTTATTCGAGTTCATTCAGCAAGAGCCAGCACAATTTAGCAAACATGTGTCACAACCGGCTTACTAAGATTACTCATCTCTCGTGGTGATTTTTCCTGCCTCTTCGGAGGCAGGATTTTTTTTGACTCTGGCTACTATGACACAAGAAGAATTGCGCCATTTTCACTCACTGGAAGATATCCTCAGCCAGGGATCGCTGACGCCATTATTTCAGCCTATTGTCTCGCTGCAGCAGCAACAGATTTTTGCTTATGAAGCCCTTATTCGGGGCCCTTCTGCCAGTCCGCTGCACTCTCCGATTAATCTGTTCAACACGGCCAGTCGTCACGGCCGTCTGGCTGAACTGGATTTACTCTGCCGGGAAACCGTGATTCGCCGTTACGGCGAATTGGGGATGGAACAGAAACTGTTCATCAACACCAGTCCTGCCGCGTTACTACAAGATGATTATCCCCATGGCCTCACGCTTCAGTTTCTGGAAGAGGCCGGCTTGTCACCTCAACAGGTTGTGATTGAACTGACCGAACAATACCCGATCGATGACTATGATTTAATGCGTGAGGCAACCCGTCACTATCGTGAGATGGGGTTCTCGATCGCCATTGATGATCTGGGGGCCGGGTATTCGGGGCTACGGACCTGGTCAGAGCTCAAACCCGACTTCGTCAAACTGGATCGGCACTTCATGCAGAACATTCATGAAGACCGCCAGAAACGCCAGTTTGTACAGTCGATGATTGATATTGCTCAGAGTGTTGGCTGCCTAGTCATCGGCGAAGGTATTGAAGTCAGGCAGGAATATCTGGCAGCTCAGGGGCTGGATATGCAGTTTGCCCAAGGCTATTACTTTGGCAGGCCCAGCCGCTACCCACAAAAACACATGGATGAGAACCTGTTTGCACAACGTCAGCAAACCAGCCTCATCAGTCCCGGACGACCACGTGCCAACACCCTCGTCGGCAGTCTGCTAACCGAACTGGAGCCATTACGTGAAAGCGACAATGTCGAGCTTGCCGCTGAGCGCTTCCAACGCAACCTCAAACTGGCTGCACTACCTGTCCTGGATGATACCAACCGGGTTAAAGGCATCATCTGGCGTGATGAATTTATGACACTCTATGCCAGCCGCTTCGGCCGTGAGCTGTATGGTCGCAAAGCCGTGCAGTCATTCATGGATAAATCCCCTATCGTGGTCGAGACCTCATTGCCACTGAAGAAGCTCAGTTACCAAATCACCAGTCAGCAAAGCCCGCAGCAGCACAGTCTGTTTGTGATTACTGAAGACAATCGCTATCGCGGTGTGGGCAGTCTGATGGATCTGTTACGCCAGATTACTGATATGCAGATCACCATGGCCCGCCATGCCAACCCACTCAGTGGCTTACCCGGCAACGTACCCCTGAGTGAACATATCCGCGAAGCCATTGAGCAGGAACGTGATGTCACTGTGTGTTATTTCGATCTGGATAACTTTAAGCCATACAACGATATTTACGGCTATAGCAAAGGCGACCAAGTGATCACGCTCACCGCCAAAACGCTGACCGAACATATCAACACTGAAGTCGACTTTATTGGTCATGTTGGTGGTGATGACTTTATTATCGTGTTTGAGAGCAAAGACTGGCAGCAGCGTTGTCATGCCATATTAGATGCCTTCAGTGCCCTGCAGGCACAGTTTTATAGCCTGCGGCACCTGCAACAGAAAGGCATACATGCCGTCGACCGGCATGGACGGGAGACCTTCTATCCCTTGCTCAGCTTATCGATTGGTGCCATCAGATTGAGAGATTTCAGCGGGATTAGCACAGAAACCGACCTCGCGGAGTGTGCCAGTAAAGCTAAATCCAAAGCCAAAAAGATGAATGGCAACAGTCTGTACCAGTTAGGCCGACATCAGTGCGATTGTGATGAAGAAACGGTCATCTCCGTCAAGCTGAGCGGCTGATTCGACAAGCAGCTCAGACAGCGGCTTCCAGTGCTACCTGCTCAATCACGAACTCTACCCGCTGACGGACTTTTTCACGAGTTTCCCGAAACTCATTGAGCATTTCATGCTCATCCCCGCGCATTTTGGCCGGATCAGGAAGCGGCAGATGTACTTTTATCGTATGAGGACTCAGCAACGGGCACTGTTCTTCTGCATTATCACAGAGGGTGACCAACAAGTCGGCCCATTCCAGCATCTCACCGTTAACGCGGATAGACTCCTGCCCGGAAATATCAATACCCACCTCTTGCATCACCCTGATGGCCAGAGTGTTCTGGCCATAGGCCTCAATGCCGGCAGATTTTACTTCAATATCTTCACCAGCCAGCGCCCGGGCCCAGCCCTCAGCCATCTGAGAACGACAGGAGTTTCCCGTGCACAAAAACATCACTCTTAACTTATCCATTTCTATATACCTTTATTTTTCGCACCAAGACAATATCAGCGCTGTGTGACAGGCTGATGAAATCCAGGATTGTGAAGACTAGGTCGCAGATTCGACCTGATGCAGTTGAAGCAATCCATTATCCATCTGCTAAAATGCGGTTTTGACTCAAAGACAAAGCGAAACACTGTGAAGAATCTGATCCGCTGCACCCTGCTCTTGGCTGCAATCAGCCTACCCGCCCTCAGCCAGGCACAAACCACCCGATATGTGTCTGATGAACTGGAAATCACCATGCGCAGTGGTCAGGGGATAAAGTTTGGCATCAAAAAGATGCTGGAGTCCGGCACCCGGCTGGATGTGCTGGAAACCGATCCCAATGGCTATTCCAAAGTTCGCACGGGTGAGGGCGTTGAAGGCTGGGTCCTGACCCGTTATCTCAGCAACAGTCCCAGTGCCCGCGATCAACTGGAAGCCAGTCAACAGCGTGTAGCAAACCTGGAACTGGAAATTGCCAAATACAAAGAGGAAATCGCCTCACTGAGTAACCAGAACAGTGATGTGGACACCCAGAATCTGAGTCTGCGAGAAAAGTCACAACGTCTGAGTAAAGAGCTGGACGACCTGCGCCGCACAGCTTCCAACGCCGTTGCGCTGGAAAACGAGAACCGGCAACTGAAAGAAAAACTGCAACAGATTGATCACAAGAACCAGTCACTGGTCATTGAGAATAATGCCCTCAAGGACAACAGTACCCGCAGCTGGTTTCTGGTTGGTGCTGCCGTGCTGTTTTCCGGTATCTTACTGGGCCTGATCCTGCCAAGGCTTCGTGTCCGTAAAAAAGACAGCTGGGGCAGCCTCTAATCAAAATGGGTGCCTCAACAGAGGCACCCCGCTATAAATTAACTAGGCCGAGACGTTGCTGCGCTTTTTGTGTCCCTCACGCAGGTGAGACAAACTGTCACCTGAGAGTGTCCCTCCCTCGATCTGGTAAGCCTTACCAAACCCTTTCACATAACGCCCCCCATTGGGGTGTAGACGAAAGAGCTTGAAATCACTCAGCTTGCTGAGGTTATTAATTCGCTCGCCATGACGGCTTTGCAAAGAATCAATTCCCCGCTGCCAGTCTGTGGTCTCCGGTTCAATCATTTCTGCCCTGACTCGATAAAACACCCGCAGACGGGCAAACAATTCGTTGGCCGTATCCTCATCTTCAATAATCAAAGCCGAAGCCTGCGGATTGAGTTGCAGATTTTTACCATGAACCGCGATTTCACTGATCAAAACATAGAGACAATCATCACCGACAGCAAACGGCGCGTATGACGCATAAGGCAGGCCGTCCTCATCCAATGAAGACAACATCAGACTTTTGCGACTATGGACCATATCCATGATTTCATCGCGTATTTGGGTTTCCAGACCTTTGTTATTCATAAAGTGAATCCTTTTGATACTGCGCTTGGAGTTGTTTAAAACGTTGTGTTTGAGCGGGCATTAATTCGCCGTTAGCGTCTCTGCCCAGAAAGATCTTGAAAATCGTCTCGCCATCGTTATCTTCAAACACAAAGGCGTAGCTTTCCCGACCGCGATGAGCTTTATCCTGAAAGCGGATATGGGCTACCCGCTCCAGATTCAGGTGGCCGTGAAAGCCCGGCAGTGGTCCTTCCAGGTTATAAAAGCCATGGCCTTCAGCCCCCCGGGGAAAGGGACCTTTGAATTCAAAGACCGAGCCACCATGAATCACTATCGTGGTGACCCATTCCCAGTCTGCAATTTCTTCCAATAGCGCCCTGGCTTTTTCGCCAGGCATGCAATTGATGGATTCAGTGGTCATCAAGGTCTCCTTTAGAAATCGTATCTGACACCGAGACGGATATCTTTCCCGGGCATGTAGAGTTGTTCAAAGGCTACAATATATTTCTGATCCGTCAGGTTGTTGACCGTCAGATCGACAGTCAGGTTTTCAAAGTCACGGGGTGTCCAGTTAGCATACAGATCCACAAGTGTGTAATGGTCATAATCACTATCACTGAACTCTGCCGATAGGTGTTTTTGAGACTCAACACGTGTGAGAGTAAAGCCGGTTTTCAGGTTGTCAGCTAACCAGGCTTTGTTCAGATCGATCACCCATTTGTCAGCAGGCACTGAAGATAGAGCAAGACCGGTATTTTTGTCCTGTCCACGCGTTTGACCATAGCTAATCAGTGCGTTCCAGCTCTGCCACTGGTAATCCATTGCGACTTCAAACCCCACGAGCTGTGCTTCATCTACGTTTCTATTGAAAGTCGAGCCTTCCAAAAGTGCGACAGGCGGAAAGCCCACGAGGCCTTGGAAGCTTGGGTCCGTGACAACTTGCTCAATAAAATTATCGACATCATTGTGAAACGCCGAAACATGCCAGTTGAGTCGATCCCCCTGGTTGAATACATCGCGCATAAGGTAGTCCATCATCAACTCAATATTTTGTGCTTCTTCCGGTTTTAGGTTTGGATTATTCACAAATGTATTAAATCCAGTACTTGTTGGACTGGCGTAAGAGAAGTGCGTGCCCGTAGTGTAAAGCTCTTCTGCCGAGGGGGCTCGGAAAGCCTCGTCATAACGGAATGTCAAACGCAGGTCCTCAGTGGGCAGCCAGCTGATAGCCGCAGACGGAGAAAAGGCATTATCACTGCGATCATCATTGAGATTATCGGCTTCGGTCGCAAAGTAATCGTAACGCCCGCCCAGTTCCACCAGCCATTGTTGACTCAGTGGCATCTGCATATTGACGAAAGCGCCCCAGACATCGGTCGTTGCTTCTGGTGGAACAGGTCTGTCGACGCCACCCCGGCTGGTGTCGATTTTATCCTGATAACCATCAATGCCATAAAGTAACTGTACATGGCCCAGATCACTGCGGTTATTCAGGTTGATACCCAGGGTACGGATTTTTGTATCATCCGGCCGATCATCGCTGATACGGCTCTCATCCATCCTGGTTCGGTTCCAGTAAAGCTTCAGTTTGCTGTTGATCAAATGACTATCTGGATTGAATCGGTAATCCAATGAAGCATGATCCGTCTCATTTTCACGCTCGATCAGAAAGTTGGAAGTATCGTTTGGCACGGCCGAGCCATTACTCGGCACCGAACCGTCCACCCTGGAACTGCGGAAATTGAAGGTTGCGGTTTGCGCAGGATCTATAAACCAGTCCATTTTGGCCATCATCCCACGGTCACGCACCGCAGAATTCAGCAGGTTGTCGCCACCACCAATTTCAATGTCATTGCCATCACGGTAGAAGCCCGACACCAGTAAATCGACATCACCGTAACGTCCTGCCAGCGCTGTCGTCGTCAGCCATTTATCGTTATTACTGTTATAGCCCTGCTTAATGAATCCGGCAAAGTTCTCCCCGCCATTTAGCAAATCTGCCGCGTGTATGGTCTCACTGGAGATGACACCGCCAAGTGCGCCCGATCCCCACAGCGAACTGACAGGACCTTTGATAACCTCAACCCGTTTTAGCAGTGCCGGATCAAGGAAATAGCTTGGCCTGTGCCCGGACTCAAAATTCTGCCGGGTCCCATCAATCAGTTGCAAAACACGATTCGCGCCCAAGCCTCTGATATTGACTGTATGTAAATTTTCTCGAGGCCCGCCTCTCAGGCTGACATTAGGCAGTAAAGCAACGGTTTCCGGAACAGACTGTGCCTGTCTACGATCCAGCTCCTGCTGTTCAAGCGATTCAATATGTCGTGTATTGGCGTATTCAAACCCAGCCAGCGTTGACGATACTTCAAGCTTATCAAGTGATAGGGGATCTGCACTAACTGATGCAGAAGCGCCAACCAGTAGTGCTGTGAGTAGGGTAATTCGATAATTTTTGCAGTATTTCATTTCTATTTCCCAGATAATGACAATGATGATTACGATCCTATACGATAATCATTATTATTTGCATTACTGGATTTTTTTGGCAAGGATTGTTACATTTCCTTTCTGCGAATGATTTTTATTTATAGAAATATCTGCCAACTCAGGAGTTCTTAATGTCAGTACCCGGCCCAGCGCTGTTTTTTATTGTTTTAATTTTGTTGACGCCCTTGCGTTTACACGCTGAAACGCTGACCCAGCGTATTGTTACTGTTGACAGTAATGCCACTGAGATTCTGATTGCATTAGGGTTGGGGCAGAAAATTGTTGCTGCAGATGTCACCAGCCAGTCACTACTCTCATCAGATGTTCCCAACCTCGGCTATCACCGCGCCCTGTCTGCGGAGGGTATTCTTGATAACAATCCCGACTGGGTTGTTGGCAGCGATCATATGGGCCCGGAAGAGACACTGAGTCTGTTGAAAAAAGCCCCGCTACGATTAGTTCAACTGAACAGCCCAAAAAATTTGACTGAATTGAAGGCCAATATCACAGCCTTAGGTCAGTTATTAGGCCGGGAACAGGAAGCGACTTCACTCGTCACCCGTGTTGATCAACTTGGCAAACAACTCTCCGCCGTCGGCGATAAACAGCAAAATATTATTTTTCTGCTGGACTTGGGTGATCGTGGATTATCTCAGGCTGGTAATGGTACAACGGCTGACGCACTGATAACACTGCTTGGCGGCCATAATCTGGGTCAATTCAGTGGCTACAAGTCAGTCTCAGTGGAAGCGTTGCTGTCGATTAGCCCGGATGTCATTTTGCTTGGACAAAGATCCGACAGCGAGGCAGATATTGAGCGAATCCTGCAGCGCCAGCCACTGCTGATTAACACGCCCGCGGGTCGAAAAGACAATATTATCGGTGTCAATGCCGGCAAACTGATTGCAGGTATCAGCCTTGGCGCATTAGATGAAGCACTGGCGATCAGTGAACAACTGACCCCTTGAACTGAAAGACCATCTCGTGGCTGCTTCTGAGCGTTTTCCTATCTGGCTGGCCTGGTCATGCATGTCCACAGTATTAGTTCTCGGCTGCTGGCTATCATTGACCTCCGGGCCCATGCAACTGAGTGCAGTCGATACCATGCTGACACTGTGGGACAGTCTCTCGGGATCGAGCATCAGCCCGCTTGCCGAATATCAACAACTGGTGATTACCGATATCCGCTGGCCACGCACGTTGCTGGCCATGTTTGTGGGCGCCATTCTGGCAATATGTGGTGCAGTCACTCAGGGACTATTCCGCAACCCGCTTGCTGATCCGGGGATTATTGGTGTTTCATCAGGAGCGGGACTGGGCGCAGCCGTTGCGATTGTCATTTTGCCAGTGACACTGGCCACCATAATCACACCCGTAGCAGCATTTGCCGGTGGTTTAGTGACGACCCTATTAGTGTACCGATTGGCGCAATCGCAGCTGGGCTCAACCTCTGTTTTGATTCTTTTATTGGCAGGTGTGGCCGTTGCCGCTTTCAGTGGTGCCGTAGTTGGATTTTTAACGTTTATTGCTAACGATCAGGCATTGAGAGACCTCACTCTCTGGGGCATGGGTTCACTCAATGGAGCGACCGTGCCAATGCTCTGGCTCACGGCTTTAACCAGCCTGTCGCTACTGCTGTTTTATCAGCGTCAAGCGGTCGCTCTCAATGCCCTCTTGTTGGGAGAAGCCGAAGCAGAACACTTGGGTATTGATACCGAAAAACTTAAACGACGTCTGATCATCGTGACCGCCGCAGGCGTCGGCGTGGCCGTATCAGCTTCAGGCATCATCGGCTTTGTCAGTCTTGTGATTCCGCATTTAGTTCGCATGACCCTGGGCCCCGATCATCGTCAGTTACTGCCACTCTCCGCGTTGACAGGTGCCGCATTGCTGCTGATGGCTGATATTGGTGCCAGGGTGTGGATGGCTCCCGCCGAATTACCTGTAGGCTTGGTGACCGCGCTGTTGGGTGCACCATTTTTTGTATTCTTGCTGCTTCAGCAGCGACAAAGGCTGAGCACCCTGTAGGCATGAGTATGCTGATTATCGATCAACTACAAGTTTATCGCCGTGGTGTAGCGGTTCTCTCAATCAGCCATGCTGAGCTGCAAGCGGGTGAAGTCATTGCCGTTCTGGGTCCTAACGGTGCAGGAAAATCGAGCCTGCTCAAAGCAATTTCCAGCCAATGGCTTGCTGATAGCGGCAGCATCCATTTGCATGATAAAGCTTTGCAAGAATGGCCACGTCGTGAACGGGCCCGGCATGTCGGCGTGTTACCCCAGAGCAGTGAACTGTCTTTTCCTTTCAGGGCTCAGGAAGTCGTCGCAATAGGTGCCACGCCCTTATCCCTCGATAGCTCACAAATCAGGGAACAGTCGTTACACTGGATGCAAATCACTGACACACTGACCTTTGCGGACCGGATCTATACCAGTCTCTCAGGCGGGGAAAGACAGAGAGTGCAGCTGGCACGGATCTTATTGCAACTCTCAAGCGCGGAAAAACCGCCACTACTTTTACTCGATGAGCCCACATCAGCTCAAGACCTGGGTCAGCAACATCATTTGCTGCAACTTATCCGTCAACTCAGCCAACAACAGAACACCGGCGTCATCATGATACTGCATGATCTTAACCAGGCAATTCGCTACGCTGACAAGATCTGGCTGCTCAAAGAAGGTAAAATGATTGCTTCAGGTGCCCCTGAGACTATTTTACAACCGGATAGGATTGAACAGACTTGGGGCTATTGCCCGGAGCTTTTGAGCAGTAAAGACGGTCATCAGGTTTTAATCTGACAACCCTGCATGGCTTCTGACTTGACGAACGCTGATGACAACGAATACAAATTACGACCTAAAAGGCATATTAAAGCAGGCTCTCGGCTATAAAAAGCACTTGGTCAAAGCCAATCTGCTGGCTATTCTGGCAACTGTGTGTGCGGTGCCGGTGCCACTGCTGTTGCCACTCATGGTGGATGAAGTCCTGCTGGATGAGCCTGGCCCAACAGTCGGTTTCATCGAGCAATTTACACCGGAACAGTGGCATGGGCCGGTGCTGTTTATTACCGCGGTGTTGCTTTTCACCCTGATTCTGCGTGTGTTGTCACTGATTCTCAACGTCGCACAGTCACGTTATTTCACACTGATTGCCAAACGCATCACCTTCCGCATCCGCCATAAACTGATCAAACGCCTTGGCCGTATCGCTATCAGTGAATACGAAACCCGCGGCAGCGCTGGGATTGCCTCTCACTTTGTGACCGACATTGAGGTTATCGACAATTTTATCGGCAACACCATCAGCCGTTTTATTGTGGCGGTGCTCAGCATTTTCGGTACGGCCATTATTCTGCTATTCCTGCATTGGCAACTGGCTTTGTTAATCCTGTTTATGAACCCTCTGGTCATTTATTTCACCATGGTGGTAGGCAAGCATGTCAAAGCCCTCAAGAAAAAAGAAAATTCAGCTTTTGAGATTTTTCAGCAGAGCCTGACCGAGACCCTGGATGCCGTACAGCAGATCCGCACCGCCAACCGTGAAAAACACTATCTGCGCCGGGTGATTGATAATGCCCGCGATGTCCGTCAGCATGCCTCCGAGTTTGCCTGGAAAAGTGATGCTGCCAATCGTTTTTCCTTCGTGATCTTCCTGTTTGGTTTTGATGTCTTCCGTGCTGTCAGCATGTTTATGGTGGTCTTTTCCGATCTGTCCATTGGTCAGATGTTTGCGGTATTCGGCTACCTCTGGTTCATGATGAGTCCGGTACAGGAGATCCTGAATATCCAGTATTCCTTCTATGCCGCTGGTGCCGCAGTGGGTCGACTGAATAGCCTGTTCTCAATGCGGGAAGAGGAACGCTATCCCGATAAAATCAATCCCTTTGTGCCGGGTCAGGCCAGCAGTATCCGGATTGAGGATCTGCACTTCAAATATGACGACAACAACAAAGTGCTCAACGGCGTCTCACTCAATATCAAAGCCGGTGAAAAAGTGGCGCTGGTCGGTGCCAGTGGTGCCGGTAAATCAACGCTGGTGAATGTCCTGCTGGGCTTGTATCCGGCTGACAAAGGCATGGTCTACTTCAACGATGTTGCAGTCAGTGATATCGGCCTGGAAACCGTGCGCGAACATGTTGCAACCGTTCTGCAGGCACCTGCACTCTTCAACGACAGCGTGCGTCAGAACATCACCATGGGCCGTGATTATTCTGATGAAGCGGTATGGGAAGCAATAAAGATAGCCCAACTGGAAGATGTTATTGTTGCCATGCCCAAGAAGCTCGACACCATTATCGGCCGAGCCGGGGTCAAACTCTCCGGCGGTCAGCGCCAGCGTCTGGCCATTGCCAGAATGGCATTGATCAACCCTTGTGTGGTGGTGTTGGACGAGGCGACGTCAGCACTCGACAGCGAGACCGAATACCACCTGCATATGGCGCTGGAGCAGTATCTACAGGACCGTACGACCATCATTATCGCTCACCGTCTCAGTGCAGTCCGTCAGGCCGATCGCGTCGTGGTATTTGATGGCGGCGACATTATCGCCGAAGGTTCACATGACTCTCTGATTCAGCAGGATGGCCTCTATCAGAAACTCTACGCTCAACAGGTTTGAATTTTTGGATTTGATTGAACCATAGAGGACAAAGAGATAGTTGGTATTGTCTGAGCCACGATGTGTGCTGCTGTATCTCTGTCCACAGATTACGCAGATTAACGCCGATTTTTCCAGAGAGACTTTCGAACCTGTGCTAATCAGCGAAATCTGCGGATAACTCTGTCAAAAGTATAGCCGAAGCCCGCGCATTCCCTGCTATTACTCTCTGTGTCTTCTGTGCCTCTGTGATGACTCACTCACAAACTCAGCGACGCTTGAGCTGCTCGACATCTCTCACAGCACCTTTGGCCGCCGAGGTGGTCAGTGCTGCATAAGCCTGCAATGCGAGGCTGACGGTGCGCTCACGCGCTACCGGTTTCCAGGCATTTTCACCACGGGCTTCCATCTTGGCACGACGATGAGCCAGCTCTTCATCCGTGAGATCCACATTGATTTTACGGTTCGGAATATCGATAAGGATCATATCGCCCTCTTCCACCAGACCGATATTGCCACCTTCCGCCGCTTCCGGCGAAGCGTGACCAATTGACAGGCCCGAAGTACCGCCGGAAAAACGACCATCGGTCAGCAAGGCACAGGCTTTCCCCAAACCTTTGGACTTGAGGTAACTGGTCGGATACAGCATTTCCTGCATACCTGGACCGCCTTTGGGGCCTTCGTAGCGGATCAGAACGACATCACCTTCTTTAATCGCGCCACCGAGAATACCGGCAACCGCAGCGTCCTGAGATTCGAAAATTCTGGCAGGACCGGAGAAAGTCAGGATTGACTCATCAACACCGGCAGTTTTGACGATGCAGCCGTCTTCAGCCAGATTGCCGTACAGAACCGCAAGACCACCATCCTGACTATAGGCATGTTCAACATCACGGATACAGCCGTTTTCACGATCCAGATCCAGTTCCGGCCAGCGGCAGTCCTGGCTGAAAGCAACCTGAGTGGGGATGCCTGCGGGACCGGCAAGATAACGCAGTAAAGCCGGTTCGTGCTGGGTCCGCTTCACATCCCACTGAGCCAGACCGTCGGCCATAGTTTTGCTGTGAACCGTCGGCACATCGGTATGAAGTAATCCACCCGCAGCCAGCTCGCCCAGGATGGCCACTACACCACCAGCGCGGTGCACATCTTCCATGTGGTATTTGTTGGTGGCCGGCGCGACTTTACACAGATTCGGGATCTTGCGTGACATCCGATCGATATCGGCCATCGTGAAATCCACCTCGGCTTCATGGGCTGCCGCCAGCAGGTGCAATACGGTGTTGGTGGAACCACCCATGGCGATATCCAGCGCAATCGCATTTTCAAAGGCGGCCTTGCTCGCGATCGCACGCGGCAATACATCATCCTCATCGTTTTCGTAATAGCGCTTGGCCAGGTCAACAATGCGGCGTCCAGCTTCCAGGAACAGCGCTTCACGATCGGCATGGGTCGCCAGCAGCGAACCATTACCCGGCAGCGACAGGCCCAGCGCTTCGGTAAGACAGTTCATTGAGTTGGCAGTGAACATACCGGAGCAGGAACCGCAGGTCGGGCAGGCGCTACGTTCGACCTGGGCGACATCTTCGTCACTGACCTTGTTATCGGCCGCCTGCACCATGGCATCAACCAAATCCAGTTTGACGTCTTTACCCGCCAGCTTGGTTTTACCGGCCTCCATCGGACCGCCGGAGACAAAAATCACCGGAATATTGAGACGCATCGCCGCCATCAACATACCCGGCGTGATCTTATCGCAGTTGGAAATACACACCAGCGCATCGGCACAGTGGGCATTAACCATGTATTCCACCGAGTCGGCGATAATATCGCGGGATGGCAGGCTGTAAAGCATGCCACTGTGGCCCATGGCGATACCGTCATCCACCGCAATCGTGTTGAACTCTTTGGCGACACCGCCGACGCTTTCGATTTCGCGGGCGACCAGTTGCCCCAGATCTTTCAGATGAACATGGCCCGGTACAAACTGCGTAAATGAGTTGGCAATGGCGATAATCGGTTTGTTGAAATCATCGTCTTTCATTCCCGTTGCCCGCCATAAAGCACGGGCACCCGCCATATTGCGGCCGGCAGTGGACGTTTTAGAACGATATTGAGGCATGCTGAACACTCCAAAAATCTGAAATCCAACGCGAAATGCTATGATCGCGCCTTATTGCTAGTATCAGTTAATCGACAAATTTTACACGACACTTGGCAAGCGTGCCGAGTCTGCGATAAAAAGAAGCTTATGAACGACGCGCAACCCAATAATAACCATCAGAACCTGGCGACCACGACCAGTTGGTTTCGTACGGCTGCGCCCTATATCCACGCCCACCGCGGTGCCACATTTGTTATTGCTTTTGATGGCGAGACCATTGACAGCGACGGCTTCGATCCGCTGCTGCATGATATCGCCATTCTCAGCAGCCTGGGCATCAAACTGGTGCTGGCTTATGGCGCGCGTCCACAAATAGAGGCCCAGTGCGAGCAGCAAAACATCAATGTGCACTACCACCGGGGCTTACGTGTCACCGACGATACCAGCCTCAAGATCGCCAAGGCCGTGATTGGCAAGCTGCGTCTGGATATTGAGTCCAAACTGTCTTTTGGTCTGCCGCATACCCCGATGGCTGACGCCCGCATCCGCTGCACCAGCGGCAACCTGGTCACAGCCCGTCCTGCAGGGATCATCGATGGCATCGATCTGGGCCATACCGGCGAAGTGCGCCGTGTTGATGTTGATGGCATCAACCAGCAACTGGAACTCGGCAATATCGTACTGCTACCCCCACTGGGATTTTCATTAACTGGTGAAGTCTTCAATCTATCCTCGGAAGCCATTGCGACTGCGGTCGCAGTATCTTTGCATGCTGACAAACTGATTTTTATCGGCTCAAGTAATCGTGACTTACCGAGAGAAATGATGCTGAGTCAAGCTCGGAACAATCTTGATGCACACCCATCATTATCAGCCGCAGTCAAAGCCTGTGAGTCCGGGGTTCGTCGCGTGCATCTGTTAGACAGAGCCCAGGATGGTGCTTTGCTGCAGGAGCTGTTCAGCCGTGATGGTGCCGGCACGCTGCTGTCTGCGACTTCGTTTGAGACAACCCGCCAGGCCAGTATTGAAGATGTCGGCGGCATTCTGGAGTTACTGCAGCCACTCGAGGCCAACGGCACCCTGGTGAAACGTTCAAGGGAGTTGCTGGAACGTGAAATTGGTCATTTCACGGTGATGGAACGTGATGGCACCGTCGTCGCCTGCGCCGCATTATATCCTTATCCTGAAAATAAGATGGCGGAATTGGCTTGTCTGGCGGTGTCCGGCAGTTATCAAAGCAAGGGCAGAGGTAAACAGCTACTGGACTCCCTGGAACAAAGCGCATTGTACGCCGGCATTGAATCGCTCTATGTACTCACCACACAGACTGCGCACTGGTTTCTTGAACATGGTTTTAAACCCGCTGAGATTGGTGATCTGCCGGTGGCTAAACAGGCTCTTTACAATTATCAGCGTAATTCGCGGGTCTTTCGCAAACGCCTGGCCTAGCCGCCCGTTTTCTGCCCGCGATTGGCACGACGTCGATATTCCGGGAACAGAATCGGCGCGAACTCATGCAGGGCTCGCTCGTACACCCGACGCTTGAAAAACACAATTTCTTCCACCGGGGTCCAATAATCAACCCAGCGCCAGTCATCAAATTCCGGTTTTTCATGCAGGTCAAGACGGACATCGTCTTCATCTCCGGTAAAACGCATCAAAAACCAGCGTTGCTTCTGGCCGATACAAAGCGGTTTATTGCCATAACGAAGATAACGCTTGGGCAAACGATAGCGCAGCCAGCCGCGGGTTGCAGCGAGCAGTTCAACATGTTCCGGTGACAAACCGACTTCCTCCATCAGTTCACGGTAAGCCGCCTGTTCCGGCGTTTCATGCGCTTTTATGCCACCCTGAGGAAACTGCCATGAATCATGTTGCGCACGCTGTGCCCACAGCACCTGGTTGTCTTCATTGCAGAGTATGATCCCCACATTAGGCCTGAAGCCATCTTTATCAATCACGACGAAAGTCTCTGACTGGCTGAGCCTTTACTTCAACTCAGCAGGTTAATCTCAATTACAGCTTAGACTAGTAAAAGCACCGTCAGGTTGCAACGCATTTTGGCTTACAATAGAGACTCATTTGCTTCAAAACGGAGACAGGTTACTCATTATGGCGTTGGCAATTTTTGATTTGGATAACACCCTGCTGGGTGGCGACAGCGACTTTTTGTGGGGGCGTTATCTTTGCGAGAACGGTATCGTCGACGAAGCGGCTTATCGCCGTGCCAACGAACATTATTACCAGCAGTATCTGGAGGGCAGTCTGGATATCTACGAATTCCTGGAATTCGTGTTTAAACCGCTGGCCAGTCACGATATGCAGACCCTGGAAGGCTGGCGTGAAGCTTATCTGGAACAGAAAATCAAACCCATCCTGCAGCCCGCAGCTGAGGCGCTGGTAGACAAACATCGCAAGCAGGGCGATACCTTGCTGATCATCACAGCAACCAACAGCTTTCTTACCACCCCGATTGCGCAGATGATGGGCATTGACAACCTGATCGCCACTGACCCTGAAATCGTCAACGGTCGTTTCAGCGGCCGCGTTGCCGGTCAGCCTTCATTTCAGCACGGGAAGGTCGAGCGTTTGCGCCAATGGCTTCAAAGCCGTGAGGAAGAACTGAATGACAGCATTTTTTACAGTGACTCGCATAATGATCTGCCCCTGCTGGAACTGGTGGATACGCCAGTAGCGGTCGACCCCGATCCGAAACTGCAGGCAGTCGCCCAACAACGCGGCTGGCAAATTCTGAGCCTCAGATAAAGCAGAATTAGAGGCAGCGCCCGTTGCGGTTTATTGTTACAATTTATCGTTTTTTAATACTGATAATCAGGCCTTCAATATGGAATGGGAAGTTGTAATAGGGCTGGAAATTCATACCCAGCTTGCCACCAAAAGCAAGATTTTCTCGGGTGCGCCCACTGCTTACGGTGCCGCCCCTAACACCCAGGCTTGCGCCGTTGACCTCGGCCTGCCGGGCGTATTACCGGTACTCAATGAGCAAGCAGTGACTATGGCGATTAAATTCGGTCTGGCGGTTGATGCCGAGATTGCTGATCGCTCGGTGTTCGCCCGCAAAAATTACTTCTACCCCGACCTGCCCAAAGGCTACCAAATCAGTCAGTATGAACTACCCGTTGTCGGCAAGGGGTCAATCAGCATTGAGCTGGAAGATGGCACTGAAAAAGTCATCGGCATCACCCGTGCCCACCTGGAAGAAGATGCCGGTAAATCCCTGCATGAAGATTTTCACGGCGAAACCGGTATCGATCTGAACCGGGCCGGGACACCGTTGCTGGAAATTGTCTCTGAACCGGATATGCGCAGTGCCAAAGAAGCCGTGGCCTATATGAAAAAAATTCATTCATTGGTGCGGTACCTGGAGATCTGTGACGGCAACATGCAGGAAGGCTCTTTCCGCTGCGATGCCAATGTGTCGATTCGCCCCAAAGGCCAGGAAAAATTCGGCACCCGTACTGAACTTAAAAACATCAACTCATTCCGCAACGTTGAACGTGCCATCAATTATGAGATTGAACGCCAGATCGATGTGCTGGAAGGCGGCGGTGAGGTTATTCAGGAAACCCGTCTTTACGACGCTGATAAAAACGAAACCCGCTCCATGCGTAGCAAGGAAGAAGCGAATGACTACCGCTATTTCCCCGATCCTGACCTGTTACCATTAGTCGTCGACAAAGCACTTATCGACGCTGTCCGCGCTACATTGCCGGAACTGCCAAATGAAAAACGGGATCGCTTTGTCAATGAACTGGGTCTATCGATGTACGATGCCTCAGTGCTGACCAGCAGTCGTGACCTTGCCGATTATTACGAATCCGTATTGAAAGCAACTGGCGGTAAAGACCCCAAACAATGTGCCAACTGGGTCATTGTTGAACTCTCCGGCGCCCTTAACAAAGCGGGTCTCGATATCACTGAATCACCGGTCAGTGCTGAACAACTGGCGGGTGTACTGCAACGCATTGCTGACAACACCATCTCCGGAAAAATAGCGAAAAGCGTCTTCGAGGCTTTATGGAAAGGCGAAGGTAAAGATGCTGATGCCATTATCGAAGCTCAAGGCCTGAAACAAGTAACAGACACCGGTGCCATTGAAAGTATGATCGATGAGGTACTGGCTGATAACCCGGATCAGGTACAACAATACCGCGACGGTAAGGAGCAGTTATTGGGTTATTTTGTCGGGCAGGTGATGAAAGCATCCAAAGGTAAAGCAAACCCTGCTCAGGTTAATGAAATCCTGAAGAAAAAACTGGCAGGGTAATACCGATCAGGTTGAGATACAGCACAAGCCGCAGAAATAATTGCGGCTTTTTGCTTTTTTAGCACATGATATTTTGTGAACTTTTTCACATTTTTGATGGCGGACTATTTCCCCATCCGGATTGAACTGATGTAGTATCAATCGTTGGTTTAATAACGCTACTTGTTCCGGCGCAGGATGCGTCGCCTATACGGAGCCAGATTCGCTTACTCATGAAGTTTGAACAGGAACACCTCCCCGCCAAGACAGGCATTAACAAACTGCCTTCCTCCTCACCTTTGCCGGATGCAAACTGGGTCTTGGTTTTCGGTTCAGTAAATCGGTTTAATGAACGCGGATTTGCCAAAAACCTGAGAAAACGTTACCCCGACGCACAAATCATCGGCTGCACCACCTCAGGTGAAATCACCGGTGATGGCGTTTATGACGACAGCATTCATATCACTGCGATGAAATGGGAGCGGAGTACACTGCGCTTCATTTCCAAGCCGGTAAACAGCATGGAACAATCCCATGCACTGGGTGCTCAGATCGCCGGTGAGCTGAAAATGGATGATCTAAAGGGCGTTTTCGTACTCAGCGACGGTCTTAATGTGAATGGCTCCGAACTGGTGGAAGGCCTGCAGGAAGTCCTGCCTAACATTCCGATCACTGGTGGACTGGCGGGAGATGACGCCAAGTTCGCTAAAACGCTGCTGATCAATAACGATAAAATTCAGGATCGCGTTGTGATTGCGGTCGGCATCTACGGGGAAGATGCCATTGTCACCAGTGGTGCACTGGGTGGCTGGAAACCTTATGGCCCACCCCGCCAGATCACCCGTTCCAATAAAAATGTGGTCTACGAACTCGACAACAAGCCCGCCCTGCCGCTTTATAAGATGTATATCGGCTATTACGCCAATGAACTGCCCGCTTCGGGACTCAACTTTCCTTTTGCCATCATGGATGAGAAAAATGTCAACGTTATCCGTACTTTGCTGTCAGTGAATGAGAAAGATAACAGCCTGACTTTTGCCGGCAATATTGATCAGGGCGCCACGGTGCGGTTTCTCAAATCCGATCATGACAGCCTGGTCATGGGGGCCAGTGAAGCGGCACGTCAGATTCTGCAGAAAGACGTCAATATCAACGACAAGGCTTTGGCTATCTGCGTCAGTTGTGTCGGCCGTAAGCTGGTGATGGAAGCCCAGGTTGCAGATGAAGTGTTTGCCGTTCAACGTTTGCTGGGTATGCAGACCGGCATTACCGGTTTCTACTCCAATGGTGAAATCTGCTCCGGGGAAGATGATAGCCACAGTCAGTTACATAACCAGACAATGACTATTGCCTACCTCAGTGAGCACAACGCTTAGGCCAGTTCTCTTGCGGCGGCCAGCAGCGCCAGCCGGGCAATAACCCCATAGGCATAAAAGCGGTTGGGCTCGGAGTCCGGCTGTTCATTCTGATCCGGGGTAATACAGGACTGAGCAAAGGCCAGTGGCTCAAAGTGCATACCCGGCGCATTGAGGTTCTCATCTGCACCGCGGCCAGTGTGTACTCGGTAGAAACCGCCGATAACGAAGTGATCCATCATGTAAATAACCGGTTCCGCCACGGCCTGTTCATCCCCCAGCGTTTCAAAGGTGTAGACCCCTTCCTGCACCAGCACATTATCAACCACCAGTCCCTCTTTGGCTGATGACATTTTATTGCGCTGTTTACGGTTGAGATTATAGATGTCATCAGGACTTTTTACCGTCATGATACCCATGCCATAAGTCCCGGAATCGGCTTTAACGACGACAAAGGGCTCCCGGTCAATATTGTATTCACGGTATTTACTGCGAATCGACATCAGCAAGTTATCAATATTTCGCGCCAGGCATTCCAGTCCGGCTTTCTCCTTAAAATTCACCTCGCCACATTGCAGCGTCAATGGCGAAATCAGCCAGGGGTCAATATCAATCTGCTGAGCGAATTCCTTGGCCACATTACTGTAATGACTGAAGTGATGGGACTTTTTACGTGTCGACCAGCCGGCATGAAGCGGAGGCATAATTTCCTGTTCCAGTCCTTCCAGAATCGCCGGCCGTCCTGCTGAGAGATCGTTATTCAACAACACAAGACAAGGAGAAAAATCATCCACTGCCACCCGGTTGCCTTTTCTGACCAGGGGTTCCAGCAGACATTGCTTACCGGAGGGAAGATCCACCGTCACAGGCTCGGTAATATCATCCCGCAGGCTCCCAATTCGGGCCTCCAGCCCAGCTTTCTGGAAAATATCGCGCAGCGTTTCCAGGCTTTCCAGATAGAACAGGTTACGGGTATGGTTTTCCGCCACGATTAACACCCGTTTAGCAGTGGGACATGCTCGCTCCACGGCTGACTGGGCAGCCTGAATCGACAATGGAATAAACGACGCGTTGAGATTATTAAAACCGGCTGGAAACAGATTTGTATCCACTGGCGCCAGTTTGAAACCGGCATTTCGCAGGTCGACCGAAGCATAAAACGGTGACGGTGTTTTCAGCCATTGTTCGCGCAGCCAGGTTTCGACTTGAGTCTGTTTCTCAAGCAGATGTGACTCCAGCTGCAGCAGTGGGCCGTTGAGGGCAGTGATCAGGTGCGGAACGCCAGTGGTCATAATCTATCTCGCTGTTGAGGGATGGCAGGTTGCTTCATAAGCACTGTCTATACTGTGAGATGGGACACAGTTTGCATTTTTCAAGTGATACATACTCGTTGGTCGTTTAAATTCAGGCCATGGCGCGACGAAAACAGGCTGTTTTACATCACTAGCCTGCGGACTAAAAATCGGTTATCTTCGTTCCTCAGGGCTTATCCAAGAACTAGAATGACGACTTTATCAGGTAATGCATGACCGTGAGCGAGAACCAATCTGAATTTTCCGGCCTGAAGGTCATGGTGATTGATGACAGCAACACCATTCGTCGAACAGCAGAAACCTTATTAAAAAAAGCAGGCTGTGATGTATTGACGGCAGACAATGGTTTTGAAGCTTTGCCGATCATCAGCGCCAATCATCCTGATATTCTGTTTATTGATATTATGATGCCTCGCCTGGATGGATACCAGACCTGCGCTTTGGTGAAAAACAATCCCAAGTTCAGGGACATTCCCGTCATCATGCTTTCCAGTAAGGATGGTCTGTTTGATCGGGCAAAAGGACGTGTCGTCGGTGCAGAGCAGTATCTCACCAAACCGTTCACCAGAGATGATCTGCTGGGAGCCATCCGTAAACATTCGCTTGAAAAACACCAGGACGCTGAATAGCTTATGGCACGGATTCTAATAGCTGATGACTCACCCACGGAAGTCTACGTTTTACAGAAAATGCTGGAAAAAAACGGCCATGAGGTGCTGGTTGCCGAAGATGGCGAGCAGGCTGTGGCTCAAAGCCTCCAGCACCAGCCTGATCTGATACTTATGGATGTGGTCATGCCCAATCTGAATGGTTTTCAGGCCACCCGTAAACTGACCAAAGACCCAGAGACAAGCCACATTCCGGTCGTGATTGTGTCATCCAAAAATCAAGAAACAGACAAAATGTGGGGGCTGCGCCAGGGCGCCCGGGGTTATCTCGGCAAACCGGTGACTGAGCAGGACTTAATGCAGCAAATTAACGCGCTGTTGGGGCAGTGATCATGGCTGTATTACAGACGCCTGAAGACATCATCTCATTGCTGCATGACATGGAGCGTCGCAGCAGACAGAGAGCGGCGGGGCTGGGTCAGCAGGACCCGGCAGGACAAAGCTGGACGGCTATCGCTTTTCGTATCGGCTCACGCCATTATGTCACCCCGCTGAATGAGACACGTGAGGTTTTTCCAGTACCTGAACAAATAACGCCGGTACCGAAGTCCCAACGCTGGGTTTTCGGTATCGTCAATCTCCGTGGTGAATTGCTACCGGTTTTTGATCTCAATCAGTTTCTGCATGACAAAGCATTCAAACTGAATAAACGCAGCCGGATTATTGTAATTAATGACAGCGACACTATCAGTGGCGTGGCAGTGGATGAGGTATTCGGGCTGAAACATTTTCAGCAGCAGCCTGCCCCCCTCCCCGCAGCAGAAACCACTGAACTCGCCCCGTATCTGACCGGGATGATTCACCAGCAGGAGATCGACTGGCAGGTGTTCAGTTTCAGGCATCTGATCAGTGACCCCCGTTTTCTCAATGCCGCCGCCTAACCATTGATATCAGGATTAAGGTTTATGACATCCACCAGCAAGCTCTTTTTCTCTTCCCTGATGCGCAGACAAAACTGGCTCAATCTGTTTTTTGTGATCGTCTTCAGTGTCGTCACCCTCGGCGGCTTGTGGCTGATAGCCAGTGGCCAGTATCAAGCTTATTACGACAATATCCTGCATCTCAGTATTGCGGTGGCGGTGGCCTTTGTATTGACGCTTGTCGCAGTGGTCAGACTCAGTTTCCCGTCAATCCGGTCACTGAAGACCGCAATGGACGAAATGGAATTGCAGAATCGTCATAACCAGGATGCCATCCTGCGGCTACTGGATGAGATGGGTGACCTGGCTGACGGTGACCTGACTGTCAGTGCCACCGTGACTGAAGATATTACCGGCGCGATTGCCGATTCGGTGAACTACACCATCGACGCCCTCCGCAGCCTGGTTGAACAGATCAACTCAACCACGCTGCAGGTGGCTTCCGCCGCGCAGGAAACGCAGGCCACTGCTTTGCACCTGACTGACGCCAGTGAACATCAGGCTCAACAGATTACTGAAGTCAGCTCGGCCATCACCCAGATGGCCGGCTCGATCGAACAGGTATCGGAAAATGCCAGTCAGTCCTCCGAAGTAGCGAAACAATCGGTATCGCTGGCGGTACAGGGTAATACTGCGGTTAAGAAAGCGATTCGGGGCATGGATACGATTCGCGAGCAGATTCAGGAAACCTCAAAACGAATCAAACGTCTGGGCGAGAGTTCGCAGCAGATCGGTGACATTGTCGAACTGATCAACGACATCGCCGAGCAAACCAATATTCTGTCTCTGAATGCTGCCATCCAGGCTGCGATGGCGGGTGAAGCCGGTCGCGGTTTTGCCGTGGTGGCGGACGAGGTTCAGCGCCTGGCTGAACGTTCCAGTAATGCGACCCGTCAGATCGATGCGCTGGTAAAAACCATTCAGAGCGATACCAGTGAAGCCATCGCCTCGATGGAGCAGAGCACCTCCGAAGTCGTCTCCGGTGCCAAACTGTCACAGGATGCCGGCACCTCACTGGAACAGATTGAAGCGGTTTCTCAGCAACTTGCCGAGCTTATCAATAACATCACCGCCAATGCCAAGCAGCAGGCCACAGCGGCTGTCAGTACCTCTGAAAATATGAACGTGATTCAGGAAATCACCATGCAGACCTCAACAGGCACAAATGAGAGTGCCGCTGCAATCGGCCGTCTGCTGGATCTTACCAATGAACTGCGTAAGTCGGTTTCCGGCTTTAAACTGCCACAGTAAAGTGACAAGGCGGGGGCACCAGCGACCATGGCTCAATTAATCAAAGGCAACTACAACGCTTTGATGTGGCTGCAAACGGAACTGCAGCAGTCACTGACACATGCCTTGAATGCCATGAATAACTTCATCGATGGTGAGGGGGACACCAAGACACTGTCCGACTGTATTGAAGCTTTGTACCAGGTCAAAGGTACGCTCGATATGGTGAATATCAGTGGTGCCGGGATGCTTGCTGATGAAATGCAGCACACCGTGATGGCCCTGCGTGATAACAAAGTGAGCAATAAGAGTCAGGCTGAAGACTCGCTGGTTCGTTCTTTGTTACTACTACCCAACTATCTCAAGTTACTGAGTGATGATTTTGAGGATCATCCCCTGTCCCTGCTCGATAGCATTAATGACCTTCGTCAAGCCCGCGGTGCGTCAGCCATAACTGAAGACTCGCTGTTCAAGCCGCTGCTGACTCAGCCACTCCCCGACAGTATTGCACCCAGCCCAAACCGGAGACTGCCTGAAATTGCGATAGAAAAGCATAAGCTGGGACATGCATTCCAAGTTATGCTGCTGAACTGGCTGCGAAAACAGGATGCAGAAAGTCTGAGGAACATGCGCGGCGTCGTTCACTATCTCCGCCTGGCCTGTCGGGAAGAAAAAACCACCTTGCTCTGGTGGGCTGCCGAAGCACTTATTGAAGCCATTGAACATCAAGGCCTGCAGTCTGACGCAGCGGTGAAGCAGTTACTGGGTAAACTGGTCGCACCGATAAAAACACAGTCTGAGCAGAATGAAGCGGCGTTGTTAGCGCAATTTCCAACCGATCTGGTCAATCTTCTGTTGCGCTCTGTCGCCCATGCAAATAGTCACGGTCCACAGGTCACGTTACTCAAGACCACTTTCCACCTGCATTTCTTTGACCAGAAGCAGAAAATCTATGGCATGAGCGACAATGCACTTGGCGATGCTCATCTGGCCTTACTGGAACAGTTGGACGATCTGAAAATCCAAATCAATCAACAGCAATCAGATCAAACAACCGACCATAGTCACCTCGACATGATTCTGCAGCAACTGCAGAGCATGACAGATACGCTGGCTTTGCTCGCTGAGTATGAGGCCAGCAACCTGCTTCATCATCAGGCGGAACAAATTCAGGCTTTGCTGGATGGGGGGCGTCAAGCTGACGAGATGATGTTGTCAGACATGGCGGATGCACTGTTGCAGGTCGAACAATTCCTGCAGTCCTCCACTCAGGCGGATATCAGCGATAAGCTGCGTGAAACAGTCATCAACGAATGCCTGCTGGAAATGGCCAATATCAAAGAAACCTTAACCTTGATGAGCCAGGCCCAGCGACACCCGGATGAGTTGGGAGAAACAGCGCGCCAGTTGCAACTGATCATCAGCAGTCTGGAAATGCTCAACTATCCCGAGGCTGCCCAAATACTTCGACGGGCTGGTGACAAGATTGATCAGCAAAGTGAGAGCCGCGAAGCCTTCACACCCGCACAGTTAGACCAGCTTGCCGAGATTCTGGCCTGCTGTGATATGTATATGGAAGGGATTCGTCATCATGGCTATGCTGAAAACAATTATCTTGATGATGCTGTAGAAAAGCTCGCCAACTTTGATCAGGCTGACTGGGATCAAGGTAGCTCTGTTCTCCCTGCCGAGGCACCTGCAACAGAAACAGACCCGTCACTGCAGGAGATGGATTCCTTACTTGCTGATGAAGACAGCTCCCTGCTGTTCGACAATGAACCCGCTGAGGATGTCCCTGCAGACGATTCGACAGAAAATAAAACGGCGTTATCAGAGCCGGCCTCATGGCAATTAGCTGACGGAATTGATCCTGAAATCGCTGAAGTTTTTGTTGAAGAAGCAAGAGAAGTACTGGCTGAGTTGGACACATTGATGCCTCAGTGGCTCGAGCATGATGACCCCGAGGTACTCAGTGATATCCGTCGACATTTCCACACCCTCAAGGGCAGTGGACGCATGGCTGGTGCCACGGTTATCGGTGAACTGGCATGGTCTGTAGAACAAGTATTGAACCATGTTCTGGATGGCACACGGCCGGAAACGGCTGAGGTAAAGCATCTGACCTCAGAGGCTCAGCAAATCATCCCGGCATTGCTCGAACGTTTCACCCGTGGTGATAACACGCTGCCCACAGAAGTCGAAGCGCTGCATACAATCAAAGACCGTTGTCTGGCCAATAAAATCACTGAACCAGTCAGTACGGGAGACGAGACCACCATCTCCCATCAAGATGAACACCTTTCCTGGCCAGAAACGGCTGCTGAAGAAATTGAACTTATCGACCAGGAAGAAGAACTCGTCATTATCGAACCAGACACGGATCCAACCCTGGTCGAGTTTGATCTCTCCAACTACCAGCAGACGGCGGAAACAGATAAGGAACACAAAAAACCCGACCGCTTCCACATTGAAACTGAGGTTCTCACCAGTGTAGAGCGATATATTCGATCACAAGCGAAGTCCGCTGATTCACAAACAACGCAGTATAAAACGCTCACAGGTGTTGAAAGCTATATTCAGCGCCTGCAACCGGAAACCGGCGTCGCGCGCTATTTGCGCCAACAAAAAGATGATGAGAAACCAGGTCCTGCTCCGGCGCCATCGCCGGCAAAACCATTCACTGCGGCATTCAAACCACTGACCTCTGTCGACCGCTACCTGATTAACCAGGCAAAACAAGGCTCAGCAAGCAGCGTGGATCGTTATCTCGCGATGCAGGATGCACATCTGGAGGCAGATACAGTAGCCCAGCAGGAAGACCATGAGTTGCTGCAAATTTTCGCTGCTGAAGCAGCACAACATATCCTGACCCTGCGCCAGGGACTCGAAGATATCGTTTTTTCCCGTCAAATCACCAAACCCATTCTAAGAGCCGTGCACTCCCTGAAAGGGTGCGCCAACATTGCCGGCATCAAGCCAATGGGCATCACTGCCAGTGAGCTGGATAGTGTCATGAAACAACTCCATGCTCAGGACGCGGTGCTTGACGGTGAGCAACTGCAGAATTTGAGTTTCATTGTCGAACAGTTGGATCAACTGCTGCTCAGTATCACTGAAGACCAGCCTGAACCCGACATTCGCGCCTTGTCAGCCGCTGTCAGTGAGCTCAAACCCAGCGACGAGTCCACCGCTGCCAGTCCGATCATTGATCCGGAATTTCTCGTGGTCTTCCTAGAGGAAACCGACGAGTTACTGGATGCCTACACCAGACAATTAGCGCACTGGCAGCAACAACCTGATGATCAGGACAATCTGAGGGCCCTGGATAAGACCCTCTATGACCTGGAGCAGTCAGCGCAACAAGCAGAGCAACAGCATATTGCTCGGGTTTATGCCGCTCTTTCACGGTTGATTAAGCAACAGCACCCCCAGGCGGATGGTCTCAACAACCTGCTTGAGCTGGGTTATGAGCAGTTAAATCAACATATTGAGAACCTGATTCAGAACAAACCAGACACTTCTGATTTCGACTTTTCTGCCCGTGTAGACAACTATCTTGCAGCCCAGTCAACACCACGACACACCCTGTCGGAAATGGATGTCGACGAAAATGACTTTGTCATTCCCGCAGATGTGGACCCTGAACTACTGGACGCCTTCAGTGAAGAAGCCGCTGAATTACTGACCTCCAGTGGCCAGGCCATCAAAGCCTGGCATCTGAATCATGACAGTGCGGTAGATCCGCTTCAGTTACAGCGGGATCTGCACACCCTGAAGGGGGGCGCACGACTCACTGGTATTACACCGATGGCTGATCTGACCCATCAGATGGAAGCCCTGGTGATCGCCGTCACTGACCACAAAGTCGCCGCCGATGAAGACTTCTTTGATTTGCTGCAACGTTGCCAGGACAAACTCAGTGAAATGCAGGAGCAACTGGCTCAGGGCTTATCACTGCAAACCGCCCTGTCACTGATAAAAGAAATCAGCTGGCGCACTGAAGGTGCTGTTCTGGATATCGATGACAGACCGTTACCGGAACCGGAAAAAGTCTCAAGCGCTACAGTGGTTCCTGAGCCACCTACAATGGCGCCTGAACTAGACTCATCGGTGGCGAAACCAGCATCTCAGCATGTGGAACAGGTTCGCGTGCGTGCCGATTTACTTGATTACCTGACTAACTTTGCCGGTGAAGTCAGTATCTCCCGTGACCGGGTCACCCAGCAGCATACCGCCATGCGCCAGCAATTACAGGAGATGGAAGAAACCGTCACCCGGCTGCATGATCAATTGCGCAAACTGGAGATTGAAACTGAAACCCAGATCCTGTTTCGTTATGAAGATGAGCGCCTGAAACAGGATTCAGACTTCGACCCACTGGAACTCGACCGTTTTTCAATGATCCAGCAACTATCCCGAGGCCTGACTGAGAGTGTCATCGATTTGAATGACATCAGCCGCTCGATGGATATGCTGGTTAAAGAAACCGATGCCATTTTATTACAACAGTCTCGCTTGAATGCCGACCTGCAGGCAGGTTTGATGGCTACACGGCTGTTACCTTTCAGTGCCGTCGCTCCCAGACTGGAGCGTATTGTCAGACAGACTGCGACTGAACTCGATAAAAAAGCCGACCTCATCATACGGGGTGCGGAACTGGAGATAGACAGGACCATTCTGGATCGACTGGTTGCCCCGCTGGAGCACATATTACGTAATGCCATCGCCCATGGTATTGAGGCTACCGGTGTTCGCCTCGCTAACGGTAAACCTGAGCATGGCCGATTAGAGATTGTGATCCACCGCGAGGGCTCAGAAATGGTTATCACCGTCGTCGATGACGGCCAGGGCGTGGATGTAGACAGAGTTCGTCAGAAGGCGCTGGAATCAGACCTTATCAATGATGACGACAGTCTGTCTGACGATGAACTCATCCAGCTGATTCTGACCTCCGGTTTCAGCACGGCAGATAATATCTCCCAGTTGTCCGGCCGTGGCGTTGGCATGGATGTGGTCAGTAACGAAATTCGGGGGCTCAAAGGCCGTCTTGGTATCCAGTCCCAGCGAGGCAAAGGCACAGAGTTTGTGATTCGGCTACCGCTGACGCTGTCAGTCATCCAGGCATTGCTGGTGAAAGTGCAGGACGAACAATATGCCGTGCCCTTGGGCAGCGTTAACGCCGGTGAACGGATTAGTGTCCGTGACATTAAGCTGATGCTGGGCACGCATGATCCCAAATACAGTTTCCAGGGCGAGCAGTACGACTTCATTCCACTTGCCTCTCTGCTGGACAAGCCTTTGAGCTTGCCTGCGAATCTCAAGCATCAGTTACCGCTGTTGTTGTTCCGCTCAGGGGAGATAAGGGTTGCTCTCCTGGTGGATAGTATTCTCAGTAACCGCGAAATCGTCATTAAATCCGTGGGCCGCCAGCTTGGAACGATTTCTGCGCTCAATGGCGCAACGATTCTGGGTGATGGCCGGGTCGTGTTCATTCTTGATATTCCAGCCTTGATTGAAAACGCCAGGGAGCTGCACCTCGACAATAATGATGCCGTTAACCTTGAGCGTGAATTAGCGCAAATTCAGGAGCAGGCGCCAATGGCGATGGTGGTTGACGACTCCATCACGATGCGCAAAGCCACCGGTAACCTGCTGAAACGCCTTGGCTTTGAAGTTCTCACCGCACGTGATGGCGTCGATGCGCTATCGCAATTGCATGAACAAAAACCGGATATCATTCTGCTGGATGTCGAAATGCCGCGGATGGATGGCTTTGAGTTCGCATCGATCGTCCGGAATGATGCGCAGTTCCGTCATCTACCGATTATCATGATCACTTCCCGCACCGGTCAGAAACATCGTGAGCGAGCCTTGCAGATTGGTGTTAATGCCTACCTGGGCAAGCCCTACCAGGAAGAAGAACTGGTCAGCCAGATGCAGACACTGCTGGGGCAGCAGCGTTTTCCCGGACCGCATAAGTAACCGCAGGGGCAGATATGACCGCACAACCAGAACAAGCACAGTTCGTTCACTGCATGTTAATTCCACTTCAACAGCACTATCTGCTACTGCCCAACAGCAGCATTTCGGAAGTGATACCCCGCACCGGCATCGTACAGGAACTAGCCGGCGACGCTAGCTGGCTAAGCTTTATTGACTGGCAGCAGCAGCGGCTGCCACTGGTCTACCTGGAAACGCTATTGACCGATGGTGTTGAAACACAATCTGCCGGTAACAAACTCTGCATCATCAATGGCATCAATCCGGATGCCGACATTGAATTTTATGCCATTCCCTGCTCAGGCTCTCCGCAATTGATAACCCTTAACCAGGCAGCGTTGCATCTGACGCAGGATAGTAATAATTCACCCTATCTGCATTGTCAGATCAAAATCAGTAACAAAGTGGCACTGATTCCCAACCTCGATCAAATTGAGGCCAGTATCCGCGATCAGCAAGGCTGACTCGGTCTGCAAATTTCTCCGTGATTTGTGATCAGATCCTGCTGCTTTTTACCCGGATCATGGTTTAAGATAGCGGCATGCGATGGACTAAAACACTGTGGTTTTATCTTGCCTTTCTGGCACTGTCACCGATTGCTATGGCGGACAGCCAGGCACAGTTGGAAAAACAGCGTCAAACCTTCCAATTCGCACTGAAAGCGCTGCAGACAAATCAGGTTTCACTATTCCGACAATTCCACGAACAGCTGGATGGCTATCCCCTACAGGGCTATCTGCAATATCTGTATCTCCGGCACCGGCTGGAGCAGGTTTCAATAGAAGAAATAGAGACTTTTCTGGCGCAGGAAAAAGACAGCTTTTATGCAGAACGTCTGAGGGCTTTCTGGCTGGACCGACTCGCTAAACAACAACGCTGGCAGCGTTATCTGCAATTTTATCAGGCGCCGCAATCAGCGGAACGTGAGTGCTACCGGCTACAGGCCCTGCTGGCAACAGGTCAGACAGAGAGGGCTTTCGAACTGACACCAGCGATGTGGCTGGTTCCCCATTCTCAGCACAAAGCCTGTGACCCGGTATTTTCCCGTTGGCAACAGGCTGGCTTATTGAGTGAAGACCTGCGCCACCAGCGCTTTATGCTGGCGCTGCGTGATAATCAGTTTTCCATTGCCAATTACCTGGCCCGCACAGGACCTCAGGCAAACAGAGAACTGGCCTGGGTAGCGCGCTGGAAAACCATCCACAACAATCCTATTGAATTACTCAGACAATTACCGGCGACAGCCCCGGCTGATAATACTGTCAGTCTGGCCCGAGATGAGGCGCTGTCACGCGAGATTATTGTTCATGGTCTGACCCGACTGGCGCGGCGTTCGCCTGAAAAGGCCTTCGAACAGTGGCAGCAACTACGCGATCATTATCAGTTCAGCCAGCAGGACCAGATTGAAGTACGCCGAGCTATCGGGACCTGGGCTGCTCTGAACCGTGATGACAGAGCACTGATTTACTTCGGTAATATCCCTGGCGGTGAATGGCAGGCCCGCGCAGCCATCTGGCAGCAGGACTGGCGCGCAGCGATTAAAGCTATCAAGCAGATGAATATTGACGAACAGGCTTCTACGCGCTGGCAGTACTGGCTGGGCCGTAGTCTGGCAGGCCTGGGCCAGAAGGACGCGGCCAGCGAAACTTTTGCTGCCATTGTTGGCCAGCGTGACTATTATTCTTTCCTGGCTTCCGATGAACTGGCAAAACCCTATGCTATGAATCATCGGCCAATCGCGGTCTCAGCAGTGATTCTTCAAGATTTCCGGCAACAACCGTCAGTCCAGCGTCTGCATGAGTTTTATCTGCAGGACATGATGCTGGAGGCGCGTCGGGAAGCCTATTATCAATCTCAGCGCCGGAGCGATGCCGAATTACAGATGCTGGCAACGATCACCCACGAGTGGGGCTGGCACAACCAGACCATTGCGCTGCTGGGAAAAGCGCAATACTGGGATGCACTGGACCTGCGCTTCCCGGTCATTTTCGACAAAGCCATTAATCAGGCTGGACAAAACACGGGGCTGGATCCTTCCTGGCTTCTGGCCATTGCCCGTCAGGAGAGTGCCTTCAACCCCACGGCCCGATCCCATGCCGGTGCATTGGGTCTGATGCAACTGATGCCGGACACCGGACGACTTATTTCCAAGCTGATCAACCGGCCGTTGAAGCAACTGGAAGAACTCTATCATCCGGAACGTAACATTGAACTCGGCAGTGCCTATCTCAAACGTATGCTGGATGAAAATCAGCGTAACCCCGTGCTTGCTACTGCCGCCTACAATGCAGGTCCACATCGGGTCAGTCGCTGGTTGCCTTCTGAACGCCTGGATGCCACTATCTGGGCAGAGAATATTCCGTTCAACGAGACCCGTCACTACGTTCAGACAGTGATGAGTTACGCAGCCATTTTTGATAACCAGAGAAACCAGGCCATTAAACCGTTGTCAGAACGTATGCCTGCAATTAAACCTAAAACACCTTAGACTGTGGTTATGCAATGCTTTCTCGTCGGCGGCTGTGTCCGTGACAAACTATTGGGGTTACCGGTTAAAGATCACGACTGGGTCGTAGTCGGAGCGGATCCCCAGACCATGCTCACCCATGGCTTTCGGCCTGTGGGCAAGGATTTCCCCGTATTTCTGCATCCGCAAACCCAGGAAGAATATGCCCTCGCGCGAACCGAGCGTAAGTCCGGGCGCGGTTACCATGGTTTCAGTTTTCATGCCGCCCCGGATGTAACGCTGGAACAGGACTTGGCACGTCGTGATATAACGATTAACGCCATCGCTGAAGATGAAAACGGCAACATTATTGATCCATTTAATGGGCAACGGGATCTACAACAGCGCGTTCTGCGTCATGTCTCACCTGCCTTTGTCGAAGACCCGGTAAGAGTGCTTAGAATCGCCCGCTTTGCGGCTCGCTTTAACTTTACAATCGCAGATGAAACCAAGGACTTAATTGCTCAAATGATAGCCGATGGTGAACTGGCCTATCTGGTGCCGGAGCGCGTCTGGCAGGAATTATCCAAAGCCCTGTTAACCGATAAGCCTTCGTTGTTCTTCAACACACTGCGCGAAGTCGGTGCCCTGAAAGAGCTGTTTCCCGAAGTCGATGCCTTGTTTGGTGTCCCGCAGAATCCTAAATGGCATCCGGAAGTCGATACCGGCGTACATGTGATGATGGTGATCGACCAGGCAGCCCGACTGAGTGATGATCTTGCGGTACGATTCTCAGCCATGTGTCACGATCTGGGTAAAGGCCAGACACCGGCTGATATTCTGCCCAGCCACAAGGGGCACGAAGCGACCAGCATCAGATTGACCCGCGACTTATGTGACAGGCTGAGAGTGCCGAAAGAAACCCGTAATCTCGCCGTCAAAGTCGCTGAGTTTCACACCGATGTACATCTGTTGTTTGAACTCGATGCCGAGCGTGTACTGTATGTGCTCGAAGGCATCGACAGCTTCCGCCGTCCGGAACGCTTTCAACAATATCTGCTGGCCGGCGAGGCCGATTTCCGAGGCCGGCCTGGCTATGAAGATGCCCCCATGCCTGAGGGTAACGCTTTCCAGGCTTGTTATGAGGCTGCCGCCGCTGTATCCGCCACTGAATTTATCGAAGCCGGTCTCTCAGGTATTGCCATTGGTGAGGCGATTCGTCGAAAACGTATTGAAAAAATTGCGCAAACACTCGATGAATATCGTCCCGCAGCCTGATCCGAGTGACTGAAAAACCTGTATTAATAGGGGCTTGCATAATTACAGGGCGGCCCCATATCACGTATAATCCGATTATTTTTTCGACTTTAATTTAGGACTTATCATGAGCAGTGAACTCTCAGCCAACTGGACCAGCGTTAACGCTGCCTGCCAGCCGCTGGTCGATGCATTGATTGCCGATGCACAGGCCCTTAACCTGGAAATCAGCACACTGGATAACGGCACCCGCATCGTCGATGCCGGAATCAACTGCAAGGGCGGTCTGGAAGCCGGCCGCCGCATTGGTGAAATCTGCATGGGGGGCTTAGGCACGGCCACACTGGGTACCAACAGTGGCTTTGATAACTGGCCCTGGTCCGTCAATGTTCACGCTAAAACCCCTGTCCTGAGTTGTCTCGGCAGTCAGTATGCTGGCTGGAGTCTGTCGCATAAAAGCGAAGACAGTAAGTTTTTTGCCCTCGGTAGCGGTCCCGGCCGTGCGCTGGCTGCACGAGAAGAACTATTCAAGGAGTTCGGCTATCAGGATAAAGCCGACGCCACCGTTATCGTTCTGGAAGTCGACAGCTTTCCACCCGTCGAAGTGGCTGAAAAAGTGGCTGATAACTGCGGTATCAAAGCAGAAAACCTGACCTTTATTCTGACCCCGACCTCCAGCCTGGCCGGTGTCATGCAAATCGCGATTCGTGTGCTGGAAGTCGCCATGCATAAAGCGCATGAACTGCATTTCCCGCTGGAAAAAATCGTCGATGGTTATGGTGTCACCCCCGTCGCACCACCGGGCGGCGATTTCATGACCGCGATGGGCCGTACCAATGATGCCATTCTGTTTGGTGGCCAGGTGCATCTGTTTGTTGATGCCACGGATGAGGAAGCCAAAGCGTTAGCTGAGAAAATGCCCAGCAACACTTCTTCGGATTATGGCCGGCCCTTCGCTGAGATCTTTAAATCCTATGAATATGACTTTTTCAAAATTGATGGCAGCCTGTTCAGTCCCGGCAAAGTCATTGTCACCAATGCCAATACGGGCAAAAGCTTCACTGCTGGTGAACTGAATCACGCGCTGCTTAACCAGTCATTCGGCCTGTAAATTCATGAGCGCGCGCCGCGTCGTCATTTTCAACGATACCCACGGTTGGCACAGTGATCAGTTAACCACTGCGCTGGGCCGGCTGGGTATCGAGGCGGTGCTGACCGATCTGGCGGAGTGCCGTATTGACCTGGATGCGCCGACCGGTCTTTTTATACCCGGTTTTGACAATGAACTGCCGGCTGCAGCCATTGTTCGGGGAATTGCTCCCGGTTTCCTGGAGCAAATCACGCTGCGTATGGATGTACTCCATACACTGGCAGAACTCGGCGTACCCGTGCTGAACCCGGCGACTGCGATAGAACATACCGTCGATAAAGCCCGTACTTCACTTCGCCTGCACCTGGCTGGGCTTGCGACACCGCGTACCTGGGCCTGTGAAAATGCAGACAGCGCCAGAACCCTTGTTGAGCGAGAACTGGCAGCCGGTGAGTTACTGGTGATGAAACCGCTGTTCGGTTGTCAGGGCAAGGGTATTGCACTGATAGAGACACTGTCTCAGTTTGAACAACAGGCAGCGGTGGGGGGCGCTTTTTACCTGCAGCAGTATGTTGCGCCTGAAATACCCGGTGCCTGGCAGGACTGGCGTCTGCTGGTCATTGATGGTGAAGTCTGCGCCGCGATGTCACGTCGCGCCAATCACTGGATTACCAATTTTGCGCAGGGTGCCAGCTGTTTCGCAACGCCGGTTTCTGAAGAAATGCGCCAGTTAGCCATCCATGCTACTGCCGCGGTGCAGGCCGATTATGCCGGGGTTGATCTGATCCGCGGTCCTGAAGGCCAATTCACCGTGCTGGAAGTCAATAGTGTTCCGGCCTGGAAAGGTCTTTACCAGGCGACAGGTGCCGATATCGCCGGCACACTGGCCCAGGCCGTCAATCAGCGTATAACGGCGGGATTAGCCTCTAACCATGCTGTCTGAATCGGAGATAGCTGATTCCGTATTCTGGGCTTGTGAGAAAGAGGTCCGCGCGCCCAAACCAGGTAACGTCAATTGCTTCAGCGACGGCCACAATATGGCGGTTGATGACTTCATCCGCAGTGCCCGCGCCATTGCACCGGTAATGGCCCAGCCGGGACTCACCGTGGGAGCGAGAATCCTGGCTGCAATAACAGCGACCCGACAAGTGGTTGATTGTAATACCAATCTGGGCATAGTGCTGCTATTTGCCCCCCTGTGTTGCGCCGTCGAACAATCTGAGACGTTTGATGATCTGACTGACAAGCTCAGAACCACACTGCAGAACCTGACTGTGGAAGATGCCAGATTAACTTATCAGGCTATCCGAGTGGCTGAGGCGGGTGGCCTGGGCCGACACCAGGAACAGGATATTAGCGGAGATCCCAGTGTTACTCTGCTGCAAGCCATGAAAATGGCTGCGGAGCGGGATCAAATAGCCTTGCAATATGTAAGCAATTTCAGCACATTATGTGAAATTGGATTGCCGGGATTGACAAGCGCGCTGAATTCTGGGGAAAGTGTTGAATGGGCAGCGGCTTTCGCGTATCTTAAGTTGTTATCAGAGCTTCCCGACAGCTTGATATGTCGCAAGCAATCTAGGGAACAGGCAATTGCAGTGACAAAAAAGGCAAAACAACTTGTTTTTGAAATGAATAAAAACAGTACGTTAAATGCTTATTCAAATCAGCTCACTGCTTGGGATAAAGAATTAAAGCAGAATGCCATTAATCCGGGAACTACCGCCGACCTTGTCGCGGCCACGCTGTTGCTTCATGCATTTCAGCGCCGGCTTTCTGCTAATCGAATTTCAGTACCATGATGCATCCAGCGGACGGCACTGAGCAGGTGATACGTTCCTTTATTACGTATAAACCCTTCCTTGCCAGCAAGGAGGGAAAAAAATGAGCCTTTTTGACAATTTTTTTGGAACAGGAAAATATAACATGCCAGTTATCGATCGCGTACTTGTAGGTGAATCCCTGGTCATCGAAGACGGTGACCTGGACAACGTCTCACACATCGACCTGATCATGGGCCCACGTGGCTCAGCAGCAGAAGATGCTTTCTGCCGCACTCTGACCGACCAGAAACAAGGTGTTAACGGTCTGTTGGCTGTAGTCACACCTAACCTGATGGTTAAACCTGCTACCGTCATGTTCAACAAAGTCACCATCAAGAACATGAAGCAAGCGGTTCAAATGTTCGGTCCTGCCCAGCGTGGTGTTTCAATGGCTGTAGCTGAGTGCGTTGAAGATGGCACCATTCCTGCCGGTGAAGCTGACGATGTCTTTATCTGCGTTGGTGTCTTCATTTCACCAACCGCTGACAGTGACGAAAAAATCCAGGATTGGAACTACCGTGCCACGAAAGAAGCAATCAAGCGTGCGGTTGCCCGTGAGCCGAAAGCGGCTGACGTCGTTGCACAATACAGATCAACTGAACACCCATTCGGTGCCAAGTAAGTTCTGAACCGTGATGGCCGCCCTTCTCTGGAAGGGCGGTTTCACTTTATTGCATCAGACGTTTCATCGTCTGCAGGTTGATAGCGCCATTATGCAACGCGCTGGCGACAAGTACGCCTGCGGCACCAGATTGTTGTGCCTTGATTAAATCGGCTTCATTGCGGATGCCGCCCGCCAGATACCACGCCACCTCCGGGGCTTTTGACCGCTGTGCCTGTAACCATTCCAAATCCGGCCCCAACTTGGATCCCACTCTGTCCAGGTTCATCAGAATCACGTTTTTCGGCCATAGTCTCGGCTCTGTGAATAAATCCGCCTTGCCCAGATTAGACTGATTTTTTCTATCGAGAGACAGAATCAAACAGGCGTCCCCTCCCCCCTGAGTCAGCATGCTTGAATCAGCCAATGTCTCACTGCCCGCCACCATGCGCAGATTATTAATCTGACTACATGCGGATAATGCCGTTAACTGCCTAATACCGCTATCAATCCAGAACTCTATCTGAGGGAACGACCGGCACAATGATTCATAGAAGTCCATGCGCTGTTTTCCCTCTTCAATCGCGTCCAGATCGGCAATGTACAGTTGCTGAAAAGGCAGACATTTCTGCAAATCACTGATGACTTCAGCAGGGGTAACTGAATTGGTTAATAAAGATTTCAGGGCGGGATATTGCTGACGGTTGCCTCCCCGGGCGTGAACGACACGACCGCCACGAATATCAATCACCGGTATAATCTGCAGCATCTGCTTCTTTCTTGTTTATAGGGTGCCATCACCGCCCGGTTGTCAGACCAAGAGGTCCTAACAGTATTGATGACGGTGTTTATCTACGAACATCTTACCAGTGGCGCATTGGCTGGTGAGACTCTTTCACCCTCACTGATGAAAGAGGGGGACGCCATGTTAACAGCGATCTGTCGTGATCTGACGGCACTGGGCTGTCAACTTACCATCATGCGTGATAGCCGTCTGCCACCCTGCAAAGCCACAGACGCCAGCCTATCTGTTTTGTCCGTCGACAGCCAACAACGTTACCGTCAGATATGGCAACAATCCCTGGATCAACATCAGCAGTTTATCGTTATTGCGCCGGAGACGGATGGTCTGCTTGAGAAACTGGTCAGACAGTTGGAAGAGAGAGATAAAGTGCACTTCGGCTGCCGGGCATCAATCATTGCCCTGTGCACTGACAAGCTTGAGTGTAGTCGATGGTTAACACAGCAAGGGGTAGTCACGCCTGAATCCGTCAAAGCGTCTGACTGGTCATATCAGGCCCGGCCCGAAGCGTCTGACTGGATTATCAAACCCAGGGATGGGGCCGGCTGTGAACAAACATTCAGGATGACCACCAATGAAATCAGATCCTATCTCAACTCACTTTCCACCGCTGAACTTGATAAGCAAATTGTTCAGCCTTTTATTGCCGGCATGGCGCTGAGTCTGAGCCTGTTTGTTACGGAAACGGATATCACCGTTTTATCGGTGAACCGTCAGCACATTAACCAATCTAACCATGCGTTAAAACTGAATCACTGCGAAGCCGGCCGTGAGGATCTTATTGAACCCGCCGCAGTTCGGCAGCTTACGCAGCAGATACATGCTACGATGCCCGGACTGTGGGGGTTTGTCGGTGTTGATCTGGTCAAGACTGCTGATGCACTCTGGCTGATTGAGATTAATCCACGGCTGACAGCTTCTTATGCCGAGTTATCGCTGATACAGACTGCGAATCCGGCACAACAGTTAATGCCCTATCTGAAAGAGGACTAAATTGAAACAACCCGGTTATTGCGGATGGGATATCGGCGGTGCACATCTTAAAGTGGCCCGCTGTGATAAAAATGGCCAACTGGAACAGGTTATTCAGCTCCCTTGTGCTTTATGGCGAGGTATTGAAGAACTGCAACTGTCGATGCAACAGGCTTTACGACGCCTCGACTGTGATCGCGATATTCATGCCATCACGATGACGGGGGAGTTGGTAGATGCTTTCCCCCACCGCCGTGCGGGGGTGAGTGCAATTATCGATAGTGTTTCGCAGATTTTGCCAGCCTCAAACTGCCAGATTTACGCTGCTGAGCAAGGTTGGTTAACGCTTGAGCAGGCTAAAATCGATTGGCAGGCTGTCGCATCAATGAACTGGCTTGCCAGTGCCGATTTTGCAGCCAGTCAGGTGGAAAGCGGCTTATTCATTGATATCGGCAGTACCACCTGCGATCTCGTGCCAATTTCTTCACACCAGGTCCATCCTTTGGGCCTGACTGATCATCAGCGACAGATCAGTGGCAGCCTGGTCTATACTGGTGCCATCCGCACACCGTTAATGTCACTGGCGACCGAAGCGCCGTTAAATGGCACCCGGGTCAGGCTTGCCGCAGAGTGGTTCGCCAGCACCGCTGACATCTGGCTATTGCTGGATAAACTGGATGGTGCTGAGATTCAGGATAGTAGCGCTGACGGCACCCCGTGGACAGTCGAGTTGTCTCGCCAGCGTCTGGCCAGAATGCTCGCTGCCGATGCCGACAATGCCAGTGCCCCAACCTGGGATCTGATAGCGCAATGGTTTGCAGAGAAACAGTTACAGGATATTACCGAGGCCTGTCTGCAAGTCATGACCCTTTATCCGCTGAACAATGACAGCCCCATAATCGGTGCCGGTGTCGGTCGCTTTATCTCAGAAATCCTGTCAGCACGCTTGAACCGGCCCTATATCGATTTTGCCAGTCTGTGTCAGTCCCAGTCTGCTGCCGCCGATCATGCACCGGCCGCCGCACTCGCCCTTCTGGCAGCGAAGCAGTTATCGTAAAATAATCAGATGAGCCAGACACTTCCACCGCTTTGTGTTGAACTGCCCTATCCTGGTGACAGCGAGCGCTATTTTCGTCAATTGCGTCAGCGTCACTGGCCGGTGATACTGGATAGCGCAAATACATCCCTGCCCGCCGGGCGCTATGACATCATCGCTGCCGACCCCTTTATTACACTCGAGTGCCGTGGCAATCAAACCCGGATTGTCAGCGCTACCGGTGCCCGGCTCAGTAACGAGGATCCTTTTCTACTGCTGGATGATCTACTCAAAAAATATCACCAGCCTCGCAGTGAATTGCCTTTTGCCGGTGGCGCTATCGGTTATTTCGGCTACGACCTGGGTCGACGCATTGAGGACTTGCCCTCAACCGCACTTGATGCAGAAGCCATCCCGGATATGGCCGTGGGAATCTATGACTGGGCTATTATCACCGATCATCAACAGCAGCGCTGCTGGCTGGCCAGCTTTGCCCAGGATCCACAAACACCAGAAAAATGGCCTGAACTGCTTGCTCAACTGACAGATGATGAAGCGACGACAGAACAAGATAAATTATTCAGAGTCCGGGGTGAACTGCGCTGCAACCTCGATCAACAGGCATACAAACAGGCTTTTGAGCGAATTCAACATTACATTACCGAAGGCGACTGTTATCAGGTTAACCTGGCCAAGCGGTTTGAGATAGCGGCAGAGGGTGATGCCTGGTATGCCTATCAGCGCTTGAGACAAGAAAATGCAGCCCCGTTTTCTGCTTATTTCGATACCGGATCGCTAGCCATCATGAGTTCCTCTCCGGAGCGCCTGCTTCAGGTCCATGACGGGCAGGTTGAAACTAAACCGATCAAGGGTACCCGCCCCCGCCATCTGAGCGATAAGCGCAAAGATCAGGCACTCGCTGACGATTTACAGAACAGTATCAAGGATCGTGCAGAAAACCTGATGATCGTCGATTTGCTGCGTAATGATCTGGGTAAGGTCTGTAAGGCGGGCAGTATTCGTGTTCCCAGGCCGTTTGCGCTGGAAAGTTTTGCCACCGTACATCACCTGGTCAGTACGATCACCGGTACTCTGGCTGAGGATCAATCTGCTGCCACCTTACTGAGAGCCTGCTTTCCCGGGGGCTCCATCACCGGTGCCCCCAAGCTGCGGGCTATGCAGATCATTGAAGAGCTGGAACCCAACCGCCGTGGCGTTTATTGTGGCAGCATCGGCTACATTGGTTTCGACGGTAACATGGACAGCAATATCACGATTCGCACGCTGGTGTTCAGCGACAACAGGCTGCGTTTCTGGGCCGGGGGTGGTATCGTTAAAGATTCGCAGGCTGAGGCAGAATATCAGGAAGTACATGATAAGGCTGCAGCCATGCTGCATTTAATCGAAGGCTTACGCTGATTATGCGGATTATTAAACTGGGCGGCAGCCTGTTTCATACGCCGGAATTGAGACAGTGGCTCGAGTTGCTGGACCGTGCCAGCCAAAATGAAGCCGTTGTCATCGTACCCGGTGGCGGTCCTTTTGCCGATGAAGTCCGTCATGCCCAGCGACTGCATCGTTTCAGTGACAGTGCTGCCCATCATATGGCGCTGCTGGCCATGGCACAGTTCGGTCTGCTGCTTGCCGATCTGGCGCCAAACAGTCAGGCTTTTTATTATCCCCAGCACCACGTTAGTGAACTTGAGCATGGTCTGCATGTGTGGCTGCCTGATCGTTCACTGTTGACGATGTCAGACATTGCCCACAGCTGGGACATCAGTTCTGACAGCCTGGCTTTATGGCTTTCGCAACAGCTGGAGGCCGATGAACTCATTATGATCAAGCGCTCCACCGTCGTCTCCAGTCGTATTCAGGCGCTGATTCAACATGGTGTGCTGGATAAAGGGTTCACCACCCTGTATCAGCGCCACCCTATTCACACCCAGTTATTTCATTTTCAACAACAGGCTTTATTTCCCGATAAAGGCCTGATTCTGCAATGAGTCAGCTACTGGCTGCGCACCAGGCCAACGATCTTTTATCGGCATTACTGCAGCATCAGCCTATCGATGATGTCTGCACCAAACCTTATTATCATGATTTGCTGGCCGAAGCTGAGCGTATGTTATCTGTGGATAAAGCTGCCCACATGACTGCCGACCTTGCCCCATACAGCCTGCTGGGCATGCAGCTCGCCGCCATGCACCGGGGTAATTTATTGTCAGCGGAACTGTATCCTGAACTCCGGCAGGCCGAAAGCTATACGCTTAACTGGCTAAAGTCCTGTTTTGGGATGCCCTACGGCCATTTCAGTCACGGCGGCAGTGATAATAATCTTCAGGCGCTATGGCAGGCGCGTGATAGTGCCGAAATCGATAGCAAAATCGTGTATGCCAGTCGCGCGCGGCATTACTCTGTTGATAAAGCCTGTCGCATTCTGGGACTCAAACTTGAGCTTATCGCCACTGATGCCGATGATCGGATAGATGTCTCATCCCTTGAACAGGCCTGCAGGCAGGCTGCACCAGTCGCTATTGTTCTGACAGCGGGGACCAGCCTTATCGGGGCGCTCGACCCTTTACAACCGGTGGCAGACATTGCGGCTCGCTATCAATGCTGGCTGCATCTGGATGCAGCCTGGGGCGGTGCGTTGTTAATGCTGCCGGAACAACGAGAATCACTCCATCATCTGGCACGACTCGACAGTCTGGGCTTTGACCCGCACAAGTCTCTGTTTCAGCCGCGTCCCTGTAGTGTCTATCTGAGCCGTCATCTTCCGGCAGAGCGTCGTCAGACTGACTACCTGGATTCAGCTCCCACAGGTCGTGTCACCGGCTCTTACGGTGCCGAACTGTTTCTATCTCTATGGTTAAATTTGAAAGTGCTGGGGGAGGACTGGTTCTATCAACAAACGCGGTTGCGGCTGCAACATGCCCAACGCTTTGCCACCTTGCTGGCAACGCAGCAGGTCAAAACCTGGAACGGTGGTAGCGGTATTGTCTGCTTTGCTGCTCAAGGACAGGGGTTCGATGACCTGGTTGTTGAAGGTGTGCTATCAAAGGCCAGGATTCTTCATCAAACAGTTTACCGCGCCGTATTTGCCAGTTATCAGACCCAATCCACCACGCTGTTCAGGGCACTACCCCTTTCTCTTTGATTTGTTTCTGCACACTGTCGAGACGTCGCAGCCAGGTTGGAATCGTGTTTAATGGTGCCGGCCACTGGTTGCTGGCCGTTAAAGCGGCCTTTCTGGTGGGATAAACACCATAAACCAGTACATGCCAGGGTTTGTTATTTCGCAAACTGGTAAACGTCGCTACATCGCCTGAAAGCGCATATTTCTCGATAAATTCCTCCACCTCAGCGGCATCCCAGGCTCCCATCAACTGGAAGGTATAATGATTCGCTTTTTGCTGCAGTATCCAGTCTTTATTGTGGATTGAGCTTGATGCTGTACTGGCTTGCTCTGGCTGCGGAGACTTCTCAGCAGCAATGACCCGTTGATCGGAACCAGCCATTGCTGATTTTTGTTCTTCAGTCTGCTTACGCCCCACCGCCTCAGTAGGTGCAGAGGATGTCACTCCGGTCTCGGTCTCGGTCTCGGTCTCGGTCTCGGTCTCGGTCTCGGCAACAGTCTGACCAGTCGGAGGAATCTCTGCCAGCAGATCAGCCAGTTCCTGTCTTGGATTATCCTGTGACAAGGTCTCACCCTCACCTACAATTACGGTGGCAACCTCGTCCTCCTGAGCCAGTGGCGGCAGAATCACTTCCTCTTCGACCGACTCAGACTTATCTATCCAGCTATTGATTTGCTGCTGAAAAATCAATGCCGCGAGGATAATCAGCCCCAGTATAATCACGACAGACCAGCGACCGACTTGCCGGAACTGAGCAGGCATGGTTATCGGTAACCTGGATTTAGGCGCGGTGCCCAGTAACTGCTGGTGAGCCAGTTGATTGATCTTAGCGGGGTTGCCGGCCGACTGGCGATAAAAGCGCTGCAATTCACGACTGCTGAACGGTATTTCCCCCTGATAACCGGCAGCCTTAAGGCGTTGCAGCAGATAGGACTCAACCTCTCTGGGCTCAAGCGCCGGCATATCGAGTTTTTGCAGTGTCAGGTCAGGAACAGATGCCACGGTTGTCTGCGTGGTGATAATACCCTGCCAGAGTGGCTGTTGCTCTTCCCCCTGCCAACTGAACCAGTCAGATAACATGAGCTTAACCGGTTCCGACTGTAATTCAATATCCTCAACCAGTAAAACCGGGACGATATTAACGCGTCGCAGCTGTGCCAGACGTTGTTTTATCAACGCTTCGCAAGCCGCCTCGTCGTAGCTGGTCTCAGCCTGTAAATCAGCCAGTAGAGACTGACATTGGGAGAGCTTGCTGCCGCTGGCGGGCAATAGACAAAACTGTATATCGGCAGCGGCATGGCGCTGAAGCTGAGTGAGCAGGGTGGTTTTACCCATACCCTGATCTGCCTGCAGCAAAATCGGTGTCGTGGTGGCCCGCAGCAGATGCTGTATCAACAGACGCCGCTGTTTAATATGACTGCCATCAAAAAACGCGCCGTCCGGAGTGTGCTGGGTAAACGGTGAGTGCGTTAATGCCAGCCTGTTGATATAGGCCGGTTCCGCAGACGTTGCCGTTAACTCACCCATGGCAGTCGTTCATCTCCTAGCCCTGAAAATGTGTCAGCGTTTGCTGTAACTCAGCAGGATCATAATCATCGCTGATAACCGCCTGGCCAATGCCTTTCAGCAAAACCAGACGAATGACCCCATCCTGTACTTTTTTATCAACGGCCATTAAATCCATAAACTGTTGGGCGGTCATCCCCTGAGGTCCATTGACTGGTAGGCCGGCCTGTTTAAAGATCGTTTCTATCCGGCTCAGCTCATCTGTTTGTAACCAACCCATTCTGACAGACAAATCGGCCGCCATCAGCATACCTGTCGCAATGGCTTCACCATGCAGCCAGTTTCCATAACCCATGCCCGTCTCAATCGCATGACCAAAGGTATGCCCCAGATTCAACAAGGCCCTGACGCCCTGTTCGGTCTCATCTTTGGCAACGACATCCGCCTTATCCTGGCAGGAGCGTTCAATCGCGTAGGCCAATGCTTTGGGATCACGATCTTTGAGCTGTTCAATATTCGCTTCCAGCCATTCAAAAAAGTCGTAGTCACTGATAAGACCATACTTGATGACTTCGGCAATACCGGAGGCCAGTTGGCGGTCATCCAGGGTGTTAAGCGTGCTGGTATCAGCGATAACACATTGAGGCTGATAAAAGGCCCCTATCATATTTTTGCCCAATGGATGATTCACCGCTGTTTTACCACCGACAGAAGAGTCGACCTGTGATAACAGCGTCGTCGGTACCTGAATAAACGGCACGCCACGCTGGTAACAGGCTGCCGCAAAACCGGCCATGTCACCGATCACCCCCCCGCCCAGTGCAATGATGGTGACCTGTCGCGAAAACCGCTCGCTCAACAGTTTATCGTAAACCTGATTCAGCACATCCAGCGTCTTATAAGCTTCGCCATCGGGCAAAATCACGGCTTCGCAGTGATAATCAGACAGCTGACTTTTCACCTTCTCCAGATATAGCGGCGCAATGGTGTCATTGGTAACAATCAGCACCTCTTTCCGTTTGATATGTTTTTGCAGCAATGCCGGTTGTGAGAGTAAATCTTCACCTATGTAAATCGGGTAACTGCGGTCTGCCAGGGCAACATTCAGCGTTTTCATAAGTTTGATTTAGCTTTTCCTGTTTTTTTCAGTTTCTTGATCACATCATTCACCGTGTGCTGAATCGACTGATCACTGGTTTTTAACACAATATCGGCCACATCGCGATAGAGCGGGTCGCGTTTGGCGAGCAGTTCTTCAATTTGCTTGCGTCGATCGCCGGTCTGCAGCAAAGGTCGCTTCTTATCGCGTGCGGTACGACGATAGAGCTGTTCAGGCGTGGCTGAGAGATAGATCACATGTCCACGCTGTTTCAGAAACGCACGGTTCTGTTCGGACAGGACGACACCACCACCGGTTGCCAGCACGATGTTTTCCATGCCACTCAACTCTTCTATCGCTCTGGCTTCACGTTCACGGAAACCGGCTTCACCTTCCATCTCAAAAATCCAGGAAATGGACACGCCTGTGCGTTGTTCTATCACCTTATCACTGTCATAAAACTTACGATGCAGCGCCTTGGCCAGTTGCCTGCCAATGGTAGACTTTCCTGCGCCCATGGGACCGACGAGGAATATGTTACCTGTTATCAATAGCCTGCCCTTAGATTATGGTTCATAAAAAAGCCGGATCTTCTGATCCGGCTTTTGGTGTTAGAAAGATCCTGCAGGAGATTTTAATACTGCAATCCCTCTTTCACAATTTTTGGTGTGACAAAGACCAGGAGTTCACGCTTTCGATCCTCCTTGGTCGTGTTTCGGAACAGAAAACCGACGTACGGCAGATCCCCAAAGAATGGCACCCGCTCAAGATTATCGTTTTTAGTCTGCTCGTAGATACCGCCGAGCACGACTGTCTCTCCATTATCTACCAATACCTGAGTTTTGACGCTCCGGGTATCAATACTGGGGACACCCAGAAAGACTTCACCGACCTCATCCTTACTGACTTCCAGATCCATCACAATACGGTCATCGGGGGTGATTTGCGGTGTCACATCCAGCTTCAATACGGCCTCTTTAAAGGAGACATTGGTCGCACCACTGGAAGTCGCTTCTTGATAAGGAATTTCAGTACCCTGCTCAATGGAAGCCTGCTTCTGATTGGCGGTAATAACCCGAGGAGAAGAAATAACTTCCCCTTTACCCTCTGCCTGCATTGCTGATAGTTCCAACTCCAGAATCATGCCTAGCGGCAATTTTGCCAAGGCAAGCCCGATAGAGCCGGCGGGGTTAGTCACTGGTAGGTTCACATTCAAATCATTACCCACAACACTATCAGCTCTGATTTGGTCGCTATTATTGGGATTCAGATCCAAACCATCCAAGCTGCCGGATGTTCCCGCCCCCAATGTATTACTCTGGGCAGAAGTGCCAAACCTGACACCCAATTCCTTATTAAAATCATTGTTGGCAATAACAATACGCGACTCGATCAGTACCTGTCTGACTGGTTTGTCGAGTTGTTCAATCACCTCACGAATTTCAACCAGACTGTCAGCCGTGTCTCTGATCAACATCGAGTTGGTACGCTGATCGATAGTAATATTCCCACGGGGTGACAAGAAACCTCTTTGATTGCCACCACCACTGCTACCGGAGCCACTGGAACTCAACAAAGTCGCAAGCTCAGTCGCTTTAGCAAACTTAATCTCAACAATTTCAGTGTAAAGGGGTTCCAGTTCGACCAATTGCTTCTGTGCTTCAAGTTCCTGCTTCTCACGCGCGGCGATTTCTGCTGCCGGTGCCACCATCATCACATTACCACTCTGGCGCATGCCGAGTCCTTTGGACTTCAGGATAATATCCAGCGCCTGATCCCAGGGTACATTTTTAAGTCGCAGTGTCAGATTACCTTTTACGGTATCACTGGTAACCAGATTCATGCCGGTGAAGTCTGCGAGTAATTGCAGCACAGCACGTACTTCAATGTTCTGGAAATTCAAAGACAGTTTTTCACCGCTATAGCCAAACTGATCTCTTTCACCTGCCTGCGCCTGTTCGGGGAGCGGTTTGACCTCAACAACCAGTGTTTTTTCCGATTGATAGGCAAGATGCTCGTAACGCCCTGTGGTCACTAATGTCAGTTTTGAGGCATTTCCACTCGTTCCAGACTCGATGTACTGAACAGGTGTGGCAAAATCAACCACATCCAGACGTCGACGTAACTTTTCGGGTAAACCGACATTGGGTAATTCGACCACGATGTTTCCTTTATCCTCACGAACATCCATCGTGGCATTCTCATCGCTCAACTGGACGATAACACGGGCCTCGCCGTTTTCACCTCGGCGAAAATCGATATCTGTGACATCAGTCGTCATATCAGAAGCGGCGGCTGTCGATGCGCGGGCAGCCTGCGATCCCTCAATGGTAACGACTAACTGATTGCCTTGCTGACTGACAGAATAGGGAGCCTTTTGCAGCAGACTGATGACCATACGGGTTCTATCACCGGCTTCAACGGCAGAAATGCTGCGGGTCATACCGATATTGACCTGCTTGGTTCGCTCACTCAGGCGGTTTTTAACATTAGCGAAGTCAAAAACAATTCTGACAGGGTCATCAGTGGCAAAACTGTGGGGCTTTGTTTCCAATGGCTCTGAAAAAATGAGTTGTATTTTTGCTTTATTCCCCGGCAAAGAACTGTAGTTGAGCTCTCTGAGCTCATTTGCCGAAACGTTGAAGCTGAGTATCAACAGCACTGAGAGAAGCAATCCCCACGCAGATTTGTGCACGATACCCGGAACCGACTGTCTTGTCTGCTTATTCATACTCATTCCGTCTTTGTAGGCCATGATATTCATTATTACTTAACCTCCACTGCCGCCACAGTGGTCTCTCTTTCGACAAAGCCACCATTACCATTGGGAACAATCTCCCTGAGCTCGAGGCTGGTATCACTGATAGCTGTGATCTCGCCGTAATTCAGCCCCATGTAGTTGCCCACCTGAACGCGATGGATCACACCATCAGGCGAGCGAATCAATGCCCATATCTGGTCCTGTTCCAGCGTGCCGACAAATTGCATTTCAGATAAGGCATATTGTTCCAGCACTTCTTTGCGTCGGTTCTCATCGGGGCGCAATCCGTTATCCTCGATTTCCCGGACCGGCTCTTCAGGCACATCAACCACCGTCGGGATGAATGGATCGCGTAAGTCTGCAGCGGCATAATCAAATGATTCGTAGGTCTTCATCACCGGTATCGGCGGGATGTCGGATTTTTGCTGTGCTTTGACGCGTGCGACATAGCTGTTGAGATCCTCTTTATCCTGCTGGCAACCGACGAGCGGGAGAAGAAACAGGAGAATGGCAAGAGTTTTAAATCGCTGAAGCATGGTCATATTCCTAATCACTCCCCGGAAACTCAGGACTCATCATCGAAGTAACGATAGGTTTTGGCCCTGATATCCATCGTCATCTTTCCGGTTTGCTCATTCAGCGGGCCCATTTTAATATCATGCATGGTCACAATCCTGGGTAGCGCGGCCACATCACTGACAAATTTGCCGAACTGATGATAAGTGCCGGTAACGGTCATATCCACGGGTAATTCAGCATAAAAATCGACAGCGCGCTCACCTTCGGGTTTGAATAGCTCAAATTCCAGGCCATTAATCAAACCTGTACGAGTGATATCGAGCAACAGTTCGGGCACTTCACTTTTTCTGGGTAATTGCTCCAGCATGGAAGCAAACATAACCCGCATCTCGGCCAGCTGTTCTTTGTAGGCTTCCAGATTAACGGCTTTGGCCTGCTTGGTTTCAAAGGTTTGTCTCAGCTCAACTTCTTTCTGCTCCAGGGTTTTCAGCTGTGCCTGTTTATCCTTAACGATGAAGTAATAACCACCGCCCCACACAAGCAGACAGAGAAGCAAAACAGCGACAATTTTGATGGCAACAGGCCATTCGCCACTTTCGTTGAAATCAAGCTCTGTGATTGATGACAGCTCCATGACTACTCTCCATCCTCTGCATCAGGGTTGGCTTCATTGACTTCCACGGTGAATTTGCGAATAGCGTCATCGCGGCTGGATGTCCGTTTGATGACCTGCAGTCTGGATTCGCCATATTCATCGTTGGCGTCGACCTCCTGCATGAACACTGACACCCGTGCGTTGGATTGAGCCACACCATTAAAGCTGACAAGATTACCCTTGCGGGTCACCTGCTCGAGGTGCAGGCCATCCGGGACCAATCTGGGCAATGAATCAAAAACCTTAACGATCTTGGGACGGCTCTCCTGTAAATCCTGAATCACCTGCATACGGGCCAGCAATCTGGCTCGCTGAGCTTCCAGATCTTTGATCTCCTTGATTTTCTTATCGACTTTGGCAATTTCTGTTTCGAGGAAGCTGTTGCGCTGGTTCTGTTCATCGATCAGGCCATTAGCAAAAGAGACCACCAGAAACAGAATCAACGCGGCGAATATAAATGCCGCAACCAGGGCCAGATAGAACTGTTGCTGTCGTTCCTGACGACGCTCTTCACGCCATGGCAATAAGTTGATATGAGCCATTAGTCAAAACTCCTCATCGCCAATCCACAGGCAATCATCATCGAGGGAGCATCGTTGCTCAAAGCCTGTATTTTCACTCTCGAACCCAACACCATGTCAGAAAATGGATTGGCAACAGAGGTTGAGGTGCCGGTTTCGTTTTCAATCATCTCCGCAACGCCTTTAATTGAGGCGCAGCCACCGGCAAGAATAATGTGGTCGATCGATTGGTATTGCGTGGATGCCGAGAAAAAGAATTGCAGGGCACGGGTCACCGTCATCGTCATTGAACGCTTGAAGGGTTCGAGCACTTTTGGCACATAATCTTCGGGCAGACTACCGTCTTTCTTGGCTTTACCTGCTTCCTGGTAAGATAAGCCGTAGTGACGCTCTATGTCCTCAGTAAGCATTTTTCCGCCGAAGGTCTGCTCTCGGGTAAATACGATTTTGCCATCAACCAGCACGTGTAATGTGGTGACTGTGGCACCGACATCTGCTACTGCAACGGTGAGCCCCTGACCATGATGCGGTAACTGCCTCGCAATCAATTCGAAAGCATTTTCCATGGTATAAGCTTCGACATCGACCAGTTTGGGTTTGAGGCCGGCCTTTTCGACGACCTCGGTACGGGCATCGACGTTTTCTCGCCTGGATGCTGCCAGCAACACATCGACAGCATCGACATCTGCAGCAGAGGTGCCCAGCACTTCAAAATCCAATCGAACTTCTTCCAGTGGATAGGGAATATAGTTTTCAGCCTCCAGCAGTACGTTTTCTTCCAGTTCACGACCTGAGAGTGAGGCGGGGAAAGTGACTGTTTTAGTGATGGCTGAATTGGCTGAAACAGCGACGGCCGCTTCTTTGGCTTTGGTACCTGAGCGCTTCACTGCTCGGCGAATGGCACCGGCAACTTCATCGCGGTTCTCGATACGGCTTTCGACAACAGCATTCACAGGGAGAGGTTCTACGGCGTAGGACTCAACGGTATACTTATCACCTTTTTTATTAAGCTCCAGTATCTTTACTACTGATGAACTGATGTCTATCCCTAGTAGCGGAGATTTTTTTCGTCCAAACATCTGTTGCCTCAATCCCAGTTGATTGTGTCGTGATCTGCTCACTTAGCACTGCTAGTTAAAGTAGTTTATTAAGATTACCCCGAATGTCAACATAAATCTCAATAAAACCAGCGCTTTGAACTCAACCACTGTTTTTCTCCCTGCCTTTATATATACTCTACTGACCTATTGATTGCGAATTTTTCATCACCATGTCCCGGATTTTCAGCACGCTTTTTAAGATTTTTGCCGCACTACTGATATTGTCTCTGATTGCTGCAGCTGTTCTTTACTTTTTTCTTGCTCCCAAATTGCCAGATACCCAGACTTTGAAACAAACCCAGTTTCAAATACCGCTGAGAATCTACAGCTCGGAAAATAAACTGATGGCGGAGTTCGGTGAAAAACGCCGGATTCCGGTCGAATACCAGGAAATTCCACAACAGATGATTGAGGCTTTTCTGGCCGCAGAGGATGATCGTTTTTATCAGCATCCCGGTGTCGATTATCAGGGCATTATCCGTGCTGTTTATTCGCTTTTGATGACTGGTGAAAAAACGCAGGGCGGTAGCACCATCACTATGCAGGTGGCACGAAATTTTTTCCTCTCCAGTGAAAAAACCTATCTGCGCAAGCTGAATGAAATCATTCTGGCACTGGAAATGGAACAGGTTCTGACTAAGGAAGAAATCCTGGCTCTCTACCTGAATAAAATCTATCTCGGCAACCGGGCTTATGGCGTCGGTGCCGCAGCCAATGTCTACTACGGCAGATCTATCAGCGAACTGACATTGCCTGAAATGGCCATGATCGCCGGTCTACCCAAAGCACCATCCCGGTTTAATCCAATCGCAAACCCGGAACGTGCCATGGTCCGGCGTAACTATGTGCTGAGAAGAATGTGGGAAGTCGGCTATATCAGCGAACAGGACTATGAAGAAGCAACACAGGCACCGGTCAGCGCGACCTATCATGGGCGTGAGATTGAGGTTTATGCGCCTTATGTGGCCGAAATGGTTCGTACGCGGCTTATCGAAGAGTTCGGAGAAGACATCTATACCAGCGGTTTCAATGTGTATACCACCATCCGTGGTGACCAACAGCAGGCCGCCAACCATGCACTGCAGACTGCCCTGCTCGAATATGATCGTCGTCATGGTTACCGTGGACCCATCGCCGACATTGAGCTGGAAGACAATATAAGTGAAGACACACTGACTGAGAAACTCAATTCTTACGATAGTATTGGTCCACTCAAGCCCGCCATTGTCACGGCAATCAGCGATGACTCAGCAACGATTTTTATCAAAAAGCTGGGTTATCAGAATCTGACCCTGGGTTCGATGAAATGGGCACAGAAAAAACTCAGTACTAACAGCCGCGGCGCTGTACCTAAAAAAGTGAGCGACGTGCTGCAGCCCGGACATATCATCAGGGTAGAAAATAGAGAGAGCGAAAGCTGGCAACTGGCTCAGTTACCGGAAGCTGAAGGCGCACTGGTTGCGCTGGCACCACATGATGGCGCAGTAACGGCACTCACAGGTGGGTTTGATTATTTCAATAACAAATTCAACCGCGTCACCCAGTCCCGTCGTCAACCCGGCTCCGGCTTCAAACCGTTCATCTATTCGGCGGCACTGGAAAAAGGTTATACCGCAGCGAGTATTATCAACGATGCGCCCGTAGTGTTTGATGATCCGGGACTGGAAAATGTCTGGCGACCGGAAAATTATAGTGGTAAGTTCTTTGGCCCGACCCGCCTGCGAGAGGCACTGATCCATTCACGCAATCTGGTATCGATTCGTCTGCTGCGTGATATCGGGGCTGATTATGCCGTCGAATACGCTAAACAATTTGGCTTTGATGACACAATGCTGCACAAGAACCTGTCGCTGGCACTGGGTAGTGGCAGCGCTGCCCCCTGGGATATGGCCACTGCCTACGCAGCCTTGGCCAATGGCGGCTATAAAGTCGATCCTTATCTGATCCAGCGTGTTGAAAATGCTAACGGTGAAGTCGTTTTCCAGGCTGCCCCTAAAACCGTCTGTGAAACCTGTCAATTGACTGAGGTCACCATGGACAATGCCAGCTTTAGTGTCGCTGAGCGGGTCATGACGCCGCAAAACAACTTCATCATGAATTCTTTGCTGCGGGATGTCGTACGTTATGGGACGGGTCGCAAAGCAATGAGCCTGGGACGCAATGATTTGGCCGGTAAAACCGGGACAACCAACGATCAATTGGATGCGTGGTTTAATGGCTTCCATCCCGAGTTGGTGGCCGTAAGCTGGGTTGGTTTTGACCGTCCCCGCAGTCTCGGCCGTTATGAAACCGGTGGCCGTGCCGCGTTGCCAATGTGGATCGATTTTATGGAAGTGGCCCTGCAGGGGCTGCCAGAAGCCCCTCTGGAACAACCGATTGATATGGTCACTGTGAGAATTGACCCGGAAACAGGCCTGCTGGCACAACCCGGAGCCAGTGATGCAATCTACGAAACATTCCGCGAAGACTACGTACCAAAACAGCTTGCGCCATCTACCGGGACTGGCTATGCCGGTGATAATGGGAGTGCGCCGGTGATTGAGCTGTTCTGAGAATGCAGCAGAACCTTATCACCGGAATAATCACATAGAATGGCAGTAGCCGGGGCCGAACCGACGGCTTGTCATGCTCACGAGTGCTTAGCGAACTCGCTTGGCTAACTGACCATTCTGTAACTCCCCGCTCGGGTAGTCATCATTAAGCAGGCGAAGTTGCTGCATGGGGCTGTTGCTAATGCGTGAATGAGCCGCCCACTGCGTATAGCTGTCACCGCTATCTACTCTGACGACCTGAATTTTCAGCTCACGGGCCTTATCGAACTCATCTTCTCTGAGCGTATGCAGGCTGTTAATGGTGGACAGGAAACGGCCATCATAGTCGTTAAATTGACGGCTATTTTCAGTGGTAGCGAAAAAGATAAAGGCCTGATCGCGGAGATAGACGACGCCGATTCGCAACGGTTTATTCTGTTGAACAGTAATCCCGGTATAGCCCTCCAGACCGTGGCTGCCGATGGCCTGACCAGACCGTAAATCACTGACTTTGAGCCGTTGCTGGATAAACTGCTTAGGTGTGAGTTTACGATTGATATCGGTCGCGCCCATTTCCATAAACGCCTTACCTTCAGGCGCAATCGCCTGCAGACTATCCGGATTATTGTTGATATGCCAGCCTTCTGGAAAGGCCAGTGCAAAACGCATAGGCAGATGGTAAAACTCATTGTCCGAGCGTATACCCTGCGCTTCACTGTCACCGAAGGTCATGCCATCGATTTGCTGCAGGTAAGCTTCCCGGTTCACCTTCCCACCGCGAGCATCGATATATTGATCTGCCTCAGCCACGACCTGTTGCAGACGGGTATCGTTGTCCGGGTGGCTGGCAAACAGGCCGTGGTAACCCTGTGGCTCACGGCCCTGTTTCCGGGCTTCAGACTCAGCAAAAGTCTGCTGGTTTTTGAGTACGCTGATGACATCGATCATCGCATCGGGTGTATACCCGGCTTTGGCCAGATACTCAGCACCAAGACGATCCGACTCCAGCTCATGCTCGCGGCCATAACCACTGAGCAGCGCGCCGCCAAGAATATTGAAGACATTCTGGGATGCGGCACCACGCAGTTCCGGTAACAGGATGGCACCCAGCGTGTACCCCAGATTCGCAGCCTGGGCGGCGCTTTGCTGACGCACACCATGACGGGCAGTAACGTGACCTATCTCGTGGCCCAGCACAGCAGCCAGTTCTGCTTCAGAATTCAGGTAAGCCATCAGGCCGCGGGTGATATAGATATAACCACCAGGCAAGGCGAAAGCGTTGATGACCGGAGAGTCGAGTACGGTAAAACGGTAGACCAGATCATCGCGGTGACTGACCGCCGCCATTCTTTCACCAACAGACTGTACATAAGCCTGCAGTGCCTCATCCTCGTAACGCCCGTATTCAGCCATGATTTTGGGGTGATAGCTCCGCCCCATTTCCAGTTCAGTATCTTCACCGAACATAACGAAATCCTGTTCGCCGGTGACCGGATTAACAGCACAACCTGACAGGGCCAGAAACAACAAAGCCCCCACCAGCAGGCAGAGGCTCCGTATTCTGTCGTGTGTTGTACTGACTCGTACTGACACTAGATTCATGATCAAACCAATAAGTTTGATTCCGACAGAGATTATTTACCGTATTTCTGACGGAATTTGTCTACACGACCAGCCGTATCCAGCATTTTCTGTTTGCCGGTGTAGAACGGGTGGCATTCCGAACACACATCCAGAGTCAAGTCTGAAGTGCGTGTTGAGCGAGTTTTAAAGGTGTTACCACAGCTGCAGGTAACATTAATCTCGGTGTATTCTGGATGGATATCCGCTTTCATATCTGTACTCGTTAATGTGTGTTAGCTAAAAATCTCGCTCAAATCATCTAAGATGAGCTTCTGAACCGCGTTATTCTATAGATCATCCTGCCATCAGGCAAGTCTGATTGAGCGGATTTCAGCCTGGCTTTTGCGCAACCAGCATGGCCTGGTCTCGCCATCCCTGATTGAGATCTCCTAACAGCGACTCCTCCCGATACACCCTTAGTTTCAGACCCGCGAATAATGTCAGGAGTTCATTATCGGCTAACAGATAATCCGGGTTTGAGGGGCCGCGCTGATAAACCTTGTTCTGACAATAAGTCTGATAAAACACCAGGCCGCCCGGTCTTAACGCGGCGGTCAGTGCCGGAATCAGTTCCCTGCTGAGAAAATGACTGACGACCAGTACATCTAGGCTGTCTGGTTGGGGCACCTTGTGTTCAACATCGACGACTTGAGCGCTGATTGACAAGCCACGCTCGGCGGCAACCGCTGACAATTTGTCGATCGCCACCGGTGAAATATCCCAACTCAACACATCCAGGCCGACCTCTGCCATAAGCAGGCTGTTGGCGCCGAGACCGCAAGCCAGATCCATCGCCACACCTGAAGCTGGCAGTAAATGCCGATTTTGCTGCAACACCTCGGCCGCCTGTAAAGCGGTTGCCTCACGGTCGTGATAAATGCGATCCCACTTATCTCTGATGGTTGTCATCAGCGACGCCAGAATGCGGGGGTCAGCACCACCAGCAGGGTAAAGATTTCCAGTCGGCCCAGTAGCATCGCCATGCACAGCACCCATTTCGATGGTGCATTGATATCACCGAAATTGGCGCCGACATCACCCAGACCCGGCCCCAAATTATTCAGACAGGCGGTCACTGCCGAGAAGGAAGTCACCACATCCAGCCCGGTCGACATCAGAAACAGGTGCATGATGCTGAAACAGAACACGTACATCGCAAAAAAGCCCCAGACCGCACCGACCACTTTTGCTGGCAAGGCTTTTCCATTGACCTTAATGGCAAACACTGCGTTGGGATGAATCAGACGTAATACTTCACGATAGCCCTGTTTAAACAGCAGCATAATGCGAATGACCTTGATGCCGCCACCGGTGGAAAACGCACAGCCGCCGATGTAACTTGCCATCAGCAGCAGGATTGGCAAAAAGCCTGGCCACAAATAATAGTCGGTGGTAGTAAAGCCTGCCGTGGTACCGATCGATACTGTCTGGAAAACACCCTGATGCACCGCCGTCCATAAATCATCAAAAGTGCCGCTGAAGTAGAGGTAGCTCGAGGTCACCACCGAAATCACAGCCAGAATTGCGAGATAGGTACGCAGTTCCGAATCTTTCCAGTAATGCTTGATACTGCGATGTCGCCAGGCCAGAAAGTGCAGCGAGAAGTTCATACCTGAGATCAGCATGAAAGCGACCGTAATCATCTCAATCGTGGCGCTGTTAAAAAAACCCATACTGGCATCGTGGGTTGAGAAACCGCCAATGGCGACGGTCGAGAAACTGTGCCCTATAGCATCAAACCAGCTCATGCCGGCCCAGCGGAAAGCCAGCGCACAGGCGATGGTCAGTGACAGGTAGATATACCAGAGCGCCTTGGCCGTTTCGGTGATCCGCGGCGTCAGCTTGGCATCTTTCATGGGGCCAGGCGTTTCAGCGCGGTAGAGCTGCATCCCACCGACGCCCAACAGAGGCAGAATCGCGACAGCAAGTACCACGATCCCCATACCGCCCAGCCACTGCAGAAACTGGCGGTAGAACAATACCGCTTTGGGCAGGGTATCAAGCCCGGTCAGCACTGTCGCTCCGGTGGTGGTCAGGCCCGACATCGACTCAAAGACCGCATCGGTAAATGACATTTTGGGCACTTCGGTCAGGAAGAATGGCAACGACCCGGACAGACCCAGCGCAATCCAGAACATCACCACAACAATAAAGCCATCACGGATTTTAAGTTCTTTACGGTGGTTACGCGCCGGTAACCAGAAACACAGACCAATGGTGAGCAGCATGATAAAAGCCGACAGAAAGGCTTGCATCGCTCCGTCCCCGTAATACCAGGACACCAATACCGGTGGCAGCATGGTCATGCTGAACAGAGACAGCAGGATCCCAAGAATGCGCTGAATAGTCAGAAATTGCATCGATTCGCTTTAGTCGGAATTTTTGTGACGATAATACGCCCACAATGACAACATCAACAACGACATGAGCCAGATTGGCCAGCGTTGCAGACTGACATAAGGTGTTTTCCCCTGTCTGGGCTGTACAGCCTGAGTCAATGTCGCCTGTTCAAACTGTGGGGTCTGGGCTTCAATCTCACCTTTGAAATTAACAAAGGCGGAAATGCCGTTGGTAGTCGCACGAACTAAAGGTCGGCCGGTCTCCAGCGCACGGCTGCGCGAAATCTGCAGGTGCTGGTGTGGTGCAAAGGAATCGCCGTACCAGGCATTATTGGTCGCATTCACCAACAGCGTGGCTTCCGGCACGGTCTGCAATACTTCCGTCGAGAACACATCCTCGTAGCAAATCGAGACACCGACTTTATGCCCGGCCGCTTGCAGCAATGGCTGTTTTTCCGGTCCCGGCACAAAGGCTGACATCGGCAGATCAAAGAAAGCGATCAGCCCGCGCAGCCACTCAAACGGTACGTAATCGCCGAACGGCACCAGATGTCGCTTGTGATAGAAATCCTGCTCACTGCCCACTGACATCATACTGTTGTAATAACGAATCTTATCGTCATCACTGACCGGTAATCCCAACAGAATATCGGTCTGATGCTGCCGAGCTTCTTCGGCCAGCGGCTTGAGGTAAAAGTCTTCCAACTGATGGTAAAACGCCGGCAGGGCATTTTCCGGCCACACCACCAGGTCTGCATCCCAGTGCTGCTGGGTCAGAGTTTGATAGAGCACCAGCGTATTCACCAGTTGCTCCGGCTCCCATTTGATTTGCTGGGGAATATTGCCCTGGATAATGGCGGTGTCTATGGGCTCACCCAGCGGCTGTGTCCAGTTAATGTTTTTGAGAAATGGACCGGCTGACCAGAGCACGACCACTGGAAATAGCCATAACCATTGCCGTTGCCTAAACACCACCAGCAGCGCGCCGGCGGTCATCGCCAGTAACAGCGAGGCCCCACTGATACCGATGAGGGGGACATAGCCTGCCAGCGGCCCTTCAACCTGACTGACACCGGCTTCCAGCCAGGGAAACCCACTCAGGAACCAGCCTTTAAAAAGCTCAAAAACCAGCCAGCCGACAGGTAACAGTAACAGGGAATCTGATGCGGAAAAGGTGCCCGGACTGAGCTTTTTAAGCAGATAGCCCAGCACAGCAAGATACAGCGACAGAAAAGCCACAAAAAGAAAAGTTAAAAGGCCTGCCAGAATCAGTCCGGACTGGCCAAAAACATGAATGGCGACAAAGATCCAGGAGACGCCCACACCGAACATGCCCAACCCAAACAGCCAGCCACGCCAGGCGGCCTGTTTGGCAGTGACCCCATCCCAGCTCAGGAACAGGAGCAGCAGACTGAGCAATGCCAGCGGATACAGAAAAAACGGCGCAAATGCCAACGGCATCAGGGCACCGGCGAGTAATGCCAACAGATTTCCTTTCCAGCCCTGCATGCTCAAACAGTTCCCCGTCTTATTCGGTTTCTGATTCGGTCTCTGGCTCTTCCGGCAGTATTTCCATCTTCATCAGATAAAGCCGACGGTTATCCGCCCGTAATACTGTGAACTGGAAAGAGCCGATAGTGATTTGTTCGCCGCGCTGTGGCAGATGGCCGAACTGGTTCATCACATAGCCGCCCACCGTATCGAAATCATCGTCACTCCACTGCGTATCAAAGTGCTCGTTGAATTCATCCACTGGTGTCAGCGCCTTGATGGTGTAGGTGTTTTCATTACGCTGCAGAATCGGTGTGTCATCATCAAAATCGTGCTCGTCTTCGATTTCACCGACAATCTGCTCCAGCACGTTTTCAATCGTGACGATCCCGGCGACACCCCCATATTCGTCGACCACAATGGCCATATGATTACGGCGGGCGCGAAATTCACGCAGCAGCACGTTGAGACGTTTGCTTTCCGGAATAAAGACGGCCGGACGCAGCAGTTCACGCAGATCGAATTTGAAATCGCCACTACTGACCACGGCTGACAGCAGGTCTTTCGCCAGCAGAATACCAATCACATCATCACGGTCATCATCAATGACCGGAAACCGCGAATGGGCGGTTTCAGTGACCAGTTTGAGCGTTTCTTCAGCGGGCGCATCGCGTGAAACCATCACCACCTGCGAGCGCGGGATCATGATGTCACGGGCCTGCATCTGCGAGACGCTGAGCGCGCCTTCAACAATAGATAAAGCTTCGGAATCGAGAATGTGGCGCTCGGATGCGGAGCGGATCAGTTCGATCAATTGTTCCTGATCCTGAGGCTCCAGGAACAGGTTGCTTAATTTACGTACCCAGGACTGACTACTCGGTCGACCTTCACTCATGCGTGTTGTTCTCCCTGCCATGAATAGGGATTGATAATATTCAAGGTGTTTAAAATCTCGATTTCCAGCGCTTCCATCTGTTCGGCTTCCTCATCTTCAATATGGTCATAGCCCAACAGATGCAGACAGCCATGCACGACCATATGTGCCCAGTGGTCATTGACGGCCTTGTCTTGTTCCGCCGCTTCTTTTTCCACCACCGGTGCACAGATCACCAGGTCGCCGAGCAGTCTCGGATCCAGTTCTACAGGGGCCTCAAACGGGAAGGACAGCACATTGGTCGGGCCGTTTTTGCCACGATATTGCTGGTTCAGCTCCGCACTTTCCACTTCATCAACCAGACGAATACTGAGCTCACAATCCTGTTCGACTTCAGTCAGTGCCGATTCAGCCCAGCGCTGGAATGCCTCTGCAGTGGGTATCTCAACCTCAGTCGCGGTTTGCAGATCCACCAGCACGGTCATGAGGGGCGATCCGCCTTGTCATAAGCCATGATGATTTTCTGGACCAGTTGATGACGCACCACATCCTTGGCCTGGAAGAAGGTAAAGCCAATACCGTCGACATCCTTCAAGACTTCAATCGCATGGCGCAGGCCGGATTTCTGATTGCCGGGCAGGTCAATCTGGGTAATGTCACCGGTAATGACCGCAGTGGAGTTATAGCCCATTCGGGTCAGGAACATCTTCATTTGCTCAATAGTGGTGTTCTGCGCTTCATCGAGAATGATAAAGGATTCATTCAGCGTGCGACCGCGCATGTAGGCAAGCGGCGCCACTTCAATGACGTTGCGCTCCATCAGCTTGGCAACCCTTTCAAAGCCCAGCATTTCATACAAGGCATCAAACAAGGGCCGCAGATAGGGGTCGACTTTCTGTGCCAGATCCCCAGGCAGGAAGCCCAGTCGCTCACCTGCTTCCACCGCCGGTCTCACCAGCACGATACGACGGGCGAAATCGCGCTCCAGCGCTTCCACCGCGCAGGCGACGGCCAGGTAGGTTTTACCGGTACCGGCCGGACCGACACCAAAGTTGATGTCGTGGGTCATGATCCGGCGCAGATAGGCCTGCTGATTATCACCACGCGCTTTGATCAGGCCGCGCTTGGTTTTGATGATGACTTCTTTATCCGGCGCCGTACCTGAAGAGGTATCCTCGCCGCCACTGTTACGGATCGCCAGATGAATCTGTTCCGGCATCAGTACATGCTGTGCCGTATCGGCATACAAATCATGAATGACGGTTTGCACCAGCAGCAGGACATCAGCCGGGCCGATGACCTGAAATTTAATCCCGCGATTATTGATCTCGACACCAAAGCCACGTTCGAGCATTCTGATGTGCTCATCCATATGGCCGCAAAGGTTGGCAAGACGGGGATTATCGGCGGGACTCAGTTCGAAGCTGACGCTATCGAGCGTATGAGTAGAGTTGGTCACAATGGAATTCCAAATGCTTATGCAGTCACGCTATCAGTTAGCAATTCACCACGCAAGGAGTTGCTGTGCGCCTCATTGATACGGACATCGACAAACTGTCCGACGAGGGAAGGATCGCCCGGGAAATTCACCACTCGGTTATTCTCGGTGCGGCCGGCCATATCACCGCCGCCACGATGGGCTTCACGTTCCACCAGAATTTTCTGGATGGTGCCGACCATGGAACGGGCATGCATGTCTTCCAGTTCACGCAGGCGGTCCTGCATGATCTGCAGACGTTCCTTTTTTACGTCCTCGGGAACCGAATCGTGAAAAGCCGCTGCCGGCGTGCCGGGACGGGCGCTATAAATAAAGCTGAAAGAGTGATCGAATTCAACTTCGTTAATCAGGTCCATGGTGGCCTTGAAGTCTTCCTCGGTCTCATTAGGGAAGCCGACAATAAAGTCACTCGATAGGCTGATGTCCGGACGAATTGCCTTAATCCGCTGAATTTTCTCCAGATACTCTTTGGCGGTATGACCACGCTTCATCATGGTCAGGATTCTATCCGAACCTGACTGAACCGGCAGATGCAGATGATTGACCAGTTCCGGCACTTCAGCAAAAGCCTCAATCAGGCTGTCGGAAAACTCCACCGGATGCGACGTGGTAAAGCGAATCCGCTCAATGCCCTCAACCGCCGCGACATAATGAATCAATAGCGCCAGATCGGCGGTTTCCTCGCCTTCGATAATGCCCTGATAGGCATTGACGTTCTGGCCCAGCAAATTGATTTCGCGCACGCCCTGCGCTGCCAGTTGGCGGATTTCACGCAGGATCGGGCCGACCGGACGGCTGACTTCTTCACCGCGGGTGTAAGGCACGACACAGAAAGTGCAGTACTTGCTGCAACCTTCCATCACCGACACAAACGCAGTGGGACCATCGGCACGTGGCGCTGGCAGATTGTCGAACTTCTCGATTTCCGGGAAAGAAATATCAATGCTGGGCTTGCGGCTGATTTTGACCTCTTCCAGCATCGCCGGCAGGCGGTGCAGGGTTTGCGGGCCGAAAATCAGGTCTACATACGGCGCACGCTGACGAATCGCCTCGCCCTCCTGACTGGCGACGCAGCCACCGACCCCAATCACCAGGTTGGGCTTTTTATCTTTCCAGCGCTTCCAGCGGCCCAACTGATGGAACACCTTTTCCTGCGCTTTTTCCCGAATCGAGCAGGTATTGAGCAGCAGCACATCTGCCTCTTCGGCGATGTCGGTCGGTTCCAGTTGGTGCGACGCCGCGAGCACCTCGGCCATCTTGTTCGAGTCGTACTCGTTCATCTGACAGCCGAAAGTTCGGATATAAAGTTTGCCAGCCATAAAATCGCTTACAGTCAAAGGGCGCACAGGATACTATTTTTCAGCCTTTTAGTATAGACAAGTGTTTGTTTTTACTAACAACAGCAAATATAGTGTTAAGCAATTGAATGACAAGGAAGTGAATCATGGCAATCAAGGATTGGCCTGCCGATGATCGCCCGCGTGAAAAGCTGCTCAGAGCCGGCGCGCCCAGCCTGTCGGATGCAGAGCTGCTGGCGATCTTTCTGCGCACCGGGGTCAGTGGTTTGTCCGCTGTCGATCTGGCAAGGCAATTACTGTCGGAGTTCGGTAGCCTGCGGGCTTTGCTGGAAGCCGATAAAAGCCGCTTCTGTCAGGGCCACGGCCTGGGCGAAGCCAAGTTTGTGCAATTACAGGCCGTCCTCGAAATGGGCCGTCGCCATCTGGAGTCGACCTTGAGCCGCGGTGATGCTTTCACCGACTGCGCCACCACCCAGCTTTATCTGAAGCAGCGGCTGCGCCCCTATCCGTTTGAAGTGTTTGCCTGCCTGTATCTTGATAACCAGCACCGGCTTCTGCATTTTGAGGAACTGTTTCGCGGCACCATCGACGGGGCCAGCGTCTATCCGCGGGAAGTGGTCAAGCAGGCTTTGCATCACAACGCCGCAGCAGTGATTCTGGCCCACAATCACCCGTCAGGCATCGCGGAACCGAGTCAGGCCGATATTCAAATCACCAAGCGTATTCAGTCGGCACTGGGTTTGGTCGATATCCGGGTGTTGGACCACATTATCGTCGGCGATGGTGACACGACCTCACTGGCCCAGCAAGGTCAGTTATAAATGGCTGCTTTGTGCTGTGAGTGTCTGTTTTGCTTTGTGTTTTAACAAATACAATCCGAGTCCGCCCAACAACAGGGCAAACAAAAACAGGCCAATACTGACACCGGCCACCTGATGAAAACCGGTCTGCCAGAGTGACGCAATCACTGCCGCCAGCCAAGTGCTATCCACCACCACCGTCATCAAAAGCAGCAATGCCGAGAGCACACAACTCCAGCCCAGGTAACATAAATAGCTACGGTTCATGTAGGCCAGTACTATCGACAGCAATAAAGTCATGCCAAAGCCCGTCATCACCCACTCGCCTCGGGCAGCAAGCTCTACAGGTAACACCCGCTCCATGAGAAAAGCCACGGCCGTCGCCGTGATCGACCCCATGGTTCCACCTAATGTCAGTCCGCGCATAATGCCACGAGTTCTGGCATAACCTGGTTGTTTTTGTCGTTTGGTCATCCAGAGTAAATTACCGGCAACAATCATCGTGCACACGCCAATTGCCAGCAGGAAATAAAGCAAACGCAAATCAAGCCCAGCGTAATTCGCCATATGCAAGCTGAACAGCAAATTGACGCTGTCAGTGAACAGGTTATGCTGCTGCGGGTTCATTGCTGTCGGGAAGCTATCCGAAGACACCCGGTAAAATCGCTCAACGCTTCTGGCAAAGCTGCCGTTTTCCATGCCGGCAAAGCCAATAAGCGCACCTTGATCACCATAGTTCCGCATCGTAATGGTATGCACCGTCGCGTTGGCCTGTGACTCAACCTGTTTTAGCAACTGATCCAAATCGGGCATGGGTTCGGCCCGTTCAACCAGTTCAGGTTGATAGCTGGCAAAGCCCGCATCCTCCATCATTGTCTGCATGTCGCCTTGATACAGGGTGAGCATGGTGGTGACCTGAAAGATGATGCTCAGGTTAAACATCACCCCGGTCACAGCATACATTAGACCATAAGGCAGACTGATCACCCCGATCACGGTATGGATATCATTCATTTGCGATCGGGCAGTACTGTTATGCCGATACAGGAAAAAGTTTTTGACCAGGTTTTTGAGCTGAATCACCACACCGGTCATCACCAGCACTAAAAAGAAAAAGGTCACAATGCCGACAAGATACAAGCCCTGGGGCAGCTTGAGACTGAAGTGCAGTCGATTGAGAAAGTCTGCCAGCTGGAATGGCTCGGATTTCGACAGCGTCTCACCGCTGACCGGATCGATCATCAGATGAACATGATCGGCTTCATGCCCAGCGGTCTCCGGCAACGGCTCGCGCAATGGGATTTCCATCCAAAGATAGGGAGAGTGCTCACCAGGCAGATGCAACGACAAGCTGTGACTGGCATCAAAATCATATTTTCCCAGCTTGTCTGCCACCACCTCATTGAGTGGTCGTTGTACCTCACTTTGAGTGAGTGGATAGTGTGGCATTGTGGCCCAGCGCTGGACTTCAGGATGAAACAGTGTGATCGCACCGGACCAGAAAATAATAAACAGCGGCACCGAAATAATCAGGCCAACCCAGCCATGGGCTTCAACAGCATGACGGACAGTGCTGGCTTTCATGCAAAGACTCCAAGCATAAATGCACCGTTGATACTCAGCGAGATCAGTAACAACGGACCGCAAAACCACATGAGCCTGCCGATATGACTGGAACAATAAAAGACCGTCATTATCGCGCCCCAGAGCAGAATGCCGCCAACAAAACCGAGCAAGAGGTAGACTTCTCTATGCATTGGCAAAAGGTAGGCCGTGTTAAGCATCAGACTGAGACTAAGAAACAGGCTGACAAAAAATCCCAGCAGTGTCTTAAGCCACATGGCTATCTCCCAGCAAAGCCATCAGCAGCATCAACACGGCCAATACCGGGCTTACTACAGAAAAACGGTTGCAATGCGGCATGATAATGGCCAGCAGAATCCAGACCACCATGACCACAACCATCACGATCAACCAGGCCGTCAGCCAGAGATAAATATGACTCAGCATCCATACCGCAAGCAATGTCGCAACAATGAAACTCAGCCAGGCCAGAGGCTTGGGAAGTGGGTGTGGGAATATCCGCTGTGGCTTTGCTGCACAGTAGACCGGCACACAACCCAGCCATGCCAGTTGTAAAGCAAGAATTTCTACGACCAGCAACATCTAGCTATGTTCACTCATCGTCCAGCGGTTTCTCTCTGAACACTTTGCGACCGGTAAACATGGCTGAGATCAGCCCATTACGCTCGCGGCATTCAGTGATTATCACACCGAGCAGATGCAAAAAAATCAACGCTGCCAGCACAAAAAAGCCGTATTCATGGATTTCCTTGAATGGCGATCGGAAATCACGCATTGCTTTATAAGCTGCTTGGTTCACACCCACATCAGAGTAGGGTTTCACTTGATCCAGTGTCTCCGGGCTCTCCGCCACCCATGATTTGAAATAGCTGCCAAAAGGCGGTTTATAAACATCGGTCCCACCCAGTACCAGCCCGGTAACAGCCATCGTGGTCAGCATGACAAACAGGATCGTCACCATCCAGCGCGCCAGCGGATTATGTCCCATAAAGCCGACCTCTTTACCCTGCTTCAGTCTTTCAAAGAAGGCGCGGCGTTGCTGTTTGTACTGTTGTCCCAGCGGCAGAATGGCCGACCAGCGGCTGAAGCGATTGCCGGCAAAGCCCATCACAATCCGCCACAGCAGATTCAGCACAAACACATAGCCTACATAAACATGCCAGGTTTTCAGTAGAATTTTGCCGTCATCAGTGATGCCCAGCGCTTTACTGTTCATAATCACCAGACCGATCGCCATCAGCGTCAGCACTGCCAGTACATTAATCCAGTGAAACCAGCGGATACTGCGATCCCACACTCGGTATGAAGTCAAAGATTCATGTTCTTTTGTCATTGAAAATTCCGATTTTATTTATCAACACGGCAGTATTCTCCACTCCAATTATGTAAAAACGGCGTAATATCCTGATGATGCTTTAGATGTTTTTGCCACCATGTTTTCAGATAACCCAGAACCAGTTCCGGACTTTTTTCTACTCTGGCTTTTTCACAAACTGATTTGAATTCCTCAATCACCTTGTTCATTTCCTGATCATAGGTCTCTATTTCTGGGTATTCGGTTGAGCGGAGTATGCCTTCCTCTGTTTTGTAATGAAACACCAGAAAACTTATCAAAATCTTAATCGTGGGTAACAAGTCTCTCAGCTCATGACCCTGTTGAATGAAGTAATGCAGGGTGTTGATGGTGGCCAGAACCCCATGATGCTGCTCATCAATAATCGGTTCACCTTGTGTAAATGAATCCTGCCAGACGATATATAACGGACGTGACATGATTGACTCCTCCTGCTTGTCAGGTTTCAGTCGATTACACCGAGAAGGGATAGGCTATCGGGGGATGATATTCATAGCCTTCGACTTTAAAGTCATCCAGCGTGACCCAGGTCTCCAGATCCTGCAAGGTTTTGATTTCCGGATTGATATGGAGTTTGGGTGAAGGGAAAGGCTCACGCTTTAGCTGCACATCGCGCATCAGCTCCAACTGATCTTCGTAAATATGGGCGTTCACAATCTTATGATAAGCCTTTCCCGGTTTCAGGCCACTGATCTGTGCCATGATTTTAAGCAGGAAAAACACCTGCACCTGATTGAAGTTGAGCCCCAATGGCACATCACAGGAGCGCTGATAGGAAGTCAGGTACAAAGTATCACCCAGCACCGAAAAAGTATGGGTGTGCATGCAGGGACGCAGACACCCCATCTCAAACTCGCCAGGATTATAAAAAGTGAGGATCTCGCCTCGGTCATCGATGCCCTGTTTCAGGTGATCGGCAATTTTCTGCAGCTGATCCAGGGTACTACCATCCGGTTTCTGCCAGCGGCGACCCTGCACACCATAGACCCGGCCCATATCATCCTCGCCCTGGCGATGCGGATTATTGAGCCAGTCGTCATTGTCATTGGCGTTAGCATCCCAGGTTTTACAGCCAATCGCGCGGAAATCCGCCGCATTGTCATAACCTCTCAAATACCCCAACATCTCGGCAATGGCCGCTTTCCAATAGCTTTTGCGGGTGGTAATCAGGGGGAACTGGTTATGGGCGACATCATATTCGAGATCGGCATTGATCACCGTCAGGCAGCGTTTGCCGGTACGTTTGTTTTCTACCCACTCACCTTCATCAATGATGCGTTGGCACAGTGCCAGGTACTGTTTCACAGGACTTCCCCAGTTGGTTCAAGATGCTGACGATTTTGGCATCAGCCCCGGCAGCAGACAAGCAGCAGATCAGGAAGAAAGATTGTACTTCTGCATTCGGTAGAGCAGCGTATCGCGGCTGATACCCAATAGGCGTGCAGCCTTGGAACGATTGCCAGCCGCCATTTCCAGCGCCTGCTCAATCAGATCCAGTTCTACCTGCGCCAGATCGATACCACTCGGCGGTAGTTTGAATTGATGCGCCGCGGCGACATTCTCACCGCGCATTTCCAGCGGCAGTTGTTCCAGCTGAATGAGTTGTCCGGGATTAAGCAATGTCATTCGCTGACACAAGTTTTCCAGTTCACGGACATTACCCGGCCATGTATAGCTTAGCAGGCACTGCTCGGCCTCGCGGCTGAGCCTGACCGGCCCGTTGCTGCCGGCAAACTCGCGCAGGTAATGTTTCAGCAATAAAACGATATCTTCTGCCCGAGACCTCAGTGGCGGCAAATCAATTGGCACCACCTGCAAGCGATAATACAGATCAGCCCGAAACCGACCGGCTTTGACTTCAGTCGGCAAGTCGGCACTGGTCGCGGCCAGAATTCGCACGTCGGCGACGTGGAGACGATGACTACCCTGCAACTGACATTCACCGGCTTCCAGAAAACGCAGCACCTTGGCTTGTACCGATAGAGGCAAGGCATCGACTTCATCCAGGAAGACCGTCGAGCCCTCGGCAGCCAGCAGTCGGCCACGGAATGTCACCTGCCCATCGGCATCACAGCGACCAAACAGATCGATTTCCACATCCTCGGTGGGCAGCGCAGCACAATTGATGGTGACCAGTTCCTGATCACGGCGGCGGCTTTGTTCATGCAAGGTCAGGGCAATCAGTTCCTTACCGGTGCCGGTCTCACCACTAATCAGGACACTGGCATCACTCAGGGCAATCATCGGCAAGGTTCGCAGGATATGCGTGATATCCGGGGACTGTCCCAGTATCTGCGGGAGCGTAGTCTGCTTCATGCCCTATTCGTCCTTTGCCAGCTGCGTGACCGGCGCATGAGGATTCTGTGATGAATGATGCTGATGAGCGGCACTGTCTGAATGGTGATCATGCACGCCCTCCAGCGGCCAGAGTAATGTCGCTATTGCCATCAGAATAATCAAGATGCCGGCGACCTGTCTTAATTTTTTAGAACGGGCGAGGGATGACAGCATGCCAGTAAACAGACCCGCGCCCATCACGGCAGGCAAGGTACCGGCGCCGAAAGCCAGCATCACTAAACCGCCTTTGACTGGATCTCCCGCTGTGGCTGCGACGGCGAGAGCGGCATAAACCAGACCACAGGGCAGCCAGCCCCAGACCATGCCCAGCAGAAAAGCCTGTGAAAATGAACGCACCGGCAACAGTTTCTGACCAATCGGCTGCAGCAAACGCCATACCGGTGCACCCAGTTTTTCGGCACGGGCAAACTTGGGAAACCAGCCGGCCAGATACAGCCCCATCGACACCATCACCACTACCGATAAAATACGCAAAAACCAGTGCGCGTTGATTTGCGTCAGCGGTGAACTGAGCAGGCCAACAAGAACACCGGCCAGCCCGTAACTGAGTATGCGACCGATGTTGTAATTGAATACAAAAGGCAGCATCCGCCGCTGGCTCTCACGCACTTCCGCCGGCAGGCTCAGGGTCAGGGCACCAATCACCGACCCACACATGGCAATACAGTGAACCGTGCTGAAAAGTCCCAGCAGAAAAGCGGTGATGTAGGAACTGATAATGGCGTCCATGGTGAATCCGGCTTTAAGCAAATTCAGGCAAGGTTAGCATGCACTGAAAAACAAAGATTGTGTGATATGACACACCGGATCCGCAAATCCCGCAACTTTTGTCTGTCTATTTTTCATAGCATGGGCCAAAAAACCACGGAGAACCCCATGTTACGCAGTCAATTTCTGCCTCTCAGCCTGCTTATCAGCACCCTGCTACCTGCCATTGCCAACGCCGAGCATGTGGCCTTGCCGGATATGTCAGTGACCACAACAGCAGGCGAACGTGTGCCTTATGCTCTGCCACAGAGCAGTCTCAGCTCAGCTGACAGTGGTGAATTATTCAAAAAACTGCCCGGCGCTAATATCAATCAGAACGGTCCGCTTACCAGCATTGTCCAGTATCGCGGCATGTATGCCGATCGGGTTAATGTACTGGTCGATGGCATGGCGCTGAGCGCTGCCGGGCCCAACCGGATGGATAGTCCTCTCGGCTATCTTCCCGCCACGCTGGTGGACAACATTTCGGTGTATCGGGGCATCGCGCCGGTCAGCAGCGGTATCGAAACTATCGGTGGTACAGTCAAAGCCGAATCAAAACAGGCTGATTACGGCAGTAGTGACGAGGTGGAAGTGCATGGCAGTCTGAACAGCCTGTATGCCAGCAATGGTGATACCCGCTCAGTCGGTGCGGTCACCAGCCTCGCTAATCAACATCATCGCCTGCAACTATCGGGTAGTATTGACCGTGCCCATGATCAGGAATTTGATGGCGGCGACATTATCCCGACAGAGGCCAAGCGTGACACACTGGGTCTGGCCTACGGATTCCGTCTGGATAATACCGAAATCGATTTTGATCTGAAGCATCTCGACACCGGCGAAACCGGTACCCCGGCCCTGCCGATGGACATCATGGTCATTCGCGGTGAAACCTTCAATACCGGAATTCGCCACACACTGAGTAATGGCGGTGAAATCACTGCCCGGCTGAACTATCAGGATGTCTATCACCGAATGGATAATTTCAGCCTGCGTCCGCGCAATATGATGTTCCGTCAGAATGATACTGATGTGCTCGCCAAAGGCATTGAGCTGGGTTATAACCAGGGCGGCTGGGCATTTGGTTTTGATGCCGACAGTGCAGAACACAACGCCGATATTTCCGACCCGACTAATGCGATGTTCTTTGTCCATAATTTCAATGAGGTAGAGCGTGACAGGCTGAGCGCCTTTGCAGAATGGACCGGTGCCATCAATGACAATTGGCAAATGCAATCCGGTCTGCGTCTGACCCATGTCAAAATGGATGCAGGTAATGTCGACACCAATATGGGCGGTATGCCAGCGACGCTTGCCAACAACTTCAACAATAGTGACCGCAGTCAGGATGACACCCTGGCTGATATTGCCATGACCTTGACCCGCAGCCTGAATTCATCCCTGGATCTGGAACTGGGTTTCGCCCGTAAAGAGCGAGCCCCCAGCTACCAGGAGCGCTACCTGTGGTTACCTTTGCAGGCCACATCCGGTCTCGCTGATGGTAAAACCTATGTTGGTAATGTTGAGCTTGATCCGGAAACCGCCTACCAGTTTGAGATAGGCGTTGATTGGCACACGCCTCAATTTGCTATTTCACCTCGTATTTTCTATCACCACGTCAATGATTACATCCAGGGCGTGTCGGGTGGCCCGATGAACTCACTGGTCTTCAGTAATGTCGATGCCAAGCTTTACGGTATCGATACCAACTGGCTGTGGGCTTTGAGTGACCACTGGCAGCTTGATGGCACCGTCAGCTATGTCCGTGGCAAGCGTCGTGATACCAATGACAACCTGTACCGCATTGCACCACTGACCGCGAGAACACAACTAAGCTATATCGAACCTGACTGGCGCCTCGGTTTTGAGGCCGTGACCGTCGCGGAGCAAAACCAGGTATCGTCTGAAAATGAAGAGGAAGCAACTTCGGGCTATGCCATTTTCAACCTGAGCGGTGAATATCAGCTGAGCCAATCTTTACAGCTCCAGGGCGGTATAAACAATCTGCTCGACCGCAAATATCGTAATCATCTGGGTGGTTATAATCAGGCCGGTGGCAACGAAGATATTGCTGTTGGCGAGCGTCTGCCTGGATTGGGCCGCAGTGTCTATGTGGGCCTCAATCTGAACTGGTAATCAGGGTAGCAACTGTTCGAGGATGTGCTGATGCGGCGCGAGTTGGAATATCGACTCCCGCTGCTCACCACGGTCAGTCACATAGCGAAAACTGATTTGGCCTGATGTGGACAGTTGCTGACTCAGGCTTTCGCCCGGATCAATCGGGAAATCGACGACTTCCGGCCGGCGATCAGCATGCAGAGTCTGATACTGATCGCGGTCCCAGCCCAACAGTTTCAAGACATCAGTCTGTGGCTGTCCGTTACCGCTTAAAGCCCATTCCGACGCTGACTGTTCAAATTGATATACCACTTGCTGGGGCTTGGGTGCCGGCGCGCCGCAGGAGCGAAACCCCTGCTGGAGCTTGATGGGTTGATGACCATCGAGCTGCAGCACAATCAGTTCATGACTGGCGAAACTCGCGGTCATCCGATCACTCAAAAACAAAGATCCCCAGACCTCACCGTCAGCCAGTCGCTGAATAGTCAGCAAATCACCATTTTCATGACGAATTTCGATGGCCGTGGTTTGCGCCGTGACGGACTGTCCCAGCAGCAGAAACAGGGTCAGAATCATAGCTTTCATAGCAGCCCTCCAGTGTGTCTGTAAGACTGCCTGTCGCTCGTGGAGTTCGGGCTAGGCCACCACCAGCTTGAGATCAATTTTTTTCAGATGCTCTGCTTCATGTGCCAGATCCGCTTCGGTCAGCGGATGCTCCTTCAACCAGTCCTGAGGCAGCGTCAGGGTCAGCTTTTTACCCTCAATGCGCAGTTTGAGATAGGTATCGGCCCGTTCACTGCGACCACGGTTAAATACCATTGCCAGCCTCAACAAGACGGTCAGCCGTTCGGTGCTGAGTTGTAATTCATCCGGCAATTTCTTGATATGTTTTTTGGGAAAAGCGCGACGCTGACCACGCACCATCACCGACAACACCTGCTGTTCTTCACGGGAAAAGCCGGGCAGATCTGAATGTCCCACCAGGTAGGCTGAATGCTTGTGGAACTGGTGATGTGAAATCGCCAGGCCCACTTCATGCAGCTTGCAGGCCCATTGCAGGCGGTGCAGCAGTTCTTCGTAATCCAGCTTCCATTCCCGCGCAACCTGTTCAAACAACTGGGTCGCCATCACCGTGACCCGTTCGGCGTGGGCTTCATCCACATCGTAGCGTCGTGCCAAAGCAACCACGGTGCGATCCCGTTCATCATCATGCTGAATCCGGCCCAGCAGGTCATACAACAGCCCTTCACGCAGTGCCCCATCGGAAACGGTCATCTTTTCGATACCGAGGCGGTCAAAGGCAGCAGCCAGAATGCACAAGCCACCGGTAATGACTTTACTGCGCTCTTCGCTCAACCCCTGCAATCCGGCGGCATCGACACTGCCGGCATCGATCAGGTGTTGCACCATTTTCTGCAAGGCTTCACCGGTAATCACGCCATCATCAGCCCAGCCCTGTTCTTTACAGATATTGGCGACACAGCGAATGGTACCCGAGGCCCCAATCGCCTCGCTCCAGCCGGCCTGACGATAAGGACGTTGAATCGTGCGGATTTGCCTCGCAGCCGCGAGCATCGCCCGCTGCATTGAGCTTGCCGGCGTCAGGCCATCCGCAAAATATTTCTGTGAATAACTGACGCAGCCCATTTCCAGGCTTTCCCGCATCCGGCCCTGAAAGCCCTCGCCGATAATAAACTCGGTACTGCCGCCGCCGATATCCATCACCAGCCGGCGGCTATGATCAAAGGCCAGTGCATGGGCGACCCCCAGGTAAATCAGCCTTGCTTCCTCTTCACCGGTCACGATTTCAATCGGGTGACCCAGTGCCAGCCGCGCCTGACGCAGAAAACGACGCGAGTTATGGGCAATACGTAGGGTATTAGTACCAACAACACGAACATCGCCGAACGGCAGATGGCGGATGCGTTCACCGAAACGCTCCAGGCAGGCCAGCGCCCGCTCCTGTGCTTCCAGCGACAGGTAATTATCCTTATCCAGCCCGGCGCGTAGCTGTACCATTTCGCGCAGGCGGTCGACCACCTGAAAATGGCCGTCGCGCAGGCGGGCGATAATCATATGAAAACTGTTGGAACCGAGATCGACCGCGGCGAGAACGTCGTGTGAATTCGGCTGTGGCGTAGATTCGTCTGTCATGTTCCGCCTATTCTGCCCCAGCAGCCTGATTGGAGACAATCATCTGGCAAAAAAAAGCCCGAATCAAACGATACGGGCCAAGCTGCCAGAGAGAAACTACAAGCATGAAATCAGTCGATGGGCTCACCCTTAACCACTTTTTCCGCCTTCTCAATACTGAGGTGGCGCACATCTTTACCTTCAACCAGGTAAATAATATGTTCACAAATGTTATTGGCATGGTCACCAATCCGCTCCAAGGAGCGCGCAGACCACATCATATCGACCACCCGAGAGACCTGGCGGGTATCTTCCATCATGTAGGTCATTAACTGACGCAGAATGCCCTCATATTCAGCGTCCACCTCGCGGTCTTCCTTGGCGACGCGCAGCGCCATTTCCACATCAAAACGGGCAAAAGCATCCAACGCATCCCGCAGCATGCCGCGGACATGATTACCCAGACTTTGCAGTTCACGGTAATTCCGCTTAGGCCGATCTTTTTCCGACAAGTTGATCGCCATTCTTGCGATGCGAACCGACTCATCGCCAATGCGTTCCAGATCGGTAATCGTTTTCTCGATACCGGTGACCAGACGCAAGTCGCTGGCGGTTGGCTGGCGCAGGGCGATGATCTGAATGCATTCCTCATCAATCGCGATTTCCATCTCATTGACCTGCTCGTCATAGGTAATGACTTCACGGGCCATTTCAGTATCGCCGGTCATCAGCGCTTCCATCGCATTGGCTACCTGCTGCTCCACCAGTCCGCCCATTGCCAGCACGCGGGAGCGAATATCCTGCAGTTCATTTTCGAACTGCTGCGAAATATGTTGGGAGGTATTGCTTACCATTTTCGTATCTCCTTGGCGCCGTGATTAACCGTAGCGACCAGTAATATAATCTTCAGTCTGTTTCTTAGCCGGGTTGGTAAACAACTCGTCAGTGGCGCCAAACTCAATCAGTTCACCCATGTACATAAAGGCAGTGTAATCAGACACCCGCGCGGCCTGTTGCATGTTGTGGGTCACGATGACGATAGTGTACTTCTCCTTAAGCTCATAAATGAGCTCTTCGATTTTCAGCGTCGACAGCGGGTCCAGCGCCGAAGCCGGTTCGTCGAGCAGCAGCACTTCCGGTTCGATCGCGATGGCGCGGGCAATCACCAGACGTTGCTGCTGACCACCCGACATACCCATCGCTGACTCGTGCAGACGATCTTTAACCTCATCCCACAGCGCCGCGCCTTTCAGCGACTGCTCAACCACCTTATCCAGCGTGGCGCGGTCGTTGACGCCCTGCAAACGTAAACCATAGGCCACGTTTTCGTAAATCGACTTGGGAAATGGATTGGGTTTCTGGAACACCATCCCCACTTGACGGCGCAGATCAGCCACATTCACCGAAGGGGAGTTGATTTCCATACCATCAAGCACGAGTTGACCATCCACCTTCACCGTATCAATCAGATCGTTCATCCGGTTGAAACAGCGCAGCAGAGTCGACTTACCGCAACCACTGGGGCCGATAAAGGCGGTGACGCGGTTTTTCGGGATCTGCATGTTAATACCATGCAACGCCTGCTTGTCGCCGTAGAAAAGGTTGAAGTCTTTGACTTCCAGACAGACGGTTTCATCTGCCAGATTAACGCGTGGACCGCGTGACATTGATTCAATATCGATACCACGCGACACGTTTTTTTGTTGGTTGGCTGCTTGCATGGGTTTAACTCTCAGTTGATTTGTAGGTTTCACGCAGACGATTGCGAATACCAATCGCTGCCAGGTTCAACACGATGATAATCAGGACCAGCAGGAATGCGGTGGCATAAACCAGCGGCCTCGCGGCTTCGACGTTCGGGCTCTGGAAGCCGACATCGTATATATGAAAGCCCAGGTGCATAAACTGTCTGTCCAGATGCAGATACGGGGCGATATTATCGACCGCCAGCGCCGGGGCCAGTTTCACCACACCCACCATCATCAGTGGTGCCACCTCGCCGGCGGCACGGGCGACGGCCAGAATCAGACCGGTCATCATTGCCGGTGCGGCCATCGGCAACACGGTGCGCCACAAGGTTTCAGCTTTGGTGGCCCCCAGTGCCAGACTGCCCTCACGGATTGCACGCGGAATTCGTGACAGTCCCTCTTCGGTCGCCACGATAACCACCGGCACCGTCAGAATCGCCAGCGTCAGTGAGGCCCACAACAGGCCGGGCGAGCCGAAAGTCGGTGACGGTAATTTAGCCTGGAAGAAGATCTCATCGATGCTGCCACCGATAAAATAGACAAAGAACCCGAGACCGAATACCCCGTAAACAATCGACGGCACACCTGCCAGGTTATTCACCGCGATGCGAATCAGCCGCACAACCGGACCCTGCCTGGCATACTCTTTCAGATAAACGGCGGCGATAACACCGAAAGGTGTCACCAGAATCGACATGATGATCACCATCATCACGGTACCGAAAATGGCCGGGAAGATACCGCCTTCGGTGTTGGCTTCACGCGGCTCACCGGAGACAAATTCCCAAACATGGTGGAAATACTGGCCGAACTTCTCGCTAATGCCCATACCGTTGGGTTTATAGACGTGCACGATCTTGGCCAGCGGAATCTCGACTTCACGACCATCAGCCATCCGCACCATGATCTGATCACGGTTCATCGCCTGATACAGGTCACTCAGTTCTTCGCGTAAGGTGGCATAGCGATCATTGAGCTGCTGTTTCTGCTCTTCCAATTCCTGGTAAGGCAGCGTGCCTTCCGGCACGTCATCCATCTGCAGGCGACGTTTTTCCAGTCGGATTTCTTCCAGACCATGGTTAATCTGACCGATGTCGTCCTTTTCCAGCGTTTTGATCTGGCGCATCAGTTCATTGCTGCGCTCCAGCCGCTGCACAAATTCCTGGTAAGCACCCTCACCGCTGACAACCACTTCGCCTTGCTGTTTGACGTTGACCAGATAGCCGTAGAAATTGCCCCATTCACGACGTTCGATCGCCATGATGCCCTCGGGATAACGGATATCACTGATCCAGGGGTCATTAATCCAGCGGAAATCCAACCCGAAATAGTCACGGTTACCGACTTTGAGCAGTGTACGTTGGGCAAATTCCTGACCTTCCGGCAACTGGACACCGGACAGTGCCAGCCGGGCAGCCGGGACGGTTTCATGATCAATCCGCTCACCAATCAGGGTTTCGGCAGGCTGTCCCGGCTCCTGATAGCTCAACTCCATGATATCGGCAGGCCAGAAATGGCTCAGTCCACGCACCGCAATAAGCAATAACAGTCCGACGACCATGACCAGACTGATGCTGACAGCGCCGGCATTGAGCCAGACCCACGGCTTGCCGCTGTTGAACCAGGTTTTGATTGATGAACGCTGAGACATTGTTTTATCCATTACAGGCTGCTGTATTTTTTACGCAAACGTTGACGAACCACTTCTGCCGCCGTGTTCAGTACGAAGGTGGCCATGAACAACACCAGCGCAGCCAGGAACAGCACACGGTAGTGCGAGCTGTTGACTTCGGCTTCCGGCATTTCCACCGCGATATTGGCCGACAGGGCACGGAAGCCCTCGAATATATTAAAGTCCATGATGGGCGTGTTACCGGTTGCCATCAGTACGATCATGGTCTCACCGACCGCGCGGCCGAGACCAATCATTACTGCCGAGAAAATGCCCGGACTGGCGGTCAGCAGCACGACACGGGTCATGGTCTGCCAGGGCGTCGCGCCCAGCGCCAGTGAGCCGATCGTCAAATGTTTAGGCACACCGAAGATGGCATCTTCAGTAATCGAGAAAATGGTCGGAATGACGGCAAAGCCCATGACGAGCCCCACCACCAGGGAGTTTCGTTGATCGAAATCGATACCGATATCATTGAGGAACTGCGGCATATTGCCATCGAACAGCCACAGCTCAATGCTGGAACTCAGTGACATTGAAACGATACCGACCACAATCACAATCGGAATCAGAATCGCCGCTTCCCAACCGTCAGGAATCGCTTCACGCCAGCGCCGGGGCAGTTTGGTCCAGGCCCAGGCAGTGAGAATAATCATCAGCGGCAGCATAAACAGGATGGTAAACACCCCGGGCAGATTGTCTTCCACAATTGGCGCCAGCCAGAGCCCGGCGAGAAAGCCCAGTATCACCGTTGGCAAGGCTTCCATGATTTCGATGGTCGGCTTGACGATAGAGCGCATCTTGGGCGACATGAAGTAAGCAGTAAAAATCGCGCCCATAATCGCCAGTGGCACCGCCACCAGCATCGCATAGAATGCCGCTTTGATGGTGCCGAAGGTCAGCGGTGTCAGACTGAATTTGGGCTCGAAGTCACTGCTGGCGGAGGAAGACTGCCAGATGTGTTCCGGCTCACTGCGGCTTTCATACCAGACTTTTTCCCATAGCGAGTGCCAGGAAATATCCGGATGTTCGTTATCGATATGAATCAGTTTCACCTGACCGTCAGCCGTCAGGCTGATCAGACCATTGGCCCGGGGCGACAGCCCTATGACTGCATCAGCACTTTCAAGCTGCGGCTCGACCAGGAGCGTGCGTTCGGCCGTGGTGTGATAAACCCCGAGTTTACCGGTGCTGTCCAGAGCCAGGAAACCTTTACGGGCCTGCTCCACCGCAATGGCAACAATGGCGGCTTGCTGGTCATTAAAGCTGCGCACATTGTGCAGAAAATAATTGTTGTCCTTGTCCCGTACCGGGAACCACTGATCAATCTGGCCATCACTACGACCCACCAGCACAGAAATACCGCCGGTCAGAAATTCCAGTGATGTGATACCGACGCCGGTCGGCACTGCTTTGACTTTTTGGACCAGTCGCGGACTCGCGATGTCCTGCACGTCATAAAAGTAAATAAAGCCCTTATCATCAACGAAATAAAGTTCACGTTGATCGATATCCAGTTGCAGGTGAGTAATTCTGGCGGCACCGGTCGGGCTGATGGAGGCCGCTTTTTCTTTCAGTGTGAAGGCTGAAGGATCCAGAAAACTCGCTTCGCGGATCACCGATTTCAACACCACCCGCTGGTCAGCCGTCACTGCAGCAAACGTGGTCTGATCGTCATAACTTTGCACACTGAGCAGTTCCAGTGGCTGGCCCTGAGGGTCAACAACGACAAGCTCTTCTCCCAGAGGATATTCGATCAGCGGGATAATTTTACGTTGTGTGCCGGTGGGGTAAGTAATCTTATAATCCTGGTTAAATACCAGTGCCGAACCATCTGTCATCCCATAAGCAAAGACACCCGTCACTGCTGCACCGGCCGCTGTAGAGGTAATCGCTTCGGGCCTCACCGGCAAGTCGACCTCGAGCATGGGATGACCGTTTTCAGCCTCGAAAAAGCGGGCGGTGCCATTGTCGCTCACTGACAGGGCGACATCGTTATATTCGTTCAGTGTCAGGAATTGAGTGGCGGTCTGCTCGGTCTGGTAAATCGTGCGGGTCTCGAGATCAGCGCCCTGAAACAAGGGCAGGACCACATACAACAGGTAAAAGAAAATCAGTACGATGGCAAGAATCACTGAAATGCCACCAAAACCGACGCCATATTTAGCCACTTTATCTTTGGTTTCGCGCCAGGCACGACGACGTTTGGCTATGGGTGAGTCGGCAGCCGGCAGCACGGTTTGATCATCAACGGTTTGTTCTTGCATCGAGCATTACCAGTGTTATGTGTTTTCCGAAACAATCCTCAAGCATCTGCAAGGCAAAGGCTTCAGGGTTATTATGACAGCAAAAACGCCCCGTGCTTTGACACACGGGGCGCTTCATCTGTCATATCAATACAGGCTTATTGGATTTTTTCCAGCGCCTTTTCTGCCACGCTGGCTGGCAGTGGCACGTAGCCATCTTTAACAACCACTTGCTGACCGACTTTAGACAGGACCATTTTGATGAACTCACGGTCAATCGGTGACATCGGCTTGTTAGGCGCTTTGTTCACATAAACCCACAGGAAACGGGCCATAGGGAACTGACCGCTGGCGGCATTTTCCGGCGTTGCCTCGATGAACGGTTGGCCTTCTTCTTTAGCCAGTGGCACCGCTTTCACGCCAGAGGTTTTATAACCGATACCGGAGTAACCGATACCATTCAGTGATTTGGTCACGCCCTGAACCACTGAAGCAGAACCCGGCTGCTCATTAACGCTGTTTTTGTAGTCACCTTTACACAGGGCGTTGTCTTTAAAGTAACCATAGGTACCGGATACCGAGTTACGACCATAGAGCTGAATCGCGCCCAGGTTTTCAATACCCAGTTGCCCCCAGTTGGTGACGTCTTCTGAATAACCGCATTTACGGGTGGCGGAGAAAATCGCATCAACCTGTGGAATGGTCAGACCTTCAATTGGGTTGTCTTTGTGTACATAGACAGCCAGAGCATCGATAGCGACTGGAATGGCAGTCGGTTTGTAGCCGAATTTTTCTTCAAACGCAGCCAGTTCCTTGTCTTTCATCTGGCGGCTCATAGGGCCAAAGTTTGAAGTACCTTCAGTCAGAGCAGGCGGTGCAGTTGAAGAACCGGCAGCCTGAATCTGAATACTGACGTTAGGATATTCACGTTTGAATTCCTCAGCCCACAGTGTCATCAGGTTGGCCAGCGTGTCAGAACCAACGCTGGAGAGGTTACCTGAAATACCGCTGACTTTTTCATAGTCAGGCAGGTTGGCGTCAACGTCGGCAAATGTAACCGATGAGAATGCCATGGTGACGGCAGCACCCAGCAGGGCGATGTTTTTCTTGAACATGTTGTTCAGCTCCCAAGTTAAAAGAAAAATGCAACGTGTTTCACGTTTTGCGCTGGGAAAGTATGTATTTGGACTGTGACAAGGGTATGAAAGAAATGTGACAGTTGTATGACAACACGCTCAGAATCAAGCCAAGCTATTGTTAAACAGTAATTTTCTCAACCACGATGGTGGCTGGGAACCGGCATTTGAAACGCGTCCCCTGACCCAGCTCGCTGCTGATTTCGAGTCTGGCGCCGTGACGCTGCAGCACATGTTTGACGATCGCAAGCCCCAGACCGGTCCCCCCCTTGTCGTTACTGCGCCCTTTGTCAACACGGTAGAAACGTTCAGTGAGCCGTTCCAGATGGTGTTCGGCGATACCCTCACCCTCATCGGCGACTTCCAGACAGGCGCCCTCATCGTCAAGTCGCCAGCTGATATGAATCTGGCAATCCGCCGGCGTGTACTTGACGGCGTTGAACACCAGGTTGGAAATGGCGCTGCGGATTTCATCCACATCACAGACCAGCCAGCGTTCGGTATCCAGCTCAAGACTGATTTTGTGATCACGGTAATGCTCCAGTGAACGGGCATCTTCTATGATCGACTGCAGCAGTTTGCCGATATCGGTAGGGATCCGCCGCAATGCCTTTTCACCGGTCTCAAGCTGAGATAGCACCAGCAGATCTTTGATCATCAGATGCATACGCTCACTTTGCTGGCGCATTGCCGGTAAAGCAGCCCGCCACTGTTCGGTGTCGGTTTGGTCGGTGAAGGCTTCCAGATATCCGCGCAATACGGTCAGCGGGGTTTTGAGTTCATGCGAGACATTGGCAACAAAATCGCGGCGCATGCGCTGCAGCTTGATGGTTTGTGTGATGTCGCGTGCTATCAACAATCTGCCCGCCCCCATGTAACTCACCACTTTGAGTTCCAGTTGCATGGCTTCATCATGCGGTGATTTGACGGTCACCACATTACCCAACTTGAGAGGGTCTTCCAGTAAAGACTGAAATGCCGGATCGCGAATCAGATTGTTGATTCGGACGTTGTTATCTCGCGGCCAGCGTACGCCGAGCAGTTCACGCGCCGACTGATTGGCCCATTCGACTTCGCCATATTCCCCCAGCACCACGATCCCGTCGGGTAGCGCCGCCGTCGCCTGTTGGAAACGTTTCAGATAGCCGGTCAGCTTTTTCTTACGGTTGCTGTTCTGCTGGCGCATCTGCTCGATCTGACGGCAGACATCATCAATAACCCCCTCAGCACTGGGTGAACGGTTTTTCTTAGGTTTTTCCAGCCACTTTCTGAGCTTGTACCAGTTGTTCTGTAACCACAGCGCATAAATCAGGGCAGCCAGAAACATAAAAGTCATCATCTGGCCGAACAGCAGTCCACAGAAACCGGCCAGACTCAGTAGCGTCAACAGCCGCCAATTATCCCATTGCATCAGCGCCGCCGTTAATCCACTGAGAAACGATAACCTACACCACGGACCGTTTGTACCAGGTGATCATGCCCGCTGGGTTCCAGCGCTTTACGTAAACGTCGGATGTGGACATCGACGGTGCGCTCTTCGATATACACCGTGTCGCCCCAGACATAATCCAGTAACTGTGAGCGGCCGTAGGCACGCTCCGGGTTTTTCATAAAGAAATGTAGCAGACGAAACTCGGTTGGCCCCAATTCCACCCTTTTATCATTCACCGTGACACGGTGGCTTTTGGTATCCAGTACCAAATTGCTGAATTGAAGTTTCTGACCGTCTTCTGAGTCGGCGGGCTGACAGCGCCTTAACACCGCCTTGATACGGGCCATGAGCTCTGGTGGCGAGAAAGGTTTGTTGATGTAGTCATCAGCGCCAACACCCAGCCCTTTGACCATGTCCTCACTCTCGCCCTTGGCAGTGAGCATAATGACAGGGATATTGGCCAGAAACTCATTGGCTCGCAGGCGGCGAATAAATTCAATGCCGTCGATCCCCGGCAGCATCCAGTCCAGCAGGATCATATCCGGCTGGTGCTGTTTCAGCGTTTCCAGCCCGGCTTCCCCGTCACCCACAGCCTCACAGGCAAAACCCGATGACTTGAGTGTGAAAGACAACATATCCCGGATTGCGACGTCGTCCTCGACCACCAATATACTTGTTGCCATAGCCCTTTTTCCCAGTCTTTAAAATGACTGCTGCATGATACTAAGCCATTGTTACAGTTTGATAACAATAAGCTAACCCACTGATTTTAATTGCTTTACATGGGTGTAAGTCATAACTTAGCTGGCAATCCCCGACATCAGTGTGACGCTTTAGTGACAGCCAGATGACAGTCTCTCCAGCCACGATCAGGTCATCACCCCCCGGATGGTATAGAACAAAATGGCTGACAAGACGGCTGCTGACGGCACGGTAATCAGCCAGGCGGTGATAATTTTCTTCATCATATCGCGCTTGACGTAAAGGCTCTTCTTCTCTTTCTTGAGCGTTTTCTTGGCTTTTTTCAGCGTGCCTTTTTCTTCGTCAATGGCCCGATACAAATCCGTGATACGCTCATAATCGCTGACAGTTTTGTCTTTTTTCTCCATCAGCACATTGAGTTCACTGCGCAGGGCGCTGAGTAAGCGTTTTTCTTCCTTGATTTCACGCTCATCCTGTTCAATTTCGTCTTCCAGACTTTCCGCCCGTTCCAGCCATTCACGCAGGAACCCCACACCAAATACGGCGCCGATGGCAACATGGGTAGTACTGACCGGCAAACCCAGTTGACTGGCAATAATCACTGTTATCGCTGCCGCCATCGCTATAGAAAAAGCCCGCATCTGATCCAGTTCGGTGATTTCGCCGCCCACGGTACGGATAAGACGTGGCCCGTACAGTGCCAGACCCAGCGCGATACCCAAAGCACCTACGGCCATCACCCAGAATGGAATACCGGCCTCGGCAGTGATGCCACCGGTGATAATGGCATCATGAATTGCCGCCAGTGGCCCGATCGCATTCGCCACGTCATTGGCGCCGTGAGCAAAGCTCAACAAAGCCGCGGCAAAAATCAAAGGAATCGTAAACAGCACATTAACGCTGGCACGGTCATTGGTGAGCCGTGGCAAACGCTGTTTGACCGTTCGCTTGACCAGGAAATACACCAGTATGCCAATCACAAAGCCAATAATGAGTGCATCCACCATGCTGGGTTTGGAGCCGAAATCCATCCCCAGAGACAGGCTCTCATTGATAAAGCCCGTCAGACCCGGCCAGACTTTTTTCAAGCCCTTGATAACCAGATAGGTGACAAAAGCCCAGGCCATAATCGCGACATACACTGGCACCCATTTGGATGAAGCCGTGATCTTGTCATCCTGGAAGATGATGGTTTTTTTGATGGCATAAAGAAAGATAATGGCAATCACGCCGCCAATCACCGGTGAAATGACCCAGGAACTGGCAATTGCGCCCATCGTGCCCCAGTCCACAATGCTGAAACCAGCGGCGGCGATGCCGGCGCCCATGACACCGCCGACAATAGAGTGTGTCGTGGAAACCGGCGCCCGGGCAAAAGTAGCCAGGTTGAGCCACAGTGCCGCGGCCAGCAGCGCCGACATCATCGCCCAGACAAAGTCCTGCGTATTACCGCCAAAACCATTGATGTCGATGATGCCTTTCTTGACGGTGGAGACCACGTCACCCCCGGCGATAATGGCGCCGGCCGCCTCAAAAATCATTGCGATAATAATCGCACCGCCCATGGTCAGAGCTTTGGAGCCGACTGCCGGCCCCACATTGTTGGCAACATCATTGGCACCGATGTTCATCGCCATATAGGCACCAAACACGGTCGCCACGGCAAGAATCAGGCTGCTGGTGCCATCACCACTGATGTTGTAGCTGTAAACCAGCGCCAGCACCATGAACAGCAGGGCCAGGCCGATGCGCGTGAGTTCACCATGACTCTTTTTATAAGCTTGCTTTTCTAGCTGATGGATGTCTTTTATTTCCACATTAATACCGTCAGTTGCTTATCAAAAATGAGGCAATTATTGCAGCATTGTGACAACAGGCATACCCCGTAGGAGACGGATGTAACTTCACACTGCTAAGATTGTCTAGCTAAATACTGTGATGGCAAGCCCTGAAGAATGATGAAAAAATTTTTGCTTTTATGTCTGTTACTACTGGTTTCCAGCGCCCATGCGCGGACAGGATTTCTGGAAGGCCTGGGGCTGAGCCAGTCTGATGATGTACCGCCGCTGGTCGAAGAAGCCTTCCAGTTCAGCGCTGAAGTCAATGATGCCAACATCGTCATTGCACGCTGGCAGGTGATGGAGGGCAATTACCTCTACCGCGATAAATTACGTTTCGATATCGTCGGCAACGACAACGTCCACCTTGGCAACTTCATTTTGCCACCGGGTGAAAATAAAAACGATGAGACCTTCGGACTGGTCCAGGTTTACCATCACGATCTGGCACTCAAGCTGCCATTGGATCGCCCTCAGGCCGCACAGCAAGTGACACTCAAAGCCTATTTTCAGGGCTGCTCTGAAACGTTTGGTATTTGTTACCCGCCCAGTGTGCAACAGGTCAACCTCACCCTGCCGGTCGCAACAGAATCAAGCACCGAGCCGCTTACGCCTGTTCCAGCTGCCGAATCATCCAATTCAGCTGGTCACCCCCTCAGCGAACAGGATCGGCTGGCACAACGTCTGGCCGAGGACAATCTTATTCAGATTTTTATCGGCTTTCTGGGGTTGGGGCTGTTGTTAACTTTTACGCCCTGCGTGCTGCCAATGATTCCTATCCTGTCCAGTGTCATTGTCGGCGAAGGCGAGAAGATTACCACTCGCCGTGCTTTTGCTCTGTCTCTCATTTATGTACTGGCAATGTCAGTGACCTATACGGCTGCCGGTATACTCACCGGTCTACTCGGTGAAAACCTGCAGAGCCTGTTCCAGAATGCCTGGGTTATCAGCAGCTTCAGTCTGCTGTTTGTTCTACTCGCTCTGTCAATGTTTGGTTTATACGACCTGCAGTTGCCTCATGCACTACAACACCGGCTGCATCAGCTGACTCATCGCCAGCAGGGTGGCAGCTTTATTGGTGTCGCCGTGATGGGTCTGCTGTCAGCGCTGATAGTGGGTCCCTGCCTGGCACCGCCACTGGCTGCCGCACTGATATTTATCGGTCAGCATGCTGACCCCTTCCTGGGCGGGCTGGCACTGTTCGCACTGAGTATCGGCATGGGCATACCGCTGCTGATTATCGGCACTTCTGCCGGTTCACTGCTACCACGAGCGGGGGACTGGATGAATGTGATCAAAGCCATCTTCGGCGTGTTGCTGCTGGGCCTCGCTATCTGGATGCTGGAACGTATTCTGCCCGGCTGGCTGACGCTGCTCTTGTGGGGTGGCCTGCTGATTGTCACCGCCGTCTACATGGGCGCACTCAACAGTCTACAGATAGATGCCAGCGGCTGGAGCAAGCTTTACAAGGGTCTGGGGCTGATTCTGCTAATTTACGGTTCGCTGTTGATGGTCGGAGGAGCCAGTGGCAGTCAGAACCTCTGGCAGCCACTGCAACTGACCGCAGCCAGCCCTTCAGTAACGGCGTCTCAACCTAATCAACTGACATTCAGTCAAGTAAATAATCTCAATGAGTTGCATAGCCGACTCCAAAACACACAAAAACCGGTCATGCTCGATTTCTACGCCGACTGGTGTACCGACTGTAAAGCCATGGAAAAAACGACCTTCCGGGACCCGGCCGTCGTGGCGGCACTCGACGACTATCTTCTACTCAAGCTGGATATGACTGACAATACCGAAGCTCATCAGGCCATGCTTAAAGCCCTGAAGGTCTTCGGACCGCCCACCATGCTGTTTTACAACGCTGACGGCGAGGAGTGGCGGGATTACCGTTTAGTGGGCCATGTCAGCGCAGAAAAAATGCTGGAGCATCTGTCAAGCCTGCCCTGATGACAAGATCATGAAAATTTCAAGAAAGCAGCCATTTCGACGAAAATAGCGACAAAAGTCTGCCTTTTGTCCTGCTCAACTGGACATTAACCCCTTGCTGGTGCACAATTCGGCCTAATTGAATTTTGACCGCTTTGTAAGGATCGTCATGGCGAATATTCTTGTGCTGAACGGCCCCAATCTCAATCTGCTGGGGACGCGCGAGCCAGAACATTATGGTGCAGATACCCTCGCTGATATCGAGGACCGTCTGCGCAGCATGGCGACGGAAGCCGGTCACCAGTTGGATTTTTTTCAGAGCAACGCTGAACATGCCCTTGTCGACAAACTGCATGAAAGCCGCCAGAACACCAACTTCATCCTTATAAATCCAGCCGCTTTTACTCACACCAGTGTGGCGCTTCGCGATGCTTTGGCCGCCGTTGCCATACCGTTTATTGAAGTACACATCTCCAATGTTCACGCCCGCGAGTCATTCAGACAACATTCCTATCTGTCTGATATCGCCAGAGGCGTGATCTGCGGACTGGGTGCGCAGGGTTATGAACTGGCTCTGCAAGCCGCCATCAAACAACTCAACTGATAACTATTATTAAAGGTTAACGCATGGATATTCGCAAAATTAAGAAACTCATCGATCTTATTCAGGAATCCGATGTCGCCGAGATTGAAATTTCCGAAGGCGAAGAATCAGTACGCATCAGCCGTAACAGCTCCGTTGCTCCCCATTATGCCCCACCCGCTGCACCGCCACAGGTAGCGATGCCTGCCGCAGCGCCGGCACCCGCAGCCGCCGCTGAAACCGCAGCACAATCAGCGGCTTCTGAAGCCAAAGCGAATGAAGCCAATGCCGTACGCTCACCGATGGTGGGTACCTTCTACCGTTCTTCCTCGCCGGAAGCCGCCGCTTTTGTTGAAGTCGGCCAGAAAGTCGCCGCCGGTGACGTTATCTGTATTATCGAAGCCATGAAAATGTTCAACCAGATCGAAGCCGATCGTAGCGGTACCGTCACGGCTATCCTGGTCGAAAACGGTCATCCGGTTGAATTCGATGAGCCTCTGATCGTTATAGAATAACGGCCCGCCGCTCTCGGCACACTGCTCATCCTGAACTGTGGATTTGAACAAAATATGATCGATAAAATTGTTATTGCCAACCGGGGCGAAATTGCCCTGCGTATTCTTCGCGCGTGCTGGGAACTGGGTATAAAAACCGTAGCAGTTCACTCCAGTGTGGACCGCGATCTCAAACATGTGTTGCTGGCAGACGAAAGTGTCTGTATTGGCCCGGCCCCATCCAGTGACAGCTATCTGAATGTGCCGGCGATTATCAGTGCTGCTGAAATCACCGATGCCACCGCGATTCATCCGGGCTATGGTTTTCTCTCAGAGAATGCCGATTTCGCTGAAAGGGTCGAAGAAAGCGGCTTTATTTTCATTGGCCCACGTGCTGAGACCATTCGCCTCATGGGTGACAAGGTTTCTGCCATCAAAGCCATGAAAGAGGCTGGTGTGCCCTGTGTGCCCGGCTCTGACGGCCCGCTGGGCAACGATGATGCCACCAATCTGCGCCTGGCCCGTGAAATCGGCTACCCGATTATCATCAAAGCAGCCGGTGGTGGTGGCGGCCGCGGCATGCGGGAAGTGCACAGTGAAGCCCACCTGCTCAATGCCATTGCCCTGACCAAAAGCGAGGCCCGTGCCGCTTTCGGTAACGATATGGTCTACATGGAAAAATTCCTGGAGAACCCGCGCCACATCGAGTTCCAGGTATTGGCCGATCAGCATGGTAATGCCATCCACCTGGGTGAACGTGACTGCTCGATGCAGCGTCGCCACCAGAAAGTTGTGGAAGAATCACCGGCGCCGGGCATCACCCAGGAAATGCGTGACCGCATGGGTGCGATTTGTGCTGAAGCCTGTGTTCGCATCGGCTACCGTGGTGCCGGTACTTTCGAATTCCTGTATCAGGACGGCGAATTTTACTTCATTGAAATGAATACCCGTATCCAGGTGGAACATCCGGTCACTGAACGCGTCACCGATATTGACCTGGTTGCAGAACAGATCCGCATCGCTGCTGGTGAACCGCTGTCGATTAAACAGGATGATGTGGTGATGCGCGGTCATGCCATCGAGTGTCGTATTAATGCGGAAGATCCCCGTACCTTTATGCCCAGTCCGGGCAAGATCACGCATTATCATGCACCGGGCGGTGCCGGGATCCGTATGGACTCCCATATCTACAGCGGCTACAAAGTGCCACCCAACTATGATTCTCTGATTGGCAAACTGATTGCCTATGGTAAGGATCG